>CBDATG010000001.1:0-198089 GCA_965200145.1 Dehalococcoidia bacterium
TGATCAACTCCGACTCTTCGATCGACTCGAGCAGGCCCATGCCGACGATTGCCGGCGCAATCCTCGGTGACACCATGACATTTGGTGGCAGTTCGCCAAACGCCAGATCAGTGAACACGTAGACCGGCTCCAGCAACGTGTATTCGGTACCATCCGCGAAGGTTCCATCCAACTCGACATAACGCACCTCAAATCTGCCCTCAGGTTCCACGCCGTTGATAGCGCGATCTTGCAGCTGCTCACCATAATGAGGGATCGGCACCGGATTGTCACCGCCTTCTGGATCGGGCATGCTCAGACGGAACAACAGCCCGCGCTCCGGATCGTCCTGGTCCTCCGGCGGTTTCGCCCTGCCATCTAGGACGTGACACGACGAACAGGATTGCGCGTTGAACGTCGGTCCCAAACCGTCGCGCGCGTCGGTTGAAGCCGGTGCGGTAACCCAGTTCTGTTCGAAGAAGCTGTCCCCCACCTCAAAGGTGCGACGTTGCTCGTTGGTCAGATTGCGAGCGGAATGGCTGAATGCATTCCGGTCCGCGGAGAACGCAGTCGTCTCACCGCCAAGCTTCTCGTTCAGCAACGCATCGCCCGCCGAGCCAGAGCATCCAACCTGCAACGGCACCGCGGCGACGGCCATCAGTAACAGCACCCAAGCTGACAGTCTCTTCGCCGTTGAGTTTCGTGACAGCGATGGAGTCGACATAGAGCGGTACTCAACTGTCCTAGAAGTTGGAATCCAGACCGCCTGCAACCAACCAGTCTGGATTCCGCGCGCAACAGCTGCATCGATACAGCTCGACGTAGACGTCAATACATAACATCTATTGCATCAGCACAGCAGATATTGCCTACTTCAGCTCACGCTGATCGTTATCCCAATTAGGCTAGCAGCCGACACTATCGTGTCCGTCTGTCGCTCCAACGCCTCGATCGTTCGCAGGATGCTTGATCGTCCTGGACCGCTATCTGGCGCCGTGGAGGTGAGGTGCTGGTCAAATGGGGATGGTATCTGCGATGCGAGCGTCAGACTGTCGGCAACCTGGTCGCGTAGCTGCGTTGCCAGGTCAGCATCCTCAGCCTCCACGAGGTCAAGCACACCTGGACCAGTTACCGAGCCGTAGTCGCCGTACAGCACCATGCGAATACCTGCCGCGTTACCTACGATGTCCGCAACCGTGTTGTCCGAGAAGCATGAGTGCTCATCCTCCTGCGATCGCTCCTGGTACGCAACCGTCATGCGCTCCCCTGCCAACTCGCCGCGACTCAGCTCGCCGATTCCGGTGATGATGCGATTCAACGCCACGTCTTCATCGGCGGACTCAAACGATGCCCTGTAATTCGATGGATTGCCAGGTGCCCATGCGTCAACTAGCCCTTGCAGGTGCCCAACCAAAACGTCAGATGCCGTTGCCAAGTACGTCGCCCTACGACCTGCGCTCGGTGATGTCGTGTAATCAGACACTGGCCGACTGCCTGGACCGACATCGTTCAAATCCTGCCCCCAAAGCAGAAACTCAATCGCGTGCCAGCCAGTTGAGACGTTCTCCTCGCCGCCCTCTTCGTTCAGCGAGACTAACAGGTCGGCATCGATCGTCGGATACTCGCTCACCATGTTGATGATGCCCGCGTTGGCTGAACCCTCAACGTAGTCGATGTATGCCTCGTCCAGTGGCCAGGCGTTGATCAATCCCTCAGGACCGTCCTCCTCGTTGTCAATCGGTCCGCCGTAGAACCGGAACGCCTCTGTCGGTCCGTAGTCATCTCTTGCGCGTAACCATGCACGCTTCGCAGATTCCAACGTCGATGGGGTCGGATCGGCGATAAAGGCATCAATCGCCGCATCCATTTGGCGAGCCGAGTTCACGCTTTGCGTGTACAGCGCGTGGACACCCGTTGCATAAACCTCGATGACGGCACGTTTTGACACCTGCTCCGAAGACGAGGCGCACGCCACACCAGCCAACACCGCGACCGAAGCGATGATCGCTAACGATAGAATCTTCCGCATTGCAGTTCTCCTGTTGATTGGTCCAGTGAGCCCGTACGAGTCTGACCGCGAACGAGCTCAATTTCGCAATCAATGATTATATTACTCATTTAATCAGTAATTAGCACACGACGCATTTTCCATCTTCGCTGTCCGCTAGGAGTGACATCCACGAATGGCGCACAATACCGCCTTCCAGCCCACTGAATATGGCTTACCTATCCCAAACCAGCATTCTTATACGCCCGCCTGATACCGTCGCGCGGTGGCGACTGATTGGCAGCGTTACGATACTGGCGACATTGCTCGCGGTATCTGTTGAGCATGTCTACCTGATTTCCCGAACCCCCTGGTACGAGTCGGCATACCACTTGCCGCTCTGGTCAGGAGTGTGGTACTCTGCCGCCGCGGTCGCGGGCACGCTTGTCGTCATTCCTGTGACGATCTATGCTCTACGCGAACGGCCTGAGTTCCCCGCTGGACTGTGGCTATGGGTAGCTGTCGGAGTCGGATTCGGCATCTTCGTGCCGATCTTCACAGGCTTCTTCACACCCCTCGCAACACTCATGATCGACTGGACCGTCGGAAACATCCAAGGTGTCAATGTGTTCCCATGGGTGATCGACAGGTTGCTCCGGGGATTCTTCTCAATGTTCGTTGACGGTGCACCTGCGATAAGGCACGGTTTGGCGGCCGGTGCCGTGCTCGCACTAGTTGGTTATGCGATTGACCAGCTGAACGCGCGTCAAGATGTACGCGTCTCTGCCCTAACGCCTCCTGCGTTAGCAATCGCATTCGGCGCAGCGATACTGCTCACATCGCTCTTGGCATCGCCGGAGTTCCTCCGCAACATCATCTAGTCTCGGGCAATGCATCCAGTCGCGCCCATTGGGTAGATGTGCGCTATCTTCCACCGCGCCTTACCGACGCTGACGCGGTATCTAGTTTCTCAAGAAAGCGTCGCTGATGCGATCAATATGCCCGTCCGCGTCATCGCGGTACAGGAAACACCGTGAGCCCCTATGGGTATCGGTCTTGTATAGCGGAGGCATGTTATCCCAACACTCTTCCATAGCATGCGGACAACGCGGCGCAAACCTGCAACCCGACTCCGACACGTCCCGGCCCGTTTCCTGCGACGCCATCTCGCTACCCCAGCGTTCGCGCGGATCCGGACGCGGGATCGACTCAACCAGTAGCTGCGTGTAAGGATGTTTCGGCCGCTGGATAACATCTTCTACGCTACCGGCCTCAACTACCGAGCCCTGATACATGATGACGATGTTGTCGCTGATCTGGAACGCCGTCGTTAGGTCATGCGTGATGTAGATGACGGCGATTCCAAGTTCCTTGTTCAACAGGTTCACGTTCCCGAGGATCGTCGCCCTCAAGGATGCGTCCACCATTGAGACCGGCTCGTCCGCGACAATGATGCGCGGTTTGAGCAACAGCGCGCGTGCGACCATAATGCGTTGCCTCTGGCCACCGCTCAGCTGATGGGGAAAGCGCCCTAACGTCTCCTGGTGACGCAGTCCGACCGTGTCAAGAGCCTCAACCACCATATCCCGTGCCTCACGCTTGTTGGTCGCCAGCTTGAAGTTCGTAACCGGTGTCATCAAGACGTGGTCAACCTTGTAGAACGGGTTGTACACCTCAAACGGGTCCTGCATTATCGGCTGAACCTCGCGTCTGAAGTCACGACGTTCTCCGCGGCTCAGACTGGCGACATCCATGCCATTGAAGTGAATGGTCCCGGAAGTCGGCGGAATGATGCCCAGCAGCAGGCGCGCCAAAGTAGTCTTCCCACTGCCAGACTCGCCCGCAACGGCGATTATGCCGGGGTTCTCTCGCGGGATCGTCAGACTCACGTTGTCGACGGCGACTGTGGTCTTGCGACGCAGTATCCCGCCGCCGAAAATCTTCGTTACACCGCGAGCATCGAGCGTCACATCCTCGTCGGCATGCCCGTTACCAGACGCCACTGATGGAGTTGAAGGTGAGGTGGTCATCGTTCGTCAGATCTCGATAGCGGCAACAACGCTCATCCGCCGTACATGTGACACGCCACCCAACGTCTCGGAAGGTTCTCGATCAGCTCCGGATCGTCAACGGTGCAACGCTCCCGGTCCAACCGACCGCGTTCCTGCGCGAACTGGTCCCGGAAGTCAACATCATCGTTGTAGATCGGGCAACGCGGATGGAACCTGCAACCCGGTGGCGGAATAACCAGCGTCGGCGGCAACCCATCGATGCCGGTGAACCGACCCTTGACCTGAATGTCCGGCAAGCTGGCTATCAGCTTCTTCGTGTAAGGATGTTGCGGACGGAGGAAGATGTCGTCGATCGGCGCAAACTCAACCAAGTGGCCGGCGTACATCACACCCAACACATCGGCGAACTGCGCCATCAAGCCCATGTCATGCCCGACCAGCAACACGCTGGCATCTATCTCCTGTTGCAACTGCTCAAGAGTCATCATGATCTGACGCTGCACTACTACATCCAACGCCGATGTCGGCTCGTCCGCCAGTATCATCTTCGGGCGCAAAGATGTCGCGATCGCCAACGTGACGCGTTGCTTCATGCCGCCGCTAAGCTCGTGAGGGTACATATCCGACACACTGCCATCCAACCCGACACCTTCCAGCAATTCAACAACCCGCTCCAGCATCCTGCCCTTCGACGGCATCTCTCCTTTCGGTGTGTGATGTTTCACGCCATCGATTATCTGATCCTTAACCTTGTAGACGGGGTTCAGAGAGTTCATCGCACCTTGCGGCACCAACGCGAGGTCTTGCAACCGAACTTGGCGCATCTCTTCCTCGTCAAGTGCCAACAGGTCAACACCATCGAGCTTGACCTCGCCACCTGCAATCACCGCCGGCGGCTTGTGCAACCGCATCAACGCCATCGCCATCGTCGTCTTGCCGGAACCCGACTCGCCCACGAGACCCATGCGCTGCCCATGGTTCAGCGTGAACGAGACATCGTCAACGGCCTTGACCTGACCAGCATCCGTGTCGTAGTAGACCTTGAGGTTACGCACCTCAAGGATGGGCCGCGAGCCGTTCTGGTCAGCGGACTGGGACGTTGTGGCGGTGGATGTTGTCATGATTCCGATCAGACGCGGCGACGCAATCGGGGGTTAGCCACCTCGTCCAACCCTGCTGAGATCAAGAAGAGCCCGACGAACACCAAGACGATAATCACGATTGGCGGTATCAACCACCACCACAGGCCCTTCAGAAGTGATGAGGCGTAAATGTTCCAATAGATGGTCATGCCTAGCGTCGACGAGTCAAGCGGACCGAGTCCTAGTGCTTCCAAGCCGACCGATGCCAAGATCGCGCCGGCGACGGCTCCCACGAAACTTGCCAGCACATACGGGGCCAAGTTGGGCATCATCTCTTTGAAAATCACGCCTAGGCCACTTGTCCCGGACATACGCGCCATTTCAACGTATCCACGTTCCCGCATGACCAATACCTGTGATCGTATAGCCCGACCGGGGCCAGCCCAAGCCAGCACGGATATAACGAACGCCATCTGATCTACTGTGAGCCCTCCGCCAGAGTTAAGAGAAGTAGCGACCAGGACCAAGATCAGTAGGCCGGGGATAGGTATGATGCTATCGATTAACACCCTGATTATTCCATCAATCCAGCCGCCGGCGTACGCCGCTACGAACGCCAGGACCATACCGACGCCCACTCCTATCGCCGCCGCGATCAGACCGATCCGCAATGTGAGCGGGGTGCCGACGATCAGCACCGCTAGAATGTCCCTTCCCTGTTCATCCGTACCGAGCGGATAGTCCCCAAACGGGTTCCAGCCCGGCTCTTCTCTAGCAGGCACGGACAGCGCCCGCACCAATTCGTTGACACCCACTCGGTCGCCGAATAAATCTTCCTGTTCGTAAAAGAGATAACCCGAAATCACGAACAATACCAATCCGCCCAGAATGACCAACCCTCCGATCATCAAAGGGTTGCGCCGAAGATAGCGAAGCACCGGCAGGATACGGACCTTGAAGAAACTCTCGTTTCCGTAATCCACGCCACCGTCCGTAGACGTGCCTAATTGCGTCCCAGTCAATTGAGCCATCTTCAAATACCAGTCAACCAGCTAACCTGATGCGCGGATCAACTAACGGGTAAATCATGTCGAGAATAAACGTCGCCAACGCGGTGCCAAATGCCAACACGAATACTATGCCTTGGATGACGGCGAAATCGTTATTCGTGATGGCCTGAACCAGCAGACCGCCAACTCCTGGATACGAGAACACCACCTCAACGAGGACCAGCCCCGAAACGATCAATCCGAGCTGCAACGCCAGGCCCGTGAGTTGCGGCAATGTTGCGTTCCTAACACCGTAGCGGAAGAACATCACCCGGCCGGGCAGACCTTTAGCCTCAGCCTCCAACATGTAGTCCTCACCCTTAGTCGTCACCATCATGCCGCGCATTCCCATTGCCCATCCTCCGAGCGACACGACAGTAACCGACAACGCGGGCAAAGCTGCGTGCCACAACACATCGCCTATGAAAGACCAGTCAGACCAGTCTGGCCAACCCGGCACACCTCTGGAGTAGCCTCCAAACAGCGGGAATATCGTCCAAACAAACGCGAAGACGAGCAACAGGACCAAACCGAAAAGGTAGTACGGAACCGCCGACAGCGTCAGTATCGGTGTCATCAACGCCATCAACCATTTGCTTTGCCGCTTCCACTCCAGCAACGCGCCCATCAGCGAGCCGGCGACGAAAGAGAAGAAGAGAGTGAGCAGGCCCAGGGCCAAGGTCCACATGATGGTTTCGGCGAGCAGTTGATTGACCGTCTTCGGCCAATTGAATATCGACCTGCCAAGATCGAAACGAGTCACGTCGGCGATGAACTTGAAGTACTGCTGCCAGAGTGGCTCGTCAAATCCGTACTTCTCGTCAAACGCCGCGACCATCTCGTCGATATTCTCTGTGAAACCGCCGCGCTGCGCCTCCTCAGCCAGCTTCTGCTCAAGCGGGTTCTCACCAGAAAGGCGCGGCAAAAAGAACACGATCGTAGACGCGACCCAAAGGGTCACGATAAACATAGCGAACCTGCCGCCTATGTACTTCCAAGGCATTTGCGAATTCAGATATTCTTGGAACGGGCACTGGTAGCGGCTCGAACCAACCACGGAGTCGGCAAGGGGGTGAAGCTCAGCATGTCACCAATCTCTGCATCCTCGCCTGCGGTTGCGACTGCTACCGATCTACCGGGCCTCTCCCACTCTCCTGCGGAGAAGGGCGCTCTGGCTCGGTCGGATCGGCAGCAGTTAGGTGTTAGGGACTCTACTGAGTTGCCCTCAGGTTGTTGAGGATCAGCTGGAACGTCAAGTGCCAGAACGCGCCGTTGGTGTACGGGTTGTCATGGGTCGGCCAGTTGGTCCAGTAAGTGGTATTCATCGGGATCCGGTGGTACCACTCGATGACCTGAACGTCTGGTAGCTCTTCAAGCCAGATGTCCATCGCCTCGGTCCAGTACCCCTCAAGGGCAGCGACATCGTCAATGCCCGCCGCGGAAACCGCATCCGTGAGCTCGTTCCAACGCGGGTCCGACCAGAAGTAAGGGTTGGCCTGGTGGCCTTCACCGGCCTCGGTCGCGTCCGTGCCGTAGTAGAGGTTCATCGTGAAATACGGATCACGTACCGAACCTCCGTGACCGCGCAGGCCGCAACTGGCCTCGCCGGCCGATTGACGCGCCCAAGCGTCCGGCGGGTTGCTGTACGACGACTTGATCCCGTGGTTGTCGAGCTGGCGCGCTAGGATCGGACCGAAGTCGTTAAAGATGCCGAAACCTAGGATGTCGCAAACGACCACATCGCCGTCTTTCTCCCAGTAACCGTCGGCATTCTTGGTATATCCAGCAGTCATCATGCGGGCATCACCCTTCTCAGGGCTGTACTCCGTGGTGTTGTGAGTCGTTGCCAACTTGTCCTCTACCGCGTCATAGTAACGCTGCAAAGGCGCGTACGACGGGATCGGCAATGATGAGGGTGTTCCCGCTCCATCGTATGCCACATCGATGAGCTGTTCCCTATTGATGTAGTAGGAAACCGCCCAGCGGACGTTCTTGTCGTTGTACGGAGGCTCGCTCGCGTTAAACAGCAGTCCGATGGGCCACCAGTCAACGTATCCGTATGGCGGATTGAATCCTGAGTGTGTGACGATCGCCGAGTTCCGTGCAAGAACCTCGCGAATCGTAGTCGGCCGCAGGTCAAGAGCCGCGTCTGCGTTGTTGGCGATAACCGCCTGCGCCATCTGTGTCTCACCCGGGTTCGGCACGTACACGATCTGTAGCACCTCAGGCAGTTGTTCAACTAGGCCTTGGTCGACAGCCCACCACGAATCCCTTCGGTTGATGATCTTCTGCTCCGGGGATGTCTGTACGACTTCCCAGGGGCCTGTGGTCACCGGCAATCCCGCTGGAATGTCGAAGTTGGTGAACTCAAGCCAATCCTCGCCCTCAAAGATGTGCTTCGGGACGATGTATAGCCCGATATCGAACTTGTAGGTCATGAAGTAGAAAAACTTCGGGCGCGGCCCTAGGAAGTTGACTTTCACAGTGTTCGCGTCGATCTCTTCAATCGATTCAACATCCTTCTGTACCTGTGCACTCCGACGGAGGCCAGAGTTGTCTTTCAAGTATTGAAGGGTGTAAGCCACATCATGCGCTCCGAAAGGCGTGCCATCGGACCAGTTAATCCCTTCGCGCAGATTGATAGTCAACTCTGTGAAGTCGTCGTTGTACTCCCAAGACTCGGCGAGCCATGGGTAGTTCTGGTCGTTGAACGCTGAGTAAAAAGCGAGCGGCTCAAAGAGCAGACCCGGACCGTTCTGGTGGCTGGTGCCTGGGTTATAGATGTTCCAGATGTCGTGATCGGTGTACCGCCCAGCTGCGCCGACTCCGCCAGAACCACCCCAGAGCAGAATCAGTTGCCGGTTCCGCGGGATTTCGTCCGACATCATCGCGTCGTCGGTCATCATGGCTTCGGTAGTCACCTCAACCACGACGGTCTCGACTTGTGTCACGACACGCTCGACTTCAACAGTCTCAACCTGTGTGACCACGCGTTCAACCGGTACTTCAACTTCGACGGTCTCAACCTGCGTCACGACGCGTTCGACTGGCACCTCGACTTCGACAGTCTCGATACGGGTTACCTCACGCTCAACCGGCACTTCCACCGTCTGCACGACGACGACCTCTTCGGGTGCCTGCGTGACGACGCGCTCGACCACAACGGTCTGCACTTCGGTTCCGCCGCAAGCCAAGACTGCCGCCGACGCTGCCAATGCAACGAACGCGACGGCTGTCATCAACCTGATACGCTTCATGTCCTGACCTCCATATTCTGGGTGTCTATGATTAATCTGTTTCGAAGTTTAGAAACTAGCCGCGAAATTCTATCCCTGCTTTGCGGGATTGTCAATGGCCATCGCGAAACGCGTTCCCTAGAGGGCCGGTAGCAACTCGATTCGCATCCCGCTACCTTGTGAGATTGGCCACGGGTCAATCAATCTCCACGTTCTTTATGACTTCAATCTCCATCGGCCGCCCATTGGTACCGAGTTCAACCCCAACGAAGTCAACCCGCCATGCGTCGTATTCATGATTAGACGATGCCATGTATTGGGCTGCACAGTCCCTCACGCGTTCGGCTTTGCGTTGGGTGAAGCACTCGACTGGAGGGCAACCCATCGGATATGGGCTGTCATCGCCACTGCGTTGCCGAGTCTTGACCTCTACAAATACTGTCTGGTCGTCCTCAACCGCGACAATGTCGATCTCGCCGGCTTGTGTCTTGTGATTGCGTTGAAGTATCGTGTAGCCCAACTCCGTCAGCCGCCGAGCTGCCATGAGCTCTCCTGTGCGACCTGTGCCTGCCGGGAGCCTGTAGATCGAGGACGCCTCGCGCACTTGCGTGCTCCGAGCACCGATAGCGGACCACTCTAGATCGGCGATGACCTGTGCCACTGGACGGAAAGACATACGGTGGATCGGGCTCGGTCCATGCTCACGCAGCGCGTGCAAGTGCCTCGCCGTGCCGTAACCCTTGTGTTGCGCGAATCCGTACTCGGGGTATTCCAATTCGCAAGCAGTAGTCATCATCCTGTCACGAGTGACCTTAGCAACAATAGACGCCGCGGCCACGCTGTACGACTGCGAATCGCCTTTGATTATCGAGATGTAAGGCGTTGCGATCCCAACATCGCGGACTGCGTCAACGATCACGAAGTCGGGCGCATTGCCGCTGTCAACCAACGCCCGACGCATCGCAGACTTCGTTGCCGCCGTGATGCCCATCCCGTCAACCTCCGCCGAGTCGCAGGACCCGATACCTACCGAGTTGGCAGTGGACATGATCGCATCGAACGCCCGCTTCCTTTGACGTTGGCTCAACACCTTCGAATCGTTGATCAGGTCTAGCAGAGCCTCCGGCGGATCATCCGGCAGAACAACGGAAGCGGCCACTAGAGGACCGGCAAGGCACCCACGACCGACCTCATCCAGTCCGGCGATTCGCCTGAATCCTGACTGTCGGATGTCGTCTTCCCATCCGAATGAGGGTCTAGTCTTGGGCATAATCGGGAAACACTACGCGAATGTGCGCAAGTCTAAACGCTCACCACTTCCGGGTCGGGCGCGGCGATCGCACGATACAGATCGGGTGCGGCAACGTTACTGCCGTTGTCGCCGATATGAGGATGTGGACTTGCACTGCCTTCGATGATTCCCCCCCCGAGGACTCGTTCACCTCGATAGAAGACGATTGCTTGACCAGGCGTAACCGCTCTGACAGGTGTCGATGTCTCAACCAGCGTTCCACCAAGCGCGTCATGCAGGATGCTTACCTGCACCTCTGGCGCACGGTATCTGATGCGTGCAGTAATGTCATCCGAGCTCAACGGCGGCGAACCCGCGACCCAGTTCACTGCGCCGACCTTCACGAACCTAGACATTAGGTCCTCAGCGTGTCCGACGACGACCGTGCCGGTTAGCGCGTTAATGGAAGTCACATAGATAGGTCGATTGCTGATGTGCGAACCCGGAATGCCCCTGCGCTGGCCCACGGTGAAGTTGTGTACTCCATCGTGATTCCCGAGAAACTTACCGCCGACATCTAAGACTTCGCCTCGGCTCGGTCTGGCCGCGCGCCGGCCAACGAAGTCTCGATACTTTCCTGACGGTATGAAGCAGATGTCTTGGGAGTCTGGCTTGTCAGCGTTCGGCAAGCCGAACTGCTCCGCTAGACTGCGCGTCTCTTCCTTCGTGTAATGCCCGATCGGAAACAGAAGATGATCAAGCAAACCCTGCGACAGATTGAATAAGGCGTAAGACTGATCCTTGGCGTGATCAATCCCCTTCTTCAAGACATGCGACCCGTCCTCTCCCGTGACGATCCGCGCGTAGTGACCCGTCGCCATCAGGTCAGCGCCCAGATAGTTGGCTCGGCGCAGCAGGAAATCGAACTTCATCCTGTCGTTACATGCCAGGCATGGGTAAGGGGTGCGACCTTGCTCATACTCCGATATGAAGTAGCCAATAACGTGCTGTTCAAACTCCCGGGCGAAGTTCATGTAGTAGTGTCGTGCACCGATGACCCTGCAGGCCGCTCGCGCGTCCTCAACATCCTCCAAGCCGCAACACGACTTGGAGAGCTTGCCAGCGTTCTCATACGGCGCGTCGTACAGCCGCATCGTCACACCGATTACTTCATAGCCGCGATCAGCCAGCAGTGCAGCCGCGACAGACGAGTCGACGCCGCCGCTCATCGCGACTACGGCTCGCTTTCTCTTATGGCGTGGAACGTTCAAACTTCGGCAACTCGGCATTCAAGGCGGTCTCGAGGTCCTACCGACCTCTATTTAACGGTAACGGCTTAGCATCCTCGCGCTCACTCGCTTGACACGGTACATAAGTTCCTGATCGCAGTTAAGCCGACAAACTATAATCTTGGAGTAATGGCAGTTGACACCATAGATGAAGCGCGAACGTCTGCGATTGCGGACTTCGCGCGCTTGGCCGTTGATGAGGCATCCGCGGCGTTGGCGAGCGATGTCGTGTTGCTGGATATCAGCACCGTGAGCGACTTCGCGGACTACTTCGTAATAGCCACGGGCGCGACCGCGCGGCATCTGACAGAGCTGGCAGAGCGCATCGAAGCTCGAGTGAAGTCAGCAGGACTTGCGCGCAACCATCGCGAAGGCAAGGCGGCCGGCGGTTGGGTGCTCGTCGATTTCCCCGGATTCATCGTCCATCTCTTCACGGAAGAGACACGCCGTTTTTACGACTTAGAAGAACTCTGGTCTTCTGCGACAGAAGTCGTCCGGATCCAATAGGCCGACAGTCATCACTCCGTAACCCACTGGTCGAGTGCCCTCGGCCAGTCAATCAGCTCGTCTACGCTGAAAAACAGCGGGACCTCCCGCGCGGCATCCTCTTCGGTGGCCGAACCGTGCACCAAGTTGCGGCCGATCTCGATGCCGTAGTCCCCCCGGATCGTACCTGGCACAGCATCGGCGGGGTTGGTCGCGCCCATGAGTTTACGAGTGGTGGCGATTGCCCCAGGCCCCTGCAAACACAAAGCAACCACCGGAGACGAGCAGATGTATGAAACGAGCGGCTCGTAGAACGGCTTGCCCACATGTTCCGCGTAGTGCTGTGCTGCCAGTTCGCGAGATACCTGCAACATCTTCGCGCCGACGAGTTTCAGTCCAGTTCGTTCCAAGCGGTCAATGATCTTTCCCGATAAGCCGCGTTGCACTCCGTCGGGTTTAATCAGGACCAATGTTCGTTCGCTAGGCATCACTCTTCAAGCTCCATCTAGTGCGGCACCGCAGTCAGGTACTTCCCATTATCGAATCGGCGGGCTGGCAAAATCGTTCACGCGGCGGACCTAGGCCGCGTGATGGTCGGCTCGCGGGCGTAGATCGGGCGAATTGGCCAATGATCATCCAAGCCTTGACCAATCGTCTGTTGGGCGATTTCCAACATCGCCTCAGGGGGGCGAGGATTCGGCACCATATCGGAACTTGGTGGTCCTTCAACGAACAGCTGACCCTCACCGCAAATCGCTACCGTCCCGTCTCTTGACCGCGATGCGACATCAATGTCGGACACGATCTCAAGCCGGCTCGTCGCGTCAATGTTTTCGATCGGCAGTGAGTACTCGGCGGCAGAGAGTTGGCGTCTTCCTATCGGAATCAACGAAACGACGGAACCGGCTGTCATGTCGCCGGTGTGCTTCGCGGAGTGGGTATACGCCTGCAAATAGTGCGTCGGAATGCCGACCATCCTGATCTGCGGCGGATTTGCGATACCCAGAGCGCACGAGACACTGACTCTGACCGCGCTGAAACCGCCCGGTCCAAGCGCGACTGCCACGCAATCCAAATCTGACATTGCGCAACCGCTTAACTCCAAGGTAGCCAGAATCTGCGGCATGAGCTCACGCCCGTGATTGTGTTCGCTCACCCACGAACGCGTCCAACTCTTCCCGCGACAACGCAAGGCGATGCCAGCGTAGCCAGTCGATGTGTCGATTGCCAAGATGTTCATCAGATTATCGTCAACGCAAGTGCAAGGTCGGGAGTATTTGGGTCAAATGACTCCCACCGTCGGCTTCTTAGTTTGATCGCTCATTCTCGATTCTGTTCTGAATCCTAGATAGAGTCGCTGTGGATATCTCGCCGCACGGTGTGATACGGGCTCGGCGCTCGTCGGTACCGTCGCCGATGGTCAAGTCAATCATTAGCGCGTCCGACGGAAGGGCATCGCCTCCATTCTCTGGCCATTCCACGACTAGGGCTCCGCGTGACAGGTTCTCTTCCAGGCACAGGTCACGCACCTCTTCCGTTGACAGAATGCGATATAGGTCGCAATGGAACACGGTAGGGCAACCGGGATATTCTGCAACGATGATGAAAGTGGGACTACGAGCGGACACAGAGCACCGCGCACCGCGCGCGATGCCCCTTGCGAGTGCAGTCTTGCCCGCGCCCATCTCGCCACGCAGCAAGATAGTGTCGCCGACATTGACCACCTCACCGATGATCTCACCCAGCCTTTCGGTCTCTCGGGGCGAATTCGATTTGTAAGTCAACATCACTTACACAACTGTTCACCGGCGACCGACCAATGGTCCCACCCTGTGCTCACCAGAGAAGCGGCGATGTCTTCTGCATTCGGCCCGTGCAATCTGACTCTACCGACTGACGCGTCTCCCGCGTGGCGCGGACCGTCGCCTGTCATTTCGCCGATGACCCTCAGCAGAGGCAGGGACGATTCTGACAGTGACCTATTCACGGCAGTTACGGTCTCAAGCGGCGCGAATACCAATATCTCGTAATCCTCGCCACCAGACAGCGCGAACTCCAACGCTCGATCTGGAAATCTCTGCATCAATTGTCGCGAAGTCGGTACGCGATCCAAATCGACTTGAGCCGTCAGCCCTGACGCAATGCAAACCTTGTCCAAGTCCCGCATGAGTCCATCGCTCACATCGGTCGCACATCTCACACCAGCATCCTTAAGGTGACCGACTAGGTCTGTGCGCGGCGTGGGTCTGTTGTGCTTTCTGACCAGGAATTGGACATCGGGTTCGGAGCCGGGATTGCGCGTCGAGATGAGTTCCAGTCCGCCGCGCGAGTCCCCAAGTTCGCCAGTGACCGCGATTGCATACCCTGATCGGGCAGCGTTCGAGCGGAGCGCGGTGTCAGGTGTGGCTCCTGCACCAGTCATGGCAATAGTTATCGACACTCTGTCTGAAACCACGGTGTCGCCCCCAACAATGGTTCCGCCAAACGTAGACAGAGCTTCCTGCATGCCTTCATACAAGTTGGTGATGTCAGCACCTGATAGATCGCGACGCACGGTCAATCCGACCAACACATGTTTAGGTCTCGCTCCCATCGCAGCGATATCGCTTTGATTCGTCGCGATGGATTTCCAACCCACGTCCGCCCAGCGCGTGTACTGACCGATCGTGAAATGTACGCCCTCGACCATAGTGTCCATAGTCGCTACCGACCACTCGTCGCGAACTGAAACTAACGCCGCATCGTCGCCTATGCCCAATTCCGGATGGGGCAAGTCGGGAACCGCCTCGCTTACGATATCCAACAGTTCGCCCTCGTTGCGCACCTCCTGATGGATGGAGTTTGCTGAATTCATAGCGTAGATTCTACGATTACGCGAGGATCCAAAAGCATCTCATAGGCGCCGGCTACCGGTCACCTGCAATCTCCATGCTCAACACACTTCTGCTGTCAGACATACACGCCAATTTGGAGGCATTGCGCGCTGTTCTTTCTGATGCATCCAAGCGATTCGACGAGCTCGACTCGATTTTCGTCCTCGGGGACATCATCGGATACGGCGCGTCTCCGAACGAGGTGATCGAGGAACTGACTCGGCTCTCGAACTGCCACATCGTCAAGGGGAACCACGAAGCTGCCGCGTTAGGTGAAATCCCGATTCACACCTTCAACCGGATAGCTGCTCAGGCCGCGATTTGGACCGGAAACCAGTTGACATCAGCGAGCTCTGAGATGATTCGCAAGTTGCCGCTTACGAAAACCGTCGGCGACCTCACGTTGTGCCATGGCAGCCCGCGAGACCCGCTATGGGAGTATCTGCTGACGGCTGACCATTTCGCAGAGAACCTACAGCACTTCGATACACCAGGTTGCGCTTTCGGACATACGCACCTGCCATGTTTTGTAGGCATGAACGACGACACTCTTGACATTGAGTACGCGTCTGACGGTGTCATCCACAGCACATCTGGGTTTGCGCGTTGGTTCGTGAATCCCGGCAGCGTCGGCCAACCGCGGGACCGCGATTCCCGAGCATCGTATACCGTGATGCGTGAGATAACACCCGCGACAGACACGAGTCTGGCCATTTATGAAATTGAGTTTCGCCGCGTTACCTACGACATAGAGCGTGCCCAGCAACGCATTCTCGAGTCCGGGCTACCGCCCGAGCTCGCATTCAGGCTGTCCGTAGGGCACTGACACCGCCAAACGATCGATCCCTTGTGGGTATCCACGATCCACCATCTGGATTTCGTCCCACCAGTCGTCAGGTCGCTCCCTGCGCAAGCGTGATCAAACACAGGTAGAATCGCACAAGTCAATGAAGTTCGCTTGATTGGAGCATGAAATGCCATTGGTTCACGTTTATTTGTACGAGGGACGCGACGAATCACAGAAGGCGAAGATAGCCAAAGCTGTGACGAAGGCGATATCGGAAACCGCCGGAGTAGAGGACTCTGCCACGACGGTGATTCTTCACGATACGCCGCGTGAGAACTGGGCAGACGGCGGCGTACTGGCGAGCCAGAAGTAGCGCGTAGCTCACACGCCGCGGCGCGAAATCTCCGTTACTTGGGAGCATGGTTCACTCGGAACCGGATCGGCGCGCAGTCGCGTCGCGGTTGGATGGCATATACGTCATCGTCGGTCCTACGCACACCCGCGACAGGTCTGTGATCGAGGTTGCACACTCCGCCATCGACGGTGGTGCTTGCGCTATCCAGCTGCGTGATAAGACTTCATCTCCCACCGAGCTCCTCGATGTCGCAGAGCGCCTGAGGCTACTGTGCACCGACGCCGAAGTGCTGTTAATCGTCAATGACGACCCGCACATGGCGTCTCAAGTCGGAGCCGACGGTGTGCATGTCGGCCAGAGTGACGCGAGCGTTGATATGTGCAGGTCGGTGCTCAAAGAGCACCAGATCATCGGTCGTTCCAACGCGACCGTCGACGAAGTCAAAGAATCAATCCAGCAGGGAGCGGACTATGTCGCGGTCGGTGCGATGTTTCAGACGAGTACGAAGCTCGACACCAGGCCGGCTGGCATCGAGACTCTTGCCGCAGCAGTTCAGGCCACCAGTGTTCCAGTAGTGGCGATCGGGGGTATCAACGCCGACAACATCGGGTTGATCGCTACCGCTGGTGCCGATGTGGCTTGCGTCGCAACCGCGGTTACCAACGCAGCTGACCCCAAACGGGCCACCAAGGAGCTACTGCACAACTTCGAATCGGCCAGATCCTGATAACCGTCGAATTCGGCGACGTGCCTAGGTTCGCAGTGAATGACATAGCGTCAACGCGAATTAACGCGACCAGTCGCGTTTAGCCGACACTCACGGGCAACGATAGAATCATATCGGGCGCACTCTTGCGATCCATCTACCGCTTGGGTTTGAGACACACATTCCCTAGCATCCGTTTCCCAGTAAGGACAAATTAGCGTTGATTATCGGCCTATTGGCAGCTCTTGGTGCGAGCATTCTGGCGTTGGCAATGGCGGGATTCCTATACCAGCGTGTCGTTTCAAGGCCGCAAGGTATACCCGCCGTTACAGACATCGGGGCGCTCATACAGGAGGGCGCGCTGGCATTCCTGCGGCGAGAGTACTCCATCCTTGCAGTCTTCGTCGCCGTTGTCTTCATCGTGTTGGCACTGCTGATCGACCTAAACGTCACCGGGAACGACAAGATTGCGGAGCTCTTGGATGCCGGCAATATCACGGTGACCGGTCCGTGGACTGCCTTGTCCTACTTAGCGGGTGCGGTGGGTTCCGCGCTTGCAGGATTTATCGGCATGTCCATCGCCGTGAGGGGTAACACTCGGACGGCTACTGCCGCCGCTAACGGATTGAACCAGGCGTTGAGGGTGGCATTCAACAGTGGCGCAGTAATGGGCATGACCGTAGTCGGCATCGGACTGTTCGGAGTTACAGGGCTCTGGCTCATCTTCGGCAATGTCAATGTGATCGCAGGCTTCGGTTTCGGCGCTTCTTCAATCGCCCTCTTCGCGAGAGTAGGCGGAGGAATTTACACGAAAGCGGCGGATGTCGGAGCCGACTTGGTCGGAAAGGTTGAGGCTGGACTGCCTGAGGATGACCCGCGCAACCCGGCCGTTATCGCTGACAACGTGGGCGATAATGTCGGCGACGTAGCAGGAATGGGAGCAGACCTCTTCGAGTCCTACGCCGGCTCGGTCATCGCGACAATCGCCCTTGCCGCCACGGTGGCAGGCGTCGCCAACATCGCGGTTGACAGTCCGCACGCAGTTCTGCCAATGGTGCTAGCGGCTATCGGGATTGTTGCGTCGATCGTAGGCACCTTCATGGTTAGAACGGGCGACAAAGCCGACATGGGCAAGTTGCTCTGGAGTCTGCGGTATGCCATCTTCGGCGCGGGAGGACTGATGCTGATCGGCGCGTTGGGATACATACTCGCTACACCAGAATTGGGCTTTGAACTGTTCTGGATAGTCGTGGCGGGAATCTTAGTTGGGCAAGTGATTGGCACTGCGACGGAGTACTTCACTTCCTATGAATATGCGCCTGTGCGATGGATCGCGAGGCAGTCTCAAACCGGCCATCCATCAACGATCATCGCCGGCATCGCAATCGGGCTATACAGCACTGTGATCCCGACGGCGGCGATTGTGATCGGCACGTGGTTCGCGTTCGAGATGGCAGGACTGTACGGCATCGGTTTGGCGGCGGTCGGCATGCTATCAACACTGGGAATCACACTCGCCACCGATGCCTATGGTCCCGTAGCCGATAACGCCGGCGGCATCGCGGAACAGGCTGGTCTGGATCCGGAAGTTAGAGAACGGACCGACGCGTTGGACGCGCTGGGTAACACCACGGCTGCAACTGGAAAGGGCTTCGCGATCGGTTCGGCTGTCCTGACTGCGATGGCGTTGATGGCAGCGTACGCTCAGGTCGCAGGAGTGTCGAGCTTCAATCTGCTGGATCCCACAGTGCTAATTGGTGCGCTAATCGGCGCTCTGCTGCCGTTCCTGTTTGCAGGATTGACTATGCAAGCAGTTGGCGTGGCAGCCGGCAACATGATCGAAGAGGTGCGACGGCAGTTCCGCGAGATACCGGGACTGCGTGAAGGCAAAGAGGGCGTGAAGCCCGACGCCAAACGCGCCGTTGACATCAGTACGCGCGGCTCGTTGAGGGCGATGATCCTTCCGGGCGTCATCGCGGTTATCGCTCCGATAGTAGTAGGGACGCTGTTCGAGGGCGGTGAGGCCTTAGGTGGTATGCTCGCCGGTTCGATCATCGCAGGTTTCCTGCTCGCGATATTTATGGCAAACGCAGGAGGCGCATGGGACAACGCGAAGAAGTACATCGAGCTAGGCAACTACGGTGGCAAGGGATCGGACACTCACGCCGCCGCAGTGACTGGTGACACTGTCGGTGACCCGTTCAAAGACACATCGGGACCCGCGATCAACATCCTGCTGAAGCTGATGGCGGTCGTCTCGCTGATCTTCGGCCCGCTCTTCATCTCGGTCGGCTGGCTCTAGGTCTCGGCAACGTCCGGCGAGGATGATCTGCGTCACGAGGTCGCCTACGCCCATCTAGCGGCGTTTGCACCTCATCTAATCAGCTCGCGTCGCTAAACCTGACGCGACTCCGGCGAAAGGTCTCGCCGGTCAGAAACGCGTTTTAGCCGGCGGTTTCGAACTCGGCAGTGGTTAAGATCGACGCGCCGTTGGCAGCCATCGACTCGATTGCGCGTTCGTTGTCGTCTGGATTCGCATTAACGGCCGAGACACCATCCGTCAACAGATACGTGACGTAACCCAGCTGTATCGCGTCAACGACGGTGTGTTGCACCCCATACTCCGTGGCAATCCCTCCAATGAAGACGCGCTTGATGTCCAAGCGTTGCAGGTGCGGGCTCAGTTTCGAATCTTCAAACGCAGAGAAACCAGGCTTGGCCGGGTCTTCACCCTTGCGGATTATGACGCTACCGACCGGCATGCGGAGGTTAGCGTGGAACGCCGCGCCGGATGTTCCTCGAACGCAGTGCGTCGGCCACGTGCCGCCATTCTCGACGAAGCTGGAATGATTTGTGGGGTGCCACTCTTGCGACGCGAATATTCGTCCCTTGCTGGCGTTGAAGAGCATCGACGCATCCGATAGCTTCGATGCCACAGCGTCGCCATCTTCCACCGGTGTCGACCCGCCGGGACAGAAATCATTCTGCACATCAACGATTATCAGGGCATCGCCTTCTCTTATCTTCACGCTTCAACTCGTCCTTATACGACATTTGCTTGCTAACAACTCCGACCGCGCGACACTCTCGCAACCTACATCACCGTTGCCGCCGTCAATCAGTAAGATTCTATCGGAACGCTTTATCGCTCGCCGATCGCCTCACTAGGTGGTGTCTCGGACAGTCCTGCCAGCTTGATCCCAATCACAACACAGACGATTTCCGTGCTCTGCATCGCAATCAGATCTTCTAGACCCGTCTCCATTAACTCAATTGAACACAACCGATAAGCCCAACTACGCGGACCAAGTCGCTCCAAAGCCTTACGGTTGGCGAATCATATTGGCTTGGAGTTTGGCAGCCGCATCCATCGTGACAGCACTGGCCGCCGCCTACATGCTAGGTCGAACGCACGCATCTACACCAGTCGGGGTTGAGATCGTGTTACCCACGCCTTCACAGCTCAAGGTTCAAGTCAGTGGAGCGGTGCGAAGTCCAGGATTAATCGAATTGGCAAGAGGCGACCGATTGGCAGATGCATTAGATCGCGCCGGTGGACCCGAGGATGATGCCCTGCTGGACGGTATGAATCTCGCGGCGATAGTTACGGATGGGATGCACGTCAGAGTTCCGCGGCGGGCGGCCGAGAACAGCGCTTCTATTTCGGAGGCGGTGACCAACGAGCAAGGAATCGAGTCGGGACAAGACTCATCCGCAACGTCAGATGCCAACATGGGTGCTCCGGGCATCGTGACTCCTGCGTTAATCAACCTCAACACGGCGTCTGTCGGCCAGTTGATGGACTTACCGAACATCGGCCCCGCAAGAGCCCAGGCGATCATCAGTCTTCGTGATGTTCGCGGCGGTTTCTCGTCGGTAGATGAACTGGACGATGTTACCGGGATCGGCCCCGCCATCCTCGAAGTGTTGCGGCCGTTCGTAACCGTCCAATGAGGTTAGTTCTAACGGCAGCGGCTTTCATTGTCGGTGTCGTGATCGGGATCAACTACGGACTGTCACCGGACGGTGCGATCGACCGCGATGTCTGGTTCGTTGCGTTGGCTACCACGGCAGGGCTCGCTATCGCCCTCGTGTTAGGTTTCCGTAATCCGTTCCTTCTGTTGCTGTTAGCGGTGGTGTTGGTCGGAATCTGGCGCGGTTCGTATGCGTTCAATGTCTCCGATCAAACCGAATTACTCACAACGGGGTTGGAATTCCCGGGGATCGAATCGATCCGCTCCGCAATCCGTGCAAACCTAATGTCGCTGTTTCCGGGAGACGCAGGAGCGCTCGGCGTTGCACTGTTAACTGGTGATCGTGGCGGTTTGAGCCTCGAAACGGTCGATCGGTTCCGCGGTGCGGGACTATCCCATCTTCTCGCCATATCAGGACTGCATGTCGCAATGGTTGGTGGACTGGCAATGTACTCCGCCGCTTTCCTGTTCGGCAAGCGCGGCGGTTGGTTCCTCGTTCCCGCTGCAATCGCCGTCCTGATGTATGCCCTTTTGTCAGGTTTAGCACCGCCGGTGACCAGGGCTGCGATCATGTTTGGCGTGCTGGTGGCCGCGCGAATCTTAGGGCGACAGACACTGATGCTTCCCACCTTGGCATTGGCAGCTGTTTTGATGATCGCATTGGATCCGGTTGTGATCACTTCCCTATCGTTTCAGCTCAGCTTCGCCGCCATGGTTGGAATCGCCATCGTAGCACCGAAGCTTGATGCGCTGACCGAGGTTAGTAATGCGGAAAGCGATCGGGAGCAGTATTCAACACCATGGCAACACCTCGTCCGTTTCGTCAAGGGGTCCATGATTGTGTCGGTGGCTGCAACGTTGGCGACCGCGCCGATAGTCGGCTTGTATTTCGGCGTAATTCCAGTTTGGGGAATCCTCGCTACATTGTTCGCATTGCCTGCCGTCCCGGTTGTAATCGTCTCAACCGCGGTTGCAGCGGTGGCCGGCAGCATTACATCAACAGTCGTTGCGACGTGGATGGCGTTCCCGATGTGGTTAACCTCCAGTTATGTCATCGAAGTAGCGGCCTGGTTCGATTCTCTCCCGTCCGGTCGGATTTCGTCTATCAGTTGGACACCAACCCTAGCGGTCGGTTATTACGTCGTCGCAGGACTATTGTTCCTCGGCATACCTCGTTTCAGAAGCACGGTCGCGGAACGATTCGACTCTCTGACGACCAGGACCTTCTTTGCACCTCTCGCGGGCTTCGCGCAATCCACAGTCCCCTGGTGGGTCGCTACGGTGTCCTTCCTGGCGGCAGGAGTGATGTGGATCCTCGCAACCGCCGGCGCCCCTGCGAACAATGACCACTTGCGCTTCCGTTTCATCAGCGTCGAATCTGGCGACTCGGTTTGGATTACCACACCGAACGGCAACAGGATGCTAATCGATGCGGGATTGGACGCGGATGAGGTCGCAGACTACATCGCTTCGCTCGTCGGACCGTTCGACAACACGATCGACCTGCTTGTGCTCACTCATCCCGATGCCGACCATGTCGGCGGAATGTCTGAAGTGATTAGCAGATTCGATGTGGGCGCGATTCTTCATACTGGCGAAACAACGCGAAGTCTGGTCTTCGAGCAATGGCAGAGCGCTATTTCTGGCGTTGAGAACCAAGCGTTACTCGAGCCCGGTTCAGTTATCGGGATCGACGACGGTGTTTTCGTGGAGGTCGTGTCCGCGGGATGCCTTTCGGGTGTCGGTACCTGCGACGACCTGAACAACGCGTCGGCCGTGTTGAGAATCGTCTACGATCAAGTCTCGGTATTGCTAACTGGCGACATTGAGGCGAGTGCAGAAAGGCGATTAGTTCGTCAGCGACAACCTATCCAGTCAACAGTTCTGAAAGTACCGCATCACGGTAGTAAGACCTCTTCAACCGTTGAGTTCTTGGATGCGGTTTCCCCACAGGTCGCGATATTCACGGTGGGGTACGGTTCCCAGTCGGACAGATTCGGACATCCTGATCCGGAAGTCTACCGGCGGGTGGTCAAATACGTTTCAGAGCCACGTGCTTTCCGTACCGACACCCAAGGCACGATTGAGATAATCACCGATGGCGTGAGGCTGTGGTACACGCGTTAGGCGCACACGGCACCCTGAGTTGCCGACAATGCGGTCAAGGGTGCTTTAGTCGCCTCCGGTGTACTGGGCGATCACTTTGTCCATGTCCTGTTGCGGCACAGGTTCGTAATGGTCGATCTTGGAGTTGAACGCACCGCGTGCCTGTGTTAAGGAGCGCAGATCAGCCGCGTAACGTTGCATCATTGATACTGGTGCCTCTGCTTTGATGGATGTGTATCCGTTTCCCAACGGCTCCATACCGCTTATCCTCGCACGCTTCCGATTCAGGTCTCCCATCACATCTCCAGCGTTGTCGTCGGGAACCGTCACGTCCATGATCATGATCGGCTCGAGCAGCTGCGGTCTGGCATCACGCAAACCCTGTCTGAAGCCCATTGATCCAGCAATCTCAAACGCGATGCCGGACGAGTCTACTGAGTGCGCCTTGCCGTCGTACAGCTCACAGTGAACACCCACTACTGGGAACCCCGCCAACACACCCTTCACGGCTGCGTTCTTAACACCCTTCTCCACACTCGGAATGTACTCTTTCGGAACGTTACCGCCGACGACCGAGCTTGAAAACGAAATCTCTTCCTCGGGAGCTGTCGGGGCGATGCGCATCATCACGTGACCGAACTGCCCGCTTCCGCCGGACTGTTTTTTGTGCCGGTAGTCGATCTCGGCTTTAGACCCAATCGTTTCGCGATAAGCGATTTTCGGCAATGTCGTCTCAAGATTCACATCGAACTTCCTCGCTATTCGCTGGATGGCGACCTCCACATGAATATCGCCGAGACCATGTAGGACAGTTTGCGAAGTCTCCGCGTTCCTCTCAATCCGCAAGGTCGGATCCTCTTCGGTGATCCGCGCCAGTGCACCCGCCATCTTATCCACATCCGATTGTGCTACGGGGTTCACCGCCAACGCGAACACTGGGTCAGCCTTCGGAACAGGAGGGAGTTCTGCCAAGTTTCCCGCACCACACAGAGTGTCCGATGTCGCCGCAACGTTCAGCTTGGTAACCGCAGCTATATCTCCCACCACGACGCGGTCAACCGATTCCAGCTCCTTGCCGATCGGTTTGTAGACCTGTGCGATCCGTTCATTGTCGCCGGTACGAGCGACAACCAACTGAGAGTTCGGCGTTAGTTCTGCACCGTAAACGCGCATAAACGAGACCTTCCCCACAAACGGATCCGCAGATGTCTTAAAAATGAAGTTAGCAGACGCATCGGACGAAACGCCATCTGGTGCCCTGTCCGATGGAGAAGGCAGGAAGGCGACGATGGCGTCCAACAACTCCGTTATGCCGTTTGACATCTCGGCCGACGCAGCAAAAATCGGGAACAGATCACGGTTTAGGATCCCTGTGCGAATGCCGGCAGTGAGGTCGTCGGCCGTTAACTCCTCGCCTTCCAGGTACTTCATCATCAGGTCGTCGTCTGTCTCGACCAGGGATTCCATAGCCTCTTCCGCGAGAGTGCCTGAAGCTATGGCATCCTCAACAGCACTGAACTGATCAGCGGAACCGTCAACGCTCTGCACCGCAATGCAGTTGTTCCCAAATGCAGTTTGGATTTCGCTTACCGTCGAATCGAAGTCAGTTTCGCTGCGATCCAGCTTGTTGACGACGAACGCTGTCGGCAGTCCGTTCTCGGCGGCGGTCTGCCAAGCCTGCAATGTGCCAACCTCCAATCCAGCAGCAGCAGAAACAACGATCAACGCCGCATCTGCAACGCGCATAGCAGAAAGCATGTCGCCTCGGAAATCTGGATAGCCCGGCGTATCGAGGACATTGATCTTGCAATCCTTCCAATCGCACGGCACCACCGCCAGCTGGATGCTTGAACCCCGTGACTGTTCCTCAGGTTCATAGTCCGATGCGCTGGTTTGATCGTCGACTCTCCCCTTGCGGTTCGTCGCGCCCGTTGCGTAGAGCATCGCGTCCGCTAGCGATGTCTTACCAGACCCGCTGTGCGCCGCGAAGACCACGTTCCGTATTCGATCTGTTGAAATCGAAGTCATCCAATACGAGCTCCTATCCGTCTTGCACCCAAATTGGGCCCAGACCTATGCCGACGTTTTGGTAGTGCAATCATGCTGAGTAGCGTTAATGAAGTTTAGCAACAATTGGCGAACGGCGTACTGCGCCTCCCGCTTACAGGGCGTAGCGACTAACATCAACCGAGAACATCGGACTTAAAGTGCCCCATTTAGGAAAGGCAGCTGGATATGAATATCACCGACGTAAAGGCGTTCGTCGTCCAACCACCGGGCCGAGTATCTGGCAGCACGGAGGACCGACAGTGGACGTTCGTTCGCATTAGCACTGACGAAGGGTTGGTTGGTTGGGGCGAAGCTACCAACTACCCCGGCAGGGGGAGTTTCCTAACAGCCGCCGCTGTCGAGGCACAGGCCGACATTCTCGTTGGACAGGATCCCAACCAGATTGAGCCCTTATGGCACAGCATCTTTCGTCGTTACACCTACTTGGGTTCCCGTGGACTGCCTTCAACTGCGCTCTCTGGCATTGACATCGCACTCTGGGACCTCAAAGGCAAATCCCTCGGCCGGCCGATCTACGATTTGCTCGGCGGTGCGTTCCGTCACGATGTCCGCCTGTACGCGAACGGTTGGTTCACTGATTGCAGCACGCCAGAGCAGTATGGAGCAGCAGCTAGAAAGGTCGTTGAGTCAGGGCACGAAGCCTTGAAACTCGATCCTTTCCTAGAAATGCGGCCATTCCACACTGGATATGTTGACGGCCAGATATCTCAAGCGGGTGAGCAGCTCGGTTACGATATCGTCGCCGCGGTCCGGGACGCCGTTGGCCCGCAAGCCGAGATTCTGATCGATGCACATGGCCATTACAACGTACCAACCGCGATACGACTCGCCAACAACCTCTATGAGCAGTCGAACATCGAATGGTTCGAGGAGCCTGTACCGCCGGAGAGTTTCGATGCCTTAGAGACCGTCCGTCAGCACGCCGCGCCTCGTATCTGCGTCGGAGAGAGGCTATTCACGCGATGGGATTTCATGCCGGTGTTTCAACGAAAGTTGGCGGATTACATCATGCCAGATGTCGTTTGGACGGGTGGCATCAGCGAGTTGAAGAGAATCGCAACCACGGCGGAGGCCTTCAACATCCCAGTTAGTCCCCACAACGCTATGGGACCGCTGCAAATCATCGCCGGCGCGCATGTGAGCATGACCCTTCCGAACTTCTATCGGTTGGAACACTCGATCGGGTCGATTCCTGCGTACAACGCGATGCTGGAAGAGCCGATACCGTTCTGGGACCAGTTCACAAAGGTCAGCGGGAAGCCCGGACTCGGCGTAGACATCAACGAAGCGGCGCTTGAGCGGTATAGGCATCCTGATTGGAAGTCTCAGCCATGAAAGCGGTTCACGGTCGCGGACCAGGACAGAACCCCATCATCCGTCGTTCTCACAGATTCATCGCCAATGGCAACGGCTTGTGGGACCTCCTACGAACCCTCGAGTACTGGTCGCAAGATAGAATCGGATTTACGCCTCGCGCTTCATGATCTAGTCTTCCTCGACTCGTACCGCTCGTTCCCCGTTCAATTACCGCGACCTATTCTGACTGTATCGCCGAATGACTGACACTCGACCCGATGGCCGCTCGTTCTCCGAGGTCCGGCCCATTGAGATAACTACCGGTTTCATGCCTCACGCGGAAGGCTCGGTGCTGATCAAGAACGGCGACACACATGTAGCGTGTAGTGCGACGGTGCAGCACTACGTTCCGCCGTGGTTGCGCGGACAAGGCCGGGGCTGGGTCACGGCAGAATATGGGATGCTCCCACGGTCAACTGGCGACCGCGTGGACCGTCGGCGTGCCGCTACAGGCGGGCGCACCAGAGAGATCGAGCGCATCATCGGCAGGTCATTACGCTCCGTAACCGACCTTGAAGCGTTAGGTGAGCGGTCAATCATTGTCGATTGCGACGTTTTGAGGGCGGATGGCGGAACGCGCACCGCATCAATCACAGGCGGTTACGTGGCCTTAGCTATTGCGTTGCGTAACCTAATAATGCGCGGAGCATTGCACGACAACCCCCTTAAATCCAGTGTCGCCGCCATCTCAGTTGGTATCTTCAACGGAGAAACCATCATTGATCTGACTCATGCAGAGGATTCGCGTGCCGATGTCGACATGAACGTTGTGATGACTGGCACTGGTGATTTCGTCGAGGTTCAAGGCACGGCGGAGGGCACGCCCTTTTCGGGTAGCCAGTTGAGCGAGATGCTTTGGTTGGCGCGCGAAGGTTGCAACCTCATGGCAGAAGCACAGCGCGAAGCGCTGCGCGGGGCAACTAACAGTGCCAGATGAAGCGCCACTTGATCGCCCGTCGCATATCGCGGTGATTGGCGGCTCAGCAAGTGATTCAAACCCCCTGTGGTACGAACTGGCAGAAGACGTAGGTTCGCAAGTCGCCAAGAGTGGCTGCATCTTGATTAATGGCGGCGGCACTGGCACCATGGTTGCCAGCGCTAAGGGTGCGGTCGACGCTGGGGGAACGACTATCGGCATCCTTCCAGGTACCGGACGCGACGATGCCAATGAGTTCACCCACTACGCTGTCCCGACTGGATTGGGTCACCTCCGCAATACCGTCGTGGTTCACGCTGCCGACGCAGTGATCGCGCTTCCCGGTAGCTGGGGCACTTTGTCGGAGATCGCGTTGGCACGAGTGTGGGGCAAACCCGTTGTCGCCCTGTCATTCTGGAAGCACTTCTTCAGCGACCGTGGTGCCGCACTGGGTTTTAAAGGCATCCACCTCGCTGACAATGCCGCGTCTGCCGTGCAAAAGGCGGTGTCTCTGGCCGAATCATCTAGAAGTCAAGGGTGACGGTAATGTCCACGATAGTCTCCGCGCATGGCAAAGAGATACTTGACTCACGCGGCAATCCAACCGTCTACGCCGAGGTACTTCTGGAGGACGGCACCCGCAACGGAGCATCGGTCCCATCGGGCGCGAGCACGGGCGCGCACGAAGCCGTCGAGATGCGTGACGGCGATAGTTCGAGGTTCGGAGGCAAGGGCGTAACGCGCGCAGTGGCCAACGTTAACGATGTGCTTAACAAAGCCATACGCGGCATCGATGCCCACGATCAGCGCTCCGTTGATGAGGCGATCATTCTCGCCGACGGCACACCTAACAAGTCACGGCTCGGCGCGAACGCCGCGCTGGCAGTCTCAATGGCCGTACTGAGGGCATCTTCGCGTAGCAGAGGCGATTGGCTCTTCGACAGAGTCGCCGAGGAACTCGGATCCACGGTTCACCAAGGCGGCAATGGTATTCCCGATGCTGTGACTCCCAAATCTGACGAGTACGTCTTGCCTGTGCCGTTTCTCAACATCTTCAATGGCGGAGCACACGCAGCAGGTTCAACCGAGTTCCAGGAATTCATGGTCGTACCAGCGGGAGTGGAGTCCCTCTCCGAGTCCCTGAGGGCCGGCTCCGAAATCTACCAAGCGTTAGGCATCCTATTGCAAGAGGAGGGACTTTCTACCACGGTTGGTTTTGAGGGCGGCTACGCGCCAGTCGGTTTGACCAACCACATGGCACTCGGCTACGTCACGCACTCGATCGAGTTGGCGGGTTACGTGCCGGGCGAGCAGGTCTTCATAGCGCTAGACCCTGCTGCCAGCGAGTTCTACGTTGAACCGGCGAACCGCTACAGCATGAAACGCGAGGGTAAACGCCTAACATCGGAGATGATGGTTGAGGAATACGAGGCCATGACGCGTCAATTCCCGATTTGCAGCATAGAAGATGGGTTGGCAGAGAACGACTGGACGGGTTGGACTCATCTGACCACGGCAATCGGTAACCGCGTCCAGCTGGTCGGAGATGACCTATTCGTTACTCAACAGGAGTTTCTGCAACGCGGGATCGATGAAGGTGCTGGTAACGCGATCCTGATCAAGCCGAATCAAGTCGGAACAGTGACCGAGACGCTCGACACGATCAAAGCGGCGCGTTCCGCGGGTTACTCGGTGGTCGTCAGTCATCGGTCGGGTGAAACCGAAGACACGACGATAGCGGACATCGCAGTGGGATCCGGATGCGGACAGATCAAAGCGGGCGCACCCGCTAGGAGCGAACGTGTTGCGAAGTACAACAGGTTGCTTCGAATTGAAGAGTGGATCGGAAACCGCGGGCGATACGCTGGAATGTCCGTTGTTAAGTCAACATAGACCACCGCTCCGGCCGGCTGTGACCAGACTCGCAGTGGACGAACACGGTTACATGCCGCGCTCGTCTAAAGCATCACGCAGGAACTTCGCTGCGAGCGGAACTGCGTCTACTTCGTTCATCTCGTCCTGCCCTTCAAACACGACCGACATCCAGCCATTAAATCCGACAGATTTGATGATCGACAGGATGCGGTCGTAGTCCAGCCACGCCTCCTTGCCGCTCGCGATCCGGTACATCTTCGCCCTGACGTGGATGGCATGGGGCGCAGTCTTAGCGATCGAGCCGTAGAAGTCCCATTTCGGGTCTTCAGTGCCACGTTCTCCGAGCGACACACCTGGCGATCCGCGGTACTGGCCGGTATCGAGGATGTGCGAATAGTACGGATTCCCGACATCCTGCAGAAGTCGCAAGACCTGGTCGCCAGTAGCAGGGATGCAACCGTGGTTATGGTTGTGTAGCCCGACGATCACATCTCGCTCTCGGCCATATTCTGCTACCTCTTTCGTAGCTACAACGAGCCTTGGCCAAACGGATTCCTCAGATTCGTTATCCGGGACCCACGCGCCGAATGCGCGAACCATTGGGGAACCAATCCGCGCTGCAACGTCTATCCAATGCTTCATGTTCTCGATCTGCTCCCGTTGCGCCTCGCCGACCATGCCGAAGTTGTTGGAGACACCGATGTAGCAGATACTCAACCCACTATCGATGCATGCGCGGCGTACCTCTCTGAGGTAATCGTCAGCGGTTGACGCGAAGTGCGCGAAGTGAATGTCGATGCCGTCCAACCGCAACTCAGAGGCCTTGTCGATAATGCCGAAGAGGTCAAGCTCACCCGAGACGAATGTGTCCCGGTAAGAGAGCGACTGAAGACTTAGCTTGATCATGAAGTTGAGTTCCTGTTGGATAGCTTTTAGATTTGACGCAAGGATAGCAGATGCCCTAGACGCGGTATGCTCGCCACACCTGCTAACATTCACTAGCATCGCAAGCCTCATCCAACAGATCTAACTCGCTAATTTGGAGGCAACAATCTTGGTCAACACACCTATTCCCACTAACGCCAAGCCAATTCCATCCGCCGCGAGCAGCGTGGTCCGCAAGATGGCGGATACTGCGGACAGATGGCTGGACTCTCTCTCCGATGGTCAGCGTTCGGAGGCGCGCTTTCCGTTCGCAGGCGATGAGCGTTATTTCTGGCACTACACCCCCGTTGAACGCAACGGGTTAATGCTTTCCCAAATGACCGCTCAGCAGCGGTCTCTCGCCTATGAAATGATGGCAACGGGTTATAGCGCAAGCGGTTACGCCATGGCGCGACAAATTATTGAACTCGAAACTCTGCTGGGTGAATGGGAAGCCATCAACAACCAAGCATCGAATTGGCAGCGGTTAGAAGACCGCTATTGGTTCAGCGTCTTCGGCGAACCTGGCTCCGATGATCCTTGGGGTTGGCGCGTCGGCGGGCACCACATAGGAATCATCGCCACTGTCGTCAACGGTGAGGATCTCAGCTTGCACCCTCTCTTCTTCGGTTCTAACCCTGCCGAAGTTATGCACGGCGAACGTAAGGGGTTGCGGACTCTTGCAGAGGAGGAGGATTGGGCCCGAGACCTCGTGAACTCAATGACAGACGACCAGCGCCGCGTCGCTATCGTAGACCCCGTAGCCCCGGCCGACATCCTGACGCGCACATATCGAGTGACAGATCCGACGATGACTCCGCAGGGAATCGGTTTCAACAGACTCGACGATATCCAACGACAGCGCGTTGTCGACTTAATCCGGCACTACGTGTTCCGCGCCAGCGATGTCGCCGCCGAGAATTACTGGAACCACATTGAGAAATCAGGTTGGGATAGTGTTTACTTCGCCTGGGCCGGTCCGCTGGAGCGATGGCAGGGACACTACTACAACATCCGCCACGACCGATTCGTCATTGAGTACGACAATACCCAGAATGGTGCCAACCATATTCACTCCGTGTTGCGTGACTACGCGCACGACTTCGGCGAGGACCTGCTAGCCGCGCACTATCGCCACGCACACTAACCAAATTCGCCGGCCGCCGTATCGTCCGTTGCATCAAGTGCTGAGAATGCCTATGATCTCTCCAGTGGACTCGTCCAAGTCGATGTCCCACGCGTTCGGCTTCGACGGTAAACCCGGTAACGTGATGATGTTTCCCGCCAAGGCGACGATTTGCCTCGCTCCGGCCAGCACTCGTAGCTCCCTGATCGGAAGAGTATGACCAGTAGGCACGTTCAGCAACCGCGGATCGGCTGATACCGACAGGTGCGTCTTGGCCATGCAGATCGGATAATCCCAACCCTGAGACTCAAACCGTCGCGCCGTAGTACGAGTCAGCGGGCCCCATTCAACCTCGGCCGCCTGGTACAGCCGTTTCGCCATCTTGTCAACCTTGTCAACCAACGGCATGTCGTCTTCGTAGAGTAACTGCACATCAGCCTCGTCGGAGTGCGCCGCGTCCCACACCGCAGACGCGAGGTCAGTCATACCAGCACCGCCCTTGGCGAATCCTTCCGCTTCGCAAGCGGCTACTGCGCCTGCCTGCTGCGCTGCGCTGATTGCAGCCGTCACCTCGGCCGGCGTATCACTAGGAAAACGGTTAATCGCTACTACTGCGGGTAGTCCGTACATCTTCACAATACGTAGAGCGTTGGCCATGTTTGCGCATCCCAGCTTGACTGCATCGACATTCTCAACCTCTAGGTCGCGCCGCTCAACTCCGCCATGCCATTTCAATCCGCGCACCGTTGCCACCACCACCGCCGCGCTCGGAGCAGGACCGCCTTGTCGCACCTTGATGTCCATGAATTTCTGGAACCCCAAATCTGCGCCAAATCCTGCCTCTGTCACCGTGATGTCCGCGCTGTTCGTCGCCAGGACATCGGCCAGAATCGAGCTGCAACCGTGGGCGATGTTGCCGAACGGACCCATGTGAACTATTGCAGGTTGACCTTCACGCGTCTGCGCCAGATTCGGCTTAACCGCATCCCGCAACAATGCCATCATCGAACCAATGCCACGAACAGCGCGCGCATAAACCGGTGACCTGTCGTTGGTCCATCCGACCACGATGTTTTGCAGGCGCTCGCGCAGGTCGGAGTAACCGGAAGTCAATGCCAGAATGGCCATGATTTCCGATGCCGACGAGATGTCAAAGCCTGCCTCGCGCGTCGGACCGTTTGCGTTGCCTCCAAGCCCTGACGCGATGTGCCGCAGTCCACGGTCTTCCGCGTCCGTAACTCTCCGCCATGTGATGCCGCCGGCCTCAAGTCCCGCGATCGTACCCCTGTAAACCGCGTTATCGGTCATCGCCGCCAGCAGATTATGAGCTGACTCTGTCGCGTGGAAGTCTCCCGTGAAGTGCAGGTTAATCTCCTCAGCCGGTTGCACCGTCGACATCCCACCACCGGTGCCACCACCTTTGTGGCCGAAGACGGGACCGAGTGACGGTTGACGGATGGTCAGCGCGACAGACTTTCCAACCTTCGCGAGTCCCTGTGTCAATCCAACGGCGGTAGTCGATTTGCCTTCACCAGCTGGAGTGGGTGTAATGGCTGTTACAACCACGAGTTTCCCGGGTCGGACTCGCTTGGGAAACGCGTCCAGCGGTACCTTCGCCTTGTCGGTGCCATAAAGTTCCAGAGCATCTGGAGAAAGTCCAAGACTAGAGGCAACCTCTGTGATCGGAAGTAGGTCAGTTTTCAAGGCAATTCAACCAGTTCTATGCTCCTCTGCATCGCTATGATTCAAGTGTAGTTGACTCGTGCGACTCGACTCTGGAACAGGGCGCACACCGCTAGTTCGTTAGACCGCCTGCTCTTACCATTTGTCGCAACCCTCCGTCGTGCCTAAACGGCCATCATCGGTGCTGTGGTCGCCGACCACCTCTGCCGAATCTAGGTCAACGTAATACTTGACAGATTCCGGACCCAGCGCACGGTCCGGATGTCTATCCAACACTACGTGAACGCGACCGTCTTGTCCGATCGTCGCCGTTGGTTCGGTGACAACGTAGTCAATGTCAAGCCATTGCTCGCATGTCGCACCGAAGAAACCCCACGGCTTGGTCTCCAGATACTCCCTGACAAGCTGCACTGCCCAGCTGGTGATACCTGCACTCGCGGACTCGACAGAGGTGGGCATAGGCTCCACGATGCCTACTTCTGCCTGTTCACAACCTAGGAACAGAAGCCCAGCTGCGATACCGACAGCCAGGTTGGCCGGCGTGCTCACCAGCTTCTTGATGCGAACTGACATTACTTGCGGCCGAGTCGTTCGGATAATCCAGGAGTCCGTATTTGTCCAGAAGCGACCTCCCATTGGAGGAGGTCGCTAGCCGATCGTCACTCAGGTATCTGCAACGTTTGCAGGAATTCCACGATGGCATCCTGGTCGTCCTGCGACAGTGTCAGGAATCGTATCTTCGACGGCTCTGCCTCGCCACCGTGCGCGATTATCGCTTCGGATATCAGCAACGCCCGACCATTGTGCAAGAAAGGAGGCTCAGATACGAAGCCCCAAAGTCGCCGCGTCATCCACTGATCGGTAGGCACCCCGGCCTGGATCACTTCCTCGTCATCCAACGTGTCGCCCATCTCGTGGCGTCGCAGGTCGGAGTAGACCGGAATGAGATAACGCCCTTCCTCGTCGCGTTCAAAGCCGCCCGCCAATTCGGACAGGTCAATCTCCAACACTCTCTCGACAGAACCCGGCCGGAGATCGCGGCCAAGGTTGAATTCATTTGGTTCGGTGAAGACAAGCGATTCGAGCGGCAACGCAGGCACATGGCAGCTTGTGCATCCAATCGCACCGAATTGTTCGCGGCCACGCTCCACCACACTCGCCAATGCCTGACTGCTCGGAAGTCGTTCCACGGGCGGCGGCAGCTTCGCTTGGAACGCAACCAGAGCGGTCACATCGCCCGGAGTTAACTCGTGAATCACTCCGTCCCCATCTAGGTCAACGTGCGGACCCGCCAGCTCATACGAGACGACACCGTGATGTTGGATTAGCGCAGTGTTCGTGAATTCTCGCAGACTGGTGACCACACCCTTGGCGATAAATGGCCTGACTATCAGGTCGCCATCCACGCCCTCAACCTCGGTAGTGTAGGTGAATCCGCGAGGATGAGCCGCGATCACACCGAAGTCAACGCCCTTGGTCATCAACGGCTTGCGGACTATTTTGCCTGTCTCTCGCGCTTCTGCGATAGCCTCGCGCTCGATGGCTTGTAGGTCACGCGTCATCTCGCGCGCTAACAGCTCCACGAATCCCGAGCCGAACATTCCGACAGTGTTCCGTTCGTTACCTACGTTCTCCAATGTCAGCGGCTCCGGATACTGCGGACCAGGATCCTGCAACTCTTCGACCTCCGACCTGTGGTCCAAATGCAACTGATCCTCAAAGTCAACGAAGTCAAACCTATCGGCCAAAGCAAAGACATTGGCAACGTTATCGCCGCCGCCGCCGATTCGAGGCACAGCGTGGCAACCTGCGCAAGAATTGGCATCCGGCCCGGATATGCGGTTGAAGTTGTCCGGCGCAACGCGGCGGTCGCGGAACTCACCATCTCCTGTGAGAGTCGGCCGGCCGGCGCCGTCAAGTGTGTTGAATGAAGCTGTAAACAGCTCACGTCCCAGCTGCTCAAGCTCTGAGACTGTGTATTTACCGCGTTCTATACCCAATTGACTCACATGCGATGTGATGGCAGGTCGGTCGCCGATCCACTCCTTGCCGAGCAGTGCACACTCGGCGCGCACTTGCTTAACTGATTCGTAGCCATCAACATTTATCTCCATATGCTCGTAAGTATCGAGATAGCTCAACGGTTGCAGGGTCGGATAGTCGTAAGTATTCGATGCCAAGATGTTGCGCAATGCACGGTCGAAGCGCCAGACCGCGTCCTCAAGTTCGCCGCGAGTCTGTTGCAGCTCAACCGAAATGACATCGAGTTCCCGTTCAATTTCATCCTCGGTGAGTCGCTCTTCCAACATTCCCTGACTGATCGAATCGACCCGATCACAGACACTTTGCGCCATTTCCGACGACCACTGTTCGGATGTCCAGCTACCGCACGCGACGAGCCAAGTAACGGACGCCGACAGGACCACCGCGGCTGAAACGAATACGAGCCCCGGCCATCTCCTGCGAAACGCAGCGATCGGCCCCGAGTCGGCTGTCTCTAGCCGTAACCTCGCTAATCGCGAGAGATAGCTGGAACTGTCGCGATTAACTCGCTCCGTTCGACCGTCAGCCTGTGATTCCTGCCTCGGCATCAATTTCGTTCTGGTAGTCCGACACTGCCCCGCTAATGATGTCGGACGACGCTACAGGTGAGCCAGATAAGCCAGATTCTAGAATCCCGTACACGACCGCCAGGGCAGCCATACCGACCTCTGCATCTACTTCTACGTTGCGAGAGCCGTGTCCGATCGCTCGCGCCAGCTCCTCCATCTCGGCAGCGACAAGCATCCTGTCTATCGCCGCAAATCCGACATCATAGGATGCCAATCTGGTCTCGCCGTCAAAAAGCGTTGAGGTTATCTCGTCCAGTTCCCAATCCGGCACTAGTCCCAACATCTCTTCACCAGACAATTCGCGGTCGCCGAGCATCACTTTAGGGGGAATCCCAGATCGGCTGGGAGGCATGACAAGCGTTCCGTGGTCTCCGTGCACCGTGTTGATACCCGCGCTGTAGCCGTGTGCTGAGCTGGTTATCGTGAACTGAGCGATGGCACCCGACGCGAAGCGTAGCACGGACAACGCCGTATCTTCTTGGTCTATCTCAATGTCGGTCTCACCCGCGAACGTGTCTTCTACCCTATGGCCATAGAACGCCGCCAAGGCAGGGCTCATCCCAGAACGCGTCCGATTCGGAGTGAAAAGTCCAGTCTGAGCGGAAACAGACTCTACGTCGCCCAAGAAGAAGATCAGCAGGTCAGCTTCGTGGACACCCTGTTCGATGATGATGCTGCCCGCACGCGATTTAAGAGCACGCCAACCTGTATCATGCATCAACGCCGTACCGCCGCCGATTGACACCTTGAATGCAAATCTGGGTGTGCCGATTGCCCCAACATCAATCAACGCGCGCGCCAATCGATTCATCGGATCGCGGCGATACTGCTCGCCGATCGACAACACTAGGTCCGCGTCTTCCGCGGCATCACGCATCAGTCTGCAAGCCGCCATGGTCAAGCCCATCGGCTTCTCGGTCAAGACATGCACACCTGAATCGAATGCAGAAAGTGCGAATGTGTGATGCATCCGGGTATCGGTAACTACATCCACCGCGTCGAGAGAGCCATCTTCAAGCATCGTCAAGAAATCTGTGTAGACTTTCGGGCGCCTGCCAGTCTCCGACTCAACGACGGCCGCCACGTGATTTGCGGCGGCTTCGTGACGGTCGCACACCGCTGCTAGACGCAACGTTCCAAAACGCCGACGATGCTCTATGTAACCATATGCGTGCCTCAAACCCATTCCCCCACAACCGACGATACCGAGATTGAGTTCCATGCGCGGGTCCTCCTTAGGGTTCGCGTTTCAGCACGGTCTAGCGCAGGGCGACGGAACCGTCGTCACGCATTGCACCATCAATCTGGCCATACTCATGTGGATGCTTACGGATGCCATCAACATCGAGCTCCACGCCTATACCAGGGGTCTCCGGTATCTCAAGCCAGCCGTCGCGCAACGTTATGATCTGCTCGACAACATCTGAGTAAGGCGGAGACTCTTCATAGACATGCTCCTGAACTTCATAGTTCGGTACACACGCGCCCAGTTGAACATGAGCGGCCGTCGCAACCGGTCCGGATGGCACGGCGTGGGGAATGACACCCTGATGGTGGGACTCGGCGATGGCGCAAATCTTCTTACAGTGCGTAAACCCGCCAGCAACACCGATGTCGGGCCGCACGTGATGCACTCCCGCCGACTCAACGTACTCACGGAACTCCCAGATCGTTAGGTTGCGCTCACCTGCCGCCATTGGAATCCGAGTCTTCTCCGATACCTCGCCGAACGACAACACAGAGTCGGGAGCAACGGGGTCCTCAAAGAAGTACGGTCTGAACCTCTCAAGTTCCTGCGCTAGAACGATGGCCTCGCCGGGAATCATGTTGCGGTGAATCTCAACACCGACATCCATGTCCCAGCCCACGGCTTCGCGAACGGCATCCATCCGGTCTACGAGGTCTCGGATGCGTTCGCTATGACGCATGGCGGCGTGGTCGTGTTGGTACAGCAGACACTTCACGGCCGTGAAACCGTTGGATTTGGCATCTGCCGCATGTTGTGCGACTTCGTCTTTGGTGCCAGTCGGCAGTACCAGCATCGCGCGCACCGCATCGCGCGCCTTGCCTCCCATCAGTTGCCATACGGGAGCTTCGAAATGCTTGCCTTTGATGTCCCAAAGTGCTTGGTCTATCGCACTAATCCCACCGCCTATGGCACCACCGCGCATCGACTTCGCGCGGTACATCATGTTCCAGTGATGCTCATTTCGCAACGGGTCCGCACCAACCAAATATGACTCAAACGACTTCACCACGTTCTCCGAAGCACCCGGCCATCCGAAAAATGTCGATTCGCCCACGCCAGTTACGCCGCTGTCAGTGGTTATCCTGACGATCATCCAGTTGACAGCGATGAACGTCTCTATCTGCTCGATTTTCATCTCTGAGCGAATCTCCCTCGGTTGAACCAGCACATCGCACGCGCATCAATTTGCAGGCCAACGCGGATGTTGATCGTGTTGCGCATTCTATAAATCGGAACGACAACGGAAATTGGATTACGCTATTCGTTGTGAATTTGGTGTTCATCTCCGCTCGTCAGAGCCTTCGCGATTCAGGCTATCTCTTAGCATGCCTGCTCTCCGCCGTCGTATGCGCGGCCGCCGTGTCTGGCATACCGATCTATAGCGACGCGATAGAAGCGCTCGGCGTGCGTCGCATGGCGGATAGTACTCCGCCTTCCGCTACCGGTGCGTGGGTGCACGCACGGGAAGTCGCATTCAATCCAGCCGCTATCGCCGCGACCAACGGCGTGTTGGACAGGGCAGGCGAACTGCTCGGCGGTCTGACGAACGGCAAGACCGTCTTCACTAGGTCTGGTGTACTGTCGGCTCGATCTGATTTTCCCGTCGCAACTGTCTCGCATCGAAGTTGGCATTATCAGTCAATCGTTGGCGACCCTCCAGACATTAGGTACGTCTCAGGCTCGAGACCTAGCGAGGGTGCGAGTGTTGAGGTCGCTTTGTCCGCGGCGGTCGCCGAGGAACTCGGCATCAATGTCGGCGACAGGTTCCAGTTAACGGTACCGCCAACCGGTATCGTTCACTCAATCGCAACTGTAACCGGTACTTGGGAACCCGTAGATGAAGGCGGAGTGTATTGGCAGGGGCTGTACAAGAGTCTGATGGACCCGGAGCAAGGCGCTACCGGTGGAGCACCACCCATCATCGCACTCACGAGCCATCGGACATTGATCAGGTTGGCAACTGATTCAATTGCAGACCTCGGCGAGGTCTGGGCACTCTACTACACCGATCCAGTCGCCTTGCGTCGCATTGAAATCGATGGAACAGTCGCATCACTGGAACGATTCCGCAACCACATCGTGAATGAGTTACCTGATGCCCAGGTCGTCTCCGCGATCCAGTCTGCACTAGGGACATTGCGGAGACAGTTGGCGTTCGCAAATGTGTCAACTCGCGTCGCGGGAACGCTGTTCGCGGCCTTTATGGTATTCGTCATTTTCGTATTGGCACGCATGGTAACGAAGCTACGGGACCGCGACCGAGCGGGACTCGAGGCCCGAGGGTCCGACCGAGCTCAGGTGGTTAAGACGTTCCTCTTACACGGCGTGATTCTAGCGGCGGTTCCCGCAGTGGCTGGCCCGTCGATATCCGCGGCCTTACTTCCACAGCTGGGACGAACGGCCGGTTTCGCGCAAGCCACCGGCGGACAACCGTTCCCGTGGTCAATGACCGCAGAGCAATTCGCCTTCTCTTCTGCCATTTCTGCGATGGTCACGCTCTACTTCTTCCTGCCGGTTGCGGCCTCAACAATCGGTCCAATGTTGAACACCGCAACGCGCGGTTTGGTATCCAGTCCCTGGATTTGGCGCGCCAACTTGGACCTGCTGCTCATCGTCGCGTCGCTCGCACTCATCTACGAAGCTAACAGCCGTGGCGCACTCGTCGAGAATGACGGGACAATCACGGCCGTGAGCGCACTGTTGCCAGTGGCCGCGGCGACGGTTGCGGCATTAGTTGCACTCCGTGCAATGAGCCTTATTGGCGCGGCGTTCAGCGTATTGGGGCGCAATAAATGGTTCCCGAATCTGGCCACGACCGCAAAGACATTCTCTCGCGCCGTAATGTCGCACACAACGCCCACGTTGGTAGCCGCGGGAGTAACAGTTGTCGCTTTGACATCCCTTGGCTTACAAGACACTCTGAGTCGCAACGCCTCTGATCGTGCCTCGTACGAAGCCATCGCAGACGTTCGATTCGCAGGTATTGACGGCTATCAGCGAGAACTCAATCGAGACGTGCAGCGGATCCGAGACTTGGGCTGGATAAGAGAAACCGCATGGGAAATCCGTAGCTCAGGGAGTGCTGGCACGACTGAGGTATCCACGGGCTTCGATTTGTTGGCGGTACAACCCGAAAGATTCGCCAGGCTGGCGTGGTTTAGACCCGACTTCGCAACGCGTGAGCCCGGAGAGCTGTTAGACAGCATCTATCTCTACGCCAAACCCGACGGATTAGCGATACCGGTCAATGCGAGTAGGTTGTTTCTGGATGCCGAATTGGTCCAACACGGTAGCGGATCGGGAAGGATCGACTTGTGGACGCGCGTCGCTGACGGGACTGGACGCACACACACATTGCAAATGGAAAGCGACGACGCATCGATATCCATGATCGGCAAGCGTTGGACATCGAATATAGACCCTGGCTTGCAACATCCGATCACGATACTGGGAATCGAGGTTTACGAGCCTCCCGTCTCGCCCCTAGGCAATCCTGCAGAGTTGACACTGCACACTCTTGGCACCCTGTCGAGCGGAGGACAGGAACACTCAATCACGGATTTCTCTGACGTTACGGCTTGGCATCCAATGGCATCGGCCCCGACCGGCAGCACCGTTGTCGTTGCCCGTGGTGACTCAATCGTTGTGTTGATGGGTCCCGGCAATGACGACGGCATACGGGGAATATACCACTCATCGAGCGGTCCGCTCCAGGTACCGCTCTTGGTCAACCGAGCGTTCATTGACGAGTCGGGGCTTGCCGTCGGCGAGTCGTTCACAGGCCAGACCCTCGGCCGATACGTGCCATTTGTGATTCGCGACACCTACGAGTTTTTCTCGTCGTTCCCAAACCCGAATCGACCCAATGCCGTGGCCAACGTCACTGCGCTGCTGGACTACATCGAGCCTGTTGCCGAGCCCTTCCTTGGCAACTCAGCCGAACTCATCGCAACCGTCGAAGGATCGGAATCGCCAGACGTTCGACGCTCAGATATCAAGACGATCAACCCTGCCATTAGCGTGTTCGACAGGGAATCTATCTTTGTAAACGCGTCCGGTGGCCTGGCATCGATAACCGGTTGGCGGTACGTCGGACGCGTTGTGACGATCCTGGCGACCGGCGCCGGCGCGCTAACTCTGTTCGCTTTCGGTGCGCGCCTCGTTAACAAAGAACGTCGCGACCACGCCATCTTGGAATCCATCGGATCGACAAGGGCGTCCAACAGACTAGACCTCGTCTTCCGTCTCGGATTCCCTGCGTTGTTCGGGATCGTGGCGGTCGGCTTGCCAAGCGGTTTCTACGGTATTCAGTGGTTCGCGCAGAACATGGTCCATACGGAAGAAGGGGCCGTGGCCGTGCCACCACTTGCGATGCAGATCGAATGGGACTCTGTCGCAACCGTTGCCATTGTGACCTTCATCGCCGCGGTACTCCCAGCATTCCTCGATCGATCAAGGGGGCGCATCTCGATAGCTGCTCGGATCAGATCGGAGCCGGCCATGTGAGCTTCCGCGCTCACGTGCCGTCCTTGCTATGTTGCCGGGCTTGTTGCAACTCATGCTCCGCCGAGCCGTCTCGGAACGACACTTCGTCGCGCTCAGATTCGTTGCGCTCACGCTCGCGGTCGCCATCGCCTCGGGTGTCTTCATCTACCTCGATGCACTAGGGCAATCCGCACTGAACCAGCGCCTCGTACAAACGGACCAGGCCAACTTGAACATCGCTATCCGTGCACGCACAACGGCCATAGGGGTGGAAGAACACAAGAAGATCGAGTCGCGCATCGAAGGTAGTGTCGGGGATTCTCTGGACGTAGTTCTCCGGGAAACGGTCTGGGCGACGAAAACCGCTACGCTCTTGTTCGATCGGGATGAAGTGGCTTGGAATAACGCCAGAGCGTTCATCGCGACGGTAAACAGACTTCAGCAGACGTCTGCATTAGTTGAAGGCTCTTGGCCAACCCCTGGAAATGATAGCTTGCAGGTCGCAATCGGGGTCGACGACGCGGCGTATCTAGGAGTGTCAACCGGAGGCACATTGAAGCTTTCGCACCCCTCCGATCCCGCATCAGGCTTCAATGTAACTGTGTCTGGCATCTTCAAACGGTCTGATGCCATCGGTGAAGTATGGCACGCGCTTGACACAGGACTCGGCGCCAACAGTCAAGCCTTCCGTTTTACTCCCCTGTTGGTCAGTGGCGCTTCCTTCACGAGCGAGGTTGGTAGGTTGATACCCGATTCGGATGCTCGATATTACTGGATATTGCCAGTCAACGCGGATTCGATCCGAGCCCGAGACGCGGAAGCAGTCCTCGCCGACTTCAACGCGCAAGGTGCCCAGCTTCAGCAGGACCTGTTAGGGTTCCAGCGAATCACGCGGATCGACGACGTTGTGAAGGAGCACATCGACGCGGCATCGATTTCTGTTAGCTTAATGCTGGCGATCGGGCTCGTCTTGGCGGTCGCTAGCCTCTCGTTCGCGGTGTTGGTGGCGGCTCGTGCGCGGGAACTCCGAGAAACCGAGTCGGGAATCATGCGGGCGCGCGGTGCTGCAACGAGACAAGAGCTCGTATTGATGGCAGGCGAGAATCTGACCATCTCAGCCGCCGCTCTGTTCATCGGACCCACTTTGGCACTGGGTCTCGTCACGATTTCCGGGCGGTTGCCGGGTCTCAACGCGCTAACCGGCGGAACGAACTTCCCGGCCAGCATCGCCGCAAACGCAATCTGGATCGCGGCCATAGTCGCGGCGGTCGGAGCGGTTGTCATGATCCTTCCTTCCCTGACCAGTTCCACCACGCAAGTGTTCCAGCGGTTGGCGCGGCCACCGCACTTAACCGTGATCCAGCGTTACTACTTGGACGTTCCGGTCTTGGGACTCGGCATCGTGTTCTTGTGGCAATTGAGTCGCGGCGAACTGCGGTTCGCGTCCGACACTTTAGGGGCAGATTTCAACGAACAGTTGGCATTGGCAATGCCAGCCGCCGTTGGTATCGGAGTTGCACTCACGATGCTGAGATTCATGCCCATGGCAGCCGCGGCCGTTAGCAACGGCTTCTCACGCATCCAGAGCGCGTTGCGGGTCTCGCCGGCCGTAACACTCGCGCTGTGGACATTGGCGCGAAATCCCAGATCGAACTTCGGTCTAATGCTGTTGGTCATATTGGCGATGTGCATCGCCACATTGGCCGCGGTACTAGGACCCTCCCTCCGGGTGCACGCGGCGGAATCCGCTCGTTACTTGGTAGGCGCAGATGCTCGCGTGTCGAACATGATTGTGCGGTCGCAACCAAGATTGGCTAGCCAAGTTAGTCGCGTTGAAACCATTGACGGCATCGCTACGGTCTCGACTGCTGCGAGGGCCGCTGCAACGGTGTCTACTCCATCGGGAACCGAAGCGGTCACCGTCCTCGGCATTGATCCAGAAACATTCGCGTCCGTGGCGCATTGGCGTCGTGACTTCGGTGCAACATCCGCGTCGGAAATCGTCGATTCCATCAGTTCCGACGTCCCTACTGGAATCCCGATACCGCCGGGAACGGTTATGCTCACTGCTCTAGTGAAGCCAGACCTGCGTCGAGGTGATGCCGGGCTGACGGCGAGGTTGCGCGGTGCAAGCGGCCGATACTACTCACTGACGGTGGGAACACTGGTCCCCCGATCGGTAACCCTCGCGGCGATGGAACAATTCCCTTGCGAGGATGTCGGATTTTCAGAGGATGATGAACCGCTCGCGCCGGAGGATTGGTGTCGGATAGGTGCTCCACTGACCGCGGCGCAACTTGAAGAGGGCGAGTCTACTGACTTGACTCTCGAATACATCGGCATTTCTCTGCGGCCGTCCGAAAACAGTATCCAACTCGGTGTCGGGTCTGTCGCCGTTGCAGATATCTCAGCTGTTCTTGCCGATGGGAACGTGGTGAAACTCACGAGCTGGGATGATATCGTCGCACAACGCACACCCGGAGGGGGATTCGGAGACCTCGGGGCCAGAATCGATCCGGCGAGCAGGACTGGGAACGACGGCGCGATTCTGACGTGGTCACAGCCAACCGCTCGCGAAATCAAGGGCGTCAGAGTTGGGAACCAGAACCCGATCGTGAAAGTCATCGGTGGCCGATGGTTCCGCGATACCGCTGGAGTACGCGTGGGCGACACGATACGGATTTACATGGGACGACAAGAGGTTGAGGTGGAATTTCAGGAATTCGTCGATTACTTCCCCACGTTCGGTTCGGCACGAACGCCGATATTGATTGCAGACCTCAGTAAAGTACGCGACATACTCGCAGTAGCTGACCCAACAGCGTCGGATGTCATCAACGAGCTTTGGATCGATATTGATAACGCGGATGACCCGGCTCTGGATCAAGTTCGAGAATTGCTGTCCGTGGCATTGTCCGGACCGCCGGTAGTGCAACATGAATCCGCGGAACGTGCGCGCTTCGTTGCCGATCCGCTATCCGTACTGGGATGGAATGGATTCCTAACAGGCGGGTTGTTCGCCATCGTCGCCGTCACGGCACTGGCTTTCGCCGTCAACGGTTGGACAACTTACAGGTTACGGAGCCTCGAGCTGGCCGTTCTGAGATCGCTTGGACTAACGCAACATCAGTGGGTGTGGCTCATCACACTAGAACAGGTGGTCCCGCCATTGATAGCCGCCGTGATCGGAACCGCCGTAGGTCTCGCACTGAGCACCGTGTTGTTGCCCTATATGGCAGGCGAAAATGTCGCAACCGTTGCCCCTCCGATGTTGGTAGAAATCGGGTGGCGCGCGTTTGGGTTGGCGTGCGGGTTGTTAGCCGTTGCGTTGGTGGTGAGCATCGGTTCGGTGATCGTATGGACCGGAAAGCAACAGATCAACGTCGTGCTACGTGCCGGCGGTGGTATCGGATAGCTACCTGCCAGACACGCCTGACAACGCGAAGCGTCCGTGCGCCGCACCCTCGTCGTCTAGATCAAACCTCCGCGAGCGTCACTGGTGACGCGCCGGGGACTCGAACCCCGAACCTAGTGATTAAGAGTCACTTGCTCTGCCAAATTGAGCTAGCGCGCCGATTCCGATTCTATCCGCTACGGTCCGCGGCGACCTGCGATCCAATCACCGCCAACTGCCAGCCAATGCCCATTCTGATTCGACCCGAACGGCGATAGGTTATCGTTAAGTCGCGCCGATTGAGAATCAGCCCGCAAGGATTCGCTTGAGATGTTTGACAATCCACCCTCGCAGGATGATTTGTTGCGTTGGCTTGAACGTGACCTGAACAATTGGGGCCGGTGGGGCAACGATGATGAACGTGGCACGCTAAACCGCTTAAGCGCAGACGCTACGACGCGCGCAGTCAAGTTGGTTGAGGAAGGTGTAACAGTTTCTTGCGCGAGGCCAGTCGGTTGGGAGGCCGCCGTGGATGTCCCACGACCTCCGCAACACTACATGATCGGGTCCGGGGACGTTTACCGCCCGGGCGAAGGACCAGACCGACAGGTTGCGATCGACTACTTCGGATTGGTGTTCCACGGACATACGGTGACACACATCGACTCTCTGGCGCACTTCTTCTGGGACGGCAGGGCCTACAACGGTCGTCCGTCGTCCGTTGTCTCGGTGTCCGACGGGGCGACCGAGCTGGACGTGACTGCCGCCTGCGGGGGCATCGTTACGCGCGGCGTGCTGGTTGACACGCCGATGCTCAGGGGCACCGAGGTAGTTGAGCGAGGCGACGGTGTCGGGCTTGAAGACATCCGAAACGCCGAGAGGCAATGCGGTTTTGAGGTTAGCACTGGTGATGTGCTGCTGCTACGTACTGGACAACTCGGACTGCGTGAGAAACGTGGCCCAGTTGATGCATACGTAGCTGGGTCGGCGGGACCTAGGCCGGAGATTCTGCCCTTCATCCACGAACGTGAGGTCGCGGTGATGGGCTCGGATACCGGCAACGATGTTCAACCTTCACCATATGAGCGGTTCACAAACCCAGTGCATCAAGTCGGCATAGTGGGAATGGGGCTCTGGATCCTTGACAACGCGTGGCTCGACGACCTCGCGGCCGTTTGTGCAACTCGCCAGCGTTGGCACTTCATGGTCGCTATCCTGCCACTTCGCCTTCCTACCGTTACAGGTTCCCCTGTCAATCCAGTGGCCATCTTCTAGGCGGTCCCATCGCGCAGGGCGTAATCGACTGGCTGACCCCATTTCGCATGATGCAATATTCGGCAGTTGGCAGCGTAGTCCGTTGCAGGCGAAATGGATACGGCGTGATACTGCTAGAACGATTGAACGGTACTGAGTAATGTCTAACCGACTCGCAAACGAAACATCGCCTTACCTGCTCCAGCACAAGGACAACCCTGTCGATTGGTATCCGTGGGGTGACGACGCTCTCAATGCAGCTAAAGAGAGCGGGAAGCCGATATTTCTGAGCATCGGATACTCGGCATGCCACTGGTGCCACGTCATGGAGCGGGAATCGTTCGAAGACGCAGAAATCGCCGAACTAATGAATCGGCTGTTCGTCAACATCAAGGTTGATCGAGAAGAACGCCCTGACCTCGACTCGATCTACATGTCGGCTGTGCAAGCAATGACCGGCCACGGCGGCTGGCCGATGTCGGTGTTTCTCACTCCTGATGGTGAACCGTTCTACGGCGGAACTTACTTCCCGAACGATGAGCGCGGAGGGATGCCGTCGTTCCCGCGGGTCTTGCAGTCGGTCTACGATGCTTACCGAAACAGACGCGCCGACATTTTAGGGAACAGCACCCGCCTCGTTGAGGCGATCAGATCGCGGACTCAAGCGCAACGGAGCATTGAACCAATCACCAGCGCGCTGTTCAGTAACGCGTTTCGCGTGCTCTCCGCAGATTTTGATGACATCCGCGGCGGAACTGGCTTGCAACCGAAGTTCCCGCAACCGACGCTGTACGAGTTTCTGTTGGCCCACGCTACGACCTCGGGAAACACCGACGCGCTGACATTCACTAACTTGACGCTCAAAAAGATGTCGGAAGGCGGAATCCACGACCAGGTGGGCGGCGGTTTCCATCGTTATTCGGTCGACTCGGTATGGCTGGTCCCCCACTTCGAGAAGATGCTCTATGACAATGCACAGATTGCATCCCTCTATTGTCATGCATGGATGGCGAGCGGTAACCAAGCTTTCAAGGATGTCGCAACGACTACTCTCGAGTACCTCAGGCGAGAGATGTTGCACCCTCCGAGCGGCGCGTTTTGGTCCGCAACCGATGCAGACTCGGAAGGCGAAGAAGGGCTATTTTTCGTTTGGAGTCATTCCGAATTCATGGACGTGCTAGGCGACGGGTCAGGGGATGTCGTCGGTTCTTACTGGGGAGTTGAACGCGACGGCAACTTTGAAGGGCGTAACATCCTGAACGTAGTCGCGAGCAAGGAAGCAGTGGCGCGCAGGTTTAATATCGGAGTTCACGAGCTCGAAGCGAAGATCGCGCGGGCGCGGAGGTTGCTTTACGAGCGTCGCGCACTACGCGTACCGCCCATGACAGATGACAAAGCGGTCACTTCCTGGAACGCGTTGGCATTGCGGGCATTCGTTGAATCGGGAGCCATGCTCGGGCGGCAGGACTGGATAGAGATCGCGAAGGGAAATGCCGAATTCTTGACGCGAACTATGATGCTCCCGAACGGCAGGTTGATGCGGACCTTTAAGCCATCCAATGATTCAACAAGCGGCACTCTATCGCCCATTCTCGGATTTCTTGAAGACTACGGATACTTGGCCGATGCTCTGTTGACCCTGTACCAAGCTGACTTTGAAACAAGGTGGTTACGCGAGGCGCATCGCTTGTGCCAAGAAGCGATACGCCTTTTCTGGGACGAAGAAGAATCCGCCTTCTATGACACTGGAATCGATCAAGAGCATCTGGTCGTTCGGCCGCGCGACATCTTCGACAACGCCCAACCGAGCGGTTGTGCTGCCATCACTTTCGCTCTGCTACGATGCGCCGAGTTCACCGGCGACCATGAATTGGCGAGATACGCGACGCAGAGTCTGCGTAGTGCCGTACCGCTGATGCAACACGCCCCGAGCGCGGTCACTTGGTGGTTGCGAGCCGCACAGTTCTATGCAAATCCTGTCATACAAGTGGCCATCGTCGGTGAAAGGGATAACCCGAGAACTCGCGAACTGCTCGCAGAGGTGCGTTCAGGTTTCCGACCGCACTGCATCCTTGCGCTGCATGATCCGAAAGATCCAAGTCGGGATGCGTCGGACCTTCCCCTGTTCGAAGGCAGATCGATGATTGGCGGCGAACCAACCGCATACGTTTGCCGAGACTACGTCTGCGATCTGCCCGTGACTAAGCCTGCTGCGTTGCGTCAACAGTTGCAGACGGGTTAGCTTGCATTGGCAGATTCGTCGTCAGAGCCGCGCTTCGCCTGACCGCGCTTGACAGCATCGCGCCAAGCGCGACGGTCGCGCAACATGTCCCAATGTACGCGCAACGCGGCTAGAATCCCAGCGATGCTCGTGCCTCCCGCTGCTAACCAAATGTCCGATGTCGATCTGCACATGCTCGGGTTACAACCGCTGGCACGCCGCGTTTTCGTTGGACTTGTAGTGCGTCACTGCAAGTCACGTCGATTGAATGCTAATCCGCCAATCACGATACTGGTCACCGTAACCGCGACCAATACCGCCGCGTGCCAAGGCGTCAGGCCGTCCACGAAAGGCATCCCGCCGATGTAGTAGTAGATGACTGAGACGTACTGCGTAGGCTCCAACCAACTGACCAGCGGCGCGATGATGTTGAGCAAGTAACCGATGCCTGCCACCGCGCTAGCAATCGCTATGGACTGCCCTTTGCTTCCTGTGGCAGCACCAATCGAGAGTGCCAACCCGCCGACCGTCAACGACAGCATGAGCAAACTGAATGACTGGGCCGCGAGACCGGAGTACGAGAAATCGTAACCTCGCACCCAGCTCCCTACAAGAAGCGACAGTGCGACTGCCAAGACCGGTAACATCAGAGATACCATCATCGCGAGCGTCTTCTCCGCGTATATCCGCGTTCGACTGACAGGGTTCGCGGCGAGTTGGTCCAGGGTGTTCGCCTCCTCTTCACCGGCGATTGCGGTCTGGCCTAGGAATATCGAGAACGCAATCATGATCGCCGCGCCCAGGAACGAGTATGGTTGCGTCGTGAAGAAGCCCTCGGGAGTGCCGAACTGCACAGCATCGCCGATGAGATTCTGCCACCAGTCGGGCAGCTGATCAAGTAGCTCACTGATGGATGCACTTGCACCGAACTCGGGGAATAGCAGAGACACATATAGACCGACAACAAACATGGACGCTGAGACGATTACCGTGCTACGCCTGCGGTCGCGAAGCGTCTTTAGGAAAACGTTGGAGTAACTGGACATCGGCCGATATAACAGGTTGATCTGGATCTACTCGTCGTCCGAGTACAGCGTCAGCACAACATCTTCCAGCGTTGACCGTTGGCTCTCGAATCGCACAACATCACGCCGGCTCGCTACTTTGATCACACCGTCGATTGCTCCCTCGCCCGCGACGTTTAGTCTCAAGGTCCTTCCCCGCGCATCGTCAACGTGCACACCCGCCAACGCGTCGAACTCGCTTGCGCTCGTGGGATCTGTGAACTCTATCTCGACCGACCAGGTGTTCAACGCCGTGAGGCTCGAAACGGTGTTGATCGCGACCGATTCTCCGTTGCGAATAATGCACACACGGTCTGCAGTGGCCTCAACTTCCGACAGCACATGCGACGATAGCAACACCGTCTTGCCGTTGTCGCGCTCGTCGATAATCAGGTCCTGGAACTCTTTCTGCAACAGCGGGTCCAGACCCGATGTCGGTTCGTCGAGAATCAACAGATCGGGATCGTTCATGAATGCCTGCACCAGTCCGACCTTCTGTCGGTTGCCCTTTGAGAGCTCCTTGATTTTGCGAGTGGGATCTAGCTCGAATCTCTCGCACATCTCCGTAAACCTCTGCCTCGGTTTACCGCGCAGACTGGAGAAGTACGATGCCACATCATCGGCCGTCATGTAGTTGTAAGTGACGAAGTCGCCAGGGAGGTATCCCACACGACCGCGAATCGCAATACCGTCCCGGCGAGGGTCCATCCCGAAGACGGTAGCACTGCCCGATGTCGGCCGGATGAAGTCGAGGAGTAGACGGACGGTCGTTGTCTTTCCTGCACCGTTGGGACCTAGAAGGCCGAATATCTCGCCCTCGTAGACCTCAAACTCGAGGTCCTGGATGCCCGTTACATCGCCGTAACGCTTCGTCAGGCGATCGAGCTTGATTACGGCTGCACTTTTCACCGAGGCGCGCTGCTGTTCTAACCAGCTACCTCAAGCATGCGGTCAATGGCAACCAGGGCGTCGCGCTTCGTGTCTGCGTCCACACTCACCACGTTGATGCCCACGCCTGCCATGATGCCTTCAAGGACCCAAAGGACATATGCGGGATGGATCCTGTACATTGTGGCGCAGGGACAGACGACCGGGTCTAGGCAGAAAATCCGCTTGTCGGGGTGCGAGTCGCGCAAGCGATTGACCATGTTGATCTCGGTGCCGATCGCCCAAGTCGTGCCTGAAGGCGCATTCTCAACCGTCGTGCGGATAAACTCCGTCGAACCGTTGAAATCTGCCGCATCAACCACCTCAGTGGTGCACTCCGGATGGACAAGCACTCGGACATCTGGATACTCTCGACGGGACTCAGTGATCTGTCGCACGGTGAAACGCGTATGTACCGAGCAGTGGCCCTGCCATAGCACCACCTTCGAGTCGCGTATCTCTTGCTCGCTGAGTCCTCCCATTGGCTTGAACGGATTCCAAACCACCATCGACTCTGCCGGAATGCCGCCGGCCAGCCCAGTATTGCGGCCTAGGTGCTGGTCCGGAAGGAAGAGGACCCGTTTGCCGCGATCAAACGCCCACTTGAACGCCTTATCAGCGTTTGACGAGGTGCAGATTAGACCGCCGTTCCTGCCGCACAGTGCCTTGATCGCAGCGGTGGAATTCATATACGCAACCGGGACGACCTCCTGCATCCCACTCCCGTCCGCAGTGCCGAGAACGTCTGTCAGGTCATCCCAAGCGTCGTCCACATCTTCTGTTGGCGCCATATCCGCCATGGAGCAACCCGCTGCCATGTTCGGGAGGATGACATGCTGATCGTCAGCCGTCAGAACGTCCGCCGTTTCGGCCATGAAGTGGACGCCACAGAACACAATCCACTTCGCTTGTTCCGTTGCTGCTGCTTGCTTGGACAGCAGATACGAGTCGCCTCTGAAATCGGCGAACTGAATAACATCGTCGCGTTGGTAATGGTGCCCGAGCACCGTTACCTTGGTGCCAAGTTCCTTCCTCGCGTACCGAATTCCTTCCTCAACATGCTCCGGGGTCATCCTGAGGTAGCGAGTAGGCACCTTTTGCCACCGCACGCCGGCGTTGAACTCGTCCTCGAGGGTCCGCGTTCTGAGGTTGCCGTCGGTCTGACAGAATGCAGACTGCTCCAACTCTGTTATCGGGATGATCCGACGTTCGGAACGCGATGCAACGTTAACCATAGTTCTGCGGGGGTGGCGTTGAAAACGCCGGTGATGATAGTGTAGGGAAATATTACGTCGATTCTAACACAGAAACTGCATACTTACGCCAGTAGTTCGCTTACCAATCGGTAGACAATAAGGCTATCCGTAGAGGGTGCCTACGCTTCGGTCCACCCTCGCTGTCGTTTCAACGAATTCCGTCTGCCCACCACCGGTCAAATGGCGGGTAGGAGCCCCCACTAGCGAGAAGGGAGTACTGTCAACGATCTGCACCCCGATCGTCTGACCGACTCGACCATCTAAGCCGTTCTCAGTCTCCATGTAGACCAGCTTGTCAAGCCTCGAGCGCCCGTACACCCGTCCGCGTTGTTTTCCCTCAATCAACACATCTGCCGGGACACCAACAAGCGACCCGTTAATTTCGCGTTGAATGTGCTGCTGGAACTCATCTAGGTATCGATGCCGTTTGCGCTTTTCGGCGACTTCGACATCATCAGGCATGGTCCGAGACGCGAGCGTCCCGGGTCGTTCCGAATAAATCGCGGAGTGCACTTTGTCGAACCGTACGCGACTCAAGACATCCATCGTCTGCAAGAATTGGGCTTCGGTTTCGCCAGGAAACCCGACAATTACGTCGGTCGTCAACGTCACGGTTCCGCCGATCGTCTGACGGACTTCGTCCACCTTCTCTAGGTACTGAGTCCGCGTGTAACCACGCCGCATGTTGGACAGCACAGTATCGTCACCGGCTTGAAACGGCAGGTTGACCACCTCGCAGACCTTAGGCAGGTCTCGGATGGCGTTGATGATCCGCCGAGACATGTCGTTTGGATGAGACGTAAGGAATCGCACCCGCTCTATGCCGGTAATATCGTTGACCGCCGAGAGCAGGTCGGCAAGATCTAGGCGTCGCGGCAAGTCGTGGCCATAGGAGTCAACGTTTTGTCCCAGCAACGTCACCTCTTTCACGCCGCGTTGGACGAGCCGACCGATCTCGTCAAGTAGCTCTGATTGCGGCCGACTCGTTTCCCTTCCCCTCCTGTATGGGATGATGCAGAATGAGCAGAACTTGTCGCAACCGTGAGTGATCGGCACGTAGGTCGCGACTTTGGGGGAATCCGGCACAATTGATGTCAAGCAACCGTCGCTGTCAGGATAGTCATAACCATGCTTCAATGCGACCGCCTGAACAATGGGCTCAAACTCCTGCGGTCGAGCCCATACGTCAACCTGCGGGAATCTGTGCTTCAGGTCGGATTTGTCCGGTCCAACCATGCAACCCATAACCGCGAGGAGACGACCTGGATTCCGCCGTTTAACTGTCTTAAGCTTGCCGAGTAGCCCGGTCGCCGTGTCTTCCGCTGACTGCCTGACCACACAAGTATTCAGTACGACGACATCCGCGTCGTCAATCTCGCCCTCGCGCTGCAATCCCATCGCTGCCATGCCCGCCGAGACACGGTCCGAGTCTGCCACGTTCATTTGGCAGCCCACCGTCCAAACGTGGAAAGATGTCATCGTCTTGGAGATTCCTTGCGAAGTTGGCGGCGCGCTTAGTGCGTCGTCCTTCTATCAAGGATAATTTCCCGCATGTCACCGACACTGCATAGCAGATAATGAACCTATGCCAGATACCCCGAACCCCGAATCGTCAGGCACCGGGCCCGGAGTCCGCGTCCCGCGTCCCGACGACCTACGCAACCTAAAACTCGGTTCGCGCGGGCGAACAGGTCCCGCTCACGATCGCCCCGAGTCTGACGGGCCAACCGACGACAAGCCCCGAAGCGAGCCGGCGTCAACATCCGGCGGTTGGGTTGAACCCGGACAGCATCGCCCTAGCGTGTCGGGACAGGAATGGATTGATCCAAGAGACAGGCCGAATGAGCCCGTTGACAATTCAAATCAGAGTCCTTGGCGACGAATGTTTGGCGGATCGGGAGATAGCTCTGATCCGACAGTTCCTGGTAGACCGCCCAGCCATTGGAAGCGACTGGTGGCGTACGTCATTGACGCGATCATCATTGCTTCCGCTCTCAGCGTCATATTCCCCGTTGTCATCGGGCGACCCTACATTGACATAGATGAAATCAGGGCGTGGATAGAAGCGTCAGCCAATCGGGCCAACATCGAACAAGCCAACGGTGCTAGCCCTACGGGGTCCTCAGAAAACGCATCGGAATCCAACCCGTTTCCATTTCTCGCGTTCAACACAGCAACTGGACTAAATCTAGCCGCTTACATCCTCTATCACGGCGTGCTACTCGGACTAGTAGGTGCAACCGTCGGAAAACGACTGATGGGAATCACAGTTTGCGGAACGAACGGTCTGCCGATCGGAATCCCAAGAGGTGTGGTTCGCTCAATCGGGCTGTTCTTGACGGCGACTCTCGCCGCAGTGGGCTTCTTGGTAGTGTTGATCCATCCAAGACGCCGTGCTCTGCACGACTTAATCGCTGGCTCCTATCCAATCGAAAGGTCACACTCCTTCGAACGCGTTGACCAGCTCTAATAACCTGCGTCACGCCAAGTCAAACTCGAACCATGGGAGGCCGAATATGAAACGCATCTTGGTCACGGGCGCGAGCGGTTACATCGCATCTCAACTGCTGCCGGCGTTGCGCGGGAAGTACCGGCTTACGTTAACTGACGCAACGGACTCGGATCATGAAGGCAATAGAGTGCAAGGTGTTGAAGTCGTGGACTTGATGGGTGACGATCGCTCTAGATTCGCCCACTTGTTCGACGGGCAGGATTCTGTTATCCATCTCGCATATCGGCGTTCCTCCGCGGGTGGTGTATACGGTGATGCGGTGCCACAGATCGAGCGATTCGACACGGAACTCTCAAACGTCAAGATGGCGAACAACGTCTACCGTTGCGCCTTTGAGGCTGGCGTGAAACGCGTCGTCATGGCAAGCTCGAATCACGCAGCTGATTGGTATGAACACGCGCTGATACACCGCGGCAAGAAGGAGACGGTGTTCCCTGACGAGCTACCTCTTTCGGACAACTTCTACGGATGGGCGAAAGCCGCATACGAGCTGCTCGGTTACCCCTATGCTTGCGGCGCGTTCGGGAGCAAGCTGGAAGTAGTGCAAGTACGAATCGGTAATCCGCGCAATCCAGTTGCGAAAGATGTGTTGAAAGCCGACTTCCCCGGACACGGCGGATCAGGCATCGCCTCCTACAAGCGGGCACTGGGCGCGCACTTCAGCGAACGCGACTTGCAACAGCTATTCGTCCGCGCCGTTGAGGCTAAAGACATCTCGAATCAGCATGGCGTACCGTGGCTCGTGGTGTACGGCATCAGTGGAAACACGAGAGCATTCTGGTCAATACAGTCGGCTCGCGATGTTCTGGAGTATGAACCGCAGGACGACTCCGAAGTCAAGTTCGCCGACGACATCAGAACCTACGTTCTTGCCGATCCAACATCATGGGCGGGCAGGGTTGGCTCACTGCATACTCAATAGTGGTCCAGTCCGGCGCCAAGGTAGCACGGAGCGAGTAGGAAGGAGGCACCTCTCGCTCCTGCGGCCGATTGCCGAGGTCGACCGTTGCTACCGTTGAAGCCGGGCGGACAATTGGGCTCACTCAATTCACGGTGAGCCGACATTTGGTTGGACTGTGTTTCATAGCAATGCGGCGGAGCCCACGAGATGCCCATTAGTTGAACCCGTCGCCGACCCTCCAAGCCTCGCCGCCAGCACTCGCTCAGCCGCTTCAACGGCGGCATTCGGCTCCAATTCATCGAATCCCAAGTCGTCAAGAGCGTCACGCGACTCCACGTCAGACGCGTCGGCGAGCCGAGCGTCACCGGCGATGATGCTCACCCTGACCTTCGTTGAACTCTTTGGCAGGGGAACGAAAGTCGTCGCGACTTGAGCATCAGGCGACAGCTCACGCTCTATGAACGCCATGACAGCGTTCAACGTCTTCACTGGAAGATCAGCCGGTGCTGAAATCGTTACACCGACCGTTGACGCATCGCTGAGAGCCAGTCCAGATGTCAGCGGGTTACGCACCGCGTCCCGCGTAGCCCTGCGGAACTCTTCAACGCTATTCGCCGCGCCGTGGCTTATGAACGCGTTGCGGGATTGAGAAATCAGATCGAGCGTGACTCCGGCGCCGTTCAGCGCCCCTGCGTTGGAATTATTGTCAACGGTCAACAGCGTCATCAGCGCCCGCGCCTGTGCCTGCGCCAACTCGTCAGCGACATTGCCGACGCTCGCGGTGGCCGACAGCGCTTTATCTGCATCCACGACCGCGACCGGGCATCCTGTGTCGGCGAGTTTGCACAAAGTCTCCTCCGCAACCTTGCGACGCATCGGTCCCTCAAACGAGAATGGCATGGTACAGATAACTATCACCTTTGATCCGATGCCAATCGCCGTGTTGATTACCGATGGTGCCAGGTCGTAGCTCGCCCTCCCACCTAAGCCCATTAGCACGTACGTTCTTGTGTAACCGCTTATCGTTGACCTGACGCGCAGGATGTCGGTCTCATCTACCGGCTCCCCATCGGTCAGTCCGTTCTTGTTGCGAACCGAGAACATCGGATAACCTACCGTAACCTTCGTGCCTGAGCTGTGTCGACGAAGTTCATTCGCGTCGCGGTCAATCAGCACTGCGTCCATGGGCAGCTGGAGGTCCTTGGCGATCGCAGATGCCGATGCAGAGCCGGCACCGCCGATCCCGACGATGCATGCGCTACGATTTCCTGATGAGTTAGCTCTCGAACGGGTGTCGATCATCTCTACCTCCATTATGGTTCCATTAGGCGTTGGATCGCGTCGTTTGAAACTGCGTTGCGTTCTATGATAGCATCTACATTTAATTCTCAACATTTTATTTGTAATTTTTTGTGATGTTTCACAATCTCAAGACATTTGTGTTGCATGCGTGGTGATTCCATGATTGAAGACGATTATTCAGAGACACAGAAGCTGCTACGAACCAATGGCGAGACTCTGACGACCGTGAATCTCAAATGGGCCGCATGGCGGTGGCTTTGGGAAGTGGCCGGTTGCAGAGCGATAGGTTTCGAGGTGAAGCTTGAAGGACCGTTCGGACGGATCGCCGACCTTGTCGGAGTGGGACGGGAAAACGTTGTCTACTTGATCGAAGTCAAGTCAAGTCGCGCCGACTTGCGACGCGATGACCACTCCGCGAACGATCGTGCCCGCGTCAAAGCCGAGCACTCCGCGTTGGCGGACGCGGCCGAACTCGCCACTGCGATCCTTGACGACGCGCGCAGGGAAGCACTGGCAAGTACGGCACCGGACAAGGACTGGCGCGAAGCTAGTTCCTATCAAGCGGCGCGGCGAGAGCTTGATGCCGCTAGGGTAAAACTAGAGCGGCGCACCCGAAGTTTGAAAGCATTCTCAACAAAGTTTCACGATCCGAACTTCCTAGCGTGCGCCGACTTCCACTGCATCATGGCTCCGCCAGGGCTCGTATCCGTATACGAGTTGCCACCGTTCTGGGGGCTACTTGACGCGAGCGGTCAAACGGTCGTTGAACCCACCCCGAAGCAGATCAGACGCAACACAACGCACGTGCTTCGAGCCATCGCAAAGGCCAACACGCGCGATATTCGCAAACTGTGCGTGAGCAGCCCGAAGCCAAATTCCGCTCAAGTGGACGATACCGGCGACGACGAGTCTTCAGTCGAGCATTCCAGATAGGCGACGCACCGCCTCGGTCAGGTTCTCCTGCGAGTTGGCGAACGAAATGCGGATATAACCATCGCCGTACTCGCCAAAGGCGGTGCCGGACAGCAACGCGACTCCGGCCTCGTCCATCGCGCGCTCTGCAAACTCGCGGCACGTCATACCTGTCCCGGATACATTCGGGAAAGCGTAGAACGCGCCTCGCGGCACCTGACATGTAACACCAGATAGGGAATTCATGCCATCAACAATCAGGTCCCGCCGAGCTCGGAACTCCCGCATTAACTCGCCAACGAAGTCTTGCGGACCTTCCAATGCGGCTATTCCAGCCATCTGGACCGCCACCGATGTGCATGAGACAGAATTGGTCATCAGCTTGGTAACCGCGTCGATCATGAAATCAGGGAAGATGCCGTACCCCAAACGCCAACCCGTCATCGCGTAACTCTTAGAGAAACCGTCCAAAATCACAGTGCGATCGATCATGTCGGGGAAACTCGTGATCGATACGTGCGAGCCTTCGTAGTACATGTCCTTGTAGATCTCATCTGATAGCACGATCAAGTCGTTCGCAACCACAATCTCGGCGATACGCTCCAAGTCTCGCGCAGGGACGACGCTGCCGCATGGATTGTTGGGCGAGTTAACGATCAGCAACTTTGTGCGTTCCGTTACAAGCGACTCCAGCCGATCAACATCCAGTGAGAAGCCGAAACGCTCCTCTAGCGGGATCGGAACAGCGGTTCCACCCGAATAGTTGATCATCGACTCGTAAATCGGAAACCCCGGATTTGGGTATATGACCTCGTCACCCTCCTCGACCAGAGCGAGAATCGAGAAGAACATGACTGGTTTGCCTCCGGGCGTGACGATCACTCGCGATGCGGAGATATCGTAGCCTTGAACTTCCGTCTGGTGTTTGGCTATCGCTTCGCGTACCGCCATCTCGCCTGGTGATGGTCCGTAGTGGGTGTAGCCCGCGTCGAGCGCGTCCTTCGCTGCCTGCTTGATGTGCGAAGGCGTGTCAAAGTCGGGCTCCCCGATCTCCAAGTGCACGATGCTACGGCCTTGTGCCTCAAGTTCACGTGCTCTGGCAAGCGTGAGGAACGCGGTTTCGGTACCAAGGCGGCTTTGACGACTAGCGAGTTGCTGCAAGATAATGACCTCTAACTATCAGGCGAAATCAATCGCGATACCTGTCCAACTGGGATCTAAGGATACGGCGTTCAAGGATAAACGCGCTCACTCACAGCGCGAGACTAAAGTCGTCTGAACCAACATCCAAGACCCTAGTTTCGCGCCGACAACAGAATGAGCCAGAATTCTACGAGCACCTATGCGCCAATGGACTACGAGCAGTGGGCCCGGGTATACGACCTTTTCTACTCCGTTGGACCGGAGTTGGAGGTTGACTTCTATCTCGATCTGATGCAAGAGTGCGATGCACCGGTACTCGAGCTGGGAGTTGGAACTGGCCGCGTAGCGATACCGGCCGCGCTCGCAGGGCACCAGGTTGTAGGCGTTGACTCACAACCATCGATGCTGAAAGTAGCGAAGTCGAAATCCGCGAAAGCCGGCGTCGAATCTGGGGGCCTCGAATTGATGCAAGGTGATATGGCTGAGCTAAGCCTTGAGTTCCGCGACTTCAGTATGGTGATAATCCCAGGGAACAGTTTGGCCCTCGTGCTGTCCGAAGTAGCGCAGCAGGCGACAATCCTAGCTGCCGCGGAACACCTCAAACCAGGCGGCGCGCTGGTATTCAGTCTGTACAACGCATCCGATCACATCATCGATAACGAGGACAACGAGCGGTTCTTACTCGGAGTTGTGGATGACCCAACGGAACCGAAGCGGCACATCCTCAGCGGCATCAACCGGTTCGACAGGTCACAACAGATCAACGACTGCACGCAATACATGGAAACAGTCTCACGCGACGGCACACTGCTGCATCGACAAGAGCTCAGGGTAGTGACCCGTTACCTAACACGGGCGCAGGCCGAGAGAATGGTTACAAGCGCCAAGCTCCAAGTTGAGCACGTATACGGTGACTTTGACCGTTCGGGATACAGCGAATCCAGTGACGAGATGATTCTCGTTTGCAGGAAGCTTGAGTGAAGTCCGAACGAGGCAAGTTCCACTCACTCTGATGCCCTATCAGATATTGCCGTTGATCAATTCGCGGGACCCTGGTCCCCCAGCTGCACCGGTTCGGTCCCGGGGATGTTTTCATCGATCAGGTCGATCCAGCTCTGCGCCGCCTCGATTATGTTCGGCAACTTGGGATCCTGCGCCAACGATATCGCCTCTTCCATATCCCACTTAGCCTCAGAGAACATACCCAGCGAGATTAGCAGGATCCCGCGATCGATGTAGTACCCGCCGCGAACCGGGTCAATCTCAATAGCAGCGTTGAAGTCCGCCAACGCATTCGAACCGTCACGCAAGTCATCACGGTAAAACCGCCCGCGGCGCCAATACGAAGTCGCAATCGTCGGGTCCAACTCAATCGCGTGATCAAACTCGGACAACGCTGAATCGAAGTTTCCTCGCTCGGCGTAAGCCCGCGCGATGACAATGTGCGCTTCTATCAGTTCGTCATCCAGCTCCACTGCCCGCCGAGCGTCACGCTCCGCGCCTCGACTGTCTCCGAGCGCGTAGCGCGCCTGAGCCCGATTCCCGTACAGCTGACCGATGCGTGGCCGCAACGAAATCGCCCGGTCAAAGTCAATCATCGCATCTTCGAAGTCGCCCTTGTACATCTTGGCCTGACCCCTGCCATCCCAGGCCCTCGCGAATTCGGGCTCTATCCGCACGATCGTGGTGAACCTGCGCACTGCCTCGCTGAACTCCTCCCGATTCATCATTCGATGCGCCTGGATGTACATGCCGATAGTCTCCGTAGTTTCGGGCACCGGAGTTGGAACTGGAGTCGGAGATGGTCTAGGAGTGGGGGGCGGGTCGGGCTTAGGCGTGGCAGTAGGAGGTAATGCCGTCGGTGTAGGCGTAGGCGTAGGCGTAGGAGAAACAGTCGGTGTCGGTTCAGGCATCGGTGTCGGAGATGGAGTAGGTGCCGGTGTCGCACACGACACTAACGCCGCGGCGGATGCGAACGCTATCGCGACTGCAATCAAGTAGACAGGTTTGATGGTTGTAACTGAAATCATGCGACTCTGGATACGAAAACCATCGATTGGTAGATTGAATCCAGCGGCTGCGAGAGCGCCGCGATTAGAAGTTACAGACTCGCCAACCTGCCGATCAGGAACTCGGCCGAGAGCTTGCGGTCTAACCGGCCTGACTTCGTCGCGAAGTCAACTTCCAGAAGACTTCGGTGCATCTCCAATAGCCGCTTGTGACCGGATCGATTTGCCTGGCGGACCGTTTTTTCGAGCAACCACGCGTACTTGATGTTTAACCGACTGCCAATCTCCTGACGTGGTATCCCACGCATCGTCAGTTCGCTCGTCATTATCAGAGTGCGGAGCTGACGAGATAGCAGATAGAGAATGCCCTCAGTTGTCTCGCCGCTCTGAATCAGACTTTGGCAACCAGCCAAAGCGTCACCAGATTGACGGTCGATAATGGCATCTACGACTCTGAATATCCCTTCTTGGTGTGCATCTGACACCATTAGCTCTACGTCTCCATCGGTCAGCGGCTTGCCGTCAGCGTACAGCGCCAGTTTCCGCAATTCCGAGTCGATCCTGCGGGTGTTGTCGCCTGCCAACGCAGCGAAACGCGCCATACCTCTTCCGCTAATCGTTAGTCCGTTGAACGCAGCTCGCTCCCGAATCCAACGATCAAGCTCAGCCCGTTTAGGCGTCGAGTACCGTTCAACCTCGGCCATGGCAGCCAACGGTTTGAGGTTCGGAATTGTCAGTCGCAACGGCGCGTAGTCAACGAATATCAACTCGTTAGAGATGGAGTAACCATCCTTAGCGATCACAGAGCCGAGTTCTGACCAATCACCACGCACTTTTGCGTTGCGGTCCTCAAGCGGGGCAAGCATGTTCTTGACGACGATGGCTCGGCGGTCGCTCATGAACGGTACAGCACGCGCGGTGTCAATCACTTCGGCCAACATCGTGTTCGGTGCGTCGAACGTAGTGACGTTCGCATCGCGTAGGTCTGGCACTGTGATCGCCTCCAACCGCTCGTCAAGAGCGTTGGAAATTGCGAACTCGTCGTCGCCGCATATCACTCGGATCATGACTTCAGCATATCTCACCGATAAGCAGACATCACACCGGACTGTGAATGCGATCCCACCCACTCCTATAATTGGAATGTTGCGAGAAACCCGTCATCCAAGTGTCGCATCAATCCAGCCGATCCTTGTGCGTCACCACCTTGCGAATGTCATCCTACGCACCTAGCCGATCGAAGTTACTAGTGCTTACTGTGGTTTCGCAACGCAGGGCACCTTAGCACGGCCCGGCCTCGCTCCGATTCGCGCCCAACTTTCCGTCCACGATTCTGATTCGACAACGTCAATGATCACCGCCATCGTCGGACATGCGTCGGCCGGCAAGACGACGGTGTTCAACGCCCTCACGCGATCTTCCGCCGCCACTGGCTCATATGGAGCCACCAAAGGGCTCAACATCGGCTTCGGCGCGAAACCCGATTCGCGGCTCGACTTCCTAGACTCAGCGTTCAAGGCTAGGAAGAAAGTGCGCGCCGAAATGGAATTCTGGGACACGCCAACCGACTACTCAAAGACAGATATCTTCACCCGCGAAACAGTAAACTCACTGCAACGCGTGACATGCCTGCTGTTGGTAGTGAGGGCGTTCGACGACCCTTCCGTACCACATCCATCTGGTAGCACCTCTTGGACTCGCGACCTGGAGCACCTCCTGTTTGAAGTGACTTTCGCCGACATCGAGCTGATACACCGACGCATCGAGAGAATCGGCGATGGCATGAAGTCGATGAAGTCGGGCGACAGAGATAACGCAAGCCGCAACATCGGGGAGCTAAAGCAGATCCAGGCGATGTTGGAGACAGGCGAACCGTTGCGGTCGTCCGAGTTAACCGATGTGGAAAGCCGCGCCCTATCCGGTGCATTCACTCTCAGCAGTCTTCCAATAGTCGTCGCGGTGAACATCTCCGAGGAAGATGTTGGAGTAATCGCATCAGACGATCTGGAATCGCAAGCTCGCGAGACTGTTGACCAACTTGCACTAGGCGTTGACGCAAGAATCGTGCCGATCTGCAGCACCGTCGAGGCGGAATTGCGGCAGATGCCCGACGACGAATCAGAAGCGATTCGAAACCAGCTGTACGGTGGCATCAACGCGAGCGAAGAGCTCATGAGCGAGTGCCTCAAGGCCCTGAACCTTGAAACCTTCTACACCGCGTCGCAGAAAGAGGTAAGGGCATGGCACTTCCCATCAAACTCAACAGCCAGCACCGCCGCGGGAATCATCCACTCCGACATCGAGCGCGGCTTCATTAGAGCTGAGATAGTCACGTTCAACGCATTCGCACAATGCGGTAGCATGGTAGAAGCGAAGCGTGCGGGAAGCGTGCGACAAGAGGGCAGGGATTACGCACTGAGAGACGGTGATATCGCACACTTCTTGTTCTCGGTCTGACTCGTCGCACGGGCATCGAGTTGACATTCGCCAAGGAGGAACGCCCATATGCCATCGACGGTTACTGGCGGCAAAGATAGCGCGGAACGCATGTTGCAACGCAAAGCGTTGATCGTTCGGATAGTGCAACCGATCCCCGGGTTGCAGGGTTACGAAGAGAAAGCTTCTGCTTACTGGCAGGCAGCGCGTCAACAAGTCAATCGACAAGAAGCTTCGCTTGGCCACGTGGTAAGAGTCTTCGCTGAAGGTGTGATGGGACACGGCGAAGACGGGATGGTCGCACTTCGTCAAGCCAACCCGGGAATGCACAGGTATATCAAGAGCTTCACCGATGCCGGTGCCACCCTCGCTCCGTTCGAGGACGCTGAGCTCTTGCAGGAAACTGTGGATTGGACGCAGTGCCTGAGCATCCAACCTCGTAGCGAAAAAGTGCGGAACCTGCTTTTCGAGCAGTACAGTGCAGCCATTCAGGCACGAAGCACACATCTCGAAGCCGCGCTTGACGCGTCTATGGGTGCCGGCGAAGTTGCCCTAATCATGATGTCGTCCGACAACATACCGTTGCCCAGCGACATTGAGCGCTACCTGATCTCACCGCCAGAGCTGGACCAGCTGGACCGCTGGTTGCGCGAACAGCTCGCCAAGGCACAGCAGGAGTTGATGCAAGCAGCACAGGCCGAAGCGGACGCGGCGCGTGGCGGAACCAACACCGGAGCTGGTCAAAACCAAGCCGCCAGCGGAGGTCTCTGGACACCGCCCTAGGTCCGCCTAAGCAATACTCGCTGAATTCTGGACAGACTTTTAACGGATGGAAGTCGGTGAAATCGTGCATGAGGTCGTTGGCAAGACGCACGCCAACGAGCCGGACCAGACCGACAGTCGACTGGGGCTCTACATCCATATCCCGTTCTGTCTGACGAAATGCACATACTGCGATTTCAATACATACGCGGGCATCGAGAGCATGGTAGGCGATGTGGTTGACTCGCTCGACACAGAACTACGCATCTGGGCTCGCCGACCAGACATCACTGAGTTCAGTAGCGTCTTCTTCGGTGGCGGGACCCCTTCGTACATCCCGACGGCGGCGATCCAACGCTTGATAAACACTGCGCGAACACGGGTAGGGACCACCAATCACGCAGAGGTTACTTTGGAGGCGAATCCAGACGACGTTAGTCGCGACAAGTTGATCAGATGGCGAGAGGCAGGTATCAATAGGCTCAGCATCGGGGTCCAGTCATTTGACGATGACCTACTCGACTCCCTTTCTCGCAGGCACTCGGCTAGTGACGCTCTGGGCGCGATTCAATTGGCACGCGCCTCTGGTTTCCACAACACGAGCATTGACCTGATGTACGGACTCCCTCACCAGACGCTCGGTACATGGACTGACACACTCAACACCGCGATCGAACTGCGGTTGCCTCACATCTCCGTTTACTGTCTACAGATCGAACCGTCAACACCGATGCACCACAACATCGAATCCGGTTCGCTGCCGATGCCTGACGACGATTTAGCAGCGGATATGTTCGAGCTGGCCATGGACGCTCTAGGGAATGCGGGCTACGAGCACTACGAAATCTCCAACTGGTGCCTCCCTGAAATGCGTTGTGCTCACAACCTGGGTTACTGGCTGAACTCAAGGTACCTCGGGATCGGACCGGGTGCACATTCCAATCTGGGCGGGTGCCGCTTCTGGAACGTCAAATCCCCGAAGGCCTACATCAATGCGATCCGCGATACCGGTAACGCTCCCAAACTGCGATACCCCGAGCCTGCTACGAACTCAGTTGCTGTCGACGATGTAGAGGCCACATCTGATGCCATGCGAATGGCGGAGACGATGATGCTCGGCCTGCGACTAAGCGAAGGCGTTTCGTTTGCTGGATTCGCTCGTCGCTTCGGCGTAAGCATGATGGAGGTCTACTGCGTTGAGATCTCTGCACTTTCCGACTTGGATCTAGTTGAGATCGATTACGACCGTGTGCGCTTAACGCGACGCGGGCGTCTATTGGGAAACGAAGTATTCCAACGCTTTGTGTGATTCAGCTACCGAATCTCAATTACAAACTCAGAGAGTCCTGTGTCAAGTCGGAGTGTGTGCGTCTTTGTCTCGCCCACGGGGTTTTGGGTGATAATGCAATCATGCGCCCCCGCCAACTAACACCCGATTGACCAGAACGATGTTTGTAGCCGGAACCGCTGGACATGTCGACCACGGCAAGTCAACCCTCATCAAGGCGTTGACTGGCACCGATCCCGATCGGTTGGCAGAAGAGAAGAAACGCGGGATGACGATCGAGCTCGGATTCGCCTGGGTCCAACTAGACAACGGCACTGATGTCAGCATCGTTGATGTTCCGGGACACGAACGCTTTGTCAAGCACATGATCATGGGCGCAGGGGGTTTTGACATTGCCTTGATCGTGGTCGCCGCCGATGAGGGCGTAATGGCGCAGACCCGGGAGCATGTTGCGATCTTGGACCTGCTCGATGTCCAGCACGGCATTGTGGTCATCACAAAAACAGACATCGCAGACGATGACCTTGCCGAAATCGTTGAACTGGAAGTCGCCGACGAGCTCGAAGGAACCTCACTTGAAGGATCGCCTACCGTCCGTGTGTCCGCACTCAATGGCAGTGGCATTGACCACCTCCGTGATGCGATCACACGCGCCGCAGGAGAAATCGAGCCGCGAGTCGATCACAACGAGCCACGAATGTACGTTGACCGTTCATTCAACATCTCCGGCTTCGGCAACGTCCTGACCGGAACACTCGACCGAGGATCATTGGCAACTGGCGACGATGTGCTTCTTCTACCAAGCGGAGGCCGCGGACGAATCCGAGGTTTGCAGTCGCACAATCAAACCGTCAACAGGGTCAAACCCGGTAATCGTGTCGCGGTGAACGTGAGTAGCCTAAGCAATGCGGATGTCCCTCGCGGTGAAGCTGTCGTAAAACACCGAACCTACCAGACCACTAGGGTGTTTGACGCCATTTTGCGAACCGCTCCGACCGCACCTCGGCAGATACGTCACAACCACAAAGTTACCGTCTTCGCGGGCACTTGGGAGGAACCTGCCACCGTGCGGCTCCTGTACGGGGATTCGCTCGCCAACAACGAGTCGGGATTCGCGCAAGTCGTCTTGGGTGGGAAGCGTCCTATCGCCATTGCGGATAAGTTCATAATACGCGATACCAACGACACGCTCGGCGGCGGCTCTGTCCTGGTGCTCAATGCGCCGAGGCACAAGCGCAATGACGAGCGAGTCCTGCAAGGATTGCATCGACTCGCGAGTGGCTCCGAGAAGGATATCCTTTTGCAACACTTGGTATCGGCGGGATTTGCGAACCAGGACGCGTTGTTCCAGCTCTCCGGTATCGAGTCAGACGCATTGGAACGGCATCTTGCGGAACTGCTAACCTCCGGCGACGCGGTCAAGTTATCAAACGGTGATGATGGCGGCAGCCTTTACGCTACGAGGGAATCGTGGGAAATAGTCTCAGAGAGGATGATGAAGGCTGTTGACGACTATCACGCAGCTTACCCTTTACGGCCAGGTATCCCACAGCAGGTGTTGCGCCGGGCTTCTAAACTCGGACACGGAACGTTCGAGGCCGCAATCATGTTGCTTGAATCTCAGTCGGAACTCGAGACGGTAGGTAGTAACGTGCGGCGGTCTGGGTTCGAGCCCAAGCTCAGCCAAGAACAGCACAACCGGGCGAGCGTTTACGTGGAAGCACTCAGGGATGGAGGCTACTCACCGCCATCCGGCACAGAGATCGATAGTGAGCTGCTCGCGTTACTCGTAGCGCGTAAAGAGGTCGTAGTCGCTGGTGACGTGGTATTTGAGGCCAGTAAGTTCAACGAGATGAAAGAAGGCGCGATTGAGCGTTGCAATCTGAACGGCGAGGTTGGAATCAACGATGTTCGGGAGATGTTCAACACCAGCCGTAAATTCTCTCTCGCTCTGCTCGAGCAACTCGACCGCGACAACGTTACCATGCGAGTCGGTGATGTGAGGAAGCTCCGATGACGGAACCAGCAGATGCCATGCTGCTGGAAATCCCGAACGGGTCGATCAAGGTGTCGGGGTTCTCCTCCCTGCTCAGGTCACTGCAGGCCGCGATACGTGACACAGTCGGAGCTCCTCTGTTGGACGAATACAACCAGCAGAGCGGGCCTTTCTTGGTAACCGCGATCGCAACCTCTCCGCACGGCGGCGCGACACTCAAGCTATGGTTCGCCGATGGGGACGACCGACCGTTACCGGAAACCACTCACACTGCGTTCACGCGTTTCTTTCGCGAAACGGAGACGGCTATGCAGCGGGGAGACCAGAGGACGTTCTGGGGCACCCCAGCTGCTGCTGTCGTGGCGGGCGACGACTCTAGCCGAATGACACGATTCATGGCCAATCTCCGCACTTTTGGCACTGCCACGCTGAGCTACCGGAATGTCGCCATTGAATTACGCAACGGCGCAGTGCGTTTGACTGGCAACCGATGGTCGATAAGGGACGCCGATCCGACTTAGCCAAGACCGATATCGTGTACGCGGTCTTCGTCCGCTCCGAAGCCGTGGTGGATCTCATGCTTCAATGTCGTTTCGATCTGCTCTATCAACCCCTCACGCGTCTCAACCGACGACTCGATCTCACGCTGGAAAAGAGTTATCTTGTCTGGAACAGTCTCGCCATATCCCGAACGCTGATCCAACGGGATGCCTTCGTAGAGTCCTAGCAAGTCCTCATAAGGGGACATATCCAGGTCCTCTCGCTTATCAGCCGCCAGCTCTGGCTCTATCACGATGTCTATGTTGGCCGCTACGACCTGATCCAATAACCACTTCGGGAATCTAGATATCACCTCACCTACTAGGCGATCAAACTCTTCTTGACTTACTCGGAATGCCATCCAACACACTACCTCGTCAACCTGCGATAGCGGGATGTATCAATTCGCTACGCGATCGCGTAGCGTTTTTAAGGCATCGACGTTCGGCTGGTCAGGTCCTTTCTTGTCGTAACCTGGCACCTCCAAGTAGAAAGGAACCTCGGCGAATGCCTCGTGCGAAAGGATTATCTCGAATCCGGCCTCGCCAATGAGCCCTTCGCCGATATTGTCGTGCCGGTCGACGGACGAGCCTCGTTTCCGCATCGAATCGTTCGCGTGAACCACCGCTAGTAACTCCAATCCAATCTCACGATCAAACTCATCCAGCGTTGCATTAAGACCGTCTTCGGTAGAGACATCATAACCCGCCGCCCACACATGCTGAGTGTCGAAGCAGGTGGCAACTCGCGGGTTGTCAATCGCCTTTATCAGACTTCCCAGCTCGGAGAATTTCGAGCCTATGTGGTCGCCAGAGCCCGCGCTGGTCTCAAGCATCAACAGGCTATCGCCAGGCGCGTTTTCCAATACATCATTCACTCCATCAACGAACTGATCAAAAACCGCCTCGAGTCCAACACCGCGATGGCTTGCAGGGTGGAACACGAGGCCCAATGCGTCAAGTCGCTCAGTCTCTCGCAATTCTGCAGAAAGTGATGCCCTGCTCTTCGCAACCAATTCCGGGTCTGGTGAGCCCAGTGCAGTCAGATACTTCGCGTGCGTTATCGTCGGACCGAGACCTGCCTCACCCATGGCTTCGTGATACGCCGCTAGCGGTAGCTCCTTAATCGGTGGCACGCGCCACATGCGTGGGGAAGCGACGAATATCTGAAAACACTCTGCACCGATGTCAAGCGCGCGCTGAACCGCCTTGTCTACTCCACCAGTGGTTGAGACATGTGCTCCGATATGCATTAAATCACTGCTCCTTACCTAGCTGTCAACTTCGGCGGACGATGCACCTTGCGTCGCGGTGTAAGTTTAATCTTCGCAGTGTCGTCCGTTGCGATAGGGCCGGACCTACGTCTCACTGATGATCCGTCTGACCGTGCCGGCGAACTGCACGCGAACTCTGCTGAGTGCCTTACGCGGCCGCGCGGCGTCGCCGAGGGATAGGTATGCGTCTAAGCCATCTGCCAAAATCACCTTCCGCCCATGCGACGAGCGTTTGCGATGCTATGAAAATCGACGAGTACGTCCCGACCATGATGCCCAGAAGCAGGACGATCAGGAAATCGCGCAGACTCTCGCCGCCGAACAGCAACATCGCAAGAACCACAGTGCCAGTCGTTATGCTCGTGCCTAGCGAGCGGATGATCGACTCACGGATCGACGCGTTGACCGTCGTCCGGAACTCACGGGAGGGCACCAGTATGACGTTCTCTCGAATACGGTCAAAGATCACTATCGTGTCATTCACCGAGTAACCGATCACCGTCAATATTCCCACGATGAAGATGGCGTTTACTTCAGCGTTTATCGCGAAACCAAGCAACGCAAACGTTCCCAAGACTATGAGCACATCGTGCATGAGTGCCACTACCGCCGCCACTGCGTAACGATAAGAAGCCTCGATGGAACGGAATGCGTACATGATGTAGACCATTACAAACGCGGCTGCGACGACAACCGCAATGATCGCGTTGCGCACCGTCCCCTGCGCCACCGATGAGCCGACCGTGATCGTTTCAAGCACCGTCGGCTCCTGACCAGTTTGAGCGGAGAGATCGGCCAACAGGCTGTTCTGCTCGTCAAGGGATTGCTCACCCGTTCGAACGAAGTACTGGTTGTCGCCCAGACTTTGGACAATCGCCTCGCTCCTGCCCGCATTCACAAAGGCATTCCGCACAGCATCGGTACCAGGGTCTTCGCCTCTGAACTCGTACGTCGCCGATGTGCCGGCGACGAAATCTATTCCCAAGTTAAGCCCGGGAATCCACAGCAACACGGCCGATAAGACCACCAATACAGCGGATATCGGGACGAAGATACGTCTTGTAGAAACGATGTCGTTCATTGCCTTTGATCTAATGACTTCAGGTGGGTGATTGACTCAGTTATCGACAGTCTCTGCGCGCACGACGGTTTGTGCGCGGGCATCCGGAACAGGAACGAATAGGCCCAGGTTGGTCCCGACACCAGTCCGTGCGATCAGGCGTAGCATCAAACGACTCGCGAAGAAAGCTGTGAACATGCTCAACAGCACTCCGATACCTAGTGTCAACGCGAAACCTTGCATGATCGACGTGCTGAAACGATCGCCGAACCAGAACAGCACAACCGCCACGATGATCGTTGACAGGTTGCCGTCGCGAATAGATGGCCAGGCGCGGTCGAATCCGGAGTTGATCGCCGCCAACAGTCCGCGGCCGGCGCGTAGCTCTTCCTTAGTGCGCTCGGCTATCAGAATGTTCGCATCAACCGCGAAGCCCAACGAGAGAATCACGGCCGCCGCGCCAGACAGCGTCAAAGTCACTGGAACCAACTTAAATGCGCCCAACAACATGACGGCGTAGGCGATTAGGGCGATGCTCGAAACAATACCTGGAACCTTGTAGTAGGCGATCATGAACACGATCAACAGACCTAATCCAATCCCGCCGGCGATGAGGCTGCGTCGTAGGGAATCAGCTCCCAATATCGCATCGACATTGCGTTCCTCCGTTAACACCAACTCCGCCGGCAACGCGCCAGACCGCAACTGTATGGCGAGTGTCCTTACTCGTTCATTCGTGAAATCGCCGCCCGAAATAATCGCACGACCGTCTGGGATGCCTTCACCTGTAGTGGTGTTGACTGTTGGCGCCACTAGCTCAACATCATCAAGGTAGATCGCTAGCACATCTCGGTTGCGGGCGACTCTTCCAGTAACCTCAAAGAAAGCATCGCGTCCTGCCTCGTTGAAAACGATCGTGACGACGGGTTGTGGCGGCGTGCCGTCAACCGACGGGAACGCATCCGTCAAGTCACCCGCGGAGATGTTCGTAGCTCGCTCGGTGAAATACTGAGGGTCTGAGCATCGTAGCAACAGCCACTCAGCCTCCGACAAACCGTCAGGCGGCCAGGTTTCGCCCTCGTAATCACTCGGAGCAGTCAGCGACCCGCAGGTGCGCTCACGGAACTCTAACTTAGCCGTAGACCCGATTAACGCCTTCGCCTCCTGGATACCGCCCGCAACCGTCCACTGCGAGATGTTGCCATCGGTTCGGAACTGTGCCATATTGCCTATCTCAACGAGTTCCCGTCGCAGGCGTTCAACGTCCGAAGGCACGATGTTCCCCTCATCATCAAACGAGCGCTCGTTGAGCCGACCGTTGTACTCGCCTTGAAACGATATTGCGTCAACAGATGAGAACTGTCCAGGTGTCTGTTGTTGAAACAGGACAGTGTCCTGGCCTTCATTAATTGTCACGCCGTCAAATCCTGCGGCATTGAATGCCATCTGCACATCCTCTTGTGAAGGTCCGATCTTCTCCGGCTCTTGAGAGTCGGAACTGCTGGAGTCATCGGGAGTGGTGTCTTCGGGAACTGGAGTCTCCAATGGAGTAGCGGTGCCGTCTGGCGCGGGTGAACCGTCTGACGCGTCGTCCGCGGTTGGGGATAGCTCAGTTGTAGGCGTTGCAGTCGGCTCAGGTGCTGCGGTCGCGGTGGACTCTGGCGTCGCCGCGTCATCGGAACCTGGGGTTACAGTTCCGTCGTCGGCCGTCGGCGTGCCATCAGTCCCAGGCGGCGCCGCCGGGTCAGCGGCTGATGCGTCCTCAGAAACCGCGGCACTCGGATCAACGACGTCGTATTCAAACGCCACTGTGAACTGCGTCGCAAACTTCTGCTCCGCTTGCTGGCGCCATTCTTCAGACATCGAGCCGTCAAAATCGTCAAAGCGGACTGTCATCGCCTCGTCCTCGCCTACCGTCACGTCCACACCCGTCTTTCCCAGCTCTGTCTGGAAAAAGTCACGCAGCTCGTCGGCAGTCGGACCTGTATTGTCAAAAGCGACTGTCAAAGAAGACGCGCTCTGGCCGGGTATCTGTATCAATATCCGGTCGGGGGGAGAACCCAATAGCTGAACCGTAGGTTCGCTGACACCGAACTCGTTTACACGACGCTCAACGATCGTCCGTATCGATTCAACATCTTCGGCCGACGGCGAACTGCCATCCTCGTTGCGAATGTCGTAAACCAGATGCGCGCCGCCTTCCAAGTCCAAACCAAGGCTCAATCCGAGGAAAGTACCGTCATCACCTCTAGTGAACTCCCAACCGAACGCACCGACATTGACGCGCGGAATCGATATCAGCACGCCCGCGATGATGGTGATCACCGCTACAAGCGCGATGCCTCTGAGGTCGCGAATCACGGCCGCCCCGTTACGCGCCTACTGAGATGATGATGTGCGATTCATGGATGTCCGCGGATCCGAACTCGAACTGCAATGCCGTCATCTCTTCAACTGAATGTCGCGGCACTGAGGTCGCTCGCCGCACATGCGATTGGATTTTTTCACAAAAAACGGCTTCGAATCATTCCGAGGAACCGAAGCCTCCATATCAGTATACAACCGCACTGCGAACACCGATCGCACATAGTCGCTAAGCGTGGCTCGGAGACACTCCCTAATCTCCGCGCGGAGTCGCGTGTCCATCTTCCAAGTCGTAGCTCAAATCCTCAATGCTCTGACTGCCACGCACCCGACTCAGTCCGGCCTTCGCTACCAGCAATTCGCTCGACCGATCATCGTTGCGCGCGTCATCATTCGCATGTTCAGCATGCACATGGTACGTCACGTCGTGCATGTGCGGAACCGTCTCGTCGTGTTCCTCTTCAACCTCTCTCAGCTGCTCATGCTCTGCCAAATGGTCCATGTACATGATTCCGTTGAGATGATCGATCTCGTGTTCAAGCACCTGCGCCAACAGCTCCTCCGCCGTCACACGCCATTTGCCGCCCTGAGCATCAAGCGCACGAGCATGCACAACGACCGAACGTGTCACGAGACCTTCGTACCCAGGAACCGACAGGCATCCTTCCATGACCTGCCTCGTCCCGGAACTTTCCTTCACTTCCGGGTTGACCAGCCAGTAAGGATTTTCGTCTGGCAGATTTATTGCGATGACCCGTTTCAAAATACCGACTTGTGGCGCCGCCAAACCTGCGCCATCTGCATTCACGAGCGTCTCCACCATGTCCGCGGCCAGAGTGCGGATGTCGTCATTGATCCGCTTAACGACGCGAGCCTTCGCCCGCAAGATCGGGTCGGGATAGGTCCTGATCGTCCTGATTGCCAAAGCTCACCTTTAGAGATTCAAGATTCTATCGACAGAGAGCGCGACCGATTTCTATCGACGATCGTGCCAGTCGATCAACGAGCGTCTGGCGGATAACGCCGTCAGCTCATGTCCAGCGGGTCGATTTCCACCGTCCAAGATGGTCCTAATTCCGTTGCGTCGAGTATGGGATTAAAACTCGCGCCCTCTTCGGCCGCCATCGCGAGGAATATGTTGTATCGGAACTTCCCTCCGCGTCTTAAAGGGAATGCAGGAGTAGGACCGTAGATCGCGATTGAGTTGTGTTGCGACGATGACAACCAATTCTGCAAGCGGTTGGCGACGCTGAAAGCAGCAGCACGGGCCTCTTCCTCAGAGTAGTTGGCGCAACTCAGCTTCGCTTGGCGAACGAATGGCGGCAGACCGGAGTTGCGACGCACCGCAATCTCCGACTCGTAGAATCCCGCATAGTCCTGCACAGCGGCCCGCTTGATCGTCAGATTGTCTGGCATAAACGTCTGCACGATCGCTCTGCCGGGTGTGTCGGACCTGCCGGCCCGTCCTACTACTTGCGCTATCAGTTGAAATGTGCGCTCTGGCGACCTGTAACTCGGAATGGCGAGGCCCGAGTCCGGCGACAACACCCCAACGAGACCGACGCTCGGGATGTCCAGACCTTTCGCTACCATCTGAGTTCCTATCAAAATCTGGGGACCGTCAGCTTGGAACCGCTCAAGTATCCGCGTATGTTCCTTGGCATTCCTCGCTGAATCTGAATCCCATCGGATGACGGTCGTCTTCGAGAAAAACTCCTTTACTGCCTCTTCTGCACCCTCAGTACCGGCCGCGCGTCTTCCAATACCGACGTTGTCGCAGCTCCTGCACTTCCTGTCAGCCCCGATGGCATAGTTGCAGTAGTGGCACTGTAGTCGACTGCCGCGACCGCTGCGGGATGCTCTGTGCAATGCCAAGGTGGTCATGCAGTTCGGGCACTTTCGCAACGCACCGCAGGCAACGCATTGAACGAAAGATGCGGAACCGCGACGGTTGATGAATAGTATCGTCTTGCGCCCCATCTCAACGTTCTCTCCCATCGCCGACCGCAGTTCGCGAGAAATCATCTGCCTATGGCCCGCGGCGAACTCCTGCCGCATATCAACGATTGAGACGCTCATCGCATCAACCGTGTCGCCCGAGCCGCGTGAGCTGAACGGACCCGTAGTTCGTCCTGGTCGCGACGGACCAAACACCCGATTAGGCAACTCCAATCTACGATACGGTTTATCCTGAGTTGCCCTGCCGGTTGTCGATCGATAGAACGTGCACACATCTGGTGTCGCGCTGCCAACGATCAGTGTCGCGTCGCTGATTTCGCACAGCCGCTCCGCAACGTCCCTGGCGTGATAGCGCGGCGCGCGGTCACTCTGCTTGAACGTCCACTCGTGCTCTTCGTCCATTACAACGAGACCCAAGTCGCTGACAGGCGCGAAGATGCTGGAGCGTGAACCCAAAACCACATCGTACTGACCGCTCTTGATTTTGTGCCACTGGTCGTATCGCTGCCCCTGCGACAGACCTGAATGCTGCAAGGCGATAACCCCAGGGAACCTGCTCGCGAATCGTTGCAACATCTGAGGTGTCATGGCGATCTCGGGCACCATGACGATGGCACGCCTGCCCGCCGCGATGCACTCCCGCACGGCGCGCAGATAAACCTCCGTCTTCCCGCTACCGGTCACGCCGTGGAGCAGAAACGACTTGTGACCACCGTACTCGTCATCCCCCGAGCGGATTGCCCGTTCAACTTCTCCGACGCAGCGCGCCTGATCGGCTGTTAGATCGTGCTCGATATTTTCCTGTGTTGCGTAGCCAGCTAAAGGATCGCGCTCAACCTGCACGGGGACCTCTTCGGCCACACCGTCATCGATCACTGCCTTAACAACGGCGCTCCCGAATTCACGCGTCGCATCGGAGCGCACTATCGATCCACTAGCTCCGGCCAACGCGCGTGTCAATTCTAGGCGACGAGGGGCATTGCGCATTCTGTACCGCTCCAGCTCCTCTGCAACGTCAATGTCACCGCTTATGCGGATGTGGTTGACGAACCTCGGCCTGCCAGTCGGCCGGTCCCAGACTGATTCGGCCTTCAGATAACCGTCGCGGACCAACGACTCAATGATCCGATTCCTAGGTGATGTAGCCGACTTCGACAGCCGGTCTCTTCTGACCTTCTTGCCTGCGGGGACCTCATTCAACATGCCCAGTTGTTGATCCGTTAGACGCAACGCGTCCATCGACGTGTCGGCGGGGAGTGGCAGAGATGTCCGAGAGACCCATATGCGTAATCTTGATGTGGTACCGGGTGGTAACATCAGCTCGGCCGATCTGAACAGCGAGACGCGGTAATATGTCGCAAGCCATTGGGCTAGCTCCACCTGATTTTCGTTGAGAAACGGACCGCCCTTTACGATGGACTCAACTCGCTTGGTATCCGCTATGGGCGACCGCTCACTGACCTCCACGACGATCCCTTGTATCGGCCGGTACCCGAACGGGACCCATACCAAGTCGCCTTTACGGACTGTCAACCCGTCTAATATCGAATAGGTGTAAGTGCGGGTTCGGTCCGAGTCGGCGAAATCGACTGCGACATTCGCGTACACGCCTATGCCTAAGGCTTAAGTGCCTACTACCGGGTCGCTGAGGCTAGAAACGGCCTGCGGGTGAACATTGGAACCACGGCACTGCCCATCGGTCGCGCTCAATGAGCTAACGTCGTTCCTTGATGCGGGCGTTGCGGCCCGTGAGACCGCGGAGGTAGTGCAAACGCGCGCGTCTTACCTTGCCGCGGCGAGATACCTTGACCGATTGCAAAGACGGGCTGTGAAACGGCACGATTCGTTCAACACCGATGCCGTATGAGACACGTCTGACGGTGAACGTCGCGCCGGGGTTCGGTATCTTCCCAGCTCTGTAACGCCCGATTATGACGTTGCCTTGAAAAGCCTGCACGCGCTCGCGTTCGCCCTCACGGATCAACATGTTGACCGCAACTGTGTCCCCAGGACCGAAATCGTCAATCTCCGCTTTGGGAGGCTCTTTTATCAACTCAAACGCTTCCATGGCAGGTCAAATCCTCGGTGCTCTTACTTGGTCCGCGTCGGTGGGCAACCATTAAACGCCGGTGCAACGTGCGGACTCGACTATTCGTGCATTGCGATGCGTAGACAGATAGACGCGAACGCTCAACGATTCAAGTATACGCGGACCGCGACATTAGATGCTGACGTCATGCATCTTGTCGGTACTCACACCAACACGTTCAAGATCACGGTGAGGATAATCAACGCGATAAATGGGCTGAAGTCCAACCCGCCTACCGGCGGAACCACGGAGCGGATCGGTGCCAGAATGTAATCGGTCAGCTGATACAGCCGGTCAACCCACTCAACATCACGCCGCGGATACACCCACGACACGAGCGCCCTGGCTAGGATCAGAAGCGAAAGAGTCCACAGGATGGCCTGAACTAACGAGAGCAACATTTTGTTTGGTTTCCCCTAGCCACAAGTACCGCGCCATAACCAAGAGGCAATCAGGTTTGCTACAGGATAGATTCGCGACACACCCGAAGCGTCTTGGTCGTGACGAATTAGTCCAATCGCGACAACGCCGCGCCGCGCCGATACGCCTCAATGACAGCGTTCATGGTCGTATTCCGGAAGCCTCCCTCCTCCAACGCCTTCAGCGCCGCGGCCGTCGTGCCACCTGGCGACGTAACCATGTTGCGCAACTCTGCAAAGTGCTCATCGCGATCGGATGCCAACTCGGCTGACCCCTTCACCGTGGCGACGGCGAGCCGCCTGGCATCAACCGCCGGCATTCCCAGTTGAACGGCCGCATCTGCCAACGCTTCAAGGAACACGAAAACGTAGGCAGGACCACTGGCACTTAACGCTGTGGCGACATCAACTAGCTTCTCGTCGTTGAAGTAGACATGAATGCCGATACAGTCAAGCATATCGCCTACGAACTTCTTGGCCGCCTCCGGTACTGATTCGGTGGCAGTCCAAGCGGTTGCACCCACTCCGATCTGGGCGGGCGTATTCGGCATCACTCTGACCACTGCGTCATGTCCCAGCGCTGAACGAATCTCAGCAATTGTGATACCTGCCATGATCGATACCACTGTTTGAGAGCGCGTTAACTTGGCTTTCATTTCGGGAATCACATCCGCGAACTGCTGCGGCTTGACAGAAACGATCAACACGTTCGGCGAAGGGGATGGCTGCAAAATCGAGCGCAATGTCGTAACTCCGTAACGCTCTTTGAGTTCCTGGAGCCTCGCCTCAACCACATCGATCGCAGCGATGTCGACATCGATACCCCCTCTGATCATCCCGGCGATCATCGCCTCGGCCATGACACCACCACCGACGAATGCGACTCTGTGACGACCAATCACTGTCTATACTCTCGCGTATCGCGTTTGAACGCAGCGTATCAAAGTCAAATCGGACATCACGCTATGCCACGCTTTGTCGCTAGCGCGACGGCGAGCTTGATCGCCTCAACCATACTGACAGACTGCGCCCTGTTCTGTCCCGCAATGTCAAACGCCGTGCCGTGGTCAACAGAAGTACGGATGAACGGGATGCCGAGATTCACTGAGACCGACTCCTCGAACCCGTGCACCTTGATGGGAATGTGTCCCTGATCGTGATACATCACGACTACGACATCGTATCTGCCAGCTATCGCCTGATTGAAGACTGAATCCGCCGGAACCGGTCCGGACGCGTCAATACCTTCCGACTTAGCGGTATCGATAGCGGGCGTTATCTCTCTAGCCTCCGTATCACCTATGAGGCCGTTGTCGCTCGCATGCGGATTCAACGCGGCTACAGCAATGCGGGGAGCATCGAAGCCCCACTCAACGAACGACTTGTACGTCATGCGGGTCGCGGTCAGCACATTGTCGGCCGTCACGAACTTGCAAGCTTCCGCCAACGACTTATGGGTTGATAGATGCATGCAACGCAACGTGCCGCTGACCAACATCGTGTAGACCGTCGAGCTGTTCGTGAGACGCTTGAACACCTCCTGATGCCCCAAGTCCGGTGCTCCTGACATCTGCCACGATTCCTTGTTAACCGGGCCGGTCACCATTCCATCCACTTCGCCGGCGATACACATCTCCGCCGCCGTCTGAACCCATCTGTGCGATGCTAGTCCCGATATTGGGGAATGAGCACCAATCGGAAACTCCGAATCGTCCTGGCCGCCGATCGACCTCACAGGTACAAAGCCGACAGCATCTCGCGCCTCGGACACCGACCTTATCTTCTTGAAGACTAGCGAAGACCCGACCTCGCCAGCTGTCCGCATCACCGTGCCGAAATTGCCGATCAGTACGGGTTTGAACGCACTAGATACCTGTTGGTCGCCCAATCCTTTGATAGCAACCTCAGGGCCGATTCCCGACGGGTCGCCGAGGGTTACTGCCAAGAGCGGCAGGTCTGACTGTGCGTTCGTTTTCTCCGCATCTGACGACATAGCTTCATGCGTCGTAGGTGTGCTCTTGCGCGATGTCTAACAACTGGAGTACCCACAGGAATAGCACTTCACGCAACCCTCAGAGAAGGTCAACTCCTTGAAACACTCAGGGCAAGTCTCTTCCATAGATTCTGGGATCGAAGCAACTTTTATGGCCGCGACATCATCGTATTCTTGCTCGGCCTGAGGTCGGAAGTGCCGCCCGAACAATGTCTTTTGGCGAGACTCTGATTCTCCCAGACTTTCGTCCTCACCGACGGGCATTTCGGCCTTGGCGTACCGTTCAATCAGCTGCGCCACCGCATCGGGAACGGACATGATCTGCCGACCCTGGCTGTACACCGGCTTATCCGCTATGTTGCGGAGCGTCTTGGCGACCTCATAGGGGTCAACACCACACCTGAGGTTCATCGTAATCAATCGCGACAACGCCTCCGCCATCGCAGCGTCGTTGCCCCCTGCCTTGCCGTGGGCAATGAAGACCTCAAACAATCGCGAGCTTCTCGGGTAGTAGTTCAACGTGACGTACAGGCGGCCGCGGCCGGTCTCGATCTGGACTGTCCGGCCCAACAGGTCCTCAGGCCGCTCGGCGGGCGACATAAACGAGTCGGACTCAACTAGAATTGCTGCCGCATCGACCAAAGTGTGTCGTTGCGCGAACTTGGGGTCTGCATGCCCGTTCGTTGCAGCAACAACACTGTTCGGCTTGCCAGACTTAGTGCCCTTCACATAAACCTGCACATCACGGCTGCCATCTCGGTAAATCGTTATGCCTTTGCATCCGCTCTTCCAAGCCATCAGGTAAGCGTCGCGTACATCATCCTTCGTAGCATCATAAGGGAAGTTGACGGTCTTCGATATCGCGGCGTCCACGCTTTCCTGGAAGGCCGCCTGCATCATCACGTGGTCCTCAGGGGAGATGTCGCTCGCGACATGGAATAGGTCTTTCACATCTTGGGGAACGCCTTCGATCGTCTGCAACGGCTGCCCAGCGGCGATTGCCGAGATCAGCGCATCGGTCAAAAACCCGCGGGCTTTCGCTATCCGGACGAAATCCGACACCAGGTACGAGAGTGACTCTTCGCCGCCTAGGATGTTTGTCTTGTCGTAGGCAACGTCGAAGAACGGCTCCATCCCACCGTTGCAAGAGGCGATCATGGCGATCGAACCGGTCGGCGCCACGGTCAATCGGCACGCGTTGCGAATCGGAACATCATCTTCGTTCGCGCCATCCGCCCAGGCTCCATAGGGTCCGCGCGACCGAGCGAGATCGCGCGACGCTTCGTCTGATTCTTCCTTAATGAAGTGCATCAAGTCGCGTCCTACCGTCCTAGCGAGCTCGGTGTCGTAAGGCACGCCTAATTTCGCGAGCATGTCCGCGAAGCCCATCACGCCCAAACCGATTTTGCGAGTCTTCAGGTTCATCTCGCGAATCTCAGGCAACGCGTACTCGTTGACATCGATCGTGTTGTCCAAGAAGTGCACCGCCGTGTGCACCGTGGATGCCAATCTCTCCCAATCGATATTCGGCAACGGGTCGCGAGTGTAGGAATGAAGGCGGCCGAACTCGGGCTTCAATGCGTCGCGTTGCATTTCGTCGCGTTCAATCAATCCCGTCGCAGGATCCCCGGTAACGAAGTTCGACAAGTTGATCGATCCCAAATTGCACGACTCATTGGGCAATAGCGGCTGTTCCCCGCAAGGGTTTGTCGCAGTGATCCGACCGACATGAGAGACGGGGCTTCGGCGGTTGACTTCGTCAAGGAAGATAATGCCAGGGTCTCCGTTTTGCCAAGCACCGCTAACTATCTTGTCAAACACAGTTCGAGCGTCCAGCCGTTCCTTCTCAACCAACGGGCTGTCTGGATCAGCAGGGACCTTCCTGAATCGAAGGGGGTAATCAGTTCCAGCCTCAACCGCTTCCATGAACTCATCGCTGGCCCCAACCGATATGTTGAAATTGTGGATGTCCCCCTCTTTCCTCTTGCACTCAATGAACTCTTCAATGTCCGGGTGGTGGACATCCATTACCGCCATGTTCGCACCGTCGCGCTTACCACCCTGTGTCACAAGCTTCGATGTTTCAGATAGGTATCGCAATGTAGCGATCGGACCGCATGCCTTTCCGTGAGTGGTGGCGATCGCGGAATCTTTGGGACGCAACTCTGACAGCGAAAAACCGGTTCCACCGCCGAACTTCTGGACCAAAGCCTGCGCCCGCGAGGCGTTTGTGATTCCCTCCATCGTGTCTTCCAGCGGCAAGACGAAGCACGCAGACAAGGTGCCCTGATCGGTGCCGGCGTTCATGATCGTGGGCGAGTTCGGCAGGAAATCCAGACCTGCCATGAGGCGATAAAACTCCTCGGCAGTCCGCTCAACTCGTCTTGGGTTCGCGCCATGAAAGCGATCACCTTCTGCCACCGCGTCGGCGACGCGTCGCCACATCTGCTGGACGTCCTCTATCACCTCGTCCGACGCGTTCTTAAGCAGGTAGCGCTTTCTCAACACCTGCATAGCATTCGGAGCGATCTCGGAGGGCTCAAACTCATGCGCCTCGTCAACATCGCCAGTTAAGAAATCGACCGTGTTAGCCATCGCGGTCATAACTGTTCTTTACCTCCTAGAGGGTCCCACGTTATGGGACACTAGCAAATAACTCATCATTTCATTTAGATAGCTGCGCTTCAAAGCGAGTCAACGCGTCGCCACCCAGAAGTCGCGCCTGATTGCGGTTAGCCGAAGGCAGGTCGCTGATCAGGTCCTCAAGTTCCTCAACGAACCGTTCCGGACCGCTGAAGTCTCGATACACCGACGCAAATCGCATGTAGGCAACGGTATCAAGAATCTTGAGCCTTAACAGGACCATCTCGCCGATTAACGACGATGCAACGACCTCCTTTCCGTCGTCGGCTAGGGCCTCCTGCACTTCAACCGCCAGCTGCTCAATCGCTCCTACGGGAAGCGGGCGTTTTGCGCAAGCTAGCGCAATGCTGTGCTCAAGCTTGTCGATCGAGAAAGACTCACGACCGCCGTTTCGCTTCTCAACCATCAATCGAGGGTTGTAGACACGCTCGTAGGTCGTGAACCGAGTGCCACAATGTACGCAACACCTACGCCGACGCACAGCGTCGCTGCTTACGCGGGAATCGACTACCCGAGTCGCGTTATGTCCACAGGTCGCGCAATCCATCTGGTCGGTCTCTCTCAGCGGCCCAGCCAATCGCAAGGCTGAAGCACTCCTTACCCATGCCCTGTCACGATGTCTCAAGGTTAGACACCTAACACAACATGTTGTGTCGGATTAATAAGCCTAAACGATAGATAGTGTCTTTGATGCCTACTGGCAGCGCGTTCTGAGAGATTTTCAACCACTCTGCGACCCATCGAAATGCCTTGGCTTACGCGGCCGAATCCCACGCTAACCGCCGCCGATTAGGCAGTGCGGATTAACTTCACCCGCTCGCCTTTAGATACCAGTTCGCTACGCCGCTAAGATCAATCGTCGCAACCGTTAGCGGCCAACAAATCGAACGGTGGGTTTGCGGACGAAATGCGACCTTTGGACATCGGCACTCAATCGATTCTCACGGGTGCCATCAGTCTCGGTAAAGGGGAGGCGAGAGCGAAGCACTTCGTCGCGTCCGCGTATTCCCGCAAATTAGCGGAGTTTCCCGCGCGTTTCCCAGTCGCATCGTCTTCGCGAAACGACCGAGCATCTCTCAAGGCGTAAGGATTATCAGTTGCACAGTTGATATCAGGTTCGCGTCAGCATTAGCTGACCGGTTCGCTCACGTCTTGAGACTCTTCAGCGGACTCTGGCGCTCCAGGTTGTACCGCCGGCTCATCGACCGAGTCGTCCAAAGCGTCATTCCCGGATTTCGCTCCCACCGACTCTCCCTCCGAGTTCTCTGAATCGGCGACTGGAGCGTGTACGGTCGGATCGGACGGTGACTTCCTTCCGTCGTGTCGTAGAAAGTCGGGAACTTCAACCACATCGGGCTCAAGCTCATGAACATGTTCATCATGTCCAGTTGACGGTCCCACATCACGCGACTCTCGCATTCGTTCGTAGTGCTCAATCTGGTCTGCCTGGTCGAAGCCCGTTGCGATGATCGTTATCTTCAGCTCGTTCTCCATCCGCGGGTCCTGAGTTGTGCCGAATATGATCTCAGCGTCGGGGTCCACTTGACGCTTTATCGTCTCAGATATCTTGCTGACCTCAGCCATCATCAGGTCCGCACCACCCGTGATATTGAGCAACACACCCGACGCACCGTCAATCTTGACTTCTAGTAGCGGTGACTCGAGGGCGGCGAGGATCGCCGCGTCGGCGCGGTCGATCCCATTCCCTTTGCCAATCGCCATCCAAGCCGGGCCTGCATCGCGCATCACAGTGCGGAGGTCGGCAAAGTCTAGGTTTATCTCCCCCGGCAGTAGTAGTAGCTCCGTGATTGACTGCATTGCCTGTCTCAACACCTCGTCTGCCATCTTGAATGCCGCAGACATTGACATGGCTGGATCGGATACTAGAAGTAGTCTCTCATTCGGAATCACGATCAATGTGTCAACTTCTTTAGCCAGCCAATTCAAGCCTCTATTCGCCTGTTGCAGTCGTTGGTGCCCTTCGAAGGGAAACGGCTTTGTCACGACTCCAACGGTCAAACAGCCTAAATCCTGTTTGGCGATCCGTGCTACAACCGGCGCGCCGCCGGTACCGGTGCCCCCTCCCATTCCAGCCGCGACGAACGCCAAGTCAGTACCTGCAAGCGCATCGCGCACATCGTCGGCACTCTCCTCGAAACAAGCCATCCCCAACTCTGGGACACCGCCTACTCCCATGCCCTTCGCCAACTTATCGCCGACCCGCAGTCGCAGATGCGAATCTGCTAACGCCAACGCCTGCGCGTCCGTATTCGTCGCGATGTACTCCACGCCCGGAATACGGTTGCGGTACATTCGCGTAACCGCGTTCGACCCGCCGCCGCCTACGCCAACCACCTTGATGTTGACAGTCGGCGTTCGGCGTCGTGTTGGATTTCGCGTCGAAGTTGTCAACTCGTAATTTGCGCCTTCTGCCGAGAGCCTAAGGTGTAAACGTGTAACCGGCCAGTTAACAACGGTTCAGGACCCGATTTCGCATGGCCTACGATTAACGGTAACACCCTTAGGAGCTGATCAAGTCCCAACCGCGCAACATGCCATCCGTAATCACCGATCGTGGTCTCAGTCTCCCCGTCATGCGGTCTCCTCGGATATGCCAGCGGGAGATATCACCAGATGCGATAAGCAAGACAGCGGCGCGGCCGATCGCGTCGCCGCGTGCGTTCCAGCCAGACCGTTTTTAATGACCGCGTAACCGAGAAAGGATGCCGCCTCTTGAGCCAGCGTCATTATCCGATGTCGCCCCTACTGGCTCGCGTGCTACGGCGGGACTGCGAGTCTTCGCAGCCGGCTCGCGGTCAACATGATTATCGTGCTCAATCCTGTCCAAACCGCGTAGCATCACTGAAATGGCACCAGACATCGTGGGGTCGCTCACTGCGTCTGGCAGGCTCTTGAGTCCCGTGATCTTCCTCACGTCAACCTTGGCCCTCACGCCCATCGCTACCTTTATTGCACCGGCGAATCCCTTTATCATCGCACCGCCGCCGGTGAAAGCGACGTTGACGTAATCAGGATCAGTTATCTCCTCTGTCTGTTGGATGCGCCGTCGGAACATCTGTGCCATCTCGGCGATGCGGTCCTTGAGCAGGTGAGAAACCGCACCTTGAGTCAACGCCCGTTCAACATCAACAATCCGTTCCTCACCAGTCAGTTTGTTCGGGTCAATCTCTGTGCCGTCAGTTCTCGCAACCGGGTCAACTCCGCCCGACTCCAGCTTTACTGCCTCAGCGTTCTCGAACGGTATGTCGTAACTGAAAGCAATGTCACTCGTGAAGTGAAAGCCACCAATCGGCAACGATGTAACTGAAACCGCGCGGCCGTCGTAATATACAGCAATCTCGGAGTCGTTACCCCCGGTATCGATCATCACAGAACCCGCGTCCCGTTCGTAGCCCGTGAGCATCTGCTCCGCTTCGGCGATGATCGTCGCTCCACCGTGGATCGGCTCAATTCCAGCCTCTCGCACAGCGTCAAATATGCCATCGTAGTGCACGTAGTCGCAAACCACCAGGCGAGTCTGCACCTCCAAATAATCAGGGTGCATGCCAATTGGCGGCTTGCGAAAGTCAGTGTCACCGTCAATTCGGTAACCGATCGGCGTGGCATAAAGCAGATGGTCCGCGTCGCTGATGTTCTTCGCGGCCGCGTTACGCACCGCCGCCAGAATGTCGTGCTCGGTGACACCAGACGAGAAATCAAAAGTCCCTTTGCGACCCCAACCGGTAAAAGAACGCACATGCTTTCCGCTGATGCCAACATAGGCTTTCGAAAAGTTGATGTTGCACTGTTCATGAGCCTCCGAGACCGATGCTCGGATAATCTCCGAAGCCCGCTTGCGGTTGGCTAGATCTCCGCGATTCATGGCGTCAGACGGCATGACGTTCAGCGCAAGCACCTCTGGTTCGCCGACGCTGTCACGCCGGACAGCGACGGTGCACACCTTGGTGCTACCTAAATCGATTGCAAGACGAATGTCTTCCTGATACATATGGCCGTTGCTCCTGGTGGACTTACATCTAAGGTGAGTTTCGAGAATTGACTTAGCCTTCGGTCAAAGTTCAGATGCGTTGTGCGACCCTGAGACGCGCGCTGCGCGACCTCGGGTTGTCCGCGACCTCCGACTTGGAAGGTGCTATCGACCGGTCGACTACCGTCCGCATGGTTGGCTCGTGCTTGCAGGTGCACACTGGCATCGACTTGCTGTCCGGAGGACAGATACACCTGCTAGTCGCACGTTTCAAACACGTCTTGACGATCCTGTCTTCTAATGAATGGTAAGAGATTACGACCAGTCTTCCGCCGTGACCCAGCAACGAAATTGCCTGTCCCAAACCGGCCTCCAGAGCCCGCAACTCGTCATTGACCGCTATTCTCAGCGCTTGAAACGTCTTCGTCGCTGGATGCCTGAAACCATTACCGTTCCGACTAGGCGCACGCTTGCACCCCTCCACTATTGCGGCGAGCTCTTGCGAAGTCTCGATGGGACGCCGGCTCACGATCGCGCTGGCGATGCGACGCGATGCGCGCTCTTCACCCAATCGATAGATCAGGTCCGAAAGGTCTCCCTCCGCGTATCCGTTTACGATGTCGGATGCGGTTGGACCACGCTCCAAGCTAAAGCGCATATCCAACGGGTCCGGACGGCGGAATGAGAAGCCACGCGTTTCACGGTCGAGCTGCAACGAAGACATACCGAGATCGAGCAACACGCCATGGACGGGCACGAAGTCGTAGCGGATGGCGATCGCTCGCATCTCTGCGAAGCTCTCGTTCTCAATGCGAACCGCGCTGCCGAAACGTCCCAAACGCGATCTAGCGACGGTGACAGCTTCGCGGTCAGCGTCGAATCCGAGCAGTTGCCCCCCCGGTTCGGATACCTCAAGAATCGCAGACGCGTGACCGCCCTCGCCGATGGTGCCGTCAATGTACCTGCCGCCTGGTCGCACATCAAGCGCATCGATCGTCTCCGAGAGCATAACCGGCCGGTGAACTGACGCCAAACGACGCGGCAACTCGCTACGCAATCGCGCCGACGGCCTCGATCTACGTTTGGGCATACGAAGTTGTGGTGTCAAGGCTGATAGCAAACCGAAATGAGCGCGCATCGCGCCTCATTCCAACATAGGATTCGGTACTCTTTCGCGGATTCTAGGAATTCATCTTCACACAATTCCATGTTTACGCTGACAATCGCGGCGCAGTAACATTTCTTTGGAATCAGACCGCAATCGCCACGACTTGCCTTTCAGGTGCAGCACTCACACAAGCGTCCTATACCTTTCGCCGTCTTGACCAGCAGCGACTCAGTAGCGCGCGGGTCCCGCGATGACGCGGGCGGTCAAGCCGTTGTTAATGCAATGAACGCGTTGGGACACCAATGCATCGATCGGCATGTCGCCAGCGACGACGTTGATCCGCTGTCTCGGAAATTGCGCCAGTGGGCAGATGACCCGCGGATCAATCTTGTTCTCACCACGGGAGGCACTGGGTTGGGACCGAGAGACGTAACTCCCGAAGCCACAGCACGAGTCATCAGTTACGAGATACCCGGCATCACAGAGGCGATGCGATTCGAGACATTGGGAAAAACCCGAATGGCGATGTTGTCTAGAGCCGTGGCGGGTGTGAGCAACAGAACGTTGATTGTCAACCTACCGGGCAGTCCGAAGGGCGTCGGCGAGTGCATAGAAGTCATCGGCGACATTCTGCCCCATGCCGTTGATGTGATCTCTGGAGCCGATCGCGGCGAGCATCCGAACTGAATGCTTTCGGAGAAAACGGAGGGCGCAGTGAAGTTCCATGTTGTGACTCTGTTTCCCGAGATGTTCGACTCGGTGTTGAACACGAGCATCATCGGCCGGGCGGTGCGATCAGGACGCATCAATGTTGAGTTCGTTAACCCGCGCGACTTCACTAGCGACAGTCATCGCACAGTCGACGCGCCCCCTTACGGCGGAGGACCCGGCATGGTTTTGATGGCGCCGCCACTCTTCGATGCAGTTGAATCGGTTCTGGATCAGTACGCGGATGGGGAACGTCCCTTGACGGTCATGATGTCGCCGCAGGGCGAGCGATTCAATCAGCGCGTGTCCGAAGAACTGGCACAGAGGGACGCGTTGATTCTCGTGTGTGGCCACTACGAGGGCGTTGACGAGCGATTCGTAGAACACTGCGTTGACCTCGAGGTCAGCCTGGGGGACTTCGTGCTCACCGGCGGCGAGATAGCCTCTATGGCAGTCATCGACGCAGTCGCTAGGTTGATCCCCGGCGTGCTCGGCGATGACGCGTCAACCGCGCACGAGTCGTTTTCCTCCGAAGTTGGTGGCCTGCTTGAATCCGCGGTCTACACCCGGCCGGCAACGTTTCGAGGTTGGCGAGTGCCGGAAGTATTGCTTTCGGGCGATCACTCCGCCGTCGAACAGTTCCGACGGTCTTCATCGGCTACGCGGACATTGAAACGCCGACCTGATTTGATGCGGGGATGGAACAACGAAACAGCGAATCAGGATTGACTTGTCGGCTCGACCGACTGTCGAATCGTCAACCGGCACAGGTGCCACAAAAGCACGATTATTAGGCTGATTACCTACGCCACTCCTAGCATCGTCACTTCGCCCGCCGCGACGGCCTCCAAGTGCCCACCTTCTGTCCGTACTATCAGTCTGCCCAATTCGTCAACATCCACTGCTATCCCGCGCACTGCGTCACCGTCAGTACCTGCAAGGGTTTTCACAGACTCGACCGCGACCGGATGCCCTATCGTTGAAAGGCGTTGTTTCCATTCTTCTATGATGCTGCCGCCACTGTCCACCGCTTCGTACAGCACTTCGATGCGCGCCGTCAGCACTCGGAATGCTTCATCGCGGGAGATACTGCGGTCGGCGATGCGGTTCAGATTGTCGGCTGGCACGCGTACATCCAACGTCTCCGTAGGTTCAAACGCCAAGTTCATTCCGATCCCGAGCACAACAGCCGTCTCTCGCCCCTGTGACACCGACTCCGCGATAACGCCGCAGACCTTCTTTCCGCCGACTAAGACATCGTTCGGCCACTTGATTTGCGATTCGACACCAGTCAATGCGTCAACCGCTTCGGCGGCCGCCAATCCTGCCAGTATCGGCATTGTGCCCACGATAGCGCTCCGAGGGCTCAGCAGATACGACACCAACAGGTCCCCGCTGCGTACGGAGTGCCAGCGTCGACCGTGACGACCCCTGCCGTGAGTCTGGGAGTCAGCTAGTATCGCCGTACCGTGCGCGACTGCGGTACCTTCATGGCGCAGCAAGTCAACAGCGACATCCATGGTAGACGTCGTCGATTCCAAGCGGATGACGTTATTGAAAATCACAGCATCGGGATCGGGATTGAAACGGGTCCGAATTGTCGGTTCGAACTCACTGCGTTCAATGCGCGTTACAGACCGTTAAGTGCAGGCGTCGTGTCCGCAAGTTTAGAATTGCGTTTAGACACCGTTCTGCGATCCACGAACGCCTAGCCTCGCCTTTCCCTCAGACCTTCCTCACTTCATGGAACTCGTCCCTCTTCACCCAAGTGAGTTTGTGCATTGGCGTAATGCAGTCCGTGCCAGTTTCGGCGACCGCATCTCGCCCGAAGACTCGATCTACATGCGCGACCATAGGGCCGAGATTGATCGCCTGATCGCGTGCAAGGACGGTGACGAAATCGTCGGCACCGGCGGCGCAGATTCCTTCGACATGACGTTGCCCGGTGGGGAAACCGCACCTGTCGCGGGCGTAGCCTACATCACAACCTCACCGACTCACCGACGTCGTGGCATCCAGAGGAAGATCATGTCACGCGTTCACGATGACGCTCGAGCCCGCGGCGACACGGCTTGCATCCTCTGGGCCAGCTTAGGGAATCTGTACAGCCGATATGGTTACGGAAACTCCATCCCATCACACGGATGGAAAATCCGAGGTGCCTACACTCAGTTTTCGCACTGCCCAGAATTCAACGGCTCTTTCAGACTGGTTCGACGCGACGAAGCGATACCGCTGATGGCGAAAGTCTACGACGCGGCACGATTCGATCGGCCTGGAATGGTCAATCGCCGTGCCAAGAGATGGCAATACGAAGTCCATCCAAGGAAAAACGCGGACGACTTCGTTGCAGTCTACGAAGAGGACGGCCAGCCGAGGGGATACGCACAGTACGTGTTCAACCCCAAACAAACCGATCTTGACCCTTTCGCAATGACTTTAGAGGTGCACGAGGCCATCTCATTGGATCGAAGAGCACACGCGGCCATCTGGCGTTTCGTGTTTGATGAACCGCTAGCATATGAAATCGTGGCTCCGTACAGACCGATAGATGACCCGATCTACTGGATGCTCGCAGACCAACGCAGGTTGCGACGCGAAACAAACGATACGATCTGGCTCAAACCTCTGGACATCGCCGCACTGTTATCTAAGCGGGCATACCAAGCGGCAGGCTCTTTCGTCATCGAAGTATCAGCCGCTGAGGACAACGCCCGCACCCGATGGGAGCTCACTACGAGTCCAGACGGGTCCGCCTGTAAACCGACCGCCAAAGCCGCACACATATCGCTCCCCGAACGATCGCTCGGCGCAGCATACTTCGGTTCCATCACGCCCTCCATGCTGGTTGACATCGGCGAGGCGGAGGTGTCTGTTCCAGGACAACGCTTGCTATCAAACATCGATGCGATGTTCAGATGCTCCCCCGCCGCGTGGAACCCGTTCCACTTCTAGTGCGACCGATCCACTGATTCCGTTTGGCTCTAGACCGGCGCAATGCCTAGTAAACACGAAACGCATGCAAACCGTTAACGGGATAACCTACAGGCCGTTGCGGCCGGACGAGACTCTGCGAGCCGCAGTTGCGGAATCGCGCGGCTTCGGCAATGTCTACCAAATCCGCCAAGGCCGATTGGAGTCGGACAAGGAATACCGCGAAATCGCCAGAGCCAATTGCGCCGCCGACGGCGAGGACATCGTGGGAACATGCTCCGGCGTCGACATGGATATCGGAGTTCCCGGCGGTATCGCACCGATGGCGGGAATTACCAACGTGGCGGTATCTCCAACGCACCGTCGACGCGGCATCTTGACGCATATGATGCACAGACAGCTGCGACAAGAACATGAGCGAGGTTTCCCCTTGGCAGGGCTCTGGGCGAGCGAAGCACTGATCTACGGTCGCTATGGTTTCGGCATGGCCGTAGAGCAACAAGAAGTGACGATCGAGTGCGACAGGTCGACATTCCGCGCTGACAACCCAGCCGCGACGGCCAGTGGCAAGGTTCGATTCGCAACCGCGGGAAACATCCGACAAGTTGGTCCCGATATATGGCGCCGCAAGATGGCGGCAACGCCCGGCATGGCGAGCCGACTTGCCCCCCAATGGAGACGCTCGCACCCAGAACCGGCGGATAAACGATTCGATGATGTCTTTAATGTGACCTACTCTGAGGACTCTGAAACTCTCGGATTCGCCTCGTACCGCATATCAGATTCGCTTGACCCAGACGAATTGGCCTTTAAGACACTCAAGGTTAGAGAGCTGATCGCCTTGAACCCGCGCGCTGAGGCTAAGATCTGGCGATTCCTGCTAGACATCGACCTAGTGCACCGCGTGCAACACGAATCACATCCAGTGCGCTCGCTACTCTGGCGGCTGCTCGACGATCCAAGATGCATGGCACAGAAACCATATGACGCGCTGTGGCTCAGGATCCTCGATGTGCCAAAGGCCTTATCGGCCAGGACTTATAGCGTGCCGGGAGAGCTCGTGATAAAAGTGGTGGACGAATTCTGTGACTGGACATCTGGGAGTTACGCGCTTGAAGTGAGCAGCGACGGATCCGCCGTCTGCAATCCGGCTGATGCCAGCGTCGACATTGAGATGCCTATCGAGACTTTGGGCGCAATCTACATGGGCGAACATGACCTACGCTCGCTTCACGCGGCGGGTCGTTGCGACGAGGTGTCACGCGGCTCTCTTGAATCCGCCGCCGCGATGTTCTCAGATACCCGAGTACATCACGTAGTCGCCGAGTTCTGAGCCCGTCGGACGAGGGAACACGGCGCGACGCAATCGGTCGGCAATCAAAGATAGGATAGGAATCGTTTAGCGACCGACCAATCCTCTATACGATGTCAACCTTCACACCATCGCATCTCGGCAAGTGGGAAATGCTCTACAGCCGACTGATCGCCCAGGAATCGATGCCGTTGACAGAGGAAATGGTCTGGATGGTCGGAAACAAACCCGGATTGATCGCCGTCTTGCACGATGGCGAGCCGATATTCATAGATGGCGTCAAGGATATTGGTAGAGCATTGTCCGAGTACATCAGCGGCTCTGTTCAATGCGAATTCAGGACCAGCATCGCTGTGTCAGAGTTGGGCGCGTCACCAAGGTCTGCCGCCGAGCGCGCTAAGAAAGGACCGCTTGCCGAACGCGTGAACAAGACGATCCGTCAATACCGATTCAATGTCGCGCCGGCCACTGCTGCCAACGTCGACAGGTTAGCAGCGGCATTCCGGGTCGTCGCGGACCCCAGATTCAACGGACCGACCGCGCAGGCCAACGCGATATTGGATTCTCTCCCTCGCTGACCCGCGATATCAAACAGCCAGACCGTAGTCAATCGCTCGCACATCATGCCAGGATTCGAAGCCAGCTCGTACGTCCCGTTCATCGTTCTGATCTTCGTAATTGCGGGAATCGCTTACGTTATGTGGCGCGGGCACTACGGCATCGGCGCATTCATCATCCAACTCGTATTCGCCGCTTTCGTCTCGTCACTCGGAGCGTATCTCTTGTACGTCATGACGATTGTCATGTTGGTCCCAGCGCTTTTTGCCGGCTCAGTAATGGCAACTCAGATCGCCGTCGTCGTATCCATGTCATTAGGAGCGGTGGTCGGATTCGTCGTCGTCAAGCGGTACGGAACTTCGGAGGAGTCCATCTCGTTCGCGGAGATCGCGGGCGCACTAGCACTCGCGACTATCGGTGGTGCTCTCGGTTATATCGGATTCAGGGACGTCGGCTTCGGAGCCGACTTCTGGCAGAACGCGTCTAGCGTAGGCGGAACGTACCTCGGCTCGCTCATCGGTGCCAACCTGATGTTGTTCGTCGGCGGCGCACGTCGACTGATACGGCGCCAAGAACCTTGAACCTGTCGCAGTAACCCGCGATATCCGCGTCACCATCCTGAGCTAATCTCAAACCAATCGTCTACCCGTGTCGCTAGTAGTGGTAGAGTTTGCGCATGTCAACGGCAACATGAATGCGAGGGTGTGCCATGCGAATCACAGACGTAGACGTTATCAGATTCCGAACCAGAGGTCAGAATGTCGGGACGAAGTGGGGATACGGAGTATGGCTCGATGAAGCCCAAGATCAGATAGCAACGATAACCCGCATCTCTACCGATGAGGGTGTATGTGGTTACAACACCGGCACTGAAGGCGACTGGATTCCCGGCTCGGCCGAGGAGCATATGGTCAAGGAAATGCTGGTGGGCCAAGACCCGCTGGACCGGGAGGCCTTGTGGTTCCTCATGCGAGACCATCGCTTGTTCAGGGACGCTATGATCGGCAACATCGACGCGGCACTTTGGGACCTGGCGGGACGGTACGCAGGGATGTCGGTGTCCCAGATGCTAGGTAAGGCCCGCGACCGCGTGCGAGCCTATGCGAGCACGTTCCCGAACATTGGCGATGCCGAGACATATGCGGCGTTCGCTCTCGAGTGCAAGCAAGCTGGATACACAGCATTCAAGGTTCACGCATACATCTACTGGGACCCCGTAAATTGGCAACCCGCACCGCGACGACCTGCCTATCCGAAGCAAGACATCGAAGTCTGCGAAGCTGTAAGGGATGCCGTAGGTAGCGACATGACATTGATGCTTGACCCTTGGGGCATCTACTCGCTAGATGAATCGATCTACGTTGGACGCGAACTGGAGCGACTCGGCTACTACTTCTTGGAGCATCCGATGCACGAGATTCGCGTTGAGCCTTACCGGAGGTTGTGCCGCGAGTTGGAGGTCGCCGTATGTGCGCCCGAGCACGCGACCAACATGCACTATTCCCGCGCCGAGTGGATCATGCAGGGCGCATCCGACATCGGCAGGATCGATGTCAACTTCGGCGGTATAACGGCGTGCAAGCGGGCCGTTGATGTCTACGAATCGTTCGGCGTGCCTTGCGAGATGCACGGCGGGTGGTTCCCTAACTCGGCGATACTCGGCGCGACGACCGACGAGACCTGCCTCTTCTACGAACGCGGACTGCTACGTCCTGATTTTGATTACGACGCGACACCTCCGTTCCTGAAGAGCCCCTGCGACCCGATGGACGGCGCCGGAAACGTGTTGCTACCGCAAGGTCATGGACTAGGCTACGACTTCAACTGGGACTATATCGACGACAACCGAATTTGAGACCCGAGCACGAGAATGCGCGGACAGGCGATAGTGCCTGTCCGCGCATTCGACCGGTGCGTCAAACACCGTTTGCGTAAAGCGCCCTCGGTCAAACTCAGAAGCGAGACCGGCGGCGGTTCATCTCCTCCCGTCGCCTCACGAAGGGCGGCAAATCAACCGACTCCGGGTTCTCAATGGCACGGTCTATCAAGTCCGTGTCCATCATGCTCTGCTCCTCGGCAGTCGGGAAGCCAGTCGCTATTACCACAACCTGAATGTCGCGTTTCATGCTGTCGTTGCGCGCTGTGCCCAAGATGATGTTCGCGTCCGGCGACATCTTGCTCTTCACCAGCTCTGTTATCTCCTGAACGCCGTGCAACGTCATCTCCGCACCGCCGGTTATGTTCACCAGCGCACTCTTCGCCCCTGTGATGTCAACATCCAGTAACGGACTTTCCAGCGCCATCGTCACTGCATCCAAAGCACCCTCACCGGCCCTGCCAGTGTCAACGCCGCGGCCTACGCCCATCCACGCTGGTCCAGCGTTCGACATGACCGTCTTTACATCCGCGAAGTCCACATTCACCTCCCCTGGCTCCAAGATGACCTTCGCAATACCCTCTACTCCATCCTGCAACACCTGGTCCGCCATCTTCCAAGCCTCGGTTGCCGATGTGTTGGAGTCAGAAGCACCTAACAGCAGGTCATTCGGAATCGTGACCAGGGTGTCAACCTCTTTCGACAGCTCCTCGATGCCTTCCAATGCCTTCTTCTTCCGCTGCGTGCCTTCAAACGAGAATGGACGTGTTACGACACCGATCGTGAGTGCGCCCAACTGCCTCGCGATAGATGCCACGACCGGCGCGCCTCCCGTCCCAGTTCCGCCACCCATTCCTGCCGTCACGAAAACCAAATCTGCGCCATTGAGCAGCTCTGTAATCTCCCGCCGGTTCTCTTCATGGCACAGCTTTCCGACCTTGGGGTCTCCACCAACACCCATGCCGCGCGCAATCTGGTCGCCGACCCGCAACACGTTCGGCACGGTGGCGATCTCCAGCACCTGCGCGTCGGTGTTCATCGCGATGTAGTCCACCGTCTCAATCGGAGTTTCATACATCCGATTCACGGCGTTAGAGCCGCCGCCGCCAACTCCAACTACCTTGATGTTTACCTTGCCGATAGTTTCTGGGTCAACGGCATGAGCGTTGAAATCGAAGTCTTCATGAATTTCACGCAACATTGGCAAGTGATTCCTTAATCCTGCTACGGGCGCAACGCCCTTGTATATCTCTACGCCTTTGACCTGTTCGGCACCGATTCGGAAGACACTCGCGCGTCTTACCTGCGGCATTCGGGACGATGTCTCAACGACTTGATCTCAAGTTATCCCAATTCACTAAGTCGATTCAATGCTTTCACGCGCAACAAATATCAAGTTTCCATGAATATCTGCCGCATCGTCAGAGAGTGCAAACCGTGCCTGTCAAATCCCGATTCAGATTCTATGACACACACAACCGATAACTTCAGCGCGTAAACTTGCATTGAGAACGCGGGGCGCGCCTCAATGGGCTATGCTCCGCCGACATCTGGCGAACGGGAACTTGAGTAAGGAAGGCTTGACCTCATGAACGGCTACGAAGCAATCGCGAAAATCCTCAAGATGGAAGGCTTTGAGTGGCTGGCATGCTTCCCGTCAAATCCACTCATCGAAGCCGTCGCAAAGGAAGGCATACGACCCATCGTGTTCCGACAGGAACGAGGCGGCATCATGGCCGCCGATGGTTATTCGCGGCTAATGGCATCGAAGGGCAAATACGGCGTGTTTGCATGTCAAGGCGGTCCAGGCACCGAAAACTCGTTCGGCGGATTCGCACAAGCGTGGGCAGATGCCGTCCCAGTCCTCTTTATTCCCGATGGTCCGGGTAACAACAAGACGGATGTGCAACCGAACTTCGGCGGGCCGCGCAACTTCCAACACATCACAAAGCTCGCGCTCTCAATCACATCGGCGGACAGGATTCCGGCGATGATGCGCCGCGCAACTGAGGCACTGAAAAACGGCAGACCAGGCCCCGTGATGTTAGAGATGCAGCGCGACGCTATGGGCGATGACGTACCGGGCGGCATCGAAAGCTATATCCGGACCAGTCAGCATGTGTCGGCTCCCAGCTCTAGCGATGTCAAGGATGCTGTCTCCAAGCTGCTGGCCGCCAAGATGCCGGTCATCTGGGCAGGGCAAGGCGTGCTCTACGCCGGCGCGACAGCGCAGCTCCGTGAGTTCGCCGAGCTTACTCAGATCCCGGTCATCACCACGATGCCTGGAAAATCCGCAATCGACGAACGACACCCTCTCGCTCTCGGAGCGGCCAACCGGACCGCACCAAAGCCTGTTTGGACATGGTTGAAAGAATCCGATGTCCTGTTCGCAGTGGGAGCAAGTCTCACAGTGACGAACTACGGCATCGACTTGCCGCCTGGCAAGTTCCTGATTCACTCAACCAATAACCCAACGGACATCTCCAAGGAGTACAACACCGACCTGGGCATAGTCGGCGATGCCGAGGCGACTCTGGCGTTGATGATCGAAGAGGCGAAGTCGCAGATTGGTGAGGCAGGTCGCCGTAGCGACACATCAACGCAGGAAGCGATCGCGCAAGACCGCGCGGAGTGGAACGCTGACTGGCATGGGTTGCTCAATTCCGACATGGTGCCGATCAATCCCTACCGACTCATCAACGAGATCAATGCCGCGGTCGATCTTGAGAACACGATCATGACGCATGATGCCGGACACCCGCGCGACCAGATGATGCCGTTCTACACCGCCACGGTCCCTCACTCGTATATCGGTTGGGGGAAGAGCACGCATCTGGGATATGGCATCGGATTGATGATCGGTGCGAAGATGGCGGAACCCGGCAAGTTCTGCGTCAACTTCATGGGCGATGCTGCGTTCGGTATGTCAGGGCTCGACATAGAGACCTCTGTCAGATCAGAGAACCCGATAACGACCATCGTCCTCAACAACGGCACCATGGGCGGCTATAACCGCTCGCTACCAGTCGCAATGGAGAAGTACAACGCCGGCAACATGACTGGCAACTACGCGATGATCGCCGAAGGCATGGGCGCGAAGGGAATCACCGTCACCGACCCCACGAAGATCGGCGATGCGATCCGAGAAGCGCGCCGACAGAACTTCGATCACGGCAGGAGCGCACTCATAGACGTCCACACGCAACAGGAGCTGAACTTCAGCATGTACGCCGACTGAGCTACGTAACTTGGGGACACAAACTTGGCAGGGAGTAGCCGTCCACTTTGGTGGACGCGCCGGGTAGCCTCAGAGCGCCCGGGCCAACATAGCGGGATCGCGCTAGCCGTTTGAGGCTACGGCCGTCTCAACCTTGGTTGCCACTTGATCCGGAACGTACGCCCTCCAGACGTGCGGAAACTTCTGGAGGAAGTAGATTGCACCTTCCGACGATGTCTCGTGGTTGTCAGCCATCCATTTAGAGACTTCAACCAGAGCCTCCGTCGGAAGATGCCATTGGCGGAGGAAGTCAACAACATCGGGCGCACGTTCAACCAGGCCGGATGCGGCGAGTTTTTTCACCTCTGTGATCGGATAGGAACAGGCCTTATCAGACTCCCAGCATTCCGCCGTGTACTCAGGCTCCGTCAGCACATACATCTCGTAATCGATCGAGATGATGGACGGCCCCCAGACATATCCGAACCAAGCGTCGCCTCTGGAGTATGCGCGCTTTAAGTCCGCCAGGAGTGCCGCCTCAGAGCCGGGCTTGACGCTGTGAATTATGTCGTTGAGTCCGTAACCAAGCCACTTCTCGCTGTTGACGACTTCGCAAGCCCAGCCGGGCACGCAGTCAACGAACCGAACCTTACCGTCGGAGCCAACGGTTGCGAATACGTCGACATAGTCGCGGATGTCGCCCACTGATCCAAGGCCGGGGTTCGCATCCTTGACGTACTGCGGCACTCCGAAGCCCTGCCACGAGTCTTCGATACTCTTACCGATGTCTACAGCAGTCCCATCCTCAATCACCTCGTCGTAAATCTCGCGGTTATTCGGTAACCAGATCTCCATCGCGACATCCGCCGAGCCGCTGCTCAACGCCGCATCAATCGCCAACGGGTCTACCAAAAGCGTCGAAACCGGGTAACCGTAACCATGCTCAACGATGTATCCCACGATCTGGGACTGGACAGACGCAGACTCCCACGAGTGCTCAATAATCGTGATCTCGTCGCGAGATGAGTCCGTCAGGCAACCTAGGGCTGACAGTGTCATCACCGCCGCGACAGTAAATGCCCACGATATCGATGTGGCTCGGCGATGAGCCACGCGATCATCTCCCCGGCAGATCATCGTAGGGCCTCAGGTTGCGAGGCGAGCCTCGCAAACCTAGACAATCCGCACCGCACTCCGACGCGGATATTGACGCTCCAAGGGACTCGGCGCGCCGAGTCCCTTGGTTGATGTAGCAATCTAGCCCGATAGAGCGTCGTCTATACGGTCAGCGACATCACTCGGCACGAAGCTGCGCCACTTATCTGAATTCCGGAGATACCACCGCGCTCCGTTCTCCGGCGTCTCATCGTTCTCTTGCATCCATCCCAAGATCGGCCGTAGGTCGCCCGAATCGAACGCGTAGTTGTTGAAGAATTCGATCACCTCTGGCGCGCGATCGTTGAGCGAGGAAGCGGCGACAATGCCTATCTCAGCTACGGGGTAGGCGCAACCCTGCGTCGTGTCCCAGCATTCATCGCTGTAATCCGGCTCTTCCAACACATAGAGGTCTAGCTCGATGGCCGGCGGCGAGGGATTCCAGAGGTAGCCCAACCATGGCTCACCTCGGGCATAAGTCGACCGCAAGTCGGCAAACATCGCTTCTTGCGAACCAGGGTTGAACGGCTCTAAGTAGCCCAGCATGTCGTAAGCGTCAAACTTGTTGGCGTTAATCGTCTCACAGCCCCAGCCGGGAATGCAGGTTACAAAACGTGCTCTGCCTCCAGACCCTGCTGTGGCGAACAGGTCTTTATGGGCTTCAATGTCCGTCACGTTCACCAGTCCGGGATTCTCGTCTTTGACGTACTGCGGAACCACCCAGCCTTGCCAGTTGTCCTGAAGATTGTCGCCCACTCGGATCATGTAACCATCGGCTAATGCCTTGTCGTAGGCTTCCTGGGCGTTAGACACCCAAGTCTCGACAGCGACATGCGCCGAGCCGCTCTGAAGCGCGGGGAAGATCTTCACCGTGTCTCCAGGTATCTTGCTGACTGGATACTCGTAGCCGTGCTGCACGATCGCAGAAGCGATCTCGGTCTGCACTAATGCAGAGTCCCAGTTCAAATCAACGAAGACGATCTCCTCTTTTTCAGCGGAACTCTGACAAGCCAAACCTGTCAGACCGGAAACCGTCAGCACAGCGATCGCGGCAACCACCGCGAACTTACGCAACTTCAACATGGTCGTAAACCGTCCTCTCTCTATTGTTGTCCATCGCACTACCGCTCACTAAATGATATCGGATGCGGATTTACACACCATCATCCTGCTGCCCGCCGGTTCTCTAGCGCCGCAGGATCCTTGCGTCTCGCGTACGCCTGCGTAACGCGATCAATGATGATCGCGAGGAAAACTATTCCCATCCCTGCTAGCAATGCGTCGCCCGGTCGCAAGCGTCCCAACGCGCGGTTGACATCCTCGCCCAAACCGCCTGCTCCAACCAGCGACGCGATCACCACCATCGACAGCGCCATGAGCGTCGTCTGATTAATCCCGGCCGTTATGGTCGGCATCGCAAGCGGCAGGCGCACCTTGAACATTAACTGCCACTTGGTGGCTCCGAACGACTCCGCCGCTTCAACTATCTCGGCCGGCACCTGGCGGATACCCAAGTCAGTGAACCTAACTGCGGGCGGTATGGAGTAGACCAGCGTCGCGAACATCCCCGGCACATTACCAAGCCCGAAGAGCGCGATGGCCGGCACTAGGTACACGAAGCTCGGCATCGTCTGCATGCCGTCTAGGAACGGCCGGATAGCGTTGCGAACCTTGTCGTTCTGCGAGGACCATATTCCCAAGGGGACGGCCGCGGAAATCGACATTGCGACCGTAACTCCCATCAAGGCAATCGTCTCCATGGTGCTGTCCCAGAGTTGGAATAGCGCGAGCAACAACAGGGCCATGACGGTGAAAATCGCCAACCTCGGACTGCCGACCTTCCATGTCAAGATCGCCGCGCCAAACATGAAAGCAGGCCACGGGATCCACTGCAAGCCGTCTCGCAACCACACGAACACTCTAGTGAGCACATTGCTGATAAAGCGGAACAGAGCACCCCATTCAACGGTCACCCACTCCACGAGTATGTCTATGCATCTACCGAGGTCGGTCCCGAACCGCCATGTGCCAAGTTCGCACGTCTCATCGTCCAGCGAAAATCGCAGAAACACCGTCTCACTGGAACCAAACTGATCCGGGAATGTTGATATGGCCTCGTTTCCCGTTCCTCTGCCTACCCCCCATAGCGAGATAGCCAACAATGTCGGCAATCCAACCCAGAAGACGAATGGCAGGAACCATCGCGGTAAAATGCCGCCGTTCTGGGACTGCCTGCCCTCTGATGTGCCGGCCTTAGCGTCTGTTTCGTTGTCAGTAGTCATAACGTCGGTGTCAATCCATGGCACGCGCGAGTACTTCCAGTCTGACCTCGCCCACGAGCGTACTGTCCGCTTCGCACACAGGTATCGGATGCTCAGACCGCAATCCTATGGGGACAAGGTCATCCAAGACGGCCTCGCGTTCCACCGTCTCTTCCACTCGCAGGCGCAACTCGCCGACCGGTTTTGTCTGTGCAGACTCCCACTCCGCGTCTATTCGCTGAAGCGTCAGTGTGCCGATGTAATGCATGTCGTCGTCCACGATGAACGAAAAGTGCCAGTCGTTTTCCACGAACATCCGGTGCGCTTGGCGAGCGTTGGTCAAATGATTGATGGAATGCTCAACATCGGACATCACCGACTCGGCCGTTATCAGCGCGTTCTGACGCACCTCCCTAACGAAGTCCGCTACAAAGTGATCGGCGGGTTCCAGCACGATCTCCGTAGGCGCGCCAACTTGGGCAATCGCGCCATCTCGCATGATCGCAACGCGGTCGCCCACCTTGACCGCCTCGTTCAGGTCATGTGTTATGAAGACGATCGTCTTGTGCACCGCCTGTTGTAGCTGCAACAACTCGTCTTGCAGGTCGCCGCGTATCAAAGGGTCTAACGCGCTGAACGGTTCGTCCATCAGCAAGATAGGTGCATCCAGAGCGAGCGCCCGCGCTAGTCCAACGCGTTGCTTCATTCCCCCGCTCAACTCGTCCGCCAAGCTCGTGCCCCAACCGGCGAGACCGACCGTCTCTAGGGTCTGCTCCACGCGTTGTCGACGGACCACGGGGTCCACGCCCATGAGCTCCAAACCGAAGCCCACATTGCCGGCGACTGTGCGATGCGGCAGGAGCCCGTAGTGCTGGAAAACCATTGAAATCTCGTGGCGACGAATCTCGCGCAGCTCGTCCTCGTCAAGTTCTGTGAGCTCCCTGTCGCCGAGCCATATCTCGCCCGAAGACGCATCAATGAGCCGGTTGATGCATCGGATTAGCGTTGACTTGCCGCAACCGGAAAGTCCCATCACAACGAACATCTCGCCTTTGGTAATCTCCAGCGAGACATCGTTTATCCCGACTACCGCGCCAGTCTCTTCTTGAATCTCCGCCTTGGTCTTGCCTTCGTTAGACATCCCTATTGCGGCTTCAATCTGATCATCGTCGCCGAACACCTTGTAGAGATTGCGAATCGAAATCGCCGTCTCGCGCTCCGACTCATCGGCAACGGCACCTGTTCCAGCTGATGTGTCGGTGAGAGTCATCTTGCATTCGCCGCGGGTAGTATCGACTCGTTAGTGAATGTGAGATGCAGATTCGGAAAATGACCGCGCCGACGCGCTATCCGGCGACTTGGGAAGTCTAAACTTGGCGCGCCTTGCATTCTACATAACCTATCGGCCGCTGATGCGATTAAGCGCACAAACCGCAAAACGTCCTCTATCGCAGCTCAATCACATCCCCTAGAGGTACCACCCTGCGCGCTGCATCGGCTACGACGGATGCCATCACTTTCTCCGCCTGCTCCTCGGTAACGTACGGCCGCCAATACTCCTGGAAGTTCGCAAGGTACCAAAGCGCCGCATCGTCTAGACGGTCAGCACCGTTCTCCGATAACCATGCCTCCGTCTGAACCTGGGCATCGCTAGGGAAGTCCCACCGCTTAAGGAAGTCGAAGACCTCTGGCGCGCGTGTCAGTAGACGCTGGTTGACTCCTATTCGGATATCGTTCCTCGGGTAAGCGCACGCCATGTCGCCAGCCCAGCACTCATCGCTGTACGGCGGCTCCTCGAGCCGATAAAGGTCAAGCGAGTGCGCTGGCTCAGTTGGCGACCACAGGAAACCTATCCAAGGCTTGCGGTCGCGATAGTACTCATGCAGGTCTTCAAACAAAGATTGCTGACCACTAGGCGAAATCACATGTAGATACTCACCAACTTCGTAGGACCTGAACTTCACCTTGTTCACCTCCTCGCATGACCAACCGTTCGCGCAACCGACGAATCGTGCCTTCCCGCTCGTACCGGGACCCTCAAACACCCGATAGAAAGTCGGGATGTCGAATACCGACACGAACTGCGGGTACTGATCCTTGATGTACTGCGGAATCACCCAACCTTGCCAATTCTCGCCAATGCTGTCGCCCCCGTCGACGATAGTCCCCAACGCCAGTTGCTCGTTCCACTCTTCCAACTGATTCGGCAACCAGATCTCCATCGTCACGTCCGCGTCGCCGTGCACCAACGCGAACCACAACAGGTTCGTGTCCCCATCAACCAACTCGGTCTCGTACCCAAGCCCTTTGTCAACGATGTAGGATGCCACGCGGGCCTGGATCCCGGCAGAGCTCCAATCCAAGTCCGAGAACAGGATCGCGTCCGTCCTGCCGGACGAACCCTGCGCGCCCTCTGGTATCTTCAGTCCGCCAATTGAAACAACCGCGGCAATCCAAACGATCGCCAATCCTGCGGCCCACACCGCGTGGATCCTGATAGGAGCCAGAAACTCTTTCAGCGCAAACATCTTGTCACCTAATCATCGCGCCTGAATCGTCCAAGCCCATCTTGCGGTAGCGGCGTTGTGCCAATGCCTCAGCGAAACGGTCTATCACGACGGCGACAATCACAATCGCAAATCCCGCCAAAGTAGCAGTCCCAGAATCGAGCCACGTCAGCGAACGCTCAACGATGTCGCCAAGACCCTTGGCACCGACGAGTGATGCCACGATGATTATCGCAAGTGATGCCATCGTGGCCTGGCTGACGCCGCCCATGATGTTCGGAAGCGCTAGAGGTATCTTCACCTCCATCAATACCTGGAACCAAGACGCGCCGAACGACTCTGCCGCCTCGACCGCTTCGCGCGGTACGCCTCTAATGCCTAGATATACGAACTTGAACGCCGGCGGGATTATGAACACCACAGTGGCAATGACACCCGCGACATTCCCTAGTCCGAACATAGCCAACGCCGGGACCAGGTAGACCATGCTCGGCAAGGTCTGCATCGTATCCATCACCCAACGCGTCAACGGCTCCAACGGGCGATACTCTGCCGCGAAGATACCTAACGGAATCGCAATCACAAGTGCGGTTGACAGCGAGATGGATATGAGCGTCACGGTCAACATGGTGTTGTCCCACATTCCCAAAGCGATGATTGAGCCGGTAGCCAGCGCGGTGAAGACACCCATGCCCCATCCGACCAAGCGCCAACCTATGATCGTCAAGAGCAAGATCACTGCAGGCCACGGCAGGGCTAGCAACAGAGTGTTGATCCGTTCGATGCCGGCCTCCAATGCATCATCGAAAGCCTTGAACACGGTGTCAAAGTTGTCGGTGATCCAATCGATCCAAGCCGTGATGCGCCTACCGATTGCGGCACCGTTGTCAGCCGCATCGTAGCCGTGTGGGAACTCGTTCACACGCTGAATCATCGACCCAACATCCGAATCTGCGCCCGCGCCGAGTGCCATAGCCACCGCGACGACTGCCGGTATCAACATCCAACGCAACCACACCGGCACAAATCGCAAGAACGGCACGCTGAACCCGTCACCATCAGAGGCAGATCGGCCCGAACCTTGGTCCGAAGGAGCGTTATCTCTGTCGCGCATCATAGCTGGCGTCAATTACCTAAGCATTTCCGACTCGTCTAAACCAAGCTCGCGGAACCGCTTCTTGGCGAGACCCTCCGAAACGCGGTCAATCAAGACTGCGATAAGCACAATGGCAAACCCGGCGGGCAAAGCCTGACCGGTGTCCAGGCGCGTGAGGGACTGCTCCACCAACTCGCCCAATCCTCCTCCTCCAACAATCGATGCCACTATCACCAGGCCGAGTGCGTTCATCGTTGATTGGCTGACACCCGCCATAATCGAAGGCAACGCGAGCGGCACCTTCACACCGAACAGCACCTGCATCCGCGAAGCACCGAACGACTCTGCTGCTTCTACGGTGTTGGCCGGGACACCCAACAAGCCCACGGTCGTGTACTTCTGTGTCGGAGGTATCGCGAACACTGCGGTAGCGATTACGCCTGCCACGTTACCTAGTCCGAACACTGCCAACGCTGGCACCAGATACACCATGCTTGGCATCGTCTGCATTACGTCGAGGATGGGACGCGTCCATTTGTCGACGCGGGAGTTTTCGGCGTTGATGATGCCCAGAGGTATCGCGATTGACAAAGAAAGCGTCAGAGCAACCATCATCAGCGCGACTGTCTCGATAGTCGGGTCCCAGAGCCCGATCATCACCAGCGAAGTGAGTGCAACCAGCGCAAACACTCCCATCTTCGGACCCACCGCGCGCCACGTCAGTATCGCCACGAAGAGCACCGTCGCAGGCCAGGGCACCGCGAGCAATGCGTTATCGATCCGAACAATCAGCGTCTCAAGCGTGTTGTCAATGAACCCGAACGCGCCAGAAAACGTCGTCGTGAACCAGTTGATGTAGCCAGTTAACCGCTCTCCGACATCGTCACCGAACTCGCGAGTGGTGAACGTGTATGGCACCTCCAGGATCCAGCTCAGCTCTCCCGCCATGAGGAAGAGAGACAGCAGGAGCGGACCGAGCATCCAGCGCACCCAACCCGGCACGCGCAGTATGGCGTCCCGCACCCGATTCGGCGCAGGTCTACGCAAACGGTCCGCCGTACGCGAAGTGGTCAGTTCGTTCGCCGCCGGAACGCCAGATGATACTTCCTTAGTCGTCATCCCACGGTCTTTGTGTGTCCGGTCCTAGTCGCTGCGAGACCCAACAGTTGCGACGAGCTCATGTTCTGTCTCCGCCAGATACCTCTGCCAATCTCTCTAGCGTAATCTCTCCGCCCACCACACCGGTCGGTCCAACAACGGGAAGCGAAGCATGCGCCAGAACAGCACGCCGCAGCAACGTCGCCATGTCCATCGCCGGACGCACTACGGGGTCCAGCAGCAGTGCGGTATCCGTGACCTGCACATCCATGGTGGTCAACGCTGCCTCGATGCTGGCAGTCGTCGCAGTCCCTACATACACCCCGACCTCGTTCACCACGAGGGCATGATCCGTGCCTCGCGCCTCCATAAGGTCCTTGGCCGCGGACGCCATCACATCCTCGCGCACCGTGAAGATGCGACGATTCATTATCGCCTCGGCCGTGAGGATATCTTCCTCTCTAACCTCCAAGATGAAGTCGCGCACATAGTCATCGGCGGGATGCATCGCGAGATGGTGCGGCTCGTCGATCTGCACGACCTTTCCATCCCGCATAACCGCCATCCTGTCCGCAAGCATCAACGCCTCATTTGTGTTGTGCGTGATGAAAATGATCGTCTTGTTAACTGTCTGGTGCAGGTCTTTGAGCTCCTTCTGCAGGGTGCGCCGACGGATCGGATCAATCTCACTGAACGGCTCATCCATGAGCAGTATGGGAGTGTCCATCGCCATGGCGCGTGCGATTCCGACTCGTTGCTTCATGCCACCGCTCAATCCGCTCGGATATGATCCCGCCCACTGCTCCAGACCTACGTTCCGCAAAACCTCTGCCGCCTTCTCTTGGCGGTCCTCTTTCGGCACCTTGTTGAGACGCAAACCCCAAGCAACGTTCTCCAGCACGGTGCGATGCGGCATCAGCCCGTAGCCCTGGAACACCATCGCGAACTGCGTGCGTCGCGCCTCCTTCAGCTCGTCTTTCGTCATCGCCGTAATCTCGGCACCGTTCACAGTGATTGAGCCGTGCGACGGATTCACCAGCCGATTCACACAACGCACCAAGGTGGACTTCCCGCTACCTGAGAGCCCCATGACACAGAAGAACTCACCCTCGTACACATCAAACGACACGCCCGCCAGTGCGATAGTCACACCGAGTGAATCCAATATCTCGTCGCGGCTCAAGCCATCCTTGGAGTGTTGCAACGCCGTTCCGTTGCCGTCATCCCCGAAGATCACGTAGACATCGTCGAACGACACGGCCACTCGGCGGCCATTGTTGGGCGTTAAGGTCATAGAGCGTCTCGGCTGATCAATCTATCGCGCTTTCATTATGAACATCCTGCATCCGCATGGCGGCCGCGACTATCGGGCACGCGCGCCGTGGCTACGCGCCCCCAGACGCGGTAATTCAATTATCGGCTCGTCGCGTAACATCGGCGTTTCGCAACGAGCCTCAAACCGTTACTTGCCGGATCGGGCGGTTAAGCCCGGTCCGTTATCTCAGCGGAGCTCGGCGTGCCCGAACCGATTATCAAGTTCTTGGCGCGGTCGTTCGCTCCCACGCAAACCAGATAGTAGCGACTCGGATCGTGCTGTCCTGACAGCATCACTTTCTCTTGCTCCCACGGCGGCAGGTCGTACACCCAGCGCCATTCGTATCGCACTTTCTCCGGCACATTGAAGTGCGCAACCATGTCGCTCGCAGGAGCCTTGACATGACTGTGCAGGAACTCCTTAGCGGCATGCTTCGAGAACCCACCCTCGGCGATCGGGCGAGCGTGTGCTGGCGCAATGAACACCAACGTCGCACCGCCTGGCGATTCGTCAAACTCGCCGTGTAGGTTCGCAATGTAACCGCTTCCTGAAGGACACGACGCAGCGATCGACTTCAGCAATCCATCTGGAGTGTCAACCCCCTGGTTGCCGTGGTCGTGTTCACCGCCGGATGGGAAGACCGATACGACGCTCTGTTCCGGGCTGAAGCCCTGATCGACGTGGAACGGGTCCCACGGCGAATCCTCCTCGTTCTCGCCCACGCAGAAACTGAATTTGCGCGGCGTGCCAATCGTGTCCATATCCAAGACACCCGGATACCAGTGTCCGCCGTTCTTCAGTGTCAAGGTGAAGGCTCGGCCAATGGCAACGTTTACGCGTGACATCTTGCCCGGGCCCAACGTCGCACGGCGGTAGTTCAATCCGATCTCGTTCCTTATCGGACCGTTGACCACTAACAGAGGCGCACCCGCGGACGTCGACATCAGCAGCCCGCGCACCTCAAACGGATCCATCGCCGATATCGCCTTACAAGCCGCGATCACCACGGGCAGATGCTCGGGCTCCGCTCCGGCCATGACGCTGTTCACCGCGACCTTCTGCACAGTGACGAATCCGTTACCGGGAGGCAACGTGCACACTACTTCGTCGTGCGGTAACGTAGTGCCGCGCAACATGCGCTCCACCTTCTCCGGCGTCGGAGGTATCAGCGGGAAGCCATCGCCCCAATCGCGGTCAAGGAAGTCCGCATTAAAGGAATCAAGCGCACCAAACTGATCGCTGCCGTTGAAGACGAAACGCCTCTCTTGCGCGTCCCTGATCGCCTGATTCTCAATCTCTTCGCCGCTGATTTGGCGCGTCAGCAGGTCGATGATCTCGTTGACCACCGGATCGGTCTGCTCTATCGCCTGCTCGGTGGTGATGTTGTTGTACACCAGCGGCACCTCAACGCGCGGTATTGGACCCATGCCGAACGCCTTAGCGCTGGCATCCGCGTCATGCTGGAAACCATCCGACAAGATGACGACCGTCGGCACTCCTGCCTTCTCCAGCTCAACCATGTCGTAGACAAGCCACGACGTGCAGGACCCTCAGTCCGCAGTACAGCCCACGGCGACATCGATCTCCGATATCGCCTGCTGGCGAACGCTGTCAGGGAATGGCAACGCGCCAGAATAGAAACGCACATCAACGCTCGGCTCAGCCTGCTTTATCAGCTCGCCCGCACGCCTCAGCGCATCATCGCCGTGCGCCTTCCCGTTCCACATCAGCCCAACGACCTTGCCTTGAAGTGAGCTAGGGCGTGGCGCATATGGGAATGCACTCACCTCACCGCGTTGCGGCGAAACAGGGTTTACAACCTCAAGTTCAAACATATTCAAGCACCTCAAATCACTAGTGGCTTGATCTCGGCACGCCAAACGGCGCGAAAGTTGCAATCATTCTAACCTGTTGCAACGAATGCTACCGACCTGCGCGTTAAGCGAAATCGAGTCGGCACTGCGACCCTTGGGGGGACTTCAAACCGTAGGGAGTTACGCTCCCGCGAAGACAGCGCACTTACCGTGTTACGTCGCTCCCCTACATCGCGACTCGATTGCACGCATCTCAGGCCGGTTCGACAGGTTGGCTTCCCTCGGATCGTTGCGCCAGCGACTGAAAGCTTTGACCACTTCAGCGCAACCCAGGTCACCTCTATCCAACGCAAGCGAAAGCGCCCAATCGATCCTTCGGACCGCTACGTCTTTTGATTTACAGGTCTGAATCAGAGCCCGGTCTTCGGTCAGAACTGGCGCGTCCAAGTCTCGCGCCAGCATCAGACACGAGATATCTGCCTCGGACAGGGACGATGGCGAGGCAAGCGACCTGATGGAATCGAGACGGATTTCAGCTGCCACTACTGAAATACTTGCGCCCGCCAGCGTGTTGGAAGCGTCAGAGCCAAAGGTGCTCTTACCGTGCAACTCACCTAGCACGCTGTCGGTAGTGCAAAGTCCCAACATGCCGAGCCCGCTGAGTATTCGCCCCTTCTCTGCTGTCACCACCAATGCTGGCTTGGGTGCCTCGCCGCCCAACGTCATCCGGACCACGGGATTTCGTCCACATCCATTTCGTCTCCGAGCAACTCGGACAACTTCGATCTGGTGATCAGCCCGCGTCGCCAACCGTCAAAGCAAAGGTCCGCGTAGCGGCGGTATTGCGGCTCCTCCAACCCACCATTGGGCTCATGTTTGCGCCACCCGAGGTAGCTAAGCCGAATCCAATTCCGCGTGTAACCCTGCAGGTCTATCAGCCCGAGGTCGTGGCACCGTTCGGTTAACGCGGCGATGCTGCAGCCAAACTTCCTCTTCAGAGCGAGCCACGTGCCCATTGGGGCTGACTCGACATCATGTCCGTTTCCGTTGCTTGATTTGAATTCGTTAGCCACAAGCTCGCCGGGCATTAGGAACGCGGCCGCGAACTTATCGACCAACGCATCGTCAAGCTCATCGCCCATGACGAGGTGCCCAAGCTCGCGAGCAAGGGTGAAGCGTTGGCGGTCTACAGGCGCACAAGTGTTAAACGCAATCGCCTTGTCCCCGCGATCCGATTTCACTACGCAACCGTCTAGCAGGTTGGGCGCAGTCGCATGCCCCGAGAACGGCAACAACCTGACACTAGCATCCAAGGCGGCATGCACAGACGGCTGGAGCTCTTCCGGACCAATCCGCAATATCGACCGCATGTCACCCGCGACGCACTCAACCTCATCGGCGTTTGAAGGCAATCTAGTTACCTGATGCTCCTTAGCGAAGTCGGATGGCTGAACCTCCAAGACATCCTCGATGTTGTAGTGGTTCTCAAACGCGACCTGTATATCGATCAATATCCGTCGCAAGCGATGTTTATCTAACTGGTAACGCTTGCGGTTCGATGAGAGGACCACCTCGCACAGCGGACGGGTCAGATAGATAGACGGGACCTCTAAAGCGTCGGCCAAGCTCCGACAATCTGAGAGAGTCGGTATTTTAGATCCTGCAACGTAGTCGCGTATGTCGTCCGCAGTGATCCCGGTCTTGCGCGCGATCTCGTCAACCCCCATGTCACCGCTCGCAAGTATGGCGGATCTCAGCCTGTTCGCAAACGAGTCGGTGTCGCGTTGGTCATTGGTGTTGTTGTTCATTCCCGACCTCTGAACCCGATTCTAAACGGGAAACGCCCCTCAGGTCGGAGCGGCATTCCCGCCCTGACGGTGAGGCCGTTCCATCATCTCGTCCGCTGACTCAAAGATGAAGAAAACCTTGTAAGGGGACGCTCAGCACGCACAGGTACGAAAGGCTCTGCGAACTGGGGAATCATCCAGTCAATCAGTTCGCTCTATCCCTTATACTCTTGACACAACGCGAAGCTCCGCGCGCTCGTTGCGTTCGGTGTGGCATATCAAGCGCGTTGCACACTTGAACGAATGAGGAGGGATTTTCATGCGTTCGATCCGAAACATGTCGCTACTAACTGGGGCAGCGGCATTCACAGCAGCCATGGCCGCACTTCTGGCCGTCGCCTGTGGGTCTGAGACGGTCGTTACCGTTGAAGTCCCTGTAGTGGAGACGGTAGTCGTCAGGGAAGAGGTACGGGTTGACGTGCCTGTCGTCGAGACGGTAGTAGTCCGCGAACAGGTCCAGGTCGAAGTACCCGTAGTTGAGACTGTGGTCGTCAGAGAGCAGGTCCAAGTAGAGGTGCCTGTCGTTCAGACGGTCGTTGTCCGCGAAGAGGTGGAAGTACAGGTAGAGGCACCACGACGCTCCGGCGGTGAGATACGAGTCGGTACCGTCTACGTTCCGCCTCCGCTCTACTTGCCATCTGCACAGCCTTCGCCTGAGTACTGGAAGCTCCACGCCTGGGGCATCGCAGAGACCCTTATCCGTACAGACAGAGCCAATGCACCGCCAGCTTACGGAACACCCGGCACTTCAGGGCTCGCGACCGGCTGGACCATCGAAGACGACACGATAACGTTCTCGATCCGCGAGGGTGCTACGTTCCGCGGCAACAACCTCGATTGGGGTCCGCTGACTGCCGAAGATGTGGTTCACACATTCACGAACGCTGGACAGACCGGTAGCCGCGCCGCCCGCGCCGGCACGTTCAACTCTGAGAACGGCCAGGGCATGTGGGACTGTGCAACTCAGAGCTCCAGGGTTTTCTCATGCACGATCAACCCGATGCGCCTGCACCCGAACACTTTGTACCACCTCAGCAATGAGAACGGTCAAGTGGCAATCTTCAGCAAGCGCGTCTTTGACGAGCTGGGCGAAGCGCAGGCCATCCTGACACCGCACGGTTCAGGTCCATGGCAAGTCACACGGCACGTAGGAAACGACGAGCTAGTAGCGGACGCAGTGCTTGACCACTGGCGCGCTGCTCCGTTGGCAGACAAGCTCCGCATCGTTGAGATCAAAGAGCCGTCGCAGGCCGCCGCCGCTCTCGCGACCGGGTCTGTGCACCTCGCACAGATTCCGAGCTCGCTCGTCCTTGACACGGAGAACCGATCTCGCGGCCGCAGGTTGCAAATCAACGCCGGACTTGGCGGTCAAGCCATCTACTTCGGCGGCAACTTCTGGGCAGACCGCAACTACATCACCGGCGATGCCATTGAGCCGCAATCCGGATTCCAGCCCGACGATGCACACCCGTGGATCGGTACCGGACCGGATGACGAGAACGCCATCGCCGTGAGGAAGGCACTCTCAAAGGCAATCAACCGCGACCTGATCAACAAGTCGATACTGGTTGGCTTGGGACGTCCCATCTACACGCACGGCGGGTACGAACAGGACACGCCGTACTGGCAGCAACGCTGGTTCGTTGAACACGATCCGGATGCCGCACGTTCCGAGTTGGCGGCAGCCGGATACCCCGACGGTTTCACCATGGGCTTCTGGGTCCCGTCCGACTCCCCGTTCGTTAATCCGGAAGTAGGTGTCGCCATCGCCGGTCAGTGGCGCGACGTCGGAATCAACGTTGAGATCGAGAACACCGCGTACTCGGCAAGACGACCGACGCTAGTGGACAGGTCGATAGACATCCCGTGGCTCTTCATCAACTTTGCAGAATCGGGTCCGTTCGGTTCCAAGTACGGACGGTGGAACCCCGGCACCGGTTGGAACTCCGGCGGCGAGCTGCCTTACGACACGATGAAGGACTGGGACGACCGATACGTCGCGCTGGACGCCAACGATGCAAGCCAGCAGGACGACATCGTCGCGCTCAACACAGAGATCGAGGACTACGTCCAGAACACTGCCATTGAGCTGCCGATCGTTGAGCTGGTCAAGTGGTACGTCGTCGGTCCGGAAATCCTCAGTTGGAGGCCTTACCGACACAACGAGAACGGTCCCAACTCGTTCGAGACGATACTCCTCGACCGCTAATTCAGCATTCAGCGTAGTAATGCACAGGTAGCAACACGGTCCTTGGGGCGCGGCTCGACGATCAGCCGCGCCTCACGGACTTCGGAACGGCGCTGTGAAACGGTTCCTCGCGAGGCGCATCGCCTACAGCGTCATACTGATACTCGTCACGACAGTCTTCGTCTTCGTGCTGTCGCGACAGTCCGGCGACCCGCGCCACTTGATGGTCAGCGAGCAGAGCACGCAAGAAGAGTGGGACGCATGGGGACGCGAGCTGGGCCTAGACCGGCACATCGTGATGCAGTACCTGATCTGGTTGGGAAACGCGTTAACGGGAGATTTCGGCGAGTCGATCCGCCAGCGCAGGCCAGCATTAGACGTGGTGATCGAACGCATCCCCGCGACACTTCAGTTGGCAGCCGGGTCCGCCATATTCGCCATCGCGACCGGGATTCCGTTAGGCGTGCTATCCGCCATCAAACGCGGATCAATCCTGGACTACATCGGTAGGACGTTCGCCATCATAGGGCAAGCCGCGCCTGTCTTCTGGTTAGGCATCGTGCTCGTGCTGATATTCAGCGTCCAGCTGAACTGGTTACCACCGCAACGACGCGGCGGACTGGACCACTACATCCTGCCTTCCATCACGTTGGGCTGGCTCTTCTCGTCCAGCTTCCTGAGACTCACACGCAGCGCAATGCTGGAGGTGCTCGACTCCGAGTTCGTGAAGTTCGCACGTAGCAAAGGCGTCAGCAACAACATCGTCATCTGGAAGCACTCCTTCAGGAACGCCCTGCTTCCCACGCTCACTTATGCGGGTTTGCTCTTAGCCGGATTGATCACCGGCGCGGTCATTACCGAAACCATCTTCTCCTGGCCGGGTTTGGGCTCACTCGCGGTGTCAGCCGTCAACCAACTCGATTTCCCAGTGCTGATCGCCGTCGTGTTCGTCATCACCGTCGCCTATATCGGCATGAGCATATTCGTCGACGTGCTGTATGCCATCGCCGACCCGCGCATCAGGTTGGAATGATCAATTGGCAACCCCGCTGACAGACTCATCTGCGCCCACCATTGGCGACACGATGCGCCCTCCCGTCGTGCGTGAGACTCCCCTTCGCACCACCTTGCGCATCCTGCGACGATGGCCGATCGTGCCGATAATCCTCGTCTCTCTAATGCTCATCGCCGCCGTGTTCGCAGAGTTGCTTACGCCATACGACCCCACACGCGACGACCTGCTCGAGCGCAACACTCCCCCATTCTGGCAAGAGGGCGGAACTACAGAGCACATCCTCGGCACCGACCCGCTGGGCAGGGACATCCTGACTCGAATCATTTTCGGCGCCCGCATATCGCTACTCATCGCCGGCATCGTCTTGACCGTCGGCACCGCATTCGGACTCGTCATCGGACTCGTCTCGGGATATGCGGGCGGTACCGTCGACGAGATACTCATGCGAGTCGTCGACTTCACTTTCGCCGTACCGTTCATATTGGTCGCGCTAGTAACCGTCATCGTATTCGGCCAATCCTTCGCGCTCGTCATCATCTTGCTGACGATTTTCAGCTGGAGCAATGTCGCACGCCAGACACGCGGCGAGACTCTGAGCCTGAAAACACGCGAGTACGTCGACTATGCCCGAGTCGCGGGCGCAAGCACTGGGCGAATCCTATTCCGTCACATCGCTCCCGGGCTGATCAACACCGTCATCGTCGTCACGACGCTCAGCCTCGGCGGATTGATCCTTACCGAAGCCAGCCTCTCGTTCCTTGGCGTTGGCATCCCGCCGCCTACTCCCGCTTGGGGTGTCATGGTCGCAGAAGGCAGAAACTACATCTACACAGATTGGTGGGTATCTTTCTTCCCCGGCATCGCAATCATGCTTACAGTTATGGCATTCAACTTTCTCGGCGACTGGTTCAGAGACCGTTACGACCCGCGACTGAGGCAGTTGGGTTGATCTATGACCTGTAAGACAACGCCGCCGCGACCAGCTGGCGTTGTCGGCGCAGATATCCAACAACACAAGAACGGAGTATCCCAATGAAGATCGGATGGATAGGACTCGGACACATGGGCAAGCCCATGGCCAAGCACATGATGACCGCGGCGGATGTCTTCGCAATACACGACCTGCGCGAAGATGCTGGCACCGACTTGCTTGAGGACGGTGCAGTCTGGGCAAACACCCCTGCCGAAGTCGCGCAGGACAAGGACCTGGTCGTGACCTGCCTGCCAATGCCGCCACATGTTGATGCGGTCAGCTTCGGTGACGCGGGTGTCGTAGAAGGTGTCTCCAAAGATGCCGTGGTGATCGACTGCACATCAAACGGATTGGACGCAGTTCGTGCGTTACATCAACGATATGGTGAATTGGGAATCACATTTCTGGACGCACCAGTTAGCGGTGGAGTGATTGGCGCAAAGAAACGTGACTTGGCAGTCTATGTCGGCGGCGATAGAGATGCATACGATCGCATCAAACCGGCCTTGGATGCCATGGGCGACAAGGCCATGTACTGCGGTCCCATCGGCACTGGCACCATCTGCAAGCTGAGCAACCAGCTATTCGGCATCATCGCCGGTCAAGCCAAGTTTGAGGTGCTGACTGCTGGCGTGAAGGCAGGATGCGACCTTGACGTGTTGGTCAAGGCCATCCACGAAGGCACCGGCGGGAAGGCCAGGCCGTTTGAGGGTTGGATGCGTCCGCCGACGGACGACTACGCAGAGGACGAGGACACCTTCTACCTAGAGCTCGCGGCGAAGGATTGCCGCTTGGCGAACGAGATCGGCAGGTCGCACCGTGTGCCACAGCCACTGGCGAACGCTGCCGAAGCGCGCATGATAGAGGCACTGAACCGCGGCTGGGGCAGGAAGCGCGCCGAGATCATCGGTGAGATACAGCAGGCCGCCGCCGATGTCGACCTGCGCGACTACTAACCCAAGCCGTCCGCACAACATCGTTAGAATCTTCCAACATCGATTTCCCAGAAGGAGCATTCCCAGATATGCAAGCAACTGACCCTGCCATCAAGACGGTGATGGACAACATAGGCGTGATGGTCGCGACGGAAGGCGGCAGCCTGGAGCTACTGGACCTATCCGATGACTCCATGAAGGTGAAGTACATCGCCGGCAGCAACGAAGAGTGCCCCGAATGCGTCCCAATGACCGACGCAGTCTACCAGTTCATGCGGGCATCCCTAGACGTCCACGCCCCCAGAATCACAACCCTAGAGGTAATCGATTAAAGAGGATGCACAGGATATCCTGCCCTATCCTGTATATCCCTGTTAATCCCGCCGCTCTCGGGGGCCAGCTCGCGCAAGACTGGCCCCGAGAACGACGGCAAACAGTGCGATTCCCAAAATGAGCGCAACGAACAACATGCTCGCGTTAGGAGCGGTTGCGCCGGTGTCTGGGGTCGCTATATCGGGAGTCGGCGTTGGAGGTGGTGCTTCGACGACACCCAGCTTCGCAACGCCCACGGTCGCCGGCAGTGCGGACACGCTACCGCACACGCTCAGCTCACCGCCGCTCTGACGCAGCTTCGTCGACAAGATGCCATAGCTGCCATCAGACTTGCGCTCCACCAGCACGACATCGGATATGTTCGCACGGAACTCCGTCGGCATCGGCAGACACGCCGTTATGGGATCGTCAAACCTGAATCCCTGCACTGGCCCATCGCCGTTGGCCTGGATGCCGTTGATGTCGTACAGCGCTCGGGCAATCGTCATCCTGGCACCTGGCACAGCCTCTGGGGCCTGCACCGAAGACGCGGCTGCGTTCACGCCCACGAGCTCGCGGTCTGGAACTGCACCCTTGGCGGCAGACACGGTGATGCCCTCGCCAGTGAACATACCGCCCTCTACTGGCCTGAACACCGTGTAGGCAACTCCGGACGCGTCCGTTAGCGACGTCGCGATTGGTCCGGCCGGGTTGATAGGCTCTGCGACCTCCACCGGGTCGACTGGAGCGCGCGACACCCGAACCGTGAACGTGGCGATGCATGGCGCACGGTGCTCGTCGGATATGTCGAAGTTCGTCTTGTGATGGTCGACGCAGATGCCATCCGGTTGCGCTTGAACCGTGACGGTATAGGTGCCCGGCAAGCTGGGAGCCGTGTAGACAACGCGGCGCCGGTCGTCAGGTGTTGCGAACGAACCGCCAGACGGCGAGTCGTTCCAACGGAACACCAGCTTGTTGTCTGCATCATCCGGTTTGGGAATCGTGTTGTCCAATCGGTTCGCAGTGCCGTAGACATCCACCTCCAAGCGCACTGTGTCGCCGGCACGCATTGCGATCTCTGTCACCGTCGGCTCGATGCGCTTGATCACCGGCAGGTTCACCGTCGTGCCGCCGATCGCTTCATCGATCGCAGGTTGTGCCAACGACGACGCGCGGATCTGCACCTGGTAGAGCGTATCCGGCTCCAAGCCGAAGATCTCAAACGACTTCGGACCGGTCTCAGTTAGATCAAGCGACGCGGTGCGCCATAGCTCTGTCCCGGTCGTACCCCAGGTCGAGCTCGTGTCGGTAGGCCTGACGCGGTAGCGATACTCGTAGCGCAGCACCGTGAACGCACTGCCTCCGTGCATCGGGTTGTGTGTGAACGCAACACGGACGCTGCCGCGACCCGACTCGACCCTCAAATCGTCCGGCAACGGCGTCTTGAATGCGAACGCCGGATTCTGCGCCGCAAATCGGCGGGCAGTCTCTTCCTGCTCGTCCTGATCCTGACCCCGCTGCTGATCTCTCAACGCCTCAACGGCCTGGCCAACGGTCAGTCCGGTGCTCCGGAGCGCCTTGTATGCATTCGGCAGCGCGTTGAAGACCGCTACGACCGCGGCATCCGCAGCCGGAACATCCATCGTAGGGTCGTCCGCCGCCGGTACACTGAACGCCTTCAAGTTGTTCTCTATGCTGATAGTTCTCACATTCACAGCACCGTTGTTGTCGTTGCTATCTGCCAGGTCAAGACCCTCAACCACACACTCCAGCTCCTTGAAATCAATGCCCGCATTGTCAATGCTTAGCGTCCGCAGTCCGGTGAACTGTGCGAACAGCGCAACGACTGGATCAGTCGATACCGAGTCGCACGTGTAATCCGTGGCCGCTCCCGCGCACGCGGTGAAGATGTCCGCATTGCCGTCAAGGTTCAGACTCGTGATGCTGGTCAGAACCCCGGCCGTGCTCAAGCCTGCCGCTATCGCGTCCAGATCCTCGCAGTTGATTTTGGTGCGCGCCAGGTTCAGTGACCGGAGCGCGGGAATTGCCGTTGACGGACGACCGCTGTTGCCGCGGAAGTTTGCGAACGTCGCCGTTAGGTTCGACGGAGTAACCGCGCCGAGGTCTGTGTCAGCGACAGAGAGGGATGTAATGCGGATCATGGGACCGTCATCACTAAGCGTCAGTGAGTTCGTCCGCGTGTCGCGCAACGCCTCCATCATTGACTTCAGCTCGGCACCGGTAAGCCCGGTATCTCCGATATCCAGCCATCTCAGACCCTCCAAGCGTTTGAGCAGAGTCGTTATCTCAGCGATCGGCACGTTTTCCCAACTGCTTTCACCCGCATTCCACCTGTTCCACAGGTTCAGGTTCTCCGAGATGTCCAGCGTCTGAACGACCATCGCGTTGTTCGGCGCACTCGTATACCACTGAATGCTGTCAATGATCGCCTTGAACTTGTCGAAGTCCAAATTGGTACCAGCCAGACGCAGTGTGAACGGACCCCAGCCATCTCTGATCGCCGTGACGCCGTTCAGGAACGTTGAAAGCTGTTCCGTCGTCGCATCTTTTTGCGTCGTCGGATCTTTGAACAGGTCGGGGTTGTATGACAGGTCCAGCTCTTCGAAGTAGTGCTGGTTCCAAAGAACGTCGCCATCATCATTCCGCCTAACCGTCGGCTCGAATGCCGTAGTCGCAAGGTTGGAGAGGATAGTGCTCGCCTGTGTGTAGTTCAGCGCAGAGTGCACTATCTGCAACTGCCACACACCCTGCCAAGCTCGGTTGCTGAACACCGATAGCTGTGTGTTGTTAAAGTCTTCGCCGAATGCGTTGGGGTTCGATATCAGGTTGATCCGCCGCATCGGCTGATTTTTGAAACTTTGCAACAGGCTCACCATCTGTGCATCGCTCAAGTTGGCGTTCTCGGTCCGTAGCCAGTTGAGATTGTTGAACGATCCCACCGAGCTGATGAAGCTCGACTTCTGTGCATCTGTCAGGCATAGGCTGCCCGTCTTCGACAAGTCTGCCCAATCGCTGGGCGAGCCGAGCGAGCGCACATCCGGACGGCACGGGTCGCGCAACACCGCCGTCGTGAGGCGGGAATCGGCACCGGTGACCGAGTTGTTAATCGCCTTCAATCGCGCTTGGTGGTCCAGCTGGAACTGCAACGCAGCGTTGTCTAGGTCTGTATCCTCTGCCATCAGCTCGTTACCAATGAACGGGAAAGGCTCGCTACTCGCTATCGTTGTGGGCAGCTCGGACAGGAACTTGGCAGCACCGTCAGGATGCAAGCCAGACAGCCGCATCGTCGGTGTCTGATACCACAGCAGCTCCAGGTTGTCCTGGTCGAACAGCGACTCGTGCATCGAAGACACCTGCGTGCCGTTAATGCGGAATCCATATAGGTCGAGTCCGGAGACGTCAAACGTCTTGAGCGGGTTGTTCGTCAACAGCAACGTACGGAGCGGGTTGGGTCTGGTACCACGCGCAGAAACCGGTAGCCAGCTCGAATCGAAATCGGTCAACAGGTTGTTGCTCAGATTCAGCGTTCCAAGCTTCGTGAAGTGTTGCAGGAAGTTCGATCCTTGGAAGTCGGCATTGTCGAGTGAGTTGCCGCTCAGGTGCAACCACTCGACGTTAGGCGCCGCGGCGAACGTGTTGGCGGGAATCGACGTGATGCCGGAGTTGTTCAGATTGATGCCCTTGACGTGATAGAAGTTGGCAAAATCGTCAGGGTCCAACACCGGACCGACGCCATTGGACGGATCAACGCCCATGGGGTCACGGTCAGCGACTGTGCCAGCCAACCTCAGGTCAAGCGTGTAGCTGCTCGCATCGATGCTCTTGTCGTGAATCGTCGCATCGTACGTCGTCAAATCGGGATCGACCGTTGCCAGTGTGCCTTTGACGATCGCAATGCCCGGCACCGGGCGGCAGTCACCCGTTCCCAGCATCGCGTACCGCTCATGACGCACGTCTCCAGAGTTCGTAATCCAACGTGCCGGCCAAGTCGGGTCGTCGATGTACTCGAAGATGCGCATAATCTCCGCCCAAACCGCCTTAGGTCGGTCGCAGATGTCAACCGCCAGCTTCGGAACGCTGTAGCCCGGCGTCATGTTGTAGAACCCGTTGTTGACGTTATTAGCAGTCACGAGCGCGTTGTTACCGGCGGTGGTACGCGCAAGATTGATCGCAGTCTGCAACGGTCCCTTCGCCCAGAAGTCGGCCAATCCCTGCGTAGACGCGTCGTAAGGGGCGTTGCCGTCCGCATCGTAGAAGAACTTCGCAATGCGAGTGTCGGCAAGCATCAAGCCGGTCAGGTTAGACAAATTAGCGAACCAGCGGGTATTCACATAGCCGAGCGGTGCACTTCGTATGTCGATGTAACCCAGGTTCGTGAAAGTGTCGAACTCGTTGTACGCGATATCGGCGAAGCTGGTCCCACTCCCAGGGAACGAGAGTGAAGTCAGCGAAGACGCGCTGGTGCCGAACCAGGCCTTCAAATTCAACTTCAGCTGGCCCTTCCACCGGACGTCAAGGACCGATATTGCGGGGGTCCGTCCCTCGAAAACACCATCCTCCATTAAGGTCAACCCTGTACCGCCGAGGACGATCTCGGTGATGTTGAGCCCCTTGATGTCGCTCTTGCGTAGCGTCGTCAGCGTGCCATCAGTCGGCCGGAACGGAGTACGCCAATGTCTCCAAGCAGCGTGGGAGAAAAGAGACGCCTTCTCGATCGTCGCAGCGTTAGGGCAGGCGAACGACGTGTACGCTGACGGCACCAACGTGTCGGCATCCCGATCCGGATCCTTCAGCACAGAGATGATGTGCGCGGCGATACCCGGTCCGCGGTCGTAAGGATCACACAGATTGAAACCAGGTGCCACTCCAGTCACGCGGCCCGAGGTGCCAATCCCGGCAGTGCCAGACGCAACTCCGGTGTTAACAGTCATCCCAGTGCGGGCACTCGCCGCCTCATTCCAGTAACGGTCAATCTCCGCTTTGATAGCGGTACCGATGGCATCGCGCCCCGCCGCGGCGGTGAAATCGTTGGCTCCCGTGTCGGCAGTGCTCGAACCGTCAACCTTGCGGACGGTTGACCTCTCACCCGTCGGACCATTCGCGTAGAAGAACGTGTCGATCATCGTGCCGCCAGTCATCCCGAAGTGGTCAAGGTTTACAAGACGCTCGAACCAACGCAAGTTGAGGTGACCTAGCTGCGGCTGCCCCTCCATGTAGAGACCGCGCAACGCCGACGCAGCTGCCGGGGTCGTTTTTGACGAGTCAAAGAAACCGTCGAACGCGTCGTGCGCAATGTCGGAGTGGCGCAGACCGTTGTTTGCGAACTGCAACTCCTGGACGTTTGGTGCGTCCGTTCCGAACCACTTCCAACTCGGCGCCAAGCGGTAGTTGCCACCGTTGGAGTACAAGATCTTCACTCCCTTCCCTTGGAAGATGTCGTCCGGGATCGATGTGATGCTGTTGTTGCTGATGTAGAGCTGTTCGACCGTCAGTCCCGCGAAATCCGACTCCTTCAACTCCGTAAGTCCCTTGCTCGAGAGGTCCATCGCCCTGGTGTAGTGGGTCCAGGCGGCATCAGATGCAAGCGCCGTCGACGAAATGTTCATCGGGCAGTTCACCGACGTGTAGGAGCGCATCGGTGTGCTGTACGTGCCCCAGCTCGAGTATGTGCCGTTGACCGTGCCGGGTGTCGCCGCTCCGGTGCGGTCTGGATACTGCAACGCGAACAGGATCGCGTCGCGCACCGCCTTTGTGCGGTCACACAGGTTGTACGTCGTCGTCGTTTGAGCCGACGCGATAGGCGGGCCGCCTACGTCAGATGCGAACAGCGCAACGACGCCGACCAGCACCGACCCCAGAATTAGAACAAATGTACGGGGGGGGGGTGAAGCGGTTCTTAGTTTGGTCATGCGCTGTGTTTTCCATGTGTGGTGTCCCATTGTCCTACATCAACCAGCATCTACCCGCCGGCCAACAAACGAAAATCATAACACAACCAATGGCTCGCGATCAACAAGGATAAACAGGATAAAACCCCTATCCTGAATATCCTGCCTATCCCTGTTAAACCCGCTCTCGGGGGCCAGCTCGCGCAAGACTGGCCCCGAGAACGAAGGCGAACAGTACGATTCCCAATATGAGCGCGATGACCACCAAGATCGCGTTAGGAGCAGTGGCGCCAGCATCCGGACCCTCTACCGTGGCAGTAGGTTCGGTAACCGGTGGCGCCTGTACAACGCCCAGCTTCGCAACGCCTACAGTCGAAGGCAATGCGGACACGCTACCGCACACGTTGAGTCCGCCGCTAGCACCCTGACGCAGCTTCGTCGACAAGATGCCGTAACTGCCATCAGACTTCCGCTCGACCAACACGATATCCGACACGTTGGCGCGGAATGCATCCGGCAACGGCAAGCAGACCGACAGCGGGTCGTCAAGCCTGAAGCCGGACACCGGCGGGTCGCCGTTCGCTTGGATGCCGTTGATGTCGAACAGGCTCCCAGCTATCGTCATCGTAGAGCCTGCTACCGCCGCCGGAGGTTGCGCCGAAGAGACTGCCGCGCTCACACCGAGTATCTCGCGATCAGGTACTGCACCTGCCTCGGCAGACACAGTGATGCCAGCTCCGGTGAACATACCGCCGCCTACGGGTGTGAAGACGGTGTAGGCAGTTCCCGACGCGTCATTCAGCGATGACGGTATGGCACCCGACGGGTTGATCGGATCAGGGTCAGGGTCTGGCGGCGACGGCGCACGCGAGACGCGTATCGTGAACTCTGCCGTGCAAGGCAGGCGATCCGCCGCCGAGATGCCGAACTCCGAGTCGTGGTGGCTAAGACAGATGCCGTCTGGCTGCGCCTGCACCGTCACCGTGTATCGCCCTGGCAGGCTGGGAGCCGTGTACACCACGCGACGCGCGTTAACCGGGTCGGCGAACGAACCGCCAGACGATCCATCGCCCCACCTGAATACCAGATTGCCGCCATCAACCAAGGTGTTGTCCAACCGATTTGCAATACCGTAGGTGTCAACCTCCAAGCGCACCGTCTCGCCCGCACGCATCGACACCTCGCGAATCGACGGCAAAATCCTGGTGAGCACCGGCGTATCGATAGTCGTGCCGCCAGTTAACGTCACCGTCGACGGACGACCGAGAGACGACACGCGCAGCTCCACTTGGTACAGCGTATTCCCTTCCAGTCCGTAGATCTCGAACGACTTCGCACCTGTCGTGGTCAGATCGATCGATGCCGTGCGCCAGGCCTGCGTGCCAGTGCTTTCCCAGTTCGCATCGGGGTCGTCAGGAAGCACACGGTAGCGGTACTCGTAACGCTGCACGTTGAACGGCTTACCGTTCACCATCGGGTCGTGTACGAAGCTCACGCGCAAACTGCCACGACCCGATTCCAATTCCCGGTCGGTGGGAAGTGGAGTGACTTGACCCAAGCCGGGTGTCTGGGCATCAAGACGACGTTCTATCTCTGCCAGCACTCCTTCATCAGTCTGACCCGTCTGCTGGTATTTCAAGACTGCCTGTGCCTGTGCCGTCGTGAAGCCAGTATTGACCAGCACCTTGCGCGCGGCTGGCAGCGCACGGAACACCACCAGTACCTGCGCTCCACTAGCCTTAGCCGCCGCAGTACCGGTCACCGCAGGCACCGTGAACGCTTCAGGGTTATTCATAAGGCTCAAAACGCGCACCATGCTCGAACCGTCGGTTTTATCGCCATCGGCACCGTCCAGACCAACCGCTACACAACGCAGCTCGTTGAAGTCGATGCCGCCATCGTTCAGGCTGATAGTGCGCAGGTTCGTGAAACGCTTGAAGAGCGCAACCACAGGATGTTCGGTCATCGCACCGGGGTCGCAGGTGTCCGGACCGACGGGCGCACCGCCGCAGTCGGTGAACAGACGCGGATTGCCATCAAGGTTCAGGTTGGAGATCGTAGACAACACACCTGCCGACTGCAAGCCGTCCGCTATCGCGTCAAGATCGGCGCAGTTGATGTTCGTCCTGGCGAGGTTGAGCGTCCTGAGGGCCGGAGCGGCGGTTGGGTACCGACCAGTGAACAGCCCGAATGCACTGGTCAAGTCGGTCGTTCCTACAGTGCTCAGGTCCGTGTCAGTGCTCAGGTCCGTGTCCGCCACGGCGAAGGATGCCATGCGTGCCATCGAGTGCTTGATGCCCGAGTTGCGGTCGGGCCTGCCATTGTTCGCCAAACCATCCATGACGACCCTGAGCTCAGCGCCCGACAGTCCGGTATCGCTGATATCAAGGCTGGTCAAACCGCGCAAACGGTCAACCATCGCGGTTATCTCCTGTGTCGAAACCCGCGTCCATCTCGAACCGGATCGACGGTTCCACAGGTTGAGGTTGTCCGACACGTTCAGCGAACGGATGATCTGCGAGTTGTTCGGCGGATCGTCGTAATGCGCCACCGAGTCAAGAATCCTCTTGAGCGTGTCGAAGTCCAAGTTCGTGCCCGCCAGCTCGAGGTTGAACGGACCGAATCCTTGCTTAATCGGCGTGACACCGGTCAAGAAGGTATCCAACTGAGTATTGCTCGCGCCATCCCAAAGGTCGGGGTTATACGAAAAATCAAGGTGCAACAAGTAATACTGCTGGTAGTTGGTCGTCTGGTCCGGATTCAATACGCGCGTCGACATGTACACTCCCGCCAACTGCTGCAGGATGCTGTTCGCCTGCGTGAAGTTGATGTCCGTGTGCACAATCCGCAGCTGCCAAAGCCACTTACACGCCTGACGACCGAAACCGTTCAACACCAGATCGTCGAAATCGCTACCGAACGCGTTCGGACTTGACGAGATAATGAATCGCTCAAGCGGTGCCGCCGTAGAAGTGCGTATCAAACGCTCTGCCTGATCGTCGCTCAGGTTGGCGTTGTATGCCGCTACCCAGGTCGCACCGTTGAACCCGTCAACCGATTCCACCCAACTGTCACGTTGCGCGTTCGTCAGACACAGGTCACCAGTCTTCGAACGGTCCGCCCAGTCGCTGATCGACCGAAGGCTCCAAACATCAGGACGACAAGGGTCGTACAGCGTAACAACCTTTACGGAGTTGTCCTGCGTCGAATCATCGTTGATCGCTCGCATCCGCGCATGGTGCGCTAGCTGGAACTCGACCGCCAGCTCGTCACGCACGGTGTCCTCTAGCTGCAATTCGTTGCCAATGTACTTGTACGGCTCGCTGTTCGTGATCGTCGCTGGCAACGCATCCAAGAACGCGTCCGAACCTTCAGGATGCAACCCGCCCAAGGTCAGCAACGGTGCCTGATACCAGAACGTCTGCATGTTGACCTGTTGCAATATCGACGCGTGCAGCGACGCCACCTGTGTCTCTGACATGTACAACGCGTGCAAGTCCAAGTTCGAGACATCCACGCTGGTGATCGGGTTGCTGGAGATTCGCAACACACGCAACGGCTTCGCAGCATCAGACCTCGCCGCCGTAGGAAGCCAGCTGGAACTGAATGATGTCAACAGGTTGTCGTCAATGTTCAACGTCCTCAATTTCGTGAAATTGCTGAGGAAGTTCGTGCCGGTGAAATCGGCATCATCCAAGAGGTTCGAGCTCAGCGACAGCTCCCGGACGTTCGGCGCCCACCTGAAAGTACCTGCTGGGATGGACGAGATACCAGAACGGTCCAACAGGATCGTCTCAACCTCGTAGAGGTTCTGGAAGTGGTCCGGGGTCAATGTCGCGCCCAAACCGACAGAGTCGTTGAGGCGCAGGTAACGCACATCGATGCTCTTGTCATGAACGTTCACATCGAACGATGTCGTCTCCGGATCGACCTGCTCGAATGTAGTCGTGTTGATCCAACTGCCCTTTACCGGAACGCACTCATCCTCTCGCACCGTCGCGTAGCCCGCGTGGCGCACATCACCCACGTTAGTGACGTAAGAACCAGAGCGCGTGCCCTCCACTTCGTTGAGCAAGTGCTGGTTCCGCATGATCTCAGCCCACAAGACCTTCGGAAGACCGCAAATCGCAACCGCGTGCTTCGGGACCCGTAGACCAGATGTGGCACCGTAATCGACGGTCGCCGAAGACGGACTGTGGGCAGTTCGCCTAGTCGTGATCTCAGACAGCAACGGCGCCGAACTCCAGTAACCACGCGAGTTTTGAGTGTCAGGGTCGTTGCCATCGGCATCGTAGAAATACTCCGCAACATGAGACTCGCCTAAATACAACTTGGTCAACTTGGTTAGTTGCGCGAACCAGCGCGAGTTGACATAGCCCAGCAGGTTCTCGCGAAGGATCAGGGTTTGAAGTTTCGTGAAACCATCGAAGTGGTTGTAAGCGATGTCCCGGTAAGTCAAGCCGATTCCAACGAAACTCAGCGATGTCACCGCCGAGGCAGAGGTGCCGAACCAAGCCTTCGGATTGAACTGGAAGCCAGGGCTCTCAGACATCTGGAAGCCGCGCACACTCAAACCTTCGAAAACACCGTCGGGCAACGATTTGATGCCCGTGCCTTTCAGATCGATGTAGTAAATCGACAAGCCCTTGATGTCGCTCCTGCGAAGCGATGTGATGAACTCAGCTTCGGGCTTGAAAGCCGTCGCCTCGGTGACCCATCTGGCACCGCTTGCCAAGTGACGCTTCTCTACATGGCCAGTCTCACCCGTACCGCAACCGATCGAACTGAACAGTTCCGGAGCCGGGGTATCCGGGTCGTTATCCGGGTCCTGCAACGCCGAGAAGATATAAGGCAAAATCCAAGCCTGGCGGTCCAACGGGTCGCACAAGTTAAACCCGGGCCTCGGTCCAGTAACCCGGTTGCCCACGTTGATCGTTGCCGAAGTAGCACTGCCCGTGCCGCCCGAGTTTTGCCAGAAGCGATCGATCTCCGCCTTGATGGCAGCGGCAATCGCATCTCGATTTGCCCGAGTGTTCTCCGGGTAATCAACCACCCCCGCTACCAACGGCTTCGCACCAGACGTATAACGAACCGTCGATGCCGACCCGGTTGGTCCGGTGGCGTAGAAATAGGTGTCGACCAGGCTCTGATTGAACTCGATTTTGTCCAAGTTGGCAAGCGGCGCGAACCAGTTCGTGTTGATGTGACCCAGTCCGTACTGGGCCCGCAACTTGATCGTCGAGAGCTCAGACGAATTCGACCTCGTATCGAAGAAACCGACAAACGCATCCGGAGCAATGTCCGAGTGCTTCAGACCATTCTCGTTAATGGCAAGCTCTTTCAGCCTCGGCGCACCGTACGCCCCGAACCATTTCCAACTCGGTGACAGACCTACGTTTCCCCGCAACGAGCGGAAGACCTGAACGCCATTCAGATTGAAGATACCATCGGGTATGGAACTGATGGAGTTACCGCTGATGTCCAGATAGCCCAGTTTCCGTAAACCGACGAAGTCCGACGCAACAAGCGAAGTCAGACTCTTGTCAACCAAGCGCATCGAACGCCCGGACGTCGACCAGTTGGCATCCGTTCCAAGGTCAAGCGCAGAAATCGTCACCAGTTGGACTTGATCTTGACCTTGGCTGGCTGGCGCCTTTTCAGGCGGCTTGCCCAGCGGATCCGGTGTAGGCGAAGGCGGCTTATCAGTCTGGACGATCACTCCGCACTGAACGCCCTTGTAACTCTGCGTGGTCTTGTCCCACTGCGCCCAACTCGAATACTTGTCGTTGATCGCTCCGAGGTTGCCCTCGTCAAGGTTCCGATTCGGGTACTGCAACGCCAGAATGATCTGATCGCGCACCGCCGTTGTGCGGTCGCACAGGTCGTATCTGACAGACTGGGCCGACGCAACCGGCGCGTCGCGCAGGTCAACCGCGACGAACCCGGCAGCGAAGAGAAGGGATAAACCGAGTATTAGAACAAATGTACGGGGGGGGGTGATGCCGCGTTGCGCTTGATGTTCATGCAATGTCTTACCCATAGTATTGAGCCCTAGTGTCGGCCGTCAATTCGGTAATCCCCGCAACGGCATTATCGTTATATAACACAAACCGCACGCGAGTCAAGCACTGATCAGATTATCCGAGTGAATTGACTGCGTGAGGACGATTGCGACCAGCTTGGCGAGTTGGGCGAGGTGGACTGTAAGCCGAGTTCTGTCCAGGCACTGCGTGAGGTTTACTGGGACCGACTTACGTCGTGCCTTCGCGTGCTCTATCGCAACGCCTTGAGCAGCCATCCATCTAGCAACACGGTCACCCGTGCCGTCATGCAGCCTACCCGGGAACAGGTACGGGCATCGACCTGTTGCGTTCCCCTATTTGGCCTTGCACCGGGCGGGGTTTACCATGCCGCCGGCGTTACCGCCAGTTGCGGTGCGCCCTTACCGCACCGGTTCGCCCTTACCGCCAGTGCCAGAACACTCCGACATGGCGGCGGTATGTTTTCTGTTGCACTGTTTCTGCCGTCGGGTCGCCCCGCCCTGCAGTTAGCAGGCGCCCTAGCCCGTAGGTGCTCGGACTTTCCTCTACCCAACAATGCGATCAACACGATGGGTAGCGGCTGCTCGTCCGCCTCGCCTGCTTATCACAGTAACACCAGCAACAAATGCACAACGCGATACCTCACGCGCGGCATCACTTGTGTCCCCACCTTCAGCGCGTCAGCATCACGACCGTCGCATCGTCGCCAGTAACCGCGACATGATCAACCAGCGCATGCACCGCGTCGCGGGAAGTGCGCCAATCGATATCTGCCGCCAGGTTTGACACATGATCCTTCACGAGCCGGCGCGTCCGCGCGGCTGAGCCGCGACCGCGCCTCACGCCTGAGTCGTCCCGCTCTCGCAACCGCCTACGCATCTCGCTCAGCGCATCTAGCTCCGCCGACAGATGCTCAAGGTCACCCTTACCGATCGCCACCTGTTCCACCGCCGAGGCGAATCTCCGACGTGCATCCCCAAACAGCTGATCAAGATCAGAATCAGCATCACGCGGCGTGATCTCCGCCTGCTCGGCCGCCGACAGCTTCAAAATATGCTGCTTGACCAATCCCTCAAGGTCGTCAGCACGCCAGCTCGGGCACTCCGCACGCCAGCCTGCGCTATCGTCCGCCGCACCGCGCGACCGGCGGCGGTTAGGACACTCCGCAAATTCGTAGTAGCGGTACACCTTCGTAGCGACTGAGTCGTCCTTGCGTTGCCAAGTTCGTTTTCGCGACAGTCCGGGAATGCTGTGCGTGCAATGTCCGCACCTCACGAGGCCACCCAACAGAAACGGCGCATCTGCCTCAGCCGGAACCGCCATGCCAGCTCGCGGTTTGGACATCCGACCCTGTGCCGCATTGAATACAGCGCGTTCAATCAACGGCTCGTGGTTACCCGCCACCATGAATCCGTAACGCTCATACGTGCCTACATACGCCCTGTTCTTCAGCATCAGCGAAATCGCAGCAGTCGACCACGGCTTGCCCGAGCGGGTATTGATGCCGCCATCCTGCAACCGCTGCACTATCGTTCTCATGCCGATCGGAGCCACATCGCCGCCGTTGCGTCCCGTATACCAATCGAACACTCGCCGCACCACCTGCGCCTCATGCGCGACCGGTTCCAGCATGCCATCGGCGCTGCTCCTGTACCCGTACGGCGTCCGACCCAGCACCCTGCCACCGGATGCCAGCTCGACCAACTTAGGGCGGGCATCTCGAACGCGCGCACCTATCGCAGGAGACTCGCCCATCGCATCCGATTCGTCATCCACATCAACATCGCCGTTAGCTGATTGTGCGTCTTCTGGCGTCAGTGCCAACATCGACAAGCCGCTCAGCAGCGGGTCGGGCGCGTCAGGATCAGTGCATTGCGCGTCTGAACCGGTGCGACGGATCAGCACCAAACGGCGGATTAGCGTCTCAACGTCATCCGCCAGATGCGACGCGTCGTGTAACAAGACCAACGCCGGGTGTCCTGCCGGCGGTGTCAGCACCGAGAGCAGGTTGCGAAATTGCATGTCGTCGAGCTGTTCCCGGCTCGCGGTGTCATCATCTTGCATCGCCTGTACTGGCAATCCGAGCTGCTCCATCAAGCTGGATGCACCACCCTCTACGCCGAAAATCGCGACGAGGTTATGTCCGCCATAGGCGCAGTGATTCACTATCCGCGCCGCGGGGTCATCCGGAAGCGTCTCGGTTGACAATCTGCCCGTCTGCGCGCTCCAGGAGCCCGCCGACGGCTCAACTATTGCGGACCAGGAGACGCGGTCCTGATCGTCATCCGATGGAATCGGTGCACGATGCGGCGCGACGTAACCCACGGCGCGCATGACGACCGCCTAACTCGCGTCGAGCGTAATAAGGAATCGGCCGCAGTGACACAGCTGCGGCTCGGTAGCCAACTTGAGCATGTTCAACTCACCAGTCGACAGACGCTCCGAGCAACCACTGCACACCTCGCGCTCAACCGTCGCAACCGCCTTACCGCCGTTCGCCTTGAACAATCGCGTGTAGTTGGCAAGCTGGGCTGCCGGTATAAGCTCCGCCGCCTGACGCCGATCCTTAAGCGCCGTGTTGTGCTCTTCGGAAATGCGCGCCTGCTCGCGAGTGCTCGATTCCTTAGTCGCCGACCACTCGGACTCAACATCTGCCAACCTAGATTGCAACGTCTGCAAATTGGCGCGGGCGGCGTTCGCCTCTTCCAGAACCGGCGTGATGCGCTCGTCAACACTCGCGATGCGGTTCAACAGCTCCTGCTCCCGCTCCTGCAAACGCTGCTCGTCACGCCAAGACGGCGCACTATTGCTGTCAAAGAGCCGATCGCGGGTCGTAGACAGGTTCTGATTCTCGGACGCGCGCTCCAGCTCCAAGCGTCTCAGGTTCACCTCCGCCGCCGTTTGCGCGCGCTGAGCTGATTCGCAATCCGCGCGCAACTTCTTGAGCTGATTCGCCTTCTGCTTCAGCTCCGTATTAATCCGATTATAGGACCGCCTGAGTTTCAGTAGTACCTTATCTCTTTCCTGCAGTTCGACGAGTGCTTGAAAGGTGTTCAAACTCAGTGGCTCCTTGATTCCACACCAACGCGGACGCAGATAGGCCGGGCATCTACCTTATCTTAACAAACGCAATAGCTTACCACAAATTCGCACCGCTTCGCGCTGATATGCACTATCAGATCAAGCGGCTGCGCTGGTTACTAAGTTCGTAGTTATAGATTATGCAGTAAGGGAAACGCGAAATCCCAACGCGCTATGTTTGACCTGCTACCAGCCTTCCTAAAGAACCGACCGCGCACGCGAATCGTGTGCACAATCGGACCGGCAACCGGCGAAACGAACCAGATCGCAGCGTTGGTGCGCGCCGGAATGTCCGTGGCGCGCCTCAACCTATCACACGGCAGCCCAGAAGAACACCGCCAGTACATCGCCAATGTGCATGAAGCCGCAAAACTGACGCGTGTGCCGATCGCGATACTCGCCGACCTGCCAGGACCCAAGTACCGAGTCGGTGCAACATCACCGGACTTCGCGGAAGAGCGCAACGGGCGCCACGGTGTATGGCTGGCGCAACGATCGGACTTCGTCCTGACGACGGAGCGGGTGTTGACGACTCCCGAACGCGGGATGGTCTGGCCCGCAGGACTTCACGCCGACATCAAGCCACGAGCGCGGATCCTCATCGACGAAGGCGCGGTCGAACTGGTCGTGAACGAGATCCGAGGCAACGAGATACATTGCACCGTGCGGCGCGCCGGACTGGTGCAGGACGACAAAGCCGTCACGGCACCGGGCAACCTCTCAACACTCAACTACCTCACCAAAGAGACTTCCGACGCGCTGGACTTCGCGCTAGATGCCGATGTCGATTTCATCGGGCTTTCATACATCCGAAGCACCGACGACCTGGACCTGGTGCGCGCCCGCATGGCTGCTGTCGGCAAGCGGCCTGGCCTCATCTCAAAGATAGAGATTCAGCAAGCTGTTGCAAATCTGGCGGAGATACTGGCAGGGTCAGATGCCATCATGGTCGCACGCGGCGACCTGGGCGTCGAGATGCCGCTCCACCAGGTGCCAATGGTGCAAAAACGCATGATACGCATGGCAAACGAGATTGGGAAGCCAGTCATCACCGCCACCCAGATGCTGGAGTCGATGCGCGACAATCCCTATCCAACGCGCGCCGAGGCGACCGACGTCTACAACGCTGTGCGCGATGGCACCGACGCAGTGATGCTGTCTGCCGAGACGTCCGTTGGCGCATATCCTGAGGCCGCGGTGCGGTTCATGGCAAGGGTATCCAAGACTGCTGAGCGGTTCCTGGAACTGGAGAGACTGCGCGAACGCCGAATGAGCATCGTCGAAAAACTTGGACGCAACGCAACCGTCGACTCGATAATCGCATTCGATGCCGCCGTAACCGCCGACAGATTGCGATCCAGAGCCATCGTCACCTTCACCGAGACCGGCCTGGCAGCCGCTAGCGTTGCAACATTCAGGCCGCGCACCCCGTTGCTCGCGTTATCTCCGAGCCCGCGCACCGCAAACAAGCTCGCGATCAATTGGGGCATCACTCCCGTGCTAGTCGAGTCGCTCTCAGACCTCGACGAGATGTTCAGGTACGCATCCGACTTGGTTATGGCGCAAGGTTACGCAAACCACGGCGACAGCATCGTAGTTGTCGCAGGCTTACCCATAGGACAGACAGGCAGCACCAACCTGCTACGAGTCATTAAGGTACCGGAAGAATCAGTGTAGGACAGCACCAATTCGTCGCCAATCAGCGATACTCGATATCCCACTTTCTAATCAGCGCCGTCTACTTCGGGTTTCGACTCCAGTGCCAACTTGAGCTGGTCTCTCAGCTGCGACACTCGTGCATCGGACGTAGGAACATCGCCGTAGCACGCCGCGTTGAAACGCGCCGTTATCGCCGACACCGGAGCATTCGGTAAAGCAGCCTCAAGGAACGGCGCACGCTCGTTCGGAGTCTGGCGTGCATCAAACTCCAAACCGCGCTCCATGGCGTGTTGCAACGTCTCGAAGTACAGCATGAAGACATCCGCTATGCCCGGAGTGTCGGGATACTTCCAAAGAAAACGCCGTGCACCACGACGAGTCATCCAGCCAGGCAGCAGTCCCTTCAACAAATCCCAGTAACTAACCTCGTCCACTTCATCGCGAATCGATTCGCGCTCCAGCGCGTCGTCGCGTCTGCGATTCCGCGTCACGCGGCGATACGCCAACGCCAACAGCACCAAAACCAAAATCGGTATCAAGATCGTCAACGGCCACTGCAACGCATCCAGCACCGCTTCCACCCACAGGTTGTCAGTCGTGGCAACTGCGTCCGGCTCCGGGAAGTCTGGCCGTCCGCCCCCTTGCTGCTGCTCCTGAGCCTCCGGCACCGGCTGGCCGAACCATGAACGAATCAGATCGATCAACCAAGCAATCACCCAACCGACCAAAGTCAACGGCCATCGCAGCACCCAGATCAATCCGTCAACCAACCATCCGTACACCGTATAGAGCGCGGACAGTCCCGAAGCGCCGTACCTGCTACCTGCCAAACCTGCCACCAGGCCGACTCCGACGAACGCAGCGAGTGCCGCAAGTATCACCCGCGCCCAAGCACCCGTGAATTGCGAGTCATCCGCCAAACGCGCGACTGCCATGCCGGTCAGCGCAGCCACGAAGAACGGTATCAGCAATGTAGCGATACCCACTGGAGTCTCCGCGATCTCGTCCGCGACCAGCGCAATCGCAAGTATTACCAGACCCCACTTGAATGCACGCTTGAGATAGTCAGGAGCATCGTTGGAATCGCGCACCAGCGTGGATGTCCGGCGCCAGATGACAACACACGTGATCGTTGCGATTACGAGCGACACCGCCTCATCGGCGACCAAGTTCCTACCTACCAGCTGGAACAGCCAGTTCAGCTCAAAGCGACCTGATGGCGACACGGTGGCAGACGATACGGCGACGTAGATCACCGCGAATCCGATGGCGCCGAATATCAACGCCAATGTCGCGGGCGAGCCTCGCAACCCTCCGGTCAGCCATGCCGCCGCCAAGCCTGCTACATACACGATGGCGATGAAGTGCCAAGGCAAGGGCGACCCGCCCAAACCTAGCACCAGCCCGAGCACACCCAAGACGGCGTAAACCGAGACGCTCTCCGCAACGGCGATGGCGATGTAGACGACCTGGGTGCGAACATCAGACATCGGCGCCACCCCTGCTCCACTGCGCGTCATCGCCCCTGGCCTCGGCCGCAGCCTCAGCTTCGTCGGCATCCAACACATCAAAGCGTCCCCGCTCGTCGCGCACATCCGCAAATTCCAACACTGGAGGTTCCTCTCGGCCGACCCACGCAACCGTGACACGGTGTCCGAGTCCAGAAACCCTCTCCAGGTAGTCGCGTAGGCTGTCCGAAATCAGCCCGCAGACCAGTACCAACGCCGCGCCCGTTGTTATGACGTTTCCAGTCCGCTCCTGCGACATCAGCTCCAAGCGACGAAACGCCCACGGTTGCACCATCGCAAGCGCCTCAAGAATCGCCTGGGATTGAAAAGCCGACTCACTCGGCGCGATCGTCGGAGCGACGGCGCGACCTGTACGCACACCGTTACCGATGAAACCAACCCGAAAACCAGCTTGCACGAACCGGACCGCTATAGACGCAGCGCCGCAGACAGATGCCTCTAGCACGTCGTACTTGCAACCCTGCCATGCCACCTCCGTCGTCGATGACTCATGCAGTATCACGACATCGTTGCTGACGCTGCGGTCGAACGTCCTGACCGTCAAGTTGTCTCGCTTCGCCGATACCTTCCAGTCAACACGCTTCAACGGGTCGCCGGGCACATACTCCCGCGTGCTTCTCGGACGGGACTGATCGTCAACCAGGGTGTATGGATTGAGAATGTCGCCCATGGGGTTCGCCGCGGGCAACGGCCAGTCGTCTAGCTGCACGATGTGCGGATAGACGGTGACACCGTCAGACGAGCGTTGGTCACGACGCACCGAACCGAACAAACCGAAGAGGTCGCCGCTACGCATGTCCGTAGGGCCCAAGGCGAAGTGACCGCGATGCACAGCAGTCACAACATGGCGAAACTTCACGCGTTCGTAACCGTTGAGGCTGGTCGTCTCCACAATCTCACTGCCACCCGCGTAAGCCCTGCGAGTAACACTGCTCTCCTCCGAAGGTTGCAATCCCGACGGAACGAATTCCGTCAGCTGCAACCACGGCACAGGTAGCGGCTTGCGATTCTCTACCGTCAGCGTCAGTGTCAGCTCATCGCCCGGGAATACATGGCGGTCGGACAGGGCAGTCTCATACCGGACCTCCTCTAGCGACAGTTTCGACCAGAGCAAACCCCCAGCTGTAACCGCGAAGGCGGTAGTCCCTAGCGTCACCGTCAGCAGCGAGCCCGTTGCTGCGCCAACGATGATCACCGCCACCATTACCAACATGAAGAGCTCGCCGATAACATCGGGAGCCCGTAGGTCACTGCGCCGTCTAGTTCGGAGCGTCCGCGATAAGGGGTTTAGCATGACGCGGGCCCAGACATCACCGTTCGATCGGCACTGGCAACCCTTCTACGATGCCCTCAATCACCCGTTGATTATCACGGCGGCGCATCTGCATACTCGGCTCTAGGACGATGCGGTGCGACAACACCGGAACCGCAAGCGCCTTGACATCGTCCGGCATGGCGTAATCGCGACCCTCCGATGCCGCTCGGGCCTGGGCCGCGCGTTGCAACGCCAAGCCCGCACGCGGGCTCGCGCCAAGCCGAATCTGGGAGTTGGAACGAGTCGCACGCACTATCGATAGCAGGTACTCCCGCACATGCGGTTGCACGCGCACCTGCTCAACAACTCGCCGTGCAGCCTCAATATCCTCAGCGCTCGCGCACTCCGCCGCCACGACGGAATCGCTACCCTCGCGGAATCGCTCCAACATCGCACCCTCCTCACTGTCCGAGGGGTAACCGATAGTCAAACGCAACATGAAGCGGTCCAACTGCGCCTCTGGCAACGGGAATGTGCCTTCCATCTCAATGGGATTCAATGTGGCAAGCACGAAGAAAGGCGAACTCAACCCGTAAGTTACGCCATCCACAGACACTTGCTCCTCCTGCATCGCCTCCAACAGCGCAGATTGCGTCCTAGGCGTGGCACGGTTGATCTCGTCGGCTAGCAGTATCTGCGTGAAAACCGGACCTTGTCGGAACTCGAACTCACGCGTCCCGGAGTTGTAGATATTCACACCCAACACGTCAGACGGCACTAGGTCAGGCGTGAACTGCACCCGCCGAAACTCGAGACCCATAGTGGCTGCCAACGATTTGGCGAGCGTCGTCTTGCCGGTGCCCGGGACATCCTCGATCAGCAGGTGTCCACGGCTCAACAGGGCAAATATGGCAAGGTCTATCGCACCGTCCTTGCCCACGAACACCCGCTGCACGCTGTTACGGATCTTGGCAACCGTCTCGGCAACCGCCGATACATCGCCAGGAGCGTGTGGCTCGCCAACGGCGGTACTGTCTGTAGTCAAATCTGTGCCTCTAGGTGGCGATAGGTGGCAACGGTTAGGCGCGACTCATTAATCCTAAGTCGCACATGGTCAGGGCGGCAGGTGAAGTGAATCGACCTGAGTCTGCGACGGCTCGATCAGACCTTGACAACGGGATTAGTCAAAGTCCCGATCTTGTCAATCGTGATCGATATGATGTCGCCGCCCTGCAACGTGAACTCCGGCGGCGGGATCGTACCCGTTCCCGTCAGGACGGTCGTGCCGTTCGGAACGGTGTTGTGGCGTTGCAACCAGTCCGCCAGATAGACGCAGTCACGCTTCATGCTCGCTGTGTTCGCACTTCCCCTGAATGTTGTAACGCCATCGCGTTCAATCCGCAATTCAACATCCAACGTCTGCGGGTCGCCCACAGTGTCAGGTGTCGCGATGCACGGGCCGATCGCGCATGAGCGATCGTACACCTTCGCCTGCGGCAGGTAGAGGGGGTTAGCACCTTCAATCGATCTGCTGCTCATGTCGTTGCCAACGGTGTAGCCGACAGTCTCGCCGCCAAACAAGACGAACGCCAACTCCGGCTCCGGCACATCCCACTCCGAGTCACCGCGTATCCCAACTGCATCAAGCGGGGCAACCAAGCGGTCAGCGGTCGCCTTGAAGAATGATTCGGGACGGTCGGCATCGTACACCTGGGCGTACACATCTGGGGAACCGCTCTCTGCCTGTCGCTCCCGCATCGAGTCCATGTAGGTAACACCGAACGCCCAAACCTCCGGCGCGAGTATGGGAGGCAACAGCCTCGCGTCCGCCGACTCACCAGACAGCAGTTCGTCTAGGTCTACCGACTCGTCGCCCTGGGTCATCAACCATGACGTGATTGCATCCGCCGTTGTGCCAGCCAACTGCGCGGCAGCGAACAGATCCGCCGTTGAGCCAACAGCAGAATCTACTGCCGTCAAGTCAATCAATGAACCGTTTTTCTCTACGCCGACATGGATTGAGTCGTTAGCGGAAAACTGGTAGTAACGCATGTTGCCTCCTGGCGATGATGATGCGAATCCGACTGCTTTCACTCTAATATCCGCGTTCGATCACTTCGCGAAACAGATGCGCCACCACATGCGTATATGTAGTTACAGGTACCGTCGCACATAGACCGTAGATAGGGCACCATCTGGATTACCCATGCAATTCCTCCAACACATTCCCTTGGGCATCGGGCGAGTGCTCGTCGCGATTGCAACCGCGGGGATCGCGACGATCGTCGTGTTCGTCCTAGCCGCCAGCGATTCCCAGGCCCAATCAACTCGTCTCAACGCCGACGGCGAGTTCAGCTACTCGGTCGAGCTTGGGAAATCAATCACGATGGATTTCACGCTGAGATCTGAGATCGACGTGGACGAGGTGCAGGTCATGGTGCGACCCGTCGGGCTCAACTCGGTATCCACTTACGGTTACGCGGATGTCGACCACGGAGACACGTTGACGGCGACATACGAGTTGCCAACGGCTTCCCCGCGTTACTTCCCGCCCGGGACAGAGTTTGACATCAGGTTCATATTGCGAAACGACGACGTTGCGGTGTCCGAGTCCCCGGAGTACCGAGTTGAGTATCTCGACGATGGGCGACGATGGAAGCGGATCGGCGACGCGCAGTTGCAGCTCATCTACTACGGCATCAACGATCGCGCGATGCGGGCCCTGTTCGACACCACGCATCGCAATGTGGAGCGCATCAAGCAGGCACTAGGCGTTATCGACCATCACCCGCTACGCGCGATTGTGTTTCCCAACAACCGAGAGCTGACTCGTTACGGTCCAACTATCAGCCAAACCGCCACCGATGGCGGATTCTTCGGCGGATACGCATACTCACGCTACTACCTGACGATCATGGCAAGCCCGTCGGTCTCTGTCCTCACGCACGAACTGACGCACCTGCTACACGACATCGCGATGGAGTCGCCAGGCACGGTCAGGGCACCGGCATGGTTGACAGAAGGCATCGCAACCTACTTAGAGACCAGCACGCGTCAGCAGCTCCCGAGGTCGTATCGCAGAGCAACAGGAACCGCGGCAGTCAGGCCATTTCGCGAGATGGGCACTGTCCCGGGCAGACGCGAGGCTATCGACATCTTCTATCGCCAATCCGGCGATTTCGTGGGCTTCCTAGCAGAGAGGCAAGGCGATACATCCATCGGCATGCTCCTCGCCGAATTGGCGGGCGGCGCACGTCTGGATGATGCTCTGACCACTGTCTACGGCGGAAACCTGGATGAACTGGATAACCTGTGGCGTGCCTCTTACGGGTTGCCGATGATCGATGTGCGAGTTCCTGCCCATCTGGAGCCGCCGAGCTCTATCCCACCCACGATCGTCGGTGTGCCAACTCCAGGCCGGGGAAGTGTGAATATCTTGGAGTCGCGCGCCGCGAACAGCGGCAACGCGGGCGAACCTGTGCCCGAGCGCGCGGTGCACCCGACATCGCTGCCGGTGATCGAGCCCGTCGTGCCGCAGGAAGCCACCGTTATACCCGCGACAGCAACCGCAACGGAAGGTTACGTCACATCGCCAGTCGGGCGCGAGTTCCGGCCGAATACCACGATGTTGCTGGTGTTCTTCCTGCTGGCACTAGGTTTCGGCGCACTCTTCTTCCGCCGAATGCGTAGCAGCTGAAACAGCCGGGGTGTCCAACCGATAACATAGGCAACTTATGCCTTCTGAGTTGCTAGACAAATGCTTGCTCATCTATTCGGATGAGTCAGCACGGCATAAGCTCAGCGAAACGCACCCGATGCGTCCAATCAGACTGGCGCACATGTACGACCTGATGCAAGCCAGTGGCTTGTTGGACGCGCCCAATTTAACCGAACTCGAACCGATCGAGGCAACACCGGGTGACATCCGCTCGTACCACGATCCAGAATACGTCGATCTGGTCGGCGCACTCGACAAGGACGCGATCGTACCGAACATGTGGCAATACGGCTTCGGACCCGGCGACAATCCCCCGCGACGCGGGATGTTCCGCCACGCTGCCCTAGCAGTGGGCGGAGTGTTGCAGGCATGTGATGCAGTAACGGAAGGGGACGCGACTGCTGCATTCGTACCTGCCGCCGGAATGCACCATCACGCCATGCGAGACCGGGCTTCAGGCTTCGGTATCTTCAACGATGCAGTCATCGGCATCCTGAAGCTCCTCGAACGCGGGTACCGCGTCCTTTACGTAGACATCGATGTGCATCACGGCGATGGAGTGCAGGCGGGACTGTACGACACTGATCGCGCACTGACGCTATCGATTCACGAGTCTGGCCAGTGGCTCTTCCCAGGCACTGGCGCGCCAAATGAGATCGGTACGGGCGACGGCACGGGCTACAGCGTGAACGTGCCGCTAGCACCGGGTTCCGACGACGCGGCATGGCACCGGGCGTTTGATGCCGTGTTTCTGCCAGCCGCCGATGCCTACCGTCCCGATATTCTCTTTACCCAGCTAGGCATCGATACACACAGGGACGATCCACTGGCGCATCTGCAACTCACGACGCAAGGGCACAACCTCGCGGTCCAGAAGTTCGCGGCATACTCCGCCGAGCATGGTTGCCCCTGGATCGCCGTGGGAGGTGGCGGTTACGACTTCTCAGCTGTGGCGCGAGGATGGACGATGGATGCGGCCACCATGGCGGGATTCACCCTGCCCGACACGATTCCCGCGAGCTTTACCGCCGTTACCGGACCGCCGACGTTCGCCGACCCGGTAACGGCAGACTATCCAGCCGAGTCAATGGCGGAGATAACGGACTACAACGACCACGCCGTTGACGAGGTGCGTCGCCTGACTTTCGACACTATCGGTGTCTAGCCGTTAAACCTCGCGGTACTCACCTTCAACGGTGTCATCGTCCTGGCTACCACCACCGGCCGAACCGTTGCCTTGGCCCCGTCCATCCTGCTGCTTGTAAGCGTGCTCTCCGATCTTCAGCCTGGCCTGGTCCAGCTCGTTTGACACCGTCCGTAGCCTGTCAATGTCAACGTTCGTGTCCGCCAGAGCAGACTTGACCGCTTCAACCTTCGTACTGACCTCGCTCTTGACATCCTCCGGCAGGTTATCGCCCTGCTCGGTCAGCAGCTTCTCAGTGCCATACACCAGCGACTCGGCATTGTTTCGCGCCTCCGCCAGCTCGCGCCGCGCACGATCCTCCTCAGCGTTGGTCTCAGCTTCTGATATCAGCCGATCGATCTCATCCTGCGAAATGCCAGACCGACCGGTGACCGTTATGTGCTGCTCCCTGTTCGTCGCCTTATCGGTCGCCGTCACCGTCAAGATGCCGTCAGCATCAATGTCAAAGGCAACGTCAATCTGGGGTACTCCACGCGGCGCCGGAGCAATGCCATCCAAGTTGAACCTACCCACGGAGGTGTTGTCCGCTGCCATGTCGCGTTCGCCTTGCAACACATGAATCTCCACGGTCGTCTGCCCGTCAGCAGCCGTGGTAAACGTGTCCGACTTCGTCGTCGGTATGGTCGTGTTGCGCTCAATCAACTTAGTCCGCAGGCCGCCGAGGGTCTCGATGCCCCAAGTCAAAGGTGTCACATCCAACAACAGAATGTCGGTAACGTCGCCCTGCAAAACTCCCGCCTGCAACGCGGCGCCAATCGCAACGACTTCGTCGGGGTTTATCGTCCGGACAGGTTCCTTGCCAAATATCGCCTTAGCCCGACTCTGAACCGCCGGCATCCGAGTCATACCGCCTACAAGCAACACGTCGTCAATGTCTTTCTTCGACATGTCGGCATCTTTCAGTGCCTTCTCGCAGGGCTCAACAGTGCGCTCTATCAGCTCAGCCACCATCTGCTCGAACTTCGCGCGCGTCAGAGTCTCTGTGAGGTGCTTAGGACCTGTCTGGTCGGCAGTCAAGAACGGCAGGTTGATCTCCGTCGAGGTCTGCGTCGAGAGCTCAATCTTCGCCCGCTCAGCCTCCTCTCGCAAACGTTGCATCGGCGAACGGTCCGTAGACTTTCGCAGGTCGATCATTTCACGTTGCTGGAACGAGTCAACTAGGTAATCAACAAGTCGGAGGTCAAAGTCGTCACCGCCCAAGTGGGTATCGCCGTTAGTGCTCATCACCTCGAACACGCCATCACCGACATGCAGGACTGTGATGTCGAAGGTGCCACCGCCGAGGTCGTAGATCGCGATGGTGCGATCGCCCGTTTTCTCAATGCCATAAGCCAGAGCCGCCGCCGTGGGCTCGTTGACTATGCGCATCACTTCCAGACCTGCGATCTTGCCCGCGACCTGTGTGGCCTCGCGTTGCGCGTCGTTGAAGTACGCCGGCACGGTTATCACTGCCTGCGTGACCCGCTCGCCGAGCCTGGCCTCCGCATCATCCTTCAGCTTCCGCAACACCATCGCCGAGATTTCCGCCGGCGGACGCGCTTCACCGTCGAAGTTGATGCCAACGTCACCGTTGCCCAACGGCTGGATGGAGAACGGCACGAGATCCCGATCGCGTTGAACATCATCGTCTTGGTGGCGTCTCCCTATGAAACGCTTGGCAGAGAAAATCGTGTTCTCAGGATTCACCACAGCTTGGCGTTTCGCCGCCTCTCCAATCAAGCGTTCGTTCGTCTTTGGATTAACGCTCACAACGGAAGGCGTGGTACGTCTGCCATCGGCATTCTCGATGATCTCCGGATCACCAGCCGTTATCACGGCCATGGCGGAATTCGTAGTTCCTAGGTCTATTCCGATTACTCTTGGCATGTTCCTTGATCTCCTTACGGTTTACACCTGTGCTGTGCAGGTTTCAAATGCGGTTTACGATGTGATGGCATCTACAAGGCCACTCACTTGGAATCCGTCTCTGTCGCTACGGATTCACCATGTCCCTCGTCATCCGTCGTCGGCTTCTTAGCCAAGATGACTCTCGCGGCGCGAAGCAGGTTGCCAGTTGAATCGTTGATGTAACCGGCCTGGACAACCTCGATGACAACCCCTTCATCGCGGTCTGTCGATTCCCTTTCACCTATCCCCTCGTGATAGTCCGGATCGTACTGGTCATCCAAGGCATCAATCTTCGAAAATCCTTGTGTCTTGAGGGCACTATCCATCAATTTGGAAATCGACTTCAACCCATCCAAAACGCTCCCATCCGCATCCGTCAATGAGCTGAGCGCCGCATCAACAGCGTCAACAACGTTGAGCATCGCTTCGGCGAACTCTACCTTGGCGTTGACCGGCAGCGTATCCCGCTCACGTCGCAGCCGTCCCATCAACTGGCCGAGTTCAACCGTCTTTTGATTCGCAAGACTCCCAAGGTCACTGACCTTGCGATCAAGCCCTGCAACCTTTTCCGTGACCTCACGGTCAAGCTCCAATAGATGCGGCATCAAGAAGTCAATGGGGGCGGTCTTAGCGAAATTCGCATCACTGGCACGGACAGCCTCGACGAAAGCCTTCACGGCCTCGCTTTGGAACGAGGACTCCGCGTCCTGCTCCTGCGACTTCTGAGCGCTGTCCCGCTTATCGTCTCGTTTGCTCATCTTCCGCTCCAAGATGCGTGATCATAACTCTTATCTGCGCGGCGACCACTTCTATGGCATGGGACCGTTGCGCCGACGGTATGGAATCCAGCACCTGCAACATGCCCTTCATCTGCGCCACCAAACGCAATATCAAACTGACCGCGTTGAGATTCAATCCGAAGTCCTCGGTCAACCGCCTAACGATCTGCAACCGCTCCAGGTCTTCCTCGGAGTAGAGTCTCCGACTCCCCTGTGAACGTGACGGACGCACTAGGCCTTCGCGGTCGTACTTCCGCAACGTCTGCGGGTGCATGTCTGCCAGCTTCGCCGCGATGGAGATGATGTACAAGGCATCGGCGCGGTCTGCCAACCTTGCCCGCAACCTCGCGCTCTCACGCCGCCGCATCTCCGCTACCTGCATCGCTTCCTCGCGTCGCGCCGCATCGGCCGCGAGCTTCCCGACGAGCCTTACGAACTCCGCCTCGTCTGGCACGACGTGGACGTGCTGTCGCCGATGTTCATCGAATCGTTGCATGTTGTGGATGCCGTTCAGTTACGCGCCGCTAGTTGAAAGGATGGCGTAGACGTTGCACTGTGTCAGTCTTTATGTTATGATACTAAACATTATCATCGATGTCAGTCATCAATATTCTTGATGCGAGTCGTATCAGCACAACGTGTTTCCACAACCTCCACATCAACAACCAGAGCCTGATTCACAATATCTACGATTTCTTGATAATTCATGCTTGACATTACGGATTCCAACATGTAACATGATGTTTTCTATGATGCGGTCAGCGCGCCTTGCGATAAGTCAGCATCATGAGCACGAAACCTACCGACCAACGAACGATCACGGCGCGATAGCGTCGCGAAAACGCCGGAGAACCCGGCAAGCGAGAAACGAGATGACCAGAGTTTACGAAAAACGATGCCCGCATTGCAGCGGCGACGTGCTGTTTGCACTGCGCCTAGAGGGACCATCGCTCAAGTGTTTGCAGTGCACGCGCTCCATCGACAAGGCGCAAGCCCGATTGATGTTGTCGCACAGCGTCCAGCACACGGCAGCGGCATAAGCAGAGACCGGATATACCGCAAAGCGTCCGCAAGACGCAAGACAGAAAAGCCCCGGTCTCGCAAGAGATCGGGGCTTTTTCTTTTACATTCGCAACAACAAAATCACATACAGGAGGGTCAGCGAGATGACCAACACTAAACTTTTCCCCAACTCATGCCAGGTTTGCGAGGGAGACCTCTGGTTCTCCATCGGACTGGATGGCGCCACTCTCAAGTGCCTACAGTGCAGCAGGACTGTCACACGCGACGGGGCGGCAAAGATGCTGGCTTCGCTCCAAATTGCCAAACGCACGGAGAAAGCAGTACAACCTGCCGACCAACCGCTTCGCCAGGCCGCCTAGTCGAGGTGCGTCGCGCCGCGTCATCCGCCGTTCAATCCACAGCGGGAGAGGCATGCGGATTGGAGGTAACCGTTGCGTACCTCGATCAGTCGGTGTCGAACGTCCAGATGTCGGTCTCGCATCGCATCAACTCAGACGCGGGGTCAGCGGTTTCGACGAACTCTGTCGCTCGATCAATCGCCGACCTCAGCGTCTTCAAGTCCGAGCTCACGAACGAGAAACCGACCTGCGCCTGACCCAATCGTCCGTTGCTACCGACTTCCGCTGCGGACGCGCCGAAACGTTGACGCAATCGCGCGACGATTGATTTGACGACGCGCCTCTTATCCTTGATGGAACCGGCGTGATGTATCTGCAAATGGCAGATAACTGCTCCAACATGCATCCCGTCGCTACCCCTCTTGGCGGTTCAAACTCATCGCGCCAACGCGATTCAATTAATCAGTACTGAGCCAGTTATCGATTCCGCAACCGATTAGTACTCCAGGTACGGCTCGCTCTCAACTTGGATGAATTCCGCCGGCGGATACTTGGAAACCGCATCCAAATCAACGTCAGTGCCCCATCCCGGGCCATCAGGAACACGTGCGAAACCGTCTGCACGAAGTATCTTGCCCGTCAACACCTCGTCGTAGTAGTCCAAGAAACTGAGGAAAATCTCCTGCTTGAAGATGTTCGGCGTGCACATGTCCAAGTGCAGGCTCGCTACTGTTGAGATAGGTCCGTTGGAGTTGTGCGGCGCCACGGAGATGTGGTACGTCTCCGCCGCGGCGGCGATCTTCCTGAGCTCCGTGATACCACCGGAGTGGCAGATGTCCGGTTGGATGATCCGCGCCGCGTTCGATTCGATCAGCGGACGGAAGTCCCAGCGACCGTAAAGCTGCTCGCCCGTCGATATCGGGATCGACACAGCGTCCGAAAGCGCCTTGAGCGAATCGATGTTGTCCCACATGATCGGTTCCTCTAGCCAGGCGATGTTGAGATGCTCAACCGCCTTCGCAGCATGTTGCGCGCTCCACATGTCCAACCTACCGCGCACATCAATCGCCACTTCTATGTCAGGACCAACGGCATCCCTAACCGCCGTCACAAGGTCAACTGCCGATCTGATCCGCTGCGCTGTAACGACCTGTGGACCCTTGAACGGATAGAACTTAAGCGCGTTCCAACCGTGAGACACTGCCTCCGTTGCCAAGCGATAGTGGTCTTCCGGTGTCACTGCGCCGCTCATCCAACCGTTGGCATAAGTCGGCACGGCATCACGGACCTTCCCTCCGAACAGATCGTAGACCGGCACATCAAGCGATTTTGCCTTGAGGTCGCAAAGAGCCAGGTCAATACCGCTGATCGCAGACATCGTAACCGGACCACCAGTCCATGTGACTCGGCGATGCAACGATGTCCAGATGTGTTCGATCTGAAACGCATCCTTGCCCTTCAGGTACTTCGCGAAATCCAGAATCTCCGCCTCAACCGCCGCGTCCTTGTACTGAGTGCTGGCTTCGCCCCATCCATAAGTCCCATCTTCGGCAGTAACGCGCACGAATATCCAGTTGGCTGCCGACCGTTCATGGCCAGGCGCGCCCATGCGGAAAGTCTCAACCTCTGCAATGCGTTTGTTCATTCCATTCTCGCCTTCGGCATGTTGACGATGCAATCACGCGTTGAACCAACGCGTCGGGTAGGGTTAAACAACGAGCGACAGCTCCTGGTTACGACGCATTGTCTCAAGATGCTCGGCATCGTAGTGCATCCCCCAAATCTCGTCCAACCCAGGCGTGTAGTCATAGTCGCCTCGCAACTGTGAGATATCGTCCTCTGGCCGCCATGCGCGCAGGCGTTTGTTGATGCACTCAGCGTTCAGAGCCGATTTCTCTATGCCGACACTGACTCTAGACAGGCCCCTGGACACGCAGAGCGTCGTGCCGGTTCCGGCAAACGGGTCCAGAACCGTATCTGCCGGCATCGACGACGAAAGCACGATCCGAGTCAACAAGGATACTGGCGACTGCTGTTTATGCAGACGTTCCCCATTCACATCGCGTAACGGCTCCGATCCTGCGTAGAAACCCGAAGTCAGCTCACGGATGTCGTCCCAAACATCCGTGACTAAGATACCGCCCTCCCGCTCCGTATAACCCGCCGGCAGTGGCGGATCAATGCGAAGTCGGTTGAACAAGCGAGGCCGCTCGCCCTTGGTCGCGAAAGCGATGACTTGAAACGACTTGCCGAACCGTTTCAACCCAGGGACCGCGGATGTCTTCTTGCGCCATACGATCAGGTTCTGAAACGTCCACCCAGTCTCCCGCAATACGCGCAATGCCTCCTCAGCATTCTTTTCCCGTTGCATGAAATAGATGGCCGCACCGTCTGAAGACAGGCGATGCACCTCTTCGCACACATCGCCCATCCAAGACCAGTACTCCGCATCGGGCATCGAGTCGTAGTGGGAGTCGTACTCCTTGCCCTGATTGAACGGCGGGTCCAGAAACGTCAGGTCAAACGACGAGTGCGACGAATCACGGCTCCGCAACCAGCGCAGGCAATCATCGTGAACAACCAACGGTGAGGGGTCGACTTGCCTCGGGACGCTTGCGACTTCCTGGTGCATTCCGATAACTATCGCGCCGCTGCCTACGGGGCGAACGGGACGACTTCACTCAAGGTCAAGCCAGACAAGCCAATCAACATTTCAGAAGGGGTCGCGTCAGCGTCGTCCGTTGCCAGTGCCGCGACTCGCTATCCTGACACGCGTCTGGGCGCGGCGCAATGATGCCAACGCGCGTTCAATATCAACATCGGCAGCATGACTAGCAATGCGCTCCCTCGCTCGTCGCATCGCCGCATCGGCTCGCTCCGTGTCAATCTCATCGGCGCGCTCTGCCGCGTCTGCGAGGATCGTCACATGGTCGTTGAGTACTTCCATGAACCCGCCTGCCAACGCTATCACCTGTTCCGGTCCCTGGTCGGTTCGGAATCGCAACTCGCCCGGCATGAGAGTCGTCATGAGCGCAGCATGACGCGGCAGTATCGTTACTTGCCCCTCAGTGCTCGGCGCAACGACGAAATCTGCCCCACCAGAGTACTTCTCGCGTTCCGCAGTTTCGACATTGAGAGTGATGCGTGCCATTTCGTGATCCGTTCTCCGATCCTGCGCAGTCATACTCAAGGTGCCGATGGACTTCGGTTAAGCAGCTGCTTGCGCCTGCATCTCCGCGCCCTTTGCGACAGCGTCGTCTATCGTCCCAACCATGTAGAACGCCTGCTCTGGCAGACCGTCGTGCTTGCCCTCAAGTATCTCCAAGAATCCCTTGACCGCGTCATCGCGCGACACATACTTACCCGGCAACCCGGTGAAGACCTCGCCGACGAAGAATGGTTGCGTTAGGAAACGTTGAATCTTGCGCGCGCGGGCTACGATCAACTGATCATCCGCCGACAACTCCTCAATGCCAAGGATGGCGATCACATCTTGCAGGTCGTTGTAACGCTGCAACACCTGCTTCACACCAGATGCCGCCTCGTAATGGTCCTGTCCAACGATTCCTGGCTCTAGCAGTCGAGAGTTGGAAGCCAGAGGGTCAACCGCCGGGAACAGCGCCTGCGCCGCCAACGCACGATCCAGCGACACATTCGCATCCAGGTGGCCGAACGTCGTGACGATGCCGGGGTCGGTGTAGTCGTCTGCCGGCACGTAAACCGCCTGGAACGATGTGATCGAGCCGCCCTGCGTAGACGTGATTCGCTCCATCAAGTCACCCAACTCAGTGGATAGCGTGGGCTGGTATCCAACTGCAGATGGCATCCGCCCGAGCAAAGCCGATACCTCCATGCCTGCGAGAATGTAACGATAGACGTTGTCGATGAACAGCAAAACATCCTGTCCCGATTCGTCTCTGAAATACTCTGCCATCGTCAGACCTGTCAGCGCGATCCGGGCCCTGGTTCCCGGCGGCTCGTTCATTTGACCGAACACCAACGCAGTCTGACCGAAGACTCCGGCTTCCCGCATCTCGTGCCACAGGTCGTTGCCTTCGCGGGATCGCTCACCCACGCCTGCAAACACCGACACACCTGAATGCTCCTGCGCGATATTGCGGATCAACTCTGTAATGATGACCGTCTTACCGACGCCCGCACCGCCGTACGCGCCCACCTTCCCGCCACGAGGGAAGGGCGTTATCAAGTCCAAGACCTTGATACCAGTCTCCAATATCTCCGTGGTGCGCGCCTGCTCTGCAAACGAAGGGGGCTGGCGGTGAATCGGCGAGCGCAACGCATTCGACGGGATCGCATCGCCATCATCGATCGGATCTCCTAGCACATTGAAGATGCGGCCGAGGGAGTCGTCTCCAACGGGCACTGCGATGGGTTGACCTGTGTCCGCGCAAGCGGTGCCACGCGCCAGACCGTCCGTGGTACCCATTGCCAGGCATCGCGCCCAGTTGTTGCCGACATGTTGCTCAACCTCGAGCACCAGCCGCTCTCCGTCGATCTCGGTCTCAACCGCGTTGTAGATGTCCGGAAGTGCGTCCGGCGGGAACTCAACATCGACGACAGTGCCGATTACTTGAACAACTTTCCCTTGCGCGCTTGTCGTCATGGCCGGTTGGCTCCTTTTGGGTGTTCCATATCTGGCTGAAGTGTTGATTGGTCAGTCTGGCAAATCGTAGAGATACCGGGAAGAGAATCTACTTCTCAACCGCCGCAACTCCCCCTACTATGTCGAGAAGCTCGCCGGTAATCGATTCCTGTCGCGCCTTATTGAGGTCTAGCGTGAGCTCCTCAATGAGCTCATTGGCGTTATCAGTTGCCGCCTGCATTGCTACCATCCGCGCCGAGTGTTCGCTCGCCTGCGCTTCCAACACCGCATGGAACACCAGCGTCTCCACATAGCGAGGGGCCAAGGCGGAGATCACCTCTGGAGCACTGGGCTCGTAGATGTAGTCCGAGGGATTCATCGGAACTGCCAGATCGATCTCCTCCACCATGTCGGGTTTCACCGGCAGCAGATGTCGCGCGACCGGGCGTTGCACCGTCGTGTTCACGAACTGCGCGTAGATCAATTTGACCTCACCGACCTCGCCCTTGCGATAACGGTCGATAATCATCGACGAAATAGGGAATGTATCCACCAATGAAGGCCTGTCCGGAACCGAGAAGCTGGCGTGCAGCTGCCCTCCCGAGCGCGCCACGAACCTCTCACCTTTGCGTCCAACGGCGATCGTTTCAACGTCCTGTCCGCCAGAGCGTAACTCGTTACCCGCGACACGAGTAATGTTCGACACCAACGCGCCCGCGAGTCCGCGGTCCGGCGTTACGAGGACCATTAGCTTTCGAGGCTCGCTGTTGCTACGGAACAGTGCATCTGGGGCGATATCGGAATCTGAAAGCTGCTGTGCCAAGTGGCCGACCACTATCGCCATCCTGTCTGCGTATGGCCTACCATCGCGCACGAGCTCCTGGGCACGTTGCATCTTCGACGCTGCGATCAGTTGCATCGCGCCGGTTATCTTCGCAGTATTGCCGACGGACCTGATTCGGTCTCGTATGTCTTTCAGGCTAGGCATGAGTTTAGTCGGCTGGGAAAATCACCCACAAGTTTCAGTTGAGGTCGGACGTCTGCTTCAAAGCCTCAGCAGCCTCGATCAGCTGGGATCCCGCTTCGTCCGAGAGGTCGCCAGACTCAGAGATCTCCGCGAGCACCTCTGGCATGTTTGCGGCAATGTAGTCGTACCACTGCGACTCGAAATCCCTTACCTTGTTGACCGGCACATCGTCCAGCGCGCCTTGATTGGCAACATGGAAGGTCGCAACCATGTCCTCGTACGCGATAGGCGCGTTCTCGCCCTGTTTCAACAATTCTCGGAACCTCTCGCCACGCGCCAACTGACGTCTTGTCACCGCGTCAAGGTCCTCAGCTCCGAACTGGGCAAATGTCGCCAAGGCATCGAACTGCGCCATCTCCGTCTTGAGCGAGCCCGCAACCGACTTCATGCCTCTGCGCTGGGCCGATGACCCTACGCGCGTGACAGAGATTCCAGAGTTAACAGCCGGACGGACCCCCGCGTTGAATAGGTCGGGTTCCAAGAAGAGCTGCCCATCGGTGATCGAGATGACATTTGTTGGGATGTATGCCGAGACATCACCCGCGAGCGTCTCGATAATCGGCAACGCGGTTATTGAACCGCCGCCTAACTCTGGCGATAATCTCGCAGCCCTCTCAAGTAAACGAGAGTGTAGGTAGAAGACATCCCCGGGATATGCCTCGCGCCCGGGCGGGCGGCGCAGAAGCAACGACATCTGGCGATATGCCCAAGCGTGCTTCGACAGGTCGTCGTACACAATCAGAACATCCCGACCCTGGTCCATGAAGTGCTCTGCTATCGCGCATCCCGCGTAGGGTGCCAAGAACTGTAGAGGCGCCGGGTCCGACGCGTTTGCCGCCACCACGACCGTGTGGTCCAAGGCATCATTGTCGGCGAGACGCTGCACGGTACCGGCAACTTTCGATGCCTTCTGGCCAATCGCCACATAGACCGCGAGCATGTCGGAATCTCGCTGGTTGATGATGGCATCAATACAGAGGGAGGTCTTACCGGTCGACCTGTCGCCAATCACAAGCTCGCGCTGACCTCTACCGACCGGAACCATCGCGTCGACTATCTTCACTCCGAATTGCACCGGCTGATTCACCGGTTGCCGCGACACAACACCAGGAGCTATCTTCTCAACTGGCAACGTTTCGGATGTGCTGGGCGGTGCTTGACCGTCTATCGGCCTTCCCAGCGGGTCTAATACCCTCCCCAGCAGAGACTCACCTACCGGCACCTCTAGGATCCTCCCGGTCGACCGGACCTCATCACCTTCCTTTACTCGCAAGTAATCACCCAAAACCACCGCGCCTACAGAATCCTCTTCCAAGTTGAGTGCCAAACCCAAGATGTCATTAGGGAACTGGATAATCTCGTTCAGCCTAACACCTGCTAGTCCATGAATCCGCGCGATGCCGTCGCCGGCTTCAACCACGGTGCCAACATCGACCATCGTAAGTTCGTCGCCAAACTCCTCAATCTGTCGGCGGATAACCGATGCAATGTCTTGGCTCGTCGTCGTCATATAGCTTGCACCTTAATCTTGTGGGGTAGCTTATCGGTTTGGTTTAGAGAGGTCACAGTCAACCATCGAGCAATGCACGCGGGCAAATATTCGTATTCCTAGTTGGTCACCGGCCGTTGCGACAGCGCGTTACGCATAGAACGCAACCTAGTACGGGCGCTGCCGTCTATTAATCGATCGCCGACCCGCGCCACTAGTCCACCGAGAACCTCCGCATCTACTCGCTCAGCAAGCTCAATGCGCCTCAAGCCGGTCAGGTCTCGCAGATTAGCCCGCAGCCTGGCGCGTTGCGGTCCGTTCAGCGGAACCGCAGAGACCACCTCTGCCCTCCCGATGCTCAAATGTTCGTCCGCCAGCTCTTGAAACGATGCAGCGATCGCGCCCGTCTGTTCAATGTCGCCATTGGAAACCAACAGTGACCACAGGTTGCGGACTGTCGGATCAATCTCTGCCAGCAAGACGTTCACTCCGTTGAGTCGTTCTGATAGCGGAACGAACGGAGAGGCCATGAATGCCATGACATCAGGGTCGGAGATAACCTCGGCTGCGCGTGCGACATCGCCGCGCCACAGTTCCAACACGCCGCGGTCTACGGCGATCGCGAACGCGGCTTGCGCGTATCTTCTGCTTGAAGCTCGGGCCATGTCTCTTGACTAATGCTCAACCATGCGCCACCACGCGGTGACTACCGGTTTGACCCAGCCAGGCCATCTTCCAAGACCTTGTCGATCATCTGTTTATGTGAATCCCTGTCCAAAGACTGCTCCACGATTCTCTCAGCGGCCAGGATCGCGAGGTCGGCGAACTCCTTACGCACCTCTTCAACAGCCGCATCCTGCGCCTGCTGAATCGATTCTCGCGCACGCTCAACCATCTCGGCGACATCGGCACGCGTTCGTTCCTCTTCTTGGGCGCGTAAGCGTGCCGCTGCTTCTCTGGCCTCAGCGATCAGACCTTGACCTTCGCGTCGTGCGTTGGCAAGCTCCTGTTCCACTCGCTCTGCCGAGGACGCGGCATCTGCCCGGGCGCGGTCTGCCGCCTCCAGGCTCTCGCGTATGCGCTCCGCTCGCTCATCTAGCATCCGTGTTATCGGACCATAGAGGAACCGATACAGGACGAAGGCGATCAATGTAAAGCCGACGAAGAACGTCAGCAACCTCGGCAGGTCTATTCCTAGTGCATCCATTGCGTGCTCCGTGCGCTCTACGAGTTATCGTCTTGTCTTCGGATACGTGATCTCGGCCACTGCCGGCGCGGGCGCGGCTGTCACGCTTCTGTCCGCATCGATACCAGCACAGGTGCCGGATCGTGTGGCCGCGCAACGTAACGCCATCGCCGTACCGACTCTCTAGGTGGTGAACAGTGTGATGATCGCGACCACCAGCGCGTAGATCGCGATGGCTTCCGTGAACGCGATCGCGAGGATCATGTTCTGGCGTATCGCGTCGGCAGCTTCCGGGTTGCGGCCTAACGCTTCCATCGCTTTGCCGGCGAGCATTCCGATGCCCAGACCCGGGCCAATGGCGCCGATGGCAATCGCGATGCCTGCTCCAAGCGGTGTCAAATCCCAAGGCATGTTGTCTCAGACCTCCTGGTCTAGTGTCTTCTACGCCCAACCTGCATGCGGCCGGGCACTTTGCGAACTGCCACGCTCGGACAGACTCGCACATTTACATGCGGCTGACAGTGCGCCAAGCGGCGCAAGTGGCAGTCGCTGCATGCCAAAGTTCGTTGTGTTGAACGTACCGGCAACATGCCGAACGCTCAACCCCGTAGCAATGACGATCATTCCGCAGTCGCACGTCATCTAACCGTGCGCCCCCTCTCCGCCATGTTCGTCGTCATGCTCCGGATGATGGTGCGGGATTATCGCAAACGCACCGAACATCAAGGTCAATACCGAAAAGATTATCGCCTGTATAAAGCCAACGAAAATCTCCAACCCAATAAACGGGATCATCCCGATCAACGGGAACAGGAAGCCCATCGCTATCAGCAACACCTCACCTGCAAACATGTTCCCGAAAAGTCGGAACGTGAAGCTGATCACCTTGATCAACTCGCCGATCGCCTCAAGGATCCCGACGAAGAAATCTATCGGCGCCTTGACAGGGTTGAAGAAAAACTTGCCCATATAGCCCTTGAACCCAAGCGCTCTGAATCCCCATACCTGCACTGAAATCATCGCGAAGATTGCGACTGCCAGTGTCATGTTCAAGTCAGTGCTCGAACCACGCAGGTATGGCACCAGAAGGCCGACTCGCTTCCGGCCGTCGCCGATAAGTGCCTGGTAATCAGCACCGCGGTCTTTCCATTCATCGTCAGTTGGCGGAACCGGCGGCGGATTGCCATCGTGAAGCCGGTCCGCAATCCTCGCAACGCCATCCGCATCCAGGTGTCCGATATCCAAGTCGTACGCCACGATATGCGAGAAGGACAGCTTGGAGCTCTCGCCGCGACCAAACGGGAGGATGCGCGGGCCAGACGTGCCATCGAACACGACGAAATCTTGCTCACCATACTCACCCGACAGCATGTAAGACACGACATGTTGAAGCTCGGGGTTTGTCGCGTGCCCCTTCAGAAACACCGCCAAATCGTGATGATGCTGGACTTCGTGATGGAACTCATCAACCAGCTCTTCGTCGACATCATGAGAGGCGATATAGGCCTCGATCTTGTGGTAGAACCATTCCTCGGTCGTCTCAACCCTGCCTATCGTCCCGACCACGGGCAACACTCCCAGCCAGTTGGAGAACAGGACAACGAGGAATATCGCCGTCGCTACAGGAAGGAACATTCTCCCGCGCTTGCCACCAGCCGACTCTGCCAAGTCGATGAAGAACTCGTAGAAGATCTCCATCAACGCCTGCCAGCGACCTGGGACCTGCCTAATGCGACGCGTCGCAAGCCAAGTGATCACGACAAGCACGATAATCGCAAGCGCGAACATGAGCACAGTGTTGACGAGCTGGTAGCCGCCAATCGTTGCCACGAGCTCGGATGGAATCTGGATTACCGGCACCGTCCCGCCGATGAATCCGAATCCAAATCCTGCTCCGAGGGCGCCGCCTAAAACCGATATGGCGGCGACAGCGAGAAGAACTACCGCGATTACGATTCCTTTAGGCGACGAGAGCAATCTATGCCTCGCCCGCCTCGGAATGCGTCGTTCCGTTGTCCGTCAAATTCACTGTTGTGGGCAAATACCTTATGTGTTTCGGCCAGGGGATTTGAACCTAATCCGAGCCGACTCGCTGCAACATGCGAACCATCCCAGTCAACGCTACCGCTACTCCGATCAGAACTCCGCTGATCAAGAGCAACGGTGCAGTGTTGAATCGGGCGTCGAGCCACCAGCCTGCGATGGCACCGACCGCGATGCTCGCCGCTACGAACCATCCGATCATCGTGAGCCGGACCAGCGTGGGCGCAATGCCCGGCAGACGCTTCTTACTGGAATGCCGATTGGCATCACCGTTTGAAGGCCGGCCGGGTGACGCGTCCCGCGCCTTTGGTTCGTCAGCAGTTGGCATTGGGTTAACCCGCCTGTTGCCATCAAGTGATTATACGCGAGATTCGTAATCCCGATAACGACTGGCGTGTGTTTAACCGTTTGCGCGTTGATGTAGACTGCTAGCACGCGGGGCACTTCGAGTGGCATTCCCGCGTTAACTCCTATCTCAATGTAGTGGCTACGAGTTTCAAATGATCTACGACTACATCGTCATCGGTGCCGGATCCGCGGGCGCGATTATCGCAAGCCGACTCTCTGAAGACGCTGGCACTAGCGTCCTGTTGCTGGAAGCCGGGCCGGACTATCCGACGATCGAGTCGTTGCCGATGGAGATCAAACTGGGTTACGGGTACGACCGCAACATCTGGGCTCGAGCGTTCGGTAAGGACAGCAAGCACAACTGGAACTTCACCGCCAAGTCAAACGACCTGTTCCCGGATATGATGGTGCCACGCGGCAAGTTGGTCGGTGGGTCAAGCTCCGTTAACGCCCAGATATTTCTAAGGGGTATGCCAGAAGACTATGACGACTGGTCAGCCTGGGGAAATGATGAGTGGTCGTTTCAGAAGCTGCTGCCTTACTTGCGAAGAATCGAGACCGATCTTGATTACTCGGGCGACTTCCACGGTAACGATGGCGCGATTAAGTGCAGGCGATGGAAGCAAGAGGAGTGGAACACTGACCAGATGGCATTCGTTGACGCATGCACGGCGCTAGGCTTCCCAACCTTCGCCGACGCAAACGATCCAGACTCGGAAGGCGTCGGACCACCGCCGTTCAACAACCCAGGCGGCGTTAGGCAGAGTACCAACATCGGTTACCTCTCCGAAGCTCGACACCGACTGAACCTTACCTTGCGCGCCGACTGCATGGTGCATCGAATCCTGTTCAACGGAACGCAAGCCACCGCCGTCGAAGTGGAATCTGGAGGCGAGAGATTCGTTGCGGAAGGCAATGAGATTGTTCTCAGCGCGGGCGCATTGTGCACACCTCAAACGCTGATGCTCTCCGGCATCGGGCCGGCAGACCATCTCAAGGAGTTTGACATCCCCGTCGTCGTTGATTCGCCAGGCGTTGGTCAGAACCTGCGCGACCATCCACAAGTGTCCACGACTTGGCGTACCAAACCAGATTTCGTTCAAGACCCGCTCGCCCCCAAGATTCAGGTCAATTTGAAATACACTGCTGGCGGCTCGAAGCTGCGCAACGACATGTTCATCCACCCGCTATCCTGCTCGACTCAGGACGGCATATACCTGATCTCGGACGCCGCGCCCATGGGCATATCAATGATCACCGCTCTCTACCTGGCCGAATCTGCCGGCGAGGTCAGGTTGCAATCGCGGGATGCCAATGTCCAGCCGCTACTGGACTACAACCTACTAAATGCTGAGTTCGACAAGTCACGCATGCGCGAAGGGGTCAGGCTTTGCGTGAAGATCGGCGAGCAGAATGCATACACTGAGATCATTGACGAACTAATCGCACCCAGGCCTGACATCCTAGGGTCCGACTCTGAACTCACGGAGTTCATCATGGAGCGTGTGGGCACAAGCCATCACGCTTCGGGAACATGCAAGATGGGACCGGACAGCGACTCGATGGCGGTGCTGGACCAGTACGGAAGGGTCAAGGGAGCCACTGGGCTCAGAGTTGCCGATGCGTCCAACATGCCAGACTGCATCCGAGCAAACACTAACGTCACCTCAATGGTCATCGGCGAGCGCATCGCCGACTTCATCATCGAAGGCAAGTAGGAACTTCCCCCTGCTCTGCCTCCCTTGTCAGGTGGCCGGCTTAAGTACCCGTCGTCTCATGGGCGGGCAGCTGGCCCCTCGCCCTCAGTCTCTTCCAAGCTAAGCGATTCCACCAGGTCTGAGAACGCGCTCATCTTCTCGCGTTGTTCGGCTGTAACTGGAGTCGCACTCTCTTCGCGATGTCGTGAGCGACGGCGTTCTTCAAGCTCTTCCATCTCGCGCTCCGTTGACCGAATATCGTTCGTCACATGCTCAAGAACTTCGTCTGCCATGAATATCGGCACGCGGGTGCGCATCGCGATGGCTATCGCATCAGACGGACGAGCATCAATATCGCGTAGCTCGTCGCCTACTCTGACTGTCACATCTGCTAGGAATGTCTTGTCTTCAAGCGAACGTATGTAGACGTGCTCGACCGAACCTCCTAACTCACGAATCGCATTGATCAATAGGTCGTGTGTCATCGGACGTTTGGGATTCGGGTCGCGTGTCGGCGTAATGATGGCATTGGCTTCGAAGTGTCCGATCATGATCGGGCAGATGCGGTTGTCCGACGGATCCTTGGCTTTGAGGATCAAGAAACGATCATTGTTTGCATCTCGAGAAAGAGCGATGTGGTGGACCTCTACCTCAATCATGGTGATCAACTCCTTCGTGTCATGACCATCCGGCTGTGGCTCAAGAGCCTCACACCGAGACGGCCGTGCTGTGCCGTTGGCGCAAACCTAACGCGATTGTTTGAATACTCTACAACGATTCACGCCGATTGGCGAATCGGAACCGAGACCACAACGAGTCTCCACTAGAGCTCTTCCTGCCCAGCGCGCTGGTCGACGACAGAGACCCGATTGACTAATCGCCTTTGCACTTCAAACCGATCAATCATGATTCTCCGTCCGCACTTCAAGCAATTCATTCCCAAATCAGCACCGACTCGGTGGACTTGCCAATCTCTGCCACCGCATGGATGCGGTTTACGCAATGAGACGACATCACCGACCGCGAAGGGCACGACGTCCCGGTCGCGTCTGCCGCTAGCTAGCTCAGGCACTCCTGATGCCTCCTGCAATCTCACGCCTGCACGCCAGTACCGCATCCCGAGCTGCTTGTCCATAGCTCAAAGGGTCGGCGCCGGCATAGATGACTCCTCGCGACGAGCTGATCAGAAACTGCCTACCTCCGACTCGCGCGCAATCCTCAGCCCTGCCGCCCTGAGCACCGATGCCAGGTATCAGGATGGGGGTATGCGAATACCGTGTGACAAGATCGGCAAGGACTTTCGTCTCCGACAGGCCACCCTCACCACTCCGAGAAGGTGCCACGACCAAACCGATGTTCTCACCGTCTCCCAAGCTGTGTGCAAGCTCAGCTACCCGCTCATAAACAGGCTGACCAGTCGTCTCACGCATGCTCTGAATCACTGCACCGCCAGGGTTTGATGTCCAGCACAACACGAACGCTCCGCGTCCAGGGTGTCCCAAGAACGGAGTTATGGCCTCGGCACCAATGTACGGGCTAACCGTCACTGCATCGAAATTCAGCACGTCGAACACTGCCTTGGCGTACGCCTGACCAGTGTGCGCAACATCGCCACGCTTGGCATCCGCCAACACGAAGGCATCGGGAGCAACTTCTCGTATGTGTTGCACCGTGGCATCCAAGGCGCGCATCCCGGGGATTCCCAATGCCTCGTAGAAGGCGAATTGCAACTTGTACGCGGCCACGAGGTCGTAAGTCGAATCCACGATTTCACGATTGAACTCTGGGACATCTGCAACAGGCATCCGCGATGGGTCAGGATCAAGTCCAACGCAGACGTGGCTCCCGGACGCTTCGATTGCGCGAACGAGCTTGGCGCGCATGGTGGGGTTCGTCGTTCGAGGCTTCTACGAGCGGCTGCGTCGGGAGGAAGGCAACATCGGTTGTTTAGTTCCGCAAATCGAAGGTTCCTGCGCCAAGTTGTATCTAACAGCGGCCAATGACTCAACCGCCTCGGATTCCGCCGCCATCACTTCAGTTAGGAATCGCTCGTCAAGCATGATGCGCGTCGGGTCGATGGCACACTTGAAAAACGGCTTGAATTCGGCTCCCTTTAGCTCGGTGTAGAGGCGTTGGGCCGCCGCCAATTGCCATTCTTCCAAAGTCCGCACATCCAGAACGGGTAACGTTCGCAACATCGTTCTGTTGCCTCTTCCTCGCCCGAGTTGCGACCGATTGGCGTGGTTGGCGTGACACAACAGTCCCAGTGTTGTGTTGAACCAAAGAGTCAACGCGCATTCCAATCCATCCATCTTCGTATCGTCGTCCTCGTTTACCTGCAGGGTGAACCAACTCGTGACACCGAGCGCAGTCGCATCTGTCAAGGTCGCCGCGATACGTTGAGCGTTGTACCGAATGTCGCACGCAAGATGCAACCCTCCTGCGTGGGGCCAAATTCCTCCGACAGCCGCTGAAGTCTTCGGCAGAAGGCGGGCGTTGGGCGTATTCAACATGGTCCTCTGTTGTCGAGAATCAACGTGCCATAAGGCAGGATATCTGACCGAATGTTCCCAACCGTCTTGAATGTCGAACGCGCCTCGGCTACCTTTGATTTTCAGGTGATAAGGACTAATCGCACAAACGGACTCCAGTCCGGTAACTGGCAAAGTCGCCGCCACCTCGGTGCCATCCGATGTGTAGAGTTCACCTCGAACCAATGCCCAAGCGTACTGTCCGACGACAGCTGACCGCCACCTGCTACCAACCCAGGCGTCACCGTCTATCGGTGCTTCAACGACCTCGCCCCATTTATCCGACCCGAGCGCGAGTTCTGTCCCACCAACGGGGGGTCCGTTAATCTGGTGTACACCAGCAGGCACACGCTGGATCTGCCGGTGAACCGCGGAAGCCTCGCTCGCAAATTCGGGTCGTCGCCAAAGGTTGACAAACTTAGCCGTCCGAGGCGGCGTTTCGTCGCTATCGAGTTTCCTAGCCACGATCATCGTCTCGGCGATGCCCGTGTCATAAGAAAGGGACTGTCTCCCGAAACCGTGGAGCGCAACGACCCATTCCACTTGGTACGTGTGAGCGAGCATTTCTCGGATGCCCCGCCAAGACGTCCCGAAGAGGAACGAAGCTGGCAACACGAATGCCAACCTACCGGACGCTTCAATCGCGCGGTCCGCCAATAACATGAACGCGGATGCTAGTCCGGCAACCAGGTTCGCCGGTGTCCCATCGACCACTTCAGATAACCGAGCAGAAAGTTCCTCCGCATCCTCTTCCGCGTGTCCGAACACCCGGGTCTTGTAGTCTCCCTCACCGGTCGCGCTGTTGTGACGGCGAAACGGCGGGTTCGCTATGACCAGGTTGGCTTCGGGACGCGGCACTTGAGCCTTGGTACGCGACCCATTCGATGAAACTTGCTTGGCCGCACCCGAAAACATCGACCAGACCGACTGGGTGTCTAACCACTCCAACGAGCCGATCTTCGCGCTTCCTGCATCGTCTTGGTCAATTCCGAGAGGGAATACGTGAACGTTCATCGACTCGAACGTCGCTTTCGGGGACATCGAGGCAAGCATCGAGGCCGTTACATGAATGGCAGCATCAACAACATCTGCGCCGTGGATCGTGTCTTCGATCAGAATTGGATGCAGTCGGTCCAAGTACTTCGAAGACTTGACCTGGCGACTCGCTCGATGGTTTTGAATGATCTGTTGGTACGATGCCATGAGAAGCGTACCAGTACCGCACGCGGGATCAAGCACGGCGAAGTCCCGCAAGGAATCTGGTTTCGACCAATCCACACCTGGCCAACCGCTCGGTGCCAATGCCAAACCAGCTAGCAAGGTCGCCGCCGGGATGCTTGTGTAATATGCCGCGAGGAACTTACGGTCTGCGACCAGACGGTTAAAGACCTGACCCATAACATCATGCCCAACGAGATGAATGTAATCGATCATGTCGCGTGAAGTCTTCACGCACTCCGAAACGAAGTGCGCCGCTTCTGCCAACGGAACTTCCCTCAATACACCAAGAGGTTGCTCGAAAATCGGTCGATAATCAATCTCCAGTATGCGAGACCAAATTGACGCCAGCTCTTCAACATACGCTCGCGATACGGTGGCATCCGGTCCGTCACGCCGCGGAACCATGGGCACCCTGGTTGTGGCGCAGCTAAGCCGGTCGTGAAACACCATCGCGTTGATGCACATCAAAGCCGCCATGTTTGCAACTTCCCGCGACTCGCCACGGTTAAATACTCTGGCAACAGCGGACATAGCCAACGGGCTGTAATATAACCGCGAGCCGGCGGCGTACGCACCTTCCTCTAGGCGAACGACAGCCTCAATTAGGTAATTCGACCTCGCCGCCGCCAACACCACCGCGTTCGCCAAGTCTCCGATTGAACCGCGCTCTAACGGGGGAAGATCCGATTCCGCGTGCCATTCACGCCACTTGAACTCCGATGCGCGCAACCTGTCTGACAGGTCTGCCTCGTGAACTTCCCGCAACTCGCTAGGCAACACGAGGGCAATCGTAACGCCGACTTCTCGCCCGCCCACTTTCAGGAACAGCTTGGCCAAGGCGTCATTGTCAACACTACGAGCAGGTGCAAACTCCGACTCAATGACGACCGGTCCAGATGCGCGTTGCACAAGAACGTCTGGACGTCGACCAGCGACTACCAGCTCCGCCTGTGCGTCCAATCCGAAATCGTCCCTCAACAGTCTGGCCAAAGCGACATTAACTGTCGCCTCATGAACGAGGAGTGATTGACGGTCTACGGGTGACACTTAACGTTTCGGGTCAATTCAACACGCCCGGTTAAGAGCGTGTCGTACAACGGTAGATATATTCATTATCAATGCAATTTGCAGTACATCGCCGACAGCGTCAGCCCCGCTTCCAGTGCCACGACCCAACCCCGTGAACCATTACGACTTCGCAGACGAACGCACTCCCCCGTCGGACAGCCCGATGGCGCCGACGCGCCAAGATTTGGAGTGGCTGTTTGTCAAGCTATTCGGACATTACGGACCGAGAGAGTGGTGGCCGACGGTACATGGCGGTGACTTCGAGCTCGTCATCGGTGCCATTTTGGTGCAGAACGTTAGCTGGAAGTCCACCAAGACAGCACTCACAAACCTACGCGAAGCGGGAATCTGGTCGTTCGATGCGATCCTAGCGTGCGAAGATTCTGACCTGCACACCCTACTACGTCCAACTGTCTATTGGCGCATGAAGGCGCGGAAACTCAGGGAGTTCGCGTGCTTCATAACCACACAACACGACGGGAACCTCGAAAGCCTATTCTCTCTTGAAGTCGGCGAGATGCGCCAACAGCTACTTGGAGTCTGGGGGATAGGTCCGGAAACGGCAGACGACATAGTTCTCTACGGCGCCGGGCGGCCGTCGTTTGTCATCGATGCATACACGAAGAGGCTCTTGACGCGACTCGGCTTCGAAGTGAAGCCAAACACATACGCCGCGTACCAGGAACTATTTCACAAGTCACTTCCGAACGATGCCGACCTGTTCAACGAGTACCACGCGCTCATCGATTACCACAGTGCCAACGTATGCAAGGCACGTCCCATGTGCGCCGAATGCACGCTGGCAGATGATTGTCCTACGGGTCTCGGCCTAACCCAGTCGTAACGCAAACCGAGAATTCAACGTCTAGCCCAGTTTGCGCCAGCGGCCATCGGATCAGAGCATCACCGGTTGCTACTGACGACGACGCTTGATGCCTTGAATATCAGATGCACTGGTGTCCCTTCCCCGATGCCAAGGTCCGTAGCAGAATGCTGCGTCAACTCCGCGGTCAAGGAAAACCCGACATCCACCGTGGCCAGCACCGCTTCCCGCGCAGTCGTCAATGCGGTCACTTGTCCACTCAATACGTTGCGCGCGCTACTAGGAGACGGTTCCCCAACAGCGAGAATGATCTCCGACGCTTGAATCGAGACCGCCACCTCGCTGCCGGCGGGTGCCTCCAGCATCGGAGTATGCAGCGTGATTTCGCGCACCTTGACCTCGTCAACTCCTGCAACCGTTCCGAACATAACGTTGTCGATAGATTCGGACGACCTACTCGCCGAAGCCGCCACGTTCATTACCTCTCGACTCGTCTCGCCGAATCCAGCCACGCAGCCGTCGTCCAGCGTCAAAGTTTCATCTGCCAAAGCCAAGACATCCGACAACGAATGGGAAACATACACCATGGGTAGCTTGTATCGCTCGTGCAACGCATGCAAATACAACACGACGCTGTTTCGCGAACGCAGGTCAAGCGATGCCACCGGCTCGTCCAATAGCAGCACCGACGGCCCGGCGGCGACCGCACGCGCTATCGCAACGCGTTGGCGTTGACCTCCAGACAATGAAGCGGGATACCTGTCCAACAAGCCCGTTATCCCAAGTGCTTCCGATATCTCATCGGGCGACATCGTGGATGACCTCGAATCCGTCGGACCCTTGCTGTAGCCATACCGCACATTCGATCGAACCGTCATGTGAGGGAAGAGGTTGCCATGCTGATGCACCAGCACCGCTCGCCGCTTATCGGTCGGCACATGCAATCCACGCGCACTGTCGAACACCGACTCGCCATTGATTGAAATGCTTCCCTCGCTCGGCTTGACAATACCAGCTATGCAAGACAGCAGCGTCGACTTCCCCGCGCCTGAACGCCCGATGACTCCAGTGATGCCCCCGCCGAATCGCTCGGACACTTCCAGTTGAAAATCACCCAACGAGTGGCGTATGTTGATATCTACCCCCACGGTCGCCGTTGATGAAACGCCGTCAGGTGCCATCAGGAGTCCGTCCCGAAATTGAATCGCCACTGCCTGACCTCGCCAAAACATTGTGCGCGATTAACGCGACCAGACCGATGAGCAACGAGATAACTGCCAAAGTCCAAGCGGTTCCGTAGTCTCCCGTCGTAACCTCAATCCATATCGCCGACGGTATTCCGCGCGTCTGGTCCGGAATACTCCCCGCTACTACAATCGTGGCACCAAACTCGGCGAAAGCGCGCACGAAACCGAGCAGAACCCCGGCCGCGATGCCTCGCCTCGCCAGCGGAAATGTAATCGTCGCCAAGACGCGCAATCGGCTCGCTCCCAGATTCCTCGCGGTTTGCTCCAATTCCACATCAACATCCGACAGGGCAGAGGTGAAAGCCCTGACCGTGAGCGGCAACGCAACGACGGCAGCGGCTATCGACATCATGAACCATGTGTACGCCAAACCTGACAGGGCACCTGAGAATGGACCACGTGCTCCAACCAGCCATAGCAACGCGAAGCCGACGACCACGGGCGGCAATGCGAGCGGCAAAGTAACAAGAACGTCTACGACATGCCGGAATCTGCTACTGCTACGCGCAATACACCACGCGGCTACAGCGGCGAGCGGTAGCATGATCAACGATGCCACGCACGCAGCGCGGAGCGAGACGAATAAGACGTTGGCGTAATCCACTGCCACGAGAACCGTTTACTGAAAATAGACCCATTCCGGGACGCCACCAAGCGGTGGGAAACCGTGTTCGTCAAGTATCTTTTTCGCCGGACCGCTTGATAGGTACTCCAAGAAGTCGGCCGCCACGCTGTCGTCGGACAGTACTGCTGCGTAGTAAAACGGCGGCGGCACGTCGTTCGGGATATCAGGCTCAAACAACACTGCGACATCCTCAGTGCTGGCATCCGTGGCGTAAACGATCGCGTAGTCCGCTCCACCCGACGTGACCGCGGCCAGCGCGGAACGCGCGTCCAGCGTCGGCACTACCTGGTCAGCGATCGCGTCCCAAACGCCGTCAAGCGTAAGCGCGGCCCTGGCGTACTCGCCCGCAGGTGCAGCCTCCGGGTCCGGGATCGCTACTGAGCCCGCACCTATCAAATCGCCTGCGCTCAACGGCAACCGCTCAGAATCGCCCTGCGACGCGACCACAACGATCTTGTTGAAGCACACCCAAACAACCTCGTGCTCAACGACCAGCCCCGCCTCGACAAGACGAGAGACCGGTGTCCACCCTGCAAACCACACTGCGTCTGCCGGCGCGCCAGCATCCACGATCTGACTCGCTGCGAGATTCGAGCCACTGAAAGTGAAACGCACGTCTTTACCGCTGTAGTCCCTGAACGAGTCTGCTACTTCTTCCGCAACATCTGCTAAAGACGCCGCTGCGAATATCAACGGTGCATCGCCGCCGCTCGTCGCCGGCCTTAAGCACGACACTGTACTGCACATCGCGACGACGACTGCGAACAACAAAGCCGCTCCGTTTGCGAAATCAATACGATTTCGCCAATATCTGCTACAATCTGGCACTAGGCGCATACTACTATTTTCGCCTACTTCCTCACGGCTGATCGCAAAGGAGCGAGCGGCATGGCACATTCCGACGAAACCATCGACAACCAACAGGACGAGTATGGGTTCCGTGAGTTCTCCGAACTGTCCTTCTACCGCAAGGTCAACGCGCGGCTTGTTGACGTCTCCGGCGTGGCACAGGCAGCCAAAATCGTTGACCTCGGATGCGGCACCGGCGGGATAAGCAAACTCATCTTGGACCGGATTGACGGCGTCAAGAACACCGTAATCTATGCCGTTGATCATTCCGCCGCCGCTCTAAAGGCGGCTGTTGAAGAGATCGGCGGCCGCAAGGAAGCCGTCGTGAGGTTCATTCACGCAGAAGCGCAGAACTTAGCCACCAGCGTGAACGAGCAGGTTGACGCGGTTATCTACTGCAACTCCATCCACTACGTAGCGGAAAAGGCCGAACTAGTCCGACAGATCAAGGATCGTTTGCGCCCAGGCGGCGTCTTCGCGTTCAACACATCGTTCTACAACGGTTCGCACCCGCCCGACACGCGGGAGTTCTATCGCAAGTGGATGATGCGGTCAGTCAGGACGCTCAGGCGAGACCATGGGATAACTCCAGACCGCAACGCGGACAAGACGCAGGTTCGGGTGCAGCTCGACGCACAGCAGTACAACGACCTGCTTATTGCACAGGGTTTCGAAAACGTCGAGATGGATGAGACCACTGTTGAGGTGCCTCTCGCAGGTTGGCATCACATAAGCGGATTCCGCGACTGGATCGAAGGCGTAATGCCGGGCGTCCCACTCAACAAAGGACGGGATGCCTTACAGAAGTCCTTGCGAGAGGTCTTCAAAGAGATGGAGATCGAGTCGGTGCCTCGCCAATGGCTGGCAGTACGCGCCACGAAGGCCTGAGTGCCGGCAGCGGTCGGCACAACAACGCTAACCGTTCACATACTCCGTCAGAGTTTTCACACCCAACGGCCCCGTGCCGGCCGAGTCGCTGTGCGCCACGCTCGCAGCGCAGATGGCTGTGTCGATCGATGTGAAACATGGTATCGTCCGTTCAACAGCCGCTCGACGTATAAAGAATCCATCTTGTTCGGCATGGCGGTCACCTGTGGGAACGTTGACTACGGCTTGCACAGTACCGTCGTTGATGATCGTCACCACATTGCGTCGGGTGCCCTTCAACAAGCGGTCAACCGGGGTGACGTCGTAGCCGTGCTCCCGCACAAGGTCGGCTGTGCCGGAAGTCGCGAAGATCCCGTGGCCTTGTTCGCATAGCGATTCGATCAAAGGCATGGCATCAGGTTTCGCGGCATCCGCGATGCTGAGTAGCACATTGTCGCCAGGGTTGATCGAGTGGTTGGATGCGATCAATGCTTTGCGCACAGCACTCTCGTAATCGCCTGCGATACCCATAACCTCGCCCGTTGACTTCATCTCCGGACCAAGGAATGTATCGACGTTCTTCAGCTTGGACATTGAGAACACCGGGGCCTTAACCGCAACCAATCTCTTCCGTGGCATCAACCCCGTCCCCCACTCAAGGTCTCGCAATCGCGCCCCGTTCATGACGAACATGCCAATCTTGATGATCGGGATGCCGGTCACCTTTGAGATGAACGGCATGGTTCGCGATGACCGCGGGTTGACTTCCAGCACGAACACATCACCACTCGCTTCGTCAGGCAAATCGTGGTCCGCACCGTTCCTGAACTGCTCGGACATCTCACCTTGGCGCGTGATCACGAACTGGATGTTCATCAAACCGCGCACTCCCAACACTCTGCCGATGCGTCGCGTGTAATCAACCACGGTATCGACCTCCCGCTCGGACAACCAAATCGCAGGATAGACCGCAAACGAATCTCCTGAGTGCACACCGGCCCGTTCAATGTGTTGCATTATCCCCGGGATCAACACATCTTCGCCGTCGCACACGGCGTCAACCTCGACCTCGATACCGCGCAAGTAGCGATCGATCAGTATCGTCTGCCCAGGAGCAGCTTGCTGGGCGCGGGCCCAGTACCGTTCCAACTGGAAGGGGTTGTCCACGATATCCATGGCGCGGCCACCTAGCACGTAGCTGGGGCGCACTAAAACCGGGTATCCAAGAGTGTCCGCGAGCGACAGCGCAGTCGCAGTATCCTCGGCCGTCCCTCCTGGCGGCAATGGGATGCCATTCGCCACGGCCAAATCCTCAAATCGTCCGCGGTCCGTGGCAGAATCGATGATATTCGGTGTCGTACCGAGTATCTGGTCCGTCAAACCTGCCGCACCAAGCGACTGTGAGAGGTTGATGGCCGTCTGACCGCCGAACTGGACCGCGACCTTCGGCAACGGACCAGGTTCGCTTGACACTGCGCGCAGCGACACACCATCTCGTTCCGGCAACGGTGTCTCGTTGTCAATGACGTTGCGAACGCTCTCATCGTCAAGAGGCTCGAAGTAGAGACGATCCGACGTATCAAAGTCAGTCGACACAGTCTCCGGGTTTGAATTGATCATTATCGATCTCACGTCCTGGCTACGCAGTGCCCAGGCTGCGTGCACCGAACAGTAATCGAACTCAATCCCCTGTCCGATCCTGATCGGACCAGATCCAATCACTACCGTCGAGTTTGTGCTTGAGGGCTCTGTCTCGTTCTCCTGCTCATATGTGCTGTAGTAGTACGGAGTGACCGCCTCAAACTCACCCGCGCAGGTGTCAACCATCTTGTAGACCGGCACGATTCCCAGCTCTTTGCGCCATGCCCGAACGCGTTCCGGTAGGCCAGTGCCTGTCAGCTCGGCGATGTCCTCGTCGGTGAATCCCATCGTCTTGGCAACCCTCAACAGGTCAGCACCCAAGACGTCCGCGCTCCGCAACGACTCTTCCACCCGAAGTATTCGCTGCAACGCGCGTATGAACCACACATCAATTCCCGTTTCACGCGTCAACCTCTCTGGACTGTCTCCTGTGCGGAGCCTGAACATCAGCTTCCACAAACGGATATCATCGCCGCTCAGTTCTACATCGTGGGGCTTTCCTTCGCGCCATGCCGGGTCCTCCCATGTCAGTGATCGACGACCGTCCTCCAGCGAACGCACCGCTTTCATCAATGCCGACTCGAAGTTGCGGTCGATGGCCATAACCTCGCCCGTGGCCTTCATCTGAGTTCCCAAAGACCTGTCGCCCGTGGCGAACTTGTCGAACGGCCAACGCGGAATCTTCAGGACGCAGTAGTCCAATGCCGGCTCAAACGCTGCCTTTGTTTTCTGGGTCACTACGTTGGCGATTTCATGGAGACGGAATCCGAGCGCGATCTTCGCTGCCACGCGCGCTATCGGATACCCAGTTGCCTTAGACGCCAATGCCGACGAGCGAGACACGCGCGGATTCACCTCAATGACGTAGTACATCGGCCCATCATCCTCGTAACCCGCGCCGAATCCGAGTTCGTTCGCCGTTAGTCTTCCAGGCCTATACGCGAATTGCACATTGCAACCGCCCTCGATTTGGAGCGCATCTATGATCCTCAACGCAGCCGTGCGCAACCGTTGATAATCCTTGTCCGACAACGTCTGGCTTGGCGCAACCACGATGGAATCACCCGTATGTACACCCATCGGATCAAAATTCTCCATGTTGCACACCGTGATGACGTTACCGTCAGCGTCGCGCATCACTTCGTACTCGATCTCCTTCCAGCCCAGCAGAGATTTCTCAATCAACACCTGGTCCGCAATCGACGCGGCAATTCCCGAACTTGCGATGGCATCCAATTGGTCTTGGTTGTAGGCAACACCTCCTCCGGTCCCGCCCAATGTGTAAGCAGGCCTAACGACCACTGGATATCCGATGTCGGACGCGGCCCGGCGCGCATCCGCTACGGATGTCACCGCCACACCCGGAGACACCGGTTCGCCGATTGAATCCATGAACTCCTGGAAGAGCTCCCTGTCCTCGGCTTTCTGTATCGTCTCAATCCCTGTGCCTAGAACCTCGACCCCTTCGAGCGCACCAGCTTGGGAGAGCTCTGTAGTCAGATTCAACCCAGTCTGCCCACCTAGCGTGCCGAGTATCCCGTCGGGATGCTCACGCTCAATGACCTGGGTCAGCATCGGCACCGTTAAAGGCTCGATGTAGACGCGATCCGCAATGTCTTCATCTGTCATGATGGTCGCTGGGTTGGAGTTCACCAGCACGACCTCAATCCCTTCCTCTCGCAATGCCTTGCAAGCCTGCGTGCCTGCGTAGTCAAATTCCGCCGCCTGCCCGATCACGATAGGACCGGAGCCGATGACCAATACCTTCTTGATACGCGGATTCAGAGGCATGTCGTCCGACCCTTGGATGCTGAGATTGCGGCGATCATCACGCTCTTGACGATCTGTTTTCTGCTACTCGGTTTATGAATCTGTCAAACACGAGCTCACTGTCGTGAGGACCGGGCGATGCTTCCGAGTGGAACTGGATCGTCATAATCTTGTGCTGCGTGTCTTCCAGCCCTTCGACAGTGTCATCGTTCAAGTTCAAGTGGCTGACGCGCACCGAATCGCGTTCCAACAACTTTCCCGCGTCGACTGCATAGCCGTGGTTGTGTGCCGTGATGAAGACCCGACCTGTCGCCGTCTCCAGCACAGGTTGATTACCGCCTCGATGTCCGAAGTGCAACATGAAAGTATCTGCACCAAGCGCGCGACCAATCAGCTGATGGCCGAGGCAGATACCAAGCATCGGGATCGCCTCGCTACCATCGCCTCGCAGGTTGGCCAGTTCACGGACAGTTTCGACAGGTGCATCCAGCAGTTGCGGATCACCAGGTCCAGGTGAAAGCACTATGCCGTCGGGAGCAAAGGACCGAACCGCGTCAGCCGTTGAGTACGGAGGGAACACCTTTGCCTCGCATCCACGCACCGCCAAGGATCGAAGAATGTTGTGTTTAACGCCAAAGTCAATCACCGCAATCCGTAGCCGACCTCTCGTCTCGACGTCAGACGAATATTGTGCCCTCCTTCCCAGGTCAACAAAGGCACGATCCTCGACTGACATATCGCGTCGCCAATCATAAACTTCGCTCGTTGCAACATCTTCAACCCAGTTTTGGTTGCCGTACCAACTGGCACTGTCAAGCAGTCGTTGTGCAAGCACCGCGTCCTCACCCGGCACGATTGCACCCATAGCCGCTCCGCCTGTCCTGATCCGTCGCGTTATTGCACGCGTGTCGACATCCGCCAAACCAGGGACTCCTTGCTTGAGCAGAAAATCGTGAACCGTCAGTTGCGACATCGGGTGAGACGGTTCATCGCAGTGTTGCCTAACCACAAACGCCCGCACCTGGATGCGGCCCGACTCGGCGTCGCGCAGGCTGATGCCATAGTTTCCTATCAACGGATATGTTGCTACTAGGATCTGACCTCCATACGACGGATCAGTGAGCATCTCCTCGTAGCCCGTCATGGAGGTATTGAAGACAACTAGACCTGTCGTCTCAACAGAGGCACCGATCTGCGTCCCGACGAACGTGGAACCGTCCTGTAACACCAGCGTTGCAACGCCGCGCGACCGATCAAGCCGCATGATGCAGCCCGCCTTCACAATTCCAGACCGTCTCGCCGCCGACTAGAGTCCGGACCACGCGACCACGCAATGTCATTCCGAGCAACGGCGTATTACGGCTCTTCGATCCCAACGTCGATTCTCCCACCGTCCATGTCGCATCCAGATCGATGATGACTACATCGGCCTTAGCTCCTGGGCGTAGAGACCCAATGGAATCATCGTTGAGTATGCGAGCTGGTCCGGCGGTCAATCTCTCCACCACTAAGCTCATCTCTCTCCGTCTAGAGCCTGCAACCAAAGAGAACGCCGTCTCAAGTCCGATTATCCCGTTAGCGGCTTCGGCGAACGTGCATTCCTTGTCGGTTTGTGCGTGAGGTGCGTGATCAGTCGCTACGGCGTCGATCACACCTTCTGACAACGCGTCGAAGACGCACGCCACATCGCGGCCGTCCCGGAGGGGCGGCGCCATCTTCGCGTTTGTGTCGTAAGCCTCCTGCGATAACGCTTCCGGAACATCCCCCGATGACCCAAACACCCAGTCCTCATTCAATGTGATGTGGTGCGGTGTCGCCTCCGCGGTTACGCGCAATCCCTCGTCTTTGGCAATCCGTATCAGCTCAACGGATTCCGCTGTAGACACATGCGGTATATGTATCCTGCCACCCGTGAGTCGCGCCAGCTCAATATCGCGCGCGACCATCGTTGACTCGGATGAGTTTGGCTGTCCGAGCAATCCCAACCGTGTCGAAACTGCGCCTTCATTCATTTCCCAATCATGTCCAAACGCGCGGTCCTCTGCATGATTGATGATCGGCAGTCCCAATTCCACGGCATATGTCAGAGCCTGGCGCATCATGTGGGTTGACCCGACCGGGTCGCCATCATCTGAGAACCCGACGACGCCCGCGTCGGCTAGCGCCAGCATCGGTGCCAGTTGTGATCCAGCACGTCCGACTGTGATCGCACCGATCTGCCGCACCCGTACGCGCGACTCAGCTTCTGCACGACGACTGTTAGCAATAACAACCTCAACCCTGTCCACCGCTGGACTCGTGTTCGGCATCGCGCATATCGTCGTGAATCCGCCGCGGGCCGCAGCTTCGGACCCGGAGCGGAAGTCCTCCTTCCATTCCTCACCCGGAGTGCGCAGGTGCGTGTGCAGGTCAATAAAACCAGGTGCCACAACCCTGCCAGATGCATCAATTAACTCAACGCTGTCACGACCAACAAACGTCCCTGGCGACTCAACGGCATTAACGAAACCGCCAACGAGTAGGACATCCGCCAGTCGGTCTACGCCAGCGACAGGATCAATCACCCTGCCACCACGGATGACGATTTGGCGGTTATCACTCGTAGTCATAACATCCGACTCGCTTCGCAGAACTTCTCAAGAACCGCCATCCGCATCGCCACACCGTTCTCAACCTGATCGGTAATCACACTGCGTTCACTGTGCGCAATGTCGGAAGTGATTTCGACACCCTCGTTCATCGGTCCAGGATGCATCAACGGCGCATCGGGCTTGGCCAACGACATGCGTTCGGCGTTAATCCCCCAGACGCGCGCGTACTCATCGATGTCTGGTAGCAACCCCGAAGTCTGGCGTTCACGTTGGAGTCGCAATGTCATAACTGCGTCCGCTCCGGCTACGGCTCCCTCCACCGTTGAGCACAACTCAACACAGTCAAACGGCGGAGGCAAGCCATTCGCATCACCACCAAGCCCATGAGCCGTCCGCCACTCAGATGGCATCAGCGTCGGCGGACCCGCTACCGTGACTCGTGCTCCCATGATGCCGAACGCCACTATCGACGACCGCGCCACGCGGGAATGCGCGACATCCCCGATAACTGCGATACGCCGCTGCATCAAATCTCCCAACTGTTGCCTCAAAGTCATGACATCCAACAGCGCCTGTGTCGGATGCCCGTGCAAACCGTCCCCCGCGTTTATCACAGACGCGTTTGAATACCTCGCGACGAAGTGAGGCGCGCCTGAATCAGGATGGCGAATAACCAGCGCGTCGGCTCCGACTGCGCACAAAGTCTTGGTGGTATTTAGCAAAGACTCGCCCTTGTTCACGCTGGAAGTAGACGTAGAGATGTTGATGACATCCGCGCCTAACCATTTCCCAGCCTGCTCAAACGACACACGAGTACGCGTGCTGTCCTCGAAAAACAGCGTATACACCGACTTTCCGTACAGAACCGACGACTTCGAATTCCCAGAGCGGACGCGCGCCAGATGCTCCGTTGCAGAATCGACCAATCCCAAAATGTCCAACTGAGATAGGGAATCGACATCTAACAAATGCCGAGGTGTATCTGACCCATCTTGACGCTGTACACCACGCTCCACGGACTGCTCCTCAAAGGACCTCAACTGCGCAGTCCTTCCACCGGCCGCGTCAACGCAACGCAGTCGCGTCCATCGACTTCAGTCAGGTTGACGTTCACTCGCTCGGAGCGAGCCGTTGGGATATGCTTCCCAACGAAGTCTGGGCTAATTGGGAGCTCCCTGTGTCCTCGATTAATCAATACAGCGAGCTGGACTCTCGACGGCCGCCCAAACTGCATCAACGCGTCCAAAGCCGCCCGCGCGGTTCTGCCGGTATTGAAGACATCGTCAACGACGACGACTCGCATCCCGTCAACATTCGCTGCCCCACGTCTTGCGCGTGCGGACCCTGAAGGTCGCAGACTCCGTGACTCTGCGCTGGAATCGTCTCGAAAACGCGTCGGGTCCAAGACGAACGGCTCTGGCAGCTCGCCCTCAAATTGACCAATCAGTGCTGCCAAGCGGTCTGCCAGGTACACGCCGCGCGTTGGTATCCCCGCCAAGAGCAAATTATCAGCACCCTTGTTCCGCTCGATCATCTCGTGCGCCATCCGTTTGAACGCCCTGCCCATCTCAGTCGCGGTCATCACTTCGCGAGTATGTAACGCGCCGTTCACCAATTACACGCACCACATCGCTCACAACAAGATGCGTTACGAATCTCGTTGTCGGTGAGGAACGCGTGTTCAAGGCGCGCGGAAACGTGATTTGAAGGAAGTCTGATCTCGCTCGTCCTTACCAGCCACTCTGGACTGAGTTAAAGGTGAGAGATAGGAATCGCTAACCGCATATGTTATCACCGCGACACAGACTCTCGCTAAACCTAATGCCACGTCAACGTTCGGAGACGACGCGCATGATCTCTCGCAGAAACGGCTTATGCAAACCTCAAATCGGGGTTCACTTGAGCGGTTTCAGCCAAACCGGCCAGGACTTAACTCGCTGTAGCTACGAATAAGGGCCTCGTTCTCGCCCGTTACAAACTCACACGCAAGTTCGCCGATGCCGGGTCCCAACTCGATCCCGCTCCTACCCCCTCCGGTCGCTATTACCAAACCCTCGATGCCATCTACCGTCCCGACGACCGGCAACCTGTCAGGCGCGATCGGCCGCAAACACGCCGATTGGTGAGCAACTGACGCATCCTTTAGGAAAGGTAAAACAGACATCGCAGATGCACGAATCTCGCGTTGCGCCGCCGCTGAAGGCACTGCGTCGAATCCAGATTCCTCTTCAGTAGTCCCGGCGTACAGAAGACCGTCCAGCTTGGTTGCCGCGTAGTCACTGCCCCACCAGAGCGACACTGGCATCGGGATCTCGTCGCCGATATCGAATCTGACGATCTGCCCTTTCAACGGCGTTATCGGCAGACGCACATCGTTCGCTCCCGGCGAGTTTCGCAACACATCCGGGCACCACGGACCTGCCGCTAATACAACATGCCCAGTGCTCACCACTTCACCACCGACCCTGACTCCCGTAATCTTGCCGTTTCCAATCTCAATCGCGCTAACTTCACCAGTCAATACTTCGGCGCGGCTGGATGCTACCGCCGCCTGTACCAGAGACTTCGTTACGCCATCGGGCGCGACCTCTAGCTGTCCGCCGATGTAGAGTCCGCCGATCACATCTTCCGAAATCCTAGCTTCGATGTGGCTCAGCCCACCGTACTCTAACCAACGAAAGTCCGAACGCCCCTTGAGATTCGCGGACGCGGCACGAAACCCCGATACGCCGATCTGTTTCAGCTGTGCCGCATCTTGAGCGTTCAGCGCAAGCCGAACGCCCGCCTTGATCAAGTTGTGGTACTGCGCGCCGCAGGCATCCCGTAATTCCTCTGGAAGTCGATGGTGCAGGTCAACTGACCTAGACAGCAAGCGTTCAACTGCTGACGCTCCATCAGAGATACTGAACGGTGCCGACACCATCCCAAATGCGAAACCCGACGCGTGCGCCGCGGGCGAGTCGCGCTCAACGATACATACATCAACGCCCTTCCGGGTCAAGCAATAGGCCGCCGAAGCTCCAGCTATACCCGCACCGATTACTATCGCGTCGTAAGTCTTCATCCTCAAATTGCGATCAGGCAGAATGGAAGCGAACTACGGCATCGCTTGGACGCGATGCCGTTGCGGAGAGGTCAGTGCCTCCTAAGAGTTGCATAAACCTCGTCAGTCTGCCTACGTCTGCGCCTCGCAACACCAGTCTCCTGTGCACTGACCGCCACGGCGCGCGCGACGGTGCGAACAACGTTCCTGTCGAATACGCTCGGAATTATGAAATCTGCCGTCAGATGATCATCAGGTATTACGGACGCTATCGCCCGCGCAGCCGCTATCTTCATCTCGTAGTTAATCTCGGATGCGCGCACATCCAAGACACCCCTGAAGAGCCCGGGGAAACAGAGGGAGTTGTTTATCTGATTGGGATAATCTGTGCGACCCGTCGCCATTACGCTGACGTTCGCGGGAATGTCTTCGGGCCAGATCTCAGGATTGGGATTCGACAACGCGAAGACGATCGCATCGTCAGACATCGTTGACACCAGTCCCGGATTCAGTAAGTCAGGCCCTGCCAATCCCAACACGAAGTCCGCGCCCCTTATCAGCTCCTCTAAAGTGCCGCCCCTGTTGTCGGGGTTAGTGTTATCGGCAAACCACTGCTTCATTACGTTGCCATCATAGTTGCGGGATTGCGTCAACGCCCCCGCGCGGTCGAATCCAATGATGTCTGTAACGCCGTACGACAGCAAGATCTTCGTGCACGCCGTACCGGATGCACCTACGCCGAGCACAACCGTCTTCAAGCTCGCAGGGTCCTTCCCAACTACTTTCAACGCGTTTATCAAGCCCGCAAGGACGACGACCGCCGTACCGTGCTGGTCATCGTGGAACACTGGGATATCCAACTCGGCTTTGAGACGCTCCTCAATCTCAAAGCATCTAGGCGCGCTAATGTCCTCGAGATTTATTCCGCCGAAACTAGGCGCTATCGCCTTAACCGACATCACAATCTCGTCCGGGTCGTGTGTATCCAGACAGATCGGCCACGCGTCTACACCGCCGAACTCCTTGAACAGTAACGCCTTGCCCTCCATCACCGGCAACGCAGCCTCTGGTCCGATGTCGCCAAGCCCTAGGACTGCTGAACCGTCGGTAACAACAGCCACCGTTCTGCCCTTGGCGGTCAGTGCCCACACGGCCTCTTTGTCCTCATTGATCGCCATGCACACGCGTCCTACCCCAGGCGTGTACGCCTTCGACATGTCGTCACGGCTCGCCACCGGAACCGACGAACGCATCTCGATCTTGCCGCCCAGGTGGAACAGGAACGTCGCATCCGAGACACTGCTCACCACCACATCGGGGATCGCGCCCACGGCTTCGACAACCGCCTGGCCGTGCTCCTCGCCAGAGGTGTTAATCGTGAAGTCGCGTATCATCCTGCCGCCGGAGGTTGATACCACATCGATCGCCGCCGCATCACCGCCTTGCTCCCCAATTGCAGACGTAATCAGTCCGAGCATCCCAGGGCGATTCGGATACTCGGCACGCAAGGTGATGCTGTAGGCTACGCCAGGACCTGGGCCAGTCATTGGAAAGTCGCAGTGTGAAGGTTTGTCGATGATGCCGGGCCAACAGACTGGCAATTGACAAACATTGCCGGCCGCGCCGCGCATCCCGCGTTTGCGTTGTAATGGTATCACCTCGCGGCTTCACAACACGCGATTCGATTTCCACGCGCATGTTGTAATCTGATTGTGCAATCGAATGTAGACCACATTGATGCCATGGCACAGACTCCTGATAATCAACCGACACGCTTGCGCGGGCGTTTCACCACCTGCCGCATAACAAGACGCGAAGACCTAACTGAGGACCTCTGGAAGGTCTGGCTGGAACCTGCGCAACCGTTCATGTTCAAGCCGGGCCAGTACTGCACGATCGGAGCATCCGGCATCGAGAGGCCGTACTCCATAGTCTCGTCGCCAGACGAAGCCGAGATCGAGCTCTTCATCGAGCTTGTGCCGCTTCCCGATGGCAACCTGACACCCGTGCTGTACGAACTGCAACCCGGGGCGGAACTCACCTTACGCCCACGCGCCAAGGGCATCTTTGTGTTCAAGCCACAGTTCGTCAATCACGTGATGGTCGGAACCGTCACCGGCATCGCGCCGTACGTCTCGATGTTGCGCAAGTTCCTGAACGATCCCAGATGGCCGGCCGCTGACGATTCCGACATAGGCCGCGAAAACTACCAGTTCCATGTTCTGGAAGGCGCGAGCTATCTGGACGAATTCGGCTACGACGACGAGCTGAAAGCACTCGCCGCGAAGCACGACAACATCGAGTTCTACCACTCGGTAAGCAGGCCGGATGAGCCACGCAACGCCGGTTGGGATGGGCCCAAAGGCAGGATCAACACGCTGGTCGAACAGTATGTAGACGCTCTTGGGTTAGACCCTTCCCAGACCGTCATTTACGCCTGCGGACATCCGGGGATGATCGAGGATGTCAAGGCTCGCTATGAAGGAACAGAATTCCACTTCGAGGAAGAGCGATTCTGGAAAGAGGACGATTGAAGCGCGATAACTCGGTGCTAGCATCGAAATGTCGTTTCGCTAAATCCCCATCGAACGCAACGATGCCTCGTAGATATCGCGCCACTAACACATACGAAGACTTCAGCAGGAGCACAACCATGTCAACGAAAATCGGCTTCATCGGATTGGGCATCATGGGAAAGCCCATGGCGCGCAACCTGATGGCCGCAGGTTACGATGTCACCGTCTTCGATGTTTTCGATGCACCGGTTCAGGAGCTCGGCGGAGAGGGCGCGGGCACCGCTTCGTCATGCGCCGAGGTCGCATCCTCGACAGACATCGTGATAACGATGGTCCAAGACGGTCCACAGGCAAGGCAGGCGATCCTCGGCGACAACGGCGTGATCGAAGGTGCATCGCAAGGTGACCTGGTTGTTGACATGTCGTCAATCGCGCCCGGTGTTTCACAGGAAATCGGTGCCGGCTTATCAGCAAAGGGCATCAACTTCCTCGATGCACCCGTGTCCGGCGGTGAACCGTTCGCTATCTCCGGTGACCTGGCCATCATGGTCGGAGGCAATGCGGCAGACTTTGAGCGCGCAAAGCCGTTGTTTGACGTACTGGGCAAGTCGTCAGTGCTCTGTGGCGCACACGGTGCAGGCAACGTCACCAAACTTGCGAACCAGATCGTCGTCGGCGCCAACATCCACGGACTTGCCGAGGCATTAGTGCTGGCATCAGCCGCCGGCGTGAACCCGCAGACCGTCTTTGAGGCGATCCAAGGCGGACTCGCAGGTTCAAACGTGATGAACGCTAAAGCTCCGATGATGATCGGCCGCAACTTCGAACCGGGCTTCCGAATCGAACTGCACTACAAAGACATCAACAACGCCATGGAAACTGCACGCGAGCTCAATGTGCCGTTGCAAGTTACCGCCAACCTGCAACAGGTGCTGACTTCGTTGGTAGTAGGCGGCAATGGAAAGGATGACCACTCGGGCATCCTGAAGTACGTCGAAGCGGTGTCTGGCGTAGAGGTCAGAGAACTTTAGAAAGAAGCTCTCAAACAGCGGCAAATCGCGTCAACCGTTTACGTCGCAACCGAGGAACCTGCGACCGACCGACTTACACGCTTGCAAGACCGAGAAACTTCCCGCTGCTGGGTCCAACACCACATCGCATGGGTTGGAGACAGCCTCAATGAGTCTAGCCTGCAGTTCGACAGGCTTGGCGTGCGTATGACCGTTGCGGCTGACCTTCTCTGTCCAAACGTCTGGGATATCGTGCGCCATCCAGACGCCCTTCGCGCGTTTCGGAGCGCGTTGCAACACGATCAGGTGTTCTGAAGTGCGACGCGTGCGGTAACCCATGCCAATGCGACCTTTATGCCAAGTCAGCATGTCGACGACTTCCAGCTCGGTCTGGTCCAACCACCCGGTGAAACCCGTGCATAGGTGATACTTGTCAATCCAAAGAAACAAGTGCCCACTCGGAATCAAAGCGACGTTTATCAAAGCAATGAAACGCGTGATCGTCTCCTCCGACATCTGCGGGAGTTCGGTCCGTGCCTTGGAGCGACTTTCACCTTCGTTCCCGTAGGACATCTTGTCTAGGATCCCGCGATATTGAGGATCGAAGAATGCTACTGGGACGCTCGCGGGCGGCAACGCATTGAGTAAGTCAACACCATCCATCCGCATCCGTTCATTGAAGACAAGCCCGTCAGGCAAGTGGAATTCCGGAGAGTCCAAAAGTCTGTCGTTTGAGTAGACAGAAGGGGATTTGTCGGGTTTCGTGACCGAGTTGGTCAAGGATTGAATAGGCAAATTCGTTCTTCCCTCGGCAATGAGGGCCATGCGTGTATCCCCGACTGCACTAACGGCTCCCCGTGTCCTCGGGTCCCTCTTCCTCGTCAGGCGCGTGCATCTGCTGGGCTACATCTTGCAGGAATTGCTCCACCTCAGGTAGTAGCTCGATCGGCTCTGAGCCATCAACAGAATCGTCTTCGGCACCGACTTCCTCGTCGTAGTCCGACTCGAACTTCGCTATGACTTCGCCCATCCTCGGATCAATCTCAGATCCGTGGCCGACTTGATCGTATTGAGTGCGGCCAGCCGCGACTTCCGGAAATGCCCGTGGCGGCATGCCGTATATGTGTCCCAATGCTGTCAAGATGCTCGCCGCACCCGCATAGTCGTCGTCCAGCTTCAAGTACAGCGGGAGGTGCACGATCATTGACAGCGTCTCCAAGTCAAGCCGAGTGCGCACTTCCTCCGTGAGTTGCGACACGAACGATGTCGGTCCCTGATATCGGCTCCGGCTGAGCTTCACAGCGCGCGCGAACTCCGAGCTAGGCTGCCAACCTCTGGCAGCGCCCGAAACGCGAAGCGGCCTAGTGTGCGGCACGCCATCATACATGGAGCCAACCAGCACATAGCGAGTAACACCGAACGTCTTCAGTAGCTGCAGCACAGACTCGTTGAAATCCTCTGCAAAAGCGTGCGGCTCCAATAGATGCAGAAACAGCAGATCGGGACCATCCTCAGACTTCGATCCCCAAACCGTGGTATTCGGTATGTAAAAATTCCTCTCCCCGTCAATCAACCTCACGCGCGGCCTGTAACGAGTGAAGTCGTAAAAGCGGCTGGGGCGCGCCAAGTAACCGACTTTGCGCGCAAAGTGCACCTTGCCTAGGCGGCTCAGCACGATCCGGCCAACGTTCCCAACGTTGATCCACGGCCGCAACGACGCGATGCAGTGCGGCTCGTCAAACGAATCAGGTTCTATGTCTGTCTGGAATGCGCCGATTCTCATTGGAACTGCTCGAATGGCTAGGGTTGGCCAACGGTGTGGCCGGAGCTTTACTAACGGCAGAGCGGGCAGGTCTACCCATGCCTAACATAATACCTTCTAGGAACTGCTCGCGTTGTAGGCTATACCCAGTTGTTAGATATTTGCACGCACACGTATCCGCATATCAAGGAGTTTTCGATTTGAGTTTCAAGATGGTGTTCCTGTCACCCGTTCGCACCGGCACCGAAAGCATGGTCGCGAGACTACAAGACTCTGTGCCAGATGCCGAGATCGTGGTCGCTGATGACCGGGAGGCTGCGTTGCGGGAGTTAGCCGACGCTGATGCCGCATTCGGAACGATGGACCCAACTCTCATAGCCGCTGCACCCAATTTGCGCTGGCTTCAGGCCCCTGCGGCCGCGCCACCCGCAGGTTATTACTTCCCGGAACTGATAGAGCATCCAACACAGGTCACGAACTTCCGCGGGATTTACAACGATCACATATCTGCCCACATTATGGCGATGGTCTTGTCTTTCGCGAAGCACATGCATCGGTACCGCGACCAACAACTCCAAGCCGAATGGAGCCCAATCGCTGGCGAAGGCGCAAATCAGGTCTTTCTACCCGAATCGACTGCCCTCATCGTCGGAGTCGGAGGCATCGGTAGCGAAACAGCGAAGCTATGCAAGGCATTCGGAATGAAAGTCGTGGGAGTTGATGCGCGGTGGGAGATGCCAGATGTGAACGAACACCTAGATGTCGCATCGGGACCAGAGGAGTTAGACACGCACCTCACAGACGCTGACTTCGTCATACTGACGATCCCACACACACCCGAGACCGAAGGACTGTTTAACGCGACCAAGTTCCGACTCATGCGTCAAACCGCTTACTTCATCAATATCGGCAGGGGCATGACGACCAAGCTGCACGATCTAGTGGACGCGCTTGAGCACAGGGAGATTGCCGGTGCAGGGTTGGATGTCTACGAAATCGAGCCGCTCCCTTCGGATCATCCGCTCTGGTCAATGCCAAACGTCATCCTCACCCCTCACGTTGCCGCCGAAGAGGGAAGACACCTCGGCGAACGACGCTACCAAGTGGTCGCAGAGAACATGCGACGATTTGCAAACGGCGAAACCTTGCTCAACGTCGTCGATAAGGCGAGTTGGTTCTAGACCCTAACGTCATAGCGATTCCAGTCAGCATTCCGATCTTCCGCGCCTAACCTCAGAGAACGAACTGCAATGCCGCCAATGGACAACCGATTGCACCCCGATGTCGTTGACTACATGGCGGCGATCGAGAAACTTGATCTCCCAATCACCGGCGAAGCAACCCCGCAGGAGCTCCGAGCGGCCGCTACAAAGAGGAAGCTGATGATTCGCGTGCCAGTTGAGAACGTCGGCAAGGTTTACGAAAGAGAGCTCACACATCAAGGCGGGACGGTACCCGTGCGAGTCTACGAGCCAGGAAGCGACAGAAGTGGCAACAATCTTCGCCCGCCGACCATATTGGTGTTTCACGGCGGCGGCTGGGTCGTCGGCGACCCGGACTCGGAAGATGTCACATCGCGCGGACTGTGCAGACGCGTAGGGGCCGTGGTGGTATCCGTTGACTACCGACTGGCACCGGAACATAGTTATCCGGCCGCGGCGGACGATTGCTACGCGGCCCTGGAATGGTTGGTACAGCACGCCGATGAACTCGGTGCCGATCCGGACCGGTTGGCAGTCGCGGGTACGTCCGCCGGCGGCAACCTAGCAACCGTCGTCTGCCAGATGGCGAGGGACCGCGGTGGACCAAAGATCGCGCATCAGGTCCTCTTCTGTCCTGTCACAGATTACGGCGACTCGCGAGATTCATACCGAGACTTCGAGACGGGCTACGGATTGACACGTGATGGTATGAACTGGTTCTGGGCGCAATACCTTGGCGACAAAACACATCTCGGTTCTGAACCCTACGCATCACCGTTGCGCTCCTCCGACCTCGGCTCGCTTCCGGATGCCACCGTCATCGTTGCAGAGTGCGATGTCTTGAGAGATGAAGGTGAAGACTACGCCAACGCGTTGGAGCGTGCTGGCGTGAACACTCGCCTGACGCGCTACGAAGGCATGATCCACGGGTTCAACCTGGTGCTAGGCCTAATCAACGCTGCAGAAGACGCGTTGGACGAGGCGGCAGACCGCATAAAGTCATCGTTCGCTACCCTGTGAAATCGCCGCGAATCGTCGCAGACTCTGCCGTTTTGAGCTATCTAGAATCCCGATCGATTCTCCGATTGGGTCAGATGTTTCCCAACTTGAACTTCAGATTCCTATAATGTTGCGCATCTGGACTTCAAGCGAAGTTCGGCATCTGACACACAAACAGTTCATTTTGAGGTGAAGCAATGGCTTGGACAGCATACTCGGTCAAGGAGAAGGCTCAGGTTGAGATCATGAACCCTGAGATCGTCACGATGAAGAACGGCAGGAAGGCACTACAAGGCATGTCCGCCGCCGGCAACAAGGTCTTCCGCATTCTCAGCGCCGCCGATGCCGAGAAGTTCGAGAAAGAAGGTTAGCCACCGCGAATCCGACTCGCAGTAGACCTTACCGTTAGCACCCGGCCTGTCGCGTGCTAAACATTCCGAGTAATTAGTTGCGATGGCAGCTAGTAGCTGGGTTATAATTCGGGCAAGCCAGAGGTCAACACCCGATGGTGTCTGGGCTCTGAGGTTGTAGCAGATGTGCTACGAACCGGTACGACTAACAAAGTAAGGAGGGAAGCTCAAACGATGAGAAAAGGCTGTAAGAGGGGTGTCTCGCGATAGAGATCCCGGCCGTTGGACAGTCCTCATGGGCGGTTCAACGCAGACAGATGAGCCTACGCTCATTAGGTCGCCTCAGTTTCTAGGCGGGGCACCTCCGAGAGCGGATGGCGTTACCCGGACTGGACAGATGGACTATCCCGGTAATGCCATCCGCTTCTTTGCATATGGCTGATAAATATCTAGGCACATTGGTCCAATGTCGCTAACGCCACGGTTATCTGCGCAATGTCCCCCATAATGTTCGGTTTCGCCCGTCAGCGTCGACAGATGCTCGACGCAGAACTTAAGAGATTCATCGACGAGATGCCGCCATTGGGCATGACACGCCTCATCCTGATCGGGAAATTGGCGCGCGGTAGCGATGTAACTCCTGACACTGGATTGCAACTGGTAGTGGTGCAGGAAACGGCAGAGCCTCCCCATCGTCGCGCAGATTTCTGGGTGACGCACCTGCGCCCTGCCGTCGCAGCTCATTTCCATGTCTACACTGAGCGCGAGTTCGACTCCCTAACCACCCAAGACCCGTTGCTCATCGAAGCGACGCAGTACGGCGAAAGGCTGTACGGGTAGCCCGATCGCCCTATCAGTTTCCGAGTTTCCCAGTAGACGAGTTCACGCAATTGCTCTCGATACACCACCACTTCATCGAGCAAGCCGTCGCCGACTTGGAAGCGGCGCGTGCGAACTCCGATGCTCGTCGTTATGCCTTGGCATGCTGGTTGTGCCACCAGTCCGCTGCCAGAGCGGTAACCGGATTTCTTTACGCAAACGGAGCCGAACACGTGTGGGGCGAAGCACTGGCAGACCTATGCGAGGACGCGAAAGCGTTCGACCCGTCATTCGAGTTCATCAAATCAATCGCCGTCCTGCTGGACAAGCACTACCATACCGCCCGCATCCCAACTGCCCTGCCGTCGGGCGCACCCTGCAACGCATATGACGCTACTGATGCCAGCAGAGCGTTAGAAGTCGCACAGGACGTCCTAGACGGCGTAAACGGGCGGTTGAGAGAGATGGATTAGAGCCGTCAACCGACCTCAATCCAAGAGTCGTCGTATCCGATGCGGTCCAGAACGTCCTCAGCATCGATCAACGGGGCATCAACTGCGATACCAAACGTTCGAGCGGAAGCCGGAACCGATCTAATGATGGTGAGCTAGCTGCCTCGAGGAGTGGCCACCCACGACCGCGGACTCACCGAGATTAGGCACCAGCGGGTAACCCCGGCAACCGGGCTCAATCCGCGCAACTCCTGCCCGTGCAGGCGCTCCTGTTAAACCGTGTAGAGTGTTGGCGCAGAAGGAACGGGGGCGATCATGTCGGGTGTCAGCTCGTCGTAGAGCTTGCGGTAGACCTGAAGTCTGTGGCACCCGAAATCTGAGACGTACATCAACTCGCCCCGTTTCGGGTCGCTATGCATTCGGACCGAGGTCGGCCCACGTAGCCTGCGCTGTTCTTCCAACTCGGTCGATTCCCTGTTGCGAAGCACCGTCGTGCTCGACAGGATGTATGTCCTCCCACTCTTGGAGAGCACCGCGTCGCCGATGAATCGATCGACATAGCGGCCATTCAGGTCGAACTGCAACACACGGTTGTTGCCGCGGTCCGCCACATAGACATCGCCGTGACGGTCGATAGCGACACCGGCAGGTCCGTTGAACTCGCCCATGCCATCACCCTTGTTTCCCACCGTCCAGATGTGGCAGCCGTCGTTGTCAAACTTCTGCAACCGGTGATTGCGCCAATCAGAGACGTAGATTGATGCGTCTACCGGGTCAACGGCGATACCCCAAGGATAGTTGAATTGACCATCGTCCTGGCCGTACTCGCCGAAGCTGGAGATGTACTCTCCCGATGATGTGAATCGCTGCACGCGGTGGTTCCTGCCATCGACGACTAGCATCTTGCCATCATTGTCGAACGATATGCCGCACGGTCGATCCAGCTGACCATCGCCGGAACCGTGCTCGCCCCACTCTGAGAGCAACTCGCCATCCGTGTGTCGCCACACCGTTATCGTGTGTTTGCCCTCATCGGACACGTACAAGTTTTCGTCGGCGTCCCTGATCATATGCGCCGGCCAGACAAAGTCGGAGCCTAGGATGTCTAGGTCATCATCATCCCAATTCGTACGACGGATCTGACCACCGGAACCATCAGCGCGATTAAGCACGAACAACCTGTCATCATCGCCTATCACGACATCAATCGGATAGGTCGTCACGCGACGCATTCCGAGAGTCGCGAAAAACGGGAAACCAGAACGTAGCAGCGCATAAGGGTGCTGTCCGTTACCGTTAGAGCCGTTTGAACCTTGTGCCAACGTTATACCTCCGTGTTCTCGTCTCTCAATAATCCTGTTTCACCGGCGTTTTCCCAAGCGCGACATGCAGAGACTGTACGCGTCATGATCGGCTTGGATGGAGTCTTCACGCAACCGCCTTGACGTACGGGTTGATCTGCTCAAAGTTGCCGTTGACTATCGGTACCGGATCCAAGTGCAACCACTGCTCCAAGATCGTCGAGTAGACACCTCGGAAGTCGATGGTGTGCCGCATGTCCTCGTCGTTCAGCCACTCCGTGCGTTCCAACGGAGGATACTCGGAGTAGAGCCCACCCGCAACTCGCTCGCCGATCAGGAACGCCCCGCCGCCCGAGCCGTGGTCCGTACCCGAGCCGTTGTCTTTGATCCTGCGCCCGAACTCGGTGAAGACGAGTATCGTCACCTCCTCCGCAGCGTTGTGGTCTCTGAGGTCCAGCATGAAGTCACGCAGGCCGTCGCAGAGCTCCGTGAGCAGCTTAGCGTGTGTCGGCACCTCCTGCGCGTGGTGGTCGTAACCGCCGTGGTTCGTATAGAAAATGCGCGTGCCGAGGTCGGCGGTGTGTACGCGGGCAACATCCCGCAAAGACTGCGCGATAGGGTTGTCGGCGTACTCAACCTCCGACGCGTACTGCTCCGGCGCGACAGCAAGTATGTCCGCGCCCCTGATGACATCGCGTCCAGTCTGGCTCAGGTAGTCCATCACAAGCCCAGAACCGACTGCCGGCGTGTACATCCGCTTGAAGATGTCTAGATTTTCTTGACGTTCCTGCTCTACCTCAATGCTTGACATCAATCCGTAGTTGTCTAGGTCGCCAACCGATGTCGCAGTGACGTTCGGTGCCGCCAACGCACGAGGCAGTCCCCTCCCGAAGCTGACCGCCGTTATCGGGTTGGTACCTTCGGGGTCAAACTCGCGTATCACCCTCGCCAGCCATCCCTCAGTGCCTATCGTGTCCGGCTCGCACGTGTGCCAGATGTCCATCGCACGGAAGTGAGACCGGCTGGAGTTCTTGTAGCCGATACCCTGGATGATCGCTACAATTCCCTCGTCGTACAACTCCTTCAATCCGCCAGCACACGGGTGAAACCCCACCTTGTCGTTCAGCGGTAGCACCTTGTCTTCGGGAATGCCGACCAGCGGGCGAGAGTCGTAGTAGATCCCCTCGGCGTATGGAATGATCGTGTTCATGAAGTCATTCCCGCCGGAGAGCTGCACAACTACCAGCACGGGATCCTTTTCATGCTGCCCATTGGTACTATTGCCGTTCGTCATTGACATGTCGCATGTCCTTGTCTGGTTGAAGTGTGTGTGTGTTGCGGTTAGGTTTCGACGATTAATGGTGGTACATTGCACTCTGTCTCTATTCAAACTGGAACTCGCGGGTAGCAACGGCGAGGTTCAGCATCTGCAACACGCGCTTCTCGCTCCCTTCGGGATCGCGGGCAAAGTTCAACTCGCCCTGCGTAATCGCATGTGCCTGAAGCGTGCCACGCGTCTCATCCTTAACTTCAAGGCGGCACAGATGGCGCAACACCGTCTCAACGAATACGCCTTCAGACACCGGCTGGGGCTGCGCAGCCAGGTTGTCGACCAACTCTCGGAACCCTGGCTTCGATGTATCAGACAGCGTCTCCACGGCGAAGTTGACTCGTTCGGTCAATGTCCCGCCGTCAATCCACTCCTTGCCCGCGTGCCAGCCCTCCACTGTCGGTGGGTCCATCAACTTCTGCCCCATGGCGATCAACGTGCCCTCAAACGATTCGAGACCTGGGTCCGGATACCGATAGTCGCCGGATATCTTCAGCACGTTCGCAACGAACTCGGTCGGCGACTTGACACGCTCATACCGGGCCTCCTTGAAGAAATCGGACCTCAGCAACACAGACATCACATGTCGGATGTCTGCGTCAGACTCGAACCACGCATCAACGAGCGTCTGGATCGCATCCGGGTCCCGCGGTGCTTGAATGCTCCACGCGGGAACTTGCGCCTCGTCAGCTACGAAGAAGCTGTACAAATGCCGACACACGAACCTCGCCGTTGCTTCCTGACGCGCGATGATGTCAACGATGTCCTCACCGTTGAACCTGCCCCGGTGGCCAAGAAACTCCTTCTCGCCATCATCGTGATCGTCCTCGCGGTAAATGAATCTGGCCTCAAAGTGGCCAAAGGGATACAGCGGCAGAGGCTGTTTGAACGTCCAGCCGGTGAACGCCCGCGCCGCATTCTTGATGTCATCCTCCGTGTAGTTCCCTATCCCCATGGAGAACAGCTCCAAGATCTCGCGGCCGTAGTTCTCGTTGATGGCGTCGCCATGGTTCTCGTTGTTGTCAAGCCAATAGATCATGGCCGGGTCTCGCGATAGCTCAATCAGGATAGTGCGAAAGTTGGCAAGGCAGTTGGTCCGCAACATCTCGATGTGGTTGACCATGCTCGGAGTGTGCTCGCTCTTGGTCCATCCCGTTGCCAAGATGCCGTGCCAGAAAAGCGTCATCTTTTCCTGTAGCGGACGCTCGGTGTTCAGCATCCTATAGATCCATCGTCCGTTCCAAACGGCAGGGTTATCCTTATTCGCCGCGATGTGGGGGTAGTACCGCCCGAGCAGGTCATCCTCGACTTCGTCAAAACGCTCCGGATTGACCAACCGGTCGACAATCTCGTCGTACTCCAACTCGGAGTACCGGGCGATCTCGGCCGAATCGGCACCGAATCCCGCCCGTCTAAGTAGATGCGCTACTAGATCGGCATCGGTTCCTTGCGACATCGTCGTTTCGGTCTGTGTGGCTGCGAGTGCCATGCTCAACTCCCAGATTTTCGCGTCTGCTGGATTTGTTTCGTGATTTTACTGCGAATTGTAACGATGTGAACGTGTCAAATCAAACGAATACGCAGTGATAGATGACGCGCGCGAATCGTGCACGCGTCGGATTCCAAGCGAAGCGGAGTATCGCACGATGTCGGTCCTGCCTCGCACGGCGAGTTCAGCTCGCGGATCTGTTGACATAGATCGTCTTCGTCTCGGTGAAGAACTCGATCGCCGCCTTCCCCTGCTCCCGCGATCCGCTACTCGATTGCTTCATCCCACCGAATGGGACTTGAGGCTCAACACCCGCCGTCTCTCCGTTGACCTTGACTATCCCAGCCTCGATCCTGTCGGCGAAGGTCAACGCAGCGTTCAGGTTGCGTGTAAAGATGCCCGCACTGAGCCCATAGCGGACATCGTTCGCCACATCGATGGCCTCGTCAGCATCGGCCGCGGGAATTATCCCTAGTACAGGCCCGAATATCTCCTCGCAGGCCACAAAGTCATTCGGCGACACCTTGGACAGCACCGTCGGCTCGATGTAGTGGCCATTTGCGTATTGGTCCGCCGACGGAACGTCGCCGCCAGCGAGAACGTTCGCACCGTCTTGCACGCCGCGGGCGACAGCGGAAACGATGTTCTCACGAGATTGATCATCAATCACCGGTACAACCACCGAATCAGCTTCTGCTCCAGGTCCGATCTTCAACGCACTTACCTTGTCGACCACCAGATCGGTGAAGTCCTCGATCACATCACCGACCACTATGGCTCGCGATGTCGCAGTGCACTTCTGGCCCGAGTACTTCATCGCACCGTCAACAGTGACCTGCGCCGCCTGCTCCAAATCCGCATCTGGCAACACGATGACAGGATTCTTACCGCCCATCTCCAGCTGATACTTAACGCCGCGTCTAGCCGCCGTCGATGCGATGTTCATGCCAACGGAAGTAGACCCAGTGAAGGAAACGGCAGACACGCCCTCAGATTCGACCAGCGCGTTGCCAACGGCACCTCCGGAACCTGTAACCAGATTGAAGACACCGGCCGGAAGGTCTACAGCCTCCCACATCTCAGCAATCATCACGCCCAAGAGCGGTGTAGGCGATGCGGGCTTCAGCACGATCGTGTTGCCGTAGACCATCGCCGGAGCCATCTTCCAGATGGGTATCGCGAGCGGGAAGTTCCACGGCGTTATCAGCGTAACGACACCTATCGGGACGCGCCTGGTGTAGAGCAATATGCTCGGGTCCACAGATGGCACTACCTGCCCGACCGGGTTCGAGCCTTCCACTCCGTAGTACTGCAACAGCGCAACTGCCCTGCCAACCTCGCCACGCGCTTCAGCTATCGCTTTCCCACACTCCTTCGTGACGGCCTGTGCGTAACGCTCAGCGTGGTTTCCCAGATACTCAGCGGCAGCCATGAGGAACCCACCTCGAGCCAGCGGCGACATCGACGACCACACCGCTGACGTGATAGACGCAGACTCAACCGCTCGTGCCGCATCGTTCGCGTCCGATGCCTGAAACTCCCCCACGACTTCATTCACATCTGCAGGGTTCGTGCTGACCGACACCTTCCCAGTGGACGAATCCGTCCAGGTGCCGTTGATGTAATTCTTGTGCGGACTCATATCGCCTCTTTCTAAGTGTTGGTGATTCGTAGGTCGCGTGTTATCTCTGCATTGCCATCTGATAGATTATCGCCCTTCGTGTTGCGCGTTTCCCAACATCCTCTCTCACTCCAGCCAAGTCGCTACATCTGACAGCGGCGCGCGTACTGCTGACGGCGTTGACGCAGGATATCCGATGGAGAATGCGCCCACGATCTGCCATTCCGGTTCCGCTCCGATGGCCTGATGCACACCATCGCACTTGCAAGTCCGTCCTGTCGACCAGCCAACTGCCAATCCCAACGCGTGTGCCGCGAGTTGCAAGTTCTGCGCCGCGCAACATGCCGCCGCATAGTTCTCCTGCGTCACCTCATCGTCGTTGCCCGGTACCGAGTAGATATAGACCATCGCCGGTATGGACAAAACCTCATCGCGGATCTGCGCCGCCGATGCCACTCTGCGCTTCGGATTAGGGTTCTTGACGTTCTCGTAAGTCCAATCATGCACCAGAGACGCCACCTCAGACCTCGCCCTGCTCCCCTTAGGTAGCACCACGAAACGCCACGGCTCCGTATGTCTGTGATTCGGTGCCCAGGTCGCCGCCTCAATGATGCGTTCAATCAGGTCGGGCGACACTTCTCGATCCGCGAACTCCTTCGTGTTGCGACGACTTCGGATCAAGTCGATGATTGCATGTCCGTTCTCCATACTCGCGCCCACTGATATCTCGTTTGTATCGGGTAATGGTCCTGCCGCTGATAAGCTACATCGGCATGACTTCCGCTAGTCTTGAGATTTTATGGCATTTACAAGTAGTAGGTCGGAACCCCGTTGACCACCACTAACCTCGGCTCTACCATGTCCTCGCTGCTCCGAGGAGGAGATACGAACCCGTGAGTCGTTTCAGCAGGGCGCGCAAGGTGCACTCGCACACCGTGGAAGGCCGCCGTGCAGTCCTGGAAACGTTGCGGTCCGGTCAAGAGGTGTCACGCCTGCTGATCGCCGACAACGTCGAGCCTGGACCACAGATGCGCGAGATACAGGAGCTGGCGCACAAATCAGGTTTGCCGGTCGAAACTATCAAGCGCGTCGAATTGGATCGACAGTCGCGCACCAAGAAGAGCCAAGGTGTCCTTGCGGTCCTGCCCGACAGACGATATGTGCAGGTAGAAGACCTGATTCTGGCAGCAGATTCCAAAGAAGAACCGCCACTGTTAGCGGTGTTGGATGGCGTAGTCGACCCTCACAACCTAGGTGCAATCGCCCGAACTTTGCACGCAGCTGGCGGCCACGGATTGATTATCCCAGAACGCCGTGCGGCATCGGTTTCACCCGGCGCGATGCGAGCGTCAGCCGGCGCGTTGGTGCATGTACAGGTGGCGCGCGTGCCAAACATATCCAAGACGCTGTCACATCTCAAGAACCTAGGCTTGCAAACCGTCGCGCTCGACGCCGACGCGAACACGGACTTCCGCGACGCCGACCTATCGCCACCGACCGCGCTCGTGATCGGATCAGAAGAACGCGGCGTGTCACGCCTCAGCATGAAAGAGTGCGATCTGGCGATCTCCATTCCCATGTCCGGACCGATCGCGTCGCTCAACGCGTCCGTGAGCGCAGCCATAGTGCTGTATGAAGCCTTACGGCAACGCGAACTTTCTATCACGCAGACAGCGTCTCAACCTTGATGCACGCCACCTCATGCCGCCGCGTCAGGCTGCTGGCCGTGGCGCGCAACTCCGGCACCACCTCCGCACACTCGTCCGTCGCAATCGGGCAACGCGTCCGAAAAACGCATCCAGACGGCGGATCCACCGGACTCGGTATATCCCCCTGCAACACGATCCTCTCACGCTTGCGCTCCGCTACTGGATCTGGCATCGGTGCTGCAGAAATCAGTGCTTGCGTGTAAGGATGTAGCGGATGCTCATATATCTCATCGCCCTCCGCTATCTCGACGATCTTGCCCAGATACATCACCGCCGTCCGATGCGCGATGTGCCGCACAACTGATAGGTCGTGTGCGACGAAGATGAATGCCAAGTTGTGTTGGTCCTGTAGGTCTTCTAGCAGATTGATCACCTGCGCCTGAATAGAGACATCCAGCGCGGACACAGGCTCGTCAAGTATCACCAACGCCGGATCGGCCGCCAGAGCCCGCGCGATCGCAATTCGCTGACGCTGACCGCCTGAGAACTGGTGCGGATATCGCGTGGCAACGGCAGGATGCAGTCCAACCATGTGGAACAGCTCCGCAAGCCGCGAGCGATATTCGACATCGTTCTCAATCAGCTTGTGCGTGCGGATCGGCTCGCCCACAATGTCCCCTGCTCTCATGCGCGGATTGAGCGAGCCGTAAGGGTCCTGAAACATGAGGCTCATGTTGCGACGCACCGCACGCATCTCTGACGCACCCATACCAACCAGCTCCTGCCCCATGAACAGCACCGAACCATCCGTAGGCCGCTCAAGCTGGATGATCGCCCGCGCCGTAGTGGTCTTCCCTGACCCACTCTCGCCGACAATGCCAAGCGTCTCACCCGGATTCACGCTGAACGACACTCCATTAACCGCGCGCACATGCCCAACGACCCGCTGAAAGATAAACCCGCGAGTGATGGGAAAGTGCACATGTAGGTCGGCAACGGACAGCAACGGACCGGCCGCCAAGTTAACCGCCGCCACGGAGCGAGAATAATCGCGCGCAACGGCGAAGTCGGCAGCACCAGTAGCGGTGATCAGGGATGTGTTCGGGACAGACATTCGCTACTCAATAGAGTAAGCGAACGCGATTAGGAAGCGAAGAAAGGTGTCAACCGTGACCGAGCATGACCATCACCGTGCCAGGATCGACGTCCCGCGCCCGCAACAAGATGATGGCAAGGTCGCGTTGCAATCGCTCCTCGCCCGAGACATCCAGCCAGAGCCCGTTAGGCAACAGATATGGTCGTTCAAACTTACTGCCATCCGAATGCACCGCGTCACGCGCAACGAGATTCCGATCCTCATTGGCAGGAAACTTGACACTTTCCTGTAACTGTCCAGTGAGCGCCAACCAAGACGCGATCTGACCGTAGACATCCCGCCAACTGCTAACCTGCCGTATCTCACCATCATCAAACGTAGCGGCAAAGGGAAACGGTCCGTCAAACGCGGCATAGGCCTTAGTTATAGGAATCCACCGGTCAACTGGCAACCCCAACGCAATGCCGCGGTGCTGAGCGGTTGTGTCGGTCGCAGTCATTTGGCTCGGCCCTTGTTGAGGGGCATGGGAGGGGGCTGCGACGAATCAATGGTAATGGTCGCATACTCGATTTGAACGGACCCTGGGTCAATGCCGAAGTGCCTAAGCATTCTGACGGAGTAATCCTTGGTTGCCTTGTTCGATCCAAGGTCGTTCTCAAGCCAAACCCCTTCGCTGACCTCTCTCGGATCAGTGAAATCGTTGCCGTTCGGATGCACCTTCGAGGTGTTCATTGCACACCTCTTCACCTGCTGGCCCTTAGCCAGTACCACCGGGTAATCGCCAGGTTGAACGAGGCCGTCGTAGACAACGTATCTACAAGTCTCCAAGTACACCCTAGCCCAGGAGTTGACAACCCGCTTCGAACCGTCTTCAAACCTCAGCAGAGACGGTTTCTGCTTCCAATCAGCTTCCGGGAGGGGAGTCACTGGACTCTGGACCTGGAAAACGGTCCTAAGCACCCCTCGATCGTCTCTTCGGGTCGGTTCGGGTTCAAACCTAGATGCCGACAGACGATCCACGAGATCATACGCTGTCTCAAACGGTTGTTCCGCAGACAACCTCAGTCTTTCGCCCTTGTAATCCCCGGACTCGCGGTAAACAATCCATTCGTCGCCGTTCGTGAGCGCAACCATTTTGATGTTTGAACATTGAGGGTCTCTGAAGTACTTGATAACTTGGTCGGGCACTCCCCGCCCGAAGTCGGTGCCCAGTCTCTTGGCCTCGATAACCGCGACTGGCTCTCCGCCCATCATCAAGGCGTAGTCGGGCTTGCCCGCCTTCAAATCGAACTCAACTTGGACCTTTTCCGGATCCTCAGGGTTCCAACCGAGCTCACGTAGCAACGGGTCAACCAGCACCATCCTTGTACGGGTTTCGTGACCTTGGATGTACTCGCGATACTCCGAAGCGCGCTGCCTGAGCGCACGCACCATCTGCTCGATTTGCTTTGGATCGTCCCGCCTCATCGACATGGGCAATATCCTATTACTCAATCGACCGCTAGCACCCCGGAGTCATCAACTCCAGCGCGAATCGTCCCGATGCTCCAGCATAACCTTCATCTTGTGAGCAATCCGATTGTAGAGGGAGGGCTACGTCCCTAATTCCACTGCAGGTCGTCTCGGTGTTCAAGCATGACTTCAATGCGTTGCGTATCCGCATCAAACCGTCTCAGTAGCTCAAGTATTCGCTCGAACTGGAGGGGTTCCGGTCCACCGACTTCAAGCCACCATCCGTTAGGCAACTCAAAGGGTTGCTGGAATAGTTCGCCGCCGGTGTGGGTGGGTGTTTCGTTGACGATGTAGCGGCCGCTCGAACCCTTCACCTCTACAACAGCGACGATCTTGTCCAATGAAATCAACCATGATACGACGTGTCCGTAAGCCTCGCGCCAAGATTGGACAACTCGAACTCTACCACCGTCAAACTTGATTCTTGACGGGTACGGTCCATAGAAGGCTGGGTACACAGCATCGAGCTGCAACCATTGTTCTGTCGGGAGCTCTAGAGCTACTCCCGAGTAGCGAGGCGGTCTTGTCGTGGTGGTCATTTCGAATCTCTCCGCTCTGACAATGCATATCACTCAATCATACCGTCCAAAGCCGCGACCACGACGACCTTACCCATCAGCCCACGAGGCTGTCGCGCGCAACTCTAGCCAACTGTGCAGTTGCCACCTCATCATTGACGCTGCTAATGTGAACATGCATCAACGAAGAAGCACCTGAATAAACCGATCCCCTAATCCCGTACATGTGCCAATAGTCTCCATCGGTAACAACGACAGACTCGGACCCAAGCCATCTACCGTATTCCGTAGCTTGGTCCACAGCCCGGTCCGACAGACTGCTTCCCAACCGCTTGGCCTCCACGACCAACACAGCGTATTGTCGCGCAAGCAACGAGTAATCAGCCCGTCCACCGTGCGCCTCGGCTTCAAGAATCACGAGCGCTGGATCCAACACCGTCCACCCCAACGCCGTCAGCACTGGGTCAATCAGGAACTGGCGCGTACGTGTCTCATGTCCAGCGATGTAGGCACCGTCAGACTCGATGCGCGAACGAACCAAGCGGACAGCATCGATGAGGGGCGCCAGTGAAGGCGATCGATCAATCAAAGCAGACTTGGACCGAGTCGGGATCGCTGTGGAATTGGCTCAGGAGACTACAGGAATAGACTATTATCGCGTCTTTCCCCCCAAGCGCTTCCAACCACATGTCCTCTTCAATCATTACGGGCGCAAAGAAGGGTTTCCCGTCCGGTCCTTCTGGTTTGTGGTAGATCGCCCATTTCTTGCCTTTTGCGGCATAGACAGGTAGGTTCGACGCGCGGATGCCCCCAGAGGACACGAGATACTTGGCTACGTCGACGTAAAGTCCCTTCCACGTTTCAAACTTCCTAGGTGCCGCTTCACCCATCCGAACCCAGGTGGGAGTGGAGTCCGGCCATTCGCCGCATAACGGATACCAAGCCACTGGCGGGACAGGATTCGGCAGTTCCTCGTGAAACTCGAAAGCGGTCTTGAATTCGCCTGCAGAATCGACCCTAACCTGCTTCGGTTCGAAATTCGGCGCACGGAAGAATTGCCATTCGTTGCCATTGGTGAACACGATCAAATCGAGACCTGGGAAGGCAGCAACTTTCTTGACCAGCGCGGCGGCTGTAAACTTCTGATCCAATTTCTTAGCTTCAATGATCGCGACAACCGAGTCGCCACTCATCAAAGCGTAGTCAGCCCACCCCTGATTGACCTTGTATTCATGATGAACAAGTTGGGGGTCTTCAGGGTCCCAGCCGCGGGAACGTAGCAACGGGTCAACGAGAACCACTCGCGTGCGTGTTTCATGCGCTTTGATGTGATTCCGGTGGTTCTTAATACGGTCTCTGAGTTCGCGGATCGTGCTTTCGATCCTCTTTATGATTTCAGCGTCTGAGGTCATGGCATTGCCTTAATCCTACATGAAACGTGTCCGCAGGTAATTCGCCTCGCCCAAGGAATGTCTCATCGGTGAATCACAAATATCAGCAGGGATACTCACGGTGTACATGCATCATACGCGAAGGATACGGACCGTCAAACACCAGACAGACTTTCGCCATCTGCACCCATTCGTTCGTAGGCAGGTCAAGCTCGACATCGCGCGCATATCTGGATGGTTGCTACGCATCACGATGCGAGACCGGCCGTTGTCGAGGTGTCATTGGTGTCTCCCGTAGTCGGCCGCTGTTCAATGAGCACATCCGCCCGTATTCACTCAAATCGGACTTGGACCGACTCGGGGTCGCTGTGGAACTTCGTCAGGAGACGGCCAGGATAGTCTCGCAGGGAATTACCGTGTACTCTCGTCTCCAACCACATGTTTTCACCGATCTGTACCGCCATGCCGAACGGTTTCGGATCCGGGCCGGGATGTATCGGTACCTCGTTGATGGCGCAGTAGTTTCCGTTTGCGACATAGACTGGAAGGTCAGACTCGTCAATGAAGCCAATCGCGTAGAGATACTCGGCCACATCCGCGTCCAGTTCCCGCCAACTCACCCAATTGGTTTGCGGTTCGTCGCCCAGCCGTACAGCCGTCGGACGACCCTCTGGCAATTCGCCAACTAGCGGATACCACTTACCGCGGCGCGACCGTGTTGGCTTGCCTTTGGACCGGTGCTGGGCCTGTCGCGGTCGTTCAGCAGTCGGCCCGATCAACTTCGATCGTGACAGGTAGTCCACGAAGTCGTACGCCGCATCAGACATCCTGTCAGACGATATACTCACCCTTTCTTCCTCTCAACCGCCAGACTCGCGGAAAACAATCCAATCGTCACCGTCGGTGATCGCGAACAGGCGGATGCCGGAGCTCTTTGGGTCTTTGACGTACTTGATGCCTTGCGACTGAACAACTGTGCTGAGGTCATCCATGTGTTTCTTGGCTTCAATGACTGCCACCGGCTTACCATCCATCATCAAGGCGTAGTCAAACCGGCCAGTCTTCCCCCTAAACTCAAGTTGGACTTCCTTGGAGTCCTCCGGGTCCCATCCCAGTGACCGCAACAAGGGGTCGATCAACACGACTCTGGTTCGAGTTTCGTAGCGCGCAATGTACTTGCCGTCGCCGCGGATGCGCCGCCGAAGGACGGCCACCGTCTTCTCAACGGCTTTCGGATTGACTTCGTTGGTCATGAAGTGTTCATCTGTCTACTACAGATCGATATCAAGCAATCAGCATAGTCAACGACACGGTGCGTGGATGACGTTCGAAGCCACGCTAGCCCCGCGTTAGTGAATCAATCGCAACTTTCGCAGCGTGTGCTCTGTCGCTCAATCGAAAGCGACTTTGACTGTTGACGCGTCGATCCCGAACCGCTCCAGCATACGGATTGAGTACTTCCACAGACGCTCGATAGAACCGACTTCCCTTTCCATCCAAAGTCCCTCACGAATCTTGATCCGTCTGGCGAAATCTCGCCCATGCGGATGGACCGGCGACGTGTTCATGGCGCACTTGCGAACTGGTAGCCTCTCTGCAAGAACCACGGGATGATCCTCATCCAGTACAAGCCCGCGCCCGTCCACGTACCTGCCCGTCTGCTCGTAAACCTTTTCCCAAGAGGACACCGCCAGCTCCTCGCCGCTGGCAAACTTGATCGCGGTCGGCCTCTTATTCTTCTTCCCGCGCGCTGGACTAACCTCGGTGAGCGAGTGCCATGCCCTCTGACCATCATGGACACCCACCGTCCCTACTGCCTCTTGTGTCTCGGGCGGCGACCTATCGTGCTCGCGAACTTCAGTAGGTTCGTGGTTTTGAGTTTGAACGGCATCACGTCCGAATTTCTGGTTAAACTCCCATCCCGTCCTGAAGCTCTCTCCAGACGATACTCTGACGGTTTCGGGTTGCCATTTATTGGACTTTCGGAAGAACCTCCATTCGTCACCGTTCGTGAACGCTACCACGGGTACACGAGGAAGTTCGGCGACATACTTGCCCCAAGCGGCATCATTGAGTTTGCTTCCCAGTACTTTGGCCTCCACTATCCCAATGACCTCGCCTTGATCAACCAGCGCGTAATCCAGTTTCAGACTTCCAGCACGATGCTCGTGGACCACCATCTCTGGATCTTCGGTATCCCAACCGAGCGAACGCAACAGAGGATCAATCAAGACAACCCTCGTGCGCGTTTCGTGGCCGCCGATGTCTGCACCGTGCCGCTCTATCCGAGACCTCAATTGCTCGATCGTCTCTGAGAGTTGGTTGAGGAATTTTTCGTCTGCGTTCATGTCGGATTCGTTAATCTTAAACGACTTCAACTTAATCTACACACCGCGCGGTGCCTCTCGGAACACACCGAATCCCTCGCCGGCCACTCGTGCACCAATCACGGACCATCGGCGGCTCAGCCCAAAGTTGCGTGGCGTAACGGGCCAGTTCCGCACTCTGTTGGATGGCTTAACCGGTCTGGCACGTCTCACTGCGTCAGTACTAGCTCGCTTCGCTCCGAGTCAACTTGCGGAAGCGGTATCAAGTCTT
>CBDATG010000002.1:0-1462276 GCA_965200145.1 Dehalococcoidia bacterium
CCAGTGCGATAAGGAAGTCGGGAATCCCCAGGCCGAGGAACCCGAGGAATGTGGCGATGTAGTCGCCGGGCGAGTATTGCTTCACGGCGGAATAGATGCCGATCGGGATCCCCACGACCCATATGAAAATGACAGCTGCCAGGGCCAGTGCAATCGTCGGGGACCAGGTTTTGGGCGATGACCTCGGAGACTGGTAGATTGAATTCAAATGAGAAGCCGAGGTCTCCGGTTAGGATCCGGGTTATCCACTTCCAGTACTGGACGTAAATCGGACGATCGAGACCGTAAAAGATGCGCAGGTTTTCGGCTTCTTCTGCGAGGATGATGTTGCCGGAGTCGCGCTGGGTCGCGATGTACGTAGTTACGTAATCACCGGCGGGCAGGTTGATGATGATGAACGAGACGACCGACACTGCCCACATGGCGATCACGGCGTACACTGCCCTACGTATGAAGAAATTGAGCATTGTCGGGCGAATCTACGTAGGCAAGGTTGCTTGCATCAGCGCAGCGGTTGGGAATGCCGATGGAGTCTCGCGGAGGCAGTCCGACCACTGAGTTTCATCGATGAATATGCAACGCACCTCAGAGGGCGCGGTGCGGTTGTAGGTGAACGCATGCCAGGCGCTGGCAACGAAATGCCTACGCCTGGCACACTTGCGGCAGTAGGTTTACTGCCCTTCCATTGCGTCCGGAACGTCAAGCCACCAGGTCTCGGGGAATCCGTTACCAGATGTCTGCGAGTGGTACGAGAACGGAAGCGGGTTCGGGATGTTTCGCACTTCGTTCTTGATAATCGCGACGTAGGTTGGCTTGTTCATCACGGTGGTCACGGGGTTCGCGGCCTCGCAGTTCACTTCGACCACTCTCTGTGTGATCTCAGCAAAGCGGGCTGGACCGGCAGTGGAGATTCCCCTCCGCGTAGAGCTCCTGTTGCTCGCGGATGAACTCCGATGTTGGCTCAACTCCGCCCGGCTCACCGTCGAAATACTGGGTTCCGAGCGGCGTGATGAAGTTGTTGCCGGCAACCGGGAGCAGGTGCTGCGGTGTGATGAGCACTGCATCTCTGCCTGACGATTCCCAGTTCTGGGTCATCAGCTCATTCGCCTCTGCACGATCGCCGTGCAACGAACGCTCAAGCGGTTGCACAGTTGAGTCAACGCCAATGTTGTTCTTCCACTGTTGGCCGATCATCTCGTTGATGCCGACATAGTCCTCGAATGCGGCCACTACGGACGGCAACTCGATAACCAGCTTTTCGCCAGACGGCAGGAGTCGGAGACCGTCTCCATCTCGCTTGTCGAGACCGAGGTCATCAAGCATGGAGTTCGCGCGGTCGGGATTGTAGCGGACGTAGTCTTCTCCGACGTACTTGCCAGGGTTGTTCGGGTCGTCGAATCCGAAGCACAGTCCTTCAACGGAGCCTAGGCCGAGGAAGAATACCTCGTTGATCTGGTCCCGCTCAATTCCCATCGATAGCGCGCGTCGGAAATCAGCGTTCTGCAACAGATCCGCTATTTCGTCGTTGCCGTCCCAACTCTCGTTGAAGTAGACATTGGCGATACCGGATTGCGGTTGCCTCCAGAACTGCACCCTGTAACCGACGGACTCGGCATTCTGCAGGAACAGCGGCAGCTTGGAAATGTCTATGTGGCGGCCTTGGACTGTGAAGTCACCTGCGATCGCCTTCAGGTTCAGCACCTCAAGGTTCTGTGCGAGCGAAAGCACAACGCGGTCCATGTAGGGCAGCTGATTGCCTTCCGTGTCTACGGCGTAGTAGTAGGGGTTACGCTCGAACGCCCACTCGTTGGTAGCAATCGACTGCGTGACGCGCCACGCCGTCATCATTGGCGAATCCGGGTTTGCATTGGCGTGGTTCCTGAATAGGAAGTGCGTTGCCCAGTTGTCGTAACCGGCATCTGATGCCAGCCTCTGAGCTTCGTCATCACCGACAAACGCGGGATGGAACTGCTGAAGGTAGTGGCTTGGAGCGTACAGTCCACCGGCCCTGTCACCTCGAGTGTGAGGTCCAGCGACGATGACGGACGCGACCAGTTGGACGAAGATGCCGTAAGGCTCTGCCGCTGTGACCTTGAACGTTTGGTCGTCGACTTTCTCAAACTGAAGAGGCTCGCCACCGTGGATTGTCCATGCTGGCTTGCTAGGAGTCAGGTCCTCGTTGTCCCAGATGTGGTCAACCCAGAACATGACGTCATCGGTGGTGAAGTCGTCGCCGTCGGACCACTTCAATCCCTTGCGCAATGTGAAGGTGAATTCCGTGGAGTCGTCGTTGACAGTCCAAGACTCTGCGATGTTGGGTTGCGGGTCGGTCATGCCGGTGTTGAAGAACAACAGGTGGTCCTTCATCGGCCGTTCCATGTTCTGTCCGTCAGCGGGTCCTGTGAATGCACGGTACCAAGTTCCGCCGTACTTACCGATGCCGCCGGCTGGTTGGATCACCAACGGGTTCTCAGGTAGCCTTTCTTCAACTGGAGGAAGGTCACCGGCCGCGACCATGGCCGCCAGCATCGGGGCTTCCTTGAACGATGACGGCTTGGGGAACAGGTTCCCACTGCCATCGAAAATCGTTGGCCAGCTGTCGCTTGCTGGATCGGCGGTGATGAACGGTGAGCGAATCGGCTCAGGTGTCGGCGTTACTTCCACCTCTACCTGCACCTCAACGGTCTGTTCCACCACGACCGTTTGCTCGGCAACGACGGTCTGCTCCACCACGACCGTCTGGACGACGACCTCTGGCGCAGTGGTTACGGGCACTTCCACGGTCACGAGCGTCTCGGTGCTACACGCGATGAGCGAGACTGCTGCGACCATAGCGGCGACCGCAACCGCGATCAACCGCACGGGTGCTGTGCCCTTGTTTGACAGCTTCTGGGTTAGCATGTGCTTACCTCCAGATTATTCGATGGTTCGTGCAATTGCCGATCACCCAGACGGCGCGAGTCGCGCTCAAGTAAGGCTCTCGGACGTTTGCCACTGCGAAAGATAAACCAGCACAATAGGTTTGTCAAGTAGAAACACGTCCTTCAAGTTCGTTACGCGAAGACAGAACTCGTCCCGGACGCTAATCAACAAGCACGCGCGGCGGCGGGTTCAAGACTGGGTGGATAGCCAGCAGCTTGCCGGGCGCGTCCGACAGGTTGTTCGTCGTGTGTCTAACTGTCGGTTCGCACATGAACATGTCGCCGGCCGGTAGGGGAATGCCTTCGTCGTCGCCGTATACCGCGCTGAGATTGCCTTCAATGCACAACATCGACTCTTCGTGAGCGGGATGGAAGTGATTCGGAGTGGTCGCTCCCGGCTCAAACGCAAGCTCGCTCCAGTAGGTAGATGTGGCACCGCGGAAGTCGCCGACCATGTCAACTCTCCTGACACCGGGCGCGAAGTCGTAAGGTTCAATGTCGGCTCGGATCATCACATTGTTGCCAGGAACTGCATCGGTTAGTGCCGGTTCGTCTAGCGTGCTACGTTCCGGGTCTGGATGCGGGCAGACAGAAATGATCACCGCACCATTTTCGCTGGATGCTTCAGCGCCGCATGGGATGCCTTTAGCGACGTACACACAGTCCCCCGCCGTCAAGTTGAAAGCGCTGCCGGCGTACTTGAATCTCACATCGCCGCGACGTATGAGGAACGACTCCTCGTGAGAATCGTTCGTTCGATAGGCGATTCCCGAGCCGGGCGCAAGGTTGATTTCCAGCACTGTCAGCATCTTCGACCCAGTGTTGGAACTGGTTAGGACTCGAGCGGTGGCACCGCCTTCTATAGTGCGTACTTCCTGCTCTGGTCTGCGATTGATTGGCATTCTGATTCCTCCGTCTGAAGTAGGAGCACTTCTACTGGTGCATAGGTGTTGGGTTCGATAGATTAATCGTAGGTATCTACGCAGGAAGAGGCGTTAACGCGCGAGGTGCCCTGTGAAGTTGAGCGTCTCCAACGCCATGTCTGCGTTGGGATCGGTGGAGTCCCGAGAGAGGACACTGATGCTTGTGTTGTTGATGTCAAACTTCGTGTGGTATCTCAGCGGCAAGTCCAACAGCACACATATCAACCTCTTTATGAAACCGCCGTGCGAAACCAGCGCGCAGTTCGCATCTTGCTTGAGGATGCCAGTTTCGTGGAGGAAACCGGCTGCGCGTGCCGCTACGTCAAAACTCGATTCGCCGTTTGGCCGACGTGCCCAAGTCCGCGAACTGAGAATGTCCGCCGCCACTTCGGTGTGTTCCGTCATGATGTCTTCCCACTTCTTGCCGGTCAGGTCGCCGAAGTCGAATTCCCTCAGACGCTCGTCCCGCTCATAGGGTATCCCTAACGCGTCCGCGGTCTGAGTGCATCGTTTCAGGTCGCTTGATATGACACGGTCGATCTGCAAGTGCTCGCGCACGTACTCTCCGAGCATCGCCGCCTGACGTTCCCCATTGGCGTTCAGCTGAACGTCAGCGTAACCCTGGACCCTTGACTCGAGGTTCCAGTCGGTTTGGCCGTGGCGGATCAGGATGATGCGTCTCTTACTGTCAGGTTCCATGGCGATGCTCAAGTACCTCCTTTTCTCAAGTCGGGGCGCACTTTGAATGAGCGACGATCGACGATCCTGCGAGCTATGCCTAGGTCTTCCAGAGTGTCGATGTCAAACAGGCTCAAATGTTGCGGGTCTGCGGCGTTCACGTCATCTTCTGTCATTATGCGGACTTGCAATCCAGTGTCGTTGTCGAGGGCGATATCCAACAGGGCGACGAGACTAGATTCCCCTCGTGCGACCGTGTCTTCCGCGATGCTTAGCCACTCACGGGTCGGGTACACGGCGTGTAGCGGGTTTAGGTGGCCGCGGTAACGGATTGCGACGGCGGCGAATGACGGACACCCCGCTTCGCTGAGTATGTGTGAGTTCCTGAGCATCTCAAGTATCAACGCCGTTGACAGGAACGGATGGTCGGCACCGGTGACGAAGGCAATTGGCGTGGTACAAGCAGAAAGTCCAGAATGTAGTGCGGCGATTGGTCCTGTCGTCGTTGGGTCGTCTTCCACGACGTGCATACCCAGAGCGATGCCTAGGTCAGGCACATCGTCGTCCTGCCCGATCCTGACGACCAACACGATCTCCTTACACAAAGGTTTCAGTACGTCGGCAACCCGTGCCAGTAACATTTTCCCGCCGAGTGATATCAGGGCCTTTGGTTGCTCCTTGCCTAATCGCTTAGATTGTCCGCCTGCCAGAATCACGCCGGTGACGAGGCTGGGGTTGAAAGTTGAACGACCAACCGCGGCGTTACCTCTAACCATCTGAACCGACTTCAGTACTGGTTGCCAAAGGGACATCCGAGTGTATTTTGCTCCAGGCGAACCAAAAGCCGTTTCGTGCGGGTATCATACTTAACTTAGTGCCTTGTAACTCGCCTTCTATGCAGATGCCTGTAATCGCGCTCCAGAGGCTGCCCGTCTGCAAGTCGCGCAGCGTCCAAGGCTCGTACTCAGCATCTGGAGTCCCGCCTTCATCGTCGTCCTCCTGCCCTTTGCGAGCTACTACTCTGTTGGGCCGGAACTCGTTGTCGGCTTGGGATTCGAACGTCAGGACGCGTTCGTCAAATGCACCATTGATTGGCTTGACTTGCCTATCGAAGACGCAGTAAGTCGCCGAGCCGCGCTCGCACAGCACGAGCAGCTCGGCGCCATCTAACGATTCGTTGAGCAACGGGTTCTCGCGTAGAAGGTGAGCGGAATACACCACTGATCCAGTGGTCCCGTTGTCACCGCATCCGATTATCCCGATGACGATGTCCTTGTTGGGGAGTGTCTTGTCTTTCGCGGGTTGCTGAAACAGCCCAGCACGGTCGGTTGCGTAGTAGGACTCGAATATATCGCGTTCTGGCATACCTTCCACGGACATCGCCTCGGTCTCGGGCCAGGCTTGCTGCCAGGCGGACCAAGTCGTGTTGATGCACGGTAAGTGTTGCAGCTGGTGCCCCGCATCTGTTCCGATTAGTGCCTCACCGGTGAATTGCAGATATTGGGTTCCGTTCTCTGATTCGAGCAACGGTGAGTTGAACATCGTCGTGCCGGTCGGTGCGAGCGTCAACGGATTACCTTCAGGGTCGAGCGCGATGAACGCTCGCGCGGAGTATGTCAATGGAGACCAAGTTACGGATATCGGTGTACCGGCAATCTCTTCGTTGGCAACCTCGCGCAAGACCATTGTTCTCAGCGGGTATGCCACCGCGGTGCCGTCTAACTCGATGCCGATGACCCTCTCGTCGGGTTGCAACTGATCGAGGGCGTCCTCCACGTCAACGTACTGCGCGTCGTCCCAGTCTTTCATTTGAAAGTTGCCGGGCGTCTTGCGGATGCGATGCGGATACGGCTTAGCATCGCTCGGAAGTTGGACCAAAGCCCTGGGTGAGAAGTATCCGATCCGAAAACCGAAGTAGATGACCAGCATCGCCAACCAAGCGCCCCACACTGCTGCCATCAAGGTCACGCCGAATAATGCAAGCCAGACCGCAGTCGCGACGACGGTTAGGCACGCGAACGCAACCAGCGCGCGGATGCCGGGGCGCAACATCAAGAGCCTCTGATTAACGATGTTTACGATGTCGGTTAGGATTTTCAAGCGGGCGTTGTCCTTCGCCTAAACGATTCCACTTTAGATTCTAGGTTCAACCTTAAGTGTTGACACATTTTGGCGCTGCGACGCCACCGTTTCATTGCGACGATCCCGCGATGCCAGTGGCACCTGTTCTGACTTGACGCATGGGAGGGACGTTTTCTAATGACGCAACCGATGACCGAAGTCACAGCTGACTTGGTTGAAAGATTCCACGGCGTGTCGAACGCGACCGTTCTGGGGCAGCTCTGGCGACGCGGCTATGACAAGGTCTATATGAGCGGTGTAGCGTCGTTGGCAGAGGGACGAAGGTTGGCGGCACTTGCCGTGACATTGCGATACCTGCCTTCGCGGCCGGACCTGCAGTCGTTGATCGCAACTGGTGAGCACGGTGAAGGGTTCAACGAGACTCCGAGGTGGCAGGCTTTGGAGGCGTTATCACCTGGAGATGTCTTGGTCGCTGATGCGATGGGTAAGTCGGACGTTTCCACTGGCGGTGATGTCGTGTTTTCGCGGATACTGTCCCGCGGTGCCGCGGGATTGGTCACAGACGGCGCGGTTAGGGACGGTTCCAAGGTTGTGCGATATGGCTTTCCTGTCTTCGCTGGCGGGAGCACGCCGACCATCGGCGAGCCGAACATCCTTCCGTTCCAAGTCAACGAACCGATACAATGCGGTGGAGTCCTCGTTTGGCCGGGCGACTTGGTTCTGGGGGATGACGATGGTGTCGTGGTCTGTCCGAGTAGTTTGGCAGCTGAGATCATTGACGAGTGCGAACGCCACGACGAGATTGAAGCGGCAGTACTGGATCACACCCAACGGGAGGGCGTGTCGCCAAGTCAGTTTTACCCCTTCAACGATGATACGGAACGCATCTATGAGGAGTGGCGGCGGCGCAGGGACTCGAACTGAGATCGGAGTATGACAACAATGAGCGATACCAGGCGCATAGGGATATCTGATGGCGTAACGGCCGTCGTCGCCGTGCTGAACAGTTCGGACACCGCTACCGCCGTGTGGGACGCGTTGCCGTTTTCTGGCCGCGCGCAACGTTGGGGCGACGAGATCTACTTCGCGATACCCGTGTCGGCGCAACTCGCTCCGGATGCATCGGATGATGTCGATGTCGGCGCCGTGGCTTTCTGGCCTCCCGGTAATGCGATGTGCCTCTTCTGGGGTCCGACACCCGCTAGCGTTGGAGATGAATGCAGGGCGGCGAGTCCAGTGAACGTCATCGGATCGATAGAGGCTGACCCAGGAGTGCTGGCGAAGATGCCGCCAGGTGCCGAGTTGACGGTCGAACGCGTGAGTTGATTCGGGGAATCGGTCGCGAAACCGTGCGAAGGACGTGCCTGCAATCTGACGATTTCTGGGGTGTTTCCCAACGAGTGTCGCGCACATCGCGGCATCACCAGACTGCGGTTTCTTACTAGAATCGCCGCATAATTTCCGAAAATCAGCGCGGCGGGTTAGAATTCGCTTGCGTTGTGCTCAATGTGACGATTCCCGCCGGTCGCGTGCGAGGCGGATACGTAACTCGCCTTGCCGACCAGATGTTGAATCTGAAGCCCGCCCACGCGTTCGCCTATGCGCGAATGATTCTGGTAACGCTGGCCGCCGGATTGATGATGTTGGGCGCAGTCCAGTTTACGTACGATCAAGGTCGACTAGTAGCGGAATCGCCGTGTGATGCCTCGATCGGATCACCACGTGCGCCCGGTCCCCCGAGGAACGTGAAGGCGCAATTCATGAACGGTAGCTTCAGGCTGACTTGGTCCGCGCCGTCGGACACTGGGAACCCGACGCTGTCGGGCTATAGGGTGCATTGGGACCCATCCGAGCCTCCGCTCGACGAACTTCCAACGACTACGGGCAGGAATGTTCCACAGTGGAAGGGAATCGGGTTAACGCATACGATCAAGGTCGCCGCCGTAAACTGCGCGGGTTCGAGCTCCCTGACATCGGTTGACGCACTGGGAGCCGAGCTCCCATCGGTGCCTCGCACGTTTGGCGTGGAGATAGCGGGGACATTCGCGATCATCTCATGGAAGGCCCCGGCATCTACAGGTTCGGCAAGGGCGATCTCGGGCTATGTCCTAACCTACGAAACCGGGAGTGATTCAACCACGGTGCAGCTAGCGCACAATGTGTTCGAGCACATCTTGAGCGGCTTGACCGCAGGGGCACGCTACACATTCCAACTGGCAGCCAAGTCGACCTACGGCTCCGGTGCGATTGCCAGCTCCGTGGCGACAATTCCGCTTCCGAGTGATGCGCCGCGTTCCTTTAGCGCGACGTATAGTGGTGGCCAAATCGTCCTTACTTGGCGCGCGCCCGCTTCTAGCACGACGGTATCGGGGTACAGGCTGAGTCAAACCGTTAGCGGTAACACGACGACAACGAACCTGGCCGCGACCGCGCGCCGGCACGCCATTAGCAGTCCGACGGCCGGTGCGACCTACAAGTTCCGTCTATCGGCAGTTGCAAATGGTAGCGAAGGCACGGCAGTGACGGCATCGGTGACCGTACCGTCCGTGCCGGGAGCGCCGACAGCGTTGAGCGCGAGGATGTCCGGCGAAGATGTTGTTGTATCTTGGTCAGCCCCTTCGGCCGCTACTCAATCGTCTATTACGGGTTACAGCGTTTCGTGGTCTGTTGGTCAACTCACAGGGTCAGGTTCTACCACCGCATCGGTTCGGAGTTACACGATTAGCTCTCCTGCACGCGGCACAACTTTGAGTATCACTGTGTCTGCGACATCCGCGCTAGGTAATGGAGCATCGGCGACAGTGTCGTTCACCGTGCCATCGCCGCCGTCTGCACCTCGGAGTCTCTCCTTAGCAATGTCTGGCGCGAACCTAGCAGTCAGTTGGGATGCCCCCGCCCAGAGCGGTACGACTGCAGTGAGCAGCTATAACCTCAAGTGGAGTTACGACAGCACGGTTGGGTCCGCGCGTCTCGGTGGTACTACGCGGAGTTACACGATAACGTCCCCGGTTGCTGGCAAGAGATACACGGTTTCGCTCTCTGCCTCGAACTCGGCCGGCAAGGGGCCGCTAGCGACCGCGTCGTTTACGATTCCATCGGCTCCGGACGCACCGCGGAATCTGGCCGCCAGGATGTCAGGAAACGACCTCGAGGTGTCGTGGTCCGCTCCGAGTTACGCAGGCACATCTGCCATTACGGGTTACAGCTTGAAATGGAAGTTCGGCACACCGCAGCAGTCTGGTAGCACTACAAAGGATGGGAACGAGTTTTCGCACACCATCGCATCGGCAACCGCGGGTGCTACGTACGAACTTGTGGTGTCGGCGACCAACGCCGTCGGTTCGGGTCCGACCGCGACCTTGAGCTACACGATACCGTCGCCGCCGAGCAAGCCTAGGGACCTAGATGCCGAGTTACAGGCTAATGGCGATTTTCGGGTCTCTTGGAAGTCGCCCAACTACGCGGGAACGTCGGCGATATCGAAATACAGGCTGACTTGGACGGTCAGCGGTTCGTCGGCAACGAGCTCAATCGAGACAACCGGATTGCTATACGACATCACTTCACCTTCGCTGGGTAAGACCTACGCGTTGAACTTGGTTGCAATCAACGCGGTTGGAAATAGCCCAGCAACGACGCTGAACGCCGTCGTGCCATCGCCGCCCGGCAAGGTAGCCAACCTTGCGGTTCAGATGAGTGGCGAAGGTCTGTCTGTGAGCTGGGACGCACCTTCCTACTCGGGGACTACGCAACTGAGCGGATATGCGGTGAGTTGGGTGACGGGAAGTACGAACTCATCCAAGACTTTGATGGCGGACACGACTACCTATACAATCCCGGAAGTAGTGCAGGGGAAGACGTACACGGTGGCAGTCTCTGCCAAGAATTCCGTCGGTGCTGGTCCCGGCGTGTCGCTTCAGTTTACCGTTCCTCAGCCTCCCGGCACTCCGCGAAACTTCACCGCGATGATGTCGGGAGGCGCTTTGGTCCTCGCGTGGCAGGCTCCGTCAGTCACGGGTACCTCCGCCATCACTGGCTATGCGCTTTCTTGGACTGTTGATGGAACGACAACTGACAGGACGCTTGGTGCCGCTGCTCGCGGCCACACAATCGCGTCCCCTGCGAGTGGTAAGACGTTTCAATTCAGCCTACGAGCTGTCAACTCGGCGGGGACGGGGCACAACGCCGACACCTCGCTCACAGTGCCACGACCGCCTGGTGCACCTACCAACCTTGCGGCATCGGTTGATGCGAATGGAAAGTTGACTGTTGAGTGGTCAGCACCTGCTCAGGCGGTGACTCCCGCGATTAAGCACTACGCATTGTCGTGGACCGTGACTGGCGACACCACTGGTGGTGCCACCCAGGTCGGAGTCAACGTTCGGAAGCATGTTATCGCTTCGCCGACCAAAGGAGCGACCTATTCGTTCACCGTCGCGGGAGTTAGTGATGCCGGGACTGGCCCAACATCATCAATCAGTTACACGGTTCCGAAACCCCCAAGCGAACCCAGTGGACTATCCGCGACAATCGTCGCCAATGGCGGTTTGCGGGTTTCTTGGTCCGCGCCGACATATCTCGGAACTCCCAAATTGAGCGGATATCGGATTTCTTGGACGGTAGGTGAGAGCTCCGGATCGGCAGTGAAACCAAGAGGACAACGGTCTCATGTCATCCAATCCCCGAGCGCAGGTGCAACGTACTCATTCAACCTGACCGCGTTCAACAGTGCTGGTAGCAGTTCAGCTGTCAGCTTGGACTACACGGCCCCAGCTGTTCCGGGGACTCCTCGCGACTTCTCAGCGGAACTCGTTTCCGGGAATGTCAACCTCAAATGGAAGAGTCCGACTTACGTTGGCGTTCCTGCACTGTCTGTTTACCAGCTTTCGTGGAGCATCCGTGCCCCTCGCACCGCCGCGGTGACTAGTGGGTCAGCATCATTGAGTTCATCGAAGTTGGCTCACTCATTGTCTAGCATTGCGGCAGGTTCCGAATTAGATATCTCACTCGTTGCCCGCAACTCTACGGGTGACAGCCCTTCAGTTGCCGCTACCGTTACGATTCCTTCCAGTCCAGACGCGCCGCGAAACCTTGACGCAGAGCTGGGCACGGATGGCGACCTCGATATTACGTGGGCGGCTCCAACCTACACGGGGACTGCGCCCATCACTGGCTATTCATTGGAATGGACGGTTGGGGGAGATACCACTTCTGTCACCACGAACGCTTCGACGACCAGTTATTCGGTGACTTCACCCACTCCTGGTGCGCGTTACGACATAGCTGTCAAGGCGACTAACTCGGTGGGAACCGGAGGAGCTGCGACGAACCACATCACAGTGCCGGCACCTCCGGGCGCCCCTAGAAATCTGGCATGGAGCCTTGTCACAGCTGACGGAGATGTCGGTCTGAGAATCACTTGGGAAGCGCCTGAGGCTACTGGCACTAGTTCCATCAATGGTTATCGGATTCAGTACACGGTAGGCCAGACCAGCACGACGAAGTCGCTAGGCACAGAAGCTCGCTCTTACACAATCGATGACCCGTTGCCCGGCGAACAATATACGATCAAGCTGAGTGCCCGAACCAACGACGGGACAGCCGCGGCGAGTCTGACCTTCACGGTTCCGAAGCCTCCCAGCGCTCCGCGGGAGTTCACGGCGAGCTTGGATCAATCTGGCAAGATCGCTCTCGGTTGGTCAGCGCCATTAACCGCGGGTACATCACCCATCTCAGGTTATGAGTTGTCTGTCAATGTCGGTACCAGCGGTGCACGCGGTGCCTCCTCCACGACTGCGGTTCTACCTGTTAGTGCGAGATCTCACGAAATCGCGGATCCGGTCCCCGGCAGGACATATCGTTTCAGGTTGGTGGCAACGAGCACCGCTGGAAAGGGTAACGCGGTTGAGCTGACCTTCACGATCCCTGAGATACCCGGCACACCTGGCGCGACTGTTGGCAACGTGAATGACGACGGCGACATCGCGGTTTCGTGGTCCGCGCCATCAAACCGAGTGGCGTCGGCGCTAACCGGCTATGAACTGACATGGAGGCGCGGATCGGAAACCGGTACCGCCAACATCAAAGACGGTACGTCACCGAGCTTCGTATTGGATGACCCCGTACCTGGCGGCGTCTACGCCTTCTCGGTTAGATCAGTCGGACCGGTTGGAAAATCGGCTACGGTCACCTTAACGGTAACGGTTCCGGCCCCGCCGGGTGCTCCTCGCAGCTTCACCGCGTCCATAAGCGCAGGAGAACTGAAACTGTCATGGACCGCTCCAGCCGATGATGGAACTGCCACTTTGAGTGGTTACGAGCTATCTTGGACCGTGGAGGGTTCTCCGTCGACGCCCCCTAACGGGTCCGCCACGCTAGGTGCGCTCGCGACTTCATACACAATCAGCACTCCGAAATACGGTTCGGTGTACGCCTTCAAGCTGCATGCTGTGACTTCGGATGGTGCAGGTCCGGTGACGGCGCTGCGCTATCGAGCTCCGACTGTGCCGAAGATGCCGTTGAACCTGTCGGCGCGGTACTCAGACGGGACTACGACTATCAGTTGGAGACCTCCCGCCTCAGATGGCGGTACTAGCGTGACCGGTTACGAGGTTTCGTGGGAACCTATCACCGGCTCCGGAAGAGCATCACTCAACGCCGACCAATTGAGTCTTAGCGTGTCTTCATTGAAGTTGGGTATCGTCTACAGGTTCGCGTTGATCGCTCGTAACGCGGTCGGTATGGGCCAGATTGCGACACTCGATTACGAAGTGTCTGCCAGTGCTCCATCGGGCAAGACGTTTGATGATAACCCCCGCCGTCTTCCACTGGACTTCAAAGCGACGTTCTTGAACGGGGTCTCTAGTTTTACGTGGCAGCTGCCCTCGGTGGAGGCGGATGATTCTATCGTCCAGTTCGTTTTGTCTTGGTCCGCCACGGAACATGATCACTTTGGCACGGTGACCCTGCTCCCAAACACTGTTGAGTACGACCTATCTGGGTTGCGACGGGGAGCGGAGTATGCGATATCGCTGGTTGTAGTCCGAAAGACTGGGGCTTCAACCCCGATTGCGCGTTTCTTCACCGTGCCATCATTACAGACTATCGATCAGACGACCGGGGTTGGTGCTGTCCCAAACGTGTCAACTGTCCTTGATCTTCGGGTGTCGCGTCAACCGCGCCAGACTGTTCGAGTGGCACGTTCGCAATGGTTGGGACCGGCCGACCTGCAGCTGTACCAGACGCGTGATTCCGTGCGAGCGTTTTGGGATGACCCGGAGAACCGTGAAGTGTTGGGCTGGACTGTTGACTGGGTGCCTGAATCGCCGGACTTTCCGGCGGTGTTGCCAGCATCAGTTCACCATTTCGCGATCGCGGCGATCGCTCCGGTTGAGTCGTGCACAGTTAAGGTGAGAGCGGTTTACGCGGATGGGCTCAGTGACAGGACCAGGGCAGTCATCTCGCTCGCAACCGAAGATTCCGCACGCGATCTGCCCCGATCGGAGACCCTAAACATAACTCACCAATTCGGGAAACAGGCGGCCATCCAAAGAGGTGAGCTATCAGCCCGCGTCGTCGCACCCTCCGGGACTTTGGTATTGGGCGACGCGGTCGAACTAAAGATGGGGATCGCACTAATGCCACGCATCAGTCTGGATGGATTCACCGTCTTGCATGAAGAGATGTCGCTGAAGTTGAAAGCCAGACTTCTACCCAATCGAAAGCACGCGGATACCGAGGCGTCGCGCTATCGTATGCTTTCACCACTAGAGGTCTGCTTGGCGAACCCCGACCATACTGGCCAATCCAACGAAACGGTTAATTCGGTTGTGGTCTCGAGACGAACGGGGATCCCAGATGTGCTGGATTCGGAACAGGTCCGACGTGGTGAGCGAACGGAGACCTGCGCCTCGGTGCACGAGTTGGACTTGGACGAGCCGACTTATTTCGGGCTGGTCAGCAGGAATGTAACAGATGACGATGGTCTCACCTGGGAGGACACGTCGCAGGGTGTAGCTATCGGATTGCTGTTGGTCCTGAACCTGATATTCAGTTGGTCGCGAGCCCGGCGATAAGTGAAACCATGGAAACCCGCACCGAGCGAGTTAGCAGGCCGTGAGTGCCAACACTCAGTGGGATGTTCACTTGGACAGCTACCGTCGTTACCGTTGCCTGCCTAGCAGAATACAGCGTCGACGGTCCATACCCTCGAGCATGAAATGGCGCCGCTATTTTGATTGCGATAGCGAGCGTACAACCGCTACCGCCACTATCGACGCGGCTGGTGCCTGTCTGACGAGTCGATAATGAAGGTTGCGGGCCCGTCGTTGACAAGATCAACCAACATCATGGCACCGAAGATTCCCGTTTCGACCTTGACGCCTAGCATCTCAAAGGATTGAATCACGCGGTTGAAAAGCGGTTGGGCGACATCTGGAGCGGCGGCTTCAGTGAATCCAGGCCTCCGCCCCTTGCGAGTGTTGGCGTAAAGCGTGAACTGGCTAATGAGCAGTACTCCGCCAGAGATGTCGGTAAGTGAACGGTCGAATCCCGATGAATCGTCTTCTGCACGGAATACTCGCAAGTTAACGGTTTTGGCAACGAGATAGTCTATGTCGTCTTCGGTATCGTCCCGAGAGATACCGCATAGAATGGCGAATCCATCGCCGATTTCGCCGGTAACTTCGCTCTCAACGGTCACCTTGGCACGCGTGACGCGCTGGATGACGAATCGCATCTGGTGAGACGAGTGTCGCTAACCCCGAGTCAATCGGACTTCGCGGAGGATTTCGATGACTTTTCCGACTTGCTATCCTTTGATGCCTTCGCTCCGCTGTCGGATGACGACTTGGCCTCGCCGTTAGCCTTCGATTCGGAATCTCCGTTCCGGCCACTCCCGTTGGACGAGGAGTTTCTGCCGTAGTCGGTGGTGTAGAAGCCCGAGCCTTTATACAGCACCATCGGCACGGACATCTGACGCTTGCCTGCCTTACCGCACTCGCCGCAGGTCGCGACAGGGTCAGCCGACCAAGATTGCAACACCTCGAAGATGTGACCGTCGGCGCATTTGTAATCGTAAAGTGGCATATCAATCCGATGTGTCGTGATGGCGGTTTAAGAGCGTACAGCGGGCATCTCAAGAAATCGGACCATCATTCGGCCCGTGCGCACTCATCTGTTACACCTGCGCTAATCTTATCAGCTCATGGGGTTACGTGTCATGAATTGTTCAATGAGCACCAGTTCTCGCTCGTCCTTGGGCGGCTGGATGTCCATCTCCATCCCTAGCGAGTTCTTGAATGCTGATTCCATCGATCGGCGCGCAAGATGGATCGGTATCGAAATCTCTTCGTCGTGGAACCAGATTGCCGGACCGCCTACGATGCCGACGGCTCCCCACGGGACTCCGCGCATATTGGCGCGCTCTTCCACTTCTGCGAGATGGGATTTGTCTACCGTCACCAAGATTCTAGACTGAGACTCGCCGAACATTTGCCAAAGCCAGTCAGCATCACCCAGACCCAGCTGCATGTCAATGTTGGCTTTCAAGTGAGCGTTGATCATAGCACCGACATCGCCCAGGACGCATGCTTCGATAACGGCAACGGTCATACCGCCAGTTGAGCAGTCGTGGGCGGACTTGATCAATCCATCATTGATGAGATCGCGGCACAGTGCCTGCACCTTCGCTTCGAAGTTGAGGTCGATTTGTACCTCGCCGGCTGTAATTCCATAGAAGCGGTGCATCGCTTCGCTAGCACCGGCCCCGCCGACCGTGTCCAAAGCCGTATCGGTCCCAAGCATAAGTATGTGGTCCATCTCATCTCGGAACGCCGGGCCGACTACTTTGGAGACATCTTCGATGAGTCCTAGCGCGCCGACTATGGGGGTTGGGAATATTTGTGACCCGGCGGATTCGTTGTACAGGCTCGCATTGCCGCTGACTACCGGTACGCCCAACGCGATGGCGGCGTCGCGAATGCCCGCGATCGATTCCTGAAGCTGGTATTGGATGGCCAGGTTATCAGGGCTGCCGAAGTTCAATCCGTCTGTGATTGCGATCGGTGTTGCCCCAACGCACGATACGTTGCGACAGGCTTCGGCCACGGCCGCCGCCGCTCCGTTGTACGGATCGGCCATCACCAATCTGCTGTTGCAGTCAACAGACATCGCTAGTGCTTTTTTCGTGCCCTTGATGCGAATGACGGCGGCATCTCCTCCCGGGCCGGCAACCGTGTTGTTCTGGACCTGGTGGTCATATCTTCGCCATATCCCACGCTTAGACGCGATGTTTGGAGACCGCAGCATCCACACGGTGGCCATTTCTCGAGAGACCGGCACGGGAGGTAGCGCCGCGACATCGGCCCCGCGTATCGCAGCGATGTACGGCGGAGCGGGCGCGTCGAACGAATACTCTGGAGCGTCTGTCAGAATGTCAACTGGCGTGGCGCATTGCAAGTCGTCTCCGCAGGTGACGACCACATTGGAGTCGTCGGTGAACTCGCCGATGACGCTTGACGATAGGTCCCACTTATCGAATAGTTCGAATAGTTCATCGTTGTCGGTTGGCTTTACGGCTAACAGCATTCGCTCCTGAGACTCAGAGAGCATGATCTCGTAAGCGTTCATACCGTCTTCTCGTTGCGGCACCTGGGCCACGTCGACCTTCACGCCCATCGTGCTGCGAGCTGCCATCTCAACAGCGGCGGATGTGATTCCCGCCGCCCCGCAATCTTGCATTCCGACGACGCAGGGTAGCTTCGCGGCTTCCAAGCACGCTTCGATCAGCACCTTTTCCAAGAACGGATTACCGACTTGCACTGCGGAGCGCATCTCAGCTTGCTCTGAAAAAGCGCGGCTTGCGAGCCCAGAGGCCCCATGTATTCCGTCACGGCCAGTCTTTGCACCGACGATTACGAGAAGGTCGCCGGGAGATTCGGCACGTGCCGACATAATGCGTCGGCCTTCAATGACGCCGACGCACATCACATTGACTAACGGATTGTCGTCATATGAGTCGTTGAACTCTACCTCACCGCCGACATTCGGGACTCCGATGCAATTTCCGTAGTTCGATATACCTTCGATTACACCCGACACCAAGTGCCGTGTGCGATCGTTGCTCGGGTCTCCGAATCGCAAGGAGTTGAGCAGGGCAATCGGGCGCGCACCCATTGCGAGGATGTCGCGCACGATTCCGCCGACTCCTGTCGCCGCGCCCTGGACAGGCTCGACGGCGGATGGATGGTTGTGAGACTCAATCTTGAATGCCACCGCGAGCCCGTCGCCGATGTCCACTACGCCTGCATTCTCAGCACCCGGCGAGACCAGTAACCGATCACTCTTGTTCGGTAGCGTCCGCAGCAGAGCTTTGGTGTGCTTGTACCCGCAATGCTCACTCCAGAGGGCACCGAAAAGTCCTAGCTCTAGCGGACCGGGTTCGCGCCCGAGTCGGTCTGTGATCGCCTCGTACTCGGCCCGCGTGAGGGCGACCTCATCGAGGATTTCGTCTGAGACTGACGTCATTTGGTTATTGGCGTCCAGCTGCTAACGCCATCGCATTCCAGATGGGATTGCCGTCTGTGCCGCCAATCAGGTCTTCGCAAGCGCGTTCCGGATGTGGCATCATGCCGAGTACATTCCCGGCGCGATTGGTAATGCCGGCAATGTTGTTTATCGAGCCGTTGGGGTTCGCCTGTGGAGAAGGATTGCCGTCTGCATCTACGTAGCGGAATAGAACTTGGCCGTTCGCCTCCAACCTTGCGATCGTTTCCTCTTCCGCTTGATAATTACCTTCTCCGTGCGATATAGGCATGGTGACTGTTTGTGATTCGTAGGTTGCAGTAAAGGGTGTGTCACGCCGCTCTACGCTGAGGTTGACGCTCTGGCAGCGGAACTCCAAATGGTGATTCCGGACCAGCGCACCTGGGAGCAGACCCGACTCGCACAGTACCTGGAATCCGTTGCAGCTGCCGAGGACCAACCCGCCGTTATCAGCGAAATCTGAGACCGCCCGCATGACTGGAGAGAAACGGGCAATGGCACCGCAACGGAGATAGTCGCCGTAGGCGAATCCTCCCGGTAGCAAGATTGCGTCGAATTGGTTTACAGAAGTCTCTTCGTGCCAGACGTATTCGGCGGAGTAGCCACAGACATCGGCGACCGCCCACATCATGTCACCCTCGGACCAAGTGCCGGGGAAGACCACTATGCCAAACTTCATGGCATCGGTGCCACTGGCGGAACGGAAAGACGGACTAACGGTTCTTCTCGGTTGACTTGCGGCTTTTACGTTGCTTCGCTGCGTTGCGCTTCTTGCGCGTCACGCTTGGCGGCTCAAACGACTTTCGGCGCCTAGCTTCGGAGATGATTCCTTCTTGCTGAACGCTCTTGCTGAATCGGCGGAGCATCGCTTCGAAGCTCTCGCCCTCACGGTTTTTTACATCTACCAAATGCGGTTCTGACTCCTGTTTAACTTGACCCTGCGGCTCATGTTGCGGATGAATGCGAAAACTCAATCTTATCACTTGACCGATTTGTATCAGGACTTGCCGAAGGCACCCATAATGTCAAGGGCGCGTTCCAATCGTTGCAACGTAGTTTCGCGTCCGAGGACTTCAAGCGTCTCAAAGAGCGGAGGGGCAACGCGTCGTCCAGTAGCGGCGATGCGGATCGGTGTGAAGAGCTGGCCGGCCTTCATTTCGGTTTTCGTCGCGAGCTGTCTGAGCTCGGAATCGATGGTCGTTGCATCGAAAGGCGCGATCCCAGCGAGTAAGGCGCGGCTTTCGTTAAGCGCGGTTACGACCATTTCCGCGTCCATGCGCCTCCCGATCATGTCTTCCGGCTTGGGTGCGTCGGCATCCACGTAGAAGAAATCTACCAGCGCGGTAACTTCGTTCGCGGTGCGTATTCGCTCTTTCAGTACCGATGCCAGCCGGAGGATGACTTCGTCGTCGACTGGACGCTCAACACTGTCTGGCAATCCACCATCCTTACAGTGCGCGTTCAGGATGGGCATGACGTAATCCGTGAACTCACGGTCCGAGAGTTGCTGAATATGCTGGAAATTCATCGACTCTATCTTGGCAGGGTCAAACGACGCAGGATGTTTCAGCACCCGTTCGACGGCAAACCTGCGTACGATTTCACATCTGCTCATCAACTGCGTGTCATTGCCAGGTGACCATCCCAGTAGCGCGAGATAGTTCAGCACTGCATCTGGCAGATATCCCAAGTCGCGGTACTCCAACGCTGACTGGGCACCATGCCGCTTACTGAGTTTTGATCTGTCTGAGCCAAGTATCAAGGGTAGGTGTACGTAGCTCGGTTTCGGTATGCTTAGCGCGTCGTGCAACAGAACATGACGCGGGACGCTGGGGATCCACTCTTCGGCGCGCACAACGTGAGTGATACCCATGGCATAGTCATCTACGACGTGGGCCAGGTGATACGTGGGATATCCGTCCGATTTGAGAATCACGAAATCTCGTAATAGCCCAAGGTCAAACTTCAGAGTCCCTCGGTTCAAGTCTTCACACTCGAGAGTTCCGTGTTCTGGGACACGCAGTCGAACGTTGATGTCAAGGCCTTTGCTTCTTGAATCTTCGATCTGCTCTAGTGTGCGGTGACGTCCGCGGTTGTCGTATCCTGGTGCCTGTCCAGCCGCACGTTGCCGCTGTCTCAGTGCCGCGAGCTCGTCAGGCTGTGTGTCGTCGTAGTAGGCCGCTCCGGAAGTCACTAAACGATCGACGGCTTCCTGATACAACTGCAACCGTTCAGACTGAAAGTAAGGGGCGTGAGGACCGCCTATGTCCGGACCTTCGTCCCAGTCCAGGCCGAGCCAGTGTAGCGATTCCTTGATGTGATCCACAGCTCGTTCGTCGTACCGCTTGCGATCCGTGTCTTCAATGCGCAGGATGAACTGACCGCCAGCACTGCGCGCGAGCAACCAGCTGTAGAGGGCAGTACGGAGTCCGCCTATGTGCATCAGTCCGGTTGGGCTAGGGGCGAATCTTGTGCGGACTGGACTGTTCTCAATCATGTCATCAAGCGTAATGCATTGAGGATCACTAAGGCATCGCTTCGGGCATCGCGGTAAGACCGTCGAGGAAGACCTTTAGCTCGTGCGGCAGGCCTGAATCGAAGGTCATCGTCTCGTTGGTCACTGGGTGCTGGAATTCAAGCTGGCACGCATGAAGGAACTGCCGCTGGAGTCCCATGACAGTGCGGCGGCCTTTGTACGTGTGATCGCCGATCACTGGGTGCCCGATACCGCGCAGGTGAACGCGAATCTGATGCATCCTACCGGTCTCGAGCTTTACGTGTAACAACGACACTCTTCGTCCGTCCTTCCCGTAGTTCCTGACGACTGCATACCGGGTACGCGCCGGCCGGCCGTAGGGGTCGATCGCCCGTCGGGTTGGGTCGGTCTGGTCTCGGCCGATCGGACCTTCAACGATGGCGGCGGAGCGTTCCGGCACACCATCAACCAGCGCGACATATCGACGCGAAACCCGCCGCTCCCTGATCGCAGATGAGAGCTTGTCGGTAATGTCCTTCGTTAGAGCAACAACGAGTAACCCTGAGGTGTCCATGTCGATTCGGTGCACTATGCCGGGACGGTCACGCGGTCCGAGGACTGACAGTTGTGGATACTTCTCCATCAGCGCGTCCACTAAGGTCCCAGACCGCCGCCCTTTGCCAAAGTGGACGGCCACTCCGGCGGGCTTGTCAACGACCAGAAGATAATCGTCTTCGTAGACGATGTCCGCAATAAAGGCTGACGGTCGCAACGCGGGTGGTCCGTCACGCTCGTCTTCTGGAGGTCTCGTTGTCGCACCGTCTGACGGGGACAAGCCTTCCGAGTTCGTTATTGGAATGACGGTGTTCACCGAAGACCCGCCTTCGCAAACGATCTGACCAACGACCGAGCGCGACCTTCTGGACGTTCACACGGAAGCACTTCCAGATGCCCAAGGTAACAGGTAGGGACCGCTGGTTCTACTAATGGTGAACAGACACTGGCCATGTCTTAAGGCTTCGCGGTGCGATTCGCAGCGCGGATGGATCGGGCCTTTGAGCATGTGATGCAACTTGCTTCACGTGTTGATAAAGCGGCCTGCGTGATCGGCATCGCTACTGGTAACTCGCCATCGATATGCTCGCGTCGGTGTTCGCACCATTGGCATACGACAGCAGGCGCGAGATCGGTGTCCGCCCCTTCAGTCGTGGGTTTCACGTCTGAGGTTTGTCCGAATAATACGTAGGCGATCAAGAAGGCGATACCAACGGATATCGCTGAATCGGCTACGTTGAATATCGGCCAAGGTCCGACGTCGACGAAATCTACGACGTATCCGTACCTGAATCTGTCGAGCAGGTTGCCGAATGCTCCACCGAGCTGGAGTGCCAATGCGAGCCTCAGCAGCAGTGAGGCACCGCCCGATGCCTTGTAGAGCCACAGGATCAGCCCGATCGCAAGAATCGCAACGATGCTCAGGATGGTGCTCTGACCTTCAAACAGGCTGAACGCGGCACCGGTGTTGCGAGCGTGCGTGAATCGCAGGAATCCTTCAACGGGCCACGATTCTCCGTATCGTAACCAGTCGATTATTACCAGCTTCGTTATCTGGTCGCACGCGAAGACAGCGGATGCGAGAAGCCAGACTGGCCAACCCCGCCGCAGCCATAGGTCGACCGCGGATAGCTTTTCAGTAGCTGGTTTGTCCGATTGCGGCGGGTCAGAGATCAACGGGGACGGCTTCGTATATCGTTTCAGGTATCAAGTGGCATCAACCGGGCATCGAAATGGGATGTGTATGATGCCGGTCGGGACAATTCGGTGCACCATGTTTCAAGTTTAAGCAGTCGGTTCGCTGTTGCTGTCGTTATGATGAAAGCGGAGCGAGACTCATTATTTTCTAGGAGCTGAATGAAGTAATGGAAGCGCGAGTTGATCTACGCAGTGACACGGTGACGTTACCGTCGTCTGATATGAGGCAGGCAATAGCCAACGCCCGAGTGGGAGACGACGTCTACCGCGACGACCCGTCGGTCAACGAGCTGGAATCCCGCGCGGCGGAGTTGTTGGGCAAAGAAGCTGGTCTATTCGTTACATCGGGAACCCAAGGGAATCTCGTGTCCCTCCTTTCGCACACCGACCGCGGGCACGAAGTGTTGGTAGGCGATAGGTCGCACATATTCACCAACGAGGCCGGTGGCGCATGTGTGTTGGGTTCTCTGTTCCTCTATCCGTTGGCGACCGACGCTAACGGTCGGTTGTCGCCCGAAGACATCGTCTCCGCGATAAAGCCGGATGATTACCATCAACCTCACACGAAGCTATTGTGCGTTGAGAACACTCATAACGCTACGAGCGGCCAACCCATTGACTCGGCGGAGATGGCGGAGATGGCGGACGCGGCTCACGATGGGGGTTTGAAGGTTCATGTTGATGGGGCGAGGTTGTTTAATGCAGCGGTCTCACTTGGCGAATCGGCGGCGGGACTCGTTGCCAAAGCCGATTCTGCTACTTTCTGCTTGTCAAAGGGTTTGGCATGCCCCATCGGTTCTGTGGTTGTAGGCGACTCGGACTTCATCGACCGTGCGCGCCGTTGGCGCAAGATGCTCGGGGCCGGAATGAGACAGGTAGGAATCGTAGCTGCGGCCGGACTCTACGCTCTCGACAACATGGTTGACAGACTCGCGGACGACCACGCCAACGCCTCGAAATTGGCGCACGGCCTGGCGGTAATAGATGGTATTGCTGTCGATCCGATGCGCGTCAAAACGAACATCGTTTACTTCGATGTCCCAGTGGGGGCAGGACGGGAGATCGCAGATAGACTACGCGATCGTGGAATACTAGTTAACGCTGGTGACCCCGTCATGCGGATGGTCACACACTACGGCGTAGAGGCAGAGGACATTGACTACACACTGATCGCCATGAATGAGATTTTCGAGGATGGTTTGAGCTCGCCTTCTGATTAAACCTTCGATGACTGTTCAATCAGGTTGCGTCTGAGTCCCGGCATATTGTCCGTAACGGTCCCGCCACCATTCCATCAGTCTTTTGGCGATAGCATCTTCCGCTCCAATGCGTTTTGGCGTGAAGAAGCTGCGTCCTCCGAGTTCCTCCGGCAAGTTGCGTGTCGGAACGAAACCGCTAGGATGATCGTGCGGATAGACGTAGCCCTTGGCGTGTCCCATGTCCCGCGCCAACCGAGTAGGTGCATTTCGCATGTGTGTAGGTACCGGATGGTCAGCGTGTCGGCGAACGTAGTCAAGCGCGTCATCAATGGCTAGGTAAGCGGAGTTTGACTTGGGCGCGGCAGCGAGGAAAATCGTGGCTTCCGCGAGTGGAATGCGTCCCTCTGGCATGCCCACGAAATGGACTGCTTGCTGCGCCGCGACAGCAACAGCAAGTCCGTTAGGATTCGCCAGTCCGACGTCCTCGGCAGCACTGACGACGAGGCGTCGCGCGATGAACAACGGGTCCTCCCCTGCATCGATCATTCGTGCTAGGTAGTAGATTGCGGCATCCGGGTCGGAGGCACGAATCGACTTGATGAACGCCGAAATAGTGTCGTAGTGCGCGTCGCCAAGTTTGTCGTATCGAGCTCGTTTGTTGAGAGCTTGCTCAATGTCGTTTGCTTTGATCTTTCTCACGCCGCTTGAATCTGGCTCTACGGACTCGGTTGCGACCTCTAGGGCATCAAGGGCTGTTCGCGCGTCACCGGAAGACGAGCGTAGGAGGAATGACTCCGCTTCAGGAGTGAGCTCTGGAGATAGGTGCCCTATGCCTCGCACTTCATCAGCGAGTGCCATGGCGACTATCTCACGTATGTCGTCATCAGAGAGTGGCTCGAGCGTGTAGACCCTTGCGCGCGACAGTAATGGGGCGTTGATCTCGAATGATGGATTCTCGGTTGTGGCACCGATTAGCACGAAGGTGCCGGCCTCGACGTGCGGCAGGAGTGAATCCTGTTGCGACTTGGAATAACGATGTATCTCGTCAATGAACAGGATGGTCTTTGCGCCGTTTGCACCGAGTCTGTGCGTGGCTTCCTCCGCTTCTCTTCGCAGGTCTTGCACCCGGGAGTTTACGGCGGAGAGCTGAGACCAGTGCGAACCCGTTACGCGAGAGATTAGCTGCGCCAGCGTCGTTTTGCCGCTGCCAGGAGGTCCCCATAGGATCATTGACCGTAGCCGGTCTGCCTCTATCAGGGCCCGTAGCATTTTCCCTTCGCCGACGAGATGTTGTTGGCCGTGGAACTCGTCCAGCTGACGTGGTCTCATGCGCGCCGACAACGGCGCGATTCGCATCAATTCCTCACGGGAACGCTCTTGGAATAAGTTCATGGTTCATGCGTCTCGCAATTCGCACACCGCTTGCCCGATGGCTCGGTCTTCCGTTTCGCCCAACACCGTCCGCGGGTCGAGATAGAGGGCATCTCGTGACACCCGTCCGATGATCGGAATGTCTCGTTGTCGCAGAAATCCAGCTGCTTCTTTGGGGGACATCCGAGATTCGACTTGGAACAGCCAAGTCGGTAGCGTCTGCTCTGGCGCGCTACCGCCTCCGATGACAGACCGTCCTTCTGCGACTTGACCTGCTCCGCTCATCTTCTGCCATCGCTGGGCCCGTGATTTCAGGCTGGCAACATCCGCGGCGATCATCCGCCAGACGGGAATCTCCCTTTCAGCTGAATGCCGCGCGTACGATGCCAGCGTGACGTGTAACCCAGCTAGGGTCGTCTTGTCAACGCGCAAAGCGCGGGCTAACGGGTGAGACTTGACCTTGCTGATCAAGTTTGAGTCGCCAGCGATGATTCCCGCTTGGGGTCCGCCGATAAGTTTGTCCCCGGAAAACATCACCACATTCGCGCCTGCGCGTAGAGAATCCTGCACCATCGGTTCGTGCTTCATTCCGTAGCGGGCGGTGTCGATCAACGCGCCGGATCCAATGTCGTGGACAACCGGCACGCCGCGCGTCCTGCCGATGTCGGCCAAGTCTTCGACGGTCGCGTCGTGCGTGAATCCGCTGATGGTGAAGTTCGAACGATGCACCTTGAGGATGGCAGCGGTTTTCTCTGTGACTGCATCGGAATAGTCCGAGGCGTAGGTCCTGTTTGTCGTGCCGACCTCGACCAAAGTCGCCGAGGATTGTTCGAGTACGTCAGGGATTCTGAACCCGCCTCCTATTTCTACGGCTTCGCTGCGTGAAACGATGACCTCTCGCCCTCCTCCCGCTAACGCTGCCAAGACCAGTAGCGTTGCCGCGGCATTATTGTTGACCGCGATCCCTGTCTCCGCGCCCGTGACGCGGCAGATCATTCGTTGCAAATGGTCGTGTCTGCTCCCTCGCTTGCCGGAGCGGACGTCGTACTCCAGGTCAACGTAGCCGCTGGTGCCGTGCGCTGCTCGTCGTGCAGCCTCCGACAGCGGCACCCTACCCAAGTTGGTGTGGATGATTACTCCAGTGGCGTTGATCACCTCGCGAGGCCGGCTGGTGAACTGCGTCAACAACGTATCGGCGCACTCCGACGCGAACGCCTCGGTGTTGACATCTTCGTGGCCTGCTGGACTACGCGTTCGTGTGTTCCTGACCAGAAGGAGTCGGTCTCGGATGGTGTCCACGACTGCCTCTCGGCCGTAATACTCGATTAGCGGCTGGAACTCAGGTGCGCTGATCAGTCGGTGAACAGGTGGTATATTCATACGTGCATCCTGATCGATGCCCGCATTGGACTTCGGTTGTTGCGGCATCAGTGAGTCTGGATTGAGATTCGGCGTTCGGACCGCGGCGAGAATTAGGCGGGTGCTCAGTTCTGATCAATGCGAAGGTGTAGTAGCATAGTTTATCTGCGACTACTCGCCGCAGTTTGACATGATTACCATCGCCGTTACAGGGGGTATGGGCGCAGGAAAGACCGAGACTACTAAGATCCTCGAGGCTCTCGGCGCAGTAGCGATTCACGCCGACGAAGTGGCGCACCAAACCTACGAACCAGGCGCTCCGGCCTTCGCGCCGCTGGTGGACGCATTCGGGTCGCAGATTCTGGCGGAAAACGGCCGGATCGATAGACGAATACTGGGTGACTTGGCGTTCGGCGACGCGGGAGTTCGCAAACGGCTTGAGGAGATAGTCTGGGGTGAAACGAAACGCTCGATAGCTAACCTGCTCGGACGATATCGATCTGCTGGAGTCGCGGCGGTAGTGATCGAAGCGGCGGTTCTCTACGAAGCCGGCTGGGATGATCTAGCCGACGCAGTGGTTACGGTTGAGGCTCCCGAATCGGTTCGCAAGCGTAGGATAAAGTTGCGCACTGGAATGAGCGATGTAGAGATACGCAAGCGTTTCGCGGCCCAACTCTCCTGCGACCAACGCATCGAGCGAGCTGATTACCACGTCAACAACGACAGCGAACTTAATGATCTTTCAAAAGCGGTTCACGCCGCTTGGAAACAGGCTATCCAATAACTAATCAGAGACAGCTAATGACGAACACACAGACATTCAACGAAACGGTTATTGAGGAGTACTTCATCACCAAAGAGCCGTTCTATCTTCCGCTTGGAGACGAGATTGAGATATTTGAGTCTGCTTATCGTCAGCGGGTTCCAGTCTTGTTGAAGGGACCGACGGGCACAGGCAAGACCCGGTTCGTGGAGCATATGTCTTGGCGGCTCGGTCAGGACCTGAGGCGATTCACCAGCGGCTTGGCCGGCGAGGATGGGTCGCTTGCCTCAGGCCGCTCTAGAAATGGCCACACCGCGCAGAATCTTCCTTTGGTTACGGTGGCATGCCACGAAGACCTGACTGCGTCCGACCTGATCGGCAGGTATCTGTTGGATTCCGCGGGCACACGGTGGCAAGACGGCCCATTGACGCGCGCTGTCAAGTCGGGCGGAATCTGCTACCTTGACGAGGTTGTTGAGGCGCGGAAGGACACCACTGTCATTATTCATCCACTCACGGACCACAGACGCACGCTCACTATCGACAAGTTGGGAATCGTCGTTGATGCCGCCGATGGGTTTTTGTTGGTGGTCTCCTACAATCCTGGTTACCAGAACGCTGTCAAGGACCTGAAGCACAGCACTCGGCAGAGGTTCGTCGCTTTGGAATTTGACTTCCCCGCTGAAGAGCACGAGGCGAAGATCATCCAGCACGAGTCGGGGTGCGAATCGGAGCACGCTGCTCTGCTGGCTGCACTGGGTGCGAAGATAAGGAATCTACGCGAGCACGGTTTGGAGGAGGGCGCGAGTACCCGCGTGCTCATCTACGCTGCGAGGCTGATGAACGAGAACATAGCACCGCGACGAGCTTGTCAAGTCGCGGTTACCTGGGGCATAACTGATGACCCGCAAGTCCAACGTAGTGTGGACGAGGTCGTTACGTCCATCTTCCCGTAGATGCAAGACCGCGGACGGGCGTAACCGACACAGGATGCTGTTGCGAATTGGCTCTGCAATTTGAACCTGTCAGTAGCCGTTCATCGATCGTTGAAGTCATATGAGCGGTGCAGACTACATGATCTATGCCCGTGAGAGGCTGTCAGTAGCTTCGTCGGCCAACACGCGCGGTGAGTCGCCCGTCCGGAACGGTCCGGACGCATTACGTGGCGAGCCTAGGAATGCGGCGGTAACAGTCCTATTCACATTGCAGAATACCGAACTGTGCGTCGTGATGATACGGCGTTCGGCGACAGGTGGCCAGCACCGTACCGAGTGGGCGTTTCCCGGCGGGATCGTAGAACGGACCGATGCCTCATTGCTACGCGCAGCGTTGCGCGAGACAGAGGAGGAGCTCGGCATCGGGGCAGAACTCATCGACATCTGGGGTCCCCTGCCTTCGGTAATCACGGGTACTGGCTACGAAGTATGGCCGTTCACCGGTAGCCTGCGGCAAGGAGTCAGTCTTCATCCGGCGGACGACGAGGTTGACGATGTAGCGTACGTACCAGTGCGAGTGCTCTTGGACCGGCGCAATCGCCGGAGCATCACGCTCGTAAGACGCGACGGCGAGCGTGAGTGGGACGCGATAGCGTACGGAGGGCGCGTGGTCTGGGGCGCGAGTGCCCGAATCATTTCCAGTGCCATCTCGTTTCTTGACCCGAAACGACATGATGAGAATAGATCGCCCGCTTCCGATGGCGTGCATTCTGTCTAACGGCGAGTCTAGGGTAGATACGCGGCATGAGGCTTGAGACTATGGCTCTGATTTCAACCGTTCGGCAAGAACTGAGCCGGCTACCTGCGCCTGTCGGTGCCAACTTTGATGTTGCATTCGAGGCGATTTCGGGCAAGCTGCCTGATGATAAGTTGTTGGAATGGGTCGAAGTTGGTCGGTCGATTTCGCGTCGGGCCGTACGTTCGTGGGAGGCAGCATCAGAGCTCTTTAACGCGTCGCCCGCCGTTCAACGCCACCTTCCTGCTGGGCAATTCGTAAACTGGGCCAAAACGGGCGACTCGCTCTGTGCGGAGGCTCCCAGCCTCTCGGTGTCATTTTTCAAGGCCAGTCCGCAAGCGGTGGAACGACTTCGGCCGCGTTACATCTCAGATTGGGCGCAGGCTTGCAAATCGTTGTATCGCGGCACTTGGAAATCGTCAGCATTGGCGTCTAAGCTGTTCGAGAGCACCCCGCATCTACTCGAGCCGTTGTCGTTCGAGGAGTTCAGACGACATTCTGAATTCCTTTGTGAACTGTCGCGTCGCTCTTACGATATGGCCGGTGAGGCTTTGGTCGCGTCGCTTGAGCTTTATCCTCTGCTCGGGAAGGACTCTGGTGCGTTCATCGGCTTGGCAAATGCCGTTGCCCACCACACGTGGCGCCACAGTCCCAAGCTGTTTGAGGTCGCACGCGCTACGATCGTCGAATTGCCTTCAAGTCACCGTGTCTCGTTGCTCGCACTCGTATCGCGCCTAGCCAGAGACCCGAGCACGAACTCCCCATCGGTAATGCGGGATGGCGCGCGCGCTATGTCGCATGTCGAGGCGGAGAATAGGGATGCTCTGATCGACTTGGCGCATCGCGCGGCAGGCCATGATGCTAAGGCATCGGCGGCGTTCTTGGCATCTGTCCCACAGGTGCTGGAGCGTGTGACGTTCCAACAGATGGTGCAGTGGCATCAACACGGGTTGCAACACACAGCGGATAACAAGGACGCGGCAGTCCCGTATTTTCGTAATGATTCTTCTACATCGCACGCGCAGCTGGATGCTCTTTCATCGAGTGTGGAGCTAGAGAGGGTGCGCGAGATAATCCGCATGTATTGCAGGATGCTGGCAGGGCGAGACATTGAGGTCCAGGCCTCACAGCAACTGGTCAACAAGAAGATCGGATGGTTCCAAGGTGAGCTTCCTACAACGGAAGGCACCACGATTTACCTACCGAAAGTGATTAACCGGCATCCGTCGAAAGACCTAAACTTTGGATTCTTCAAGGTAATCTCGACGCATCAGACGGGACACATCGAGTTTGGGTCGTTCACTTTCTCGTTTGACCGTCCTTCGTCGCTGTTCGAGGATGTCCGACCCGAACTTCGCGGGTCCACGGGATCCGTCGCAACAAGACACGTTGCAGGCGACCACCCAGGCACATCCGACACGGCGGACGAGTCTACTGTTCCGATGAGTCGGTTCTTCGACCTGTTCCCCGATCGCAAGATGGCATTGGATGTCTTCACAATTCTCGAGAGCACGCGTATCGATTCAAACGTGGCGCGCGCATACAAAGGATTAGCCGTTCTGTACGAACAGGTGCAAGCGGAGGCGTTGGAGACTCGTCCCGCGTTGACGGACCTTCCCGCACAGGAGACGTTGATCGAACTTATGATCAGGTTCAGTTTGGGACAGTCGTCGGATCTGTCAGCGCCGAGTGAGCACGTTGAGGTTGCGAAGCGGCTCAGATCGCTGGTTAACAAGATGCGAGCCGATGGTGCGATGGTTGAGGACGCGGCAGAGGCGACGATTCGGGCGTGCGCTTTGATATCGGAAGTGGCGAACGAGATGCACGATCCCAATGAGTTCAAAGACCTAGATGACGACGATGAGGACGAGTCCAGCGGTGGAGAGGATGAGGAAGAGCCGGAAGATGTCCAGGGACTGATCGAGATGTTCGTAAAGTCAATGGTGCCTGGAGAAGGTACGGGCGACGATGACACTGTCGGTCCTGAGGACTCAGAAGATCCTGATGGACAATCCGAGGGCGGAGAGATGGATTACTCGTCCCCGCAGGAAATCGACTATCGCGGAGAATTCAAACCTGAGCTGTCGCAATTACTCTCTCAGGTCCAACTGGTGGATGGCAGCGAATTCGGTGATGAAACGGGTGAAATGACACCGCTGACTCCGGAGCAGTTGGAAGAGCTGATGAAGAACTCGGCCGAGCTTGAGATGGATTCAGAGGAGGGTGAAAGCGGCGATGAGGTGTCGCCTGAGCTGGCTGAGATGATGGAGAACCTACTGAAGGAGATGCAACGCAGGGATCCGCAGGCGCAGAGCCAACCTTCCGGTCCCATGCAGCATGTTGATGAGGACGGCGGTCCATTGTCCCCGCAATCAGATGATCAGTTCGTGTACGACGAGTGGGATTTCCGTGCGAACGAATACAAGCGGGCATGGTGCAAGGTACACGAGAAGCCGATGAACGTCGGTGACGAGCAGTTCTACCGCGACACTCTGGTTGAGCGAGCTGCGCTGTTGCAGATGGTGAAGAAGCAGTTTGAGTTGGTCATGCCGGAGATGTATCGCAAACAGAAGCGGCTTGAGGATGGCGAGGAACTTGATCTGGACCAGACGCTCGAGGCACTGATCGATATCCGAGCTGGTGCGACGCCTGATGAGAAGCTCTACTGGAGGCGCAACAAGACGGAACGCTCTGTGGCTGTCGCATTCCTGCTTGACATGTCAGCCTCAACGGCAGAGGCGATCGAGGATGCGAAGAAGCCGAACGACGAATGGGGAGCTCCTGACGATCCCGTTGAGTACATGATTTGGTTGCGATCGCGACGGTCGGACGGCAATCGTAAGTCATATAAACGCATCGTGGACGTTGAAAAAGAAGGTGTAGTGCTACTGATCAATGCTTTGGAGAACCTAGGCGACGATTACGGCATCTACGGTTTCTCTGGTTACGGTCGCGAGAATGTTGAGTTCTTCGTCATCAAAGAGATTGACGAGAAGTTTACCGTTGAGATTCCGAGACGCATTGACCGCATTGCGCCGCTACATGCGACTCGCATGGGTCCGTCAATCCGGCACGCGACCGCGAAGCTCGCCAACCAGGAGTCGCGGTCAAAGTTTCTCTTCATGATCTCTGACGGCAGGCCTCAGGATCGCGGCTATAGCCGAGAGGGGGTTGAGAAAGAGTACGCAGTGCACGACACGCGCATGGCGTTCCATGAGGCTAGACAACAGGGGATCGTGCCATTCTGCTTGACCGTAGACAAGCAGGGTCACGATTATCTGAAGTTCATGATGGACGACTTCAACTATGAAGTGCTGCCAGATGTCAGCCTGCTACCACAACGGTTGCTGATGCTGTATCGCCGGCTAACGACCTGAGTTACTGCCAAGCATCGACAGTCTTCCAGAGGGGACGTGTTTGCGCTGCTACTGGATCGCCAAACGACCGACGATCGGATGTGACGGGATTGGCCTCTTGGCTTAGTCAGCCCGTGAAGAACGCTAGGATGCCGTCTGCCCATTCGCGGTCTACCAGAATGACATCGGACGCTTCGTTTGCCACCGCGTAACGATGTCTACCATCATCGGTTGGGTCGCCGATGATTAGCGAAGTCCGATAGACATTGGTCAGTCGCTCTCTAACCTCAACCTCTCGACGAATGTGGACGTAAGGCGCGTCCCTGCCAGCACCGTACGCGTCGAAGTCGCTGAGGTCTGGTAGGTTCAAGCTCTCTGCACCCGCGATCTTTGGGTTGCTGAAGCTGTCGAGCCACGCGGTTAGCGTTTCACCGTCTGCCGGCTCGTCTCCAACACACGGCGCTGCTTGTGTCGGCAGGTCGCAGATGACCCAGCTCCCTGACTCGTCGTCGATTGCATAGGCCTTGACGACTTCGTTGCCTTCAAAGAAGAGTATTTCCGTGGCTTCTGACGCGTTCATCGTATAGAACCACTCAGGAGTCGGCGGCTCCTCCACCAATCGCGTCATTACCTGACCCCAGGACGCGTCAACTGTGTAAAGTTGGTTGTACCCGGCTTGCCGGAAATAGTTACCTGATTGGTCAGGAGTGAGGTCACCCATTTCAACGATCAGCTCAGTGCCGTCTCTGAGTACGACCGCAATCGTCAGCAGAGGGTCGTCCAGCCCGTAGAGTGCAGGGTCGGAGATTTCGCTCGCAAGTTCTCTCTGAGTCCTTGGTCCACCTAGCAACTGGGTGATTCCACCCCAGCGGTAAAGAGCAGTTGGCACGTCATCTAAATCGTCGAAGTACCACCGACGCTCGTCTTCCCTGAAGTGAAAATCAACCGAGTCTTCGCGGGTCGAAATAGAGATGTTGCGCAGGTCGTCGGGCGAGACGGTGAAGAAGAACGGCGGCTGTTCGGTACGCCCCTCGCGTCCGAATTGGTCGACGGCGAATGTCGCGCCGATACCAACCCAGCACGCGGCAATGACCAGGATTAGTGACAGCCTTAAACTCATGGCGTGTGGGTCACCTACGTCTCCACCATGCCCAGATTCCCGCTAATGCGATCAGAGCGGGCATAAGCAACCAACCGCTCCACCGGACGAAATTTCGCTCGGGCTCAGTAAGGACCAACTCCCTGAAAGCAACCTCTTTTGGCCGCAGAGTAATGAGCTCGTAGTCGTCGGCGAGCCAATTGATGGCGTTCACAAATAGGTCGCCGTTCCGCGCCGAGCCGAAATATTGGTTGCTGGCGAAGTCGGTATCTCCCACCAGTACCATGTTGGTTTCCACGAACCCGTCGTCATCGCGCACGGGGGCACCTGCAATATCAGCGATTGCCTGAACAGAAACAACGACCGGCAGTGGTCCTGGTAATTCGTCGTCGCGGTTAAAGTCCAGCCCTTCTGGATCGGTTTCTGCCCAACTGTTGAGCGTGCTGACGGCAACGGGCAACTGGCGCACGTATGGCACACCATCCTCGGTGATAGGTATGGTGTCGGCATCAATGCTGTAGGCGAAGTGGGCCGTACCCGGCAGATAGACGACGTCAAACCCGTCGGTGATTTCGCTCGGCGGGAACTGGCTGTTGGAGTTTTTAATCTGCAAGAAGGCAGGATTAGGCGCGACGAAGCTGGCTGTGTCAACGACTCGGCCTTCGCCAACTGCGACCGCGAACCTTGACAAGAACGATTTGAAGGATTCCGGTGCTAGGTCAGGTTCGAGCATCATCATGATGCTCCCGCCCTGGCGCGCGTAGCGCAGTAGAACGGTCTCCTCGGCCGCCTCCATTTCGTTCGTCGGACCAGGGAAGACTACGACGGCGGGTATGTCGTCCGGGTTTCCTGTGCTGAGTAGCTGTCCGAGCTCCTGGACAGTTGCGTTACGTATCTCGTAGTTCTCGCGTCTCAATGCATCGGCGGCGGTACCGTAGCCCTCACCTGTGCGATCCAAATCTGTAACATCACGCCCGGCGTGTCCGCTCACGAACATGACTTGCTTCTGTTTCAGCTGATTGACAACGAGCAGGCCGGTTATCAAATCCTGTTCAAAGAAGACGGTCGGTCCGTCGTTCGGGTTCCCGCCTACTATCGTTTGAGTCCGTCGACTCTCGACCGCTTCAATGGCTAACGTTGGGAATCTGGTGACGCCGTATTCGGTTGCGACATTTGGTTCGATGTCTGGGTCTATCACTCGGTAAGAGAGATCCTGCACCGAAGAGCGTCGACGGAATTCCGCGAGGAGGTCTTCGGTGTTACGCCAAGCGGCTTGCCCTTGCGGAGTATTACGTCGAAAAAACGCGGTGACACGGATTGGCTCTCTCAAGTTTCGCAGTGTGTTGAGGGACGCGTCGGACACGATGAACTGGCGTGTCGCCGTCGTGTCTACTCGTAGCCAACCGGGTGGATCGGTCCGGTTGGCGGCCCAAATCAGTAGATAATTCAGAGCGATCGCTATCGCCACGAAGGCGATGAATACGATGGCAGTGTTGAGTCCGTAACGTCCACGTCTACCCAACACGGTTCGGCGGACGGTTTCGAACGATATAACCGCATCCAGAACCAGGACGAACGCGCCGATGCCCATGACGATGTATGCGGAAGTCTCTAAGTCGCGAGCGAAAACCCATAGCACGATTCCGAGTCCGAGCGTGAGCACACCTGCCAGCGCAAGTGCCTGCCTGATTGACCGTCCGCTGGCAGTTAGCCTTTCGCGGAGCGATCTACTATCGTGCAACTCCTCCATCGTCGGTCGCGACGACGGGTTCTCGCTAGGTTCGTTATCCTGAGTAGTCATTGGTTGATGCTGCTGTTAAGCGAAGGGTTTGGCAGTCTTCTTGCGCAGGACGGGGCGAGTCGCGCGATGTCTATCTCCACCTGCGAGTCTCCAAGACCAAGGCGGTCAGCAATAGAAATACCGCCGTCACTGAAACGTAGTAGACGACATCGTTCAACGAGAGGATGCCGCGGGCGAAGTCCGCGAAGTGTCCGCTCTCGGCGACAGCGAAACTCTCAAGGTCTAGGACAGTGAACGATGCTCCGAGTTGCAACGAATCCAGGATGGTGGCAACGATACCCTCAACTCGGTCGGAGACGAAGTCAATGATCGTCAACCCTGTCAGAATTCCCGCTCCGACCACTAGTCCGACTATCTGGTTCGGGCTCAGCGCCGATGCGAACAGCCCGATAGAGACGGTTGCCGCGGCGTACAGAATCAACCCGAAGTAGCCCGTGAGTATTGGTCCTACATCAGGGACCCCGTATACGAACAGAATCAGTACGAAGTAGAGCGATAACGCGAGCATTACGAGCACGGTGACGAACGCGGCGATGAACTTTCCAGCTACGATCTCGTATTCCCGCACGGGTGAAGTGAGAAGCAGTTCTAGCGTCCCGATTTTCTGCTCCTCTGCCAGTAGCCTCATCGTGATGGCTGGGGATAAGAAGATCATGAAGAACACGGCACCAGCGAGGAACCCCCGGATGGTAGCTTCTGAGAACGCGTCAGAGACAGAGGCGACGAAGAAGAAACCAGTGATCGCCAGAAACGCCGCGGCGACTACGTACGCCATGGGAGATGCGAAGTAAGTGCGGACCTCCTTGACGGCGATTGTCCAAACGTTGCCCACTTCGCTAGTCCAGGTCCTCTTCTGTCGTCAGCTCGAGGAATATCTCTTCTAGCGTCAGCGGCAATGGCGTTAAGTTTGCGAGCCCCCATCCGTTACCGATTACCTTAGCCGCGATTACTTCCGTAACCTGCGCGTTAGGTCTCGAGTCAACGATCACCGAGACAGTGCCATCGCGTTGGTTGCGGGCGACGGTTTCTGCGCGTACATCGCGCCGGGCATCGATAACCATGGGCAGTTCACGCATCTCGCCGATAACCTGTCGCACTTCAGGCCCGCGCACCGTCATCTCCACACGCTCTGAGTGTTGCAACCGCTCCGAAAGGTTGTCCGGACGGTCGTCTGCGACTATCCGCCCATCGTGAATTACGAGGACTCGGCGGCAAATCATGCTGACTTCGGGCAAGATATGGGAGCTCAGAAGTAAGGTGTGCTCCTCGCCTAGCTCACTTATGAGCTCACGAGTCTCAACTACTTGAATCGGGTCAATGCCAATCGTCGGTTCGTCTAGAATCAAGACATCTGGCTCGTGCAGTATTGCTTGGGCTATACCGGTGCGCTGTCGATAACCTTTCGACAGTTTGCCTACGAGCGCGTTGCGATAGTCACCTAACCGGACTACATCGATGACGGCCGGTACCCGTTCGTCAATCCACGCCCGGTTCATGCCGCGTAGCTTACCCATATAGCTTAGGTAATCCGTTACGGTCATGTCGAGATAAAGGGGAACGGTTTCGGGCAGATATCCAATGTGTCGGCGCACATCAAGTGAGTGAGATACGACATCGTACCCCGCGACGACGGCCTCGCCGTGAGTGGGCGGTGTGAAACCCGTTAGCACTCGCATCGTCGTAGTCTTGCCCGCACCGTTCGGCCCTAGGAATCCGACGATTTCGCCTTTGAGCACCTCGAATGAGATGTCAATCACGGCCGGATAAGGACCGTAGTACTTTGACATGTGGTCGAGCTTGATCACTTTGAGAGTTGGACCGGTAACGGAATGCTGGCTCTGCGTTGTTTACGATTGAACTGCGCTGGCAGTTCACCAGCAACACGCCAAACAATTGAGTCTATCAATCGGCGTAGCTATCGTCTCGGCGAGTTCATTCGGACACTTCTCCGTGAGCCGTTGCAGAGACAGGAGTGAGCGCGTTGCGAACTCAGATTGAACCTGGCCGTGCACAATTGGAATCAGGAGCTGACGCTATGACCAATTTCACAGAGGATTCCGAGCGCATCGTCTACCTTGACCATGCGGCCACCACGCCGGTGCGTCCGGAGGTTCTGGAAGCGATGCTCCCATACTTCGGGGATTCGTTCGGTAACCCGTCTAGTCTTTACGCACTGGCTGGCGAGTCCAGGAACGGTATAGATGTGGCGCGCCGCCAGGTAGCGTCGTTGTTGAACTGTAGAACGTCAGAGGTGGTGTTCACTGGAGGTGGCACGGAAGCGGACAATCTGGCTATCAAGGGAGCACTGTCTGCGATGCAGGGCGGGCCATACGAAGTGGTAGTTTCTGAGGCTGAGCATCACGCCGTCATTCACGCGGCTGAGCAGCTTGAGGCGTCAGGGCATAAGGTCGTGTTCGCGCCAGTGGACCGTTACGGGATCGTGCATCCCGCTGCCGTTGAAGCCCTGATCACAGAGAGAACCGCGCTGGTGAGCGTGATGTATGTCAACAATGAGCTAGGAGCGGTCTCCGATATCGCAGGCATAGTGTCGGCTGTGAGAGCGCGAGCGGCGGAGCTTGGCTCGGAGGTCTTGGTGCATACGGATGCGGTTCAGGCGGCTGGCAAATTGTCATGCGATGTCCGGATGCTTGGCGTTGACCTGCTCTCGCTTGCTGGCCACAAAGTGCATGGGCCGAAGGGTGTAGGTGTACTTTACGTCCGCCGTGGCGTGCGGGTTGATCCAATAATCGCGGGCGGCGGTCAAGAGCGACAGCGCAGGTCTGGCACCGAGAACGTGCCCGCAATTGTCGGCATCGGCAAGGCGATGGCTTTGGCGGAAGATGAGCGCGAGAATTTCTGCAAACATACCGAGAGGTTGCGGGATAGTTTCGTCGCCGGAGTGCAAGACGCTGTCCCAGAGGCGGTCATCAACCACCATCCAACTGATAGCGTTCCGCACATCGCACACATCTCAGTTCCCGGACTTGAAGGCGAGCCGATGCTGCTGGGACTGGATTTCCAAGGCGTCTGTGCGTCGAGCGGCAGCGCTTGCAGCTCAGCATCCATCGAACCATCGCACGTACTGTTAGCAACCGGTATGGACCTGGAGATGGCAGCAGGAAGTCTGCGCTTCTCGTTCGGGAAGGACTCGACCGAAGAAGACGTCTCGCGGGCTGTCGTTGGTCTGTCATATGTTGTCGGTCAACTACGTGGCATGGCGTCGTCGCCTGCGTTCGCTTGACCGCCATCACGCAGTGCGCACGGGGCCTGGTTCTGTGGCACTGATACCGAACCGTCGCCGCTGTTCATGCGAAATTAGAATGGTTTGAGCTCACGGTATGCGGTTCTTGGGTACATTCCCCGTTTCATTCATGGTTAGCGCACAAGACAACGCAGTTTCGGCCTCTGCACGCAGTGCCGACATGGCATCCGACCGCGAAGAGGACGCTGACATGATCCCAGCGGATGCTGTTAGGGCGCAGTATCCGAAACTTGCGGATGCCGCGCTAGAGTACGTGAAAGGCAACAGATACGATTACGGTCCGCGCCTCCGTGGTGTTGACATGGACTGGGAGATTACTGGTGGCAGCGAAGCGGGCGATGGGATCCTGCGTATCTTCATTGAGTACACGCCATTGAAGTCATTCAGAGGTCGGTCGGGGTCCGAGTATGTTGATCTGGGACCTGACGGCACAGTAGTCGCGCGGCGTCAGCTCCGCGTGCCGAAAGAAAACCTGCCTTATGTCTTGATCGGGTTGGCAGCGGCGTCGGTCGTCGCTTTGATCGCGGTGCAGGTGCTGATCTGGTTCGAGCCGTTTGAAGGCGGGCCTGAGCTATATGTCTCGGGCAGGACGCTCTATCTGCGATCGGAGTTGCCCAAAGTGCAACGTCACATTGAGTACGACGCACCCATCTCGACGGGTGAGGTCGTCAGGTGGGCTATATCTCCAACAGGGGATGGAACGGATCTGGTCGTCGTTGAGGTTACGCTGATTAACGCGACCTCTGGAGCGGTGCAGATGGTAGTAGACCGTGACGCGGCGGAGTTGAGAATCGCGGATAGCGTTGGTGTCAAGCCAGTTAACTTGCTCGAGCGCTCCTACTCTGTTGAGGTTGATCCGTCTTCGAGGTGGTACATACCAGATTTCCGCGCCATGTGGGGCAGTTACACGCTCAACCGGAATGAGCAGCTGAGCGGTCACATGGTATTTGAGGCACCCACAGGCAGCGAGTTCTCCGAGTTCCGATGGGCTGCCGGTGACTCGCCCCGCGTTTCCTACCAATAAATACTCAACCGCATCGATCGGTTGAGTAAACGCCCATGGGTCGGGTGAAACGGAGCCGTCACGCGATGTCCGCCCGGTTTCTTACGCAAGATCGCGGACGAATCGAAGCGTCATTGATTCGTGAATGCGACTAATCGCGATATCCTTAGCGACATGCCAGGCTCCAACTTCAATCCATCTGATCATCTACCTGACATGGGTCGTCCGGTGAGAAACCGTTCGATCCGGTCTGGCGCAGAGGTTCACCGAGATCCCTGGGGCGTACCGCACATCCGCTCCGACAACCTCTACGACCTGTTCTTCGCTCAAGGCTATGCGACGGCACAGGATAGGCTGTGGCAGATGGACCACGACCGGATGGGCGGGCTTGGCAGGATCAGCGAATATTTGGGCGACTCTCTCGTTGAGCAAGATATGTTCATTCGCAGACGCGACTTCAGAAGGGTTGCGGTTGCTGACAACGAGGTTTGCTCCGAAGATGCCAAGACGGCATTGAACGCTTACGCGGACGGCGTGAACGCGTTCATTGATGGCCCCGACCCGCTGCCATTTGAATACTCCCTCCTTGAAACCGAACCCGAGCGGTGGGAGCCTTGGCATTGCGTGGTTGTATACAAGTTGCGGAATTCAGCCGAAGGGAACTTCCAGAGCAAGTTATGGTTGGCGTTGCTCGCAGCTCGCATCGGTCCAGACAGAGTCGCGAAATTGGCGGAGGGATACCTGCCAGGTATGTTTCTAACCGTGCCACCTGGCGCGCAATACGACGGTGCCACACAGGACGCAATCGAAGAATTGAAATCGGTGATCGATGTCGGTAAACCGGTGTGGGAAGCTGATTTCGGCTCGAACGGGTGGGCGATATCGGGAGACCTCACAGATTCGGGTTTACCGATGGTTGGAGGCGATTCCCATCGAAGATTGGATTTTCCCAACGTCTACTACCAGACTCATCTGACGCATCCCGATTTCGATGTGCTTGGTTACTCGATCCCCGGAGTGCCTCTGGTGATGCACTTTGCCCATAACCGCCAGGTTGCCTGGGGAATGACACATGGCGGTTGCGACACGCAAGACGCGTTCGTCGAAAAGCTGCGACCAAAAGACGACGGCGTGCAGTACCTGTTCAAGGATGAATGGTTGGATGCCGAGTCGTACGCAGAGGAAATCCGTTACTTTGACCCGGATGCACCCGACGGATACCGCGTAGTGACGATAGATGTAATCAGAACGCACCACGGACCGATCGTTAATGGAGTTTTGGAGTCTGGATTTGGGTTCGCTCTGGCTGACCCAGGTTCGCAGGATGGGACGCCGTGGGTGGATGCGGCGCTGTCCGCCATGCGTTGCCGAAACGCAGACGAGTTTGAAGCGGCGTTGGAAGGATGGACTGACAGGGTCAATAACTATGTTTATGCCGATGTTCACGGCGAGTTCGGGTACTGCTTGAAAGGCAGGGTGCCGATGAGGACATTCGTCAACGCGTGGGGACCGGTTCCAGGTTGGACCGGCGAGCACGACTGGCAAGGGTTCATCCCGCCGCACCAGCTGCCGCGTTCCCGCAACCCTGAGACGGGTTGGGTTGTCTCGTGCAATCAACGGGTCGTCGGAGACGACTACCCATTTTGGTTGGCTGCATCATTCGGACCGGATTATCGTGCACGACGGATCATCACCCATATACAGAGAGGCATCGACGAAGGCAGGAAGATCGGGGTAGCCGACATGCGTGAGTACCACGCCGACACCGTCAGCATACCAGCGCTTCAGTTCAAGCAATGGCTAGCAGACTGCTGGCAGGAGCTGACCGAGGCAGACTTCGCCGACGATCCAGAAGTGCTAGAGGCGATATGGATGCTACGAGAATGGGACGGTACCATGTCGTCGGGACCCGATCACGCAGTGTCCGACAACTCTGCTTTACTCTTCAGGCTGATATCCGATGTCATTGCGATATTTTCACTTGGAAACCACTATGACGTAAGTGGCGTGGACGTCAAGAACGGCAAGGATTTGGCGGCATACGATCACTATCGCCGAAACGCGAAACCTGGATTCTTTGAGGCATTGGCTTCGGGCAGTTCTGATGATGGTTGGCGAGGGCTTCACATAGATCGAATAGCTAAGACGGCTCTTGAAACAGCGGTCCACAAGATTGAGGATTTTGAGTCGCGTGGTTGGCCATTGGACTGGGAGGAACTGCACGCGAGCGGCCAGTCTCACCCGTTGTCGGATCGCTTCCCGGAATCAACTGAAACTCTCGATGTACAGGGGATCCCGGTCGCCGGTGACGAGGACGTGCCATTCGCTACGACCGGTGCGCCGTTCGGCAGTAGAGCGGCTATTTCCGGACCAGTGAACCGGTATCTGCACAACCCGGGCAACTGGTCCAAAGGCAAGTGGGTCGTGCCACTCGGCACATCGGGCAACCCCGGGAGTGAACACTTGACAGACCAGCAACAGATGTGGGCTGACGTTGAGTACATCCCGCAACTCTACGAATGGGACGAGATTCGGGCGAATTCGGAGTCGATGCAGGAGTTTCTGCCTGTTAGCTAGAGGCGACCAGGGACATAGCGAGAGTTACCGTTCGGATAGGTTGCGATGCCTCGTGGAGCGGTGCCATTGCGGCCGAACCCGCCGGCAACTGTGGCGGCGTGTACATCCGTGTTACGCAAATCGCCGATGATTCGGTTGTGTTGGCGTTGACTTCAAATGTAATGACGAATATCGTAATCACATCGTTTCAGTTGTAATGTGGTCGTTATATGACGTGAATCGCCTATAACTGCGATGGATAGTTGTTCATATCGTAGATACATTGGTAGTAATTGGAATCCGATGATCGTCATGACTACAGCAATAACGTGATGAATACGTAACATTCAACGATGTATGACCCTTATCATTGATTCATGGCGGCGAATTGCGTTGCCACGGAACCTGAAGTAAAGGGTCAAAGACAAGAGATGAGAAACACGTTGAACCAGGCCTTTGAGACGCTTGCGACGACGTTTGGCACGCGCTTGGTAGACGAGCGCGAACGCGCGCAGGCAGAGTTGCTCGGCGAGTTCGCACCGCGCCGATCGCTCTACAACTCACCAGGCGAGCGCGCTGACGCGGGAGTCAACTCCCGCTCGCGACTGTACTGGTAAACCAGTAGGCACCACGCAAGGTGCTGCGAATACTAGACCCGTGCTCTTGGGCGTTCTGTAAGCGGATGCCCAGGGGTGCGGGTCTTCCGCTTGGTGAGCATTTCAGTTCGAAGCGGACAGCCGAAACATAGATGCCACCCTAGTGCCATTGCCTTTCGTCTTTGACTTGCCTGATGTTGCGTTTCGCCAGTTGAGCGTATGGCTTAGAGGCTAGGGCTATTTCGTCAACATCAACGCCTAGCCCCGAGCCCTTAGGTAACTCGATATAGCCGCCTTCTGGTTCTAGATAACCTCTGGTAACTTCCCTGGATGCGGCTTCGACACCGACCATGTACTCGTACATCAGGAAGTTGGGCATCCCGGCGGATGCTTGAACGGCGGCAGCACAACCGATGCCGGTCGAGTTCCAACCGTGTGGTGATATGGCGATATGGTGGGCCTGAGCCATTGCAGCGACCTTCGTAATCTCCCAAATTCCACCGGTGTTGCAGATATCTGGGTTGATGATGTCAACGGCACGGGAGCTGCAGACATCGCGGAATTCATTCATCGTGTACATCGCTTCGCCGGTTACGACTGGGATCGTCGTATTCTCCTTGACTTCCTTGATCGCTGCAAGGTCGTCTGGCGGGCACGGTTCTTCAAACCAGTAAGGGGCGAGCGGTTCCAACCGTCTGGCGACTCTTATCGCGTTCATCGGAGCGAGCCGACGGTGCACTTCGATCAACAGGTCAACGCTCGGGCCGACGGCATCTCGGACAGCAGAAACTACTTGGACTGCTTCGTCCAGTGCTTCTTTCTCTGGATATTCACGCCACGGACCTGGGAACGGATCGAACTTCAAAGCCTTGAAGCCCCGTTCTTCGACCAATGCCGCTGCTGCTTCTCCGTACTCATCTGGTGACTGTGCACCGCCTGACCAACCGTTGGCATAGAGCTTCAGCCGCGGACGCACCGGTCCTCCCAGCAGGTCGTAAATCGGTCGTCCAAGCGATTTCCCTACGATATCCCACAATGCAATCTCGATGCCGCTCACGGCGCAATGCAGGTCCATGCCTCCGCGCTTCGTGGCGAAGTCCTCGCGAATGACATGCATCAAATGGCGGATATGGAACGGATCGCGCCCGTCTAGATATCGCGCCAGTTGATGTATGTGGGTCTCAACCTGCTTGTCGCGATCTGCCTGCGTGTAGGACTCTCCCCAGCCGGCAATGCCGCAATCTGTCGTTATTTTGACGTAGAGGAAGTTCTTGCCGCCACCTGGGTTCCAAAGATGCGTGGCAACGTCGCCGATCTTCATGATGTTCTTCCTAGCTGAGTGTGGTGATCATTGCGGCGAGTCTAATCGTTGTGTCTATCTATCATTGGAAGTGCAATGACGTTCCGCATCACCAAGGCTCTGATCGCGCAAATGATCACTCATGCGCTGAAGTCTGACCCGAATGAGTGTTGCGGATTGCTCATAGGACGCGATGCAGCTGACCGGACGTACCCAATGCGGAACGTGCACCCGCGACCTGATAGGCGGTACGAGATGTCGCCGATTGAACTGATGACGGCGGAGCAGGACGCAGAGTCGCGCGGCGAACGCATCGTGGGGATCTACCACTCGCATACTTTCACGCAGGCGTACCCCTCGCAGACTGACGCGAGCAATGCAGTTCAATCGGGTTGGACAGAACCGGTCTATGTGCTGATATCTCTAGCGGAGAAGACACGCCCCGTGGTGCGTGCGTTCCAGATTTCCGAAGATGGATCGATCGTGGAGCTGCCCATCGCAACTGATGGTGAAGCGTACGTCGAGGTATCGTAGACCGTGTGACAAAGCGGGTCTATTCCCGGCCAGACGCGTCTATTCTTTAGCGATTTCCTCAAGTTGCTCCGCGAAGTGGGACTTCTGCAACTGCTCTTGCAACTCAAAGATTGATCCAGTTGCCTTCCGTTGCGGTATCGGCATTCGAACCGGAACATCTTCGAGGCGCGGCATGTTGGTCGCCTTTCCGCGCAACACATCGTCGCACCAGCTGTCCCAGTCGGACACGCCGGAGAGCGGCCAAGCATCAGGAGCTTGATAACCCATCAGCAACAGTCTACGAGGACGGTTCGAGACATTCGGAGCCGACCCGTGCAGTGTTCGCACGTGATGAATCGAAACGCCACCAGCCTTTAGCATGATGGGAACTGCCTCCTTCATATTGAAGTCAGATTCCTGCACAGCGCCGACGAAGTACCCATCCTCGTGGTGATCCCATGCCGGGCCCTTGTGCGAACCGGGGATGCACATCAAGCAACCGTTCTCGATCTCCATATCGTCGAAGGTAAGCCCGATTTCCAAGATGTCATCGTTCGTTGCGGGATAGAAGCCCCAGTCGGTATGCCATTCGACCTGGGCGCCTCCGCCAGGCGCCTTCATGTTCAGCTTGGTGTGATGCAGCTTGATGTTTGACCCGATCAGCTGCTCGATGATGTCCAACAACCCCTGTTTCATCGAGGCAGCTTCGTAGACAGGGTGCAAAGCGTGCGGGTTTTTGATGCGCCGCAATTTCGGAGTCTCACTGCTATGTCCCGCCGCGAAGTCTAGGTCGAACATCTCGTTGTGATCTGTCAAATCGGCCGACTGTTGCACGTAATCCTCTGTAACGCGTCTAAGTTCATCAACCTCGTCCAGTGAGAACACGCCGTTGACACCGATGAACCCATCGCGGTGGTACTGCTCAACCTGCGAATCGGTGAGCCTGCTAGTCGTTTCGGTTGGGGAAGCGGTTGCCAGTGCCATGACTGTAAGTTCCTGTTGGGAGTTGTAGAACTACGGGCGCAGCGTTTCCTGCGACTGAGTTCCGGCTGATTGCGGATTTACGGGAATTATACGCGTTGATCGCAGGCTTTCAGGAGTTACGCGCCTCTTTGACTGCGTGCCGCAACGGCGTGACGAAATCGCCGCGCCGGCCTACTACGACGCGTTCCATCCCGAGCCAATCCGCCATTAGGCACAGTTCCGCTGCCAGTTCGTGGGCAGTGCGGTCCGAATCGGCTCCGGTTTCCAAGAACGCGCCGGGGACCCGTAGCACTTTGGCCCGGCGATCGCACTTCAAATCGACGCGCGCTACGGGACGGTCGTCAAGCAGGAATGGCAGAACGTAGTAGCCGTACTGGCGTTTGCTGGCCGGAACGTATATCTCGATTCTGTAGTGGAAATCGAACAGCCACTCAATACGGTCGCGGGACCAGACCAGTGAGTCGAATGGTGACAATAGGCAGCGCGCGCTGACTCGTGTCGTGAGTGATTCCCAATTCGGATGCGCGTAGAACGTCTTCTTGGAGTTGGCAACGCGCAACTGCACTAGTCCACCCTGTTGCGTCATGAGTTCAACGGTCTTTGCCATGTCGCGGTGGCGGACCCGGTAGTAATCCGCGATATCTGCTAATGTGGCAATCCCCATAGCGTCAATGGCCATCTCGGCCATGCAACGATATGCGTCTTCTTGCACCTTCGCGGGTTTGTTGAGATGATCACTTGGAACGACGCGCTCTATCAGGTCATAGGACGGTGCCGATGTTCGGCGGTCCGAAATCGTCAATCTCCCGGCGCGATGCAGATGATAGAGCGCCAGCTTGCCAGGGGAAGCCGCCCAGTGTCCAATGCGCGGCCCCGTCATCTCAAGGTCGGATACCGACAACGGCCCATGTTGCGTCACCTCGGTGATGATGTCATGCTCGAAGTTCGGGTGTTCCTTGAGAAACTGGTCCCAACGATGTTCGGCTTCCCACAGAGATGACCGATGACGAATGATGGGATAGTGCTCTACTGGGACGAAACAGAGTTCATGCGCCCAGTACTCGAATGTTCTGCGTTGGTCGCTCGTGTACTCATGCAGCAGGTCCATCTGATACGGGCCGATCCTTGAGAAGAACGGCATGAATTGCGCTCGGGCTACTACATTGACGGAATCGATCTGAACGAGTTTGATCCTGTCGAAGACTCTCTGGATGTCGTCGGTGGTAGCTGGGCGATCAAGAATGCGCGGACCGCCGAATCCCTGCGATCGCAGTGCCAAGTTGCGACACTCGGCAATGCTGAGCTGCGTCAAACCATTGGCCATGGCACGTTATAGTTCGGGTCCAGCGTCGGGAAGTGCCCGGATTCAGTCATCTCATCGCATCGTGAGATGAGCGAATCGAATTCGTGGCCGTCAAGGACTAACTTCAGCTCGGAGGCTAGCCTTGACTCCGTTCTTCGCAACTCACCGCTGAGGTTGTCCAAGCTCGCCAAATGCGTCTCGGAGTACGGCATCGCGTTGAACTCGAACATCACGCTTCGGCGCCGCGCGAGCGGGTTGAACGTAAGACCGTGATCCACTGCCCAGACCTCTTCGTTCGCGTCGATTAGGCACGCACCGCCTTTACGGTCGGCATTGTTGATCAGCACATCAAACACGGCGACAGGCTCATACTGCGTCAATTTGTTGTCGCGTTCATTGAAGTAATGTCGCGAGAAGTCTGCGTCAACGTATAGCTGTACGCTACCGATGCCGTGCGGTCCCTCGCGAATCACGGTGGGCGGAACGTTTGGCCATCCTAGAGTTGTTGCAACTCTGTACGCCGCCCATTCGCGGTTGTGGAGCGTGCCGTAAGGGAAGTCTCGTAACGGTCTCTCGCCAGACGACGGCTTGTAGATGGCGTAAATCTCGGAGTCGCCGTCGCTTAATCGGATGACGAATACATAGTTTGAGCCATCTGGATGCAGTCCGATGGCATCTACTTCCCACTCGCTAAGCCTTCGGAGCACCTCCTCCGAGGAGAGTTTAGCGACGGTAGCTGGCTGCAGCATCGCGGCTATTGTTTCCGACCGTCGCGATGGGCAGTTGGGTTTGCCCTACTGGTCTTCAATGGCGCGGACGATGTCTCGTGCGTCGTCAGGGTGGTAACCGTTTCTACGCTCGCAGACGTGTTCCTCATCTCGGTTTATCGGTACGCCGCAGTGCGGGCAAAGTGGTCTGCCCGCGTAAACGACTTCCATGCCGCGATTAGCGATGTGACGCGCCTGCTCGTGTGAGAAATAGAAACTTACTTTCTGATCATGGGGCGATTCGATAGCTTCGCGTTCGTCAGCTTCAGGATCCGGGCCTTCCGCTATGAAATGGAATAGCTTGCGACGGTCGTCGTACTGCATTTCGATGCGCCAAGCCTTGAACTCAACATCGCCATCGTCAACGTAGGCGGCATCGAGTTCAACCTCCTCACCTGCAACGTCAGAGTCTTCTTCTACGTTCGGGTCGACTATCTCGCTCAGCAGTTCTAGCGCGCGTCCGAGAGACTCTGCGATATTGAAGAGCTGCTCCTTCTCAATCCATACGATACCCGACCCGTGGGTGCCGTAAGCCGAGAGGTTGAAGGTGCGGTTGCCAGGTTCACCAATCGAGACGACATCAAGTTCGTCGACTAAGCCGAGATTTACGCTTCTAGGCACGTGGTGTTACCTGGGAATGGTTGCCTGAATGCGAACATAGCACGAAGGAAGCACTGCGGAGAATCGCATTGATAACGTTGATTCTAACTTTGCACACCATGGGCGATAAAGAAAAGCGACCGGCGGCATCAGATAATCGGACGCTTGTCATCATGATGTACGATTCTTGAGAGTAGCGAAGCCGAACAGGTGAATTCGTCGCATTCATGAGCGGTTGTGTCGCCGGCCACGCGCGCAGTCGCTACGATTTCTTACGGAAAATGTCGGATCTCACACAACTCAGTAGCGAAGTCAAACGACGGTCGTCGAAACGCGTGCTTAAGCGGCAGATTGAGCTATATGACACGACGTTGCGAGATGGCTCCCAGCAAGAGGGAATATCGCTGTCTGTTGAAGACAAGCTGGCCATTACGAGGCTCCTGGATGACCTGGGCGTTGATGTGATCGAAGGTGGTTACGCGGGCGCAAATCCCAAGGATGACGAATACTTCCGACGGGTGCACAAGGAGCTGGACCTGCGACATGCGACGATAGCGGCATTCGGCAACACGCGGCACGCCAATGTCGAATGCAAGGATGACGCTTCGATGTCTGCACTGCTTGCGTCAGGCGCAGAGGTCCTCACCTTGGTCGGGAAGGCATCGTCGAGGCATGTTCGCATCGTGCTTGAGACGACGTTGGAAGAAAACTTGGCGATGGTTGCCGATTCTGTCCACTACCTCAAATCCGAAGGTCGGCAGGTGTTCTTCGACGCTGAGCACTTCTTTGACGGTTACCAGGAGGATCGTGAGTACGCAATGCAGGTGCTGACGGTTGCCCGGGACGCGGGAGCGACACGACTCGTTTTGTGTGACACGAACGGCGGCACCCTTCCGCACGAAGTGGCGAGAATAGTCGCTGAGGTCAAGGAAGTGCTAGGTGAGGAGACGGTGCTCGGCATCCACGCGCACAACGACACCGACACTGCGGTCGCATCAACCATGGAGGCAGTGCGCGCAGGTGCGTTCCAAGTGCAGGGTTGCATCAATGGCTACGGCGAACGAACCGGCAACGCGAACCTCATCAGCGTTATTGGAAATCTGAACTTGAAGATGGACATCGAGGCGATTGTTCCTGAAAAGCTTCCCACGCTCACATCAGTAGCGAACCACGTGTCCGAGATTGCGAATCGCCGACCGTTTCCATATCAGCCATACGTAGGTGTCAGCGCGTTCACGCACAAAGGTGGTCTACACGCATCGGCCACGGCGAAGGCGGCAGAATCCTACCAACACATCGACCCTGCAATCGTCGGCAACGATACTCGGGTGACGGTGTCCGAGCTCTCCGGCAGGAGCAACGTGAGGCAGCTTATCGTCAGGATGGGACTTGGATCGGTGCTCAACGCCGACGATGAGCGCGAAATAATCACGAAGATCAAAGAACGCGAATCGATGGGCTATGCCTATGAGAGGGCAGAAGCATCACAGGAGATACTGGTTCGACATAGTGTTAAAGATTACGTGAGACCGTTCGAGCTTGTTGACTACATGGTGATAGTCGAGAAGGACGGTCGTATGTCATACGGAACCGGATGGAGGAGTAGTGAAGAGGCGCACACCGTACTGTCAGAAGCGACGCTTAAGGTCAGCGTTGGAGGCCACGTACGTAAGGCATATGCAGAAGGCAATGGTCCAGTAGATGCGTTGAACAGATGCTTGCGCGAGGTGTTGCACGAGAACTATCCCGAGATCGACGAGATAGAGCTGACCGACTACAAGGTGAGGGTTGTCAACGAGACCGTTGGCACAGGTGCCGCCGTGCGCGTGGAGATCGAGTCGGCTGCTGGAGGACAGGTTTGGCACACAGTGGCCGCGTCTACGAACATAATCCAAGCGAGTTGGGAAGCACTGGCAGACTCAGTTGAATGGTGGCTGAACCGCGAGTTAAAGGACGGTCCATCGGTACGTGCCGAAGGCGGTTAGCGTTTCGCCAAACGCATCGCCAAGCGTGCGATCATACTTGGACGCTTGGGCACGATATTGCACTTTAGGTACTCGGCCATCATTGGATGAGCCGCCAGCATGAGTCCGCGCCACTTTCTCATGCGTTCGTATGTCGCGGAATCGTTAGCGTAGGGCAACCCCCAGCCATCAAAGTCGATCCAGCGGTCGTAGTTGACCCATGCGGGCGTTAGGCCGGTGGTCAATACTTTGGCACCAGCTTCGCTTGCGATGATTGTCGCCGCCGCGAAGTCCCAAACGGCAGCGATGCCAACGATGGAGAACTGGTAGATGCCCGTAGCGACATGTAACATCTCCTGAGCCGCGCAACCCGTGACGCGAATATCGCCGACTTTGCCGCGCACATCGGCACTGAAACGCAAGCCGCGGCGAAAATTCACTGGAAGCGCGGTCAGTCTGCCTGCGACCGGACTACCTGCCGCGTCGCTCGGATCGCCAATTTCCAGTCGCTGACTGCCCAGATGCGCGCCACCTCCTAAGTGCGCGCTCACGATGTGACTGCCACTCGGTGCGTTCGGCCACGGGTACCAGATCGCACCGGCGATGGGCGATCCCCGGTACAGGATGGCGGCTGACACGGCGAATGTGGCACTCTGGTTCACAAAGTTGTGCGTCCCGTCGATTGGGTCAACTGCCCATACAAGGTCCTTGGCTTCGATGCCGCGTTTCTGATCTTCCTCACCCAGTAGCTGGTGATCGGGAAACCGTTTGGACATTACCGATTCGATGACCTGCTGTGATCGCTTGTCAACATCGGTCACGAGGTCTTTGCCAGGCTGATTGGACTTTGAGTCGACGCGCAAGCTCCCCATGAATCGCGACTGCACGTACTTCCCAGCTTGCGAAACCGCGTCTTTGAGCGCCGACCTGAACTCCATCAGTTCGCGATTCTCGAAGTGTATTGGTGATTGCATCATGGGATAGCGAGTTGCAGTCGTCAACGGTCGGGACAGTTTTAGCAGGTTTGCATCCATCGCATTAACCGCGACTGTCATAGACTGAATCCTAAGTGGCGTACGTCAACGACCTTTGACGACGCGAGATCGCGCCCGGGACCAACACATGTTCAGACGACTATTCGGCGGAGGAACTCCACGCGACGACTTGTGGTCGTCCATGTCATCGCTATCTGTCATGCTCTCCAAGTTGGATGAGTCGGGAGTGGCGGCTTCCGCGAGACGCTACTCTGGCGTGATATTCAAGCCGGATGATGCGAACCCGTTCCTTGTTGACCTGAAGACGAACTTGGACGACATTCTGTACATCGGACCGGGCGCAACAAAGACCGCAGTTGAGATTAAGGACGACGAGTACGGGATGCGTTGGGTCGTCTTGGATGATGGCAACTTTTCCGACTTGCTCAGCTCAACGTATACGGTCGCCAATGCGATTAGTCAAAACGGCGGGGCAGGTAGCATACTGGCGGCATCGTTCCATCTCGACTTTGCCAGCAACCTCATCGCATCGCCAGGGCCGGCGGACCGAAACACCATCGTTGAAACGTACGTTATCTTCAGATTTGATCGGAATCGTTACTACCCGTTTATTCCTGTAACAGAACCAATACCGAACCGTGAATCGACGCGAGAACCTGCTGTTGATAGAGAGACAGGTCCCGAACCGGAACCAAAACCGGGTCGTGACTCGGCGACAGAAGCTAAGCTGGGAGCTGCCATGCGGAATCATGGGCTTGCGGTGGAAGGCGATCCTCGCAATTGGCTTGGACTGTGGGACATTCCCTTCTAAGTGGCATTCAACGATTGCAACATAGCGCAGATCGGAGTTATCGGTGCTGGCCCGCCAGTTGTGCAACGACTCGCGATGCTGGACGACCGGCTCTCGACCGCCAGCTTCGTGATCGTCAACGGCGGCAGAAAAGACCTGGTGGAGCGATCGGTTGGTCTACTCATCTCGGATGGCGAGTACCGTGGAGAATCTGCAATCATAGCGAGCGACCTGACGCGCTGTTTCTTCCAATTGGATCGACCTGTATTGGCATATGGGAAAGGTGCCCATGTGTTGAACGAAGCGTTGGGCGGGCATATGTTTGAGCCGCTAGCGGAATCGCTTAACCCAGATGTGGCCGCCGCCGAAACACCGTTACGAAACACCGTTTTCTTGACGATCGGGTCCAAGACTGCGATGACGATAGGCGGATCGGGATGGTTGACGATTCGCGATGTTGCCGTTGAGCCTATCCCGTTATCTCACCTATCCTCCCGCGGAATGCCCGCCGCGATCACTGAGACTTCGGAGGTAGCCGCGTTTGAAGAGTCAGGTCACAGGTGGACTATCGGGGTCACTTGGGATGTGACTTGCGTTGACAGATTGCCTTCAGGATTCGGGAACATCTTTGAGGCTTTCGTGGACCGCACGGTCGGTTAGAGCGCGGTCAATGGCAGACCGGCGTTGTTGCTGGTCTGTTCCGGTGCTAGTCCTCGCGAGATGCCATCGTAGCCATGCGCCGTCTCTGTGCGGGCGGTACAGGTCGCGTGGCGAAAAGTATCGTCAGAGCGGCCAAACCGCAGGCGCACGCCAACACTATCAGCGACCACTGATAGGTTTGCTGGATGTCGTGGACGCGTCCCACGATGAACGGTGCGACCATCATGCCGATTGACATCGGGAAACTGGACATGCCGAGGATCGTTCCGAAGTGTCGGGTGCCGAAATATTCGCCGCGCATTGCGTGCAGCATGGGCGTTCTGCCACCGAACCCGACTCCCCACATTACCGCGAACAGCATTGCGGTTACGAGGTTGTCTGCCGCCGCCAAGACGAGTAGTGACAGACCCTGCAGGACGATGAGAAACGGCACGATCAGCCGTTTGTTGGCCGCATCACCAATCAGTCCGCCCGCCAGCTGGGATACGAACGCGATCACCACCATAACGGGCACTACCGACGCAGCCCCTGCATCATCGAGGCCTACGCCGTTGGCATCGCTCAGTTGCAGGAAGAGATGCGCGGAAATGGCGCCGACCGAGAAGTTGGTAAGCATGTGGGTCATAGAGATCGACCAGAAGGCGCGGGTTCGCAATGCCTCGCGCGGCGTGAAACTGTAGAGCCGTTCCACGAGTCGATCAGGTGGGCTATCTGTCACGTCGGAGCCGTCCGACGCGGTGGTTTCGGTTTCGTCCGCCGGTGGTCTACGCCCGATTACCCATGCGACCAAGGGTCCGACCAGTATCACGACGACTCCAATGGCGGCGAATGTGGTGCGCCATCCGAACTCGTTAACCGACCAGACGATCGGTGGGACGAGCAGTCCAGCTATGCTGCTGCCGCCTATTACGATTGCCATCGCTGTCGCTCGCCGTTTGGTCGCCCACGCGTTGACCGATGTGATGGACGGGGTGAAGCCTCCCACGCTGAATCCGACCGATAGGACGAAAAACGCCGCATAGTACTGCCACGGCCCGGTGATCAGAGAAAGTCCGATCAATCCCAATCCGCCGAGGAAGAATCCCAGCAACACCATTTTTCCGGCACCGAAACGGTCCGTCATCCACCCCTCTACCGGGCCGAGCAACGCGCCACCGAATCGTCCGAAGCTGGCTACTCCAGATATCAACGCGCGAGACCAGCCGTATTCGTCCTCGATGGCCTTGAAGAGCACCGATGCGGCCTGGAACGTTGGACCGGACGACAGGAACATGTTGAATGCTCCCGCGATAGCGACCCACCACCCGAACTCGATTTTGGGTATACGCAGGCCGAACCGCCGCTTTTCGTTGCCTGCTCGTGAGGTTGACAATGTTGTCGCCGGAGGTGGTGGAGAGCAGCCGCTGATGTTCGGGACGCGACACTTCGTGGTTCGCGCACAATCAAGCCTAATACTCGCGGCTTAAATTGCGGCAATGCACATTGTGCGGATAGCACGCGATTCTCGGAGGGACTGTCCAAGCTTGGTGGCTTGGACACCTGTTATTGTGCGCGGCGAGGATCGATGAAGACTAGCCGCGTGATAGAATGCGAATAGCGACCGCGACGATGATGCGGCGGAGAACATGTGGTACGGGAACGGTCGCCGGTAGCGAAACGTATGGCAAACAATCACTTGGCCGTAGACGTACGGCAGGTTTCAAAGAACTACGGCAAGGTCGAGGCGCTGAAAAGTGTCGACTTGCAGGTTGAGCGAGGCACGGTCCTGGGTCTATTGGGACCCAACGGCGCTGGCAAAACCACTCTGGTTCGTATCCTCACCACGCTACTCAAGCCGACTTCCGGCAACGCTTACGTCATGGGCTTTGATGTCGTACGGCAGGCAAGACAGCTACGCTCATTTATCGGACTGGCTGGCCAGTCGGCTGCTGTAGACGAGGTGCTGACCGGGCGCGAGAACATTGAGATGGCGGCGCGCCTTTACCATCTGCCGCGTAAAACCATCAAGGCGCGCGCGGTGCAGTTGTTGGAGCAATTCGACCTAACAGACGCCGCCGACCGGTATGTCAAGGAATATTCCGGCGGCATGAGGCACCGTCTCGATCTGGCGGCTAGCTTGGTCGCGGACCCGCCAGTCATCCTGCTTGATGAACCCACCACGGGATTAGACCCGCGTTCACGGTTAACGATGTGGGATGTCATTCGCGGACTGGTGCGTTCCGGAACCACCGTCTTGTTGACCACGCAGTACCTGGATGAAGCCGACACATTGGCCGACCGCATCACTGTCATTGACTTGGGAACCGTCATCGCAGAAGGCACTGCCGACGCGCTAAAGAGGCAATCCGGGAACGAATTCATCGATGTGACAGTCGCCGACGGCGAAGAGCTAGGACGCGCCGGCGAAGTGTTGCAACGCTTCGCCAATGGCTCCGAGCCCGAGATCGACAGAGTTGCGCAGACGGCGTCATTGGGTGTTGTTGATGGCGCGACGATGTTGGCGCAGGTTGTCAGGGCACTGGACCAAGAAGGCATATCGATATCCAACTTGGCATTGCGCCAACCCACGTTGGACGATGTCTTCTTGGCACTGACAGGCAGAACTGCCGAGGCGGCGGCCAGTGAATCTACGGAGGATCAGGATTGACAACTAAGCAGGAGTCAGCAGCACCGCCTAGCAGCCCGGACTCGGATGGCATGTTAGCAGACCTATCGGCCGAAATCCGGCACCTAGTGCCTGACACTCTAGCGATGACTTGGCGTAACTTGGCGCGCTATCGGCGCTCACCCGAGCTGCTCATGTTCTCGACGATTTCGCCGATTATGTTCGTCCTGTTGTTCAACTATGTGTTTGGCGGCGCAATCCGAACGGGTGACCTGTCCTATATCAACTACCTCATACCCGGCATTCTCATACAGACGACTATCTTCGGGTCAACCAACACAGGTGTTGGGCTTGCAGACGATTTGCAAAAGGGCATGGTTGACCGCTACCGGTCTCTACCGATGTCCCGTTCTGCGGTCATCTCCGGCCGGATAATCGCCGACACTCTGGTCAACTTCTTCGTAGCGATATTGATGATCGGAGTTGGCGTCGCGATCGGGATGCGATTCAACGGTGGCTTCTGGCCGGCGGTAGCACTGCCGTTTACGGTAGCGGGTTTCAGCTTCGGATTCTCATGGATGGCGGCACTCGTCGGATCCTCAGTCCGCAATGTTGAGTCTGCCAGCTCAGCTCTTTTTATGTTTGTCTTCCCGCTGACATTCATTAGCTCGGCGTTTGTTCCTGTAGCGACGATGCCCGGCTGGTTGCAACCATTCGCCGAAAACAACCCTGTGACGATTGCAGTCGATTTAGGCCGCGCACTGTCTCAAGGCGGACCACTGGTATCTGATGCCATCTTGAGCTTGGCATGGGCTGCGGCGATGACCCTCGGCTTCGGTGCGCTCGCAGTGTGGCAGTATAAGCGGAATTAACAAAGGGTCCATTGAATGAGCGCGGCGAGATTCGCCTGATCTGAGGTCCGAGTTATCTACCGACACGCGCATCAGACTCGCGCGTCACGCCGCAATCTTGCTCCACCCACCCTAGTCGCATCACTGCGTCGTCCACCTAGACGCAGGTCACCGGCAGAGGGATTGCCGTGTTAACCTACATTGCATCCTTTCCCAAATCCCCTGTTCATTCGTGTAGGTAGCTATGAAGATCATTGACGTTCGGACCACTGCTGTTTTCAATCCGGACGCGTCACACTATCAGGACGCGACCATGGCGCCACCTTCGCCAGGTGCAAAGGGCAGGTCGACAGTGTTCGTCCACATCGACACCGATGAGGGGTTCTCTGGTTTCAGCTATCTCAACGCCCCATCTGCTGTACGGTCGCTAATCTCTTCAGAGTTGAAGCCGCTGTTAATGGGAAAGGACCCGTTCGACACCGAGAGGCTGTGGACAGACATGTTCTGGAAGGTACGTGGTTACGGACGCAAGGGGTTGGCGTTTCAAGCGATATCGGGTATCGATGTGGCATTGTGGGACATCAAAGGCAAGGCTCTCGGACAACCGCTGTATCGGATTCTCGGTGCGGCTCACGAAAGCGTTCCCGTTTACGGCAGCGGCGGATGGACCCATTTCACAACGGAGGAGCTGGTCGCAGAACAGACGGGCTACGTTGAGATGGGTTTCCCACGAGTGAAGATGAAAGTAGGTAAAGACTTTGGGATGGATGAACGCGCCGATATCGAACGTGTCGAGGCGGTACGCAAGGCAGTAGGCGATGACGTCGAAATCTTCATCGATGCGAACAATGGCTACTACGCGAAGCAGGCAATCCGCATGTCGCGTGAGTTCGAGGCGTTTGGTGTCGCTTGGTTTGAGGAGCCGGTCCTGGCAGACGACATTGACGGTTTGGCAGCGGTGTCGCGTGCGACAAATATCCCAGTCGCCACCGGCGAGCACGAGTACACGAAGTACGGATTCAAGGATTTGATTGCTCGTGGCGGAGCAGACATTGTGCAGCCAGATATCGGACGCGTCGGCGGTGTCACGGAATGGATGAAGGTGTCGCACCTTGCCCATGCTTTCAACCTGCCGGTCGCGCCTCATGCCTACTCGCTTTTGCATCTGCACTGCACAATGGCGACACCGAACCTGAAAGTGGTTGAGATCCTGGGTGCAGAGATGGAGCAGTGGGACTTCCTGTTTGAGGAAGTGCCACGGCCGGTGAACGGGCAGTGGAAGCCGTTCGACCACAAACCGGGCATTGGGTTGGAACCAAACCCGAAGACGATCAGTGACCACGCCGTAGATTCACATTGATATGCAGGATTATCCTGAGTATCTATGTGAGTTCCAAGCCGAGGTGATGTCATGAACGGATCAAGACTGGCAGGTAAGGTTGCAATCGTCACAGGTGGCGCATCTGGGATCGGCGAGTCGACGACGCGGGTATTTGTGCGCGAGGGTGCCAAGGTAGTCATCGGCGATATCGATGAGGCCCGTGGCAACCAGCTGGCATCTGAGCTGGGGGATGATGCAGTGTTTCAACCTCTTGACGTTACGAGCGAATCGGCTTGGGAATCTGCCGTGGAGGTGGCGACATCCCGCTGGGACAGATTAGACATCGTAGTTAACAATGCGGGAATGTCGGGAGCGAAGGGCCGTCCTGTAGTTGAAGACGTGGTGCTAGACGATTGGAATGATGTGTTCGCGGTCAATTCGACCGGGGTGATGCTTGGGACGCGAGCTGGTATCGCGGCGATGCGAAAGACTGGCGGCGGTTCGATAGTCAATGTTTCTTCGATCTTTGGCATTGTTGGCAGTCGCGCTGGTGCCGCCTATCACGCTTCGAAAGGAGCGGCGCGAACTTTCTCGAAGGCCGCTGCGGTGCAGTACGCCAAGGACAATATCCGAGTTAATTCTGTGCATCCGGGTTTCACGGATACCCCTATGACGCTCGACATCCACTCGGACCCGGAGGTCCACGAGTTCCGCGTGGGAATGACACCGTTGGGTCGTCTCGGACTGCCAGACGACATAGCGAACGGCATTCTGTATCTCGCGTCTGACGAGTCGTCTTGGGTGACGGGCATCGAACTCGTGATAGACGGAGGCGAGACAGCCTGGTGAGCTCGTCCTCGGACCGCGATTAGCGAATCAACGAGCTTCCGCGGAACCTCTTGTCGACAGCTGTTGCTGCCGCCGAGTCAACGAAACGTCGCACGACGGCCGGATCGACATCTAGAAGGTGCGCGATGCAATGTGGAATGTCGTACAGACGGGCACCAATATTCGTTCTTGCCGGCCGAGGACGATGTTCTGAGTTGCTAGGTATGACGGTAGTCAAGACAAGGTTAGCGGTATGCGTGGGCGCGTCTTCTTCAATGTTCCCGTGGTCTGACGTAACGATCATGTGGACACCCTCCTTCGCCGCCACATGTCTTAGCTTGAGTAATGCCTCACACGTCACGCAATAAGCGGAGATGGCAGCCTCCCAGTGCCTCGGCAACAGGTGCCCGATCATGTCAGGGGCGGCCAGGTTGCACATCATCAGCCTGTGAGTCTCCTTAGTCATGGCTTCGGAGACGCGTTCGACGACCTCGCCAGTTTTCATAGCGGGAACCTTGTAGAAATCGGAGTCTGAGAAGACACCTTCGCTTGCGGCGGCTGATGGCGTGATCCACCGAACCTCGGAATCGACGCACTTAGGGGATTCGCGGCCGCCGCGAATGAAGAATCCCATGTGGGATGCCTTGACCGACTCGGCGGCAAGAAAGTAAGTGCTGCCACCGCCCACGATTTGCTCCCACGCGTTAATAAAGTTGAGGGCGTGCGGCTCAGTGGGGAACGCGACTTGAACTCCGTGGTGCTTCGTAAACTCTGCATCGTATTCTGCGATCGCGCACAGGTTTAAGCGCAGGTCGTCGCGCAGCCAGTTCATGCTCCAAGGCCTGCCACGGAGACTGGACTCGCGTTGCAAGTAATCCCGGGCATTAGAAAGGGATGCGGTGACGGCGCGCTGACGGTCTGACCTGAAATTGAGGTTGATGAACGCATCACCGCTTGAGACGGTTGGAGGCTCGTGTCCGTCGGCGTGCACCACGATTGGCGGGGTATCAGCGTCTGTGCCGCCTCGGTCGTGGACCTCAGCAACAAGTGAGCGCACATCGTCGATGTCGCGTGCGGGTGTCCCTCGGCCTTCTGTCAGTAGCAGATAGTTTGCCTCGGCACAGTCCTCACGGTAGTCTCGGTCCATAGCGATTGACCTACCAATGACCCACGCGAGCGATTCCTCAGCGTCATATCTGGCAAGGAGTCTGGATAGTTCGCCGAGGTACCCGCCTCTCGCACCATCGAGTCTCAATGATCCGGTAGCGGGGGCATCCCGACCGTCGAGTATTGCTTGCAACCTGACAGTCGATGGAGGAAGATTCAACCTCACGAATACCAGCTCAAGCATGGCTTCAAAGTGTTCCCAAGCTGAATGGACGCGGCCGTCCGAGCCGGTCATACCCGAGAGCAAGAAGCAGATGTTGACATTGCCCGCATGCGTGACCGTCTGGGAAATCACATCTCTGATCGCGGCGTTCTCATAGAACGACCCGTCGTGTACGGACTGGGATATGGTGAGAGGAATCTGAGGTGCGAGTGTGAAGTTTCCTATCTGCTGGTGTCCGGTTTCGGAGTTTCCTTGCACGGGTGGGTCAACATCCTCATAGCCTACCCAGATGCCAGATGCAAACGTTGGGAATGTCAGGTTTTGGTTAACAACGCGCGACCACTGCGGAACTTCCGCGGCCCACGGGATGTATCGGTACGTTTCACCGACGGTTGACCATGCCGACTGCAACTCGTCTGACAGACCTACGAAGTTCTTTGTCTGGTGACACCTGTTGACGATATCTCCAATACGCAGCACGCTTTTGGTATCTCCGTCAGGCGCGACCAGTTCGATCCAACGCGGCACCACCGCCATTAGTTCGATCAGTTGTCGATCGATCTCATCGGACGGACAGGCTTCAGCGACTGCTCGTTGCACGGCGAGCCTTGACGCAGGTTTGAGTTGGTCCCTAACGCGTTCTGCCATTTCCCTAACGCGATCGGGCGCGTATCCCAGTCCGTCGGTCACGACCAACAGAACGCGCGAATCATTGCTGTGTTCGGTCACCAGCTGAACTCCAATTCGTGGAAGTTTCCCAACGGGATACCGACTCGGTCCAGCCAACCTGACGGAAGCTCAAGGGCGTAGAGAGCTGGCGTTTTGGTGCCGTACCGTCCTGACTCGCTGACGCACTTTGTGTGCCACTCCGTGTTGTCTGCACCTGCAGGACGCGGGCACGGCGACATGCTTAGGGCATCAACGGCCCGCTTCTCGCTATTCAGGTAGATGATGTCGAGCGGCACGTAGGTGTTGTACATCCAGAACCCGTGAGTAGACTCGGAGCTGAATTCAAACAACATGCCGGTATTGTCAGGGACTGACGACCTACACATGAGTCCCTGCCCGCGTTCAACAGGGTCGTCGGCGAGCTCGGCATCAATCCGTAGTTCAATGTCCCGGTATCGAAGCGTGAGGGCAAACGTCGACAATCGATTCGGGACTGTTAGGTCGTCGCAGTCGTCGTTGTTGATGAAGTGGCTAGTCTCAGGAGGCACGGTTGGATCGGGTAACGATGTTGGAGTAGGAGTGGCCCAGACTGGTTCGGGATTAGGTGATGGCGTTGCGGTAGGTGAAGCAGTCGGAATGGGAGTGGTCGTCGGGACCTGAGTCGGTATCGGAGTTGTTGTAGCCGCAGGTGGGCGCGTCGGAACTGGCGTCGGGGTCGGGTCGGGCGCAGACGTTGGTGAGGGCGCTACGGGCGCGGAGACAGTCGCAGGGAGGGATGTTGGCGTTAATCGCGGCGTAGTAACCACGATTTGGGTAACAGTCGGGGTTTTCGTAGTCGTGGACAATTCGATCGTCGCGGTTTGCACGTTTTCGTCACTAGTACATGCCAAGGGCACTAAAACCAAGCTGCATGACCAGAACGCGGCCGCGCCGTGCAGGAGGACCCGGCGCGTGATCAAGTTAACGTGGTTCCGGAGAACGTGAAATCAGCCTCTTCAGCGACCCTTCGTAGGGGCCTCGGTAGGCTGAACGTCACGGGTGCTTCGCCTGGTCCGACGCGCTTAACCTCGTCGTGGGGGATTGCGTCGATCACCGCCATCACGGCCTTCTCCGGTGTCGATGCTCCCGATGTGATGCCGACTCGTGTCTTGCCGCGCGTCCATTCAGACCGCAGGTCTTCAGGCCCGTTGATAAGATAAGCGTCTACCCCCTCAGCTTCTGCTACTTCTTTGAGACGGTTGCAATTGGAGCTATTCTCCGCTCCTATAACCAATACGATGTCTGACATCTTGGCTAGCTCCGTCGCGGCGGTCTGGCGGTTTGTTGTCGCGTAGCAGATGTCGTTGCGGATCACGGACTTTGGGAATCGTTGCTTTATTCGATCAATGGCATCAGCGGTGTCCCTGACGGATAGCGTCGTCTGCGTTAGCACCGCCAATTCTGAGCTCGGGTCCCAGTCTGGCAGGTCATTGCGATAACGTTCGTCATATACGAACATGTCGGCCTGTCCCGTCGTTCCGATCACTTCCTGGTGTCCGCGATGACCGACTAGGATCACCTTCTTGCCCTCGCGCGAGAACTTCTGTGCCTCGTTGTGTACGCGGGTTACGAGTGGGCAGGTTGCGTCCAAGACGGTGATGTTGCGTTGACGTGCCTCTTCGTAGTCGCTTGGCGGCGATCCATGAGCTGAGAACACTGCCACCGCGCCCTCTGGAATGTCCGCCACGCGTTCCCGCGTAACGGCACCTCGACTCTCAACATCTGCGACGACGGTCGGGTTGTGAACAATCTCATGCTTGATGTAAACCGGTGGTCCGTAGCGTTTCAGTGCCAGCTCGACGATGCCAATGGCAAGGTCCACGCCAGCGCAGAATCCTCTGGGGCGGGCTAGCAGTATCTGGACCGGCTCGCCATCCGAGATTTCTGAGTCTGCATGCATGTGCGATTTCTCCTAGCTAGCCGACCGTACCGGACTACATCAGCGCATTCGCACAATCGCGAAGAGCATCAGCCCTGCTAGGAAGAGGGAGATGGATGCCAGGGAGATGAGCAGGTTGTAGCCGAGGAAGTCAATGCCGATCTCCTGCCCTCGGCTGTTCAGCACGCCGATGCCGAATCCGCTCGTGCGTCCGACGATGGCCCCTACAAGGGACGATATTCCTAGCATTCCAAGGTCTCTGGCAGCGGTGGTTTGTCGAACAAGGTCGTTTGCAAGGGCGAGGCCGACCGCTAGGTTCAATCCCACGGACATACCGATCGTCACGGCCGGTACCACTAGAAGCGCCAAGGTGTTGAACACGAGCAACATCGCCATCCCGATAGCCCCGATGATGCCGCCAGTGAGCAGAATTGCACCGCGTCCGACGCGATCTGACAGTTTGCCGGCCGGGTAGACTGTCGCAGCTGCTCCGATGACGATGGCAATGATGATGATGTTGGCACCCTGCGCAGGGTTCTCAAGTCCAACTACGTCTTGCAGGAAGAACAACGCATTGATTTGGATCGACGACTGTGATGCGAGCATCACAGCAGTGGCGGCGAGGAATCCGTAGAAGAGCTTGCGGTTTACACGTTGCGCTTGGGTTACTTGGTCAACAGTGTGCGTTGGGTCTGCCGTCGCCGATTGGGCTCTAGCTGCTCGCGACGGTGGCGAACGAAGTGCCAAAAGCGTGTACACAGAGGTGGCGAAAAGTGTGCCGGCCATGACGGCGATTGCGTACCACATCCAGTGCGGAGCGTCAATCGGGTCGTACAGCGACATCAGCTGCGTTACGGCGACACCGACGAATCCCGCGCCTAGCAATCGCATCAGGTTCAACATGCCAGATGCCCTGCCACGGTCACTGGCATTGACATGGTCGATAATCAGGGCGTTTGCAGGACCTTGTGCGATGTTACCGGTGAGCTGGATCAGTAGAGTAACGACGAGCACCATGATGAACGAACTGACGAAACCCAGCATTAGGGTCGACGCACACATGCCCATGAGGCCGACGACAACAAATGGGAGTCTCTTGGATCCCGAATCACTCTTGGAGTTGACATTGTCGGATACGAGACCTGCTAGCGGTTGAACTACTGCAACCACGCCAAGCCCTGCCAGCGAGATTAGGGCGAGGAGCGAGTTCTTGTCGAGTGCCAATCCGAAGATAGCGATCGATTCGTTTTCGATCACATCGAGTATCTTGAACTGCAACACTACACTTCCAAGGGCGATCCAGACACCTGCCATTCCGAAGGCGTAGACGCTGAGGTTGAAGATGCTTTCGGAACCGAGAGAGATGCGATGCCCGACATGAGCTCGCACATCAAACAGGCGCAGGATGCTGGTGCGACTTCGTGCCACGTTAAATACTGGTCATCGGGCTATCGGCGATACGAGTCACAGGTGAGGCGGACTCTCCGATTACGATGTTAATGCGCGATGGTTTTGCCGATGTGATGCCTGCGAAAATACGAGGCGCGACTCACGCAGTGGATCCAACGCTTACTTAAACTCGGGAGGTATTGCAGATGCCAGATTACAGGTTCTACTGGTGGCGTAGTTGCGGGCAGTGCAAAGACGCCAAGCGTGCGCTTGATGAACTCGGAATCGAACTGAGCGAGCGTGATTTCTTCAGGGACCCTCTATCGCGAGATGAGTTACTGGCACTCGGTGAGCGCATCCCAATCGCGGATATCTTCTCGTGGCGCAGCCCGAGCTCGGTGCCGTATCGAGCGCGCCGCGATGAGATGACCGAGGACGAGATGATCGATGCCATGCTGGAGGAACCGAGACTGATCCGTCGTCCGATATTGGTGCCGCCGACAGGTGCTCCGATCGTGGGTTTCGGGAAACAATCCTACGCGTCGCTTTGATCAGGGTTGCGGTAAAATCAGATTGCAACCCCTCTTCGCTTCACACCTGTAGCGCCCACGCGCCCTCTTTATGGACGAGCAGTACGAACAACCCGACGGCCACCCAGTTGTGCTCACCGGGCGTGCCCATGAAGCACTCGCGCAACAGATCTGTGACTATTTGGATATACCGCTAGGTCGTGCCGATGTATTCAAGTTCCGCAACGACAACACCTTCGTGCGGATTTTGCAGAACATCAGGGCGCGAGATGTGTTCATCGTGCAGCCTACATCGGAGCCAGTCAACGATCACATCATGGAGATGCTGATCATGATCGACGCAGCGTTGCGAGCATCGGCAGGTCGAATAACGGCCGTGGTGCCGTATTTCAGCTACGCGCGAACCGATAAGAAGGACCAACCGAGGGTGCCCATCACCGGTAGACTGATTGCTGACTTGTTGCAGACCGCCGGGGCGGATCGATTTCTGACGGTTGACCTTCACGCCGGGCAGGTGCAAGGCTTCTTCAAGGTGCCCGTCGACGAGCTGACCGCGATGCCATTACTATCGCGACACTTCAAAGAAAAAGAGCTCAAGTCTCCGGTCGTCGTATCACCTGATATAGGCAGTTCCCGGCGTGCGCGGGATTTCGCTCACTACATGGATGCCCCACTGGCAATCGTCGAAAAACGACGCACAGGAAACGACGACAAAGTCTCGACGCTCAATGTGATCGGTCAAGTGAACGGATGCACCACGATACTCATCGACGACGAAATAGCGACCGGCGCGACGGTGGCTTCCGCGGCGTCGGGATTGAAACAGAACGGAGCGAAAGAGATTTACGTAGCGGCGACACATGCCGTATTCCCGGGTGACGCGGCGGTGGACTTAGCGGAGGTGCCGTACATTAAGGAGATCGTAATAACCGACACAATGCCACTACCACCTGAGAAGCAGCATCCCAAAATCAAGACACTCTCCATCGCAGAGCTACTAGGTGAGGCCATCATTCGGATCCACAAGGGGCGCTCTGTCGGAGCGTTGTTCAACGGCAAGTGATTTCGTCCAACGCCTCGGCTCGCCGGCCAGGCGCGAGAAGATAACGTAGCACGATGCTAGGAAAGCTACTCTCAAAAATCGTCGGGGACCCGAACGAGAAGGTCCTGAAACGCTTGGAACCCCTGGTTGCTGAGATCAACGCGCTCGAGCCGCAGTTCCAGGAGATGCACGACGACGACCTGAGTGCAGTTACTTACGAGTTGAAAGGGCGTTTTGGCAACGGCGAGACGATGGACGATCTGTTGCCGGAGGCGTTCGCGGCAATGCGCGAGGCATCGAAACGTGTATTAGGGATGCGACCGTTTGACGTGCAGCTGATGGGCGCTATCACGTTGCACGAAGGCAAGATCGCTGAGATGCGGACCGGTGAAGGCAAGACGCTGGTCGCGACATTGCCAGCCTATCTGAGCGCGGTTGCAGGTCAGCAAGTGCATGTCGTGACAGTCAACGACTATCTGGCCAAGCGCGATGCCGCATGGATGGGTGCAGTGTATGCCTTCATGGGGCTAACGGTAGGTTGCATTCAGCAGAACGGTGTGTCTCTTCTGTACGACGAGCTGCATACGACGGGTGACGGGTCTGACGACGATCAGGACGCGACTGGAAAGTTCGCGTTGAACCCCGATCGACATCTCAAAGTGGCAGGGTCTCGCGATGATGTCTATGGTTGCGACATCGTTTACGGGACGAATAACGAATTCGGGTTCGATTACCTCCGTGGGAACATCGCGCTGACGTTAGATGAGAGGTACCAGCGCAGTAGGCAGTTCGCGATAGTTGACGAGGTTGACAACATCCTCATCGACGAGGCCCGCACACCGTTGATAATCAGCGGTCCGTCGGTGGAACGCGGCCGTGATTACAACAAGTTCGCCGCAGTCGGGGCGCGTTTGGTGCGTGGCGATGACTTCGAGATCGACGAACAACGGAAGTCTGTCTCGATCACCGAGTCAGGTATCGACAAGGCCGAGAAACAGCTCGGCATGAGAGAGATTTACAGTGAGTCGACCGACCCCGAGGTCCCGCATCTGCTGGAAAACGCCATTAGAGCTCAACACCTCTATCACCGCGATCGTGAGTACGTCTTGCGCGATGATGAGGTAGTGCTGGTGGATGAGTTCACGGGCAGGTTGATGGAGGGCAGGCGACTCTCAGACGGTCTGCACCAGGCGATCGAAGCTAAAGAGAAGCTGCGTGTCCGCGAGGAGACCAGCACCTACGCGACGATTACGCTTCAGAATTACTTCAGGCTGTACGACAGGTTGAGCGGGATGACAGGTACCGCATCCACTGAAGCTGAGGAACTGTTGAAGATTTACGGCTTAGAGGTCACGACGATACCGACGAACCGCGAAGACCGACGCATTGACCATCAAGACCTGATCTACATGACTGAGGACGCGAAGTGGCGTGCGTTGGCGGACAAGATCGAAACCCTCTATCACGACGGTCGCCCGATACTGGTAGGTACCACCACTATTGAGAAGTCTCAAGTCATTTCCGACATCCTCAAGAAGCGTGGTGTCAGACATCAAGTCCTTAATGCTCATGCGAGTCGGCACCAGAGCGAGTCGGAGATTATTGCCCAAGCCGGAGTGGCAAATACCGTGACCGTGGCTACAAACATGGCAGGCCGCGGCACCGACATCATCCTGGGTGGTAATCCGGAGTTGGTTCAAACGAATGCCATTCGCCCCGCGGAGACTCACTCAAGACGATCAGGGAAACACGTTCCTGCACGGGTGACCGACAACGGCGATGGAGCCGAGTCAGGTTTGGCTGTAGTTGACGATGGTCACGATGCAGAGGACGCGTGGCAGGCTCAGCATGATGCTGTCGTGGCCAGCGGTGGTTTGTTCGTGTTGGGCACCGAGCGCCACGAATCGCGACGGATCGACAATCAGCTACGCGGACGGGCAGCGAGGCAGGGAGACCCTGGCGAGACGCAGTTCTATCTGTCTGCTGAGGATGACCTCGTTCGCAGGTTCGGAGGCGACCGAATCAAGGGCACACTTGGGATGTTCAATTGGGACGAGGATACCCCGGTCGAGAATGCGATGTTGGTGAAATCGGTTGAGAACGCACAACAGAAAGTGGAAGGTATCAACTTCGAGATCCGAAAGCAGCTGGTTGAGTACGACGATGTGGCAAACACGCAGCGCGCGGTGGTTTATGAGATGCGCGATCGCATCCTAACAGGTATGGACTTACGCGAAGAGATTGTGGGATACGTCAACGGCGCGTTGAGTCGGGCCGTTGCTTCGTACCTAGAGGGTGACCCTACGGTCTGGGATGTTCGAGGATTGCAGAATGAGGTTCGGCGTTACTTCCCAATCGTGAACGTTTTGACCTCAGAAGCGGATTTTGAGGGTAAAACGCAGCGTGACATCGAAGCTGAGCTACATGAATTCGCTCAACATACCTACGAGCAGCGAGTGCTGGAGTTCTCGGACGAGACGATGAAGACACTGGAGCGCAGCATAATGCTTCGCGTATTGGACCGTGCGTGGGTTGGACATCTGACGCGCATGGAGAATATGCGCCAAGGCATCGGGCTTCAGGCGATAGGGCAACGGGATCCGCTCGTGCAATATAGAGCGATGTCGTTCCAGCTTTACGAGCAGATGAATCAGGAGATTCGCGACGAAGTCGCCAGGACCATTCTCAACGTAGCGCCCGGCTTGGGGATAATGCGGCAACGAGGTGCGAACGGTCAGCTAGTCGCTGATCAGAGCGACGGCCGCGCGATGTTGCAACGCATGGCTGTCGCGCAGGCGGCGCGGCAGCAGTCCGTGATGGCAGGAGCGCAACAGCAGCGACGGTCATCTGGGAACGGCGCGCCGGTACGGGCGTCGGATGGCAGGAGGTTGAGCCGTAAGGAACGTCGGCGCATGGAACGCGAGCAGAAACGGCGTGCCAAAGCCGGGAGCTCGTAGACGTGGCGACAATAACTGGGGAAGCCAGCCCCGAGGTTGAGGTGGACGACGATGTCGGTTACATCCTTAACGTGTTGTCTTCCAGGGTCGGAGCGGAGCCCCGTCGTTGGCGCGATCACATCTTTAACGCCATATCTCGCTGGAGTCTCCCACGCGAGGAGATTGCGGACGAGCCGCATGTGTACTTCATAGGCGGCGAGGCGTTTAACTGGCGGCGATTGGCTGAGCGTCTGGCGTGGCATATCGCGTTCCTGCTCCCAGAAGAGGAGGAGTTGGCGATGGGACATTGGCTTGAGGACGACCACATGTTCGGCGGGTTAGAGGAATCGCAGTTTCGGCGTGTGCTTGGCCACGAGAAATGGCGTGCATTCTTGAACTATTTCTACGGTATAACGCTGGAGCGTTGCTTGGCCTTGTACGCGGGCTCACGCATTGCGAAGGCCAAGTTCGGCGGCGGGCAGAGCGTGAGCGATGACATGTTGGATGGAGCGTTTGAGGCGCTCTACGGTGAAACGGAGCAAGCACTGTGGATCGCGTTCGCGACCGAGTCGGGATTGAGAATCGATTCGGGTGTTGCTCGCTCCTTGGCGATCGATGACGAGTTCACGTACTGGTGCTTCAAACGGAGGATAGGCACGACTTACCTTGCCCATGTGGCGCATGAAGTGAAACACGGTTTGGAGGCGTTGGCATCCATCACGGAGGCGGATAAGCGCAGGAAACAGTTGTTGTCTCTCAAAGATTGTCGGGAACTGCTTGAGTTCAAGCTGTCAAAGCGGCTTGTAAATCGCGGTTCCAGCTCGGGGAGGGTGCTGGTGAACCATGCCTGACCAATCCACATTCGATTTGTGGCTAGACGATCAACCGAAGAACCTCCGCTGTCTCCTTGTTGCCATCAGGTCAGCGATACTAGATGCGAATCCCGACTTCACCGAGGCGAAGAAATGGGGAACGCCAAACTACTGGCTCCCCGAAGTTTCGCGACGCACGATATGCATGATCAATGTGTTCAAAGATCAGTACGTGCGAGTTGAGTATCACAACGGCGCGACAATGCCGGACCCGGAGTCACGCCTGGAAGGAACCGGCAAGTTCCTGAGACACATCAAGATCAGAGAGGAAGACCCTGAGACATTGGCGGCGATTACGGAATATGTTCGGTTGGCAGAGGAGTTGGCGCGGTCTAACCCAGACTCGCTGGCCCGATAGCGTCTTCCCAGCGGTGTCCAATCGTCCAGTTAGTAAGATTGATGTTGAGCATTGCTCAATAACGCAATGACCGGAAGCATTAGCAGTTAGGCAATACCCAAAGAGAGCCGGCGGTAGCTGAAAAGTCGGTGGTCAACTTGCCCTGTGAAGTCGTCCGCGAGCGGCTCGGCCGAGAGCCCTGAAGCTGTGGGAGAGCAGCGCGAGGTGCGTAGGCCGAGACGGGTCGTCGCCGTTACACAACGACTATGAGAGGTCGCCGGGCCTGCGTGCTGGGCGACAACGAAGGTGGTACCGCGAGGCTGCTGGGAAGCGCCCCGTCCTTTGGCAGGACGGGGCTTTTTTGTTGCGTGCGAAGATTAGCCCGCCGTCCGATGTTGACAGACCGATGACCGATATGACCACGGAGAAACCAATGACGGTTGCCGAATCCAACGAGGAACGGATTGTTCCGATAGACCCGAAGTCTCTGCCGCGCCGCTTTGATGTTCGGGAACGCGAGGCGCACTGGCGCACGGTGTGGGATGACCTCGGCGTGGGTATCCCCAACCGTGACCTGTCTCGCGGACGCAACTACGTTATCGACTCGCCGCCGCCAACGGCTAGCGGTTCGTTGCACCCGGGACACGTATTCTCGTACACGCACCAAGACCTAATCGCTAGGTATCGGCGTATGACAGGTTGGAATGTCGTTTACCCGATGGGCTGGGACGACAACGGACTCCCGACCGAACGCAGGGTCCAGAATTACTTCAATGTGCGAACGGACCCCACCTTGCCATTCATCGACGGCTTGGATGTCGATGCGCGCCGTAAGGAGCTGGGTCTGGATGACGAGGAGCCGCTGGTGATTTCCCGCGCCAACTTCATCGAGTTGTGTCACATCGTCACGCAAGAAGATGAAATCGCGTATCAGGATCTGTTTCGTCGTCTCGGCTTCTCAATCGATTGGAGCGAAGAATACGCAACGATAGACGACCGTTGTCGGCGCATATCGCAGCGTTCGTTTCTTGACCTGCACGCCAAGGGACACGTCTACTCGGCGGAACTGCCAACGATGTGGGATGTGGACTTCCAAACCGCGGTCGCACAGGCCGAGGTTGAAGATCGCGCTACAACAGGGGCGTATCACGACATCGAGTTTGGCGTGTACGAGGCGATGACCGGCGAAGATTTGGAGTTGCCGGATTCATTTGTGATTTCAACGACTCGCCCGGAGTTGATTCCCGCGTGCGTGGGGGTTACCGCACATCCCGACGACGCGCGTTATCAGGGGCTGTTTGGTAAGCATGCCGTGACACCGGGTTACTTCGCGAAGGTGCCGATTTTCCCAAGCGACAAAGCCGACCCGGAAAAGGGAACCGGCGTATTGATGATCTGCACCTTCGGAGATGAGGCCGATGTTGAGTGGTGGCGACGACACGGTCTGGAACTTCGTCCGATTGTTTCGTGGGACGGCACTGCCGCGCCACGAAAATTCGTGGGTCACGGTGAACCAGACGGTTGGCAGAGCCTCAACCCTAGGCTCGCCAATTCCAACTACCAGCGCGTCGCCGGCAAGCGAATGGAAGACGTTCGTTTCGAGATCGTGGATATGATGCGTGATAAGGGAAACTCGGCGCACGCAGTATCCAATAGCAGGATCGGCGCGCGGGTGCCATTGCAATCCGAGCCTCGCACAGTTGAGCACGTCGTGCGCTACTACGAGAAAGGCAGCTCGCCGATCGAGTACTTGCCATCGCGCCAGTGGTTCGTTCGATTGATGGACAAGAAGGACCTGCTCCAGCGGAAGGGAGCCGAGGTCAACTGGCTGCCAGATTTCATGCTGAAGCGTTATGCGAACTGGACTGACGGTTTGGCGCACGACTGGGCGATAAGCCGTCAGCGATACTTCGGCGTGCCAATCCCGGTCTGGTACCGCCTGGACGCCGAAGGAAAAGTGAAATACGACGACTACATCATCGCAGAGGAGGATCAGCTGCCAGTCGACCCGATGACGGACCTGCCGCTGGGCTATTCGGAGTCACAGCGTGGCATGCCGGACGGGTTTATCGGCGAGCAGGATGTGTTTGACACATGGTTCACGTCGTCGCTGACACCGCAGATCGTCGCAAGATGGGGCGATCCCGACGACCGCATGGAACAGCTGTTCCCGATGGACCTGCGTCCGCAGGCTCATGAGATCATCCGTACATGGGCTTTCTACACCATCGTGAAGGCGGCGTTGCACCACGACGAGATTCCTTGGCGCGATGCCATGATCTCGGGGTTCATCGTAGACCCCGACCGCAAGAAGATGAGCAAGTCGCGCGGAGTTGCAATAACACCGATGCCGTTGATCGAGAAGTACGGCGCGGACGCAGTGCGATTCTGGTCGGCTAACGGCAGGCTCGGAACAGACATGGCATTCGACGAGTCGGTCTTCTCGGTTGGGACGAAGCTAGTCACGAAGCTGTACAACGCGGGCAAGTTCGTGCTGATGCAGTCTGCACAACGAGGTCGGATTACACGAGAGCTGGACATGGCATTCGTCGCAGATCTCAGAGACTTGGCTTGGAGGTCTACCGAACTCTTTGAACGCTACGAGTTCGCGAACGCGTTGCAGGTGACAAATGAGTTCTTCTGGGGATCGTTCGCAGACGACTACATCGAGTTGGTAAAGCGGCGTGCGCGTAGCGAGGATGACGCTGAAGGACGAACATCGGCGGTCGAGACGCTAAGGCTCGGTCTGAATGTCCTGTTGCGGCTGTTCGCGCCGTTCGTGCCGACGATCACCGAAGAGGTATGGTCATGGACGTTCGCACAAGAGTCTGGCTACGCATCGATTCATCAAACCCGTTGGCCGATGCCAGTGGACTCGTTGCTCGTAGGCGGTCAGCATCTGCCTGGATTGGGTCCGGACAGGTATAACGCATTAGTTAGCGTGCCCGAACCTGCGTCTTCGGACTCTTTCAGTGTTGCAAGTCGCGCGATTGCAGCGGTTCGCAAAGCCAAGGCAGACGCGGGAATCAGGTTGGGCGCCCCCCTAGAGTCGCTTGAGTTGCGCGGAACTGCTGACGCGCTTACGAAGCTGGCTGGAGTGGAGCAGGATGTCGCCAGCGCAGGCGGCGCGACCGCACTGGCTAAAGCCGAGGCAGATACCAAAGGATCGGGCGATTACATCGCGGTGGTGAGGGCTAAGCAGGAGGGCTAATGGATGGTGCCATATCCCGCCGCCGCGCTGAGGTATCAGCCTAGGTTGCTCTTGTAGGCTTCCCAATCATCCATTGTGAAACTGGGATTGCTGAAAAACTTGTGCGACTGGCCCTCTTTCTCTCGTACTTCGGCGCACTTCGCCAAAACGTCCTCTGCGATGTTTGGCGGCACGCGCGTGACCCCATCGCCATCGCACACCAAGATGTCGCCCGGGTAGACGATCATGTCTGCGACCTTAATCGGAATTCCGTGTTCGATTAAGTTGAATGGTCCGTGTCCTGGGACTTTACCAGTTGCCCAGAGCGCGAATCCAGCGCGCTGAATTCCAGGCAAGTCGCGGGCGTTACCGTCGACAACTGCCCCGACCGCTCCGAGCGCACGCATCATGTAAGCCATGCCATCGCCGATGATCGCACCGCGCCGCGCAGGTATGTCAATATCCTGCATCGCCACGACAACAGGCAAGTCGCAACCGGCGATCGAGTCCATGTAGTCAATCCTGTCCATAAGTCGCTGTTCATCGGCAGGTTCGTGCAGGGGCGTCCAAGTAGAAGTGAGCGCAATGCCGACGACCGGACTGCCGCTACCGTCAGGGTTGGCGAGCATCTCCTTCAAATCGGGCCCGGTGTAATCGATCTGCGCGTCAATGTACCCATCCAGCAACGCACGAGCATTCTGAACGGTAGCGGAGTCGTACTGGGCGAAAGCGGTTAGGGTCTTGATGGAAGGTGGTTTGGTGTGTGGCATGGTCGTGGTTGGTGTGGTTGTATGCAAAACATCATAACGGCGCGGCATTAAATTCGCCTGTCTCTCCGACAACGCGGCGCGGTCAGCCTTCCTGCGTAGAGATAGTCGCGTTTTTTCGACACGGCCATCCGGCAACGCGCGCTGGATTTATCAATCAGACCGCCGAGGCTAATCAGAGCAGAGCGTAGCACTGGAGACACCCGCGCGCTGTTCACCTCACCCCGTGCCTCATAGTTCCTTGACGACGGTTCCGTGCACCGAAGGACGAATTCATCAACTATTGATCTCGCTATCGACAATTCGGACGGTGTGATGGAACACCTCGTCGAGGAACGAGAACCACTCCCGTCCGTCAGATATCACGTCATCTAGCAGGAATGTCTTTACGTTGCCCATCAAATCGAGTCTTCTGCGCATCTCCTTAGTGACGACACCGGCGATCAACATGTTGGTGCATCCGGGAGGTGTGGCTTCGAAGCTTTTTCTTGCCGCGCCGAGACGCTCCAGCGCGCCGGCCGGATCGCGTCCGCCCTTGATTTCGATCGTCGCCACAGTTGCTCCGTCCCGAAAGAAAGCGATATCTGGTTCAGCGCCGTAGCGCATGATGATTCCGTGAGGCAAGTTCAATCCTGAAGTCCGCGGATCGCCGGTGCCCGCAAGTCGCTTGGAGTGAAGCCATCGCAGAACGCGCGATTTGACCTGCATATCTGCATCCCTGCCGATCAGGTTGCGCATCGTACCGTCGAACCCAACTCCCATGCTAGCAACGATGTTGCGGTAGCCGTTGTGCAGCGTCCATTCAGTGCTTCCCTCAACGATTGAAGAAATGACTGCGTTATACAGCTTGGCAACTTCCGTTGCAACATCGTCAGGCAGGGCTGTCGCGCGACTGCCGTCCTCCCACGATTTGACGTTGTACGCCAAATCTGTTACCCGCTTCTGCGGGAGTAGTGCCATGTTCCGGTAATATGCAGATGTCTCAGGATGTTCAGCCAGTAACACGGGATGTGCGAATACGAAGCGGGGCGCGATCTGCGAAACTCGCACATGTTGCCACGCATCGGGACTGATCAGGTAGTCTTTGATTGGTTCAAACGTCAGACGATCATCGAATGCTTCAATGGTCGCGCGCAACCGTTCATCAGTTCGCATTTGGATCCGTTGTGCGAACCACATTGATCGGTCGATCGTCGATCTGAGATTATTCATGCGGCTTCGTCCAGATGTACACGCACTTTCGAATCTCGTTCCTGCCAAATCGCCCCATCTGTTGCGAGGAGTTGCCCTTGCCTCTTGGCAATGTGAGGATTCGTTCGCACACTAGGCCAGAATCTTCTGCGAAATCGCTCAGGATCTGATCGACCGGTACATGCTCGCCATGGTACTGAACGTTGTCGTTGACCATCACGACTGTTCCGCCTGGCTGAACGACTCTAGCGAGTTCGGCAACGACGTACGCCATCTCAAGGAAGTACCCCTCAAGCAGGCGGATCACGTTTGGATTACTGAGGTCGGACCTGTGTTTGCGTAGCGAATCGAGGACCTCATTAAGCGCGGCGTGGGAACCTGACTGGTGTGCAGCACTCCGCCATGTGTTACGGGATCCAAGCACCCGATCCAGCCCTTCGTACTTTGAGTGATTCTCTACGGTTGCAGATATCATCTGCTGCCGCAATCGCGAAAAGCCTGACTGGTCTAATCCCATCCAAGCGAGTTCTAGCGCGTAGGTGCGGGTGTAGTCGTACCGATTCGCGTAGGGTGGTGACGTCACCACTAGGTCGAAGGCAGAGTCGTTGAGTTTTGACAACTGTTCTAAGCAGGATCCTTGCAGGAATTCTGCACTACCGCCAGAGTGTTCGAACTGCAAGGCTTTCGTGTCGGAAATCATCATTTCGAGTTTCAAATCCAATGCATCCTTCAGATCTAGCACCGGGCCCTTGTCTACTCGTGACTTGAGGTTCCTGCCAGAGCGATAATCCCACCGAAGGTACTGCCCATCTTTTCTCGTGTATCCGATTTCCTCGAGCACGCTAACGCAGGCGAACTCAAGGAGCGCTCGCAATTGAGGGGTGTCAACGGACGAGAGAAATTCTCGCGCTTTGGCAATGTCTTCCTCAGTCTTCTCCGGGAATGCGCCTTCGGTGATTCGTACATGCTTAAATCTGTGCTCGGAGTCGGCACCGACTGGACTAGCGACTCGGTGAAGCAATCCGCCTGCCGCTTGGACAAAGTCGTTCAAGCAAACGTCGTTGGAAGCATAAGAAATTGCTCGTGCCGCTAGGATGCCAACTGGCATTAGCTCGATGCCTATTGCAGTCGCGCCGTTCGTAGCACTTGTTAATGCGGTCGTGCCGATTCCGGAAAACGGGTCAAGAACGCGCGACGCGTTCGTTTCGTAGATCAAATGCTCAACCAATGACTTGGAGAAAGCCTCTTTGAACTTCATCCAACGGAGACCGGGTTCCTGTTTATTCCCTTGATACGAAACTAGACGCCGATTCAACGCCCCGCTCCGTAGCGTCCGCGTCTCGTACCTTCGGTGCAACCGATCCCGTTCAATCGCTACGGAACCGTTCGGGGAATGGACAGACCGAGACCCAAGACCGCGGCGACCAGATGGATACGGATGTGCCAGTACTGGTGCCGCGGTTGAGAGGATCCGGTCTTGTGCGTTGAGCGTTCGCGGCATGAGATGGATTGGTATCATTGAATTCGGGTCACTGCAGACGAGGTTGATAGGAGTCTATCAATCGCATGGATTCAGGCAAGCAGAACAGCGGAGTCCCCTCGGGTCAGATCGGTTTTCTCGACACAGTTCTGCGTCTCTTGAATCTGCGCTCGCTCAACTTCCTGCGGCGGTCCGCCACCAGTTACCGCACCCACACCAGGCCACCCTCTGCAGGCATATCTGCTTCGAGCGTGCAAAGGTGGTCCTCGTAAATCGTCAGGTCGTCGCAGCTCATCCCTAGAGCCTCGTATATCTCGGGTTGTCCGACGAACCGAGCGTGAACTGCCTTTGAGGTTTGGGTTTGCAGTTTGCCACGCCACTCGAAAAACCTGTAACCGAAGCGGATGAGCTGGGCGTGCGGTCGTCCGGGCGCGCGGACTTGCTTCCCCGAGTCAGCGATGAACGGTTGAGCCTCGCCCACGGTCAACCCGGTCTGTTCCTGCACGGCGCGCACCGCAGTTTCTTCCCCAGACTCGCCGGGCTGGATAGCAGTGCTTGGTAGCTTCCACCTGCCATCTTCGCGCGACTTAACCACAACGCAAGCCTCGCCTGTGCCGTCGCAGACGATGGCGACCGCATATGGGATGAAGCACATGGCATCGTAGTCCAAGAAATCAGATCGAGTTGATAGAGAGACAGACATCGTTGAGTCCCAAAGTGTGAATCAGAACGGAACCTGTGATGTTATCGGTAAGCTGCTGTGGTTCCAAGTGCGAGTTTGCCGCTTTGGATTGCGGAGGGAATTGACACGGATGTGTCATCACCATCCAAAGCGAACTAAGATCAATCCGCGATTCACTTAACCGCCGTGATGATTAAACCCGAGGGAGCGAACCATCGCGACAGTTACGAACCGCGACCATGCTCGCCTTGTTACAAGACTCATTACCAACCCGGTCCAGACAACACGCGCCCAGCTACGGCATCGAGTTTGCGTGTTATGTTCGCGTCCCGATGCTCGACGTCTGTAGCTACGGCGTTCCGTAAGGCGGTGTGCACGCCAGACGCGAATGGTGCTTGCAGCGCGCCTACCGCTGGTATGACAGCGCGCACTAGCTTGCGTGCCGTGTCCGAGTTGGCGTGCAGAACTTCGATTACGTCGGCTGCTGTCACGTCTGAGTGCGTTTCGTGCCAGCAGTCGTAATCGGTGACCATAGCCACCGACGCGTATGCGATTTCGGCTTCGCGGGCGAGCTTCGCCTCAGGCATCGCGGTCATACCGATTATGTGACAACCCCAAGACTTGTAGAGAAACGACTCAGCTCGTGTTGAGAACTGCGGACCGTCTATCACGATATACGTCGCACCCTTGATGATGTCGATGCCCGCGTCATTAGCTGCGCGCGCTACTGCATCTGATGTTGTGCTACACACCGGGTCTGCCATGCTGACATGAGCGACGAACCCGTTGCCAAAGAAGGTTGATACACGACCTCGGGTGCGGTCGATGTACTGGTCGACCAGTGTGAAGTCGCCGGGAGTGTAGCGTCCGTCAAGGGAACCAACCGCGCTGAACGAGACGATGCGGTCTACGCCAGCACGTTTGAATACATCAATGTTCGCCCGATAGTTGATGGTGTGTGGAAGGATGCGATGCCCACGCCCATGTCTGGGGAGGAACGCCACCGCCTGCCCATCTAGGTTGCCCATGAGCAGCTGGTCGGAGGGGTCGCCGAACGGGGATTGCACCGTCACCCACTGCGCATCATCGAATCCCTCGATTTGGTATAGCCCTGATCCGCCGATTATGCCTACAACTGTCTTGTCGCTTTTCTGTGTCATGACGCACTGCCTTTGATGGTGTGAAGGTGATTTTAGAATCTCACTCACCGGCAGTCATGAATGTGGGCATGCGGTTCCCGACGGGCCGAGATGGCGGAACGGTAGACGCAGCGGGCTTAAACCCCGTCGCCTGTCAAAAGGCTTGTGGGTTCGAATCCCACTCTCGGTACCACGATCAATGTTGATGGAACTCTAGCGTCGGTAAGCGGCTTTCGCGCGAGCTGATAGACTGCGTTAAACGGCCGGCGAGATGCCATGGACGCCATTGAACGGAGGGTTTCGGATTTATGACCACGATGCAAGCGACGGTCCCGCAGGTCAACGCGCGACATGTCAGCCGCTCAGAGATCGTCGATTCGTTGCGGCCGGACTCTGTCGAGTTAGGCACTGAGGTCTTGCCAGAGATTGAACGGTCCGGGGGGAGTATGCATCGATTACGAAGTCGCGGGTGCTGATCAAGGATGCGAGAAACCGAATGGCGGTGATATCGTCGCCCGGCGGTGCACCCGGTGACCCTCATTTGCACGACGACTTCAATGAATGGTGGGTCGTTTACGGCGGAGAGATGTTCTACACCATCGGAGAGTATTCGTCGTTCGTCGCCGGGTTCGGTGACATCGTCGTTGCGCCGTGCGGGTACCGTCATGACCCGCGCGCTTGGCGCGGCGATATGTGCATGAGGATGGTGATCGGCAAGGACGGCTCAAATCACGACCTAAAGGGCATCCCGCCGGCTAGAACGATCCCGATGGACGAAAAGTGGGAACCGCCGAATCGCATCTTCACGCCGTTCGACTACATGACGGCCCGTCATGGCTTGTTTGATAACTGGTCCGAGACCGTCATTCTGGACCAACGCAACAGGGTTGTAATGCACCATGCGCTGGCCAGCGAGCCTATCGGGTCAGTGACAGGAAATGAGGAGGCCTGGTGGTTGGTACTGCAGGGCGCGGTCCACTTCGAGATTGGGGACGATCCGCCGTTAATGGCGCAACGTGGCGCGGTTGTGTACGCGGGCGATGGTGAGGAGCGTATGCTGTCGGCGGGACCGGATGAATCAGCCATATGTATTGAAGTAGTTGCGCCTTGAATGAGGTCCGCGTGCGAAGATCAGGTTCGGACTAAGGAACCGTAGGAGCTAATCGGGGAGACGGCAATGAGCTCAACGCAGTACACGGTAGGCGCATATGAGATATTCGTCATCGACGATCACGTCGGTGATGCCCGCGACCCGGCGGATGTGTTCCCGCGAGTTTCAGAGAAGCGATGGGCGCGTCACGCCGACTACGCGTTGGAGCCTGATGGAACTTGGCTCGCACAGTGGCGGGGTCACCTGATTCGACGATCAGACGGCGTTGGCGACAACATATTGGTGGACACTGGCATGGGTCCTGGTCCTTATGACCACGGTCCTGCGAGCGGGGCGTTGCTGACCAATCTTTCGAGCATCAAACCAACGCGGGAAGGCTACTTCGGCGGTGGCGGAGACATGACACCAGAGCAGGTTGACCACGTCGTGATCACTCACTGCCATGGAGACCACATTGGCTGGAACATGTCAGAGAGTCGTGACGGTTCGCAGGTGCCAACGTTTGCATCCGCCACGTATCACGTTGCTAGGGCGGATTGGGACTTTTATACGGCGGAAGACAACGCGAACGATCAGTTCGACCAACAGGTGCGACCGTTAGACGATGCGGGAGTGTTGAACCTAGTGTCCGGTGAGCATGAATTGACGGATGGCATCACGATACTTCCCACGAACGGCCACACTCCGGGGCATCAATGCGTGCTGATACGGTCCAACGGCGAGGTCGGTGTATTGACTGGGGACCTGTTTCACAACCTAGCGCAGATCGTCGAACAGGATTGGTGTCCGGTTTTCGACTGGCGGACCGACCTGTCGACGGCCTCACGTCGTTGGTTGCTGTGGCGTGCGATGGCTGAAGGCTGGATAGTGTTCTCAGGTCACTTCCCGACCGGCAGGAGTATCGGCAGGATTGAGCGGGGACAGAACGATCGCCCGCAGTGGCGACCTGTGTAATCGGGCGGCATGGCATCACGCAGGTTATCGTGATGCTGTCGTTAGCACCCGTTCAAAATTGCCCGGCCGGGACTGCGTTGACCGGTCAGATGCCGATGTACTTCGCCAGGTCGGCAATGATTTCGTCGCGATGTTCAGATGTCTTCGCTTCGGCGTAGAGTCTCACCAGAGGCTCCGTGCCAGATAGCCTCGCTACTCCCCAAGATGCGTCATCATATTCGACACGCAACCCATCGGTCTGGTTGATGGCCACGGCCTGCGCGCCGAAAGTCTGCACTTCAACGTTACTGGTGAGCTTGACAGCGATTCGGTCGCGGGCGGCCGGATCGAACTCTTCGTCGTTTCGCTTGAACGACCTCGGACCGGTGATTTCGTGTACTTCGGCTAGAAGTTGCGACGGGGACAGTCCAGTGTGCGCCATGCTTTCAAGGAAGATGAGCGCGCTTAACGGACCGTCTCGCTCTGGAATGTGTCCAGCAAATGCGTAACCGCCGCTCTCCTCGCCGCCGATGACGCATCCGTTATCGATCATCGCCGGCCCGACGAACTTGAATCCTACGGGAGTCCGGATACTCACAGCGCCGTGATGTTGCGCGAGCATGTCGACCATGGTTGACATCGTGATGGTGGATGCCGCGCCGCCGTTCGCGCGCCGCCGTGACTTGAGATGGTGAAACAGCATGCTGAAGACTTCCAGCGCCGTCTGATACTCGCCGTTTTCGTCAACGACACCTAACCTGTCCGCATCGCCGTCAGTTGCGAGACCAACATCGTAACGGCGAGTCCGGACATGGTCTGACAACCCTCTTAGGTTTTCCTCGATTGGTTCCGGTTGTTTCATCCCCGGAAATGCAGGATTGACTTCGGAGCGCAGCTCGTCAACCGTGGAGCTGCCGCCCGCCAATGCTTGATGGAGAACTCCAGCGCCCGAACCGTGCATCGAGTCAACGGCGATGTTGAAGGCCGCATCTCGGATGGCATCTATATCAACGAGGGCAACGAGTGCATCAATGTACGGAGTCATCAGGTCACAGGTTGCAATCCTGTGTCCCGACTGCCGCTCGACGGGCGTTTGATGACGTGCTACGGGTAGGAAGGCTTCGATTTTTGCGACCTCTTCCGGTGATGCACTTCCGCCCTGTGAGGACTTGACCTTGAATCCGTTCCAATTGAACGGATTGTGGCTGGCCGTGATCATTATCCCGATGGCACGATGCTGTTGCACGACTGCTAGGCTCAGGGCTGGAGTAGGGATCGGCGAGCCTGAGATCGCAACGTCTCTGATGCCTGCGTCTGCTAACGCCTTTGCAACTTCGTATGCGAATTGCTCAGATGCGAAGCGTGTGTCGAAGCCGACTACCGCGCCTTGGTCAACGCGACCCTCGGTCGCTAGATGTGCGGCAACGGCTCTAGCGCATGTTCTGACGTTGTCGAACGTGAACTCGTCTGCGATTACCGCGCGCCAACCGTCTGTGCCGAAGCTGATGTTGGGGGTGTTGGTCATGCCGCGTTTGCAAGCTGCTCTGCCGCATCGGTCGTTTCCCACGGCAGGTCGAGGTCCGATCGTCCGAAATGTCCGAACGCGGCGACATCACGATAAATCGGGCGCAGCAGGTCCAGTCCGTCAATGATGGCTCGAGGCCTGAGATCGAAATGTCTTTCGGCGGTCTGCGCAATTTGCGTGTCGGGGATTTTCCCAGTGTGATGAGTGTCGACCATTATGGAGACGGGATCGGCGACACCGATGGCGTAAGCGATCTGAACTTCCGCACGGTCTGCAAGTCCCGCGGCGACGATGTTCTTGGCTACGTATCTTGCGGCATATGCTCCAGACCTGTCGACCTTAGAGGGGTCTTTGCCAGAGAACGCACCGCCGCCATGTCGCGCGCTACCACCATATGAATCCACGATTATCTTGCGCCCGGTCAAACCCGCGTCTCCGTGCGGTCCGCCGATCGCGAAGTTGCCACTAGGATTGATCTTGATCTTGGTATTGTTATCGACAAGGTCGTCGGGAACGACTGGACTAATGACCTTGGAGATTAGTTCATCGGCGATGACTTCTTGGTCGATTCCGGGTTCGTGCCAAGAAGATATGACGATGGTGTCGATGCGCTGAGGTTTGTGGTTATGCGAGTACTCAACAGTTACTTGGCTCTTCGCATCGGGACGGAGGAAGGGGATGTCGCCATTGCGTCGGGCGAGAGATGTTGCGCGGGTCAGTCGGTGGGCAATCGCGATGGGAAGCGGCATCAGCTCTTCGGTCTCGTTGACCGCGTATCCGATCATTATCCCCTGATCGCCTGCGCCTTGGTCCAGGTCCGCGCTGCCAACCGCCGCGCTTATATCCGGAGACTGCTGGTGAATATAGATGCTGACATCTGCGCCCTGTGCGTCGAAGTTGTATTCTGGTTTGGTGTAGCCGATATCGGAGATCACAGATCGCGCTAGTGCCTCGTAGTCGATATCAGACTCGGTCGTGACTTCTCCGTACAACCACATGCGGTTGGAGGTGCAAGAAGTCTCGCACGCAACGCGAGAAGAAGGGTCGTCGCGCAATGCCGCGTCGACTACTGCATCTGAGACTTGGTCGCAGATCTTGTCTGGATGACCGTCAGAAACCGATTCAGACGTCAGCAGGTAGTTTGTTGGGTTCATCAAGTTCCGGACTCCCAGGAGTTGAGGTACTTGAACTGTGCAGGTGTCAGTTCGTCGAATGCCATTCCCATTGATCTCAGTTTGAGCGCAGCGATGTCTTTATCGATCTCTTCCGGCAACGTGTAGACGCCAGGCTCCATCGTTTGATGATTGTTGATGATGTGCTCGGCGGCGAGGGCTTGGTTCGCAAAGCTCATGTCCATCACGCTAGGAGGATGGCCTTCCGCAGCTGCGAGGTTAACCAGTCTGCCTTCTGCTAACAGGTAGACCCGACGACCGTCTTCGATGACGTATTCCTCAACGAACGGCCTGATAGTGCGTTTTGATTCCGACATCTCGTCCAATGCGTCGATGTTCACCTCTACGTTGAAGTGTCCTGAGTTGGCGACCACCGCGCCGTCTTTCATTGTTTCGAAGTGTTGCGCGTCTATCGCGTGCAGTCCGCCCGTGACTGTGAGGAAGATATCGCCCTGTGGAGCCGCTTCGTTCATGGACATCACACGATGGCCGTCCATCACCGCTTCCAACGCCCGCACGGGGTCTATCTCGCAAACGACGGTATGGGCACCGAGTCCGCGAGCCCTGTCGGCGAATCCGCGTCCGCACCAGCCGTAGCCGATAACTACAACCGTCTTGCCCGTGATGAGCATGTTGGTGGCGCGGATTATGCCATCCAACGTGCTCTGGCCAGTGCCATAACGGTTGTCGAACATGTGCTTGGTCATTGAATCATTGACGGCGACTATCGGGTAAGCCAACTTGCCCTCGGCGTGTAGTGCCTTCAGCCTGATCACGCCAGTTGTGGTCTCTTCCATCCCACCGATGGCATGTTCCAGGAGGTGTTGCTTCTCGGAATGTAGCACTGCGACTAGGTCTGCGCCGTCGTCGATTGTGACTTGGGGTGCAGTGTCTGCCGCGGCGTTGATGTGGGCGTAATAGGTCTCGGAGTCCTCGCCGTTACGTGCGAAGACGGGAATGCCTTGATCAACAAGGTAAGCCGCGATGTCGTCTTGAGTAGATAAGGGGTTTGAGGCACACAACACCAACTTCGCGCCTCCGGCCTTAAGCGTCAATGCCAGGTTGGCCGTCTCGGAAGTCACATGGAGGCACGCGGCGATCTTTACCTCATTTAGCGGCTGTGTTGCGGCGAATCGTTCCCGGATCCCTCGCAACACTGGCATCTCCTGTTCTGCCCATTGAGCCCGTAACTCGCCTTGATGACCCAAGCTACGATCGGTTATGTCAAATTGCATCAGCAAATCCTCCAGCAGGGTAGGGATCAGTCATCGTAGTTGCTCAGTTCGTTCAACCGTCTTGGCATCACACGTTAACGCCGCGGCGAGTTACCGCTTGCGCCCAGCCATGGTCCGCACCCTCAAGAAGCCGTCGGTATCAGATTGGCCACGGTAGCGGGTGAGTTCTGCGAATTGGTCATATCTCTCACGGATGCGCTCTGGATCCAAGTAAGCGAGATTCCCAAGCCCGAAGTCTTGTACAGTCAACGACGCGATCGTAGAGCCTGCCATTACGGCGTTGCGCAGCTCTTCGTGGTCGTACATGTCTACGTTTGCGAGGTAACCGACGAAACCGCCGGCGAATGAATCGCCGGCTCCCGTCGGGTCGATGACATCAATCAGTGGGAACGCCGGAGCGGCGAATTGGAGTTCTGCCCCGAATAGAGCGACACCGTACTCGCCGCGTTTGATGACGGCGTACTCGATTCCCATCTCCAACATCGCGTGAGCAGCACGCGCTATGCCGAGTTCTCCAGTGAGCATCAACGCCTCGGCTTCATTGATGATGGCAATATCTAGATTCTCGATCGTGTTGACCAGTTGGTCGCGGTTTTCGGTTATCCAGTGATTCATGGTGTCGCCGGCGACGAGCTTGGGACGAGCGTCCAGAGAACGGAGCGTCATTAGCTGTAGGCCGGGGTCGCCATTCGCGAGGAAAATCATGTCGGGACGGGCGTGCGGGTCTTTGATCGAGGGCTCGTACCCAACCAAGACGTTCAGGTCGGTCTGGATCGTCTGCGCAGAGTTCAGGTCGTCGGTGTATCGCCCTGCCCAGTGGAACGTCATGCCGTCGGCGTGTTCTACGCCGGATGTGTCTATCCCGTGGTCAGAGAACAGCTGTAGGTCCGATGCTTCAAAGTCGTTGCCAACGACGCTGACCATGGCGACATCGCAAAAGTAGCTGGCGGCTACGGCGAAGTAAGAAGCAGAGCCGCCCAGTTGGCGAGTTCGCGCACCTGAGGGAGTTTCCACATCGTCGTACGCAACAGTGCCAAAAACCAGAACGGTCATGACAGACCGACCCGTTGAGAAACACGGTGTGGGACGGGCAACGAGTCCGCAGTTTCGGCGATTAGATGCTGGAGCTTCAGCGTGAAGTTAAGCAATGCCTGAAGGCCAATGCGCTGAAGCTGAATGAGCATCACATGCCCTTTTCATGCGGCAAGCCGGCGGCGATCCAAGCACCAGTTCCATCTTCAATGTTGTACAGGCGGCTGGTGTCAGCGCCCATTGCGGCCGCATACTCGGCCGCCAATCCGCTCCGGGCACCAACCTCGCATATGAACAACAAGCCGCCGTCTGCTGGCAATTCGTCGAATCGGGGGATTATGTCGTCAACCGGTATCCACATCGCGCCAGCGACATGCCCTGCCATCCACTCGTCTTCGTTGCGGACATCGACAACCGTTGCGCCGCCTTTCTGGAGTATTTCGTTAGCTTCGCTTGAAGTTATCCGGGCGTAAGGCTCACCTGGTACTTGTCTAACCATGTCATCTAGTCCGTGAGTTGCGATGTCGGCCCGCGCTTGCGCGACCTGATCGATTCTATCTGACTGGCACGAAATGCGACTCGTTGGGTGTAAACGCCGTTGGCACCGGTTAGACGAGTCTCTCACCAGTCAGGAATCCCGTCACGGATCTAAGCAAGTCCAAAGGTCCGAACGCCACGACCAGGAACGGGACCGCGGCGATTCCTGCCAGGACACAGACGTAGGCGGCGGACCTAATGCGTTGATCGTTGATCGAGCCACCGGCGGGGTCCTTGATCCAAACCCACGCATTAAGTCCCGTAAGGATCACGAAGACGATCGCGCCGAGTGCGCCTGCGTAGACGATGTTGACCATGTAGAGGTACCCGCTGAAGAACGAGCCGAGGAACTCTTGTGTGAATGCGGAAGCCCAAAGGCCCGGTTTGAGACCTTCGAAGAAATCGAAGAATATGAGTATGGTCAAAGGAAGCGTCAAACCTATGAGTAGGGGTGTTGCGATGATGCTGACTACGCCCGAGCCTAACCACATGAACGGGTTGGATGCGGTCGACCGGGAGATGGCGACGAGGTTTGTCAATCCCGCACCGACGACGGCACCGCTAAAGATGTACGCAGTTGAGGCCCGAAAGAAGTTGGCGAGGTCGGGCCTGAAGAATCTGAAACCGAATTCGCGCGCTCCGTCGTCCGCGATGGTTACGGCGATACCGAGGAATCCCACAAAGAATGCGACCATGATGCCAATCACAGCACCGACCAGCGTCATGCGTTTGCGTAGTTCATGATCGGCGCCTCGACGGGTGGATTCCAGCGAGCGCAGTTCATCAAGGCGTTGCTTGCCGCTTAATGCAGGAGCGTCTGCCGAAGTCCGCGTATCGTCAACCGTGAGTTGGCTTGCGTGTTCGCTCATGGACTCAATTGTGCAATGCGCGGGTTACAAAGCCGTCGCGAACGCGCTTTGACGGCGGCAGACGCGAATGGCGCGCTGGACGGAGGTGGCTACTGCCCAGTGAATACGGGAGCGCGTTTTGACTTGAACGCCTCAACGCCTTCTGCGAAGTCTTCCGAGTCGAACACTCTGAACTGGATGGAACGTTCCTCATCAGTCAGGGAGGCAGTGTCGGGTCGGCTGCTGAGACGGCGGATCATGAGCTTGTGGTCTCTAGCGGCAAGAGGGGCACCGTTCGCGATTCCAGTTGCGATATCTGAAACGTCTTCGTCGAATGAGTCGTCAGCTCCGGCCACGATTTGGGAGATGATTCCCGACCGCATGGCGAACTGTGCATCGACGATTTGTCCAGTCAACAGCAGGTGCTTGACCGTCGCGATGCCCGCAACTGCTATGAGTCGACGCAGCTCATCCCATCCGGCGGTCAAACCGAGCCGCGAGACAGGAATGCCGAATCTGGAACTAGGTGTTGCGATGCGGATGTCGGTCGCGGCAGCTAGCTCGAGCCCTCCGCCGACGCAGTAGCCATCAATCGCTGCAACGGTCGGCACTTCGCAGTTCTCGATCATATCGAGCGCGCCGTCAAATGCTTCGGCATATCGGGCCGCCGATGTTGAGTCGTAGCGATGTTCGTCGAAGTCCTTGATGTCAGCGCCGGCCGAGAACGCCTTGCCTCCAGCACCTCGAATCACAATGCAGCGCACTCTCTCGCCACACTGCAGTCCGGAAAATATCTCGGCGAGCTGTAACCACATTTCGTACGAGATGGCGTTGCGCCGTTCCGGACGGTTCAACGTGACCGTTGCAATGTTGTCGGCCTTGTGAAGGAGTATGTGATTCTGCATCGGTAGTCCTGATGACGTTGCGTCAATAAATCTCGGTGGGTGAGGCGCCGCCAATTTTGGAACTGCCCGCTAGTAGCACTCTGGCGCACCAAGCCGAGGCGCGATCACCTGGCGAAAACATCTCGCAGGTCGTGGTCCGAGAACTCGGCGGAGTCGTCGTGCAGGTAGCATCTGCTGACGCGGTGTTCGCCGTTGCGGAAGAGCGGCGGCGAGGTTTGGCGGCAACGCTCCATCGCGCTCGGGCAACGATCATAGAAGTTGCAACCCTCGGTCGCGATATCAGGGGAGAAAGTGGATTCGTCGGTCGTGCCCCACTGTGTGTCAGGGTCAGGGTGCGGAATGGAATCGACCAGTTGCTGGGTGTAAGGATGCGTCGGCGAGTTGATGACTTCCTCCACGCTACCGGCTTCTGCCACGCGCCCTTGATACATGATGATGATGTTTTCGGCGAGCTGGTAAGCAGTGGTCAAATCGTGCGTGATGTAGAGCACCGATATCTTAAGTCGGTCGTTCATCTCGCGCAACGTCTCCAGTATCGTGGCGCGCAAAGAAGCATCAACCATCGAGACGGGTTCATCCGCGACGATGATTTTTGGTTCTAGCATCACCGCGCGTGCGACCATTACGCGTTGCCGCTGTCCGCCGCTGAGCTGATGCGGGTATCGGCCTAGCGTCTCGTCAGGTCGCAGTCCAACTGTGCGCAACGCGTTGAGGATGATCTCGTGCCCCTCGTCGCGGGATTCGCCAGCTTGTAACGCCGAATTGGAGTCCGCAACACGTGGTCGACTTTGTAGAAGGGATTGTAAGACTCGAATGGGTCCTGAAACACTACCTGGACCTCGCGTCTGAATCTCTCGTGCGCTCTCCGATTCATGGTTGCGATGTCTTCGCCGCGGTAGAGCACGCGGCCTGATGTCGGGCGCACTAGGCCGAGTATCGTGCGTGCTAGCGTCGTTTTCCCACTGCCGCTCTCGCCAGCAATCGCCGTTATCGTCGGAGGCTCCCAAGGAACTGACAGAGTGACAGTGTCCAGAGCGTGCGTGTAACTCTTGCGAAAAGTTCCCGACTCATAGGTCTTGGATACGGCATCAGCCAAAAGTAACTGAGAGTCGTTTGGGACTTCCGAGGCATCCAACTCGCGGTCTGTCGAGACGGTGGTCATTGTGTTGCGCCGTTCTTGCTCTGACTGTTGTACAGATGGCATGAACCGAGTCGCGATTCGCTGAGTAGCTGCTCGGTTGGGATTTCGCGTTTGCAGATGTCCATGGCTTCTGTACATCTTGGATGGAAGACGCATCCGGTCGGTGGGTTCAACAGTGACGGCGGGAGTCCGGGGATGCTTAAGAGCTTGCGTTTGCTGCGGGTGTCGGGCAGGCTGGAGATCAGCATCTTTGAGTACGGATGCTTCGGGTCTTTCAGCACGGACCTCGCTGGCCCGATTTCGACGATCTTCCCTCCGTACATGATTCCGATTCTGGATGCGAATTGCGCCATCAGTCCCATGTCGTGACCGATCATGATGGCTGCGGCTCCGATGCGTTGCTGGACTCCCTTTAGAGTCTGGACTACCTGCTTCTGCACGACGACATCCAACGCGCTAGTGGGCTCGTCGGCGATGATCAGCGAGGGATTCATAGATATTGCGATCGCGATTGCGACGCGCTGTTTCATTCCGCCGCTGAGTTCGTGTGGGAATCTAGTCGATACCTCTGCAGGAAGGCCGACACTTGCAAGTAGATTAGCGACTGTATTGTTGAACTCCGATTTCGCGAGGCGCACCTGGTGGTCTTTCAGCCCGTCGATTATCTGGTCCCGAATCCGCATCACGGGATTCAGCGAGTTGAGCGCGCCCTGCGGGACCATCGCAACCTCGGAGAGCCGTCTGAACCGGGTCGTGTCCTCGTCATCTTCGAGCAAGTCGGAGCCGTTGAGAAGGATCTTTCCCGCCTCGATTTTCGCAGGAGGTTTGTGAGCGCGCATCAGAGCGAGCGCGATAGTTGACTTCCCGGATCCCGACTCACCTACTAATCCGAGTCGCTCCCCCTTTGCCACGTCAAACGACACGCCATCGACGGCTTTGACTGGACCGCGTCTAGTGTGGTAGTAGACCTTTAGACCCTGTACACGGAGCGGGACGTCTCCGTCGTCACGCTCGCCAGGTGCACCGTCGGTTTGCTCCTGGGTTGTCATACGGACGTTCGCAACCGTGGGTTGGCGATCTGGTCTAGGCCCGCGGTGACCATGAAGAGCCCGACAACGAAGATTGCTATCACGACTATCGGCGGGCCGAACCACCACCACAGACCTTGAGGCACAGCGCCGTATCTGATGAACCAGTCGGCCATCAGTCCGAGCGAAGGCTCATTCTGCGGTCCCAGACCCAGTGCGGAGAGTCCGATGGACAGCAGAATCGCGCCTGCCACGGCGCCGACGAAACTAGCGGCGATGAAAGGCGCAAGGTTCGGTATCAACTCAGCGAACACTATCTCAATATCCCGCTGTCCGTTGAATTTCGATACCTCAACATAAGCCCGGCTCTTGAGGGTCAGAACTTGGGCGCGAATAACGCGCGTCGCGCCCATCCAGGAGACGAGTCCGATGAACACTCCGAGCTGTTCGACCGATAACGTGTCAACGTACGCTCCTACTACGATCAGGATCAGTAGTCCCGGGATCGTGATGAAGGAATCACTGACGATGACGGCGACTGTGTCGATGAGTCCGCCGAAGTAGCCGCCGAAAAATCCGAGCACGGTTCCAATGCCAATCCCAACGATGCCGGCGATGAATCCGATGGTAAGAGTACCGAGAGTTCCATAGGCGACATAAGCGAGTATGTCCCTTGCGAACTGGTCGGAGCCGAGCCACCACTCGCTTGATGGACGGAGGCGAGGCAACGTCGTCGCACCGACTTCAGTGCGCTCAGAATCGATCACGAGTGATCCGATTACGGCGAACAGTATCACCGCCGCGATCAGCACGAGTCCGCTGAAGAGCAACCGGTTGCGGTTGATGGCGTAAGCGACGGACTTGAGAATCGTGTCTCGCCCGGTCGGCGCGCCGGTGTCTGTACTGGCTAGTTCAGCGTCGATGCCACACCATCCTTGTACGGGCAACTGCAAACGCTACAGCACGCCCGTTGACCAATATCTCCATTTCGTGGCTAATCATCAAGCGGTTCGGTACCTGATCCGTGGATCAATTAGCGGGTAGATCATGTCAACGATGAGCAGCAGGAAGCCTATTGCGAATATCACGTACATGATGATGCCTTGCATCAGGAAATAGTCATTACCGGTGATGGCACGGTAAAGGAGATTGCCAACTCCGGGATAGGCGAACAACACTTCAACCAACACCGAGCCGTTCACCACGAATGCCAAGTTCAGAGCGAGACCGGTTACCGATGGCAACAGGGCGTTGCGAACCGCGTATCGTAGGAATATCCGACGTTCCTTAAGTCCTTTGAACTCCGCAAGCTTGATGTAGTCCTCCCCCATCGTGGTGACCATCATCCCGCGCATCCCGAGTCCCCAGAATCCAATGCTCGAAAGCACTATAGCGATTGCCGGCAGGAAGGCATGCCGCAAGATGTCGTAGATTGCTTCGAAGTTGAAGGCCGGTACGATGTCGTAGCTGTGCGCACCGCCGCCGGGCCAGACAAGCAGGAATCTGCTGAATTCGTATATCCAATCTGGGACCCGGCCGTTGAGAAGTCCGTCGGTAAGTGATGGCGTGAAGACGGTGAATCCGTAAAGCAACAGCAGTCCGAGCAGGTAGAACGGCACGGCAGTGACTACTAACAGTAGTGGGACAACGAACGATATCGCCGCCGGCGTGCGCGTCCACCCTAGCCATGCGCCGAAGAAGGAGCCGATGAGAGCGGCCAGCACGGTCGTGGTGCCGACGAGTCCGATGGTCCACGGCAGGGCACGCCTCACTTCGGCTGTGACCTCTGCCGGGAATAGAGCTATCGACTGCCCAAAATCGAGCCGCGCAATGGAGCTCACATAGTTCAGGTACTGCCTCCAGAGCGGGTTGTTCAGCCCGAATCGTTCTTCATAAGTTGCGATCATCTTCTCGACGTTCCCGATGTGGGCGCCGCCTGCCTGTTGTAGAAGCGTGTACAAGCGCTCTTCAACGGGATTCGTTGGCGACAAACGCGGCAATGCGAAGTTAAGGGATGCCGCGAAGATGATGATGAACACGAACATCGCGACTCGTTTCAGGACGTAGTCGACGGTCATCTGACGGTCTCGGATCTATGAGTGTTCATCAGTGAGTCTGGCACATCGGACGGCACGCTATTCCGCGCGCTAGTAGTGTAACGCAACAGTTGGCGTTAAACGCAATGAGCGAGTGTGGGATTGACTTGCGCGCTAGCTCGTTATAGATTAATTGCGCAGTCGATGCACGTCGTTTGATGGCTTCAACAGCGTTGGCGATGCGGCACGATAAACATACGCGGCTCATTTACGCCGCTTTTCTGGAGGTAACTCAGAATGAAGAGATTAGGCAGGTACTTTGGAACGATGCCGGCGATGGCAGCGACGGTCGCTCTGTTGGCCGCGGCCATGGTCGCACTCGTCGCTTGTACTACGACGGAGACGGTCACTGTTGAGGTACCGGTCCCTAGCGATCCTGAGATCGTCGTGCAAACGGTCGTCGTTGAGCGCGCGGGCGAAGTCCAAGTGGAAACCGTGGTTCAGACCGTCGTTGTTGAACGGGAAGTTCGGGGCGAGACTGTTGTTCAGACTGTGGTTGTTGAACGGGAGGTTCGGGGTGAGACGGTAGTTGAGACTGTGGTTGTTGAACGGCCTGTTGAAGTTCGGGGCGAGACCGTTGTCCAAACGGTGGTTGTTGACCGCGAAGTCGTGGTGACTCCAACGCCACGCCCGCGCGGCGAGGTTGGCCGAGAGGACACACTGGTAGTCACCGGTTTCGGTGCTGGTGCAACTCAGTGGGACGACCCCGAGAACATGAACCCATACTCACTAGGTGGGCTAGGACGGGTACGTGGCATCCTGAACAAGACGATCTACGAATTCCTCTACCTCTACAACCACAACGACGGCCAAGTGATCCCGTGGTTGGCAGAGTCGAGCCAAGTCGACGACGACTTCATGGGTGTCAATGTCACACTGCGTGATGGCATTGAGTGGTCAGACGGCATGCCATTCACCTCCACCGATGTCAAGTTCACCATCGACCTGTTGCTCAACAACGATGAGATGGTGTTCGCGGGGGACATTCAAGAGTGGGTTAAGGATGTTGAGGTGATTGATGACCGCAACTTCCGGATCAACTACAACAAGCCGAATGCCCGTTTCTTCTACTTCTACTTCCAGGAGAACTCGGAGATCCACCTTCCGATCTTGCCGAAGCACGTTTGGGAAGGTCAAGACCCGCTGGAGTTCGCGAACTACGACACTAGCAAGGGTTGGCCGGTCGGGACTGGTCCGTACACGGCGCTTCGTGCGAGTGGTCAAGGGCAGATATTCGACCGGAATGACAACTGGTGGGCCGCGAAGGTCGGATTCAAGGAACTGCCGGAACCGTTGCGCGTGGCATACATCCCGCCGGGATCGCAGGACACCATGGTCGCCCGCATGATCAATAACGAGTTTGATGTCGGTTCGATCATGCAACCGGGGGTATTCGTAGCAGCGCGTGCGCGTAACAAGAACATCATTTCTTGGGATACTGACGGTCCGAGTTACGGCGCGGCAGATGCGTGCATCTACACGCTCGGTGTGAACACGCAGTACGGTCCGATGTCAGATGTGAACGCCCGGCGCGCCGTTCAGGCAGCGGTCGACCGAGACCAGCTAGTCGCTCTGGCATACGACGGCTCGACGGTGACTCGGACGATACCTTACTCGACATACGGCGGTCTCGGAGCGTACGAGCAGCTACAGGCAGACATCATCGAAGAGTTCAATTGGGCTGAACAGGGCCAGGCCGAGGTCGACGAGTACATGGCTGCGGCAGGTTACACGAAAGATGGAGAGTACTGGTCCAAGGATGGCGAAACGCTTGAGATGAACCTTCATGTGCCAGGTTGGTTGCGCCCCATGGGACCGGTAGTCGAACAGCAGCTACAGTCCGCTGGCTTCGACGTGACGTTCGTGTTGCACGACCCGGACACCGGCCCGCTGTGGGCGGAAGTCCGAACAGGTTTGGCGGACATGTGGATCCTCGTGCATTGCGGTTCAAGCCGCGAGCCACATGGCACACTCCAGCACTACCACTCAAGGTTCAACTCGCCAACTCAGGGCGAGCAGAACTCGTACATCTGGGCGAATAGCCAGTACAACAACGCTGAGTTCGACTCGATCATCGACGAGATGGACTCGGTGTTGCCGTCGGTTGACGACCCGACGTACGTGGACTTGGCGAACCGTGCGATTCGCATCTTCCTAGATGATGTGATCGAGATCCCGCTCGCGGAGGAGCGCCACGTTGTTACCTTCAACAACACCTACTGGCGTGGTTTCGCGACGAACTCGAACCCGTACGTCGCGCCGTACAGTCTCTGGGCAGGCTTCCTGCTGGAGATACTGAACGTATCGAAGGCACAGTAATCACCGAATCGGAGTGCCAAGCGCACATCTCGGCCGTTCCGCTGGGTCCCAACGCCGGCGGAACGGCCGACCACACACAATTGAACGGCAATGAGCGTCACCTACATTGCGTCTCGGCTAATCGTGTTCGTTATCGTCGTTTGGCTGGCGATAACGCTGATCTTTTTCCTGCCTAGACTTGCCCCAGATCGGAATCCGGTGCGCGAACGTCTGATATTGGCAGCCGCATCAGGACGTAGCGCGGCGGGGATCGAGGAACAGGTCGCGGCCTTCGAGCGTGACTTCGGACTTGACCAGCCGCTATTGACGCAGTACTTCAGATACATGAGCGGCCTGCTCCGCGGCGACATGGGCTTCTCGCTCATCAAGCACCCGGCGACGGTCTCTGGATTGATCCTGGACCGGTTGCCGTGGACTCTCGGACTGGTAGGTGTTTCGTTGGCAATGTCGTTCGTTTTCGGATCCTTGGCAGGTGCGATGCTCGCCTGGTCCAGCAACTCGCGCTGGTTGAAGGCATTCAAGGGATTCGCCCCGGTCTTCCTGACTACCTCCGCGATCCCGTATTTCATGATCGCGTTGTTTCTCATGTTCATATTTGCCGTCAATTGGCGGCTCCTGCCGATTGCGGGTGCGTCGAACATCACCACTGTCTACGATGGATGGAGCCTCCAGCGGACGTGGGATATCCTCTATCACTCACTGCTACCAGCGACCGCAATCGTGGCGGCGCAGATCGGATTCTGGGCTTTGCAGATGCGAGGCATGATGGTGACAACCATGGGAGAGGACTACGTCACTTTGGCGCAGACGCGTGGACTGAACCCGACGCGCGTGTTCCTGCAATATGCGATGCGTAACGCTATGCTCCCTCAAACGACTTCGCTCGCTCTAGCACTCAGCCTGATCGTCTCGGGTGTGATACTCGTTGAGATAATCTACCGCTATCCCGGCATGGGAACGCTGATGTATGAAGCGATCGGCGCGTTCGACTTCTTCGTGATTTACGGAGTCGTCCTAGTGTTGATTATTGCGGTGGCGGTTGCAACGCTGGTTCTCGATTTCGTCTATCCGTTGATTGATCCGCGCATCAAACGGGTCGCATGACGGCGACATGTCAGATGTTGCGGTTCAACCGAGAATCGGCAAAGTGGTCCAACGATGATTGAGCACAGTGCCGACGGGGATCAACGCACCCCTGTCACGACAGAGGCATCCGAACAAGCCGATCCGGATAGGCCAAGTGCTCTCTCAGGGTTTCTCTATTACTTAGCCCACAACCGGATGTTGCTCGGCGGCATCGTCATGCTGGTGTTGCTGTTGGGATTCTGGGGCATCGGGTCAATCGTCGTCGATCCGGCAGGAGCAGACCCGTTGGCAGGTCCACCGTCAGCTGCACCGTTGCAGGAGGCGGTTTACTTTGACCCGGTGACGGGCGAGCGTCTCACCGTGAGATATCTATTGGGAACGGATTCGAACGGCCGCCAGATATTGCCGTTGATGATCCACGGTGCGCCGCTGACATTGCGAATCGGTCTAGTGGCTGGCGTCGTGGGACTGCTCGTAGGCACCGTATTGGGATTCCTCGGCGGCTACATGCGCGGAGCGATCGACACGATTATCAGGGTGTTGACGGACGTATGGATCACGATCCCTGGCTTGGCGGTATTGGTCGTGATCGCATCCACGGTCGGCGCCCGCGGAGAGGGACTCTCTGTTACGGCAATGGGGCTCATCGTTGCCGTGCTCTCTTGGATGTGGCCGGCGCGGGTCATACGAGCGCAGGTATTGAGCATGCGGGAGAGTAACTATGTTGAGGTTGCAAGGCTCAACGGCATGGGTAACTTAGAGATAGTCTTCCGGGAGCTCATGCCTAACCTATTGCCGTTCCTCGCTGCGAGCTTCGTAGGCGCGATAGCTAGTAGTATTCTTGCCGCCGTTGGTTTGGAGGCTCTAGGATTGGGTCCGCAGAGTGAGCCGACGCTTGGCATGACCATCTACTGGTCGATCTACTTCGGCGCATTACTCAACAACTGGTGGTGGTGGTGGATGCCGCCAGTAGTGTTGCTCGCATGGATATTCGTGACCCTTTTCCTGATCGCCGGCGGCCTCGACGAATGGGCCAACCCCCGGCTGAGGCAGTCGCTCTAACTGCACCGGCGACCTCACAATATGTCAGCACTGCTTTCCATACGCAACCTTCAGGTTCACTTCAACATCCGCGCCGGAACCGCCCGGGCCGTGGACGGCCTTGACCTTGAGCTGGCACCAGGCGAGAAACTGGGATTGGTCGGCGAATCGGGATCTGGCAAGACCACTACCGCTCTGGCGGTCATGCGCATGATCAGGCCGCCTGGTGTGATCGTCGAGGGATCATCAATCGCTCTTGACGACCGTCAACTGCTTGACCTGTCGGAGACTGAGATGCGTCAGGTGCGCGGCAGAGACATCGCGATGGTTCCGCAAGCAGCCATGAACGCGCTGAACCCGGTTCGCAGGATTGGCGACCAGATTCGCGACGGGCTTGTGGATCACGGCGTGCGAGAGTCTAGGTCGGCCATCTATGACCGCATGGTTACTTTGCTGGACCAGGTCGGGTTAGCTGAGAATGTGTTGAGCCTGTATCCTCATGAGCTTAGTGGCGGTATGAAGCAACGTGTCACGATAGCGATGGCGATTTCACACCGTCCGAGACTCATCTTGGCGGACGAGCCGACGAGCGCGTTGGATGTAGTGGTGCAACGGCAGGTTATGGAGACCCTGGAGGATGTGCGAACCGCCATCGGCGCGGCGGTGATCTTAGTAGGGCATGACATGGGCTTGATGGCGCAGTTCGCAGACAGGATCGGGGTGATGTATGCAGGAAAGATGGTAGAGCTTGCCCCGGTCCAACAGATATTCGCCAACCCTGCTCACCCTTACACCCGCCTGCTCATCTCGAGCCTCCCAGACACAGGGGGCAAGAGACCGTTGGAAGGCATCCCCGGATTGCCCCCATCGCTGTTGGCGATACCGCCCGGATGCCCTTTCATGCAACGTTGCCCAGAGGCGATTGAAATGTGCGCGGTTGAGAAGCCTGAACTGATAGGCGATGCGCGCAAGGTGTCATGCCATTTGCACACTGAAGAGTCGCTGGCGGTAAGTTAGATGAACGATTCGCAGGACACAGACAAGCGGGAGAACATACCGGCCGACAATGCCGCAACTTCGTTGGAATTGCAGAACGTTTCGCAGGTGTTCAGCTCGGGCCCGTTCTGGAACCGAAGCGAAAACGTAGCTGTTAACGATGTCTCGTTCAAGCTAACGTCCGACCCTTCGCTCATCACCGCCGTGGCGGGAGAATCTGGGAGTGGCAAGACGACGCTCGGCCGGATAATGCTCGGTTTCCAACGACCCACCCTCGGGTCGGTGGTGTACAGAGACAAGGATGTTGCGCGCATGAGTATGTCAGAGCGCAAGCAGTTCCGCCGTGAGGTGCAAGCAATCTTCCAAGACCCTTACTCAGTGTTTAATCCGTTCTACAAGGTAGACCACATATTCGCGATGGCGATCAAGCGATTCAAGCTGGCGAGTTCGTCTGACGAATCTCGTCAGCTAATCGAGGAGGCAATCTCCGCTGTCGGACTGCGCCCTGCCGAGACGCTCGGTCGCTATCCGCATCAGCTCAGCGGTGGGCAACGTCAGCGCGTGATGGTCGCGCGGTCGTTGCTCCTGAAGCCCAAGGTGATAATCGCAGATGAGCCAGTGTCGATGGTTGATGCCTCACTCAGGGCGACGATTCTCGAGACGCTAAGATCGTTGAACCACGAGTTGGGAATTGCGATACTTTACATAACGCACGACTTGACCACAGCGTATCAGGTCGCCGACAACATCCTGATCATGTATCTCGGGCATGTCGTGGAAGCGGGTGAGGTGGAGAAGGTAATCAATGATCCGAGGCATCCGTACACCCAGCTGTTGGTGCAGTCGATACCTATGCCGGACCCGAATCGACGGTGGGCTGACACCCGATCGAGGGGCGAGTCGCCCTTCGCTGGAGAATCAATACGCGCGGGGATGTGCCCATTCGTGAATAGATGTCCTGATGCCATGATTGAGTGCACGGACTCGTTGCCAGACACGTACCATGTCGATCGACATCGCATCAGCAGGTGTTTCCTGCATCGAGACTCCGGGCCGACAGAGCACCGAGAGATTTCTGGGTATTTTCGGCTTAGAAACTGATAATCGTTACGCGTTCAATCAATTCGCGTGGTATGTTTTAATCACTGTGTAACCGCTGGAAATCGCGGTCGGCCAATTTCGCAGGAGTCAAGCGACAATGAAACACAAGCATTTTAGATACGTGCTGCCCGGGCTACTTGCTCTAGTAGCGACGACGGCGTTCGCAATGGCGTGCACTACGACCGAGACGGTCGAGGTCACTCGCGTCGTTCGCGAAGAGGTGCCTGTAGAGGTAACCCGCGTAATCGAGGAGCAAGTCGAGGTAACGCGCGTCATCGAAGAAGAAGTTGAAGTTACCCGTGTGATTGAGCGCGAGAGGGTTGTTGAAGCGACTATTGTGGTTGAAGCCACTCGTGTCGTTGAGGTGACTCCAACGCCAGTGCCGCTTGGATACGCTGATATCCCGCGAAACCGAACGCTCATCATGGCCGGACTCGGCGGCGAGCATTTCGGCGGCTTCACAGACATCGAGAACTTCAACCCGCACTCCAGCGGACTCTCTCGCTCTGGGATGTACCAAGCCGCAACCGAAGGGCTGTTCTACTTCAACATGCTTAACGGCGAGCTCATTCCATGGCTCGCGACGGGGTTTGAGTACGACGATGGCTACACCGGCGTGACGGTAAAGATACGCGACAATGTCGAGTGGTCCGATGGCATGCCGTTCACGGCAGAAGACGTCGCCTTCACCATCAACATGCTTGCAAACAACGACAAGCTGGAACGATCGGGTGATGTGGGCCGATGGACGAAAGAGGCCCGCGCAGTTGACGACCTGACTCTGTACGTTGAGTTCACTGAGCCGGCACCGCGATACATGTGGGACATCTTGATATTCCGAGCCGATATCGGCATCCCCATGACGCCGAAGCACATCTTCGAGACAGTTGATGATCCGTCTACGTTCACGTTCTACGACCCCGCGAAGGGCTGGCCAGTGGCAACCGGACCATACCGCTTGGTATCTACGAATATCGAACGGAAGATTTGGGACCGCCGCGATGACTGGTGGGCAGCGAAGGCCGGCTTCGCCGAGCTGCCCAGGGTAGAGCGCTTGATCTTCCTGCCGGGAATGAACGAGATAACAATGGCCAACCTCTTGATCACCAATGAGATCGACATGGCATTCTCGCTGACCGTTCCGAACTACAAGTCGGTTAAGTCGCAGAACGACAACATGACGACACACTGGTACAGCGAGCCTCCGTACGGCTATGAGGACTGGTGGCCGATGGGCCTCGGACTGAACACCAAGCGTCCGCCGTTCGACAACAAGAACGTGCGCTGGGCGATCTCGTACTCCATCAACCGCGACGAAGTGATCGAGTTCGGATTCGGTGGAGGCACAATCAAGACGCAGCTACCTTGGCCTTTCTACGCGCCGATGCAGAAGTATCACGACGAAGTGGAAGACATCCTAGCGGTGCGCGACACGAACGAGTACAACCCTGCGAAGGCGGCTGAGCTCATGGAAGGCGAGGGCTACACTCGGGACTCCGAGGGTTTCTGGGTTAAAGACGGTGAGCGTATCAAGATACACATCGTTACATTCCCGCAACACCCTTCAGGCACGCCTGCGATCGCACCGGTCACGCAGAACCTGCGACGCAACGGGTTTGACGCAACGTTCTCAACCCCGACAGACTTCATCACGCAGATCTTCGAGGGATATGCCGACGGCTTCATCTGGGGACACGGCAGCATGAGAGACCCGGTTCCGGTGCTCTACGGCTACCGTTGCGAACTCGTAACAGACACGGACATCGGGTTCATCGCATATCCCGGCTTCTACCGCTGGTGCAACGAAGACTTCGACGCACTAGTGGACCAGATGCAGAAGCTGCCGGTTGACGACCCGGGTGTGCTGCCACTGTACCGCCAGGCGATGGAGATCTACATCGACGAATTGCCAGACATCCCGTTGGTCGGCACGATCATTACGTTGCCGATGAACACGACGTACTGGCGCGAAGACTCGTGGCCGCACCACGACAACCAGTACATCCACGAAGGCTTCTGGCACAGAACGGGCCTGCAGATCTTCCTGAACCTCGAGCCGACGCAGTAGAGAGTTCAGGAAGCATCGTGGGTTTGGCGTAAGGGCTGACCCGCGATGAACAGTAAAACGCCCCTCGCGGCCACGGCCGCGAGGGGCGTTCAGAGTTCCCGAATGTGGTGCCGCGATATCAGACAGTAGGGTCGCGTCGTGCACAACTCCTACCGGTTTGGATCTTGGATGTCCTGCCCGACGATGGCTGGCGCGGGCATGATAGCGGCAGCTTGCATCGACTTTATGAATGCGGTGCCTTTGTGGTTTTCGATAAGCTTTATCGCAGGTGTGGTGTCAAAGGTCAACATGCACGCGTGATGGAGCGACAACACAGCGTCTTGCAACTGCTGATCTTTCTCAAGGTGATCGATCTTTAGTCCCAGTTTTTCGCACCAAGATGCTGAAAGGTGGCGGCTGTGCGATTTCGTGAGCGCGTGGTCGCCCAACGCTTCCACGATTGACGCAACCTTGGGGTCTGCCTCGGAACGTGGTTCGTCTCCGAACATGCCAGAAGCCAACCACTCACGAGCGATTTCATTAGCCCAGTCTATCGCCTTACGGCATTCACCGATGAACGCGGGCGGGTACCTGGCGATGATGGGTTGCCACACTGGTACGGAATTCGGGTTCTCGATAATTTCAGACCTCGCGGTCTCGAACTCTTCAACAACACCATGTGCGGGGATCCCTTCAAGTTGCGGGTCGATTGGACCTAGACTAGACTGCTTTCCCATAACGATTTCCCTTGACGCGCAAGCGATCATCGTACCTGCCGACATCGCCAATTGAGGAATGACCGCCCGGATGTCGTTTCCAAACGTTGATCGGAGGTAGTCGACTAGGGATTCGGTGGCGGCGACCTCTCCACCAGGCGTGTGAAGCACCAAATCGAGACCGCGATCGCGGTCATCCAACTCATGAATGACGGTCATGAAGCCGTTTTTGTCCTCGTCCGAGATCGAGAGATCCGGGACATTGCGCTTCTGCAACCATCCTGAATAGTACAGGATCACATTGCGCCCGGTAACCTGGTGTAGCTCGCTTGCGTGACGCCTCCTGATGGAGTCTTGGACACCGACGAACTGTCGCATCTCCTCGAGCAACTGGTTCCAGTTAGGCACGCCGGATCTCCGGATAGGGCACTGAGTTGTTTCTAGTGGTTATCGGCCCCGTGGGTTCTGCCTGCCACTTAAAGCAAGGTTCGGTATTGGCGAAGTCTCTGAAGACCTGCCGTTCCTGCTCAGTCATGAGTCCGAGATCGCGGTAAGTTTGTCGGATGTCCTCGGGAAGGTTTGCTAGTCCTTGGTCGGTCATGGTCGCATCCTCCTGCCGGCTATCAATCGTTGCGATTAAGCATACTTCATATGGACTCAATGCCGTGAGGCTGAGTCAAGTGCCAGCACCTGTTTGGTTTGATTTGTAACGATGATTTAGTTCAATTCTATCGCATGACAGGGAGCGTCAAGATTGACGTGCACCCATTCTTCGGCGCGTTGTACCCAACCTCGCAGAGAAGGACAGGTGTCAATTAATCTGCTCCATGTTGTGCCTAGCGGCTGTTGGATCGCACCTACTGGGTAGAATGATGCGCGAGAAGCAGCGTAATACAGCTAATCCAATCGGAGGTCAGCACTCCCATGCCGAACCAACATCCCAACTTGCTCTTCATCTTCAGCGATCAGCAACGTGCTGACACTATGGCGGCATACGGGAACGACTGGGTTGACACTCCGGCGATGAATCGGTTGGCCGCTAGCGGTACAGTCGTTGAGAACTGTTATGTGTCGTCTCCCATATGCACGCCGTCGCGCTCTACGATCTTGACTGGGACCTGGCCACACACGAACGGCGCGTATAAGAACAACGTTCCCTTGCCGAAGGAGGTTGACTCGCTGGTTGATTTCCTGCCATCGAGCTACCACAAGGCGTATTTCGGGAAATGGCATTTGGGAGAAGAGACCGAGTGCCGTCGCGGGTTTGACGAATGGCATCCCATTGAGGACACCTACGGAGTATGGTCCAAGACAGGTGGCGACGGTCCGGAGTACAGCCCATATCACAAGTACCTGGTGTCGCAAGGATATGATCCAGACGGCGAGGCAGGAAGTCGCCCTGTCTTCACGCGGCCGTTCGCCCACGCTCTACCGGAGGAACACACCAAGGCATCGTACCTCGGTCGCGAGGTTTCAGAGTTCATGCGACGGAACCGCGATAACCCATTTGCCTGTTATGTGAACTTCCTCGAGCCGCACTTCCCATATACGGGTCCACTCAACGACTACTATGAACCCGACTCGTTACCAGATTCCCCGATCTTCCTGAAGGACCCGCCCGAGGACGCGTCCATGATGGCGCAGCTGATGGCGAGGTTGTACAAGACGGGCGATGACCCGATGGCTCCGAATGCTGCCAAGGAGCTACGCGGAGAGACGACCTCGCCACCGGGTCGGGAAGCGGACGACTTGCGTCAGATACGCGCGCGATATTTCGGGCTGGTGACTTTGCTGGACCGAGCGCTCGGCATGATCATGGACACATTGGACGAGTTGGGATTGTCGGAAAACACGATAGTTGTGTTCACCAGCGAGCATGGCGACCAGCTCGGCGACCACGGCATCCTGCACAAGATGGTGATGTACGAGGACACCGTGCGCGTCCCGATGCTGGTGCGTGTTCCCGGCGTCAGCCCGCGACGTGTTGCAGGGCGTTACTCACACATCGACACAGTGCCGACGCTACTCGATCTGATGGGTTTTGATGCCCCTTCCCATCTGCAAGGACTAAGTCGCGCTTCCGCGATCGCCGGCTCCGATGACCTATCGGGCGTGGATGCTTTCGTCGCGTGGCACGGACGCGGGTTGGATGGATTGAGTCTGCCGATGTCCCCTCTTGAGCTTCAACGCGACATCCCCCATCGTGTCATCATCACATCAGATGGATGGAAGCTGAACCTAGCGGTCGGCGACTACTGCGAGCTCTACAACCTCAACGACGACCCATATGAGGAGACGAACCTGTTCTATACCGGCAAGCATGGTGAGCGGGTAGTTGAGTTAGCACGTAAGATTCGCGCTTGGCAGGATGCGAACGGCGACCGCGTACCGTTGCCGGATGTCTTCCCTGGGGTTGGGTACGTGTCCGGAATGAGGTAGGCTCCCAACGCTACGTGGTGCGAATAGCAGGCCATGCGACACGCAAGAGCGTTGACGAATGACCTCTTTGTTGATATGATTTAGGGACCGATCGCGACCTTCAAGTCTCATGTAGCAGTGGTCGGGACAGACATGCTGGCACAGACGTTTCCGCCATTGGCCTAGTGCGGTGAGTGCCAGCCCGCCGGTTGCTAACCCGGCAGGCGGCCCCGAAAGCCGCTTCTGCCCCGACCAATGCCAGATTCTAAAGGCGAACGCGGGCTACCAATTGTGATGTGTCAGTCGTCAAAGGTGTGTCAGCACTCTTTAGGGTTCGCGATGTTGGCACATCAGTTGTCGCTTCGACCATCGTCCCAGACACAGCCCGATTTCGCAGATTTATCTGACAGCGCGGCGCATGCTACTGGTTCGCGAAATGGAATCTCCAGGTAGCAGTCACGTAGCCGCCAAGTTCATCGGTTTCAGGGTCGAGTTCAGGATCCAAATTGTGGATGTACCACGCCGCGAAGACCGCGACGTATTCATCCGGACGCATGACCTTTGGGAGCGCATCAACCGTCACGGAGTCGCTCCCGACCGAGATGGAATCCTCGCCCTCCGAACCATTCATGTGACGGAACTCATACTCTGGTTCCTCCTCTTCGTTGCCGGTCGCAGGGTCTATGGGAACTCCAGTCGTTGAGTCGACGGCGGTAAAGAGGTATGCCTCAACCCAGAACGGCTGTGACGCAGTTGGGAATTCGAAAACAGTGCGCCCGCGTCGGTGCACCGGGTCCGGCCAGACATTGAGCGCAGAATCCTCAAGACTGAGGCTGGCATCGGGATCGATGTAATCCCAATCTGCAAAGACTAGCCTGCCCTCGATGTCAGGCGTGCCATGGCCTGTAGCGAGCGCGACGGAGGGCGGTGCATCCGGTACGCGCGGGAGTTTGGCAATCTCCTCCGCGCTGGCATAAGTCACTTTTACCCATTGACCGCCGGTATCGCTATCGTCTTCAGTATGCATGATTGTCGAATCGAAAGCTGTTTCTGCACCCGCTGACACCAGATTCTAGATCGCGAAGCGAGTCTCCACCGGAGCTGCTACGCTGGCTACTCGTTTGCGAAGTGGAACATCCAGGACGCGAATACCCGTCGGCCCGTCACCGAAGGGTCCGCTTCTAGCTCTTCCTGCGTGAATGGCACCGTCCAAGCGACGAACACTGTTACGTACTCATCGGGTAATGGGCGCGCAGGAAGCGCGTCGAACGAGATCACCCCGTTTTGCACTTCGGGGCACCGCCTGTCGCCGTCAACTCCCTGACATTCGAACTCGTAAACAGGTAACTCCGTCGGTTGACCGGTTTGCGGATCGACTGGCATACCACTTTCTGCATCTATAGCCGCGAAGAGGTTCACTTGAATCCAATAGGGCTGGACGGTACTAATGATGTGAAACACGGAGTGATCGTGCCGGTTCTGGGCACTGGGCCACTGGAATCGGTCGCCTGGGCGTATGTCGATGCCGTGTGTCAATTCCCCCCAGTCCACCACGAGCAGTTTGCCGCTGATGGGGTCCGAGTCGCCTCCGCGAGGTAGGACGAGCTCTGGGGGTCCAGCTGCTAGCACAGCACGTGGGTCGGTCGACTGATCTCCCACTCTAGGAGAATTGCTACTTTCTACATGGTCCATGGTGCAACCGAAACTTTCGGCGACTACGCATGCCAGTGCGACTGCGATGACAATCGACGGCCGCACTGACATTCTCACGCTTACCGATCGAATAATCGTGACCTCCCGTCATTTCAACGACGTCACAGTCCGCAAGGGTTTGGATTGACCTCTCCGAAGAGTTTGTTGATTACGTAGTAGGGGTGCCGGCGATCGTAACGCGACCATATCCCTCGAGTTGGATCCCCCGGATTGACTTTACGGAAATTGCTTGCTGTTGCCACGCCACGCCTAATAGTACTCCCGTCGTACACTCTCCTGACGCCAATCCTGTCCCAACCCCAGAACCTCCTCTCCCAAATCTGGGCGTAATGGAACATCTCGTCCACCGGCGTAGGGCATTCGCCAATGACGGTGCCGTTCATGAATCCAGGACTGTGGACTGAGGCATGCAAGTCACCAATCCGCAGGAGACAATCAATCGGAGCGGGGATCGGAACCTTCCGGTTCCGGAGGTCCTAATCCATCCTGTTGCGCCGTAAGCGGCACTGAGGCCGCGTAGCCGCTGTTAGCAACTTGTTGGCGAAACGTGTATGTGAAAGGCGGATCAGCCAAGACAACTGCCGGGATTAGCGCAGGCAACGCGAACGACCCTACCAACGCCGACTAGACAGTAATCCGAAGAATTCTCTTGAACATTTGGAACCTCCTTTCTTAGAAGTTCCCGCTACAAGTTAGCGCAGCATCAGTCACATGTCAAATGGAATCGTTGAACCTGTCCGCTGGGACATCGCCAGCCGCCCATCCGAACGCCGTCAACTTCGCTAGAATCCGCTTTGTATGCGATTGGATTCGCGGACATGACGACTCAGATGTTGGGAGAACTCGCACGATTGGAAGACCGTGGTCGTGGCCGCCGGCGCAGGATGTCGCCGGGTCGCGTGCAGTATCTACGCTTCAAGGCACAGTATCAAGACTCCTTGTTGCTCTATCGTATGGGTGATTTCTACGAATGCTTTGACGAAGACGCGCATACGTTGAGTCGGGTGCTGGATGTCGCGTTGACATCGCGTGATGTCGGTGGTGGCGAGAAATCCGCGCTTGCCGGGATACCTTACCACGCGCTAGACAACTACATCGGCAAGCTGATCGGTGCTGGACTCAAGGTGGCGATCGCCGAGCAGACCAGTGATACCCCTGGTGCTGATGGGATCGTTGATCGCGCAGTAGTTCGCATGGTCACACCGGGCACGGTATTGGATCCAGCGTTGCTCGAACAGTCGCGTCCGAACTACCTAGTGGCCTGCATCGTCGGTGGCGAGACTGCTGGCTTGGCTTGGCTTGATGGGTCTATAGGGGAGTTCGCCGCGATGGAGGTTCCGGTTGGGCATGTCGTTGACGCGATCGAGCGGATCGCCCCTTCGGAAGTGCTGGCTGATGCGCGCGCATTCGAGATGATTGAGGAGCGAGATGATGTGTCTCGGTCCGCTGATTCTGGCGGCGATCGGCGGGTCGTGCGCCGACTGGATGGAGCGGATATGGACTACGATGACGCTGCCGACCTGCTTAAGCGTCACTTCGACACACCGACACTCGAACCGTTCGATCTAGATGGTAGCGAGCTCGCGACGCGCGCGGCCGCGGCGGCGATCAGTTATCTGGTCGAGACCCAGATGGGCAACGCGCCGTACATCGCGACTTTGCGGCGACATCGGTCTGACCGATACATGCACGTATCGGTCGGGGCGTTGCGTGACTTGGATATCCTCGATCCGAGCGCGCCAGGCGGTCCGACCCTGCTAGAGGTCTTAGACCGTACGCAGACCCCGATGGGTGCGCGTCTGTTGCGTTCTTGGTTAGTGTCGCCGCTGATGGACCTAACAGAGCTCACGGTCCGACAGCGCACGATCGAGCGGTTGCACGACGACATAGGACTCGCTTCGGCTTTGCGTTTAGCACTAGAAGACGTACCTGATCTTGAGAGGTTGATCGCCAAGCTGTCGCAGCTGCGCGTTTCACCGCGCGACCTGCGTAGGTTGTCGTCTGGGTTGTCGCGGTGCCCAGAGTTGATACTGTTAACCACGATGAGCACTACGGACGAGCCGATGTCCCAGCTCTTTGAGGGCATATCTTCGCATGACGAGGTGCGGCAACTCATCGATTCTGCGATAGTGGACGATCCATCAGCACGTGTTACAGAGGCGGATGTGATACGATACGGCTTCGACGACGAGCTGGATGGATTAAGAGCGACGGCTCGGGACGGTCGAGCCGGTATAGCCGAGATAGAGACCGAAGCCCGCGATTCGACGGGAATCAGGTCGCTAAAGGTTGGTTACAACAAGGTATTCGGCTACTACCTTGAGGTGTCGCGTCCGAACCTGCCATATGTCCCTGAGCATTGGGAGCGCAGACAGACGCTCGTGAACGGGGAGCGTTATGTTACTCCAGAGCTCAGGCGGCTTGAGGCGAAAGTTACCGATGCGTCGGTGCGGATTGAGGAGTTGCAGCAGTCGATCTTTGAACGCGTGGTCGGTCAGGTCGCGGAGCACGCGGCGCAGATATCACGCACGGCATCGGCAATCGCTCGATTGGATGTGTGCTTATCGTTGGCCGAAGCCAGTCGCGAAGGCGGATGGGTGATGCCGATGCTCGATACTGGCGACCGTTTGTGGTTCGAGGAAGCGCGACATCCAATCGTGGAGTCGGTGCTCGGTCCGGGGCGATTCGTGCCGAACACGATAGACATTTCCAACGAAGATTCCCAGGTTCTCATCATCACTGGACCGAACATGTCCGGTAAGTCGACGTACATCCGACAGGCCGCCGTCCTCGTTTTGATGTCTCAGATCGGGAGCATGGTGCCTGCAACCAGCGCTCGTCTTGGGATAGTAGACCGAATATTCACGCGTGTAGGTGCTACGGACGATCTTGCGGGTGGTAGATCGACCTTTATGGTCGAGATGGTTGAGACCGCCTCGATGCTCAACCAAGCGACGACTCGCTCTCTAGCAGTCTTGGATGAAATCGGACGCGGCACCAGTACGTATGACGGCCTCGCGATAGCGCGCGCCGTAGTTGAGTTCATCCACGACAGTAAAACGGTGGGTTGCAAGACACTATTCGCGACGCATTACCACGAGATGACTGAGGTGGGGGAGGCTCTCGAGCGGGCACGCAATCTGCGAGTTGAGGTGGCGGAAGATGGCTCAAGTATTGCCTTCCTGTATCGAATCGTTCCCGGTGGAGCAGATCGATCATATGGTGTTCAAGTTGCGCGCCTGGCGGGGATGCCGACATCGGTTATCACCCGTGCACTGGAGATTCTGGGCGAGTTGGAGTCTGGTGCGGCTCGTGGTAAACACGCTGTCGACTCGGGTGTTGCGGATAACATTCAACTTGGTATGTTTGCGAAAGGCCATTCTCGAACATCGGCGGAACCGTCAGCCGCGTTACGGACTGCCGCTGACACCGAGATTGAGGAGTTGACCCCACTTGAGGCGATGATCCTGTTGGCCGACCTGCGTAGAATGGCGCAAGCAGAGCTGGCAGGACAGGAAAACGATTGACATTTGATGCAGTTCGAGAGGAATCGACATGAAGGTTGAAGAGATCACGGTCACGACGTTCACGTACACATCTCACACAGTTCAGGACACCGATGGTCACACGCACCCGGGTGACCCGCATGATGCGCGTAACGCGTTGCTCACGATTACGACCGATGACGGGACCAGCGGGTACAGCTTCGGTTCGCCTGAGGCGTTGCGCCCCTCGGTGATGCAGAACTTCGTAAAGCGAGTGGTGATGGGTGAGGACCCACACGATCGAGAGCGATTGTGGCAGTCTCTAGCGCGTTGGCAACGCGGCTCGGGCGGCAACTTGACGGACAGGACGCTTGCCGTAGTTGAGATGGCACTTTGGGACCTTGTCGGCAGGAAGATGGAAATGCCGGTTTGGAAGCTGTTGGGCGGTATGCGCGACAAGGTGCCGGCGTACGGTTCAACCATGTGCGGAGACGAGATGCCAGGTGGTTTAGCGACACCCGAAGATTATGGACGTTTCGCCGAGTGGCTCATCAAGCGTGGTTACACAGCGATTAAGTTGCACACCTGGATGCCGCCAGTGTCTTGGGCTCCCTCCGTCAAGATGGACATAAAGGCGTGTGCCGCGGTTCGCGAGTCGGTTGGTCCAGACGTGCCACTGATGCTGGATGCGAACCACTGGTACAGCCGAACCGAGGCATACGAGTTGGGGAAGGGGATACAGGAACTGGGCTATTACTGGTTTGAGGAGCCGATGGATGAGCACTCAATGTCGTCTTACGTCTGGATGGCGAACAACCTGGATATACCAGTTTTGGGACCGGAGTACGTCGAGGGCAAGTTCCACTCGCGCGCTGAGTGGGCTATTCATGGCGCGTGTGACATATTGCGGACGGGTGTCGGAGATGTTGGAGGGATCGGACCCTCGATGAAAGTCTGCCACTTGGCTGAGTCGTTGAACATGGACTGCGAGATTCACGGCGGAGGTCCTGGGAATCTGGCAGTTCTCGGAGGTTTCTACAACGGACGGTGGTACGAGCGCGGATTGCTACACCCATTCGTTGATTACGATGCGGTTCCAGAGTACTTGAACTCGTCCATAGACCCGATGGGAGAGGACGGCATGATACCGATGCCTAACGGACCGGGCCTCGGCGAGGACATCAACTTCGATTGGATTGCCGATAACACTGTCAGCGTTGAGTAGCGGTCTGGTGCAAGACGTGTGCGGCGGTATAATTCATTTGGCGTTCAACGTATCCTTGACTGACGCATCAGGCTGACACGGGAGCACATGGCATGAGTGGGACTCACTGGGCATTCTTTCGCGGATGTCAGGTACCGATAGGCGACGCGAAGGTAGGAGTCCAGACCCACGCTTTGCACTACGGCACGGCAGTGTTCGAGGGCATTAGGGGCAATTGGAACGAAGAGGCGGGGAAAGTCTACATATTCCGGATGCGTGAGCATTACGAGCGACTGGATCGAGGGTGCAAGATATTGCAGATCTCGTTGCCGTACTCCGTAGACGACATGTGCGACATCACGGTTGATTTGATGCGGAAGAATGGCTTCAGAGAGGATGTATACATCCGCCCAATTGCTTACAAGAGCGAAGAGGCGGTTGCGAACCTGCGCTTGAACACTCTGGCATCCGACTTTGCATTGATGATCCAGCCGTTCGGGGCCTATATCGAGGTAGAAGGTGCGATCCGCTGCAAGACATCATCATGGCGGCGCCCGGACGACTCGATGATGCCGACAGGTGTCAAGCTGACCGGTTTATACACAACTAGCATCTTGGCAAAGACCGAGGCGGTGATGGCAGGTTATGATGAGGCGATTCTGCTCAATCATGATGGATCAGTTTCGGAGGGTAGCGGCGAGAACATCTTCGTAGTGTCAGGCGGCGAGATTTTCACCCCTTACGAGACTGCGAACGCCTTGCTAGGCATCACGCGGGATTCAGTGATGACTCTCGCACGAGAGGAGTTGGGAATCGAGGTGCAGCAACGTCGGATCAATCGTAGTGAGCTGTATCTCGCCGATGAGGTGTTCTTGACGGGCACAGCAGCACATGTGACGGCGGTCGGCCAGATTGACGATCGCGCAGTAGGTGAAGGTGGCGTTGGCCGTTTGACGTCCGAGTTGCAGTCGGTCTATTTTCAGAGCGTATCGGGTCGTAACGAGCGATACATGGATTGGTGTACGCCTGCCTAGCTCGTCCGATGCTGGCCGCGTGTTCCCGTGGTTTCTGCAGTTAGGTGGATTACGACTTTGAAGTAGCGCAGGCGGTGATGACTCGTCACTACCTGGTGCTGGTGTTCCTGCTGAGCTTGGGTTCGTTGCAGTTCGGCGCGTCTGTTGGAGGCCTGCGCGGACTGTGGCTCCTACCGGACAAGCGGTCGAATATGGTGTTGGCAGTCACTCTCGGAGTCGCGGGTATCACGCTGTTCACGCTCCTGCCGCTTTGGACCGATGGTCCGTGGGCGGATGGTTCAGTCGTCGATGGGACCTCCGAGTCGAGAAAATGGGGAACTGCCGCGTTTGAGGATGTGACCAAGTCTCGCAACTTGAACGATATCCATGGCGGGTTAAACGGCGGAGACTACGGTGCTTGGTTCCCGCTCACGGCGTTGGCGGCGGTCGGATTCTCAGTAGTGACAGCGGCTGCCCGTTTGCGATTCGTGAGCCGTTCCGACATGGAAGACGATAGCGAACAGTCCGATGGTTTTGGTGCGTTGTCGCGGACGGACTGGTTCTCAGCCCTGCGAACCTCTTGGAGCAAGTTGCGCAAGACGGTCTGGCACGATTTGGCTCTGTTACTGCGGGAAGCCCCCAACTGGTCGCTTCCGAAGATAGTTGCGAGACGTTGGCTTGATGATTGATCTTGACAGGCAGCTCTTGCTGTGGCTCAATGCCACGGCAGGAGACATCCCAGTACTTGATCACACTGCGCGCCTCGTAGCGTCGGATTACCTCATGCTCGCGGTGCTTTCGTCGTCGTCGTTCGGGCTCTGGTTTGCCGGCAGAGACGCCCTGGAACGAATCATGTTCCAGCGAGCGACTCTCATCGCCGCGGCTTCGATCGGCTTATCGAATGCGGCAGTCTGGATTGCTTCGTTGTTGTTCGAGCGAATGCGACCTTACGAGGACGTGGACAGCATGGTCACACTCTTGTTCTATCGGTCTACTGACCCGTCTTTCCCGTCCAATCCCGTTGCCGTTGCGTTCGCAGGTGCAACGGCCGTTTGGATTGGGAGCCGCCGGTTGGGCATCGTGCTCACCTGCCTGTCAGTCATCTACGCGTTCGCCCGCGTCTATGTGGGCGCGAACTACCCCGGCGACGTTGTCGGAGGAGCGTTGATCGGATTCTCGGTGACGGGAATTGCCTATCTGCTCTTCGTGTTCGGCAGGCCGATCCCGGATGGTGCGTTAAGGTTGATGCGCGGAATCGCCGGTGCTTGATGCCGCCCTCGGGTTGGACAGTCCGCTTGCGGTACCTCGCGCCCAACTGATTGTTTGGCGTGCCAACCGGGCCCTTCGGGAGACCGAGGAGCCGTCGGCGACGTTTCTCGGGGCCACACCCCTGAAGACGCTTTCAGAGTTGTCGTAGAACAATACGTTCGCCCTCCGTTCACCGACGATTTCAGAGACGACTGCGTGCGCTTCGGTGACCGTTTCTCCAGGTCTGTCGTGCCTTGACCGCGCTTCGGACGCGATGACATGGACCAACCCACGTTGAATGAACCGCTCGGCGGCGGATCGTGCCTGTCCACCGTGGTTACCCAGCAGGCTGCCAGCACTAACCTGCACGAAATTGAACTTCTCAACCCATCCCGACAGTAGCTGCCAGTTTCGTTGCAGAGCCTCGTTCCGTTCAGGATGCGCGATTATCGGTTGAACGTTGGTGATCGTCAGCTGGTCAAGCACATCCGCCGCGTACTCCGGAACATCGCCGAAGGGTAGCTTCACGATTATGAAACGGGTGCCTTGGATCGGCCGGGCGTCGCCGTTGACCAACAGACTTGGTAAGTCGGGCTCCAAGTGATGCTCCATGCCAAATCGGAGCCTCATATGCGATGCGAACGTTTCCTCGTGTTCGCTGACTAGGCGACGCAAAGTGCTCATACTGCGTTCCGCCGCTTCGATGCCTACGCGTTCGGCGATATCCCGGTTGTCTGGAGTGACCATGACACATTGCACGCCCTGGGACGATAGATTGCGGACGAGCTCGACGCTCTCGTCGAACGAGTTCACGCCGTCCCCGATATCCGGGAGAAGGTGGGTATTGATGTCAGCGAAGAGCATTGGACAGATTCTAGGCTGAGTCGTCCGAAAAGTGGTACATCACCTTCGCGCCGAGATGCGCCTGAAGGCCTCGCCATATTCAAACGGCAAGTCGCGGGCGGTTTCCCTTGCCCGGTCTCTGATGCCTCGGTCGCTGTCTTTTCCCAAAGACAAACCCGGCACTTGACTACGATGTCGGCTCAGCGCGTCGATTCTGATGTCTATCGAGTCTGTTACATCTACTATGCAGTTCGGTGTATCGGCGTGCCAGTAATATAGATCGCTCACCTTGTGCGGCTTGATTCCGCTGCTGATGAGTTCGGGGAAGTGTAGATGGTCACGCGCATAAGGGTAAACCGCATCCTGCACTGTGATCCCTGCGTTGCGGTGGTCGCGGTGGTTAAAACCGGTTAGTCGAAATGGATCGTGCGTAAAGACCGCATCAGGGCGATAGGTCCTGATCGCTTCGACTATCTCCCGCAACAGCTGCCTGTCGGCTTCGAGCTCGCCATCTGAATGATCGAGGAAGACGACGTTCTTAACGCCGATGACATCGGCCGCCTCCCGTTGCTCTTCGTTGCGAATTTGAACGATGCGGTCTGAGGTCATATCGAGGTCATTGGATCCGCTTGAACCGTTGGTGCAGATGACGTAGGTGACTTCGCAACCGTTAGCTGCCCATCGCGCTGACGTGCCACCAGCGCCTATCTCAGCATCGTCCGGATGCGCGCAAACCACCATTGCGCGTGCGGGGATATCGGTTACCACCGTGAGGTCTGAGTTCGACGTTTCGATACCCTCATTCCTATTCAGTTGATTCTGCGGATGCGTCACAGTTTGGGTGCTCCAAACTGGAACTATGATACCTGCGCGGCGTGAATGGTCGACCGAGCTGCGCGATTAGACTGGAATCGACCTGGCCAAGCGTCGCGCGGCGCACTCGATCTGGCACGGGAACCCGAAAATGCTGAACAAGACAGATCCAGATGTAGCCTCGGTAATCGATTCCGAGGAGCGGCGCTTGCGCGAAGATGTGATTCTGATCGCGTCGGAGAACTACGCTTCTCGGTCCGTATTGGAAGCCACCGGGTCTGTCCTGACCAACAAGTATGCCGAAGGCTATCCGGGTCGGCGTTACTACTCTGGCACGGAGAACATAGACGCTGCGGAATCGCTCGCGATCGGTCGGGCGAAGCGCATATTCCCGGGGGCGGAGCATGTGAATGTCCAACCTCACAGCGGATCCCAGGCCAACATGGCGGCGTATTTCGCGTTGCTTGAGCCTGGCGACCGAGTGATGGGTCTATCTCTAGACCACGGTGGGCATCTGACGCACGGTTCGGCGGTCAACTTCTCTGGCAGGCTCTACGACTTCGTGCATTACCGCTTGGACGAATCGACTGAGATGCTCGACTACGACGCGATAGAGCGGCAGGCGAAGGAGTTGCGCCCCAAGTTGATCGTAAGCGGGTACACAGCGTACGCACGTGCGATAGATTTCGCCAGATTCCGTGCGATCGCCGATGAGGTCGGAGCTGTGCATATGGCAGATATCTCCCACATATCCGGCCTCGTGGTTGGAGGATGCCATGCCTCCCCCATCGATCATGCTGACATCGTGACAACGACCACACACAAGACACTCCGGGGTCCCAGGGGCGCGATTGTGATGGGGAGCAAGCCGATTGCGAAGCGGATTGATAGCGCGGTTTTCCCGCGGATGCAGGGTGGACCGATGGGGCATGTGATAGCGGCAAAGGCTGTCGCATTCAAGGAAGCTGCTAGCGAGGAGTTCAAACGCTATGCACAGCGCATCGTAAAGAACGCTAGCGCCCTGGCATCGGCACTGGATTCTGGCGGTATCAGGATCGTTTCGGGTGGCACGGATAACCACCTGATGCTGATTGACCTTCGGAGCACCGGTTTGAACGGTGCGGACGCTGACAAGGCTTTAAGAGCAGCAGGTTTAGTGGCGAACAAGAACCAGATTCCTTTCGATCCGCTGCCGCCGATGGTAACGAGCGGTTTGCGACTGGGTGTTCCGGCTGTAACTTCGCGTGGGATGGGAGTATCGGATATGGACCGGATAGCGGATTTCATACTCGAGGCTCTGTCATGTCACTCTGATTCCTCTGGCCAGTCGGCATTGCGTGCCAGAGTCAGCGCATTCGCCTCGTCGTTTCCTGTGCCTGGGCTGGATGCATAGTACGGATCGTTCCTCATTCGCGACAGCTGCTCTTTGGCGTTGGCGATTACTGCGCAGGTATAATGTTGACTTGGCGGTAGCGTTCGCAGAAGTGGCGCGCCCGAAAAGGTTTGAGTCAAGGAAAACGACAGCCAGTTGCGAGAATACGAGATAGTCTGGATACTCGGCGATGGAGCCGGCGATAATGAGGGCCGAGCGTCTGCCGAGAAGGTTCGGGAGCTGATCAGCTCTCTCGGAGGCGAAACGGCCGCGGTGAAGCCCTGGGGCAAGAGGTCGCTTGCATACCCGATTGAACGTAACACGGAAGGCTTCTATTTGGAGTCGCAGTTCAGCCTGGACCCGTCGCGGGCCAACGAGTTCGGGCGGGCGATCGACGCGGACCGCGAAATAATTCGCCATATTATTGTTAAAAAATAGAACAGACGTGTTATAGTGTTCCCCGTTGACACACATCTTTCTTCAACGGGAGCGAAATCACGATGACTCTGAACCAAATACTGTTGATCGGCAACGCGGGAGCCGATGCGGAACTCCGCTACACACCAAACGGCGATTCTGTCGCGGACTTCAACATGGCCGTCAGCCGTAGCCGTCTTGTAGATGGAGAGTGGCAGACGGTAAGCACGGAGTGGTTCCGAATATCGCAATGGGGCCGATCAGCTGAACGCGTGGCCAATACCATCAAGAAGGGAAACCGAGTGTTCGTTGAAGGGCGGTTAAGCACGAACCCTTACAGAACCGAAGCTGGCGAGATTCGCGCTGGACTACAGGTTTCTGCGTTTCGCGTGATGAACCTAACTCAGGCAACGGACGATTCTGGATATGGATCGTATGGTAGTGGCGGAGGTTTCAGTGCCGTGCCGAACGAACAACCGGCTCAGTCGGCTGACGTAATGCCCGGTCCTCCACAGGACATTGAGGAAGGCGAGGACCTTCCTTGGTGACCGATTAGCGGTTGCGCTTTGCCATCGACACCTAACACCTGAATCAATCGCACATCTAAGAAGATGGAGGGCGCATGACGACATCAAACCGAACACATTCGACTGGCAACGCCAGACGATCAGCTGGGACGCCCAGATTGCGGCGCGGCCGCATGGGCGTCGCGGTTCAGGAGGGTGAGGTCAATTACAAGGATGCCGCCCAAATGCGCCGACTAATCAACGAGCGCGGTAAGATCGGTTCGACGCGTCGTACCGGAGCCACCGCGAAGTTGCAGCGTCAGATCGCAGCGGCAGTCAAGCGCGCTAGACACTTGGCATTGATCCCAATGGCACCACATCACAACCACGTGACTGAGTCACTACAGGATGCCTCCCAGCGCACGCAGGTGATCTCTAGCCAGGCCGATGGACAAGCCCAGGAAGGAAGCGATGCCCCGCAACGGGCCGAGGTGCCCTCCGAAGTAGCGAATGCCGATGCGGGAGACTCTGCTGGGGAGGTCAGTTCGGAACAGCCGAGCGTAGATTCAGGCGAAGAGAAGCGGGATGCGTCATGAGGACTTGTCATTTTGGACGCTCGATTGCGACGTAGGTTCAACATCTGCGGACCCACGCATCGCGAGGTCGTTAAAGCTATCGCGACGGGTTGATTTTGACTACCGATGAAACAAGAGGTAGTAGGTTCTCGGACGCGCCCTTAGGGGGTTACGGCGCCGGCCAACGCAGCATAACGAAGCGTCGGGGTAAGTCTCGGTTCCAGATGATGCGGGACCGGGAGAGTGACTCGATTCGGTCGAGGCCCTTCATCATAGGCGCGATGGTCTTCTTTGTGTTGGTGTTGATTATCCCAGGCTACGGGTTTTACCAAACCTACGTCGCGCCCACCCAAGAGGCGGCGGTGCGTGTTGAGGACGCAGTTTACACCCGCGGCGATGTGGTTGACTTCATCCGGTTCAACCAACGGCTCAGCGAGGACTTAGGAGTCGCGTACGAGCTAGGTTCGTCCGCCTTTGAAGCACTTGTGACGTTGCAACAGAACGAGCTGGCGTTCCGTATCGCTCCTCGGTACGGGATAACCGTGACATCCGAAGAGGTGGACCAGCGACTTGAGGGCCTACTGGGATTTCACGAGGAGGTTACCTCGCAGACCAGCGAGCGCGAGCGAGAGTCGAACCTCGCAGAGGCGAGACGGAAGTTCTTGAACCGAGTCGGGTTGGACGAAGGAACGTATCGCGACTTCATCCGTAAGAGCATGTTCAAAGAGAAATTGCGATCAGAGGTGGCTCTGAACATCAATCGCATCCAGAACCATGTCGAGGTGTACGAAGTGGTGCTATTCGACCAGGACCGCGGGACGATGCAACAAATACAGCGGGACCTGAACGCGGGATTGCCTGTGCGGGATATCGTTCTAGACTTTTCCGAAGACCCGAACGTACGGAGGACATCTGGTTACCTTGGCTGGCTACCACGCGGCGTACGAACCGATTTGGACCCCTTCATATTCGGCGGCACCCGTTCCAACGACGCTTTGACCGAGTCGGACATACCACTAAGGACCCTCAGCAACGGTCGCTACGATGAGCAGTCGCAACAGTGGGTAGGTCAGATAGTATCGGAGTACAACGACGCTCGAGAGGTCTCAGATCAGCACTTTGAGTTGCTCTCGGACGCTGCCATTGATGACTTCCTTAACGAACGTCGTGATGAGTTTGACACAGCGGTAACGATTGATAGCTCAATCTACGCGTGGATCAACGAGCAAGTCCGGTACGCCGCGATTGTGCCGACACCTACGCCGGTGTCACAGTTCCAATCTCTTGAACAGCTAGGTCAAAGCCAGTAGGCTTGCGGTCGGTATGCGATGTTGACGGGCGCGAGCGGTTCAATCGGTGTCGGCCTGCTTGGAGCCGGTGTTGTCGGTGGCGAGGTCGGGCGCGCGTTACTGTCACGTTGCGCGTCGAGTGACCTTGGCTTCAACCTCAGAAGTGTTTTGGTCCGTGATACCTCCGTTGATCGCGATGGAATACCGTCGGGTATTCTGACCGACGATGCCGAGGATGTGCTGGGCGATTCGCACATTGGTATCGTGATTGAGCTGATAGGGGGCGAGGAGCCCGCGCGCAGCTACATCCTCGGCGCGATGTCGTCTGGCAAGCACGTTGTTACTGCAAACAAGGAAGTAATCGCGAAGCACGGCGATGAATTGTTGCGAGTCGCGCGCACAAACAATGTTGGATTGTCGTACGAGGCCAGCGTGGGAGGCGGTATCCCAGTGTTGGCGGTGTTGCAGGACAGCTTGGGCGCGAACCGAATCGACACGATCCGGGCCATAATCAATGGCACTACGAACTATATTCTGACGTCGATGGACGAATCAGGTGCGACATTTGCGGACGCGTTGAGGCAAGCACAGGATTTGGGATACGCAGAAGCTGACCCGACGGCAGATGTTGATGCCCATGACCCAGTGTTCAAGCTAACGATTCTGTCCAGGCTGGCTTGGGGAGTGTCAGTGTCACCGTCGGATGTGTTCAGGTCGGGTATCTCCAACATCGGTGCCAAAGACCTGCGATACGCCAGTGAACTCGGCTTCAAGATTAAGTTGCTGGCGGTTGCCACATCGGACGCGGATGGAATTCGCTGTCGCGTGCATCCGGCGTTAGTGCCCACTGACGTTCCCATGGCCACTGTTAACGGTGTGCTGAATGCGGTCGAGTTCAACGGTGATTTGGTCGGTCAGTTGTGGTTGCAGGGGAGAGGAGCAGGTGCGGGACCCACTGCCAGCGCGGTATTGGGAGATGTTCTGCGGATCGCACGTCAAGTCAGGTCAGGGAACGGTTTCGCGTCCGGCATGGACGCGGAGAGCGACGGATCGACGAGGCGTCCGATACTTCCAATTGATGGACTTGAGATTGGGTACTACGTCAGGTTAAGTGCCGTTGACAGGTCGGGAGTGCTAGCGAAGATTGCCGATGTGTTCGGCAATTCCGAGATTAGCATCGCATCGGTAATCCAGAAAGATTCTGATGACGAACGTGGTTTGGCGGATTTGGTAATCACGACGCATCCGGCGGTCGAGGCCCGGATGCAGACGGCCGCCGAACGGTTGCGCGAACTTGCTGTGGTCTCGTCTCTGGACAATCTGATTCGCATAGAGAATTACGGTCCTTCAACGGCCACGTGAACGGGATCGGTTTAGAGACGTCATGGCACCGGAGGCGAACGGGTCGGTCGGAATCATCGAGCGCTACGCGGATTTTCTTCCAGTAACTGCTCGCACGCCTCGCATCACGATGGGCGAGGGTAGCACTCCGCTGGTGAGGTCTGAGAACGTTGGTCCTGAGCATGGTTGCGACGGTTTATTCTTCAAACTGGAGGGTTGCAATCCTACGGGTTCGTTCAAAGACCGTGGGATGGTGTTCGCGATTGCCAAGGCGCTTGAGGCCGGCAGACGGGCGATCATATGTGCATCCACTGGGAACACGAGCGCGTCGGCTGCTGCCTACGGCGGGAGGTACGACCTGCGCACTGTTGTGGTTGTGCCATCGGGAGAGATCGCACTCGGAAAGTTGGCGCAGGCAATGGCGTACGGTGCCCGTATTCTCGCAGTTGACGGTAATTTCGACGATGCGCTGCGCGTGGTTCGCGAACTGGCAGATGAGCTAGACATCGAGCTCGTCAACTCTGTGAATCCGTATCGGTTGGAGGGTCAGAAAACGGCCGCGTTCGAGATCTGTGACGATCTTGGAAGTGCGCCCTATTCTGTTTGCATACCAGTCGGGAACGCAGGCAATATCACTGCGTACTGGCGCGGATTCCGCGACTATCGCGACAGGGAGCAGATCAGTACTCTGCCGCGCATGATGGGCTTCCAAGCTGCCGGGGCGGCACCGATTGTGGACGATATGCAGATTGACGAGCCGCACACCATCGCGAGCGCAATACGTATCGGCAACCCCGCGAGTTGGGACAAAGCAGTCACAGCACGCGATGAGTCCGACGGCACTATCGATAAGGTGACTGATTCGCAGATCGTGGAAGCGTACATTCGCCTAGCACGCGACGAGGGGTTGTTCTGCGAACCTGCATCTGCATCATCGGTGGCAGGCTTCATCAAGATGGCAGAGGATGGATACGATTTCAGCGACAAGATTGTTGTGTGCGTCTTAACTGGAATGGGATTGAAAGACCCTACAACGGCTGAGAATCATGCCTTAGTCGAGCTTGAGTACGTCGCACCTGATGTCGACGCAATCGCCCAGGTGTTATCCCAAGTTGCTTCGGTAGAGCCGCAATGACCTCCCACGGTGGCAGTCGCGTTGAACCTGCGAACTTTGATGATGTCCGCGAGGAGTGGCAGTCAATCTACGAGAACATGCCTGGTAGCTCGGTCTTCGACGCTCCGATGTGGCATGAGATTTGGTGGGAACACTTCGGAGAAGCATCGGAGGTCTGCATTCGTGCAGTGAGACGCGCAGACGGCTCGCTTGCGTTGGTTGCACCTATGAAATTCGATGCTCGCGACGATGACGGTGTGGTCACATTCATCGGCGGGACGGACTTAGTCGATTACGCAGGTTTCAAGCACGACGCAAACTTGGAAGATGACGACGTAGCGTTGCTCTTGACCGACCTGCGAGCAGATGAACGAGTGAACGCGCTGGTGCTGGAATCCCTGCAAGAAGACTCTCACACTATCCACGCGTTGCGCCGCGTCGCCGTGGATTGCGGTTGGGTGCTACACGAATGGGATGAAGGTGTTGCGCCGCGCGTCAATCTGCCAGCAACCGAGGACGAATACTACGGACGATTAACGAAGAAGCATCGCCACGAGCTACGCAGGAAGATGCGCCGCTTGATGCGTGAGGGCAGGGTCGAGCGTCAGGTCTACTCAGAAGCCGACGATGTTGCGTCCAACATGGATTCCTTCATGTCACTACATCGCAAGAGCTCGGTAGACAAGCGCCGATTTATGACACCCGAACGCGAGGCGTTCTTTAGAAGCGTTGCTACGCGCTTCGCCGAAGTCGGCTCGACTAACCTGACCTTCCTTCTGGTTGAAGGAACCAGAGTCGCAACATCGCTGTCATTCACGGTCGGCGGAACGAGGTTCCTGTACAACAGCGGCTACGATCCTGATCGATCTTGGTTGGCGGTCGGCATTCTGAATCACGCGTTGAGTCTGTTGGCATCGATCCGTGAAGGTTTTGCGGTCTACGATTTCATGCGTGGCGATGAGCGATACAAGTATCAGCTAGGTGCATTTGACCGCCACATCATCACCGCGCGCCTCGACCGGCTTGATTAGACACTTGACGGGTTCATGTATGTCCGCCCGTCGGGGTCCGTCTCGTTGAAGTTAGCTGTAGTCAGCGTGCACGGTTGCCCTTGCATCCCGCCGGGTGGTCAAGATGCTGGTGGGATGAACGTGTACGTTCGCGAGACTTCGCTCAAGCTCGCGGAACTCGGTCACGAACTGACAGTCTTCGCACGACACCATGCCGTTGACAAAGGGCGTCCTGCACCGTTTTCAAAGACCGTTGAGCTGGTGCACATCCCCGCGGGCGAGATACAGATCACGAAGGTCCAGGTCAGCGAAACGCTTCCTGATTTCATCATGAATGTAAGGAAATGGATCGCTAATCGCCGTACATCTTTCGATGCCATCGCGGCGCATTATTGGTTCTCCGGTGTCGTGGGTGCTTCGTTGGCAAAGGAGCTCGCTGTGCCACTTTTTTTCAGCTATCACACAATGGCCACAACCAAGCAGCAAGCGCGAACGCTTGAGAATGAGTCGCCGGAGCGGTTAGCAGCCGAGAAAGAGATTGCGCAACGCGCTGAACGCATCGTGGCTTGGACCGCCGAGGAGTCGGCTACCGTCCAACGTGTGCATTCCATCCCGGCTGATCGGGTGGTAGTTTCCTCGCCGGGAGTCGACTGCACACGTTTCGCTCCGAAGTCTGGGGACAGCGCGCGGACGGGACTTGGCCTGCCTTTAAATGGATCGAACGTGTTGTACGTCGGACGACTCGACGCGTTCAAAGGGATCGACTTGCTGCTCGCCGCGTTCGCACGGATCGCCCAAGGGGAACCATCAGCGCGATTAATCGTGGCGGGAGACGGTGACGATGAGCAGAGATCACGTCTCCGCGTCGGATCCGAGGTGTTGAGTGTGTCAGAATCCATTCACTGGCTAGGTGTCGTTCCGCACGAAGAAATGCCATCGTTGTACGCTTCGGCCGATGTGATGTTGGCCCCCTCGTTTCATGAGACATTCGGACTGGCGGCTTTAGAGGCAGCTGCATCCGGCGTGCCCGTGGTTGCCGCTGATGTAGATGGGCTACGTGCGATCGTTGTAGATGGCATAACTGGCTATTTGGTTCGTGATCGCGATGCTGACAAATACGCGAGTCGCACGTTGGACATACTGAGGAACGACACTCTTCGACTTGAGATGTCCAAGAACGGTCGCCGTCGGGCGGAATCGCGGTCCTGGGATGCAGTCGCGAAGGACTTGGAAGAGATTTACGCGGGCGCAATTGGAAGTTAACCGAATCTGACGGCCGACCTTGCGCTGATATACGATGTTTGATTGTTTCAAAAAGGAGCGTTCGCGTGTTGAGTCGGCGTAATTTGAAGTATCTGCCCATAGAAGACCACGGGATCATCGGTGACCTGCACACCGCCGCATTGGTCGGACTGGATGGGACGGTTGACTGGTTCTGCGCACCGCGATTCGACTCACCGTCTGTTTTCGCGGCAATTCTCGATTCCGAGAAGGGCGGGCACTTCAAGCTGCACCCGTGTGCCGACGACACCAAGTCGTGGCAGTACTACTTACCTGAAACCAACGTGTTGGTGACGAGATTTACGACGGGCGAAGGTGTGGCGGAGATCGTGGACTTTATGCCGGTGCAGGATTCCCGCAGTCAGCGCGGACATCATATGCTCGTTCGGCGAGTTACGGGCGTAAGGGGGACGCTCCGAATGCGCCTTGAGTGTAAGCCGCGTTTCAACTACGCTCGCGATGAACACACTACCGAGATTGATGGCCATCAGGTTATGTTCCACAGCCGGAGCCAGGAACTCGAATACTGGAGCACGATTCTGCCAGAGGTTGTTGACGGATCAGTTTCCCAAGAGTTCGCTATTGTTGAGGGGCACTCTGAGTACATCAGCCTGGACGCGTTCGCCAAAGGGGAGCATGTCCATGAGCATCGTCCGCGCATCATCGAGCGACACCTCGAGCACACCGTGGCATATTGGCGCCGATGGATCAATGGCTGCACGTACCGAGGCAGGTGGCGCGAGATAGTACGACGTTCGGCGTTAGTCCTGAAGCTGATGACGTACCAGCCGACCGGCGCGTTTGTCGCGTCGCCGACAACGAGCCTTCCTGAAGATGTAGGCGGTATCAGGAACTGGGACTATCGATATACCTGGATCCGGGATGCCGCGTTCAGCGTGTACGGATTGATTAGGGTGGGACTAACGGAAGAGGCCGGTGCGTTCATGAATTGGCTTGAGGCGCGATGTGGCGAGATCGGAGAGATCGGAGAGGCAAATCCGCTGCAGATCATGTACGGGATAGATGGCAGGCATGATCTTGAGGAGTTAGAGCTAAGCCACTTGGAGGGATATCAACGCTCGCGTCCGGTCCGCATCGGTAACGGTGCATATGATCAGTTGCAGTTGGACATATATGGTGAACTCATGGATGCGGTATATCTGTCCAACAAGTACCGCAATCCGATCTCATACGACTTCTGGGTGCACCTCCGCGACCTAATTAACTGGTTGTGCGACAACTGGCGACGCACCGATGAGGGTATCTGGGAAGTGAGGGGTGGTACACAACACTTCGTCTACTCCAAGTTGATGTCGTGGGTCGCGCTCGACCGCGCCGTCCGATTGGCGAACCGCAGGTCCTTCCCCGCTGATGTTGATCGCTGGGTGAAAGTTCGAGACGAGATCTATGAAGAGATCATGGAGCGTGGCTGGAACGAAGATGTGGGAGCGTTTACGCAGGCATACGGCAGTAGCGCGCTGGATGCATCGAATCTATTGATGTCACAGGTTTTCTTCATGTCTCCGACCGACCCGAGAATGTTGAGCACGGTGGACGCGATCAATCGCTCACCGGAGCACGGAGGCCTCGTGTCGTCTAGTTTGGTTTATCGATACAACAACGAGCTGACCGACGATGGACTCGAAGGGGAAGAGGGTACGTTCAGCATGTGCACGTTCTGGTTGGTAGAAGCACTGACACGCGCTGGCTCGGTGGACCACGCGCGATTGGAAGAGGCGCGAGTCATCTTTGAGCGCATGTTGGGATACGCCAACCACTTGGGACTATACGCCGAGGAGATCGGTCCTCACGGCGAGCACCTCGGCAATTTCCCGCAAGCGTTTACGCATCTAGCACTCATCAGCGCGGCATTCAATCTAGACAGGGCTCTGGGATCGTCATCGTAAACGCCGAGGCGGGCGGTTAGATTGCGACGCAACGCGGGACCGCCCTTTAGGCAGAATGGCCGTAGTATGCAGTCTGGGAGTAAGTATTGAGCCCGATTGACCGATAGAGGTTGATTGCCGCTTGATTCCGTGCGTCCACTTCGAGACTGACAGTCTCGGCTCCGCTCTCGATTAAGTGCTGAACACCGGCATCGACAATGAGCCTGCCTAGACCAGTGCCTCGTCGTCCTGGCGACACCCCGACCATTTCTATGCGGCCGTCGGATTCGTGTAGCGTTGTCCAGATGTATGCGCTCGGGTCCCGATCGTCTGCGTAGTAAGCGGTCAGGATCGGCGCAACTCCGGTCCGGTCGAAGTCGTTGTTGACGCGCTCGGTGACCTCATCGTAGGTGTTAGGCGAGAATCCCCAACTACCTTCAAAGCAGAGATTATGCAGATTGGTCACTGCCACCATTTCGTCGTGGTCGTTAAGGCGCGTCCGCCTCACAGTTACACCGTCACGCATCGGGGGTGTATCGGTGTCCAACCTTCTTGCATTTCCCCGCATCTTCCAAAACTCGCGCACGGCTTCAAACCCCGCGGCCAGGACGTTATCTCGCACATAGCTCGGTTCATGATGCTGGACTGCGATCTGTATTTGGGTCGAGTTGTCGTTTGCGATGTCTTCTGCTCTAGCCACCGCGTCGGAGAGCATGACGGGATGGAAGTCTTCGTTGCCGGCGGTGACAGCGCATCCGATGACGATCCGATTGATGTTGAGTTCCGGCTCGGTCAGCGAATAACCGCATGGCACATCCCCGCGAAACGCGAGAGACCATGCGCCGTTTTCTGGACTTATGCGTGACTCAGAGAGTGTGGCATCGAGTTGGTCAGCATCCGCAACGCGCCAACTACGGTGGCCATGAGGCGGCAGTTTGGCGATCACCTCGAACAGTAACGGTACGTCGAGGCGGGACATCTTGCGAATCTCTGTCAAGATGAGGTTACGTTGATATGACGCAGCGTGATCGCGTGCTCATTGTCGGATTCTCGCGGGAATCGTATGGCATAATTGATGTTAAACGTGAAAGACAATGCTACGAATGGGAGTAGTACCGAATCACTGGCCGGCACTAGGGAGCACCCGTGTAACTGGAATCGGATGTGCGGCTAGCTCGGGAACTCGCCTGTTGAGCATGCGGCGTGAAACCTGACTTCGTGTCGGGCGCGTAGCGTTGCACGGAGAAGCCACGTTACGGCTGATCGAAAGCGGGTTGGCAGGACGCGCATCTGCCAATCAATCTAGGTGGTACCGCGGGGTAAGTCTCGTCCTAATCTCAACAATCAGGACGAGACTTTTTCTGTTTATGCCGCCTTGTTTAAGTCTTGTCTGCTTGACACACGACTGATCCAACTCGAACCACAGAGAGCACATAGCACCTCAAATGGCCAAGAAACTGACTGGCGGCGAGATCGTCTGCGAAGCACTCCTCAACGAGGGGGTCGAATTGGTGTTCGGCCTTCCCGGCGGTGCGATACTTCCGCTCTACGGCGTGCTGGGTCGTTACCCGCAGCTGCGCCACGTCCTCGTCAGGCACGAACAGGGCGCAGCACATGCCGCCGACGGTTTCTCGCGTGCCTCGGGCAAAGTGGGTGTAGCGATCGCAACGTCCGGACCGGGTGCTACGAACCTGATCACCGGACTTGCAACGGCGATGATGGACTCTGTTCCCATGGTCGCTATTACTGGCCAAGTAGGTCGCGCAGCGATAGGTACTGACGCGTTTCAGGAGACCGACATCACGGGAGCGACGATGCCTGTGACCAAGCACAACTACCTGGTGACGCGAGTCGAGGACTTAGGCAGGACGGTGCACGAAGCATTTCACATCGCCCGCACAGGTCGGCCGGGACCTGTGCTGATTGACATACCAAAGGATGTGCAGCAAGAGACGTGTGAGTATGACCCTGACACCGATGGCAAGATTCGCCTGCCGGGTTACGACATACCGAGGCGTGCGGTTGACTCTGAGATAGAAGTTGCCGCGAAGTTGATCAGCGAATCGGAACGACCGGCGATCCTCGCGGGTCACGGCGTGATAATCTCACGCGCATTTGACGAGCTGGCGCGATTGGCAGACAAGGGAGACATTCCTGTCGTTACGACGCTACTTGGCATATCAGGGATTTCGGAAGACCATCGGCTACACGTTGGATTTCCCGGGATGCACGGCGAGGCATACGCGAGTCTGACCCTTGACGAAGCCGACTTGATCATCGCTGCGGGAAGCAGGTTTGATGACCGCATCGTGGGTGACGCAAGTCGTTTCGCAACTGGCGCGAAGAAGATACACATCGACATTGATCCAGTTGAAATTAACAAAACCGTGCAGGTAGAAGCACCTGTTATCGGGAATCTCAAGGACGTGCTCGAGCAACTTGAAGCATCGATCGAGGCGGTCAATCGCCCTGAGTGGCTTCGCAGAGTTGAACACCTCAAGGCAGAGCATCCGTCGCACTTCATACCAGAGTCGGAGACACTGCTAGGGCAACATGTGATTCGCGGTATCTCAAATGTTACGGCTGGAAATGCGCTCATATGCACGGGGGTTGGCCAGCACCAGATGTGGGCGGCGCAACACTATCGCTTCACGCGGCCGAACTCATGGCTCTGTTCGGGCGGACTCGGAACCATGGGTTACGAGGTGCCGTCGGCAATAGGAGCTCAGTTCGCGCAACCCGAGTCGCTGGTCTGGTCCATCTGTGGTGATGGCGGATTCCAGATGACGATGATGGAGCTTGCCACTGCGGTCGAGAACCAACTGCCAGTTAAGTACGCCATCATGAACAACAATCACCTCGGCATGATCACCCAGTGGCAGGAGATGTTCTACCTAGGCGATACACAGGCTGATGCCTACACGGCCAACCCAGACTTCGTGAAGCTCGCCGATGCGTTCGGGATCAAAGGAATGCGAGTCACCTCGCCTGACGACGTCGAGTCGGCAGTTGAGGAAGCGAACTTGCATCCCGGTCCGGTAGTGGTCGATTTTGTGATCGAAAAGGTTGACCACGTTTACCCGATGATCCCGGCGGGCGGGAGCGTTCAAGAGCTCATGGAGGCTGAGATTGATCGGTAGCGCGAAAACGATGCCGGTATCGCGGCTGGGTCGGATGCGATAGGAGACTACTCGGCATGACGCAGACAACAGGCTTTGAAGCGCGAACGGTAACGGCCCTCGTTGAAGACCGTCCAGGAGTCTTGGCGCGCATCGCGGGACTTTGCAGGCGACGAGGATTGAATATCGCAAGCTTGGCAGTGGGACGCTCCGAAACGGCAGGATTGTCGCGCATGACCTTCGTGCTTGAGGGTCCCGCGTTGGTCGTGCAACACATGGCGTTGCAGTTCGATCGATTAGTCAACGTCGTGCAAGCCAAAGACATCACCGAACGTAACCACATATGGCGTGAGCTCGCGCTGATCAAAGTTGCGACAAAGCATGACACGCGAGTGGAACTCCTTGAGCTAGCGCGCGTTTACCGAGCCCACATCATTGACATAGGAGTAGGTAGCGTCACGATGGAGATAACTGGCGGGCGAGACAAGATCAACTCGTTGATCGAGCTGCTGCGACCCTATGAAGTGATTGAAGTCATGCGTACCGGCCGCGTGGCGGTGGAGCGCGCCACCCTGATCGAGGGTGAGAACGACGGCGAGTTCCAAGCAGGTCGGGAATGGCTCGACGGATTGCAACATGAATATGAGTACTCAACCCACCAGTCCGGCAGCGTCTAGGAACCCGCGCTGCCCCACAAGTGCACTAAACAGCAATCAGGAAGGAAACCAAACGGATTATGGCGACACTTTACTACGATTCCGATATCGATAGCTCGCCGCTAGAGGGGGCGACGATGGCCGTCATTGGCTACGGTTCCCAAGGACATGCCCATGCGCTCAACGCTAAGGATAGCGGTCTGCATGTGATCGTTGGGCTCTATGACGGCAGCAGTAGCCGTGCCAAAGCCGAATCCGACGGGCTTGAAGTCGTATCAAACGCCGAGGCAGCGAAGCGCGCCGACCTAGTGGCATTCTGTCTGCCAGACACCGTCCAAGCGCGCGTCTATCGCGAAGACATTGAGCCGAACCTATCGGCAGGCCAGACGTTGTTGTTCGCTCACGGTTTCACGATCCACTACGAGCAGATCGCGCCGCCGGAAGATGTAAACGTTGTGATGATCGCTCCGAAGGCACCTGGTCATCGCGTGCGCGCTGTGTTTGAGCGAGGGTTGGGCGTGCCGTGTCTTGTTGCAGTCCATCAAGATGCCACGGGTAACGCGTTGCAGACCGCCTTGGCCTACGGCAAAGGTATCGGTGGTGGAAGGGCCGGCATCTTAACGACCACCTTTGAGGAGGAGACCGAGACGGATCTCTTTGGTGAACAAGCGGTACTGTGCGGAGGTGTGACGCAGTTGATCAAGACGGCTTACGAAGTGTTGACAGAGGCCGGCTATCAGCCAGAATCGGCATACTTCGAGGTACTACACGAGTTGAAGCTCATCGTGGACCTGATCTACCAAGGCGGTTTGGAGTACATGCGCTACTCCGTTAGCGATACGGCGGAGTATGGCGACTACAGCCGTGGCCCGGTGATTATCGACTCGTCGGTGAAAGAGAACATGCAGAAAGTTCTCGATGACATTCAGTCGGGGCGTTTCGCTCGGGAGTGGATTGCCGAGAACGACGAGGGATTGCATCGATTCAGGCAATTGCGACAGGAGAATCTTGAGCACCCGATTGAAGGTATCGGCAAGGAGTTGCGAGCCATGATGCCATGGCTCGAGTCAACGACGTAGGAGATCGCGCATCGATGGAGACAGGCGAAGCGTGACTTCATGCGCGTCGGAACTCACAGCGGGGCACATCAGCTGCAAGGACGGTTTGCACCATGACTACCGCGACAGTTAACACAACAGATATAGACAGCGTGATGATCTTTGACACGACGCTCCGCGACGGTGAGCAATCCGCGGGCGCGGGCCTAACGGTTGCAGAGAAGCTACGGATCGCACATCAGCTGGCACGGCTCAATGTCGATGTGATTGAAGCAGGATTTGCAGGCAGTTCGCCGGGAGACTTCGAGGCCGTGCGACGCATTTCGCACGAGGTCAGTGGTCCAGTCATTTGCTCGCTGGCACGGGCAGTTGACAGCGATATTGATGACGCAGCGAGAGCTCTTGAAGGCGCAGACCGCCCGCGAATCCACACATTCATATCGTCGTCCGACATTCATCTGATGCACCAGATGCGACGTGATCGAGAGACGATCATGGACATGGCGGTGTCAGCGGTGGCGCGCGCACGGACTTACTGCGATGACGTTGAGTTCTCTCCGATGGATGCAACTAGGACTGTGCCAGAGTACCTATACGCCATGTTGGAGGCGGCAATATCGGCGGGCGCTACCACGGTCAACGTGCCCGATACAGTTGGCTACTCGAACCCTGAGGAGTTCGGTGCTCTGATTCGTGGAGTCTTCGACAATGTATCGAACATTGATCGGGCCACAGTGAGTGTGCATTGCCACAACGACCTAGGCATGTCGGTTGCCAATTCTCTGGCGGCGGTAGAAAACGGGGCGCGGCAGATTGAGGGTTGCATCAACGGCTTAGGAGAACGCGCCGGTAACGCCGCACTCGAAGAAGTCATCATGGCGTTGAATACGCGTCGCGACCACTACAAGGTGCACACTGGTGTAGATACAAGTGAGATTTGCTCCACGAGTCGCCTCATCAGCTCGATCTTTGGATTCCCTGTCCAATACAACAAGGCAATAGTCGGTCAGAACGCTTTCCGCCACTCGTCGGGAATCCACCAGGACGGTTACTTGAAGGAGCGAACGACGTTCGAGATCATGCACCCTGAAACCGTCGGTTGGCGCGGTGAGGTGTTGGTGCTTGGAAAACTGTCGGGCAGGGCGGGTTTGCGACGGCGGCTCTTCGATTTGGGATACAACTTGGACGACGACGACCTGGACAACGTCTTCCTAGCGTTTAAGGACCTGGCCGATCAGAAGAAGGAAATTACTGACGCTGACCTCGAGGCTTTGATGCGCGAGCAACATCGCTATGCGGATACACATCGCCGCTACATCTTGGGCCGAGTCCACGTTGAGTGTGGTAACGATCAACAACCAACAGCACAGGTATCGATGCAGATGCCGGATGAGACGACAAAGGACGCAGAGGCGACCGGCACCGGCCCTGTGGACGCTGTTTGCAAGGCGATCGACATGATGGTCGCGCTCGATGTTGAGCTGTCGGAGTTCTCTGTGAACTCAGTGACCGAGGGAATAGATGCCATAGGTGAGGTCACGATTCGCATCGACCACGAAAATTCAACGTACTCAGGCCGCGGTTCAGATACCGATATTGTTGTGGCATCGGCGAAGGCCTATGTCAACGCAATAAATAGAGCATTGATGATCACCGAGCTGAGCGGCCACCAACGCGTCGGTTGGTCGGAGGCGGAGTGAACTCAATTGCAGCGGCCACATCAGGTGTAATGTGGTCGCAATTGTCTCGCCGCAACACGAATCAAGGAGCAGTCGCCTAATGGGCAAGACGATGTTTGAGAAGATCTGGGATTCGCACGTGGTCGCGGAGCCAGACGGTGAGCCGGCCGTGGTGTACATCGACCTGCACTTGGTCCACGAAGTCACGTCTCCGCAAGCCTTTGAAGGTCTGCGGATTGCTGGCAGAAAAGTGCGCCGACCCGATCTGACGATCTCAACGGTCGACCACAACGTCCCCACAGATGAGACGCGTGCTGAGGTGATAAGAGACCCGATAGCGCGCCAACAGGTAGAGGCTTTGCGCGCGAATTGCCGGGACTTCGGCATTACGCTCTTCGATGTGGCCGATGTTGAACAGGGCATCGTGCACGTCATCGGACCGGAGCAGGGATACACTCAACCGGGCATGACGATAGTCTGTGGCGATTCGCATACGTCGACGCACGGTGCTTTCGGCGCGTTGGCATTCGGCATCGGTACTTCCGAAGTGGAGCACGTACTCGCGACACAGACTTTGCGGCAACGTCGCCCAAAAACGATGGAGATCCGATTCAACGGCGAGTTGCAACGCGGAGTAGAGGCCAAAGACATGATCTTGGCGGCGATCGGTAAGATGGGAACGGCCGGTGGCACGGGGCACGTCATCGAGTACACCGGTGACGCGGTTCGATCCTTGAACATGGAAGGTCGCATGACGATCTGCAACATGACGATTGAAGGCGGAGCGAGGGCCGGGATGATTGCTCCCGATGAGACCACGTTTGAGTGGATGCGCGGCCGGCCCAGGGTGCCTAAAGGTGAAGACTTTGACAGGAGCACGGCCGATTGGTCTGAGTTGCAAACTGATGCAGATGCCGAGTACGACTCTCTGGTGGAGGTAGAGTGCGTTGAACTGGAACCGCACGTCAGTTGGGGAACGAACCCCGGACAAGTGGCACCGGTTTCTGATGTCGTTCCTGATCCGTCTGACTTTGAGGACCCGGCCGACCAGGAGTCGGCAGGTCGAGCGCTGGAGTACATGGGCTTGACCGCTGGAACCGCGATACAGGACATTCGCTTGGATCGAGTGTTTATCGGTTCATGCACGAATGCCCGGCTGGAGGACCTGCGTTCGGCCGCCGAGGTTGTGAGAGGCAGAAAGGTGGCGGATTCCGTTCGCGCTCAGGTGATGCCTGGCTCGACCCTTACGAAGCTTCACGCCGAAAAGGAAGGGTTGGCCGACGCGTTCAAGGATGCTGGCTTCGAGTGGCGCGAATCCGGATGCTCGATGTGTCTCGGTATGAACCCCGACATTCTGTCTCCGGGTGAGCGGTGTGCTTCCACATCAAACCGCAATTTTGAAGGTCGGCAAGGCAAGGGCGGCAGGACACATCTGGTTTCGCCTGCCATGGCTGCCGCGGCTGCGATAGAAGGCCGATTCGTTGATGTACGCGAGTGGGCGTGAGAGGCGATAACCGTTGACGACCGAACCTGACGGCGACCCGAAACAGGGCGATGACGCCACAAAGTCTGGCAGGAGGCAGAGGTCGCGCGGTGGTGAGCAGCTAGGCGGGATCTACGCTCCGCCAACGAGCCGCGGTGCGGAGTATTCCCGCGGCGCAACTGATGATGCGAAACGTCGTGGATTCTTCTCCCGATTAACCGGTCGACATCGTATTGACGAGATACGCGCCGAGAGGCTCAGGCCATACCAGTACGAATCGAACGAGCAGTCGCTCCGTTGGACAGCTGTGACCATGGGAATCTGGTGCTGTGTGATGGCGTTTCTGGTGTTTACCGACTGGCGCAACGGGCAGCAATATGCAGATTGGGTCAACACTGGCATAACTACAATACCGCCTTCTAACAACCTGGAGGCTCAAGTGGAGCCGGTCAGGGTGGCGGCATGGCGAGACGGCGGTGATGCCATGCACTGTGCATATCTGGGTGGCCGTGCGACTTCGTCAGTATGTCCCGAGGGCGAGTTGCCGATTGATCAAGTTGATGCATTCATATCAGAGCGCGACGATTACAGATGCTTCCAGTGGGATGGTGAAACGGGTCTCTGCTCAGCCGTCTGGACATCGCGCGCCGTTGTAGAGTTCGCCCGCATCGAGGGCTTCGACTGTCCCGACGGTAAGTCGGTCTTCGATGCCATCGTAGAGGAACAAGCATCATCTGGATGCGATCGCGTGTTCGCAATTGGTGAGGAATTTCAAGGTTCGCAAAGCAGGTCGCAGCTGATCTGGTTGTTCGTGGTGCTGATTGGTTTCGTTGTGGCGTTTCCCTACTTGTCGACGATCCACCGAGCTAGTCGCAATCTCTTGACTCTGAAGTCCAGAGGTCAGAAGCATCGCCCAGAGTGGGCAGTATTGCACCACTTCATTCCGTTTTTCAATCTCGTCATGCCGGGTTTGGTGCTTCGGGAGCTTTTCCGTGGTAGCGACCCTCGCGTTGGGCAGGAAGACGAGGAAGAGTGGAAACAGTCGGGACGCAACCATCCGATCGCATACTTGTGGCACCTGTTGTGGTTTTTCGCGTTGTGGATGAACCCGATTGTGCTTCCAAGGCTCTTCAGCTCTACGAACCTGCCAGACCTTGTCCGCACCAACACCCTCCTACTAACCGGAGACCTGGTGCTTTTGGCACTCGGCATAGTCGGTGTGCTCATGCTGTTGCAGCTACATAGATGGCAACACGAACGCCATGGCATTGTTGGGTTGATTACGGTTACGCCTCCGCAGCCTATAGACCCGTTGCAGGAAGCGATGGCGAAGCGAGATTCCGAGCGCGAAGACTAAACTGGACAAGAATGGATTCATCCTACAGGGAGGATTGACACATGGAAAAATTCACATCACTGACAGGGTTAGTAGCGCCCCTGAATCGTGTCAACGTCGACACGGACCAGATTATCCCAAAGCAGTTTCTTAAACGCATTGAACGCACAGGGTTTGGAGAATTCGCTTTCTTCGACTGGCGGTACTTGGAGGACGGTGTACCGAATCCCGAGTTCATCTTGAACGACCCTCGTTACGCGGATGCGACGATCCTCGTCGCAGGACGCAACTTCGGTTCTGGCTCCTCGCGGGAGCACGCGCCTTGGGCGCTGAACGAAATGGGTTTCCGGGCGATCATCGCACCGAGTTTCGCCGACATCTTTCGCAACAACTGCATGCAAAACGGAATGGTGCCGGTGGTGCTGGACCAGATTACGGTTGACACAATTATGGGCAAGGCGTTGCAGCGTACGGGATACGAGGTCACGGTCGACCTAATCAGCGAGGTCGTGACAGACTCGGATGGCCTACGCGCGAAGTTTGAGATCGACCCGTTCCGTCGAAACTCGTTGATGAACGGCTTGGACGACATTGGCATCACTCTGAAGCACGACAGCGCGATCGATGCCTACGAGTCGTCGCGTCAAGCACGTTGGTGAGACGTTGAGAGCAGCTGACGTTTCCTAGCAGAGCTCGGCGACCATTACGCGTCGCAGGACGCTATCGTGCTGTCCGGTCGCAGAAGCACTCGCGTCGGCTTGGGTCCGAACCGTTCCGTTACCGATGCTACGCCTTACGCTAGAATCCATTGAGCAATCATGGATGAGAATTCAGCAGGGAGTGATAGTAGATGGACATGAGGATCGCGGTACTGGGCGGCGACGGCATCGGACCAGAGGTTACGGCGGAGTCGATCAAAGTTCTTGACGTCGTGTGTCGGCGATACGGACACAACATATCTTTTGCGACCGGAGCGGTCGGCGGCAACGCGATCGACGAGTTCGGCACCGCTTTACCGCCCGAAACACGCGACCTGGTGAAGGGAACTGATGCCGTGTTGTTCGGTGCAGTGGGTGGACCGAAGTGGGACGACCCCCGTGCAGAGCATCGTCCAGAAGATGGGATCCTGACCCTTCGGAAGGAACTCGGATTATTCGCAAACATCCGCCCTGTCAAGGTTTATCCCGACTTAGTCGATGCGAGTCCATTGCGGCGGGATGTCTTGGAAGGTGTTGACATGGTGATAGTCCGCGAGTTGACTGGCGGCCTGTATTTCGGCCGTCCGAAGAAGCGTTGGCAGACTACTCGCGGCCGCGCGGCGGTAGACACCATGACGTACAAAGAGAGCGAAATCGTGCGGGTAACTCGAGTCGCTTTCGAGATCGCGGCCGGCCGTCGCAAGCGCGTTCACTCGGTTGATAAAGCCAACGTGCTTGAAACGAGCCGACTCTGGCGCGAAGTGGTGAGTGAAGTTGCGAGCGAGTATCCGGATATTGAGTTGATCCACATGCTCGCAGATAACGCGGCGATGCAGCTAGTCACCGGACCTGCGAGTTTCGATGTGGTGGTCACAGAGAACACATTCGGCGACATCCTGTCCGACGAGGCGGCGGTGATCGGCGGATCTATGGGCGTGCTTCCATCCGCTTCATTGGCGACATCACCGCGTGGCAAACGCGGTCGGGGCAGGAAGCGAGCACTGTACGAGCCGATACACGGCTCCGCGCCAGACATCGCGGGACAGGGCATTGCGAATCCGGTCGCGTCGATACTCAGCAGCGCGATGATGCTTCGATATTCGTTCGGGTTGGAGAAAGAGGCCGATGATATAGAGGCCGCAGTGTCCAAAGTGTTGTCTGACGGTATCCGCACCCCGGAGTTAGGTGGCGGCGCAGGCACCAGGCAGGTCGGCGATGCAATCGCGGGCGCGTTAAGACGTTGACCCCGCGCATGTCGTAATACCGTGACGCCGCATTAAGCGCGAGCGGGATGCGGGAAACCGTAGGCGGCAAACCGCTAGAATCTGGTTACGCACCCGCTTCCAACCTCATGACGGTCCACACCGTCCGATTTTCTCGGACGAACGCAAGGCCGCAAGACCCGAAACCACAACGGAATCGCTATGGTAACCACAGCAGACGCAGGCGAAATTCGCACTATCGATATCGAGGACGAGATGCGTTCGTCGTATCTCGACTACGCGATGTCTGTGATTGTTTCACGGGCGTTGCCTGATGTGCGTGATGGACTAAAGCCAGTGCAACGACGCATCCTCTACGCAATGCACGACCAGGGGATGCGTCCGACATCTTCGTACAAGAAGAGCGCCCGACTCGTGGGTGACGTGCTTGGCAAGTATCACCCCCACTCTGATACTGCTGTGTATGACGCATTAGTGCGTATGGCGCAGCCGTTCTCAATGCGAAATCCGTTGGTTGACGGTCAGGGCAACTACGGCAGCGTCGACGGCGACCCGCCCGCTGCGATGCGATACACAGAGTGCAGGCTCGCACCGATTACCGAGTTCATGCTCGGTGACATCGAGAAAGAGACGGTCGACTGGCAGGAGAACTTCGATCAATCGCTCAAAGAGCCAGCGGTACTTCCGGCACTATTACCGAACCTATTGGTCAACGGTGCATCCGGTATTGCAGTCGGTATGGCTACCAACATCCCGCCGCATAACGTTGCTGAGATCTGCGACGCGGTGATAACCCTGACGAAAAACCCAAGTGCGACTGTTGACGACTTGATGAAGGTTGTCAAGGGTCCGGACTTCCCGACAGGCGCGCACATCTGGGGTTCCGAGGGGATTCGCAACGCATACACGACAGGCCGAGGAAGGATCATAGTGCAGGCCACGGGCGAGATCGAGGACGTAGCGAAACAAGACCGCAAGAGGATCGTGTTCACAGAGATTCCCTTCCAGGTCAACAAGTCCGTGTTGATCCAACGTATAGCCGAACTCATCAAGACAAAGCGCGTTGACGGCGTATCAGAAGTTCGGGATGAGTCGGATCGGCGTGGGATGCGAATCGTATTGGAGCTGCGTCGTTCCGCATCGCCGGCGATCGTGATGAACAGCCTCTTCAAGCACACGCCGTTGCGCACTTCATTCTCGGTGAACATGATCGGACTTGTGCACGGTGCGCCCCGCGTGCTGACGCTCAAGCAGGTGCTACAACACTTCATCGAATTCCGCGAAGAGGTGGTCCGACGGCGTGCGGAGTATGAACTGAAAAAGGCTAAAGCACGCCTCGAGATCATCGAGGGGCTACTTAAGGCAATCGAGCATCTTGACAGAGTCATACAGATAATCCGCACTTCGGAATCGGTTGATGATGCGCGAAACAATCTGATGGCGGAGTTTGGGTTCAGCCGCGTGCAGGCGCAGGCGATCTTAGACATGCAACTGCGCCGATTGGCAGCACTAGAACGCAAGAAGCTAGAGGACGAACACAAGGAGCTCATTCAGACCGTCGCCAGGTTGGAGGCATTGCTTGCCGATCCGGAGAAGGTCAAGGCGGAGGTCGTACAGGAGGCGCGGTTGCTGAAGCGCAAGTACGGCGGAGAGCGCAGGACCGTTATTCACACCGAAGAGCTGGGTGAGTTCCGGCGTGAAGATATTGAACCGCATGAGGACGTGGTTATCACGCTGTCGAACAACGGCTACATCAAGCGCGTGAAGCTGGATACCTATCGCAAGCAACACCGCGGGGGAAAGGGTGTGAGTGGTCAGCGGCTCACCAAAGATGACGATGTCATCGGGTTCATGCAAGTCGCCGACACGCACGACACTCTGTTATTTTTCACCGACCACGGTCGCGTGTTCTCCACGCGTGTTTTCGAGTTGCCGCCGGAACAGTCCCGCCAGTCGCGTGGCACGCGTGTGCAGAACCTAGATTTCACGCTTAACGCGGGCGAGTCGGTTAGGCAGCTCGTAGTCGTCAACAACATGGACGAGGAAGGCGCGTACATGGTCATGGCGACCGACTCGGCGCAGGTCAAGCGCGTGCCCCTGTCTCAGTTCAAGAACCTCAACCGTCGCGGCCTCAACTGCTACAAGCTCCTGCCTAAGGAATCGCTCGTCTCTGTCGCGTTCGCCCACGAAGACGACGAGCTAGTGATGGTGACCCGCAAGGGGCAATCTATCTGTTTCGCGAGCAACCAGCTGGCATCGAGGTCGAGAACCGCAGGCGGTGTGCGCGGCATCAGGTTGACGCAGGGCGACAGACTGGTCGGTATGGACGTTCTTAAACCTGAAGGCTATCTGTTGATCCTGGGCGACAAGGGACGCGGCAAGTTGTCTGCGATGCGTCACTATCCGCGACAGAATCGCGGCGGGAGCGGTGTCAAGACGCTGAACATCACTCGAAACACGGGAAACGTGGCAGCGGCACTCATCGTTGACGAAGCACTACGCAACGACGAAACTGGCAAGCTGATGGTGTTGACGGCCAAAGGCCAGATCGTGCGGACACCGTTAGCTGAAATCCGCGAAACGGGCCGGTCCGCGCAAGGTGTCAAGATAGTCACGTTGGACGACGCAGATTCGGCGGCGGCGATCGCGATCATCGACAAGACTTGATGGTTCGGCGGCATCGGTCAAATCAGTTCAGTCCGGGCGGGGTCAGTAGCACCGCCTTAATGCGCGACAGACGGCGATTCTCACTCGTTCTGGCATAATCATCTACCGTTGGCGGTGGTACGTTCTCAGCGCGTGGGTGTTGATGATCGTCGCGACCGCGCCGTTCGCGCCCTTTGCAAGTGGCCGCATGTCTAGCGGCGGCTTCACGAATGCCGAATACGAGTCTCAACAGGCTCGCGATTTCATCGACGAGACGTTCGGTCTCACCAGTGTTGGAATAATCCTAGTAGTGAGACACCCGACGCTAGATGCGTATTCTGAAGAGTTCGCCACCGGCATCCAGCAGATAGCGGATTCTCTATCGAAACACCATCTAGTGGCGAACATCGAGACGCATCTCGGCGATCCGGAGTTAGTGTCCCCTGGCGGTAGAACCGTGCTGGTCAACGTCGGGCTTGATGTGGATATCGAGGAGTCGTTGACCGTCCTAGAGGAGTTGACACAGTCGATAGACACGGGTGAGTTTGAGGTGATCATGACGGGCGGTCCCCCGCTCTACCGTGACATCGTCGCGGCGAGCGGCGAGGACTTTCGTCGCGGCGAGACAGTAGCGTTTCCCCTTGCCACCATAACGTTAGTGATCGTTTTCGGCACTGTAGTGGCGGCACTCATCCCAGTCGCCATCGGCGGTGTCGCAGTCGTGGCGGCGCTAGGTGTCATTTTCTGGCTGACTCTCTTCAGGGACTTGTCGGTACTTTCATTCAACATAGTCTCCCTGTTGGGAATCGGAATGGGTATCGACTACTCGCTGTACTACGTCAGTCGATTTCGTGAGCACCGCTCGCAGGGCATGTCGGTTCAGGACGCTATCGCGAGAACACAGTCGAAAGCGGGAACCGCCATACTATTCGCAGGATTGTCGAGCATTATCGGACTCTCAAGCTTGTTGCTGTTCGATCTGCCGGTCCTTGAATCGGTCGGGATCGGAGCCGCCGTAGTCATCTCGCTAGCATTGGCCGCCGCTCTCACGTTGATGCCTGCCATACTCGCCGTTGCGGGTGTTCATATTGAACGGTTCAGGGTTTTGCCGCGACTCGGAGGTGAGTGGCGGTTGTGGGGAACCCTTTCTAGCTTCGTGATGCGCCGTCCGTTGCTGGTCTTGATCCCGACCGTTGCGTTGTTGGTAGCGTTAGTCATCCCGGTCCGCGACTTGGAACTGGGTGGCGTGGACCCGAGCATTCTGCCACGCGGTTGGGAATCCAGAGAGGGCGCGGTGATCCTAGAAGATGAGTTCGGCTTTGATCGGCAGACCGTCTTGATCGTTGCACACACCTTTGAAGGCGACCCGTTCTCTCCCGATGTGATTGACCGTATGTACGCCGTCGGCGCGGCACTTGAGGATGTGCGGGGTGTTGCAGAGGTGTCCAGTTACGTGAACATTCGACCAACATTCACCGCGGCAGACTACGCGAGGCTTTACCGTCACCCGGAGTCGATTATCGACTTGCGAATCTCTTCTGTACTGGAGGATGGACTTCGCGATGGGGTAGCGCTGTTCTTCGTTTCGAGCGAGTTGCATCCGTCTTCTGGAGAGGCGCGACGGCTCGTCGCTGAGTTGCGTTCTTTCACACCCGCAAGTGGCGAGATACACGTAGCCGGCAGCGCCGCCGACCTGACAGACCAGGTTAACGCCCTCTACACGAAATTCCCCTACGTAATGGCACTGGTCGTCGGGTTGATATTCGTTTCCCTGCTGATTCAGTTCCGATCCATCTTCATCCCGCTGAAGGCGGTGTTCCTGAACGTGCTGGGTATTTTCGCAAGTTATGGCGCATTGGTGTGGGTCTTCCAGTACGGGAACCTGAGCTGGCTGCTGGGATTCGATCCTGTAGGTGCGATTGAGACCACTACTCCCATCATCCTCTTCGCCGTAGTGTTCGGTTTGAGTTTGGACTATGAGATCTTCCTCATGTCACGCATCCGTGAGGCACATCTGGCGCGAGCAGGGTCAAACCAAAGCGTGCAGTTCGGCCTGGAGAAGACAGGAGCGATTATCACTGGCGCGGGACTGATACTGATCGTGGTCGCGATGAGCTTTATCGTCGCGGATATCGTGATAGTGAAGGCCGTAGGCCTTGGGCTAGGTTTGGCGATCCTATTGGATGTGACGATCGTGCGACTGCTAGTGGCGCCCGCTCTGATGCGACTAATGGGTGATTGGAATTGGTGGTTGCCAAGATGGTTGGACAGGGTCTTGCCCACATTCTGACAAGCGAGAGATGGTCCACAGGTTCAACATTCGCGGTTCCGCAACAACGTTCGCGTTGCTGTGCGCCTTGGCGTTGTTGCTCGGGTGCACGGCATCGGCAGCCCCTCAACCGATACCCGAACCTGGGATGCCGCTGCCTACCGCAACTCCGCGTCCTGTTGAGTTGCCGTTGGACCACGCGGCGCATGATGCAGAAACCGAGTGGTGGTACTACAGCGGCCATGCCAGAAGCCAGACCGGGAACGATTACGGGTTCCACGTGGCTTTGTTCCGGACGGACGGCGGCGATTCTGGGAGAAAGTTTGACCGAGTGCAGGCTAGCGTGATTGATCTGCAAAATGGGGCGCGCTGGCTTTGGACGCGCGATGGCGTGACAGAGGAAGGTCGGTCAGCGGTTGCGGCGGGGGAACTGCTGAACGTGTCGGTTGGCGATGCGCGAGTTCAAATTGGCAGCGATGGCACGCACATTCTCAGCATGTCGGATTCCGAATCGGATTTGGGCATCGAATTGACGCTCGCGTCATCAGATTCGTTGATGCTGCATGACGATATCGGATGGATCCCATTCCCGTTCGGTTACAGCTACTACTACACGCAACCTAGGCTGTCTGCGACTGGCACGATACGAACGGGTGCCGGACCCGCGACCGATACGGTGGCAGTGAGCGGTGAGGTGTGGTACGACCATCAATGGGGCGACTTCATCGTGCTAGGCTGGCCTGGCGGTTGGTACTGGACAGGATTGCACCTGGACGACGGTGCCTCACTGATGTTGAGTGAGGTGCGAGGGACAGAAGGCGAACGGTACAGATTGTTCGGCACGTACCTTGATGCCGACGGTTGGCAGCAGACGTTGGATGCGGACCGCGACGGCATTGAGATTGAGCATCTCGAATACTGGACAAGTGCTGCAACTGGCGCAGAATATCCCGTTTCGTCTCGTATCCGAGTAGCGTCGCTGGCACTCGATATCATCCTTGTGCCGCGCATTGTTGACCAGGAGACGATCACGAGCATAGGGGGTGATAACTCCGCGACCTATTGGGAGGGGAGCGTGGTCGCCACAAATTCCGTAAGCGGCGATGCGGTCGGCCGGGGATACTTGGAGCTAGCGGGATACGTCCTGCCTGACCCTCTGAGTTGGCGCGATAGGTGAACGGAACCGCTCGGAGCGCGCTCGTGCTGAAGCTTGAACCTATAATTCATGCCATCCCTGAGGTAGAGCATGGCCAACGCGAACGTGAACCCCGAACTTTTCCGCCGCGCTTGGTCGAACTTCGCAACGGGAGTGACTGTCGTCACAACGCGAGAGTCCGAGGAGGACAGCGAGGTCGTGCATGGCATGACTGCTAACGGAGTTGCCAGCGTTTCGCTCGAACCGCCTCTGGCATTGGTAGTCATCGGACGTGAGCGCAACACGCATCCTTTGATCGCGCGTAACGGCAGATTTGGCATCAGCGTCTTGTCAGCCGAACAGGTCCATGTGGCTCGTCACTACACGATGGCATGGGAGCAACGGCGAGAACTGCCGCAACCCGAGATGGAGCTAGTTGGGCAGTCACGAGTTATCGCCGGGGCGTTGTCGACGATGGATTGCAGGTTGGTGGAGTCTTACGAGTCGGGAGACCACACGATATTCGTCGGACAGGTAGAAGCCATCGCTATTGGCAACGGCGAACCTCTGTTGTACTACCGGAGCGGTTTCGCGGCACTGAAGTGAAGGTCCAAGTATTCCCGGCAGTCAGCCAATGGCATGGTTGCTTCGCGTTCTGATGACGCGGACGCCGCGACGAATGAGTTATCATAGAGGTTTGGCAATTTCGCGAAGTGGTTCCGAGCCCATATGCCTACGAATTACGCAATAGTCGCAACCGGCGGCAAACAGTATCGGGTGCGTCCCGGCGACACTATTGATGTCGAGAGGATCGATCAACCTGAAGGGGATGTCATCGTTCTGAACGATGTCCTGCTGACTTGCGTTGACGGCAAGATCGAGACCGGCACTCCTCATGTACCTGGAGCGCAAGTGACGGCCAGGGTGGACTCTCACGGCAAAGGCAAAAAGAAGACGGTCTTCAAGTACAAGAATAAGATTCGCTACCGACGCAAGCTGGGCCATCGCCAGCAATTTACGCGCCTAGTGGTGAACGACATAGAAGCGTAACGGCCCGTTAGTTGGTCGGTTGAACACGTCAGGGAGGATCCTGCCATGGCACACAAGAAGGGTTCAGGAACATCGAGGAACGGGCGAGACAGCGCGGGACGGCGGCTCGGAGTGAAGGCTTTCGCGGGTGAGTCGGTGAGGGCAGGCGCGATCATAGTGCGACAGCGTGGCACGCGTTTCTACCCGGGCACGAACGTCGGCATCGGCAAGGACCACACGATCTATTCAACAGTTGACGGCACGGTGAAGTTCGATTGGGCGAAGAAGGACAAGCGTCGTGTGAACGTTGAGTCGTTCGTCGCCTAGCGGCCACCAAGAATGAACCAACGGACGGTTAGACCCTTGAAGACTGGAATACATCCCGAGTACTACCCTGGCGCAATCGTTACATGCGCTTGCGGTGCTGAAGGGGGCCGCATGGTCACCGGCGGCACGAAGCGACAGATACGCGTTGAGGTGTGTAGTCATTGCCATCCCTTCTGGACGGGTGAGCAGCGTATCGTTGACACCGAAGGCCGTGTTGAGCGTCTGATGCGCCGTTATGGCATGTCGCCTGAATCAGCTGGCGTTGCAACGAGCTCTGAAACTGGCAATTAGGTCGGTACAACCATCCGGCCGGCGATGTAGCCGCACATCGCTTCACTAGGGCGTAGAGCCGTGTTGTCACTCCTTGGTCGGCTCTGATGTCAGCGGATCAAGACAGCGTCGCATCGCCACGTGCCGCGAATGTCGCGCTTTACGGCGGCCAAGCGGTTATCGAGGGGGTGATGATCCGCGGTCCGGAGCGTTGTGCGCTGGCAGTTCGGCGGGATGACGGGACAGTCAAGGTACACAACATCCCGCTACTCAGCTGGACGGCCGGTCTGTTACGACGCATTCCGTTCATACGCGGTGTATTGGTGCTCGCGGAGACATTGGTAATTGGTAGCCGCGCCTACACCATCGCTTCAAATGAGCAGCTTTCATCCAAGTCCGGCGAGGAAGGAGCTGAGCTCGGTAAAGTCGGTACCGGACTGATAATCACATTGGGACTGCTGATCGGAATCGGGCTGTTCTTCATGATCCCGCTTTTCGCATCGCGGACGGTAGAAGAGCAGTCGGATTTACTGGCGAATATCGTTGAGGGCGGTCTGCGATTGGTGATCTTCTTGGCATATATCTGGGCGATCGGATTCCTGCCAGACATCAAGCGCATGTATGGCTACCACGGCGCGGAGCATATGACGATACACGCGCACGAGGCGGGCATGCCGCTCACGCGCGACGCAATACGTCGATTCTCGCCGGCTCATCCACGTTGCGGGACTTCGTTCCTGCTGACGGTCGTCGTGGTCTCGATCCTCTTCTTCATCCTGTTACCACGCGAACCCCTGTGGTTTCTTATCGGCTCGCGCATTGTGCTGATACCTGTAATCGCGGCAGTGAGTTACGAGTTCATAAGGTTCACTGGGCAAAGGCGTCACTATACGCTAGTGCGGTGGATCGGGATGCCGAATCTCTGGTTGCAGTCGCTCACCACAGACCAACCCGACGACGAGATGATTGATGTAGCGGTGTCAGCGATGCGAGCCGCGATGGGCACGGTTCCGATTGAGTCTCACGCTGGCGATGACCAAAATACCGCTAAAGGTCAGGAGCAAGAACCCTAGGAGTGGTAACGTGGCGGGTGGCGTGTACCCACCTGCGTCTGGCAAGAGCGCATCGACAGCATCACTCGTGTCTGCCGACACATCGCTTTCACTTGGTGCTGTTTCGGCAGGAGTACGGGCGGCGACGACGAACGTGCTGGGTAGTTGTGCAACTGTCGAACACACTACGGTGCCGCTCGTGGACGCTGCCACCCGTTGGCCGATTGGCAAGACTGACCCGTCGCTACGCATCTGCGCCAACGAAACATCGCTGAGCCGTGTTCCGAACTGGTTTGGAATCGGCAGACAGATCGGGATCGGATTGTTGAAACTGAACGCCGCCAAAGGCTCGGACTGGGCGTTTATCGCGATTACGCGATAGCTGGTTGCACCCAGATCCAGGTTGCCATTCGGGTCAGGACGGTCAACGTCGGTGGACTCGATGCGAACACCGATGATCGTGTTGTCAGCCACCGCGCCCGCAAACGCCGTTACAGTGGCACCATCTAACCGGTGCGACCCGCCTTGCTCAGGCGTGAATACCGAGTAAGTCATGCCATCAGCATCCCGCAGAGATGTCGGTATCGGACCTGGCGGGTTCGTGTAACTCGCAACTTGCCCGTTGCTGGAGCGGTCCGCGCTGACTTGCACTGTGAACCGTGCTGCGCAAGGATCAGTTTCTTGGACAGCCGCATAATGGCTGGTGCAGATGCCGCGCGGGCCGATGCTGACAGTCACCGCGTACGTGCCAGGCGTCGAAGGTGCGATGTAAACGACTCTGCGCCCATCGTCCGGTGTGTTGAAGCTGCCTGCACCGGAGGCGGCCCATTCATAGCGGGTATTGACACCCTCGAACATACCTGTCTTACCGTCCGCGGCCTCATTCGCCGGACCGCCCTGGGTGTCGAACACATCGACTTCCAACGCGACTCGAGCGTTCGATTTCACCGAGACGGCAGTTGTGGTTGGCGATATTCTTGCCACGAGAGGCACGTCAAGATTGGTCATCGCGGTCGCAGAGACCGACTCACTGAACGTGTTCCCGCGTTGAGTAGTGAGCTCAACGGCGTATTCTGTCGCTTGCTCCAGCCCATAAATTAACGTCGACTGCGCTTCGGAGTCTGTCAGGCGCACGCTGAACCATTCGCTCCACGATCCGGTGGCACCGGCGGATTGCCGATACCGATACCTGTATCCCGTACTAGCACCCGCCTCGGGAGTGTCCCAAGCGAGCGAAATCATTCTCACACCGCCGGCCGCCACGAGACCAGTTGGCGGCTCGGCTGGACTAGGCTCCATTGCGAACGCAACCGATGGACTCGTCCCCAAAGGTCCGTTCTGCGCCGTGAGCTCAAACTGATACCCAATACCAACCTCAAGCCCACGAACCTGCGTCGAGGTCTGCTCGCCGTTCACGCCGACCCACGGAGACCAAGTTCCCTCTATCTGTGCCTGCGGCTTGTACCGGAACTGGAATCCATGCGTCTCTACACTGCCCGGCGGTACCCATTGAAGCAATACCACGCCGGGTACGGTAGTTTCCTCAGCATCGAGGTTCGTCGGAGGTGGGATTGGTTTCGCAACCGCTGTCACCGTAACAGGCGCGGAATAAGAATCGGAGCTGCGACCCGATATTCGGAAGACCGCACTTAGCTGAATGCTGTGCTCAACGTCCCCCATCAGTCCTGTCAAGGTCTTGGATGTTGTTGACGCTCCGACGGTTTCCCAACTTGTGGGATACGACGCTGCTGCTGATTTCTTGGAGCGGTACTGATAGCCTGTCAACGTGATGCCGTTCGGAGCACTCCAAGTAAGATCGATCTCGCCGAAACTTGATCCCTTTGATGCCTGCACGTTTGTAGGCGGCGGAACAACACCCGATATTGCGGACGCGGTGACTGGTATGCTGTTGCCGCCACTGACACTAACGCGGAACTGGACATCGTAGCTCGCGCCCGCGGCCAATCCCGTGATTGTGAACGGGGATGTCGCGCCGGCGGACTGCCAGGCTCCTTGGAACTCCGTTGATTGGCCAGATGCCTTAGTCCGGTATCGTCTTGCAGTAATCGACCCGCCGGTTGGGTCTGTCCACGAAATGGATATCGCACCCGGGGCGCTTCCCTGAGCGGCGGTGAAAGCCGTTGGCGGTCCGATGGCTCTGGAAGTTGCAGTGGCGGAAACGGGTGCGCTGTAGTTGGTGGGTGTAGTGCCCTCAACGGTTCGCAACTGGATGTCGTACGAGGTACCCGCGGTCAATCCCGATACCGTTGCTGAGTCGGCGGTGGCGCGCTCTGACGGTGCCCCGGCGGGCGTCCAAGTGCCGGGCCACGCATTGGCAGACGTCAGTTTCCACCGGTACTCATACTGCTTCGGCGTGAAACCAGACACGACAGTCCAGGTCAGATCGATGGAGCCCTTCGCGGAACCCGGATTCGCTTCGAAATTCGTAGGCGCTGGCAGTTGCTTCGGCTTCACTGCAGAAAGCGATACGTTTACGCTATTGCCGCTCGGTGCGACTGTTCTCAACTGAAATACATAGCTCGTATCGTCAGTCCTAAGTCCAGTTACAGTCTGCGATGTAGTGGTGGATCGAGTGGACTGAGTCCCAGCGGGAGTCCAAATCGCCACATTGTTGTTAGTCGGATAACTGCCGACCGTTTCGCGATATCGGTACTCGTAACGCGTCACAGTTTGCCCTGTCGGAGCGGTCCACGTCAGATTGACGCTACCGAACTGCGAGCCTGCAACGCTGGAGAAGCTTGTGGGCGGTTTGACCGCAGCGGAGGATGTGACGTTAATCGTCTTTAACAGGCTGTTTGTGCTGTTCGCATCGCCAGATGAATGCACTACGCGTACCTGGACGTTGTAAGCAGTTGAACCGGTCAGACCCGAAATAGTGTGCGATGTGGAAGTTCCGATGTCGGTCCAAGATCCGGTGCCAGTGCTCGGGTAGTTGCTCGCCGAGTTCAACTTCCAGCGCAACTCGTATCGCGTTACTGTCACTCCGGGTGCGGTGATAGTCACATCGATCGTCTCGGCCGCTGAACCAGAGCGCGCAGACGCGGTGGGTGTGAACTGAGCGACTGCTGCTACAGATGCAGATATCGCGCCGGTGATCGAAGATGCCTTGCCGCGCAATCTGAACTCGTAGATGATGCCTTGGTCGAGTCCAGTGATGGTTTTGGATGTACTAGTGCCTGCCGACGTCCACGCTCCCCAACTCTGGTCTGTTGATTTCTTGGATTGGTATTCGTAAGCCGTCGCCGATGTTGCGGCAGACCAGGACAGGACAATCTCGCCGTTCGCGCTTCCCGATGTCGCACTCGGGTTGCTAATGCTACCGACACTGACGCTGTGCGCTCTGACCGAACTCTTAGTGAGCGTCTGTGTCGGGACACCAGTCGCAGAGCCCGTTTTGGTGTAAACCCGGAACTGTACGTCGTAGTTGGAGCCTGGCGTGAGTCCAGTGATGTCGAACGTAGTTGAAGTCCCAGCTTGCGTCCAACTAGACCATGACGTCGCCGATGACAGCTTCCTCCTGTATTCGCGCTTCGTTACCGAGATGCCGGAACCGGTTGGGTTCGTCCAGGTTAGTCTGATCGAACCGTTAGTCGTGCCGCTAGTAGCAGAGAAGCCGGTTGCGGGCCCGGAGTAAGGTGCGACAGCGTCTACGCTGACAGTTGAGCTGGACCTCTGTCCTCCGCTACATGTCGCATACACAGCCACCCTCGCCTGATAGGTAGTTCCCGCAACGAAGTTATAAGTGGTACCTTGGCCGCTCTGGTCGCCATAGACGAAGTAGCTCGTGTACGCGATACGTTGAGCACTCTCCTCCGTATTGTCGTTTTCATCCTCAAAGGTATTGTTAGCTGAATTGCCGACCTGATAGGAAGTTTTTAGGTACGTGCAACCACTAGGAATCGAAGGGGCCGCACCCCAGCTGACGACGAGTTTCTTCGCCGCGTTGCCCGGTTGGAATTGAACATCGTTCGGCTTAGGAATCGTCGGGGAGTTGGCAGATGCGACCTCATGGGAATTGATGCTCGCCAACAAGAGCGTTGCCACAGCTAGAGCTGCGACTGAGGCTAGAGCTATTGCCTTTGAATGACGGAGTGATGAGGCAATTCCAGTCATGGTGGACGATCGTTGTGATTACTGATATCTCTGTTTGGCGTAACGCGCGGCCGCACGGTGCGACGACTCGATCGCGACGGGTGTTGCCAATCAACGCTAATGAATCCTCCGCGCGAAAATCCCGCATCCGTTGCGCGTACGCGGCGCGAATCTGGGCGTCAGTAGCGGTCGAGCGTGTCAAGAGGGATACACGCGCCGAAAGTGTTTCACAACGACCGAGGTGACGCACAGAACCCGAAATTCGCCAGCGTCGGCATCGGTCCGGAGCAGGCACGTTTTGGTGGGTGCAAGAAGCGATTTATCGCCGACGCTTGGCGAGTTCGCGCCACACTTCGTCTAGATCAATTTCCGTAGCTCGTAGCAGCACAAGGCAGTGATACAGCAGATCCGCGAGTTCCTCCGCAACATTGGGCGCACCAGTCGCCGCCGCCAACGCAGTTTCACCGGCCTCCTCGATCACTTTCTGCGCGACCCGAGAGACATCACCACGTAGCAGCTCGGCAGTGTATGAACCAGCGGGAAGGTCGTGGGCGCGCTCCTGAATCACCGATGCAAGCTCCGTTAGCACGCCAGGACCAATGCGTGTCGTGTACGTTGCGCTAACATCCGCGTCGACATGGAAACAAGAAGGTGCACCAGTGTGGCAGGACGGTCCGTCGGGGAGCGCAGTAATGAGTATGGCGTCGCCGTCGCAGTCCAGCTTGGCATCTACGAACTTCAGGTAGTTCCCGGATGACGATCCCTTTTCCCAGAGTTCGCCGCGGGACCTGGAGTAGAACCAGACGTTAGGTCCAGCGAGTGTGCGTCGGTACGCTTCCAGATTCATGTGCGCGAGCACGAGCACCTCGCCAGTTTCTGCATGCTGCACGATAGCAGTTATCAGACCGCGGTCGTCAAATGTAACCAGCGGGCCGTTACTGTCGGAGGTCAAACCACCGGCCTCACGGGAATACCGTTGTCCGCCATGTGCGCCTTGACCTCGGAGATGCGGAATGTGCCATAGTGGAATACAGACGCAGCCAGCACAGCATCTGCCATGCCAACGGTCACAGCATCTGCGAAGTGTTGCAACTCGCCAGCGCCACCACTGGCGATCACGGGGATATCGACACTGCCAGAAATTCTCGAAAGCAGATTATTGTCGTAACCGTGTAGCTGTCCATCGTTGTCCATACTGGTCAGCAATATCTCACCAGCTCCAAGGTCAGCACCTCTCACTGCCCACTCGACCGCATCGAGTTTCGTCGGATGTCTTCCGCCGTGGGTGTAGACCTGCCAACTACCCGATCCGTTAACGCGTTTGGCATCGATCGCTAGTACGACACACTGTGCGCCGAACTCTTGCGAGCATTCGGAGATTAGGTCTGGGTTCGCAACGGCGGCAGAGTTCAGGCTGACCTTTTCCGCCCCGGCTTCGAGCATCCTGCGCATATCGCCCACCGACTTGATACCTCCTCCGACGGTGAGCGGGATGAACACCTCCGCCGACACACGCTCCACCACATCGACCATCGTGTCGCGGGCATCAGACGAAGCTGTGATGTCAAGAAACACGAGTTCGTCCGCGCCTTCCGAGTCGTAGAAGCTGGCCAACTCCGCCGGATCGCCCGCATCTGCCAAGTCCACGAAGCTAACACCCTTCACGACCCGACCACCATCAACATCGAGGCACGGTATGACGCGTTTGGTGAGCATTATGGAGTTGCCGCGCGACTGTTGACGGCCGTTATGGCTTCGGCAAGGTCAAACTCGCCAGTGTAGATAGCCATACCGGTGATGGCACCTGAGACGCCGATGTCTTGTAGTTTGAGCAGGTCGTCAATTGACGACACGCCACCGGCCGCGATTACTTCGCAATCGACCGCAAGAGAGACCGCGGACACGCTCTTGAAATTCGGACCGGTCAACGTCCCATCGCGTGCGGTGTCGGTGTAGATGATCGTCTTGACACCAAGTTCTGTGACGGCGCGTTCTGCCAATCGTATTGCGTCAATTCCCGTTCCAGCTACCCATCCCCGCGTTCGCACTTCGCCACCTTTGGCATCAATCGACACAGCAACCTTGTCCGCACCGAATCGCAACACTGCCCCGGCGACAGTTTCAGGGTCTTCAACCAGCGCCGTGCCAAAAACAATTCGCGATGCACCCGCGTCCAGTAACTGTTCCGCGTCTTGTATTGTGCGTATGCCGCCTCCGACTTGAACGGGAACCTGAGACGCCGCGATGACGCGTTCTACGACTTGGGAGTTCGGGAGCCATCCATCCTTGGCGCCATCTAGGTCTACGATGTGTATCGTCTCGGCCCCCATTCCCACCCATCTACGGGCCGCTTCCGCAGGGTCATCATCGAACTGGATTTCGCGTGCGTAGTCACCTTCGACCAGGCGAGTGCATTTCCCGTTCCTAATATCGATCGCTGGAATGACTATCATCGGAGCGCGCGTGCGACCGGAGAAAGCAGGACCTTTAGTTTTCGTCGTCGCGACATGCATGTTCGACTCGGCATGATCTACGAAGCGTGCATAGATGTCAACGCCGGCACGTCCGCTCTTCTCGGGGTGGAACTGCGTACCAACGATGTTGTCGCGGACGATGGCAGCACACACCGTTCCGCCGTGGTGCGTCTCCGCGGCGACGACGGCGGGAGAATCTGGAACGCAGTGGTATGAGTGCACGAAGTAGAAGTGTGTATCCTGGGGGATGCCCCGGAATACAGGGTGTCTCGCATTGCCTTCGTGAACGAATCGCAGGGTATTCCAGCCCATGTGCGGTATCTTCGGGCGCACTGTCAGATCGTCTGGCACGGTCTTTCCTAACCGTTCCACGGAGCCGCTGATTAAGCCGAGTCCAGGTAACACGCCCTCTTCGGAATCATCCATCAACACCTGCATCCCGATGCAGACGCACAGGAGCGGTCTGCCACTTTCTGCGAAGTCGCGGATGGCGGATGGCAGTCCGTTAGCTCCGAGGGAGCGCATCACGGAGTCGTTAGCGCCCACGCCAGGAAGGATGGCTGCGCGTGTATTGAGCAGTTCTTCAGGGCTGGAGGTGACGACCGGGTCACCGCCGGCAACTCTCACTGCTTTGGTGACGCTGTGAATGTTGGCGGCGCCGGTATCTACGATGACGAGCTGCCTAGTGTTCACGAGTTCCGCCTAGTACCGGTCAGCAGTTCATCTGGGATTTCGCGGTCTACGTACCTCGCGAGCATGAAGAGGCAGTCGGAAAGCCTGTTCAGCCAGACGACGATCTGCGGGTTGTCGAGCTGTATTTCGACGCACCGACGCTCAACGGTGCGGACGACTGTTCGAGCTAAGTCTATCGAGGCAGAGGCTTGCGATGCACCAGGGATTACGAACGATCGAGGAAGGGCAACCTGAGATTCCAATTTGAACAGAAGATCGTCCAGTTCTCTGACATCGTCCTCGTCGATCGTGTTGAAGTGTTTGGCAAGAGTGTTTGATTGCGCGGCATCGGTTGCAAGTTGCGCGTTCACTGTGAACAGCTTGCGCTGAATCTCCAGTAACTGGGCTGCTACCCATGTGTCTAGGCAAGACGCTCGTGCCAGTCCCAAAGCCGAGACTGCCGTGTCGCCCAGCCCGTAGGCTTCTACTCTAGGGTCGGCCTTGGAGACGCGGCCGCCGAACAACAGGCTCGTCTCTCCATCGTCACCTCTTCTGGTGCTAATTGAGTTCACGCTGATATATGATTTGAATCGTAAGGAATATCTTGATTCTAATCCGCGCCCTGCGAATCTGATCGACTAGGGGGCGCGGTTACCACGATGACCATGAAACTAGAGCGACCGAGTATACCGGTCAACACGATTGCGGTGACGCCGAAGGCGGCGGCCAAGGCATTGCAGTTTTCATTGAATGAAGGCCGCGATGCGTGCCGACTCAAGATCGCCGTTCAAGGCGGTGGTTGCTCCGGACTGCAATACGTCTTGGAGCTGGTGGACGGCCCTGACGACTCAGACAAGGTCATCAAAGAGCACGGCATCGAAGTCTATGTGCCGAAGCGAGCGTTCGTATTCCTCGCCGGAACCGTTTTGGACTACTCTGATGGTCTGAACGGTCGAGGGTTTGAGTTCCACAACCCTAATGCGAAACGTACCTGCGGTTGCGGCGATTCATTCGCAGTTTAGTTGCCGCGGGCGTGGTAGGCACGTTTCATGGCCGTCTCAACAGCTGATGTAACGCCTAGCCGCGTTGCGAGGGAGTACGACGCATTCCGGACAGCGCGAGGCGGTTTCGTGCTCAGGTCTCCGTCCGGGTTATACCGCCACGATGGCCCGGATGCTCTGGACCTGCTGCACCGGATCACCACCAACGATTTGGCAACGTTGACGCCCGGCAATGCGAGACGCACCGTTATCGCAGATGATCGCGGCCGCGTCGTGGATGCGCCATGGGTTGTGATGCGCGATAGCGACGATCTGCTGCTGATCACTGACCTGCATGATACGCGTGCATTTGAACGCGCCATATTGAAGTACACCATCATTGAGGATGCGTGTTTGACGGATGTGGACGGTCAGCTAAAGCGCATCTCACTCATTGGCGAAGGTTCCGAGCGAGTCGTTCGGAGCATCGTGGGAGCCGGTAGCGACGGTGACTCCGCGACCTCGATCTGGATGCAGTCGGGGGAAACGAGACTACTGCGGACATCATTCGGCGCCATGCCGGCCTGGGAACTCGTGACGCCAGTTTCGCAGCTTGACGAGTGGCAGGAAATGCTGAGTACAGAATTACCGATGCTCTCCGTTGGCACTTTCCACGCAATTCGTATTGAGGAGGGCATTCCTTGGCCCAGTTACGAGCTGACTTCAGCGGTCAATCCGTTGGAAAGCGGTTTGGCAGACCTGATTGACTTTGAAAAGGGCTGTTACATCGGGCAGGAAGTAATCGCGCGACTTGACACGTATGACAAGGTGCAGAGGTCATTGATCAGGCTACGGCTTGCAGACCCGACAAGTAGCGACGCTTCGCAGGAGATACCTGTGGGGTCAGCGATATGGGATGCCTCTGGTTCGCGCAAGGTGGGTTGGATATCGAGTTCGGCGGTTCTACCGACCACGGACGAATGGGTCGGTTTAGGTTTCGCGAGAAAGGCTCACACAGGAACGGGAACCATATTGACACTCAGCGACGACGGTCCCGAATTGATCGTCGTGGGATGAGTTCCGCGGCGTGAGCTTGAGTCAATCGAGAGTCGGCAACAGGTAACTCATGGTCGCCATCGATGCGGATGCGGGGACTGTTAGGTTCGGTGGAACGTCTGGAGAGGGCGGGACGCGTTCCCGCGCTAACGGTTGCGGTAGTTCGTCGTCGGCGAAGCAATCCGATCCGACAACCTGCCTTAGCAGCGTCTCACCTTCAGGTTGGAGGTCCAGGGTGTGTTCCAACACCCACATGAGTTCAAGCAATTCATTGGTGAAGGTCCACCGTTCAGGCCGGATTTCATCGAGCGGGGAAGTGATACGCCCCTTCTTGCGCGGCTTTCGCATGTCCAACCACGACTTGACGACTTGGAACCCAGAGACCCTGTAACCATAAACTGCTTCGGGGACAGGCGCGAACTGTCCTTCGCCGACATGCAAGACACCGGTCTCGGCGTCGTAGGAGTGGGTCGTTGGGTAGGAGTGCCCCGGCACGGCCTTGGTGCATCTGGCATTTCCCTGCGGGACCGCGCCATCGTCCGAAGGTCCGGCAAAACTCCGAGAGTAAGTGTGCAGGTACAGGAGCCTGCGACCGTGATCCGCGGCGCGCCGGAACAATTCTGGATCTTTGGTTATGGGTAATCGTGGCGGCGGCAGCTCGAGTTGGTCCCAGAACGTATCGACGTAGCGCGGTGATGAGAGAACTGCGTACGCGTACGCGAACAGACCCTCGGCAGTTACCTGGCGGCCGAGGGTCTTCTTGATAAGGCTGAGCAGACGCGAGTTGACGTTCGGTTTCGATGCGGCAGCATTTCGCCACAGCGGGATGATGTCCTTGGCGCCGCGTCCGTAGAAATGGCCAATGTCGGGGACATGACAGGTAGCGGTAGCGGCAGGGCCGATTCCCATCACGTCAGTTAACGCGCTCGTCAAATAAACCTGCTTCTCGCCATGCGCGCGCCAGATCGCTGGTCGTAGAAAATCACCGACCCTGCTGTCCGCCAGGATCCACTGTCGGTCAAACGATCGGTAAGCGTACCGTTCAATTTGTGGCGTCGCGTCGTATGTGTCCGAGTTGGCAATGCTGGGAGACCGACGATTTTTGTACCGAAGTGGCGTATATTGCCGGTCAATCCGTCTATCGCGCGTTTCTCTGAATAGCCTGGACCGTCGGGCGCGACTGCTAGATACCAACGTCCTCCATCTGCGCTCCAAAACACTTGGGTCGCTAGCGATTGGCCATTGCCGCTTGAGCTGGGAACCGGAATGCTGCCAAGGGAATACGTCAGTGACCCTAGGCCATGTCGCATACGCACCATTCACGGTTGGGAAAAATGGTGCATCCCATTCTGTCTCGCATTCGTCCCACCTGAGTTGTCGGAGCGAGTGCGACTGCTCCAGCTCCTCGAGTTTCTCTGCAGCACTGCCATCCAGCCGCGTGAATCGGACCGTCGCCGGTGTTCCGGGACTCGGCGGGCCTTCCCTTATTCCTATCGCGACCGCCACAGCAGGACGTATGGCGAACACGTTCTCCGTTTTGCGTGCACCGATGCTGTCGCCTTGTAGATCGATGATCCAAAGTTCGTCGAACACTTCGCGCATTTTGCGCCTCATGCCGGCGAAACCAGGTCCGCGCAGATAGGATGATGCCGTGATGAAGGTTACGATGCCAGGATCCGACGTTGAGTCAAACACCTTCCAGAGTGCCCAACGCCAGAAGTAGACATAGTCGTTATAGACGTTCTTCAGGTGAAGCCCGTTCCCACTGTCGATTACAGGACGGATGAAGTCTTCAAGTATCGGTTTTTCGTCCGCGCCACCGTCGCCGAATCTCACCCATCCGCCCTTTCTCTTCGGCGGCGACCCGTCAATGGCGCGCGTTTGTCTGTCGTAAGGCGGGTTGCCCAGACAGACGAAGACTCTGGTGTCAGACTTGACAGATCGCGCCCTGCTATGTTCCTCAGCTAGCCGTTCGTGCGTGAGGCTGGCTCGAAACTCCGATGTTGCGGTGGGAGATTCCAAGGTGTCGTTCAGGTAGATGTTCACCGGCGCATCGCCGGCACCTAGATCGCGTAGTTTCTGGGCCACTCGGAGGTGGGCAACTGAATAGGGTCCGACGAGTATTTCAAACGCGTGCAAGTTAGAAGCTAGGTCCTGAATGCCAGATGGCACCGCACCGATGCCATTACGCTTTTCAATGGCCGTGGCAGCCGCATCAATGACGGCCAACGGGTAAGTGCCGGTACCAGCGGCTGGATCAAGAGTGGTAACTTCAGGGTCCGCGAACGAAAGGTGCTTAGCGAACCGCTCGCGCAGAAGCTCGTCAACGAATCTCACTTGGGCTTTTACTACCTCGACCGGAGTGAAGTACACGCCTCTGGCTTTGCGTAGGTCGGGGTCGTATGACTCAAGGAAATGTTCGTAGAAATACAGCCAAGGGTCAACGTCAGCACTGAATTCACTGGAATCGACGACAGTGATGGTGCGTTCGAGCAGCGAAATGGGGATCTGCAACTCTTGCCGCACCGATGTCGATTCCAGCAGATTCAGAGCCTGTGCGAGCAGCGCATGGCGGCGGTCCAGGGCATCCATTGCGCTACCCCTTGCCAAACTGGACGCGCCTTCAAACCTCGCTAGCAGCAGGGCGTATGTCAGCGTCTGCGCGTAGGCGTCAGCGAATTGATGATCGTCCGCGTCGGGAAACAGCAATTCTCGCCACTCTGAAGCCAGACGGTTCAAGCTGCTGTCTCTCCTCTCCAAGACTGATTCCACTTCTTGGCGCAGCAACCTCGATAGTGGTGCCAAGTGTCTTGCAAGCTCGCGAGCCGAGCTTGCGACTATCGGTTGCCACCTCAAGAAGTCTTGGATCAAGACTTCGAGAGCGCTTATCGCGTTCTGGTCCAACTGAATCGGACGAACCGAATCCGTGTCGTTAGCGAGTTTCGCGTGCGCCGCGAGTTCGCCCTCTCGAAACAATCTCCAATCAATGCCGTCTGTGTATATGAGGTTTGGCAGTTCCTTGAATCGTTGCCACTGTCGCAGGTTCGCACCAACGAATCTGGTCGGGTCGCTCCCGACGTCAGGTCGCTTCAGCTCGACGAAACCTGCGAGCAGTCCGTCGGACGACACCGCGATGTCAGGTCGTCCGATTTCCGCCGACGCCCGCGGTTCAGCCGCCGTCTCAACCGTCAGTCCCGCTACCGACCCGACCTGCTCCAACAAAGCGCGGACGGGATTCTTTAGCTGCTCCTCTGGTTGGAGGTCTACAAGAGAATCGCTTTGATCGGCGATCGCATCAATGCATCCGTATACGGCCGCTAGGAGGGAGTTAGGTTCGTGGGAAGTGGATTCCATGTCGCACCAGGGCACATCTAACTCAGTGGTCGAATAGGAATGCTAATGCGATAACGCGCGCTCGGAAACATTGGAGCGGGAGACGGGATTCGAACCCGCGACACCCTGCTTGGAAGGCAGGCACTCTTCCACTGAGTTACTCCCGCGTCCGATGCTTTCGATTCTAATCGCACACCAACGCGCAGGAATTAGAATCGATACCTTGATGTCCATTCGGAAGGATAGTTTGTGAGTCGATGAAGACTACTGGTTTCAGGACGATTGTGCTCGGGACTCCGTGGCGCAACCTAACGTACTGCATTATCGAGACAGATGCTGGCATCACCGGCATCGGCGAGGCACGGGTTCTCGGCAAGACCCACACCGTGAGCCAATACCTGAGAGACGTTGAACGCCACTTCATCGGCCACGATCCCTTCGACATCGAGGCTCTCTATCGACGATTTACGCTACTCGACTTCGGCAAGCCGGGAGAAGTGGTGTACACCGGCCTTGCACTGGTAGAACTGGCTTTCTGGGACATAATCGGCAAGGCCTGCGGTCAACCGGTCTACAAGTTGCTGGGTGGCCAAGTCGCGGATAGGGTGCAAGCGTACGCGAATGGTTGGTACACCGTTGAGCGTGAGCCATCGCAATTCGCCGCCGCTGCGGAGCGAGTCTTGGAACGCGGATACAGAGCGATGAAGTTTGATCCGTTCGGGAACGGCGACTTAGAGCTTGAACGCGAAGAGTTCTATCGTTCTTTGGACTTGATTGAGGCGGTCGCGTCGGTCACGGGTACCAGGGCACAGATCATGATCGAGATGCATGGGCGATTCGCGCCGCATCAGGCACGGGAGATAGCGCGGCAGATTGAACGCTACAACATCGGATGGATAGAAGAGCCAGTCAGACCAGGTGATGTGCCGGCTCTTGATTCGGTGAGGAGTCACACAGGGTTGCCCATCGCCACCGGGGAACGTTTGTACGGCGCACCAGAGTTCCGTGAGATTTGGGGTGCCCAAACAGTCGATGTCATTCAACCTGACATCACTCAATGCGGCGGCATCCTGGAAGTGAAGAAAATCGCTTCAACTGCCGAAACGTACTCCATCATGGTCGCGCCGCACAACGTAGGGGGCATCGTTTCCACGATGGCGGCACTGCATCTGTGTCTTACGTTGCGCAATGTGAAGATACTGGAGCATTTCAACGACTTCGCAGACCCGCATGTGAAGCGCGCTGGCTCAGGATACCCAGAGGTGGAGGATGGATACTTTCCAGTCCCTGACAAGCCGGGTTGGGGTATCGAACTGGATGAGGAGTTCATCACTGGCCACCCTCCGGGACTAACAAGTAGCGGAGTCATCGCCGACCCGGGTTTGAACATGTTTGAGAATGCGGACTGGGCGCGTCGTGGGCAAGACGATTAAGTCTTCGTCCGATATGTTTCTACATCTCGGTCGTGGTGCTGATTTGAGACGAGATCAATAACCAGCGCGTATGAATGTTTAGGAGAGGATATGGGACTTGACGACACGAATCTGATCGCGCCGCACGGTGGTGAATTGGTCGATCTATTGGTGGACTCGGAACGTGCCGGCGAGCTGGAGCGCGAATCGAACGATCTGAAGCGGTTGACGCTCACGCCACGCCAGCTGTGTGATGCAGAGCAAATCATCACTGGCGGATTCTCGCCGCTCACAGGGTTCATGAACCAAGAAGACTACGAGCGCGTCAAGGATGAGATGCGACTTGCGGACGGGACATTGTGGCCTATGCCGATCACGTTGGACGTAGGTTCGGACATCGGCGCCCAATTGTCTGTTGGTGATCGTTTGGCGTTGACGCATCCTGAGGGTGTGTTGCTTGCGGTGCTCAATGTTGAGAGTGTTTGGGAACCTGATAGGAACGACGAAGCAACCAAGGTCTTCGGCACGACCAATTGCGAGCATCCGGGAGTGGATGCATTGATTAACGGGAGCATGCCCATCTACGTGGGCGGCACCTTGGAATCGGTTCGTGCGGCGCAACATCACACGTATCCAGAGCTGAGGCACACGCCATCTGAACTTCGCGCCGAGTTCACTTCGAGGGGCTGGAATAAGGTCGTGGCATTCCAGACTCGCAACCCCATGCACCGTGCCCACGTCGAGTTGACGCGTCGGGCGGCGTCGGAACAGAACGCAAACTTGCTGGTTCATCCGGTGGTTGGTCTCACGAAACCGGGCGACGTGGAGTACCACACACGCGTCCGGTGCTACAAAGCGGTATTGGGCGGTTATCCAGAGAACTCGGCGACGATGAGCCTGCTTCAATTGGCAATGCGCATGGGCGGACCGAGAGAGGCAGTTTGGCACGCAATCGTGCGGAAAAATTTCGGTTGCTCGCACCTGATTGTTGGGCGAGACCATGCGGGTCCGGGGGCTGCGTCGGACGGTACTCCGTTTTATGGTCCATATGATGCCCAGGAGTTAGTTGAGCAACATGCCGAGGAACTTGGTATCGGTATCGTGTCGTTCCGAATGGTGGTCTACGATGCCAAGACAGACCGATACGCGACACATGAGGAACTGAGTCAGGACGCTGATATCAAGAATGTGTCGGGAACGGAATTGCGCGAAATGCTCAACTCGGGTAGCGAGATACCGCCGTGGTTCTCTTATCCCGACGTGGTAGCAGAGCTTCGTAAATCGTACCCGCCGGCTTCACGAAGAGGGTTCGTTGTGCCCTTTACAGGAAGTAATGCAGACCAGTCCGCGATGACCGCGAACGTGTTGTCTGAGCTACTGTTGGAAGATGGCGCTCGACCGGTGACGCTCCTCGGGGCTGACGTGGACTCGTTGACGAAGCTACTCGTCAGTCGTGAAGTAGCAAAGAACGGCGGTGCTGTTCTCCTGACATGTTCAGATGTGGGCGATAGAGACATGTCAAAACTCCGAGATGCGATGCACGGCAACGGGGAGGTAGTTCATGTCGATATCGCATCCGGGTCCGCGGAGTACGACATGGTAGCTGATATCGCAGTTGACGGTGAATCTAGTTCGCCCGGAGAATCGGCCAGGGTCGTCTTGGCGAGACTTCGCGAGTCTGGACTGATATCGTCTTGATACATTGATTACCGAGGCGATCAATTACCATATAGTTCGCTAGCGGCGTTTTGCCCTAGCGAAATCAGATTTCAGGAGTTGACCATGCAAGTTGGAGATGTCGGCCTCAAGGAGATGCAAAGCATCTGGGAGCGCAACAGAATAGCTGGAGCGCCGAGAAGTCCAGACCTACTGCAGCTCATTGATGAGCTGTCTCGAATGACAGTTGACGGGTCCAAAGCCGTCATGCTTACCGAAGGTGAGGATGCCGAGCGGATCAAATCGCTGATTCGTCGGGCTGCCAAAGTATTGGATAAATCGGTGAGAGTCGTAGCAGACGTCGATCAGCCACGAGTCTGCTTCTCAGTAAAATCGGACAGCCCCACTCCCGTTGCAGACGCTGGTTAAGACCGTCGTCTTCGAACTCACGAAGACGTTCACAGTAGGCTTGCAGTTTGTTACGCGGTCAGCTTAACTGAGTCCCGACCAGAGAACCTAACAGGTAAGTCAGCGCCGCAGCTACCGAACCGATCGCCATCATCCTAAATCCGGCCTTCAGGATGCTCGTTCCAGACATCCAACCAAGAGAACAGCCGATTGCAGCCAACGTAACGACGCTTGCCGCGGCACTGATGCCAATGGCAGTAGCGTTGGCGGTTCCGAACATGTAGGGAATTACCGGCACGAGCGAGCCTGCGGCGAACGAGATAAGTGAGCTGGTCGCAGCTGCCCATGGACTACCGCTCAGATCTTTCGGGTCAATCCCAAGCTCTTCTCGGACATGGGTGTCGAGGGCAACGTCCGGATCAGACATAATCCTAGAAGCGACCACGCTTGCCTCACTCGGTCGGAGACCCTTCGACTCGTACAGCGCAGCCAGTTCCTCAGTCTCCTCTTCTGGCCAGAGCATCAACTCGGCGCGTTCCCATTTGATCAGGTTTTCGCAGTATTCGTTTTGCGATTTCACAGAGACGTATTCGCCCGCAGCCATTGATAACCCTCCTGCTATCAGCCCGGCAAGTCCCGCCAAATAAACGAAAGCAGGGTCGGAAGTTGCGCCGGCAATGCCCATCGTCAAACCGAAGTTCGAGACAAGCCCATCGTTCGCGCCCAGAACTCCAGCTCGGATAGCGCCGGACCTGCTTGCCAGCCATCCTTGCTCGGGGTGGTGGGACTGTTCGTCCCCTTCCTCCTCTAGCTGCGCCAATGCCTGCGCTGTTGCGACTGACCTACGTCGCGCCTCATGACCCGTTAACAAGTCCTGGTTGGACGATAACCAACGACGATGCCGCCGTTGTAGTAGATTGCCGAAGTGCCGGCTAGGGAATATTCTTGCGAAGACAGTCAATAACGCGACTGTCGGAGACCATCTGCGATCTGGAGAGTGCGCTAGATCTACTATCTCGCTCAGCCAATAATCAGCTAACTCTCCTTCGTTTTGGCTGACCTGGCGGTAGATGCTTGCTCTCTCCTTATCGGACTCGGTATCTGATAGGGCGGAGAACAGTAGCGCGTTCTGCCGTGCCGAACGATGCGCGCGAACAAGATCGCGTCCAGATCGAGGCGGATTCGGCATCGGAAATCGGACCTAGACCGTGCCGTCAAGGATTACGTCTATCACATTTACGGATGGAGATGCCGCGGCCGATTCAATGGCTGGAGCGAGTTCATCGAGATGTTCAACCCTGGTACCAACCGCGCCATACGCCTCTGCCTGCCCCCTGAAGTCCAACGGTGTGTCGAAGTCAGCAGCGTTATAGATCTCAGGCGGCGGCATGTTTCTCATGCGGTGGTAGTGGTTCTGATTCACTTTCAAAACCCGGTACGATGCATTGTTGCAAATAACGAACGTCACGGGGATGTCGTAGTTGACGGCAGTCCAGAGAGCTTGAACCGTCATCATGGCACTCCCGTCGCCAACGATGCCGAATGTGGGGTCGCCAGGGTTCGCGAGGTGTAGGCCTAACGTTGAACCCATGCCCCATCCGATCGCGCCGCCGCGCGGTCCTAATACGTTGAGATCTGAACGGTGCGCAATTCCCATCTGGACATTCGCGGATGACGATATTGAATCGTTGAAGACGTTTGCATTCTTCGGTAAGAACATTCCTAGGGCCTTGCCGAACGAAGCTGGATCGATCGGCACGCGGTCCCAGTTCGCAGTGGCTTGCTCGTTCCACGCGTTCAATTTCTGGGCGTTTGATGTCTTGATGCGAGTGTATCTGGTGGCAACTGACTTCAACTGAGTTGGAGTGGTCTTATTGGACACGCACTCCGCGATCTCAGCACATGCTGGACCAGGAGCCGAGACGATCCCGATGTCTACGGGTTCAGATTTACCGATTTCACTAGCATTTATGTCGATCTGGATCAGCTTCGCATCGCCTTTGACGAATCCGCCATGGTGATAGAAAAAATCCTCAAACACGGGGCAGCCGATTGCCACTATTACATCGGCATTAGATACGGCTTCAACTCCATCTGCTGCACGCAACGAGAGTTGTTGCGCCCATAGATCGTGGTCTGTCGGGAAGTTGCGGTTCCCAGCAACGTGACCGAACACGGGTGCTGCGACCGCAACCGCTAGACCCACCACATCATCAACGGCGTGGAACTGATGCACTCGGTCGCCAACCACGATGACCGGCGCTTTCGCAGTCAATAGGAGGTCCGATGCCTCAGCGATGGCACTAGGATCGGGACTCGGTCTGTCGAAAATGCCTGAGCTCGTTCTAGGTAACAGGTCCGAAGAGTCTTCACAGGCGTCAGTGGATATTCCTAGGAACACCGGCCCGGTCGGCGGTGTGCTAGCTTCTCGGAATGCGCGCCTCACCACGGATGGGATTTGGTCCGCTTGAGTGATCTCCACCGACCACTTCGCGAATGGTTCCGCCATCCGCGCCAAGTCGCTACGACCCGATGCTAGGTGTCGACTGTCTTTGTTACCGGCGGTGACGACGACAGGAGTGCCGCCGCGGAGCATATCGATCATCAAACCGAAGCCGTTAGCGAGGCCGTTATCGATATGCAAACTAACGCAAGAGACTTCGTTGCTGGCCCGGGCGTAAGTATCGGCCATGCCGACAGCTACACCCTCCTGTAAAACCATGATGTACTCCAAGTCAGGATATTCGTGAAGAATCCCGATAAACGGTCCCTCGCTGGTACCTGGATTTCCGAAGATGTATCTGATCCCCTCGGCCGCGAGGGCTTGTAAGAAAAGATGGTTACCGGTAGTTGAAGCGGTCATTGTGCACCTGTGCGATTAGGGTTTAGCGATCCGGATTTCGGTTTACTGGCCCGACGATGCGTCGATCAAGGTACGGCGCAGTTTATCCGCTACGACATCCAATTCTTCGTCGGTCAGGTTGAGCGGGTCGACCCAGAACTCGTCAGTGAAAGGGAAGAATGAGAGGATCATGACACGGTCAGGCCCTTGGAGCATTCTCTCGCCGATCACTTCCTTTGACGGACCGCGCCACTCTTCATTCAACCGCAACACGGCGTGCGGGATGTAGTGATCATAGTCATGGACGACCTCTGCTTCCACGCCAGGTATTTCGATGACTTGGTCAACAACCTTTCGCATCATGCTGTTGTACCGACGGTTCTCGGCTTCTTCGTCAGTTGCTATGAATGCTTCCAGCGCCGCTAGTAATCCTGCAATTTCCTCTTTCGACACCTTTTGCGCCCGCGCAACTGTGGCGCGCGGTGCGTTGTTCAACCTGGCGTATTCGACCCATTCCTCGTTGCCGAGAAGGATGCCCGTGGCTTGCGGACCACGGATCCCTTTGCCTCCAGAGAATGACACCAGATCGGCACCTGCTTCAACGAATTTAGTGAGATTCTCGCGTGGTGGTAGCCGCGATGCAGCGTCGCATAACAGAGGGAGTCCGTGAGTGTGCGCGATGTTCACAAGAGTCTCAATCGGAAGCACGTTCTCATTCGAGTACGGGGACTCCAAGTGGATGATCGCGGCCGTCTTTTCGTTGATCGCGGCGATAACTTCGTCCGGCGCGCAACCATCCGCCGTACCCACTTCAACGAAACGCGCGCCGGGCGTCAGGTAGAGGTGGTCATATCCGAATCGGTGGTTGTGTTGAATGATGAGTTCGTTCGGGACGTTGTAATCGACGATTGGTAGACGCTCAATGACAGCATCGTCATCGCGTGCCATGGCCGCGGCGGTTTGCAGGACCAGCCCTCCGGACGCGCCACTCGTTACAGTCGCAGCGGGCACGCCGATCATGTCAGCAATGCGTTTCCCGGCAGCGATGATCAACTCGTTGAGTTCAACAAACGGCTCCGCCATCGCGACCATCGCCTGCATCGCCTCCGGACGAGGACGGGTTCCTGAGAAACGAGTCACGGGACCGCCAGCGTTGATTATGGGTTCAACACCGAGAGAGTTGAGGATTGCGTTGGCATCGGTGTAGTCGTTCATCTAGAATTCCTGAAATGTGCTTACCAAGGGCGAGGTTAGACGCATCTAATTATCGCCGACGAATCGTGATGTTCTGCGCGCGTTGTTTGACCAGTTAGACTATTCTCCTATGAACGAATCAACGACCAGCATCGTTCGCAAGGCTGTGATACCTGTCGCCGGACTCGGAACCCGTTTTTTCCCAGTAACGAAACGCGTGCCGAAAGCCTTGTTGCCTGTGCTCTCAACGCCGTTGATCCAGCACGCGGTCGAAGATGCAGTGAGGGCAGGGATCACCGAGGTAGCATTCGTGGAAGATGCCAACATGGTGTCACCCTACTTCGAGTTTTCGGCTGAGTTGGACGATGTCTTGAGGGAACGTGACAAAGGCGACCTAGCAGACTCGATCGTTGACATCTGCGGGATGGCAAGTTTTGAGTCGATCATCCAACCCGAGCCGCTGGGCCTAGGGCATGCAGTGTTGATGGCGAAGGATTTTGTCGGGCAGGAGCCGTTCGTAGTGCTCTTGCCGGATGAAGTCTTGTGGGGTGAACCGTCGGCAACTGCTCAGTTGCTTGAAGTTAAGTCGCAGTTCGGAGGTGCGGTCATCGGTCTTATGCGAACATGCTGGGACGATGTGCATACCAAGGGCATTGTGGCAGGAGGTGCGATAGCGGACGGTGTTATTGGAATCGATACGATGGTCGAAAAGCCCCCGAGAAGCGAGGCACCGTCAAACCTAGCGATAGTTGGACGTTACGCGTTTGATGCAACGATATTCGACAAACTGGCTGATGTTGAACCGGGTGCTGGAGGGGAGATTCAGCTAACAGATGCCATGGTCGCTTGCATAGGCAATGAACCAGTCCATGGCATTGAGTTGAGCGCGCAGCGGTTCGATGCTGGCGTACCAGAAGGAATGTTCGGAGCGACGCTGTACCAAGCTGCGAAAGACGCAACGATGCGGCAGATGATCTTGGACTTCGCCGCGGAATTGGCAATCCAATAATCGACATCCATAACAAGATAGGGCAGTTACTTGGTTGCACCGGTGACGATCGCCTCCTAACTCAACCGACCTCGGGAATTCGGACATTAATTCCGTAGCTGTAGCACTGCCATGAACGCCTCTTGGGGTACTTCTACGGAACCGACCATCTTGGCGCGTCTTCGCTTGCCTTCCTTTTGGCGTTCCAGCAGCTTGCGCTTGCGGGTGACATCACCGCCGTAGCACTTCGCCAACACGTTCTTGCGAAGTGCGCTGATGTTGGTCCGGGCGACGATCTTGCCTCCGACGGCGGCCTGGATCGGCACCTGAAACATCTGACGCGGTATCAGTTCCTTCAACGCCGACGTTAGCTTCCTGCCCATTGCATCGGCCTCGGAGCGATGCACGATTGACGAAAGAGCGTCCACCTCTTCGTGGTTGACGAGTACGTCCAGCTTCACCAAGGGAGCATGACGGTAGCCGGTCGGTTGATAATCCATTGATGCGTAGCCTTGTGTAGCAGACTTCAGTTTGTCGTGGAAATCAACCAATATGGCCGCCAGAGGTGCTTCGTACTCCAATAGCACGCGGGCGTATCGGTTAGTGCCGCCACCATCGCTATCTCCGATGTCGGAACCCGAGCGCTTGTTGCCGCGCAAGTATTCCATGCGCTTGAATGCACCACGCTTTCCATTGACTATTTCCATGATGCTGCCGATGTAACGGTCCGGGGTGATGATTGAGAGGTCGACCCACGGCTCCCGTAGCTCGGCCATTTCGTGGCGCTCTGGTAGCTGTGAAGGGTTGTCAACACGAATCGTCTCGCCAGTGTTCAAGAGGATCTCGTACTCCACGCTCGGCGCTGTAGTGATCAAGTCAAGTTCGTACTCGCGCTCAAGCCGCTCCTGGACAACGTCCATGTGTAGCAGTCCAAGGAATCCGCACCTGAAACCGAAACCCAATGCTGACGAGGATTCAGGCTCAAACTCCAAGGCCGCGTCGTTGAGCTTTAGCTTGGAGAGGGCTTCTCGTAACGCGGTGAAGTCCTCGCTGTCAGACGGGTAAAGGCCACTAAAGACCATGGGCTTCTGCTCGCGATACTTGATCTTGGCCGCCGGCGCGGGGCGGTTGCCCAACGTCATCGTATCGCCAACTCGCACATCTTCCACCGACTTGATCCCGGTCGCCACGTACCCCACTTCGCCTGCGTGGAGTCCGTTTACCTCCTTAATTGGTGTTGGACTGAAGTAACCAGTCTCCAAGACCTCGCCCGATACTTTGGTATCCATGAACATGGCTTTGTCTCGGGGCTTGATGCAACCGTCGAGCACCCGCACATAGGCTACGACTCCCTTGAATGAGTCGTACTTGCTGTCGAACACCAATGCTTGTAGCGGCGCGTCCACAGTACCTGCTGGTGGCTCAGACATGTTGACTATCCGTTCCAGAAGGTCAGATACTCCGTCGCCGGTCTTTCCAGAGACACGCAGTATTTCGTCGTCGCGGAAACCGAAAGCATCGGAGATTTCGTCGGCGACACGTTCCGGCTCAGCATTGACGGCATCGATCTTGTTGACCGCCGGCAGGATCGCCATGTCATGCTCAAGCGCAAGGTACACGTTCGCCATGGTCTGTGCTTGGATACCCTGTGTTGCATCAATGAGCAACACGGCGGCCTCGCAAGCCGCGAGGCTACGAGACACTTCGTAGGAAAAGTCGACATGCCCCGGCGTGTCGATAAGGTTGAGCTGATAGGTAACACCGTTGAGGGTGTAGGGCATGCGTATGGCCTGAGCCTTGATCGTGATGCCACGTTCACGCTCCAGCTCCATCGTGTCAAGATGTTGCTCCTGCAAGTCACGCTCTGAGACGACACCAGTGCGCGCGATGATGCGGTCGGCAAGCGTCGACTTGCCATGGTCGACATGCGCGATGATGCAGAAGTTGCGGATATGGGACTGCGGAGTGGGCATAGCAGGTATGATTCAATCGTATCGCAAGCGAGTCGGCTACGATCTTCGCGCGAGCCGTTGAACCTGCGTTAACGCAAGTGGTAACATGTAAGCAGGTGCCAGACCATGCCATACACAGACCAAGACAAGAAGCCTCTTCACGGTCCGAACCTGGTCCTGGACGTAGAGAACTTCGGACCGATAGCCGAGGCGAAGAACATAGAGTTCCGCCCGATGACGGTGTTCGTAGGCCCGAGCAACACAGGCAAGTCGTACCTAGCGATGCTGCTGCATGCGATGTTAGAGGGGATGAACGGGTTCCGAAGCGGGCACACGCGATTCATGCATCCATACTTTTCGAATAAGCTATCGATTGATGAGCGCCATGAACTGGCCACTGAAACCGCCAAGCTATCTTCCCAATTTAGCTCGTATACTCATGACGCACAGAGGATGCCCATTGTAATCGACCAGTTTTCATTCAAAGTCAGAAACACGTTGCGAGAATTGGCCCGGATCATGCTAACTGACCTGACAAGAGCCAGCATTTCTTCGATTGAGGAATTCTTTGAATCAGACATCGATACTCTCGGACATTCTGCGAACGTGGTGCAGTTGCCGCCTTTAATATGTTTAGCAGATGCAGATAGACGCTTGATTATCAACGTCAAAAAAAATCAGGAACACTTTGTAATACCTGAAGGAGTTATGACTATTGACTCTCGGTTTGCTAGGCTGTACACTCCTGAGAGCTACAATGAAGACTTCCGTGAGACGATCGCAGTTGCTATCACGCAGTCCTTATTGCGTATGGTTATGGCGACGTGGTCAACGGTCGGCGGATCGATTTATTTCCCGGCAGCTAGAACGGGCATTTTGACTAGTCACAAACTGATGACCGACTCATTAATCTCCAACGCGCATCGTGTTGGAGTTGACGCACAACCTGGTATTGCCTATCACAAAGTTGCACGTGAGTTCCTGAGGCTCATCAACTTGACGCCGCGTGATTTCGCCTACCCACGCAACCGGAACGCCGACCCTGCCAGCGCGTTGCTCGATTCCGCCGCCGATCGATTGGAGGAATCGGTTATCGTTGGGAGAATTGAAGTGCGCGACTCGAATTGGGGTCCCCCTGACTTCTATTATCGTCCCGGGGAAAACGGAACTATTCGTTTACCGATGTTCAAATCTTCGTCAATGGTGACTGAAGTTGCTCCTATCGTGCATTTCCTGAGGACTCACGTGAGGATGGGGGACATACTAATCGTGGAGGAACCGGAGGCCCATCTACATCCGGCGGCGCAACAGAAGATGGCCGCGGCACTTGCTTACATGGTTCGCATTGGTTTGCGAGTCTTGGTGACGACACATAGCCATTACATTGTCGAACAGCTCGGAGCGTTAGTGAATGCGGGTGCTGAGAGCGTCGATCCGGAGGAACGGGCGCGTCACATGGGACTGCTCGGGCGAGAGATTGACCGTTACCTCTTCCTTAAGCAGGACGAGGTTGCAGTATACGAGTTTGAGCCGCGCGATGAGATTGGCTCTGCGAGCGATGTAATTGAGCTGGAGTTCGACACCGAGTCCTACGCGTACTATCCAGGGCGATATTCAACGGCGTTGGCGGATCAACGAAATCGAAACATGCACATGGTTGGTGCGAGGTTAGGATTCTAGTGAACGTTGCGGCCCTTGTGAGGAAGCAAGCTGAAGTGTTCAACGCGTTGGAACGTCGCCGATGCTTCCAGGTGTCAAGTCCTGATTCGGGACGGTCTTGTTGTGTTGACTTGAGAAGATGCCCGAAAAAATTGGTATTGATAGATGTGGACGTCGTCGCGGGGGACGGACAGTTGATCGCAGAAAAATTGCGTGAACCGTGCGACTGCAGCCATCGTGATGAGGGTGGTTCGCACTTGCGGTGTGATTATCTCGCCGTGATTGGAACCGATTCAATGGTGACGACCCTGTACATTGAAGTCAAAACCGGAGTTAGCGACGAACAACGCGACATAGCGCACGGGTTCAGACAGGTGATGTGTTCGAAGTCTGTCTTTGAGTCCATTCTGGAGGATTGTTCGCGGGCCATTGAGCCTGGAAAGTCGTTCGGAGTCGTGGTGTCTCCTGCGTTCGCACTGTCGGATGAGAATCAGCGCCGGAGCATTGTATGGGGCATCGCGAACGGACTCAGATTGATTCAAGTTCGGTCAGGATTAGATGTGTGGACACAGTGCGTCGCCAGCTGATCGTTTTCGATTCCATTCGCCTTAACTTATGCCCAACACCAACACATCCCTCCACATTCTCGGTGCAGGCACGCCTACACCCACGCCTACGCGGTTTGGGTCTGCGTACGTGGTTGATGTTGATGGCTCCAAGCTGATGTTTGACTGCGGTCCGGCGGCTACTCGCAAGTTGGTGCAGTCGGGATTGCATCCTACTGAGATCGACGACCTGTTCTTCACGCACCATCACTTTGACCATGACATTGACTATCCATGCTTCTTGCTGTGCCGATGGCACCAGAGCATCGGTAAGGAGAACATGCTCAACGTGTATGGACCGACGTTGACGGAGCGCATCACACGTGGGGTTTTGGATGCCGAGGATGGCATCTTCGCGCACGACTGAAATGCGGGTGTCCAGGATCCGCTGAGCTTGAACACATACGAATCTCGCGGCGGTAAGTTGCATCACAGGCCTCCGGTTGTCAAGTTGACCGCCGGCAGGATGGCCATGTCGTGCTCGAGCGCGAGGTACACGTTCGTCACGGCCTGCGCCTGGGTGCCCTGTGTCGCGTCGATGAGCACTGGCAAGCCGTGAGGCTACGAGACACCGCGTGGGAGACGTTGCCCCCCAAACAGTCATCATTACCGCCGAAGCGCGAGACTCCGGGACACCTCGTATGAGAAGATGACATGACCGGGTGTATCGATCAGGTTGAGTGCCGCCAAGGGTGTAGGGCTTGCGTATCGCCTGAGCTTGATCGTGATACCACGTTCACGCTCCAGCTCCATCGTGTCAAGGTGCTGCTCCTGCAAGTCACGCTCTGAGACGACGCCAGTGCGCGCGATGATGCGGTCGGCAAGCGTTGACTTGCCATGGTCAACATGCGCGATGATGCAGAAGTTGCGGATATGGGACTGCGAAGTGGGCATAGCAGGCATGATTCAATCGTATCGCCGGCGAGTCAGCTGCGATAGTCGGGCTAGCCGTTGAACCTGCGTTAACGCAAGTGGTAACATGTAAGCAGTTGCCACACCATGCCAGCCAACGACCAAGACCAAGACAACGAGACGCGCCATGGTCCGAACCTGATCCTGGACGTAGAGAACTTCGGACCGATAGCCGAGGCGAAGAACATAGAGTTCCGCCCGATGACGGTGTTCGTGGGCCCGAGCAACACGGGCAAGTCGTACCTGGCGCGACTGTTGCACGCGATACTCAAGGCCAAGAATGGCGACTCTCTGCGTCCAGACGCGATTCCGCCGTCTGTGGCGGATCTTTTTGATTCAGTAGATCAGAGTGCATTGAACGAGTACGTATCCGAAATCCAAACGTTTGTGGAGACGCAGTCTGATCGACGCTCGACAGTGATGCACTTTGATCAAATGTCGAAAAACCTTAAGAGATTCGTTGCTTCTGCTACAAAAAATTGGTTGAAATCATTGGCGACTCGCTCCATTAGCGAGGTCGAACATTACTTCCAGAGAGACTTAACACAAATCATAACGGGCGGCTCCGGTGACGCACCAATGTTGACGAGAGCGTTCACGTATTCACGAGAGTGGCTAATGACGTTCTCCTCCGACTTTGAATTCCATACAACATCCATCGGGAACATTGACCTGATCATTGATGACAGATTTCGTTTTAACCTGTCGAGATACGATGACCGATACACCTCTCGAAGGCAACGAATTGAGTTCTATCTACTCAACGCATTGGATGAAAGTATCGCGGCACGCATGAACGCGTTTGCCCGGTCCCATTACGCGCTTGCAGGACGTACTGGAATTTTGTCCAGCAGAGCAGTCCTTACTGGCGTGATTTTAGCAAATCTGAATACCGCTCTGTACCATGGGCTGGAGATTCGTCAGCTCGACCCTATCGCCGGTGAACTCCTGAGTTCGCTCGCTGGAGATACAAGCGCCGTTGATGAACGGATGGCAAGGCGAATGAGACGAACCAACCGACAAAGGGCGGGGATACCGAGAATCGCCGACTTAATGGAGAGCACATTGCTCCATGGGAGGATTGAGTCAAGGTCCGAGTTAGACAATGGAAGTTATGATTTCGTAACTGAATCGTTCCGCGGACCTTTAGAGTTCGCGTCGTCAATGGTGACTGAGATCGCGCCGTTGGTGTTGTCCGTTCGCAATAGGGTTCGGAGGCATGAAATGTTGATCATTGACGAACCTGAGGCCCATCTACACCCAGAGGCACAACAGAGAATGGCGGCCATGCTCGCCTACCTAGTGAGACAGGGGATAAGAGTGTTGATGACAACACACAGCCACTACATGGTTGAAGCGATGGGCATGTTCACATGCGCGGCTGGGATTGACGACGATGCACGCGTCAGATCCATGAGTGGTCTGTTGGGTACCGCCGGAGATGCCGCGGATGACATCCACCGCGAACTTTACTTGAATGAAGACGAAGTAGGGATATACAGCTTCAATGCTCACGATGGTGACGGAACAATCGTATGCCCAGTACCGTTCGATACGCGCAGCTACACTTATGCTCCTAGGGGTTACTCGGATGCCCTGGTTGGCCAATTCAATCGGATCTCGAGGGTGATCAACGAAAGGATCAGTGTCGATGAGATGGCTGGACTATCTTAACCTGAAATACCGCATCAGTCGTTACGCGTACCTGACGCGTTGCGTGTACCTTGACGACTCCCCGGATTGCTGTGTCAACTTTGACGCTCTGGACACAGATGCGGTGATCTTGGATTTTGAGTCGATGGTCAATAAGTGTGCAGAAGCAAGAGGCCAAGACCACCCACGCAAATGCGATTTGATCGCATTGCAAGGGACCGAGTCTCGTGTCGATATAGTGCTCGTGGAAGTGAAGGCTGGAACGACTAGCAATCCCCCGCCGGATCCAGAGAAGGCCTTGTGCAAGGCCATGTCGCAGCTTCGTCATTCCGCGTACATCGTTCGATCGGAACTTGCAAATTCCGCGATCCGTTTGCCAGATCGAGTGAATCGCCATGCTGTGGTGATCTTCAGAGCTCCTGGACAAGCGCAAATCCGGCGTGATGTTTCTTCCATGACGATCGCGGACTTCAGACGGAAGACCGGGTTTCGACTTGAGGTTGCGCGTTGTGGCGAAGACATAGGACAGCTGATTCACACAACTCGGGCTTAATGCCTTTTTTGCAGAGCCGAATCACGTTATACGCCCACCCATGCCACGCACTCCCACATCCCTCCACATCCTCGGTGCCGGTACGCCCACCCCCACGCCTACGCGGTTCGGGTCTGCGTACGTCGTTGATGTTGATGGCTCCAAGCTGATGTTTGACTGCGGGCCGGCGGCTACTCGCAAGTTGGTGCAGTCGGGGTTGCATCCTACCGAGATTGATGACCTGTTCTTCACGCACCATCACTTTGACCATGACATTGACTATCCATGCTTCCTTCTGTGCCGCTGGGATCAGAGCATCGGTAAGGAGAACATGCTGAACGTTTATGGCCCGACGCTTACAGAGCGCATCACGCACGGTGTCTTGGATGCGGAGGAAGGCATCTTCGCGCACGACTGGAAGGCGCGCGTCCAGCATCCGTTGAGTTTGAACACCTACGAATCGCGCGGTGGCAAGTTGCCGCGGCGACCACCCGTGGTGAATGCCCGTGATATCGGACCTGGGACTGTCGCGACGGCGAAGAAGTGGGAGGTATCCGCCGCGCCTGCCGATCATGTTCAGCCGTATCTTGACTCGTTGGCATATCGCTTGGATGTTCGCGGCGGTAAGTCGTTTGTCTTTACGGGTGACACTGAGCCTTGCGAATCTGTGGTCGAGTTAGCACGCGGCGCGGATGTTATGTTGTGCATGTGCTGGGATGACCAGGAGTTAATGGATGCTGACGGCGAGGCACTCGGCCAGTGCGGTACCATCGGGGCGGGACGCATGGCCGAAGCCGCTGGAGTGGACACTCTGGTACTGGTGCACATGGGACCACGCATCGCAAAACCAGCGGCTACGACGAAGGGCATAGTAGACATACGCAAGGTTTACCGCGGCAGAGTCGTTTACTCTGAGGAACTGATGAAACTGGACATTTGAATTCGGGACGGGTCTGACTTCACGATGGAAAACGCAGTTTACATACTCGGTTCGGGAACCCCGAATCCCACGGCGGATAGGTTCGGTTCGTCATTCGTGCTGGATGTCGGCGGTCATAAGCTGATGTTTGACTGCGGGCCGGCAACAACTCACAAACTCGTGAAGGCGGGATTATGGCCGACAGATATCGAATATCTGTTCTTCACCCATCACCACTTTGATCATGACGTTGACTTGCCGTGTTTCCTGCTGTGTCGCTGGGACCAGAGCATCGGAGACGAGTCTGTGTTGCAGGTTTACGGGCCGGCTCCGACGGCTGAATTGGTCCACGGCATCTTGGATGAGTCCGAAGGGGTGTTCGCACACGACTGGATCGCTCGTGTCAACCATCCACTTAGTCAGAGGGTTCATGTCAATCGCGGCGGTAAGCTTCCGAGACCTGCTCCCGTGGTAGATGCGTTCAACATCGAAGCGGGTCGCGGCATCCAAGGCGATGGCTGGAGTATTACCACTGCGCCAGCGCAGCATGTGCAACCTTACTTGGACTCGATCGCATACCGAGTGGATACCGCTGACGGTAAGTCGGTCGTATTCACAGGGGATACCGAACCGTGCGAGTCTGTGACGCAGCTCGCACACGGCGCGGATTTGATGCTATGTATGTGCGTTGACGCGCAGGATGCGTTAGTTGGGAAAGGGATGCATGTGGGGCAATGCGGCACGACGGCTGCGGCTCGGATGGCGCAGGACGCAGGTGTTAAGCGGTTGGCACTGGTGCATGTCAACCCTCACCTTGGGCAACACGGCGCGATGGAACAGGGCATCGGGGATGTGTCGGAGGTCTACGAAGGCGAGATCATCTTCACACATGAGATCATGCGAATCGACTTGTAGCGGCTCGTAGTCGTCAATGACATAGCCCGCGCCTAACTCAGCGAACCGGGGCGTTGGTGCGGAATCTTGAAATGTCCCTCGAATACTCAGCTAGCCAGTTGTCATTTCCGTCTTCATCTGTGCCAATCCCATCGGTCCCAGATTCAAGGCATCGTTGTGCCACGTCTTCAGATCGAAATTGGCACCTAGTCGCGTCTTTGCATCGGAGCGGGCATCGAGCCAAACACGCTCTCCAACCTTGTACGATATCGCCTGGCCGGGGATGCCTAGGTAGCGGTCGATTTCGCTGGCGATGAAGTCAGTTGGGAAATGGACATTGGCGCACATGAATTCGTATGCCAGTTCCGGTGTCCACGTTTCGCCGGGATGGAAATCGGAGAATCTGGGTATGGCGAGTTGCAGGTGCATGCCGATATCAATGATCACGCGCACCGAACGCAACGCTTGAGCGTCCAGATAACCCATGTAGTAATCGGGATTGTCCAAGTAACCCAACTCGGACATCAAGCGTTCGGCGTACAGTGCCCATCCTTCGGAGTATCCCGAACTTCCTGCTAGCATTCGCTGGTATCTGCTGAGGCTGCCTGATAGCGTCATGGTGGTCCCGATCTGGAAGTGGTGCCCAGGAACCCCTTCGTGGTAGGCGACAGATACCTCGCGCCAAAGCGGGAATGAAGTCTTGCCACCGGTGGGGTACCACGTCCTACCCGGCCGTGAGAAATCTTCGGAAGGTCCAGTGTAGTACATCGCCAATGCACCACCCGGCGGAGCGATCATTGCCTCAATCTTCTTCACAGGTGCTGGAATGTCAAAGTGTGTGCCATCCATATCTGCGTTGGTGGAATCCTGTAGCGACTGCATCCAGTCGCGGAACTCGTCGACATCGTGAACCGCGCGAGCAGGATCCGTTTCAAGTATTTCGACAGCTTCGCGGACCGTTGCGCCGGGCGCGACAAATGCGGCGGCATTCTGCATTTCGGAGCGCACCCACTGTAGTTGCGTCCAACCCCATTCGTAGGTTTCGCTCAAATCGAGATCAATACCGTTATACGAACGCGAACCTAAGGAGTAGCGCTCCCGACCGACTGCATCTGATTCCCGCGCATGTTGCATGTACGAGTGGCGCAGGTAGGCGCAGAATTCGGCGTACGCGGCTGAAGCATCGTCGGCCGCATCTTTGAGGGATGATCTGAGCGAATCTGGCAGGTTTCTGATTGCCATTGCCTCGTCGGCGACCGATTGGAAGAACGGTGTCTCGTCTGAGTTGCCGACCCAAGTCTCGATCTGCGCGATGCAACCTTGTGTCTGGCGTGCCCTCGCGGTGTTTCCCGCTGAGATCCCAGCATCGAGCGTGCGTTCGTAGGACTGCAAGGCACTACGAACTTGCATCATTCGTGCCGCGAGGTTCGCCGCGTCCGTTTCGGTTTCGCGCGGCATCATGTCGAAGACTTGTCGAATCGCCTGTACCGGAGAGTGCAGGATGTTCATGTTGTCGAAGTGCGTCCCCGCGGCGTGGCGTTCCAATGATGCTGACATGTCCTCGATGACAGTTGCTTTGCATCGCCGTTCGCTCACCGATGCCGGTCTGATGGAATTCATCGACTCCAGGACATTGCGCTCAACATCGGCCATCCGATCTGCGGCCTCTGGCGAGTAGTCAGTCAGCAGATGGTCGTAACCGGGGATGCCGAGGTACGTTGCAGAGATTGGATCAAGCTCGGCGAGAGTGTCTACGAATCCGTCGGCGATTTCATGGACGGTTTGTGCATTGTGTCGTTTCTCGTCAGTCAATGTGGATTCGCTCATATGTGAAATTGCTCATTCGGAACGTAAAGTCTTCGCTGAAGGTGATCGATTCCCCGGCCGCGCGGCCACTCATGACGGTGAAACTACCGTCAGCATTAGGATCAGCGATAACTTCAATCTCGCCGTCTATGGCAGACTCTTCGGTGCCGAGATGGAGCTGGCCGTCTGCTGTCGCTGTTACCTCACGCGATAGTCCGGGCTCTGCGAAATAACTCCCTGTTAATCGGCCGAACGGAGAACGATGATCGGTTTGGACAGGAACTTCGTTGCCAGGGTAGACTGCCGGCGGCTCTTCTGGTGGACTAACCGCCATCTTCATAAGGTCCCTAGCGAGTTGAGCTGCGCCTTTCCCCGGCCAGACTGAGGTGAGGATGATGACTCCTATCTGCTCGGAGATTGACCACAACGTAGCGGTTCCGAATCCGTGAATGCCGCCCCCATGAGTGTGGCACATCAAGTTTGCAACTCGTTCCGTTCGCCATCCGAGACACTGTCCGCGATTCCAGTTCGCGTCTACGTATTCCGGTGTCAACATTGACTTCTTGCTCCGTTTGGAAAGATCGATACCAGCCACACTGGAGTCATCAGACATCATGTATCCGATCCAAGTCGCAAGATCGTTCACATTTGACCACAGTGCCCCGGCCGCTTCGACACCGTTCAGACTGAAGTCAGGCGCGGGTCTCAACGAATCGGATCCTGGTGTTGCTGGGATGTATCCTGCGACGCGGTCAGCGGCTGGGATTTCACTGAGTTCAAACACAGTATCGGACATCCCCAGAGGACCTAAGATCTCTTCGGTTACCCAACGTCGGTACGGTTTACCGGATAGACGTTCGACAACCTCACCGAGAAGGCCGTATGCCAAGTTGGAGTATTTCCACGACTCGTCTGGAGGAATGACGACGCGAATCGCGTTAACCGTGTCAAGAACGCGCGACATAGTTGGGAAAGCATGTTGGCTCCAGTCGGTGTCGGGATGCTCCGTGACTATGCCCGAGTGGTGCGTTGCCAGTCTGCGAAGAGTCACGTCCTCCAAATCCCCAACTGGTGTCGCCGCCGAAGTGAACTCTGGAATGTGTAGCATCAACGAGTCTTCGAACGTCAGCATGGATGCCTCGGCCATCATCATCAACGCGGTTGCGGTGAAGGGCTTCGTATTGGACGCAATACGGAATCTGCTACGCTCATGGGGGGCGCGTCCACTACCGATTTCGGTTTCGCCGAATCCTTGGAACCACGAAAGTTCGCCGTTACGGACGATGCCCGCGGCGATCCACGGTATTCCGTAGTGTTCGCGGCGAGACTCAATATAGTCCGACCACAGGTTCGTGTTGGTCTGATTCAAAGTGTTTGCCGCCTACGGCCAGAGGTTGCCATTAAACCATCTTCACGAGTTTGAATGTTATCCCTTGGGTGTGGCGGATGATGTCGCCTAGTAGCGAGAGGACCGCGGCTCAGAGGTTGGATAGTATTCGTGCTGACGACTGCCACTAACCGCAATGAGTAAGCACAGATGAAGATTGTCGCAGCAAGCTTGGATGTAATGGAGTTTGACATCCCAAGATTGGAGGTCAACGATGCTCGCAAGGCGATGGGCGGGAGAATAACTGGAGGCTTGTTGCGTTTGCGGACAGATGACGGTATCGAGGGCAACGCGCATCTGGGTGACCGTGGAGGTGGTGGAGCGCGTACGATAGCGGACTTCTGGGATAGGTTCGGCGGAGCCCTGGTAGGTTTGGATACCGAATGCCGCGAGGCATACTGGGAAAATCTGGAGAGAAGAGGCCTGGACGGCGGGATCACGGATGCTCAGTGGGCGCATGTGGATGTCGCACTGTGGGATGCCGCGGGAAAAGCAACTGGCAAACCGGTACATCAGATGCTTGGCACTAAGCGTGAGACGTGCAAGGTATATGCGACTTATCCGCCCCGCAATTCGACTATCGCCGGTTACATCGAAGAGGCAAACGAAGTTGCCCAGGCAGGTTTCACCGCTTACAAGATCCATCCAGGAGCGATGCCTGTTAAGCAGGTTATAGAGATGGTGCACGAAGTCCGGCGTGCTGTGGGCGATGATTTGGATCTGATGCTTGACCCGAATCACGGTTACGACTTCGGCGCGGCTTTGGAGATTGGCACCGCACTCGACGCGAACTCGTTCACATGGTTTGAGGACCCGGTTCCTTGGTCTCACAAGTCTGAAATAGAGGAGCTCAGCGCCTCGCTTAGCACTCCATTGGCGATGAGCGATTCAGCAGATTTCCTGATCACAGAAGCCACGGAGTCGTTAGAACGCGGGTGGCCGGAGATTATTCGCGGTACGACGCGCAAGATTGGGATAACGGGGCTCAAGTGGCAATGCGAAGCGGCCGCGAGTTTCGGGCGCCAGTGTGAAGTCGGCACGGCAGGCAATTCGCTGATGAACGCTGCCAATCTAAATGTGATCATGGCAGTGCAGAACTGTTGGTACTACGAGTACTGGATGCCTCTCGAAGCGCAATGGTTTGGTATGTCACCGGAGATCGCCGTCAACTCGGATGGCGAGTTGGAAGCACCGACCTTACCTGGGCTTGGATTCGAAATTGATGAAGACTTCGTTTCTCGACATCGAGTCTCGACGCTGAGTGCAGGTTGAATCCCTCAACTTGGAGACAATGCGCCGTTGTGCGAACTCTCGCCATGGTTTGCGAATGATGGTTTACGATTTGATAAGCGGTCGCGCCAAGCGGGGAGCTAGCGGTGCCCTGAACCTGCAATCCGCTTTAGCAGGGCTGGATTCCTTGGATTGAGGCCGATGCGTCTTTGCCCCTGGGTGCCATAGATTGGTGTTGAGAGCCCGGTTCCCGTGCGGCGGAGCCCTGTGAACCCCGTCAGGTCCGGAAGGAAGCAGCGGTAAACAGCAAGCTTCGGGTGTTGCGGGGTCACCGAGCTTGAGCTGACTAGGTGCTTATGCGGAGCGGTTGACCGACGCAAGGTGCGCGACCGTTGACCACCGTGAACCCTGCGATATGCCACGCGCCAGACTCGGCCAACATTTCCTCATTGACAACTCAGTCGCTCGTCGAATCGTGGATGCAGTTGACATCAGTGCAGGCGACCTGATCACGGAGATTGGCCCAGGGACGGGTTCACTTACGCGCTACTTGGTGCCCGCTGCGTCAAAGAATGGAGCTAGGGTGTTGCTCGTCGAGTTGGACGAACATCTCGCGTCAGAGTTAGAACGACGCTATGCGAAGACCGATGCAGCGACGGTAGTGCACGGCGACGCACGCGAACTGGACCTGATGAAGAGTTTCGGGGATGATGTCAGCCGATACAAGGTGGTAGGCAATCTTCCTTACTACGCCGGAACTCCGATAGTTCGTCGGTTCCTTGAGTCTGATACGCCACCGGATTCGATGGTTGTGATGCTTCAACGCGAGGTCGCAATGGACATGGTTGCACCGCCTGGTCAAATGAGCCTTTTGTCGCTGGCTGTGCAGATTTATGCATCTGGACGCGTGCTGTTTACGGTTGAGCCGTCGGCGTTTCGCCCGCGTCCAGAGGTGCGCTCGTCCGTTGTTCAGATCACTCCTCATGAATCACCCAGAGTCGGGACCGAGATGCGCGAAGCGATGTTTGAGGTCGCAAGGGCGTGTTTTCGAGGCAAGCGCAAGCAACTGCATAACTCATTGGCGCACGGTCTCGGGTTATCAGTCGATGAGAGCAAGAATCTTGGGCGAGACGCTGGCATCGACACAAGACGACGACCGGCGACATTGACGGTTGATGAGTGGGTTGGCTTGACGAGTGCTTGGATGGAGCTAACGTCGATTCGAGACGGGACGGGCATTTGAGTCATGTCTCAAACAATTGACACGGCGGACCGTACGACGGTCATCGAGAATGCTTACGCTAAGCTGAACCTAACGCTTGAGGTGTTGCGGCGGCGCGACGACGGTTATCACGAAGTCGCTTCCGTCATGCAAACGATTGGGATATGCGATCGCGTGACTGTGCAGGAGTCTGACGGGCTCAGCGTCTCGTGCTCGTATCCATCGCTGACCGATTCTGACAACCTCGCCTGGCGCGCTGTAATGAACCTCGCCCACTTGGCTGACAGGAATCCGCATGTCGCAGTCCATATAGAGAAGCGGATTCCAGTGGCTGCAGGACTAGGAGGCGGTTCGGCCGACGCGGCGGCGGTGTTGCGAGGGGTTAACCGCCTTTGGAAACTCGGGATGAGTTCTGCCGAGCTGGCGCGGCTCGGATCCGAGATCGGGTCGGACGTGCCTTTTCTGATTGACGGTGGAACCGCCTTAGTTACCGGAAGGGGTACCGAGGTCGAACCTTTGCCGGTTGCTAAGCTGGGAAGAATCGTCGTCGCGGTGCCCAAACCCGATGACAGACGGACACGACATCCATACACCAAGACTCGTGTGATGTTTGAACATCTGCGTCCCCAGCTATTTACAAATGGGAGTTTGACGCGTCGATTGGCAACCCGCGTCAAACTGGGCGGCGATTGCCATCCGGGTTTTATGTTCAATGTGTTTCAGCGCATGGCACCGATAATCTTTCCCGACTGGGATCGGACTTTCAACGCCATGGCCCGTCTCGGCGCGCGTGATGTTTTCCTTACTGGCAGTGGTCCCTCTCTGTACACCTTCGCACCCGACAAGGAGACTGGCACCGTTTGGTCGGAGTTACTCAAACGTAGGGTTGAGTGCGACGCGTTTGCGACCGATGCTGTTGGTCCGGTGGCACTAGATTGACTCCCGTCCTTGATCTGTTAGCGGGGATGCTTGGCGGTGCATTGATGGCCATGACTTGGCTGGGATACGCGGCGATGGTGTTTGCATTCGATCCACCTCGAGCGATTAAACAACGCATCGAGTCCGGCAAGTCTGCTAGCACGACCATGGCAATTGCCATGGGTACGTTACTGGGATTCGTAGTGGTCGGATGCGGTGCGGCATTATTGGCGGATGCCGCGATGGGAGGCATCGGCGGACGACTCTCGCTCGTTCCCAGCGGGCTCTATGCGGCTATGACGATCACCGTTGCAATAGTGGCAGCGGTTCCTCTTATAGGTTTCATGCACGACAAACTGACGCACCTTGCGATATGGGTTGCATTGGCTGTGGGAATCTACGGAGTGCTGATTCCCAACCTAGTGGTGGCGTTGCAGAACCGGATATAGCGGTCTCAACGCCCCGGTCCAGGGTGTCCATACAGGCGCGACCAGGCACGATGTCAAGTTGCGGCGCGCGAACGACCAGCGCGCAGTTGACAGGCTGATATGTGCGGACCGCGTTTCTCTGAAACGCGTTCGCGGGTTAGAGCGCCGCTAAGGCGGACTGCACATCGTCGTAATCGGGCTCGTTCAGCGGGGAATCCGAGACCCACGACCACGCTACGTTGCCGTTGGCATCTATCACGAAAACGGATCGCTGCGCGACGTTGTAACCTTCGATGCCCGCGAGATTCTCAAGAGTTACGCCGTATGCGGCGACGGTATTTCCGTTGAAGTCGCTCAGCAGTGGGAAGTTCAGTTTGTTCTGCTTGTGAAACTCCGCTTGGGAAAATGGTGGGTCCACCGATACGCCGAACACCTTAGCGTTCAAATCGTTGAACTTGGCCAGCGAATCTCGGAAGGTGCACATCTCGGTCTGACACACGCCAGTGAAGGAGGCTGGGAAGAACGCCAGAACGACGGCCGAGCCGCGCTGGTCAGCGAGAGAGACAGTGTCTCCGTCAGTTGACCTCAATGTGAAGTTAGGTGCGGCATCGCCGTTCGATAGTGGCATTAAAGCGTCTCCGATTGAGTGAATGATGGTGGACAGTCGCAACTTGGATTTTACATGTGCTTGAACGACACTGATTCGCCAGCCCCGAGGGCGGGATGCAACTGAAGAGTTTAGACTCCGTTTCAACGGATATCGCGCGCGGCGGTAAGAATCAGACTCCGATGGACGGGTGACTGCGGTCGTTGTATTCGCTCAGCGCGTGCCTTGGAACGGGAACACCACGAAATGGATGAGTTGACAATGGGAACTGGATCGGACCCAAAGCGGATTTTGGTTGTGGGCGCGGGCGCAGTAGGCAGCTATTTGGGCGGTTGGTTGTCGCATACGGGACATGATGTCGTGTTCGCCGACTCTTGGGGAGAGCAGGTAGACGCGATCAACAAAAACGGATTGCAGGTCTCCGGTCCGCACGAAACTTTCGTCACGCGTCCAGTAGCGTTCCACCTTCATCAATCGCAGTCACTCGCGCTTGCGCCGCCGTTTGACATTGCAATCGTAGCGGTGAAGGCATTTGACACTGCTTGGGCTACGAAGTTCGCGGAGCGGTACGTCGCGCCTAGTGGCTACTTCGTTTCAGCACAGAACTGCCTACCGGATGAGACCATGGCCGGCATGGTCGGTGCTTCGAGATGCGTAGGTTTGATCATGTCGTCGATAGCGGTCAGGATGGACGGTCCTGGCGTTGTACAGCGCGCAGGTTCCAAACGAAGACGCGACCTCGGGCACATCGTCTTCCGGGCTGGGGAACACGACGGGTCAATTTCGGAGCGAGCGTCGGGGTTGGTATCGATCCTAGAGCCTGTAGATGGTGGCATGGTGACCGACAATCTTGCTGGAGAGCGCTGGGCGAAGCTGTGCCAGAACAGCATGGGAAATCCAGTCGTCGCCGCAACGATGTGTGGCATGGCGACTTTGGCCGCAACACCTCGCGCACGAGAGCTACAGATCAGACTCGCGAGCGAATCGGCGAGGGTAGGGCTGAAACAAGGGTTAGCCGTTGAGAAGTTCGGCGGCGCGCCGGCGGAACGTTGGGCAGAGGCTCGCGAAGATGGCGCGGTGTATGAGGAGCTGAGCTCGATGATGGCGGAGTCTGCCGGTGCAGGAAGCGGTGACTGGTACCCATCGATGGGGCAAGATGTGCAGAACGGTCGGCCAACTGAGATCGACTTCATGAACGGCGAGGTGTTGCGTCGCGGCGAGGAGTTGGGAAACGATGTTCCTGTCACTAGGGCGACGGTGGACGTTGTACGTCGGATCGATCGCGGCGAGCTCGTGCCGGACATCTCGAACGCCGACGCGATTCTGTCGGCCGCGGGCTATTGATTTCGGATACTCGGACGTATTGGAGTACCGGGCGATGACGCACCCTCGCGACGAGACCCTCATAGCGCTCGATCTAGAGACTACAGGCATCAACGCGGGCCGTGATCGCGTCCTTGAAGTCGGTGCGGTCAAGTTTCGAGGTGATGAGGAGCTGGAGCGATTCGAGGTGCTTGTTAATCCAGGCATCGAGATTCCGCCGTTCATAACCAACCTGACCGGCATAACTCAGCGAGATGTCGACTTTTCACCGGAGTGGCACCAGGTACGCGATGACGTTAATTCGTTTATCGGGGATTGCCGCCTTGTCGGGCATCGCGTCGCCTTCGATGCGCAATTCCTGCGCGCCAACGGGGTGCCGGTGCATGGAGGAACTTACGACACATTTGATTTGGCGCGCTTTGTCCTGCCGGCTGGTCCTGAATTCGGACTTGGTCGCTTAGTCGAGCACTTTGGATTAACACTCGATAACGCTCACCGTGCCTTGCCAGATGCGGTGGCCAGCAAGGACATATTCCTGTTGTTGTTGGCAGAGATCGAGAAGCTGCCAACACAGATGCTTTCAACCCTGTCGCGTCTAGCGCCGGAGGACGTGTGGTCGGTGTCAAGCTTGGCCCGGAGCATTCTCGAATCATCTCGGGACTTGCTAGTCGATCGCCAGTACAGCCGGCATGGATTTGACGAGGACGCGCTCATCGAAAAGCTGGTGCTGAATGATGTCCCGCGTTTCTACAGTGACATCGACTCGGAAGACGGCGGAGTTGGCGAGCACTTCGTGGAGCGGGTTGATGCGCTATTCGGAGACCACGGACTGCTGGGGCGTGCGCTATCTGGATTTGAGGAGCGGTCTGGTCAGCGCGAAATGGCGCGCGCGGTCGCCAAAAGCCTGGCCGAAGGAACAAACGCGATAGTCGAGGCGGGCACTGGAATCGGCAAGACTCTGGCGTATCTGATACCGGCGGCTATGTGGTCACAGGAAACCGGCATTCAGGTAGTCGTGTCAACCAACACGATCAACTTGCAAGAGCAGCTACTGCACAAAGACTTCGCGGTGGTGCGTGATGTGTTGGCACAGTTGACGGGGCACGAACTGCAGGCGGCACAGCTCAAAGGGCGTTCGAACTATCTGTGCTACAAGCGTTGGCTTGATGCGATTGGTCAGCAGCAGTCCGTTTCCGGCGATGCGCGGGTATTGGCGCAATGCTTGAACTGGCTGCCCACCACGGACACCGGAGACTCCGCCGAGCTTGCGCTGTCTATCGACTCTGGCAGGTTCAGGCAGTTCTCTGCGGAGGGATGTCCGCCGTCGCGCGGTCGACCTAGCTACCCGTGCAAGGGTCCGCCGTGCTTCATGCTCAAAGCCAGATCGAAAGCTGGGAGCGCGGATGTCGTGATCGTGAATCACTCGCTACTGATTCTCGACCGCATCAACGCCACTGGCATCGTCTCTGAAGACGCGGCGTTGATCATCGATGAGGCGCACCATCTGCAGGCGACGGCCACGGACCAACTCGGGTTCTGGATCCGCGAGTCGGTGCTAATGTCCGAATTGGACTCGCTCGCCGATCCGTCGGGTGTGATACCACGATTGGCCAATCTGGCGGCGCGTCTAGATTCGAGTGACGATGGCGAGAACACGTCCGCCGAGTGGCAGACGCAGGTGTACGATGCTGTTCGTGGCGCGCGGCGACATGGCCGAAGATTCTTCGAGGAGTTACAGCAGTACACCTCGGGCGCGACGCGTCGGCTGGGTTCGCGCGAGATGCGGATCCTCGGTAGCACGCGGATCGACCCGGACTGGCGACCGGTCGTTGAGCATTGGGCATCGCTCGCGCCAGAGTTGAATCGAATCATCCAGGGAGTCAACAAGATGCTCTCGGCGATCGAAGAGGATGCTGGCCCCGATGACGCTACCTTTATCAACGCCTCCGCGTTGCAGGAGAGCATGGTCAAGTGCCATATGGGATTGGGTGGTGCGGTAGAGGAACCTGACCCGAACTATGTTTACTGGACGACGGTTGATGAACGAAGGAACTTAGATGTTGAAGTGCGCGGTGCACCGTTGGACGTATCCGAAGTCTTGGGCGAAAAGCTGTTCTCGCTAGAGCGTCCCACGGTGTTGACTGGTGCGACGCTGTCATCGCAGGGCGACTTTGGCCGATTCGCTGACGATATTGGCATCGGTGAACGCGAAGAGTTGTCGTTGTCGTCACCGTTCGACTTCTCGCGCGCGGCGATGATCATCGTTCCCGAGGACATTCCAGCACCGAGCGAGCCCGGGTATTCCGATGCCGTCGCGCGCATGTTGAAGGCCGTGTGTGCGAACACCGACGGCAGGACTCTGGCGTTATTCACCGCGAACTCTGCCCTCAATAGCGCGCACAGCCAGCTCTACCAATATTTGAGCGGTAGCGAGACGGTCCTCCTGGCACAAGGTCGGGACGGTCCTCCGGCTAGAGTGTTGCGATTGTTCAACGAAGCGAGACGAGCAGTTGCACTGGGATCCATGGCAATGTGGGAAGGCATTGACTTGGAAGATGCGTCGATAAAGTCGCTTGTCATGACTCGATTGCCGTTTCCCGTTCCGACGGATCCGATTCACGCATCGCGTTCGGAGCGTTTGGATAACCCATTCAACGACTACATGGTGCCCGAAGCGGTCATGAAGTTCCGTCAGGGTTTCGGCCGATTGATCCGCAGTCACTCCGATCGCGGCGTGTTCGTCGTATTGGACAGACGCATCCTCACGGCAAAGTATGCGATCCGATTCCAACGTTCCATCCCACGATGTCCGGTGCAACGCGTCACCTTGGCGACGCTTGGCGAATACGTGGGAAAATGGCATGACTACGTTGATGCCTGATCGGAGCTCTCCGAAGCGCAACGCCGATGACGCGTTGAGTTGGAATTGGCAACGGCTAGAGATTGGCGCGGTAGATCTGGCCGAGACGCTAGACGGTGGGCAGGCGTTTCGATGGCACGAGGTAGAACCGTCAACGTACGAGGGAGTCATCGGCGAAGATCAAGTCAAGTTGCGTAGCGACGACAACGACACCTACGTCGCAGTCCGAGATTCGTGCGGCGATGAAGGTGCTCGCGAATCTGCTCTTGATTACTTGGCCACAGGGCGCCGACCCAGCGCGATGTTCGATGTGTTTGCGAAAGAACCTTGGGCAACACAATCCGCCATGGAACGCGCACCGTTGCGTGTGCTGAGGCAGGATCCATGGGAATGTTTGGCGGCATTTATATGCTCTCAGAACTCAAATATGGTGCGGATAAAGCAATTAGTGGCAAAGCTAGCGGGATATGGTGAAATGCTTGACAAGGACGAGGAACAATATATTTTCCCAAAATCTGAAGTGATAGCTGGGATAGGTGAACACCTACTACGCGAGATGCGATTTGGTTATCGCGCCCCGCACTTGGCGCGAGTCGCGAGAATAGTGAGCGATCGTGGCGACTGGCTTTGGAGCTTAAGGAATGCTACCTATGACGATGCGAAGAGTGAGTTGATGGGTCTGCCGGGTGTCGGTCCGAAGGTCGCGGATTGCGTGTTGGCGTATTCGCTAGACAAGGGGGAATCGTTCCCGGTAGATGTGCATGTGATGCGAGCGATGCGACGGCTCTACGATCTCCCGGAGCACGCAAAGGTCAACGACGTAGCCGAGTGGGCACGGGATCGATTCGGAGATTGGTCATCACTTGTTCAGCTGTACGTGTTTAGGGACGAGGTGAACCGGGGCACCTAGGCTTCGGATCATGATTTGAGGCGTTAGGTGGCGTTGGACCCGTGTCTTCGTCGGACGTATTCGACCTCGTCTTCCCGTGTCGCGATCCGGTCATCTATGCGGAGGTTGGTGAGTTCTCTCAGGATTGCGCCAATCTCTGGTCCAGTTTGAATACCTAACTCTTCAACATCCCGGCCGCTTAAGTGAGGCTTAGTGTGCCGAGCTACCTCGTGGATCCGTTGCAATCTCGCCGCGAGATGTTGACGACCAACGAACATCGTGGTCGCGCGGACGACTCGATAATCGAATTGACGCAATTTAACCGCGACCTCGCTATCTGACAGCGAGTCCCAATCTGTCGATTCGAAGACGGATCTGATTTTGATTGTGTCGTCAAGCAAGTCTTGCCATCGCCTAGTTAAAGGCAAGTTTTGGGAAACGTTCCTTGATGCTCGTTTGTCCAGAAGCTGCAGGAATGTCGCGAACCTAGAGTCGGCACCGTATAGGTCTGGTTCCTGCCCTAGCACATTGACTTTCGTCTTGGAAATCGGCTCCATCAGCAGTGCCCGCGTCAGTCCGAACTCTTGGGCCAAGTCCACGATTCCGCGTAGGTTCTCATGCGGTTCGAACCAGCGTGCGAATTCGGCGAATAACCTGTTGGGCGAACTGGCGAGAAACGTGGACAGAGCCGGTAACGCGCGGTTCAGGTTGTCGGCCGTATCTCGCTCGATCCTCAGGTCGTACCTAGCGGCCAATCTGATCCCCCTAAGCATCCGGGTCGGGTCTTCATGGAACGCCTCTTGGTGCAACACGCGGAGGGTTGAGCTGGCGGAGTCTGCAAGCCCGTTGAAAGGGTTGTGGAACCTGCCAAAACCCTGCGGTGTGAGTCCCACCGCCATGGCATTCACCGTGAAGTCGCGCCTTGGAAGGTCTTCGCGAATGTGAGGCACAAGCCTGATCGTTGGCAGCGAGCCGTGCGGTTGATATGTGTCCCGTCGGGCGGCTGCAAGCTCAACGGTGTGCCCACTGATTTGGACGCGGCAAGTCTGGAACATTGAACGCGTCAGCACACTCGATTCCTTGCAACGTTTCACGCAGGAATCTGCGATGTTGTGCACATCTCCTGCCACTACGATGTCTGGTATCTGATGAGGTGATTTGACACCGAGAACGGCATCCCGGATGATGCCGCCAACTAACCAAGCCCTAGCATCTTGCGAACGTGCTACGGCTCCCACGACTCGGATTGCATGTGCAACTCCGGGTTCTATGTGTGCTTCTAGAGCCTGATGGACTTGGTGCATGGCTGGACTGTTGCTTGTAAGCGAGCCGCGTTGTAGCGTGCCGCCGAGGTGCGAGATGTTGCGTACTGGATGTTGTTACAATGCGATAACAAACCGCAATGTCGGCCTACCGCTACACCTGAACGTGTTGAATGGATGACATTAACGTGGGAGATCGAATGATGTCAGATGACACACCTATTAAGGCAGACGTATTCATAGATTACACCTGTCCTTGGGTGCGTCAGGCGGGCATTTGGCTCAGGAGAGTTGAGTTATCACTGGGTGAGGGTTTGGAGCTCCGATACCGAAGCTTCGCTTTGGAGCAGGTCAACTCGGATCAAGGTGAAGATTGGAAGGCCTGGGAGCAAGGCGAGGATTACCTGAGCCGTGGGCTTTGGCCACTTCGTGGAGGGATTGCGGCCAGGATGCAGTCCGCCGAGGCGCACCGGAACTACATGGCGACATTACAGGAGTTCAAGTTCGTAGAACGGGGTGACATCCGATCGCGGACGGTCGTGGTGGAGATGGCATCTGCTGCCGGGCTCGATATGGTGCGATTCGTTGCCGACATTGACGATCCGGCCCGGTTGAGAGAGATCGGCTCCGACCACCAAGAAGCGGCGGCGAAGGGCGTTTTCGGAACTCCGACATTCGTGTTTGAGGACGGTTCAACCGCGTTCTTGAAGACGTTCACTCCCCCTGAGAGTGACACTCTGTCGGCGTGGGACGCATTGATTTCGATGGCACGTAACCGTCCGTACTTCGGTGAGTTGAAGCGGCCGCAACCACCTTGGCCGCAGGGTGTCGACGTATCCTGAGCCGTGCGGGACTTCGTGCACGATCGATCGTTGCTGACGGATGTCCAGCGTCGGCTCGGTGTCGAGTTTAGAGACCCGTCACTTCTAAGCACAGCACTAACGCACCAGTCCTACATCAACGAGCAGCCTGGCGGTGGTCCGGCCGTTGAATCGTACGAGCGACTGGAGTTTTTGGGCGACGCGGTGCTCAATGAGTCGGTGGCGCGACGGTTGTTTGAGGCGATGCCGGATGCAGACGAAGGCACTCTAACGCTTGGCAGGTCTCACGTCGTATGTCGCGATTCATTGTCAGCCGTGGCACGAGACATGGGGCTCGGCAAGTGGATCGTATTTGGCAATGGCGAATCAGAAACGTCCGTGAGGGATTCGGTTCTTGAAGACGTATACGAGTCTGTTCTGGGAGCTGTCTACGTTGATCAGGGAACGTTTGCTGCGGAGCATTTCATTACACAGTCTCTGGGCGACTCCATCAGGGATGTCATTGTGAATGGCGTTGAGAAGAATCCCAAGTCCAAGTTCCAAGAGTCGGTGCAAGCGCACGGATTGCCTACCCCGCGTTACACGACTCGGCAGATTAGTCCAGATGGCGCATATCCGATGAGTTTCGAGTCGGAGGTGTACGTATCGGACCTTCAGATAGCGACGGCGGTTGCGAGTGGCAAGACCCGGGCTGAGATGTTGGCGGCGCAGGAGGGGTGTGAGGTGTTTGATAAGGGGATACCGGTGGCGTTGCGCGGCAGGGTACGCCGAACAGCTAAAGACGGCGATGGGTTCAATCGCACTGCCTATCCTCGCAGAAAGCTGAAACTGGCCCAGGTAGAGGACGAGCCGGAGCAGTCGATTGGCCTCAACCCACTGAGGCGTCTTTGGCTACGGCTGTCTGGTGCGACGCTCTTCATTTTTACGAAAAACATCAATTGACCCCGCCGTTGCTCTCGTTACTGCGCAAGCCGCGCCAAACATCCCAAGCAACGGCGAACACGGGTAGCGCATGGCGCCGCGCCTTCGGCCGAGTCTTCAGACGCGAGAAAATCGATGTTCAGTTCTGGGAAGAACTGGAGGAGGCTCTGATCGTCTCGGATGTCGGAGTGCACACAGCGGTGGAGTTGGTTGAACGCGCGAGACGGTCCGCAGAAGATCGCAAACTCTCTTCGACTGAGGCAGTGAAGTCGCTGGTGCGTTCGGATATCGCTTCAATCTTCTCATCGGTGTCAGATGTTCCACCGCGGTCGATCGATGCGGGAGGGAAGTTAGCTTTGATGATGGTGGGAATTAATGGTTCCGGTAAGACGACCACGATAGGTAAGTTAACGCACACTGCTCGCAACGCCGGTGACGAGGTGTTGATCGCCGCGGGCGATACATTCCGCGCTGGCGCGATTCGTCAGGCAGAAATCTGGGCGGAACGCACGGGCGCGCGTTGCATTTCGACACAGGCGGGCGGGGACCCGGGTGCAGTGGTGTTTGATGCGATGCGGGCGGCGAGGTCGCAGTCCGTTGACTTGGTGATAGTAGACACGGCCGGTCGGTTGCACACCTCGATAAATCTGATGGAGGAGTTGAAGAAGGTTCGACGAATCTTGGATCGCGAGAGCGGTGAGTACCGGGTTCGAGTGTTACTCGTGTTGGATGCCAACTCAGGACAGAACGGCTTGGCGCAAGCGCGGGAATTCAAATCAGCGATTGACATTGACGGCATTGTCTTGACAAAGCTAGATTCGAGCGCGCGGGGTGGTATCGCCGTCTCGATCTGCCATGAGTTGCAGTTGCCAATCTTGTACGTAGGCACCGGGGAACGCATGGGTGATATTGCGGAGTTCGATGGCGATGAATTCGTAGCTGCCCTATTGCCCGCCGATACGTGATTCGCTCTATATTCCGTTCTTGATGCGTCTCGCTCATCGAGTCCTGTTAGACCACGATTGATGGCCGATGATGTATGACTTGGTAATTTGGTTGGCGGTTGCTTACGCCATCTGGCTGGCCGCCATCCCGTTTGCGTGGCTCGCGTTGGGCAATCTGCACGACCGTGGAGCCGCGTTCGCGAGGCCGCTTGGACTCTTGGCGATAGGGTCTGCTGTCTGGTTGGTGAGCCTCATCGGAATCGCCCCGTCGATCGGTGCTATCTGGTGGTCTCTTCTAGTTGCGATCGCGCTCGCTGGCTGGACCTACGTCGTCTGGACGAGTCGCGAAGAGTTCAGCGCGTTTTTGAGACAGCGTTGGCGCGATGTCTTGATTGCGGAGCTGGTCTTTCTCGCAGCATTCGCAGCATTCGCCGCGTTGAAGGCAAACGACCCCGACATTGCCGGGACTGAGAAACCAATGGACTTGACCATGCTGAATGCCATGGTGTCCGATCAGTACGCTCCACCAGCGGACCTGTGGCTCAGTGGTTTCGACATTGCGTATTACTACTTCGGATACTGGCTGTTTGGCGGCATTTCCCAAATGTCCGGGATCGCGCCGTCGATCGCGTACAACCTGTCGCTTGCGCTGATCGCCGGCATGGCGGCCACATGCATCTACTCGTTAGTCGCAGGTTTCATTCGCAAGGATGGCGGAAGCAAGGTCAGGGCGATGTTGGGAGGTTTCGTTTCTGTTGCATTGCTGCTCGTGGTGTCCAACTTGAATGGATTATGGGAGTTGCTAGCCCTATTAGGGGTAGGTGGGAACGCGTTCTTCGACTGGTTAGCGATTGATGGCGTAGATGCGTCAAGTAGAGGCGACGGTTGGCGTCCCACGGGATTCTGGTGGTGGTGGGCATCATCTCGCGTCATCAACACATTCGGCCCGTACGGCGAGCACCTGGATTTCACGATCCAAGAATTCCCATTCTTCAGCTTCCTACTCGGAGACTTGCATCCTCACGTGATGTCGATTCCGTTTGTGCTACTTGCGCTGGCGATGTCCGCGAATCTGCTGTGGTCACGAGTCAGATGGGGTTGGAGCTGGCTGTCAGAGCATAGGGCGGCCGCGTTCGGGATCGTCTTGATGATCGGAGCTGCAGGTTTCATCAACGCGTGGGACATGATCGTTGTTCTACCGGTTATTGCCGCGTCGGTTCTGATGAAGACTTACCGCGAAAACGGGTATCGACTAGCGGCGGCGATCAGGACAGCGACTCTTCCGCTTGCCGCCCTGGTCGGCCTAGCGGTCGTTCTGTATTCGAATTTCTACTTCGGAACTCTTGAGAGCCAGGTCGGGTTTCCGCCCGTCGCGCCGACACGTTACGGCACTCGACTGATACACCTCGCAACTGTTTGGTTGCCGTTGTTCGCCGTTGCATCTGTTTTCGTGTACGGCTACGTCGTTCAAGGAATGAGACGCGGAGGCCTTGCCACGGTACTGGCGCGCGTCAGCCGGCCATCCGGGGCGTCTTTGATCTGGTTGCTTCCAATCAGTGCCTGCGTGTTCATCTACGTCGCATGGGCAGTTACGCATGTCATCTTCAACGACAACTTCAGATGGTTGCATTTGGCAGAACGATTACCTGTATCGGTGCTGACCGGCGCTCTGTTCATTCTGTTGGCCGGGACTCTGTTGGTTCGGGCGCGTCGCGGTTCCAGTGATGCGGCGCAGATGTCGTTGCTGATAGCCGCTGTTGCGATGTTCTACATTTTCTTCGCTGAGCACTTCTACGCGTTGGACTTCTTCGCTACTCGCATGAACACGGTTTTCAAGCTCTACTACCAAGCGTGGATAGTCTTGTCGGTCGTCGGTGGCTACGGCGTCTATCACTGGTTACGCGTGCATCCAAGATTAGTTGGTAAAGCGCAAATCTGGAGCAGTGCCGGGGCAGTGTTGGTTGTGCTACTGATGGCGGTGAGCTGTTACTATGCGTTAGCGGCTTCAGTTACGAAGAGCTTGGAGACCAACACGCGTGCGACATTTGACGGGTTGGCGTTCATGGAAACACGCGCTCCTGACAGGTTGGATGCGATCAACTGGATCAGATCGAACCTCGGCTCTGATTCTGTCTTGGTGGAAAGCGTTGGTGGTGGTTACTCCGAATATGGTCGGTACTCGGGATTCTCAGGTGTTCGAGGGATTCTCGGTTGGACTGGCCATGAGCGTCAGTGGCGAGGCGGAGACGCTGGTTGGAGTGAACGCGAGGGCGATGTCAGGCGTATCTACGAACTGAGTGACCTGGCTGAGGTACGGACGCTCATCGCCCGATACAGCGTCACGCACGTCGTCGTAAGCGACTTGGAACGCGAAAAATATACTGAAATCGATGCAACGAAGTTCGCCCTTATCGGTTCGTTGGCGTATTCAAATGCGAGTGTTGAGATATATGACGTACGGCACTGATAATGTGCCGGCCAGCCGCTACGTGGGAATACCAGATTGACGGGTGAGAGCGCGTCGACAGTGGCCAGATGGGTCGGCGGACGCTGGGAGCCAGTGGCGGGATTAGTGCGGTCTGACGGCGCGCTATTGAACTTGGCGCGTCGAGAGAACAGGGCTGTCGTCTTCGGTGTCGGAATGCGGAACTTGCACTTCTACCTGCTGTTCGTCGGACTCGCGGGCGTTGCCCTAGCGTTGAGGCTTTATGGGCTCGGCGAAATGGCAGTCCATCATGACGAGAGCCTTCACGGTTTCCACGCGTGGTTGATTTCGGTTGGCGAGCCTCACAGGCACACCCCGCTGATGCACGGGATGTTCCTGTTTGAGATAGTCGCCGGTAGCTTCTTTCTGTTCGGTGACAACGAATTCACGATGCGACTGCCTATGGCGTTGTTCGGCACAGGGTTGGTCCTGATCCCACTGTTACTGAGGCGACATCTCGGCGACTCTGGCGCGTTGATAACCGCCGTGCTGCTGTCCTTCTCGCCCGCGATCTTCTATTACGGGCGATTTGCCCGCAACGATATCTTCATGGCCGTCTTTGCATTGCTGATGGTGGTCGCGATGTTCCGCTACATGGACACACGCCGCTCGTTATGGCTGTTCGTGTTAGCGGGATTGATGGCCTTAGCCGCTGCGACTAAAGAGACTGCGTACATCTTGGCGGTCATCTTCGGCGGTTACTTGGCGATCATTTCTTGGCGTGAGGTTTTTGAGTTCCTCATGGGACGGCGGAAGCTGAGCGAGTTCGGACGGGCGGGTGAGCTACTCATCGTTATCTTCGGATTGATGTTGCCGTTCTTTGCCGCCGGCGTCAGCGTATTCCAGTCTCTACTGGATCTGACCATCGCAGCGCCGGATCAGACTCCTGGTGTTCCAACTGGCGCTCCTGATGGGTCATTGGCGACGATGATCGCGATCGTCGCGACTCTGATTTTCGCGGCAATCGCGTGGGCTGTTGGTCTGATGTGGAACTGGCGCAGATTCCTCGGACCATTGTTGTTATTCTGGGCTGTCTACATCTTGGTGATGACTGACTTCGGCACATCGCCCAGCGGCATAGCGACCGGTGTCTGGCAGTCGATGGGATATTGGATTGCCCAGCAGGATGTCCGCAGGGGATCACAGCCTTGGTATTACTACATCATCATGATGTCGCTGTATGAGTTCCTACCTGCTCTGATTAGTCTTGCAGTTGTCGCCTTCTACTCAATCAAGTCTGGACTAAAGTCGCTCGGTCCGCTGTTGGTTGCGTTGGTTGCGTTGGTTATCGCAACGACGGTGTTCTATGTCGCGCCGAAAGATTCTAGTTCGGGAGAGCCCATCGCATCGGCATGGACGGTCGCGCCGTTCCTGTTGGTTGGATTAGGGATTCTGCTGTGGTTACCTTTCACCCTTGACGCGCCGAAGTTCGTAAAGTTCCTGATTTTCTGGACCGTGGCAACGTTCGCCATCTACACGACCGCGGGCGAGAAGATGCCTTGGTTGGTGGTGAATGTGACTCTGCCATGGGTGGTACTCGCCGGCGTAGCGGTCGGCAGGATGATCGATTCGGTCGATTGGGGAGTCGTTTGGAAGCACAAGGGATGGCTGGTACTGGCACTAACCCCTGTTTATCTGATCGTCGCGTGGCGGCTGATCAACTTTAGCCTGAATGCTGGTTTCACTTTCTCTCGCGCTTCGGACATCGCCAAGTTCGTTGAGTTGTGGGTACTCTTCGCAATCGTGCTGAGCGGTCCAATGCTGCTGTGGCGGTTCGGCAACCGTTTCGGACGCGTCAACGCCTTTTCGGTCTTCGCGCTCGGCGTCGTGACTGTCTTCCTCACATTCACGGTCAAAACGACTTTCGTAGCGGCCTATTCGCATTCGGACATACCGCATGAGATGTTGGTCTACACGCAGACAGCGCCGGACCTTCATCAGACGGCATATGAGATCTCCCAGGCGCGAGACCTGATGTGGTCCGAACGACTGGACTACGAACGCGATCGCGTGTTCGGTATCGCGACTAGCGACGGGTCTTCGCAGGAACTACCTCCGTTCCGGGTCCACGTCGACTCAACGAGCCCAGGCGATTGGCCGTGGCGCTGGTATCTTCGAGGTTACGGCGAAGGTGGCTCGTTCGGCGAAGACGGTGACTACGTGAGATACGGTGCGCTGTCCGGAGACGACCCATCTTTTGACGAGGATGCGACGGTATTGTTGGTATCGGACGACAATAACTCAAAGGTCAAGCCTTTGCTACCAGAGAAGTTCGGCGAAGGTCGCTATCTTATCCACCGCTGGTGGTTCCCGGAGGCGGGATACAGAGGAGTGACGCCGGGAGAGGTTTGGGATGTCTTGAAGGATCGTTCCCGTTGGCGCACGGTCCTCGATTTCTGGTTCTACAGAAAGATGCCGCGTCCGATAGGTTACTCCGACGCATGGGTCTACTTCAGTGACCAGATTCCTGAAGGCCCGCTGAGGTGAAACCATTGCCAGTTAACGCCAAGCCGAGAATCGGGCGGCAATCGTGATGACGCAGCGGCGCGCGTTCTGGATCGGAACGGCAGTTAGTGTTGTCTTACTTGCTGGTTTCGCCGTGCTGTTCGTGGATGTGCGCGAAGTGTGGCGAGCTTTGCAGACGGCAAACTACATCTACGTGCTACCTGCATTGGCGTTGTACACGATTTCCCTTTTGTTCAGGACTACGCGGTGGCGATTCTTCCTTGAACCGGTCGCCGAAGGCGGACTCAAGAGGCCGCTGTTGCCTGTAGTCGTGGTCGGCTACATGGCACTAAACCTGATCCCCGCGCGGATCGGAGAGATAGTGCGCGCGGTCTACCTCAGCATCCGGGAGAGCATCAGTGCCACCGGCGCGTTAGGGACGGTCCTGTTGGAGCGACTATCTGATGTATTGGCGCTGTTGTTACTCTTCGCTATTGCCGCGTTGGTCGGATCAATAGCGGCGGAGTCGGCGTTAAGCAACTTGGCGGCATCGGTGCCCGGAGGGGTCGCGACGATGGCCTTCGTTGCGGTAGCGCCGTTCGTGCTATTGGTGGTGCTGGTCGCTTATATCGTCTTGGTGAATCCCGCACGGACAGAGGTCATGTTGGATGGGTTGTTGCGATTCGTCGGACCCGTGTTGCGACAAAGGATAGTAAGCGCGGTCGTGAATCTGTTGAACGGCTTCTGGTCGGTTCGTACCCCAAGCGGCTTGATGAAGTTGGTGTTACTTTCGATCCCAGTTTGGATTTTTGAGATCGGCATGTACTATGTGATTGCTCTCGGCTTTGACTTGCGCGGCGCATTCAGCTCGGAGTTGCAGTTCGTTGCGGCGATCGTCATCTTCGGAGCAGCAGGGAATCTTGGCGGAGTGATACCAGCGTTACCAGGGAACTGGGGCACGATGGATGTCGTAGGTGCCGGAGCGTTGATCGCCATCGGCGCTGATCCAGAGGTGGCCGCCGCGTATGCGTTAACGGTTCATGTTGCTCTATGGGTACCGGTGACTTTGGTGGGAGCCTTCATTCTCCTATCCGACCATGTGTCGCTTGCCCGACTCACGCAAGACGCTTCGCGTGTCATTGAACCAACTAGGCAATCGAACGATGACACATTGCACAATGCTCAAGAGAGCGTGTTGAAATGAAGGTTGGAATTGTAGGCGCAGGTGCGGCCGGGTTGGCGGCGGCATATGACATCTGCAAGGACGGTCACGAGGTCGTCATCTACGAATCTGCACCATTTATCGGCGGTCAGGCATCAACGATCAAGGTCGGAGGCCATCCTCTGGAGCGCGGGTATCATCACCTATTCACCAACGACCTGGCAATCTTGGAATTGATGCAGGAGCTCAATATCGAGCATCACATGCAGTGGTACGAGACGAACGTAGGCACGTACGCGAATAACCGCCTGTATCCGACCACGACTGCGGTGGACCTGCTGAAGTTCGGGGCGTTGCCAATCTGGGAACGAATCAGAATGGGCCTGTTCACATTGCGGCTCAAGCGCATGTCAGAATGGCGTCAGCTGGAGGAGTTTACGGCTGACGGTTGGTTGCGGGAGCGGCTCGGCGGCACAGCGTATCGGGTGATGTGGGAACCGTTGCTTCGTGCCAAGTTCGGGAGGTACTACGAACAGGTTGGGATGCCGTGGTTTTGGTCCAAGATTCAGACGCGTTTCGCTTCTCGACAAGGGACATTCTCGCGCGAGGTGCTGGGTTACCCGACCGGGAGCTTTGACGTCGTATTCGAAAAGCTCGAATCGGAGATAAACAGACGAAACGGGAAGATACGACGACAGACCGAGGTTACGGCAATCGAGGCTGCGGATGACCGTCGTTCGGTTACCGTTACCGCTCGCAACGCGGCCAGTACTGAGTCCGAAGATGTGTTTGACTGCGTGCTTTCGACTACACCGTCTTTCACGATGCGCAAGATAGCTAAGGGGTTGACCGAAGACTACATCGGCAAATTGGACTCGGTTTCGTATCTAGCGGCCGTCGTGATGATCGTCGAGCTAGACCGTCCCCTAACCGATTACTACTGGATCAACATAACGGATCCGGAGGTGCCGTTCCTAGGGGTGATCGAGCACACCAACATGTTGCCGAAGGATTGGTACGGTGGGATGAACGTTGTCTACCTAACGAACTACCTGGACCGCGAGGACGGTCTCTATCAGATGAGCTCGGACGAGCTGGCGAAGCTGTTCATGCCGCATCTTCGCCGATTCAATCGCACTTTCAAGGAGGATTGGGTCAAGGATGTCCACTACAACGCGGTCAGCGCGGCTCAACCGATAATCGGCACCCGTTACAGCGAACGCATACCTTCGCATCGCACGCCGATAGAGCGCGTATACCTTGCCAACACGACTCAAATCTACCCCGAAGACCGGGGTACCAATTACAGCATCCGAATGGGCAGGGAAGTCGCGCGAATGATGCTCGCCGACATCAAGTTCAATTGGTCGGTGTGGCAGTCTTCTTGAACGATTGATGTGCTAAAGTGTGATTAGTTGACACGCATGACTCAGCAGGGATAGGAAGGGCGATTAGATGAAGCTGCTCGATGGCAAGGTTGCGATTATCACGGGTGCAGGAACCGGTATCGGACGCGAGGCGGCTCTAATGTTTGCCCATCACGGCGCGGACCTTGCATTAGCCGGACGCAGAATGGAGCCATTGTCGCAGGTAGCAGACGAGGCGCGGGAGTTGGGCTCGACGGTTGCCATCAGAAGTGTTGACCTTGAGAACGGAGACGCGGCGGCGGAACTCGGGGCGTGGGCACTAGAAGAGTTTGGGCGAGTTAACATCCTGGTCAACAACGCTGGCCACAGTAGCAAGGTCAGGTCGATCCGTTATGTTCAACCTGAGGATTGGCAATCTGTCTTCAACGTCAACGTTGAGGGTGTCTACCGACTGACGCAGTCAGTGCTAGGCAACATGATCGAGCGAGGCGAGGGAACGGTCATCACTGTGTCTTCGATGGCCGCTATCAGCCCTGGCCTCATGGGCGGCGCGCCGTACAGCGCTGCGAAAGCGGCTTCGCTCAACATGATACGCGGCATGAACACTGAACTGTCACAGCTGGGGGTTCGCGCGTGTGCGATCATGCCTGGTGAGGTGGATACTCCCATCTTGGAGAATCGTCCGCGCCCGCCGGATGCAGACGATCGCTCCACTATGATGCAGGTTGAAGACATTGCTTGGGCGATCCTCTTGTGTGCGGCTATGCCTCAACGCACCATCGTGGAACAGGTCGTCATGATTCCGACGGTTCGGCGGGATGTCGCAGCCGATATGGAGGCGGCGCGCAATGCCGGTGCGAACGGTTAACGGAATGGCAAATGGCTCAAACTGCGGTTTGATAGGATTCAATCTGGCAAGGCCGCGAATCGAGCCTATGTCCGCTAACTGACACGTGAGTAACTCCATGGTGCCGACCGACTCGAAAAGCTCCGCCGCGTTGCGTGATCAGATCAGGATAGCGTTGAATGGTCAGACGGCAGGTAAACAGCGACCGGCAACCGTAACGGTGCTATCTTCGTTGCTTGCAGTTCAGGATGACCTGCACTACATCCCAGTCGAGGCTGTGGAGGAGGTGGCGCAATACTGCGACTCGACGATCAATGATGTCTGGAGCGTCGCCTCGTTTTATACCAACTTCCGCTTCAGTCCGCCGGGTCAGGTGACCATTGATGTCTGCTGGGGTCCGACGTGCCACCTGATGGGCGCGCAAGACGTGCTTCGTGCGGTACACGATGCGATGGATGTGGAAGGTGAGGGCACAACGGAAGACGGTAAGTTGACGCTTCGTTACAGCACTTGTTTGGGTGCCTGTGGCCAAGCACCCGTCATCGCCCGCGACCATGTGTTGCGCGGGAACGTAGACCCAGAATCAGCTCGTGAATTCGTGGCGACAGTAAGCAAGGAACTCGACAATGGTTACCACCATTGATCGATCGGTCGAGGGACGACGGATCGAATCCGAATCTGCTACGGACCTCGCCTTTCGGAAGATCCGGGACCAGGCCAACATTCGCTGGCGGGAACTTACAGCCGGCGATAACCCCTGGTTCAGGGTAGGTTTTGGTGCATCAGGACAGGCTGCAGGGGCGCAGGCGATTTACGACGCGTTGATGCCGTTTGGGCAGATGGGGAGCGGCGACATAACGCTATCCAAAGTTGGACCGCGTGGCCTGATGTATCTCGAGCCAACGCTAGAGGTAACCGTGCCGGGCGGTAACACCGTCATCCACGCAAACGTTGCGCCGGGGATGGTTGGTGAGATTATGGCGCACTATGCTGGCGACCGGGACGCGACCACCCTACACCCGTCGGCCGTCGCTCGAGACGGCAAGAGGGATTCCTATACTGATCATCTCCCTCGTTGGCGCGACCTTCCTGCGAACCACCTTCAGACGAAAGTGCTGACACGCAACTTTGGCGCGATCGACCCGCACGACATTCTCCAATACATCGCGAGTGGTGGTTACTCGGCGTTACATAAAGCTCTAGCATCAATGACGCCAGGCGAGGTGCTGGATGAAGTCAAATCGTCAGGATTACGCGGTAGAGGCGGGGCGGCATTTCCGACGGGACTGAAATGGTCGTTTCTGGCACCGAGCGACGCGCCGGTCAAATATGTCCTTTGTAACTGTGAGGAAGGCGACCCGGGAGCGTTCAACGACAAGGGAATCCTTGAGGCTGACCCGCACCTTCTTCTAGAAGGCCTCATACTCAACGGCTACGCGACTCGGTCCACACACGGCGTGGTATTCATCAGGCAAGGGCACGACCTTCCGATCGATGCGACTAGAGATGCCATTGACCAGGCGTACGAGATCGGTTTACTCGGCACAAACATCCTCGATAGCGATTTTTCGTTTGAGGCAGAGGTTTCACTAACGGGCGACTCATATGTGGCGGGCGAAGAGACGGCCATGATGGAGGCGATCGAGGGGAAGCGTTCGACGCCGCGTTTCAAGCCGCCGTTCCCGGCAGCGGCTGGGCTCTGGCAAAAACCTACAAACATCAACAATGTCAAGACACTCTCGTACGTCCCGAGTATCGTCAGAGATGGTGCCGAGGAGTTCAAGAAGACTGGCACAGAATCATCGTCTGGAACGGCCTTGGTATGCCTCAGCGGAAAGATTGCGCGTCCCGGCCTTTACGAAGTTGCGATGGGCACGACGATTCGGCAAGTTCTGGAGGATATCGGTGGCGGACCGGCCGAAGGCAGCGAGCGCATCAAGGTATTGCAAACCGGCGGTCCACTTGGCGGGGTGATGGGCGAAGAAGCGTTTGATACGGAGATAGACTTTGACGCGATGGCCGAAGTAGGTTGCATCCTCGGCTCTGGCGGCATTATCGTCGGCGATGAGAAAACGGACATCGTTGACCTGATTCGGAACTTGGTAGCATTCAACCAGTTTGAGTCGTGTGGCAAGTGTTTCCCGTGCCGATTGGGCAATACCCATATGCTGGACGTGCTTGACAGGATGTGCAAGAACGAATCGCGCTCGGGCGACTTGGAGTTGATGGAAAAAGTCGGAACCAACATGAAAATCGGATCGCTCTGTGGGCATGGTCAGTTGGGCTACAACCCGATATCGTCGGCGATGGCCTATTTCGGCGAAGAGTTCAGACAACGACTAAACGGTGAGTTGCTGCCATCTGGCAGTCTCGGCGATGGCATCATGATGATGCCCAGCCGTACGCGTCCGGTAGGTCAAGGCGGGTGAAATGGCAGAGGCGATCCAGTTCACGATAGACGGGCAGACCGTAGACGCAAAACCTGGAGAGACGATTCTGCAGGCGGCATTGTCTGCGGGAATCTACATTCCGTATCTCTGCTACTTTCCCAACATGAAGCCTTACGGCGCGTGCAGGACGTGCGTTGTTGACACGGAGGCGAACGGCAGGAAGATGACCGTCGCGTCTTGCACCGCGACGCCGATGCCTGACATGGCTGTTGAGACGAAGAATGAGTCGGTCAGCGAACTGCGACGCGGCATAATCGAGATGCTGATGTCGGAGCATCCACACGGCTGTCTAACGTGCCACCGTATTGAGCTCTGCGGACCACAGGATCTATGTCAACGGCACGTAGATGTTACGGACCGATGCACGATTTGCCCGAAGAATGAGCGGTGCGAACTCAAAGACACCGTGCGACTGGTTGAGCTTGATCTCCGGACGCCGTTGAACTACAACCGCCGTGAGTTGCCGATACACGCCGACGACCCACTCTACGACCGTGATTACAACCTGTGCATAGTCTGCGCTCGATGCGTCAGGGTGTGCGACGAAGTGCGTGGGGATGTCGCGCTGACTCTTGTGGAGCGCTCCGGAGTCTCGCTGGTAGGTACCTCGCACGGCACTTCGCTGATGGAGTCTGGATGCGAATTCTGTGGCGCGTGCATAGATGTATGTCCAACCGGAGCTTTGGTTGAACGCGACTACAAGTGGGAGAAGGCGAAGAAACAGGTAACGACGGTCTGCACAAACTGCCCGGTCGGTTGCGAGATGGTTGCTGAAGTCAACAAGTTCGACAAGATTATCCGCTTCCGCGGCAACGTCGATGGTCCTTCAAACCGTGGACAAGCCTGTTTCAAAGGCAAATTCGGGTACGACTATCCGAACCACAAGACGAGGATGCGGCGCGCCTTCGCTAGGCAAGACGGAATCGTCCGCGATGTCGAGTTAACAGAAGCATTCGCTTCGGCGGCGGAGAAGCTCGAGGGATTCAAACCCGAAGAGGTTGCGGTAATAGCGGCACCGCGTGGGAGTAACGAAGACCACTACATCGCGCAGAAGTTCGCTCGGATCGCTTTGTCTACCAACAATGTTGATACAGGAATGAATCTCTATCCCGAGATTCGGGAGCGGCTTGAAGGCCGATGGGAAGGATTGGACACTGGGCAGTCGATCTGGGATATCGAAGAATCGGGATCAATCCTGGTGGTGTGTGCGAATCCAACCGAAGCGCAGAACGTGTTGGCAATCCCTATCAAGCGGGCGGCACGCAACGGGGCTCATCTCGTCGTGATCGACTCTCGCGAGACTGAGCTAACGCGTTACGCCGCTGTCTGGCTAAGGCCGAAAGTAGGGACAGAGCACTTACTGGTGATGGGGTTGGTGCGGGCTCTAGTTGATGGCGCGCGCGAAGACGCCGATTTCATTGATGCCCATGTCGACGGGTTGTCGGAGCTCAAGGCATCGCTCTGGGAATACGACCTGCGACGAATCGCACAAGCCTGCGGACTCGCGGTAGGCGACATAGCAGCTGCCGCTGCCGAGCTGAGCAGCGGAACAACATTGTCTGCTTTGCTCGGTTCTGACCAACCTTCGCCCGACAATCGGGTCGCGTTGGTTGACGCGGTGATGAATCTTAAGCTCGCTTGCGGAAGCATCGGCGGCATTGGAAACGGTATCTACGCGCTGTACGAAGGCGGCAATGGGGCAGGTGCAAAGCGCGTTGGTTGTAACCCGTTGAAGTCCGACATTGAAACCATTGAGCGATTCTCAACGACCTGGGGCATAGAACCGCCGGAGAACCAGGGACTTGGCGTTCTAGAGATGTTTGACGCGATGCGTGATGGCAGGATTAAGGCGGCGGTCATCCTATCGGACGGTCTGGCATTGCAGGACGGCGGCTATGGCGATGTTGATGCAGCATTGGCCAATCTCGACTGCTTGGTAGTCTCGTCGCTATTCGATACCGACCTAACTCGGCGAGCCGATGTTGTGTTCCCGGCAACGGCCTACACAGAAACGACGGCGACGGTTACCAACCTTGAAAACCGAGTGCAGCTGATGCGCCGTGCCTGGGAACCGCGCCGAGACCAGTTGACAGGATGGCAGGTCCTGAGCGGAATCGCGAACGCGATGGATGCGACTGGCTTCGATTTCGCCGACGCAGGTGCGGTTTACGACGAGATCGCGGATACCGTTGAGTCGCTCTCCGGCACCAGCCATGAAACTTTGGATCGGGAGTCGTTTATGGCCACCCGCGCTAATTCAGACGGCGAAGTTGGACGATACCGTTTTGAGGTGATGAAACCTGACTACGAGTCAGTATTTGGGAGTGACGGCTTGGTGTTGGCGCTCGGGCGTGTACTGCACCAGCCGGATCGAGAGATTACTCTCGGAACACGGAATTACTTGAATGTGATTGACCGTGTGGAAGCGATTAATCTCCACCGCGATGATGCTAGACGGTACGGTATATCGGACGGCGATCGTGTTGAGGTGGTTGATTATCGCGGTGAGTCCTGCGTATCGGGCCGTGCGAACGTCAACGGAGGCGTCCCTGGAATGGTCTTCGCGACGACGCTATTTGCGGAGCTCGGTACGTTCATCGAGGAGTGCGAGTCTCCGGATCCTGCGCCGTTGGTGCCAGCATTGTCGTTACGCGCCGTCGATCTGAAGCTCTCCGCGCCGTAGCACGGCCGAACGCGTAGCGGCGAAGGTCGGTCGTCGGTGCGGCCTTGTGCCATTCAATGGTCAGAATCGGTAGGACCACGAGCGGTTGAAATCGCCGTGTTCGTGCTAGAATCTGACTAACGGCGGGAGAGGGATTCGTCGGGCAAGAGCGTCGCCGTGAACCTTCACGATTCGAGAAAGGCAATCGCAGATGGCACATCCGATAAATGTAAATGAGGCCGATTTTCAGGAAGAGGTCCTGAAGTCCGACACCCCGGTGCTCGTTGACTTCTGGGCAGAGTGGTGCGGTCCGTGCAAGATGGTGGCACCTGTTGTTGAGAAGCTGGCAGACGATTACGAGGGCAGAGTGAAGGTCGCGAAGGTTGATGTTGACAGCAACCGTGAACTCTCTAGTCAGTACGGAGTACGTAGCATCCCGACGTTCCTGATTTTCAAAGACGGCGAGCCATTTGAGCAGTTCGGCGGTGCGTTGCCAGAGAAGGTGTTCGTTGACAAACTTGAAGGTGTGCTACAGGCGGCGTAGCTTGTGCCCGGTACCAAACATTTCCTGAGTTTCCCTTCAAAGTGCCCGACCGAATCCCGCGGTCAGGCGTAGCCGCCTCTCGCTGACAATCGGGAGTGGATGGGTCCCGGTGGGCTCCGCGGACTTCAAATCCGTTGGCGTGCGCCCTTCGGTGTGCGCGGAGGGTTCGACTCCCTTGCACTCCCGCCAACTCCCCGCACGCGACATTCTGATCTGTACGACGTGCAACATATCGCTTCGCTCGTAACGGTCTCACTAGAATCGGACTGATGCGAACCGTCTATCTTCATCAGGCGGTCGCCGACTCGGATGGACACCAGATGCGATACACCAATCTAGGTTCAACGGACATCAAGGTCTCGCGCATGGCTTTGGGATGCTGGCCGTTCGCCGGCGGCACGGTCTGGGGACCGCAAGACGATGCGGAGTCGATCTCAGCCGTCCACGCAGCGTTGGACAACGGTGTCAACTTCTTTGACACTGCTGAAGGCTATGACGACGACTCGAACTCCGAAGACGTACTGGGACGTGCCCTCGTAGACCGCAGGTCCGAGGCTGTGATCGCAACGAAAGTAAGTGCATCCAATCTAAGACCACAAGATGTCAAGACGCACTGCGAAGCGAGTCTTCGACGATTGCGTACCGATTACATCGATCTTTACCAGATACATTGGCCGAACCATGATGTCCCTTTGGCGGACACTATGGATGCGTTGCTCAGACTTCAAGACGATGGCAAGATACGGACGATCGGAGTGTGCAACTTCGGTGTCGTTGACTTGGGCGAGAGTCTGGGACACGGCACAGTCGTCACCGACCAGTTGCCATACAACCTGCTGTGGCGGGCCATTGAGTTCGCCATTCAACCGATGTGTGTGGATCGGGAAGTGGGACTTATCTGTTACAGCCCATTGGCGCAAGGTATGTTGGCGAGACGGTACGCGGACGCAGATGCGGTTCCGCCCGGTTTGGCGCGATCACGCCACTTCTCCAGCGAGCGTGAGCTGGCGATCCACGGTGAATCAGGTCAGGAAAGCAAGACATTCGCAGCGATTCAAGCGGTGAACGACATCGCGGAGTCTGCGGGGGCGCATCCTGCCACGGTTTCTCTCGCTTGGGTTCTGAGTCGCCCCGGCGTCACATCGCTGCTGGTTGGGGCAAGGAACGCTCGCGAGGTAGAGATGAATCTGCCCGCGTTTGAGTACGAATTGACATCGAACATCGCGTCTCAACTCAAGAATGCCACTGAGCCTCTGAAGTCTGCCCTAGGTCCAAATCCTGATATGTGGCATTCACCCGGGCGGATGCGTTGAGCAGCATATTCGCTAAATTGGGGAAACGGAATTGAACGACACACAGGAAGATGCACAACTGTCACCGGCCGCCGCGGAACTCGTGTCGGTGTTTGGCGTGATGAATGCCGGCCAAGTCGCCGATTTGTTGGAACCACCGATTCCCAACGGCGAGTTGAAAACAGCGCCACTCGTTGAGATCGATCTGCCTGAACCTGAGCTCAAGTTCAGCAAGTCCGTAGACAGCGAAACGGATGCGGTCGAAGCAATGGATGTCGAAGCAGACGATGAGGACCTGCAAGCCGATGAAGGCAGCACGATGGTTCTGGATGATTTCGTAGATGGTGCGCCTGGTGCGATTGAAGCTGCGGAGGTGCGAAAAGACGATCGGGACATGCGAGCCGATGAAGGCAGCACGATGGTTCCGACTGATTTCGTAGATGGTGCGCCTGATGCGGTTGAAGCTGTGGAGGTGCAAGTAGACGATGAGGACCTGCGATCTGATGAAGACGGCACGATAGTTCCAGATGGTTTCGTAGATGGTGCGCCTGATGTGGTTGAAGCTACGGAGGTGCAAAATGACGGTCAGGACCTGCGAGCCGATGAAGACGGCACGATGGTTCTGGATGAGGCTGACGATGCCGAAGAACCGTCGGACTTCGAGTTGGTGACGGACATTGTTGGAGAGACGGCGGACTCGAACGCGCCGGGCATTATCGCGTCGCTTCAAGACGCTTCGGAGCGTCCCGCCGAGCCTTTGCCGGAGCAGCTGTTGCGCGTTGAGAAGCTGATCATGGCGTTGCGCGAAGATGGGCATCTTGCGGCATCCATCGATCCGCTTGGTTTACGCGCCCGACGTACGGACCACCTTTTACCAAGTAAATACGGCATCGACGAGTCCACATTGGATGTAGAGGCGAGCTGGCTGGCTCGATCTGAAGACGACACATACATGTGGTTGACTGGGCCAACAGTCCGCGACTCGATCGAGACATTGCGCGGGCTCTACTGCGGCAACGTCGGGTACGAGTTTGAGCATGTGCACAACGTTGACGAGCGATTGTGGTTGCAGGCGCAGGTGGAGTCGCAGTCCTCCGTTTCGATGATGTCTGACGACCAACGGCGCAATGTGCTGGAACTGCTAAGCAAGGCCGAGGGCTTTGAGCGCTACCTGCACAGCACGTTCCCCGGCAAGCGCTGGTACAGTCTAGAAGGACTGGATGCGTTGATGGTGCTGATTGACCAGATCGTGTTGCAATCGGCGTTTGAGGTCCGGCAAATCGTGATTGGGATGACGCATCGTGGGCGGCTCAACGTATTGGCACACATACTGGATCAGCCGTACGACGACGTATTGAGCGGATTTCTGGAGGGTCGTTTCGCCCATCTCTCTGCCCTTGAGGCATCGGGATGGATGACAGATGTGAAGTACCACCTGGGGTCAAGGACTGGGCTTGATGTGAATGATGATGGCACCACCGACATCGTCCTGAGGTTACTGCCTAATCCAAGCCACTTGGAGATGGTGACACCGGCCGTCCTGGGTGCTGTGCGTGCGATACAAGACGGTTCGCGAGACGATCAGGACCCGCAATTTGCCGCTATGGCGCTTTTGATACACGGCGACGCGGCATTCGCAGGGCAGGGAATAGTGTCGGAGGCACTGAACCTGATGAATCTGCGCGGATACAGCGTGGGCGGCGCGGTGCATGTAATTGCCAACAACCAGATCGGATTCACGACAGAGGTTGACGATGCCTTTTCGGGTTCGTATGCGTCCGATGTCGCTAGAGGCTACGAGATACCAGTCGTGCATGTTAACGCCGATGACATTTCGGCGTGTGCGACGGTTGCCAAGATGGCGGTTTCTTATCGCTCCCGTTTTCGCAAGGACTTCGTGATCGACTTGGTGGGTTACCGCAGGCACGGTCACAACGAGAACGACGACCCGAGCATCACACAGCCAACGATGTACAAGGCGGTGGAAACCCAGCCGACCGTCCGGGAGAAGTGGTCTCAGGAGCTGATCGATGACGAGGTTGTAACGTCGGATGCCGCTGCTGAGATGCTCGACAAAACGGCGAAGCAAATGGATGCGGTCAGATCAGAGATTGAGGCATCGGGACGCGTCGAACACCACGAAGTGCCGGATGGCTTGGGGCTTGAGCAGGAAGGGATAAGCGGGATCGACTACGGCGAGACAGCCGTTGAAGTGGATGTCCTGCGGGGCGTGAACGCTAAACTTGCGGCAACGCCTGACGGATTTGAGCTGCATCCAACGGTTCAGCGCGTTTATGAACGGCGGTCCGCCGCTTTCGACGACGATGCTCCGCCGATAGATTGGTCGCATGCTGAGCTGTTGTCATTCGGTTCGCTGCTGAATGAAGGCATTGACATTCGCTTGACCGGTCAAGACGTTGCACGGGGGACGTTCAGTCAACGCCATGCCGCGTTGTTCGATGTCAGGACATCGGAACCACACATCCCATTGGATTCCATCAGCGATGCAGAGTTCCGGATATACAACAGCCCACTATCTGAGGCTGGACCGCTCGGGTTTGAGCACGGCTACAGTGTGCAGAGCGGTTCGACATTGGTGCTTTGGGAGGCTCAGTTTGGAGATTTCGTGAACAACGCCCAGTCGGTTATTGATGAAATCGTGGTATCCGCCGATGAGAAATGGGGCCAGACTTCCAGTTTGGTGCTGCTCCTGCCGCACGGCTATGAGGGACAGGGTCCGAACCATTCGCACGCACACTTGGAACGATTCCTGGAGTTATCGGCGCGCGGGAACGTTCGAATAGCGTTTCCCACTACGGCGGCGCAGTACTTCCACCTCTTACGAACGCAGGCGGCATCGCTCGTTAGCGGCGACGGCAGGCGGCCGTTGGTGATTATGAGCCCCAAGAGTTTATTGCGCCACCCGCTGGCGGCGTCACGGGTTTCAGAGTTCACGAACGGCAAGTTCCGGTCAGTGCGCCGTTTCATGCTGGGAGCGTCAAGAGCATCCGATGTTACGCGTGTCGTGCTCTGCACCGGCAAGGTGTTCGTTGATGTGGCATCCCATCCTGCTGTTAGTTCTGTTGAGTCCGTAGGTGTTGTCGTCTTAGAGGAGCTGTACCCATTCCCCGGTCGTCAACTTGAGGAAGCGATGGCGTCATTCCCGAATGCGAACACATTGGTTTGGTTGCAGGAAGAGCCGATGAACCGCGGTGCGTGGGATTATGTTAGGTCACCGCTCGTGTCGGTTGTTCAAAACCGAATCCGATATGTCGGACGCCCGCGTTCACCGAGCCCGGCATCGGGTTCCAATTGGCTGCATCGTTTGCAACAGGATGCATTGCTCAAGACCGCGCTCGGTTTGGAAGACGCGGAAGTAGCAGGAACTCGGTAATCTGACTTGGACGGCGGTCTGAGGCGACTGCACATCACGACTAGGACAAGAGGCGCGAAGATGGTTGAAATTAAAACTCCCGAATTCCCAGAGTCGGTTTATGAAGCATCAGTGGGTGCTTGGTTCAAGTCGGTGGGAGACGAACTGAAGGCTGGCGACGCGATCTTGGAGTTGCACACAGACAAGGCCGTGCAAGAGATCAACGCCGTTGAAGACGGAGTCTTGACGACGATACTTAAGCAGGTCGACGATGTGGTTATGCCGGGGGATGCCCTGTGTGAGGTTGAGCTTGCGGACAGCAGCGGTGACGAATCCTCGGTGCCTGATGGACGTGGTCCGGCTCCAGCTGCGTCGGACGAACAGCCTGTATCGTCATCGAGCTCGGGATCGGGACCTGTAGAGGATTCGGATTCACTTGAAACAGAATCCGCCGCGAGCGATTCCGATGTCATCAAGATCGAAGTTGCACAACCCATCCCCATGAGCAACTCTACGACGGTTGGCGAACCGTTAGCTGTTGCGAATGTATACGAGCTAGAAGACGAGGCACCCACAGAAGCGGAAGCCGATACGTGCGACTCGGATGATGAGCGACCAGACCAGAGCATTGGTGTCCTGACAGAGGAAATCGTTGAAGAGCCGGTGCAAGACGAATCAATACAGGCCCCGGAACCAGTCCAGGCCGATGAGTCTCCAGAGGACCAGTATCTTGTTGAAGCCAGGGAGTCTGTTAGCGAACGCCCTGTTGACCGGGTTCGTTTGACTCGCCGCCAATTGACCGCGGCTCGTCGGATGGTGCAGGTCAAACAGCAGACGGTGATGACCACGACATTCAATGAAGTGGATATGCAACAGATCATCGACATGCGTTCGCGCCACGGTGCGCGATTCGCAGAACAGCACGGCGTGAAACTGGGTTTCATGGCATTCTTCATCAAAGCCACCTGTGCGGCGTTGAAGGCGTACCCAGTGCTCAACTCTGAGATTGACGCCGATGACCTGTTAATGAAGCGGTACTACGACATCGGGATTGCAGTGGCGAGCGATCGCGGTTTGGCGGTTCCCGTAATTCGAGATGCCGACACGATGTCATTCTCGGAGATTGAGACTGCGATACGGGGTTTCTCCGAGAAAGCTGGCACAGGTGCTTGGAAGCTATCAGACTTGGCAGGCGGGACATTTACGATCACGAACGGTGGCGTATTCGGCTCAATGCTCTCTACGCCCATACTCAATCCACCGCAAGTTGGGATACTCGGAATGCACAACATCGTAGAGCGGCCGATCGCTGCTGATGGCGAGGTTACGGTGCGGCCTATGATGTATCTGGCACTGACCTATGACCACCGCATAGTTGAGGGCGCGCAAGCGGTGCAGTTCCTCAAGCATATCAAGGACAGCCTGGAATCAGCGGACGTGCTACTGCTAAGTACGTAGCGACGAGGGCCGCAGGCTGCCACTCGTTAAGCGTCTCGAATATCAGCTGAGCAGGTCGGTCGCCAGGTCGGCTATGTGATTCCCAATCACGAGTGAAGATGTCGCACCAGGCGACGGCGCATTCAATACATGCACGGCCGATTCGGTCCGCTCGATGCGGAAGTCGTCTAGCAGAGACCCGTCGGGGTTGACTGCTTGTGCCCTCACTCCCGATCCGCCGGGCGCTAGGTCGTCGGATGTCAGTTCTGGCATCAGGCGTTGCAGGCTCTTGAGGAACGTACCTTTGAAGATCGAACGCCGCGTCTCGTACAGCCCTGTCTTCCAGTTCGCCATTGCCATCTTCCAGAAGCCAGGGAACGCAAACGTCCGACCTGCGTCACGCGCTGAGAAGTCGCGTTTGCGATAGCCTTCTCGCTTCATCGCCAACACCGCATTTGGGCCTGCTTCCACCCAACCCTTCATCGTCTGCGTGAGATGCACGCCAAGGAACGGGAATTGTGGATCAGGGACGGGGTAAATCAGCCCTTTGACGAGATGCTCGCTTGATTTTCTCAGCGTGTAGTACTCGCCCCTGAACGGTATGATCCTCAGGCCCGGATCGGTGCCGGACATCCCTGCGACCACATCAGAGTGCAGCCCAGCACAGTTGATCAGCGTATTGGATGGGATCTCGAGTTGATCGGTTTGCAGCACGAATCTCGCACCGTCGCCGTTCCGGCGGTTGATGACGCTTCGCAACGGGTTTCGGAACGCTATCGTCGCTCCGAGCTCCTCGATCTTGGCGGCGTACGACTTGGCGACATTGCGGAAGTCAACGATGGCGGTCTTCGGTGCATAGAGTGCTTTGGTGCCAGCCACGTGGGGTTCAATCTCCAGCATCTCGGCGCGGTCTACGATTCGCAGTCCATCCACTTTGTTGGCTCTGCCGCGCTCATACAGGTCGTTCAGTCTCGCTTCTTCCTGCGGTGTCGTTGCCACGATCAGTTTCCCACACGACCAAGTTGGTATCTCGTTCTGGGCACAATACTCCGACATTGAGGCGCGCCCTTCAACGCAGAACTTCGCTTTGAAGGAGCCCGGCTTGTAGTAGATCCCAGAGTGGATGACTCCGCTGTTGTGACCCGACTGTTGCGATGCGGGACCGGCTTCCTTTTCGATGACGGTGAGTTTGAGGTTGGGGATGCGTTGAAGCAGATGCATCGCTGTTGAGAGACCGATCAGACCCGCGCCAACGATGGTCACATCTTGAGTGGGCGATGACATAAGGGGAGAGCCAGAACAGGGCTGGAATGACGGCGGGAAGGATCGGGATTAGATGTGCGAACTTTCATCGTGAGTCTACTATTGAGTGTAGAGATGGCCATAGAGCCGTTCCTAATCATCGCTTGCTCGCAGAGAACCTAAATGGACACCACCGATGCATCGGCGCCCAAGGCCGTTAACCTATTCGGCACTTGCTTAGTAGACCAGTTCGCGCCGGATGTTGGTGAAGCGGTGGTATCGGTCCTTCAGGCGTACGGAATACGCGTTGAATATCCGGAGGGCCAGACGTGTTGCGGACAGCCGGCGTTCAACTCTGGGTTTCGGGCAGACGCGCTTGGAGTAGCCACCCGATTCGTGGAGCTTTTCGAAGGCGCGGATGGCGACATTGTCTGTCCGTCCGGTTCTTGCGCGGCCATGGTTCGCAACTATTACCCCGTCCTGTTCCGCGAAGACCGAGAGATGCGCGTCCGCGCAGAACGCATCGCGCAGCGGCTATACGAGTTCACTGAGTACTTGGTGGATGTTCTGGAGGTAGACGGGACGACGGCACGGGTTGACGCGCGCGCGACGTATCACGAGTGTTGCCACATGTTGCGCGAGCTGGACATCGATGAACAGCCGAATCGATTGCTATCAGGAGTTCATGGGTTAGATCTAGTTGAACTGAATCGGTCGGAAGTGTGTTGCGGATTTGGCGGCGCGTTCTCGACGAAGATGTCTGATATCTCAACGGCGATGTTGGAAGAGAAGCTGTCGAACATCGAGTCAACAGGGGCGGATGTTGTGATCGCCGGTGATACCGGTTGCGTGATGCACATGCAAGGTGGGCTCAGACGCAACGGCTCAGATGTCCAAGTAGTCCACATCGCCGAAGTCTTGGCCGGCAGGATCGACGCATAGTCAGGACTCGGGCATGGCGATCAAGACGAAAGAGTTCCGACGGGCTGCGCGCCAAGCTTTGACAGACAGGCCATTGCAGGTCGCGCACGAGGTCGTATATGACGGCTTCCATCAGCGTAGGCTCTCCGCCGCCGGAGACACGCCGAATTGGGAAGCGGAGCGGTCTCGCGGTAAAGCTATCAAGGACCACACGATTGCGAACTTGGACTACTACTTGGGGCAACTCGCAGACAACGTCGAATCCCATGGTGGCAATATCTACTTCGCCGCCGATGTTGATGAGGCGAACCAATACGTGCGGAACGTCGCACGACGCAACGATGTTCATACCGTTATCAAGAGCAAATCGATGGTCTCGGAGGAGATGGGTCTCAACCACGTCTTGGAGGACGATGGACTTGAAGTTGTGGAGACCGACCTGGGCGAGTACATCATCCAGTTGGCACATGAGCCTCCGTATCACATAATCGCGCCAGCGGTGCACAAGACACGCGAGCAGGTGGCTGATCTGTTATCGGACGATGGTGAGGACCTGAGTGGTGAGGACGCGGAGAGTCTGACACGGCGCGCGCGCGAGCAGCTTCGGTCGGTGTTTCGACGCGCGGACATGTCGATAACTGGCGTGAACTTTGCCGTTGCGGAGACGGGATCGATCGTGCTGGTTACCAACGAAGGCAACGGTCGCATGGCAACGACCGTACCGCGCGTTCATGTTGCGGTTATGGGAATGGAGAAAGTGATACCGTCTGTCGCCGATCTCGGAACGCTCCTGAGAATCCTGATAAGGTCAGCGACTGGTCAACGAATCTCGGCATACGTGACCATGGTGAACGGTCCGAGGAAGTACGAGGATGAAGACGGTCCCGACGAGTTTCACTTAGTGATCGTCAATAATGGCCGCGATCGACTGCTACGAGACGATGCGTTGCGCGAATCGTTGAACTGCATCCGATGCGGTGCCTGCATGAACGCGTGCCCAGTGTATCGGAAGGTAGGAGGACACGCATACGGCTGGGTGTATCCGGGACCAATAGGCGCTGTCGTTTCGCCTGTACTGACAGGACTGAAAGATGGTGTTGACCTGCCTAATGCCAGCACGCTTTGTGGCGCGTGTCACGAAGCCTGCCCGGTGAAGATCAACATTCCCCGCATGTTGTTGGAGTTGCGCGCCAAGGCAGTTGAAGGCTCGGATGACGCGCCAAGTACGGCGAGTGTCCGCGAAAAGCTGACCTGGAAGGTGTGGCGCTGGGGCATGTCAGGCCGACGGCGATACGGCGCGTTGACGAAGATCGGGCGCGTTGCGTTACTGCCCATGAGTAGACGTGGATGGATCAAACGCGCCCCTGGACCGATCTCGGGTTGGACGGCCAGCCGAGACTTTCCGCTCCCGGCCAAAGACAACCTAGCGAAACGTTTGAGGAAACGCAAGAAGAGGGCAAAGATCTGATGGAGAGGAGTGACTTTATCGCCAATGTAAGCGCGTCGTTAGGCCGACGCGTGCCGCCCAGAAGCGTTGAGTTCGATGCCCGGTACGTGGCCGCTGACGATGCCGATCGCGCTGCCGAAGCAGTGCGGATTGAAGCCGTCACCGGTGCAGAGGGGGTCATCGACTCAGCCAATAGATTCGTTGACAGCTGGAGGGTGGAATGTTCACCAGGCGACCACCGTTGAAGATGTTGGCGAAATCGTAAGTGCAATCTGTTCAGACGCACAAATCAGGAGTGCTGTCCGCACCGGCCACCTGATACTTGAACATGCGCGGATTGATGCGGTGCTGGCAAAGGACGGCGTTGAGTGCATGGTCACCGAGTCGCGGGACGCATCCTCGGACGAGGAGCGGCAACTTCAAATCGAATCGGCGAAGCAACACATGTTTGAAGTCGATGCGGGAATAACTGGCGGTGATTATGTCATCGCTGAGACGGGCACTCTGGTTATTCACCCCGGCGCGGGAATAGCGCGACTAGCATCCCTCGCACCACCGATACATATAGCGGTCGTCCATGTAAGCCAGATATTGCCTACTCTTGACGAGTTGTTCCTGCTTGAGCATGTTGACCTGCAAAACGGCAAACGTGCCAGCGCGATGAACTTGATTTCGGGACCATCCCGCACCGGAGATATAGAAGCGACGATAGTGCGCGGCATCCACGGACCGATCGAGACACACATCGTCTTGGTGGGATGAACTGCGCGGACCCTAGTCTGCTTCCATCGCAACGGCGACGGCTCTGCACGCCTCCTCTGCCGTATCGGCGATTAGGTCGGCCGCGTCTTCCATAGCGGTCTGTAACGTCATCGGACGGTTCTCAATTGCAAACGCCGCGCTGATGCCATGTTGATGCACTTCGTGCCAACCCTCACCTAGGCTACCTGCGATAGCGATCGTCGGAATCGAGTGCGACTTTGCGAGATTGGCTACGGCGACAGGTGCCTTGTTGAACACGGTTGACTTATCGATCTGTCCCTCGCCGACGATAACCAGCGATGCGCCTTCTAGCCGTTTTTCTACACCCAAGGCATCCATTACGATGTCTGCGCCAGGCCGCAACGTGGCCTGCGTAAACGCCAACAGGCCAGCACCGAGTCCTCCTGCAGCTCCTGCGCCAGGCGTGTCCGTCACCTGTCGGCCGATGTCTCGGGCAATTACCTCGCTGAATCGCGCTAGAGCTCGGTCGAGCAGTTTGACCGTTTCGCCGTCTGCGCCTTTCTGTGGTCCGAAGATAGCTGACGCGCCCGTCGGGCCGCACAACGGATTGTTGACATCACAGGCAACCTCGATCTCAGCATTGGCAATGTCGCGGTCAATGCACGACGTGTCGATGCGATCGATTCCCAGGAGGGCAGCACCGCCGCGCGCGAGTTCCTCGCCGTCGCCGTCAAGAAGTTTTGCACCGATGGCTTGTGCCATGCCGGCTCCGCCGTCGTTCGTCGCGCTGCCGCCAATCCCGATGATCAACTTCCGATATCCGCGTTGCACGGCTTCCAACATGAGCTGACCGACTCCGAAAGTCGTCGTAGTCAAAGGGTCGCGTTCGTCGGGGCTGAGGAGTGCTAGACCGGATGAACGCGCCATCTCGATAACGGCGGTTGCGCCATCACCAAGTGCGCCCCATTCGGCATCGATGGGCCTGCCAAGTGGGTCTTCGACTTCAGAGCTGACGATCTGTCCGGCTGATGCGTCCACCAGCGATTGCAACGTGCCATCACCGCCGTCGGCCACTGGTAGTAGCGTGATCTCGGCGTTTTCCCAAACTCGTTTTACGCCAACCGACATAGCGCGCGCCACCTCGATCCCTGTGAGACCTTCCTTGAACCCTTGCGGTGCGACTACTATCTTCATGGTTGATCACTCGGAGACGATTGCGGGTGAGGTTAGAGTTGCACGACTCTAGGCGGGACTCGGTTAGATTCCCGATCGATGATTTCGAGTATCTGCCGAACAGTCTCGGATAGGGCGCCTTCCTTGTTCACTACATCGTAGTCAAATCTGTCGGCGAGCTGCGATTCCGCGTCCGCCGCCTCCAGCCGCGTTGCGATGTCACCTTCGTCGTTCACACCGCGCCGCTTCAACCTGCTGGCTAGCACACTCTTTGTCGGGCGCAGAGATGAATACGAGCAGAGCATCTGGCACTAACTGCTTCACCGCCATTGCGCCCTGAACATCTACGCGGAGCAGAACGTGTTGTCCATTTACCAGCGCAGTGCGAACCTGGTCTTTGGGAGTTCCATACAAGTTGCCGTACGTCTCTGCCCATTCCATTAGTTCCCCATTGGCGATCATGGCGCGGAATTCCTGGGTCGATACGAAGATGTGATTCACGCCGTGGACTTCAGCCGGTCGCGGCGGCCTTGTGGTAGCGGTAACGGTGAAATAGAAGGCATCTCCGAACTCAGCAATGCGTTCCACTATGGCATCTTTTCCGACGCCTGACGGTCCGGAGATAACGATGATGAGCGGATTGACGCGCGATGTGACCATGCCACAAGAGCGTTACTCGGAAGCGTTACCGCCAAGCGCTTCTACCTCCTTCCAGAAACTGGGGTAGGAGATGCTAGCGCAACCGGCGTCGTTGATTGTGATCGACTCATCTGCGACAAGCCCTGCAACTCCCAAGCTCATCGCGACTCGGTGGTCATCTCTGCTATCGAATGTTCCGCCGCCTATTTTGCCCTCTCCGTAGATGACCATGCCGTCTTCGCGCGCCTCTGATTTGACACCCGCGCCTTGCAGCCAGTCAACAGTGGCGGCGATTCTGTCGGTTTCCTTTACGCGTAGCTCGGTAGCATCCCGTATCACAGTCTCGCCGTGCGCCATCGCCGCCGCAACCGCAATGACAGGGACCTCGTCGATCAGCAGTGGGATTATGCCGCCTGCAAGCTCGGTGCCACTAAGTTCGCTAGACCGTGCCACGATATCGGCAACAGGTTCGCCGGCAACGACACGCTGATCAACTAGCTCGATCTCACCGCCCATATCCTTCAACGCGGTTATGACACCAGCCCTCGTCGGGTTGACTCCGACGTTCTTTATCCGTATTTCAGCGTTGCGGTGGGTGATACCTGCGACGATCCAGAACGCGGCACTGGAGATATCGCCGGGAACTTCAACATCGGATGCCATCAGCTCAGACCGTGCGACTGAGATAACGCCGTTGTCCGCCTCGATGTTGGCACCCATTGCGGTCAACATTCTCTCGGTGTGATCACGGCATCGTTCCGGCTCGCGCACGACCGTCTCTCCGGTGGCTCGGATGCCTGCCAGCAGGATAGCGGACTTAAGTTGTGCGCTCGCGACCGGGAGCGGGTAATCTATGCCTGCCAGACTCCCGCCGTTGAATTTCAGCGGCGCGAGTGTGTCATTGTCTATGCCCGTGATTTCGGCACCCATTTGCTTCAGCGGTTTCACTATCCTGCCCATTGGACGCGATCGAAGAGAGGAGTCGCCCGTCATCGTCGCGCAGAACTGGCGACCTGCGAGAATCCCAGACATAAGCCGCATGGTGGTACCGCTGTTCCCGGCATCCAACTCGGCGGACGGTTCCTGAAGTCCATCGATGCCGTTTCCCTTCACGATGAGGGTGTCGCCGAACTCATCGGTGTCGTTAGTAGTCCGGTCGATCTCAACGCCGAGCGCGCGAAGAATCGCCACGGTTGAAGAGCAATCGTCGCCCGGTGAGAAGTTGGTAACTGTTGCAGCGCCATCCGCAATCGCGTTAAACATCGCGGCGCGGTGAGAGATTGACTTGTCTCCAGGCGCGACTATGGTGCCGCTAAGTCGGCGGGGGCTATCTACAGTGGCGGATGCCGTGGATTCTGCTGACAACTTGATTCCTGCCTAGAGCTTGCGGCGGTCGTACTTCGTCGGATCGTCCTTCCGTCTTGGGTTACGGAAGGCACGGTAGATGAAGCCGCCGAAGAGCATCGACATCATGGTTTCGCCGCTAGACGGCATGGGGTCGGACGCAGAACTTCCGGTAGGTGGATCAGGGGTGATGCCCAGCTCAAGTCGTAACCTGTTCTCCCACGCGTTGACCAGCATGTCTGCCAGCGGACCTTCGGCGGTACCCACGTTTTCTTCGTCGGAGACGGCAACGCGAATCTTGGCGATTTCTGCTTCGACGGCACTGAGCCAGTGCAACAACATGTCGCGATTAGTAGATGCCATGCCGTTCGTCCAAGACGGGTCATTTGACATGGGCTCAGAGATAGATGCGAACTCGTTAGCGACGAATTTGCTGATCTCGTGCCAAGAGGGACTCCCAGAAACGGCGTTCAGGGCGGCAGCAGCGACTAGGGCAGGCATTCCAACCGCGGCCGCTGAGTAGCTGTCGTGCTCTTCTGCATCCATGAACAGCGGCCTGCTACCTAGGTCGTTGCAAAGTTCTTGCACCAAGCGAACCGATTCCGGTGCGCTGTGAGGCGACGGGACGATCGCATAGGGTGCCTGCGCGAACAGGTGCGGCGAAGGTTCACCGTTACCCGAAGCGCTGACCTTGGCTAGAGGGTTACCACCGACGAAAGAAGCGTGTTCTGGCAGGATCTGGTCCGCCCAATGAAGTATCGAGCGCTTCGTGTCACAGGTGTCCGTTACAGTCGCCCCCTGCTTCAGGTAGGGTGCCAAGTTCTCCAGCATCCCGTACGCGGCATTGACCGGGGTATTAATAATGACCAGATCCGCTTCCCGCACGGCGACATCCAAGTTCCACTCTGCTTTGTCCACGCCGCCACTCTTCTCAGCTTGGCTGTGGACGTTTGAATCTGGATCGTAGCCGACGACGTTGTATTTGGCGCGGTGATTGAGCCGCAGGCACATCCCGATAGAAGCACCGACTTGGTTTATGCCTACGATAGTGACTTGCATGTTCGGGTTGCCTCTCGAGTATCCGTGTTTGGCGAGTTGAAGCGACGATGGGACGCTTGCGACGCACCCCCGCTAGGTATTGGAGCCATTGCCTGTTGACCTGCTACGCAGAAAGTCGTCCAGTTCCTGGACTGCGTCGCCGGAAACCGTGTCCTCAGCTACGGTCTGTTCGTCGTCGTATTGCTCTTCAAGTCTCGCGACGTACGAACGGACCTCTTCTTGGTTTTCGATGGCCCGAGAGACCGTCTCCTCAAACTCTTCCGCTTCGCGTTCAAGGCGCGTCGTGTCAAACGGCATCGAGGTCAGGTTCGATATCTCGTTCATCATTGCCAGTGTGATTGCAGGGTTGCGTTTTACTTGCAAGTAATGCGGCGCGTGTCCCCAAATGGAGACGGATTTGATTCCCTGCCTGGCGAAGGCGTCAATCGTGGCTGAGGTCATGCCAGATGGTCCTTCGTAGTTCGGGCGAGGGTATCGAATGTGTCGGTAACGCTCTGGCAGGTCGGACTCAACCATCGTGCACAACACCCTAGCGGCACGGGTGTGTGGCACCGAATCTAGGAGTGCTCCGATCGTAGCCAACAACTCCACCCCGACAGCGTGCCCCAGCTGGGCCACAGCATCGGTGTATGTGCGCCATTTTAGGTGTGGCTCGGTACCGATGATCAGAACCAAGTCCGGGACGCCGCGCATAGACGACTTCCAGAAGTAGATGTCGTTCTTAGCCCAGAATAGTTGTCTCGTGCCATCAGCCATGTTCCGGACGACCGGGCGTTCTTCCGAGAAGTTATAGAACTCCTCGGCATCGATGGAAGCGAACTTCCGGGCTGGCAATTGAGCAGCAACCTCGCGCAAAGCGAGCGTTGCACATTCCCCAGCATCCGACCATCCCGACCATGCTCCCAGCATGAGAGGACGGTCAAGTTCGGGCAATTGGGTAACTTCTATGTGAGGACTGAGATTCAAAGTCAGTTGCTAGATGAACGAGGTTGAGTTTTGAGTGATAGACAACGCTAGTTTAGCACCGCGCCGCGATCTGTTGTCGTGCACCTATCGCTAGCGTTATGGCGGCGTTCAGCGTCGTCCGACCATCGGCACAATGGAGCCAACGGTGGGGATCGAACCCACGACCTGCAGTTTACGAAACTGCTGCTCTACCACTGAGCTACGTTGGCGCGGTGGTCGCGGCAGGTTCCAACTTCGTTAACGAAGCGTTGGGCCGCTACCTCAATGATATTGCAACGGCGTACCCAATGCCTCGAGACTCACCGCGACCAACAGGCGCAAAGCGTGTGGGCGCAACCGCTATGTCCCCGTTGGTCCGAAACGCTCAGTCCTCACATCGGAAGGCCGGAACCCTGCACCTACCGCGAAACTGGCTACTGACTCCACGAAATCGGTCGGTCCGCAGACGTAACAACGTGTAGTCGACGGTGCATCGGGGTAAAGGGCAGCGAGAGACCGGACCGCGTCGTTAAACATATCGGCATCAATCCTTCGAGAGTGCCCCTCCCAATTCGGCGGACATTGGCGCGTGAGTGTGTGAATGACTCTTAATGTGGCATCCTCGCTATCGAGCCGGTCCAGTTCTGTGCGATAGATGATGTCTGCGACCGTCCGGGATGAGTAGAGTAGCACCGCTGGCACTCGTAGCGGTGTGCGTTCTTGAGTGCGATGCCGGAGGATCGACATTATTGGGACGATGCCTGAACCCCCTGACACGAGAAACAAAGCCTCCGATTCGCCGCGCCGCCATGTGAATGGTCCGCCGACCGGTCCCCGGTACTCGACTTTGTCTCCCGGTTGCACTACGTCATGGAAGTATGGCGAAACCTCGCCATCTTCTAGTAACTCGACAGTGATATCGAACGTGCTGGGCGTATCGGGAGCGGATGCGATTGAATAGGATCGTTGCGCTTGATAGCCATCGGGAGCGGTCAATCGCACATTGATGTGCTGGCCAGCCCGGAACGGACACCAGATTGATGGCTCCAACCTAAACGTCTTGACGGTATCCGTCTCATCGACGACCGACGCGACGGTTGCGACTTGCCAACCCTTACCGCGCTGGTTGGGGTCGGGCGCACCGCCGGCGCCTTCGTTGTCAAGCCCCACGGTTGCGATAGTCGGGTGCCGACATCAATCGTTCGGTTACGACCGACGAGTCTCCGAGGCGCGACTTGATTGATTCCCACAGCAGCTTGTCTTGTAAGTTGCGGTAATCAGACTCTTGTCGCTGGTAGTAGCCTTCCATGCGTTCTGGATTCCAGATCACATATGGACTCGTGGTAACTGTCGGTAGCAGCCTGTCATGGCGATGGCATACCAGTTGATAAAGCTTCTCCAGAGTCCAATCCGTCATCGTCGGCGGTCCGAAATCGTCCAAAATGAGCAGTTCGGAGTTCTTGACAGTTTCGAAGGATTCATAGAACGAATCCTCTGCGCGATTGGAGAACGAGTGTCGTAGCTTATCGAGCAGGTCGGGCAACCGCCAGAACGTCGGTCTGAATCCGAGAGTCGTAGCGCGCTCTGCAACTGCAACGGCTAAGTGGGTCTTACCAACGCCGACTTCGCCGTGCAAGTAGAGCCAACCCTCGGGTTCTGCGGCAAACCGTTTCGCCGCGTCGAGTGCCATGCTTAGGGATGCCTGCTCGTCTCGGTTCGCAGCGGGTGCGCCGTTCGGATCGAAGGTGTCGAACGTCATCCTTGCCAACAACGCCTTGGGAACCTGGTCTTCCGCAGAGTCCGCATGAGTACCAGACAGAATTTCGCAGTGGGTGCAGAGTTGCGCGTCCATGAACCGTTGCTTGAATCGCTCTGGTAATTTCCCATAGGGCTGAGACAAAACGATCACAGTCGGAAGAGGCGACGTTGCACGCGAGGTCAGCAACTGGTCCAACTTCGACTCAACCTTGGCGCTCGATTGTGAGGCATCGAAATCATCCACTACCAGGACCTGCGCGTTCATTAGAACATCCCATGCCAATTCCGCGTCCTCAAGTTCGCTCCAGATATCGAAGCGCCTAACCAAGTCAGGTATCTGCATCGCGGAGACGTACTTCGCAGGTTTTCCTGCCTTCTTGATCTGATTGGTGATAGCAGCGGCGAGGTGAGACTTGCCAGAGCCCACGGGTCCTGATATGACGAGCCATCCGATGGGGTTATTCGCGAATTTCTCAGCGACATCAACGGTGTTTTCGAACGATTCGGGATCAACCTTCCCATGTCGGCCGCGTCGTTTCAACGACTTGAACGTCCTGTCCGACAGGTTGCCCAAGGTGGCATAGGTTTCGAGGCGATGTGCCTGGTCACGTTCCGCGTTCTGGCAGATGCACGGCACTAACGTAGGAGCCCGTCCCGGTGCAAGAGGCGCGGATGCGAGCCACCTCGTGTCCCTGCACATGGCGCAGGTGGGCCCGATAGCACCCGCATTTGGGATCGCGCGTTCAGAGTGGCCGTTGCTACTGTGTCCGCGCTCTTTCAAGATATCGTCTGAGCTCAGTCTCCGAAATCCTCGATCCTCCGATGTCTCCTCTGTGTTCTCGCTCATCTGGGATACCCTCCCTGTTCCATCTTTTCAGGACGGCCTTGATGAACGCCCAGCTTCTAGCATCGTTCTCAACGGCTATTCTGATGGCTTGCGTAATCTGTGCATCGGTGAAGTCCTGCAAGGACTGCCCGATAGACTCTCGTATCATTGGCGTTATCTGGCCGATGTTCTGTTCGTAGGCGCGGAACGCATCCGCAGGACCAGTCGGTCTGGCGACGCTGTCCCAACCATTCGTAGCGTCGTCGTCGCACTGGTCGTTGACATTACCTCCGCCTCGCGTTGCCGCCACGGTGTTCAGCATGAGCCGGTCATCGCCGTCATTTCCGGTGCGAAGGAAAATGCCGCGCTCGCAGATCGCACCCAGCACGGAATCAAATGCCGGACCTATAGTCCTGATCAGCGTCCGGTCTGTGCGCAGGTCGCTCACGGTAACTGACTTCGGGAACGTTGTCGAGCGTTCCAGCCACCACAGCGTTCGCAACGCGAAAGTTATCTGGTGAACATCCGCGTCTGGAACGAGCAGGGACTCCAAAGCCGCGTTAGGCACGCTCGTTACGCCGTAATCATCTGGTAACGGGAAGTGTTTCATCGGACCTTGGTCGCAAGGCGTATCTAATTCTGAACGTTCTCGACATACTCGACCGATGAGAAGATGCCCCATTCGTCTCGGACAGCCAATGTCAAGTCGCCGGTCGGTCCGTGGCGGTGCTTTGCGATGACGATCTTGGCTATGCCGCGAGGATAGTCCTGCGTCGGGTTGCGCCGGTACCACTCTTCTTCCGAGAAGAACTTATCGTCGCGATGGATGAACATAACCACATCGGCATCTTGCTCAATTGATCCGGATTCTCTGAGATCCGAGAGTCTCGGTTCCTGGGACTTGCGATGCTCAACCCCTCGGTTGAGCTGCGAACACGCGAGCACCGGAACGTTTAGATCCCGCGCCATGGCCTTGAGATAGCGCGAAATCTCGCTAACTTCCTGCACGCGGTTACCGTCTCTGCCCGACGCGGACCCGCTGATAAGTTGCATGTAATCAACGATTAGCAGGTCCAAACCGTGCAACATCTTCAACCGCTGCGCCTTGGTTCTCATCGCGGCAACGGTCTGGATCGCGGTGTCATCCACGTAGATGTCGCGATCGCGGAGCAACCCGTAGGCATCTGCCAGCCGACGGTCTTCGGCGGGCGTGACCTGGTTCAGACGGATTGATGCGATATCGACCCTGCAGTGGGATGCCGCCATGCGATGCACTATCTGGTCGATACCCATCTCCAAGCTGAATATCCCGACCTTTTGTCCTTGGTTGGCCGCGTTCAACGCGCAGTTCAGCGCGAGTGTGGATTTTCCGAAACCCGGACGAGCTGCCACGACAACCAGGTCTGACCGGTGCAATCCGCCCATCGCTTGGTCTATCGATGCCAGTCCGGTCGAAATGGGCGCGTTGCCAGGCTCGCTTTCGTAACCGCCGCCGGGGTCTTGGAAGTAATCACGGATCGAACGTGCTTCCCGGAGCGGGAGGAATTCCTGCGCCGTTGAGGAAGCACCGATCTCGAAGAACAACTCCTCGACCTCTTTAACTGCACGATCGGCGTATTTGGCGCGAGTTACGTCTGTGCCAATTTCCACCGCGCGACGGCCGGCATCCGCTAATCGGCGGAGCGTGTACATACTGATGACCACCTCCGCGTAGTTCTTGATGTTCAGCGCGTGCGGCAGATGGGAAACCGACTTGCTGAGGTAGGAATCACCGCCTATGTCGTCCAAATGCCCGTTGGCCTCAAGTCTGCTCCTGAGCGTTTGATGGTCGATGTGGATGCCTTCGCCCATCAACTCCTCGCAAGCACGGTAGATGTACTGGTGGGCCTGGTCGTCGAAGTGCTCGGACTTCAGCCTGTCCGCAACGGAGAAAATCACATCTCCGTCGATGAGTATCGAGCCAATTACCGATCGTTCCGCATCGTGGTCTGCTACTGCGTCGATGGTTGTATCTATTGGTTCTTGCATCTCGAACCTCATCTCGTCTAACTAGGTCGGCTCGGAAAACAACTCTCGGTTGGATGAGTCCGACCCAAACTAGTATTCGGGTGCGTCATGTGTACCGGTCGTTCAAGCCCTTAGCGTACACGCCCACGGAGTGGACTTAGGCGATCGCGAACCAGGAAATCGCTTCCAAGCTATCGGCATCGGTGTCGCCGTTTTGACGGCCTGGACCCCATGCCGTCACTGTTCCTGCATTCTGCAATGTTGCGAGTTGGTCGCGCACTGTCTTCCGAAGTACCCCCTCGCCTTTGCCGTGGATGATGCGGAATCTCGGAGTGCCGCGAGATGACATCTTGCCTGCAATCTCGGAGATCTTGTCTGGCACCTCTGGAGTTTCCCAGCCGTGCATGTCCAACTCGCCAGCCTCGAGCATCGCGTCGGTAATGGCGTACTTGGCAGTGTTGGACACGTTATCGTCCTCTAGGAGGCTCGGGTCCAGCTCGTCCTCGGAGAGCACCTGCAACGTAATCGAGCAACTGATGTCTTCCGCGAGTCGCACTGGTACGGAGTACTCGCCCACGACTCGAACCTGTTCCTGCAACCTGACGTGCTTTCGCTGGATGTTGCGTCCTGTGATTTCGCTCAACCTGTTCGCAACTAATGAATTCGTCACTGACCCGTACAGGCGACCGGTCGGTCCAGACCTGACCTTGAGTTCGACTGGCGTGTTCGCCAGCTCGGTCGCCAGGACCCGCAGCTCTTCAATCTCTAGCAACCTGCGTCGTTCGGCCTCGGCTCGCAACTTCTCAGCCCGCCGCAGCTCGTGTGCAGTCGCCAAGACCGCGATGCGTTGCGGGATCAGGTAGTTGCGCGCGAAACCGTTCTTCACTTGGCGGATATCACCAGCGCGGGCAGTAGGAAGCAGGTCTTTGAGAAAGAGTACCTTCATGATGCGACTCTCAACGTGCAGGAAGATTCTAGGGAAAACGACACCTACGATTCTACAAACCAGATGGTCGCCGCCGTCGTCCTAGTCGCACCATCCGCGCGGTGTTGCGAATGGCGATAAACTATCCGCATGAGTTTGAGAGACACCGTCGCTGAACCCACTGGCGACCAGGAGACGTATTGAGATGGATTTCCAGCAGATAGACAAACAGTTGTCAACGGACGAATCGGGTCGACCGAATCTGATTGACTACGCGAGTCAATGCGCCGACTTTGATTGGTGGCGTGACGGGTTTGAACGCATGGACTGGTTACCAAGCGGGGGGTTGAATAACGCATACGAAGCGGTTGACCGTCACGTTGTGCATGGTCACGGCGACAAGCTTGCGATGATCTGGGTGGGAAAGAATCACAGCGAAGAATCGCCCGAAGAGGAACGCTACACCTACTCTGATTTCAAGCGCCTCTCCGATCAGTTCGGTGCTGCAATACGACGACTAGGCATGAAGCGCGGCGATCGGGTCTTCATCTACCTTGACCGCGTGCCGGAGCTCTACTTCGCGGCAATGGGCGTACTGAAGGCAGGCGGCGTAATCGCACCGCTGTTCTCCGCGTTCGGTCCAGACCCAGTCCGAGACAGGATGCTCGACGCGGGCGCGTCGTACCTGCTGACGAGCCCTGAGTTGCGGCAGAAGATAGCGGAGATATTGCCAGATATCGAGACACTGCGTGAGGTGATCATCGTTGACAAGAACGGCAGGTCTGGACTACCAAAGATTGAAGGCGACCTTGAATACGACGATGTGATGCGGTCCGCCAGCGACGATGAGTTTCAGATCGAGGACACGTCCCAATATGACTTCTCCATCATGCACTACACCTCGGGTTCCACAGGCAAACCCAAGGGCGTGTTGCATCGCCATCAGGCCGTCGTGCAGCAGTGGCTGACAGGCCACTGGGCATTGGACCTGAAGTTCGATGATGTCTACTTTTGCACGGCGGATCCTGGTTGGGTGACTGGCACTTCTTACGGCATGATGGCGCCTTGGACCAACGGAGTAACGCAGCTCATCTACGAAGGCGGCTTCAGCGCTTCTGCTTGGTACAAGCTGATCCAGGATTACAAAGTCACTGTTTGGTACACGGCTCCCACGGCGGTCAGGTTGCTGATGCGCGCCGGCGGCGAGGTGGTTGAGCAGTTTGATCTGTCTTCGCTGCGTTTCATAGGATCGGTCGGCGAACCGCTGAATCCGGAAGCCGTCGTCTGGGGAAACGAGCATTACAAGATGGCGATTCACGACAACTGGTGGCAGACCGAGACTGGGGCGATAATGTGTGCGAACTTCGCATCGATGCCAGTCAGGCCGGGATCAATGGGCAGGCCATTCCCGGGCATCACGATGGGCGTGCTTGATGATCGCTATGAACAGCTGCCAATCGGCGAGCCTGGCATCCTGGCGGTGCGACCGGGTTGGCCGTCTATGATGTACGCATATTGGCAGCAGGACGAGATGTACAACAGCCGCTTCAAGAAAGGCTGGTACATCACGGGCGACCAGGCAAGCGTCGACGACGATGGCTACTTTTGGTTCCAAGGTCGCGCGGACGATGTCATAAACACCGCCGGGCACCTGGTAGGTCCGTTTGAGGTTGAGTCGGCTTTAATTGAGCATCCTGCCGTCGCCGAGGCCGGTGTGATAGGTAAACCGGACCCGATTGCGATGGAGGTAGTCAAGGCATTTGTGACGCTGACGCCAGGTCACGATCCCACAGATTCTTTGCGCCGTGACCTTATGCGATTCAGCCGCGAGAGGTTGTCAGCAGGCGTCGCACCGCGGGAGATCGACTTCATCGACACCATGCCCAAGACTCGCTCCGGGAAGATAATGCGACGCTTGCTAAAGGCACGAGAGCTAGGCCTCCCAGAGGGCGATACGTCAACATTGGAAGATGACTAGCCGCTAGTGGTGATTCCAGATTGTTTCTTGGCTGGTAACGGGACATCGCTGTGCCTCGTCTCGCCGCTGAGAAACATCGGGTTGAACGCGGTGGCTTGATTAATTCGCGGATGTGCGTTTGCGCGCGATTTTCTGGTAATCTATAGTGATACTTGCATGCGCGAGAGTCATGCTTACATAGGAGCCGCTGAGTTGATGTAGTAGCGCGATCCGCCCGTCAACCCACACAAGCGAGGTGCATCTTGTTGTTAAGAGGAGCGTTTATCGCACTGGTAGCCGCCGTAATTGTCGGTGTGATGCCGCAGTTGTTCGGCCAGACTGCGAGTGCCGATGGGCATGTCAGCCCCTTGCAGGTCACGGTGCGGAACATCACGTCAGGACAACCCCTCACTCCAGCGGTTGTAGTCGTACACGATGCCGATGCCGTCATTCTCCCATCAAGCGCGGAGCGTCTTGCAGGACTGGAGGAGTTAGCGGAGTCCGGTTCAAACACCGAACTGATCGCCACCTTTAACGACCGCGATGGAGTGAAGTCAGTCTCCAGATTCGGCGGCATCATCGCACCATATTCTGGTGCGTCAATCCAGAACGTCCTCGCGTCGCCTGGCGATTACATTACCGTAATCGGAATGCTTGCATGCACGAACGACGCGATTGCAGTGGGCACCGTGATAGTGCCGGACGATGAGGACCTGCCAGCAATCGGCGCGGGCAGAGTGCTCGATGCAGGAACGGAGGACAACTCCGAGTCCGAAGACGATGTCCCATGTCTAGGCGGCACTGGCGTTTCAGCGGCCGACACTGCTGATGGCGAGGGACAGATCGCACCGCACCCGGGAATCGCAGAAACTGGCGACCTGTCCGAGACTCACGGCTGGTCAGGGACGGCGATACAGATCACGATCGACTCTCGAGGTAGCACTGTGCTAGCGACGGCGGAAACCAACATCAACGTTCTCAACATGACTTTCGGCCAACCTTTAACCGCGCCGTTGATCATTGTCCACGACCCGGCAGTTAATCCGTTTGAGTACACAAGGCCGTCGGAGCTCCCCGGTATCGGCGACTTCGCCGAAGGCGGGCTTGCCACGACTCTGATCCCAACTCTGCTTGCAACGCCTGGCATCGTTGACGTGGTGCAGGTGCCGGGACCCGGTCAGGGTGGCGTGATACTGCCGCAAGGTGCAATCTCAGCGCCAGCGACAGTCTTGGACGGTTCACACATATCTATAGCCGGTATGTTCGCCTGCACCAACGACGCCTACGTCGTAGCTCGCGTCCCAGTCAACGTAGTCGATGGCAAAGTGCAGTTGGCGCGAGCGATCGGCGAAGTCTTTGACGCTGGTTCTGAGAACAACGACGAAACTACAGCGACCGTCCCGTGCCTTGGCATGGTGGCTGCTGCGCTGTCGGCTGGCGATGGCGAAGGTAGCAAGTCGGCACATCCCGGCATTACCGGCGACGCGGACCTTGATCTGAATGTGCACTCGTGGCACTCCGATGGCACTATCGCGGTGTCCGTTGGTGGCGACCCGTTGCCGCCGCAGAAACTGCCGAGCGTCGGCGGATACTCACCGACAGGTCTGTCGCTCCTGTTCGCAAGTATCGCAGGGCTCGCACTGCTGCTACTCGGCGCACCAGCTATCTCCCGAGCGGTAAAGGGCAGGTCGCAGTCGTAAATCATAGGTTGGTTACGCAGGACGACGCGCCTGCGTAACCACGCCAAAGTCACCGCCCTAGGAAACGCCGGGACCGGCGAGGCCTAGGGCGGATTGCTTTTTCCGCCAATCACTCCCCGCTCGCCGGTGCGAAGTTCTGTTCGGATGCCGAGTTTCACTCGCCGAACGTTAACCACCTGACCGCCGACTCGAACTCAGCAGGGCACGACACTGCCGCGTTGTCGCCACAATTTTCAAGTTCAACCAGTACGCACATCCCTCCGATGGCCGCACGCGCTTCTACCGCTTCAGTGTGGGTAGCGACCGTGCTTTGACGCCCTCTCACAATCGCCGCTCTCACATAACCTGCGCCGGCCGGTAACTCACGCCCTGTGAGTCGGAAGTCAATCAATACTGACATCGGTATCGCACCGGGTGCGACCGCCTGCGCACTTAAAGCAATGATGCCCGCATCAGCACCGTAGGCACACACCACGGTCGGCTCTCCGATGCTCCAAATGGCCTGTAGGAGTTGGTTGGCCGTTGGATTGCAACACAAGGTAACTCGCCAACGAGGGGCAGCGTACTCGGCGAACGCATCCCAGATTTCCTCAATGTCGTCGCAAGTGACAAGCAACAGCGGGGGTGTGTCCCTTGAGTCAGTCCCTGTCGGCTGATCTGGGCCGTCGGGTGACCACCGCGTGACGGACAGGATCGAGCCGTCAGCTAGCGGTAGTTCTGTCCGTGTTCGCATCTGGCGCGGGTAGAGATAGACAGGACGGAATCTGGACAACGCACGACGCACAACTTCACGCGTTGGAATCCGCCGTTCGCGAATTAGAATACAAACCACATTTAACCGTAGGCGAGCCCACCAGCATGCTCACATCGCAGAACGGTCTGGTGGCGAGGTCCAAGGAAGGACGTGAAACATGGTTGCATCAAACTGGGGCGCTATCTACAAGGAGCTCGGTGCGCGGCCGGTCGTCAACGCCACTGGCAGCGTCACACTACTGGGAGGTTCCACGCCGTTGCCAGAGGTGAAAGAGGCGATGGCAGCAGCCGATGGCGCTTACATCCCACTCATCGAGCTGGAGCAAGCGGTAGGGGACAGAGTAGCGGAGCTGGTCGGCGTTCCAGCCGCCTACATCACATCCGGAGCCGGCTCGGCATTGACACTGGCAACCGCGGCCTACATGGCAGGAGCGGACGACGACCTGATACAGCAGCTACCCGATACCACGGGAATGAAAGACGAGATCGTAATTCAACGCCGCCAGCGCTACTGGTACGACCGCTGCTTGGAGCTGGCAGGCGCAAAGTTGGTGGATGCGGGCGATGACGAAGGCACGACAGCGGACGACATCCGCGCCGCAATCACGGACCAGACTTGCGCCATACATGTCCCGATGATGGAGCAGACACCGACCGACCCGAATGTCGTCCCGTTGGAGGAAGTCATTGAGATTGGGAAGGATGCCGGTGTCTACATCTCTGTGGATGCTGCCGGCCAGATCTACCCGCTTGAGAACTTCGGCAAGTATGTCCGCATGGGCGCAGACTTCCAGTGCGTCGCGGCGAAGTACATGGGCGCACCGCAATCTACAGGCCTCGCGCTTGGCACCGAAGAGATTATCGACGCGATCAGCCGACACTCCTTCGTGGGATACGAATCGCGACGCATCCGCGGAGTTGGACGTCCCCACAAGGTTGACCGTCAGGAGATGATGGGAGCGTTGGCGGCGGTAGAGCGTTGGTTCAGGATCGATCACGAGGATCGGTTGGCGCAAGCCGAACAGGAAAGCATGGCGATCATCAACGAGCTGCGCGATGTGCCTGGAGTCAACGCGAGCTTGATCGACAACATCGTTGCCCATCAACCCTTCGGAGTCACCGTAGGCGTGGACGCGGATGTCGTAGGCTTCGACAACGAGGCACTAGTGATGAAGCTACGCGAACTGGACCCGCCGATCTGGACTCGCACGATGGACAACGCGCCGTTGCAGCTGCATGTTTTCGGATTGAATCCCGGCGAGGCGGAACTCGTAGGCAAGTCGATAGCGCAGGTAGTGAGAGGTTAAGAGCCTGCACTGATTCCGACCTGATAACAGTTCGGGATACGACGATGCAGATTCAGACTGTCGCGATTCTCAGCCCTGGCGACATGGGTTCGAACGTCGGTCGGGCATTGCGCGAGAACGGATTGGATGTCATCACATGCCTTGATGGCCGTAGCGCGCGTACGCGTGAACTATCCGAAGCGGCAGGGGTTGGTCGATGTAAGCCCTCTGTCCGCGATGTTGGATCGCGCCGACATCGTGTTGTCGATACTGGTGCCGGAGCGTGCCGTCGAAGTGGCGCAGCAGGTCGCAGATTGGATCTGCGAGTCGGGCAAGCCGCTGGCGTTCGCCGATTGCAACCCCGTGGCTCCCGCGACGGCGTTGCAGATGGCAGAGATCGTAGACGGTGCAGGCGGAAGGTACATCGACGCGGGCATAATCGGCAGCCCGCCCGGCCGTGGCGAGCCGCCCAGGTTCTACGCCTCCGGTCCAAATGAAGAGATACTGGCGGAACTGGACGGCCGCGGCATCGCCGTGCCCACCATGGGTGGCGCGAACGGCCGCGCATCGGCGATAAAGATGTGCTACGCATCGTTGAGCAAGGGCGCCATGTCGCTCTACACCAACGCTGTCGTTGCCGCGTGGAATCTTGGGATCTTTGACGAGTTCATCGCCGAGATGGAGTTCAGCCAGCAGTCTGTCCTGTCCAACATGCAGGGTGTTAACGGACTCGGCGCAAAGGCGTTCCGCTGGGTTGAGGAGATGGAGCAGATATCTGCAACTTTCGGAGCGGCAGGTGCAACACCGCTGATGCACAAGGGCGCGGCAGATACATACAAGATGATTGAGCAGTCGCCTATCGGGAACGAGCGGCCGGAGACGATAGACAAGACGCGTCCGTTGCGTGAAACGGTGCGATTATTGGTCGACGATTAATAGGTCGCGGCAAAAGCCGGCAAGGTCGTAACCGCGACAGGTTGCGCGGCCGATTGTCTACTGCGGTGGCAATCGGCGCGTTATTCCCATTGCCACTGACTCGAACTCGGCCTCTATCTCCGGGTTCGTTAGCACGGGCGGCCGCTCGGCATCCAGATAGTCCTGTGCAAGGGTGATCGATCCGAGGTATGGCACTCCCACCTCGCCGGCCATATCCTCGGCCGCACCAGCGCCGAACATGCCATTGGACATGTTCTCTACTACGCCCAAGACGTTCAAGTTCATCTTGCGAATCATGTTTATCGAACGCTTGGCATCCAGTGCCGCCAGCTCCTGCGGCGTGCTGACTATAACAAACCCGTCGACGTTGAGAACCTGCATCACGGTCAGAGGAGCGTCGGATGTGCCAGGCGGCAGGTCGATAACCATGTAGTCAGGTCCGCCCCAGTCTGTCATCTGCAAGAACTGGTTGATGGCGTTATGAATCATCGGACCGCGCCAGATAATCGCCTCATCCTCGTTCTCTTGGAAGAACGCCATAGACATCACCTTTACGCCATGGCGCTCGGCGGGGATCATCATCCCATCGCGTTCTACCGGTCCCTCGGACATGCGAATCACGCGCGTAACATTCGGGCAATCGATGTCACAGTCAAAGAGCACGGTAGATAGCCCAGACTGCGCCAACGTCACTGCCAGATTGACCGCTACGGTGGTTTTCCCGACTCCGCCCTTGCCGCTGTAAACTCCGATCCGATTACCGATGGACTTCAGCGAATCGGCGATCCGTTTTCGCTCTTGGAACTGCCGCCGCGCCTGCGCAAGACGCGCCTCCTCGGCAGGTGTCGTCTTGCGCGGGGTATCAGCCATCGTGTGGCGAGGTGGGATTGCGACTATCGCCCAAAGATGGAGGAGATTGGACCGGACCTAGTCGATGCCAAGTAACCGCTTGCCATCCTCGGTAATCAAGTCGGGATTCCAAGGCGGGTCAAACACCAACTCAACCTCAACGTCCTCAACACTCTCTATCTCCGCGATGCGCCACTCAGCCTGTTGCGCGATGTACGGCCCCATGCCGCAACCCTGTGCCGTCAACGTCATCTCAACATAAACCTCGTTGTCCTCAACGTCAACGTTGTAGATCAGCCCGAGGTCAACCACATTGACAGGTATCTCTGGATCGTAGACATCCTTCAGGGCTTCGTAAACATCCTCTTTGGTGACATCAGTAAGGACTTGCGGCATGGGTAACGGACTCCGGCTAGTGGATCAGGCTTGCGTAACAGTCTAACAGAGCGGGACGGGGATGGTTCATGCGCGCGGTGATAGGATAGCGGCAAGAGATTCCGCGCTTGCCGAGTCAGCAGTGACACGCAGAGAGGGGCGTTGCACGATGAACGAGCCAGACAAATTCAGATACAGAGTGAAAATTGACGGGGTGGAAGTTGTGACCGATCGTTCCTTTACAAAGGAAGAGGTCCTGGACATCCACCGCGTCACGATGAGAATCGCACAGATTGCAGTGGGCGACCAAACCCAGGTGAAACCGGGCAGGCTAGTGGAGCACCGCAACAGCGGAGTTGTCGCGTAACCTTCCCAACGAGCTGTGAGTTGGCATCGACCTGGGTAGGGGGCGTGCAAAGCTTCTAGAGAGGAAGCCAAGTGATAGAAACTCTGATGGGGGTCGCATGGATCGGAGGCTGAGACTTGAGGGGCTGGTTCTTGAAAGAAGTGGGAGCGTTCGTGCTAAGACTAGTGGAGTTGCTGGCGAGGTATGGAGGGCGAGCTGGGTGCGGCTCGGACTGCCATTCGCGTTACCGACCAGGTACGTATGGTAGCTATCATTCGATCCGCTACAAGCTGGGAAAAGGCTGTCGATGGACAGTTTGTTCGATAGCCCGACCGTATCAGTGGACGCGGATGACGATGTGTCGCTATATCAAACCGATCGCCCTTTCGTGTAAGTCGGGCCAGTCGGCATCCATACCTCAATTTTCGATTGTTCGGACAACGGATGCCCGTGAGGAGGACGAAACTCAATCTCAGAGGCGACATCTTTAAGAAGTTTGATTTTCGCGTGATTCGGTACGAAAGAATCGAAGCACAGTGTTTGAAATTCGGGTACCCGCCGATACCCTTTTCCCATAGAGGGATTCCAACTTACGATTTCGGGCAGGTCGGTGAGTAAGTCGGGATGGTCCCTCCTAGCATCACATTCAAAGAGCGTTCGGAGCACGAACCGCGTGACTTCAGTGGCGTTTTGTTCAACGTTCCATTTCCCACCTCCGACGCGCCAAGCACGCTTCCGTTTCCTCGCATCTAAGACCCGTCCGAAGCCGACATCAAGGAAGTCATCGGCGTAAGTTTCGGCATCTAATCTGAGATTCCCTGAGAAGTCGGGTGTGGTCCAATCAGGCGTTCGCGATGAGTCCATTCCGGACACGATTGGATCAGAGCCAGTTGGTGGTTCGCGACTTCCGTTCTCCCAGGGATCCGACTTGCCAACATCCGAGGCGACCTCCATCTGTTGGTCAGATAGAAACTGGCCCCAAGCCAACCGAGCCGCATCCTCAACGAGCGGAAGTTCGTGACTCGATGCTCCCAGATTCACCCAATTATTGAGCCGTTGAGCGCGGCCGGGGCTCGGAAACGCCAATGTTTCGTTTATCCAAACACGAATTCTGTTACTGAATTGGTTCCGGCGGAAAATACGGAGCAACTCGCCTGGGTTGAAGCCATCCTTAGTGACCTGAGCGAGCCACTCGGCGGCACTCTCGCTCGGTTCATACGCGTTATAGGTTAGGAATGGCGACGACTCCATCTGATGCGACTGTTCGCGCCCCGACATCCCCTTGTACCAGTGCCATTGGACGCCGTCCGTCAGAACCGACAACCTGGCCGGAGTGAACGGGAAGTATCTCTGTAGTTGCTCCCTCTCATTGCCTCCAAGTCTGTTGCCTAGGGTTTTCGCTTCAACCAACACCACAGGCTCGCCGTCTCGCATCAACGCGTAGTCAACCTTCTCGCCTTTCTTGCCCGCCACATCGGCTGTGAACTCATAGACGACATCACGGGGGTCGCGGCAGTCGTAGCCTAATGCTTCCAAGAGGGGTTCTACGAGATAGCTGCGAGTCTTGGCTTCGTCGGTGCAAGCCTCCTTAACATCATTGACCCGCTCAGCCAGCTGCTGAAGTTTGGTCAAGAGGTCGGAGCAGTTGTCAGATTCGGACATTTGCAGGCAGGAGGTAGTGGGTCGTGATGGGAAGCGCGGCGGTTGCCAAGGGTCTTAGCGTAGCGATTCTTATCTTATGCTTAGTTCCGATGCTTCGTGCGCGATCGCGCTAGTCGCGGCCCGATCTATGAAGATCGACGGTGGAACCTTTGGGATCAGATTCCTGTGATCGGCCGGTGGAGTTGGGACAGCTGCATCGTCGATGATGGAGACAACCAATCAAGCCCCGCTTCCACTCAGGGCTTTAGGTCAGGCAACCAACACTCAATCATTCCACTCCTGCCTAGTGGATGCCCTGCTGGGGGATTGAACGAGAGTTTGTCGGCCACATGTGCGAGCAGGTACCTCTTCTGTTCAAACGTCGTGTCCTTGTTGTAATACAGGTTGCGGAATCCTGGCAGGACCTCCCATTTCCATTGTTGCGGAGGTCGTTCAAAGACTTGAAGTCCGAACTGGTCAGCAAGCGCATCTGTATCGTCCCGCAGAGAGTCGCACTCAAGCATCAGAGCGAGCAGGGCCGTTGTCAACTGCGTTCCGCTCTTCTCAATTTGCCAATCTTGACCGTGGATCTTCCATGCCCGCTGTCTTTTAAAACGGGATAACGTCTCACCTTCGCCGATGTCCAACTGGTCATCTAAGCGAGACATGAATCGGAGTTCGGTAGCTGACGCAACGGAGGTAGATGCCTCCGATAGACTTGACTCAACCACCGAGGGAAGCTCCGCTCTCGGTGTTTCGTCAAGGGATTTGTTAACAAGGTCCGGCCCGACGACCTGATCGTCTACCACTTGTTCCCAAGCTAACCTAGTTGCACCCACAACGAGCGGAGTCTCTTGACTCGATGCTCCCAGCCCCACCCATTCGTTGATCTGTCGTGCACCTTTCGCGTCCGGACTCACCAACGTTTTGAGAATCCAGTCACGTAACTTTGCCGTGAACTCAATCTGACGCGACAGCGCCGTCAATCGCTCAGCGTCGAATCGCGCTTTGGACACGTTCCAGATCCAGTCAATGTCCTTATCGGCCGGTGACAGAGCATCATGGACTAGGAACGGTTTGTCCTCCATGTAGTTCTCGTTACCGGGTCCGGACTTGCCCTTGAACCATTGCCACTGGATTCCGTCCGTCAACACAGCGAATCTAGCTGTCCTCACCCAAGTAAAGTAATTCTGGAGTTGCGCGATGTTCCTATGTCCCAGCTCTTCGCCACGCCGCTTCACTTCGACCAACACTACTCGGTGCCCTCCGACTATGAGGGCAATGTCGACTTTCTCGTTCTTACCAGGTGCCCCGACATCGGATTCGCGTTCGATTTCGGTTGGGCTATTGAAGCGATAGCCCAACACGTCTTCGATAAACGGCCTGACTAGATAGTCAATGGTGTTGGCCTCACCGGCTCCTGCCGACTCGCGATTCTTGGATGCGAGGTCCTTATGAGATTCCAGAGTAGCGACGAGATCTTCTTGGTTAATCGTGGGTGACATGGACGCAACGAAATTCAAGGTCGTAAACAAATCAGAGTCTAATCCTAAGGGTATTTGACCGCAACTTGACCCCGCCCACCATGCACAGACGGCTCTGCGCACCACTTCCGCGCCAGCAACCGCGACGCCTCGTATACATCGTCGCCCAGCTCTAGCATGTCGCACATCACGGCGCGATCCAGCTTGGCGCGGTTAGTGTCTATGTCCGCCATGTGTGCTGGCTTGAGCTCCAGTCCGCGGAACTCATCGAACATGTCTTGTGCCGCCGTTTTCTGACGCTCCGTGAACCGCGTCACGTCAGGGACGATTAGCTTGCCCATCTGTGTGATGGTCAGGCTACCTCGTGCGCCTTGTTGGCGGCTGCTTGCCCACCAGTACGACAGCAGCCCTAGGATCGAGTTGCACCACAGGATCAGTACCGGTTCATGGTCGGGGTCCGGCAACATGATGCTTGGCCATGACCTGCCGCCGACCGTTGGCCGCTCTGTGTACACCGCGCCGGTGATGTCTTGGTTGAATCCGAACTCTCTTGCGATGTGAAAGCGCGATGCGGTTTTCCAGAGCTGGTCGGCCCGTGCTTCCATGCCTGGCTTTACCGTTAGCTCCGCATCAGCTCGGTAAATGAAAGACTGTTCGTCGTGCCCCTTGCGATTCCACAACGCTGGGTAGGTGGCGTTTTCGTTGGCTGGCTGCTTAACGAACGGTCCCTTGTGCTGCTGGCCGATGAACATCTGCGAGTCTGGTCCTCTGGTTGCGATCTCGTACAGCTGGACGAGTTGGATGTCTCGGATAGGTTGCATTCCCGGCAACCAGATAGTTCCGCCAGCAAGAGCCGCGGCGGATTGGCCTACAGCAGCGTCTCTTAGTCGCGCACAGTCAAATCCCGAACCGGGGTCGTCGATATTCGCTCTGATGACCTCACCGACGACATCGTCGCCTACCGAAATGGAGTCGCCGCCATATGGCCCGTCCTCTAACGTTCGGGAATTGACGGTGGCGATAAGGCTCTTGGCGGTCACGGTCGCTTGCGCGATGTTCTCGGGCCGCCGTCGAAGGGCGACGAACTCGGCACTGCCGTTCGGATTCTCTTTGGGTTTGAGTTTGCGTGCGATGATTAGGCACTCGGCGATGCTTGTGTCGGACGAGAACGCGATCTTGCCGTCGTCGCCAGTGAGACTGACGACGGTCATGTCGGTGTACTGGTCCACCAACATCGATCTGAATTTCCGCCACCCTGACCCGTTGAGTGCGGTAAGCGGTAGCACGAATGCGATGACTCCGCCTTGTTTGACCTTGGCATCTGCCAACGCAGCGAATGCAGAACCCAGCCCTGCGTGGCCGTGATAGCAAGTCCCGCCGGACTTCTCTCTTAATTTGGCCGCCATGTTGGCTTGGTCAGTTGTCGTCGTTGAGAATGCCGCGAACGCCGCTGCACGCACGCCGTCATCTGCATCGCGATGCTTGGTGTTGGATGTGTACGGCGGATTCATTATCACAACATCGAACGCATGGTCTGGGACATCGATGACGAACTCCCGTGTTGCGCCTTCGCCTTGCGGTCCAGCACGCAACGCCGGCGCGCTGGTGTTGAAGGGTGCAAGCACGGATGTCGCATCCAAGAGCTCAAGCGAACCTATCGCGACCTCCTGCATCCCTCTCCTGCCGTACGGCATCGTGTAAAGGTTCGTGCTTGAATACCTCTGCGATGGTTGCATCCCGGAGAGCGTCGACCCGGTTATATGCACTGCGCTTGGCATCACATCACAACCTGTCAGTACCCGTTCGAGCATCGGAGCGTGCAGGATGCTCGAATCACTTCCTGTGCGCTCGAAACGGTTGGCGGCCTCTTCATAAACAGCCGAAAGCAACGCGCCGGTGCCGCAAGCGAAATCTGCGACTCTCATCCCACTAACCGATTCCGCATCCGACCAATCAACGTCGTTGACCTTTGCCAGTGCCAACTTCGCCAGTAGGGTTGCAGATGCCGGCAGGGTGTAATAGGTCGCTAGGTACTGGCGATCGCTGATCAGGCGCTGGAATACGCGCCCTGTCAGGTCGTGCGAGTTATTGAGGCCATTTATGGTGAACTTGCTAGCAGCGCGGTAGAGCGTTTGGAACAGCCGTGCAGCGTACGGACTTGGCAACTCGTTGGCAACCGTTCTCGCCGTCGCGAAGATCGGCCAGTAATCGATTTCCAAAATCTCGTCCCATACCTTGATCACCTGTTGTTTGTCTGCCAGGCCGCCGTCGCCTACGAGTTTGGAGAATGGATCGAATTGGTGGAACGCTGCCAGGTGTTCGTGGAAGACGATCGCGTTCAGTACGATGGCACATGCCATTCTGCGCGTCTGCTCCACATTGCTCATGCCGAGGTACGCTGCGATTTGGGCAACGGCGCCAGAACCTTGTTTCTCTAACTCGAGCAGGATTGGCTCTGACAGGTCAATGCCTAGCTGAAAGTGCTCGGATGCCTCGGTAGCCGCGCGCTTTGGGATCGCCTCAAGCCTAGCTAGGTCCGCCATGTCTGCGACCGAGCCTCTGATCCAACCACGCGCGGGGAATCGCGTACCGTCTTCGGAATGGACGCAGTAATCAAGCTCGGATTTCCGCAACGATCCGCTAACGTCCTCGGCAACTGCGATGTGCGGCGGGTAAATCACCGCGATGGCAGACTCAATCGGATGCGGTTGATTGACGATGCGGAGTCCGATTCTCTGCCTGGCTTCTGTCTCTACATCTCTGCCCGGTGCATGTTCAGCTTCGATGACGATCGGCGATCTGTCGTTCGCTGTGATGCAAATGTCTGGTTGCAGGCTCGGCCCACCTACGATGACGCGTGAGTTTTCCCAACTCACGTGTGAGGTTGGCATTATGCGCTTCAGCATCAAGCCAAGCTCAACATTCACGCTCGGTTCGGTGTGTCGCGGCATGGCTAGAAGATTAAGAAGGCAAGTATGTGGTCACGCACCCCTTTCGGTTGACTAACAGAAAGGGAATCCGGTGTCACCCGCCTCGCGGTGCAGGTTCATCGCTGTGTAGTTCGCGACGCTCTGCGATAACCTCAACCAGCTTTTCCCTTGCCGCTTCTAAGAGTTCATCGTCGGGCGCGTCTTCAAACGATGCCGATTCGGCGGCTTGGATCCACTCCCACAGCCCTTCCTGTGCTTCGCGCAGCTGCTTCGCGGTCAGCGTAGACAGCTCGGCGGTCAGCGAATTTGGCGGGTCAGGAAGCGGCACCATCTCTCAACGTCGACATACAACCTTCACTAGAACGGGTTCGACCATCTGCCGTGGGTTGATATGAACTGGTCCGCCGCCTCTGGTCCCCAGCCGCCCGGTTCATAGGAGTAGAGCTGTGCCGATAGCTGGGTTTCCCATGCGGATACGAACGGATCAATTATTGCCCACGAGAGCTCGATCTCGTCGGAGCGCGTGAATAGGGATGCGTCGCCGTTGATGGCATCTAGTAGTAGCCGTTCGTAGGCATCGCGCAGATCAACCGGGAACTTGTACTCCAGCTCTTGCGGTTCTGCCGCCAGCCGTGATCCAGGCATCTTGTTCGCAATCGTTAGTTTGATCGATTCGTTAGGCTGGATGACGATGCGCAGGCGGTCTGTGACCAGGTGCGCCGATTCTCCCGACAGCTCAAAGAGCCTGTGTGGAGCCTCTCGGAATTGGATTGCGACCTCCGTCGATTTCGTCTTGAGGGACTTGCCAGATCGCAGGTAGAAGGGGACGCCTTGCCACCGCCAGTTGTCGATCTGCAAACGCATCGCGCCGTACGTCGCGGTTGGTGATGCTGGCGATACGCCATCGGTTTCGCGATAACCGTTGTACTGCCCGCGCACCGATTCGACGGCGGCTTCAGACTGGTCTAGACGACGCACCGAGCTCAGCACCTTCGCCTTCTCATCGCGCAGATTGTCCGCATCTGCTGTCGCGGGCGGCTCCATTCCGACCAAGCTCATGAGTTGCAACAGGTGGCTCTGGAACATGTCGCGCAACACACCGGAGTGTTCGTAGTACGACGCACGATCACCGACATCGACCTCTTCCAATACGGATATCTGGACATGATCGATGTAGTTGCGGTTCCAAAGCGGTTCAAAGATGGTGTTGCCGAAGCGGAACACCAGCAGGTTTTGAACTGTGTCTTTGCCCAGGTAGTGGTCAATGCGGAATACCTGATGCTCGTCAACACGCGAGTGGATGAAGTCGTTGAGCTTGGTCGCAGATTCAAGGTCGGTACCGAACGGCTTCTCGATGACGACTCGGCGGGTTCCGCTAGATTCGTCCAACATTCCGGCGCGTTGAAGCGAATCGATGGTGCCTTCGTACAGGCCAGGCGCGAGCGCAAGATAGTAGAGGCGGTCATCGCCGCCTTGGCCGTTTTGGTCGCGGATTTTTTCGTCGAGTAGATGCAGATCGGCTACGTCCATTGACGAGCCGTGCATGTACGCGATCTGCGAAGCGTAATCGTTCCACGCTTCAGGTTTGGCATCTGCTTCTTCGGCGGCGGCATCGCGCAGCACCTGCTTGTATTCGTCGTCAGTCAGGTCAGACCGTGCGAATGACACAATGTTGCAGTTCGCCGGAAGGGCGTTTGACGAGTGCAGGTGGAAGAGCGCCGGCGACAGCTTACGTCGTGTGAGGTCTCCGGAACCGCCGAAGATGACTATCGTGTAGTTGGAAGACATTGAGGTATCACCGATGTGTCATTTGGCGGAGCGCACGCTGTGACCGCCGAAAGCGTTCCGCATTGCCGCTAGAGCCCTGCCACCGAGTGGGTTATCCTGCCGCGACCTGAACCGCATCTGCAACGCCAACGCGATCGTCGGAGCCGGCACTGCGAGCTCTACAGACGAATCAACCGTCCAACGCCCTTCGCCAGAATCCTCAACATAGGAGCTGAGCTTCTCTAGCTTCGGATCACGTTCAAGTTCGTCCGCCGTCAGCTCAAGCAACCAGGATCGGATCACGCTTCCGCGCCCCCAGTTCTCGCAGATGGCACCTAGGTCAAGATCAAAGTCTGACATGGCTTCCAGTAGCTCCAGCCCTTCGGCATAAGCTTGCATAAGCGCATACTCAACGCCGTTGTGCACCATCTTGACGTAGTGTCCCGAACCGCTCGGGCCGACATGTAGGTTGCCTTGCGATTCCTCTGGTGCGAGCGACTTGAAGATGGGCAGGTTGCGTTCGTAGGCGGCTCGATCCCCTCCGATCGTCAGGCAGTAGCCGTTCTCTAGCCCCCAAACGCCGCCGCTGGTGCCGCAATCAAGCATGTCGATGCTGTTGGTTGCCAGTTCACTTGCTCGGCGCATCGATTCCTTGTAGTTGGAATTACCGCCGTCGATAAGCGTGTCGCCGGATGACAGGAGCGACCCGAGTTCCTGGATAGTTGACTCGGTGATGTCACCGGCGGGAACCATGACCCACACCGTCCGGGGAGCTGCGAGGCTTTGGACAAGCTCGCGCAACGAACTTACACCAGCCACCCCGCGTTCGCGTAGCGTTTCTAATACCGACTCCGATGGGTCGAAGCCGATGACCTCATGTCCATCGCGCTGGAGCCGGAGTGCCATATTGCCGCCCATCCTGCCTAATCCTGCGATTCCAATCTGCATACTGTTTCTTCTCCTGCTATGTTGGTGCTAACTCGCTGTTGACTTTGCGGATTATCTCCGCGAGCGTCTCCGCTACTTGCGCTGATGCCTCATTGGCTGTGAGTTCACCATCCATAAATTGTGTCAACGGCGTGTTGACATGCGGTGCCCCGATGTAGACCTGGCCTATCCCCGTTGACCCCGCCAGCGAGTCGACCCGACGCGCGCGGTCAATTCCTTCGTCGATTGCGTTGTCATCCGATCGGAAAAGCAGTTTGATGTCCGTCACTCCGTCGATGTGCGCCCGCCCGATCATCATCATTAAGCGCGGCTCGCTGATTGGCGTATCTAGGACCCATGAGCTGGGATCCAGCCCACGGTCTTGCAACCATGCCATCATCTTGATGGTGTCAACGGCGGTGTCTGGTGTATCGACGGGCTTGAACCCGGTATCCCATGCGGTATCAAGTTGTAAGTGCTTGCACATTTCTAGGACCCGCGCGGCCATGGCGCGAATACGTCGGCGTTTCGCGGGCTGCGCCGATTCAAGCTCTGGCCATGAAAGGGGAACCACGACCGTGCTCGGACGGTATCGATCCACTAGCGCACTGAGCTCGCTCTCCAAGGTTGCAAGGTCGGACTCGCTATCGATGCTGAAGTTCACCATGCTTGGGATATCGTTTGTGATTGATTTGAAGAGCAGACCCTCGCCGATCACGGAATCTGCCCAAACTGTGAACTGCTCCTTGGTGTAGGGCTCGAGTTCGATGGCCTGAAGTATTCCATTGAAGACGGCGTTGATGAGCTTGACCTGCCGCCTACGACGCGATGCGGTGTCCGCGTCACCACGCGCCAACTTCGCGATGCCCGCGAAATCTATGACTATGGAGTGCTTCGACATTCCGCAATTTCGCATCGACCTGCCGTGAAACGCGAGCGTTGCACAGCCTGCTCAATGCAGTCTCTCACAGCCATCCGGCCGCCTCTCTAACGTCGATCGTCGCATCCTGGCCCACTTCCGCCAGCACTGATCGGCGATCCAGTTGGCGCATTGCTAGGACATCCCCGACTGCCTGCGAGCGACTCAACTGCGCCAGTGTGTACTCCTCGTCAGGCACACCGATGTCGCATTCCGAGTCGTCCTGCACGATGACGACCTGGATGATTGAGTCGCTTCCGCCTTTGTGGATTTGTCCGGTCGAATGCAGGTATCGGGGTCCGTATCCGAACGTCGTCGCCATACCGGTCGTTTGAGAAATAGCAGACCTCAGATTGGAGAACGCCGCGGTGAGTTCATCAGATTCGGGTAGGAACGCGCACAACGCGACATAGCGACCCGGCGCGCCCTCGGAGCATGATGCCGCAACCGCATCGGTAAGTGAGATTGAATCGACATCAGGTCGTTCGTCACTTTCGAGCACTTGACGCGCGAACTGTTTGGCAGACTCTACGTTGGGTTGATCGAACGGATAGACACCGAGTCCCACCGACGCTAACGCAACTGCGAGCTCCCACTGGAAAAAGAGTCCGGTGATTTCGCTGGAATCCTGAATCTGAATGTCGAAACGAGGAACATCCGCGATCGGTACTTCGTTTGGCGGATCAGAGGCGAGGGACACCGCGACGAACTGACGGTCGCTACCGTAGCACCCAGCGTTGAGTGACGGTTCGTCTGCGATCGGGATCAGTCCGCCGCCGGATTTCCCAGTGGATTCCGCAATGAGCTGTTCCAACCACATGCCGAATGTCGCGAGCGACTCGGATGTCAACACAGTGAGCTTGTCTCTGCCGTTGGCGGCGTTGTTGACCATGAACTCCGCCAGCGCATACGCAGGGTTACGATTACTAGCCGACTGGCACTTGGCACTCATGTCAATGGCGGACTGCACCATATCCGATGTAGGCAATCCGCACAATCCGGCGGGATACATGCCGAACGCGCTAAGTGCGGAGAAGCGTCCGCCGACGTTCTCCGGAGTGGCGATGTGGTGACGAAACTGGCCGCGTCGTGCGCGCGATGCAAGCGATGTGCCTGGATCGGATATGGCAGTGAACCGAGTCGTCGTATCGATCCCGAGTGACCGCAACTCGCTCCTGAATATCCCTTCCAATGCCAACGGTTCGATAGTGGAGCCTGACTTGCTGGCGACGATGAAGTGGCACTTGGCGATATCGGTTGTATCAATGAACGCTCGAATCGTTCGCGGATTGACGGTGTCTAGGACTGCCAACCGCCGTAAGGCGGATGTGTCTTGTTGCGATCTGTAGATGGCGGCGAGAACCGCCGATGTGAGGCTGCTGCCTCCCATGCCGAGCACAACAACCGAGTCGATATCCGTCGCGGCGGGTAGATGGTCTGCCGGCGGCAACCCTATACCGCCAGCCAACGTTTCGGGTAAGTCTAGCCATCCGAGCCAATCACCGCCATCGCCTGGAGCCGGTTCTGGCCATAGCGAGTAGTCGCGTGCGAACACGCGCCTGACAACGTCGGGCTCGATTTGCGTTATCGACGGGCTATGTGACACTAAATCGGGAACCGTTCTGCTACGCTGCCACCGGGGCCGGCACCTTGGACGCGATCCTAGCCATTAACGCGTCCCACGAATCTGCGAACTTCTGGATGCCCTCTTCTAAGAGCTGGTCGGTAACGGCATCGAAATCAACACCTTGCGCCGAGAGAGCGTCCAGTTGCTGCTGAGCTTCGTCGACGCAACATGTAACGCTTTCGGACACTACGCCACTACTTCGGACATCTTCGATTGATCCGGACGGCAGTGTGTTGACGGTTTCATTGCCGATCAAGTTGTCGAAGTAGAGCGTGGGCGCCCAATCGGGATTCTTGACCGAAGTCGATGCCCAGAGTGGGCGTTGCGGCAACGCGCCGACAGTGTTCAGCGAGAAGAATCTGCTGCCATCGCCCAGGTCGCGCGCGAAGATGTGTTGATACTCGCGGTAAGCCAGTTTCGCATTGGCGATGCCAATCTTGCCGACTAACTCGCTGGAAGTCGGAAGTAGCGAATCGATCAGCGTGTCGACTCTGCTGACGAAGAATGATGCTACCGATGAGACGGACGCGGGTTCGCCGCCAGACCCTACGAACTCGGTGATGCCGTCCAGGTATGCGTTCGCCGCCGCGCCGTAAGCATCGATTGAGAACAGCAACGTTACGTTTACATTGATTCCTTCCGAGATCAAGGTTGAGATGGCAGGAACTCCAGCCGGTGTGCCCGGCACCTTGACCATCAAGTTCGGCCGGTCGATTGCGTCCCACAGTCTTCGCGCTTCGGAGATTGTGCCGTCTGTGTTGTTGGCAAGGTGTGGGTTGACCTCAATCGAGACGAATCCATCGCGCCGGCCGAGTCTGTCGTAAACGGGGCGCAGGATGTCTGCCGCGTCGCGTACATCCTCAATTGCGATCTGCTCAAAGATGCTCGCAGGACCGTTCGACCGTGCTGCGGCGCCTGCAAGACGAGCATCGTAAGCATCGCTGTTCGCTATCGCCGCGTCAAAGATAGTTGGATTCGTCGTTATACCGCGGACACCTGCGTCTACCAAATCGCTTATCTGCCCGGAATCGATCATGGGACGGCTGATCTCGTCCAACCAGATTGCCTGACCGAGGTCAGCGGCGGCGGAAATGACATTGGATTGAGTTGCGGACATGGCTACGTTTCTCTCAGGGTACGTTTCACGACGAAAGCTACGGCAACGATGTGTCGAAATTGGCATTCTCGATGGCGGTCAGCTTGTCCAACCTGCGCAAAAAGCGCGGCTCTTCAACGAGGTCGGCATCGATGAATGACTTGATAACAGACTCGGCAATGGCAGTGCCAATCACCCTAGCACCGATGCAAAGCACATTCATGTCATCATGCTCAACACCTTGCGCAGCGGAAAATGCATCGTGGCAAACACTCGCGCGAACGCCGCGGTACTTGTTGGCGGTAATCGAAGCACCGATGCCGCTGCCGCACACTACGATGCCACGTTCGGCCTGACCTGATGCCACCGCGTCTGCTACAGGCGCAGCGCGGTCAGGGTAGTCGTCGGTAGCCTCGTACTCGTGTGCACCCAGGTCCAGCGCATCGTTTCCCGTTTCCCCGATTACGCGGAGCACAGTCTCACGGAGCGGAAATCCCGCATGGTCTGTCCCGATTGCGATACGCATTGGTTACGGAGAGGTATTGACGGTTGCTGCGAGTGGTGGGGCCTTAACGGAAATCATACAACCGCGATGTAGGTAACTGACACGGGCGGACATATGGTTGCGAGTCTGATATCGTGAAAACCGTAGCCGACTTCGCTGACCGTTAATCCTCAGAACCGACGCGCGTTCGTTTCTCGCCCATGCCCCGCAATACCGAACCGACCGTGAATGCCATCTTGGGGAAGCTTTTGTCTGTCGTTATGCCGCCGTGGTCGGTGATCACGGAGAACACTCAGGTATTCGCGGAGAATCGGCGTTCGCACCCCGATGTCTTGGTTACAAAACCCGACCGTTCTCCTGTGGTAATCGAGGCGGAGTTCCACCCAGGTTACAGCGTCGAACGGGAAGCTCAAGCTCGCCTAGGCGCTACTGAGGCCGCGTCAGGGAAACGAGTCGAGGCAGCCATCGCAGTACGCTATCCAGATTTATTTCAAAGCGCGTCTGGTCTTGAGGACGCTCTAGCAAAGAATCCACTTTCTTATTGCGCGTATCCAGCAGGGGAGTCTAGGTTTCCTGAATCGGGCTGGATGAACGGAACGATCGGCGATCTGTCCGATCTCGTCCGACTTTTGTCGATTCCGCAGTCGGTCGTCAACGCGGCAGTAGAGGCTATGGAACGGGGTATCAACCTAGCCGAGCCGACCTTGCGCGGCATCGCCGGAGACAAACCCGGCATTGGTTCGGCGGTCGCCGAAGTCTTGGGTATGGAGGACAGCGTACAGACTCGACGCATGGCGTGCGCAATCGTCGCCAACGCGATGGTGTTCCATCACAAGTTGGCCGGAACCACGAGGGCGATTGAGCGATTGGCCGACCTCAGCGTGCACGACCCCGCGCCGTTCCGGGTTGTTGAGCGGGCATGGGAAGAAGTCCTGCAGGTCGATTACTGGCCCATCTTTGGAATCGCACTCGATATAGTCAGGTGCGTACCCGGACCCGAATCAGTGCAGTTACTTCGAAGACTACAGGAGACGGCAGATGAGGTGATCGCTCTCGGTGTTGACAATTCTCACGACGTTACTGGCCGAATATTTCAGAGGCTGATAGCAGACCGGAAGTACCTCGCCACGTTTTACACGTTACCCGCATCGGCGGCGTTGCTGGCGCGCTTGGCCGTTGGCAAACTTCAGAATCTGGACTGGTCGGACTCTAAATCGATTGGCAAACTCCGCATCGCTGACCTCGCGTGCGGAACGGGTGCGTTATTGTCGGCTGTCTACGAACAGATTGCAACACAACACGAACTACACGGCGGTGACCCGGGAGCGTTGCATAAGAACATGTTGGAAGAGATGCTCCACGGATGTGACGTTATGCCTTCGGCGATCCACATCACGGGTTCGACCCTGTCTGGAATGGACCCAGGCGTTCGCTTCGGAGAGACGCGTATTTATGCGTTGGCGTACGGCCGACAAGACGATGGGAGCGTGGCAATCGGCTCGCTTGAGCTGTTGCGGTCTTCGTCGGCAATGTCGCTCTTCAACACCAGTGATCCCGCGGCGAGGACCGGCGGGCAAGGTCAGGTCACCGCGGCACGCATCACTACCGATATTCCTGACCTGGGCTACGACTTGGTGATCATGAATCCACCGTTTACTCGTTCAACGAACCACGAAGGACCTCACGCAACCGTGGTAAACCCGGCATTCGCAGCGTTCGGTGCAAACAGCGGAGACCAGACAGAGATGGGGCAGCGACTGAACTCTCTCGGCAAGGGCACTTGTTACCACGGGAACGCGGGCTTGGCATCCGCGTTCGCCGCGATGGCCGACCGGAAGCTCAAACCGGGTGGCGTACTTGCAATGGTGTTACCGCTTTCGTCCACGGCCGGACTGTCTTGGTCCAAGTTCAGACGGTTGCTGCGTGAGGAGTACAACGAAGTCGATATCGTGAGCATCTCTGACGCAAGGGGTGAGATCTCATTCTCGGCCGACACTGGACTCGGCGAATGTCTGGTGATTGGAAGAAAACGCAGAAGCGGAGAAGAGGTTGACGGTCGCGTCCGGTTCACATCGCTGGCGAAGCGGCCGAGGAGTCTCGTGGAATCTGATTCAATCGCCAAGCGAGTGATGAATCTCGCCAACCCACGATCGATTGATGACGGTCCATATGGAGGAACTACATTGGCGGTGGGGGACGCGGAGCTCGGGTCTGTAATCATCGTTGAGGTCGAGCCACGGCAGGACTTGCTCCGCGCGGTTAGAGTGGCGGACTTCTCCGTGTCTCAAGTTGCGCACGGTCTTGCATCCTCAAATCTAAGACTACCTGGCGTTGAGGTGGAACGGATGATTCCGATCGCTCCGCTCAGACAGGTGGGTTCAATGGGACTCGTGCATCGAGACATCACCGGACCATCACCACGAGGAGCGTTCGATCCCGGTCCGCCGAGCGATACTTCAACATCCCCAGCTATCTGGAATCACGATGCGAACAGGGAAACGCGGATAATCTGTTCACCTGACATGCAGCTCCGTGTCCGCAGAGGCATGGAACAGAGGGCGGCCGAAACATGGGCGACAGCTGGCAGGGTGCATCAAAATCTCGCATTTAGGTTTAACTCTCAGCCTTTGGCCGCCGCATTCACTACCCGGAAGTCACTCGGCGGATCCGCGTGGCCCAACCTCAACTTCAGCGACGAAAGATTCGAGTACGCCTACTGTCTGTGGGCGAATTCAACTCTGGGTCTCGTCACATTCTGGTGGAACTCCAATCGACAACAAAGCGGCCGTGGCGTGGTTACGATCCGATCCGTGGAAGCTATGCCAATACTGGACATGCGAAGGTTATCGGACAAACAGTTGCGCGCCGCGCGAGACGCATTTGAAGATTTCCGAGAGATGGACCTCATGCCTGCTTATCAGGCCGATGTAGACCCAAATCGCGAGCGTCTCGATCAGGCACTACTGTGCGGAGTATTAGGTTTCGACATCGATGTCTTTCACGCCGTCCGCCGTTTGACCGAAAAATGGTGCGCCGAGCCGTCTGTGCACGGTGGTAAGGCGAGCTAGCTCAGCAGGGCGCAAATAAGCAGGCCACTCAAGCCACTGTGAGTAGCGGGTCCGCCGTTAGACGCGTTGTCGTGGCGCACAGGGCCGCGACAACGCGACTGCGCGCCACCAAGCACAACAGATTTACAGCAGTTCCCGCGCCTTGTTTACGACGTGCTGGACGGTGAAACCGAAGTGTTCCATTACTTCGCCACCCGGTGCGGAAGCTCCAAACTCGTCGATACCGACCTGTAGTCCGTCAGACGTTGTGTATCGCTCCCAGCCTATCGTCGTCCCGGCTTCGACTGATACCCTAGCGTCGATGTACGGAGGCAAGACAGAATCACGGTACTCGGCGGGTTGAGAAGCGAACAACTCCCAAGAAGGCATTGACACCGCTCTTGCAACGATGCCTTCCGACTGGAGTTGCAATGCCGCGGACAACGCCAGCTGGGTCTCGGAGCCTGTTCCGATAAGGATCACATCGGGTTTCGATGCCGATTCTGTCTCGTACACGACGTACGCGCCCCGCTGGACGTTGCCTGCCGCTTCGCCAGTAGCACCGATCGTGGCCAGTGGTGGGAGATTCTGGCGCGTGAGTATGAGCGCAGTTGGACCACGGCGATTCTCAATCGCGATGCGCCACGCCTCGACGGTCTCATCAGCATCCGCAGGCCGGAGAACTGTCAGGTTGGGTATCATCCGTAATCCCATCAACTGTGAGATTGGTTGATGCGTGGGACCGTCCTCGCCGAGTCCAATCGAGTCGTGCGTGAAAATCCAGATTGAAGGCGCATGCGAAAGCGCACCGACCCTGATGGCTGGCCGCAGGTAATCGGAGAATATGAGGAAGGTCGCAGCGTAGGGAATGATGCCGCCATGCAATGCCATTCCGTTGGAAATCGCGCCCATTGCGTGTTCTCGGACTCCGAAGTGCATGTTGCGGCCGCTCGGCACTTCAGGAGAGAAGGAGCCTCTGCCTCCCACTTCGGTGTTGTTCGACTCTGCCAGATCGGCAGAACCGCCGACTAGGTTCGGCACGGCGGGAGTTATCTTGTGCAAACAGTCTCCGGACACCGCACGCGTCGCGATCGGGTTCGCGTAACCGCGGCTCAAAGTTGCTAGCTCGGCATCCCAATCAGCAGGCAATTCGCACTTGACCTGCGCTTCAAGCTGGCGCGCGAGTTCTGGGAACTCTTGGGAATACGCGGCGAAGCTCTCGTTCCAGTTGCTCTCACTAGATGCCCCTGTACGAGTGCACGATCGGAATTGCTCGTACACGTCTTGGGGTACATGGAAAGGTTCGTACGGCCAGCCTAGTCGCTCCCTCGTCGCGTCAACCTCTGCATCTCCCAGCGCCTTGCCGTGGACCGCTCCGGTTCCGGCAAGATTCGGGCTACCGAATCCGATTACCGACTTGATCGTTACCAAGCTTGGTCGTCGCGACTCGTCGCAGGCCCGTTGCAACGCTTCGGCAATCCCCGCTAGGTCGTTGCCGTCAACTGCGCCAGCATCGTGGAATCCATACGCGGCGAAACGTTGCGACACATCTTCTCTGAACGCCTTGTCGGTGTCGCCTTCGATGGAGATTTCATTGTCGTCGTAGATGACTATGAGTTTTCCGAGTTGCAAGGTGCCGGCTAATGACGCGGCTTCGGATGCGACTCCTTCCATCAAGTCGCCGTCGGAGCACACCACGAAGGTGCGATGGTTCAGGACTTCGTGCCCGGGCCGATTGAACGAGTCGGCGAGCATCTTCTCAGCGATTGCGAATCCAACTGCGTTTCCGAAACCCTGTCCCAGCGGTCCGGTAGTTGCTTCGACACCGGGGGTTAAGCCGATTTCGGGATGACCCGGAGTACGGCTACCGAGTTGTCTGAAATTTTTCAGGTCATCGATCGATAGGTCGTAACCAGTGAGATGCAACATCGAGTAGAGCAACATCGATGCGTGGCCGGCAGACAGTACGAATCTGTCTCGATTGATCCAAGCTGGATTGGCAGGATTGTGCTTGAGGAACCGAGTCCATAGCAAGTAGGCAGTAGGCGCCAAGCCCATCGGTGCGCCGGGATGTCCAGAGTTCGCGCGTTGGACAGCGTCAACCGACAGCATGCGTATCGCATTGACGCATCGCCGATCGATGGCGGCAGATGCGTCAGTTTCGGATTGCGAGTCGGGATCAGTCACAGAAGAGAGACATCGTTGATTGAAACGGACGACAGCTAACGCGCCTGTCCGCGGGAATCGATTCTAATCAAGCGACGAACCTTAAAGTTGCACTAGGCGAGCGGTGACAGCTCATCATCGGACCGACTGAATCGTCACTGATATTCGGCTCACCGGGTGCCTACCACTTGCAGTTGGACCGAGTAGAGAGATGTATCGGCGGCGATGTACAGCGTTGTCATGTCATCGCCGCCGAACGCGCAATTCGCAGTTCGTTGCTCTGGAACAAGAATCTTGCCGACCAGAGCTCCTTCGCGGTCGTAGCAGTGCACACCGTCGTGTGCACTGGTCCAGATATTGCCCTCAACATCGGTGCGAAATCCATCAGCGATACCAGGACGAACGACAGAGAATACCCGCATGTTCGAGACCGATTGGCCGTCGTCTTGAACATCCCAAGCTGTCAGGTATCTTGGTGTGCCGCTATCCGCTACGTACAAGGTGCGCTCGTCTGGCGAGAACGCGATACCGTTCGGGCGGTCAATCTGCGTGATAACGGCACTCAGCGCGTCTGTGGCGGGATCGAACCGGTAGACGAAATTCCCTGCCTGCTCAGAGTCGCGCTGTTCGCCCTCTCGGTTCGTCAATATGCCGTACGGCGGGTCAGTGAACCAGATGGAACCGTCTGACTTGACGCAAAGGTCGTTCGGAGAGTTAAGGCGGCCGCCGTCGAAAGAATCAACCAGCACCGTCAGGGTGCCGTCGTGTTCCAGCCTGGAGATTGCGTTACGCCGATGTTCGCAGGTGACGAGCCGACCTTCGTTATCGACAGTGTTGCCGTTGGAGTAGTAGCTCGGATCGCGAAACGTGGTCGTCTGCTGCGACACCGGGTCGTACTTCAACATGCGGTTGTTGGGCACGTCTGAGAAGACTACGAATCCGGAACTCCCGTTCTGAGCAGGTACCCACGTCGGTCCTTCTGCCCACTCGGTTCCGGTGTAGTGCCTTGTCAGCTTGACATCATCATCGCCGCCGACTAACTCTCGGAATTTGGGATGGACGATGACCGCGCCAGAGCGCAGTTCCTCAGCTGGACGGAACTCGCGACGTTCGCTCCAGGTCATGTTCGGCGCGGCTTCACTCATATCGCCCCCTGTGTGTTCAGGTCAATGCACCAAAGCGCCGATGTTGCACCGATGAAGAGTCGCTGACGGTCGGACATGCCAAACGAGCAGTTCGCGGCGACCTCTGGCGTGTGAATCTTGCCAAGCAATTCACCATCGGGATTGAACACCTGCACGCCATCGCCGGTCGTAACGAACAGGTTGCCGTTGACATCACACCTAAATCCGTCTGGAACGCCAGGTTCAATCACGGCGAAAACGGTGGGATTCAGCACCGCGTTACCTTTCGCAACATCGAATCTTATGATCTGGTGGTTCCTAAACTCACCGTGCGTCCTGCCAGTATCTCCTACGTACAACACGGATTCGTCGGGTGAGAAAGCAATGCCGTTGGGCTTGTCGAAGTCCTCAGATACTGCAACGGTTTGTCCGGCATCATCGACCATGTAAACACGGTTGTGAGTCTGCTCTGGTTTGTCACCGTGTCCGAATTCGGGATGCAGAAAGCCATAATCAGGGTCGGTAAACCAGATCGTGCCATCTGACTTAACTACGACATCGTTCGGCGAGGTGAACCTTCCGCCTTCGTAGTGCGATGCCACGGGCACGATTGAGCCGTCCTGTTCCAACCTCACGACGGTCCTGCCGCGCGTCAAGCATGACAGCACCCGGCCTTCCGCGTCTTGGGCGTTTCCGTTGGCGCAATCAGACGGCTCCCGGAAGATTCCCAAGCCTTCCTCTTCGTCCCAACGCAGAATTCGGTTGTTCTTGAAGTCTGAAACGATGACATAGCCCCGACTCGAAAGCCAGCACACACCCTCGGCGAAGTCGAGATCCTCGGACAGTAGCCTCAGCTCGGGGTTTGATCCGAGGATTGTTTGGAACTCGTCGGAGCGTATGTCGAAGCAAGAATCCATGTGTACACCTCCGCGCACGGACATCCAATAATGCGGGAATTATCGCACAGGATGGCGCGAACCTGTACCAAGACTTATTACCTGATACCGAAATTCGCAGTGAGGTCGCCCTCGGTCAGCCAGTAGAAGACAAGATAAGCACCGACGAGGATCAACACCGTCGCGGATATGGCGTTCAGATAGGGCATAATGCGGCGCAGGTGGTTGACCAACGCCGACTTCGCGATTGCGATTGCGATCGTGATCGCTAGTATCAAGAACGTCATCCCGGCGGCGTAAGAAACGAACTGTAGCGTGCCGTTCACGATGCCGCCGCGGCTGAATGAGCTGGTTATCACGCTGAGGAACAGCGGCAACGTGCAGCTGAGCGACGCGAGCGCGTAGCTGATTCCAAAGAGGAAGTAACCCTGCAATGAGGCAACGCTCGGGTCGCCGACTTTGTCTGCCATGCGTTGCGCCAAACCCGTGTAGAGCTTGCCGCCTGCAAGAATGTAGGCGCCCAGACCGGTGATCAGGAATCCCATAACGAAGCCGATCCACGGCAACGCGACCCGCACCGCTTCTTGGCTGAGCCCGACTACCAATCCCGCAGCGCCGAACAGGACTACGAACCCGAGCCCCATCGTCAGGCTGATGTAAACGGCGCGTGCACTCCGAGCTGTCACGCCACGGATTCCTTTGCGTTGGTCTTCCGTTTCATCGCCAATGTAGAGGGTCAAGTATGCCGGCAACATTACGAATCCGCACGGGTTCACAGCGGCGAGCATCCCGGCGCCAAATGCGAAGCCGAATGGCAGGATGCTTTGAAAATTGGCGGCGAGACCAGAGGTACCGCTCTGTAAGCTGAGAATCTGTCCGACGGCTGAGTTCGCGCCTGGTCCCACTAGGAATCCGCCGATCACCGCAACGGCTACTGCGCCGCACGCGAAGAGCGTCGGGAACACCCAAGATGGGATTGATGTTGATTTGGCTTCCTGTTGCATCTCACAACCTGCTGAGGTCACTTGTTTTGCCTACGTTGATCGTTAGCGTCGGGTTTGACGACACCGGTTCAAAGCGTTAAACGGACCTGCGGTCAATCACAATACCGGTGGCGCGCCCTCCCGTTGTGATAGTATCAGTACGTCGCCTGCGCCACGGATTTCGCGCGCTGGTGTCGCCCGTTATCCCATCGCTACATCGGAGAAGACTTGACTACAGAGACGGTTACAGAAGCAGAGTCCGTTGCGCCTGCTGACGAGGAGTCGCAGGAAAATGGGCGACTCCTTGAGCTTGATATCGAAACGCTTTATAAGGCAAAGGTGCATTTGGGTCATCTCACTAAGCGCTGGCATCCGAGGATGAACCAGTATGTGATGATGAACCACCAGAGGAGACACATCCTTGATATGTCGCGCACTCTGGTGGCGATTGATGAAGCAAAGCAAGCGGTGCGCGAGATTGTGGCTTCTGGTGGCGAGTGTCTGTTTGTAGGGACGAAGCCGCAAGCGCAAAAGGAAATACAGGCGGTGGCGGCCAGAACCAGCGCTCTCTATATCACATCGCGATGGCTGGGCGGTACGCTAACCAACTTTGCGACGATTACACGCAGGCTTGAGACGCTGGTTGAGCTCGAGGAGCAGTTCACCAAAGGCGAGGTGAACGCCAAGACCAAGAAAGAGCTGATGATCAAACAGGCCGAGGTCAACCGCTTGAATAAGTTCTTCGGCGGGATCAAAGAGATGACCAAGCTGCCGGACGTTCTGTTCGTCGCAGGTATGGACAAAGAGCGGCATGCCATAAAGGAAGCGACCGATCTCAACATACCTGTGGTCGCGATAGTGGATTCGAACTGCGACCCGACAACTGTCACGTATCCGATACCGGGTAACGACGACTCTCACCGCTCGATCTCACTCATAGCGAATCAAATTGGCGATGCGATTCTGGATGGTCGCGACCTGGCAGCGGAGCGCGAACGCGTGCGCCAGGCGGCGATCGCGGAACGCGAGGCACAAGAGGCCGCGCAAGCCGCCGCACGCGCGGCAGCTGTTAGGCGTTCACAGCAGGCACAGCGCGAACGCGAAGCTGCAGGTGGCGACGGTCAGGCCGACGGCGAGAGCGAGTGAGCTTTCTGATAGTTCGATTCCGATTTGCGCGACGAAACCGATTGACCCGAGATTGAAGACGATTCCTAACGAGGTACGTGAGTCCATGGCGACCATAGGTGCAGCAGAGATAAAAGAGCTACGTGATCTGACCGGCGCGGGAATCATGGATTGCAAGCGCGCCTTGGAAGCTGCCGACGGCGACATGAAGGTAGCCGCGGCGGCTTTGGCTGAGGCCGGCCTCGCAGGCGCGGCGAAGAAGGCAGGCAGGGCAGCGCTTGAAGGAGTGGTCGAGTCATACATCCACACCGGCAACCGCGTAGGCTCGTTAGTTGAACTGAACTGCGAAACGGATTTCGTGGCACGAACGGACGACTTCCGCAAACTGGCGAAAGACCTCGCGATGCAGGTCGCCGCGATGAGCCCTCGCTTCGTTGACAGAGAGTCGATCGACGACGAAGATGCCGAAGTTGCGGACGAAGACATCTTGATGGAGCAGATATACATCCGCGACGGTTCGATCAAGATATCCGACTTGGTGAAGTCGATGACGGCGAAAGTCGGCGAGAACGTGAAGATTGGCAGGTTCCAGAGATTCGCTCTTGGTGAGTGATCATGGACGGTGATCCAAATCCAGTAGCGCGCTACGGGCGCGTTCTGCTGAAACTGAGCGGGGAATCGTTCAAAGGTAAACAACCGTTCGGAATCGACGATCAGGCCGTAGAGTTCCTCGCGTCTCAGATCCGACGCGTCCACGAATGGGGAGTCGGCATCGGTATCGTAGTTGGCGGTGGCAACTTCTGGCGCGGTGCCGAGTTCGAGAAACACGGGATGGATAGAGCCAACGCCGACCACGCAGGAATGCTCGCAACGGTGATGAACTCGCTCGTCCTCCAGGATTGGCTCGAGCGCGAGGGAGTGCCGGTGCGAACGCTAACTGCGATCCCGATGCAGACTGTTGCGGAGCCTTACATTCTCCGCAGGGCTATTCGGCACATTGAGCGGGGCAGAGTTGTGATTTGTGCCGCCGGGACTGGTAACCCTTACATGTCCACAGATACCGCCGCCAGTTTGAGGGCCGCTGAGATGGGTGCCGAGGTGATGATGTTGGCGAAGAACGCCGTTGATGGTGTATATGATGCGGACCCTAATCTCGACCCCGATGCGACGAAGTTTGAACACATAACCCATCAACGCGCCTTGCAGTTGCGATTGCAGGTCATGGACTCCACCGCGCTATCGCTCGCCATGGACAACGGAATGCCGATCATGGTTTTCGATATATTCGTAGATGGAAACCTCGCCGCGCTCGTCTCTGGAGGGCGTGTCGGGACGCGAATCACTTCAGATGAAGACGGTGAGCAGATTTCGATGCCACGAGCAACAAATCTGCCGCTGGTATTGGAACAGGACTCTCGTCTCTAGGAATGAATCCTTTTATATTGAACGCGTTGAGTACACGTTTATTGCAAGACACAGGAGTCGGACCATGTTGGACGAGACACTAGAGGATGCGAAGCAACGGATGTCTTCGTCGGTCAGTGTGTTTGCCGAAGACTTAGAGGGCTACAGGACCAGTCAGGCATCGACCGCATTGGTTGATCGGCTTCCCGCGGAGGTTGACATGGGCGGTAGCACGGAGACATTACCCGTCAACAACATCGCGTTGGTGTCCGTGGAAGACACCCGGAGCATCAAGATTGATCCGTTCTTCCCAGAGGCGTCCAAGGCCGTGATCAGAGCGATCCAGCAGTCTGACCTCGGCATCAACCCGCAGGTAAACGGCAACACGATTCGGTTGACTCTTCCGGATCTCAACCAGGAGCGTCGGAGGGAGTTGATCCGAATGGTCAACAGACGCGCCGAAGATGCGAGGGTCGCCATACGCAACGTTCGACGCGACGCACAGTCTATGATCCGTGACCTGCAACGAGAAGGCGAGGAATCTGAGGACGATTGCAAGCGCGCGTCGAAGTCGTTGCAGGAGATGACCGATGACGCAGTAGAGCGCGTTGCGACGCTGACGGGCGAAAAGGAAGCCCAGATCATGCAGTGATAAGCGCGTGAACAGCGAATTCAGCCGGACCTGGTGGATAGATTGGCCGCTGGAGGGGACCATGCAGACGGGCACCCGGACCTGGCAGGAAACCACAGTTTGAAGGGTTGCCGCGTGCCGTATCACGTAGCGATCATCATGGACGGTAACGGGCGTTGGGCCCGCCAGCGCGGGATCGATATCGAAGACGGGCACCGCGCAGGTTTCACCAACATCGAACCTGTCTTGGAACGCCTGGCGGAACAGGGCGTACGCGAGGTTACGCTATTCGCATTCTCAACGGAGAATTGGCGACGTCCGCGGGATGAGGTGGCATCACTCATGTCCCTCATGTCGGATGAGATAGCAGCAGGGGCTGAGAGGTTCAATCAGAAACGGGTGCGGTTGCGACACATCGGTGACGATTCCAAGATGGGGCACGAAGTTAGGGCCAAGGTGCGCGAGGCCGTCGCTCTAACATCTGGGAACACAGAGTTAACGCTGAATGTAGCGTTTGACTATGGTGGACGAAGCGAGATAGTCCAGGCAATTCGCCGAATCATCGCGGAAGGTGTTGACCCTGACATGATTGACGAGTCAACGGTTGAACGATACCTGTACACCTCGGGAGGCAGCGATCCGGACCTCGTGATACGAACTGGCGGCGAGTTCCGCATCAGCAATTTCCTGCTATGGCAGAGTGCCTACGCAGAGTTTCACTCGACTCCCACGCTATGGCCGGACTTTGGTGAGCACGACATAGCGGCCGCCTTGCAGGCCTACGCGTCCCGCGAGCGGCGGTTCGGAGCGCGGCCGAGCATCGATAGCGAGCGTTGTGGCGGGTAAACATGGGAAGAGAACACATGTATTCTCCGACGGGGCTGGCTGGGACTGAGGACGAACACCGTATTAAGCAGTCCGAGCATCGCAAGAGAGTAAGGACGGCGCGCGTGGCCGTCGCGGCGTTGGCCGTCGTGCTGACTGTGGTGTGGTTCGCTGATTCTCTTGGGGGCTTCGTGGCTGGCTTTTTCTCAACGTTGTCGGTGTCGACTTTAGTGTTGGCGGTTTTGGCATTCGAGATACTGGGTCTCGGAACTGAGAAGACTCTGACACGGACCGGTCGCATCGTCGGAGCTCTGGGATTGGCATTGGGGTCCGCGACGGCATTTGGATTTGCAATCGTCTGGGTTAACCCGTCTTTGTCAAGGCCTGAACCGAATTGGTCCGATTGGCCGCTCTACATTTTGGTCGTGGCATCTCAGCTTTTGGTGGCCGTTGCATTCTTAGCCGTATTACGAATCGCCAAGCACTCAGATGGAAGGGCAGTCGCGTTAGCGGTACTGATGGGGCTATATGCAACGTTGGCGTTGGCAATCATCTCAGTCTCTTACTTGATCACTGGCAGAGCAACCATTGTGGCTTTGGCGTGGTTGATGGTGATCGTTTACAGCGCGGACATAGGGGCGTACTATGTCGGACGTAGATTAGGTAAGCGACGCCTCGCGCCTAGAATCAGCCCGAAGAAGACTTGGGAAGGATTTTTCGGAGGGATTGGTGCCGCCTCCATAGCTTGGATGGTACCAACGCTCCCGGTGGCGATGCTGGCTGTGCTCGGAGGAATCGGTTCCAGTGCCGGGGGCGTCGAACCGATCCCCGCCTTGGTGGTCATATTGATTTATCTCGGAATGATCATCGCGCTTGGATCGCTGGTTGGCACCATGGGAACGATCGGTGACTTGTTTGCATCGAAGTTCAAGCGATTGGCAGGTGTCAAAGACTCGGGAAACCTCTTCCCGGGCCATGGCGGATTACTTGACAGGGTCGACTCACTGCTTCCGAATCTAGTTCTCCTGCCGTTGATAGCGTCTGCTGGCATTTTCTAGGTCTAACCGCAACACCCACTATGCCCAAACGCATCGTCATACTCGGATCCACCGGCTCAATAGGCGCGCAGACCCTAGATGTCGTGCGCGAATTCCGCGACGAGTTTGAGGTGGTCGCACTGGCCGCAGGACGCAACTCTGAGCTGTTGGCCGAACAGGTGCGTGAGTTCAATCCTGAGTATTTCGACTGTTTGTCAGTTGCCGAGACCAGAATCGGCGGTGCAGCGCGGCTGGATGCAATAGATATGGCGCGACTCGACGATGTCGATTTCGTCTTGCATGCCATGTCTGGCACTGTCGGCATCCACGCAGCTGAGGCTGCGTTGGTAACCGGTAAGACGGTAGGTCTCGCCAACAAGGAGTCGATAGTGATGGCAGGCCAGTCGCTCATGAAGCTCGCGGCTGAAAACGGTGGACGCATCGTTCCGATAGATTCCGAACCGAACGCGATCTGGCAGTGCATTCTGGGGGAAGTTTCCAAACCGATACGCTATTATCTCACCGCGTCGGGAGGCGCGTTCCGCGACCGGACCTGGTCGCAACTGGCAGACGTGACGCCGGATGAGGCGTTGCACCATCCCAATTGGGATATGGGACCCAAGATCACTGTCGATTGCGCCACGATGATGAACAAGGCCTTTGAGGTAATCGAGACGGCGGCGCTTTTCGATGTTGACATTGACGACATTGAGGTGGTGATGCATCGCGAGTCAGTGGTGCATGCGATGGTCAGGATGGCGGACGGTTCCATCAAAGGGCACATGGGACCGCCTGACATGCGTCATCCCATACAGTTCGCGTTGTTCCACCCTGATCGTCGCGCCGCGACGGGGGGTATTGGTTTCGACCTGACGCGGATCGGAAGGCTCTCGTTCGAGCCGGTGGAGCCAGGACGTTTCCCATGCTTCGATCTCGCGATGCGATACGCCAAGCTGGGCGGCACTTACCACGCAGCGTTGGCAGGCGCGGACGATGCAGCCGTAGCGCTCTTCTTGCAAGGGACAATAGGCTTCACCGACATTCTTGACATAGTCCGTGAAGTGTTGGAACGCCACCAGAACGAAGACATGTTCCAGATCGATCGAGCTATCGAAGTAGCCTCTTGGGCGGCAGAGGAAGCAAGATCGATCGCGTCAGAGGGACGGTAGCTGAACGATGTTCTTCACACTTCTGATCGGTATAGCGGTCGCGCTGCTGATACTCGGACCGCTCATTATCCTGCACGAGTTCGGGCACTACTTCGCAGCACGAATTTCGGGTGTGCGCCCGCTGGAGTACGGGTTTGGTTTCCCGCCGCGAATCACCGGCTTTTGGACTGGAAGGACTCGACTCAAGCTGAGCAGTCGCACTCAGTTCAATCTGCCGGGAGCACCACCAACTGGATCCCGATACGAGGAGCCGTTTGACCCCGGCGAGATGCGTGACCTTAGATTGACCGACGGGGGCTTCAATCTGCCGGCTGCCAACTGGGAAGATTCAACAACGCAACTGGCCGACCGTGCGTCAAGCGTTGACGGTCTCATAGCGTTGCCGGAACCTGGGATGAAAGTCACCGTTGTGTATTCTGAGGATGACGATGGCACCAAGCACGCGCTTGAGGTCAACGAGTACGAGCGAGGGGATGAGCACGCCGCACAGACTAGCGACCAGGTGCTGGTTGGGAAAGTACGGAGCGCACACGCGGGTGAGTTGGTCATCAAGGACATGTTCTGGTCGCTGAACTGGTTGCCATTCGGCGGATTCGTTCGATTGCGTGGGGAAGAGAATCCGACCGCCAAAGACAGCTTGGCTGCTAAATCCCCGGGCATCCGAGCATTCGTGCTGCTGGCAGGTGTCGCGGTGAACGCCATATTGCCTTTCATCATCTTCGCAGTGGCATCTCAGATCCCACGCGAACAGGTCGTCGGAGATGTGGTAGTGCGGCAGGTCTTGCCAGATTCACCTGCATTCCAGGCAGGCCTGCGTCCGTACTACAAAGTCATAGAGGTCGATGGCACCGAGATACGAACCATCGGTGACTTGCAGGGAGCGGTGACAAGAAAGCTGGGATCTGAGACCAACTGGAAGGTTCTACGCGGAATCCCGGACCCGTTCGCGGGACCAGCCGACCCATCGGCGCAGTACGATCCGAACGAGGTAATCACCATGACGATGGTCCCGCGATGGGACCCGCCGCGCCACGAAGTGGTGGAAGAAGTGACTGACCCGACGACGCAGATGAGATTGGCGGTAGCTCGGAGCTACAACTCAAGCGTCGGGGTGAACGACCGTCTCACGGTCGTCGAGCAGGGTTCGGTCACCGATTCACTGCGCGAGGTTGGCGTGTCGGATGTGCGGGAGTGGGTGCCAGAAGCCACAGTTGGCGACGAGGTGCGTATCGTCGCTTCTCCCGATGCCACGGGAATTCCCTTCGTCGTAGCGCGCCAGCTAGATTACCGACTCGGGGCGGCCACGTACCTGCAAGAAGGTGCGGTTGGCGTGACGCTAGGGACCGAGTCAGCAAGGGTGGAGACGGTTTCGGTGCCGCTGACTCAAGCCATCGGCGATGGCATCGGCCAGACATTTGAGGTGCTTGCCCTCGCGCGGAACGCGATAATCGGCGCGGTGACCAGTTCACGTAACCCGCAGTTCGACTCTCCGGTAGCGGTCGGACCGGTTGGCATCGGTCAGCTGTCCGGCGAGGTCGCAACCGCGGACATCCCGCTTGCATCGAGGCTGACGGTGTTGTTGTCGCTAACCGCGACGTTGTCGATCTCGCTTGCCGTAATCAACTTCCTGCCGATACCTGGTTTGGACGGTGGCAGATTGTTATTCGTGTTGATCGAGGTCGCACGCAGAGGGAAGCGGATTCCCCCTGAGCGCGAGGCCATTGTGCACCTAGCGGGATTTGTAGTACTGATCGGCCTGTTGGTCGTCGTTTCTTTCCTTGACATCTCGCGCCTCTTCAGTGGCGAGAGCTTCTTCTAGACACGGACCTCAACGACACACGCACAACGCGGCTCGAAACCAACCGCGTTGCGGCGAGACACGCGGGTTTCCCGAGCGGACGCGGAACCTAATTATTCGTGAACGCGCCGTCGTTGCGTCTCAGCCTCGGCGACCAGCCGTGCGGGTCCGCGTACGAGCGTTCTGCAACTTCCATGTCCAGCTCGATACCCAGGCCAGGCGCGTCGTGACAGAAGGCATAGCCGTCTTCCCATCCGATCTGTTGCGGGAATAGTGCTGTTGCGAACGACCCGGGACGCTTGGGCATCTCCTGCACGCCAACGTTCGTGGATGCCATACACAGCGAGACACATGCCGCGGCAGACACCGGACCCAGTGGGTTGTGCGGCACTATGTCAATGTAGTGCGTCTCTGCCCAGTGCGCGACCTTCAATGCCTCAGTGATGCCTCCGACAATGCACAAATCGATTCGCGCATAGTCAATCAGATCCTCTTCAATGACTTCCCTGAAATGCCACTTGGACGACCACTGTTCACCGGCGGCAATTGGCACGTTGGTCTTCTGGCGCAGAATTCGATAAGTGCCTTGATTCTCAGATCGCACTGGGTCCTCGATGAAGAACGGCTTGTATGGTTCCAGCTCCTTGCAGAGCTGGATGACATGCGCCGTGTCGAGTCGCGTATGAACATCCAGACAGACCTGCACCTCCGGACCGACTGCTTCCCGGACGGCGGCGAACTGCTCTACGACCATGCGGGAAGACTCCACGGGTTCAAGCGTCCCGGTCGCGGGATCAGCAGATTGATAGCTACCAACTAGCGGCGATGTCGTCGGCTGCCCGAACCTCGCGAACTTCCACCCCTCAGAGACGCGGAGAGCCGCGTCCGACGCAAGCTCCTCAGGCGTGTCCCCAGTGATGTGCGGATACGTCACCACCTTGGAGCGTGTAGGTCCGCCTAAGAGTTTGTACAGCGGCAGGTCCGCGGACTTCGCCTTGATGTCCCACAGCGCGATGTCTATCGCGGATATGGCGCAAGCGTAAACACGCTCTGCAGGGAAGAAGTTGCCACGGAACATCAGCTGCCAGAGACGCTCCGTTTCCCAAGGGTCTGACCCCACGACAACTTCCGATAGATGATCGATGGCGGCCCCGATGGCTCGCCCGAGTCGCGCCACGCCAACCTCTCCGAGACCGTGAATACCCGCGTCGGTGTCGACACGCACGAAGTAGTAGATCCGCCCGGTCTCGTCAGCGACCGTCAATTTCCTGATCTGCGTAACCTTCATGATTCGTCTCCCATTTGATTGCGACTATCAAGTCGCGATTTGGTCGAAGCAGTTCTAACGCTGCGATTACCAGTTGGTGAATGCTCCGTCATTACGGCGAAGCTGCGGCGGCCAGCCATGTGGGTCAATGCCACCGTGTTCGGCAACATCCATGTCGATGTCAACCCCTAGTCCCGGTGCGTCGTGGCAGAACGAGTAACCGTCTTCCCAGCCGATCTGTTGTGGGAACAGGTCGTTGGAGAAGGTACCAGGTTGGCGAGGCATCTCCTGAACGCCGACGTTGGTTGATGCCATGCACAAGGATACGCACGCCGCGGCAGAAACTGGGCCCAACGGGTTGTGCGGCACTATGTCTATGTAGTGCGTTTCCGCCCAGTGAGTTATCTTCAGGGCCTCCGTTAAGCCGCCGACTATGCAGAGATCGATGCGCGCATAGTCGATCAGGTCTTCTTCAATTACCTGGCGGAACGGCCACTTAGATGCCCATTGCTCACCGGCCGCGATTGGCAGGTTCATCTGTCGTCGCAGGTTGCGGTATGATCCGGTGTTTTCTGAACGGATCGGGTCTTCAATGAAGTACGGCTTGAACTCCTCCAAGTCGCGACACATCTGGACGACATGAGCGGTATCGAGGCGTGTATGGGAATCGAAGCACAACTGGATGTCCGGGCCGACCGCTTCCCTTACCCGTCGCATCTGCTCAACTGCTAATCGCATCGACTCAACGGGTTCCAACAGTGAAGTTCCGCTTTGCTCCATCGCCCCCGACGTTTCGGGCTGTCCCCAGCGCACAAACTTCCAACCTTCTTCAACTCGACGCACCGAGTTCTCAACCAACTCGTCTATCGTAGCGCCCTGAGTGTGCGGATAAGAGACGACTTTGTTTCTCACCGGACCGCCGAGAATCTTGTAAACGGGCAGACCTACGGATTTCCCTTTGATATCCCAGAGCGCAATGTCGATGGCAGAGATGGCGCAGGCATACACCCTGTCGGCGGGGAAGAAGTTGCCACGGTACATCAACTGCCACAACCGCTCGGTTTCCCAAGGATCGGAACCAACGACTACCTCTGCTAGGTGATTAACGGCCTGAATGATCGATCTTCCGACCATCATGGTTCCGACCTCGCCGAGACCGTATATTCCAGCATCAGTGTCGATCTTGACGACGTAGTATCTGCGACCTTCGCCATCCTGTACAGGCAGGTTCGTTACCTTGGTTACCTTCATCGTTGCGCCTTCCGATCGAGTATGCGTCGACGCCGCGTTTGTGCGTCACCTTGCAAATGTTATGTGAGCATCTGAGTGACGGAATGCTGAAGTATCGAAATGTCGTCTCTGACCAAGTGAGATTCGCAGAGATTCGCCCGATCGCGCTTATAATCTAATCGCCGAAGTGATTGCCATTACGGCATCATGCCAACTCCGCCGGATACGGCTCAAACAGTAACCTGCGAACGATTACAGAGTCATGGAACGCCTCCTTCAAGTCGTCGGATGGGTTATGTTACTCGTCGCAATCGCGCACGCGGGCCAGCACTTCGTCTCAGACACGGGCTTGGAGGGCGACGCGACGGAGCCCATCTGGATCGCATTCGACATCCTGATGCTCATCGGACTGCCGATCGCGATCATCATCAGTTTCAGACGCTTCGTGAAGTCCCGCACCGAAGATGTCGCTGAGCGGTTGCTGGCGAGCTTCATGCCAATGCTGGTCGTCGTCACCAGCGTTCTGTTCGTTGAACAGCTGTTATCCGTTGAGTTGTTGGCACCGGAAGGTTATGAGATAACCCAGGAAAGGCTAGCACTCTGGGAAGCGATCGACATCATGTCCATATTGGTCATGAGTTGGATCGGAATCCATCTGATTCGGAGTAAGGGTGCCAATGTGCGGTAGACACGAAATTGCCCGCGACGGAATTACGCAATGAGTGCGACGACGATCGAAACGTTACAGCGCGCGCTTGGCATTTACCTGCTGGTGCTAGCGCTCGCAGTGGGAGCACAAGTCGTCCTCGCAGCGTTGACCGACGAATGGGGTTACGAGAACGACGTCTGGTCGATTGCTAACTGGCTGATTGCAGGCGGGACGATCTCCGCGTTCGAACAGAGCATTCGCCGCGCTCTGGCCGCCGATGCGTCAGACGTGTTTGAACGAGTTGCTTCAACCTTCATGCTCTTGCTCTCCGCCGCGCTCCTGTTGATATTCTTCGAGCAATGGTTCGCAGTGAGACTGTTCGCACCCGACGGATTCGAGCTGACACCAGTCCGGAGCATGACATGGGTCGCAGTCAATGTGATCTTTATCGTTGTCAGCGGGGCGGTCGGTTGGAAGACACTGAGCAGCGCGCGTAACCGAGACATGTGATCGATACAAGACACCGTCGCGCTTTGAATGCTTGTCGGTGTCCGAAATTGACCGACAACCCCTAATCATAAGGAGGAACCAACGATGGAAGCCGTTAAGCGAATATTCGGAGCCGTGCATATTGTCTTAGCTGTCGTGGTGGGCGTCCAGTTCATCGTCGCTCCGCTCTACGACGCAGTTCCGGTCTGGGAGATTCTCAACTGGTTGATGGCAATAGGCGTGATCGCCGGAGTCGTCTTCAGCTACATGCGCTGGACCAGCGCAAAGGCATCCGACCACGGCGAGCGCGTCGGCTCTGGTGCCATGCTCATCGGTGCCATCGCAGTCCTGCTACTCTTCTTTGAGCAGTGGTTCACAACACGACTGTTCGCATCAAACGGCGACGATGCCTTGATCCTGGACCGCATCAATCTATGGTGGCAGGTCGTGAATGTCATCTTCGTGATCGTTAGCGGAGAGATTGGCATGTGGTTGCTTGGTATCGGCCACCACAGCGACGATTGATCTCGCCAACTGACGAAGTTGAGCACTTAATCCCGATGGGCGTAGCCGGCAAAGTACTGGGCTACGCCCACATCGGTCTCGCGGCGGTGGTGGCGGCGCAGTTTCTCGCGGACCCGATCCTGTCAGACGACACCGCACGCAACGTCTGGAACGTAGTCAACTGGCTTATGGCAGTAGGCGCGTTGTCAGCACTTGTGACGAGCTACATCCGCTGGCGAGCATCGGTCAACGCCGAAGGACGGGAACAGACCGTGGCTACCGTGATGGTTGTTTCGGCCGTCCTGCTGGCTCTGGCGTTCTTTGAGAATTGGTTCAGCTCGTCGCTATTCGTAGCCGCCGGCGAAGAGATTCAGGATGACGGGTATAGTGCCAGGGCACTAATCAACCCCGCCTTCGTGGTAATCAGCACCGTTGTTGGCCTCCGACTCCTGCGTAACGACGTTCAGGGATGATGCAATCCGGTTGCAAAGCTCCGCCAACCGCGTGGATATCATCTATCTAATGCGACCATAGCCGCCCCGGCAGAGGTGCCGCTCGGATTAAACGGGAGACTAGACGATATGCGAATCATAATCCTGCGCCTCGTTGCGCTATACGTCATGGCGATGGGTATCGCGACAGGCATCCATGTGATCCTTACCCCGGCAATTTACAAGGACGTCGATTCTGCGCCGATGGCCTGGTTGGTCATGAATCCGATGAACTGCGCCGCGATTCTGCTGGTGCTGATTCTGAGTGTCGTCCGCAAAATCCAGTACGACCGCGCCAGAAGCGAAGGTGATGGGTCCGAGTCGGTTATCCAACACATTGACATCAATGTCCCGGTATATGTCGCAGCGGTTCTGGCGGTCCTTTACCCCGTGAACACGTTGCACGAGATCGCAAACCCCGGCTCAAGCATCCTTGCGATCTGGTACTACTTGGATGCTGGCATGGCCGCAATAGGCATCGCGGTCGGAGTCCGCATCTTGCGCGCTTCGGGCCTCCGCATCATCTATTGATATGCCATGTTTGAACTAAGTGATGGATCGTAACGCAATTCCGCGGGTGAGACCCGTGCCGACGATGATGACCTCGACTACTTTGCGATGGCACTTGGATTAACGGAGATGACCTCATGGACGCTATTCGTAAGCCTCTCGGTTTTCTGCTTTGCGCGCTCGGCCTGATCGAGGCCGTTTGGTTCATCGCGTTTCCCTTCTACTTCCGTTATGGGGACGTTGAGCTTGCGTTTGAGATTTGGCGCAACATAGATATCGTCATGGCAGTTGGCGGTGTGATCGCGCTCGTCATCGCGTTCCTGCGATGGCGCGTGTACGACAGGTCGGAGCTCCGCGAAGCCGTCGCAACTGGCGCGATGTTCATGTTCGCAGGCGCATTCGTCCTCATGTTGTTTGAGCAGTGGCTATCGGCAAGCCTGTTAGTGCCAGAAGGCGAGACCGTGGGAGAGTTCAGGAACCTCGTGTGGATCGCCATAGACGTGTCGTTCCCCGTGTTGATGGGTTGGGTAGGCTCGTGGCTGTTGCGGTCCGAGTAGGGAACAGGAACACACGCAATCGCCACACGCCAGCCTAGGTAGGGCATGCGGCGAGCATCCCGAGGCGTCGGTGCTTAAATCGACAGCGGTGCCTGTTGTAGCGACCGCTTTGGTCGGTTCCCCGTTAACCACGGCGCCTCACCGTCAGCAGGCGGCACGACGAACCTGCCAGCCCCTTCGCGTCGAGGGAATGGATTTCTTCGACGACGACCTGGTTGCGGCGCGTTGTCCTGAAGTGACTTCAACGCCGCCTCATCGATCGATAACCCCAATCCAGGCTCATCTGACAGCCGGATGAATCCATCTTCGATCGTGTGATTGAAGTTGATGCACTGCTCCCGGCCCGGGTCAACGACCTCCATCATCATGTGATTTGGCAGTGCAGCTGCAACGTGCGCCATGAAGTTGCCTTGGCAGTTCATCATCGTGACGGGCAGTTCGTAGGCGAATGCCATGTTTGCTACTTGACGGCAGCCAGTGATGCCGGAATGTCCCGACGCGATATTGAGCACATCGGCCGCTTGTTCATGTATCAGCGCGTAGAAGTCACCGACGTGGTCCAGGTTCTCCCCGGTCGCAACAGCCGCGGAGACATTGCGCGATACGTGCCTCAATCCTTCGTAGTCCCACCGCCGCGCGGGCTCCTCAGCCCAGACGATGTCGAAATCCTCCTCGAATCGCCTGATCCTCTGGATGGCCTCCTTCGCGGACCAGTACTCGTTGCTGTCAATCAGCAACCTCGGCCGCGGATTTGCGATGTCAAGGGCCTCCCGCATGATCGCCAACCGTCGAAGGTCGGCTTCCATGTCGAGCCCGACCTTCAATTTGCCGGAGTCAATCCCCTGTTGAGCCATCCGCGTGTAGAAGCCGTATAGACGGTCGTCATCAAGGCACATGTCGATCCCGCTGGCGTAGGCTTTCGTGATGCCGTCGCGTGCTCCCAGTGTCAGCCACAGTGGCTCATCAGCGAGTTTGGACTTGAGGTCCCACAGTGCTATATCGATCGCTGAGATGGCACCGTTCATCTCCCCCTCATTGCCTCCCTTGAAAACGAAGTCAACCATACGTTGCCATAAGCCGACTACTGAACGCGGGTCCTCGCCTTCGATCAAGTGGAATAAACGCTCCACGGCTGGATTGCCCATAGGCGCGATGCCGGAGACGTCTGCATCGGTGTTGATCCAGAGGACGGCTCCTCCCGCGATGTCTTCCCCGACGGGTCCGTTGGCGTCGCCGATCGGACGGTCCATCAGCATCTCATAGGTTTCGAGTCGATAGTCAGTGATCTTCATGGCATGAGTTCTGTAGCTATTGTGAGTATGTCGGTTGTAACAGACGACGCTGGAGCGTGATCAGTGGAAGGGTCAGTAGGCGTGTCTGCCTTCCGATTGCCCTTGAGTGCCGCGGCTCGCTTCCGCAATCTCAGCGTCTGTAGGCGGCACTTCGTAAAGTCCCGCACCAGGTCGTCGGCCGAACGGGCTCGGACCGCTGCCGGGAGGTATCTTGCAAACCGACTTAGCCGCTAACGCGTCCCTATCAATCTCGATGCCTAGCCCGGGTTTGTCGCCAAGCACGGCCTTACCGCCTTCGATTTTCGTGTCTGAGATTGCGATTCCCGCGTCATCTACAGGATTTCCAATTTCGATGGTTGTGTAGTTTGGCATGACCGAAGCCAGATGCGCGTGTAGATGCCCAGCTGACCCGCCCAGCGTGATGGGCAGTTCGAATCCGTAAGCAGCGTCCGCCAACTGCAAGGCACAAGTGATTCCACCCATTCCGGCAGACACTTGAACGATATCGGCTGAGCGATTGTGGAAGTAACCGAGGAAATCGCCTAATGTATCAAGGTTTTCGCCCGCGCACACAGGAGCTGATATGGCATCTGAGACGCGCCTTAGCCCTAGGAAGTCCCATCGCCTCGCAGGTTCTTCCACCCACGCGAGTCGGTATGACGATTCGATTTCCCTCACTTTGCGTATCGCCTGTTTCGGCGACCAGTACTCGTTGGCATCGATCATCAAGTCGGGCGCGTCAGTATTGACGCTCAGGGCATCCTTCATTATTGCGATCCGACGCAAGTCCGCGTCTTGGTCGAGCCCGACCTTGAGCTTACCGGCCGTGAACCCGTAATCGGCGGCCATGGAGCGGTACCACGCGTGCAGCTCGCCATTTGACAACGGCATGTCCAAGCCCGATGCGTACGCGTTAATCCGTCGCTCCCTACCACCTAGCGTTTTCCAAAGAGGTTCGTCGTTGGACTTCGCCTTCAGGTCCCATAACGCGATATCCAGTACGGATATCGCATCGTTGGCGAGACCGTCGTGCCCGCCTTTGAAGTGTTTATCAACCATCCGCTGCCACAGACCCGTTACTCGCCGCGGATCTTGACCCATTAGGATTCCGTCAACCAGCGACTCGATGATCGGCTTCACGTTGCCTCCCCCGAGCGCGATACCAGTGAGCTCCGTGTCGGTATGAAGTTCCAAAACTGAGCCGCTACCGCGCATTCTGCCCATCGGCGAGTTCGCGTCGCCCATGCGTCGTGCCATGTTGTGTCGGTAAAGCGTCGTGGATACGCCCGTAATCTTCATGATGATCAATACCGCCTTTAGCTCGGCCGTTAAGGCACGATGAGCGTCAGTGTGTCGTTGTTCGCGATGCGCGTTGGTAATTTTCGCACACGCGGTGGGAACTGGCCAACGCGCGTTCGGCGTATCTCAAATTGAGGCCGTGCAACACATTCTGGCGGCAGAGCGAATGGCGGCGCGAGGCATCCGTGTTCAAGATTGGCGCATAGTTGGCGTTGTGCGGTTTCATAGAATCGATTGAATGCGTGTAGCACATCTCAAATCCGTCGCTTTGCGGTAATTCAACGATCCTGCACGGTAACTCAAGATCTTGACGCTTTCCAAGATGACGGTTAAGACGACGCGGCTCCGCTTTTTCTGGTTTGCACCTCTCGTGTTCGTCGCACTAGTCGCGGTTTTCGCGGCGATACCGAGGGCAACGTCAGCGCAGGAGCGTACCGTCTCGGACGGTTTGACGCTGATCGCGTTGGACACCACTATGACTCGCGTCCGTGACTTGGAGGCGGCGCAGATGGCGGCGACGTTGGTGCTCTCTCAGACGCCCAAGGGATTAATCGCAGTTGGAGAGTACGGGGTGTCGCCGGACGACCCGCGCACATTCTCGACGACAGACGAAGCTCAACAAGAGGTCCGCAACGTCATTCGACGGATGCGTGAAGCGATAGATTCACCCTCCGAGGGAGAACCTGAAGCCGCAGGGTTCACCACGATGCTCACCCGATACGCGAGCTACATGCAGCAGATCAACGCACCTCCGGGATCCAAACTCGTGTTGCTGTCAGCCGGATCGTTCGCCGATCCAGACAACACGACTCCAGCGACGGTCGCCGTCTTGGCAGACGGTTTCACGAGCGGCGGTATCCTGATTGACGGTGTCTCTCTGGCCACTACCTCCGCGCCAGATAGAGCCGTGATCGAAACGGTCGCCAACGAGACGGAGGGACGCTACTTCGATCTGGGTTTCAATGACGGTGTATTGGAGTTCTTGAACGCGACCCTCGGAGTTGGTCTGCGCGAGACGTTCCGCGGTGAGCCTCAGGGAACAACCCCTTTGGCATCCTCTATTGATGTCTTACCGCACTCGACGACTCTGGTTGCGGGCTTCGTGTACGAAGGGAGCGAGATATCGGCGACGCTGATCAGTCCGAGTGGTCAACGGCTCACCGCCGGATCAACCACCGTGGATGTCTTGTCTGCATCCGGAATAAACGTATTCACAGTGCTTGACCCGGAACCCGGGCAGTGGGGCATGGAATCGTTGGGAGGTAGCGGGTCCGTCTTGTTCGTGAGCGAAGTATTAAATCCGATAACGCTAGGACCGCCGGAGATGGCGCCGGCTCCTGTGGGATTCGAGTGGGTGATGCGCGCCATGTCGACCGCCGATGGCGCGCCGCACATCGACACAACGGCGAGCCTGATCGCAGAGGTCGTTGGACCCGGAGGTGCGACACGCATATTCCAGATGTATGACGATGGAATGGGAAATGACAAATTGGCTAACGACGGGGAGTACATAGCGGACATTGAGGCAGATGATGTTCCCGGGATCCGAGACGTTAAGCTCCGAATGACTTGGCCCGTCACTCCCGCAATCGTTGAGGGAACTTCCACCTATTCGCTCGAGGTTTTCCCAGTGGCAACAATGACGGCGACCAGTGACGATTTCGGCATGGGCGGAGAAGACCTCACACTGGCGACTGTCGACGTTACTTTGGAAGGCGGGGCATACCCAGTAACCGCCGAATCTTTGGTAGTCGCAGTCACGGACGGTGCCACCGGAGAACCCGTTACGTTTGAAATCCAGCCATCAGAGGCGGACAACGGCGCGGCATCGAGCTACAGCATCGTTGCTGATGTGTTGGAGTCTGCGACTTTCGACTTTAACGCGTCGCTGAACTTGGTTTACCTGGAGCGCGAGTTCATTTATGACATTGGCGTGGCGACGGTCGTCGCGGAGTTGGACCCGCCTCCTGAGCCCAACAGGCTACCGTTGGTCTTCGCCGGGGTGATCGTCGTAGCTGGAGCGGCTGCTGCTGCTACATGGTGGTTTTTGCTCAGAACCACGCCGAAAGGATTCATCTACAAGGTTGACCTCGACTCTCCGCAGGAGTTGGTGGTAGATTTCAGCGAGACGCAGTTCGCAGTGCTCGACTCTGTGTTCAGGAGCAACGTAGTGCCGGCAGTAGCGTTGGCAGCACTCCCACTCAGGGGCGGGCACTTCGTCTTCGGCCGCGGCGGAGTGAGTTTCAGGTACAACCCAGAACGCGACGGCGATGTCCGGATGACGATTGACGGCGAGCCCGTTGTGGCAGGACGCAACGAGCTCAGCGACGGATCTGAGATGACAGTGGCAGGTGTCACTTACAGGTTCTCGATTGACAAGCTAATGGGCGACATTAGGGTGTCAACGCTGCTAAGGCCGGAGGACACCGACGAACACGATGAGTTGTCGCGTTTCACGAACGACCCGATGACGTTTGACGCCCCTTCAAGCATCCGCCCGACAAGGCGCAGCTAGAACCGGCCCACCGCGGCCGAGCCCAGAAGAGTAAACCGCGTTTACTGCGCGCGCGCTCGGATCGTGATCGATTCGATCACATCGCCTTGTTGAGTATTGAAGACAGCTTCGATGCCCGACGTGACCTTGCCGAACACTGCATGGCACGAAACTCCCAGTGTGCCGCAAGGCTTCGGCTCGCCGTTTTCGTAAGGGTCCAAGTGCGGAGTCGGTCCGTGAGTGATGAAGAACTGCGACGTGTTGGTATTCAGCCCGCGGTTTGCCATCGAGAGAATCCCCGCATCGTTGTGTTTCATGTCCCGATGGAACACATCATCGAACTCGGCGGCCTGTTGACCGTCGGCGTTGATACCGGTTTGGATCACAAATCCGGGAATGACCCTGTGCCACTGCGCGCCATCGTAGAAGCCCGACTGTGCTAGGTCAACGAAGTTCTTGACGTAGATATGTGCGATGTCGTTGTACAGGTCGACTTCAATCACGCCTTCGTCCGTCGTGATCGTCGCGGAATACGATCCAGAGCTCGTCACGTTAATGACATCGCCGGACTGGTTATCGTCGCGCATATCCTCTACCGCCATTTCTGCATTGTTGGTGTTGGTGTCTGATGAATTAGTGCAAGCGAATCCGCCGTACACAATCGCGACCGCACAGATGGCGAATACGACGGCTGACGAGTTCTTAAATCGGTTGCTTAAGCTCATTTCGCAGGTAACTTCGCTAAGTGTTGGTCGGTATTGCAAGGGTGCCAACGCCCCTCGCTAGAACGCGACGACGTTCCATCAGACCGGTATGCATCGGCGCGCCTGCCAGTAACGGTAGGCTCGTGTATGACGCTAGTCTCATTATCGCCCGATGTCATGGATCACGATCGATTCGATCTTGTCACCGGTGTCCTGGCGAGTGTTGAATACCGCTTCGATACCCGAAGTCACCTTGCCGAACACCGCATGACACGAGACATCCGGAGCGGCGCAAGGCTTCAACTCGCCGTTTACGTAAGGATCCAGATGTGGGGCAGGTGCATGAGTGATGAAGAACTGGGATGTGTTCGTATTGAGCCCGCTATTGGCCATGGAGAGGATCCCGGCATCGTTGTGCTTCATGTCGGGATGGAACACATCGTCGAACCGGTCAGCCTGCCGGCCTTCGGGGTTAATTCCAGTTTGAATGACGAACCCGGAAATGACTCTGTGCCACAGCGCGCCATCGTAGAAGCCCGACTGCGCCAAGTTGATGAAGTTCTCGACGTAGACATAGGCGATGTCGTTGTACAGGTCGGCTTCAATTGTGCCTTTGGTAGTTTCAATCGTCGCGCTGTACGTCCCGAAACGCGAGTATTCCACTTGGGAACTGCCTCCGCAGGCTAGTGCAACCGCGCAGATGGCAAGTGTTGACGCAAGAACGATGGCGACCTTGGATCGGTTCAGTATGCTCATTTCGCTGGTGTTACTTCGGTTCGGTTTCGTGTGGGGTTTGCGTCCCAGTCAGCAAGCCGCACCGACGGTTACGCCAACTAGGATTCGAGTATATCGTTGGGCGACACACCGCTTGTTGGGTCGCGAACGCAATCTATAATGCGCGATATGGTGGATTCGGCTCAAGAATGTGCTGCGCCCGGTATCCAGACTGGCGTGTTGTCGCTCCCCGAAGGCATGACACGAGCCGACCTGTTGGAGCTGTACAGACAGATGTGCCTCAGCAGGGCACTTGACACCAGGATCTGGCAACTCAATCGTCAAGGAAAGGCAGCGATCGCAGCATCGGCGCAGGGGCATGAGGCGGCACAGGCGGCCATCGTCCACGCATCAGACCCTGCCCGCGACCATTACCTCATCTACTATCGCCAATTGACTGCAATGTTGTGCCTCGGCACTACGCCAGTGGAGATGTTGCGACAGTTCCTCGCCAAGGATTCCGAGATGATGAGCGCGTCCAGACAGTTCCCGTTGCACGGTTCACATCCCCGAGTCGATTTGTTCTCCTTCTCCAACGTAGTGGGAACACAGCTGCCTCAGGCTGTCGGAGTCGCATTGTCCGACAAGATGCGAGGCAAAGATGCCGTGACGCTTGCATTCTTCGGTGACGGCGCAGCCAGTCAGGGTGACTGCCATGAAGCAATGAACTTCGCCGGTGTCCATGCGCTCCCGGTTGTGTTCCTATGTGAGAACAACGGATACGCGATCTCTGTGCCACTTCGTTACCAGATGCCCATTGACTCCGTCGCTTCGCGCGCATCGGGTTACGGGATTCCAGGCGTGGAAGTCGACGGTGCAGACATCGTTGCGTCTTATGAAGCGGTTAAGGAGGCGATTGATCTCGCAAGGGCGGGTGGAGGCCCGAGTCTGGTGGAGTTGCGCGTTGAGCGCATGTTGCCTCACACAACCGATGATGACCACACGCGATACCGTAGCGCAGAAGAGATTGCACGGATGTCAGAGCGGGACCCGTTGGCGATCACATCCGCGATGTTGAAGCGCAATGGACTTCTGAGCGACGACGTTGAGGCCAGTTTTATCCGTGAGGCCCGTGCGGCGGTCGATGCTGCGACCGATCAAGTTGAGCGCGAACCTTTTCCGCCCACGGTGGAGATGTACCAGGATGTAACAGAAGGCGATGTAGTCCCAAGGGGGCGTATCGTTGTCTGAGATGACGCTGATCGAGTCGGTTCGTGAGACGATGCGGGAGGAGATGCGCCGCGACCCAAGCATCTTCATCATGGGCGAGGACATCGGACCGCGTGGCGGTGTCTTCCTCGCGACCGATGGGTTTGTGGACGAGTTCGGCGAAGAGCGAGTGATTAATTCACCATTGGCAGAGTCGTCAATCGTCGGTATCGCGTTGGGAGCGGCCGTCAACGGAATGAGGCCGATCGCCGAGATTCAGTTCGCTGATTTCGTGTGGCCGGCCGTTAACCAGCTCGTCGGCGAAGCTGCCAGGGTACGTTATGGCACAGCAGGTGGTAAGTCTGTACCGCTAACGGTGCGTGTTCCATATGGCGGCGGCGTACGCGGCGGGTTGTACCACTCACAGAGCATCGAGGTGCTATTCGCTCACACCCCAGGATTGACAGTGGTTGCGCCCGCTACGCCCTATGACGCACGCGGTCTGTTGAAGTCATCGATCCGTTCTAACGATCCGGTGGTATTCCTGGAACACAAGCGCACATACCGGCTCGTCCGTGGCGAAGTTCCGGGAGGGGATTACGTCGAGCCCCTGGGTGTCGCAGATGTGAAACGCGCGGGAACGGACCTAACTGTCGTCACCTACGGGTTGATGGTTCACTATTGCCTGCAAGCGAGCCAAGTGGTCTTTGAGACCGACGACATAAACGTTGAGATTGTTGATTTGCGGACCATTCGCCCGATTGACGCGGAGACGGTGTTAGCGTCGGTTGAGAAGACCGCCAAACTGTTGATTGTGCAAGAGGACACAGGTGCGGTGAGCGTCGCGTCGGAGGTTGCGGCGATCGTTGCCGAGTCGGGCTTCTACAATCTGGACGCTCCCGTATCCAGATTGACACCGCCTGAGATACCACCGATGCCGTTCAGTCCGAACCAGGAAGCTGAGTATCTTCCGAGCGTTGAAGACATCGCGACCGCGATTCGCGATCTTGCGAGTGCCTGAGAAATGGCAACGTTTGCAGTAGAAATGCCGCAGGTCGGCGAATCTGTTACCGAAGCGATCATCGGAAAGTGGCTCGTCGCGCCAGGCGATGTGGTCCGGAAGTACGATCCGCTGGTTGAAGTCGTGACTGACAAAGTGAACATGGAGGTCACCGCGACGGCGGACGGCACGGTGACGAAGTTGATCGCGGAGGAAGGTGCGACCATCGCGATGGGCTCGGTGATCGCGGAAATGGAAGTAGAGGACGGTGCAACGCAGTCAGCCGTCGACGCTCCTGTCTCGGCCCAGCAGCAGGAAGACCGCGCCGGACGAATCGGCACCATGGTCACCGGCGCGAACGTCGGACCGACTGGTGGAGAGTTCCGTGACACTTCTTTGGAGACCGGTGACGCGACTGGTGAACAATCTGCCAGCGAAGAACCCTCCCGCGCGCGCAACGCTTCAGGAGGTGCCAGTGGACGGAAAGCGGTGTATTCGCCGGTGGTGTTGCGATTGGCACAACGCCACGCTATCGATTTGGCGCAGTTGTCAGGCTCAGGGCAAGGAGGCAGGGTGACGAAACGGGATGTAGAGCGGTACCTCGAGCAGCTACCGACCCAACACTCGGAAGACGCAACCGACGCTACTGATGCCGCCGACCGACCACCGCCAGGCGACCAGTTGACTCTACCGTCTCCGATCCGCACGATGATCGCAGAGCGCATGGCGCGAAGCGTGCGCGAGATACCGCACGCTTGGGCGGCAATCGAAGTCGACATGACGCACGTGGTGAGGTACCGGGAGTCGCAACGCCAAGCAGTTAAATCTGCTACGGGATCACGGTTGACATACCTGCCAATCTCCGTGTTGGTGGTGGCGCGAGCACTGCGAAGACACCCGCGCTTGAATGCTTCCTGGACCACAGACGGAGTCGTCCTAAGAGGTAGCGTCAACGTCGGGATCGCGGTCGCGTCAGAGCACGGACTGTTCGTCCCAGTGCTAAAGGATGCTGACACCATGGGATTGAATCGGGCAGTACAAGAGTGCCGGCGGTTGATTGAAGCCGGGCGTGGCAACAGACTGTCGATAGCCGATGTGAGCGACGGGACATTCACGCTTAACAACACTGGCGCGTTTGGCGGAATGCTGGGCGGTGCCATCATCAACTATCCGCAAGCAGCCATTCTCAATACTGAGTCGATTGTCAAGCGTCCGGTAGTCGTTGAACATCCCGACGGCAGCGAATCGATCGGCATCAGGCACATGATGAATCTCTGCCTATCGTTCGATCACCGCGTCATTGACGGCGCTGAGGCGATGGCGTTCCTGAACTATGTCAAATCACACTTTGAGTCGCCGGCATTCGGCGAGATGGTTGACGCGTAGTGAGCCCCTTTCGATTAACGGCGGCGTGGATGGGGCGAGTTGCATACGAGCCGAGTTTCAGGTTGCAATCGCAGTTATTAGAACGACGGAAATCTGACCACATCGACGACATACTCCTGTTGCTGGAACACGACCCGGTATTCACGCACGGAAGGCGCGGTACAGATGCACACATATTGGTGGACCGTGTTCAATCTACGAGTTCAGGGGTCCCTGTGATCGCGACTGACCGCGGCGGTGAAACGACGTATCACGGACCCGGCCAGTTGGTCGTCTACCCGATAATCAGCATTCGACAACTAAACATCGGCCCGGTTGCATACGTCAGATTGTTGGAGGAAGTAACACTGCAACTGTTGAGCGACCACGGCATTCGTGGCCACCGAGTCGTCGGGAAAACTGGTGTTTGGGTGGGCGGAGAGCCGGGAGACAAAGTTGCAGAGGGGGAAGCACCGCTCGGCAGGAAGATAGCAGCGATCGGCGTTCGGATTTCCGGCGGCATCGCGATGCACGGGACCGCGTTGAACGTCACAACGGACACTTCGATTTTCAACGACATAGTGCCTTGTGGAATGCCGGGATTAGACGTCACCTCAATGGAAATCGAACGTGGATACGCGCCGTCAATTGAGGAGGTCGGATGGCATTGGGCAGATACGTTTGCGGACATTCTCGGATATGAGATGACCCAGATTAACGGCTCGGAAATCTGGGCGTTGCGAAACGAAGCGGCGGCGGAGTTCGTATAACAGTAGCGGCAACGCGCCGTTCTCGCTCACGAACTATGAACTCCCTCAAATTCAGTCGAATGCTTGTCGGCATGGTAGCCGTAGTTGCCTCCGCCGCAATCTTGGCGTGCGTTGACAACACTCCGACGCCGACTCCAACTCCTGAACCAACTGCGACTCCGTTGCCTGACGTTGCATTCGGGGTGACCGCTCAGTCAGTGATGGCTCCGCTTGAGGTCGGTTTCATCGTCGAGATGCCAAGTGCTGATGCATCTTATTCGTGGGACTTCGGAGACGGCGCCTCGGCTACTGGGGCATCTGTTAGCCACACATATCTGGATGCAGGTCAATTCAAAGCAGTCCTTCGCGCCGATTACGATGGTGCTGTTCTGACCACGGAGCGCGCCATCACCGTTCAACCGGGCGCGGCTGGTTGGCTCGTCCTGAACTCCTACTCAGCCGAGTTGCTTTCAGGGGATAGCTTCCAATTCGAAGCCGAAGCGTTTGACGAATTGGGAAATCCAATTGACGCGTCAGTCATTGAGTGGAGTTCCGACCCCGCGGCAGGGACGATCGATGGAGATGGCAAATTCACCGCCGGGCCGGAAGTCGGCCAATGGGACGCGGGTGCGACGGCCACGTTTGAACGCGGCGGTATCATCGTCGTTGAGAATTTAGCGATTGCAGTCGTCTACGGTTCCCCAACCACCTTGGAAATTGAGCCGAGTGAGATTGATACGCGGGTCACCTGGGAAGTCGACCTGACTGCCAAGGTTTTCGACGAGGCTGGGCATGAGATGGAAGACGCTGAGGTTGAATGGGAAGTGTTGCGTCCCGGCGACCAAGTCTCGAACTCCGGCGAATACATACCGGGTGAGGACGTAGCCGAACCAGGCTCTGCTCTGGTGGTAGCACGCTTCGAAGACGGCGACTCATTGTTGACGGAAGTGGTGAGAGGAACAGTTGCGCCCGGAATACTTGATCAAATCACGGTGGCACCCGAGTTGCAGCAGCTCGCGCCCGGTTCCTCGGTGCAGCTGTCGGCCACTGGTTATGACAGATTCGGCAACGAAGTTACGTTGGAACGCGTTACATGGAAGTTGAACGAAGACGAAGTAGGAACTGTTACTTCGAGCGGACTGTTGACGGTCGGTTCGATGGCTAGAGAGTTCGGCGAAGAGACGTTGGAAGTGCGCGGTTTCAAAGACGGTATCGAATCGGTAACCTTCCTGACGATCTATGTGCAAGCCGGTTCCCCGGCAACGATGGAGTTTCGCAACTCGGATGATTCCGTGCCGGCGGGTGCCGCATCCCCGCTAATCGTCGATATTCGCGATCGTTACGGCAACGTCGTTCCAGACGCGGATGTGAGATTTGACGTAAGAGGTGGAGGTTATCTAGCGGTGGGCGATGTGTTCGTGGCAGGGCTTGACCAAGGTCTGTACGTTGATGCACTGAGCGCATCGCTAGAGCCCCCTGATGCATCAAACGAGCCGACGATCGAAGCGTCCGCTTCGGTATTCGTGCGTGAACGCAGCTCTGACTTCTTGGCTATAGATGTTGAGGATGCTAGCGGGTCCACAGTCTATCTCATCAATTTGATAACTGCGCAACTGGTGCCGGTGTCTCGTGACTTCCTTGACGATGATGCGGGCGAATCGATGCCAGCTTGGATGCCGGACGGTAATCGGTTGCTTCTGTCCTCCAGTGCTACCGGGGAGAACCAGGTCTACCTCGTTGATCCGTTTCATAACATCAAGCATCGGATCACGGACGTTCCGGGCGGTGCGTTGATGGCGGCTCCGAGCCCACTGGGAGACCGATTAGCGTTTGTGCGGCCTGGCAATGAGGCCGGAGGATGGGATGTCGTGGTGGTACCGTTGCAGTTTGATGAATCGGGCGCACCGGTGGCTCTGATCACGCCTGATGATGTCGAGGTGATAAGTTCCAACGGCGAGCATCAGAACATCCTGCCATACTGGTCGCCGGATGGCGAATGGTTGATGTACACAGAAGTCGGCCCGCAGAACAGCGCGAGTGCTTTCATTTTCAACGCTGACAACCCGAGCGCGGATCAAGGATTCGAGATACGGAGCGTATCGGGCCTGGCTTGGCATCCTCGCGGCGAAGAGGTGTTGGTGACTTCGTCGCGCTTGGTTACGAGCGGGCGCATCGTGAGCGTTCCGTTAATGGTGAACCTCGCGACCGGTGAGCCGCGAGAGTTGGATGTAAACGGCATGGGAGTCGCGGTGGCATCATTCTCGCCTGACGGTACTGAGCTCGCGTTCGTTGACGAAGAGACCGGCGTGTTGTGGCTGATGGATACTGATGGCACGGGATTGCGCCAAGCGGTCGGAGCACAATTCCAGACGACGATTACATCCTGGCGACCAAGGACGCTGGAGCTACCCACGGACGAGTCCCGAGTCCATCCCATCCCGAACGAGGTATTCAGTAGGGCAGAGATTGCACTGGCTATTGAGGGGGCAGACCCGGTTGTGAGAATCGTTACCGACACAGGATCGCTCACGGTGGAGCTGTTCCCAGAAGTAGCACCTAGAGCCGTCGCCAATTTCGTCTATCTGGCGGTAAACGGATATTACGAAGGTCTCGCGTTTCACACGGTTGACGGCGGAGCGGCATACTCGGGGTCCATCACCGATGGCTCAGGCGGGATGGCGGGTTACTACATCGCATCCGAGTTGAATCCCAACGCGTTGCACGATCGGCCCGGTGTGTTGTCAATGGTCGCACCAAGGGCCGGAGCGGTATCTTCGGAGTTCGTCGTCTCACTTGCACCGCATCCTGAATGGGACGGCTTCGTTGATGGCCAACCACGCAACTGCGACACGTTCGGTTCAGAATGCTACGTCGTGTTCGGGCAAGTCACGGCGGGCCTCGAAACAATGAGCGCATGGGACCCGATCACGCCGTTTGACGTTGACGCTGAGCCGCATCGCATCGTCGATGTGTTGGTCACGCTTGAAGGTCTCGGCATCCTAGGCGTGCTCCAGTGAACGCATCGTCCCACCTAACGCACCTCGAGTGCCCGCTTACCGGCGAGACATTCGATGCTGATTTCCCGCATCGCACCAATCCATCGAATGGCAAACCGTTGCTGGCGCGCTACGACCTTGACTCGGCGCGCGCAACGCTCACACCGAATTCGACGCGCGGGCGCGAGCCGAGCATGTGGCGTTATCGTGAGGTCCTACCGCTCTCGGACGCGTCAAAAATCATCTCCTTGGGCGAGGGTTGGACGCCGTTGATCCCGGCAGTCCGACTCGGTTCACGGTTGGGGATGGATCGACTCTTTGTGAAGGATGAAGGCGTTAATCCTACGGGTTCGTTCAAGGCACGTGGTTTGTCGGCGGCAATCTCAAGGGCTCATGAGTTGGGACTCGGGAAATTCACCATGCCGTCTGCCGGTAACGCCGCGGGCGCGATGTCGGCTTACACTGCCGCTCGAGGCCTGGAGGCGCATGTCTTCATGCCTAAGGACGCTCCCGAGGCGAACATAGCGGAGTGCTTGGCGTTTGGAGCTGATGTGCAACTGATTGATGGATTCATCACAGACGCTGGTGCAAAGTCCGCCGCGGCCGCCGAGGCCAACGGTTGGTTTGATGTGTCTACGCTCCGCGAACCTTACCGAGTAGAGGGAAAGAAGACGATGGGCTACGAAATTGTCGAACAGCTCGGCTACGAAGTTCCTGATGTGATCATCTATCCCACCGGCGGCGGTACGGGTATCGTCGGAATCTGGAAGGCGTTGGGTGAGATGGAAGCGCTCGGCTGGTTGGGACCAGAACGGCCGCGCATGATTAGCGTCCAGGCAGAAGGTTGCGCGCCGATCGCATCAGCATTTGAGGCTGGAACGGAGTTCGCAGAGCCGTTCGCGGACCCTTCGACTCTAGCTGCGGGAATGCGTGTGCCAGCGGCCATCGGCGACTTCCTGATACTGAGGGCTTTGCGCGAAAGCGGCGGCACGGCGGTAACAGTCACCGATGCAGAGATGGTCGGCGCAGTTCACCAACTCGCGTCAACCGAGGGTGTTTTCGCAGCACCAGAAGGCGGCGCGACTCTCGCCGCCCTCAGGAAGTTGATTAACAGCGGGTCCATTGACCCCGCAGAGCGAGTTGTGTTGTTGAACACTGGGAACGCGTATAAATACCTAGATATGATGCCCGGTCGCGAAGCGGGTTAGCTATCGCCGGGCTCTAATCTGGCCAGTTGACCGCCGGCGCAGATTTCGCCAGTGATCTGTAGCGGTGCTTAGCAGGTGTCGCTCGATGCCCTATGTCGGGCGGTCGAAGCCGATGACGTGGCTCGAGACTCCATCTGGGAATCTCTGGTGATACTCGTCCACCAACATTCCGAGGATTACGGAGTTGTGTCGAGCGCCGTGGTGAGGGCGAGACTTCCTCAGCGTTCCCTCATGCTGGAACCCGATGTGCTCAAACATGTTCCTGGCAGCGGTGTTGTAGTCCGGGACGTCGACCCACGCGCGGAAGAGGCCGAGAGTGTCGAATATGTGCTCCAACATCGCCAGAGTCGCGGCCGTCCCAAACCCGCCGTGCCACCGCGTCTTGTCGCCAATCAGCACAGACACCTGTGCGTCACCCAACGGCTCGTCGATGGAGAGTTGCCCCTCTCCAATGTGTTGGCCCTCTTCCGTGTAGATGGAGAAGATGTCCCGATGCGGCTCATGGTGGGGGTCATGGAAGACCTCATCCCATTCGTCCTGTGTGGCATCGATCATCCTGTCCGGTTCGTATCCGAGATGCGCTGGGTCGTCGTACGTATAACGTCCAAACCAAGCATCCGAGACCTCTTCGTCGTTCAGCCACTCGGCGATCCTCTTGACATCGTCTCGAATTACAGGTCTTAGTTCAACTCTAGATGGCATGGTGTCGCACTCCTCGTCGCTAAGCTCTTCTCATTGAGCAATTGCGGCTCTTCACTTTCATTATCGCGTGTATTGTTCGATTGGATTGACGATAACGACGTTGTAGTAGAGTGTCTAAAGCCGCCAAACTCATACTGGCGGCATGGGAATCGCAACAGGAGCAAACACGATGTCGCAACACTGGAAGATGGAAGCTGAGATTGAGTACTGCGTGCCTTGTGGTTACGCCAATCTAGCGGCATACATGGCAAGCGAGCTGTTCCAAGCAGCGGGCCCAGCATTAGCCATTAGCGTGGTCCCAGGCCACTCGGGCGCTTTCAAGGTGACCGTCGATGGCGAGGTCCTGTGGGACAAGCAGGAACAAGGCAAGTCGCCGCACATCATGGAAGTTAAGGAACTGAAGGCCAAGGTCGCGAACATGATCGAGTCAGGTGCTATGATCCAGATGAACTGAGTTCAAGGACCGACCGAGTGCTCGGTGGGGTTCCACGGCGCCGACTAAGTTTGCGGTTAGAAGAAACCGTACAGCAGACTGCGCCTCGTGTACGGCCTGCCTGCCTACTAGCTACTAGCGTCCTGAGGCCCAACGCTAATGGTTAAGGCGGCGGTGCTCTACGCTCCAAACGAGCGAATGCCGGTCAAGGAGCTTGAACAGGTCGCTCCGAAGACCGGTGAGGTGCGTGTCCGGATCGGAGCTGCAGGAGTCTGCGCCTCTGACCATCACATAATGCTTGGGCAGACTAATTTCCCGATGCCTATCGTGTTGGGACACGAGGGGGCAGGAATCGTTGAGGAAGTCGGGCCGGGCGTGCGCCATCTTGAGCCGGGGGACCGCTGTATCCTATCGTTCGTCCCGAGTTGCGGTCACTGCCGCTCCTGTCGTACGGGCCTACAGAACATCTGCGATACGAACCGCCTGACCGGCACGCGTCAGTACGATGGGACTTTCAGGCTCTACGATGAAGACGGCATTGAAGTCCACCAATTTGCCAAGTTAGGAGTCTTCGCCGAGTCGATCGTCTGCCCGCAACAGGCATGTTACAAGATTCCCGACGATGTTCCCATGTCTGTCGCGGCGTTGATCGGTTGCTCAGTCGCCACCGGCGTGGGCGGTGTGATAAATCAACCAGACGCACAGGCAGGGATGACCGTCGCCGTGATCGGTGTCGGCGGCGTCGGCCTTAACGTACTACAGGGTGCGCGGCTCCTCAACGCCCAAAAGGTGATCGCGATCGACATCGTGGACAGCAAGCTGGAGTTCGCCTATCGCTTCGGAGCAACGCACGTGATCAATTCGCGCTCAGAGGACGTCGCATCGCGGATCGCTGACATCACAGATGGCGGGGTAGACATGGCGTTTGACGCGTTTGGACATCCATCGACGACGCGACTCGCATACGACATTACTCGCAAGGGTGGGAAGTGTGTACTGATCGGACTCGCGCCAGAGGGTGCGGAAGCGAATATTCCGATGGTGAACTTGGTCCGAGATCAAAAGACATTAATCGGCAGCTACTATGGATCGGCAAGCCCGCACGAAACCTTCGGCGCGCTGGTCGATTTCTATCTCGCGGGCAAGTTGGATATTGATGGTCTCGCCGTTCGCGAATATCCATTGGACGACGTTAACGAGGCATATGACGACTTGGAGCACGGCCTGGACGGTAGAGGTGTCATAGTGTTCGAGGGTGTGAGTTAACGCGCGGGCGTAACGTTCCGCAGGCGCCGATACCGCATAGAATGAATGCGTGAACTTTGAGATCCGCCCGCAAACACGCGGGTGCGTGCCACACCAATCCCAAACCAAGCAGTTGAGCGTCAACCTCCACAGCGCGACCGCTCGCAACCAACGGCACCGCAGAACGCCCGAGCTGAGCACTAGGTAGCAGATTGATGGAAGAGTACTTCAGAACGTACGGCGTCTTGGCCATCTTCCTTATGGTGGCCGTCACTGTCCCACTCGGCATGTTGGCTTTGTCGAGACTGGCGCAGTTCGTCAGGGTCCGACCGGCGCAATCTACAAAGATCAAGCGAACCTCCTATGAGAGCGGACTAAGGCCGTTCAGTCCGCGGCCGAAGCTCTTCAATATGCGCTACTACAACTTCGCAATCCTTTTCGTGGTGTTTGACATTGAGACGGTCCTGCTGTTCCCGTGGGCCGTCAAGTACGGAGTGTTATCTCAGCAGTTCGGACTGTTGGCGTTTGGCGCGATGATGGTCTTCCTGGCCGTCGTAACCATCGCGTACCTCTACGCTTGGCGCAAAGGAGCGTTGACCCTGAGCCGGAGTTCTGCCACTTGACCCAAGAGCACGATATACAGTCAGCGTACGGCGTGCCAGTCGGCCACGATCCTCGAAGCCCTCTCTTCGACATCACATGGGAGATGGATCAGGACGAGGGTGATGAAGTCAACCTGATGAAGGCGACGCATCGCCAAATGTTGCCGGAACCTGTTATTAGCGCAGACGATGAGCTGGACCGGAACGCTATCGTTACTAGCGTTGACTACTTGTTGAACTGGGCGCGCAAATCCAGTGTGTTCCCGTTGCAATTCGGGCTGGCGTGTTGCGCGTTCGAAATGATCGCATCGGCCATGTCCAGATTTGACATTGCGCGATTCGGCATGGAGGCTTTTAGGGCAACACCGAGACAGGCCGACCTCATGATTGTTGCAGGCACGGTTACTTGGAAGATGGCGGTGCCATTGCGAAGGTTGTACGACCAGATGGCGGAACCGAAGTGGGTGATCTCCATGGGAGTTTGCGCCACTAGCGGCGGACCGTATTACCAGAGCTACTCCGTAGTGCCAGGTGTGAACCACATCGTGCCGGTTGATGTCTACATACCGGGTTGTCCACCGCGGCCGGATGCCCTGCTGTACGGCATCATGCAGTTGCACGACAAGATACGCCGTTACTCGTTGTCCTCTCGTCCGGCGGGTGGGTCATGAGCACCGCTTGGAACGGGCACCAGCTTGCAGAGGCGTTATCGGAACTGCGTCCTGACGCCGTGACCGATTCATCCGATTCCGATGTTTGGATTGAATCGACTGCCATTCCCGATGTGATGGTCATTTTGCGGGACGCGCCAGAGTTTCGATTCGATCTGCTCAGCAGCGTCACGGCTGTCGACTGGATCGATCACTTTGAGGTCGTTTACCACCTGACATCCCTTCCGAGGAACGCCACCGCCGTTGTCAAGGCAAAGTGCGGGACCGGTCGCAAAGAGGCGCGAGTTCCGAGCGTGGTGAGTATCTGGAGAGGTGCGGATTTGCAGGAACGCGAGGTATGGGACCTGATGGGCGTCGTGTTCGAAGGACATCCGAACCATAAGCGAATCATGCTGTGGGAGGGATTTCCGGGTCACCCTCTGCGAAAAGATTTCGCGACCTACGAGCAGTCGATCGTTCCAGACGAAGACCTAGTCATACCCGCGCCGTTGGCAGACGAGACCGAGTCTGCCGCGGAGGAATAGATTGGTTACCGCAGACGTCAAGACCGAACCGATCACTGTCAATCTCGGTCCGCAACACCCCTCAACGCATGGCGTGTTCAGAATGCGCGTGACGTTTGATGGGGAGGTGATCGTAGACGTTGAGCCGATCTTTGGTTATCTGCATCGCGGCTCAGAAAAGCTCGCCGAAGAGCGAACTTACGTCCAAGTAGTTACCTTGACGGACCGGATGGACTACGTCGGATCGATGCTTAACAACCAGGCTTATATGCTGGCGGTTGAAACCCTCTGTGGCGTTGAACCGGAGCCGCGAGGGGTGTGGTTGCGGATGATCGCTTCGGAGTTGCAGAGAATCGCGAGTCACTTGGTCGCGATCGGCTTCTTGATACAGGACCTAGGGGCCTGGGGCACGCCACTCATCTACACGATGCGAGAACGCGAGAAGATATTGGACCTGTTCGAGATGCTCTGCGGAGCGCGCATTACCAACTCCTATTTGCGACCCGGAGGTGTCTTCATGGATGCCCCCGAAGAGTTCTGGCCGGCGATGGACGTCCTTCTCCGAGAACTGCCGCACCGAATCGATGATGTGGAAGACCTGTTGACAGGTAACGAGATAATCTTCTCGCGTACGAAAGGGGTCTCAAAGCTCACGCCGGAGCAGATGATAGATGCTTCCATAACCGGTCCGATGTTGCGGGCGGGAGGCGTCGACTGGGACCTTCGTCACCGTGCGCCGTATGACTACTACGATCGGGTTGAATTTGAGCGTCCCTTGCACGCGGCGGGTGACAACTTCGCGAGATACTGGGTGCGGGTGCAGGAGATGCGTGAATCGATCAAGATAGTCCGCCAGTGCGAGGCTCAGATTGAGCCCGGGCCAGTGCGCCCACACCACGACGATGTGCCATGGCTACTGCGTCCGCCGATCGGCGACGCGTACGCAGCCATTGAGCACTCGAAGGGCGAGTTGGGTTTCTATCTCGTGTCCGACGGCTCAATCTCTCCTTACCGTTGCCATGTCCGCGCGCCGTCGTTAATCAACCTGACTCTGCTCAAAGAGATGCTCGTCGGCGAGCTACTCGCGGATATGTTTGTGAGTTTCGGTAGCGTTGACATAAACATGGGCGAGGTGGACCGTTGACCGCGTCGATGTTGGATAACGGAGCATTCCGCAACATCTACTGCCTGCTCGCCGGCGACAGCGGCGGGTGTGTTGAGCGCGGTTACTCGGCGGGCATGTTACCCGCTGGGATGGAGTGGTTGGCGCTTGCAGTCACCGCGTTAGTGTTGACGTTCGTGGTCATCAACATGGGCCTGGGTTTGGTCGTTGTCTACATCTGGGGCGAGAGGCGCGTATTGGGCAGGATACAGAACCGTACCGGACCAAACCGCTGGGGCCCGTTTGGTATGTTGACATCCGTGGCGGACGCGATCAAGACGATGTTCAAAGAAGACATCGTGCCTGACGAAGCCGATAGGCTGTTATTCAACTTGGCACCGATCCTCATGGTGTTGCCGCCCATGCTCGTGTTGGCTGTCATCCCTTATGGACTGGGCGTCTTCGTAGTGGACCTGAACATCGGCATCCTCTACGTAATTGCGGTTACATCCCTATCTGGCATCTCGGTCGTCCTAGCGGCGTGGGCGTCGGGGAACAGGGTGTCAATCTTCGCCGGTATGCGCTCCGTTGCGATGTTGATCAGTTACGAGATACCGATGGCATTATCGGTAGTAGGAGTGTTAATGCTGGCCGGATCGATGTCTCTGGGGGCGATCGTGTCGGCGCAGGACGTGCCGTTTTTCTTGGTGCAACCGCTCGGAGTGTTCGTCTTCATGGTGGCGGTTCAAGCTGAGACAGGCAGAACCCCATTTGATCTGATTGAAGCCGAGTCGGAGCTCGCTGCAGGATATCTGAATGATTACAGCAGCATGAAGTTCGGCATCTTCTTCTTGGCAGAGTTCCTAGCAACGATCGCGGCGGCGATGATCATCGTGACGCTTTTCTTCGGCGGTTGGCGTGGGTTCGCGCCGATACCGTCCGTTGTCTGGTTTGCGGGGAAGACGCTCCTAGTATTGCTCTTCATCATGTGGTACCGATTCTCCTGGCCCAGGTTGCGCGTTGACCAGATACTCTCCCTAGCATGGAAGGGCCTGTTCGAGCTGACGCTTGTCAACATAGTTGTTACCGGCATTCTGATCGCGATCTGGCCGCAACCGACTTACTCGCAGTTGTGGATGATGGCTGGCATTAACTGGATCGTGTTCTTCATCTCGATCTGGGCGGTGGCGAAGCTGCTCGGCACCAGTGAGTATTCTGATGACGAAGGACGAGGTGCGAGGTCGCCGTACCCCGTCGCTGTTAACGAACTCGCATCTGAGACGGGTTCCGGGTCCGGAGGTGCAAAATGATTGGATTCGGGATGCTCAAAGGCATGCGGGTTACACTCAAGAACGCCTTGCGGAAGCCTTCTACTATTCAATATCCAGACCGGCGCGTCGGCCCGCTAGGAGCGGCGCAAGCGTTGAACACATCAGTGTTTCGCTTGATATTCAAGCACCCAGGAACCGCGATCAAGTCGGCGTTGGGTGTGCACCGAATCCCGGTCAAGATTCCGCAGAATGATCGGTTCAGAGGCAATGAGTTCACATGGTATGAAGATCGATGCACGGGTTGCGCGTCGTGTGCGAAGTACTGCCCCCTTGGAATAATCGAAATCGTCACCAGTCCTGGCGGGTTCGATGTCAAAGAGGGCGAGAGTTTCGCAATCGATGTATTCGATATCGACATAGGCAGATGCATGTTCTGCGGTCTATGTGTCGAAGCGTGTCCTTACGATGCACTCCACATGGGCAGTCAGTTTGAACGGGCCAGATATGGGCGCGAGGATCTCGTGATACCGGTCGACGAACTGCGCGCCGCTAAGAAACGACCAAGTTCGTGGTTCCGGCCCCAGTTCGAAGAACGCGGCTACAGCCCATTCGATGACGGACAGGTTGACGATCACTATCAAGCAGGCCGTCATGAGCGCCCGACAGACGATGACCTGAAACAGCGGTGGGTCTCGGAACGATGAGCGTGGAAACCTCTCCCGGACTTCTGCCGACGCTTGCCTTTTTCGTCGCGTCTGCAATGGCGATTGCATCAGCGATATTGGTAGTGACGCTAAAGGACCTGGTGCGTTCGGTTGTGGCACTGACAGTTTCGTTTGTGTCAGTTGCCGGGATCTTCTTCACACTGAATGCCGAGTTCATCGGCATCGTGCAGATTCTCGTGTACGTCGGTGCGATTGCGATCTTGATCGCGTTTGCCGTGATGTTCATCCGCGATCTGTCAATCGCAGGTGCCTTGGGTCGACACGCACCCGTCGCGGCGGTCGTCGCACTCGTGCTGTTTGCAGGCATCGTTTTCGTGGCTTACAACACTGAATGGACCGGCATTAACGCTGTCCAGGATGCCGACGCGCGCGCCTCGCTGACCGGAGAGTACGTCGAGACGGAAGCGGGTGTCGTTTCGACTTCTGGTACGGACGAGGAACAGATACGGTCAGGAGTCCTCATCGACAGTAGCGGCCCTATCGGGTCGCTATTGGTGCGTAACTTCCTCCTTCCGTTCGAGGCGTTGGGCCTATTGATGGTGGCGGCGGTGATAGGTGCGTTGATGGTTATAAGGGTTCGCCGCGGGGATGGTGCCACTTGACGCTAGAGACGGTCCTCGCAGTAGCTGGCGCGCTCTTTGCGATCGGTTTATTCGGCGCGCTCGCGCGGCGTAGCATCATCGCAGTCATTATGGCCGTTGAGTTGATGTTCAACGGTGTCTTGGTCGCGGCAATCGGATTCGCGCGATTCACCGCTCCGGCGTCTCTTCTCGGTAGCGATCCGATCCTGACAACAGATTCTGTCAACACGGCGCTTTCAGGACACATGTTCGCGGTCTTCATCATCGCCATAGCGGCCGCAGAGACAGCACTAGCTCTGGCACTTGTTTTCGCCTTCTACAGGGCCCGGGAGTCGGTGGATGTTGCAGACGCTGTAGAGATGAGCAACTGAGGCATTGGCACTGTGTGGGTCGAATACAAGCGGACTAAGAGCCTGATGGTGGCGGAGTCTTGGAAGAAGGTGCTGGACGGCGAAGGCTTGCCAGCGAAGATACTGCCTGTTGGGGACATACTGGATTGGGCAGAAGATGTGCCTTTCATGGTGATGGTGCCAAAGGGACGAGAGCACGTCGCCGACGAGATAATCAGGAAACTGTGAAGGCCGAGCGCGAATGGTTCCTGAACTAGCAGTCTGGTTAATCATCGGACTTCCCGCGTTGGCATTCGTAGTCAATGCGATCATCCGATGGTTGCCCCAACCAAGCGGGACGCCGCACGACGACGGGCACGCCTTCAAGTTGACTGGAAGCGAGTCGGCTTTGGCAGGTTGGATAACCGTCGGCGCCGTTGGTGTGTCGTTCTTGCTATCTCTGTGGGCTTTAGTCGCGGTCATCTCGAACGGCAATCACCGGTTCGATGAGATCGTTTGGATCTCGACAGGTTCGTCGCTGGGTTTCCAGATTGCGTTCAGCATCCTGCTTGACCAACTCACTGCCATCATGCTTGTTGTCGTTTCGGGTGTCAGCCTGCTGGTCCAGGTCTACGGCATCGGCTACATGCACGGCGACAAGGCGGTGACACGATACTTCGCCTACATGTCGTTGTTCACGGCATCGATGCTTGGACTGGTCACGGCAGGCAATGTGATCCAGCTCTTCATCTTCTGGGAGTTGGTGGGCATTTCGTCATACCTGCTCATCGGGTTCTGGATGAATCGCCCTTCAGCGGCGGCAGCCGCGAAGAAGGCGTTCCTGATGACTCGTCTTGGCGATTTCGGATTCCTACTCGGCATCCTGTATCTCTACGCCCAGGACCCTACTTGGTTGGATATCGGCACTCTCTACTCCGCGATCGGTGGCGGAATGGTAGCTGCTTCGGTTGCGAGCTGGATCGCGGCTGGATTCCTGCTCGGTGCGATCGGAAAGTCGGCTCAGTTCCCGCTCCACTCGTGGTTGCCAGATGCCATGGAGGGACCGACATCGGTTTCAGCCTTGATTCACTCCGCCACGATGGTCACGGCGGGAGTGTTCTTGGTCGCCCGATTCTTTCCACTGTTCCAAGCCTCTGACATCATGTCGGTCGTCGCGATTGTTGGCGCGGTTACCGCTGTGTTCGCGGCATCGATGGCGTTGGTGGCGGACGACATCAAACGGGTACTGGCATACTCAACTGTCAGCCAACTGGGTTACATGATGTTCGCGTTGGGCATCGGTGCGTACGGCGCGGCGGTATTCCATCTATTTACGCACGCGTTTTTCAAGGCCGGTCTGTTCCTAGCTGCCGGATCGGTGCACCACGCAGGCGGCACCTTCAATATGCGGTATCTCGGCGGCTTGAAGGACCACATGCGAATAACGTATGTCGTGATGGTGGTTTGCAGTCTTTCGCTGGCTGGCATCGTGCCGCTCTCTGGATTCTGGTCGAAGGACGAGATACTGGCGCACGCATTCCAGCATCCCGACGCTCTGAACATCACGGTGTTCGTACTCGGGCTGGTTGCGGCATTCATGACGGCCTTCTACATGTTCCGTGCCGTTTTCATGACATTCCACGGCGAATTCAGGGGCGGTGGCGACAGAGAGCGAGAAGAGCTGGAGTCGGCGGGAGGTGCGGTGCCGGAGGGATTGGAGCATCCGCACTTGGGCGAGTCGCCGTACACGATGACTGTGCCGTTGATTGTGTTAGGCGCACTTGCCATAGTGGTGGGCTTTTTCGCGAATCCAGTCGTCGGACTGGGCGTGATCAACAAGCACGCATTCTCAACGTTCGTGGTGGAGCGCAATGAAGATGTTTTCCGTGACCACGACGCACAGGTCAAGGCCGGTTCAGAGCCTAGGTTCGATTTTGTAACTGCCGCCTTGTCGACTCTGATAGCAGCCGGCGGCATCGGTCTGGCATACGCGATGTATCTGTTAGGGCGCGTCTCACCGAGCGCGATAACCGACAGGGTGCGCCCACTCTACGAGACGCTGATGCGCAAGTACTACTTCGATGAGTTGTACGAGAACTTGATCGTTCGTCGTCTCTTCTACGGCTACTTCGCCCGAGCCGTAGACAGACTTGATGTCTCGTGGCTCGACAACGTAAACGTGTTGGTTTACAAGTGGACCGACAGAGTAGGGCGCGGGTTAGCGCAAGGGCAGACGGGGCAGCTCCAGATATACGGAATCGTGTCCGTGGTCGGTGTAGCCGTTGCGATCGCTTTCTACTTGGCTCTTGGATGAAGTTCCTATGCGATGCGCTTCACAGACGCGGGAACGCGGTAATGAGGTCACAGGTCGTTGAGTGAGTTCAGCGGCATACTGACGCTGACGGTGTTCGCACCGGCGTTGTCTGCGTTTGTTGTCTGGTTAGTGCACATCTGGCGCCGGGATGACGTGTTGGTTCGCTGGTTCGCTATCGGCGGTTCTATTGTCGCATTCGTCCTGTCATTCGCCGTGTTCGTGATGTACGACCGCGACCTCGGCGGTGTGCAGATGGTTGACGCAGTCTCGTGGCTCGACGCTGGCACGCTTAAGTCGTCATATCTGATGGGCGTTGACGGACTCAGCGCGCCGTTGGTGTTGCTGACCGGACTGTTGGGAATGGGCGCGACTTTCGCCTCAAGGTCGATTAATCGCCGACTTGCGGAGTACTTCATCTGGTTGCTGTTGCTTGAATCGGCGGTGATGGGAGTATTCGTGAGTCTCGACTTGTTGCTGTTCTTCGTGTTCTTCGAGTTTGAAGTAATCCCGATGTTCATGCTTATCTCGATGTGGGGTAGCGGTCGGCCGCGATACTCGGCGATGAAGTTCGTGTTGTTCACCCTCGCAGGCGGTGCTCTGATGCTCGTCGGCGTGTTGGCAGTGTTCCTCTCCGGCGGCATCAACACTCTTGCTATGGCATCGATTCCGAGTTTGGGTGTTGTAGGTGTGCCGGACTTAATCGCAAATGCTGACTTGATCGCACCGGCCGCGTTGATCTTCTCTTTCTTCCTCGCAGCTTTCGCCGTCAAGCTACCACTTTGGCCGTTGCACAACTGGCTTCCAGATGCTCACACCGATGCCCCAACGGCCGTATCGGTAATGTTGGCAGGTGTGTTGCTGAAGATGGCCGGTTACGGATTGATCAGGATCAATGTTGGCTTCTTTATTGATTCACCAGGCTTCACGGTGTCTGATGCCGCGCCTTATCTCGCGTTGATCGCTGCCGCGAGCGTTATCTACGGAGCGGTTGTTACGTTACGCCAGACCGACCTCAAGCGCCTAATTGCGTACTCTTCCGTCTCCCATATGGGCTTCGTCATGCTCGGTGTGGCGGCGTCCGCGGGAGGTTTGACAGCTGGCGCGTCAATGGGCGTTAACGGAGCGGCATTGCAGATGTTCACGCATGGTACGATCACTGGTCTGGCATTCTTGCTAGTGGGGATGGTTTACGACAGGACGCATACGCGCCATATCCCTCACCTGGGAGGCCTATGGCGCAGGATGCCAATCATCGCCATCTTTTTCTTCATCGCAGGTTTCGCGTCGCTGGGTTTGCCTGCTCTATCTGGATTCGTGGCAGAGATCATGGTCTTCCTCGGTACGTTTAGCGTTTATCCGGTGGCGGCAGGCATAGGTGCGTTCGGAGTGGTCCTAGCGGCCGGATACATTCTTTTCGTCATACGTCGCGCGTTTTTCGGCGCGGACACGCCGAGTGACGGATTGCCGAAGGACCAGTATGACGCGTTGACCGATGCGGACAGACTAGACCTGGTGCCGGCGATAATCCTGACAGTCCCGATTTTCGTGGTGGGAATCTGGCCAGGTGTCGTAGTGGACCTGTTCGCGATCGGTATTGAAGGGGTGTTGGGTAGATGACCACCTGGGATTGGATTGCCTTATCGCCGATTCTGGCGATGGGCGCGCTGGCATTGGGTGCTCTGGGCCTAGACGCTCTGCTTGGGGTCGCGTGGCGCGGCCGTAGGATTGGGGACGCAGCCTGGTTGCCCTGGATTGTGGTCGGTGGAATGGTTGTTCCGATATTGTTGATCCTGAACCTGTGGTTCGGTTGGATCGGCGACTCTGCATTGGCGGAAACATACGGACTTGAGGCGACAGAAGCGCGGCAAGTTGCGGTCTACTCCGGCCAAGTACTATTCGGCAGCTTCGACCCCGGCAAGTTCACGCTCTTCTTTCAACTGCTGATTCTGTTGGCGACGGCGGTCGTCTTAGTCGCGTCAACTCGATACTTGCGGCAGTTTGAAGACTCGCGCGGCGAATTCGTCGGACTGGTGCTGATCGCTTCGACCGGCATGATGCTCCTGGTCGGCGCGACGGAGTTGATAACGATATATGTCGCGTTAGAGATGACTGCATTGCCTGTCGTTGCGTTAGCCGCAATCAGGCGTGACGCACACTCTGTTGAGGGTGCGTTGAAGTTCTTGGTCCTGTCGGCGATCTCAACGGCGATGTTGCTGTTCGGTTTCGTGTTGCTCTACGGTTTCACAGGCGCGACGCAGCTAGAGATGGTGATCGACCGCATCAGCGAGCTGACCGCGGCTTCAGGGCAGCCTTTCGGTGGTTACGCTTTGATGCTGTCTCTCTTGTTGATCGTCGCCGGTTTCGGTTTCAAGATGGCGATCGCACCGTGGCACATGTGGGTGCCTGATGTCTACCAAGGTTCACCTGCACCGGTCGGTGCCTACTTGTCTGTCGCATCAAAGGCATCGGCGTTCGCAGTTCTGATCCGCATCTTGTTCTACTACAGTGGCGGCTCCGAGACTCAAGACTGGCAGCTGCTATTCGCAGTCGTGGCAGTTGTGAGCATGTCTGTCGGTAACCTGTTGGCACTGTCCCAGAACAACGTCAAGCGCCTATTGGCGTATTCGACCGTGGCGCAGGCGGGCTATATCGTCGTGGCATTGACCACGACGCTCGGTGGTTCGGCCATCGGTGCGGCAACGGGCGGGACTAGCGCGGCAATGTACTACTTGGCAGGTTACGCATTCACAAATCTCGCGGTGTGGTTGGCTTACGCCGCTGTTCTGCGACGCGTTGGCGATGACTCTATCGATGGATTGCGAGGGTTGTTCAGACGTTCTCGCGTCCTGTCGATTCTCCTGGTGATTGGATTACTCTCGCTGTTGGGTATGCCCCCCACCGTTGGATTCATGGCCAAAGCCGTCGTTTTCAGCAATGCCGTGGATCAAGGACTGGTTTGGTTGGCGGTAATCGCAGTCATCAATACGGTGGTGGCAGCGTACTACTATCTACGCGTGGTTGGCGTGATCATGTTCGGGGAACCTGAGGACGATGCACCAGATGTGAAACCGGCTCCGGCCGAGTTGGCCGCCGTAGGTGTTGGGGTGATTGGCACTTTGTTGCTCGGTGTCATTCCAGCACTGGCACTGAATGTGATTGATTCGGCGACCATTGGATGATTTCAACAATCGCCGGTGTGAACCTATTCTGTAGGCTTGTATCCCCATGGAACCACGACGGTGTATCGGAACATCTGCATAGCAGGACATAGCCGAATACCAGGTGCGGGTCAACTCGCCTCGCAAGTGGCAACACGATATGACACTCGACGGCAATGGTGGGTAACGAACGAACTGGAGTTGGCCGGTAACAGCGCGAACGACCGTCTATCAGACATTGATCTGGTGCTGACCGTGGGCGGCGATGGCATGATTCTGCGCGGGCTGCATGCCGCGACTCAACACGATATTCCAGTTCTGGGCGTGAATATGGGCCGCGTAGGTTTCATGAGCGAGATTGACGCGGCAGACGCTCTGGACGGCATTGGTTGGTACCTTGATGGCAATGGTCACATTGATGAGCGCACCATGTTACGGGCATCGGTAGGAGGACGCGACGACGATCCAGTATGGGCCGTCAATGATGTGTCTGTATTTCGCGGCGGACAGCCGCGGGTGATAGAGGTATCGGCCGTCGTCGACGACTTCCCCCTGGTTACGTACCGTGGCGACGGAGTCGTTGTGGCCACCGCCACGGGTTCCACAGGTTATGCATTGCAGCTCGGCGGCCCGGTCATTGATCCCGCATCGTCGGTACTGCTGATGAAACCGATCGCGTCGCACATGAGCCAATCCGGTGGCGTGGTAATAGACCACAGTTCCACTCTCGACCTCACGCTGGTCTCCGATGCATCGGCCCAATTCTTAGTTGATGGCATGATGCGACTCACGATGAACCGCGACGATACCGTTCGGGTCCAACGCGGAGAGCGTCATGCGAAGTTCCTGCGACGGGCACCTCGTAACGCGTTCTGGGGCGATCTATCACAACGATTGGGGATGCGCGTATCTGCGATGGAACGCGGTGATGGACGCTAGGGCATCGCGCCTAACTCGCGTCTAGATGTCGTTTAACATGTTTGCAGCCCGTAAGGCGTCCGCGATCTGCGCGAACTGAGACGCCAACGCATGGCGCATCTCGGCATTCCGACCATCGCCAGTATCAACCACCCTGTGACACCAATTTACCTGCTGAAACGCCTCGGATTGTTCGCGCTGGTCGTCTGGCTCGCAGTGACGATCAACTTCATGTTGCCTAGACTCGCACCAGGCGACCCGATACAGGAATATCTGGGACAGTTGGCGCAACAGGGCATGTTCGTCGGAGACCCATCAGCCGGCTTCGTCGAGGAGTATCGTGCGAAGTTCGGGCTCGACAAGCCGATGTGGTTGCAGTACGTGAACTACTGGATCGATGTAGCGCAGTTCAACTTCGGTCTGTCGGTTACCGATTACCCAGTGGAGGTGACCCGAGTGGTGCGTGCCGCGTTGCCATGGACTCTGGGGCTGTTATCCGTTGCGACGATTATCGGATTCCTGCTCGGCACAGTGCTGGGTGCGTTAATGGTGACAGCACCTGGCAGATGGAAAGCAGTATTGAATTGGGCAGCACCGATTGTGATGGTCGTGCATTCGATTCCGTACTTCCTGTTGGGCATTATGCTCATAGCCGCGTTCGTTGCCGCATGGGCCATCTTCCCCGTTGGAGGCGGCTACACATTGGGAGAGACGCCGGAGTTCAGTTTGCGCGGACTGTTAACACTCCTGCACCACGCGACCTTACCCGCGGCTTCAATTGTGCTGGTGGCAGCAGGAGGATGGGCGATAGTGATGCGCTCCATGATGATCATCGTGCAAGGCGAGGATTACTTGCAGATGGCGCGCGCGATGGGGCTGAAAGGCGGCAGGGTGTTTTACTCCTATCACATGCGAAACGCCCTCTTGCCGCAGATCACTTTCCTGGCACTGAGCCTCGGCTTCATAGTCTCAGGGTCCGCGTTGGTGGAAGTTATCTTCGCCTATCCCGGTATCGGCTCGATACTCGTAGAGGCCATCACCGTAAAGGACTTGCCCCTGTTGCAGTTGATTTTGCTGGTCGTGATCATCGTAGTGACGCTGTTTCTGGTGTTGTTGGACATCATCTATCCAATGCTTGACCCCCGCATCAAGCACGAAACGGAATGAGATCGGTCGTGACGACAGTCGATAACAGACCACGGCCTGGAGCGGTTATGTCGGGACGGTTGTACCGTTTCGTGAGAATGAACCGAATGCTCGTAATCGGGCTCGCGCTGCTTCTTTCAGTGGTGCTATTTTCCGGGTTGGGATACCTCTTCTTCGATCTGGAGTTGGCGCGAATCAACTCCGCCGGCATCTCACAAAGGCCCAGTTGGGAGCACTGGTTCGGAACCGACGCGTTCGGCCGATCGATAATGGCACTTCTCATAATCGGTACACCACAGACTTTGATGATCGGATTGTTGGCAGGCATCTTCGGCACCGTCATAGGAACCGTGATGGGATTCCTTGCGGGCTACGTCAGGGGCGCAATTGACACGGTGATACGCATCGTCTCGGATGTGCTGTTTGTCATACCGATATTCTTCCTACTCATTTTCGTCATAGAGTACTTCCCAGTTGGCGCGGTCTGGATGATGGGAGTAGTAGTCGGACTGCTTTCTTGGATGGGCACCGCACGGACTGTTCGAGCGCAGGTTCTGACACTGCGGGAACGTGCATTCGTGAACATGGCACGCGCCTCGGGAGCTGGAGTTTGGCGAATCATCTTCCGCGAGCTGATGCCTAACCTCACATCGTACCTAGCGGCGAGCTTCGTGCAGGCCGTATCAGGCGGCATCTTGTTCTCCATCGGGCTCGAGGTGTTGGGACTGGGACCGGCAAACTCACAGACCCTCGGATGGTCCATTTGGTGGGCGAACGATTACGGCGCGGTCCTGCGCGGATTCTGGTGGTGGTGGGGGTCGCCAGTGCTAGTCATCGTGATCATCTTTCTCGGCCTTTTCCTGACTTCGCTTGGATTGGACCGAATAGCTAACCCGAGATTGAGGCAGTCCGCATGACCGTTCGCTCACAACAAGAGCCGGTCTTATCCGTTAAAGGTTTGACGGTTGAGTACACGACCGACCGAGGCGATTTGCGCGCCGTGGATCGCGTTTCGTTTGACTTGTACGATGGGCAACGTTTTGGGTTGGTGGGTGAGTCTGGATCGGGTAAGACGACGACCGCACTCGCGTTGATGCGTCTCACTCAATCACCGGGCAGAATCGTCGCAGGACAGGTGATCCTGCAAGGCACGGACTTGCTCTCGCTATCCGAAGACGATATGCGCGAGGTCAGGCTGGCACAGATTTCCTACGTCCCACAGGGTGCGATGAACTCGCTGAACCCCGTCATGAAGGTGGGAAATCAGATCGCAAACGGTTTCAAAGACCACATCAACAGGATCAGCGGATCTGAGATCGCCGATCGGACTGCTGGTCTGCTGTCGGGAGTTGGATTGGACCCCGGAGTCGCGCGGATGTATCCACACGAGCTGAGCGGAGGCATGAAGCAACGAGTCGCGATCGCGATCGCGGTCTCACTTTCGCCCAAGGTAATCATCGCAGATGAGCCGACGAGCGCGCTTGACGTCGTGGTGCAACGCGAGGTCATGTTGACGCTAAGGCGGTTGCAAGAGGAACTCGGCGCGGCAGTGCTGATCGTAGGGCACGACATGGGGCTAATGGCGCAGTTCGCAACCGATATCGGAGTCATGTACGCCGGAGAGGTTGTGGAAATCGGTCCCGTCATGGACATGTTTGATGCCCCTCTACATCCGTACACTCGCGCACTGATCGGAAGCTTGCCTTCGGCCGAACGACGTAGCAGATTGGTAGGTATCCCTGGTCTGCCGCCAGCGTTGTTGGAACTGCCCACAGGTTGCTCGTTCAACCCACGGTGTCGAGATGTGATGGACGAGTGCCTACGCGTTGAGCCTCAATTGGCGGAGGTCAGAACAGGTCGCTGGGCGAGCTGCCATCTGTATGCAGAAGAGGCGGTATCGCCATCATCATGAGTCACTTACTGGAAGCTGACCGTCTCACCAAGGTTTTCAGCCGAGGCGTGTTCAATAAGACCCACAATGTCGCAGTGCGAGACCTAAGCCTGACGATAGGCGAGGACGAACCGTCCATCACGGTGATCGCTGGCGAGAGCGGGAGCGGCAAGACGACCCTGGCATCGATGCTGTTGGGTTTCTTGAAGCCCTCTCACGGCGCAATCCGGTTCCGCGGGAACGATATCCATCGGCTCAAGGGAGCTGATTGGCGTGACTTTCGACGCAATGTGCAACCCGTATTCCAGGATCCTTTCGAGGTTTTCAACCCCGTTTACCGCGTTGACCGTATCTTGACACAACCGGCGAAGTTGTACGGATTGGCGGCTACGGACGACGAAGCGCGCGACTTTATAGAGGAGGCATTGAGGCAGGTCGGATTGCGCCCAGCTGAAACCTTGGGCAGGTTCCCGCACCAGCTGAGCGGCGGACAGCGTCAGAGAATCACTGTCGCGCGTGCATTCCTGCTGAAACCGCGCGTGCTGATCGCCGATGAGCCAGTGTCGATGATCGACGCTTCCTTGAGGGCAACGGTCTTAGAGAGTTTGCGTGAGTTGAAGACTGAGTTAGGTGTGTCAATCGTCTACATCACGCATGACCTGATGACGGCGTTCCAGATTGGCGATGCGATATATGTTCTCTACAGAGGCGATGTGGTCGAAGCGGGGGATGCCGAAAAGGTGATTCAGTCCCCCGCGCATCCTTACACGAGATTGCTGATGGGCTCGATACCTGTTCCGGATCCACGTGTGCAATGGGGTGCAGACCTGCCGGTAACGACGATGGCTGACGATGCCAACCAGGCGGACGATCGTGGTTGTGTGTTCGCGCCTAGGTGTCCGGATGTGCATGAGTTATGCCGACAGGAGCCGCCACCGCACTTCGCATCCGAGGCGGGACGCGCCGTCAAGTGTTTCCTGTACGACGACAAGCCCCGAGTCGATAACAATCGGTTGCTCGAGTCGACCGCGAGTGCGGGGTCAGTCTGAGATTGACTAGAAACTAACACGCGATTAGCATAGCGCACAAATCAGCGTTTGAATGTTTGATGAAATCGTCAATATCCAATAGGAGGGATAGATGAGTCCGTTCAAGAGTATTAGGTCATTCGCCGTCATCGGGGTGGCGTTGGCAATGGTGGCCGCGGTCGCATGTACTACCACCGTCGTTGAAACGGTGGTAGTTACCCAGGAGACGGAGCGCGTCGTTGAGCAGACCGTAGTCGTTACTCAGGAGGTGGAGCGAACCGTCGTGGTGCGTGAGCAACAGGAAGTTGTTGTAACGGCTACCCCAGAGCCCACAGCGGTTCCCGCTCCCGCGTCAGGTACCGGGGACCTGCCGCCAGTTCCGCGAGACCGAACTCTCGTGATCGCGATGGGAGGACAGCAGCTCGACCCGGCGAACATGAACCTTCTATCTGGTGGAGGTCTCAGCCGCATCAGGACGTTCTCCAACAACAGCTGGCTTGAGTTCCTCTTCTACTTCGGACATCACGACGGAGAGGTGAAGCCATGGCTCGCGAGGGATTGGCAATACAACGATGCATATGACGAGGTCACGATTACACTGCGAGATGACGCTCACTGGTCTGATGGCACGCCGTTTACATCCGCGGATGTTGTTTACACCTGGCAAGACCTGATACTCAACAACCCGTCGTCTGCCTTCCACTTCAGGTTGAAGGATGTCGTCGAGAGCGTGACGGCACCTGATGACTACACGGTGCAACTCAACCTCACGCGGCCAGACCGCCGGATCTTCTTCATCCTGTTCCAAGAGAACTCTGAGGAGCAGCTCCCGGTGCTGCCCAAACACATCTGGGAGGGTAAAGACCCCGAGACTTTCGAAAACGTTGATATCGCCCAGGGCTGGCCCGTCGGAACAGGCGCCTTCAAACTAGTGAAAGCCGCACCAGAAGCACTCATATTCGATCGAGATGACAACTGGTGGGCGGCGAAGGCGGGTTTTGCACCGTTACCCGAAGTTCAGCGCATCGTCTTCGCACCATCTGGCGACGAGCAGTCGATCGCGTTGCGACTGGCGGCGAACGAGGTTGACTTGCAGTTCACGTTCCAGCCCGGTCTGTTCGAGCTGACTCGCGTCCGCAACCCGAAGGTGATGTCTTGGCAGGACGAGCCTTTCAAGCACGACCCGAACGGTTGCATGATCTCGATGACCATGAACAACAAAGTCAAGCCGTTCGACGATCCTGCGGTTAGACGCGCACTGAACTTCGCCATCGACAAGCAAGCGGTGGCAAACCTCGCCTTTGAGGGCACGACGGACCCAATCTCGGTACCGCTCGCGACAGGCTTCCCGGGTCCGGCCGCTTACTACGAGAAGATACGCGACCTGATAGAAGCGGACGGCGCTGACCAACACAACCCGGAGAAGGCGGCAGAGATCATGATGGCCGCAGGATACTCGATGAATGGTGACGGTTTCTGGACAGATTCCTCGGGCGAGACGTTGAAGATCGAGCTCTGGAATCCATCCCCCGCGTACTGGAAGATGTCTAGGGCAGGTACCGCAGTCGTTGAGAGCGCGCAACGTGCAGGGTTTGACGCGGTAGAGCGACGTGGACTGACTGGATTCTGGGGCAAACAGGCGGTCGGTGACCTGCCTTCATGGCTGACTTGGCATTGCGGAAGCACTGTCGAACCGTTCCAGACTTACGTCCACTGGCACTCCGACAACTCTGCCGACATCGGCGAAACGGTCGCATACTTCCTGTCGTCGCCGCGCTACGAAAATCCAGAGTACGACTCGATACTCGACGAAATGCGTGGGATGGAGGCCTCACCGGATAACGCGGCATACGTTGCCTTGTTCCGCCAGGCCACGGAGATCATCCTGCGAGACATGCCGGAGATTCAACTCGTGATTGATGGTCACATCAACGCAATGAATACCACGTATTGGACTGGCTGGCCGACACGAGAAACCTCCGACCTCAGGTCAGAGCGAATATGGGCAGAGTTCTACCTCGCCATCATTCGGTTGCAACCCGCCAACTGAGACTCGTTCCACCGATAGTGAACCGTCTGGGAACGGGAGCGCATCTCGATGCTCCCGTCCCCAGACAGCGTCCAACATGCTCGCCCGACGGTTGACGCATAGGGCGACTGGGCGCGTGCGTGAATGAGCGCGACATCGCAGGCATGGCGGCGAGTCGCCACCATATTGGTTACCGTTATCGGTGCCGGCACGGTCATCTATTTCGTACCAGTCTTGGCTTTGGGACGTTACGCGAGCGGATGGGAGCCGGTACTGGATGGATACTTGACTTGGTGGGCCGGACTAGCACAAGGCAGCTTTATCACGCCTAAAGTCAGTCAAGCACTGCCGTGGACGTTGACGCTGGTCGGAATGTCCACCGCAATCGCATTTCTAATCGGTACGTTCGCCGGCGCGCTGGTCGCTTCTCCCGTGAAACGCTTCGGAGTCATTGCGCGCTGGGCAACCCCTGCCGCTCTGACCTTGTACGCCACGCCGTTCTTCGTGCTAGGCATGGTGATGATTTGGGTGTTCGTGTGGTTGTTGGACTGGTTTCCCAGCGGGGGAGGTTACACATTAGGCGAAACTCCAGAGTGGAACCCCGCAGGAGTCGCAACCTTGCTCTGGCACGGCACGTTGCCCTTTACCTGCATAGTCGTCGCAGGAATCGCCCAGTGGCTAGTACTGATGCGGTCTGTGATGGTGATGACCGAAGGCGAGGACTACGTCCTCTTGGCGCGATCAATGGGGCTTAACCCGTGGCGCGTCCTCTCGTGGTACAAGATGCGAAACTGCCTGCTACCTCAAGTCACGCACCTGGTCATGAATATGGGACTTATCCTGACGGGGACGGTGTTAGTTGAGATAGTGTTCGCATATCCAGGGATCGGATATGTCTTGCAACAGGCGATACTAGGGAACGACTTCGGCACTGTGACCTCGGTAGTCATCACGACGAGTGTGCTGTTCGCGCTACTGTTGGCGGTGCTGGAGATCGCATACCCGTTGATTGATCGGCGGATAGGACTAGCGACCGGTTAGAGGTGGACCTGCAGATGCACCGCTTCGGAGGGGCAGTAGTCCGCGCAACCACTGATAGGGCAATCTTCGGTCCGTTGGTTGTGCTGCTGGTCGCGTTGGCACTGGCTTTAGCGTGTGTGCGTTCGGCTGACGAAGCAACACCGATCGGAGTCACCGAGACGGCCGCGACCGCAACGCCAACACATTCGCCCGTAGCCCGTTCGGCTTTGACACCGAGCCCGACATTGACACCGGCGACCACAGTTGCTCGGACATCGCCCCCGACGATCGCGTACACCGCGACATTGTTGCCAATTCAAATGCCGCATCCCAAACCGAGCCCGACATCGACGCGGACTCCTACCACGACCGCGATACCTGATCCGATACCTAGCCCTCTGCCAACCTACACCGTTACGCCCTCACCCTCATTTACTCCGGCACCAAACAGGACTCCACTGCCGACGACCACTTCCACGCCATCGCCGACGCTGCTTCCGACTGCCACTCCAACGCCGACGCCAACCCCAACTCCGACTCCGAGTGCAACACCTACGCCTTCCGCAACGCCCACACCGACACTTCTGCCCACTGCGACTCCATTGCCTACGCCAACCTCAACTCCTACGCCAACCGCGACACCGACTCCCACGCCCCCACCGTACGAATTGGTTATTCGTGACACGGAGTACGGGTTTGAGATGGATATCCCTGGGAATTGGACAAAACTCGACGACGACCGGTATCGACGTCCTGGAGGGCATGGGTACATCACGGTGATATCGGGGCTACTGGAGGATGAAACCCTTGAGGAATACGCCGCCGATGTGAGGGATAATCTATACCGCGATTGGTGGCCCGACGCCACTTTGCTGGAGGTCGATCAGTTCGAGCGCGTCGACGCAGATGGACGCGAGTACTACAGGATGAGGTACCGCGTTCAAGAGTCCCCTGAATACTGCGTGCTAGATGTGATTGAGGTCGTGGGTGTTGCCGATGTACTTCCCGGCCAGCGTGTGGGATTCCGCCTGAGAGGCGATTCATGCGAATGGCGTCAGCTCACTTCGATTCGGCGCATAGTCCAGTCCTTCCGCGTCATTGTGCGACCTGTGAGCTACTACACACAGTTCATCGATGTAGATGGCGTCATCATCAAGGCCAACGAAGATGTCGTCCCGGATGCGATGTACAGGGCCGCGGAGACGGTTGATGCCATGATGCAGGGACGCTTGGACATCGTGGAGTGCCTCGCGGATGCGGAGGCAGCGGTCGCGATTGTTGGAGAAACAGAGTGGGTCACGACCCTGCCAGAGTTTAGATGGTTATCAGGCCGCGAAGATTTCACTGGGCGCCCATATGACGGGTTTTCGATCCGCGGGCTTGGAGCAGTCGCAGGGCAACCCGTGTCGGCTACTTCAGAGGAAAACCTACTTCGCAATTCCGAGGCGTACGAGTTTATCGACGTTACCATCCACGAGTTCGCACACGCGATTGAGAATCTGTGCCTAACGGAATCTGATCGGGTCAGGTTGATCGCACTTTATGAATCCATCTTGGCCACCGGTCGAATCGATGGAACGCACGCATCGGCCGATGTAGACGAGTTCTTCGCGGTCTTCTCGACTGTGTACTTCAACGCCACGCGGGAGCTTTACTGGTTGGTCGAAGATCAAGCTGAACTGGCCGACAGGTATCCCGACGTGTATTCGTTCTTGTGGGAGATTTACGGCACGGTGTCAACGGAGGCGTTCCGCCGTTGAGTCGGCGCACCTCTACTCGCCGGGGTTGATCAGTATCTCACGGTTGTATCTGGCGCGTAGCCAGATGTCGCCGTTTTCGGCATCGATGCCAACGATGCCATAGCCGTTACGGATATCGTACGGCACATCGTGGTCGCCGAAGTTGCCCCCTATCTGGACCGCCCAGATCTGCCTGTCGAGTCTCGGGGAGTCTTCGGTGAACAACTCCGTTCCTGTCAGTTCCTGCAAATCACGCATCAACATGCTTCCTGTGCGTATCTTGACCTGCTGATGTCCGTAGAAATTGATCGACTCCAGAAGCTCCTCGTGTTCTTCTTTGGCGATCTCAATCGCTTCCTGTTCGGTCAACGGAGGGTCGGGGTTAAGCGTCGGGACATCTAACGGAGCGGTACCATCGCCTCCGCATGACATCACGACCGCCAACACCGCGACTGTTGCAATCGCTACGCCGAGGGGTCTCGCAAACATGACGTGCCGCTCCGGTCCTGATGCCGGGCGGTTACCCCGCGTTGGGCAACGCTTCGACTCGTCGGGCGATGTCCTTAGTCTCAACTATGTGCTTGCCGAGCCCGAGCTTTTTGCGGTCCATGCCCATCGCCAATCCGAGCAGCTGTGGCAGATGCATAATCGGCAAGTCGGCCTTGTCGCGTCGGTTCTGCCGGCGAGCCTTAGGTTGGTAACCATCCAGATTCAAATGGCACAGCGGGCAGGGTGTGACCATGGCATCCGCGCCACGATCGCGCGCAGCACCGGTGTGGTTCGAGACCATCCGCAACGAGTTGCGCTGATTAATGAACAGTATCGGGAAGCCGCAACACGCTGTCTTGCCGGGAAAATCTGTAACGTTCGCCCCTGTCGCCTCAATGACCGACTCCAGCGAGGTTTGTCTTTGCGGATTCTCATTGAAACCGAGCGCATCGGAAGGGCGCACGATGTAGCAACCGTAGAACGGCGCGAAGTTTATGCCCGCGAGCTCCTTGACGAATGTGCGCTTCAGGGCATCAATCCCGATATCTTCAATCAGCACCCACAGGAGATGTTTAACCGTCGTGTTGCCGTTGTATTGCAGCCCTTCTTCGGCGAGAGTAGCGTTGATCTCTGCCAAGTATTCGGGATCTCGCCGCACGCGATGATCGGCCTGCGAGATGACCCCTTGGCATGTGGAGCAGATGGTCAGGATTGGCAGACCCATTTTCTCTGCCATGGCGAGCGTCCTGACATTCAGCGTGTCGCCCAGTTTTTGGTTCTTCTCCTGCAAGACACCAGCACCCGTGCACGCCGCACCGTGCATTTCGACCCACTCGATGCCGAGGCGTTCCATAACAGCGACGGCCGAGTCGAACAGCTCCGGTCCCGCCCCTCTGGCAACACAACCGGGGTAGAAGGCGAACTTCATCGCTTTGACTCCGAATCGATCTTGTCAAAGAGCGCGGTTATCTTTTCCTTGCCATCGGCCTTGTGTGGCGACACCGGAGGCAACTTGCCCTTCATTAGAGAACGCAAGCCTATCTCAGCCAAGTCGAAGAGCCTGGGAACGTTGGTGTAGCCGGCAGATTCCACAGCCAATCGAGTTTCGTCTAGTCTGCCGTTCTTACGCACCGATTTCGTGAACGAGTTGGTGTGTCTGTAACCCGGCGTGTCGGTATTGCCATCTTCAATGGCCGCTTCGCGAAGCTCCATGATGCGCGTCATCGGCGCAACGTCTTTGGGGCAGACCTCAACGCACTTGAAACAACGTGTGCAGTCCCATATCCCGCCATCACTATCGTTTAACTCCTGTAGCCGTTCCGACCGGACATCATCGCGCGGGTCTTCTACGAACCTCCAAGCCTTGGCGAGGGCAGCAGGTCCAATGAAGTTTGAATCGACCTCCAGCACGGTGCAATCGGAGACGCACGCGCCACACATGATGCAGTTCATGGCAGTAAGTAAGTTGACCATCGACTCGTTCGATGCGATGAACTCGCCCGACTCGGGTTCCGAATCGGCTTGTAGGTAAGGACCAACTTGGCGTACTTTGTCAAAGAATGGATCAAGTGAGACGACTAGGTCTTTGATGACTGGTTGATTCCCCATCGGCTCGATCACGACTGGGTCATCGTCCGTGACGATTTCGGCGAGACGCGTCTTACAAACGAGCTTCGCCTCTCCGTTGACGCGCATTCCGCATGATCCACAGATGGAAGCGCGGCAGGCGCAACGCAGTGCAAGCGACGGATCCTCCTCTTCACGAACATGGATCAGGGCATCAAGAACCGTAGATTGCGGGTGAAGGTCGAGGGCGAAGTCGTCCCAGCGAGACTCGCCGGGTTGCATCGTCTCGGGATCGTGCCGTTTGACTCTAATGTTGGCTTTCATCAGTACACCCGCTTCACAGGTTGCCAGTTCGTAATCGTAACGTCAGATGTCGAGACCCGCACGCCATCGGATTCATCATCGTCCTTGTAAACCAGTGTGTGCTTGAGCCAATTCGTGTCATCGCGGTCCGTCAAGTCAGTCCGGAAATGCGCACCGCGGCTCTCCTTGCGTGCCAACGCGCCGTGAACAATCGACTTGGCCACATCCGCCATGAACTCCATCTCCAATGTGAAGATAAGGTCGGTGTTAAACACCTTGCCCTTGTTGCGAACGGCTACTTCCGGCATTCGCTGGTCGACTTCGTCAATCGCACGTCTCGCGCCCTGCATCGAGTCCTCGTCCCTGAATACTCCGATACCTTTGGTCATCTCCTCTGCCATGTAGTTTCGCACAGATGCCCAACCTTCACCGTCTGGACGGTCCAGCAGAGACTGGATGCGTTCATTCTCTGAGGTCAGATGCTCGTCTGATCCGGAACCGTGCTGGACAGTCCTGACGAAATCGGCGGCGTGTGTAGCTGAACGGCGGCCGAACACTACCGTGTCCAAAAGGGAGTTTGCGCCGAGCCGATTGGCACCGTGAACACTGACGTTGGCGCATTCGCCAGCGGCGTATAGGCCAGGGACAACGGTCGCCCCGTCTACGTCTGTCTTGATTCCGCCCATGATGTAGTGCACACCAGGTCTGACCGGCACTGGTTGCTCTGCCAAATCGATACCGAGGAACTCTACCGCCACCTCTTGCAGATACCCAAGTCGGTCTTCGATGAAATCTCGACCGAGGTGGCGCATGTCAAGCATGACGTTACCGTCGATACCTCTGCCTTCGTTAATCTCTGTCTGCTCAGAACGCGATACCACATCCCTTGACGCCAATTCCTCATACTCAGGCGCGTATCGCAACATGAAGCGCTCGCCATCGGAGTTAAGCAGGTGGGCCCCTTCGCCGCGTGCTGCCTCAGAGAGCAGGATGCCGGTTCTTGCAAGCGTAGTGGGGTGGTACTGCACCATCTCCATGTCCATCAGCGGCACCCCTGCCCGCCACGCCAACGCGAGCCCGTCGCCAGTGCAGATCAACGCATTCGTCGACGGTTCGAAAACCCTGCCCGCACCGCCGGATGCCACAATCACGGCTTTTGCCCAGATTGCGTGGAACTCTCCTGTCTTGATGTCAAGACCGATCACACCGACGCAACGTCCATCTTCAATGATGAGGTCAGATACGAACCACTCTTCGTAGACATTCAAGTTGTGCTTTAGAGCCTGCTCGTAAAGGACATGCAGGATAGCGGAGCCAGTGATTGCACCTACGAAGAATGTTCTTGCAACCAGCTGTCCGCCGAACCGTCTCGTTCCCAGTCGGCCATCTTCGCCGCGGCTGAAGATGACGCCCATGCGTTCAAGTTCGATCACCGCGTCACCGGCTTCCCTGGACATTATTTCGACAGCGTCTTGGTCTGCGAGATAGTCGCTACCTTTTATCGTGTCTAGCGCGTGGCCTTCCCAGTCGTCGCCGCGGTCGGTCAGCGGCGCGTTGATCCCGCCCTGCGCCGCATTTGAGTGGCTTCGGACAGGATGGACCTTCGATATGACCGCGACATCCAGACCCTGCGCGGTCGCTTCTACGGCCGCGCGCAGTCCCGCTAGACCCGCGCCGATGATTAGGATGTCGTGTTGTAACAACGTGGGGAACGGATTCAGTGAGCCTGCGGTCGATGCATCGGGAGGAGACGCGGGTTCGATGTGGATGCTAGCGACATAGCCGCGACCGTTAAAGCGTCATCGATTGCGTTTTCTGCGATCAGTTTCCAAACCTCTGCCACCGTCATCGGCAACACGCGAATATCTTCAAGTTTATCCTGCGCAAGCGGATCCTGCGTTAGCGACCGCGCGACGTAGACATGGCTGTATTCGGTGCTGTAACCCGTCACCGGATAGAGTCCGCCGATGCGATCCAACTGGTCCGCCCGCACTCCCGCCTCTTCACGGAGCTCACGTTGCGCCGTCGCATCAACCGACTCACCGGCCTCGCAGGTCCCTGATGGAAGTTCGATTGAGTACTTACCCACCGACGGCCGCCACTGCTCAATCATTAGAACCTTGCCATCATCGGTGACTGGTATCAAAACGACCGATCCGGGGTGTTCAATGATGTCCTTCTCCACTTCGGGCCCGCCCGGAAGTGATAACAGATCGGTCCGAAGGTTGAACTTGCCACCACGGTGCACCGTCCACGACGAACTCCTGAGATGCTTGGCAGGCCGCCTGACCGCGTCAGATGCAGTCTCTGTTCGATCGCTCATTGTGCAACCAGCTGTTCGATCTTCTGCGCCACGCCATCGCACAAGGGACCTGCTACCGATTCGTCCGAGGCACTCAGCACCTCTGGAATGTCGGTACCCACAGCAACCCCGAGTCCTGCCCACTTGAGCATCTCAACATCGCCCATGCCGTCGCCGAACGCCACGGTGCGCCGTCGGTCCAACCCACGGTATTCAGACACCCACTCCAACGCCTTTACCTTGCCAGCACGCGGCGACCCGATCTCACAGAAATGCGCGAGAGACCGTGTTACTAGCGCGGACTCGCCCAGAAGCTTCTCAACCGCCTCAACATGAGAGACTACAAGAGCCGGCCGATCAATGCCCACAATTGTCGTCGGACGCAACTGCGCCAAAGCCAGAGGGTCTGTCGTCAGCTTGTGTTCCGCGGATGGACGGCGCGCGACATAGTTCGATTCGCTACTCGCCGGCGAGACCCATATGGCATCGTCGACATACACACGTATCTCCAATCCATGCGTCATGAAATATTCAATGGCGGCTGAAGCGATGCCCGGCTCAATACGTTCATGGGTTAACACTTCAAGGCTCTGACCATCTATGATCATCGCGCCTTGGTAGCAGATTAAGTCACCGTTCGCTCCGATTTGCTCATGCACGCGAAGCGCCGCGCTCCGCATCCTACCAGTGGCAATCGAGAAACGCCATCCTCTAGCGGTTGCAGACTCAACAGCACGCACCGTCCGTTCTGTGCAAACGGACGCTTCGTAACCTGTTGAGCCTAACGGGATTATCGTACCGTCAATGTCGCACACGATGTTGCAGTAAGATTCGCTCACGGCATCGACCGAACCGTATCGTTGAATCCCAATCTACGAGCTAACACCATGAAGAACATATCCCCGAGGATTATCTTATGGGCGATCATCATGGTAACGGTTCTGACGATGATGTACTTCGCGCTACGCGGGTGAGACGACTTGATCTCGCTGTTTCAACTGTGCGAGCGTGCCCAGTCTTACTATCCCAGAGGTTGAGACATCCGCACACAGTTCGCTGATTGTCCTATTCACAGTCGGATGCTGGAGACTAGGAGCGACATCTGACAAGGGCACCAGCACGAAAGCACGATCGTGTGCGCGAGGGTGCGGGACGGTTAATCGAGGCGAGTCAATCTTTAACGAACCGTAGAAGAGGATGTCAAGGTCAAGCGTTCGCGGGGCATTGCGGACAGTACGGATGCGCCCGTGGTTGCGCTCGATCGCTAGCATCCCATCAAGTAACTGAATCGGCGAGAGGGCAGTATCCAAGCCAACAACCATGTTCAGATATCGATTTTGAGGGCTCGGCACATCGCATGGCTCGGTATCGTAAACCTGACTCAACGCGATGACTTCGCCGAGGTCTCGCATGGCATTGACAGCCGAGTCAAGATACCTCGCCCGATCACCGATGTTGCTTCCAACCCCGATGTACGCCGTTTCCAATCCTGCCGACCTATCGTTCAGACCTCGCGTCTGATCGCCCGCAACGCACGGTCGCTGATGCCGTTCATGTCCGGCGACCAGCCCCTGACGAATGCATCTGCGACCTTGACGACATTGGCCATTGACTTAACCTCGTGAACTCTGACCATGTCGGCACCGCCCATAACCGCGAGCGTAGTGGCGGCGGCATTGCCATCTATTGTCCGATGCGGCGATTCATCAAGAATGGCAGCGATGAACGATTTTCGGGATGGACCTACGAGCATCGGATAGTCTCCAACAGCATCCCGTATCTCGCGGAGCCTTCGCATGGCGTCTAGGCTGTGCTGGGCATTCTTAGCGAAGCCAATGCCAGGGTCTATGATGATGCGTGTCTCTCCCACACCGCTGTCAATCGCACGCTCTACAGCCGAAGCGAGGTCAGAGGCGATTTCACCCGGCACATCGTCATACTCAGCGACCTGCTTGTTGTGGCAAACGACGATGTCCGCATCATGATCAGCCGCCACTGCTGCCATATCCGGGTCGCTCAGCATTGAGACATCGTTGATGACCGAGGCGCCGTGTTTCAAAGCCGTATCCGCTACTTTAGATTTGCGAGTGTCAATGCTTATCGGTACTTTAACCCGCGCCGACAACCCCTCAACGACAGGAAGGACGCGTTCCATCTCCTCGTCGGCTGAAACCGGTTGTGCGTCCCGATAAACCGACGCGGGACGTGTTGACTCACCACCCACATCGATGGCATCAGCACCTTCCGACTCCATGATTACTGCCTGATCAATCGAGTTCGACACCCAGTTATCGCCTCGCATTGTGCCATCACCCGAAAACGAGTCAGGCGTCACATTGAGAATGGCCATCACGTATGTCCGCGCGCCCCAAGCGAAAGACTTACGACTAACTATCGACGAAATGTCGACATCGGTATCGGATGATGGTCCAAGCATGATGATAGGCGAGAGTTGACACAATTAAACAGAGAGCGCGAGCCTGCGATAAGATTCTAATCTGGCGTTGCAGGAGCGACCGGTTCATAGCGCATTTCGCATCCGCACCTAACGATGTCTCAAGAACAACCATCAACCAATGACGAGTCGACGCTCCAGTCTGGTGTGTCAGCGTTGGAGACACGACGATCGAATGCGTTGATGGGCGGCGGCGAACGCAGGCTCAAATCCCAGAGAGACCGTGGGAAGCTGACAGCGCGCGACAGACTCGCAATGCTCTTTGACGGCGGCGACTTTACCGAAATCGACTCTTTCGTCGCACATCGATCGACAGACTTGGGATTGGACAAACAGCGTTACGAAGGAGACTCTGTAGTAACGGCATGGGGCGCGTTGGGTGGTCGAACGGTATTCGCCTACGCGCAGGATTTCACAGTGTTGGGAGGTTCGCTGTCGCAAGCCGCCGCACAGAAAATCGTCAAAGTGATGGATCACGCCATGAAGGTAGGCGCGCCGATCGTCGGCATAAACGATTCTGGCGGTGCGAGGATCCAAGAAGGGATCGATTCCTTGGCCGGATATGGCGAGGTGTTTCGCAGAAACACGCTGGCTTCCGGCGTCGTACCGCAAATCACCGTCATCGCCGGACCGTGTGCCGGCGGAGCGGTGTATTCGCCCGCAATGACGGATTTCATATTCATGGTTGAAGGCATTGGGCAGATGTACATCACCGGCCCGGATGTGGTCAAATCTGTCACCGGCGAGGACGTGACTCACGAACAGCTCGGTGGCGCGAGCACACATGCCGCTTTGAGTGGGGTGGCGCATTGGTCTTTCGCAGACGAGCCAAGCTGCTACGCAGGAGTGCGCGAGCTACTTAGCTACCTGCCGCCGAACAACGCATCGCAACCGCCCAGCGTAGTTTCGGATGACCCGACCTCGCGACAATCCGAGCGTCTACTTGACATCTTGCCCGACGACCCGAACCAACCGTACGACGTGCTAGAAGTGTTGGATGAGGTGTTTGATGATGCCGAGTACATGCAGGTTCATGAGACGTTCGCACCGAATATCGTGGTAGGTTTCGGACGGATCGCCGGCCAGGTGATAGGTTTCGTAGCGAATCAGCCGAATGTCATGTCGGGAGTGTTGGACATTGATGCGTCCGACAAAGGCGCGAGATTCGTTAGGTTTTGCGATTCCTTCAACATACCTGTGCTGACGTTGGTCGACGTACCGGGTTTCATGCCCGGAACGGCTCAAGAACAGGGTGGAATCATCCGACACGGCGCAAAGATGCTGTATGCCTACTCGGAAGCGACAGTGCCGAAGGTTACTCTGATACTGCGAAAGGCGTACGGCGGCGCGTATATCGTGATGGGTAGCAAAGAGCTACGTTGCGATGTCAACTTGGCATGGCCGTCGGCTGAGATTGCAGTGATGGGGCCTGAAGGTGCGGTAAATGTGATTCGTCGCCGGGAGATAGCGGCCGCTGACGATCCGGAATCGGCCCGGTCGGAGATGGTCGCAGATTACCGCGCAACCTTCGCGAACCCCTACATCGCCGCCAATCGTGGCTACATAGACGATGTAATCGATCCACGCACGACAAGGTCAAGGATCAGTGACGCGTTTCGAATGTTGGCGACTAAGGTAGATGAATTGCCGGCCAAGAAGCACGGGAACATCCCGCTATGATGCGTGATACACCGACACGGCAGTTGTCACCCAATGCAGTCTCGCGTGACGAGTTCGTCAAGGCGGTAACCCGAATGGCGAACGAAGTGTGGGACTTTCACAACCGATGGGGCTTCGGATCGGGTATGTTCGCGGCTACTGACCCTTCTGAAGTCATCTCGGAACGAACTGCCATCCTAGAGGAAGAGACAGACGAACTCGCCGAGGCAGTGGCGGCCTCTTTCCAACGCGGAGTGGCGGACGAAGCGGCGGATGTGCTATTCGTCGCGATGGGGCACGTCGAAGCCCTAGGATTAACAGGTATTGAATCGGTGGATCGAGTTACCGCGAAGAACTCGGCGAAGACAGAATCGACCCACGCAATACGGAGCGACACTGGAAAGCTGCTACCGAAGGAAGGTAAACCTCATAAATGGCGGTAAATGTGCTGCCTAATGTGGGTCGTTTACGACGAGGAGGGATGCCAACATGGATCATGATGCGATAGAGCGTGCCAAGCGACATTTCGGGAACGTGTTAGAGACGCAAATGGCACGAGTCGAGAGTCTCAAGTCAGCCAGCGAAGTCGTTGACTGGAGCGCGAAAGAAAAGACCATCATCGGCATCATCGGTGGCGACGGTATCGGTCCCGCGATCACGGAGACGGCGCGACAGGTGCTTGAGAGACTGCTGTCCGATGCGGTAGAGGCTGGCCGCGTTGAGTTTCGCAACATCGAAGGCCTGACTATCGAGAACCGTGCCGCCCATTTGCAGTCGATACCAGACGATGTATTGGCAGAAATCAAGGCGTGCGATGTGACGCTGAAGGGTCCAACCACCACGCCCGAGAAAGGTGACGATTGGCCGAATCTGGAATCGGCTAATGTTGGAATGCGGAAGGAGCTCGATCTCTTCGCGAATGTGCGCCCTGTCCGCGTCCCTGCCGAAGGCATTGACTGGATGTTCTTCCGCGAGAACACCGAAGACCTGTACGCTCTGGGTTCCGATGGCATCGACGTTACAGAAGATTTCACCATCGACTTCCGCCTAATTTCGACTCCGGGGTCCGAGCGAATAATCCGCGCCGCTTTCGAGCACGCTAAGGTCAACGGCCGGACTCGAGTCACGGTCGTCACGAAAGCGAACATCGTGAAATTGAGCGACGGGCGTTTCTTGCAGGTGGCGGGGCGCGTCGCGGCAGATTACCCCGACATCGAATGGGACAGCTGGTACATCGATATCATGACAGCGAAACTCCTAGACACCGCGCGACGTTCGGATTTCCAAGTTTTGGTTATGCCGAACCTGTACGGTGACATCCTCACGGACGAGGCGGCTGAGATCCAAGGCGGTGTCGGTACTGCAGGAGCTGCCAACATCGGCACGCGCTACGCAATGTTCGAGGCGATCCACGGATCAGCACCAAGGATGGTAACTGAGGGGCGCGCCCAGTACGCCGACCCATCATCCATGCTCAAAGCCGCGTCCATGTTGATGTCGCATATTGGATACGCTGAGTTGGGCCGCAAGCTTGATATGGCACTGGAGATTTGCGGGCAGTACGAGCGCGAGGTCAAGGTAACCGGACGCGACACAGGTTCAACCGGCAATGAGTTCGGTGATTACGTTGCTGACACTGTCGGCGCGGCCGATCTTGAGCAACGCTGGAACCGTCAAGTCAATACTTGAGTCACAAGCAGCGATTGACATCAGGCGGTCACGAGTTGGATTCGTTCGACGAAACTAGATGGAGAGGCTCTGTATGAGATTCAAGGTAACAGTAGTCGGGGCAGGCAATGTCGGCGCCACGACGGCGCAACGCATCTATGAACGCGGATATGCGGACGTCGTGCTGGTTGATGTAGTGGAGGACATGCCGCAAGGCAAGGCGTTAGACCTGCTGGAATCCGGTCCGGTCTTAGGAACAGATGCCCAGATTATTGGAGCGAACGACTACGAACCGACAGCGGGTTCTGATGTCGTTGTCATCACCGCCGGCATCGCAAGACGACCAGGGATGAGCCGCGACGACCTCTTGTTAACAAACATGCGAATAGTAGGAAGCGTCACGGAGCAAGTGGCTCAGCACTCGCCCGATTCCGTACTCGTAGTCGTCTCCAACCCACTAGATGCGATGGTCCAACACGCGCACAAGGTATCTGGGTTCCCAAGCGAACGGGTCGTAGGAATGGCAGGGATACTTGACACGGCGCGTTTCAGGACCTTCTTGGCGCAGGAACTGGGCGTGTCCGTCACGAACATTCAGGCGTACGTTCTAGGTGGCCACGGCGACACGATGGTGCCACTGATTCAGACGACCACAATCGGCGGGTCGCCAGTCACGGATCTTATTGACGCGGACAGACTGGAAGAAATCGTGCAACGCACACGCGACGGCGGCGCGGAAATCGTGGGACTACTCAAGACGGGCTCGGCATACTACGCGCCGTCAGCGGCCACCGCGCAAATGGTCGAGGCCATCCTGCTAGACCGCAAGGAGATCCTGCCGTGCGCCGCAATGTTGCAAGGACAGTACGGAATAACCGGGCTTTATGTCGGCGTGCCAGTCAAGTTGGGCAGTGCAGGCGTAGAGGAGATTATCGAGATCCGGCTCAGCAAGTCTGAGCAGTCCGCGCTAGAGGCATCCGCCGCGGCCGTGCAAGAGCTGGTGGAAATCATGGACGACGCCGAAATGGAGTAGCGGAGATCGGCCGTTGTGCGTGAATGATGGCAATGACGATTAGCAACTCGAATCGGTTTGAGACGACCGATTGGATTGCGTCGCCGACAGCCCGCGGGCTCGCCGATGTCTTCGCAGTCAAGGCCCCCTTCTTCGCGCTCGAATTCACAATCGGCCGCAAATTCGAACCCGCCGCGGCTGCTCCTACCGACTCCCGCGGATGCGGTCAAAACACCCTGTTCAACAGCGCAGTGTTGATCATCTCCACCGCGTTATCGGCGTAGTCCCGCGCGTGCTTAATACGCGCACGCGCTTCCCTCACGGTATCGGTTGTCAGCACGCCGAAGATCACCGGCTTCTTGCACTCAATGGCCACGCGTTGCAACCCATCAGCCGCGGACCGCGCGATGTACTTGTAGTGATCAGTTTCGCCGCGTATCACTGCACCTATCGCGATGGCGGCTTGAACGTTGGTCCCCTGCAGTCGGCGCATCGCAATCATAGGCAGCTCAAAACTGCCTGGGACCTCGGTAACGACGATATCGGAGCGTGATACGCCCAGCTCCACCAATCGATCGACGCACAAATCGCGCATGGCGTACGTGATATCGCTGTTGAACCGCGCCACGCACACAACTATTCGGTGGCCCCTGCCATCCAATAATGCCGGGTCAGCTTTGCCTGGATTTTTCTTCGGCATTCCGTAGTCCATGGGCTCGGTGATCATTCACTTCGCGGGATGCCCAGGTCGTGGCGCATCCTCTCACTCTTGGTCTTCAGGTAGCGTGTGTTATGGGAGTTCGGTGCAGTACGTAACGGGACCTGCTCAACCATTTCCAAACCGAAACCTTCCAGCCCCGCAACCTTCTTCGGGTTGTTAGTCAGGAACCTGAACCGCCTGACACCAACATCCAGCAGAATCTGCGCGCCGACCCCGTAGTGACGCAAGTCAGTCGGGAAACCCAGCTTGTGGTTCGCATCGACAGTGTCCATCCCGTTGTCCTGCAAACGGTACGCCCTGAGTTTATTGATGAGGCCTATTCCGCGCCCCTCTTGTCGCATGTAAACCAACGCGCCAATCCCTGTCTCAGAGATACGCGACATCGCCGCATCCAACTGCTCACCACAGTCGCATCTGCGGCTACGGAAGATGTCACCTGTCAGACACTCGGAGTGCACGCGCACCAACGTCGGAGTCTCAGGTTCGATATCGCCGAGGGTCAACGCGATGTGTTCGGCGCGGTCGACGACGCTCTTGTATGCAATGCACCGAAACTGCCCCCACGGAGTCGGCAGTTGAGTCTCAACAACGCGCTTGACGAAAGACTCGCGACTCAGCCGGAACGAGATGAGATCGGCAATGGATACGATCGGTATGTCGTGTTGTTCGGCCAATTTCTTAAGCTCTGGGTAGCGCGCCATCGTGCCATCTTCGTTCATGATTTCGCACACCACCGCTGCGGAGTGTTTGCCAGCTACGCGCACTAGGTCAATTGACCCTTCCGTATGTCCTGCGCGCACAAGCACGCCGCCATCCTGATAGCGCAACGGAATGACGTGGCCAGGCTGAACGAAATTCATTGCCGTTGCTTCGGATTCGGCCAAGAGCCTGATCGTGTGTGCGCGGTCTGCCGACGATATCCCTGTCGTGATACCCGATGCAGCGTCAACCGCCACCGCCATGGCCGTGGCGTGCTCGGTAGTGTTGTGTTTCACCATCATCGAGATGCCCAAGCGGTCCAGGTCCTCGGGCATCATCGGCGCGCAGATCAAGCCGCGACCGTGCGTCACCATGAAGTTGACATTCTCCGCCGTGGCATCCTGAGCCGCCATGACGAGGTCGCCCTCGTTTTCGCGGTCTTCATCGTCGACCATGATGACCAAGCCACCGCGCCTGATCGCTTCAACGGCGCGCTTAACTGATGCTTCGGCGGTCGGAGAGAGCGGACGGGGTGTGTTCGTGGCGGTGCTAGTCATACTTCGTCCCAGATGTCAGGTGACAGATCGAGCGTCGAGTGCCGAATACGTAAACTTCTCAAGATACTTCGCCGCCATATCTGCCTCAATGTTGAGCCGCGCGCCTACTGCAATATCGCCCAGCGTAGTGACGGCGGCAGTATGGGGGATCAATGTGAAATGGAATCCAGAGTCGTCGCAGCTGAAACACGTAAGGCTTACGCCGTCAAGAGCGACATATCCTTTCTCAATCGTGTAAGTGATTATATCGGCGGGCGCTTCCACCCGAATTAGACGCGCAGCTCCCCCGGCTTCAACTCCCGCGACGATTCCCACACCGTCTACATGCCCTTGGACAAGATGCCCGCCGACTCGCCCCCCGAACTTCATAGCTCGCTCCAGATTTACCCGCGAACCTGGTTGCAAATCCGAGAGCGTGGTGCGTCGGAGAGTCTCGAGAGTCACATCAGTAGAGAAGACTGAGCCATCAATATTCGTCACGGTAAGACATGCACCACTGACGGAAATACTGTCGCCCATCTGCATCGAGTCCGCATCCATCAGGACGGCTGGTGCATCGACATTCAGCTTCATCAATCCGCTGACTTCACGCGTGGCGACGACGGTCCCAGTCGCTTCTACAATTCCGCTGAACATGCCTTAATTCTGATACTCAACGTAACCTGCCACGATGATGTCATCTCCAATCCGTGTCGTTTCGACATCTCGCAACCTAGGTGACTCTGCCAATGTTGATGGGCCGACACCTCCGATAGGACGTAACGCGCCATCGCCGCCGATAATTACGCGCGTTGAGATGCTTGCCACCACTTTGTCAACTAGCTTGAGTCGAAAGAGTTCACCCGTGAGAATGGGTCCGGCATCAGCCAAAATGTTGACGTAACCCCGATCGCCGAGAAGCGCGATCAGGCGGACCAAGTCAACCTTAGGCCGAGCGTCTTCGGCGTCAGAGGCCGGAAGGACTACCGTCTCGCATCCGTTTGGCGCATCGGTTTCCACGGCGACAGCGTTGATAACGTCACCAGATTCCCCGAGCATCCTCGCATTCGGCGGAAGCCTGCCTCGAGAATCGACGACAACGCGCAGGCGCGGCCGATTTGCCAATCGCTCCCCAGTATCGAGGTCGCGTGCCGTAAGGGCCGGGTCGTCTGCAAGTACGGTTCCGATGCCGGTGAGTATCGCGTCGGAACGGTAGCGCATCGAGTGCGTGTGGCGTAACCACTCTTCGGACGATATCCACTGGGAGTCGCCAGTTCGCGTCGCGACGCAACCGTCGAGGCTAAGTCCCCATTTCGATGTGATAAAGGGCATACCAGTTCGCAACAGCTTTGCCCATGGTTCAATCAGCGCCTCCGCACGTTTTGCAAGATGGCTGGGAACATCATGTGACACCGAGATGCCCGCGCCTTTGAGGATCGCGAATCCCTCGCCGTTCACCAGCGGCGACGGATCAGTAACAGGGCAGACGACGCGACCGATACCGCTCGCCAATATGTGATCGGTGCACGGTGCGACGGTGCTGTGATACTGGTGCGGCTCCAAGGTGCAATACAAGATGCACCCGCGCGCTCGGTCGCCGGCCATGCCCAACGCGACCGATTCTGCATGTTGACCAGGTCGTGGCTCGGTCGCACCTTCGCCGACGACCTTGCCGTTGACATCAGCGACAACTGCACCGACGGGAGGACGCGGCGAGACACCTCCGGCGGCAGTCTCCGCCAGTTGCAATGCGCGGGCGAACGGTTCCATACCTCAAAGTATGTAACAGCATGGTTGACATGCAGTGGACCGACAGGTAGAGGATCAAGACGCGATCGATAAGCACACCGTACATCGATGACATGACCCAACCGCGTGTCCTAATCGCGCCCGCGGTACGAGCTGGACGAAATGCACAATAAGGGCAGTGCCACAACATGACGGAGGTAGTTGGCAATGAAGATCGCAGATGTGCAGGCATTCCCGATCCGCATCTCAGAACGCGCCGATGAGAAATCGGAAGGCTCAACGCGTCCGCCGACGATAGAGTTCGGCGATTACTATGTGGACCGATCCGCATTCACCTCGATCTATTCGCATCACCACGAGACGACGGTTGTTCGGATTGCGACCGATACCGGTATCGTGGGCTGGGGCGAGGCGCAGTCGCCCGTGTCGCCGAACACGACCGCAACGATTGTGCATGACCTTGTGCGCCCATTGATCCTGGGACGGGACCCGTTTGACATCGAGGCGATCTGGACTCGGAATTACGGCGCGATGCGCGAGCGTGGTCACCCAACCGGCTTCTACATCGACGCGATTGCGGGTGCAGATATCGCACTATGGGACATCGTCGGGAAAGCGGTCGGCCTGCCAGTGCACAAACTCGCAGGCGGCAGGTACCGCGAAGAGGTGACGCTTTATGCGGGCATCGGGGGAACGGACCCGGACAAAGTGGCGGATGCCGCAGCGGAACATGTAGCGTTGGGATACAAAGCGTTGAAGTTGCACCTGCTGCTCGACGTTGAAGGTGTCGCCAAGATATGCCGCGTCGTGCGCCAACGCGTTGGGCCGTCGATCATGATCATGGTTGACGTCCACATGCGCCAGACCGTCGCGAACGCCATCCTATTGGGACGACATATGGAGTCGTTGGACTGCACCTGGCTGGAATCTCCCACGGTGCCCGACGACATTCCCGGGCAGGCGGAGATTACACGCGCCCTCGACATGGCGGTTGCGATAGGTGAGTGGACGCGCACCAGATACGAGATGCGGGAGCAGTTGGAGCGTCGCGCCTACGACATACTCATGCACGACATCGGACGCACCGGCATCACGGAGGGACACAGAATCGCAACACTCGCCGATACCTACAACATACCAGTGGCACCGCATGTCGGTGGCGGTGGAATCTTGTCCGTCGCCGCTACGGTCGAATTCTCAGCATCGTGTCCGAACTTCATGATCATGGAACACGGCCATCACGCCAATGCCGTGAAGTCCAAGATTCTCAAAGCACCATACGAGCCGGTCAACGGAAGATTCCGGGTGAGCGACCGTCCAGGTCTAGGCGTTGATGTAGACCAAGATGCCCTGGTCAAGTATGCGTTTCCATCCGCATAGTAGGCAACGACCGAAACGGTAGCTGGGACCCGCCACTTGACCGCAACGCGGATGACTAGGTGAACGCACTGTGAGTGAATCGCCGTTCGTACTCGCTATCGACGTAGGCTCGTCCGCGGTGCGGGCAGGGCTGTACGACTCGCGTGCGAACAGAGTGGAAGGAACGGCGGTTAACTTGGTTCACGCCCAAGTAGTCAGGGGTGATGGCACATGCGTAGAGGACGCTGTACAACTGGCAGAACTCGTGGAGACAGCGGTTGACCAAGTGTTGGATCTAGCTGGTGACACTGCCCGGCACATTGGCGGAGTCGGGATGGCATCCATGGCCAGCACCATTCTCGGCATCGACGCGAACGGCGACCCGGTGACACCAGTCTTTACCTATGCGGACTCTCGCACGGGCGACGATGTTGGGCAACTGCGCCAGACTATAGACGTGGATGCCGCATACCAGCGGACGGGTGTGATGCAACACTGGTCTTACGTGCCTGCACGCGTCACGTGGCTTCGACGCACGCGTCCAGACATTCACGAACAGATCGACAAATGGGTCGACTTTCCGACCTATCTCTACGGCAGATGGTTCGGGTTTGGCGTGTTGCGTACATCCCACTCTCTCGCTGCATGGTCGGGAATGCAGGACCGTGAAACCCTGGACTGGGACACCGAACTACTGTCGGCCGTCGGGATAAGCCGCGATCAGCTGGCGGCCATTTTTGGGTATGACGACGTTCAATGCGGACTTTTGAGCGAATACGCTGCGAGATGGGTTGAGTTGCGCGATGCACGTTTCGCGCTCGGCATCGGAGATGGCGCGGCGGTCAACATCGGGACCGGTTGCGTCGGAGCGAACAGAGTGGCAATCACCGTAGGCACGACCGCGGCAATGCGAACTTTCGTAGTCCACGATAGAGGATCCCCGTCGCCAGAGGTGCCGCGCGGACTCTGGGGTTACCCCTTGAATCCTCATCAGACCCTGCTCGGCGGGGCATTCACGGAGGGAGGGAGCGTTGTCAAGTGGTGCACCGACGTAATACGGATGCCAGACCTGTTCGAGTTGAGCGCAGCGCTTGAGGGCAGAGAACCCGCCGCACACGGTTTGACTGTCCTGCCATTTCTGTCCGGTGAGCGAGCGGTAGGTTGGGCGGCCAATGCCACTGCAACCGTTACTGGACTACGAGCTTCCACCGACGGACTCGATGTAGTCCAGGCGATGATGGAGGCGGTTGCCTACCGTTTCGCATTGGTAGCGGAGCTATTGCGACCGCATACCGCGGCGGACCGCGTTTACGTCGCGGGAGGGAACGCCATGACCGCATCGCCCTGGTGGGTGCAAACGATCGCAGATGTCCTCGGCGCTGTGATCCACACGACCGCGGATGACGAGGCAACGACGCGCGGCGCGGCGATGTTGGCGTTACACGCCGTTGGCATCTGGCGCACCTTATCCGATTTCCCAAGCGAGATCGCCGCATCATTTGAACCTCGTGCACAGTACCGAGCGGTGCATGACGCCGGAATCGATCGTCAAACCACCCTTTACGAACAGATAGTTGCGGGGTAAGTCGCACCGACATCGTTGCTGAGTCTGGCGGTGGCAGAACGCCTGATTCGCCGCCCCGTGGTGGTTTGGGAATGGCGATTGAACGCGCGGCTAATGATTGCGAATCGCCGCGCTGATTTGACATATTGGAATCAGCCGTTGACGCGAACGCGTTGCGATCGCGCTCTTGCAACTGTGACCTTCCGATACCACCTAACCGCCAGATGCAACCGAGAAGCCTCCTAGCGCGGGGTAGCGATACCGCGCGCAACTGTGCCCTGGCAGGGATCCTCGCGCTGTCAGTTGCAACGGCCGCCGCGATCGCATGCAATTCGGACGAGCCTGAAGCGACAGAGGTCGCATCGCCTACCGTCTCGGCAACCTCCGCAACTCCTACGGTTGCACCCACAGCGACACCGCGTCGCCCATCTCCGACGCGCGTCTCGCTACCCAGCCCTACGCCTCGGCCCACTGCGACTCCGCGCCCTACGGCAACGCCGCGTCCGACTAACACTCCGACACCGCAACCTAGCCCAACGCCGTCCCCAACGCCAATTGCGGAGTCAAGATACGTCATCGAGTCGGTCGATTGGAACTTGCGCGGACCCGATGGTGACCAAGTTGCAGCTACGTTCACCGTCGTCGTTTCCAACACAGGGAACGCGAGGCGCGATGAGGAAACCTCACTTATGGTGTCAGTTGACGGCGCAGAGGCAGAGGCTGTGTCCGCCGTGCCTGCGTTGGATGCTGGCGCGTCTTCGCCACTGCTGTTCAATCTGCGACTTACCCCAGGACGTCCGCAGATCCGTGTGCAGATTGACGACTCGGTTTCGATAGTGGCAATGGAAATACTCGCGTCGGACATAGTCCTTGTGCCTGCCGCGTACCAAGTAGTAGCGAACGGAACGGTGAACTTCACCGTTAACGTCAGCAACAACGGATCCATCCCAACCGGCCCGGTGAGCGTCGTTGCCAATTCCAAGGTCGTCGGCACAGTGCGTCCCTTGCAGGATGGGGACACGGATTCCTTGACTTTCGGCTTGACGCTTGAGGCAGGGTCGCACGTTGTCAATGTCAGCGCAGCTCCTGACACTCGCGAAGTTGACACGCTGAACAACGATGCAGTCTTCAACGTTGATGTCGATTACGTCGCCCTGGCGATAGATGCAACATCGCAATCGACTACTGGTTTCTCACGCGACGGCAGCGCAAACGTCGATCTCGGTTTCCGAGTGCGGAATCTCGGGGTCGCTCCCAGCGGAGATTTCACCGTCGCATTCCAATGCAGTGACGCTTCTCACACGATGTGTTCTGGCTCAACCACAGTTGCTTCTCTGTTGCCGGGGGGAGAGTTTGAAGGTGTCATCAACGCCAAACTCCCACAGGGAACTGTCAGCATCCAGCTATATGCAGGTGAATTAGAGGATGGTTATCGATACGGACGGGAGAATGTTCAAGCTGTCACGGTGGATGTTGCAGTTCAACCGCCGGTCGATTTGCAGTTCGGCGTTGAAACCGAAATCACCGGCTACTACTCCGACGGTTCAGCGGCGGTAACGGTCACAGCTACCTTAGTCAACAACGGACGCGATCAGGTTACAGACTTAAGGGACGTACTTATCAGCTGCCGTCAAGCGGGTCAGGTCGTTTCAGGATGCGGCGAGGTGTTGGAGCTGGAGCTGGAGGACGGTTACGGGCCAGTTTCCGCTGCGGAGCAGTTCAAGGTGCCCACCGGTGAGATATCACTCGTACTGGATGGCGGCGATGTAAACGATGTCGCGGATGTCTCGATACCAGAGCGCATCGTGTTCTTGGACCGCGAGACCTGGGACTGTTTCTCGGATGCCAGCTGGAGCACAACCTTCCCGCGCGGCAATTGCAGCGGACGTAGCAACTCCAGAATCGAAAAGTGGGAAAACGATAAATCGATCAAGTTCTGGGCAACTGGCAACGACAGCTACATAGAAGTGCTTGAAGATGTTCTGGCGGAACTCTTGCCAGAAATTGACGTGCGCATTGATTGGGTTCGAACAGAAGCGGAAGCCGATGTAGTGGCGCACGTCGGACTCACTCGGGAGGAGGCACGTTCCGCCGGCTTCGTCGAGTGTGACGGACTTTGGGGATGCTCCGACATCACAGTCAACGCGGATGGGACAGTCCAATCGGGCGAGATCGTGGTCTTCGTAAACACTGACGAACCCTATGCGTCCCTAGGTCGGACAGCAGATGTCGTCGAGTACTCGTTGACCCACCATTTGGTGCGGGTGTTCGCTCCGATGGAGTATCGCAACGTGCCAGACAGCGTCATGAGCATCGATACCAGCATCCGGCGGCCTGAGCTGAGCCAATCAGATCGGGACCTGATCAGACTGACGCGCCACACTCTCGTGAAACCCGGTGCCACCGTTGACGACATTCAGGAATTGGTGGTATTCAAAGAGGACTTGGTCGATGCCCAGACTGAGCCAGTGATCACAAACCTCGATCTGATTCGCAATGCTAGGACTCGGTTGCACAACGCCGAATCGGTGCTGTATGAGCTGAACGGCGGATGGTCGGGGGGGCAGTGTGACACGCGGATGTCCACTTACGGACCTGCCCAAGTCACATTCGGCAGCTTTGGCGCGACCCGTTCGAACGCTTATCACATGGTCACCGAAGACGAAAGGTGGTTGCACCTGGTATCCGCCGACGGTCAGAACAGCGAGTACTGGGACGGTTCTGGCAGGCGATGGCGCTCTGTGTCCGCACCCGACGAGCAAGACGTACTCACATCCACATCATGGAGCCCCGAGTACAGCGACCCCCTAGTCATCTTGACATCGATCCTGTGGTTCGGGCTAGAGAGTCAGATCGACATCGTTCGCAGTGACGATGCAGAGCGCGTCATATCTGTCGACCTGAGCAGCGGATTCGCCGCTCCAAACTGGGCAACCCGCAATCGCCTGGACATCAGCAACATTGCCATCGATCTGGAAACGTACGTCGTTCAGAGCTTCGAGGCAGATTGGGAGTTCACCGTGCGTGGATTGGCTTGCGGACACTACCACGTCGAAGCAACGTTGGTCTCCGGCGGTTACGGCACTAGGCTCACCATCCCCGACGACGTTAGAGAAGACTCTGACGTACTAGGGCAATAGTCGTTCAAGACCGCCTCTCATCCACGTCGCTCGGGTTGTTGGCACTGTCGCAACCGCCCGATGCCGCCGTGTTGTGACACCTACAGTCTTCGCGCCCGAGCGTCGTGTAACATCTACGCGTCATGAATTCGCGGGATGGGCAACTTGGGATTACCTCGAGAAAGAATCCGATAACGGTTGCCATCGCGGGAGCAATAGTTGCCCTATTTTCCGCCGCGTCTGCGGTAATCGCCTGCACAGGTCCGGCTGACCCGGCGGCCGATCCGCCGACTCCTGCGACGCACGCGGTCGCGCTTGCCCCCACGGCAACTCCGTATATCCCACCGACACTAACGCCAACCCCTACACCAACGCCTCCGCTTTCCCAATCTGAGATTCCTACGACTACGCCCGACGCGATCGCTACATCCTCATCCAAACCGACCCAGTCCGACCCCGCTGAAACTACACAGACTCTATCAGCGTCTGAGGTTCCGACACCAACCCCGTCGACATCTGGGACTCCCACCTCGATGCCTATGGCAACCGCGGCACCTGCGCCAGCTCAGACCGCTACTTCTACGCCAACTCCCACTCCCACGCCAACCCCCGTTGCCACATCAACTCCGACTGCGACGCCTACGCCAACTGCTACTGCCACTCCCACTGCCACACCTACTGCTACTGCAACCCCAACCGCGACACCAACTCCTACCGCTACACCAGTCCCGCCCATCTATGTTGCCACGGCATTGACCGCCGAAACTGAATCAGCGAAGTTTGCCCAAGTGGAGTTGGTGCTGACGCTGGAAATCGAGAATATCGGCGGGCCTGTCGTCGATGAGACGCTGGCGGTCAATGTCACCTATCGCACAGTTGGCCTTGAAGATTCGTTGGTCCTGAGTATCCCGGCGGCCGATGAGATTGAGCACGAGTTTAGAGCGTTGGTGCCTCCCGGCGCGGTCAGATTTGACATCGAGATACTCGGCGAGTCGTTCCCGTTTGACACAGTCGCTGGGTCAGCGGACCTGGAAATCGTCGAAACTGAATGGGAAGTAGTCGCCGATGGACGAATCGCAGTTGATGTGACCGTGCGCAACACTGGGAACTTAGATGCAGAGGGCATACTCGTGGTCGGGTCGGCGGTCTTAGCCGACGGGGCAGCAACCGAGGGGTCCGGCCAGGCCGACTCTATCCCAGCAGGGGCGCAACGCACGATCGAAGTGTTGATGGAGCTCCCGGCCGGCGAGTACGTGTTTGACCTACAGGTGTTAACCACTTCCATCGAAGCGGACCAAGACGACAACTCAGACCGTGTGCCCGCCGATGTGGCATACGTCGAGATCAGCTACGACTACAGATTTACGCCGGCAGGATACTGGTCGGACGGCACTGCGAACGTAGAGGTTGCGGTGACCGCGGCCAATAGCGGTATCGGCGCCTTCACGGATGTCGCAGAGGTCTCGTACTCCTGCACTGGTGCGGATGCCAGAGACGATGTGGCAACTGGCAAGTTTGAGTTCGCGCTAACAGACGGCTTCTCTTCCAGGACGCATCGCGTAACTCTACGATCAAGCCCGGGAGCGGTGCAATGCCGTTTCATCTCACAGGAACAAGGCACCCAGACACACGCGCATGAAGTCCCAGCCAAAATCGTTGGCGTGAGCCGCGAAGTATGGCAGTGCTACCGAGACTCCAAGATCAACAGACAAGACGATATCGGATGCTCGGGTCGCGACGATAAGCGCGTAGTGAAGTGGGACCTTGACCGACCGCTAAGGGTATGGGCGACGGGCGACCAGGAATACGTTGACGTGCTTTGGGCGACACTGGATCGGCTGTCACCGGTATTCGACATGACGTTCACGGGTGTCCAGTCTGAAGGCGACGCGGATTTGAAGGCGTGGGTTGGGATGACGCGGGACGAGGGGCCAGAGCATCTGAGATCTGGAATATGCGTTGATGCAGCTGGTTGCGCCTCGCCTAACCGGAACAGCGATAACATCGCCTACGGTGCTAGTATCGGAGTGTGGACTGTGGAGTCTGCCTGGCACCATAGGGCTGGGTTGGTCGATCGTCGAATCGAGCACGTGATGCTTCATGAGTTGTTGCATGCTTTGATGCCGATGGGCCATCGCGACGACCCGTTGAGCGCGGTGAACAATATCAATGCACCGGATTGGATTGAGTTGGACACCCTGGAAGAGGCACTCATTCGTTTGCACCGGAACCGCTTGATCAGACCGGGGATGACGATGGAACAGGTGCGGGCGTTGATCGTGTTGGAAGATGAGCTGTTGGATGCCCCAGCCGACCGGGATGAATCACTGACACCGATCAAGTTGTTGCGCGAAGCCTACAGGACGTTGCAGAACGCCGATTCTGCATCGTGGAGTCTGGACGGCGGTTGGAGCGAGAACTGCGCGCAACACAGCTTCTCGCGCGCTGACTACACCATCGCAGGTTTTTACTCTCACGGACCATACGTAGCGCGATTCGTTGATCATTCAGACTGGATTTACGATTTTTTCGATGACGACTGGTCGCGCGAGAATAGTGTTTGGATCAAGGACTCCTCGGAAACCTGGGAAAATACGCATTGGAGGCCAACATTCTCGGAGATCCACGAATCGCTGGTGAGTGCCTTGTACTTCGCGTCAGACCACGATGTTCGCGTCGCCCGTGCCGTTGGCGGTGAGACCACATTGAGATTCGTGCTGAACGACACCACTCTGCCCAAAGCTCATTGGTATCGATCCGTCGGCTTAAGCACTCGCATCACAATTGATGACCACACGCTGGAAATAACCGCTTACGAGATGGATTGGCACTTCAACACAGTCAACGAAAACTCCTGCGACAGGTACGAGGTCCGCGCAACCCAGGGCGAGTACGGTGTTCGGTTTGATGTGCCCGACGCAGTGTATTCCGGCACGACTGATGACATGCGCGAAGTCATCGACCGAGTGAATGGACCTCGTTGACGGTCCGGCCCAACAACCGAGCATTCCCGCGCCGACCTAAACCCAAATAGGCTACGACCACTGCGTGTCTAGAAGCGACGCAACGTAGCCTCGGTCCAAGATCTTGCCTAATCCTGACCCAACCACATCACACGCGCGCGCCGGTGCCAACCACCGCTGCCATGGCGTAATGCCTCCCGGTCACCATGCACGCGCGTCGTATAACATTTACGCGTCATGAATTCGCGGGACGGGCAACCGGGGATTGCCTCCAACAGAAATCCGATAGCGGTTGCCTTAGCAGTGGCGTTGATCGCCCTGACGACGACCGCGTCCGTATTGGCCGCATGCACCAGTCCTAGCACTCCTGCTGTCCCTACCGCTACTCCGGACCTGAGTGGGATGCCACAGGCCGACTCGGCGCCCGATGTAGCTACGTTGGTGCCCAATCCCACGGTGACACCTTTTGTGCCACCGACACGACCTGCCGACCCTGATCCCACGCCTTCGCCTATTCCAACTGCCACCCCGACGCAAACGCCATCGCCGACTCCGACCCCAACCCCTACCGCCACCGCCACTCCGACTCCGTCTGCCACGGCCACACCGACGGCCACTGCAACTCCAACATCGACACCCACGCCCACTGCCACCCCGACCGCGACTCCGACTCCCACGCCGACCCCCGTCCCGCCGATCTACGTAGCGACAGGATTGACCGCCGACTCCGTGTCCGCTGCGGACGGCGAAGTCCAGTTGCACATGACGCTGGCGATCGAGAACATCGGCGGGCCGATCGCCGAAGACACGCTGGAAGTGACCGTTGACTACGCGGCAGATGGTGTCGAAGATTCCTTGATACTCAACATCCCTGCGGCCAACGAAATCGCCCACGAGTTCACCGTGTCCGCACTGCCTGGCGTGGTCCGGTTCGACATTGAGATTTACGGCGAGTCGTTCCCATTCGACAGGGTCGCGAAGGCCGCTGATCTGGAAATTGTCAACACGGAGTGGGAGGCAGTAAGCGACGGCAGAATCGCGGTGGATGTAACCCTGCGAAACTCTGGCAACTCCGAGGCAGAAGCCGTCATTGTCGTGGGATCAGTAACTACGAGCGACGGCTCCGTTACCGAAGGCGAAGGCCAGACCAGCCTCATACCAATTGGCGAAGAACGGACGCTGCAGGTGTTGTTGAACGTGCCGGCCGGTGAACACGAAGTGCAGCTGCAGGCGACAACATTCTCGCTCGAGGCGGATGTCTACGACAACGAGGGATTCATTGAGGCCGATGTCACATACGTAGATGTCGTTTACGACTACATGTTTGATCCCGGTGGGTACTGGTCAGACGGATCAGCCAACATCGAGGTCTCAGTAAGTGCATACAACCGCGGCGTCGGCGCGTTCTCCGACACCGCCGAGATGTCATATTCGTGCGCCGGTGCCGGGAGCGACGATGATGTGTCAACAGGCAAGTTCGAGTTCGCAATGCCAGATGGCTTCTCAGCAGTGACCGAATCCATCACGCTACGTTCAAGCCCGGGAACTCTGGAATGCCGATTCATCTCGCAGGAGCAAGGCACCGAGACGCACGAGTTTGACGTACCCGCCAAGATCGTTGGCGTGAGCCGCGAGGTATGGGAGTGCTACAGCGACGACACGATCAACAGACACGGCGACATCGGATGTGCAGGACGCGCGGATGAGAAGGTTGTGAAGTGGGACCTGGACAGACCGCTGAGGGTTTGGGCAACGGGCGACCCGGAGTACATTGACGTGCTCTGGGCGACGCTAGACAGATTGTCGCCGCTACTGAACATGACTTTCTCGAACACGCCGTCGCGGGACGACGCGGACCTGAAGGCATGGGTTGGAATCCAACGGGACGATGGTCCGGAGGTTCTGAGATCTGGAGCATGCGTTGACGGAAATGGTTGCGCGACTTTCAACTGGGACCGCGACGACAGGATGACGGATGCGTCCATAGGGGTGTGGACCGCGGATTCTGACTGGTTGAGGCGGACTGGCTTGGTACGTCGTCGTATCGAACACGTGACCTTGCATGAGCTCTTGCACGCTTTGGTTCCGATGGACCATCGGGATGACCCGTTGAGCGTGGTTAACAACATCAATGCGGCAGATTGGACCGAATTTGATCCCATAGAAGAAGCAGTGATAAGGTTCCACCGACACCCACTAATCAGTCCCGGGATGACACTGGATGGAGTGCGGCAACTCATCGTTCTTGAGCATGAAGTGTTGGATTACGAGGCGGCGAGGGATGCCGACTTGTCTGCGACGGAGTTATTGCGCGAGGCGTTCCGTACACTGATGAACGCGGAGTCGGCATCATGGCGCATTGAAGGCGGTTGGCGTGGTGCCAGGTGCGAAAAGAGTTTCGGACGGGCCGATTACAGCATAGCGGCGTTTAATACTTATTACCCCGATATGGTGCGATTCTTCGGAGGTTCTGATAGGAAGTTTATTCTTTACGGCGAAAATTGGAGCAGGGAGGCGGGAGTGTGGCTACAAAACGACCCCGAGTTTTGGACGACGACCGATTGGCGCAGTGGTTTCAGCCGGTTACAGAGGCTCCTCGTGAGTGCGCTCTACTTCGGTACCCGGGATGGAATTAGAGTCTCGAGGGTCATCGATGGTGAGACCACATTGAGATTCCTGCTAGACCGCACCACTGTCAGATCCGACTGGTTTCGATCCGCGGAGTTGAGAGGTCGGGTCACGATCGACGACGACACGATGGAAGTTATCGCGTACGAGATGGATTGGCTCTTTGATGTTATCCGTAGCAACTCTTGTGACCGGTACGTCATTCGTACAACTGACGGCGAGTACGGGGTAACAATTGATGTCCCAGACGAGGTGTACTTCGGCACGACAGACGCTGTACGAGATGCGATCGACCGCATCAACGGACCACGCTAGCAAGTATGCGAACCGGCGGTCCAGGCCACGCAACAACCTCAGCCCCGGATAACCTGCGCCCACTGCGTGTCCAAGTGCGACTCCACATAGTCCCGATCCAGGCTGTAACCCAGCCCAGGCCGGTCTGGCACATGAATCTGTCCATCCCGGATGTCCAGCGGCTCGTTTAGACAGGCGTTGTAGGCAGGGACGGCGTGATGGTTCATCTCCAGTCGGTAGATGTTCGGCGTGTTCATCAGCACATGCGCGCCTGTCAGCACGTTGAGCGAACCCGACGCATCATGCGGACTGATCGGGATGTAGAACGTCTCGGCGAGTATCGCGATACGCTTCATCTCGGAGATGCCGCCTGTCCAGCAGATGTCCGGCATGATGTAGTTCACCAGACCCTCTGTCAGGTACGGAAGGAAGTCCCAGCGTGTGAACTTGCGCTCTCCGATGCACAGGTTGATGTCGGTATTGCGTCGCAGCTGTCGATGCGCCTCCAAGCTCTCCGGCTGAAGCGGCTCCTCGAACCATGTCAGGTCATACGGCATCATGCGGTTGCATAGATTGGTCGCGGTTGACACATCGAAGTTGCCGTGCGCGTCGATCATGATCTCGATGTCCGGTCCGAGCTCAGATCGCAGTGTCGCGATCAGATCCTCCGCGTGAGCGGCACCGGCGGCGGATATCTTGCCATCGATGTACCGTCGGTGCTTGCGTCCCATCTCCGGGGCGAACGGGTCCAGCTTCAACGCCTCGTACCCAAGCGCGACCTGCGCCTTCGCATCCCCAACGCAGGCATCGATGTCGTTAGCCGGCCCGCAGTGGCTGTACAGCGGCACAGCATCCCTGACCGCACCTCCAAGCAGGTCATACACCGGCCGACCTGTCGCCTGACCCTTGATGTCCCACAACGCCATATCTATGCCAGATATCAATGTCGTTGCGAATCCGCGAGAACCCAAAGTCCCGAAACGGCGGTAGAGCTGATGCCAGATGCGGTCGATCTCTGACGGATCCTGTCCGATCAACCCGTCTGAGAAATCTTGCCCAATCAGGTCGTGTTTCAGAAGGTTGTAAGTCTGCGCCACCACGATCGCACCCCCGCCGCCAACATTCGTCGACTCGCCAATACCAGTGATCCCCTCATCCGTGTCAACCTCTACGAACAGCCACGGCCGAGACTCGATGGCACGCACTACATATGCTCTGACGTCTGTGATCTTCATGACTGCTTGACTTCCTACGGTGGGTTGGCAATACGCTGACCCGATAAAGCATACACGCAGCAGGATGTACCGATATCCCTGTGAGACCAGATGTGGTTAGAATGATGCGTTATCAACGTCCACGCCCACGCCTTCGGAGTCTCCAGCCATGAGATACTGCTATGCTCACCGTCGATTCACACTGTATCCCCAGTCAGTAGACACTTGGAATCTGGAACCGCAAAACTACACGCCAGATTTCCTCGCCAAAGCAAAGGCTACCGGCTTCGATGCCGTAGAGTGCGGATTTGAGGTGCTGAACAAGGTGCCAGATGCGTCTTGTCGGCGTGAGATGGCAGCCACATTTGACTCCCACGGACTGAAGATCGGTGCCATTCGTGCTGGCGGCACACTGACAGAGGCGCGTAACGGACCCGCAAATCGCGACAAGATCATGCGCGCCGTCGAATATGCCGTTGATGTAGGCGCAGAAGTAGTCAACGGAGCTCTTAGCGCTCCGCCCAGGTATCCGGGTCATCCTCCCGGATCGATACCTGGTTCAGTCAGCGGTTGGCCAAAGTCGCAAGACGCAAGCAAGGACGCCGACATGTGGGTATACGACGCATTGGCGGACGTGTTCCAGGAAGTGTGCGACCAGGCAGCACCGCATGGCATAGACATCACAGTGGAGGTGCACCAGAACTCCCCCGTTGACAACTCGTGGTCCGGTGTATACCTACACAAATTGGTGCAACGAGAAAACTTCGGGATGAATCCCGACATGGGCAACATCGTGTGGACTTACGACGTGCCGGAAGAGGACTACGACGCGGCAATAGACGCGCTAGCACCGATCAGCAAGTACTGGCACTGCAAGAACATGCATCGCGTATACCACCCAGAGAATCAGCGCTCGGTATTCGTTCGCGTTCCATTGCAGGATGGCGATATTGACTATCGATACGCGATATCTGCGATGGCGGCTGCGAAGTACAGCGGATACATGGCGATTGAGGGCACGCAACTCGGCGACCAGTGGCACAAAGACGGCTCCTCCCTTGAATACGCGAAATCCATCTGGGCCGAGTTCGGCGAATAGGTAGCACTACTGTCGATCGCACTCAGCGACGAGTCGATGGATCGAACCGTCGAGGTTCAACCGACCTTCGCAACTCAGGAGGACAAACGAATTTGTCAATCACTGACGACACCGAGCTACAGGACGATAGCGAGGACCTCGACGATTTTGACACCGAGTTGGACAGCACTTTCGGCTCGCCGGCGTTGTTGCTGTTGCTCGTACTGATGGGAATCGGCTTCGGTGTGCTCTTCTACGGCTTCACACGCGGCTCCATGATCCTGTTTGATCGTTGGGCAGACGGACTCGGTTGGATAATCGCACCTGCACCGTTGATGGTGTTCGGTATCGTGAGCTTCTGGCAGTCGGAGCGAGGATGGTTGCAACAGGCAGGCGCGATCGCCGTCGGATTATCGCTCGCGAACTTCGTGATGATGGCAATCGAAACAAACACCAGCGCGTAATGCAACTCTTGCACGCTCCAAGGTAGCGTCGATCTTGGACGCTAGGTCGGATTTGCTAGGCCTCACGCACGCGGATGCGCGGCATCGTACGCCGTTCGCACGCGCTCTGATGTGAGATGCGTGTATATCTGCGTCGTGCCGATGTCGGAGTGCCCCAGTAGCTCCTGCACGTGACGCAACGACGCGCCGCCGTGTAGTAGGTGAGTCGCGAAGCTGTGCCGCAACATGTGCGGCGTGAGCTTCTGACGAATGCCCGCGTCGTCGGCAAGCTGGTTTAATCGCAACCAGAAGCCTTGGCGGGTGATGCGCTTGCCCAAGCGATTCAAGAACAGAGCATCCGGGTCTTGCCTCTTCCCGATCTCCGGCCGACCTATAACCAGATACTCCGCGACCGCGTTTATCGCCTCTTCGTAGACCGGAACTACCCTGTCCTTCCCGCCCTTGCCGGTGCACCTGACAGTCAGGTTGTCAAAGCTAACGTGATCGATGTCCAGACTCGTGGTTTCCGATACCCTGAGTCCGCCGGCATACATCAGCTCGACCATCGCTCGATCGCGCAGTTGGGTAGGCTCGGAACCCCGATTCGCGGCGGCGAGTAGTGCCTCAACCTCTTCAGTAGCGAGCGACTTGGGCAACTTCCTACCCGCCTTTGGGTTCCTGATCTTCCGCGTTGGAGACTCTTCTATCACTCCTTCCTGCTTCAGGAATCTAGTGAAAGAGCGCACGGACGCGACCTTACGCGCTCGTGTGCTTGGACTGTAGCCACGGCTGTCCAACTGCGCGACATAGTCCTCCATCGTGTGTGTGTCAACACTGTTCCAATCCACCTCAACGTTGGAATCGCCATCTGGTGTGTCTGAGGTTGGCGCGATGCATCGCAGGAAGCCGTGTAGATCGTTCCTGTACGCGGCGACGGTGTGTTCCGACATTCCGCGTTCGCCGGAGATGTGGGCAAGAAAGCCATCGATGTAGACGTTTCTCATGAGTGAGATAGTACGGATTCGACGCGTCGGGTTTCAACGATTGGGATCGCGTCGTATCCGACATCGCGCGTCCGGTGTCAGTTCGGGTAAATCACGCCGTTTTAGAATGGGAATGCGTTTCGCAAGGAGTTGCATGTCTAGATGAGTCTCATAATTGGCGCGATCAAGGTGCCGTTCGATCCGTTCATATTTGGCGGTGCCACGACGGCGTTCTCTTGGCACGGCTTCTTGACGTTCGTGGCGGTCGCGACGGCGATCTGGTTCGCAGGCAGGGCGGCGGACAGAGAGAACCTCAACAAAGAGCAGGTCTACAACACCGCACTGTGGGGAGTGATCGCCGGGATAATCGGTGCCCGACTCATACATGTGATTGACTTCTGGGGCGATTACGCTGACCAGCCCTTGCAGATGCTCGCCGTTTGGCAAGGTGGCATTGGACTATGGGGCGGCATCATCGGCGGTTGGATCGGCGGATTGATATATGGCTACTTCGCCAAGGTCCAGATCGGAAGGTTCATGGATATCGCGGCAGTGCCGCTACTCATCGCCCAGACGATTGGAAGGGTCGGCGACATCATCAACGGCGAGCATTGGTCGCGCCCATTAGACCTGTTCTGGGGTTGGTACTTCACCGACGTAGACAGCCCAGCACGAGATGCGGCTACACAACGCAGCGAGATCATCACTGATGCCGAGATGCCAGTACATCCAGCGGCGGTTTACGAGATGATCACCAACATCGCCATCATCGGCGTGCTCTACCTCCTGCGCGGCAGGTTGCGACCTGCAGGCAGCCTCTTCATGCTCTACCTGGCTCTATACGCGGTAGCGCGGTTCACGATACAGTTCATTCGGCTCGACGACGTGAAATTCTGGGGGCTCCAGGAAGCGCATCTGATAGCAATATGCGTCTTGGTCGTAACCGTCCCGTTCTTGGTTTGGCGCACGCGTCTCATTTCTGGACCACGAGGGTGGAACTGGCGATCGCCTTTGCGGAGTTGGAGACTCGCACGACAACGTTCCACGGAGGCCGAACGGGCATCGGATCGCGTTAACGTCGGACGCGAGCGCAGGCGCAGGCAAAGGCAACAGGCACGCTCCCTGTAGACTCATCCGTCCGCGGCGTCGCGACCCCCACCATTGTGTCGCTGCCCCGGTGTTCCCGAACCGGGTGTCGTACTCAAACAGACTCGCTCGGCGCGATGTCGTGAAGACGCAACTCTCTTGAGAGTTTGCCGTTGAAGTTGTTGTCGCGAAGGCTGACGACGGCATCCACGACCGGAGGCAAAGGGGCAAGACCTCCCAGACCCCATCCGAATGCCCTGTGGGCAATCCCAAGGTCGTCCACGAAGACAGCGGCGAGCTGTTTGCCGTACATTCCAACTGGATTCGACTGGGCAACCCGAGCGCCCTTTATCAAGAAACGCGGCTCTTCGTTGCCGCTCCCGAACGGTCGCATCAGCCTGACGAAGTCCCACATCCCACCGCCGATCTGGCTCAGATCAACCTGCGCGTCTACTGTACGAATAGGGGAGCCATTCCCGTTCACTTCGGGAGACATACCAGATTGAACTTCGTGCCACTTGGCCTGTTGGTCAAGATACTCCGCCACTTCGTCAATGTCGCGAGAATCAACTTGAAATCCGGCCGCCGCGGCATGTCCGCCAAACCTCACTAGTTTGTGTGAGATGCCATTAAGCGCACGGTGAATGTCGAAATTCCCGCGAGAACGCGCGCTCGCCTTCGCTAACTGCCCGTTGAACTTGTACGCCACCGCCGGCCTGCCTGTATCGTCGTTCAGCGTTCCGGCGAGTGGTCCGAGCATCCCCAGAGGATACGTGTCGCCAAGCTTCACGAACACTACACGCCGATTGTCACTCACGGCGCGCTCTACTTGCTCGCTCACACTCGCTAATACTTCCTTCGCCATGTCACGGCGTTTCTGGTTCTGCTCGTTGATCTCCTCAGCCTTTGACATTGCCTCCGCATAGTCGTCTGACGTGAGCAGATCTACGCTGATGTCAGCCGAACCGAGCCGACCAGGCGCATTCAAGCGCGGCGCAATCTGGAAACCGATGAACTCCGAATCGAACTCAAGATTCCCACGATGATGCTTCGACGTGACTCTCATTAAAGCCGAGAGACCGGGTAGCGTGTCTTTGCCTGAGAGCTTCTTCAATCCCTCGCGGACGATTATCCGATTGTCGCCCTTCAGGTCGGCCCGGTCGGCGACCGTTCCGACTGCTGCCAAAGGTAAGAGATAGTCGGCATCGTCTACACCCGCCGACCTGAACATTGCAGTCGCCAACTTGAACGCGATGCCAGCACCGCAATAGTCCGCTAATTCGGTGTCCGATCCTGCCAGATGCGGGTTCACGATCGCCGTGGCTGGCGGCAACCGATCATCGGGCAGGTGATGATCCGTGATGATCACGTTCATGCCCTGCTCGCGCGCCAGTGCAACCTCATCATATGCAGTGGTGCCGGTGTCTACAGTGATTAAGACCTCGGTACCGGATTCGTGTAGTTTCCTGATGGCATCTGCCGACAGGCCGTGCCCTTCACTCTCGCGTTCGGGCAGGTAGTAATCACACTCAACGCCGAGACGCCGAAACGCCAACTTGAGTATCGCCGTGGCAGTGATGCCATCCGCATCGAAATCACCGTATACCGTGATGCGCTTGTTGGCACTGATCGCGCTCATGAGTTCTGATACAGCGCGTTCCATGTCTGGAAGCTCGAACGGATCGCTCAGGTTGGCTAGTTCGTGCTTAAGGAATGCCGCCGCGCTCGGATCGTTGTTAATGCCGCGGTTGTAGAGCAAGCGAGAGGCCAGTGCCAAACCGTTCGCAGGGGCGTCGTGTCCCAGGTCCAGCGACCATCCCTCGGGAGGGCGGTCCGCGACGACGTATCGGTCGGAGAGGTGTTCCATGCGTCTATTTGAGCGGCGATGATGTTCTACAGCGGCGAGGGCGCGGGTAACGGAGCGGCGATTAATTCGGATATTCGCGGAACAACAGAGAAGCGTTGTGCCCACCGAATCCGAGCGAGTTCGACATCGCAACATGCACAGCACCGCGTTTGGCAAGATTAGGCGTGTAGTCGAGGTCGCAATCCGGATCAGGATTCTCTAAGTTGATCGTTGGGGGAACCGCCGACTCGGATATCGCCATGGCAGCGAAGGCTGCCTCAATGCCGCCCGACGCGCCTAGCAGGTGGCCGGTCATTGACTTCGTGCTGCTGACCAGCATCTTGTACGCGTGGCCTCCGAACACGCGCTTCATTGCCAATGTCTCGAACTTGTCGTTGAACGGCGTTGAAGTGCCATGGGCGTTGACATAGTTGACTTCGGACGGCGGCAATCCTGCCTGCTCGATTGCCAGATCCATAGCCGCCGCTGCACCCTCGCCTTCAGGATGGGGTTGGGTAACGTGATGCGCATCCGATGTCGCGCCGTAACCAGCCAGTTCGCAGATCACTTCCGCGCCTCTGGCATTCGCGTGCTGCTCCGACTCCAAAATCATTACACCTGCACCCTCGCCCAGTACGAATCCGTCGCGTTCCGCATCAAACGGGCGGGAAGCGCGCTGCGGCTCGTCGTTCCTGAGGGATAACGCTTTGCAGGAGTTGAAGCCGGCGATCCCTATGGGACATATGGCGGCTTCTGTCCCGCCCGCGATGGCGACATCAACGCGTCCCCTACGGATCATCTCAGCCGCCTCGCCGATCGAGTCAGCGCCGGTTGCACAGGCAGATACGACCGAAAAGTTCGGCCCCTTGATACCAAACATCATCGACACCTGACCAGATGCCATATCTCCGAGCATCATCGGCACCGTGAAGGGACTCACTCGTCGGGGACCGCGGGTGGCAAGATTGTTCATCTGCTCGGTGATGGTCAGGAAGCCGCCGACACCACTGCCGATTAGCACTGCAACCCGTGAAGTGTCTGCATCCTGAAAATCCAAGTCAGCATGTTCCAACGCCTCGATGGATGCCACAGCGGCGAACTGTGTGAACTTGTCAAGCTTCTTCGACTCGCGTTCTCCCAGTGCTTCCGACGGGTCGAATCCCTTGGTCTCGCCAGCGATGCGGGTCTGGAATTGCTCGGTGTCGAACGCCTTGATGTAATCAATCCCTGAAACGCCATCAACGAGGTTGCGCCAAGTCGTCGGCCGATCGTTGCCGATAGGGGTCACCAGCCCGATACCGGTAACAAGGATTTTCGCATCTGCTGACATCGTCTCAACACATAGGGCGACTTGCAATGGAATCAAGTCAGATAGGGCAGTGAATGAAGTATATATCGGGTGCGAAATCTCCCGTTTCTGCGGCGTACTCCCTAAGGACTAGACACGGGGAACCGGTACCGATTCGATGCCGACTCACTCTTGGATTCCAACGATGGCGTAAGTCTTAGAATCGTGTTTGAGATGCCTACGGTGACGATAGAGACGCATGGTTGCAAGCTGAATACTGCCGACAGCATTGCCATGGCGGACGAATTCATGGCGAGCGGCTTTGATGTGCGAAAGGAGCTGGACGCGTCCGCCGATGTTTTCGTCCTGAACTCTTGCACGGTGACGCATGTTGCCGATAAGAAGGCGCGGCAGCGAGTGGGAGCAGTGCGTAGGTCGAACCCGGGCACCATGATCGTGATGGCGGGATGTTACCCGACACGAGACGCTGGAGCGGTGGCAGACCTAGATCAAGTTGACCTCGTTGTTCCCAACGGAGTGAAGTCCGCGTTAGTTGAGCAGGTTTCGGCGACGCTCGGATACGATCACCTTTTCCCGTCGGCGGCTCGAACTGCCAGAAACCCCGCTGCCGCGCTGGGCAGGACACGCGCTGCGCTCAAGATCCAAGAAGGATGCGACCAAGTCTGTGCCTACTGCATAGTGCCAAGGGTGCGCGGACGGGAGAGAAGCGTGCCGGTTGATGTGTTGGTGAGGCAGGCAAATGAGCTGTGGGAGCGAGGATGCAGCGAGATTGTGTTGACGGGAACGCAACTAGGGCATTACGGGTTTGACCTGCCAACGAACCGTGTCAGAGACTTGGCGTCGATGTTGCGAACCTTGCTCCGCGAAACAGGCGTGCCGCGTTTTCGTGTCTCGTCGCTCCAATCGCCAGAGATCAGCCCAGAGTTGCTTGACGTTTGGGCTAACGAAGGACAGTCCAGGCTCTGCCCGCACTTCCACATACCGTTGCAGTCGGGTAGCAACAAGGTACTGAAGCGGATGCGACGCACCTACACGGCAGCGGATTTCGAGAACGCAGTTGAACGCGTAAGAGCAGCCGTTCCCGATGCGTCAGTTACGACGGATGTCATTGCGGGATTCCCAGGAGAGACTGACAGCGATCACGCAGAGTCTGTTCAGGTGATGCGAAGTGTAGGTTTTTCGGACGCGCACGTTTTCCCATACTCACGCAGGCCCGGCACAAGTGCGGACCACTTCAACGACCAACTGAGCCACGTAGCCAAAGTTGAACGCGCGGCCGAGTTGCGACACATCGCATCTTTGAGTGCGAAGCGGTACAGGGAAACGGAGGTTGGGAAGGTGAGGGAGGTTTTGTGGGAAGGGGGACGCAACGATACCGGGCTGACCGAGAACTATCTTCGCGTCAAGTTGAATGGGCAACAGGGTGCCGCGCGCCGAGAAGGCGCGATAGAGAGGGTGCGGCTAGTCGGAGCTTTGCCTAACGGCCTAATGGAGTGCCGGCCGGTCTGACTGCGTCATGGCGACACCGCGCGAGCGCGTCGTGCCATGATGCTGGCGAGCCGAATATGAACGGACCTGCGTTTCCGCAACGACGGTCGTGCGGAAACGCTGGGTCCGTCTTAATCCGCGGCGTTCAGTTGAGCGCGATTGGTCGGACAACTTCCAAGGTGAAGAAGGGTCCGAATCCATACGGACTATCGGTGTCGAGCGAGTTGGGTACCGCGAAGAGCGCTGTCCGACCTGGTTGCTCAGGATCGGATGCCGCTATCCGCAGCATGGCATCAGGTCCTTTTGTCAATCCAAAGGATGCTTCACCCGGCTCAAAGTGCTGCGTGGTCATGTTTGTTCCTCCTTGGCGGTTTCCCGCCTCTGTTGGACCGGCAGTTGTTCGGCAATTGCGTGTCGTTTGAATGTGTAGGCTCAGGTACGGGCTAGTGAAGAATGTCGCCGACTTTCTCCAGCGCCCAGCCACCGCTCGTCGGTTGCACGTACCCAGCTGTAAGCCCCGGGTCAAACGGGAAGTACACGATGTACTGGTTCTCCCAGCACTCGTTGAGTAACTGCTCTTTCGCTTCGTAAGTCGCGACTCGACTGAAGCTGTCGGCGAGTTGAATACCAGGGTCTAGGTGGCAGACCGTTGGGAAAAACAGGCCCGAGATTACGATCGTCTCTGAATAGACCTTCACATAGACAGAGCAGTAGCCGTTGGTCGCACCTCCGTGGCGCACGACCGTCACGAACTCGCCGATCTTCAACTCGTCCCCATCGAAAATGCGAATCTCGTCCCCTGAAGCACGGAGTTTGTCCTGTAGCACCTTCAAGTCGCCCTTGATGTTGTGGTACACCCTCGCCGTCGATTTTGAAGCCGACATCACTGCATCGTATTCGTCTCGATGAACGATGTATTCCGCATTCCGGCAAATTGGTTCGCGGTTGCCTCGGTTATCTTGACGGATGAGGTTCGATGAGTGGTACGAGTCAAGGCTCGACAGAATCACATGATCGACATCGTCAGGTTTTATTTTCAACTTCTTGAGACCGGCATCGACGCGGCCGCTCGTGTCATCCGCGGCGACTTCGGCCGTGAACAGCGGTTCGCGACTGCCGACGCCAGTACCGATAAGGAACGTCGTGTAACCGCCGTCCGGCTTGTCTGGGATGAGCACTAATACCGCATTGGAGATCAGCCGGACGCGGTCCTCACGGTCCGGGCCCTTCGTGTTGTTCAGCTGAGCATGCAGTTCCTGGCGCTTCCTCCTCGGAGCACCTGACAGGAGCTGTGCCAAATCCATTTTGATTTCGGAAATCTTGATTGGCTCTACCCTTACTCGGCGGGAAAGGGCGAGTTCAGACTGCTGTGCTGGTATGTGAACCATCTTGAGCCTCCTTGGGGCGATCAACCTAGCTGGTTCTTGTGGGAGACATCGCCAGACATGCTCGGCAGCACCGCCTGAACGACCCCTCATAATTCGACAACGAGGATCCAGTGTAACCTAGTATTGAACTAGTTTGAAGGAAATTTGCAACTTTTCTCGAAACTGGCGAACTTGGACGACGTGACGCAGATTCTGCCTATCGATGGGCATGATGGTACGTTTTTTTGCCCAATAGCAGACTTTGCAGGACGTGTCACGGCAGAGCGTGGACAGAGTCGCGAGAACCGACCGTACCGGATAGAATCGATTCCGGGTGGAATCACGAGGAATGCGGATCTTGAATCACAGAGATGCGGAGGAAATTGCGGTAATGCGAATCGACGTGACGCACGGCAACATCATGGAGGTCGCTTCCGACGTTGCGATCGTCAATCTGTTTGATGGTGTATCGAGTCCCAGCGGTGCTACCGGCGCTGCCGACGCGGCGTTGGACGGCCTAATCACCGCGCTCATCAGCGACGGCGAGGTTTCTGGAGAGCTCGGAGAGACGAGTTTGATCCATCGTCATGGTGCTGCGGTAGCAGAGGGACCGAAGCGCGTGCTCGTGGTCGGGTTAGGCCGGGCGGACAGATTTGATTTGCAGTCGGTGAGGGAAGCATCGGCAGCGGCTGTAGACAGAGTTCGCAACTTCGCAGAGACGGCCACTACCGTCGTCCATGGGGCAGGCATCGGATCCCTAGACGCACGCGCAGCCGCACAAGCCATCGCCGAAGGCACCGCACTAGGCCTGTACCGGTTCGATCAATTCAAGAGCATGGAAGACGATGAACAGTCGCAATTCAAGTCAGTCAGAGTGATCGAGTTTGACGAGTCAAAGCTTGACGAGATCCGCTCTGGAGTTGAGTCCGGTCTCATCACTTCGAGAGCACAGAACACCGCGCGTGACTTGGTGAACCAACCCGCCAACGTCTTGACACCGTCAATGATGTGCGCCACAGCCGAGGATCTGGCAGAGTCTAGTGGCATGGAGATCAAGGTGCTGGGTGAGGCAACATGCTCGCGCATGGGCATGGGAGCGTTCTGCGGCGTGGCACAAGGCTCTGATGAGCCAGCGCACTTCGTCCACCTCATCTATGAAGGACACGCAGAGTCCCCAGACCACAATGTGTGGTTGCTCGGTAAGTCGATCACATTTGATTCGGGAGGATTGTCGCTCAAGACGTCGACGGGTATGCGGCGAATGAAGGGGGATATGGGAGGAGGCGCGGCAGTCTTGGGTGCAATGCAGGCGATCGCACAACTGGCACCCAGGATCAACGTGCACGCGGTGTTGCCAATCACCGAGAACATGCCCAGCGGAAAAGCTCAACGCCCAGGAGACATCGTCAAGACTATGTCGGGAACCTTCGTCGAGATTGACAACACCGACGCTGAAGGAAGACTGACTCTGGCTGACGCAGTTGATTACGCGAAGATGAACGGAGCGGCGCGAATCATTGACATCGCAACCTTGACTGGAGCCGCGCGCGTGGCATTAGGTACCGGTAACTCGGCGATGTTCTCAAATGACGATACGCTCGCCGAATGCCTACGGTCAGCTGCGGCAACGGTGGGAGATGATGTTTGGCGGCTGCCGCTCGACACTGCATCGAAACGGTTGAACCGCTCTACGGTCGCAGACATCAAGAATTCGGGCGGACCTTCAGCAGGCTCAATCTCGGCAGCGCACTTCATCGCTAAGTTCGTCGAAGATACGCCGTGGGTGCATCTTGACATCGCAGCGACATCAATGCTTGAATCGAGCTCTGGCGTGTTCAAGACACCAGGCGCCACAGGGATTCCGACACGAACGCTAATCGAGCTAGTGATGAGACTCGCTGACGACGGCGCAGTTTGAACCTGCGACGAGTAACAACAGACGGTTTCGTCTCACACCAACGTCGCAGGCCATCGGGGCAGTTGAGCCGCACCTGCCCCGCGCGAGCAAATGCGCGGGTATAGTGTGAGTCATTGACTCCATCGTGGTAAAGCATTCAGGGAGAATGGAAATGGGCGACAACAAGTATGAGCAAGTTCATGTGTCAGACGAGATACTGGCGCGCTTCAGAAAACTGCCGACGGCAACGACTTGGGCAGCGGTCAGCAATGTTGCCGGCGTTCCCAAGCCGTTCATGGAAGGAGTGCGCAACTTCACCCCCGGCAAGCGACTGGCAGCACGCGCGCGTACTCTCAGATTCCTACCACCGCGACCGGACCTAGATGCAGAGACGAAGGTCGGAGAGGAATCACCAGAATACAAAGCGATGGACAGATGCGGTCCCGGCGATGTGCTAGTCGCAGACCTAATGGGCAAGCAGTGGGCAGCAGTAGCTGGCGATGTGAAGCTGCTGCAGCTAAAGATGAACGGCGCAGACGGACTGGTAACCGACGGCGCAATTCGCGACCTAGGCGTCTTGGAAGACGAGAACTACGGATTCGCGGTCTACGCACAAGAGCGAACCCCATACGGCGGACGCCCATGGGCTGATCCAGCGTACGAGAACTGCGACATACAGTGTGGAGGCGCACTAGTACGCCCTGGCGATGTGATCGTCGGCGACGATGACGGTTGCGTAGTCGTGCCATCGTGGTTCGCAGAAGAAGCAGTTGAATGGGTAGAGGAACACGAAGGAGTGGAAGGATACGTCAAGGAGAAGATCGCGTCAGAAGGGGTGCGCCCGGGCAAGTACTACCCACCAACCGACGCGATGATGGACGAGTACCGAGCGAGCCTGGAGCGATAGAGGACAGCGCGGCTCCTACGCGAGTTCGGCACGCAAGCAATCAGTGATGGGCCAGATTGGATTCAACGGTACCGTCGCCGGCCAATCTGGCCAGATGCACGAGGACACTTTCAACGTTGCATTGGCACGCGCGCTGAGGCGAACGCGAAAAGTATGGCGAGATGACGAAAACGCCGTTCAATGCGAACGGTTACGATCCCTGATCGGTGACCAAGCCCGACGGCCGGACATCATCGTCCAGTCACCCGACAGCTACCCCGTCGTGATTGAAACGGAGTGGAATGCTCCAGCCGATCGAGATGCACTGTCGAGGGTTGGACGGGTCCTGCTCAGAAACATGCTACCGATTCGGTCGGCAGTGGCTGTCGGGATCCCAGATGAGGTGCGCCGATGGTCCGACGATGAACTCGAACGGCGACTCGCCCTAGACGGTGGGGTAAGCCTGCGGCTCGCCTGTCACATGTCAGAGGTTTCAAGTTCGATCGCAACGGAATCAGTTGGACATCCAGTCCGATGGCCGAACGACGGATGGGTCATCGGCGATGTATCGGATTTGGCGGAACTGGTTGAAGACGCCACCGCACCACCCGCGCTACTCGAGAGGACCACGCACCGGGTAGCCGAACAGATCACAGGTTACGCGGGTGCCCTGTCAGAGTCACTCGATACACAAGCCGCGTTGGAGGTTGCCCATCAATTAGGACAACAGAGCTCTGAACAGGCTTTGCGCCTTGCTTGCTGCATCTGGATGACTTCGTGGCGATTGCATTCTGTGTTGGCGCGTATCCCGAGACTACGCGATTTAGGACTCAAACCGATTTCTGAGCTACGCGCACACCCTGAAGCCCCGGTCACATTGACAGAAGTAAGACGGGCGTGGACTCTGATACTGAATTACAACTACAAATCTATATTCCTTCCCGCCCTCGCCGCGCTGCATCCTCGGTTACCAGAGTTAAACGGTGCTGAAGTACTCGACGGTTTGGCGCGCTTGGCGGAGGAAATCATCGCACTACGACTTGGAAACAGCATCGACTTCGCAGGTGAACTGTTTCCAAGATTGCTCAGCGACAGAGAAGAAACGGCAGCGCACTACACAAAGTCAGCCAGCGCAGAGATGCTAGCCGCAATGGCGACGAGCAGACTCCGAAATGTTGATTGGAACTCACTAGATTCGGTGTCTGGACTACAAGTGGCGGATTTGGCATGTGGTACTGGCACCCTGTTACGCGCAACGTACGGCCGAATACGCAAACTACACGATGCCAAAGGCGCAACCGGAGTGCAATCGTTACACAAAAAGATGATGGAGGGCGGACTAACCGGACTCGACATCAATGCTCTCGCAAGTCATATGACCGCCGCCGCTGTCTCATCGTTCGACATGGCAACACCGTACAAATATTCCAACATCGGTTCCGTCGCAGTACACGGCGGAAAAACAGGTTCTCTTGAGCTGCTCGACCAACAGGAAGTCGTCGACGTGGTCGGTGAAGCAGTTAGCTCGTCAGAACACCTCAAAATGAACGGCGGATTCCTGTCGGTGCCAGACGACAGCCAGGACATAGTGATCCAGAACCCGCCGTACACACGGGCCCAAGGCGGACGCTCCGTGTTCGCTTTGGCAGGAATGGACGAAAAGTCACGCGAACTGAGTCGCAAGGCATTGGCGAGAAAGGTCTCAAAACTGCGAGAATCTGGGAACCGATTTGTTAACGGTCACGCAGGATTTGGTACACATTTTTCCGCATTGGCAGATATGAAACTGCGGGCTGGCGGAGTCTTCGCCAGTGTGTTGCCATTAACATCCGCACACGCCGAAACTTGGAGCGGTTTTCGCGAGGAGATGTTAGCCCGTTACGAACAGGTGACCGCCGTCGCCTTCGTGTCAGACCTACCGTCAAGCATTTCCGCCGACACAGATATAGGTGAAATCTTGTTGTTGGCAACGAAACGCTCGGACAACGCTAACAGCACGCACACGCCATCAATCGTCTGTGTCAACCTCGACTCCTATCCGGAGACTATCGCAGAAGCCAAGTACGTCGCCAAGTCCGTGGAATCAGCTTTGGACCAGAGGCGCGGCGGAACGATCACTATGGCTGGACGCCCCATCGGCTCTTGGACTCGGATCGATATGTTGCTCCCAAGCTTTCCGTGGTTTCCCCTCGGAACCCGCAACACCACTCTGGCGTGCACAGTGGCAGGCCTATTCGCAGGCGAGTTTAGATTCGACCCAGAAAACCTGAAAATACCGTTCCCGATTTCAATCTCAACCATGAGCTCAGTGCTTCGAGTTGGCGATAGCCAAGACGCAATCGGTCACCTTCGAACGTCAGACCGTTCGCACTCAGAGAAACGAGGCGTGTTCGCATTCGACGAAGCAAAGGATACAACCGCTTTCACCTACCCGTCTATGTGGTCCGCAGACGCGACCAAACAGAGGCATCTCGAGGTGAAGCCAACACATGATGGAACGCCGGAAAGCCAAGACAGCACCAGAATCGGACGCATATTGGATGCCAAGAGCAATTTGGTCATCGCCACGAACTACAGACAGACATCTCAAGCTTTAGCAGCAGCATGGGTAACGCCAGATGCCTTAGGTGGTCGGCAGTGGACGACCCTGATGCATGAAGACGAGGCAGTTAAGCAGGCGATGGTAATCTGGCTCAACTCAACCATGGGCTTGATGTCCCGAGTGGGTTACGCACAGACTACACAAAGAGGCAGATCCGCCATGCAACAGGGTGCTATACGGGATTTTCCAGTGCCGGATTTCTCCGATCCCGGCAATGCTGGGTTCCACGCCAGAGCAACAGCAGTACACGAATTCGCACGTCTGTCAAAATTGCAGCTCATGCCCGGTTCGCTAGCATGGAAAGACCCAGCACGACACGAGATTGACAACGCGATGCTCACAATGCTCGGAATCGCCGATGAATCAACGGCGCAAGCGATGGAACGCATCCGCCAACTATGGTGCAGGGAGCCATCCGTCCACGGAGGCAACAGGAAAATACTCAAGGCACTACAGCTCGCCCAGTAGCTGTCAGGCGTGCCGTCAATTAGGAAAATTGAATCGCAAAGCCCCATCCCTAGGCGGCCACTTATCTAGCTGACAGGCATCCATTTGCCCCCCAAACTACAGACCAACGATCCGTCCCTCCAACACTTCCTCGTCTAGCTCCACTCCCAGGCCCGGACCGGTCGGCGGGATGATGTAGCCGTTTTCGAAGACTAGCGGCTCCTTGAAAATGGTGCGGTGCAGTGGGCCCTGGTTTGCCTCTTGGATCATGAAGTTTGGCGAACAGGTGTCGACCTGTATCGCCGCGGCCGCCGCTATGGGACCACACGCCATGTGCGGCGCGATCACTGCGTAGTGTGCTTCCGCTATCCCTGCAACCTTCTTCGCCTCCATGATGCCGCCGCACTGGCCTACATCTAGCTGGATTATCTGCGCCGCCTGCTTCTCCAACACATTCGCAAACTCATACTTGGTGACCAGCCGTTCCCCCGTCGCTATCGGGATGCTCGTGTGCGCGGCGACGCGTGCCATCTCGTCCACGTTCTCGGGCGGGACTGGCTCCTCGAACCAGAACGGGTGATACTCCTCAAGCATGTCGGCAGTCCGTATCGCCGAGTACGTGGTGAGCTGCCCATGCGTGCCAATGCCCACTTCCATCGCATTGCCGACCGCATCCCTGATCGACTTGAATATCTTCGCGGCAGTCTCGATCTCATGCAACGGAATGTCGCGCGGTGTCGGGAAGAGCGGATGGAACGGGTCAAGCTTGCACGCCGAGTTGCCAGCCTCCAGCAGCTGCGCCGCAATCTCACCCGCCTTCTCCGGATGCTCACGGAATCCGCCCTCGGGCATGTAGGCATAGGCGCGCAGCGTGTCGTGATACTGACCGCCAAGCAGGTTGTAGATCGGCTGATCGACCGCCTTGCCAACGATGTCCCACAACGCCATCTCAATCGCCGACAGCACCGGACCGGCGTGCAGGCTAGGATGTCGGAAATCATGGCGGGACGCATACATCGTCTGCCAGATAAGCTCAATCTTGAACGGATCCTGCCCGACAACGAAGTGGTTCACATACTCGTTGATGATCGCGACGAACGACTGGAGGTCTTGCAGACGGTCAGAGAAGACATTGCCCGTGATGCGTTCGCCCAGTCCTACGATCCCGCCATCGGTGTGCAGTTCCAGAAACAGCAGATACCGTCCGCCTCGATACGGCGGATCGTTCTCTACAATCATCGTCTTGTGGTGAGTAACCTTCATTGGAGCGTCCGTTGGTGCATTGTGGATTGACGTAAGTCCGATGGCACAGCATTCTAGCAGGGTATCGGTTTTGTAGAATCGTGTAGAGCGAGCGAAGCATCAGCTGCGACCGCGTGGTGGGCGTAGTGTAGTGGTTAACACGTCAGGTTGTGGCCCTGAAGATCGCGGGTTCGAATCCCGCCGTCCACCCCACCAGCGAGAACATGCGCCCGTAGCTCAGTGGACAGAGCACCTGGCTTCGAACCAGGCGGTCGGGGGTTCGAATCCCTCCGGGCGTGCCAAACGCATTACCAGGGATATGCAGGATGCGCAGGATTGGGTGGGGGATGGCTTACCTCGTCGCCGTGAGCGAATACAGCATCGGTATCTCTGGTGCGCCTGCCGGGAGGCGGTACCAGCCGTCGTCGGACTTGCTCATGCCGTTGATTGCCTTGTAGGTGCTGACTGGATGCTCGTTGTAGCTCGTCAGCGTCATTCCTGCGCCGATCACCGCGTTGATGATGTCGGATATGGTGTGTTGCCACTCCCACGTGTCGCCCTTGATGACTACATCTCCGCTGGCGTATGACGGCTCGTCGCCGGGGTATCTGATGCCGGCGTTGCCATGCCAGTAGCCCGAGTGGACGCGTAGGTTGGTTGCGTCGTCGGGGTCGTCGTTGCCCGACTGGAACATGTGATGCACCGGGTGGCCGTCCATCAGGAACAGCGTACCGCCGGGTTGTAGGTGATTCGCGGCAACCTCTGCCCATCGGCGTACATCTGGCAACCAGACTAGTACGCCCAACGCCGAGTACACAATATCGAACTGTTCGTCAAGTACATTGGGCAGGTCGTAGATGTCGGACTGGATGAAGCGCACACCTAAGCCCAGCTCGTTATTCAGGCCGCGAGCGATCTCAATCGCGTTCCCAGAGAAATCGACACCAGTCGCCGTTGCACCGAGTCGCGCCCACGACATCGTGTCCATCCCGAAGTGGCATTGCAGGTGTAGCAGGGACTTACCAGATACATCGCCCAGCGCGTCCCGCTCGATTGAGTTTAGAGATATGTGACCAGCTTTGAATCCTTCGACATCGTAGTACCGGGATTTGACATGCGCGAGAGCCGCTTCGTCCCACCAGGTGCGGTTGAGTTCGGTTCGTTCGTCCATTATTGCGTCCTTCAGTGCCTCGTTAATTCCCACGCATCGATCAACGATAACGCGTAAGCAGGGCTGGTCAGCTCGCGAACGCGATGGCGATGGCACCGACGGCGATCAAAACTGCCCCCGTAGCCCTAACTGCCGTGACGCGTTCCTTGAGTGCCAGCGCACCCAAGACTACCCCGAACAACACTGCGAGTTCGCGGAACGGCCCGACATAGCTGACAGGAGAGGTTTGCAACGCGGTCAGCACGAGCGTGTATGCGGCGAACTGGAGTAACCCGCCGATGATGTGCGCCTTCCAGTGCCGACGCGCTTCGTCAACGAACGTCGCGCGACTCTCGTGTCTTGACATCAGTAGCATCATGCCGGTAGCGCCGCCGAGTTGCAACCAGAACATGTACAGCGCTGGTTGCACATGTTGCACACCTTGCTTGTCGACTACGGAGTAAATGCCGATCGTCACCCCCGTTGCGAGCGCGAGAGGGATGGCAGGTCGAGCAAGGAATGATTTGCGAATGGCGGCGATGCTCGCGTTGCGCGGTTGGTAGATGGAAGTCAACGCGGCGCGCAGGTTTAGCGGACCGGCATCAGACAGCATGACGGATATGATGCCCGACAGTATCGAGAGCGCACCTGCGACTGCCAGCGGTGTCATCGTCTCGCCGAGAACGGAGACTCCGAGCACCGGAATGATCGCCAAACCGAGACCGCGCGCAATGGGGTAGACAACCGACAACTCTCCAGACGCGTAGGCGTAACCTAACGCGCTGAAGTAGGCAATATGCAACACAATCGTCGCGGCGATGAATGCCCAACCGGTCGCCGAAGGCATATCAGTAACCAGGATGTAGACGGCCAGCGGCGACGCGATACACGCAGACGCGAGAGCCATCAACGGTGTCGTGACGGCGGGCCGAGTCGTGTTGCGAACGATCATGTTCCAGCTGGCGTGACACAACGACGCGGTCAGGACGAGGGCTATGGCGGTAAGTGTCAAGTGCGATGTGCTCCAGTAGCACAGACTATCGTTGCTGTGTTGTTGCGCGGGTGCGACACGAAGATGTTGCAAGTGTGCGCTGTCATTTCCCACTGGCATTAGAATCCCGAATGCGAATGCGGCATGACTTTCCAGGAGCGCAGCCAACATGCACTATCAGGATGAGCGAACTTACGGTTGCAGGATCTCAGACTCTTGGACATATCGCGGCTTGAAGATGGTCGTTATGGAAAACGAGCTGCTACGTGTCTCGATCGTCGCGGACAAGGGCGCAGACATCTTTGAGCTCGTGCACAAGCCATCTGACACTGACTTCATGTGGCGCACCCCTTGGTCGATCCGCAATCAGTCGCTCTGGGTACCGTCTACCGGCTGGGGCGAAGGCATATTTCACGACCTCTACATCGGCGGTTGGAACACCATCGCACCGACTGGCGGCTCACCACAGGACTACATGGGCGCAGAGATTGGACAGCACAACGAGACGAACCTGATGCCGTGGGATGCACAGATCGTTGAAGACAGTCCCGACCGAGTCTCGGCGAAGTTCTGGGTCCGCGCTGTCAGAACCCCGTTCTTCGTCGAAAAGGTGGTGACGCTGGAATCGGGTTCTCCAGTGTTGACCGTCACAGATACTTTGACGAACGAAGCTGAGGAACCCGCGCCGGCGCAGTGGGGACAGCATGTCGCACTCGGCGAACCGTTCCTGACTCCCAACTGCATCTTGGACCTGCCATCGGCGCAATTCATCGTACCTGATTCCGGCGATGACCTACCCGCCGGTTCGCGTCTGAAGCCCGGCCGGCGCGGCGAATGGCCGACCGCTGAGGGAGCCGATGGCGACGAGGTGGACCTACGCAGATTCCCGCCCAAGGAAGACAGGCTGGTCGATTATCTATCGTTCTGCGAACTGTCAGCGGGTTGGTACGCAGTGACAAACCCCGACCACGGCATCGGATTTGGATTGACTTGGGACACATCTGTCTTCCGATATCTGTGGTACTGGCAAGTGTTCGGCGGCCACAGCGGATATCCGTGGTACAAGCGCACATACAACGTCGGACTGGAGCCCTTTACTTCCATGCCAAGCGGCATCCCAGAACCGGGTAGCGACGAGTCGACTTCGCTAACGTTTGAGCCGGGCGAGACCCGTAGCTCGACAGTGCGAGCAGTCGTCTATCAATCAACCGAGGGCGTAGATTCGATATCCGACACTGCGGTAGTGTCAACGCGTGATTAAACTACGCCGGCACTATATCAAGCGAAGTAGCTCAATGCGATCGCGACCGCACCGGTTGATGACACCAACACTCCGAACGCTATGAACGAATCCGATCCCAACACTCGCACCGTACGCATGAAAAACGCCACTGCAGCATAGGATGTAGCGAACGCTATGGCGGTGCCAATCAACAGGATCCCCCAGTTCACGCCAGCGAACCCTGACTCTAGAAGCGTGCGACCCACCGCATATGCCGCCGATGCCAGTATGGCAGGCGCAGCGATCATGTACGAGTATCTGACCGCTACCATCGTCGGCAACCCCCGGCTCAATCCAGCAGCTATCGTCGACGCAGCCCTCGATATCCCTGGAATCAAGGCGATCGCCTGACCGAAGCCGATGATTATCGCATCGTTCGCCGTTATCCTGCGCGGAAGGTAACGAATATCGTCACCCGAGACGCGGACATGATTGAAGAATGCCGCGACAAACAGGAACCCACCCGAAACTACCATCATGCCGCCTGTGATCGACGGTGAGCGGAAGAAGTAGTCCGACAAGTAGGGGTAGAGCACAGGTCCAAGTGCCAATGCCGGCAACGTGCTAACGAGTATCGCCAACAATAGATGGCGCGATGGCATCACCATGCGACTACGCAGGCGCGGACGACGATCGCCCCGAAGCCGACGCAGCTCAAGTATCTGCATCGAGTACTGGTCATCATCGCCGCCCAGCGGGATGCGCCTACCTTGGACAGCAGTACGCAGAATCATGATCCAGTCCCGCGCAAAGTAGGCAAGTATGGCGAGCAACGATCCGACATGGATCGCCGCGACGAAGCTAGATTCAGGCGGTTGCCAACCGAGTGCCCAAGCCGTAAGAATGGTGTAGCCGCTACTGCTGATCGGCAATAGCTCGGTTAACCCCTGCACGACCGCGTAGACGATGGCTTCGACAAGCGTCAATTACCGCGCCCGGGCCGGTCATTCGGACAGATTATCGAGGTTGGTATCAAACTTCGGCGAGAACCGTGCTTCCTACCTTGTGCGCGTTAATCCAATCCCAATCAAGCTCGACTCCAATCCCGTGACCGGTTGGTGCGTAGACGTTGCCATCTGAATCTATGGCATCTATGTCGTCCGAGTAATCCTTGTACACTGGCGATTTCGTCGTCTTGACGCGCGGATGGACCAGACCGAGTTCGTAGAAGTTCGTGTTTCGCACAGCCGACATCAGATGCCGATGCTCCGGACTCGGACCGTGTGTCTCAACATCGAGACCTACCGACTCGCAAGCGTGGAAAATCTTCAACGCACCAGTGATGCCGCCATCTTCGTGCGCTCCTACACGCACGTAGTCTGTGCCATCGGCGATAACGAAGTTCATGTGTTGTTCAGGCAGGCGGATGTGCTCGGTCTGGAGCAACGGTGTCTTGATGAGTTGGCGCAGTTTTCGGTGCGCGAAGGTTGAAACACCGCCATCCATGTACACGTCTTCCCACCAGAAAAAGTCAGCTTCATCGCACGCCTTGCCCAGTCGCAAGGCATCACCGAAGTTCTTCACCTCATTCGCAGGATCGATCATCAAATCCATGTCGCTTCCGACTGCGTCCCTAACCGCCAAGACGTTGTCGACCTCGCGTTTGATGTCGGAGCCAGCTAGACCCCAACCGTGAATCTTGAAGGCAGGGTAACCCATTGCCTTGCAATCGCTTGCGAAGTCCGCGAAGTCAGCCGGGGTTGTTAGTCCGCCGTTCTCGTCACCGTGCAACGTCGAGGCGTACGCTGGCAATGGCTTCAACTCTCCGCCTAGAAGTTGAAACAGAGGCTCCTCGTAAACCTTCCCCGCAATGTCCCAGAGACAGATGTCGATCACACCGAGTCCAAGAGCTGCTGTGTGCCGTAACCCACGCTTGATGGCGTTGTAGTGCACTTCGCGCCGCATCGCGTCTTTGCCGATCAGGTAAGGCGCGGCGGTACGAATATCCGGCAATGCAGTACCACCTGCGCGGGGATATTCACCTACGATACCTTGATCGGTATGAATCGACAGCACGGTACCGCCTTGGTTCAACATGCCATCGGGCTCATACACCATGTTGAAGGTGTTGTAATCCTTCCCGACGTTTTCAAGCGCGCTCTCGTAGTGCGTCAACTCAATCTTGGTGATGATGGCTGCTGGTCTCATGACGTATCCGTTCGATGATGATTCTCAGATCGCTAGGGATCGATGTGCGTCCGCAGTCTACTGCCCGGGTAGCACCGCCGAAGACAGCACATCAGGACTCGATTCCATCGCAGGAGGCAACGACGCCATTCTGGTGCGATCGACCTTCTTGTTTGCGACCTCTGGGTTCTGTGCCGCCATCGGCCAATGCCCGCGCAACACCGCTGCAACCTGCTGTGAAGCACGCTGGCGACTGAGCCAAGCGGAACGCGTCGAAGTACCAGCAGAGTGTGGCGCAACGATGACGTTGTCCATCTTGAGCAATGGGTTGTTCGGATCAACCGGCTCCTGCTCGAACACATCAAGCCCAGCTCCGCGCAACAGCCCTTGGTTCAACGCTGCGATCAGATCCGCCTCCTTGACGACCGGACCCCGGCACACGTTAACGAAGTAGGCAGTCGGTTTCATCTTCTGGAAGTGCTCCAAACGGATCATGTGCTCCGTCTCTTTGTTCAACGGAACCTGAACCGAGATGTAATCGGAGCGTTCAAACAGCTCTTCCAAAGTGAATGCCTGATCAACGGCGTACTCATGGAACGTCCAAGGCGGGCAGTAGGGGTCGTACGCGACTACATTCATTCTCCAACCGTTGTACATCTTGCGTGCGACCTGGCGCCCGATGTTGCCGAGACCTACCAATCCGAGCGTCTGTTGGTCGATTGGCTCAATCGGTAGCATCGCGCTGCGATCACGCCAACCACCGCCCTTGACGAGGTCATTGAATTGCACCAGCTGACGGTTCAAACACAGGATCATGGTCACAGCTTGGTTCGACACCTCTTCCATGCACATTCCCGCGCCGTTAGTAACGATGATTCCCATCTCGTTGCACGCATCGGTATCGATATGGTTGAACCCGTGAGAGTAGACAGCCAGCACCTGCGCTTGAGCCGCGGCCTTGATGACTTGCTCCGTCCCGTAAGGCGAAGTACGCATCATGAGCGCATCGGCATCCCGAACCAGCTCCATCGCCTCGCCTTCAGACTCAGGGTTGCCCCTCACGAACTCAACATCCAAGTCCGCCATTTCAGCCCGCTCGTAGTCCAACGGGTCGTCTTCGGAAATGCCCATGATGAGGACTTTGAACTTGGCCATGTCAGGAGTGTCCTTTCGGTAAGAGTGTGACGCCACGCGCGCTGTAGTGCATGGTAATACAACACGGGAATTAACAGGGATGTACGGGATAGGGCAGGATATGGGGATGTCGCGTGCTACGACTTCGGCATCCTGCGTATCCTGCCTATCCCTGTTAATCCGCGCTTAACCCAGATTTCCGCTGAGGGTGCGCCTAGCGATAGTGAATCTCGTGGCGCGTCAGCCGTGGCGGTTGGCCTATCACCTGCACATCGAATTTGAGGGAGCGTTTGACCAGCCTCTCCGCGCTGTGAAGCCGGAACGAGAGCTGCCATCCCTGGTCGAGCACCATCAGGGATGTCGTCTTGCTCCCCGGCCTCATCGCGATGCGAACCAGAGCCGTGGGCATGGGGACTTGCCGACCCCAAGACGAAGTCGCATCCATGTTGGACGACTCGATGGACATTGTGGAATTGTGCTTGTAGACCTTGTAGTAGTCATAGGTTCCGAGCATGTACCGCATCAGCGTCGCCGCCTTCTCCGAAGCGTCTTGGGCGAACTGACGTTCGACCTCGCGGATGAAGGCGCGCTGCAACGGCATGTATACGCGGTCCGCTTTGTCCTCGATGCAACTCCAACGCGTCTTTCTGTCCTCCAACGGTTGCAGGTAATCCCAGACCTGCGCCGTCTCCTGGCGGTATGCATCGGAGCATTCAGCACCGAGCCATCGCTGGGCGAAATCGATCCGCGGCGAGAGCCGGGAGTTGCGGATAGCGGTGCTCCTGACCTTCGCTGAGATACCGATGAGACCGCCTCGCGATGTCTCAAGCACTATGTCTCTCACGTCGCCGGGGATTCCGGCTTGGTCGCTCTGGAGAACGACTCCCTCCACCAGTCCCGGTTTCAGACGCGGCTCGTTGCCGAGGATGAACTCAACCGCCTTGCTCGATGCGTCTGCTCTTTCCTGACGTTGCGAGTCGTCAAGCCCGTCGAAGTATCTCTTGGCGACCTGGCAGGCGCTTCCGGACACCGTGATGCCCAGACGGTTCGCGAACTCATTCGCCAGCGCGTACTCGAACGACTTCCCAGATGCTGTCTGGCTGATCGCCAAGGCCGCTAACCCAGGTTCACGATCAACACTTCGCGGGAGCGTTTGTCGTTTGCCATCCCGTATGTCCAGCTCGGCGTGAGAATCTCGTAGCCGCTGTACAGGTCGCGTACCGCAGGGCAGTCGTTGTACGACAGCACCCAGCTGTCACGTGCCTTCAGCAGCCTGGACAGCGCTAGGTGGTCGAAGCCGTCGTGCATGTCGCCGCGGAAACCGTACAGGTTGCTGTCGATCATGTACGGCGGGTCGCAGTACATCACGCAGTCGTCAGGCGCGTCTGAGATCGCCTCGGTGAAGTCGCGATGGTCAACGGTGAGGTTCGACGCCTGGAACGTCCGGAGCCTTTGAATCGAGCTCTCTGTGAATCGGGGATGTCCCGGCGACATGCCACCTGCGAGAGTGACTCCCGAGAACGACGCGCGGTTGAGGGCGTAGAACGTGCCGGCGCGCTGGACCGGGTCAGACATCCCGTCGAAGTCCCGTTGCAGCTCGTAGAACTGAGCGTGGGCCATGGGCAGCAGCTTCGCCGCCTCATCGGCCACCGCTTCGGGATCCTTGAGCAGCTGCTGCCAGAACGTCACCAGCGGCTCGAACAGGTCGGATGCCCTTACCCACATGCCGCCCGCGGCGCAAGCGAGTTCGACCGAGCCGCCGCCCAGGAACGGCGACACCACCGTGCTGGTGTCCGGAGGTATCAGTTCTAAGATCGTCTTCACTGCGCGCGACTTGCCGCCGGGGTACCTGAGCGGCGAACGCGCATCGCGCAGGAACTTGGCATCCAAACGCCTCGGCGGGGATGTCAGCAGTGCAGGCTCAACTGCCATGAGGACTCGGATTCACAGGGATGTACAGGATAGGGGTGTTATTCCCTATATTATCCTGCGTGTCCTGCATATCCCTGTGAATATGATCAAGCCTAGTGCAAGCATCATCACTAACGCGATGATGTCGGGTGCCGCGCCGCCCGCTTCCGGTAAGTCTTCCTCTGGCGCAGGAGTCGCCGGGATGGACGGGACGGTGCCTAGCTTTGCTACCGCTACAGTTGCGGGTAGCGTTGACGCTGCGCCGCACACTGTTAGGTCGCCGGCTTCGGCGCGGACCTTGGTCGTCAGGATGCCTAGGCCACCGTCTGCTGCGCGTTGTACTGCTACTACGTTGGACAGGTCGGCGCGGAACTGGTCTGGGAACGGTAGGCAGACGCTTAGCGGGTCTTCTAGGAAGTAGTCCGTCAGCGGTGCTTGGCCGGACTGCAGGATTGCGTTGATGTCGTAGTAGTTGCCGGCAACGGACATGCTGGCGCCCGGGATGGGGATTGGCGGTGGCAATGCTGACACGGCCGCGGTTACGCCTAGGAGTGTGCGGTCTGGGACCGCGCCTGCGGTTGCTGATACGGTGAACCCATCGCCGGTAAAGGTGCCGCCGGAAACGGGCGTGAAGACCGTGTATGTTGCGCCCGCGTCGTCTGTCAGCTCAGTCGGTATCACGCCCGCGGGATTGACAGGGTCGGGTTGCGGCGTGGGCTGGCTGGGCGCGCGTGAGACTCTTATCGTGAACGTTGCGATGCACGGCGCGCGGTCCGCGGCGGTAATCTCTGTTGCGCCATCATGGTGGCTCAGGCAGATCCCATCCGGCTGGGCTTCGGCTGTCACTCTGTATGTACCTGGCGAGCTCGGTGCGGTGTAGGTCACTCGGCGGGTGTTGGCCGGGTCGGCGAAAGTGCCTCCGCCGGAGCCTTGTTCGTTCCATCGGAATGCCAACAAGCTGTCCGCGCTGGTTGCGAGGGCGTTGTCGAGTGCCTGTTGGGCGTTGTAGATGTTGACTGTGAGCCTTATCTCCTGGCCAGCCGGGATGCCGATGACACGCACGTCTGGCACGATGGAATCGACCTCGGGGACGCTGACTCTCGTGGCTGCGTTAACGGTTGTGGTGTCGCTCGGGATGCTGCCGACGACAGAGCGCAGCTCCACCTCGTACGTGATGCCGGAGTCTAGCTCGGTCAAGCGATGTGACTGCCTCGAACCCCTGTCTCCGGTGTGTTCCACTGTCATCCAGTCTGACCATGTCGTCGTGTCGGAACGGCGTGTGCGGTACTGGTAGCTGTCGACATTGAAGCCGGCCGGACCGTCCCATCGCAGTACCAGTGTGCCGGACTCTTCGACGATCTCGAAGTTCGGCGGCGGATCAAGGTCAGCCGGAAGCAACAGTGTCACAGGTCGGCTATTCCCCGTTGTCGTCACGACGCGGATTTGAACTTGATAGCTCCTCGCTGCTACCGTGCCGCTGATGGTAGCTGACTTCGTCCCAGCTGCAGGCGTGATGGCTAATGCAATCCAGTGTTCTGTCCACTCTGCGTCAGGGTCAGACGGCAACACTCGATATCGTATCTGATATGCGAGGAATGATGCGCTTGCGGCGTGATCGAAGCTCACTTCCAGTCCGTCTGCGTCTGGAGCTACTGCGCCGCCGGTTGGCGCGGCGACTGTGGGACTGGCAGTTTGCGGTGGGGACCAATGCGGCAGGACGTAGCACTCTGGGATATCGCCGTTCAGGTATGCGTCGCCTAGCGTTCCGACGGTGGAGCCGGTTGGACACGACGTGCCGCTTGGCTGGTATCCTGCGCTCGCGCCCGCGTTAACATAGTAGTCTGTCGAGTCCAGGTCCAGGTTTGCGGGTGTTGTACCGCCGGCCGCAGCGGTCATCGCGGCCTTAATGGCAGTGAGGAGGTCGTCGGACGCGGTTGCGCCAGCGTATGCGACTATGTTGTATCTAATGCCGGCGAAGAGCTTGTTTGCATAGTAGTGCTCGGTGGCGGCGTTACCGGCCAGTCCCAGTCCCAAGTAGCTGACGGGTGCGCTTGCCGTTGCGGGTTTGTCACCCAGGTTCCGCAACGCCTCGAACCAGCGGGTATTGATGCGTGTCAAAGCGTTGTCGCGGAGGTCGAGTCCGTTGATGTGTGTCATCGTGTCGAACACTCTTCCGGGGATGCCAGTGTCGGTCAAAGCGTTGCCGTTCAGATGCAACGCGTTGCCAGTCCTGGCGGTGCCGGGGATAGCACCCAGTCCGGCGAAAAGGTCGGCGGGCAGCGCGACGAGCTCGTTGTAGCTAAGGTCGAGCCAGCGTAGCGGCAGGCCTTGGAAGAGACGCGGCGGGACCGATGTCAAGGCGTTGCCGGACAGATCGATGTGCGCGACGTTGACCAAGTACGCGAAGTCATGCCAGTCTATAGTTGTCAACTTGGCAGATGCTGGGCTGGTCCTGTCTGGGCTCAGGTTGAGGGTGTTGGAAGCGGTAGTCGCGGCATAGTCGCGCAGATTGTCGATCGAGACGTTCTGAGTATCGGTGGCTGATGTGCAAGAGCCCAGGTTGGTGATGTCTGATGGCACCGGGCCTGAGACGCCGTCGGCGAACGTGTCATCCTTTAGGAGTCGGATGATCTCGTTTGCGACGGCTAGAGTTCGTGTGCATAGATTCACCGTCTGCGTGCCGGTTTGGCCGCGGTCGAGTGCCATGTATCGGTCGTGTCCCCAACCTTTCAGCACCGGTAGTGTTGTCTCGTCGCCGAAGTCCCACACATCAGTTCGCGGTGCTGTGGTTGCGAGCTGTGTGATGGAACCGTCGATGGGGTAATCGTCCCATCCATCGAATGGTCCCGTATACCCTGTTGCGGCGGTCATTGCGGCATATGTCGCGGTAGATACGCCTGTTGTTACGCCTGTTGCGCGGCTCGCCGTCGTCGAGTTGTTGCCATCGCTGGCGTCGGTTGTGCTGTCTCCGACGCAGTTGATGAACTGTCCTTGGTTGTTCTGCGATTCTCCGGCGACGAGTCCGGTTCTTCGCAATTGGTCAGTTCGTCCGTCGACATCGCCGGAGAAGTAGCTGTTTAAGCATGTTGATCTGTGAATTGGGTTTGTGCCGCGCTGGTGTTCGAACTCGCCCCCCAGGCCGCCGTTGCGTATCCCGTCCAAACCGATTCTGGCACCTTGGACGTAGGAGTGGGCGATGAGTCCGTGCCCGGCAGTGACATGTGTTGTTACGATCCCAGCGATGCCGCCGTTCTTGCCGCCTTTTTCGACATATCCGCCTCGCACATAGCTGCCGATGACGGTGCCTTCGAGTCTGCCGACGATGCCGCCAGATTGCCCTCCGGTTCCGGAGTATCTGGAGTTGATTGCACCGATTCCTTCGATCACCCCCGTGTAACTCAATGTGGCGACTAACCCGAAGCAGCAGGAGTTTTCGTCTTGCCGGTCGTTGTTTTCGATTCTGAAGCCGTTGCCGACGATCTTCGCAGTGTAAGCATCCCGCGTGAAACCCTCGTCGCCGAGGCTGCCTAATGTGATGCGCCCGCCGGCGAGGTTGATGTCGTCAACCAGCTCGTAACCGATGCAGGATGGTTGTTCTGGAGTCAGGGCATTGTCGTCGTGGTCGCGCGCTGGGCAACCGGCGCCAGTCATGGCATTCGGATACGCGGTGGCCCAGGCGGTGTTGGTTGCAATGAGAGGCGCGCCGCGACTCTCAGGCGTGCCGTTCCCATCTAGGTCGTAGTGGATCGCCCGCCACTGGTTGGCGTTCGATACCTCAATGAGACCATCGTCGTCGACGTCGTAATCGACCAGCGGGGTCGTCTGCGCCGCCGAGTAGTCTGCGTTACCCCCGACGAAGACACCGGCGAGCAGCAGTAACGCTACGCTAACTAGAACTAATTTGCGAAAACGGGGGGGGGGTCAAGGGAACTATGGAATTTACAGGGATATGCATGATACGGCAGGACAGCTATGTTGTTCGCATTATACATGTATCCTGCGTATCCTGCGCATCATTGTTAATAATATTGCGCCTGATAAGAGCGTTAGGAGCAGGATCGTGTAGCCGGGTGCCGCGCCGCCCGCTTCTGGGAGGTCTTCCTCTGGCGCAGGAGTCGCTGGGATGGACGGGACGGTGCCTAGCTTCGCTACTGCTACTGTTGCTGGTAGCGTTGACACTGCGCCGCACACTGTTAGGTCGCCGGCTTCGGCGCGGACCTTGGTTGTCAGGATGCTTAGGCCACCGTCTGCTGCGCGTTGTACTGCTACTACGTTGGACAGGTCGGCGCGGAACTCGTCAGGGAATGGTAAGCATACGGTCAGCGGGTCGTCCAGGGTGTATGCCGTTAGCGGTGCTTGGCCGGACTGCTGTATGCCGTTGATGTCGTAGTAGTTGCCGGCAACGGACATGCTGGCGCCCGGGATGGGGATCGGCGGTGGCAATTGTGACACGGCCGCGGTTACTCCTAGGACTGTCCGGTCCGGGACGGCGCCTGCGGATGCAGTGACGGTGAGGTTGTCGCCGCTGAATGAGCCGCCATCTACGGGCGTGAAGACGGTGTATGCTGTGCCTGCGTTGTCTGTCAGCTCAGTGGGTATGATGCCCGCGGGGTTGACCGGGTCGGGTCGTGGGGTTGCATCGGCGGGTGCGCGAGAGACTCTTATCGTGAACGTTGCGATGCACGGCGCGCGGTCGGCGGCCGTTATCTCCACGGCACCGTCGTGGTGGCTCAGGCAGATGCCATCAGGTTGAGCTTCAGCTGTCACTCTGTATGTACCGGGCGAGCTCGGTGCTGTGTAGGTCACGCGGCGGGTTTTGTTGGGTGTAGCGAAGCTGCCTCCGCCGGTGCCGACCTCGGTCCAGCGGAAGACCAACAGGCTGTCTGCACTCGTTGCCAGGCCGTTGTCGAGGGCCTGTTGCGCGTTGTAGACGTCAACGGCTAGTCTGACAGTATCTCCAGCACGGATGCTAAGCTCGCGCACGACTGGTTTGATGGAATCTACCTCTGGGATACCGACGCGGATGGCACCGCTCACGCTGGACACGGGACTTGTCGCTGAGGATGCAATGTAGCGCAACTCGACCTGCAACATGATTCCCGATGCGATACCTGTGAGGCGATGTGACTGACTTGAACCCAGTGCTCCGACATGGTCTACACTCATCCAGTCGGACCAATCAGTTGTTCCTGCTTGACGTGTGCGGAACTCGTATCTGTCAACGCTGAAGCTGGTTGGCGCATCCCATCGGAGTAGCAGAGTGCCGGATTCCTCGACGATCTCGAATTGTGCAGGGGCGGCCAGGTCTGGTGCCAGTAGCAGGACGCGCGGAGTGCTTGGGCCTGTCGCGGTCAGGACCCGCAGCTGCACCTGATAGCCTGTTCCGGCGACGCCGTCCCCTGCCTCGATCGACTTCTCGCCCGATGCAAGATCAATAGCGACTGTGGACCATGCACCGGTCCAGTCGGCGTTCGGGTCGGATGGCAGCAGGCGTTGGCGTAGCTGGTACGCGACGAACGTGGAGCTTGAAGCGTGAGTCAACGTCACTTCGAGCTTGTCCATGTTCAACGCGAGCGCAGCGTCCGTTGGCACCGTAGCAGAGACGGTCGCCGCATAGGGAGGCGTCCAGTACGGAAGCACATAGCACTCGGGGTCCACATCGCCCAGGTACGATGCTCCGTACGGGCCGGCGGTCAACCCGGACGGGCAGGTCATCCCCGGTGCTTGGTACCCGGGAGTTCCGCCACCCACAACGTAGTAATCCGTCGTGTTGAGGTCCAGAGTGGTCGGCGTTGTGCCGCCGGCGGCCGCGGTGATGGCGGCGACTATGGCAGTCTTCAAGGTATCACCCGCACCATCACCGGAGTAAGAGACGACCTGCGTGCGTACTCCCGTGAAGATCTTCTCGGCGTAGTGATGCTCTGTGATGGTGTTACCGGACAGATGGAGTCCAACCTTGCCTGCGAAGTCGTTGCCAGCTGGGCGACCGCCCAGGTTTGCCAGCGACTCGAACCAGCGTGTGTTAGCGCGCGTCAAGGCGTTGTCCGACAAGTCGAGCCCGTTCAGGTGTGCCAAGGGATCAAACAGCCTGCCAGGGATGCCAGTGTCAGTGAGCGAGTTCCCGTTCAGCAGGAGCATATTGCCTGAAGTTGCTGAGACGGTCCCGATGCCGGCGAAGAGGTCTGCGGGGAGTGTCGTGAGCGCGTTGTCGCTGATGTCCAGCCAGCGCAACGGGACACCCTGGAACAGGCGCGGCGGTAGCGTGGTTAGCGAGTTGCCAGATAGGTTGAAGTGTGCGGCATTCGGCAGGTATGCGAAGTCGTTCAGGTCCAAGGAAGTCAGCCGCGCCGATGCCGGGTCCGAGCGGCCGGGTCTCAGGTTTAGGGGGTTGGCTTGTGTCGTTGCTGCGTAGTCTCGCAGGTTGTTGATGGTGACGCTCTGAGTATCGGTGGCCGCTGTGCAATCGCTCAGGCTGGTGATATCGGCCGGAACCGGACCCGCGACACCGTCAGCGAAGGTGTCGTCTTTCAGCAGGCGGATGATCTCGTTTGCAACGGCCAGGGTTCGGGTGCATAGGTTGACTGTGTCCGTGCCGGTGAGGGCGCGGGCCATTGCCATGGTGCGGTCGTGTCCCCATGCTTTCAGTACCGGAAACGTCGTACTGTCTCCGAAGTGCCAGAAGTCGGTGCGCGGTGCCAAGGAGTCGAGCGCGGTGCCATCGGCGGCGTAGTCGTCCCAGTTTGCGAACGGGTTGTTGGTCGCCGGCGTGTCGTATCCTGTTGCGGCGACCATCTGCGCCTTGGTGGCGGTCAATCCAGATACGTCGTTCTGGCCAATGGCGGGTTCTCCGGTGTCGGTAGTGGTGTCTCCGACGCAGTTCAGGAATGTGCTTCGGTTCCAACGGTTACGTCCGCCTATGAGACCGCTGAATCGGTTTTTGTTGATCGTTCCTGAGAAGTAGCTGTTGACGCACGTTGCACTACTGGCGCCGGTGTTCGCCGAGCCCCAATCTCCTGCCAATCCTCCGACGAAGAATCGTGAGCTGGAGCCGACGGTAGTGCCGCGAGCGTAAGAGTGTGCGATCATGCCTGCGCCGGCCGTTGCGTGATTGGGTACTGCGCCTGCGATTCCGCCGGTGTTTGACCCGTTCACACTGCCGCCTTCGACATATACTCCGATGGCTGTCCCCTGTAGTTCGCTTACCAATCCACCCTTTTGAAGTGCGGTTCCGCTCCCCTGCGGGTTGACCACGCCGAGTCCCTCAACCGAGCCGGACCAACCGAGGGTTCGGATCGGTGCCCAATGTGACCCGCTGCCGGTCGGATTGAGGATGCGAAAGCCGTTGCCGACCAGCTTGGCAGTGTACGTCCCGCCGATTCGGTTGCCGCCGGGCGAGATGTCGGCGATAAGTTCGTATCCGATGCAGGATGCCTGGTCAGGTGTTGCGGTATTCCCGTCGTGATCGCGGGACGGGCATCCTGCGCCTGTCCTGGCGTTGGGGTAGCCCGTAGTGTTCCAATGCGCCGAGGTGTTCGTTACAATGCCATCGCCGTTCGGGTCGTCTTGGATGGACCGCCACTGGTCCACGTTGCTGACCTCGATGAGGCCGTCATCATCAAGATCGTAGTCGACCATCTGCGTCGGCGTGGTCTGCGCTGCCGAGTAGTGCGCGTTGCCGGCGACGATTCCCAGTGCTAGCAGCAGTAACGCCGCGCTAACTAGAACAAATTTGCGAAAACGGGGGGGGTCCAAGGGAACTATGGAATTAACAGGAATATGCATGATATGGCAGGATAAGTGGGCTGATGCAAGTGCTGCTAGCGCGTTGTGCTGTAACGCGCACGTAATTGTAACATGATATAACGATAACCATCCTGGACTATCCTGCCTATCCCTGTTAATTCCCTTAGGTTATGGTAAGATGACACGAAGGCGTGCCATCAACAGACTAGACGACACACGCCCCTCGGTCCTTCAACGGAGGTTGAGCAGATGGCGCAATCAGCAACGGTAAACGGAACCTCACTTATCAACGACTCTGGCGGCATGGTCCAGCATGTCTTCGCAGTTGACTCGATGGAGGTTACCAACAGGGTCAGACTGCGATTGAAGATCGATCCAGAGGACGGTAGCGTGATCCACCGCGATGTTGACCTAGACATCAACTGGGAAGAGATCAACGCTCTGGAGGCACGAATGCTGGCGAGCCGGGATGCTTGAAGGTTAGCCAACCATGCACAGACTGTTGAAACCTGCGTGGACGTAGTCCGCACGGCGCATCAGTTTTGATGGAAACGAGGTAATACTTTGGCGATTGCTTGCGGAATCATAGTAGGTGGACTGATCGGCGGAGTCGTGGGAGCTATCCTGACGGCGGTATCTGTTGGGGTCCTCGGGTTCGGTGGCGGAGTCGTTGTGTTGATCCAAATTGGATGCATCGGGCTCGGCGCGTGGTTGGGTTACAGAATGGCGACCCGGCCATCGAGTTACTGAACGACGACGCGTAACGAACCGCGCCGAAGAGTGTTTGGCATTGAGCAGTCTCTGCCCACGGGGTGTTATCACTTGCATGGAAGCGACATCTCAACGCGGCGTTCCTGGCGTTTTCGCTTGGCCTTGGGACCACTAGGCGCGAATGGTTGTTGTATTATGTTGGCATAGATGCTCATGTGACACGCATTGCTGAGGAGTGTGAGATGGTAACTGCAGATAGGATCGAGATCCGTGAACTCTATGAGTTTCAGCTCTTTGAGCGCGGTTCCGATGGGGAACCTGTGCCGTTCGGCGAACCGAAACGCTCGTTACAGCGCGTAATGATTTTCGAAGGCGAGCATCACGGTATTGAAGAGGGACGATGGTACGCCGTGAAGCGACGGCACATCACCATAGACGAGGAGGGAAACGCCGAGTTTGGGAGGTGGTCTAAGCTAACCGAGTGGAAACGACCTTCGACTTCACCGATTGATTGAGGAACTTTGGGACCAGGTCCCAGCGTGGCTGAAGTGGGTTGTTTGGCTCGGATTTTGGGCTTGGCTAGGTCTACGTCGCCTATGGCGTGGTCTTCCAGATAACCTAATCGTTTTCGGCCTGCGAATGAAGCGCGGCGGCGGCCGCAACTACATCGGCACCAAGTCACGCACATGGGCCGCATGGGGCGACGGCTCATTCATGAACGACGACGATGCGAATTCCTGAGCGGAGCCTATAGGTGCATCATCGCTACACCCCTCATTGCGTTTCACGACCTTTGTGCCTACGTAATTTCAGTTCCAAAGGAGAGAACGATGGCGCGAGCTACAGTGCGATTCGGATCACAGGACGCAAAGACAAACCTAGATAGACACATCGTGGCGCGAGATTCAGGGAAGATCACTTGCGAAGTGCATCTCCAGCTGTCGATCGACCCAAACGACGGTTCCGTGTTGCATCGCGAGCTGGACATGGACATAGACATTGACTCGATAAAGGGGCTAGAGGAACAGATTCTCGCGAGCAGGCATGCTTGAGTCGCATGGGAATTAACAGAAATATGCAGGATATTGCAGGATAAGTGTACATGTCAGTGGTGGCTCGCGTGTTGTGGTTTGACGCGCTCGTCGCTAAACACAGTTCACCGTGATATCATCCTGGCCTATCCTGCCTATCCCTGCTAATCCCCGGCTGAGGAGTGTGAGCATGTACGACGCTTCGGCACCATCCGCCTTCCCCCCAACCTCACTTGGTATGCGACCAGCTGCGTGGTAGGCAGACGGTTACCATCCGAAGCGTACGCAGTCCCGCGTTCGGTTACGACTACACCATCACAAGCCAGTCCACCGGGTCCTTCCTCGCCGCAACGTGGTGCTTCACCTCTGGGTTGATTAGCGACATTGGCCAGTAGTCGGTCGCTATGCGTATCGCCTCTTCGCCCAACTGGGTGTTGGCGCGCTCCCATGCCACCTCGCTGTAGGAGGCGTAGTGGTTTGTTACCGATACATTGTCCATCTTGAGCAACGGGTTGTTGGGGTCTATCGGTTCCTGCTCGAAGACATCCAAGCCCGCACCTGCAATCTGGCCGGTTTGTAGAGCCTCGATCAATGCCTCCTCGTCGTGTGTCGGACCGCGAGAGCAGTTGATGAAGTAGGCAGTCGGTTTCATCGCCTTGAAGAAGTCGGCGTTGAACATGTGGTACGTCTCATCGTTGAGGAAGATGTGCGCCGAGACGTAGTCGGATTCCCTTGCGATCTCGTGCGGCGTTCGCACCATGTCGACGCCGTACTCCTTGGCATCCCACGACGACAGATACGGGTCATGTGCGATAACGTTCATGTTGAATGCCCGCGCCTTGCGTGCGACTGCGCGCCCGATGTTGCCAAGCCCAACGATGCCGAATGTTTGACCGGAGATGTGTCCCATCGGGGGAAGGTGTTGGCGCGTCCACTCGCCGGCCTTGACCAGCTTGTCATGCAACACGAACTTGCGCGCACACACTAGGAAGTGCATCATCGTGTGATTCGACACCTCTTCCGTGCCGAAGGATGCAGTGTTGGAGAGAATGACACCGTTTTCGGCCGCGGTCTGAAGGTCCATGCCATCGTAGCCGTGCCCGAAAGAAACAAGACCCTTGCACCTGCCGTTGTTGCCCATGTGCGAGAACAGGCTCGGGTCCCAGCCATGCCCTTGGTTTATGGCGCAATCTGCGTCTTGCAGAGCCTCGATCAGTTCGCCCTCGGAGCTTCCGGCGTAACGAACGAACTCCGCGCCATATTCACGCACAGCTCGCGACTGCTGTTCCGTCTGCGACGCGTCGTGAGTGTCGCCGCCTTGCGGACCCAGATAGAGGATGCGAATGTTGGAATTGGACATGATGTCTCCTTTGTGTGAATGAATGCGATGGTCGGTTAACAGGATATACCGAATGCGAGCCGTTGGTTCAACGAGGTGTTACAACGGACTCCGGCTGTCCGCCGTTCCAGACGCGTTGCATGTTTTCAAACGCAAACGTGACCCGACGCGGATAGGACTCGGACGACTTGCCTGCTACATGAGGCGCCACGACGACGTTGTCCATCGTCAGCAGGGGATTATCAGGATCCACTGGCTCCTGTTCAAACACATCCAGACCTGCGCCCCTGATCTTGCCTTCGCGCAACACCGATATCAACGCCGCTTCATCTACGACCGGACCGCGGCACGTGTTGATCAGGATGGCATCGGGTTTCATCAACGCCAGTTCAGGTCCGCCGATCAGCTGCGTGCTGCTGCTATTCAGGTCGGCGTGTAGCGTGACGATGTCCGACCGCCGCATCAGGTCGTGCAGTTCAACACGCTCGGCACCGAACTCCTCCGCGCGCTCTGATCGCACTGGGTCGTAGTAGAGAGTCTCCGTCTCGAATCCGCGTAGCATTCCCGCGATCGTCGACCCGATCCTTCCCGCACCGACTATGCCAACGGTCTTCCCGAAGAGTTCGTAAGAGCTGTAGCCGTCTAGCTTTGGGCGCATCCATGCACCATCCCGAGTGTCTTGATGCGCCAATGGCAGGTGGCGGTTGCAAGCGAAGATCAGCGTCATGGCGAACTCGGCGACCGGGACAGCGTTTGCTCCGCCGTTGTTGGCGACCGGGATTCCCAGCTCACCTGCCAGCTCCAGATCCACGCCGTCATATCCCGCGGAGCAGAGCTGCACCAGCTTCGCATTGCGGGCTGCATTGAGAATGTCACTCGTGACACCGTGCCCGAATGTGAGGATGAAGTCAGCTTCGGCCGCCAACGCCTGCGTCTCGGCAGCGGGTGTGTCGGGAGTGCAGACGGACAGGTCATATCCCTCCGGACACATCTCTTCTGCCGTCTTCAGCAAAGGGAGTGCGGGACCTGACAGGACTAAGACTTTGGGCATTGGCGATACACCTCTATAACTTGATTTGCGCTGAATGCGGTCAGCAGAGTCAATGTTAGCGGTTACTCGCGCGCGTCGGGTGCGGTACGTCACCGATCACGGTGTCGGATGCCCACGCCCACGCGGCACTGGTTAGCATGATGTTAGCGGCGCAACCGTGATTGGATGCCGCCGTCCCACACCCAGACTGTCAGCGCAACGAGGCACCATGAAACAACCCGACATTCATCCGATCGACATCCTCGAAACGCTGTGTCGCATCCCTACGTTGTCGTACTACGAGCGCGGCATCGCCGAGGCGATTTGGCAGATGTGCGAAAGGTTCGACCTGCATGTGACGAGCGACCGTTGGGGCAACCTGTTTGCGTCCTGCCACGGTGTGCCGCCGGGCGAGGCACGCGTTGCGTTCGTCGCGCACATGGACCATCCTGGATTTGAATTGGTGGAGCGTAACGCAGACGGCACATACCGTGCGGTCTCACACGGCGGCGTGCCGCGCGTGGCGTTCGTGCCCGGGATGCAGCTCGGAGTGCCGCTGGGGATCAACGACGGCGTCATGGGCGTGGTAACAGCAGCTGACGACATCGAAAAGCGCGGACGGTTCGCTTCATCGAAATCCGTAACTCTAGAGCTTGACCAAGCCATCGACGACCTGCCTGCTATGGCGATATTGCCGGTGGCAGATTTCGTCTACGACGGCGGTTGGTTACGCGGTCGGGCGTTGGATGATCTGGCAGGTTGCGCCACCATACTGGCAGCGCTGATCGACTCGAACGATTCGAACCAGCCAGTCGTCGGCATCTTCACGAGGGCAGAGGAGGTTGGGTTGGTCGGTGCCAGATTGATCGCATCGCACGGCGTCCTTAATCCCGAATGCGTAGTGGTGTCAATCGAGACCAGTTTGAAGAGCGATGCTGCTAGGCAGGGCGACGGAGTGGTCGTCCGCGTCGGCGACAGGATGACAACGTTTGACGACTTCGCAGAGTCCCTGCTGAGGTCATATTCCGGCTATGTTCAGCGCGCGCTTATGTCCGCGGGCGGTTGTGAAGCCAGCGCATTCGCAGCGCACGGTTACAGAGTCACGGGAACTTCGCTTCCGTTGGGTGCTTGGCACAACATGGAAGAAGACGGCTCGCTAGCGATGGAGTACGTGTCGGCATTGGATTTCGAAGCCGGCATCCAACTCGTGACCGAGGTGATGCACTCCGACTTGGATCAGCTGCCGCCAAGGGCATCCAGTGCTCTTTCAGCTCACCCCGACGCGGAAGCGGAACGACTTGCGGTCGATGAAGGTGACTGGCCGCTGGATGCAAACGGCTAGTCGGGCAGTCGCTCGGCGTTAGGTTGACAGAACCCTGACCGGAACGCTCGCGCTTACAAATCAACGGCACAATGCATGGTCGTCAAACCAAGCACCGTCGTGGACTAGGTAACCACCGGCGTTGTTGACGGACTCTGAGAACTCGCCGTCGATGTAGATGTCATAAGAGATGTCGTAACGCTCTGCGGTTCCCTTTGAGACCCGCAGGTTTCGGGTATCCAGGGTGCGCGGTGTCACATTAAAGCGCTCGAGGTAGTCGTTGATCGCCTTTGTGAACTGCGAAACGTCACTCTGCGCGCGATAGTCCGGCGCGCACATCTCGTATGCTGCGGTCAGGTCGCCCGCGTTCAATGCACTCTGTTGCGCGGCGAAACGCGCCGATATATCAGACTTCGCCCTGTCCGCGAGCGTTGGTGTAGGCGTGGGTGACGACTCGATAACGATGGGCGTAGGCGACGCGATCGGTCCTAGCGTGCCACACGCTAGCGATGCCGCGCCGGCCGCCACCGCCAACACGATTGCAATGCAGGAAACTCTGGCCATGAGTTGCAGTATGTGCCTACTCTGTTGCGGTGTCATTGGCAGGTCTAGGCGCATCTTCGGGTGTCAGAACCTCGTCGGCGTTGTCAGACGGCACGCTACTCAACGCCCACCTGACATCGGCGCTGAAAGCGATATCGATCGCGACATATGGGAACTGCTGTGACACTGTGTTGTATATACGCCGCCTGACGCGATCCTGATCCGCTAGCGAGATGATTTCCGCGCGCTCGCGGTAAACAATCACATAAACATGGATGTAGACGTACCGACCGACCTCGGAGATGCGCAGGTGCAGCTCCCGATATGGCTTGTCGGCAAGAGCCTCTTGGACCAGCGTGCGAACAGTGTTTCGCATCTCCGTCCTAGGCGCACGGCCCAATAGCTGCCCCCAGTTCTGGGAGATAATCTGGTACGGTTGCGGCGCGGCGATGGCAGCGATGAGGAGCATTATGACCGGATCAGCATACGGCGCCCACTCTGACCATTCCGAGTTCTGCAGCAACAGCGTCGCAACGAACGCGATACCGACCGCACCGCTGATCATCGTGTCAACAGTCCAGTTGCGAATGTCTACCTCGACGATCGGCGATCCGGCTTTGCGATTGATGCGCGACAGGATGATGATCACCGCTAAACCGCCAATGACCGCTAACGCAGAGTACGAGATGCCGCCTGCCGCGACCACGTCCTGCCCACCGGCAAGAAGCGTCTCGACAGCTCCCCAGATCGCGTACACCAACGCAACGAGAATCAGGATGCCCTTGAATAGGTTGAGCATCGGCTCGTAAGATGCGTAGCCGAACGGGTACTGCTCGTCGCGCGGGCGTGAGACTAGCGATGACACGTACAAAGTGAGCACACCTGCGACAGCGAAGATGAGCGAGAACAGACCGTCAAGGAACACGGCTTGTGATTGACTAGCCAGAGATATCGCGATGCCGAGCACTCCGAAGAAGCTCGTGGCGACAACGGAGACGATGATCGAGCGACGCTCGAGCTTCGCGGGCGTGTCAAGTTCAGGGGTCATCGTGCTAACTGGTCGTAGTACTAAGTGCAGTGGTTTGGTAGCGTAAGATACGGTGCGAACCTCAATCGCTTGCGTTTCGCATCAACTCGATGAACTGCTCCGTCGGTATCGCCGCGTAAGTCGTAGTCTCAATCGTTCCGCGCGCGCCGAGCTCGATGCCGATCTGCATCATCGCACCGTTATCGGGTGCTTCGATCACGGTCGCGAAGTCGAAATCCCCCATCAACGCATACTGCGCGACGACGTGGCATCCGCGCATCTCTACTTCATGGTTGACCTCGAGGATGCGCTCCGGATGACTGCGAACCCTGTCGCGACCCCGCTCGGTCAGTCGAGAAAGCATTATGTAAGTATTCGGCTCGTCGGACATTATCACTCCTGAATTCAGCATCGTTGGCATCTCAAAACTAGGCTACTCCATCTTAGACCCGACGAATCGAGACAAGGCCCGCGCCGTGGGGTCCGTCCTCACATTAACGATAGCGGGTACACCCGAATCTAGTGCGCGTTCAAGGGCAGGGCGGATGTAGTTCGGTTCCTGCACAGCCTCGCCGTGACCACCCATGGCCTGGGCAATCTCGTCAAACTTGGTCCAACCGAGCTCTCGACCTGGTTTCCTAACGCCCTCTACTCGCGCCGTCCAACCCTCGTTGTTCGAGACTACCACGGTCAACGGCAGCTTGTGACGGATGGCAGTGTCAAAGTCCTGGATATTCATTCCCAGCGAACCGTCACCGTGTAATGCGATCGACTGCACCGAGGGCTTAGCAAGTTTGGCTCCGATCGCAAACGGTAGACCAACGCCCATGCATCCCGTTGCTCCGGAGTTGAGGCGATGACCAGCGACGAAAGTTGGGATCGACTGCCTGCCATAGTGGAGTATCTCATTCCCATCTACCGAGAGTATGGCATCCCTGTCCATGACATCTCGCAGCTCCTTGCAGAGCCGCAACGGATGAATGGGCACCTGGTTTGAGTTTTCGAGCTGCGCGGCGACTTCTTTTCGCTGCATCTCGACTTCGCGCAGGTACCGTACCCATTCCGATTCGTACTTTGACTTGAAGCCGTTGCTTGACGCTTTGCGATTGAGTTGCGAGAGGACGCGCTTCGCATCGCCGACTATTCCAATGTCCACGTTACGGTTATGCCCGATCTCCTCGGCGTGAATGTCGACTTGTATCACCTTGGCATTGGCTGCGATACGTCGACCGAAAGTCATGATCCAGTTGAACCGCGTGCCAACTACCAACACGGCATCGGTCTCTCTAAAGGCAGTAGAGCGAGCCGCAGGAAACGACAATGCGTGGTCTTCGGGAACCAACCCCCGTGAGATCGGAGTGGTGTAGAACGGGATGCCGGTGCGGTCCACAAACTCCTCAAGGTCGCCACTCGCATCGGACCACCAAGCACCGCTTCCGGCGAGGATTAACGGACGGTCCGCACCTGCCAAGATGTCTAGCGCGCGCGATACCAGATCAGAGTCGCCTTCGGGTGGCGAGATTGCAGCTGCTCTGGTTGGCGGTACGACGTCGGACGATGCAACTTCGCCGTAAAGCACATCCTCGTTGCACTCAACATAGACAGGACCGGGACGGTCTGAGACCGCCGTTCTGAACGCCGACGAGACGACCTCGCCCATCCTTGATGCGTCAGTAGGGCGAAACACCGACTTTGAGACAGGAGCGAATATAGCTGGCAGATCGATCTCTTGGAACCCGCCGCGGTAGATATCCCGCAACGGTCCAGCGCCGCCAAGCGTCACCATCGGCGCGCAATCTACGAAGGCGTTGTACACCCCAGTGAGCAGATTGAGCGTGCCGGGCCCGCTTGCAGAAGTCGTAACTCCAGGCTTTCGCGAAACCCGTGCATAAGCGTGCGCCGCCATCGCAGCCGCCTGCTCATGCCGAAAGTCAACGCAACGGATGCCGTTGTCTTCGGAGTTGTTTACGATCTCGTAGTTGGGACCGCCCATCAAGTAAAAGAGGTGTTGCACCCCCTCTTCCCGGAGCGTCTTCGCAACTAGGTAGCTACCATCAACCTTGGACATAAGAATCTAGGTTACACGCGCAAGCAGTCGCGAGGTATGAATGTCAGCTACGAGTCTGAAGAGTCGCGTCGATCCAACGCTGCCACGTTGCGGATTACGAAGCTGCCGCACCGAACGGGGATGGTGCATTGAACTCACCAGCTGAGACTGTCCATGGCGTGCTCCCATCGCCCGGATGTTGGAACTGCTGGCGGTACAGCGCACCATAAAGGTCCGACTCACGAAGCAAGTGGTCATGCTTGCCGACATCCACGATCTTGCCCCGGTGCACGACGACTATCTGCTCGGCTTCAATGACGGTTGACAACCGATGTGCGATGGCAATCGTCGTCCTGCCTTCGCGCAGTCGAGCCAGTGCCTCCTGTATCAGATGCTCCGACAACGAATCGAGCGAGCTAGTCGCTTCATCAAGCAACAACACCTTGGGGTCTGCCAGAATCACCCTGGCGATCGCCAGCCTCTGTCTTTCACCGCCGGACAGCTTGTACCCATGCTCACCCACGACGGTATCGTAACCATCCGGCAGGGCAGCGATAGTATCGTGAATCTGCGCCGCCTTAGCGGCATCCACCAACTGTTCGTGGCTTGCGTCTGGTCTCCCGTACAACAGGTTTGCGCGAACACTGGCGTGGAACAGGAACCCAGTCTGTGAAACCACGCCTACCAACTTCGTCAAGTTGTCATGCGAGATGTCCTTAACGTCAACGCCATCGATCTCCACTGATCCTGAGTCGGCATCGTAAAGCCTCGCGGCGAGGTAACCGATGGTCGTCTTGCCAGACCCGCTCGGCCCGACCAGCGCAGTGAGCGCACCGGCTTTGGCAGTGAAAGTGATATCTTCCAGCGAGAACATGTCTTCGGCTGCGGCATCAGCGATAGGTTGCGCCTCAACCCGCGAAGAATCATCGGAACGCCGAACACTCGCCCTCGATGTCCCTGCCTGTCGTTCGCTACTAGGAACCGTTACTGGTGCGTCGTCAAATTCGCCCTGCCGGTACTGAAACGACACGTCATTGAACGCAACCTCGCCGCGAGCGCGTTGCGGATCAACATACACGGGATTCACAGGGTCGGTGATCGTCGGCCGGAGGTCGATGTACTGGAATATGCGTTCGAAGAGCGCGATAGAGCCGCTTATCTCAACTCCGCGTTGCAGCAGATTCGCCATCGGGAACAGCAGACGCGCCTGGATCGTCGTGAACGCCACTATGTCGCCAAGCGAGATGCGGTCCGTGTCGTTGATGATGAACAGCCCACCGACCAGCCAGATGAAGGCCGGTGCCATCGTGAAGAACGCCTGCACAACTACGAAGAATCCGCGCCCGGTCATGTACTGCTTGATCGACAGCTTGGTCAATCCGACGTTCGTTGCCTGAAACTCCTTCAGCTGCTGCTCCTCGCGTCCGAATGTCTTGGCTACGATCACGCCGGAGACGAACAGGGTTTCGCCCGTCTTGGATGTCAAATCTGCCAGCGCACGCTGCGTCTGGGCAGTCAGCCTGCGCCGACGCTCGCCCACGAACTTTGACAGATACGCGAACAACGGCATCGTCACCACGGCGACGATAGTGAGCTCCCAAGAAAGCACCAACATGGCGACTAGCGCGGCAAGCACCACGGTGACACTGGACAAGATGTTGACGACAGTGTCCGTCAGCACCAGCTGAGTGCTGGACACGTCGTTCGCCAAACGCGACTGCATGTCGCCCGTCTTCGTGTTGGAGAAGAACGACAGCGGCTGTTGTAGCAGATTCTGGTACACCGCATGGCGCATCTGCTCCATCACCTTGAAGCCGACAGACGCGTTCAGCTGCGACTGCGCGAGGTTGAGTCCGCCAACCACGGCTGCGATAGCCACCATACCGCCGATAAGCCAGAGCAGGTACCTAGTGTCACCATTCGGCAAGGCATCATCAATCACCTGCTGAATCAGTATCGGTGTAACCGCACCCAGCGCAGATGCCAACACGACCAGAATGATCACCGTGGCCAGAGCAACACGATGCGCGGCGTAGAGCCTGATAGCACGGCGAAGGACATTGCGCTGGGCGCGCGCATCGCCACGCGGCTTAGCATCCTGCATAGGCGAACCCATGCCGGTCCCGTACCGGCCCTGTCTCATGAAATCCTCACGTTTACATACCCACTATCGCCAACCGACCAACGCCCAATAGCATACTACCGACCAACCGCCATACGCCGAAAACGTGGTAGCCCGTAGGGGAGTCGAACCCCTGTTTCAGCCTTGAGAGGGCCGTGTCCTGGGCCACTAGACGAACGGGCCACGCTTCGACGATCTGTAGACGCTGCTGGCTGCCGATACAGGATTCGAACCTGTGCTCCCAGTTCCAGAGACTGGTGTCCTACCACTAGACGAATCGGCAACAGGTCACACGTCTGCTAATCATGATAACAGATGCGGCCGTGGTGTGTGAAGAACGTGCACGGTAATCCTGGACCCAGTTGAACAGACGGGGACCTGCGTGGATTTGCGCGTAGGCTCAAGCGCTCGAAAGTCATGATTCCGAAACCGTTTGACACACGCCATATTGTATGCTTACCATCAGTCAATGAGAGTTACCAGCTACGGCGTGACCCTGAACCAGAAAGGGGGTCGAAATGACTCTCCGAATAACGGTTGTGGTGGTCGCTCTTGCGGCCGTCGGGGTGACGATGGTGTGGTTACCGGCGGCGGTACCCGCATCGGGAGACGGCCCAGGAAGCACGGGTGCTCCAACAGGAGGAACTGCCGCGGGAGGTGGTGGTGGATTAACGACCCCAGGCGATGTCCCGCAGACCAGCGAACTCTGGTCTGCGACTATAGGCGGGACGACAACCACAGGCCTGGACACCGACAGCGTCGGCAACATCCTGTACAGAGGCACGAAGCGTTTGATGCAGGTTCCGACAATCACAGGCGAGCGTCGAGCGCAGGAGGTATGCCAAGGCTTCCCTGAGATTTCGGTTTCACAGGCCGGCGCTTCCAATACCCCGGGAGGTGGCATAAAGCTATGGCTTGATTTCGCGGAATGCGTGGTGAGAGTCAACGAGCTTACCAGCACAAACATCGGTGTGTTCGCGGCGACGGGCGATGACATGACGATGCCGACAACGTTGGCGTGGCCGACCCGACGTACCGTTAATGCCTATCCGATAGTCTGGAAGCCGTCTGCGGCCGATGCGTTCGGCCGATCAGACGATCAGATTAATCCGTTCTGGTGGCGGAGTCAATTGGTCGGTGCGCTTGAGGACAGATTGGCGTTCGACATGACGCGCGTTGAAATCAATCGCCGTTATGGACTAGGAAACCCTTTGCGGGCCCTGGAATTCAGTAAGGATTGTAGAGCCACCAACGTGTTCCCGAACCACATCGTCTGGATATACGATGAATGCATTGGGAATCAATTAGTCGTCGCCGGTCAGGTGCGGGCATGGGCTCGTGGCAGATTCCACGCAGTTGTACGGAGCGAAGGAACTTCGCTCAACCGCGATTCTAGGCACACGATTTACCTTCATTTGGAGGGAACCATAAACGGCGACGTGACGAAGACCTGCACGTTCAGCCCATATGCCATCCGCCACCTAGAGGCGACTTTTGCTCCGTCTAACGAGCTGTTCAAGCGATACCGTGGAGGTTACGGCGTCAGAGTTGATTGCTGGCACAGAAATTGATACCGATGGGATGATCCGCCATCGCATCACACGGGGTTCGCCCTGACACGTGGTTACATGCTGACGGCAGGCGTTGAAGTCCATCGTTTTCAAGGGTCCGTCGGCACCTCGCCGACGGACCCGGCGCGCAAGGGTAAGCCAGCATGATCCTCGCACTCTATGTGTCGCTCCTGATGGAGTCGATGGTGTTCGTCGTCCTCTTTGCGCCATTTGGCGTGTTGGCGTTAGCAGAAATGGTCCGAGCGGCGCAATCACCAGGAAGGGAGGGGTTGCCGAGACTGGACCCGCCGAGCCCGAACATGACTCGCTGGCACATCGTCGCCACGATTCTCGCCATCGGGTCTGTTTTGATTCCACTTATTGAATTGACATTGAACGTCGGAGCGACAAGGTCGTCGCCAGGATTGGCTTTTGGGCTAGCGGAAGCGTCGTTGTGGTTCGCAACGTTGACAGCTCTATTCGGCCCGATGTATGCGGTACGATTACAACGCCAACGTATGCAAGCTGCGGGGTTGATCGGGTTTGGTCTGAGTTTGTTACCGGTGACCATGTTGATCGTAGCGACGTTCGATAGGGGCGCCGATTCTGAATTTTTAGTGGCGTTGGCAATTGCAGGGGCGATATTGTTCCCCTTGGGTATCGCTGTGCCGAGGAGCCAAGCCAAGACACCAATCTTGGCATCGTCATGTGTCGTGATGCTCATTGCTATTTCTGATGTGGTTAGTCCAGGAAACTTTAGCTGGCTCCTGGCAATGCTAGCGATGGGATACATCGTCTTTCGCGCTGAGTGGAAGCGCATGTTGGAGTCACGACCGTCGACGGTCAGCGCCAAAGTGCTGTCATCCGCCGAGCATGAGGCTGTTGCGAACCAGTCGCAACGAACGTGGGGAGCATGGGGCACTTTGACGATTCGAACGGTCTCGTTCATCGTCGTCAACGTCGCGTGTGCAGTCGCCGTATTGATCGTCTGGCGCATCGGATTCGGCGGCGACGACTCTGCACCCGCGGCGATATTCGCGTTGATTGGACTAGGGATCGCTGCTAACGGAGCGTTGATGACCACGCTGGCTCCGATCCTGCTAGGGCAAACACGGTCAAGCATCGACCACGCCGCCGCATCATTCGTGGTGTTATTGGCAATCGCTACGGTGATGTACCTGGTTGCTGCACCGCAAGTCGATGGATACGCGTCCGGCACGTCTGCGTATGCTCAACTTTGGAAGCCGGTGTTGGGCACCTTCGCTTGCTTTGGCGCGCTGGTCATCGTGTTGACCACTCTGACTGGCAGGCAGCAGCAGATTCGTCCGTTCATGATCGCCGTAGTGCTACCAGCGGCATTCCTGCTACCGTCAGACTCCTTCTTCACCTTCATCCGCGAAGACACAATGCTCGTGTGGACACAGCGACTGATCGAAGCGGGGATAACCGCAACCATGCTAGGACTCATGTGGTACGTCTTCGGACCCGGTCGCAGGACTACGAGCGGACCAACGGACGCGGTACCCCAAGTTGAGCGCGAACCGTCTGCATCGACTGATTCAATCCGATCCGAGTCAACTGGCAACGCAGTAACGGATGAGCGCTGATAGCAACGAGCGAACGACATCAGCTCGTCGGTGTGTCGATTAGCGGTTGCGCCGAGGGTAAGCCAGCATGAGCATCCTGATATATCTGTTGTTACTGGCCGAGTCCGCGTTGTTTATCATTCTGTTCCTGCCTTTCGGTGTTTTGGCGTACGCCGAGATCGCACGAAGAGAACCGTGGCAGGCAGATCGAGTCCTCACTGGAGCCGACCAGCCCGGCGCAAGGATGACGCGCTGGCACATCGTCGCCGCGATTTTCGTCATCCTTTCGGCCACGATTATTCCGATTCGACACATCGTTGGCCTCGCCAGCAGTGGATCGCTCGCGGTAACGGAACTGCCGCCTGTTTTGGATTTGTCGCTGATTGAAGTTTCATTGTGGCTCGTCACGTTGTCTGCTCTGTATGGCCCGATGTATGCGGTGCGTTTGCACAGCCAAGGTGTACATGGCGCGGTGTTGATCGGGCTCGGCCTGTGTCTGTTTCCCGCAACCCTTCTGGCCGTTACGTCGTTGGAGCTAGTGCCCGGCCCCGTGTCTGCTCTCGCGTTCGGAGTCGTGGGCACTATCTTGTTCCCATTGGGTACAGTCGTGCCTGGACGCAGGGTCAGGACAGTGGCATTGACATCTGCCTGCGTCATGATGCTCATCGCTCTATCTGATTTTGCCAGCCCAGCAAATCCGGTCTGGCTCTTAGCCGCCATCGCGATGGGATACACAGTTTTCCGCGCGGAGTCGAAGCCTCTGTTCATGGCACACCTCGCGAAGATGCGTGCCGCTGGAAGGTCTGTGTTGACACTTCCAAAGCGAGCTCCATGGAAAAACTCGAAACGCCGAACAGTCTTGTTCCTGGTTGTCAATGTGGCATGTGTGTTGGCATTGTTGCTGACATGGCTCATAGGCTTCGGCCCGGAAGAGTCACCTCCAGCGTCGGTGTTCGCGGTTGCAGCTATGTCGATCGCGGCTGGAGGAGCGTTGTTGACCGCACTGGCGCCGACGGCGTTCGGACACTCACGGTCGGAGATTGACCACGCCGCGACGACGTTTGTCGTAGTGTTGGCAGCAGCTTCTGTAGTGCATCTGTCCGCGGCACCTCGGGTAGAAGGATGGGTGTTCGGTGACTCCCAGTTGGCTCAACTTTGGAAGCCCGTCCTGGCGGTCTGCGCCGTCGGAGGCGCGCTGGCGATCGCGTATGTCACTTTGTCAGGCTGGTTGCTCCAGATCCGTCCGCTCATGATCGCCATAGTGCTACCTGCGGCGTCGTTGCTCCCGTCGGATTCTTTCTTCACATTCCTACCCGAAGACCCACTAATCTTGTGGGACCTACGCCTGATCGAAACGGGGATTACCGTAATCATGCTCGCCATCATGTGGTACGTGTTCGGTCCCGGACGAAGGACTGCGAGCGGGTCCACGGGCGCGACACACCAAGTTGAGAGTGAATCATCTGCATCGACCGACTTAACCCGAATCGAGTCGACTGCCAACACCGTAACTGATGCGCGCTGACAACAGGCAGACAGCACTCGCTAGTCGATGTTTCTCTGAGGCGTAGACCAAATGTTCTTCGTTTTAGCTTTCCTGTTCATCGCTGAGTGGTTCGGGATCATCGTGCTGGTCGTGCTATTCGGCGCGCTGGGATTTATAGAGATGGCGAGGACGGACCGATCGACGAGGAAGCGCGCCCTTCCCAGTCCAGACGCGCCCAGGCCTGACGAGGCGCGGTGGTATCCGGCCATTGAGAAGCGCGCCCCTCAGAGGTCAGACATGCCCAACCCGCGCATGACGCGCTGGCACGTCATCGCCGCGGCACTCATGATCGGCTCTGTTTTGATGCCCTCATTCCAGTTGGCGTGCAATTTAACCGCTTCCGAGACTTGCCTTACCGAGTTAGGTGGACCGTTGGAGTTATTCGGTTTCGCCTTCACAGAAGTGTTTCTGTGGTCGATAACTCTGCCAGCTCTGTATGGACCGATGTACGCGGTGCGTTTGCATCGCAATCGTTTTCGCGCGCCTGAGCTAATCGGTCTCGGCTTATGTCTGTTGCCTGTAACACTCTTGGTGATTACCTCGTTCGAACTTGGAATTGACCCCGAATCAACGCTCGCGGTCGGGATAGCGGGTGTAATCCTGTTTCCTTTGGGCCTCGCGTTGCCGGGACGAATGGTAAAGGCGCTAGTCTTGACGACAGCGTGCATCGCGATGCTCGTCGCTCTGTCCGATTTCGTCGGACCGGCAAACCCCGTCTGGCTCCTGGCCGCTATCGCGATGGGTTACACAGTCTTCCGCGCTGAGTGGAAGCACTTGGTAGAGGCATCGCGTGCAAGCGATCAACTTCCAGCACCAGTTGTCACCGCACCTGATGCAGGAGAGGAATCGAAGCAAGCTGAATTGAGCAATGCAGCACGAACGTTCACATTCGTTGCGGTGAACATCGCGTGTGTAGTCGCGTTATGGCTAGTATGGCGCGTCGGATTTGGTGCCGACGAGTCTGCCCCAGCGGCGGTTTCCGCGTTGGCCGGGCTTGCGACCGCGGCGTGCGGAGCATTGTTGACGATGCCGGTGCCGCCGGCATTTGGACGCCCTCGGTTGGATGTTGACCACGCTGCCGCGACATTCGTCGTGGTGTTGGTGGCCGCTACCGTGTTGCACCTAATTTCCACCCCGCCAGTCATGGTTGATAGCTACTTTGGCATGTCAACGGGTTGGAAACCGGTCTTGGGTACCTTCACTTGCATCGGCGCATTGGCGATAGCGTTGACCACGCTGACTGGCAGGGAGCGACAGATCCGTCCGTTCATGATGGGAATCATCCTGCCGGCCGCTTTCCTGCTACCATCAGACTCATTCTTCACCTTCTTGCTCCGTGAAGACACATTGCTCGTCTGGAGCCAACGACTGCTTGAAGCCGCGATTACTGCAACCATCCTCGCCATCATGTGGTACGTATTCGGACCAGGGCGTCGGCGGGCGTTGAAGCGAAGCGCGGAAATGCTGGACGGCGCCCGCGACGGCGAGGTCGTTGTCCACCCAAACTGATGAGCACGCAATGTGGTTAATCTTCGATCCGCTTGCAATGTCCTTCGTCGGCTTGCTGGCGATTCAGTCGATGGCGTTCGTTGTGCTCTGGCTGCCGTTTGGCATCGTGACGGTTGCGCAACTGGTCAGTGCGGCAAGTTCGCCAGGAAAGGAAGGTCTACCGAACTGGCAATACTCACTCGGTAACGTGAAGCGTTGGCATATCGCCGCGGTGTGCCTAGTGGCGTGCACGGCATTAGTATCCGGAGTCCGGTACGCGATCACCTCTGATACCGCGGTCAGCAGCTTAGCCTCTGCGGTTGACGCGGGACTACCCATCGATTTTGTGTTGACGGAGGCACTCCTTTGGCTCGTTGTGGGGTCCGCTGTCTACAGCTTCTTCTATCTTGGTCGGTTGCACCAGAACGGCGTGCGGCACGCGGAGTTCCTCTGGTTCGGAATCTGCGTGATACCGGCAACCGTTTTCGCGCTCTTTACATTCACTCCAGGCGAATTCCTGTTCGATTCGACTTCGAATGCAGGAGGTTTCGACGGTATACCAGTGGTAGGTGCAGCGGGGATCGCCTCATATCTTCTAGCAGTTTTGATACCGCGAGGCGTGCTCAAGGTGTGCATCTGGATTTTGTCTTGCGGCGCGATATTGGTTGCCCTCTCTTACATCGTTGGACCGTGGCACCCCGTCTGGCTGTTCGCCATGATCGCAGCAGGCTACGCGACGTATCGGATCGAGTGGAAGGCTGCATTGCGGGCATGCCCAACCAGTGCTTACGCCAAGGGCCGCGGAGACTTCGGAACAGACCCGCAACATGCGACGGAGGCTAGTAGTGAGTCCCCCACGACTGTTCGGCGAACTGTCGTATTTCTGGCCGTGTTAACCGTCGGTATGTCGGTGTTGGTGCTCGTCGCAGGCAATGGACCAATACTGAACGGGACAGTTCCGGCGGTGTTCGTCGCGCTGTTGTCGCTGACCATCGCGGCGATGGGCGCAGCCGCCACGCTGATCGCATCAACCGCCCTAGGAGTGCGAGGCTCCCGCATCGACGATGCCGCGTCCACATTCGTGGTGCTGTTGGCGGTTGCATCCATCATTTACCTGATCGGTGCACCGGAGGTTGAGGGAGTCATGTTCGGCACCTCCGCTTCGGCCCAGTTCTGGAAGCCCGTGTTGGGATCCTTCGCGGGTCTCGGGGCGAGTGTCGTCGCGTACACCACGTTGACTGGAAAGGCGCGCCAAGTACGACCGTTCATGGTGGCAACGGTTATTCCAGCCGCGTTCGTGCTGCCGTCCGCGGGGCTCTTCGCATTCGTTCCGGACGACCCCGCCACGGCGTGGTTAGAACGAGCGATCGAGGCAGGCATCACAATGGCGATGCTGTCGCTGATGTGGTATGTGTTCGGACCCGGCCGTAGGCGCGTTGTGCGACAGCCTAGACACCCTTGAACGCCTGGCGGCAGTGAGACCAAGAGACGCGGCGGTTGATAATCTAGCGGTTCGGGTGAGGTGCGGGACGCTCGGGTTCCGGTTTGCCTGTCATGCGCGCCTCTTGGAGCTCGTCTAGGTACCGTTCCCACCGGGCACGCTCGCAACGAATGCCTTCCTCGATACCCTCTTCGCGTCCTTCTTGACGCCCCTCCTGATGACCGAGCTTGTACCTGTAGTTGAGATATACGTCTGCGAAGACCAGCTGGAAACCCCTTGGTTATCGTTGCTGCCAGCGGAAAGAGTGCCGCCCATGTTTGACCAACATCTGCGAACGCTTCATGCGCGGAGTTTCGCCGTGTTACCTGTTCGCCGACACGTTGTCGTGTGCCCTCGGGCGTTCAGGTTCCGGTTTCCCTGTCTCGCGCGCCTCTTGGAGCTCGTCTAGGTACCGTTCCCACCGGGCACGCTCGCGGCGGATGCCTTCCTCGCGTCCTTCTTGACGACCGAGCTTGTACCTGTAGTTGAGATATACGTCTGCGAAGACCATCTGGAAACCCCTTGGTTATCGCTGTTGCCGGCGGGAAGTGTGCCGCTCGTGTTCAACCAACATCCGGGAACGCTTCATGCGCGGAGTTTCGCCGTGTTACCTGTTTGCCGACCCGTTGTTGTGGTCCCTTGGGCGTTCAGGATCCGGTTTCCCTGTCATGCGCGCCTCTTCGAGCTCATGCACGTATCGTTCCCACCGGGCGCGCTCCCAGCTGATCCCTTCCTCGCGTCCTTCTTCACGCCCTTCATGACGCCCGAGCTTGTACCTGTAGTTGAGATATTTGTCTGCGAATACCATTGGTACCTCCACGATCAGCATGCTTACGCCAGCGGATACCACCAGCAACGGTGCCCAGGCGATGCCGACATCAACCGCTTGACTCACTATGTTAACAGATTCCGCCGTTGTTGTCGCATTCAAAATCAACAACACCAGCCAGATCAACGACTGCGAAGCGAATAACCAGAGATATGCGGCAGACCATCGCTCCGGAACTGACCAGAGCGAAGTGCGACCGAGATGCGAGTCATCTTTCATGTGGTGAGCAGATGGTTGGCCTTCGTAGACAAGTCAACTTCTGTTACTATAACAGAAATTCCGAATTATTGCAATATATATTGCAAAATCCGAAGTCATCTTCAATCAGCTGACGCGGGGTGCGACACCACACTCCCGATCGTCAACGACCACTGGAACGGGTAGACGGGGTTGCTACGCTTTATGTGAGACGGCGGCGGCGGCCATAACACAGCACAACGCCGATGGTAGCGGTTACCAGAGCGTGCCGTCAGTGGCTATCAGGGCGAGCTTTTCCTCCAGCTCGTCCCACCTGATGTAGCCGTAATGCACAGCCGCGATATTGTGCTCGCTGTCTAAGAAGTAAGTCGTTGGCGCAGCTGACACTTCGTACGCCCAGTGAATGTCCCCCGACATGTCTGGGATGCCCGGGTACGTCACGCCGAGCGAGTCGAGAAACTCAATGCCGCGCGCCGCCGTGTCGACCGCCATCCCTTGAATCCCGACGAAGGCAATGTTCGTGCCCGCCGCCTTGCTTCGCTTGTGTGCGTCTTCCAGGTTCGGCATCTCGGCACGGCACGGTGGGCATGACGGATACCAGAAGTTAATCACCATCGGAGTGCCTTCTAGCTCGCGGGTGTCAAACGTGCCGTGGTGAAAAGACTCGCCCGCGAAACCCGTTGCATCGCCAAAGCCCGCGAAAACCTGCGCCGGCCCGAACTCACGCTCCGGTTCTACATCAGCCACGGCCTCTAGTTCATCCGCCGCTTCGGCAGTGGGCTCAGCCGCCGAACTCGCCGATAGCTCGTCCAGTATCTCAACCAGCTTGTCGTGAGTCAGCGCGCCTTGCCACTTGCGGAACTCGTTGTGGTCCCGGTCGAGGAAGACCGTGGTGGGATACGAGAAGATCTCATACGCCAGTTGGATATGCGAGCCGTTGTCTGGCAACCCGGGGAACGTGACGCCAAGCTCGGCGAACAGGTCGATGCCGTCCTGTATGCTGTCCAATCCGAGCTGTTGCACGCCAACGAACGCGATATCTCCGCCGCCGGGCGGGCCGTACTCCTGGTACGCGCTCTCGAATTCAGGCAGCTCGGCGCGACAAGGCGGGCAGGACGGGAACCAGAAATTGATTACAACGGGCTTGCCTTGCAACTGCTGCGTATCGAACGGACTCGCGTTGAACGTATCACCGGCGAAACCCGACTCGTCGCCATAGCCATCGAAGACGCCAGAAACATATCCTGCTGTATCACCAGAGTTTGTGTAGGCGGGGCTGTCGTATCCCACCGGCGATCCCGAGGCCGCTTCGGCAGCAGGTGCCTCTGTGGGAACGGCGGTTGACGGTGCAACGGTCGGCTCCGGCACATCCGTGGCAGTTGTACCACTGCCGCACGCCAACACGACGATCATCAGCCCGATGGCGAGCGTCGATCGGGCAGAGGCAGGGAATGAGGTTATCGTACTCTTCATTGGTTGCATGTGAGGTGCTGAATATCTATACGCCAAACGGTTTCGCAACGATGCGCTGAGACAACCGGCAACCAGTTAGCTCGCGAACTGCTGCGTCATGTCATCAAGTTGACCACGCAGGGCGCTTACTAAGTCGCTGATCGGCGTCCGGATCTGCTCCATAGAGTCGCGATTGCGAACCGTTACCGCCGAGTCGGATTCCACGGTCTCGAAGTCCACTGTAACGCACATCGGCGTGCCGATTTCGTCCTGCCGCCTGTACCGTCGACCTATGCTTTGCGTCTCATCGTACTGCGTGCTGAACTCTGACCTGACCAGATCGTAAACCCGTCGTGCCGTCGGTGTCAGTTTATCGTTGCGGCTCAACGGTAGCACCGCCACCTGATATGGCGCAATCTTCGGATGGAATCGTAGCACCACGCGCTGCGTGTCGTTCACCGTTTCCTCATCGTATGCGTCAACGATGAATGCCAACGCCGACCTGTCCGCGCCCATCGCCGGCTCAACGACGTATGGCACATACCGCCGATTGTTGGGCTGATCGTTGTACGAGAGGTCCCTACCGGACTTCGCGATGTGGGCGCCGAGGTCGTAGTCGGTCCGATTCGAGATCGTCTCCAGCTCGCCCCAACCCCAAGGAAAGAGGAACTCAATATCCGCGCTCGCTTTGGAGTAGTGCGGCAGCTCATCGGCTCCATGCTCTCGAACACGCAACTTGTCAGAACGAAGGCCCAGTCCCGCAAACCAGTCGAACGAATAATCAATCCAGTACCGATGCCACTCGTCATCGGTGCCGGGTTCGCAGAAGAACTCCATCTCCATCTGCTCGAACTCCCGCGTCCGAAACGTGAAGTTGCCCGGCGTTATCTCGTTGCGGAACGACTTACCCTGTTGCGCGATGCCGAACGGAACACGCACACGGCTCGATTTCACAACATTGTCGAAGTCCACGAACATCGCCTGCGCCGTCTCAGGACGCAGATATACGACGTTGTCGCCGTCGTCAACTGGCCCGATATGCGTCCTGAACATCAAGTTGAAGAGACGCGGCTCGCCCAAATCACCTCCGTCTTCACATTCGGGACAACCGTCAGTCTCCAGCAGGTCCTCGCGGAACCTTTTCTTGCACCGGTTGCACTCAACCAACGGGTCGGTGAAGCTGTCTACATGCCCGCTCGCAACCCAGACGTTCGGGTGCATCAGAATCGACGCGTCAATGCCAACGATGTCATCGCGATCGCGCACGAACGCCTTCCACCACTGATCCTTAACGTTGCGCTTCAACTCAACGCCTGCAGGACCGTAATCGTACAGGCTGCCCAAGCCGCCGTATATCTCGCTGCTCTGGAAGATGAACCCCCGACGCTTGCAGAGACTGACGACCGTGTCGAGTGGAACGTTGTGCAGATTTCGCTTCAATTCATGCCTTTGGGACTCAGGTTCGCATTGGAAACGCGTGGGATGCCTTCTGCCACGCGTCTACTCTGAGTCTATGTTGCGACGCGCCGATCGCGGGCGATTCACGAATGCAACCGCAACATCTCGACCGCGAACCAGAGCGCCATCGCACCGCCACGATCGTCGAAACCCGTAACGGATTCCCGGTTCCGATACTCGTCGATATTGGCAAGCGGCCCAGTACCAACGCACACCCTGGAAACTTCGCCGTTTGGCCCAATGCCGGCCGACACTCCGCGCCACGCCGCGTTGACCTCCGACAACCACTCGTCGCGATACACCCAGCCCGACGTTATACCACTCGCTATCGAGATGCCTATCATGCAAGTCGCACTCATCTCCGTGTACGTGTCTGAAGCGTCGATTACCTGCCGCCACATACCACTGGCACCGTCCTGGTGCAAGCGCAAACCTTCAAGATGTGAAACGTGGTTCGGGAATAGGTCGTTGTACATCCGAGTCCAACCTCCGCGCAACGCCTCAGAGTAACCCAACGCAGCGAAACCGTTGCCACGACCCCAGCGATACGGCGACGAAAGACAGTGCGAGTAGAGCCAATGACGACTTACGCGCTCGTAGCACTTATACAGAAAGCGGTTGGCGATGTTCAGATAGCGCGCATCGCCAGTAACGTCAGTCGCACGACGCAACACCGTAGCAGCGAAAAACATGTCCTCAACGCGATAATCCGGGTCCAACACCTCAGGCATCCCGTCCGGACGCGTCGCCAAGAAGCGGTCCGCTGTACGCACCAGCAGATCCTTCGCGCCCTTGAGGTGCAACAACTCGGATGCCCAGTTGATGCCGGCGTAGTTAGCAGTGCCATCCGATGTGTCAAACACAGCATCAGGATCGGACAAGTGAGGCGCAACTATGGCGGCAATCTCATCCGTGGGATCGGGATACTCAGCATCCAGTTGCGCCAGCTCCAGTCGGGCAGTAAGCGCAACACCCTGCGTGTACACAACTGGACGATCCAGCCGATGCCCATACCGCGCCGCGAGAATGCGTGCCTTGTCAAGAGCGTCCTGTCGGATGGAGTCCGTCATGGCGGTAATGATACCAGCAGCGACTTGGGCGCAGTCTGTGAACGGGCGCAAACAGTGCTCGACGCAACAGCTGCGATTCCAGTGACTGGCGCAGTCTTCAGCCGGAATTCCGATTGGCGGGTTATTGGCAAAGATTCTCGGCCAGGACGGGAACTTTCTTGGCGTGCCGTGCGTCTAGACCTCAGGCGCGACGCACCGTCGCGGCGTTACACAACACATCAACGAATACAAAGCCGCTAGAGCCACAGGAGGTCATGCAGGATGAGCCCAAGGAGAATCGCATTGCTCAGCGCGATCCAACTCGCGCTGGTACTCACTCTCACTGCGTGTGGGAGTGGAGCGGTTCGGGATGATGGCTCTCTGTTTCTTGAGCCGTGCTTGCCTATTGACGGGTCTGATGTCGACCCTTGCTTGCGTGACCCGTATTGGGAGATGCCTTCTCTCGTACACGCGGATTATTCGTCTGATGCCGTTCCCACGTCGCCGATCGACCTGTTCGTTCGGCTACAGAGATGGGCAGAGTATAGCCATGACTACGAGGGAATTGCCACCCCGCAGTTCTATGTCCGGGGAACTTTCGTTCCGGGCAGTGCGCGTTGCTCGAAATCGGATCCGTGGTCGAACGCGGGATACAGTTTCGTAAGTTTCGATTGCTTCGTAGACCTTCGCATAAACGAGTACTTCAACGGCGACGGGCCAAAGACAATACCGATCTTCGTCTATTGGGGAAGTGCCCTCGAAAATGAGCTGACAGATACTCATCAATTGTTCAAAGGCGGTTGGCCGGGAACTGCTATTGAAGGAAGGGAAATGGTCGTCGCGCTCGTTCGTCCGATTCGTACCTCCGACACAGTATGGGGTGCTTGGAGCTGGGTGAAGAACGCGAGTTGGGACGTGCAACGACGTGAAGACAGCAAGGTCGTCGTCGTTTCGCTTTGGACGGGAGTTTTCCACCCTGACGACCCGAGCCAATGGGAATACAAGCTTGAGGAGTTCAGGCCATTGGTGAAGGACGCGATGGCGCGGTTCCGAGCGGACACCGGCGGCCGTGTCGGGTACCATCCGGATGACCCGGAATTCGCGAGAGACGCAAGCGGCGCATCGTTGATCAAGCACATGAGAAACCTCAAAGCTTTCAGCGATGATGATGTCACGCCCGCACCAGCCCCGACAGTGCCAGGCGAGACGGACCCCGATCCGTACGGTTTCAGCGTCAACAGGGACACGCTGACCGCCTCGGCAGAGGACCACTTCGCCACTGAAACGCCCGATCCAGAATACTCGCCCAGCCCCGCGGCGACAGATTCGGTTGCGACTTCGCAACTTGAAGTTGTCGTACCACCCTGTCTCCCGTTCCCCGGCTCCGATGTTGACCCATGCGGGCGAAGAGACTCTTTCGACACGTTCACCCCCGGCATCGAGGCCACCGTGCAAATTCCCGATGTGGTGGAGACCATCACGCAGAGCTTCCTACGGTGGTCAGACCGTCCATATTGGGCTACTCACTTCGTGGTTCGTGCCACCGTCATTCCTGGGTCGACTCGGTGCGGACCTAAGGTACCCGTTGCGAGTCATCTTGCCGCTTACAAATCTGGTGATTCGAACTCGACGGCGCAAGAGTCATTTTGCTATGTCGATCTCTCCGTGAACGAATACCTAGTGGGGCAAGGACCGTCCAGAATTACCGCGACGACTGGTGTGAACATACAAGGTTACCATTACGATTCCGAATGTGGCGCGTTGTGCCGTGCGCACGGTGCCGAGGAAGTGCGAGCCACTGGAATTGAAGGAGTGGAGTGGATTCTGTATCTGGGCGGACCACGTCAGCTCGGCCAGGGCACCTGGGACATAGACGGAGTATTCGATGTACAACGAAGGCAAGACGGTACTGTGGTGGTCGTCAACCGTTACAAAGGGGTCATTCTCGAGCGTTCCAAACCCGAGAATTACGATGTGAACCTATCTCGATTAGAACAGCCGCTTGACGGCTTCAGGAAGAATGTGACGGAAGCGTTCGCAGCATTCGTTGCGTTGACTGGTGGTCGTACGGGGACCGTGAATGACAAGGAAGGAAGACTGCCGCCGATATTGGCATCCAACGCCGGGCCGGCCGGGTTCAACGACTTCCTTGTGCGAACTCGGTTGTCTGAAGGTACGCCAGCACCACCACCAGTTCCAGGTGAGAACGACCCGAACCCCGACGGCCTGCGCATCAACGACATCATCGCCACTAAGGTGGCCGGTGGCGTCAGAATCCCAGGCGGCCTGGAAGACACACCCACACCGGTGTCCGCGCTCGGCGACGAACGGACGGCCACGACGACCGCTCCAACACCAGAAAGCGAGGGGTCAGATGAATAGGTTAGCAATACCGCTCGCCATCGGCGTGGCAAGCCTGTTGTTTCTCGCTGTTGCTGCATGTTTTCAAGCCGGTGAGGAAGATGCGCCGTTCACCGAACCGTGTATTCCACTTGACGGGTCCACAATAGACCCATGCTACCGAGATCCGTTATGGAGTCTGGAGACGGGAATAGCAATGAGCATCGCCGACGATGCCGTACCGGAATTGCCGATCGATCTGTTTACGGAGATCAAGGACTCAGCGGAATACGGTGACTCGGCAGGACTCACAGCACCGCAGTTCTTTGTTCGTGGTGTCTTCGTGCCAGGAAGCGCGCGTTGTACGGAGGCCGCTGTGATCACAATGGCAGCAACGCGTCAACAGATGGAATTCGCTCCCCGACCCGTGCGAAGCGGAATTGCCTCTGATGAAGAATGGGTCCATTTCAATTGCTTCGTCGACATGAGGGTGACCGAATACTTCAACGGCGACGGGCCTGGCACTATTCCGATCATCGTCTATTGGGGCGACGCGTATAGGGAGCCTACGCCTCTCCACCAAGCATTTCTCAGGGGATGGCCGGGAACCCAACTCGAGGGTAAAGAAATGGTTGTAGCTCTGATTCGTCCCTTGGACATTTCTGTAGCCGCTTGGGGTTACAAATACACGTTAGGTTGGGATGTGCAACGACGCGAAGATGGAGAAGTTGTCGTGGTTTCTCTTTGGGCGGGGCTATTGGGTGTTTCCGATACGAGTGAGTGGGAATACACGCTCAATGAGTTCAGGCCAATGGTGAAGGACGCAATGACGCGATTCCGAGCAGACACGGGCGGACGTATCGGTTATCACGCTGATGACCCGGAATTCGCAGAAGACGCTAACGGTGCGTCGCTCATCGAAAACTTAAGGGACCTCGGCGCCTTCACGGTTGACGATGTAACCCCGGTACCAGCCCCGACGGTGCCGGGTGAAACGGACCCGGATCCATACGGTTTTAGCGTCAACGAAGACACACTGACCGCCTCGCCGGAAGTCCCGGGCGGCCTGGAAGACACGCCAACCCCGGCGTCCGCGCTCGGCGACGAGCCTACGGCCACGGCGACCGCTCCAACACCAGAAAGCGAGGCGTCAGATGAATAGGTTATCAATACCGCTCGCCATCGGTGCGGCCTGCTCGCTGCTAATCGCTGTCGGGTGTTTTCAAACGACCGAGGGCGTAACTCCGTTTGTTGAGCCCTGCATCCCCCTTGAGGGATCGAAAGTAGATCCATGCTTGCGTGAACCACTCTGGCAGATGGATTCGAGGCAGTCGGCGAGTTACGCTGCTGACGCGATCCCGAATTCGCCAATCGATTTGTTCACTGAGATGGCATCGATGGGAGAGGATAGCGGTCGCAGTGGCAGTCCAGGATTATTCACCCCGCAGTTTTATGTTCGTGGGACTTTCGTCCCTGGAAGCGCACGTTGTTCGAAAGCATCGAAAATTGTAAAAGCGGCAGAACGTTCAACTAAGTTCTTCCCGGCGCAACCAGTGATTGGCGGAAACGCAACCAGCGATGGATTTGTATGGTTCAATTGCTTTGTCGACCTCAGGGTGAATGAGTACCTCAACGGCGATGGACCGGTGAAGATCCCTCTACTCGTCTATTGGGGGCATGCCGGCGAAGATGAATCCGGAGAGAGTCATCAAGCATTCCTTAGAGGTTGGCCCGGAACTTCCCTTGAAGGGAAGGAAATGGTCGTTGTGCTGGTTCGGCCCATCGACATCTCTGTCGGCACTTGGCGATGGTCGCGTAATGAAAGTTGGGATGTGCAACGGCGCGACGACGGCAAGATCGTAGTCGTTTCGCTGTGGGCGGGAGTACTGGGTGTTGCTGACACGAGTCAATGGGAGTACACGCTTGAAGAGTTCAGGCCAAAGGTTAAAGACGCGATGACGCGCTTCAGAGCCGATACAGGTGGACGAATCGGTTATCACCAGGATGACCCGGACTTCGCGAAAGACGCAAACGGTGCCTCGTTAATCGAGAACCTGAGGGACCTCGGAGCTTTTACCGTCAACGACATCACACCCGCACCGGCACCGACGGTTCCAGGTGAGACCGACCCAGATCCGTACGGGTACAGCGTCAACGAGGACACACTGACGGTATCCCCGGAAGTCCCCGGCGGCCTGGAAGGCACGCCTACCCCAGTGTCCGCGCTAGGGGATGAGCCGACGGCCACGGCAACCGCTCCAACACCAGAAAGCGAGGCGTCAGATGAATAGGTTATCAATACCACTCGCCGTCGGTGCGGCCTGCTCGCTGCTAATCGCTGTCGGGTGTTCTCAAACGACCGAGGACGCGACTCCCTTCATCGAGCCATGTACACCTATTGACGAGTCAGCGGTCGATCCATGCATGCGAGATCCATTTTGGCAGATTGTAACGACGACACGCGCGAGTTACAGCCGCCGCTCGATACCGAAATTGCCGATCGATGTATACTCCCGAATTAAAAGAACGCATGATCTGTACGATGTGGGTTTGGGTACAACGCAGTTCTACGTACGGGGAACTTTTGTACCTGATAGCGCGCGTTGCACTCAAGCGACTATGATAATGACTGCCGCGGAACCTGCTAGGAACCATTTTCCCGCCAAGCCCCTGATGGCCGGATCAGCATAGGGTGAAGGCTCTGTACACTTCAACTGCTTCGTTGACCTGCGGGTAAACGAATACTTCAACGGTAACGGACCCACAACGATTCCTCTCTTGGTCTTTTGGTTAGGGGTTGATGAAGACCCTCGTGATTCTTATCACAGTTCGGTTCTCGACGGTTGGCCAGCGTATCAATACGAGGGAAAGGAGATGATCGTGGCTCTGAGGCGGGGGCCGGACATATCAGTTGGCGCATGGGCACACGATTTTGAGGCGAGTTGGGATGTCCAGAGACGCGACGACGGCAAGGTTGTAGTGGTTTCCTCCTGGGTGGGAATACTTGGCGTCGACGACCCGAGTCAATGGGAATACACACTCGAAGAGTTTAGGCCCATGGTGAAAGAAGTTATGGCCCGTTTTCGAAGTGAGACGAACGGCCGCGTCGGAGACGATCCGTCGGACCCGGAGTTCGCGAAAGACGCGAGTGGTGCCTCGTATATCGATCACTTGAGGGACCTCGGAGCTTTTACGATCGACGACATCACACCCGCACCGGCACCGACGGTTCCAGGTGAGACCGACCCCGATCCGTACGGATACAGAGCCAACGAGGATACGATAATCGCCTCCGCGGAGGACGCCACCACCACCGACACACCCGTGCCGGAAACGCATGGCCCCGACCGTCAATGAGCGACCGCCGAGGAATCCGCGTCGCTGATAGTCGCCAAGTTGAGTAACCGCCAGTAAAGTCGATTTCCTGTTAGGCTTATCGCCATGCTTTCCGCTCCCAACAGCCGCTTACTCCTATCGCTGGCAATCACCGCCGCCGTGACGGCCTTCGCCGCCGCGGTGGCATGTAACGACGAGTCGTCTCCCAGCATAGATTCCTTAGCGACGAACGCCACCCTAGACTCAGCTGGTGCATCTTGCGACCCGTCGGCGCAATCCAACGTTATTCCTTGTGGTCAGGAGGGTGATGACGACAAGGAGTCCTCGCCATACCTCGACGCACTGACGACGAACTCCTACTTAGTCGCTACCGTTGAGCCATGCGCTCCGCTAGCGCAATCCGACATCGATCCTTGTGAGCGAAGGCTTGACGAATGGGATATTGCTCGAACTCCGTACCACACTGGCCACCCTCATAGGAGAGAGTCGCACTTTGGACCGCAGGCAGTTGAGACAACCATATCTCTAGGGTACCGGGACCCCGACCTAATCCCACACATGATCGTTCGCGGCACTGTCGTACCAGGGTCAACACGGTGTGATGAACCGAATGCGTGGTTAATTGGCTCGTTTCGTGATACGGCGGAGATTACAGATTGGAAGATTGATATGTGTTTCGCCGAGTTCAGAGTGAGTGAATACATCGTGGGGCGTGGTCCGTCGGTACTCACGATTCAGGTTGGACAGCATTTTAAGGTTAGCGAGCTCCCTGTCGACGAATGGTTTGATTGGTTGGAGGGGATTCACTCAGTGTTCGAGGGAAGCGAGTGGGTTGCCGCTCTCAGAGTACCTACTAACTTCCTCTACTCGGTTTGGTGGTTTTGGGATTCTCGGTCGTGGGATGTCCAGAGAAGGCATGACGGCACCGTGGTCGTAGTCGATTACCAGGCGAGATACCATTCGCAACTCCCGCGTGAAGAGAACGGGTATGAGGTAACGCTAGACGAGTTCAGGACGACCGCGAGACGGATGCACGCGGAGTACCTGCTCGCCAACGGCGGCAGAATCGGCGACTTCGAAGGTGCGCCGCGAGTACTCAATGATGCCAACGACGAATTCCTGCACGCTCACATGTCGAGCAGTCCCGTGTTTAGCATCGTAGACGCGACTCCACGCGCGGCACCTCCGCCACCATCGTGATGTACCCAGGAGTAACTTTCGGATGCACACAAAAAGTATGTTGACCGTCGTGATGATGCTCACTGCATCGGCGTTCGCGATCGCCTGCGTCACGACACCAGAATCTGAAGTCGACCACGAGCCAGCGATGCATGAATCGGTACGGACGAATCCTACCGCTCCCGAACACACGGCCCCAATCGCAACATCACCGTACTTGGTCGAGCCGGTTGCGCCGTGCACCCCGATCGAAAACGGAACTGTGGATCCATGCGAGCGGCGACTCTACGATTGGTGGTGTTGCGAGATTTATTTGTATCGCTCGCCCGCACCTTGGTGGCCACCTGATGTCCCTTGGGATGCCTACGAGAAGCTGTCGATAACAAACGCTTCGGCATATCATCACGCTTTCTCGGTTGTTAGGGCTACTGTCATCCCAGGTTCAACTCGATGCATACCTGTGAGCGGTCGGTTGGGATCGTCGGTTATAACCAGAACCGAGCCGGCATATTCTCCTGAACCAGTCCGGGAGTATTGCTTCGTCGACGTGAGAGTCAACGAATATTTGTTCGCACGCGGTCCAAAGAAATTGACGGTTCGTCTCGATTCTCAAACATCTTGGTCGGGTGACTTCGATAGCGTCAGCGAACATCGCGAATTTTTAGTGGAACAATTTGCCCGGTTTGAGGGTTATGAATTCGTTCTCGAACTGATAGCTCCAATCAACCTGCTTGTCAGAACCTGGTGGGTAGGAACGGCTTGGGACGTCCAAAGGAAATCGGACGGGTCCGTAGTAGCCGTTGACCGTCTCGCGAGGTCGTACGCGGATTCGCCGGAGTGGTTGCACAAGGTCGAACTGCCTCTGTCCGAACTCAGGGAACAGGTGCGCCGCGCCAACGATGAGAAGCTAGCTAAGTACGACGGCAGAGTAGGCGAAGGATCAAACCTGCCAAGCGTGATCCACGACATCGGTGATGCAAGCCTGATGAGGTGGATGCTGGATCAGGACGCTTGGACGCTCGGTGTAGACGCGACTCCTATGGCACCGCCGCCCGCACCAAGGTAGCCACAACGCGGTGTGATCAAATGATATCGGCGCGTTGATGACTGTCAATCAAGCGAGACCCCGGACGAGTAGAGGTACCACGTTGGTACAAAGAAACCATTTCGAAGGACTGATATTGGGCATTGCTCTGGTTTTAGTGCTAGGTGCGTTCGGGGTATCCTGCGGTTCACTGGACCATGAATCTGATTTGGTTGCGACCTCGCGCTTGGAGTCCATCGTACCGCCGTGCATTCCGTTTCCCGGCTCTGACATTGACCCGTGCGCCAGGAGGGACGATTTCCCTACATTCACACCTCACATAGGAGTGACGATCGAATTTCCCGAAATTGTGGAGACGCTCGAAGATGGGTTCATTAGATGGTCCGAACGGCCATTTTGGGCTATCCATTTCGTGGTCCGCGCAACTGCCATACCCGGCTCTACGCGTTGCGGTCCGGCAATCCCCAGCGTCGACCACTATAGCGTTTATAGCCCTGATTTGCTAGTAATCGCCGATAACCACTCGTTTTGCTATGTCGATGTCGCGGTCAATGAATACCTGACCGGCCAAGGACCGGCCCGGCTGACCGCGACGCTCGGCGAGAACCCCAGTTATGCTGATTATTTCGCTTCGCAATGCGATGAACTGTGCCGCCGCCGTGGTGCCGAAGTGTACCTTGAGGCAGGCATTGAGGGCGTTGAGTTGATATTGCTTCTGGGGGGACCACGAAAACTCGGCCAGGGTGCGTGGGACGTACAGGGCTCGTTCGACGTGCAGCGGAAGATGGATGGTACCATAGTCGTAGTTAGGCGCCACAAAGGAGCGATTCTCGAGAAATCGAAAGTCGAGAATTACTCGACGAATCTCTCTCGACTAGAACGCCCCCTGAACGAATTCAGGGATCTGATGACAGACGCGTACGAGACGTTCGTTGAGTTGACTGGGGGGCTCACCGGGACAGTGAACGACGAGAAAGGAAGACTGCCGCCGAAATTGGCATCCAACGCCGGGCCGGCCGGGTTCAACGACTTCCTTGTGCGAACCCAGTTGTTTGAAGGTGCGCCGGCGCCACCACCACCAGTTCCAGGTGAGAACGACCCAAACCCCGACGGCCTGCGCATCAACGACATAATCTCCACTAGAGTCGCCGGCGGCGTAACAATCCCCGGCGGCCTGGAAGACGCGCCCACCCAGGTGTCCGCGCTCGGCGACGAGCCGACGGCCACGTCGACCGCTCCAACACCAGAAAGCGAGGCGTCAGATGAATAGGTTATCAATACCGCTCGCCATCGGCATGTCATGCCTGTTGCTTCTAGTCGTTTTGGCGTTCGGACTAACGGCATGCGGTGTTGATCCTTCCGGGCGTGGTTTCGCGAGCGGCGACGATGAACAACTTGACTCAGCGGATGACCGTAGCGGATACTTGAGCGCCACCGTTGAACCTTGCTCGCCTGTAAATGGATCTGATGTCGATCCTTGTGAGCGGAGGTTTGATGAGTGGGATAAGGTTCGGTCTCCATACCGCAGCTCTTCCGACCGTCGGCCCGTCGATCCGCCAACTATTGAAGCCTCAATTAATGAACTATTCGGCACCTCTTTCCGAGTACCCCACCTGATAGTCAGGGGAACAGTGGTGCCTGGCACCACTCGTTGCGATCAACAAGAACTGATTCTATTAAGTGCGTTTGGTCACGCACCGAATTACAAGGATGAAACCCGTGACACGTGTTTCTCCGAAATCAGGGTCAATGAATACATCGTGGGGCGCGGTCCGTCGATGCTCACTGTTTCGGTCGGTGCGCATCACAAGATCGGCGACTACGGCGATCACAGCGGCGAGGTATATTATGAATGGTTGGAAGGGATTCACTCGATTTATGAGGGGCGCGAATGGGTTATGGGCTTGCATGTACCTATCGACTTCACTTATGCCGCTTGGAGAATAAGCGATTATCCTTGGGATCTTCAACAAACGCGGGATGGTGAGTTAATTGTGGTTGATTGGATGGCGCGGAGCCAACCGGAACTTTCGAGGGAAGAGAATGGATTTGAAATATCGCTAGACGAATTCCGAACGCTCGCCAAACGGACGCACGCGGAGCACTTGACCTCGCACGACGGAAGGACCGGCGAGTTTGAAGGGGCACCCTTTGTGCTCAACGATGCCAATTACGAATTCCTACACAAGCACATGTCTCACGGACCGGTTTTTAGCGTCGTAGACGCAACTCCACATGCCCCACCTCCAGCACTGGGCGAAAACGATCCGTACACGCCGGGGCAGAACGTTACGGATCAAACCGCGACCGTCTCCCCCGAAGTCCCCGGCGGCCTGGAAGACACGCCGACACCGGTATCCGCGCTCGGCGACGAGCCGACGGCCACGGCGACCGCTCCAACACCAGAAAGCGAGGTGTCAGATGAATAGGCTATCAATACCGCTCGCCATCGGCATGTCATGCCTGTTGCTTCTCGTCGTCGCGTGTTTCCAAGCAGGTGAGGAAGAGGCGCGTATCACGGAACCGTGTGTTCCGCTTCCAGGGTCCGACGTCGATCCTTGCGAACGGCGGGACGATTGGGATATCGGTGTATCGGCCAGCTACTCACTCTGGTCACTTCCCGACAGGCCGTTTGACACTTATCGGCATCTAAAGAAAGAGTCTGCGCGGTGTCCCAGCGGATTTTGTACGCCTCACTTTTACGTCAGAGCTACGGTTATTCCGGGCTCAGCACGTTGCGCTCGGACTGAAGCGTTTTTGAGACAGGGCGATGACGGGACTATCCTCAATGTAGTCAGATTCAATCCACGTCACGAAAGAGTCAGATGGGACTGCTTCGTCGATATCGCCATCCATGAGTACTTCAACGGTACCGGTCCGCGACAGATGCCGATTAAACTTCGTCACGGGTATTTGGATGCGACGAAGTCATCTCCTGAAGCCATCGATTCATACGCACGAGGCGCATCTCTAGACTACGAAGGCTATGAATTCATATTCCCATTAATGAGAGACGTCAATCCGGCCCTAGGCGTATGGTCTAGGCTCCCTGAGGAAATATGGGATGTTCAGAGAAACGAAGATGGTGAAGTTACGGTAGTGTCATTTTGGACAACGGTTGCTCCTGAATGGAGGTCCGATTACGAAATGAGTCTGGCTGACTTTCGAGATATGACTCGTGATGGAATGGCAAGATATTTTCGGGAGACTGGCGGAAGACTGGGGACCGGTGGAATAAATCCACTCCGAGCAACCGACGCGAGCCGCGATGGGGTGCTCGGAGTGCTGACGGAGCTCAGAGCATTCACAGTCGCGGATGTCACCCCGGCCTCGGCTCCGCCTGCACCGGGAGCAAACGATCCGTACACGCCAGGCCAGAACATACTGGATCAAACCGTGACCGCCTCCCCGGAAGTCCCAGGCGGCCTGGAAGACACGCCTACCCCGGTGTCCGCGCTCGGCGACGAGCCGATAGCCACGGCGGAACCCACTGCAACCCCGGATCCCGCCCCGATCCATGAGCAGGAAGACACACCCACATCGTTTGCCGTTGGCGCGACCTCGGCCACATCGGTGCTATGATGGCCAAGTACCAATCGGATGGAAGTACACCATGAGACCTACCAAACGTCATATCAACCGGAAATTACTCCTTTTCCCGTTTGCGATTCTTGCGATCGTCCTGATCGCTTGCGGCTCGTTGCCCGAGGAGACTGCAACCGCTTCGGAATCCTCCGAGATGGATATCGTGCCGAGTGTCGCTGCTACTCGTCAGCATGCGCCGCAATTGGAGGTCATCATACCACCATGCGTCCAATTCCCAAACGCAGCAGTTGACCCCTGCCAGCGACGAGATTCATGGAAGTCTTTCAACCCGTTCGTTGAGGCATCTATTGAGATTCCAGATGTCGTTGAAACTCTGGAGGACAGTTTGACGAGATGGGCGGAATACCCGTTCTGGGGCATCCATTTTGTTGTCCGGGCGACTGCCATTCCGGGTTCGATTCGTTGCGGTCCATCGCTCCCTAACAACGACCATTCGCTGAAGTATCTTCCCGGCCAATTCTTGGATTATGGGAATTCATCGTATTGTTTTATTGATTTAGCGGTAAACGAATATCTTATGGGACAAGGGCCGGCCCGCATTACTGTGACCATGAGTAAAAATGGTTCAGGATCCCGCTCGGACATGGAATGCGATAACCGATGTCGCGTTGACGGGGCTGAGATTATGCGACGGACTGGCATTGAGGGCGTCGAATGGGTGTTATTCTTAGGCGGACCTCGTGACCTCTCTCACGGGGCATGGCATATATTTAGTTCGTTTGATGTACAACGGAAGCAAGACGGTACCGTAGTCGTTGTTGACCGGTACAAAAATGCCATACTTCTCCACTCTGAACCGGAGAATTATGGCGTTAACCTTTCCCGGTTGGAACAAACGCTCGAGGACTTCAGGGAGAACGTGAAGGATGCGTTTGATGTTTTCACCACGTTAACCGGTGGTCGCACCGGAACCTTGAATGACAAGGAAGGTAGACTGGCTCCGAAGTTGGCCTCCGATGCGGGGCCGGCAGGTCTTACTGACTTTCTGGTGCGAACACGCTTGATCGAAGGGACGCCGGCACCGCCTCCCCCAGTGCCTGGCGAAAACGACCCGAACCCCGATGGATTGCGGATCAACGACATCATCGCCACCAGGATCGCCGGCGGCGTTGCGGTTCCCGGCGGCCTGGAAGGCACGGCCACCCCCGTGTCCGCGCTCGGCGACGAGCCCACGGCCACGGCGACGGTTGAACCTACCGCTACCACCACTGTGGAGCCGACCGCAACAGAATCCGCTGAACCCACAGTGACCCCGGAGCCCGCGCCGACACCTGAGCAGGAAGACACTCCCACGCCAGAGCCCGAGGTTGCGCCAACTGCCACTCCGGAGCCAGTGCCGACTCCCGAACCCGATCCTACGGCAACTCCGGAGCCGGTTGTCGAACCCACAGCGACTCCCGAGCCGGCACCGGTCGTTGAACCAACCGCCACCGCGACGCCAGAGCCCGTCGTAGAGCCGACCGCCACGCCGGAGGATGCCGTTGCCACGGACACGCCCGAGCCGGAAGTGCCCGGACCTGAAGGACCTGGCGCGGTTGGCGAACCCGGAGACGAGGACGGACCCGACGGGCCGGACGGTTAGCGCAGCTACTTCCTTCTGGGTATCATATTGAGTGTTGCGTTTGCGGTTTTCGCTTGCGCGTGCATTAACAGTGGTATGGCTTGGAAGGTTCGACATGCATCAGCAACTTGCGGGAATGAGCGCGTTGGTCACCGGCGGTGCTCGCGGTATCGGTCGCGGCATCGGGTCGGTGCTGGCGGAGCGCGGCGCGTCGGTCTGCGTGTCGGACTTGGATGGAGTAGGCGCTGAGGAGACTGCCGATGCGATACGCCAGAATGGCGGTGCGGCGATTGCAGTCAGGGGCGATGTAACGAACTCAGAGTCTGTTGCCGACAATGTTGATGCCGCGGTGTCCGAGTTCGGCAAGCTGGACATCTGCGTTGCGAACGCTGGTGTGATAGGCGCTGCGGGCTTCAACGAGCGCAAGGATTACGTGCCGGCAGACTGGGACATGACTTGGGATGTGAACGTGCGCGGCGTAGTCAACACCTGCGACGCGGTCGCGGAACACATGAAGGCGCGCCAATACGGCAAGATCGTGATCATAGCGTCGCATGGCGGTCGTGCGCCACGCGGCGTGCCAGATGCAGGCAGGGGCACGGCGCAGGGGCCATACATGGTCTCCAAGGCGGCTGCGATCCAGTGGACGCATTGGCTGGCGATGCAGCTCGGGCAGTTCAATATCAATGTCAACGCTGTCTGCCCCGGCAGGCTCTGGACTCCGATGTGGCAGGCAATTGCGCAGAATCACAAGGAGCTGAATCCCGACCTCGCGGAGTACACGCCACGCGAGATATTCGACATGCAGGTGAAGACTGCCATGCCGTTAGGGCGTGAGCAGACACCCGAGGACATCGGCAAAGCGGTAGCATTCCTAGCATCAGAGGATGCTGCGCAGATAACGGGGCAGGCGTTGAACGTCAACGGCGGCGCGATAATGAACTGACGCGGAACCGGAGCGCGCGACGGTTGCAGACTCAAATGTGGGGAGAGCAGAGACATGGCACAGCTGACAGTATCAGTAGAGACGACGATAGACAGGCATCCGGATGAGGCGTTCGCATGGTTTGCCGACGCGAACAACCTGCGTCGCTGGTTCGGCGGCGTTGAGGAATCGGGCTGGGTGCGCAAGCAGGAAGAGGGTCTGCCGCGCCCTGATGACAAATTCTTCACCAACCGCACCTACCGCGGCAAGGAGCATCATGTTGTGCACGAGGTAGATACCTGCGACGGTCGGGAACGCATATTTGAGTTCCACGCCATTGAGGGACAGATGCCGATACGGACGCGCATCCGATGCCAACCGTCGAATGAAGGCACCCTGTGCAGGATGGTGCTGACGGCGTTGTCCGACAGCTTCGTCACAGGATTGGCATTCCGACTGACAGGTTGGATGTCGCGTCCGATGATGCGCAAGCAGTACGCAAGCGAACTGGAACGCGCCCGCATCATACTTGAGACGCGTTCGGACTGAGCCCAGCGGTGGCACACATAATCGGCAATGAAACGATAGGGGGAATCTGGAAGTGAACGATCGAGACTTGATGTTTACACCTGCTCACGAGCAGCGGCGAATGCTGGTTGACGGCGAGATATCGTCAGTCGAACTGACACAAGCTGCCTTGCGCCGCACGGCCGAGTTGGACGACCAGCTTAACGCCTACATTACTGTAGATGCCGAAGGCGCGATTGCGGCGGCAAGTGCTGCCGACGCACGCTTCGCCGACGGCGACGAGCCGTTGCCGTTGCAAGGTGTGCCGGTCTGCGTGAAAGACCTAGAGCTGACAGCAGGCCTGAAGACGACGTTAGGATGTGCCGCGTTCGCCGACTGGGTGCCAGAGTTTGACTCGGCGGTAGTGGAGCGTCTGCGCAGTGCCGGCGCAGTGATACTAGGCAAGACGAACACACCAGAGTTCGGTAACTCGGCAGAGACCATCACCGACTTCTTCCCAGAGGCAAGAAACCCCTGGGGAACAACGCGTCATCCCGGTGGCTCGTCGGGAGGAACATCCGCGGCGATTGCGTCAGGGATGTGCTCGCTAGGCACCGGCTCCGATGGCGGCGGCAGTGTACGACTGCCCGCGGCATTCACCGGCATCTTCGGACACAAGCCAACACACGGCCGCGTGCCACGGTACGGCGGCAGGTCGCAACCGTCATACAACTGCACCAGCACGACTGGCCCAATGTCGCATGATGTGCGCTCATCGGCGATCATGCACGCGGTCATCTCTGGCAACGACCCTCGCGACCCCGGTTCGCTACGAACCGCGGTGCCGGACTGCCTGACAAACTTGGAAGATGGAATCGAAGGCATGAGAATCGGATACTCTCCTGATCTCGGTTATGCCAATGTCAACGATGATGTCGCCTCTGCTTGCGAAGGCGCGCTCAGTGCGTTTGAGGACGCAGGAGCATCGGTCAGGCAGGTCGAAATTGAGTTTGACGTGATACCTGCGACATACTGGTGGACGATCTGGACAGCCGGCCAGGTCGCGATGTACGGCGCGCTCGCTAATGATCCGGATGTGAAACTGACTGATTACACCATGGAAATGATCAACGCCGGCAGATCGGTCACGGGTGCAGATTACGCCCGCGCATTGCGACAGGCCGAGTTGCATCGCGTTCAGATGCACGCGTTTTTCTCGGAATACGACCTGCTGGTGACTCCCACGACCGCCGCCGTGGCCTGGCCGCACCGTCAGCCGCCGGAGACGTTGGGCGGCATTCCCGTAGAAAAGGGCATTGCGAATCCGTCAGCAGTACCGTTCACCGCGCTCTGGAACATCCTGTGGAATCCAGCGGCATCGGTACCATGCGGATTCGGCGAGGCCGATATGCCTGTCGGACTGCAACTGATCGGCGCATACGACGATGACCCGACCGTATTCCGCGCTGCCCTTGCCTATGAGCGCGAACGTCCCTGGACCGGGCAACGCCCACCTGTGAGTTAGCGCGACCGCACGGCTGGCTGGTGTTAGACTAGCCTGCGGTTATGGCACTCGACACGCACAGTCGCACTTTGCCGGCTGCGCGACTGCGGGCCAGGGGACGAAGCGTAGCCCGACGCACCTTCGCATCACTCGAATATCCAGAGTACCGCGCCTTCTGGTTCAGCCTCGTGCTGATGATGGCAGGTATCAACATGCAGATGCTCGCCAGGGGACAGCTGGCATGGGAACTCACGGGTGATAACTTCTTCGTGGCGTTGGTAGGCGCGGGATTTGCTCCCCCAGTGTTGCTGTTCTCAATCTTCGGGGGAGTGCTAGCCGACAGCTGGGACAGGAAACGCATGGTGCAGTACGGGCAACTCGTCGTCGCAGTCATCGCAGCAGGCGTAGGCATTTCGATACAGACAGACACGATATCGGTATGGATATTGCTTGTAGCAGCGTTGGCACAAGGCACTGTGTGGTCCTTCATGATGCCCGCGCGTCAATCGCTGATACCGGAGCTGGTACCCAAGCCGCAGCTCACCAACGCCATCGCGCTATCCGCATCGGGAATGTCGCTGATGACGCTTACCGGGCCAGGCCTGGGCGGTCTGTCATACGCCATACTCGGGCCGGGTCCGACCTACTTCGTGATCGCCGTGTTGAACCTGGCGGCATTCGCCCTGATGCGCGGTGTGCCAAACGTCCAGAATGCATCACCCGGCGGACGACGGCCGTCCGAAGTGCTGGCTGCCGCGGGCGACGGATTGCGCTACGCACTGAGAAATCGAACGATTCTGTTCCTGTTGCTCCTGCTAGTTGCAACCACCATGTCGTCGATGTCGTTCCGCTCGCTGATGCCCGCATACGCCGATGATGTCCTAGGAGGCGGTGCACAATTGCTAGGCGTGATGATGTCGATGATCGGTCTAGGCGCACTCTTCGGCACGCTCTTCGTGGCATCCCTCTCAACGACGATCCGCCGCGGACTGGTGTTGCTGGCAGCCACCGGTCTATCCGCCATCGCCATACTGGTGTCGTCCGTGGTCTCGATCGCCCTAATCGCAGGTGCTGCGATGACGGTGCTAGGCCTGGGAGACGCGGGACGCCGCTCGCTGAACGCTTCGCTGCTGATGGAGCAGTCAGACGAGGCGCACCGCGGTCGTGTCATGGGCATCTACATGATGAACTTCGGCTTGACACCGCTAGCCGCCATACCGCTAGGCATCCTAGCAGAGCAGACCAGCCTACAACTCGCCTTCGCAGTAGCAGGCGGCGTGCTAGCAACAGCAGTACTAGCAGGAACAGTAGGAACCCGCAGGCTGCGAGGGTTGTGAGGGGGCGTCACGGTTGCCCGCTAGTTCGCGCGGGATACCTGGTCGGGCGGACATGTATGATGTTAGGTAGCTGACCAGACAGGATCGGAGAGGAGTGAGTAGCAATGACAACGACATCCAAGAAGATTGAACCTCTGCGGAGTGAGACATCTAGCCAGCCGGTGAACCTGGGTGGGTTGCTTCGGCGCGTTGACATCGATTCTGGCCGCGCCGAGTTCAAATGGGCAGGTGCTGATCATCCTCTGTATTTCGATCGCGGACTCGCACCTTCTGTCCAATCCCTGGAGGGCAAGTATGTGCAGGTCGAAGGCATCGCCACCTTCAACAACAGCGACGAGGATCTGATAAGAATCGATTTAGAAGCCATCCGACTCGAGCCGGGACCGGTCGATTGGCAACGGGACGACTGGCCGCCGCCGTTCGACCGCGACGCACTCAAGCCCTTGAGCTTTGACTTTGACGTGGACGAGTTCATACGGGGCATCTACGCGGCGCGAAGGAAGGGAGTTTGCAGTTGCGACAAGCGGTAGTCCTGGACACGAACGTCGTGAGTTTCGAGCTCAGACGCGACGTACTATTCCAATACTATGAGGAGCGCATCACTGGACTGACGCCAGTTATCGCCCTGCAGTCGTACGAAGAGATTTGGTATGGAGCGCGACGGGATAGGTGGGGTTTCCGTCGGTTAGCTGAATTGAACGATTTCCTCGCTAGATACGAGGTGATCAATCCGAACAGGGGGATCGCGCGTGTTTGCGGAGAGATCAGAGCGGCCCAGGAACGCAGAGGCAAGACCCTGTCCACCGCCGACGCGTGGATCGTGGCAACCGCGTTGACCTTGGACTGCCCGCTGGCCACGCACGACGCACGGCTCGCCGAGGTGCCCGACCTGAAACTGATCCAAGCACCTGAAGCTCGGGCTTGAATGCAAGCCACAAGCATCAACCGGCCGAAGTGGGCGGCGTGTTAACGAGCGTAGCGCCACCATGTGGGGTGGGCAACCAGCGGACTAAGGTGTGCTACGATGTGGTGATGCCATAAAGCCGAGACCGGGAGTAACCGCGCGGAACAATAGTCAGAACGCCTCAACGGACGAATCCCCTTGAAGTACACCCCGTGACAGCCACACCCAAGAATCTCGAGATACCAACGGACGGTTTGACTGTCGAGCCGGTGCTCATACACGGGCGGGTTCGTCGCGTGGACTCGGAGTCGGGCACAGCGGAGTTTGATTGGCTCGGAGGGAAACGCCTGCTGAGGTTCCCGCCGGAACTAGCGCATCGGATCGATGAGCTGAAGGACCGGTTCGTAGAAATCCAAGGTCTGGGTTCGTATGACGCCGGCGGCTGGTTGGTTGAAATCGAGTTGACCGACATCCGCCACGAGAGTGACGAGATCGACCAGTTGTTGGCCGATGACCAGTGGCAACAGTTCAATCCCGACAATCTAGTGCGAGCCGACGAGCCGATCGATGTGGATGATTTCCTCCGCGACATCTATGAGGCGCGGCGAGTAGGAGGATGCAGTTGCGTAGAGCAGTAGTCGTGGATACCAACGTTGTGAGTTACATCTACGATGGGGATCGTGAGTCACTCTATTTCGAAACGTCTCTCTCCGAGTAAGCCCCGGCGATTTCTTTCTCCAGTCTTTAGAAGAGCTCGTCCACGGTGCGTATCACAAAGGATGGGGTCCGCGCCGTTCGACGAGATTCAAGCGGTATCTGAAGAGTTATCGGGTCGTGTATCCATCCGAGTCGTTGGTGATGATATGTGCGGAGCTACGAGCCAACCAACTCCGCATTGGTAGGCCATTGTCCACGGCCGACGCATGGATCATAGCCACCGCATTGACATTGGACTGCCCGCTGGCCACGCACGACAGACGGCTCGCCGAGGTTCCAGACCTGAAACTGATCCAAGCACCTGAGGCTTGGGCTTGACATCTGCGCGGAGCCATGATACGCTAACCGACTGTTCATTTCCAACAGCCACAACATGACATGCCGACGCTAGACTTCAAGGGTAAGTCCCATATATACGCCCATCACTTGACGGTGCCGTACCGACCGTTGATTCCCGACACTGACCGTTCAATTATTAGAACAAATGTCGGGGGGGGGGGTGCAACCTTTCTGAAGTCGGAACTCCTGACGGCAACCTCATAATCCACGGCGACAACCTTCACGCCCTCAAGGCGTTGTTGCCGACGCACGCGGGCAGGGTGAAGTGTATCTACATCGATCCGCCTTACAACACCGGGAGTCAAGCGTGGGTTTACAACGATAACGTCAACTCGCCGATGATGCGTCAATGGCTGTCCGAAAACCAGCCAGTTGACGGCGAAGACCTTGAGCGGCACGACAAATGGCTCTGCATGATGTGGCCGAGATTGCAGCTGTTGAGAGAACTGCTAGCGGAAGATGGTGTCATCTTCGTTTCGATTGACGATCATGAGCAATGGCGTTTGCTTGGAATAATGGAAGAGGTGTTTGGAGAGACGAACCACATTGATACTCTAGTCCATATCCACAATAAAGGTGCGGTGTCAGGCAAGTACCTCCGTGAAGTAAACGAATTCGTACACGTCTTTTGCAAGGACTCTGGTGCCGTTCGATTCGGATTGTTTGAGAGAGAGCTCGATGAAGGGATCGTCAAGAGTGACGAATGGGGACAATATCGCCTTGGTAGTGGATTACTAAGGATCGGGTTGAGCGGAACGCCGGAGGAACGGCCCAACTTACACTTTCCGATTTACGTTCGGAGCGACGGATCGATCGGGACTGTTCGAACTAACCATGAAGATGTGGAAGTCTTACCGAAAGACGGTCAAGGAAGACCGGCCGTCTGGCGATGGGGGCGCGAAAAGATCGATCGTGACTGGCGAAACTTGGAGCTGTTACCGCATGCAAAGGCTCGATACCAGTTCGTTATCAAAATACGACCCGACGAACGAACGAGCAAGTTTCTTGAGAAACCCTCGTCGTTGTGGGATAAGCCGAGATATTCCTCAGCTACGGGAACCAACGGTATCAAGAAACTCTTCAACGGTGAGAGAGTTTTTGACTTTCCCAAGTCGAGTGAATTCGTCAAAGGTTTGTTGCAGTTCGCGAATGTCGGCTCCGACGACATCGTCCTCGACTCTTTCGCCGGCAGCGGCACGACCGCCCACGCCGTGCTTGCGTTGAACAAGGAGGACGGCGGCAATCGCAAGTTCATCATGGTTGAGTGCGAGGATTACGCGGACACGATCACGGCCGAACGTGTGCGACGAGTCATCGGCGGGGTACCGAGCGCCAAGGATGTTGCTCTACGTGAGGGGCTTGGCGGCGAGTTCACATATTGCACACTCGGTGACCCGATCACCGTTGATGGCTTGTTATCGGGGGACTCGATGCCCGTGTTTGATCAGTTGGCGGCGTACCTCATCAGTTGCGCGACCGGTGCCCCCGTCGCGTTATCAGACTTGCTAACTCCTGACGACTCTAGATTCAACCGTGACACATCGTTCGTGTACGAAACCGATCGACAGCGTTTCCATCTCTTCTACAGGCCGGAGGCGGGATGGTTGTCTAGCAACGAAGGAGCGTTGAACTCGGAGCGAGCGGAGCAGATCTCACAGGACGCGAAGCTCGTTGGCAAGAGTGCTGTGGTCTTCGGTCCCGTACGCTACATGAACTCCGCTGATTTGCGCGGCTTAGGAATAACGTTCTGCCAGTTGCCTTACGAGCTCAGTGCCGCCAGAGCGAAGTTGAGCTGATCAGGAGGTCTGCAACGGTGGAACTGAAGGAGTACCAACAGAGTGCCTCTGACCGGCTAGATGTCTGGTTGGAGACGTTACATGAAGAGCGCTTAAGATCGGAGGACAACCTTAAGCAGTTGCCAGATGCGATCGGACGATCGGTTCGTGATCAGGTCGCCGATTTCCCACACGAGACTTGGCAAGCACTGGCAGAGCGCAGGGAATTGCCAGATTCCGTGTTGGCACGCGGCGCGCCTTATACGCCCCGGACTATTGGTTCGGGGGATCCGCTCCCCCATGCGTGCCTGAAGATTCCAACTGGCGGCGGTAAGACGCTGATCGGCGCAGTTGCAATTGAGCGCATACTCATGCGTAGGCAGCGACAAACTGGATTAGTGCTCTGGATCGTTCCGACCAATGCCATTTATGCCCAAACGAAATCGGCGTTGTGGAACCGCGAGCATCCATACCGGCAGAGGCTTGAGCTGGCATGCGGCGGCAAGGTGAAGGTGATGGAAAAAGAGGATGCGCTCAGTACGCACGACTTAGACAATCACCTCTGCGTCATGCTTTTGATGTTTCCTGCTATGAGTTGGGAAAAGAAACGAGAATTCTTGCGGATGAACCGAGACTCGGGCCGATATCCTGGGTTCTTCCCCGAAGATGGGAACGCTCTTGCTGAAGGTGAGTTCGCAACGAGGCATCCGAGTCTTGAGCGGGATCCTAGGTCGAACCGGGTCAAGCACAGCCTTTCCAACGTATTCCGGGTTTCGCGCCCGATTGTCATTCTGGACGAAGCACATAAGGCTTACGGCGGTAGCGTGGCACGCGAGGCAAACGCTCCAGAATACGCCCGCAAGATTAGCAAAATGAATCCGAGCATCGTTGTGGAACTCACGGCGACTCCTAACTCCGATGTCAGCAACCTATTGGTTGATGTCACGGGTACTCAACTGCAAGACGAGCAGATGATCAAGTTACCGATCCATGTCAGAACCCCGGTAATGGGTGTGGGTTGGCAACAGACCTTGACGGTTGCTCGAGAGCAACTCGAGGAACTCACAGAAAGTGCCACCAGGTACGAGGCAGGATCGGGCAGATACATCAGACCGATTGCCGTAGTACGCGCCGAGAACACAGGAAAGAGTCAACGGGATGGGAGCCGCGTGCATGTTGAAGATGTGCGGGAGGAACTGATCAACCAGGGCGTAGATCCGAGTGCCATCAAAGTCAAGTCGGCTGAGGTTGACGAGCTCGGCAGCACGGACCTAGTTGACGCTCGTGATAGGTCTCCCGTGCGGTGGATCCTGACCAAAGACGCCCTAATGGAAGGTTGGGACTGTCCGTTCGCGTACCTGTTGGTGCTGTTGGACAATACACAGGCCAGGAGAGCAGTCACTCAGATGGTCGGTCGCGTGATGCGGATGCCACATGTCGAATTTACTGGTGTTCAGGAGTTGGACCAGTGTTACGTGATCTGCCACAACCGCGTTGTCAGACGTGTTGTCGAGCAAGTGAAAGAAGGCCTTCAATACGAAGGGATGGGTGATCTGGGGCAGTACGTCAACGGCCTTGATTCGGAAACACGAATGACGACGATTCGAGTTAAGCGGAGAGCCCAGTTCCACGGGATTCCCATTTACCTCCCGAAAGTGTTGTGCAGAACGTCGGATGGAGCTGTGCGGGACCTTGACTACGATCGTGATGTTCTGGCTAAGATTGACTGGAGTCGCGTGAGGGTCGAGAACCCCAATTTGGCGCTGCCGGCGGCACCCACCGGCGGTAGTGCTGCGGTCGATGCGTCTGGGCGTGTATTGGACTTGGAAGACCATCCCGAGACTGTGACCGATGCCCATTGGCTCGGTTACTTCACGCACCACCTTGGTACGTTGATTCCGAATCCTTGGGTGTGCGCTGACATTGTAAGGGATGCCATCGCGAGGATCGAGAGCGGCGGAAAGACAACCCGTACGGAGATACTCTCGCGCCGATCGATCTACGCCGAGTGTTTCAGGCAAAATTTGTTTCAGCAAGTTGACCGTCGCGCCAAAGACAAATTCAGAGAGATGCTTGACACGGGTGAGATTTCGTTTGACCTGGAGACCACCGAAGGGAACTACGAGATATGCGAGGAGTGTGATGAGGTGGTCAGAGGAAGAGAGCCACCATTGAGCATGGCCGCGAAAATGGTCCAAAGATCTCTGTTCAAACCTGTTCTTGAACGAGATTTCAATGAGTACGAAAGAGACTTCGCTTACTTCATGGAAGGTAAGAAGGCGATATCTTGGTGGCATCGAGTGGCGGCAAGTCAGCGTTCGGGCTACTATGTGCGCGGGTGGCGCAGGGAGAGGGTGTTCCCGGACTTCGTCGCTCTTGCTACACCGTCAGGCGATCATCAAGACTACGAGCACCAGCTCCTCTTCTTCGAGACCAAAGGAGCTCACCTGAAAGACCATGAGGACAGTAGATACAAGGAATGTCTGCTCGGCATCCTAGAAGACGCGTTTAACGACGATCTCGCACCGCGCGGGTACTACAGGATGAGAGGCGGAAAGGGGAAGGGTGCATTCAGGATGGTGTTTCAAGGCCAGGAACACGAGGCACTAGCAGGTACTTGGGCAGGCGACGCGACCTGACGGTCTAGTTCGACGTCGCTAGTCGTGGGTCTACGGGGATTTACCCTTGTACCCCATGCCACCCACGCAGCCCACGTCACTCCACATCGCCCCATCCCGCATTACTGTTTTGCCGGATGCTGTTGCTGCGCGGGTTGCTGCTGGGGAGGTTGTTGAGCGGCCTGTTTCTGTTGTTAAGGAGCTGGTTGAGAACGCACTGGATGCGGGGGCAGGGCGTGTTGACATCGCGATTGAGGGTGGCGGGATGCGGTCGATACGTGTTGTTGATGATGGGCATGGCATTGCGGCGGCTGACCTTGGGCTTGCGTTCGCACGATTTGCTACGTCTAAGTTGGGCGAATCGTCTGACCTGTTCGCTATTCCCACGCTTGGATTTCGCGGCGAGGCTTTGCCGTCGATCGCGTCTGTTGCGGATGTTACTGCGCGCACCCGGCATGTGGGAGATGAGCACGGTTACGAGTGCAATGTGGCGTTCGGGTCGGAGCCTCAGGTGATTCCCGCGGGTGCGCCGTTCGGGACTACTGTGACAGTTCGTCAGCTGTTCAAGAACGTGCCGGCGCGGCGCAAGTTCTTGGGTTCTGATGCTGCAGAGTCTGCGCGGGTGGCAGGCTTGATATCCCAGCTGGCGTTGGTGCGGTCTGATGTGAAGTTCAGATTGACGGCTGACGGAGCAAATCGTGTTGACACGCCGGGGGATTTGCGGGATGGGCACGCCATGTCGGCGGTTTACGGCGCGAGTGTTGCCAACGACCTGGTTGAGCTGCAACCGTCGCCGGATGCGGTATTCAGTGCGAGTGGCGTGATCGCGTTGCCTAGCGTTAACTTTGGGCGGCGGTCGCACATCACAATTGCGGTCAACGGCAGGTTGGTCAAGTCGCCGCGCCTCAGCTATGCGGTAGAGAGCGGGTACCAGGGTTGGTTGCCGGACCGCCGATTTCCGATGGCGTTGATCAAGCTGAAGGTGCCGTTGGAAGAGGTGGATGTCAATGTGCATCCAGGCAAAGCCGAGGTCAGATTCCGTCGGGAGCGTCTGGTGTTCTCGGTGGCGCAGAATGCCGTGCGCGAAGCGTTAACCGATCATGCGCCAGTACGGGAGTTTGCGAGCAGCCGCATCGCTACACCGGACGCTGAGTCTCTGGCGGGTGCGTTTGCCTTGCGTAGATTCCGTCGCATGAGTGGACAGCAGGTCGGCAGTATCGGCGCGACGAGTGATTCGACACCGACCGAACCCGGGCGCGCGCGTCGTCCGTTGGGTGAGGAATCGGCGGCCACCAGTGCAGATGTAGACAAAGAAAACGACTCGCGGCGCGAGCCGAGCCGTAAGCGCGAATCGAGCGGTGCCCGGGATCGCCACGCTGATGTGTTGCCGACCCTCCGGGTGTTGGGACAGGCGCAACGGACGTATATCGTGGCAGAGGACGCGCAAGGAGTGTTCCTGATTGACCAACATGCCGCACACGAGCGCGTCATGTTTGAGCAGATATTAGCAGCTAAGGCATCTGAAGGCCAGCTCGGCTCGCAACCGTTGCTGAAGCAACATGTGGTGCAGCTGTCGGCACAACAACAGGTCGCCTACTCGGAATGTTCGGAGTGGCTTGCACAGACTGGTTGGGATGTGTCACCGTTTGGCGGTGCTGATGTGATCATTCGCGCGGTGCCTCTGGCATTGGCAACGCAGGATGCCGACAGCTCTGAGTCGGCAGAAGTTGCATTGAAGCTGCTGTTGGATGAGGTTGACGATGATTCCACGAAGTCTGGCAGGGCATCCAAGCTGTCGTTCGCCGAGCGGATGCTTGCAACAGTGGCATGTCACTCAGCGATGCGTGCGGGAGATGTGCTGACCGAGTCTGAGTGCGAGGAGATAGTCCGCCAGCTCGCCGAGTGCGAGTCTCCGCAGTCGTGTCCGCATGGTCGGCCGACAATGCTGATGCTGAGTGGCGAGGCACTGGAGCGCGAGTTCGGAAGACGCGGCTGACATCACCGGTCGTGGTTGTAGCGCGGTGACGGCGGTGCTGGCTCTTCCAAGCACGGTTAGAATCGTTCCAAGGTGCATTTTGACGCTCGAAACCAATCCCGCAAACCATCGCATTCGTCAACCGCTTCCGTTGCGTGTGTCGGCGTTTTTATCGACGATCAAATTCGAGCATTCGATCTTCGCACTGCCGTTTGCCGTGGCGGCGGCATTCATGGTTGCCGGCGGTGTCCCGGATCTGTTGACGGCGGCTTGGTTGTTGCTGGCGATGGTGGCATTGCGAACGTTTGCTATGGGGGCGAATCGGCTGATCGATGCGGAGTTGGACCGCCGCAACCCGCGCACCGCCGACAGACCCACTGCGACCGGTGCAGTGCCGCGGCGCGATGTCTGGGTTTGGATGGTCGCGACGGCGCTGTTATTCGTAGTGGCGGCACTGAATCTGCATCCCTTGGCGTTGTGGTTGTCGCCGATACCCATCGTAGTGGCGGCGGGTTATCCCTACCTGAAGCGTTTCACTTGGCTCGCGCACTTCGGCATCGGAGCCGTATACGTCATCATTCCGCCGGCTGTGTCGATTGCAATGACCGGTCAGTTGCCGCTGGAGTATGTCGCTTTGGGAGTGGCTGCCATGTTCTGGGTGTCGGGGTTTGACATGTTATACGCGATATCGGACATGGAGTTTGATCGTGCGTCCGGATTGCACTCGATTCCCGCACGGTTTGGCATCACTGGCGCGCTCGTGGCATCGCGAGCGTGTCACGCCTTCACGGTCATCGTGCTGATACTGGCCATGTATCTCGGCGGTGCTGGCTGGATCGGCTACTTGGGAGCTGTCGCAGTGGCGGCACTATTGCTGTATGAACAGATGCTGGTCTCGACCGACGATCTGTCTAAGCTCAACGCCGCATTCTTCACGATGAACGGCATCATCGCCGTTGTGCTTGCCGCGTTCATCGTCGCAGACGAATTGGTGTAAGACCATCAATCATCATGGGTCGCTTCATCCTAGGGATATCTGGCGCGAGTGGCGCGCCTTATGCGCGGCGAGTGTTGCAGGCGTTATGTGACTCACAACATCAGATTGACATCGTTGTAACGCCGTCAGGGGCGAAGGTGTTAGAGGTGGAGGAAGACGTGGCTATACAGGGATCGGGTCGCGAGGCGATCGATGCGCTCGCGAACTGGGTGGAACGCGATCTGTCCAGTCGTGCCGGGCTTGTGCTACATGATTGGCGCAACGTTGGCGCAGACATCGCCAGCGGATCGTGTGCAGTGGCCGGGATGGTCGTGGTGCCATGTTCTGGCGGTACGATGGCGCGTATCGCACACGGTGTTAGCCAGGGGCTGCTAGAACGCGCTGCCGATGTGTGTCTCAAGGAGCGCAGACGCTTGGTATTGGTTCCGCGTGAGACGCCGTTGAGCTTGATCCACCTCCGCAACATGACGGCAGTGACCGAAGCCGGTGCAATCGTGCTTCCCGCATCGCCGGGCTTCTACCATCGGCCGCAATCGGTGCAGGACTTGGTTGATGCGGTCGCAGGTCGCATCCTGCATCATCTCGGTGCAGGTTCAGGCCTGATGAAGGCCTGGCGCGGGATTGATACTACCGAAGTCGGGCAGGACTCGGAGTAGCGGGAGATGGCATTCACCGACTTGCAAGACTTCATCCGCGAACTCCGTCGCAGAGACTTGCTTCGGATTGTCGACGTCGAAGTTGACCCCGAGCTGGAGGTTACAGAGATCGCAACGCGCGCCGTGCGTGAAGAGGGTCCGGCGTTGCTGTTTACGAATATCAAGGGCGCACGGTACCCGCTAGCGATTAACCTACTGGCGACGATGGAGCGGATAGAGATCGGTTTGGGCAGGCATCCTGAGCAGATCGGGGAGGAGCTGCTGGCGTTGTTGGAGCGGATCAATCCTCCGACGCCTGCGAGTCTTTGGCAGAATCGCAGCGGCATCTTCAACCTGATGAATGTTCGGCCGCGTGGGGCGTTGAGGGTTCCGGCGCAACGCGTCGTTGAAGTTGCGCCGAATCTGTCTGACTTACCGGTGATCAAGTGTTGGCCGGGTGATGGTGGTCGATTTATCACTTTGCCGCTTGTGCGGAGCCGTGATCCTGAGACTGGTGCGCACAACATGGGTATCTACAGGATGCAGGTTTATGATGATCGAACGACCGGTATGCACATGCAGCTACAGAAGGGCGGTGCGTTCCATCTCCGCGAATCCGAGTCGCGCGGTGATGAGTTGGAGATGGCGGTTGCGCTCGGCGGCGATCCTGCGCTGATACTTTCCGCGGTTGTGCCGTTGCCTGAGGGCATAGACGAGGCAGGTTTTGCGGGCGTGATGCGCGGTAAACGCACGCCGATGGCACGCGCGCGCACCGTTGATGTCCGAGTGCCCGCAAATGCCGAGTTCATCATCGAGGGCGTGCTCAAGTCCGGCGAGCGACGGTTAGAGGGACCGTTTGGCGACCACTTCGGCCACTACTCCGAGGCAAACGAGTTTCCAGTGTTCCATGTGAAGACGATTACGCGGAAGCGCAAACCGATCTACCCCGCGACCGTGGTGGGCATTCCGCCGCAAGAGGACCGCTATATGGGAGACGCGGCGCAGCTGGCGACCAAGCCATTGATGCGTCTGATGCGGAAAGAGGTGCGCGACCTCTGGTCGTACTACGAGTCCGGTTTCCACAACCTGCTAGTCGTGTCTGTGGAAGGACGCTATGGTCGCGAGCAGATTAAGACTGCCCTGGGAATACTCGGTGAAGGTCAGCTATCGTTGACGAAGTGCCTCGTGTTGGTGTCGTCCGATGTCGATCCATCCGATCCGTGCGCCGTTGCGTCTGCCGTGTCGGCGAACTTCAAACCTGAGTCCGACTACAGACTGATACATGCGACCGCGCAAGACACGCTTGATTTTACCGGGGATGCATTCCAACGCGGTTCCAAGATGGTAATTGATGCGACGGGCTACGGACACGCGCCAGATATGCAGACCGACAACGCTTTGCAGGTTGACCCGCGTTCGGTTTCGGATGACGTTATCGATCATCGCATCGTTAAGGGTCGCATTGTTGCGATCAAGCTGCGGCGTGAGTGTAACGACCCCAAGGCAGTACTGGCACAACTCGTCAAGCATCCAGGGCTGGCATCTGCGAAAATAGTAGTTGCGGTGTCGGATGACATCGACATTCACGACAGCGTCTCGTTGATTTGGGGGATTTTCACTAGGTTTGATTGCGCCATGGACACCATGTTCGCCAACCAACGCTTTGCTGGACTTGTGCCAGTCTATGAAGGCGTGATGGGCATTGACGCTACATGGAAGCGCGGATATCCCGAACCGCTACGCATGGACCCCGATATCGTCAGGAGGGTAGATGACAGATGGCAGCAGTATTGGAAGTAGACAGGGTAGCGACAGGAGCTCGTGCGAACGGTGCCACGAATGGTCACGCGCACTCAACAGATGCCGTAGAGCCGCCTACGCTACGATTTCTCGACCCGCGGCTGGAGGCAGTCTGGGAAAAGGTGTTGGATGACGAGCGTCTAACGCTTGACGATGGCGTGGCGATATTGGAGACCGACGACTTCGCGAGCGCAGGCAGGATGGCGGACTACGTCAAGCGTCGTTGGAGCGGCGACAAGGTCTACTTCGTGCTTAACCGCCATTTGAACCCGACGAATATCTGCGTGCTGTCTTGCAAGTTCTGCGACTACGCCAAGAAGCCAGGCAGCGATGGTGCATACGAGATGACGATGGAGCAGATGCTGGAGCACTTGGACGGCGACATCACGGAGTTGCACATCGTCGGCGGCCACCATCCGACCTGGCCGTTTGAGTTCTACGTAGACATGATCCGCACTTTGCATGATGCCCGCCCAGATGTGCAGTTGAAGGCCTTCACGGCGTCGGAGATCGACTACTTCTGGCGCAGGTGGAAGGTGCCGCCGGAGGAGTCGCTGGCGATTTTCAAGGATGCGGGTCTGTCATCGATGCCCGGAGGTGGTGCAGAGGTATTCTCGCCACGCATTCACAAGCTGTTGCATCCCGGAAAGGCAATTGCCGCTCGTTGGCTTGAGATACACCGACTCGCCCACAGCATGGGCATCAAGAGCAACTGCACGATACTGTACGGGCATGTAGAGACGTTTGCAGAGCGCATCGAGCACCTGATCATGTTGCGTGAGCTGCAAGATGAGACATCTGGCTTCCTTGCGCTTATACCGCTGGAGTACCAGGTCGGATACACGAAGTTGCGCCCACGGCACACACCGCCGTTGGATGACCTGAAGATGTTGGCGGCGAGTCGCTTGATACTCGACAACGTGCTAGCCATCAAGAGCTACTGGGTGATGCTGGGCGAGGCTACTGCCGGGATTGGGCTGAACTTCGGCGCTAATGATCTGGATGGCACGATCGGCAAGGAGCGCATTGCCCACGCCGCGTTGGCGGATTCGCCGGCCGGCATTGCAAGGCGCAAGATGGTCGAGTCGATCCTGGATGCAGGCCGCATACCGGTAGAGAGAGACGCGCTGTACAACGAGGTCAAGGTGTACGACGCTCACGCGCAAGACTGATGGCTCATCAACCCGTGTTCTCGCATTGAAGTTGGTATCTGGATCATCCATGTCCGCTACGTTGAGTGTCACGACTCCGCTACGGTTGGGGCATATGCCCTATGCCAACTCGTTGGTCTTCTACTCGCGGATGGCGCGCGATGGCGTTGATCTAATCACCTTACCGCCACGCAACATGGCTGATGCGATGAGGCGCGGTGAGCTTGATGCCGGACCGCTGCCGATCTACGAAGTGCTCAAGCTTGGCGATTCCGTTGTGCAGATTGGAGATTTCGGCGTGGCAACCGACGGTGCTGCGTTGAGCGTCTTGCTGTTCTCGGAGGTTAGTTGCGAAATGCTGTCAGGGTCGCCAGTTGCGGTGACGGCGCATACTTCCACATCGATCCAGCTGTTGCGGACCTTGATGGCGGACTTGTGGGATGTCGGCGATGTTGATTTCGTCGGGCCTGACGCAGAGTGTGACGCGCGTCTGTTGATTGGGGATGCCGCGCTTGAGTTTCGGCGCGAGCGTACGGCGCAGCGTGAACGATTACGATACGTCTACGACTTGGCGGAAGCGTGGAAGGTACTGACGGGGCTTCCATTCGTGTTCGCACGCTGGGTGGCAAGACGCGATACCGACTCGAAGCGTGCATTCGACCTCCTGTGTGATTCTTTTGAGCATGGATTGGGCCGCATCGACGAGTTGGCGGCATCGGTATCGATCCCTGGGTACACTACTGATGACATTGCCGATTACATCCGTAACTTCACCTACCGACTTGGTGACGCGGAGTTCAATGCCGTTGAAGAGTTCCGAATTAGACTTGAGAAACTGCCTGTTTGGGAGCCACCTGTCATGCCGTATGTAACTGATAACCATCCCGCAACTGAGGCGGTGGTCCGATGACGACGCACCAGATTCTTGACAGCGTGATGCAAGGGGATAGGCTGAGCGCGGACGATGGTTTGATGTTGCTTCGGGATGCGGAGCTGCTGGAACTCAGTGCGCCGGCGAACTGGATGCGGGGACGATTCAATCCGCCTGACCGAATCACGTACGTGGTTGACACCAACCTCAACTACACGAACCTCTGCGACGCTTACTGCTCCTTCTGCGCCTTTTATCGAACTGACCCTGACGACCCTTCGGCGTACACATACTCGGTTGACCAGATCATGCAGAAGATTGGTCGGGCAGCTGATCAGGGAGTCACCACGGTCTTGATGCAGGGCGGGCTGAACGACAGGATTCCTTACGACTACTACCTGGAGATGGTGCGTGAAACGGTGCGCCAACATCCCAGCGTGATGCCACATTTCTGGTCCGCGCCTGAGATATGGCAGATGTGCGACGTGTCTGGCAAATCCCCCTTGCAGGTGATGCAGGACTTGTGGGATGCAGGTCAGCGAACCATGCCAGGCGGCGGTTCGGAGATTCTCTCGGATCGTGTCAAGGCGTCAGTATCGCGTTTCGCTCCCAAAGACACTTGGCAGCAGTGGACCGATGTGCACGAAGCGGCGCATCAGGTCGGGTTCAAGACGACGGCGACGATGATGTACGGACACATCGAGACGGACGAGGAAGTGATCGAGACGCTGGAACACATCCGAGATGTGCAAGACAAAGCGTTGAGCAACGACAACGGCGGCGGCTTCACGGCGTTTATTCCTTGGTCTTACAAGCGCGACAACACTGCGCTTGCCAAACATGTTGCCACAGAAGCAGGACCGAACCGATACCTGCGAATCATCGCCGTCAGCAGACTGTTCCTTGACAACGTGCCGCACATACAGGCGTCTTGGTTCTCTGAGGGCAAGAAGACGGGTCAAGTGGCGTTGCGATTTGGAGCGGATGACTTTGGCGGCACGCTCTTTGACGAGAACGTGATGCTTGCTGCCGGCTTCTACAACCGAACGACCGAGGATGAAGTGCGTGCGATGATTTCGGATGCGGGTTTCAGGCCGGCGCAACGCCTGACGAACTACGAGATTGTGCGCGAGTTTGAGCTCGGCAGCCCGTCGACTCCACTCCCGATGGCGATGGCGAATTGAGTGCGAATCTTCATGTGAGCGCGGCGGTTGCGGGAAGCGAGGTCATCTATCCGGCGAGGATCAGCGATGAAATCTTGATTCGCCCGCTCCGGGACGGTCACCTTGACCTGATCTGTCCGGACCTGAATCCCGATCGCAACAAAGCGACACACCGCACGCGCCTCAGTTTGCAGGATGCGGGCACCGCGGCCTATCTGATCGCATGGCACAAGCATGCGCCGGTCGCCCACGGCTTGTTGCTTTGGAACGGTCCGCTTGGCAACCCAAAGCAATACCTTCCAATGCCATGCCCCTATATCGAAGACCTATGGGTGCGGCCCGACCACCGTTCGCAAGGTGTCGGCGGCGCGATGGTCACGCACATGGAGGAGTTAGTGGCAGAGCGCGGTTACGAATACATCGGCCTGTCGGTTGGGATTGACAACCTGCATGCGATACGCTTCTACGACCGGCTCGGTTACGTGCCGCAATCGGTGCCGCTATACACGCTGTCGGGTGTGTTGCAGAACACGGATGGTGAGCTGATGTTCTGGAGCGAGGAGTGCCACTACTTCCGCAAGCAGATCGCAGCGGCCCACCAGGCACAAGGAGGCATGAATGAACCCCGGCGATGAGATACTCTTCGGCCACAGCCCAGATGCTGATGATGCCTTCATGTTCTGCGGCTTGGCGAAGGCGATAGTGAAAGTTGAGGGCTATTCCGTCGGTCACAAGATGGCAGACATCCAGACGTTGAACGAGCTGTCAGAGTCTGGCGAGCTGCCAGTTACGGCGATATCTGCCGCGCACTATCCGAAGATCGCGCGCCAGTATCAGATCATGTCTTGCGGTGCTTCAGTTGGCAGGAACTACGGTCCGGTAGTGGTTTCAAGAGGAGCAGTCGGATCCGAAGCCGACTTGGCAGGCAAGACAGTCGCGATACCTGGCGAGTTCACGACTTCCTGGATGCTGTTCCAGCTGTTCGGTCCTGATAAGTTCAGTCCGTTGTTCACCGACTTCGATTCTGTAGAGGATGCAGTGATTAACGGCGATGCCCACGCCGGCATCCTGTTGCATGAAGGCCAGATTCTGTACGAAGAGCGCGGGTTCCACGCCGTTTTGGACCTCGGCCGGCGGTGGTTTGACGAGACGGGTTTGCCTATTCCCCTGGGACTCGATGTTGTGCGTCGTGACCTGCCCAACCCATTGCGCCAATCTATCGCTGACGCGCTGAAAGCATCAATTGAGTACGCGCATGCCAACGAGGATATCGCTCTGGACTACGCTCTGGACTTCGGTCGCGGGATAGGTCGCGAGGATGGCAGGCGATTCGTCAGGATGTACGTCAACGACGACACTGTCGACATGGGCGAGCAGGGCATCGCCGCGTTGCGAACACTCTTCAGCAGAGCAACGCAACGTGGGATATTGTCTGAAGTCCCGCTCCTCGATGTCTTGCAGGCGCGCTAGTTGGCGATCAATACGCCCGGTAGCGGAACTGTCCCATGTCAGTGTGCTCGAACTCGCGCATGTTGCGCATCACCGCGCTCACCGATGTCGTTGGTCGCCGTACCTCAAGGTTCACTCCGTTCATGCGAAGGTGATCCACGACCTCCTGAGCACTCACGACTGGCCGCTGGCGTGCCAGTTCAAGGGCAGCATCCCTAATCGCGTCGGCGCGTTGTCTAGCTTCTTCCTGGTCTCGCGGAGTTGCCGGCGCGGTTGGTGGCGGCGGCTTGCGACCGCCTTGCGTGTTCTTGAGGGTGAACATGATGCGATTCTTGATGCGGTCAGGGACGACCCAGAGTTCGATGCCCGTTCGCTTGGAGCACTGCGCCAAGAGGGTGCGAATCCGATCGAAGTCCTCGTCGTAGTCCAGGACGATCTCCCGCGCGGCACCCTTCTCGCGCTCCAGAAGGTCGAAGATCTCCCGGTACAACGCCAGCATCGTTTCGTTCCTAGCGCGGCTGAGGACCTGAGTACGGAACATATCCTCCGCATCAATCGGGACTATCGTCAGGGGCATCTATCTGACCTCACTTACTTTCACAAGAATCGAGTCTGCTGCTGGCGCGTTCGCGTCCGTTAGCTGATAGTGAATCGTATCACATTTCGACGCGTACGATTCCGCGCGGTGTGACACGGTGTCTAGGTGTTCAACTAAATCGCGATACAGTGTTGAAGATTGCGACTCAACTCAACGATTGACAAGCCATATGCAATTCAGATTCGAGAGCGACAGAGCAGATTTTGGACAGCGGTTGATCGCGTCCATCAAGCGCAACCCGGCAACGATAGGGTTCATGACGTTGAACGTCGTGGTTTTCCTGTTTCAATTCCTCGCGTACGGCGCGAATGACCCCGTCGCGTTGTACAGGATGGGCGCTAAGTTCGGGCCTGCGATTCAGGATGGCGAGTGGACGCGTCTTGTGATGCCGATCATGCTGCACAGCGGATGGTTGCACTTGGCGATGAACAATCTGGGACTGCTCATGGTCGGCCCGATCGTAGAGCGCATATACGGAAGCGTCTACTTCGCCGCCATCTACGTCATGGCAGGCATCTTCGGGGTCGTCGCGAGCTACTGGAACGCTCCAACACTTAGCGTCGGTGCATCAGGTGCGTTATTCGGTATCGTCGGCGCAACGGCAGTCTATTTCGCACTGAATCGTAGATTGATGCAACGTGAAGAGCGCAGATTCTTCATATCTTTGATAGTTCTGATCGCACTCAACCTCGTTATCGGCGAGTTGATCCCGGGCATAGACCAGGCAGCGCATGTTGGTGGCCTGGTCGGCGGCTGTCTGATCGCGCTGGCAAGTTCGCCTCGGCACACCTTGACCGTCGGCAGGACCCTGCTAGGAGTACCGGAGGCACACATCGAGTCGAGTCGGCCGGAACCGGTGCGCGTCTTGCTCGCGTTGCTGGCGTTGGCAGCGGCATCGGCTGGCGTAGTGTGGTGGGTATCAGAATCTGTGAGTTACGGTGCCGAGACGATGCGTTTGTATGGAGTTTTCCAGCTGTTGGAGTAGGTGGGCGAGGCGTGTGATACTGCCGGAAGCGTCTCGCTTGGTGTGCTACTCGACCTGCGCGGATGTTGTATCATAGTGAATACGTGGGGACGAGTGGGTTCGACAGGGAGCGTAGCTCTCGGTTGCGTGCCGTGGCGCCTGTCCACGTTAAAACGGGCAACAACACAACTGGCGAAAGAGAAGTCGCCCTCGCTGCGGCATAACTGCCCAGTGACGTCTGTCGGAGTGCACCTCAGGCACACCGAACGGGCGCCGAAACCCTGAGGTGCGGCGATGCAGACGCAGTGGGCATCGTCAAAGAAACTATGCTGCAACCTGTGGCGAGGCCATGTGCCGCCGGAAGTGTCCGCCACAGGTAAAGTAGTCCCGGCGGCTACGCACGTAGATGCCGACCAGTGAAACTTTCTGGACGGGGAGTTCGACTCTCCCCCGTCTCCACCAACGTAGCGCAACACTCAATGTTGCGACCTGCCGCCGTCGTCAATGCACCTCGGATGTCAACGGTCTCCCGCTCGCATCTCCCGCGAACACTCGTCCTTGATTCGCCTGTACTTTGCCACTGTTGACATCGCGACGCTCTGCGAAGTGTAGGCTTGAATCGATATGCCCAAGGCAACAATCCAATCTGCGACCTATTGGCTGAATGGGGAGCCGTTATGCTACCGCTTGGTCAGGAGCTACCAGCGGTTCAAGACGATCACGCTCGACTACAAGCCGAATTACGGTATTAGCTTAGCGGTACCGTCCGACATGACAGACCGTGAGATCGCGGAGTTCATGCTGTCAAAAGAGGATTGGTTGCGAAAGTGCAGATCGATGATGAAGAACGCGTCGCAACTGCCGGAGTGGGGCAAGGGCGAGGTGATACCGTTTCGCGGCAAGGATGTCTTGGTAGTGGTTGCCCACAACGCGGACCTGCGAAGACACGACGGCATCTTGGTGCAACCGTCGATTGATGGCGGTGAGCTGAGCGTCTCCGTACCGGACGGCCTGGAATCGGCGCAGCGAGACCGAGGCATCGCGTCCGCCATTGAGCAGTGGTACATCAGCGAGGCGAAGCTGCACCTGCCAGTGCGATTGGCGCAGTGGTCCGAGTTGACGGGATTGCACCCCGAGCGCGTGCGGATCGGCAAGGCGATGTCACGTTGGGGCAGTTGCAGCGCACAACGCTACATCAACCTCTCATGGCGGTTAATCAAGCTGCCCGAGCGGCTGTCGGACTATGTGTTGGTGCATGAGCTAGTGCACCTGCGTGAGATGAATCATCAGCGTCCGTTCTGGGACCTGTTCGAGTCGATCATGCCAGATGCCCGTGCGCGGCGCAAGGAGCTGCGAGATTCATCGCGCATGTCGGTGGGGTGATTCGCTACCACACCGAGACCCTGATCCTAACGAATCCTGCGAATCCTGTTAATCTCCCGCCTCGCCGTCGAAACTCGGTTGCGGCGCGATCCATAGCGTTACCATGCCTAGCACGAAGATGCCTACTATGATGGCGAATGCGAGGTTGAACGATCCTGTCGTGTCGTGTATCTGGCCTGCGAGTATCGGTCCGCCGGACGATGAGATAATCTGTGCCAGCGCGAACAGTCCCATGATTGCGCCGAACGACCTCATGCCGAACGTCTGGCGCACCACCAGCACGATCAGCGCGCCAAGGCCGCCGAAACCTAGCGCGAAGACGATGACACCCGCCCACACCATCGCGAGTCCGCCGTTGGGCATGATCATCAGCACTACGCCTGCTGCTTGGAATGCCAGGCTGAGCACTGTCATGCGTCGTGCGCTCCAGCGCTCACTGGCACGCCCGAACGCCAGCTTGGAGCCGATACCCATCGTGGCGATGACTGTCACGGCGAGCGTCGCCGCGGCTGGAGCAAAGCCGATCTCTCCGAAGTGCTGGCGTAACTGCGTCAAGACACCTTGGTAGGTGAAAGATGCGGCGGTGATGCCGATTATCGTCAGCCAGAATGATGCAGAGCGCAACGCCTGCGACACTGACAACCCGACGGCTTGCCGCGCACTGTCTCTGGGGCTGACCGGTTTGCGTCCTGTACTGCGCATCTCTACCGCGACGCGTCTAGGATCCTCCGTTACCGCTGCCACTACCGCCAGCGCGAGCAGCACCATGGTTGCTCCGAACGCTAAGTATGCCCAGTGCCAGGAGAGCAGACTTACGGAAACCGCAGCGATGGGCGGCATCGTCATACCGCCGAAGTTGTTGCCCGCCACTACAAGCCCAGTCATGCGGCCGACGCTGTCCGGAAACCATGCCACTACGACCTTTCCGGCAGGTAGCACGGTGGCACCGGGAAAGCCAGCATACACCAACGCGCTCAAGGTGTACCAGTGCCACAGCTCCGACATGAGTGGGCGCAACGCGAATCCGACGGCGATCAGCAGCAGCGACCCGAACATGACAGGACGCACGCCGAACCTGTCGGTCCACTTACCCGCAAGCGGCGCGACGATGCCAGAGATGAAGCCGAACGACAGCGACAGGTTCAGCTCGGTCTGGTTCCAACCGAACTGCGACTGCAACGGACCTGCGAACTCGCCAAACGAGTACTGCGTCATGCCAACGGCAAGCCCAGTAGACAAAAAGGAAAGCAGTGCGACGACATAGCCGCGATAGAGCCGAGATGGTCGCATGCGCTAATAGGATAAACGCACACGCGCGACATTGACGCGACAACGAGCGCGAAGAGAGCACAGAGTGCGCTAACCGTCAGGGCCGTCGGGTCCGTCCTCGTCACCGGGTTCGCCAACCGCGCCAGGTCCTTCAGGTCCGGGAACTTCCGGCTCGGGTGTGTCCGTGGCAACGGCATCCTCCGGCGTGGCGGTCGGCTCTATGACCGGCTCTGGCGTCGCGGTGGCGGTAGGTTCGACGACCGGTGCCGGCTCGGGAGTCGCTGTGGGCTCGACAACCGGCTCGGGAGTTGCCGTAGGATCGGGTTCGGGAGTCGGCGCTGGCTCCGGAGTGGCAGTTGGCGCAACCTCGGGCTCTGGCGTGGGCGTGTCCTCCAGCTCAGGGGTCGGCGCGGGCTCCGGGGTCACAGTGGGCTCGGCGGTCTCTGTTGCCACGGGCTCTACGGTAGCCGTCGCCTCCGCTGTGGCGGTAGGTTCAACTGTCGCAGTGGCCGTGGGCTCGTCGCCGAGCGCGGACACCGGGGTAGGCGTGTCTTCCAGGCCGTCTGGGATTGTTACGCCGCCGGCGACTCTGGTGGCGATTATGTCGTTGACGGTCAGTCCTGCTGGATTCGGGTCGTTCTCGCCTGGGACGGGTGGAGGGGGTGCTGGCTTACCTTCAATCAACCTAGTTCGTGCCAGGAAATCACTAAACCCGACCGGGGAGGCATCAGATGCCAATTTCGGCGCCGTTCTTCCTTCCCCATCATTCACCGTTCCAGTACGACCGCCAGTCGACTCAACGAAAGCTTCGAACGCGTCGGTCACATTCCTCCTGAACTCGTCAAGCGGCTGTTCTAATCGGGATAGGTTTACATCGTAATTCTCGGGTTTGGAGTGCTCAAGAACGAGCCCCTTGTAACGATTGACGACCACAACAGCCCCGTCTTGCCTTCGTTGCACATCGAACACGCCGTCTATGTCCCATGTACCCTGGCCTAGCTGACGTGGTCCACCCAGATACAGAATCCACTCAACTCCTTCAATTCCGGTGGCTCGCACTGCCTCGGCACCGTGTACACGGCACAACTCGCCACATCCAGATTCGTAAACGTAACCTTGCATATTCACACCGGTAGTCGCGGTTATTCTGGACGGACCTTTCCCTACTAGATATTCGTTGACAGAAAGATCGACATAGCAGAATGACTTCTGCGACGTTGAGTTCGCCTCACCGGTTTTGTAAGCCGAAAGATGACTCGCAACGGGTACCATAGGTCCGCAACGAGTGGATCCAGGAACGACGGTTGCACGAACCACAAAGTGAGTAGCCCAATATGGCCGGTCGGACCACCGTAGAAAACTTTGCTCGATGGTCGTCACCACATCGGGAATTTGCACCGAGGCCTCAATGCCGGGCTTGAACGTGCCGAAATAGTCTCTTCGCTTGCAAGGATCGACATCGGAGCCGGGAAACGGGATGCACGGTGGTACTATTGATTCCAGCTCCGTTCGTAACCCATCTGATATGTCGTCAGATGCGACCGGAGATCCAGGCTCATCGACCTGCGAACCACATGCTGATGCAACGGCCACGATTGCGGCGCAGAGCGTCAGAGCCAATAAATGTCGCGCTATATCATATATGTGCATCAAAATATCACCTCGATTGATAATTCCGGAATAACGTGATTGCTGTAACTAGCTGATACTCCAGTATCGAATTGCCACGACGGATCACGCGAGCACGGGTCTACTTTCGATCCCTCAAGGGGGATACAGGGCTCGATGAACAAAGGCTGGTCGTTGAACGGTGGCTCTTCCTTATTCCCTTGGAAACACGCCGCAACGACGAGAAGCAACAGGCATGACATGCCGATGGGGAGTAGCATTTGTAGCTTATTCATCTGAACCCTCGCTTTCTGGTGTTGGAGCGGTCGCCGTAGCCGTGGGCTCGTCGCCGAGCGCGGACACGGGAGTGGCTGTGCCTTCCAGGCCGCCCGGGACTTCCGGCGAAGCGGTCTCAGCTGTATCTGAAACCAATAGGCCGTACGGGTCAGGGTCGGTATCACCTGGCACCCGGGGAGCCGAAACCGGCGTAATATCCGCCACGCTATACGCTCCGTACAGCCGCAAGTTCTCCAACAGTGAGTCTAAATTGGCGCTCTCAGCGAACATCCTGTCATTCAAGGAATCGCCCACGCGACCTCCGTTTTCTTCCTTGATGGCCGCCATAGCCGTCTTGATGCTCGTTCTAAACTCGTCGAGGGTAAACTCGTAATCGAATCGATGATCAATATGAGCCCAACCACCGACGACGACAACCTCGCCATCCTCACCCCTCTGTACGTCCCAGTTGGTGGGAAGCCCTGGAAATCCCCATACACCGTACGCCATATCATTTGGTCTCGATAATGCGATCACCATTTCCCTGCCTTCCAGCCATTTCATCGGGTCGCTTTGGGCCAATCTAGTAGCGTAATCGCCGGTCAAAGTGTCCGGGGGCACGATATCATACCAAATCGCGATTGGCACACGATCAGGTCCGTAGCCGTTTAAGTATTCGTGAACTTGCAAGTCTATGAAACAGTTGTGGACGACTTTCCCGCCCGAATCTGTCGTGTGGTCAAAAGATACCAAACTTCCGTCGTTCAACATCAACAGCATCGCACGCGCGCGAACACAACGAGACGAATCCGGCATAAACGCTCCCCTTACGTAGAATTGCGGCGAATAAAGTCCATGCGATCCGTCAAAGTTTGACATCCTCCTGATCTCCTCAAGAAGACTAAACGGCATTATTGGTAAAGATTCAAGAGTGTAACTCGCAGATGCACCAGCGTGCACGCTCCAGTGCGGTTGCCGTTCACACGGATCTACCTCAGAACCAGTGAGTGGGATGCACGGTTCAGTGAACAGTGCCTCTTCCTCACCTGCTTGGAAACACGCCGCAACGACGACAAGCAACAGGCATGACACGCCGATGGTGAGCGGTATTGATAGCCTATTCATCTGACTCCTCGCTTTCTGGTGTTGAAGAGGTTGCCGTGGCCGTCGGCTCGTCGCCGAGCGCGGACACTGGTGTCGGCGTGTCTTCCAGGCCGCCGGGGACTTCCGGCGAGGCTGTCACAGGCGCATCTGACACCATCAAACCGTACGGGTCGGGGTCGGTCTCTCCTGGGACTGTTGGTGCTACTACAGGCGTTATGTCTGCCACGCTGTAGGCACCGTAAGTTCTCAGGTTCTCCAACAACGATCCCAAGTTCGCGTCTGTTGCCAGCATATATTCGTTAGGGTCGTCATCGACCCTACCACCTGTCTCCTCCACGAATGTTGCCATCGCCGTTCGTACGTCGGCGCTGAATTCGTCCAACGTGAACTCGTAGTCAAACCGATCGTCGATGTCCGCCCAACCTGCGACTACGACCACCTCACCGTCTTCGCGCCTTTGGACGTCCCAGAATTCTATGAACCCGAAGAGATCCCACGCCCCGGTACTTATGTCGTGCGGCCTCACCACGTAAAACACGAACTCCCTGCCCTCCAGCGAACTCCGGCGTCTGCCGCCGGGCGCAATCCTGGCGATATAATCATCGTCCGCGTCCATTTTGTCCGTCCAGCCCGTACCGACCAAAATCGGCAGGCGGTCTGGTCCGTCACCGTTCAAGTACTCGTGAACTTTGACATCTAGAAAACAGTCATATTCGGGGTACGTTGACGCTTCAGCTTCAACGTCATAGTTGTATGCCTCCACTTCTCCATATTGGTTAACCCCAACAAATGCCCTCTGGAGCGCGCACCGCCATGAACCAGGAACAAATGTTCCCCTCACCCAGAACTGCGGTGTGGTGAGGCCGTATGGAACATGAGCAGCGTGCCCTCGGATCTCATTGAGAACCACATACGGTAGTTTCGGCATCCTATCCTCATCTATGTTAATAGACGCGCTTGTTCTCACGCTCCAATGCGGTCGCCGCTCGCACGGGTCGACATCCGAACCGGGGAGCGGCACACATGGTTCAGTGATACGCGCCTCTTCCTCACCTGCTTGGAAACACGCGACGACGAGAAGCAACAGGCATGACATGCCGATGGTGAGTAGCATTTGTAACTTATTCATCTGACTCCTCGCTTTCTGGTGTTGGAGCGGTTGCTGTGGCCGTCGGCTCGTCGCCGAGCGCGGAGACGGGGGTGGCGGTGTCTTCCAGGCCGCCGGGGATTCTGACACCGCCGGCGACACGCGTGGCGATGATGTCGTTGACCGTGAGTCCAGCTGGGTTAGGGTCGTTTTCGCCTGGGACCGGGGGTGGACTCGTCGGTGTCGCATTGAGCCGTTCTATTGATGTCGTACTGAAAATGAAGTCGCTCAGACCGGTGGGACCAGCATCAAGGGCCATTCGGGCCGCCGGCTGGTCTCTTACGTCAATGCGAGTGGTAATGCGTCCCTGCGTCATTTCGACCAGATCACGGTGGGCATCTTTCACAATCGACCGGAAGTCGTCAAGTGTCTGTTCCACGCGTGACAGGTTTACGTCGAAGTTTTCGGGCGAACTGCTTCGTAGCACAGTTTGTTTTAACCGACTTACTACCACCACCTCGCCGTCTTCCCTCAGTTGGACATCCCAGCGGCCGACAATGTCCCACGCCAAGGCGCCTAGGTCTCTCGGTCCGCCTAGGGAAAATATCCACTCAACGCCTTCGATGCCGGTCGCCCGCAAACTGTCAACGCCGACCTTCCACCGGTCGGCACCGCAGGCTGGTTCGTCACCTGAGATCCTGCACGGTTGAACCCTAGTGTTCACCGTCAATCGATTCGGGCCGCCTCCTACGAGATACTCATTGACCGCTATATCAACGAAGCAATGAGAATCTCCGCGTTGCAGCGACTCGCTCCAGCCATCGTTGTATGAGCTGATCATCTTTAGCTCGAATTCTGCGTTTCCGCAACGGATGGAACCGGGGATTACGATGGCGCGAACGATAAATTGTGGCGCAGACGTAGGACTATCGGTAATGATGACGAGGTCTCGCAGAGTCCAGAAGACATCGGGAATCACGAATGAAACTGCACGAAACGGGTTATGATATTCCCAAGTGTCTCGGCGCGAGCATGGGTCAACCCCTGAGCCTGGGTATGGAACGCACGGGGGCACAATGACGTTGAGTTGTTGGCTCGGACGAGGCGTAGGAGTCAACGCCGGGGCGATGTCCGATTGCGACGTTGGCGGATCTGTCGGATTGGCACCTGCCTCAATCTCTGACTGCGCGAAAACGTCGGTCGAGATTCCACGTATCGAGCCCGTCGTAGGTTGGGGGATCGCGGTGGCAGTCGGATCCGGCAACGAACCGCACGCCGCGGCGAACAACAAGCACGTCGTGACGGCGGCCACCACCAGATTGCGGGCTGAACCATTGGCGTTTTTTACCATTACGTAATCCTCGCTTTCAACACTAGTCGTTGGATTGGTATGCGGCCATCATCGCACCAACGTCCTGCGGCGTTGGATTGCAGTTTCTGGCGCGGGTGTGTCTTCCAGCTCGGGTGTCGCGATGGGATCGGGATGCGCCGTTGCGGTTGGTTCTGCTGTGGGCTCCGTCGTTGCCGTTGACGCGTCGCCGAGCGCGGATGCCGGTGTTGGAGTGTCTTCCATGCCGCTGGGGATTCTGACGCCGCCGGCGACTCTGGTGGCGATGATGTCGTTGATGCGCAGGCCGTCGGGGTTCGGGTTGTCTCCTCCTGGGCTAGGAGGAGGCTTTGATACGGTATAGTCAACGCCTTCGACAGCTTTGATCTGACCGATGTAATCGTCAAGCGCGGCCTCAGTGGCTTCGCTTGCTGCAAACGGCAGTGGGTTACCATAGAAATCGAGGCCGGTTCCTATTCTCCCGCCAGTCATTGCGTAGTAATTGGTGTGGGCGCTCTTGACCTTAGCTCTATAATCGGTCAGAGTTGATTCCGTCCTGGACGCGTTGATCGCCGCAAATTCAGGAAGGCTCATCGTATCGTAAAATTGCCTCAAATAATTCACGACCACGACTTCACCGTCGTCTCTCTTCTGAACGTCTAGATGCCAATAGAGTCTCCAAGCGGCATGCGCTGGGTTGGTGGGACCAGTGAGGAAAGCGATCCACTCCACACCTTCAAACTTGTTGGCGAAGATGTCCTCTTCAGCCCTGAGTCTTTCACCAGTGTAATTGTAGGGCCAAACGCCCATGTTGATCTGCAACCGCGCCGGTCCCACTCCTATGATGTACTCGTTGATTGCCAAATCTACGAAGCATTGCGTATACTCGTACATTCGAGAAGGAGCTTCGCTTTCGACCCAGCTGAATGACCCAAATGAATCCAATTTCGCACATCTCGTCGTGCCTGGAATCGGAATCATTCGAACAACGATTTGAGGAGCGAACGCCGCTGATCCGTCGTTGAGCCTCATGTATGATTCCTCAAGCGACGGTGCTTCGTCCAGCAGCGTCCATTGGCTCGAAATGTAGTGGCTCGTCAGGAGGTCCCAAGTGTCACGTCGTTCACTGGGGTCCACTGACGAGCCGGGGTACGGGATGCAGGCCGGTATCACACGATCAAGAAAGTCGCTGGCATCAGATTCGTCGACCTCGGAGGCCGACTCCTGAATCTCGTATGTTTGTCCCAGAATCGTCTCTGTGGTCGGTGGGATTGCAATCGTTGACTCCGGCGGCGGATCGGGACGGTCGCCGATGCCGCAAGCACTGAGTGTAAGGATCATCGCACAAAGTACGACGAAGGTCAATGCGATTTTGTATGGATTCATTCCATCGCACCTCCGGCGACTCTGGTGGCGATGATGTCGTTGACAGTGAGTCCATCGGGATTCAGTCCGTTTTCGTCCGGCGCAGGCGGCGGCCAGGTCAAGGTGTGTTCGGTTGCATCAATCACCTTGATCTCGCTGATGTACTTGACGAGAGATTCATTAGTGGCATCCTGGGCGAGTGAAGGTAACGGATTCCCGTTTATGTCGTTGCCAACGAAAATCCGTCCTCCGGTCGTCTCAAAGAACTTCTGGTAAGCGGAATTCGCTTCGCGCCTGTATTCGGACAACGTCACCTCAGCACGCTCCAAGTTGATGCTCCTGAACTCTGGCTGACTGGCTAACATGTAGTCCTTCTTCTCCCAGGACACAACGACAACAGTTCCATCTTCACGCATCTGAAGGTCCTGAAGCCAACCTATGCGCCACGAAGCATTGTTCGGATCCCATGGGGCGTTGAGAGTGATGATCCATTCCCACCCTTCAAAGCGGTCCCCGAACACCCGTGCCTCCCTGTCCAGCCCATCTTGATCATAGTTCGGAATCCAAACCCCAATGTCTATGGTAAGTCTAGCAGGACCCGAATTAACGATGTACTCGTTCACGGCAAGGTCAACCCAGCAATGAGTGTGATCAAAAGGTCCTTCTCGGTTGCCATCGACGGCCGAGAAACTCGTCCCGAATGAACTAACGGTGCCACATCTTGTCGTGCCAGGAATCGGGATGGCGCGCACGACGAAATGGGGAGCCGAGTTGTACGCCTCGATGTCAATAATGGAGAGATATACGTCTTGCATTGAGGGGGCGGGTTGAATCAACTCGTACTCAACCTGCGTGTAAGGGTCGATCGGCGGCCAAGTGTCACGTCGTTCACACGGGTCAACGTTCGATCCCGGGTATGGCGTGCACGGCGGCACGATGACGTTGAGGATTTCCGACTCAAGTGCAGGTGATTGCTCGGTCGCTCGTGCGATTGAGTTCTCGCTATCTGACGCCAACGAGCTCTCGGTCCGCGGCACGATCGTTGCCTCATGCTCAGGTGTGAAGGAGGTCTCGACGGTCGCGCATCCGAATAACACGAGGATCAAGAGCGGACACAGTAGCGCGTGTCGAAGCAAGGATAGTTTGCACAACTGACTCATCGTGGTCCATACCTTGCCGAATGGCACCTGCGATGGGCAGACCGTAACGTGCACGCTCCGATCCTGCCGCATCGGTTGGCGCGTCCTATATCTTCGTTAGTCTTTGCTGGGCTGGTTTCCATGTTGACTGCTTTGTCCTAGTGGGTGCAATCCTGCACTCAGACACTCGCTTGTAAGGGTAGACGCACGACCTATCCAAAAAGTTCCCGCTCGGTTTCGCGACTCGGATTCCAACTGACTTGATCCTGCATCGGATCGCGTTCGCGCTTATCATGCTAACCACGCGCGCCGTGTGTTGCGTGCCCATATCCACCCTTGCCGCAAGGACTGCCCGCCATGACCAACTCCGCTGCTTCTGTTACTGCTGACACCGTGTTCGAGCCTGTGCCGCATTGGCCTAAGCTGCCTATGGGTGTTTCCTTCTATGGGGACGCTACGTCAGTGGCTGTTGACTCGCAGGACAATGTGTATGTGTTCAATCGGGGGACGGATCCGCTTTGCGTGTTCAGCCCTGATGGGGATCTGGTTCGGACTATGTTGCATGGGACGGTGACTCGTCCGCATGGGATTGAGATTGATGCTGATGACAACATCTATGTTGTTGACGATGATGGTCATTACGTTCGCAAGTTCGATGTTGAGGGTGTTGAGCAGTTCACGATTGGCACACCCGGCGTGCCTTGCGAGTGGCAGAGCGACGGATACTTCAATCGTCCGACCGATATTGCGATACACCCGACGACGGGTGAGCTGTTCGTGTCAGACGGTTACGGCAACTCTCGTGTGCATCGGTTTGATCCTGATGGCAAGCACATGCTTTCCTGGGGCGAGCCAGGTACTGGGGATGGGCAGTTCAGCCTGCCTCACAACATATCCATGCTTGGCGAGGATTGGGTGATCGTTGCGGACCGCGAGAATTTCCGTGTTCAGATTTTCACGCTTGATGGGGAGTATGTTGATCAGTGGCACATCCACCATCCGATGTCGGTAACGGAGGGCAAGGGTGGTGACACGAGCATCTACATTGGCGAGATGATTCCGCCGCCGGTGCAGCGGGGTGTTCCGAATCTGGGCGCGCGAGTGTCGGTGCTGACGGCGGATGGCGAGCTGTTGCACAGGTTAGGCGCGCCGTTGCCGGGAATGGCAGTAGATCAGTTCACCGCGCCGCACGGTGTGTCTACCGACTCGGAGGGCAATCTGTACGTTGCAGAGGTGGCATACACGAACTACTACTCAAACCCGGACAACTGCGGTATGGCGGAGCCGCCGCGTGGCGAGATAGTGAGTCTGCGCAAGTGGCGCAGGGTGTAGGCGTGGTCGCAGGGCGAACGGATTCGCGCTCATGGCTGAGGCACGAGTAGCGGACTCGCCCGCGACCCGACAGGAGCGGTTGTTGTCGATGCCGCCCGGCAGGCGATTGGCGGCTCGCAACGGCGCGTCGACCAACCGTGCCAACGCGTTGCGTGCCGAGGATGCGGCGGTGCATGACTGGTACCGCTTCGTGCTGTCGTTCCCGCCGCATCTGGTCGCAGAGTATCTGTCGAGGTTTGACATCGCGTCAGACAGCGTCGTACTGGATCCGTTTTGCGGTACTGGCACGACGCTTGTAGAGGCTAAGAAGCGCGGTGTGTCGAGCGTCGGCTTAGAGGCGATGCCGATGACGGCGTTTGCAGCGGCAACGAAGGTAGATTGGGCTTGCGACCCAGAGCTGTTGGTTGACCATACGGAACATGTGGCTACTGTTGCATTGGATGACCTAGCCGCGCAGGGGATTTCCGACGGGCCGGGTAACCGCGATGTTGACGAACAACGGTTGCGTCGATTAGCCCCTGACCAAGAGCGGTTGGTGTTCAAGGATGCGATCAGTCCGTTGCCGTTGCACAAGACACTCGTTCTGCTTGCCGCGCTAGACAGGGAGTTGTGCGCGGAGGTTGATCAACATGCGAGGCTTGCGCTGGCATCTACCATTGTTGAAACGGCATCCAACCTGAAGTTTGGTCCGGAAGTGGGGGTCGGAAAGGTGAAGTGTGATGCGCCAGTAGTGTCGGCATGGTTGAGCCGCGTGAGACGGATGGCGGCTGACCTTGAGACGGTTGCGGGTAATGACACGACTGCCGAAGTCCGTGTTGCGGATGCGCGCGCGGTTGATGCCAATGTGGCACCCGGCAGTGTTGATGCGGTTATTACATCGCCGCCGTATCCGAACGAGAAGGATTACACGCGTACGGTCAGGCTGGAGGCGGTGCTGCTTGGATTCCTCCGGGACAGATCGAGTCTGCGTTCCGTCAAGGATGGGCTGTTGCGCTCCAATACACGCAATGTCTTCAAAGGTGACGATGATGGCGCGCTAGTCAGGGATCGGAGTGAGGTCGTTGGGATCGCCAGGCAGATTGAGAACAAGCGTATTGAGCTTGGCAAGACATCGGGGTTTGAGAAGCGGTATGCATTAGTGACGATGGAGTACTTCGGTGGGATGCTGAGACACTTGCGCTCAATGAAGCCGGTGTTGAGACAGAACGCGCGTCTGGCGTACGTCGTGGGCGATCAGGCGTCCTACTTCAGGGTGCCGATACCGACGGGCGAGATTCTGGAAGGACTGGCGGCGGCTGAGGGTTACGTTGTAGAGGGTCGGGAACTGTTCAGGACACGGTTTGCGACTGCGACGGGCGAGCCGTTGCGTGAAGAGGTTCTGGTGTTGGGCGCGCCGTCTTCGTCATGACGGCGGTTTGAGGCACCCGCGCGCCGCCTACCCTGTCTTTGCCCATTTGCGTAGGCTTACTACCTCCCTTGGTGGTGTTTGCGCTGATCCGTAGGCGGTGTAGGAGACTTCTGCTACGTAGACTGCGCCTGTGGAGTCGGTGGCTAGTCCGTGCGGTGCTAGCAGTTGGTTGGGATGTTGGCCGCCGTGGGCGTCTCCGAACTCGTCGATCTCGTCTAGGTCTGAGTTGAGAACTGCGACTCGTCGTCCTAGGTTTCTCACGCCTTCCTGCACGGGTGGTGGACCGGCTTCTGCGACATAGATGTTCGGATCGCCTGGCCTGCCGTTTGAGATTGCGATGGGTCGGTGCATGTGCTTTTGGCCTAGGAACTCTCCGGTGAGCGAAAAGACTTGCAGGCGGAAGTTTTCGCGGTCTGCTACGACTATGGTGTCGCCGTTGAGGCATATGTTGTGCGGCAGGCTGAACTGTCCGTCTAGCGCGCCCGGCTCGCCCCAAGACTGGATGTGGATGCCCTCGGAGTCGTAGCGGTGTACGCGGGAGTTTCCGTATCCGTCGCTGATGTATACATCGCCGTTTGTGGGATGCACCACGATGTCGGTTGGTCTGTTGAAGGGGTCGCCCTGTTGCCATCGGGCGGCTTCGCCTCTGGTACCCAATCTGTACTGCAACTCGCCTTCCGTAGTGCGTTTGTCTACGAATTGCCCCTCGTCGTCTGCGAGAAAGAGATTGTCGTCGCCGTCGATGTAGATGGCGTGTGGTCGGTCGAACTCGCCTTCGCCCCAAGATTCGATGAAGTTGCCATCAACATCGAAGACTACGAGCGGCCAGTTGCCGCGGTTGAAGACGTATACGTGGTCTTGTGAATCGACAGCCACCGACGTGGCTTCCTTGAAAGTCATCGGGTGCGGCAGTTTCGCCCAGTAGGGAACAGGTTCGTATGGCATGTGTCAGGTCGCTTCCTTTCTCGCGGGGTTACCGAGTCTGCGGCGGGTGATGCGATGTAGTGTAGTCATGTTACACGGGATTCGCGGTGTGTTGGGCGCGACATTGCGCGCCGCGGTCGCGTCCCGTGTTAGATTGATATGCGATATGCGAGCTATACGACTCCATGGTTACAACGACATACGGTTCGAGGACATACCTGTTCCTGAGCCGGCGGATGGCGATGCGCTGATCGAGGTGTCACGCACTAGTATCTGCGCGACGGACATCGAGGTTTGGCAGAGCCCGTTGCGGTTCGGTGGCGAAGATGACGGTCCGCTGGTGATGGGACACGAGATTGGCGGGACTGTCGTCGATGTGCGCGGTGATGCCGATGTTGCACCCGGCACGCGTGTCGTGGTCAACAACGTGCTGACCTGCCGTGAATGCTTCTGGTGCATCCGCGGATCGCAAGCGACCTGCCCGAAGATGCGCGTGGCAGGACTCTCGGCGGATGGCGGATTGGCGGAGTATCTGGTTTGGCCGTCCACTCACGTTGTGCCACTGTCGGATGAAGTCGACGACGATGTTGCGCCGTTGCTGGAGCCGACGACTGTGGCAGTGCACGCGGCGAGGCGGTCTGGGATCAAGCCCGGTGACAAGGTTGCGGTGCTTGGTTGCGGCACTGTTGGGATGCTCACGGTGCAGGTCGCAGCGGCGGCAGGGGCGGCCGTCATAGCGGTTGATGTGCGGGAACAGAGCTTGGAGTTGGCGCAACAGCTGGGCGCGAGTGCCGCGGTTGACGCGTCAAACGCGGACGTGGCGGAAGCGTTGCGTGAACTGACAGATGGCATCGGTCCGGACATCGTCTTCGAGGCGTCAGGAGTGCCATCGGTTCCGCCGACTGCAATTGCGGCAACGCGACCTGGCGGAGCGACAGTACTCGTCGGCATCTATGGTCACTCGACAGAGTTTGACTTCAGCGATATCGTGCTGGGGGAGAAGACGGTGATCGGCACGGTTGCAGCGGGTCCCGGGGATATGGCGGCGGCTCGCTCCATGGTTGAGTCCGGGGCAGTGAATGTGAAACCGCTAATCACAGATGTGATCGGCATCGAACGCGCCATTCCGGATGGGTTTGAGCGGATGCTCAAGCCGCAGAAGGACGTTTATCGTATCGTGGTATCTCCGAGACCATAGTCCGAGTAAGGCATTCCCCAACATGCATTATCAAGACGAACGCACATCGGGTTGCAGGGTCTCAGACTCTTGGAGTTACCGCGGGCTCAAGACGGTTGTCATGGAAAACGAGCGGTTGCGCGTGATTGTGTTGGCGGACAAGGGCGCGGACATCTACTCGTTCGTTGATAAGCAGACTGATACGGAGTTCATGTGGCGCACGCCTTGGGGAGTGCGGGACCCGCGCAAGTTTGTGCCGTCAACCGGCTCGCCGCAGGGTATGTGGCTTGATTACTATGAAGGCGGTTGGCAGACCGCGGTGCCGCACGGCGGGTATCCCGACACGGTGTACGGGGCAGAGATGGGTCTGCACGGCGATATCAACAACCTGCCATGGGACGCGGAGGTGCTCGATGACTTTCGTGAACGCGTTGTAGTCGAGTTCAGGGCGCGCGGTGTGAGGATGCCGATCTTTGTCGAAGTGGTCATGACGCTGGAGGCAGGTTCCTCGGTGCTCACGCTCGACAAGACGGTGACTAACGAAGGCGAGGAAGATATCGAGATGGTGTGGTTGGAGCACATCGCGATAGGTCCGCCGTTCCTGTCGTCCGCTTGCGAGCTGTATGTTCCAGATTGCCGCATCTTGACGCATCCGGAGACGTTCGTGGAGTCACAGAAGTTGGCATTGGGTGCGGACACGGCTTGGCCGTATGTTCCGGCATCGGACGGTGGCGAGCTCGACTTCCGCCAAATCCCGCCAAAGTCAGACCGCTCTCTCGATATGGCATACTTCACTGGAATGGACGAAGGTTGGTACGCGGTGCACAACAAAGACACCAACGTCGGATTCGCTGTGACGTTCCCGACCGATGTGTTCCCGTACCTCTGGTACTGGCGCAATCTAGGCGGCGGCTGGGGTTACCCCTGGTATGGCAGGTGCTACAACGTTGGGCTGGAGCCGTGCACCAGTTGGGATAATCGCGGCTTGAAACACTCGATGGAGCACGGCACAGCACGGCGCATCCCGGCGGGCGAGACGGTGTACGCGCGACTTACGGCAGGATCGTTCCAGGGCGAGGGAAAGGTCGCAGGAGTGGACGAAGATGGGGCAGTGGTTTGGCGCTGAATTACGCTTTAACTCAATTGACGCACCTAACGCGAATGGAGTAAGACACTATGCGAAATAGAACTTTTGGCGATTCTGGACTGGTTTCATCGGTCATCGGGTTTGGCGGCTGGCCTATGGGACGTGGGCAGTACGGCGACTTTGATGACGATGAGGCGGTGCACGCGGCGCGGCGTTCGTTTGATAAGGGCGTTACGCTGTTTGACACTGCTGCAATCTACGGCTGGGGATATGGCGAGAAGCTGATGGGTCGTGCCATCGCTGATTTCCGCGATGAGATAGTGCTGGTCACAAAGGGCGGTCGGGAATGGCAGCGCGATAATCCTGATCGGCGTACCGCGACTGTGTCTGTCAGCGACCGCGATACGTTGCTGGCGAGCATTGACGAGAGCCTGCAAAGACTCAACACTGACAGGATCGACCTGTTCCTGATCCACTGGCCTGATCATACTCGGCCGTTTGAAGAGCCGATGCTTGCGCTTGAACATGCCAAGTCTCAAGGTAAAGTACTGCATACGGGAGTGTCCAACTTCAGCCCCGACATGATGCAGGCATGTCGCGAGTTCAGCCCGATCGTGACGAACCAGATCGGTTATCACATCTTTGACCGCCGGCCCGAGGCGGAGGTGGTGCCGTTCATTGCTGACAACGATATGGGCATCATGGCGTACGGTTCGCTTGCACATGGCTTGTTGACCGGGACTTGGAGTGCGGCGCAGTCGTTTGGGGATGCGGATTGGCGTGCGAACGGTGCGAACTTCGGCTTGGCATCCTTCGGACAGGATAACCTTGCAGCTAACATCGCCGTCGTGGACAAGTTGAAAGACATCGCGGCAACAAATGGCAAGACCGTCGCGCAACTGGCGATTGCTTGGGTGCTAGCGAACACTGCGGTTACGGTTGCATTGTGCGGCATGGTCAAGACCTCGGAAGTGGACGAGAATGTTGGCGGAGACTGGGAGATGCCTGCGGAAGTGAAGCAGCAGATTGATGACCTGGTGTTGAACGAGGGAGCGGGCGTTGGAATGCCGGGCATGGCGATTGCAACGTAGATAGTTGCTAGCGAACTAATGGGACGCGCCCGCGTTCTCGCGACCGCGACGTAATCGCCTTCAAGAAGCAATGCCATGCTGATCATTGACACGCACTGCCATGCGGGGCGCAACTGGTTCGAGCCGATCGAGGCGCTGGAGTTCCAGATGGAGCAGAATGGCGTGGACGGTGCGGTGCTGATTCAGCATGGCGGGACTTATCAGAACGGATACCTACTTCTCAGGGCAGCCAAGCGGCCGGAAAAGTTCAAAGTCGCGGTGTTGATTGATCCGGAATCGGACGATCCCATCGGTGACTTAAGACGATGCGCGGAGCGCGGAGCGGCGGGTGTGCGCCTTGCACCAGATGCCAAGTTCTCCAACGCCAGCAGGCAGGGAATGTGGCATTACGCGGGCCAGCTAGGTCTGGTAGTAACGAGCCTTGGCGATGCGCGACGGTTTGCCGCACCGGAGTTTGCGCGGCTGCTTGACGAATGTCCTGATACGTCTGTTGTGATTGAGCATCTGGCGGGTGTGGGTATCACTGAACCGCCTTACACTGACTATGAGACGGCGTTGAAGCTGGCGTGGCGCGAGAACGTTTACATCAAGGTGCCGGGACTGGGCGAGATTTGCCCGCGGCCGCCGAGATTGTCTCCGGAGTTCAATTTCGACGATGTGCCGCCGTTGTTTGAGATGGCAAAGGATGCGTTCGGAGTAAGACGCATGATGTGGGGCAGCGACTGGCCGCCTAGTGCAGGCCGCGAGGGATACGCCAACACGCTAGCAGGCGTGATGCAACATCCGGCATTCGCCGCCGAGGGCGAGCTGGAGCAGGTAATGGGGCTGACGGCTAAGCGCGTGTGGGGGTTTTAGGAACTCTTGTGCAATCCGCAAATGCCGCCGATGAACCCGCCGAGGACCGCGCGTGAATAAAGTCCACGGAGAATTGACTGCGTATCCAATCTGAGATCCTGATAGGCACTAGTCCAAACAAGCCAGGGGTGGTTGAGTTCAGGAAAGTCCCAATCTGGGGGGTCGAAGATGGGAGTGACTTCCCCATACCCAACTTGATCGTAGTCAAGATGGACGCGTACTCTCTCGGTGGGACCCTCGTTTGGTGGGAACTCACCGTACACATTGATCACAGTCTTGAAAACGTTCATGCGCGCTTCATGGAGGGATGCCAACTCAGTCGGAGGCGTCACTGCTTCGTATCTGGCTAATTCACTCCGAAACCTAGAAATTAACTCACCGTAGGTGGCGTAGTCTCCTTCGCCATCCAACACATCTTCGGCACACCAACGGGCGTACTCTTCGACGCTACGTTTCTCGTCTGGCGACAAGGTCGGTTGCGCTTTGCGGATCTCATCTTCCGAACCGATACATCCTCGCGTCAGTAACAGCTCTCGGGTCATGGCACTTAGGGTGTACTGCGACTCATTGTAGGCCTGCCATACTGATGCGAGTTCGGGCTGGAATAAATCAATGAACACGCCAAACGTTGGAGCGCTATCGGGAGAGTTTTGAGATAGCACTTCGATCTGCTTATCTATCAGTCTGAGCCTGGCGCGATGCACCTCGGCGACCTCAGCAGGTGGAGACATCATTTCGAACCGTTCCGCCATGTTTCTCAAGGCACCAACAGCCTCGAAATTCGTGGCATAATCCCCTCGTGGATCGGTCCTGTAAGCCACGCACTGCTCCACGTAGTCGTTCAAAGTCAATTCGGCAGGTGCATCTTGGACCGATGACGATGAACTCGCCCCGCCACGATCCGGATCGTTGCCAGAGATGTCAATTGAGATCGCTCCGCAACCTATTAGCCCAATTGATAGCGACGCGAATAAGAGCGTGAGAGCAAGTCTCATGGGTGTGGCGTACAACCGGGTCCATGATCTTTGCGTGAGCAGATCCTCCTTGAACAAACACAACCTCCTGCTGGTCTGATGGGTTTACGAACCTCGTCGCGATGCGATTCCACGGAGACTCTTCACCTGTCCCAGGTGGGCGATTGGTTCGGTTCCCGCGACAACCTATTCTAATCATTTGACGAATTTTGTGACGGTTACTTGCTCTTCACGAGACAACGACTAGATTGCGATTGACAGGCATCAGGTGCCATGCGCGACGAGGCAACGGCTAGAAGAGATGTATGCAACGTCCGCAGGTTGGTTAACGGCCGATACGAAAGATAACAATGGGACGACGCGATGTCGTACTTCGTTGGCGAGTGTTGCGCCCTGCCACCGGCATTGCCGCCGGGCTACAAGTTCAAGTATGTACTGCCGAGCGCGGGCCGCGAAGGTTACGCGGACACTCTGGGAGGCATGATGCAACGTCCCGCATTTGCTGGCGATAGCGAGCCGGAGCAGGTGATCGGGCTGACGGCGAAGCGTTTTTGGTCGAGTAGGCTCGCACTGGTATACCCTGAGAGCGTCGACTTTCCACGAATGAGTTGATCCTCGTTGAGTTGAAGGTCGGTTCTCCAGGTCACTCGATGCATCCGTGCCGACGCAGAGTGTCTCTGATGTCAGGATCCAAATCAAACAGGACGAAGTTTCGCTCATCGTCGGCTCTGTAAAGTTCAGATGCCTGTTGTGGAAGGAACATGTATTCATGCGGTCTCTGCGATCCGGGAAGTCGTCTCGATGCAATGATCATTGCTTCTCGGCGCTTGATATTGGCATCGTGAAACTCCCTTAGCTCTCGAGGCGGTTCGATGCCCCGGTATTTTTCTAGCCCTTCTTTAAGGTCATCAACCAAATCGAATACCGTGTCAAAATCGGATATTCGCTTAGTTGAGCAGGCTTGGGCGTACTCCTCAACGGTAAGTGGCTGATTTGCAGAAGTTGATGACCCGTCAGTCGCCGAGCCTCCGGCTGCGTCGCTGTCTCCGAATTGTCCGCATGCCCCCACCACCGAAGTCGTAACTAGAATCACGAGGATGCCTAAGAATGAAGGAAACGGCCAAGTCCGGATTCGGTCCACTGGTTTGGCACAGTTGTTGGAAGATTGAGATCCGTCGCGTGCGTGTTTCGTCTTTGTCATTGATGCCTCATCTCAGGTCGCGTTGAGTTGGTTAGTGGCATCAAGTGTAAATCGGAATACTTAGCCGTCCAACTCCGGGACCGGAGTTCGCGCGACTAATCGATTCGTGTTACGGGGCTGACTGCGAAGCGCGTGTGTGCGTCCGGTCCGAGGGGAGAGGCTCACTCGTGGCGCGTCATTACACGAACACTGTGGCCTGGCCAGTTGTGCCCGTTATCGCGGTCCGGGGTACGTCTCGTCGAACCAGACGTCTTTGAACCTGGACCCGCCGTACCTGCCTACTTGGTAGCCGTGGACCCATGGTTGCACGCGCACGTAGAATTTGGTCCCTGCGGACAAGCTTAGGGGCACCACCAGTGCGTTGTCCAAGAGGTGTTGCTCCAGCTGTGCGTACAGATCCAACGCTGTCACTAGATCGGCTTCCGAGGTTGCACGCTGTGTCATCACCTTAATCTGTTCAAGCTCTTCCGATTCAGCAGATTCTCCGAACAGCTGCTGGAAGTCGATGACTGATGCCTGCGGGTGCGGGTATGTCGTCTGATGTCTGATTAGCATGAGCGGGAGTTCGTTGGTACGGCGCAATCTTTGGAATTCGCGCGTTGATGACACGAGCTCCAGACTGAAGTTCACTGGTAGTGCAACCTGCCAACCTGACGCGATTGCTACACGCTCCCTCTCACGCGCACCGGATGAACCGAAGATCCATTGTATCTCGTCTAGAATACCTTGGTTTGACTGCTGGAACGCGTCGAACGAAGATTCCGCCGCAACTAGGTCGTACTCGATGGGGTACGATGACTCCGAGTAACCGGGGTCGCTAGGGGGCACGATGCCTGTCGCTCGGGACCCTCCGAATGTTTCCAAGAATGAATCGGTGTCGATTGCGGCTGCTAGCGCGCGCCTAAAGTCCAGGTTGTCAAAGGGCGGGATCGACGGGTTGAAGACGATCAGCATTGTCGTTGGGTTAATACCCACCATTGCGATCCCTACGGGAAGTGAGTCACCGTCTGCCGATCCTGTGACATCCGTTGGGTTGATGCCCGCGTCGATCTCGCCGCTCTGAATCAGCAGGTCGATGCCGGCGAAGGGACCGGCATCGGAGTCATGCGCGTCATTAAGGGATTTCGCGTCAAGAATCACAGCGTCTAGCCTTGCGAGCTCACCGTGGTAGTGGTCGTTGCGTTCGATGACGTATTGCTCATTCACCTCGTCGTAGGTTGTCAGCTTGAACGGGCCCGCGCCGATTGGCAGTGGCCCGGGATCGCGCATGGCTCCAGACAGGGAAAACACCGTTTCCGTTGCTGACACTCTTCTTGACCAGTCAATGTCCCACGCCTCAACGTTATCGCGCTTGAGCACTGCGGCGGCAGGATGTGCAAGGAGAGCTCCAATGTCGGAACGCGGCATTGCGAGTTCGACGGTCAGGGTTCGCTCGTCCACCGCCTCAACGCCTGCGAGTTCGGTTGCGTCACCCGCCAATATTTCTTGCGCCCCGAGAATTGGAGCGAGGACCCATTCGGCTTGAGTCGCGACCTCGACCCGAGCGGCCGTACGCAACGCGCGCTCCCAACTCCACTTGAAATCGGATGCTGTCAGCGGCGACCCATCGCTGAACTTCAATCCGGGTCTAAGTATGAATGTGTGAACGCTACCTCCAGATGAAACGGTGTGGCTCGTTGCCATGTCCAACTGGACCGGGTTCGATTCGTCGGGGGTGAATGTTGTCAATCCTGCGAAAATCTCGTACTGCAATTCGCTTGACCAGCCATAATCGGCGAACACTGGATCGGGGACGATGATGTTGGATATGGGCACCCTGAAAACCTTTCGCTCGCGAAGAGGATCGGGGTCTGGAGTCGCAGTCGGCTGGGCCGTTGGCGTGGCACGCAGTGCCTCGAAGGTCGGGTTTGGGGTAACCGTGGCGATTAGGCTGGGCCGCGTTGGGCTGGGTGTGATCGGGATTTCAGTCGGTGGAGGGGATGAGGTCGGAACGGGCGTGCTTGTCGCGGGTAGGCTTGTTATCGCTGTCGTGGTGACCGATTCAGTTGGAGTTGCGGTCGGGCGCGTTTCGACGACGATATCTTCGGGTTGGATGCGTGGAGTCGCCGTGGGCGCGGAGGATTGGCATGCAGCTAGTGCTAGGAGAACCAACAGGGTGGCACACAACGTTAAGCGGACTCTTGGCGCACAGATGGGTGCGATGGCACTAGAAGTCAATGTCCGCCAGCGAACCCTCTGGGTTGTCCGGACCTCACTCATCGGACGCAGTCGCCAGCTTTCAATGTATCGATGACGTCAGGGTCGATTCCTCTTTGCACTTCGATGAGTCGGTTCGCCACAAAAGCAAAGTCCGCTGCTCCCTCATCAGCCATGTGAATCGTGTCGTACGGATCGCCTTCACGCGGATAACGGCTGAACATTTCAACCATCAATTCGGTAATTTGCGTTCGTAGTTCGTGAAACTCCATAAGTTCAGCGACGGGCGTCGCAAGCTGATACGCTTTCAGACCGTGTTCAATGGCATCGATCATCTCGCCATGGGTCCGATAGTCAACGGCTTCGACTCTCAACCGGCCACACCACTCGGCGTAGTCAGCTAGGCTATCGAAAGACCTTTGAGTAGGCTCGGCCATAGGTTCCGATTCGTTTCCGATCAGCGTGCACGATGCAACTGCTAGCGTGGACGCGGACCCTAGTAGACACATCATCGCCCGAACAAGGTTCAAACCAACCAACGAAGTTAGGTCAGCGGTGGCTTGACGCAATTCTGATGTCACGCCGTGCACATCATCGCCTTGCTTAGCGTTTTTGTTCAATTTCATTGGATGTCATCTGTGAGTGCATGTCTACTCAAATCCCCGCGCGTGCCTTGCCTATCACATCTGGGTTTATCAGGTTCTCTGGCTTTTTGCCGCTCAGGACTCTGACTGCTTCTTCTGCTGTGCGGCGTTCTAGCTCTGCTGTTGATGCTTGGGAGAAGAATGCGGTGTGCGGCGTGATGATGACGTTTTCTGCCGCTAGTAGCGGGTGGCCCGTCGGTGGCGGTGCGGGTTCTAGGACATCTAGTCCTGCTCCTGCTATGTGGCCTGTTGCTAGAGCTCGTGCCAGGGCTTGCTCTTGTATGATGCCGCCTCTGGCGCAGTTGACGATGATGGAGCCTTGTTTCATGGTTGCGAGCTCTTTTGTGCCGATCATGCCTTCGGTTTCTGGCGTTAGGGGAGTGTGCACGCTGATGAAGTCTGACCGTGCCAGCACTGCGTCAAAGGTGAGTATGTCGGTGCCATCGATGTTCTGTCCGGGTTCCAGCATCGGGTCGTATGCGATATTGGCCATTCCGAATCCGTGGGCTTTGGTAGCTAGCGCCCTGCCTATCCTGCCGTAGCCGAGGATTCCCAGGGTTGCGCCTCGTGTGCGATGCATTGGCTGGTCCAGGACTACATCTGACCATCCGCCAGACTTGACGGCGCGATCGTGCGGGACGAATCGGCGATTGAGGGCGATGATCATGCCGAGGGCGTGATCGGTTACTTCGTCGATGCAGTAGTCCGGGATGTTCGTGACTACGATGCCTAACTCGGTTGCACGCCGTATGTCTATGTTGTCTACTCCGATGCCGTATCGCGATGCGACCTTGCATTTTGTTGCGGCTTCCAACACCTTCGCTGTCACCTGTGCGAAGCAGAACATAATGACGTCGGCATCCACTGCGAGCGCGGCGAGTGTGGTTTCGTCGCCGTTCGGTGCGACAACGGGTTCAACGCCGGCGGCACGCAACACCTCCGACTCGATATCGATGTTGGGCCAGACGTAATCGGTGATAAGGGCTTTCATGGTTGCTCGTGTCGGGTCTGTGTTGCAGTAATCGGCGTTCCACACGGCACGCGTGGGAACTTACGCTAACGACTCTAACCGCGTCTTTGGATAGGGGCGCGGCTCGTTCACGGGATGCAGTTCGTGTTAGTCAGTCGCGACATCGGCCATGGGCTTGAATTGGCAGCCCTCAACGAAGTGGTCGAAGAAGTCCGGGTCGGTTTCAAGTTCGATGTGTCTGACGCGTTCGGTGAACGACTCTGCCTCGAGTCTCTGGGATGCGTTGACCAACATCATGGTTGCGCCCAATAATGATGCGTTACCGGCTTTGACGATTCGTTCGTCTGGGATGTCTGGTAGGAATCCGATTGCTTTTGCGTTCGTGGGATTGATGTAGTTTGCGAAGCCGCCCGCGAGGTGGAGTCGTGCATAGTCGCTGGCGGAGGTACCTGCCTGTTTCAGCACGATCTGCTGTCCGCAATAGTTGGCAGCCTTTGCCTGCGCTAACGCTGAGATGTCGGCGCGCGAAATGGTGAGTCGTTGCTTCGGTGCGAACTCGAACACGTCGATCGGTTTGTTGAATGCGCCGAGTTCCGACATGATGTCGTGCCGTCGCAGTTCCGCTAACAGGTCGATGAGTCCCGAGCCGCAGATGCCAGCCGGTTCGGTAGCGCTGATGGTTTCTATCCGCGGCGGACGTTCTGGATCGTCGATTCGTAGATTCTCGACTGCGCCATCGTAACCGGGCATGGCGTATGTTACACCGCCGCCTTCGAATGCTGGTCCGGCAGGGCAGGACGCAGCGGTTAGCGAGTCGCGGTTTCCGACGACTATCTCTGTATTCGTGCCGATGTCGACGAGCATCTGCAACTCGTCTGAGTTTGCTATGCCTACCGCTAACAGGTCGGCTGCTACATCTGCGCCAACATGCGACGAGATCAGCGGGCCGCCATAGATATTGGCATCGGGATGGATGCGTAATCCCAACTTCCGAGCTGGAGCATTGAGTGCTGTGTGTTGTCGTTTGCCGTCGATGAACTCCTGCTCAATGCGCGACTTGTAAGGCTTCACACCGATAGGCTCAACATTGACGCCGAACATGATGTCGCGCATCGTCGCGTTTCCTACAGCCACGAAGTCGTAAATCTGACGGCGACGTATCTTCAGTGCACGCACCATCTCGCCGATCTCGTAGTTGATGCTTGAGACGAGCACGGCTTGAAGCTCGCCTGGGTAATCTCCGGTGTCGTAGCTGATGCGGTGCATTACATCGGAGCCGCCGAATCGTTGCGGGTTCTCGAACGACGCTACGTAGACGGTTTCGCCGGACTCTAGGTCGACGAGGTTCATCGCCACTGTGGTAGTCCCGATGTCGGCGGCGATACCGTAGATGGCACCTGAGTAACGCCCGAGGTCGCGCGTGTCGTCAGACCCGTTGTATACGACAGAGTTTCCATTGCGCCTCACCAACGGCTGTAGTTCGACTTCGCGTTGGATGCTCTCGGTGAGGATGCGAGGTTGACGGCGGAGAATGCTGAACTCCAGGTCCGCATCCGCATCGTCGACGCGTGCTTGACACGCGAGCCTGTAATCGCCGCGCAGGAAGCTCTCTGCATCCGTAGGAGTGGACAGCGCGTTGATGCCGCGTTTGACCTCTACGACGCACTCATGGCACTCGCCAGTGCGGCCGCACGAAGTTGGCACGCGCACCGATAGGTCGTCGGCGTAATCGAAGAGCGTCTTGCCGCGCGTTAGCGGGAGGGAACGGTTACCGTGTCTCAGCGGGGACATATGTGTCTGTCGCGCCGAGTGGTCAGGGCGGGCTTGCTAGTTGTCTAGTCGGTTTCGGCGGCGATGTGCCAAGCTGAGCGATAGTCGAGCTTGTCGGAGCCGGTGCAAACCGGCAGGTCGGTCGGATTCTGCGTGAAGTACTGATGGCCGCAACCGAACTTGGCGGTGCAACGCGACTGCGCGTTCTTGTAAGGGCACCGCTCACGGAACGAATCCTCGGCTTTAGACGCGATGTCGCGGAAGATTGACTGCAAGCGCGTGATGCTCCTGTTGGCGGCATCTACATCCACTCGCGCGGCGTGCGCAATCACGGCCGGATCGGATGCGCCATTGGCGTGATGCCCGTTGGATTTCATGACTTGCCGCCTAGTTCCTTGAGCAATTGCAACAGCTCGTGTGCAGTGTCTACGCATTCCACAGCGTTTTCGCCGTAGCCGTCGGCACCCATCTCGTCTGCGAACTCGCGAGTCACGGGCGCGCCGCCTACCATGACGCGCACCTCGTCGCGCATGCCGATGTCCTCGAAGTATGAGATGGTGCGTCCCATGTTGGGCATGGTTGTCGTCAACAGCGCGGACATGCCGATCACCTGTGCATCATGTTCGACGATTGCATCTGCGAACTCTTCGGGCGAGGTGTCAACGCCTAGGTCGTGTACGACGAATCCTGCGCCTCTCAGCATCATGATGCATAGGTTCTTGCCGATGTCGTGCAGGTCGCCCTTTACGGTTCCCATGATTATCGTACCGATGGGTTCGATTCCGGATGCGGACAGGATAGGTTCGATGTGCGTCATGCCTGCCTTCATGGCACGCGCGGCGACTAGGACTTCCGGGACGAAGATGACGTTGTCGCGAAACTTGACGCCAACGATTGCCATGCCGTTTAGCAGTCCGTTGTCAAGGATGTGGTTGGCGGTGTAACCGGAGTCCAGGGCTTCCCGCGTGAGTCGGTCGATTTCTAGGTGCTTTCCGATGATGAGCTGGTATGCGATTTCCTGCATCAGCTCGTCTGCAAGTTCCAGTGCCTCGCCGATGTGTTTCCGCTCGCCCGGCCGGGTAACCCACTCGAACTCCTTCAACAATCCTTCGTTAATTATCGGCATATGCGAATTTCGGGTTAGGTTGATTCGGTTTGTAGAGCGTCAAGACCCGGAACGGTCTGGTAGCTGTGCGCGGAGCGTGATGAATCAAGTTTACCTGTTTGACGCGCAATGATGCTATGCGGACGGGCTCGAACATGTCCGCTTGAACGTATGCAACGCTTGGACGGTATCGGCGACGGAGGTGGTGTTGGGTATTAATTTTCCGAGTAGTCCCAGTGTTCCGCTGCCCAGTCTTCTACCGCGCGTGGGATTTCGAGTAGGTTCTGCAACTTCGTCTTGAGCGGTATCGCACACTCCGGTGCGATCATCTGCACGCCGGCATCCAATGCGCTGAAGACTTCGGCGCGCACATCCTCAGGCTCCTTTGAGTAGAGCGTAACGGGATTGTTGATGTTCCCGACCAGTTGGATTCCGTCGTCGACTGCCTCCATCGCCTCTCCTGGAGCATTCTTGGAGTCGAAGTGGAAGGCTGCCATCCCAGTCTGCGAGACGTACGGCATGCGGTCTGTCGTTGCGCCGCAGATATGCAGTATCAACGGCACTGGTAGCTCATCGACGAGTTCCTGATGCAAATCCAAGAGGAATCGGCGGTAGTACTCGCCGCTAACTAAATCACCGGTAGCGTGATCTGGCAACGTGAGCGCGTCTGCGCCTGCTTCGATCTGCGCCTCGCCGAAAGCGATAGTGAACTGCTTGAGCCGGTGCAGCATGTCCATCACGCCGTCGGGATCGTCCACGGTTGCCAACAGGAACGGCTCGACTCCGAACACGTGGTATGCGAGCGTCCATGGTCCCATCGTCTTGCCGATGATTGCGACCTCGTTGCCGAACTCTTGCTTGAGGATGCGAATCGACTCGACGATGGCTTGGTTGTCGCGGTGCGAGATGAAGTCGTCTGGCATTTTGACATCTTCGGCGGTTTGCCAGATGGGATTGGTCATCCTTACTGTTGGCCAGTTGTCTTTGCCTTCCCACTGCATATCGCACCCTAGGGCGGATGACTCTTGGATGATGGTGAAGTATGGCATTATGGCATCGAAGCCGAGCTGCGTGTATCCCGTGGCGGCGAGTCGGGCGTTCATCTCCGGGTCGCGGTTGGCGTCCGGGAAGGGCGCGTCGACTAGGTCCATCAGATCGACCGTTGCGACGTTCGTGGGGTTTGTAACCGGAGGCCGATCGACAGGTTCGCCGGCCAGGGCACGCATGGTGCGCTCTTTAGCGGTGAGAGTGCCGTTGTAGTGATTAGATGGCATGTCGCTTTCCTCGGGTTCTGTGTTGCGTTACATGTCTTTGAGCGTGTCGCCAGTTGCCAATTTTGTTGATCAGTTCTGGGAGAATCCCAGCGTCTGCGTCGTCATCTGTCCTGCCATGTCGGCGGCGGACAGCAGGTCTTCCACTGCGCTGACGTTGCGTGCGTAGGGCAGTAGCAGCCGCGCAAATCTGTCCAGACGCTCGCCGTTTCGGAATCGGAATCGGTCCCAGTCGACTCGCTCGCATTCTCCGTAGCGCATGTATCCTCCGACTACTGCGCGGATACGCATTTCGGGACGCGCATAATCGCCGGCGGCAGAGACGACGTAAATCCAGCCATCATCGGTTTCTTGCGGCTCAACAGTGAACACTAGCACCGACTTGGTGTCTTTGAGAGAGATTGCGCCGGTTGGTATCGGGTTGTTTTTCTCAACGGCTTCGGTGAAAGCGAACCTCAAGGCGCGGTCGTACAGTTCGTTTGACACCACGGTCGCTTGGTTTCCGCTACCCGCTACGGGTTCCACGTCTGCGAGTTGGCACAGCCTGTCGCGGATCGCCTCGATGCGTTCCTCTGCGCCATCTACAGTTGAGAATGTCGCGATCGTTAAGGTCTTGCCTTTCAGGTAGAGTCCGACGGTGACCTGCTTGAAGTGCGGGTCAACGGCTACGAGCTCTAAGCACCTGCCCAGTTCGGCAAGGCGCGCTGAGATGACATCGCGTTTGATAATGCCGGTTGCGTATGAATTGGTATCGGACATCGGTGATCGTTAACCTTTGACAGAATTCGCCAGAGCCCTGATGTGGTCTGCCGTCGTGCCGCAACAGCCGCCTAGTATGTTCACTGGGATTTCCGCAAGCACCTGATACCGCTCTGCCATGTACTCGGGAGACTCGGGATAGACGATCTCGCCGCTGACAATGTCCGGGATGCCTGCATTCGATTGGATGACGAGCTTGGCATCCGTGACGGCACGCATTGCCTTGGCGATATCGATCATCTTGTCTATTCCGTTGCCGCAATTCGATCCGACCACATCTGCACCGGCTTCCACTAGACCTTCCGCTGCTTGTTCGGGAGTGGTGCCCCACATGGTGAAGAAGCCGCGTGGTCCCAGATCGAAGACCATCGTCGCCATGACGACTAGTTCAGTGTTTTCCTTTGCGGCCCTGATGGCGATCTGCGCCTCTTCCAACACCATCTGTGTCTCGATCATCACCGCGTCAGCGCCGCCGGATTCCAGCGCGGTGATCTGCTCCGTGAAGACATCGTATAGGTCAGCTTCTGATGCGTTTCCGAGCGGTTCGATGAACTCTCCTGTTGGACCCACAGACCCTGCGACGAATTGACCGTCGCCGGCCTGCGACCGTGCGTGTTCGGCTGCCAATCGGTTCAGCTCTGCGACTCGGCCTTGGGCGCCGTAGTGCTGCAACCGATACCGGTTTCCGCCGAAGGTGTTGGTGAGAACGATGTCGGAGCCGCTATCGAAGTAATCCCGCGCCATCTGCCGGATAGTGTCCGGCACATCGGCATTCATCAGCTCCGGGCAGCCGCCGGGCTCAAGGCCGTGCTGTTGCAAATACGTGCCGGTAGCGCCGTCAAAGACCAGAAGCTCGGATTCGAGACGGCTGAGTAGTTGTTGGGGGCGCGTTCTCGTTGCGGTAAGCATGACTTCATTCTAACCAGCAATTGATCGCCCCGGGCGTGGGATCGCGTCTGTCGGCTGTGATGCTGTCGCGGATTCGCGCGACGAAATCGCCAGGCATTTTGGAGTTGAATGTCGTGGCGACCTGTGTAGCGACCTCGTCTGGCTTGCCTGCGTATTCCGCATAGTGTTGCCATTCCCAGGCATCTAGGTATTCGTCGCTGCCGAAAGAGCCATCGAACATCGCGATTGCGTCGGCCGCCTCTTGGAAGCGCGGATCTAACTGCCGAGACAACTTCGTCGTGCCGTCGTCAGCTTCCACTTGGATGGGAATCTCCTTCCAGTAGAGTATCCGCACTGAGGTGGTCATCGTTGCAGGCTCCGTGCTATGTCATGTCGGTACGGGGCGGCAGTAACGCCCAGCTTGTCTCCGATTGTTGCGGTTGCGTGCGCGGAGCAAGCTCCGTCGAACGTTGCGGGCGGGACGGCGAATTGACTTTTGCGATGGCATCCGCACATATCAAGAAGGTATGTTATAGTAACGCAGAATTCACCGTGAAGAGCCGCGCGCGGACGAGATACCGCCGTGCGGATTCGCGGCTTGGTAAACGCAAATGACCACGGAGGTGGTGTATTGAACTATAGATATAGAAGGGCTTGGCTCGGCCTGACGGTGGTAGCTGTCGCCGCGCTCGCTGTTGTGGCTTGCACTCGCGAAGTGGAAGTCGAGGTGACGCGTGAGGTGCAGGTAGACCGCCAAGTCGAGGTAACTCGAGAGGTCGCGGTTGACCGCGAGGTCCAAGTCGAGGTAACCCGCGAGGTAGAGGTCGACGTGGAGGTCACTGTCGTCCAGGAAGTGGTTCGCGAAGTTGAGCGAACCGTTCAGGTCGAGGTAACTCGTGTCGTCGAGCCTCCGACCGCGACGGCCGTACCGAGCATGATCGGCACGATCGGCGCGCCGGAACCGCAGACCGAGGCCGGTGCCGCAGTCCTCGGATTCGCGGGGATCGGTAGCCAAGTAGGCAGGAATGCCAACCAGGCATCTGATGCTCTGAAGAACTACGGCATTGCCGAGACGCTATTCCGTCGCGGCCCGTCTGACGAGACCTTGGATTGGCTTGCCACCGATTGGACGATCAGCCCCGACCTGTCGTCGGCGACTGTGAAGATCCAACAGGGCGTTGAGTTCCGCACAAAGGACAGGTCATACGGCATGATGACGGCGGAAGATGTTGCGTGGAGCATGAACGATGCCAACAACGCGACGAACCCGACATCAATTCACGGGCAGGCTGGAGACTTTGCTGGTCTCTGGGGCGAGTGGACAGCCACTGATGACGAGACGATCACGTTTGAGTTCTCATCGTTTGATGGGACTTGGAAAGACGATTACGTCAACCAGTCCGGTCAGGCGTTTCCTGTCCTCTCTAAGACTGCTTGGGAGCAAGAGGGCGACGATTTCGTTCGCGACACCATCGTTGCGACGGGTGTCTACCTGATTGACGAGTGGTCTCAGGATGAGCGCATCGTCTTGACCGCCGACCCCGACCACTGGAAGTTCACCGCGAAGACGCCTACGATCATGATGGTGCAGTCTGGCGACCCGACCAACCGCGCGACTCTGTTGCGTACCGGTCAGATCGACACTGCCCAGCTTGAGCCCAAAGACGCTGCCAACTTGATCATTGACTCCAACAACTTCGGCCAGTCCGGAACGGGGGGATCAGTTCAGCTTGGTGTGTTCTTCTCTGGCAACCTTTGGGAATCCGTTGACGCGGATGACGGGACTCCGCTCCCGCCGAAGGGTCCGTTCGTTCACGACCATGCGTATATCGGTAACTCCGATAGCGACAGGCACGGTGCTGACGACATGCAACAGGCGCGACGGATCCGCTACGCGATGGCGATAGCGATTGACCGTGAAGCCATCAACCAGTCGTTGCTTGCAGGGCTTGGATCAAAGGTCGATGTTGAGTATTTCCGATCGACGCATCCAAACTTCGGACAGGTTAGCTGCACGCAAGATGGCGTAGCTGCCTATACCGACGAGGCTCCTGCAGGCACTGGTCCGTGCACTTACGGCTACGACCCGGTGACGGCAGTTGAGATCATCACCTCGGAGCCTGACCCTGACTGGCAGCGCCCGCAGTCTGGTTACCAGAGCGACCTGCTCGGTGCCAGGACGTTTGAGGTTTCTGTCTACGCCGGCCCAGAGCTCGGCGGTGGCGCATCGGTAACTGGTGAAGTTGCAGACGCAGTCGCAGGTTACTGGTCGGACATTGGGCTCTCGACGTTCTCGTTGAAGTTCACCTACGTGACCTTCCGCCCGACCGTTGTGAACCGTGCGAACACGCTTCCTTGGATAACTTCGTGTGACAAGGGACGTGAGTCGAACCCGTGGCACTTCCCGAAGGGCTTGGTGCAGACTACGTTGACGCGTGGTGGTTTCGGTTGTGGCTTTGAGTCTCCGAAGATTCTGGAGCTGTACCGCGGAATGGCTGAGGCATCCGACACGGCTGCAGCGACCGACTTCGCGAACCGTTACCTCCAGTACGTCTACTACTGGAACCTGCAACCTGGCATCGTTGCGGTGCCGCAGGACTGGTTCTGGAACCGCAACAAGATCGCAGCCTGGCCGCAGGATCGAGCCGCGGCTTCTGGGATCAACAACCTATGGGACATCGAGCTGGCGAACTAACGTTCGTCTAGCGCAAGTGGCACACTGGCACCGCGGACACGCGCCGCGGTGCCAGTGTGTCCCAGTAATCACAATGAAACGCCCTCGTCGCGCTGACCAAGCGGCGATTAGGGCAGAGACACTATCTCTCGACTTGTAACTGGCAGGGGCGCAATCAAGCAGACCTCCGCCGTGGCGCTATCATGCGACGTTTCCTAATCCGCCGTGTTATCTTCATGCTTTTGAGCGTGATCGCGGCCACGGCTATCGTATTCGCGCTCTCAAGGTCGGGGGGCGATCCGCTGTTGCTCTTCGCCACTTCGGGTTACGGGCTGTCGGACGAGGCCGTCGCGGCGGTTCGGGCTGAGCTGAGGCTAGACCAGCCTTTCGTTGTGCAATACCTCTATTGGCTTGCGGATGTGTTGCGAGGTGACCTCGGCGTCACGCTCATCCAGAGGTTGCCAGTAGGGCGGCAGATCGCAGAGCAAATCCCAGAGAGCTTTCAGCTGGGAGCGGTGTCGTGGGTATTGTCAGCTGTCATCGGTGTAAGCCTTGGTGTGTTGTCGGCCGTCAAACGGGCTTCCTTTGCAGACTACACCGGCAGATTTATCGCGCTTGTGGGCCAGTCGATTCCAATCTTCTGGTTCGCAATCATGCTCATCATGTTGTTCTCCATCTTCCTGCCGAGCTGGTTGCCTTGGTGGCCTGCGTTACCAGCCGGTCTGATCGGAGAGTCTCTATGGGGTTTCTCCGATCTGCGCTACCTGATTCTTCCCGTCGTGGCGATAACGCTAGGGGGCTTGGCGGGATACCTTCGGCTCACGCGCTCTGCGATGTTGGAGGTGCTGGACTCGGAGTTCGTCCGCTTGGCACGAGCTAAAGGTGTAGCGTCGCGAACTGTTATCTGGAAACACGCCTTCAGGAACGCATTGATACAACCGCTTACTGCGTCGACATTGGCGTTCGCGGGCTTCATTGAGGGTTCGGTTGTTGTTGAGCAGGTGTTCTCGCGACCTGGCATCGGTTCGATGGCGATTCAAGCGGTGCACAACAAGGACTTCCCGTTGCTCCAGGGTGCGGTCCTCGTCTTCATCTTCGTATATCTAATCGCGACATTCCTGACTGATATCGTGTACTCGCTAGTTGATCCTCGGATCAGATACGACTAATCTCGGACACGGTTGGCATCACGTGGCAACAGAATCCACAACAGAAAGGCCCCCGGCGGCGGTTGACGAATCAGCGCGGCCAGTCGAGGCGCTGACGACAGGCCGTACTCGTGTTCGGCGTTCCATCGGTTCGCAGCTCTGGTACATGCTACGACGTTGGCCGATCATCCCGGTGGTGACGATCGCCATAATCTCATTCGCGGCTATCTTCGCGCCTTGGGTCGCACCCACCGACCCCATCAACCAGCGCACAGGTTTCAGCCAGCAGCCGCCGACCTGGGGTCAGCCGCACCCTGCCAACGACTTGGTAGCTGACCCTGCTGATTATGATCTGTCGACTTCACGCGGTCTGATCGAGTACAAGCTCGCGAGCAAAGATGGATTCAGTCGGCGGGAGTACATACTTGGTGCGGATGTTTTCGGTCGCGACCTGTTGTCGCGGCTGATACACGGCGCCCGAGTGTCGCTGATGGTGTCGGGTCTTGCGCTGATGTCTGGTGTCATCATTGGCACGGCGATGGGTGTGCTTGCGGGATACTACGGCGGCTGGATCGACGAGCTGCTGACTCGTATCGTGGACGTGTGGAACGCGTTACCGTTCCTGCTAATCGCGCTAATCGTGGCATTGACGTTGGGCGCGACTCTGTTCACCATCATCATCTTGATTGCGATGATTGCCTGGCCGCCGTTCGTGAGGCAGATTCGAGCGGATGTGTTGCAGATTCGTAGCGCGGACTACGTCTCCGCTGCTCGAGTCGCCGGTGCGAGCAACCTACGCATGATGTTGCGGCATGTCGTACCAGGGACTTTCTCCACCGTGATGGTTATCGCCACGTTGCGCGTTGGCGGGTTGGTGTTGACGGAGTCAACGTTGTCGTTCCTCGGCGTTGGCATCCCTGATCCGATACCCACTTGGGGCAAAGAGGTGGAGCTCGGTTATCAGTACCTGATTAACGGTGTCTGGTGGACTTCAGTGTTCCCTGGCCTTGCGATCTTCCTGCTGGTGATGTCGATGAACTTCTTCGGTGACTGGTTGCGCGACCGCCTCGATCCCAGACTGCGTCAACTCGATTGATCGCACTGGGGCTGCCTGCGGATGCGAAAGCGTGCGTCTGCGCGTCTCGCCTCCAGAATCATTCAAGGCGCGCTGATATACTTTGCGCGTCCTTGATTTTCAACTTTGACAATGCCTGTGTCTCCAACAGGCACGTCTAATCGCAACTAAACGTTAGGAGCTAGGTAACGATGTCGGTCGGATTCATCGGTCTTGGGAACATGGGTCAGGGAATGGCGGACAATCTTTTAGCAAAGGGCGCTGACCCGCTGGTGTTCACCCGCACTAAGTCGAAGATTGATGCCATGGTGGAACGAGGCGCACGCGGAGCTGATTCGGCGGCAGACCTGACGGCGCGAGTGGATGTTGTGTTGGCGTGCCTTCCGAGTGTGCAAACGTCAGTTGATGTGTTGATTGGCGAAGTGATCCCTGCCGCCAAGTCAGGGCAGGTGATAGTGGATCACAGCACGGTCGATATCGGCACATCTAGGCGATGCGCCGAGGCCGCGGCAGCGCGAGGAGCGATGTTCATTGATGCGCCAATCAGCGGTGGTCCGCCAGGGGCACAGGGCGGCACCTTGGCGATCATGTGCGGCGGGAAGGAGGAAGCGTTTGACATCGCCAAACCCTACTTCGACTTGATGGGAGCGAATGTAAAGCTGATGGGTCCCACTGGAGCAGGAACTGCGATGAAGTTGATCAATCAGCTGCTCGTGGGAGTTCACACAGTGGCTGCCGCGGAGGCATTCGCGTTGGCGAACTCGGCGGGCGTAGATATCCAGACTGCTGCCGACCTGTTAGGTGTATCTTGGGGCGGTAGCACCATGGTCACACGTAGCGCGCCGATCACAGCCGCTCGGGAGTTTGAAAACTCTGCCGCACCCGTTCGCAACTTGGACAAGGACTTAGGCATCATCAAGGCGTTGGCGGAATCGGAGGGTTTGGCACTCAACTTAGCTTTAGAGGCGCAGGCGATGTATGGCCAGATGATGGCACAAGGCGAGGGAGAGAACGATATCGCCGGCGTGCTTGAGGTGATAGAGGGCAGATCTGGATGATGCTTTGTGCGAATGGAACCGGAGTCCGTGGGACGGAAGAGGAGTCGCGATAGTGGCGCAGTACGAGATAGCGGTAATCAGGGGCGACGGGATAGGAGTGGATGTAGTTGACGAGGCTCTGAAGGTGCTGGATGCCGCGGCGGCGACGCATGGCATCGAGTTCCAGTTCACGAGCTATGACTGGAGTTCGCAGTACTACTTCGATCATGGCAAGATGATGCCTGATGACGGTGTTGAGCGACTAGCTGGCTGCGATGCGATATTCCTTGGTGCTGTCGGACATCCCGATCTTCAAGACCACATCACGTTAAACGGACTGTTGCTTCCGATTCGTCGGGCATTCGACCAGTTCGCGTGTGTTAGGCCGTCAACGCTGCTTCCCGGTGTGGATTCGCCGTTGGCAGGTGTTGCGCCATACGACATCGACTTGGTTGTTGTGCGCGAGAACACCGAGGGTGAGTATGCGAATGTCGGCGGGTTTCAGTACCAGGGTTTTCCAGAGGAGGTGGCGGTGCAGTCTGCTGTGTTCACGCGTCATGGTTGCGAACGCGTGATCCGATATGCCTTTGATTTGGCGCGGGAACGCGGCAAACGCAAGCATGTCACGTCGATAACGAAATCTAACGCGCAAGGCTACGGGATGGTTTTGTGGGACAGGACGTTTGAGTCGGTTGCCGACGAGTATCCGGATGTCACGACAAATTCGCTGCTGATCGATGCTGCCTGCATGGATTTCATCCGCCGACCGCAAAGCTTTGATGTCGTCGTAGCCTCCAACCTGTTTGGAGATATCCTGACCGACATTGGAGCCATCATCACCGGTTCGATGGGTTTGGCATCCAGCGCGAATCTCGATCCATCGCGATCTCACCCATCCATGTTTGAGCCGGTGCATGGGAGTGCGCCGGACATCGCGGGGCAGGGCATTGCCAATCCGATGGCGCAGGTGCTGACGGCGGCCATGATGCTGGACCACATCGGCGAACCTGAAGCGGCATCTGACTTGCGACGGGCGACGGAGTCCGTCCTGGCCACGGGCGAGACTCTCACACCCGATTTGGGAGGATCCTCTACGACATCGGCGGTGGGCGATGCGATTGCGGCATTAGTCTAACGCTGAGCAACTGTTGGCGAAGTCCGAGGAGATGCAAGTATGGACCCGTTTGCCCGAGTTGAGATAGGCAACACCGGCGTATTCGTTACTCGACTGGGTCTTGGCGGCGCGCCATTCGGCGGCGGTCTGTTTGGCGAAACCTCCGGCGACATAGTGGGAGGCGTCGTGAGACGCGCGCACGAGCTGGGCATCAGATACTTTGACACTGCTCCGCTTTACGGTGCGGGACGCTCCGAGGTGCGTTACGGCAGGGCGTTGGAGGGGATTGATCGCAGCTCATTCGTCGTCTCTACTAAAGTCGGCCGAGTATTGGAACCACTTCCAGGAGGTTTGAGCGCGGCCGATTCACCGGATGGATTCGCGGATCACTACGCTGTCGATACCTGGAAGCGGGACGACATATTGCGTTCCATTGACGATAGCTTGGCGCGCTTGCGGATGGATCGGTTCGAGATCGCACTGGTCCATGACCCAGACCAGCAGGAGTTCGGTGAACGCCAGGCCATTGAAGAGGCGTTTCCCACGTTGTTGGATCTCAAGTCGCAAGGTGTTATCAAGGCGATTGGTTGCGGGATGAATGAGTGGCAGATGCCGGCAAAATTCATCCGTGAAGTGGATATTGATGTGGTGCTGCTAGCGGGACGTTACACGTTGCTTGACCATGGTGCCCATGCCGAGTTCATGCCGCTTTGCGAAGCAAAAGGTGTCGCAGTCGTGATCGGCGGCCCCTACAACTCTGGCATATTAGCGCGCGACCTGTCGCAGACGGTGACGTTTGACTACGAGCCGGCCTCGACAGAGCTGATTGATCGTGCCAAGCGGCTCACGGCGGTTTGCAACCGCCACAAGGTGGATTTGAAAGCGGCGGCGTTGCAGTATGTGTTGGCGCATCCGGCCGTCGTGTCTGCGATACCCGGCGCGCAGTCAGTTGGTGAGCTGGAGCAGAATGTCGCGATGGTTCAGGCCGAGATTCCCAGCTCGCTCTGGTCCGACATGAAGTCAGAGATGCTGATCCCGCCAGACGCAGTTACGCCCTGAGCGCGCCACAGACGCTACCCCAACGGTTCGGGCAGCGTCCAACGGGGGCGTTCGCGAATTGCACTAGCGCGGAACCGTTAATGGAGATGGCAAGCGACTATCGGAACGTCTCTGCCGCCCACGCATCCTGAACAGGTAAGTCGGCTTCGATGTAGCCCTTATCCTTCAGGAAGTTACCAACCGACTCCCAGCGCGCGTTCGTTAGCGTTCCGATGCTGCCGTTCTCGGCTATCCAAGCGTCTCGCAGATCCGGAATCGCGGCGCGCTCTATGTGCTCGGTGTCTTCCAGCAGGTTCAGATCGACGAGGATATCAATCGCCTCCGTGGGATTATCGCGAGACCATTCGTAGCCGCGGACGAAGGCGTTTGCAAATCGGCGCACAACGTCTGGCTGGTCCGCGAGCATCTGCTCCGATGTTATGAGCATCATTTCGTAGTACGGCGGCACGCCGTAGTCATCGGCATAGATTATGTTGACGGGGTATCCCTCATCCTCCAACACGTAGCTCTCGTGCGACCAGTAGGCACCAATCAGCGCGTCCACGGTGCCGGCGGCTAAGGTCTGCCACAATGTCCAACCGATGTCTACTACCTCCACGTCGTCGAGTGTCAAGCCGTCGCTCTCCAGCATCGTCTCTAGGAGGCTGATGTTCCAATCGATTCCCGGATATCCGATCTTCTTGCCCTTCAGGTCGGACGGTCGTTCGATGCCGCTTGATTTCAATGCCATGATGCAGTTGAGTGGACGTTGGACGATGGATCGCACTGCGACGACCGGCACGCCTTCGTTGCGTGCCAGCAGCGTATCGGTCTGGTAGAAGACTCCGAAGTCGCGTTCGCCAGAACCAACCAGCTGCGCGACTAATGCAGGGTCGGCTGGTTCCATGATCTCAACCTCCAGGTTCTCGTCGGAGAAGTATCCCCTGTCCTGAGCTACGTAGATGCCGACATGATTGGTGTTGGGATACCAGTCGAGCTCGATGCTGACCGTCTCGGTGGTGGCCGTGGCTGTAGGAGTAGCCTCGGGCGTGACCGTGGGCTCGGCAGTCGCCGTTGCGGTTGGCTCTGCCGCGTTGTTGCAAGACATCAGCCCTCCGATCGAGAGTGCCGCGAGAGCAACCGTGGCGATGATCCGTTTCATGTATGCTGTGTTCATTTCAGTTACCTGAACCTCCCGGGTAGTTTCGCAGTGCGCGTGCTTGTATCGCTACGATCAATAGAAACATTACAGCCGCCATTGCAGACAGCGTGAATATGGCGGCGAACGCAGTGTCGGTCTGATTTCGGGCGCCGGCATTCTTTATTACGAATCCTAAACCGGACCCGGCACCAATCCATTCTCCGATAACCGCGCCGATGACTGAGACTACTGCCGCGACCTTGAGTCCGGCGAACAGATGCGGCAGAGCAGAGGGCAGATAGAGTTTCGTGAACATCTGGGCGCGAGAGGCACCTAGCGTGCGGAACATCGCCACCATGTCGGCATCGACCGATCTGAAACCGGTTGAGAGGCTGATGGTGATTGGAAAGATGGTGAAGAGGACGATGATGATCACCTTGGGCGCGATTCCCGTTCCTGCCCAAATGATGAGCATCGGCGCAAGAGTGAAGACTGGGATGGTCTGCGATGCTATCAGAAACGGGTAGATGCTACGTTCCAAGATGCGCGACCAGAACATCACCGTAGAAAGCGTCAGGCCGAGAGCTCCGGTTATCAGGAATCCCACTACAATCTCCTGCGCCGTGACGAGCCCATGTGAAAAGAGCCACGTCTTCTTGTCCCACCACTCGACGAGTATCTGCGACACAGGAGGGAGCAGCCAATCCGGAATTGCCCAAACTCTCACAGCGACTTCCCAGGCGGCGAATCCGCAAGCCGCGAGGAGTAATGCGAAACCCCAATTCTCGAAAAATACGCGCAAGCCGAGCGTCGCTCGCTGCGTAAAGCGCAACTGAGACGCACGGGAGGCCGCCAGTGGTTGGACCGGCGTGCTGACTTTCTGTTTCGTTGTGGACATGTTGGCTCAACGGGCGAACGTGACGTCTGCACGCAACGCGGACATGACTTGCCACTTCAATTCGATAAACCTGGGGTGTGTTACAACGTCTGCTGGCCTCGGACGTTCGATGTCAACATCTACCTCTAACACGACGCGACCGGGGCGTTTAGATAGCACTAGCACGCGGTCTCCGAGCATCAGTGCCTCCTCGACATCGTGAGTGACCATCACTGTCGCCCGGTTGGAACGATCAAGCACGTCCGATAGCCAAAGCTGCAACTCGGCGCGGGTGATGGCATCCAATGCCTTGAACGGCTCATCAAGCAGCAAGATACGGCGTTCTGGTAGCACGGCGCGGAGCAGGGCTACTCGCTGCCTCATGCCGCCGGAGAGGCTGCGCGGGTGATGATGCAGGAAGTCGGCGATTCCGAATCGCTCGGCCAGTTTCGTCGCGCCGGCGACAGCATCGGAACGAGGAGCACCTGCCAACTCCATGCCAAGCGTCGCGTTCGCGAGTACGGTGCGCCAAGGGAGCAACAGGTCGAGCTGGTGCATGTACGCTGACTTGCCTACCCGGTCCGATGCAGTGTCACCGTCCAGCGCGACCGAGCCGATATCGGGCTCGTCTAAACCTGCGATTACGTTGAGTAACGTGCTCTTGCCGCACCCACTGGGACCCACCAGCACGATGAATTCCCCAACATCCGCGGACATAGTAAGGCCACTGAGTGCGGCGACGGTCGAATTCCGGCCAACCGCGTAGCTCTTCGACACGTTATTGACTTCCAGAGCGATGTTCATGGCGCCAAGGCAGCGGTCTGACCGCGAGTCGAGCGGACGGCATTCCGAGCATGATCCGTTGAACGACTGCAAGCGCGTCTACGGCTTCGCACGCGCCCGGCGTGGCTTTGGGTTGCGGACATTGATATTCCTACGCTGGCATTATCCAGATCAGGTTCCGTGGGTCGGCGCATCTGTTGACTGCGCCCTCTCAGCCTGCATTGTGGCTCCCCGTCAGGTCGGGTCGTGTAAAGCTCGCAGACAGACGCGAGCTGGTACCGCCGACCTTACTGCGAATTATACCAGCGGACAGAGCTCTGGCGATGCGAAATGAGGCTGGTGGCCGCGTCTCGGTGCTAGCGGTCGAATTACGGCGCGAAACCGCGCGACGGCGTAGTTCGTATATCGTGAATAGAGAGGGTGCTAAACGCCCGACACGGAAGCTATATTTCATCGAGAGGAGTTCGTCATTCACTCTTCAGCGATCAACTATCAAGACTTAACCGACCAAGAGCTGGCATCTGAGGTTTCAGAGCGTAATCGGGATGCCTTGGCTGCACTCTATGACCGCTATGGGCGGCGAGTGTTTGGCATGGCGGCCCGCCTTTTGAACGACACGGTTAGCTCGGAAGAGGTGACCCAGGATGTCTTCATGCGGGTCTGGAACCGTGCCAGCAGCTACGCGCCTGAGAAAGGCAAGTTCACCACTTGGCTGTTCCGAATCGCCCACAACCGCGCCATCGACGAGATGCGAAAGAAGGGCAGAGACAGGAATCGACAGGCAGACGATATTGCAGACCATTGGGATCTGGAATCGTCCGATCCATCGCCGCCGGAGGTAGCGGTAACAAACTCGGAGTACGCCAGCGTACGTGCGGCACTGGCGAAGTTGCCTGATCCGCAGCGTCAGGTAGTCGAGCTTTCGTATTTCAAGGGAATGACGCAGTCTGAGATATCGGAGAAGACTGGTCAACCGCTGGGCACGGTCAAGACTCGGATGAGGTTAGCTTTGAGGAAGCTACACACCGCGCTCGAGTCCGAGATATACGGCGACCTATGACTCGCAACGACGGCTTAGAACGCGACGGCGAATACGAGTCCTCGCCCGCATCAAGTCTGGCGGCGTACGCGCTAGGTGCGCTGGATGCGGAGGAAGCTGAGGAGGTTGAGCTCTACGTCGAGTTCAACGAGGACGCGGCGCGCGAACTCGATTCAATGCTTGAGACGGTCGCCGCCGTCGGGATGTTGATCGGAACCAAGGAACCTCCCGCAACGCTGAAACAGGAGATTCTGGACGCGGTCGAATCGGAGACCGCGGCGCGGCGCGTAGATGCGAGTGTGTCGCTGCTAACTCACATTGAGCGCGAAGTCGTCAGCGGTGCTGAGCTGGTAACGGCGGATACGCGCCCTTGGTATCAACGACTGACAGACGCCTTCGGTGTTGGCAAGCTGGCGTTCGCAACTTCACTTGCGGCCCTGCTGGTCGCGACCATCGTAGCCGTGCAGCTGGGCGCGGACAACGTTGCATTGAATCGACGCGTCTCTGAGACTGCGCTCAGTGTGAAGGCATCCACAGATTACGCCAATATGGTGTTGCGCGAGCTAGACGACGCGCGTGCAGCGTTGGCCGCGGCCGAGGTTAGGATGCAGCAACAGGCGACGCAGATCGAGAGTATGTCCGCGTCTAACGATGCCTTGCGCGAGTCGTTCAATGATCAGATATCGCTGACCTACGCGACGCTCCAGCAGCAGTATCAGACTCCGGATTGGTTGCCGGATTCGTCGGCACACTCGGGTGGATACATGTATCTCCTGGAGAGCGCCTTTGGTCCTGAGGCTGCGTTGGTAATAGGAGGCGTTGCACCGGCGCCGCCAGGTGAGGAGTACAGGTTGTACCTCACCTCTGGCGATTCGGCGGTATACGTCGTCTCGTTCAACATGAATCGCGTTGGCTATGGCACTGTGACGTTCCCGATACCTGCACCGCTCAGCAGCTACGACGGGGCGCACATCACGATGGAAGATGTGACGGAAGCACCGGACCCGACGCTAGCAGAGCCTGCCAATCGTTACAGGCCGCAGTAGGTCACCTAACAGACGTAACGAGCGACTGGGCGTTCGCTGGGTGTCGGGTCCGCTGGACTCACAGGGGTTCGTTTCGACCGGACCGACTCGAAGACGGGTTTACCACTTGCGCGTCGGGTATGCCAGGCTACCAACGTAGCCAGAGTTGCGGACGCGGTAGACATGCCCTGTGATGAACGTCACGAACAGTTCATCCAGAGCTTTGCCGCCGAACGTGCAGTTCGTCGGGCTGTCCTCTGGCGCACGGTGCGATGACACTACAAGCCCGGAGTCGTTGAACACATAGATCATGGGACCAGGTCCGGACGCGCGGCTCCCTGCAGTCGCAACGATATGGCCGCTGGTCGTGAGCGTCATACCGTCGATGCCGCGTCCGACCCCGAAGTCGAACAGCACACGATGCTTCCCGAGCGTCCCATCCGCGTTGATGTCGTAGGCGCGGAGCTCGCGTCGGAACTGAGCATCAGGGTGGCTGTCTGCGACGTACAGCGTCTGCTGGTCAGCCGAGAGCAACACGCCGTTAGGTCGCGCGGTGTCGAATGTGACTTGCTTCAGGGTCCAGTTACCGCCGAAGGTGTGCTCCGCCATGTATACGGATTCGTTCGGGCGATTGTTGGGCTGTGGTGAGTAGTTGGGATCTGAGAAGTAGATGCGCCCTTTGGCATCTATTGCGAGGTCGTTAGGCATGTTCAATGGTGATCCGGCCGTGCCTTGTGCGACGACAGTTGGTTCATCATTGGGCGAATCGACGTTGACCTCCACGACGCGATTACTTCCACCTTCGCACGTGAAGAGCCTGCCGGTGCGATCGAACTGCATCCCGTTGGCGTTATTCGTGTTCTCGCGCCAGACGTTAGTCTCCCCAGTCGCGGCATCCCGTCGCCACGCTTTACTCGCTGCCACCTGTGAGTAGATCAGCCCGGACCCGTCCCAAACCGGTCCCTCAGTGATCGAGCCGTGGTCTGCGATCTGTTCCCAATGGAATTCAGAAGTCATGGTGATTGCTCCCCTGGGACTGCTCCCGTGTGCGATACGCTGTGTTGACCCGCTGATGAATCACATCGGGTCGCGACTCAGTTGGGATAAAGCAGATACCCCGTCAAACCGGTGTTTCGTGCCACTAGGCAATGGCCTTCAATTGAGGAGACGTACAGGTCTTCTCCGACGAATGTGCAGTTCGTCGGACGTTGCGCGGGTGTTGGGTGTTGCGCCACGATGCGGCCGTCCGGCTCAAACACGGTGATATTGCCACCCGGACCGGATATCTCCCAGCCAGTGCAAGCCACGATCAGCCCATCGGAAGACAGTGTCATGCCGTCAATGCCGCGATGCGGTCCGAAGTCGTGCAGTATGTTGCATTCGCCCAACGAACCGTCGTCGTTGACTGGATACGCTCTCAAGTCGCGGGTCTGCTGGGCGTTGTAGTCCGACTGCGCCACATAAAGCGTCTTGTAGTCGCTCGAGAAGAGCAGACCGTTTGGCATTGTCGTATCGAACGTCCGCCGCGTTGTTTGCCACTCCCCGCTGTCTTGGCGTTCGGCAGAGATGATCGCAGAGAACGGAATGCCGACATCAGGTCCGACATCGCCGACTCGGTCAGAGAAGTAGATCGCGCCTGACGGGGTGATAGCGATGTCATTTGGACTGTTGAGTTTTATGCCTTCTAGTGAGTCAACGACGGTCGTCATGGCACCTGTCTCGGTGTTGAACTGCACGATGCTCCTCCCGCCGCCGGAGCATCCGTACAGGTTGCCATCGGCATCAAAGTTCAACCCGTTGGTCGCACCCGTGTTGATGGCGAATACATCAACCAGCCTCGACTCAACATCGAGCCGCATGATTCGGTCCATGGCGACGTTGGAGTAGAGCATGTGCGAGCCTGTCCAGCAGTTGCCTTCGGTGATGGTCCCAATGACCGGTGCAGCGTCTTCAAATGTCCATGTCATGAGCCTGAGTTACCTCTCTTTCAGTGTGTGTTTGTCAATCGGACTTAGTGTGATCGATCTAGTCGCAGCGCAACAGGTCCGCCAATTCGTTTAGATCGGATGCAGCGTAATCGAAATCGGACGCGTAATCGGGCATTGGCGCTTCGGGTCCTCCGCCGTGCTCAGCCGGCCGATGCACGAAGGCAGTTTGCAAGCCCAGGGAAGCGGCCGCATCCAGGTCGCCGCGATGGGCAGCTACCATCATCACCTGTTCGTTCCGCAATCCCAGCATCGTGCAGGCAGTGGAGTAGACCCTCGGATTGGGCTTGTATGCGCCGACAATGTCAGCTGACAACACCGCATCCCAGGGCAATCCTGCGTGTTTCGCCATGTTAACGAGTAATCCGAAATTGCCGTTGGACAGCGTTGCGATGATGAACCTGGATTTGAGCCTCATCAAACCCGTTCGCGAGTCGGGCCAACCGTCCAACCGATGCCAAACGCGATTCAGGGCTGCTAGGTCGGCGTCCTGGAACGATCCACGAACGTTGCGTTTTTTGATGAGTTCATCGAGTCTTGCGCGGTGTATGTCGTCAACGATGCGCCATCTTCCTTGCCCGCGACTCAATTCGCGGCATGCCGACCCGTATCCTGCGCGCCATTCATCGGCGAACTTTGGCCAATCAGCGCCTTCGATGCCGTGTGCTCGCCCGAATCTTGTGAGTTCATCGACTACAGATGACCTCCAATCGACGACGGTTCCGAAGACATCGAATACTAGAGCCACAGGTTCTGAAGTCTTGGGAGTACCGCCGTTCGACATAACAGTTGCGTATTCTATTAAGTCATGACTACGAGCCCCATGCCAGTTGTGATGACGATCGCTGGCTCAGACTCTGGAGGCGGTGCGGGAATCCAAGCCGACCTAAAGACGTTCGCGGCACATGGTGTCTTCGGAACCAGCGCCATAACCGCCATAACCGCACAGAACACGTTGGATGTCGTATCGATAGCTGAGGTGCCAGTTGAGGTGATCTCGGACCAGATCGACGTGGTCGCGCAGGATATCGGCATCGATGTTGTGAAGACAGGGATGCTGTCATCTACGGAGATCATTGAGTGTGTAGCAATGGCAATCGGCCGTAACGAACTGGGACCCATCGTGGTCGATCCGGTCATGGTAGCCGCATCCGGAGCGCATCTGCTCCAAGAGGAAGCCGTTGACGCGATGCGTGACCGTATCGTGCCGATGGCCACCGTGCTGACCCCGAATATTCCCGAAGCAGAGGTTCTGGCCGATATTGACATTGAGACGGTTGACGACATGGTTTCCGCAGGGGAATCGCTACTGGAAATGGGCGCGGACGCGGTAGTCGTCAAGGGTGGGCATCTTGAATCGCGTGATGACGCACTCGTCGATGTGCTAGTCAACTCTGATGGCGTTTCACACTTCAGGTCTATGCGAGTAGAGTCGTCCAACCTGCATGGGACAGGCTGCACGTTTGCGTCCGCGATAGCTTCCCGCTTGGCACTTGGCGACCCAGTGCCAGCGGCAGTGCAGTCTGCGCAACGATTCGTGATGCGGGCGATTCTCTCCGCACCGGGTCTCGGGTCGGGACACGGTCCTCTGAACCACTCTTTCGCAGGAATTACTGAGTAATCCAACCGGGGGCGAAATATGGCACTTTATCTGACCGAATCTCACGTCAATTCACTGCTCACGATGCAACTGGCGATCGATGCTCTTGACGAAGTCTTCAAAGCACGTGCTAGGGGCGATGCGTTCAACATGCCGAGGCGTCGCCTGCCGACCAGCAGCGGTGTCTACAACTTCATGTCGGCATCATGGAAATCTCGCAACTTGGTAGGGCATAAATCATACGCCGGCGGACGGCCGGGAATCCAGTTCCATGTGATGCTCTATGACACATCCACCAACGAGTTGACGGCCGTCATTGAAGCGAACCGGATGGGCCAAATGCGGACCGGTGCTGCATCTGGAGTCGCTACTAGATACATGGCAAACGACGGCGAACAAATCTCGGTTGGGATCATTGGTAGCGGGTATCAAGCGGAGACTCAGCTGGAGGCCGTGGCGCATGTGCGGAATGTGGCGGTGGCTTACGTTTATAGCCGCGATCGTGGGAATCGCGAAAGGTTTGCCGCCAAGATGTCGGAGCGACTTGGTTTTGAGGTGCGAACCACTGACTCTGCCGAAGTCACCGCCGATGCAGACGTAATCTGCACGATCACATCGTCTGTCGATCCAGTCCTTAAAGGCGAATGGATTGACCCCGGCACACATATCAACGCGGCGGGTAACAACTCTTGGATGAAACGCGAGCTGGATACACGCACCGTCGTCAATGCACATATCGTTGCGGTGGACGACGTCGAGCAGGCTAAGACTGAGTGCGGCGAGCTGATGCGCGCCGCGGAGACAGGCCACTTCAACTGGGACACTGCGGTTCCGATTCACGACATCGTCAACGGCGGTCGTTCAGGTCGGTCGTCCAAGCACGACATCACGCTTTTCGAGTCGCAAGGCATCGCGTTGGAAGACATTGCAGTCTGTGATCGCATCGTAGAATTGGCGCGCAAACGTGGCATTGGCCACGAGCTTCCGGCAACTTGATCGACGCAGATACGACTGACCGCAAAGGTCGGTCGGTCTGTTTCGATCTGCGACTGTCATCGAATCTTTAGGAGAAATCAATGGCGCTAGAGTTCCTCAAACTTCCCGAAGAGTCGAGCATCCGCATCCAATCGGACCAGGTCCACGCACAGATCGTCGCGCTACTCACCGCCGTTGGAGTTAAGCCTCGCTACGCGGACATCGCTGCTGATGCCTTGGTGTGCGCCTCCCTTCGCGGCGTGGATACGCACGGAGTCGCTAACGCCACCCGATACACCAACCTGATCATGGATGGGACATACAAGGCGGACCAAGAAGTCAAGGTTCTGAACGAATCGGCGACTACGGCACTCCTGACCTGCGATGACGGTCTAGGATTTCCCGCGGCGCATATCGGCATGGAGCTCGCCATTGAGAAGGCGGCAGAGCACGGTTTAGGCATGAGCACAATCCGCGACGGTCATCATATCGGTATGGTCGGGTACTACTCGTTGCTACCCCTGTCTCATGACATGATCGGTATGGCGATGACCAATGCTGGACCATCCGTCAGGCCGGCATTGGGCGCGCGACCGAGGCTTGGCACCAATCCGATCGCGTTCGCAGCACCCGGCGGCGACGAGGGTGACTTCACACTTGATATGGCGACATCCACCGTCGCCAGTGGCAAACTTGGTCTTGCCGCGCGATTGGGAGTACCGGTGCCGGAGGGATGGGCAGTAGGCGCCGAAGGCGAGCCGTTGACCGAACCGCCGAATGACCGAGGTGAACACTGGTCACAAAACCCGTTGGGCAATACTCGCGAACAGGGCGCGCACAAGGGCTATGGGTTGGCAGTCATGGTCGACGTACTGTGCGGGGTGCTGTCTGGCGGCGGCTACAGTTACATGATCGGTTCGGGTAACAACATGTCGTGGACCATGGCGATTGACATAGCGGCATTCCGGCCCGTGGATGAGTTCAAAGCGATGATGGACGACATGATGCGTGAGCTTAGGTCCACACCAACTGAAGCGGGCGCAGATGGCGTGATGGTTGCCGGAGACCCGGAGCGAGAGACGATGGCCGATCGTGAAGCCAACGGTATCCCGATACTGCTGGCGCAGTACGACGAGATGGTGTCTCTCGCGCGTCGCATCGGTGCGGAAGTGTTGATCTAGAGCGTAGCCTGTGGGTGTCGGATGCTCTGGGAACGTCGTTCCGGATGATGACCTGACATCAGACCTCATTACGCTCTGTTACCAACACGGGCACATTTCGTCAACCGGCCATGCGAAACTCGCTCTTCTACGGCGACAACTTGGAGATTCTGCGCGAGCACTTTGCCGACGAATCGGTAGACCTCGTCTATCTAGACCCGCCGTTCAACTCGAACGCAAACTACAACGTCCTCTTCCGCGAGCAATCCGGCGAAGAGCCGCCGGCGCAGATTCAGGCGTTTTCGGATACGTGGCGCTGGACGCAGGAGTCGGAGAGGACTTATGAGAATGAGATAATCCTGAATCCTGCCACACCCCCGAGAGTTAAGGACTTGGTGTCGGCGCTCCGGCAGTCTATTGGTCGGAACGATGTGATGGCGTACGTAGTGATGATGGCTCCCCGATTGGTGGAGCTGCACCGCGTGATGGCGCCGACGGCTTCAATCTATCTACATTGCGACCCGACAGCAGGTCATCTGTTGCGGATACTGATGGATTCGATTTTCGGTCCGGCTAATTTCCGCAACGCCATCACATGGAAACGTACCTCGGCCCACAGCGATGCAAAGCGTTTCGGGCGGAACACCGACACGATCTGGTTCTATACGAAGGGCGATGAGTGGACCTGGAACCAACAGTTTGGAGATTACGACAGCGCTTATCTCAAGTCCCACTACCGCTATGAAACCGATGATGGCAGGAGATATCGAACGGATAACCTAACGGCGGGCGGACTTACTGGAGGTGGATACGAGTACGAATGGAACGGCGTTGAACGCGTATGGCGGCTGCCGCGCGAATCGATGCAGCGACTGCACGATGACGGTCGGATACGTTACACACGGAACGGCGTAGCGGAGTACATCCGGTATCTGGATGAGTCTCAGGGAATGCCTTTGCAGTCGCTATGGGACGACATTGCGCCGATCAACTCTCAAGCACGCGAGCGGCTGGGATTTCAGACTCAGAAACCACAAGCGTTGCTGGAACGGATCGTCGCGTCGTCCTCGAATGAGGGTGATGTTGTTTTGGACCCATTTTGCGGATGTGGGACGACAGTCGCCGCGGCGGAGAAACTCGGTAGGAAGTGGGCAGGCATAGACATCACGCATCTTGCGGTAGCACTGATGAAACACCGCTTGTACGCCAGCTTCAACATTGAACCTGCCTTCGACTTCGATGTCGTTGGTGAGCCAGTCGACCTAGGTGGAGCGCGAGCCTTAGCGTCGCAAGACAGATTTCAGTTCGAGTACTGGGCTTTGTCTTTGTTGGGTGCGCGCCCGGTAGGGGATAACAGGCGCGGTAGCGATCAGGGAGTTGATGGTGTCTTGCACTTCATCAATGGTCCGCGCCGTGCCACGAGACGGGCGATAGTCCAAGTCAAAAGTGGCAGAGTTGGTGTCGGTCAAGTCCGAGACTTAGTCGGGACACTAGACCGAGAGAACGCAGAGATTGGACTGTTCGTCACGCTTAACCCGCCGACGGCGCCCATGCAACGTGAAGCGATTGCGGCGGGATATTGGCACTCCGAGGTTTGGCAGAGGTCGTATCCGCGCGTCCAGATCCGCACGATCCAAGAGTTACTCGATGGCAACGTGTTTGAGTTACCGCCTGGACCCAGTATGTTGGGCGATGGACGCCGCCTTGAGCAACCTGGCCCGCCGCAAGGCCAACTGGACGCGTGCCGTTAACGCGAAACTATCGACCGTATGGGCTCTTCCGCTCGATCAGGTTTCGATGTGGACGATTACGTCTTGTCTTTCGCCAGTGATGACGGCATCGTCCTTGCGAATGTGGATATCCATCTCCAACCGAACGCCGAAATGCGGCAGGTAGATGCCGGGCTCGATGGTCAGGCCTAAACCGGGTATCACGGCGCGGGTATCGTGAGTCTCCCAATCATCGAGGTTGACGGCATCGGAGTGGACGCTCTTGCCTAATGAGTGCCCAAGGCGATGTACGAAGTATTCCCCGTATCCATCAGCCGCGATGCTATCCCTGGCGATGCGGTCTGCCTGCCAACCCTGGATGGCCGCGCCGTTGCGCAGGCTGTTCCGCACGAAATCGAATGCGGCGTCGCGGGCGCGCCTGACTGAGTCGAATACCTGCGAGTGTTCGGAGGTAGGCTCTGCTCCTAACTTGGCTACCCAAGTGATGTCGGCGTAAACGGGATCGTCATCTGACTCTATGCCAGCGGCGGACATCGAAGATGCCTTTGCCCAAGCATCGATTAGTAGCCAGCCCTCGCGCCTGATTACAGACGACTGCTCGGCGGTCGGTTCGTAATGCGGGTCCGAAGAGTGTGCATCGAACGCTACTACTGGTCCTTCGTCAGTGACTAACCCGGCGCGATCAAACTGTCCCAGGATGAACTGTGCGACGTCGTGTTCGGTTAGCTTCCAATTCACATTCTGCCCCACGAATTCAAACGCCGCGTGCATGGCTTCAACGACGTGTTCCATCGCGTAGAGATGCGACTCGAGCTGATGCTGGCTCCAACGCTCGGTAGCGTACTGTGATATGTCAGCGGATGAGATGACGTTGACTCCGAACGACCTCACAAGTTCAACGGTGCCAGCGTCGACCCTTGCGACGCGCGGCAGCTCGAAATGCGGGGAGTACTCCATTGCGACCTGACCGCCTTTGGATGGAGAGATCGCGTCGCTCAACGCAGTTAGCATCTGGGCACGATTTACGTACGGAGCGATTTGGGGAGCGCCTGGGGGAAAGCGTCCTACATCTACTTCGTGGACTATCAATGTTGGCGCGCCGTCAGTCGGAATCCAGAGCCACGTCGGCCGGGTCAGGTTTGGTGGTTCGCAACCTAAAGCGGCGAAGAAAACAGGATTCGTGTAGCGATAGTCGCGCGTTAACCATCCCGCGATTCCTTCGCGGCGCATCATCTCTCGTGCAGCTGGTAAGTCGGTGGCCATGGTGTGAGCTATCCCGCAGGTTCTTCTGATAACGAAGGATAGGTCGCCAATGCAGTCCGATATTCCTCGGTCGTGTTCAGGTCAATTCTGACGATTGGCGACCCGAACCTGATGTTGTTGACCGCATGGGCGTGTCTTGACATGATCGCCCGCACACCCTCAAGTTCATCGGTAACGTTTTCGAGTTCCGGCCGCAATGAGGCAGAAAACACTAGCGGGTGTCCGCCGTGCCCCTTGTATCGCGGGGAAGTGATGAGCGCGCGGGCTGCGATGTGGCAGGTTAAGACGCGTCGGACTACCCACGCGGGCCGGGGCTGATCAACTGCCAGCAGTACTACGTTGTCGCAACGATCGTCAAGCGAGCACGCTCCCGTCCTTACGGAAGACGCTTTCCCTGTTTTGAAGTCACGGTTCTCTGCCAGCGTCACGGATGGCATTCCGTTCAGAAGATGCTCCAGTGGAGTCACTGTGGCGCCTGCGACTACTACAACGGAGTCAACGCCAGCTTGTAGCAATGACTCAACCTGTGCGACTACCAACGGTTTACCGAACCAATCGAGTGTTGATTTGGGAGTTCCCATGCGGGTAGATTCGCCCGCTGCGAGAAGGATAGCTTGGGTTAACACGAATCGGAGACTGGATGCCCTACGAAAGCGGTTCCGTTTCATGCAAGTACGGCGGACTTGCTACGTTCGGCGCGCCGGATCGCCTTGTCGAGTAGCGATTCGCTCAGTTTCAAGCTGCCGCCGTTGCCGCCGAGTCTGAAGGCTACGACCTCTGACACCACGCTGAGAGCGATCTCTTCTGGGGTGCGTCCTCCCAGGTCCAACCCGATAGGGGCATTGACCCGGCGAAGCTCATCCGCGGAGAATCCGGATGCTAGCAGCTCCTCGAATATCAGAATCGTCTTGCGCTTCGAACCGAGCAATCCCACGTAGCTCGCGGGTGTGCGGAGTGCACCTGTCAACGCTGCATCGTCGAACTGATGGCCGCGCGTGGCAATCACGATGAATGAGTTGGCGTTGATCGGAAGGGCTTCGTAGCCGTCTCTGTAATCGCCGACAGCCACCTTGTCTGCTTCGGGAAACCTGTCGTAGTTGGCAAATTCTTCTCGGTCGTCAAACACGAAGAGTCTGAACCCCACACTCTTGGCAACCGGCGCGATGGCCTTGCTGACGTGTCCACCGCCGATCAGCACCATTGTCGGAGGCGTTGTGTACGCCTCAATGTAGCAGTGCAAGCCGCCATCGAAGCGGTAGTAGTCATTCTTGCCCATCGCCATCAACTGGCGGGCCTGTGAGACTAGGGTAGCGGTTGTACTGGACGTTCCGATGCTCCCATCGTGCGAACCGTCTTCTCGGACGAGCATCTTGGCACCAACCGGCGTAATGTCAGGATCGTCGGTATCGACCACATTCACGATTGCGACTGGCGGTCCGCCGTTGTAAGCGTCTACGGTGAGTTCGGCGAAGTCTCGATAGGGCTGGCTTTCGCGTATCGGATCGATCAGGAAGAACATCGTCCCGCCGCACACCAAACCGTCCTGTGCCGCCAAGTCTTCATTCAACTCATAGTCGCGCATTTCTGCGTCGCCGCCGCGCTTGAGCAACTCTTGGGCGGCAAACCAGATGTCGCCTTCAACGCAACCGCCACCTAACGTCCCGACACCGGATCCATCGCGTCGCACCAACAGCTTTGCGCCAGGTTTCTGAGGTGTCGATCCCGAAGTCCTTACGACAGTCGCAACTACGACATCTCGATTTGCGTCGAGCTCTTCCTTCGCCGCTTTGAAGACAGGTTTCATGCCGTAGATTCTAACCTGTCCGTCAAGGATTCAAGATCGCGTGAATCAGCGATTTAAGGGGTAGGCGGTGCACGAAATGTAAATGTGAGGCTCTACTTGACACACTTGGACTGGTGACATCGTGAGCACTGGATTTCTCAACCCTAGTTACGATCGGTTGTTTCGCTCGGATCGGGTTCGGTAGACGAGCCTGTCGGAGCCTCTTGATGCTCAATGTTGAGCGTAACTTCGGCTTGGGACGGCTCCGGTTCCTCGTCCAGCACCGCGCGCTTCCGTCTCGATGCGACCTGCCACACGATGATGACGATCACAATAAGGGCGAATGTTGCGGCGATTATCCAAGGTACAAACTGGAACGGCACTGGTTCGCCGCTCACAACGTGAATCGTCACGCCTTCTGGATCGAGCAGGTCCCAAACCTGTGCGCCGTCCACAGTTCGATGTGCGGTGCTCTCTACGATCTCGCCTGGCAGTTTGATGCGTAGCGTAGCGTCGATCGAATCGGATGCAAGCGAAAACAACCCGCCGATTCCATCTGCACCCACGCCCTCGGAGAAATCGTCAATGAGTGAGCCTATCGTCGGGTCTCCTGAGATTATCCAGCCGTCATCGGAGTCTGTGCGGCGAAACTCAAACCCGGGCACCAGATCGGCGAACGCGGCGATCCCTTCAACGTTAGAAGTGTCCTCAATGAGTTCTTCCGCGGCTAGTGTCTGGGTAATCCTGTAACCGGAGTAGCCGTCTTCGCTGTATGTCGTTACCTCGTTTCCGCCAATACCTTCCAAGAAACCGAGTATTCTACCTGATTCGTCGGCATCGCCGGCACTGGGTTCGTCGCCCGTCTCTAAATCGAGACCTCCCAGTACATCGCCTAGTAGGTCATCAAGTGAAACGCCGGCGAAATCGGCCAAGCCTTCCGAAATTCCGACCGATGTGACTATCGTGACTTGCCGTTGATCGTCAACCGAGACTAATATGTCGGCTTGACACGCAATGAGCATCGCGGACACGGCGGCGACGAGCGGGAGGGTTATCTTGAAGGATTTCATGGTGCCACACCTCTAACGGAACTCAAGCATCAATTCTAATGCGTGAGTTCGCGTCAGGAACACGTATTGTGCGAGGCGCGTTAGGTTGGCAGCTAACGCGCGCTAACGGGCATCACAGCACCCCGATCGCGTAACCTGCCAATCCGCCCAGCACCACGACTAACCACGGCGGCAGACCGACGATCGCCAACAGAACGAAGGCGACCACCGCGATCGCGGCATCGGAGACGGTGCGTAAGCCGTCAATCCACACATGTTGGTACATCGCGGCGGCGAGGAATCCCACGACTGATGCGTTGACTCCCATCAACGCGGCCGCGGCCCTGGCCTTCTTGTTAACGCGATGCCATCGGGGCAACACGAAAACGACCAGCAACAATGATGGAACGAAGATCGCCGCTAATGCTATGATCGCCCCGAACGCGCCCGACAAGAGGGCATCGGCGACCGCGCCTAGGTATGCTGCGAATGTGAAGAGCGGCCCGGGCAAGGCTTGCGCCGCGCCATATCCTGCCAGGAAGTCGTGATTCGATACCCATCCTTGAGGCACGACGATGTCGTTCAGCAGACCTAAGACGACGTGCCCACCGCCAAACACTAGTACACCGCTCCGAACATAACCTGCGACGTATTCCAATACCGGAAATTGAGGAAACGATGTCGCAAGCAATCCGCCTGTGACCAACACGATGAAAGCCACAAACGCAATCGTCGCAGTTGTGTTGCTGATCGGGACTTGAGCGATGCTGTCCACGGCGTCCGCGTTAGAGGAGCGCATAGTCAACATGCCGATAATCGCTGCCGCGACTAGTATCAGCATGATGCCCAATGGCTGAGGCAGGATCAGCGATGCAAAGAATGACGCACATGCAACGGTCGCCCGTAGCCAGTCGGGAGCGAGCTGCTTGGTCATGCCCCATAGGGCGACTACCAGCACGGCAGCTGCTACCGACTTTAGACCATCAATCAACCCATCATCTACATAACCTCCGAATGCGTTGAGCCCGAGTCCCAAACCGGCCATGATTACCGCCGACGGTAGCGTAAAGCCCGCGAAAGCTGCGATACCTCCTGCAATCCCGGCGCGGAGGATGCCCACGGCGAATCCGAGTTGGCTGCTAGTAGGTCCAGGAAGGAAGTGGCACAGCGCAACGAGTCCTGCGAAAGTTCGTTCGTCGAGCCACTCGCGGCGCACGACGTACTCTTGGCGGAAGTAGCCTATGTGGGCGATCGGCCCGCCGAACGAAGTCAGACCAAGGCGCAACGCGACAATAAAGATTTCGCCCAGGCGGCCAGATCCATGCGGTTCGTCTCCGGTGTCCGGTCCTATGTCGGTCGTCACACTGCGTCTTCTAATGCCATCGCGCCGAAAATGATGCGGATTTCAAACGCGATACGGTTCGAGTGTGTCCCATTTCGGTACCAGGCCCATGCCAGGCAGATTCGGGGCGTGCACGAAACCGTCGCGGATGTCGAGGTCGTGTTCCCAGACCTTGCCGTGCATGGGATCGACGGTGCTTCGGTAGTACTCCAAGATGAGTCCATTGGAAATGGCGGCTACCAAGTGGATGTGGACGTACTGCGAACCGTGAGGCGCGATGTCCAAGTCGTGCGCCTGCGCCAAGGCAACGACCTTCATGAACTCCGTGATACCGCCAAGCACAAGGGCATCGGGCTGGAGGATGTCGACGGCGCGATGCTCGATCATGTCTCGGAAGCCGTAGCGGGTGTATTCGTTCTCGCCGGCCGCGATCGGTATCGAAGTCGCGCGGGTTATCTCGCGTTGTCCGATGTAGTCGTCCGGCTCTACTGGCTCTTCGAACCAGAATAGGTCGTACGGTTCCGCCTTGCGTGCGAACTCTATCGCCTCGTAGTGCCGATAAGCGTTGTTGGCATCAACCATGAGGCGCACATCGGGACCGATCGCATCCCGACAGACCTTGACCCGCTCAACATCCTCATTGATCGGAACCGCGCCGACCTTGATTTTGACGGCGCGAGCACCCAATGCAACGTTATCGCGCATTTCTTGCGCCAGTTCGTCTAGCCCCTTGCCTTCCTCGTAGTAACCACCCGCGACGTATGTATCGACCTTGTCTGTGAATCCTCCGAGCAGCTTATGCACAGGTAGGCGAGCGACCTTACCTTTGATGTCCCAGAGCGCGATGTCGATGCCGCCGAGCATCCGGGTGGTGATCCCACGCCGTCCCACGAGCTTCGGTCGCCACATCTCATGCCAGATGCGTTCGTTGTCCAGCGGGTCCATGCCGACAAGCATCTTCTTGAAGTGGCCGATGATCGCCGCTCCGACCTCAGGGCTTGCCTCGATGCCGCCTGCTAACCCGATGCCAGTAACGTCTGGGTCATCTGTCTCAATCACCACGATGTTCAGCAGGTTGTGCGTGTAGGTGTACAGCCCATTGGTGATAGGGATATCACGCGCCCACTTGAACATCTCAAGTCTTACATCGGTTATCTTCATGTTGCGTCTGCCTCCATACAGCATCGTGCATATGTGCGGGTTTGTTGTAGTGCAGGTTACTCTAACCTAGACATGTACAGGGAGGTGAAGACATGCTGGCATCGGATGCCATAGAATCAAGAGACGCAGGGCCCGTAGCTCAGTGGTTAGAGCGGTCGGCTCATAACCGATTGGTCGGGGGTTCGAGTCCCTCCGGGCCCACCAGCGAAAGGAGAGAGACACAGCATGGCAACGGAGACGGTAGAGAGGGCCGGGGTGGTGACCGACGCGGATCCCGAAACGTCGGGTGCCGCCGCGTTCGAGCTGCCTGTACCTGACCTTCAGATAAAGGGATTTCGTGGGATCGACCACCTAGAAATCCCCAGGTTCACCCAGGTCACGCTTATCGCTGGACGTAACGGTATTGGGAAGACGACTGTGCTGGAGGCGTTGGAGGTTTTCGCGACGCGAGGACGCTGGGAACGGCTCGTCAGAATCCTCATGAAACGGCGCGAAGCTGCCCAGGCGACAAACGAGCCCGGACGTTCGTTTACGGTGCTGGATTGGGAGTCTTTGTTTTTTGGTCGGTCTCCTAAAGAGGGTGATACGATTTCAATCGGTATCCGGGGTGGCGAGGATTCGTTGCGTATTTCGGTGGCGACCCCTGATGACATTGAGAAAGACAGCGTTGAAAGGACTTTTGGTCTGATCGACCCAGAAATTGCAATACTCAAGATGAGTATGAACGGAGCGAGGAGGTATGTGCCGATGGTTCCTGAACCCGACCCCCCCTACCTAGGGCGCAGACGCAGGCGGGCGTCCATTGAAACCGGATATCCAGCTGAGCTTCAGTTTGAAACCGTCGGCCCTGACGTCCCGGGAGACGATCAGATAGCTCGCATGTGGGACGTCATGGCATTGTCGCCCGAGCTGAGAGAAGTCACAGTTTCGTTGACCGAAATGTACGGCCGTCAGATTGACGGTATCGCGATGATTGAAGATGATCGTAGGATGGGACCTGGTAGACGTGCCATTGTTCGTCTCGCTGAAGGATCTCAGTCTGTTCCATTGAAAAGCCTGGGAGACGGGGCCGTGCGTATCGTGGGTAATACCATGTCGGTCTCTCGTCCAGATACCAGCCTCGTATTGGTTGATGAAATCGAAAACGGCTTGCATCACTCCATACAGAGGCAGTTTTGGAAGACTATGATTGATGCAGCGGTCAGGAACGGCACGCAACTTGTTGCGACGACTCACAGCTTGGACTGCATCAAGGGTTTCGCCGCGGCTGCGGTCGAGATCGAGGACATAGACTGTTCGCTAATACGTATCAGCGAAATCGAAGGAGAACATTGGACCACTGACTATGACAAGAACGACCTGCTGATTGCCGTAGAACATGAGATTGAAGTCCGATGAGCGGAGTCGGCAATAGCAACCGGATTTTGGTCGTAGAAGGAGATAGCGATAGACAGGTCGTCCGCACCATTCTACGTAGAGTTGCCTCGGAATTTCCGACAGATGACATCAATGTTGAAGACGCTAAAGGTGTTGGCAATGTGATCAACACCATCCACGTTAGACTTACGTCGTCACCGTTTGATTCCAATTCACCGGCTGCGGCAGCGGGAATAATCGTCGACGCGGATGACGATATAGCCCGGATTTGGCATCGAGTTGTTAGCCAGTTCAAACGAGCAGGAGTCAACGTGCCGCCAACTTGTGGACCAGCCCCCGGTGGATCAATCTTCGTGCGTCCTAAGCCGCATCTCAAGGTAGGTGTTTGGGTAATGCCCAATAATAAGTGCTCCGGAGAGTTGGAAGACTTTCTCGCATCTATGGTGCCGCGCGAAGACACGGATTGGCCTCTGGCACGAAAATACGTGCACAGTACTAAAGGTAAGTTCGGTAAGAAACGCAAGCGAGCCGAAGTTTGGGCATGGATCGCTACGCGCAAGTATCCCAGTCGGTTTGACGAGGCGATCAAGAACGGCGACCTGTGCACCGATGGCGAGCTTTGTCAGAGGTTCATCGCGTGGCTCAACAGACTCTTCGCTGTTGAAGACTCCGCGGAGGGTGTCGGTCAACGGCCATAGCGGCCGGCCGGTTTCTGTTCGAGAACCAGCTTGTCCACGTTGTCACTTCCCGACAGTCCCTAGTGCGCGCCAGCTTCCGCCAACCACGCCACGCCCACGGTCCATGCACCTGCTGGTACTCCGACGAACGGGTGCATCTCGCATTCCGTGGTCTCCGCCCCTATGGGCCTGCTGCTAGCTCATCCGCTACCCGCGTCGCGTCTTGCTCGCATCGGACATGCATCACGATGGCGCGTGTATTGTTGCCGATCGCGAGTCCCTGCTGTGCGGCTTTTCGCACCGTGCTGATGCAGGAACGTCTGGTCAACGGGCGCGCTTCTACGCTCCGTGCAGACTCGCGGAAGCTTACGACTGGCTTGATTGGTAGGTTGCGTGCTACCTTTAGGGCGAACGTTGATCGTCTGGTGACGCGGTGTATTTGGCCCAGTCTTCCAAGCGTTGCGACTTCTGAGCCCGACGGCTCGAATCGGTTGCCCCTGCTGGCGCTGTGTCAACGTCTGCGCTGCGATTGCACGCGTCGTCCACCGCGATGTACACCAGGTCCCGGCAACGTTGAAGGTGTTGGAATCGATCGCGTGTGCCCGTATAACTGGAACTTGGTCGGTTGCCCACCTAGCATCTTCTTGAGGTGGTTGATGATCGCCGTGCCAACCTCAGGCCTGTTCTCGCCGCCGCCCGCCAATCCGATACCTGAGACATCGGGGTCATCGGTCTCGATCACGACGATGTTCAGCAGTATGTGCGTGTAGGTGTACAGGCCATTGGTGATGGGCACATCACGCGCCCGCTTGAACATCTCAAGTCTTACATCGGTTATCTTCATGGTTGTTCGAGCCACCGTCGGCAAGTAGCATGTGCAGTGTGCGGGTTACTCTAACCGAGACATGTAGAGCAAGGTTGGGATATCAGGGTATCGTTTGCCATAGAATCAAAGGACATAGAGGTCTGTAGCTCAGTGGTTAGAGCGGTCGGCTCATAACCGATTGGTCGGGGGTTCGAGTCCCTCCGGGCCCCACCAGCGAAAGGAGAGAGACACAGCATGGCAACGGAGACGGTAGAGAGAGCGCACGCGGCCGTGGTGACCGATGACACAGAGCAGGCGAGAGCGCCCGAGCCTGTGGATGAACGCCTACACCTAAAGGACATACGCATCCAAGGCTTCCGTTGCTTCGACGACCTGACCGTCAACCGACTAGGTCGGGTCAACCTCATCGCGGGCAGGAACGGTATTGGGAAGTCCTCCTTCTTGGAAGCGGTGCAGGTCCTGGCCGAGAGAGGCGCGCGGAATTCAATTTACCGAATATCGAATACCAGGAGCGAGTTCACAGAAGGCGTCGATGAAAGATTCGGTCCGTTCGTGTTGTTTGATCGTGCATCTATTTTTCATGGACACAAATTGGGATTAAAAAGCAGAGCCATAATTGGCAATACCGATGGAACTAATGAAGTCGTGATTTCGGTACGCACAAGAGAGGATCCCGAACGAGGTTTAATTGAACATGTCGAGGAGGTATTTCCGATTGGTCCGATAACGTATCTGAAAGTTCAATGCAATGGGCGCATTGGCTACATTCCCTTCACTGCCATGTTCAAACAGTCGGCAGTTCAACTCCAGATAGAGGAAGGTGAATTTGAACTACCAATAACACTAGCGAAGTTAGGACCAGATGTTCCATCCGAGGAAATGATCGCTTCTCTTTGGGAGAACGTTGCCATCACGCCAAGCGTGGAGCCGGCGATTGCTGCTCTCGGGCTTATATCAGGCAGGAAAGTTGCGGATGTAGCCGTGTTAGGTGGCAGGGACCCCGAATCACGGCCAATCACTCTGGTCCGTATAGCCGGTACCGACGAACGAGTCTCACTACGTAGCTTAGGGGAAGGAGCGGTTAGAGCTATCGGCTACGTAATGGCTCTCGCAAGCGCTAAATCCGGGATCCTGCTGATTGACGAAGTAGAGAACGGTATCCATTACACCGTCTTGAGTGAGTTTTGGAGCATGATTCTCAGGACCGCCCAGGAGTACGATGTGCAAGTATTCGCGACGACGCACAGCTGGGACTGCATCAGAGGTTTCGCAAGGGCATCAGTTGAGAACCCAGACGTTGATTGCGCTATGTTCCGTCTCGGTGAGACCCGGATCACCAAGAGACTGCGCGCGGTCGAGTACACGTCCGATGACCTGATCGTTGCCACCCGCCAGGGGATCGAAGTCCGATGACGGAATCATCGGAACACTCGCGACACGGTCGGAAGATTATCGTCGTCGAAGGTGTGAACGACAAACATGTGGTTATGCACATACTTACTCGGTCCGGGATAAGGTCAGATATCGACATCATTGATCGCGACGGATTGGATGAACTACTGCGAGGTATTCCGTTACTCGTTGGCAACGCGGAAAACAGGGTGATTGGTATCGTCGTTGATGCCAACGACAGCACGATTGCAAGAAGTCGCGCGGTCCTTGACCTGCTCAGGCGAGTGGGCGTGAACGCTCCAGCGAGCTTAGATGCGCACGGCACGATCATCCCCGAAACCGACGAACTCCCGCGCATAGGCATCTGGATGATGCCCGACAACCGTTCGCCAGGTGAGTTGGAGCACTTCGTGGTGAAGATGATCCCTGACGAGGACCCTGTTTGGCCACTCTCCGAAGGTTACATTGATAGCATTCCTTCGAACCATCGCGCGTTCAGGCCGCAGAAAGAGACGCGCGCTAAGGTTCTCTCTTGGATAGCGACGAGGGAAGAGCCGGGATTCATGGGGCAGGCGATAGACCGTCGCGATCTTCGGACTGACGGCGAGCTTTGCCAGACCTTTATCGCGTGGCTCAACAGGCTCTTCGCCGACTAAGAAGGTGCCGCGGACTTTGCTTAGCTGCGACATTGTTTCCGCGCGTGGGGCGACGTACCTGCACATTCAACATCTCTGACAATTCCTAATCCGCGGTCGCCTCCGCCAACCACGCCACGCCCACGGTCCCAGTGCCCGCCGGTACGCCGGCGAACGGGTGCATCTGGCACACTGTGATGTCGGCGGCTGGGGTTGCTACGGCTAGCTCATCTGCTACTCGTGACGCGTCTTGCTTGCATTGGACATGCATCACGATGGCGCGTGCCTTGTCGCCGACTGCCAGTCCTTCTTCGGCGGTAGTTCGCACCTTGCGGATGGCTGCGTGCCTCGTTAGCGGGCGCGCCATTACGCTCCACTCGGATGTTTGAAAACTGACTACTGGCTTGATAGGTAGGTTGCGTGCTGCCTTGAGCGCGAACGTTGGGAGTCTGGTGACGCGGTGTATTTGGTTTAGTGTTCCGAGCATTGCGACCGTTTGAGCTCGGCGGCTCGCGCCGGTTGCCGCTTCTGATACCGCTTCGATGTCTGCGCCGCTGTTGGCGGAATCGGCCGCCGCGACGCACACTAGAGCCTGTGCGCCTGCGACTGTTTCAGAGTCGATCACTTCCACTCGCACGTTTGGAACTTGGGTGGTTACCCACTGTGCTCCGACGCGTGCGGCATCGTAGGAGGTGCTGAAGTGTGCTGACATGGTGATGATCAGCACCGAGTCGGCGCCGGTGTTTGCAGAGATTGACATGATTGTGTCGCGCCAGACATGAGGTAACGGCGCGGATACTGTTACTGGAACGCTCGGATCGCGACGCACCGCGTCATAGATGCCGCCATAGTCCGTACCCGGTAGGTCGATTGTCTCATCATCCCAGACGCGTATCGTCATGGGCGCGACGTGGATACCGTGTTGTGCCAGCAACGGTGCTGGCATTCCGGCGGCTGAGTCGGTCAGGATGGCGGTGCGTTGGTGTTCGTGGGCATGTGGCATGATCATGCTAGGGTAGCGCGTCTGACACTCCAACCGGACCGTGGCCGCGTTAGGGGTTCGTTTGGTGAGTTGATTTGACAGGAGACCTGACGCCGGTTAAGGCTTGCAAAATCACAAGCGATTCCGACTGTCTGTCGGTGTATGGAGCGCGAACTTGGCGATCTGCGGTATCAAAACGTTGCGATCTGCGGTATGCTAACGTTGCGATCTGCGGTGTGTATTTTCGCTTTGTAAACGGGTATTTTTAGGTTTACGGAGCACGAACGTTGCGATCTGCGGTATTGAAACGTTGCGATCTGCGGTATACTATACTTGCGATGTGCGGTATCGTACATCAGAACACGTAACGGTGACTTGGGATCGACACATGGCTCTATACCCCCGACATGTTGCAAAGCGACTCACGGAGTTGCTGGGATCAATGCCCTCGGTGTACATCACCGGTGCGCGTCAGTGCGGCAAGACTACGCTCGCTCTGGAGGTTGGCGACTCGCTTGGCTTTGAGTACGTGAGCCTAGATGAGGAGACGTACCGGCGGGCGGCGATTGAGGACCCGTCTGGATTCGTGCGCGACCTGCCACGGAGGGTGATTCTGGACGAGGTGCAGCGAGCACCGGATCTCTACACCTCCATCAAGCATGAGATCGACAGGGACCGCACCAACGGACGCTTTCTGTTGACGGGTTCGGCATCGAATGAGGCTACTGACCATCTGAAGTACCTGCTGACCGGAAGGATGGGACTGATACGTCTGCATCCGCTCTCGCACAGCGAAGTAACCGACAAGCCGTCGAGGTTGTTGGATATCCTGTTCACCGACGCGCAGGAGGTCGGTAGGCATCCCCGACTTGGCGACGAGTTGTATCGGATCGTAGCTACTGGCGGTTATCCGCCGGTATTCGCGTCCAACTCGGCGGTCGTGCGTCAGGAGTGGTTCGATGCCTACATCGACTCGCAGGTCAGCCGCACCATCCGGGAGTTTAGCCGCGTGGCAATGTTGGACGCTTTACCCGCGATTCTGAGAGTGTTATCTGGTCAGACGGCGCACATGCTCAACCTGGAGCAACTCGCGGGCAGGTTGAAACTTACTCGGACGACTATGACTCGCTACTTGTCAACGCTCCGCGATGTGTTCCTAGTTGACAGTCTCCCTTCTTGGGACTCGAATCGGTTGAAGCGTCTAATCCGTACCTCGAAGTTGCACATGGCAGACACGGGACTAGCCTGTGCGGTACTCAGGGTCAACGCGCCGACACTGGCACGTGATCGGGCACTTTGGGGGCAAATGTTTGAGACGTTCGTAGTCAACGAGGTCCGCAAGGAAACAACATGGAGCGAACTGTCGGGAATCGATGTTTACCACTTTCGAGACCGCGATGGAGGCGAGGTCGATATAGTCGTTGATGCTGGCCATCGAGGCATCGCCGGTATCGAGGTAAAGGCGGCCGCGACGGTAGGCGACGGCGACTTCAAGGGACTCCGCAAACTGCAACGCGCAACGGGTGACAGGTTCGCAAAGGGCATCGTGCTCTACGACGGCGAGGTAAGTGCGCCCTTCGGGGACGGGCTGTGGGCTGTGCCCGCAGGGATGGTTTGGGGGTAGGGATAGGTTACACTTGAGACAACGTAATTCCCAAGAAATCGTTGGAATCGCAACATGTTAGACGGGTCAATGATACGCCGAACTTCCAACCGTCTTAGTGGTTGGAACTATGCCAATGTTGCAGCGTATTTCGTGACGTTGGTCGTCAGGGATAGGGCGTGCTTGTTTGGTGAAATTTCCGACGGCGAGATGTTTCTCAATTCATATGGTTCAGCGATAAATGAGTCGTGGAGCTGGTTGCAAGAGCAGTACGACCATGTTGAACTCGACGCTTATGTAGTCATGCCGAATCACTTGCACGGAATTATCGTGATAACCGATAATCAATTTGGACAGTCGGTTTCACAGCGGAAACCGTTGGGAAGATTGATCGGAGCGTTCAAAACCGTATCGACCAAGCGCATCAACGAGCTTAGATCTACGCCAGGTGAATCCATATGGCAACGGGGTTTCTACGACCGCGTGATCAGAAATGAGGCAGAGTTAGAGTCAGTCCGAGAGTACATTTCCGGGAACCCGGCGAAGTGGGACGAAGACAACGAGAATCCAGCAAACCCCCGTAGGGGCGGTTCGTGAACCGCCCACGACCCGTGCGTTTATGCGGAGCGAGGGTGTTGCGGACAACATTCGCGGTCGTCTGTTGATCATCGTCCAGCGCGATTCGGTGTGTGTTTCCGGGCGCGATGACGACGGCCGTCGGTGGAGGACGTCGGTTATTGGGTTGGTGCACCGTGGCAGGACGGGTCCTGGGCGGTTCACGAACCGCCCCTACGGTGTGCATGGTCGGGCTGAGCGACGGGTGTGCGCCTGTGTCGGATGCGTTGTGCCGAACGGCCGGCGCACCCCTGGTATTCGGCGAACATATCGTAGGGGCGGTTCGTGAACCGCCCACGACCCTTGCGGTTAGGCGGTGCGAGGGTGTTGCGGACAATGTTCACGGTGGTCTTCGCGTCACGGTCCTGTGCGATGTGGTGGGTGTATCGGCGTGCGATTACGATGGAGGTCGGTGGATGGCGTTGTTTATCGGGTTGATGCGCCGTGGCAGGACTGGTCGTGGGCGGTTCACGAACCGCCCCTACGGGTGTATTGTCCGTCTGAGCAACGGGTGTGCGTCTGTGTCGGATGTGATGTGTTTATTTGTGCGTCTGGGTTAATCGGATGTTGGGTGACGAACGTCCCAGGGCAACCATACCGTAGGGGCGGTTCGTGAACCGCCCACGACCCTTGCGGTTACGCGGCGCGAGGGTGTTGCGGACAATGTTCACGGTGGTCTTCGCGTCACGGTCCTGTGCGATGTGGTGGGTGTGTCGGCGTGCGCTTACGATGTCGGTCTGTGGATGGCGTTGTTTATCGGGTTGGTGCGCCGTGGCGGGACGGGTCGTGGGCGGTTCACGAACCGCCCCTACGGGTTGTATGATCGGTCTGAGCGACGGGTGTGCTTCTGTGTCGGAATTGATTCGGTGGGTGTATCGGCGTGCGGTTACGATGTCGGTCTGTGGAAGGCGTCGTTTATTGGGTTGGTGCGCCGTGGCGGGACGGGGCGTGGGCGGTTCACGAACCGCCCCTACGGTGTGTATGATTGGGCTGAGCGACGGGTGTGCGTCTGTGTCGGATGCGATGTGGCGATATGTGCGTCTGGGTCAATCGGATGTGGGGTGACGAACGGCCTGCGCGCCCGCGGCATGCGTCAAACCCCATCGTAGCCCACGACCCATACGGTAATATGTTGTCGCGAGCCGCGGCATCTAAGCTGTGCTCAGAGGTTGGAACGGTCAGGCGATGGCGTACACTATGCCTCCGAATATCACTAGACCCAGTGACACCAGAAGAAGTATTACCCCGAACTTACTATCTCCTAACTTTCGTCTATCGGTTCCGTTGATGACCCACACCAAACCTGCCACAAAGACGATCGCGGCAACGATGAAAGCAAAAAGTGCGACAAGTTCCATGCTGGATCTCGCTCCTGTACGTTGATGTTTGTGCCAATAGCAGAGACGTTGTCACTGCGCTGTCGGCGCGGATAACAGTCCTTTTCCACATTCTACACAATGCACCCGCGATGTGGGAAACATGTGGCGCACACGGTCAGTCACCACCACACCCGTGCTACGATATCCCGCACGCGCTCTTCCATAGCTGCGATGAGGTCTTGGCTCGCATTGACTGTTCCATATTCGCGTGCGACCTTGGCGACAATGCCTTCTTGCATCTTGATCGGCGGAACTGGAATCTGCCACGACTCGACGAAAGCGCGTGGTACGCGTTGGAGTCCCCCGGTTCCAGTCATGTTGGCGATACCAGCTGTTCGGAAGTCGTTTCGGGTTACGCAGGCATAGACCCATTCCGGCAACACGTGCCCGTTGCACCTTAGGACGTGGAACTCACTGGAACCGAATCCGATGTTGTTGACTAACGCTTCGGCGATGGACATCTTGCCGTTTTCGAAGCATGGTGTTACTCTGGCGACCAGTACATCGCGCTCTGCAAAGTAGGTATAGCTGCCGTTCACTTCGCCTAGCGTGCGGGCCTGCGTCGGTGTCGTGTACATAGTTTGTTCGGTCATGTCGGCCATAGGTAGAAAAGATACTCTGGTTGATGCTTTCAAGGATTTCACTTCGGTCCGCTTTGGATTCACTTCACACACCTCACCCAACTCCACCACCGGCCATTCGGGGTCCACATCGATACGCGGCCGCCAGTTCTCCACCACCATACGCGCTCCGTCAATCACGCGCTGGTAGCCCTCAATCTCGTCCACGACCTCGCGCTGCACGTCGAGTGGCGGGAGCGGGATGATTCGGTCCTTCAACAGGGAGAAGTGCCGTCGATATCCTCTTTTCTCGATAGGGCGTTGCTTGAGCAGATGGTAGAGGTAATCAGCAAGGATTCGGTCATCGCACTTAAGAATCTTCACGCCGTCCGCGCCTTGAGCGAACGGTCCTCTCGCGATCTTTACTTCGCAGGTGTGGTCTCCGAAGACAACGAGCGGGTGAACGACCTGAACCAGCGCGGAAGCGTTGTCGGTGTACCCGGCCACCGCGTTTTGAGATTGATCGATAATCTGAAACCTACCATCCGCATTGAATTCAGTCTTTGGGATCTTGATCGGAGGTCTTACGGTAGTAACGATCTCTCCGATTCGCACCATCGGCCACTTGGTTGATCGCGCGATTCGCACCCTATACCTCTCGCCGCTTAGGTTGTACTCTCCATCGGCTGCTATCTTTTCGCGGCGTACTACTTGGCCAGTAGCGGGATTCCAGTCGGTTGTTAGCTCGCCGGCTCTTGCGCGGCGAATGTACTCTTGCACGTCTGTGCGGACTTGCGGCAGGTCGTTCTTGTCAATTGGGCGGCGTTGGGCGCCTGGGTCGTAGCCGTCGTTGTTGACCTTGAAGAAGCCGATGCTGTCCGACTTGCGCGCTAGGGCTTTGTCTAGTATCAGTATGGAAGTTTTGACGCTGGAGTATGGGTTGAATACGCCGCCGGGTAATGAGATCACGGCGGCCAGGTACTCATCGACCAGCATTTTTCGCAGCTGCTTGTGTGCGTTCTGGGTTTGGAAGATGATGCCTTCCGGTACGATGATGCCGGCGCGGCCACTGGAAGTGAGGTGTTCTGCCATGTAGTCGACGAACAGCACCTCGCTGCGTTTTGACTGCACACTGAACCTGGAGTGTGGTCTGATGCCGCCTTTGGGAGTCATGAATGGTGGGTTTGCGATGATGACATCTGCGTCATCGCTCCAGTGGGCTTCGCTGGTTAGAGTGTCGTACTCATATATGTGCGGGTCAACCAGTTCGTGTAGGTACATGTTCAGCAGGGCGATGCGCACCATGCCTGGGTCGATGTCGTACCCTGCCAGTTTGCCTGACAGCTTTTCCAACTGATACGGCGTTAGCGTGGTTGTGCCATCCGCGTTGGAGTTTGCGGCGATGATGTGCTTATATGCGGAGATTAGGAAGCCGCCGGTTCCGCAGGCGGGGTCGAGGATTGTTTCGCCGTGTTGCGGATCAACGATACCTACGATGAAGTCGATGATGTGTCTTGGTGTGCGGAATTGGCCTGCATCGCCTTGCGAGCCCATGATGGAGGTTAGGTACTCGTAGGCGTCTCCGAGAGATTCGGAGTTGTCGTATTCAAACTCGTTGATGATACGTAGGAACTGTTGCAGCGTCGACGGGTCGTTATATGGCAGGAATGCGTTTGCGAAGATGGTGCGGAACAGGGATGCTGCGCCGGGGTTGTCTGACATGCGCTCGATGCCGTTGGAGTAAAGATGCAGCATCCGTTGTGCGCCGATCGATGGGTCCATGAGTTTGGACCACGCATATTCCTTGAAGTCGCCGGCGAAGAATCTACGCTTGCCGCCGAACCTGATGGCCTGCAAGTCCATGTCGTCCATGAACTTGTAGGTTAGGGCAATGGTTATCTGCTCGACTTGCCCCTTTGGGTCGGGCACCTTGCCTACGAGTGCGTCTCTGGCGTTGTCGATTCGTCGCTTGGTATCGCCGTCCAACGTGCTTAACCCTTTCGCGTGAAGTTGTTGTTGATCCAGTTGGGAACGTCCATGCGGAAACCGTTTGGGACGCGGGTTAGGTCTTGTAACGTGAAAGCGGGATTGGTGCTCAATGATTGATAGTCGTGGTTGTCGATGGCGTCGCGCACGGTGTCGTTTGTCGCGTACGCCAGAAAGTAAGCGCGGACGGCGGGTGCAACTTGCGGCGGGATGTCGGGATTCGTAACGAGATATTGATCAAATGCCTCAGTGGCTCGCTGTTCGCGAGTCTTGACTTCTGGGATGTGTTCAAGTGTGAACTCAAGTATCTCGCGAAGCCCCACGTCGTCGTCAAGGCCAAGTGCGCGTCGTAGTCTCTGCAAGTCGAAGTAATCCTCAGGCTTGTTGAAGTGATTGGTCAGCACTTGGTCTGCGACCCGGTCCCAATCTTCATCGTTCGCGGCATCGAGGATGATGGAGTCGTTGTTGATTTCGGTTTTGAACCTGAGGAAGAGCTGTCGGTCGACCTTCATTCCCTCCGGACCGATGATGCCCTCCGTGCTCTCTTTGAGTTGATCGTCGCCGCGCCAGACGTAATGCGTGAGTCGTTGCTTGACGTCGCTGGTGTCCGTATCTGAGATCGACTTTGGCAGGCGCAGCTGCTCGTCGTAGTCATGATCCTTGTCGAAGTACTCGAAGTTGCCAAAGAAATCGAAGAGCTTGAAGGTCGCCTTCTCCGCGTTGGAGTGTGCTTCCGCGAGCCACCCACGGGCGTTGTCGCTGAAGTTGTGCCTGCGCGTGCCGCGACCTTTGATCTGTATGAACTCTGTCGGCGAAAATATGGGGCGGAACAGGCCCAGATTCAGCAGGTCGGGGCAGTCGTATCCTGTTGTCATCATGCCGACTGTGACGCAGATGCGGGATTTGCTGGTGCGGTAGTCCTGCAACAATCCGTTTCCGTTTAGGTTGTTGTTTGCGAACTGTTGTGCGAAGCGTTGCGCGTCTTTGACGCTTGAGGTAACCTGCACCGCGAAGTCTGATTGGTACCTGCCTGGCCAGATCTCGCTTGCGAGGTTGTTGAGTATGTTGGTTATTTCGGCGGCGTGGCGTTGACTTACGGCGTAGATGATTGATTTGCCGAACTCTTTGCTGATGGGGTCGGGTAGTCCTTCACGCAGGAATGTCTCGCAGAACACCCTGTTGGTTGCCTCGGAGAAGAAGTCGCGCTCGAAGTCTCGGATCGAGAAGTCGCCTTCCTTTGTCTCGCCTTCGGCGTCGGTATAGGTGGCATGGAGCCCGCGCTCCGACAGTAGCTGTGTAGTGATGTTGGTTCTGGCGTCAACGGTGGTGGGATTGACAAGGTGTCCGTCTTTCGCGCCTTGGATCAGCGTATACCGGTACGTAGGGTTGCCGGATTCGCAACCGAACGTCCTGTAAGTGTCGAGAAGCTGGCGCCGCTCCAGTTCACGTGGGTCTGCGGACGGTCCGTCTGCGTTGGTGAATCCGTGCAAGTAGTCTCGCGGCGTGGCGGTCAATCCGAGCTTGTATCCGATGAAGTACTCAAAGACTGCCCTTGACATGCCAGATATTGATCGGTGCGCCTCGTCCGAGATTACTAAGTCGAAGTCGGTAGGGCTGAACAGATCGCGGTATCGGTTGTTGACGAGGAGCGACTGGACGGTTGTGATGACGATATCGGCTAGGTGCCATCCATTCCGCTGGTGCTTGTAGACGGCGGTTGATCGTTCTTTGCCTAGGTAATCGTTCAGCGCCTTCCATGCTTGGTCTTCCAGCTCGAGTCTGTCGACGAGGAACAGCACCTTTCGTGCGTTTCCAGTGTTCATGAACAACCTGATGGCAGCTGCGGCAGCGAGCGTCTTACCGGTACCGGTTGCCATCTCGATCAGGAATCTCGAGTTGCCGTTTGCGACGGCGCGTTGAATGGCGTGTACAGCTTCGACTTGATAGTCGCGCATGAAGCGAAGTCCGCGCTCTTTGGCTTCTGCATCGCGCGTTGCCTCGTTTTGCCACCACGCTGTGGCTTTGTAGTTGGGTTCAACCGCCAACGCAATGTAGTCTGCGTCAACCTGCTCACGGACCAGCCGTTGCGGGTCGGCAGGTTCGCGCTTCGTCTGGTCGGAAATTGACTCTGGAGTCGGGAATCTGGTTATCTGTGTCGGGTTACCAGTTCGCAGGTCCCAGAAGTAGTGTTGCAAGCCGTTGGACAGCAGGACGAATCGGCATCTGAGGGATTGTGCGTATCCGCGTGCTTGTTCCTTCGCTGCGAGCAGGTCGGACCCAGTTCGCTTTGCCTCGAGCACTGCTAGCGGCTTGCCGTTGGTGTCAAGTAGCAGGTAGTCTGCCTTGCCGTTGATGTGTTGGTAATCGTCGCCGAGCGCGTTGAGGCGGGCTCGAGTCAGCTTCAGTCCGACTTCAAGCTGTACGTTGGCAAGTTGGCCGCGCGTGTCGGGCAGTATCCATCCCGCTTCACGTAGCAGAGCGTCGATGCGAACTCGTGCGGCGGCTTCGTTCGTGGCTGGTACGGGCATTGATCGGCGGGTGTCGGCGAATGAATAATGCCATGCTAACGGATACGGGCAGGGCGAGTCTATTTGGTATCGCAGATGATGCAGCACTTGGCAGGATGTGTGACACTGTTGCCACCGTTATGCCAGCGCGCAGTCTCTTGTTGCTCACGGTTGGTGGTTTGGTGGCTGGCAACGAAGTTTGTCGTGCGTGGGTGATTGACAGATCACAGTACGACCACGGGGAGCGACAGTAAACAGCTCGGATTGACTGATCAGGTAACCATGCGCTTCGTCCCGTTGGCACCCCCGGCGCGATTCGAACGCGCAACCTAGAGATTAGAAGTCTCTCGCTCTATCCGTTGAGCTACGGGGGCGCAATGCATCCCTTCGTTTCCGATTCTAGCGCGTGCGGCATCGCGCAACGCACAGGTACAGGGTGCAACGTTGCACGCGCCGCGCCCACGCCATGTGCCTACAGCGTCATTCCCGGTGGTCTATCGGAACGTCAGCATGCGTGTTGGGTTGTCTACCTGCATCATGTCAATGGCTTCTGCGTCGACGCCGTTTGCGCGCATTCTGGGGATGACTCTAGCGGTGATGTGGTCCCATCCGTGGCCGCCGTAACGCTTGAGTCGGTGTTTGGAGCATATGTCGTGGGCGAGCAGTATCTGGTGCGTATGGCCGTTGGCAATCAAGTGTTGCACCTGCTCGATACGGTGCTGGTCAGAAGGCATGTAGGTGTCAGGTCGCATCGGGTAGTAGGTTGACTCGTGTCCCCAAAGGTCGTAGTTCATGAAGACACCAGTCTGCGCCACTTCGTCCAAGACGCCACGGTCGAAAATCGTGCGTTCGATGTGTCCCATGACGGTGTGCGAGATATTGCCGCCCCATCGTTCAACGGCGTTGAGCAGTTCCATGGGTGCGCTGTTGTCTCTGCCCGGATGTATCAGTAGCGGCGCGCCGGTCTCGATCTGGGCGATGACGGCGGCTTGTAGCGATTTGCGTTCGCTGTCCTGCCACGGGTACTCGTTGCCGACTTCTCCGATGATGCCAGTGCGTATGCCGGTGTCGCCGACTCCGTCTTCAATGTCGCTGATGACGCCGCGTGCTATGTCGTCTACATCTGCGCGTTTCATGTCGTCGGAGTGCGTCCTGCCGACGTAGTAACCGCCGCCCATTATGACGTTCAACCCGGTGGCTCGCGAGATGCGTGCTAGTGTGAGGGGGTCGCGTCCGAGGCCGATGGAGGTGACATCAACGATGGTGGAGCCGCCGGCGAGCATGAACTCGCGCGCTTCTGTGATGGTAGTTTCCACATCGTTGATGACGAGGTTGTCAAGGTTACCGTTCCAGTAGTATCGCACGTACCAGAGGTTTTCGAGTGAAACTGGTTCGTCGACCATGCCGCGCCGGCTAGCTTCCGTGGGCTCTTGGAATACGCAGCGGAAATCGATCAGCAGATGCTCGTGCGTGATGCATACGCCCACTGAGCCAGGTTCGACTGGGCCTAGCACTGTGAGCACCTTGCCGGTGGCGCGGTGTTTAGGTACGGGATGCTGTACGGAGGTCACGGGAATTCACAGGGATAGGCAGGGTGGGCCAGGATAGGGATTATCGTCGATGTCGGTGAGTTGTTGCGGTTCGGGCTTCGTGTAATTTCCGATTCACTAGACGCTTGACTTCAACTTTCCTGTTTCCGAAGTTTATCAGCAACCCTGCAGGAATGCCGGTTGCGTTGAGATAGTTGATGACCTGTGCTTGGTGCTCGGGAGCGAGCTGGTCAACCGTCTTCAGTTCCACGACAAGATTGTTCCCGATCAACAGATCTGCGAAGAACTCGCCAACCACAGCCTTCCTGAAGCGGACTGTGATAGGAACTTGGCGTTCGGCCCTGATGCCAACTTGGTCCAAGGCGACCTGCAACGCCTTTTCGTAAACAGATTCCAAGAATCCCGTACCGAGTTCGTTCATCACCTGATATGAACAGCCAATCACCGTTTCGATCAGACCGTTCAGCTCCGCTTCAATGCGTAATTCAGTGTTGTTGTTGTTCATCCTGTATATCCTGCCTATCTCTGTTAGTGGGTTACGCGTCGCGCCATGTTCGTTTCGGTGTCCAGCCTAGGATGTTGGCGGCTTTGGCATTGCTTATCGCACTGGTGAATCCCGGCAGGGGGGTCAGGATCTCAGATTCTGGAAATGCCTGCGCTATGGCCTCTTCCGTTGGGATTTCCAGCATGGTGTCTGCTCCGTTAATGAAGAACGCCTCGTGGCCGTCCCACTCCTTAGTCAGTGCCAATCTGCACGCAATGGCGGACTCTTCAATGTCTGACCATCCCCAGAAGTCCATTGCGTTGCGCCGAAGCGGATTCGTCTTGCTGGGTGTCTTGGCATACCGGCGTTCGCGTTGCTCGGCGCGGGTGCCGAGCCAGTGGAAGCGCATGGATGCGATCTGGAACTTGCCGGGATTGCGACGGACGAATGTGTCTGCCATGATCTCGCCGTACCACTTGCTGAGGGCGTAGGAGTCTTGGCATAGTGTGCCTTGCTCTTCGTCCAACGGGAAGTAAGGGCGTGGCACGCGATGGCGCGAAAAAGCGGCACCGATAGCGTTGATGCTGCTTGCCATGACGACGTTGCGGATGCCGTGATTCTCGGCGGCTTCCAACACCGCCCAGTTGGACATTGTGTTGACTCGCAACACTTCCCACTCCGATGCGACGAGAGGGTTGGGGATGGCTGCCATGTGGACTACCTGGTCGCACCCGTCCATGACGCGCATCGCTTCGTCGGGATCGGTGATGTCCGCCGCGAGGAAGGTGAAGCCGTCGGTCGATTCGGGTGACTTCTGATCGGTGCTAACGACTTCGTAGCCGTTAGCCAGCAGATCAACGATGATGTGCCGGCCCATCTTTCCGGACCCGCCGGTAACAAGCACTTTGGTCATGGTGGTGTCTCCGTATCGTGTATGTGCGCGGCAGTAACAAAGGCGGTAGCCCGAAGTTGATTCTATGGGGTCTGTGTAGTTGAGGGAGGATTAGTGTCACGCCCGCGCAGTTACAATCGGAGACATGGACTCTGTAACAATCGAAAACTTCCGATGCTTTGGAGAGAAGCAGACGGTGCGGCTGGCGCCGTTGACGCTGCTGGTGGGCGAGAACAGCACGGGAAAGACGTCGTTCTTGGCGTTGATAAGGGCGTTGTCCGAATCTGCTAACGGGTTTTCCGTTCCTGATTTCAAGAGAGAGCCGTTTGACCTGGGCAGTTTTGATGACCTAGTGTACCGCGGAGGTGGCGATGTCGAGAAACCGAGCCACTTCAGCGCTGGATTCTCGAGGACTTTAGGACGGGACGATCGCATTGAAGTTCAATCTGACTACGGAAAACACGAAACTGCCCCGTTTCCGATACGTAGTAGCTTCAGCCGTGGTAGCACCTGGATTGAAAACGCTCCGATTGACCACGACGCAATTGCTCCGGTTGATCGCGAGGACCTTGCTTTCGCCGTCGGCACATCCCGAGGACGATGGAGGCTCGAGTGCTCGGCGGATGGAGACGGACTTCATTTCTGTATCCCGTGCTTGATTGAGCTACTTCAGGACCGTGTCCGAGGAGTGACTAGCGAAAAGCAGGGCGAATTCGTCCCCCTCGATGGATCCTCTAATTTGACTACGGATGACGCGCAAGAGCTTCTTATGCTGATCGAAGAGTTGGGGTTCGACAAGTTTCCTAGGTTGCGGCATCGGCTGGTTTTCGCAGGAGCGCCCATACAGTCCAAGCCTCGACGTACCTACGACCCCGCTCGCCCCGTGATGGACCCCGAAGGTGCCTACGTTCCTGCATATCTAGCGACGATGGCACGCGATGCAGAAGGTTGGTCCGAACTCAAGGCGAAGCTGGAGGCGTTCGGACAGGAAGCCGGATTGTTCAACGAAATCGCTGTCAACAGCTACGGCGACGACAGCGAACCATTCCGTATCCAAGTTCGAACTCGCGGCGAGTCTAATGGCGCGCCTTGGAGTAACTTGGTTGACGTTGGATACGGAGTTAGCCAAGCACTGCCCATCTTGACGATGCTAATGAGTCATACCCGCATTGATACGTTCTTATTCCAACAACCCGAAGTGCATTTGCATCCAATGGCACAAGCTGCGATGGGTAGCATGTTCTGTCAAGTTGCGAGGGCGAAGGAATCAAGACGGCAACTGATCGTAGAGACACACAGCTACGACATGATCAACCGCGTCAGGATGGATGTGCGCGATGGCGTTGGTGGGCTTACCCCCGACGATGTCGTGGTGCTCTACTTTGAGCGGCAAGATTTCGGTGTCAAGATTCACGAGATCACGTTTGACGAGTTGGGTAACCTGAACGGTGCGCCGCCAAGTTATGGAAACTTCTTCATGCGAGAAACGAGCCGGTCGATCTGGCCAGACGCTGACTTGGCCGACCTGTGATATGGGCGTGATCGTTGATGCCAACGTTGCTTCCGAGGTGTTTTCGGGGAATCGCACGGCTGCCGGCGACCGCTTTCGCCAGCACATTACAACTGGCGACGGTTTCTTGAGTAGCGGTGGCAAGAACTTGGCGGAGTTGCGGAAGTTGGGTGCGTTTAGAGAGTGGGAAAAGACTGCAGTGCGATTCGAAAGACTGCGCTACGAGGATTCCAGATCAGTCAAGCGAAAGACCGATGTTCTCGTCGCCTCGAATACATGCGAGTCAGACGACGAGCATGTGATTGCCCTAGCCAGCGTCGGATGCGGCCGGTTGCTCTTCACAAATGATAGGGCGTTGCAACGCGACTTCAGGAATCCTGACTTGGTCAACGACCCTCGCGGCCAAGTTTTCACGACATTACGGGACAAGAGGTTCACCGCTGTGCATCAAGGCTTACTCAACCGCCGTGACCTTTGCGCCGACGGCAGGTGCAACAGGGCGTGAGGCGTCCGCCAACCCCAAAAGTCAGGATCCACGCTTACGCTTAGCCAGCCTATTGGGCCGCGGTCGTCTGCGTACCATAGGCGGTTGTCGCGGATTATCATGCCGTGTACTTGGACTGGGTGTGGGACGCGGAATACGTCGTAGTGGCGGCAGTCTTGCTGATGAGAATGCCGCGAACGGCAGGTATAGAATCGCGGATATGAACTCTGTGACAGTTGAAAACTTCCGTTGTTTTGGAGAGAAGCAGACGGTGCGTCTGGCTCCGTTGACGTTGCTGGTGGGCGAGAACAGCACTGGAAAGACGTCGTTCTTGGCGTTGATTAGGGCGTTGTGGGACATGGCGTATGATTCACGTACCCCAGACTTCCGCGAAGAGCCGTGGGATCTCGGGAGCTTTGACGAGATCGCGCATCATCGCGGTGCTAAAGGAAGTGGGACGGAAAGATTTGATGTCGGTTTCGCTAGGGATTCGGCTGATGGTCCATCGACGACATACTCGTTTTCCCTTGCTAAAGACGGCTCTGTTCCCGTTCAGGTCGGACGTAGGATTTCAAAGGGAGAGAACTGGATATCTGAGTCTTTGCCGCCCGTTGCGTCTTATGCGTTGAGGTTGGGGAATGAATCGGGCGAATGGAGGCCTGCCATAGATGGTCCGGAGCCAGGAGCTGATGGAACCGTGACTCCGCCGCTGTGGGTTCTATATTCTCTGACCTTGTTCAGGCGAGCTGTTGGGATACCGGGAATGATTCCGATTGGTGGTTCGCGCCAAATCGAACCGCACGAGACGGAGGCTCTGCTGGAACTGGCAATGGACGCTTCGCGTGCGCCAGGAATTCGGCCGTTCGCCAGCGCACCTGTGAGGTCTAACCCGCTTCGCACCTATGATTCATCGCGGATCAACTTTGATCCCGAAGGCAACTACGTCCCGATGTACCTGGCCGAGGTTTTCTCGCGTGATCCCGACACATGGGGATTTCTGAAAGGTCGGTTGGAGGATTTCGGTGGACCGGCAGGCTTATTCGACGAAATTGAAATTAGGCACTTTGGCGACCATGGGAATCCATTCCAGGTCCGCGTCAAGATGCACGGCGAGAGGTCGAAAGGTCCATGGAGAAACTTGGTTGATGTCGGTTACGGCGTGAGTCAGGCCCTGCCAATAGTCACTGAACTGTGGAGGCCTGACTCACCAGAAACATTCTTGTTGCAGCAACCTGAGGTGCATCTGCATCCGATGGCGCAGGCGGCGCTTGGTAGTGTGTTCTGCGAGGTTGCGAGTTCTCGCCGGCCACGCCGCCAACTCATCGTGGAGACGCACAGCGATCACCTGATCAACCGTGTCAGGATGGATGTACGGGATGAGGTTACGGACCTCAAGCCTGATGATGTCATGGTGCTGTACTTTGAGCGCAACGGGCTGGATGTCAAGATTCACGAGGTGACGTTCGATTCCGAAGGGAACGTTGATGCGCCTGAGGGCTATCGAGGATTCTTTAGGACAGAGCGGGAACGTTCAATCTGGGGTCCGTTGGGGAAGTAGGTTGCATGGGTGTGCGGCATCTTGGACGCGAACTCAGCGCACGAGGTATTCGGGACTTCTCTGACGGCCGCAGGCGAGGACTTCCTGGGTTGGATTAACTCCGACAAGGGGTCGTTGGTTGTCGGCGGCAAGCAACTCGACGAATTGCGGCGAGCGGTCTCAGACAGTTACGAGGAATGGGCGGAAGAAGCTGTCTTGGATGGGCGACTACGCGTAGCGGACATCTCTAGCGTCGCGGCTGAGACCGACCGGTTGAAGGAATCAGGGGATTGCAAGTCCAACGATGAGCACGTTATCGCACTCGCAATAATCTCTGGAGCGAGGATGTTGTATTCGCATGACAGGGATCTTCAAGTGGACTTTAAGTCGCTACTGCCTGGTTTACCTGGGAAGGTGTTTCCGACTGGCACTTCGAAAAACGCGGGCCGCAACAGGAAGGGGATGTTACAAAGTGATGTCCTTTGTTGGCCGAGGCGATGCAAGCGACGGCGTTGACGCGTAACCAGACCCCAAAAAAATCTGGATCCACGCTTACACTTAGCCAGCCTATTGGGCCGCGGTCGTCTGCGTACCATAGGCGGTTGCCGCGGATTGTCATGCCGTGTACTTGGACTGGGTGTGGGACTCTGAATACGTCGTAGCAGCGGCCACCTTGCTGATGAGAATGCCGCGATCGGCAGGTATAGAATCGCGGACATGAACTCTGTGACAGTTGAAAACTTCCGTTGCTTTGGAGAGAAGCAGACGGTGCGGCTGGCGCCGTTGACGTTGCTGGTGGGCGAGAACAGCACGGGTAAGACGTCGTTCTTGGCACTGTTAAGGGCGTTGTGGGATATGGCGTATGCATCAAGGGTTCCGGATTTCAAGGAGCCGCCGTGGGACTTGGGCAGCTATGACGAGGTTGCACATCATCGCGGTGCTCGCGGCGGTCGAGCCGACACGATAGTTGCAGGATTCACGCTGAACGCGGACGGTCTCCGCAACGGTGCGCCGAACGAGTTTCGGTTCTCGCTTGCCAAGGATCGGACCGCGCCCGCGCCCGAGTCCAGCTATCGGGCCCGCGGAAAGAACTGGATTACCGAGACGCTGTCGCCGACGAAGCCCTATTCGCTAGCCGTGGGGACGAATCGAGGCGCGTGGCATCTGCGGGAGACCGACGACTTTCCAGTGTCGAGGGATGGATACATTGCACAACACGCGTGGTACATCTTCTCCAGTCGCAGTCGATTCGGGATGGCCGAATTTGATGCCGCCAATGGGTCGCCACCGATGGCGAAAGAAGATTTCACGAAGATTCGCAAGGTGTCGGAGCGCCACGCACCTGTCCGGAGTATGCGGCCATTCGCAGGCGCCCCGGTGCGTTCCGAGCCTCTGAGGACTTACGACCCTTCAAGGCTGATAGCCGATCCCGAGGGAGACCATGTCCCCGTGCACTTGGCAGAAGCCAAGGCCAGCGACTCGGACACATGGCAGTTCCTCAAGCGGGAACTTGAGCGGTTCGGACGCTCGGCTGGTTTGTTTGATGAGATTGACATCAAGCAATTTGGCGATTTTGGAGGTCCCTTTCAGATCCGAATAAAAAAACATAATGACGGCTACAAGGGTCCTTGGCGCAATATCGTCGATGTTGGGTACGGTGTCAGTCAGGCCTTGCCAGTATTGACAGAGCTGGTCCGTCCAGACACTCCGGACATGTTCTTGTTGCAGCAACCCGAGGTGCACCTGCATCCGATGGCGCAAGCGGCACTGGGTAGTGTGTTCTGCGAGGTGGCGAGTGATCGACGGCCGCGACGGCAGCTGATCGTGGAGACTCATAGCGACCACCTGATCAATCGGGTTCGTATGGATGTGCGCGATGAGGTTACGGACCTCCGACCTGAAGATGTCATGGTGCTCTACTTTGAGCGAGTCGGGCTTGATGTAATAATTCACGAGGTGACGTTCGATTCCGAAGGGAACGTTGATGCACCGCATAGTTACGGTGCCTTTTTCATGGAAGAAATGCACCGCACTCTGTGGAAGAGACGTGTATAACGGGGTCGCGCATTGTGTTCGATAGTTGACGCCGACTCCGCTGACGTGCTCTTCGGAGATGACCCACCAGAAGGTGCGGCTAGATTCTTGCGTTGGTTGAGCCAAGGGAAGTTTCGACTCGTTATCGGTGGTCGGCGCCTGGAGGTAGAGTTTCAACGCACCTCGCGCGAAACGCAAGTTTGGATGGCGCAAGCGCAGGCCGCTGGACTCCTTTGGGTTGAGAATTGGGATCGTGTAAACGAGCGTGAGGCGATGCTCATTCAATCTGGAGCGTGTAGCTCGAATGACGAACACATCATCGCCCTGGCGCAGATCAGCGGAGCGCGCCTGCTTTACTCAGGTGATCAGATGCTTCATGTAGATTTCCGGGATGCCAGTCTACTTGACAACCCACGCGGCCGCATCTACCCGAGAACTGGAAGCCGCCGTCGACAGGAGCGGTTGCTGGGTAGCGACGATATATGTGTTACGGGAAGGTGTAGAGCGGAGCACAGATAACGTACCGCGCCGACCCCTAAAAATCTGGGTCCATGCTTACGCTTAGCCAGCCTATTGGCCCGCGGTCGTCTGCGTACCATAGGCGGTTGTCTCGGATTGTCATGCCGTGTACTTGGACTGGGTGTGGGACTCTGAATACGTCGTAGCAGCGGCCGTCTTCTATTCGTTGGCGGCATACTATGCCGAATGAGGTGTCTGACACCCACATGTGGCCGTCTTCCTCTGCGAATGCTATGCCGTGAACGCGGTATCCCGGTGCTTTGAATCGGTGTACTTCTTTCCAGCTTGATGCTTCTACTACGTGCACGAACTGGCTTGGCGGTGATGCGATGTAGATGTATCCGTCCTTCCACTCCAAGCCGTGATCGCCGGTGGGTTGAGCAGCGCGTCCCATTGAATCGTCGAAGTGCTCGCGAGTTGCGTTGATTCCTGCTCCTGGGGATGGGAACTTATCGATCGTGTTGCCGGTTTCACGCTCGACGACGTAGATGTCGCATGAGTAGGTTGACGCTATCCAGACGTTGCCGTCGTCGCTCAAGGTGATACCGCTGGAGTGCACCGTCTCAGTTGGTGCTTCCAGTAGAGTCTCGCCGGTCTGCCAGTCGAGTTTGTACATGTGGTTGTTGCCCTGGTCGATGTACCAGAGTCCGTCGTCCGCCGCCTGTAGTCCGTTGGGCTTCGGACCGGGCGAGACGAACATAGGGATGGGGTCTGCGACTTTGTATGCCATCGTGTTATTCCTTTACTGAGTTGGTTTGTGTGCGTAGTTTACAACGACGAGACTCTCGTCTCGGTCTCCGGGTCGTTGATGAACGAGTCTAGCAACTCTGTGCAGATGCCGGTTCCTTGCGGGGGTAGGGCATAACCGTTCTCTATTGTTGGCAGTTCGGTTACGATGTCGCGGTACCAGCTGGCGTTGAATGCCCTGACGGTTTCTTGGATCAGGGCATTGGGTGCGTTGAGCGACAGGTGCACTGAATCCATGAACGTAACTGGTCCCACGCAGTCGTGCGGCGCGATGGGCATGTGGTACGCCTCTGCCATCGCCGCGATGCGCTTGGCTTCGGAAATGCCGCCGACCCATGAGATGTCGAACATGCAGATAGTCATTGCCTGCATCTCGAACATCTGGCGGAAAGCCCAACGGGTGGCGACGGTCTCCGATGCAGTTACTGCGACATCGGTCGACTTGCGGAACTCGGCCAGAGCCGCGATGTTGTCCGTTGGCACTGGGTCTTCATACCAGAATGGAGCGTATGGTTCAACGGCTTTGGCGATGCGGATGGCGGAAGGCAGGTTCCACATCGAATGCATCTCAAGCATCACATCGATCTTGTTGCCGACCGCTTCCCTGATCAACCGGAACGGTTCTGCGCACATCTCCAAGTCTTCGCTAGAGATGAACTGTCCGAGTGACTTATCGACGACCTGATCGAATGGCCAGATCTTCATTGCGGTGTATCCCTCGGAGAGCAGGTCTTCTGCTAGCGCGCCCGCATCGGTCAAGAATGCCTGCTGGTCTTCGTAACGCTCTTCGGGTCGGTAGTCAACGTCGCCAGTTTTGAGTCTTCCGACACGGTTGACGCCGTAAGAGTAACCCGCGCATGTGTTGTAGACGCGAATCGAAGGCCTGGTGAGTCCTCCCAGAGCTTCGTAGAGGGGGATTTTGGCGCGCTTTGCGAATAGGTCCCAGAGAGCCATGTCAACTGCGGATAATCCGGACATGTCTGCCGCGCGCGCGATAACCTTGCCGCCGTAGCCGTTGAGTCTGTTCCAGTGGAGGTCGAGTTGAGTGGCACCTTTACCGAGCAGGTACTCCGCTGCCTCCTCGTGAATCCAAGCTTCGACTGTGAGCGGGCTGAAGGAGGTCTCGCCGAGTCCGACATTGCCGTCATCAGTGTGCACCAGTACCCAGATGATCTTGGCGTACGCGGGATTGCGAAGCGTCTCGATGCGGGTTATGCGCGGGGGATTACTGGGCATGAGTTGGTTGATCGCGTCGTTGGATTGTTTGACGCAATCACTCTATCAGAGTTGCATGACGTTTGTGCGCTGAATCGCGAATTGTGGGATAACATTCATGCAACAGCAACAGCGATCGAGACACATCATGTTGAACAGGGGGAGACCATGACTATTGTAGGAACTGGCGAATTCCGATATGAAGTAGTGCCAGATTGGCCGAAGATGCCAGAGGCTTGGGAGTTCGGCATGGCATCAGACGTGGCGGTCGATTCTCGCGACAACGTCTGGGTCTACAGCCGCGGCGAGTTTCCCGTGACCTGGTGGACGCCGGAAGGTGACTTGGCTGGCAGTTGGGGTTGGGGCATGTCCGATGCGTTCTTCAAGGAGCCGCATGGGATATACATCGACGGCGACGATTATGTGTGGTTCACGGAGAAGCAGCGTCACACGGTTACGAAGCATGACCGTTCTGGCAAGTTGTTGCTGGAACTGGGTACTCGAGATTGGGCAGCCGTGACTGTTACGCACGATGGTGTGCACGGCGAGCCGTTCAACTCACCCACGGGAGTGGCTGTTGCGGCAGATGGTCGAGTGTTCGTCTCGGACGGTTACGGTAATCGCCGCGTGCATCGCTTCGATGCTGAGGGAGATCTCGAGCTGTCTTGGGGTCTGCCAGGCAAGGGTCCGGGTCAATTCGCGTTGCCGCACAACATTGGCATTGATGACAGGGGTAGAGTGTTCGTTTGCGACCGCGAAAACAATCGCATCCAGATATTCGATGCGGATGGCAATTTCATCACGGAGTGGACCGACGTTACGGGGCCGGGGGACGTTCACTTCCGCGGTGACGGCTTTGCGTACGTGATAGAGCAGGGCGGAGGTCGCGCCGTATCGATCTGGTCGCTAGACGGAGAGTTGATGACCCGCTGGAAGGGCGACGCTGCGGCGGAAGTCCTGGGCGCAGTCCACGGTATCTGGACCGATTCGCAGAAGAGCATCTACGTTGCGGAGATCGGCACGCCCGAGAGTGGCCAACGCGTGCGAAAGTATCAGCGCATATGATCGTGCACGGAAGCGCGACCAGCTAGAGTTGGGATAGATGAGGTCGGCTACTCGTGAGAGGGCAACGCGAGTTGTAGGCAATCGCAAAGCGACCGGCTGCGAACACCCGAAACGTTGATTCCCGCCAGACCAGTCGATGACGTTCCGCTAGCGGCCGAATCTCACGTACGATCTGATGGCGGCCGGGAATAGGTGCCAGATGATCGCCAACAACATAAGATGACCGTATATCGAAAGGGTCGTTCGCACCCATGACGGTGTTCCGCTTCCTTCGCCGTGGAACGCCTCGTAGCCGCCGAACGTAAGCAGTCGGTAAGAACTCGTGATCGCGTTTGCTATCGTGCCGATGAGCGAGTTCTCCGACCAGATGTCAAGCGTGAAATCCATCTTTTCCGGCGTGAAGGCGTTGATGAACTCCATCACCGCCAACGGCGGAAAATCGCCTGCGCCCTGACCAGTTATCCACTGTGCCGCCGACTCATACACCGCCACCACGAAATGCACTACAACGAAAGCGATGACGCATTTCATCTTCACTCCTGCGTATCTCTACGCCAGGGCGGTTTCGACCATCTCGCGCAACACTCCGGCGAGCATGAAGACTATTAGGCCAAATCCAAGCAACCAGTTGTAACCCAGTAGTTTGGATGCGAAACCCTCTGATGGTGCTTCTTCGCCTGTTGTGCGTCGGCGGCGCCACACGATGTAGAACATCCACAACGCCAAGCCGATCTTTACCGATAGCACAATCGCCCACGCAATTGATGCTTCGTTGCTCTGGATGCGTGAGAACATCAGGATGAGGCCGGTTACGATTAACACCGCCACGGAAATGTCAACCATCTCGCGATATGCGGGTTTGATCAGTGACATGGCTGGTGCCATCTGTTGCGGGTACGCCGCGACGAGTGGGGTCAACGCGAATACATGAAACAGGCTTCCGCCTAACCAAGCTACCGCTGCGATTCCGTGTCCGTAACGGACTGCGAGGGTCAGCCATTCTGCGATTCCGATGTCAATGAACATGATGCATCCTAGTGTAAGTCAACCAGTCCAGCGTTCCACCGTCGTGTTTGGCGCGTTGAACATGGACTTGGTAGTTGAAACCGAACGCCCTGCGAAACCGGGCGAGACATTCGTCGGTAAACGATTCTACACCGCGCCAGGAGGAAAGGGTGCGAACCAAGCTGTAGCTGGCGCGAGATTCGCGCGTGAAACAGATTCTGGAGTTAAGCAGGTTGCGATGATCGGAGCGGTTGGCGACGACATTTTCGGGCAACGACTGGTGTCGTTCATGGAAGATGCGGGCGTTGATGCGTCGATGGTGTCAACCAAGTCCGGCGTTTCGTCAGGGATTGCGATCATCTTCACCGATGATGACGGCGAGAATTACGTCAACCCCGTCTACGGTGCGAATACCTTGTGCGGCGAAATCGAAGTGTCGAAGTTTGAGGAGTTGGCGGAGTTCGCCGACATCGGCACGTTGTTGGTTCAACAGGAGGTTCCACTTGACGCGTCGATGGCGGCCATGCGGCGTGCTCAGAGTTACGGTATATGGGTGGTACTCGACCCTGCTCCAGCTCGCCACCGAGATGAGATCCCCGACGGTTTCTATGCGGTTGCCGATGTGATAACTCCCAATGAGACCGAAGCCGAGGCGCTGTCTGGTGTTGCCATTGACTCTTATGCGACTGCTGAGTCGGCCGCTAGACGCATCCGTTCGGAATGGGGTCCGCGAAACGTTGTCATCACGATGGGTGCCAAGGGCGCAATGGCGTTGATTGATGGCGATGCCCAATTGCTGATGGCACATGAAGTCGATGTCGTGGCCTCGGTTGCGGCAGGCGATGCGTTTGCCGGCGTGTTGGGACAAGCGATGTCCGAAGGAAGCGTGTTGCATGAAGCGCTGGAGCTCGGGATGGCTGCTGGAGCGGCATGTGTGACTAAGCCCGGCGCACAGGAAGCCATGCCGACGCGTAGCGAAGTCCTCTCAATCGCCGCGGACAGAATCGGCCGCTGATTCGGTACGCGATTGCGGGCCAGTGGATGCGGCCTACTCCAGCAGGTATGGGTTATGGAGGGTGTCCCCCGATCTCGTCAATTGATCTCACGCCGGACTTTTCCATCAGGGAGATGAGACCGCGGTTGAGTCGCACCGGTAGCAGAGGTCCTTCATAGATGAAGGCCGTGTAAAGCTGGACGGCCGACGCTCCGCAGGCAATGAGTCGCCACACGTCTTCGGGTGTGAAGACTCCGCCGCACGCTATCACTGCTGATTCCTTACCGATAGCGGCGCTAACCTCCGCCGTCATACGCTCGGTGCTCTCGATCAACGGTGCGCCGCTGAGGCCACCTGAGCCGACTGCCAATCCTGAGTGTTCGATGGGAAGAGTGTTTGCCACGATCAAGGCATCTGCGCCTGCGCTGACTGCGGTCTCTGCGAGTTGGAGGGCATTGCGTCGGTCCTCGTCCTGCGTCCACGGTGGTAGCTTCACAATCAGCCGCGACTCGGTTCGTCGTGCTTCAAGTATCTGCTCAATTAACGGCCGCAACCGCGCAGGGTCGTGAAAGACGCGAAGTCCAGCGGTGTTCGGACTGCTGATGTTCAGCTCGATGGCGGCTGCGTGTGGTTCTAGCCGCGCGTAACACGCCACTATCTCATCCTCTATCGAGCCGGATATGCTTGCGAAAACGCGCTTCATGCGCCCAGAGTGCCGCTTGACTCGGTGCACCGTGCGCCCGAGTCCATCGCCTGGGAACCCTAGCGAGTTGACCAGCGCGCGTTGGCTGGTTAACCTGATCACCCGTGGCTTCGGATTACCAGACCGTTCCGCCAATGTGATGGTTCCGCCGGCGACAAACCCGAATCCCAAATCGAGTAACGCGCCGAGGTTCACGCAGTTCTTGTCGAAACCCGCCGCCAACCCTATAGGTGAGGGCATTGTCAGTCCGGCGATGTCTGCTGTTAGCCTCGGGTCGTCCAATCGCGCGAACACACCCGGAGCCTTCCAGACCAGCGGCAGGTGCATTGCAAGGGAGGCCAGGGCGTGGGCACGTTCCGGGTCAAGCATCCAAAGCAGCGGCCGGACTAGATGACGGTACATGTGATTGCTTTGCGTGGAGATACTCGATGGGATTCGCTCTTCGCTCAATTATCGGATGCGCGAGCCTGCACACCTTCCACGGTGGGATGCACATGTGTCCCTCATTGTTGGTCAGAGTAGTAAGCTAACGAAGAGCATCGGTTGCCTTTCAATCACAAGAGTCAATCTTGAAGATTTACCATTAACGCATCAGCACACGAATCTCGTATTTGCGATATGGAACTTGAATTTGCCCGCGGCAACCCCGGCCATCCGTCAGGCCACGCTCTTGTGTACTTTCGGGATGCCCACGACAGAGAGGAAATCGGCGTAACCTACGTCGTGATTCTTCCGGTACCGCTTGATCTGTCGAAGTACATGCCGCCGTTCTTGGCGACTCAAGTGGCGGAGATGACGTCGGAAACGATCTCGTCGTTCGCGTTCCCGCCGGCGCCTGAGCCGATCGGTGGTTGGGATGAACTGATGCGTCTAGCAGAGCTACGCGACGACGATGTGATTTACGCTGGCACTCACGCGTTTTCAGATGCCTTTGGGATGATGGAAAAGGTAAGTGAGGCGACATCCGTTTACTCGGACATCTACGCGGATGCCCACCGCGGCGAAGGCGCGGCCAAGTCTCTCGAAGATGGCGACGAAGACGAGGATGAGGATGATGACGGTGACGACTACGACGACGACATGGCACTGGATGACTTGGTCTACGGCTCTATGGGTGAGGCTGACCTGCTCTCGGAACTTACGTCGCTGCTAGGCAGGATGAGGTACGCGGTTGACGGTGGGGATCAAACGACAGCAGAGGAGTCACGATCCAAGATCCGCGCAATCGGGCGTTACTTGCCGGCGAATAGACAGGTGGCAGACCTGATCGCCGCTGCGTCGCAATCAAGCGACAAGTCATCGCAACTGGCGCAACTGTATCTGGAACGAGCGTATTGCCTCTACCGCGAGGATTACCTGCGGCTTAAGAAGATCGAGGAAGACATAGCGGAACTCAACTCCGCCGACTGATCTAGGAGCGTTACTAGGCGCCAAATATGCTCTTGAGCTGCGGGACACTGAGGTTCCCACCGCTGGCGACCAACACAATTCTCCTGCCTTCCCATCTTGATATTTGGGAAAGAGCCGCGGCTAACGGTGCTGCACCCGCGTGCTCGACGATGGACCGAGTCGTCTCAAACATCATCACAATCGCGTTGCGCAGTTGGGTGTCGCTGACGAGTTCGAAGTCGTGGAGTCGGTTTCGCAGTATCCCAACCGGAAAATCGTAAGAAGAACCCGTTGCGATTCCCTCCGCTTCGGTCTGCATCGGGGAGTCGATAGTCGGGCCTTCGCCGTACCTCCATGACTCGTGCACAGATCGCGCTGCGGAGGACTGTACCCCGATGACCTTCGTTGACGGGGAGAGGGCATTGGACACGATGCAACATCCGCAGGCGCCACTGCCAGCTCCAATGGGAACCAGTATGATGTCGATGTCTGCTAATTCCTCGTGTATTTCCAAGGCGTAAGTGCCTACACCAGCTACTAGCAGAGGTTCGTCGGCAGGATGCACGTATCGCATTCCCTGCTCGGATGCCAGATGCTCGGAGTACTTCTTGGACTCGTCAAACGTTGGTCCGTGTTCGATCACCGTTGCGCCGAGTTGGCGCATTGACGCCATCTTTACGGGGTTAGCACCGACAGGAACAACGACCGTACAACTGGCACCGTTTGAGTTTGCTGCGTATGCGATAGATTGTCCGTGGTTTCCAGTGCTCGCGGTGATGAAACCGCGCTCACGCTCCTCCTTGCTCGTGTGCGAGACCAAGTTGATACCGCCACGCACCTTGAACGAACCGAGCAGTTGCATGTTCTCATGCTTCACCCAAACGTCCGCTCCCAGCATTTCGCACAGTACGGGGTAACGCCGCAAAGGTGTGCGGTGAACCTGCGAACCTATCCGCCGACGCGCCTCGAACACATCCTTAATGGTCGGTTCAGGCAGGTTAGAGAGGGATTGAATCATAGTGTCTCCAATTCGCGGGCATTCGCGTTGTCGTCGCTATCCAGTCTAAACCTGCGCGCAATACAATAGCTATTCAATCCGTAGTCGCTCTGCGTCATCGGTACTCACACTGCGCAGACTTTACTAGTCGGCTACATCAGATTGGCTACATCAGACACTACCAGCGGCACGCAGCCGGTGGAAGATACCCCCGGCCACGCAGCATCCACTGCCGCGGCTCCGCCTGGCTCACGCGGTGTGGCGCGCGCTTTCGCGAGCTCACCTTGGCTCAACCGAATCTTCGAGTCGCTCTCGAATCGCGACTATCGCATGATGTGGTTCGGCATGTTCCTATCGATGGGCGGGTTCAACATGCTGATGCTTGCCAGGGGCATCCTCGTTGTCGAGATAACGGACAACAACGCGCTCATCGCTTCCGCAGTCTCGATCGGTTGGGCGCCCGGGTTACTCGTTATGTCGCTCGTCGGCGGCGCGCTGGGGGACCGCGTTGAGAGGCGAATGCTCATCCAGCTATCTCAGACTGGCAACGCCTTGATGGCCCTGATTATCGGCGTGCTGATTCTTTTGGGACTGATCGAATGGTGGCACATGTTGGCGGTGTCGATCTTGCAGGGTTGCATGTTCGCGTTGCAGATGCCAGCTCGCACCGCTGCGACTGTGCAACTGGTTGGCAAGGACCAGTTGCCAAACGCCATGGCCCTGAATGCGACGGCGATGACTCTGATGACTGTGGCATCGCCTGCGATAGGCGGTGTGCTGTACGAATGGATTGAGCCGCAGGGTGTCTACTTCGTAGTCACTGCGATGCAGGTCGGCGCATTGGTCTTCACTAGCCTGCTGCCGCGATTGGAACCGGACCCGAACCGACCCAAGGAACGCACGTTTGAAGCGATAAGGCATGGCATAGAGTACATATTCCGGAACAGACTCGTCATGGTGTTGCTCTTCCAGTCGATCGTGGTGGCGATGCTTTCCATGCCGTTCAGGATGTTGGTACCGGTCTTCGCGTATGACCTGTACGGCTCTGACCCGTCTGAGGTCGGTTGGCTTGCGATGATGGCCGGGTTTGGCGGCATCGTCGCGTCGCTAGGTGTTGCGAGCTTGCGAAAAGGGCAGGCGCGCGGTTGGGTCTTGCTGTTGGCACCGGTGGTATATGGAGTCTCAATGGCCGTCATCGGCTTGATGCCGATCTACGTTGTCGGCATTCTGATGTTTATCGGCGTGGGCATAGGCGAGACGACGCGGTTTGCTCTTGGGCAGGCGCTAGTGGTGGAACACTCAGACAACGAATACCGTGCGCGCATGACGAGCTTGACGATGATGACATACGGATTTATACCTATCGCGGCGTTGGCAATAGGCATTTCGGTGGAGCAGTTCGGTTCGCAGGCATCAATCGTAGGATTGGCGATCGGTTTGCTAATCGTCTCGGCCGCGTTCATCGTCTTGACGCCGTCGATCCGACGTCTGTAGCCGACCGGACGAGCAAGGTTGTTGGACGCACCGGCGAGGCCCGATAGACTACCGGCGTAGGACATAGGAATTGTTCATGCCAGATGTACAGCAGAAATACGATGTGATCGTGATTGGTGGTGGCGTGATGGGTTGTGCGACGTTGCACTATCTGGCGGACCTTGGCGTTACCGATACGCTCTTGATCGAACGCGACACTCTGGGTGCAGGGTCAACAGGCAGGTCCATGACGATCCTGCGTACTCACTACTCGCAGGCCATCACGACGGAGATGTCGTTGTGGAGTCTGGAAGTGATGGCGCGTTTCGAGGATCACACCGGCGGACCGAGTGGATTCGTGAACAATGGTTGGATGATGCTCCCAGAACGCGGCTTAGGTCACGGTGCTGGCAAGAATCACGACTTGGCGTTGGAGTGTGGCGTGAACTCCGTGATGTTGAACCGTGGGGAAGCCAGCGCGAAGTGGCCACTGATGAAGTTCGATGTCTTCGACGGTGTTTGTTGGGAGCCCGATTCGGGATATGCTGACTCGCATTTGGTGACGACTTCGTTCGCGGAGAGCGCAACGCGGCGCGGTGCCACGATTCTTCCGGGTTGCGAAGTTACTGCGATCCGCGTTTCTGATAACGGCGGGCCAGTGACTGTCCGCACGTCAAACGGGGACTTCGATGCTGAGAAGGTAGTCGTCGCAACCGGTCCGTGGGCTGCTGATTTATTGGCCCTTCTCGGATTCGATGTTCCGTTGACGTTCGCGCGGCACCAAGTCGTTCGCTTGGCGCAACCTGCATCGCTGTCCGAGACTGCGATGAGCGTCCACCCGACGATCGCAAGCGTCCCGAGCGGCTTGGCGGTCAGGCCGGATACACCCGGAACAGTGCTGGTTGGTTACCGCGAGGACTTGGTGCATCGCGATACTTACAACAGGGGATTGGACACGACGATCGCCGCTGAGGCCGTAGAGATTCTCTCCCGGATATTTCCCGATTACAGGGAAGCGGGCATCATCGACGGATGGGCTGGTGTCTTCACCGTGACACCAGACTGGAATCCCGTTATCGACACGTTGGCGGGACACGAAAACGTGATTATCGGCGTAGGTTTCTCTGGCCACGGATTCAAGATGTCACCAGCAATAGGACTGTCTTTGGCGGAGCTGGCGACAGAATCCGACGCTACATTTGACCTGCGTCCTTTGCGGTACGAACGGTTCGCAAGCGGTGACCTGTTGGAATCGTCGTATGGCGGCACGGTATTCGCTTGACCCGCTGTGATTGACGCTGTGGTAGAGGTAACACCATTCCGTTAGCGCGTTTCCACCAGGATCTGCTCGCATAGCAGCAACACGTCTAGGCTACTCTCCAGCGTAGCCGCGTGGGGTGCCCATGGCCTGTTTTGCATCACAGCGTTGACAAACTCGCCGTCCTGCGCGATCAGGTCGCCCAGATACGCCGTGTTCGCGTCGAGCTGGTGTCGTTCGTTTCCTCGGAGGACCCAGCCGGTGTTGACCCCCTCTAGATATGCTGACACGTATTCGCCGTGGACCTCGTATCTCTCCAATCTTCCGCCGGCGGTATAAGCCGCGCTGAATTGGCACACGGTGCCGTTTTCGAACTCGATCAATGCGGCGTGAACGTCACGGTAGCTGCTGACCGCGCGCCGGACAACGCTTTGAACGCTGGACACCGGCGAATTTGCGATGTGTAACGCCAAGTCGACAGCGTGGATCGGGGACTCTAGAAGCATGTAGTCCATGATGTCAGGGGAGAAACGCGGGTCGTCTGTAAATTCATGAATGTCCTTGTGAAACTCTGCGGCGATCTGGTGTACGCGGCCTTCCGTTGCGACAGCGTGGATCGCATCTTGAACGAGCTTGTTGAATCGCCGATTGAAAGCGACCATCACACTACTGCCAGCACTCTGCGCGGACCGCTTCAGCTGTCCCAATTGCGTTGACGACATGGCAGGCGGTTTCTCTATCAGGATCGGCTTGCCGCTGTCTACCACCTGCAGGGCGACGGCGCCGTTCAGGTGTGCCGGTGCAGATACAACGATCGCGTTTACACGAGGGTCCCCCGCCATTTCCGCGGCTTCGCTGTAGGTTGTAACACCGGGCAAATCCGCCATTGCGCGCTCTCGCGCGGTTTGAACAGGGTCGGAGACTGCTACAACCTGCGCGCCTTGTACTCGCGCTAACGCCGCCGCGTGTAGCGTCCCACGCCGTCCATATCCTGCTATGCCAACGCCTAGTTTCAACGCGAAGGATTGTTCATGCGATGCCTGACTTGTCCAGTAGTGGTTACACTTTAACGGAATACACAAACCCATGTGCCTATTCTGATACCCATGTCGACCAATATTGACTCAGACCTAGCAACTGGCAAAGATGTCCGTCTGGCCGCTCGGAGTGGCGTGCTGACGGGACCGACGTCAGGCCTGGCACACGACCACGTTCAGGCCAACTTGGCAATCCTCCCGGAATCGCTAGCTTTCAACTTCCTACTGTTCTGCCAACGCAACCCCAAACCTTGCCCCGTGGTTGAGGTACTTGATCCGGGCGAGGTTGATCCACTCATCACATCTAGGGGCTCTGATGTGCGGACCGATGTGCCGAAGTATCGTGTTTACGAAAACGGTGTGCTGGTTGATGAACCCGTCGACTTGCTGGAGTACTGGCGTGACGACCTCGTTACCTTCCTTTTGGGTTGCAGTTTCACCTTTGAGCACGCCCTAATTCGGAATGGGATTGCGCTGCCGTATTACGGCACTGAGCAGAACGTTCCGATGTTCCGGACGGGCATCGAAACGATACCTGCGGGCCCATTCCACGGACCGATGGTCGTGACGCATCGCTGGGTTCCAGAGCACAAGGTAGTGCGCGCTGTGCAGGCGACTTCGCGATTCCCGGGAGCCCATGGTGCTCCAGTCCATGTTGGTGACCCGTCGCACATCGGCATCGATGACATCACCAAACCGGATTTTGGCGATCCTTGGGCGCGCTCGTCCGAAGACGAGATACCGGTCTTCTGGGCTTGCGGTGTTACACCGCAGTCGGTCGCCATGTCATCGAAACCCGAGTTGATGCTGACGCACTCGCCGGGCCATATGTTCGTAACGGACCTGACGGACGAAGACTTGGCAGTGATCTGAGCCCCGTACGACCTCCAATGCTCCGAAGGCGATTCCAAGAATGACGACTCAAGACGCGTTTTCCAAGATTGAGGACATCATCCTCCAAGACGACATGCGCGGTATGTCGGACTTGAAGCCACATATGAAGCCGGGCTACGTCAGGGCGGCAGCGGAGTTGCTGTTGAACAATCAGGGGCTCGTGTTCATCGTGACGGGCTTCCACATCTTGGCGGCTGACGCGCCGGAGACGGACGGTCCGCCGGGTGCAGTTGCGATTGGCAATGCGCTCGCTACTCTCGGATCCGATGTGTACTACGTAACCGATGAGCTCTCGGCGGATGTCGTTCGGTCGGTGGCGGACCCGTCCCACGGAGTCATCGAGTTCCCGATTGCTTCTCACTTCGAGTCGGCGGAGTTTGCCAACCAGCTTGTGCAAGCGCACTCACCATCAGCATTGGTTGCGATTGAGAGGGCAGGATTAGTAGGGGATGGCACCTATCGCAACTTCAGAGGCATCGATTTCACAAGCAAGAATGCCAAAATAGACCATCTCTTCGATCAGCATCCTTACTCGGTGGGGATAGGAGATGGCGGTAATGAGATCGGCATGGGCAACTTGAAGGACGTTATCCCTACGATTCCGCATGAGTATCTGCCGAAGAACCCATGCGTTACCACGACGACTGAGTTGATCATCGCGAGTTGCTCGAACTGGGGCGGATACGGTCTTGTAGCGGCGTTGTCGTTACGTGAGCAGCGCAATTTGGTGCCAACAGTGGAGTCGGGAATGCAGATGGTCGTTGAGTGCGTGAAAGCGGGTGCTGTGGAAGGAATGAGCGGCGAGTCAAAGGAGTGGGTAGACAACCGCAATCTCGAGGATGACGCGGCGTGTCTGCGCGACCTGCAAGCGTTGCTGGCTAATGAAGGGCTGTAACTGGTCCAGTTAGCTGGAGGGTTAGAGCCGGCTGACTAGACTGGGCACGTTCTCGATATGGGTGGCAAAACTCATCGGCGGAACCGTTCTACATTGCATGCGTAGGGCGTTCATCCGTTCGGCGGTGTAGTACGGTCCGTCGCATATCACGAACAACGCCGTGTTGTTTGCAGAACGGCTTTGGAAGTTGCTCAGTAGCGTGCGTTGTTCTCGGAACTGGCTATCCTGATTACCTCCGCCTTCCTTGGTGTATTTGTGACTGGCTAGGCACCTCACGCCAGAAGGCGATTTCCACTCGAAGTCAAGAGCCTTGGATGGACGGTCCCCCTGAAGGTCAGACTTGGAAATGATTTCGCCGTCGCGATTTAGGTACAACGCATTGTTTCCAGTCTGCTTTAGTCTGACGAAGCCGACTATCTCACAGAAACCTTTCAGGTAATCGGCCGCAATCTGCTCATGAGGCGATTGCCGCCTCGGCTCCTTGGCGAACCAAGCTGCAAACAACGGATCCACTTCGATTTTCCTCAACACTTCATCTCGTGAGTACCCGAATCGCCAAACGAATAGGTCGACTCGCTTCATCAACCGATCGCTCATCCTCGAGGCCTCCTCAGACACATCAAGGGCGTTGGACCTCCACATGCCCTGTTCAATAGCGTCCCAGTCGGGCGGAGGGACTTCGAGGGAGCCAGACATTGAATCAGTTGTCCCCGCTCAACGACATCCCGGTGAACCTTGGAGCGACGAATGCAGTCGCGGGATGTCGGGTTGCTACCGATAAATCGTTCAGTGAGTATTCAACGCCCTCCAATGTCATTCGCGCAGTATCGATAGCAACCTCGGACTGGTCGATGCCGACCCAACTTCTACCGAGGATGGATGCTGCGCTGAGCGTGGTTCCGGATCCGCAGAAAAAGTCAAGCACCGCGCTGCTTCGCATCGACGATGTTGCGATTATCTTGTCTAGGAGTTGGGAGTTTTTCTGTGTCGGGTAGATCGCGACCTGAGGGTCTTTGTATTCCCACACGTCCTGCATCCTGACACCTTGTTCCGCCGCACTGTCAGCGTAGATGATCTTTCTCGGATTGCCAGTTGATGACCACTCGATCAGCCCCGCTTGTTCCAGGTCCTCCAACTTTTCGGGCGGGTACCGCCAATGCCTGCCAGGCGGCGGGAACATCCCGCGCCACATGCCGCCTGTGGGGCCGTTGCGGGTCTCACCAGGTGCGTGCAATGGTGTCGTCGTGTAGCGTCTGCCTTGCGAGTCGATCTTGTTGTAACGCCGATTGATCGCATCCTCTGATTGACGCACTCGCGGCTCGTTCCAGATATAACTGTCGCTCTTCGTGTAGAAGAGTATCGTGTCCTTGATGTTGCCGTAAGCGCGCCTGCTGAAATTCTTAGGGTTGGACTTGATACGTGTGATGTCGTTGCGGAATTTGTCGCGCCCGAAGACGCCATCAAGCATCACCTTGACGTAATGGCCCACTTTCGTGTCGGTATGAATGTAGAACGACCCATCAGGGCTCATGAGCTCGCGGGCGAGCACACAGCGGAGCTCGAGGAACTTGATGTAGTCGTTCAGTTCGTACACGTCTGAGTAAGCCACATCTGCGCCGGTGATCGCGGATATCGTCGCTGACCTTTCGCGGCTGCTGTGAAACGTGTTGTTAGTGGCGAACGGAGGATCGATGTAAACGAGGTCGAACACGTTGTAGAACTCATCGAGCAGAGCTTCCATCACCGTTAGGTTGTCTCCTAGAATAAGTTGATTTTCCACGATGCCGAACCGTCCGTACGAGTAGCGCGCCAGCGATGGTTTCAGGTTATAACGGATTAGCACACTGTTGGGAAGCAGATACCTACCGACCTCGCCTGAGCCTCGATCTAGCTCGATCGCCGACAGTCTCGGGTACGAGTAGCACGAGCAATATTGCGCCGATAGCTGCTACGCCTCCGGTTACCCAGCTCGCGGATGCAAGCGAGATCAGCTGCGCCAAACCACCAATGAGCGGCGGACCGCCAGCGCTGCCGACATCCGACACGAACCTCCAGACTCCTAAGAACTCACCAGGGTCGCCCTGCGGTGCTAAGTCTGAGCCCAGTGTCAAGACGAATCCGCTACTGAGTCCATTGCCGAAACCGGCTAGTAGCGAAGCGATTACCAGGAATGTCGCCGAGGTTTGTGCGAACGGGAGCATTGCAAGACCAATTCCCATAACCAAGAGCGACGGTACGCCTACGAATTTCCTGCCGAACCTGTCCATGACGTAGCCAACGATAGGGAACATGGTCGAGTCCACTGCGAACGACGCGCTAGTCACATATCCGATCTGGTCTTTTGCCATCCCGATGTCGTCTCCCCATACTGGAATCAGGAATTCGCGTGCGGCGCGGACGAACTGCAAGACGACCGCGACAAGTCCCGCAGTCATGAAGTCGCCTCGGTGAGCCCTGAGCGTTCCTCCGAGGGTTGCGAGGATATTTGGTCTGTGACCCGCGACTCGTGTGTCGCCGCCGGTGCGAATCATGGTATAGATGACGAGACCGGCCGTCATGAGTGCGATGGCGGCTTGGGCGTAGAAGGGAGCTGTTACATCAACGTACTCCGCCAGCACCCCACCGACTGTTGGTCCGGCGATGGCGGCGATGCGGCTGGTACCGCCGTATAGAGATAGTGCTTTGCCGCGATTCCTTGCTGGCACCGCGTCGGCGATGTAGGCATGTCTGCTAATCATCCAGAATGCGAAGCTTCCGCCGGCTGCCAACCGTGCCACGAACAGCATTCCCAGGTTGGGACTGTTGGCCGCCGCGAGCGCAGCGACGGCGAATAACGAGATGCCGACGACCATAGTGCGCCACATTCCGAAGCGTGACACCAAGATGCCAGCCGGGACATCAAACGCCAGCGTTCCGATATGCCGCGCGCCGACGGTGAGCCCGACCATTGCATCGGTCGCGAAAAGCTCGTCGCGGGCGAAGATGGGCAGTACGGGAATCAGGAGTCCCTGCCCGAACGCCAATAGGAATGACGGTGCGTACACCGTCCAGATCAAGCTACGGATTGAGAACCTGTCCCGTCGCGTTGAAGACGGCGACGCGTTGTCCTCTCGCTTCAATCTGCGACCGGGTCGTCTACCAGTGTCTCAAACGTGGCTAAGCGTAAGACGCATCCGCCGTTAATGAGCATCGGGAATGGAATCGTTCGCATAGAATTGAGTGCAATGCAACTAATGACTGGCAGCTTGCAAGGTTGTCAAACGAATCAAGTGTAATCAGGAGTAACGACATGTCTGAAATCAACGAACGAGGTTACACGAATCCAGATGCGCTGGTTTCAACTGAATGGGTAGCGAAGCACGGTAGCGATGCTGGCATCCGCATCGTTGAATCGAATGAGGACCCGTTGTTGTATCCGTCCGGACACATTCCCGGAGCAGTTGAGATCGACTGGGCGGCGGACCTCAACGACCCGTTGCGGCGAGATTACCTAGATCGCGATGGCTTCGCGAGGTTGATGTCTGAGAAAGGCATCGGTAACGACACGACAGTTGTGCTATACGGTGATCGCAGTAACTGGTGGGCATGCTACGCGCTCTGGATCTTCCAGCTGTTCGGACACACGAATGCCAAGATCATGGATGGTGGAAGGATGAAGTGGGAGGCAGAGGGCAGAGCGTTGACTCGCGATGTTCCGTCCGTCGCCGCCGCGAGCTATTCTGCACCCGAGCGGGATGATTCCGAGGTGAGAGCGTTCCGTGACCAGGTTCTGGCGCATGTTAACGAGTCGGGAAAGATGATCGATGTTCGCAGTCCTGAGGAGTACCGTGGCGAGCGTCTGCACATGCCGGACTACCCCAATGAAGGAGCGTTGCGAGGTGGTCACATCCCGGGTGCCGCATCGGTTCCTTGGGCATCCGCCGCTAACGAGGATGGCACATTCAAGGACGCGAGCTCATTGCGCGACATCTACGAGTCGAACGCAGGCTTGTCATCTGACGACGATGTGATTGTGTACTGCCGCATTGGTGAGCGTTCGAGTCACACTTGGTTCGTGTTGACCAATCTGCTTGGGTATGGCAATGTTCGGAACTACGACGGTAGCTGGACAGAGTGGGGCAACTCGGTTGGTGTACCGATCGAGAAATAACCTGCGTTAAACGAGTCACCTTAAGCAGCTGACTATCGCCGTTTTTCGCAACGCTTCTCGCTGTCGTTCATGACGACTCTTCCGTCAAGACTCACGGAGATGCTGTCCGAGTTGGATGGCTTGGACCGGATGGAACGCGCACAGTATCTGGTGGAGCTGTCTGATGACTTTGAGGCGGTGCCTGATCGGATAGCGACTCGTCCGTATCCGGAGAACCGGCGAGTGCCGAAGTGTGAATCTGAGGCGTTCGTGTGGGCAGAAGACCAACCTGACGGGACATTGAAGTTTTACTACGCGGTTGAGAATCCGTTGGGCATCTCGGCGAGGGCGATGTCGGTCATCATGGACGAGACGATGTCGGGCGCGCCGCTCGAAGAGGTGGCGCGAGTCCCAGGCGACATCGTGCATCAGATTTTCGGCCGACGACTCTCCATGGGCAAAGGCGAGGGATTGGCCGCCATGGTAGAGCTGACGGCGTACGAAGCGGCGAGACGTATGCGCGACAGGGCGCACGATGGCGCAGCTGAAGCGACACGGTAGAGTCAAGTGGCGAGTTCAATGTTGGAACGGGAAGACGTTCGGTTCGAGGGTGTAGTCCACTCTGCTCCGAACTTGGAGCAGTTGTTATCGGATTCGATTTCAAATGCAGGCGATCCGAGCAATTGGTCGGACAGAACACATGGAACCATGTTCGGACTTGCGGTCGGCAATCTCCTCGGAATACCAGTTGAGGGACGGTGGTACAGCGATATAGACCGTCGGTACCCGGATGGTGTTAGGTACATCGATCAGCATGAAAAGTCACGGCTGATGGATGATGACTTGGCGCAGGCAGTCGCGTTGGCGGAGTCGTTGGTTTGCGATTCTGACCTGATGCACGGTTTCGCGGACCGGATTGTCCAGTGGTTTGAGGAAAACGCTCGGGGTTGCGGACACACGACTGGGAGCGTGATCTACGAGTTGATGGATGGCGTGCCGCCTCCTGAAGCGGCGCGTAACATCTTTGTTGAACTGGATGGAATTGCACCTAACGGCGCGGTGATGCGTTGCGCTCCAGTCGCTATCGCCAACCTTGACGATCCGAATCGCTTGGTAAGACAGTCGGCGACGTCTTCCGTTGTGACACACTTCGCTCCGACTTGCCAGTGGTCGTGCATCTTGGTAAACGCCGTCATCGCGTTGCTTTGCCGAGGATTGGTCCCAGACTTGGCCGCGATTTTCCAGGCGGCTCAACGAGATGGGATGCCGGACCTCTTGGCTCAATCACAGTCCGATGGCATACCGTCTAATGTGTTTGCCGCCATCGTTAACGGCGAGCGGCTTCCTGATTCGACAGATTGGTTGCGCGTAGATCAGCGTCTGGTTGGACACACGCTCTTGGCGACGCAGGTTGGATTGTGGGCGGCTGAGACACCGCTGTACTTTGAAGAGGCGCTGGTTGAGGTTGTCAGCAGCGGCGGCGATACTGATACGAATGGCGCGGTCGCAGGTGCCGTACTTGGTGCCCGCTACGGCGTGGATGCGATCCCGGCCCGGTGGCTTGATTGCGTGCCGGAGTCGGACAGGATTCACGATCTAGCCATGCGTCTTGGAAGACTTGCTTGACAACTGTTGACCATTTAGATTGGATTGCACAATGACGCTAGGTCCGATAATCGAACCCACGGTTCCGCCGCCCGAGCATGGCTACGACCAGCCGGAGGTGCAGGGCTTCTATGCGACCCGTACTCTGCAACGTATGGGGGAGTTCTTGGAACCGCATCTGAGATCCGGCATGACGGCCATCGACTGCGGATGCGGCCCGGGTTCAGTCACGGTCGGATTGGCGGAAGCCGTCGCGCCAGCGAAGGTTTATGGGATTGACCTAGAGCCGGCGATGATCGACAGCGCGCGGGAGCTTGCCGACTCGATGGGATTGACCAACGTGGAGTTCATGGTTGGCAGTGTTACCGAGTTGCCATTTCCTGACGATCACTTCGATGTGCTATTCAACGCGGGAGTGTTGGAGCATCTGCGTGATCCCATGGATGGACATAACGAGTTTTACCGGGTGCTGAAGCCGGGCGGCATCAACGGCACGTCAACATCCGACTACACGGAGCCATTTATCGTACCGCCCAACAAGTATGTCAAACGCTTCTTGGATCTGTTCGAGGACGGTACGCAACGCGAGGGTGGCACGCTGAACCGCGGCCGATTCCTGAAGTCTCACATGCGTGCCGCGGGATTCCAAGTTACAGAGCTACTGCCGCGCTTCGATAACTTTCACACGCCGGAAGGTATCAAGGACATCATCGGGGAGTATCTGGCATTCATAGATAAGCTGCCGATGTTTGAACAGGCAGTGGAGCTGGGAATAACGACGCAGGAAGAGTTAGCAGAGGTGCGCGATGGGATGATCGAGTGGGCGAAGCACCCCGATGCGTATCTAGCAGTGATACGCATCAGGGCACTGGCGTATAAGCCGGGGTAGGTCCTAGCGATTGGTCGTTCTGGTGTTTCGGCGACGCGTATTGGCCGGGTCTGTCGGACTCTTGGCCGCGTATGCCCTGACCACATTTTTCTTAACTGTTTGCGAGCCTTCTGTCGGCGAGGAGGCCAGTCCGCAGTCGGTTTCACATCAAGTTCGGGTCGACTCTCAGTCGACTGTTCAAAGCGAAGTTGCGGAAGTGCTTCGTTATCCGGTTTCATATTGTGGCACACCTGATCCAGCCGTTGATGCCCAATGGTTCGGTTTCGCGGTAGCCAACGAAATACACGCTGGGCTGACCCGACTTGCAGCCTATCCAGAGGTGGGATTCGAGATGGAGCTGGCTGACAGCTTCAGCATTGACGATTCTGGATTGCGCTACACATTCCACCTGCGCCCAGGGCTTGAGTTTGCCGATGGGAGCCCGGTCACCGCGCACGATTTCGTATGGAGCTGGAACCGCGCTGCGCGCAAGGCACGCCATGGTAGCGGAGCCCATACGGTCTTCAATGCAGTCTTGGGTTTTACCGAAGTTGCAGGTGCATCGGATGCAGAGATGTCTGGTGTCAGGGCGGTGGATGACACAACCCTCGTCGTGGATTTAGCGCGCCCGGTGGCACACTTTCCGATGCTGCTGGCCAATCCTGTAGCGGCGGTACTGAGCCGCGATAACGCGCTCTATTGGGATGATGCATGGTCGAACTCTGGCGTGGAACAGGCGATTTGGTTTGACGCGGATTCTATGCCGACGGGGGCAGGCCCCTTCAAGCTGGTAGAGTTTGATGCCGATGGCGATGGGTGTGTGTTGGAAAGCAACGCGCGGTATTGGGACGAATCGATTGAAGTCATAGAGCGCATCGAACTGATCCCCAGCGGACCTGATATCAGTGATGCCGACTTTTCGTCAGACGATGTCAACACCGATGCCGATATTTTGCTTGTCAGACCGCGGTATGATGCATCGGAGCCGGTTGATGTTCTCTTTGAAAACGGCGAGGTCGATGTGCTCGCTCCGCTCTTTATGTTGGGTGATGACCTAGGAGACGATGCGATACCAGTGCAGCTTGAGTCGGCGGAGTTTCTGATTCTGAGTCCTCTGATCCCGCCGCTTGACAACCTTGATTTTCGGCTCGCGTTGCTTTACTCTAGCCCAGAGTTCAAGTTTGACGGCAATGCGGTTTCTCGCGTGCTCCCGCATTCGCTCGCGGCCGGAAAATCGATAAGTGGCAGAGTGGAGTTTGACGCTGATGTAGCATCGGATAACCTACGGCGTTGTGAGTGTGTTGACGAAGTTGAGGTAACGTTGCGATTCAATAGCAACATCATCACAAATGGACCAGGGCTTTTGCCGTTTCAGGTGGTCTTCAAGAGTTGGAAGGATGTGCTCGGGATTAAGGTATCGGAATGGTTTGAAGCCCCACATGTTGAACTCTTGGACTTCGCGACGGGGGAACTTGCATTGCGCGCAATCACGGTCCGTCCCTCTTATCCGCATCCGTCTGCGGTGCTAGACCAGGTGTTGTCAGAGATTCCTGGGCTTGAGGCATCGATGCCTGAGCTCAAGGCAATGTCTGACGAAGCGGCCGCTGAAGGGGATGCGGTGCGGAGTGCGAGCCTATACTTAGAGTTGGAGCAGGCAATCCTCGACTCCGGATTGGTCATACCGCTCGCGACTTCTGGCACAAGATATGCACAGGTAAAGCCATGGGTTCACGGCCTTGGACCGGTCTGGCCTGGCGCGTCGTTCTTCCGCGACGTGCGGATTGAGGGACGTCCCTAAACGGCGTACTGCTCTAGTAGGCGTTTGGCGATTATCAGTTTCTGCATTTCGTTTGTGCCTTCGCCGATGATCATCAGCGGGGCATCGCGGTAGTAGCGTTCGATTGGCAGGTCTTTGGTGTATCCGATGCCGCCGTGTATTCGCATTGCGTCCAGTGTGATTTCGCCGCATATTTCGCTTGCGTACAGCTTCGCCATGCCGGCAGCCATGTCGACGCGTTGCCCCGCGTCTTTGAGTTGCGCCGCGTTTCGGGTCAGGAGCCTTGCCGCTTCGATCTTAGTTGCCATCTCTGCGAGTTTGAATCTGATGCCTTGGTGCTCTGAGATCGGTGCGCCGAACGTGCGCCGCGACTGCGCGTAACGAATGGCGGCATCGAATGCGGCTTGTGCCACGCCTACTGCGCGTGCTGCCACGTTGATGCGCCCGCACTCCAAGCCGGACATTACCTGACTGAATCCGTGGCCGGGAATGCCTCCGACGAGAGAATCCGCGCTAACGCGGCAGTTGTCGAAGACGAGCTCTGCTGTGTCGATGCCGCGGTAACCGAGCTTTGGGATGTGTCTTCCGACGCTCAGTCCCACGGTTGGTTTGCGGACGATGAAGCAGCTGATGCCGCGTTGGGGCGGCTCCGCATATGTGTCGGTCTTTGCGACGAGTAGGAATGCGTTGCCGTGCTCAGCGTTGGTGATGAGGTGTTTCGTGCCGTTGATGAAGAAATCTCCGCCGCTGTCGCGCCTTGCAGTTGTCTGGATGGCTTGCACATCTGAGCCCACATTCGGCTCGGTTTGCGCCAGGCCGCCTCTGATATCTCCGGTAGCCATGAGTGGTAGCAGGGCATTGCGCTGCGATTCTGTGCCGTGTTCTGCGATGACCTGCGCCATCAATAAATGTGTGCCCAAGACGCCACACAGACTCATCCAGCCCTTCGCCAGCTCCTCGAACACGGCGACGAGAGTCACCTGGCTCAATCCGAGCCCGCCGTACTGTTCTGGAATGGTTAGACCGAACACTCCCAATTCGCGCATCGTTTCTACGAGTGCGGTGGGATATGTGTCATCTGCGTCGTGTTGGGATGCGACGGTTTCGACATCGCGTCGGACGAAGTCGCGGACCAGCGCAACGATCTGCCGAGTGGTTTCGTCTGTCATGGCGCGCGACGACAGCGCGGATCGGCATTCGGTAAAAGCGCCGGGCAGTTCGGGTTGCGCGTTGTCGGGAGCCTAAAGTTCAACCCGATGTAGCGCGTTCCAACGCCAGGTTGATGGCTCGGTTTGCGAAGACACGCACCATCGCGGCGCGATACTCGCCCGACGCGTGCACATCATCGTTGAAGATGTCTACCTCAACTCCAGCGCGTGCACAAGCTCGTGCGATCTCGTTGTCGGCTAATCCCTTGCCTTCCAGTATGCGTTCTGCGCGTCGCGATCGCGTGGCATTCGGACCGGCTCCCGTGATTGCCAATCGCGCCCGCGAACAAATGCCGTCATCACCCATGGTGATTGCGGCGGCGATGCCGACTACCGCGTAATGAGATGCCTTGTTGGCAAGCTTGATGTAAGCGGAACCAGATCCTGCTGGCAGCGCAGGGCAGTCGACGCTCGTCAACACTTCGTTGTGGCGTAGTGCGGTAGTGAAGTATCCGCGGAAGAACCTGTCTGCAGGCACGGTGCGTTCGGCCCGCGCAGACGCTAGGTTGATGTTGAACTCTAGGGCGAGAGCCACGGCTGGCATATCGCCGGCAGGATCGGCGTGTGCAAGAGAGCCACCGATGGTTCCCCAGTTGCGAACTTGGGTATCTGCGACCTCGCATGCTGCATCGGAGATGGCGGTTGCATCCGCGGCGATTTCGTCTGATGTCTCCAACTCGCGATAGGTGGTTGCGCCTCCGATGTTGATGCCGCTGGCGGACGTTTTGATGCCCCTGATGCTCTCGATCTTTCGCAGATCGATCAAGGCTTCTGGTGTTACCAGTCCAAGCTTCATCATCGGGACGAGGGAGTGTCCCCCGGCGATGAGCTTGGCGCCCGCGCCGTATCGCGAGAGGAGTCGGGATGCCTCCTGCACCGTGTCCGGTGCGACGTATGAGAAAGGATCTGTAGTAGCGGTATTCATGCGTCAGTTCCCCCGTTTCGCGGCGGCGGACCTAGCTGCGGTCCGCTCTGCCTTGGCTTCTTGGATCGCTCGCCATACGCTTTCCGAAGTCAGCGGCATGTTTAGGTGTTTGACACCTAGATGATTCAGTGCATTCACGGCGGCGTTTACGACGGCTGGCGATGCCGCAATCGTACCGGTTTCGCCCGCGCCTTTCGCACCCAGCTTGTTCACTGGAGTAGGCGTTACGGTGCGCGCTGTCTCGAACGATGGCACATCTTCGGCGGAAGGCACCGCGTAGTCCATCATCGTGCCGGTCAGCAGCTCGCCGTCCTCGGAGTAGACTGCACTTTCCTGCACGGCTTGGCCGATGCCCTGGGCAATGCCGCCGTGCACCATGCCGTCCACGATCATCGGGTTGATGACGTTTCCGACATCGTCAACCGCGACGTACCTGACGACCGATGTCTCACCGGTCTCTTCGTCGATCTCGACTTCTGCGATGTGTGTTCCGAACGGCCATGTGAAGTTCTGCGGGTCGAAGAAGCTGACGGCTTCCAATCCTGGCTCCATACCGGTCGGTAGATTCTTGGCGGCGTATGCTGCGCCTGCGACATCGCCCCACGGGATCTGCTTCTCCTGCACATCCTCGACGTAGAAGACGCCGTTCTCGAAGACGACCTGTTTGGGGTCAGCTTCCATCTCATGTGCTGCGATTCGCTTTGCCTTGTCGAGCACTTTGTCGAGGCTCATCATCAGTGCCTCGCCGCCGACTGCGAGCGAGCGGCTGCCAAAGGTTCCGGTTCCGAACTGGTGGCGTTCGGTATCGCCGTGTACGACCTCGATGGACTCGATCGGTACGCCGATGCGTGATGCCGCGATCTGCGACAAGCTCGTCTCGTGTCCTTGTCCGTGCGGGGAAGTGCCAGTGAACACAGTTACGGTTCCAGTTGGGTGGACCCTGACAGTGCTTGACTCCCAGAGGCCTGCACCCGCGCCGAGTGCGCCCGCGACTGCTGACGGCGCCATGCCGCAGATCTCGATGTAGGTCGAGAATCCGACGCCGCGCAACTTGCCTGAGCTGCGTGATTCGCGTTGTCGCTGTTGGAACTCCTTGTAATCGAAAATCTCAAGCGCTTTGTTCAGTCCGCCGCGATAGTCGCCCGAGTCGTAGATGACGCCGAGTGGCATCTCGTGGCCGCGTTTGAACGGTCGGATGAAGTTCCTCCGGCGCACTGCGACTGGATCGCGAGGAAGCTCGGCGGCGAATCGGTCCACCATGCGCTCAACTACATAGGTAGCTTCCGGTCGTCCCGCGCCCCGGTAGGCATCAACGGGCGTCGTGTTAGTGAACATGCCGTCAACGGTGCAGCTGACATTCTCGAATCTGTAGCAGCCGTTCAGCATCAGGCCGAACAGGATCGTCGGGATGGCTGGTGCGAAGGTTGACAGGTATGCGCCGAGGTTCGCCTTGACCTCGACCTTAAGTCCAGTAATGAGACCGTCCTTGTTGCCGCAAATCGTAGCGTCGGCAACGTGATCGCGTCCGTGCGTGGTGGCGACGTAGTTCTCGCTGCGTGACTCAATCCACTTGACGGGTTTTCCGAGTTGCTTTGCGATGATGCCGCAGATGATCTCTTCGGCGTAGAGATAGAGCTTGCATCCAAATCCGCCGCCGACATCGGGAGCTATGACTCTCACCTTGTGTTCGGGATGACCTGTAACGAGCGAGAAGAGCAGGCGCACGAGGTGTGGTATCTGCGTTGATGTCCACATCGTCAGCTGGTTACTGCCTGGGTTGTAGTCGGCCATGATGCCGCGAGTTTCCATCGGGTTGGGGATCAGTCGCTGATTGATGATCCGCTCGGTAACGACGACATCTGCCTCTTTGGCGGCGGCATCGAAATCGCCGGCACCTACGCTCCAAGTGAAGGCCTTGTTACCTTCAACGCCCTCGTGGATGGGGTCGCGTTCCGCGGCGACCGAGACATCCGAGAAACCGTTCAGCACTTCATACTCGACATCAACCAACGCGATCGCGTCAGCAGCGGATTCGGGCGAGTCTGCCACGACCGCTGCAACTGCGTCGCCGACGTAGCGGACGGTTTCGTATGCGAGCGGTGGATGGTCCGGGGTTGCCATCGGCTCGCCGCCGGTCTGGTCGGGTATCAGCACCCATCCTGCGGGCAAGCTTCCCTGTTGTTCCTGCAGGTCCGCGCCAGTGAAAACCGCTACGACACCAGGTGCGTTTGCGGCATTTGAAACGTCGATGTTGTTGATCTTGGCGTAGGCGTGCGGGCTACGAACCAGGGCCAAGTGCAACAGGCCGGGCAATCGCAGGTCGTCGACGTACTGCCCCTGTCCGGTGATTAGGGGGGCGTCTTCGACGCGCTTGACCGAAGTTCCTATCAGGTCAGTGGTCGTCATGACTTAATTACCTCCCATGATTTCCGACGCTTGCTGCACTGCGCCGACGATGTTGTGGTATCCGGTGCATCGGCATAGGTTGCCGCGCAGACCGGCGCGTATCTCTTCTTCGGAGGGGTTAGGGTTTCGCTCGAGTATCTGCACGGCGGTGATCATCATGCCGGGAGTGCAGAAGCCGCATTGCAATCCGTGCTGGTCTCGGAAGGCCTCCTGGATGGGGTGCAGCTCACCGTTTGTAGCTAGCCCTTCCACCGTCTTGACCTCAGCGCCATCTGCTTGGACAGCGAAGAGCGTGCATGACTTGGTGGCCTTGCCGTCAACGAGCACTGTGCATGCGCCGCAGCTGCTGGTGTCGCATCCGACGTGCGTGCCGGTCATGTCGAGCACGTCGCGAAGCAGTTGCGACAGTAGCAGTCTAGGTGCTACATCGACGGTATGTGCATTGCCGTTGATCGTTACGGTTACGGATTGGTTCATATCCATCGCTCCCGTGATATAACGAGTTGATACGCCATGAGTGTATCCCAATCATATAGGTTTGCGCGGCGCGATATGCACAAATCTTATCCGATTAAATCGACCAGCACCGGAGGATGTAATCGACAGCCATGAAGCTCAACGGCAAATTCATCGTCGATGCGCCACGCGCAAGCATCTGGGACGCGTTGAACGACACAGAGACACTTAAAGGGCTTGTACCGGGTGCGAAGTCGCTCACGCGCACGGGAGACGATGAGTTTCAAGCGGCGATGTCGGTCGGCGTTGGTCCGATCAAGGCGAACTTCGATGGCAAGCTAGAGATCACGGAGCGCGCGGAGCCGGATTACAACCGGATGCGGATCACGGGCAACGCGAAGCAGGGCAGGATCAGCGGGGAGGCAACGGTTAGCGCGGTCGAGCTCGCGCCGGACAGGACAGAGGTAACGGTTGACGGCGATGTGCAGGTCGGCGGGATGCTGGCACGCGTAGGGCAGCGGATGCTAGGCGGCCTGTCCCAACAGATGATGCAGCAGTTCTTCAAGGACCTGTCGCGCGCGGCGGCATCTCGTTAAGACGCTCTAAGCTGCGCGGAACAGGTTGGACGCTTAAACCGGCGATCCATCCGCGCCGGTCGTATATCCGAGTTCGTCAACTACGCGGTTAGATTCCTTCGTGTAACCTGCCGACGCTATTTCTATGCGGTTGCCGTCCGGGTCTTGCACGAAGAAGTAGCGTTGGCCGTTATGCCGTTCGCCCGGTCCTGAGGTTATCTCTAGGCCTGCCTGCGTAACGGTATCCAATGCGGCATCGAAGTCGTCCACTTGCAAGGCGACGTGGTACCTGCCGTCTGCCAAATCGAGTGGTGCATCGGGGTCGCGTGGCTCTATCAGATGCACCATGCCGCCGTCCAGAGCACGAGTCCAGACGAGTGTGTTGCCATCGATCTGGTGTGGGATGACCTCGAGTCCTAGCAGGTCGCGGTAGAAACCGATCGACGCGGCTCGGTCGGCGACCGGAACGCCGACATGATTAATTTTCTCTATCTTGAAGTTGGCCATGGTTGCGCTACTTTCTCATTTCAACTCGACGATAAGCTCAACCTCAACGGCGATTCCGTTAGGCAGGCTGCTCATACCAACGGCGGAGCGTGCATGTTTCCCATTCTCGCCGAACACTTCGACCATGAGGTCTGAGAAACCGTTTACCACTGCTGGCTGGTCTCCGAAGTCTGGAGTGCAGTTAACCATGCCGAGTGCCTTGACGCAGCGCTTGACATCGTCCAAACTGCCGATGTCGCGCTTGATTGACGCGAGAACCTGTATCCCAACAAGTCTTGCAGCCTCATAACCTTCCTCAACAGTCATGTTGTCGCCGAGTTTGCCGATCACCATGTCGCTAGATCCTGCGCGGCGTGGCCCGTGTCCTGACACAAACAGCAGGTTGCCGACGCGGACGGTAGAGACGTAGTTGGCGATAGGCGGCGACGGCTGGTTGAGGTGGATGCCAAGTTCTGCAATGCGTGCTTCAGCGGACATGGTGTAGTAGCGGCTCCTGACGGGCGGTGTAATTGTGCAACGAGTCTATGGTATGCGCGAATGCGATCGGTAGACGCGGATATGCACGATGGCGCGATGCATCCTGTAGGGGCGGTTCGTGAACCGCCCACGACCCGTGCGGCGTGTGGCACAACCAACGTATGTCCTGCCGACTAACCGGCGGTTCACGACTTACGGTCCCTGAGTTGTATCTTGAACGCACCCGTCCTGGGCTCTGGCGGAACGTATAGGGTGTCAACGCTTGCGATGAGCTTTCGCAACGAAGTGAAGCCAGCTTTCTTGCAGCTAAAGTCTGAGTCAAGCTTTCGTATCTGCGCGTTGAACTGACCATCCGTCACACTGTCGATACCGTCCTTGAAGAGCTCGTGAACTGTTCGATTGACAAGACTCCTGTACTTCCTCGTCAGTTGTTTCGGTTTCTGTGGCTGGGCTTTTGTTTTTGATTTGGCAGCCTCGGCCGTTGACTTGGACTCAACCGTCTTTACGTTCTTAGTCGGCGGCGGCGCCTTGGACTTAGCGGCTGCCTTGGATTTTGACGCTGCGGTTGACTTAACGGCTACCTCACCGGCCTTGACTTTCTTGACGACGACGAACTCATCAACGCCCTTCTGCCATTTGTTTGACGCATCAGATCGGCCGGTGCCTACTACATGCTTGCCAGATGCTCGCAACCACTGCGCCAGCGGCAGGAAGTCCGCATCCGAAGTCGCCACTATGAAAACATCGATCGACATTACCGGATCGTGCGAGAGGCTGACAGCTTCGATGGCCAGGCGCATGTCGCTGGAGTTCTTGCCCTTGCCGGCAGTCGCCTGTTGCACTGGGAGAATGCCTAACTCTCGGAGCTTCGTCTGGGACTTATCGCCGTTGCTACTGAAATCCCCGACTGCTCGCTTGACGACCACCCGACCAAGCTCGCCACCGCGAGCAAGTACCTTTTTCAAAGACTTGGTGTCGTTCAAGTTCTCAAAGTCAATCAACACCGCGACGTTGCGCGCATCATCTGCCATATCGTCTCCTTTCACAAGCGGTTACCACTGCATCGAATCTAACTGTACGCCACCTCGTGATCAGATGCCCGATTGATGTCGAACTCGCGGGCGTTAGTGGTCGCGCTGAAGACGTGATTCCTAGAACCATTCCCGCTTGTTGACCACGTACGTCTCGTGGAACTCTTCGTCGGACTTGCCGATGTAGATGATGAACTCGACTAACGAGATAATCCAAGTTGCAATCAGCGCGGCCAACCCGACGAAAACAATCAATAGGGCAATGCCGGCGATCGTAGCGACTAGCAGGATGACGCCGGGAGCCGTGTAGCCCAAGTAGAACTTGTGAGCACCGAACATGCCGAGAAAGAATGCGAAGAGGGCAGCAGCGATCTTGGACTTGGGGTAGGCACCGGAGGGCGATGCGACGCGGTAGACATCGCGTGCGCGATCGCCGTCTGCGATGAAGTCAACGGTCAGGCCGCTCACTGGTGTGGACGAGTCGTGCCAGTCCGGGCCGATAAAGCGGTACCGGTTGCCGTCGTCACCAGAGATGACACCTTCGCGGGAGTTAGCGTCGAAGTGGAGTATCTTGCCGTTCATGGTGGGGTGAGGTGCGTTTATCCGATACTTGGAGCGTGCTCGGAGCCGCTCGAGATGCTACTGATGAATGCTAGCGTGCCGAACGCAGGGATTACCGCTCACATGTGCAGTCTTCTTTCTTGACTCCGTCTCTTGTTTTCCCTCCATTGATGTTCACTGGCTCAATGTTGGCACCGATTTGTTGGTTACACGATGCGTGGACCAGCGCGGAGTTCTCTTTGCATGTGGAACCGCCTGATTGGTAAGGAACAATGTGATGGACTTGAGCGTCTGCGAACGGCATCTCGGACTCACTAGGACAGAAGTCACGATCGCTGTAGGCGCAAATCCCCCCAGAGTCGTACCAAAGCAGGACTCGATCAAGGTAATCGAAACCCCTCGTCCCATCTTTGGGCGTAGGTTCCAGGATGTCCCTCATCCACTGGAGGTAGTATCGATGCCTCCTGTTGAACAGCGCGCCTTTATCGGCCCCTGACCCTCGAGCCAAGCTGCCGTAGCGAATCCAGAATTCGTTGGGGTCATCGTTTCTGGCGGTCTCACGCGCTTCGGCCAATGCGCGGTTAAATGACCGCACGGCGTTGTTGACACGGTCCTTCCAATCTGGAACGTAACCTCGTTGAAGTTCAAGCCACAACGCGACGAGGTGGATCAGTTCGTGCTTGGTAAGAGCGGGTCCTTTGTAGTCTTTGAGGTACGTGTGAATCTCGTCAAACAATCCCCGAACCAACTGAGCGCGATCACCGCTTGCGTCAAACGAAATCCAAGTGTAGTAAAACTCATCCAAGTTCTGACTGCTGATGTCAGAGAAGCCGCCAACTGCTTCCATGTTGAGAATGGTCATCGCGAGTTGCGCGGCGAATTCGCGTGATTTCGGAGTGCTAGGCTTGATTCCCCTGACCCCTGGTCGTTCAAAGAAGGAATGCGACCCAGTCAGGTCGACCTTGCCACCTAATGAATTCACGAACTCGCAGAAGTTTCCGGGGTAGGCATCCCGTCTCTCTTGCGCCGTTAGGTCGGCGCCGCTTTGTAACCTCACGAACAAGTCTCGAATCACATTCGGGTCGTCTTCTTGGATCTCAACGATCGTCAACGTTGTGTCGAGGAACTGTCCCTGGAGTTCACTGCCAAGATCAGAATAACGCAGACCAGCCCAAGGCGTCTCAAGCTCTCTTTGGAACAGCGGAAACCTTGACTTCGGGTCTTTCGGATCCAACAATGCAAATTTCCCGCGCATGAACTGGTCGATCGCGTTCAGGCGTTGTTGCCCGTCAACGATTTCCCAACGCTTGTTCCTCATGTCAAGCTCCTCCACAACCTCTTCAATGCGGTGCATGTAGAATTTCGGTAGAGGATAGCCACGGAGCATGCTGTCAATCAGTTTCTGTTGCTGATGGGGGTCCCACGTCAACCCGCGTTGGTACTCGGGATTCGGAAACAACAACCCTCGTTTCTTAAGGTCCAAAGCCGTTCTGGCAGGCCATTCCGTCGAGCTAGTGATAAGGGGATCGATTAGTGTTTGAGCCAAGTGGCTACTCCTTGAGTTTCTGAATCTCAACCGATCATGCGAAAGACACTTGCGATTCTATCCCGCCTGCGATGTCTGGGTTTGGCTCTTCCACGCCGAATGTCCCTAGTGCCTCGCCCCGAATGGTGGAATCGCACCGTGTCAGCTGGAGAGTTCCCTCTCGGTTCATTTCGTTGACTCCGCCGCCCGCTGCGCCGGGTTGTTGCCGAGTAGCGTTCAACGATGGGGCGCGACATCGTCTGCCGCCCTCGCCGGAGATGACGCCTTCGCGCGAGTGGGGGTCGGAGTGGAGTATCTTGCCGTTCATGGTGGGTGGTTTCTTGATCAGATGGGCGATTGGTCCCGAATGAGCCGACCTTGATGGTGCTTACATCCCCTCCGAGACAGATTTAATCGCATCCCGAATGAACTTATGAGTTACGGGGAGATGCCGTGATGAGACGTGCCTGTTGCACCACGCGTGAACGATCACCGCGTTTTCAGGTTCGGTCTCGCCGCCTTTTGAGTAAGGCAAGATGTGGTGTACTTCGGCATCTTCGTCCCGCATCGGCGACCCGTCGCCGCAGAAAGGTTGATCGAAGTAACCACAGGTGCGTGTCTGTGCTTCGAAGAGCCGTCGTCGCAAGTCTTCGTCGAATGTCCTTCGACCGTCAATCGCACGCGGGTTAAGTCTGCTGATGAACCACTCGTTGAAGTAGTCCTGCCTCGCGATGAATTTCTTGGCGGCATCAGGACCGCTACCCGACTTTACCATACCAAACTTGGTCCACATCGGGTTAGTCTTCATTTCCACGGCGTCGTTTCGAGCTTGGGTAAGGTCAACTTTGAACTTCCTGAGCATATTTGCCATTTCCGGCTTCCACGAATTCGCATAGCCTCTCTGGAGCCTCTGCCACAACACGAAGAGGTGGACCCATTCAATATCGTCGAGAGGAGCACCTTCATAACGCTCTAGGGCATCGCTCACATCATCAAAAAGCGCACGAATCCTCTTTGCATCGTCGCAGTCCTCGCGAAACCCGACTTGTTGGTAATAGAAATCGTCAAGTGCCTTAGCGTTGGTCGCATCGAGTCGCATCCCGTCCCCCTCTCGAATCAACTGCATAACGATCTTGGATGCCATCTCCCTGGCCGAATGCGTTCTTTTGGGGGTCGAGTACTTCGTGAAAACTCGGAAAAATCGATGCCCGCCGCGCACCATCGGCTTCTGGTCATCGTCGTCAATCGTTTCGCCCCCGAGCAGCTTGATGAACGCGGGCATTCCACCCGGGAACGCGTCGCGCTTTTCCTGAGACCTGAGCGGGGAACCCGACTGTAACCTCACGAAGATGTCTCTTATCTCGTCATCGTTATCTGTCGTTATGATCGCGACGCTAAGCAGAGCGTTGTCCAACCGGTTCTGGAGGTCGAAATCCAACTGTGTATAGCGCTTGTTTGCCCACCCACAGGGCTCATTTGCATCCCAAATAAATTTAGGGAAAAGGTTCCTGTGGCGAGCAGGGTCGAGCAAAGGGAAATCACCTGCACAGAATTCGGCAATGGCGCGAATCCGTTGCTGTCCGTCGATGATTTCCAAGTCGGCGATTGTGCCGTCGCCGTGATGCCGGTACTTCTTGTGAAAGTAGAAGAGCGGCAAGGGATAACCCCTTAACAGAGAGTCAATAAGCAATTGTTTCTGCCTTCGTTCCCATCTGGGTGCTCTCTGGTATTCGTGGTTGACACTTAGATAAGTTTGTGTCCAGTACGTTCGGATTTTGGAGACGGAGTAACTCTCGGCTCGGATGTTCATGGCTCGGTGAATCCCTCCTTGAAATGGCTGATTGAGATTTTACCCCCCAGCTGCTATGTCTGGGTTGGGCTCTGTCATGCTGAATGGGTCTAGGGCTTTGTCTAGGGTGGCGGCGTCTAGGTCTGTTGCCCTTAGGGCTACTTCGCGTATTGTTTCGCCGGACTGGGCTGCCTTGTGTGCTATGTCTGCTGCTGCGTCGTAGCCGATGATGGGTGCTAGCGCGGTGCACATCGCCAGGCCTTGCTCTACCTTGTCTGGGCCAGCCGTCGTAGCGGTGATGCCTTTTATGCATTGGCGTGTCAAGTTCTGGCAGCTGGTTGTCAGCAGGTCGATTGACTGGAGCAGGTTGTGTGCTGCTACGGGCATCATTACGTTCAGCTCGAAGTTTCCTGACTGTCCTGCGATGGTTATCGTGGTGTCGTTTCCGATCACCTGCGCGCAGACCATGCACACTGATTCGGGTATTACGGGGTTGACCTTGCCCGGCATGATTGAGCTTCCGGGTTGCACTTCGGGTAGGGCGATCTCGCCGATGCCGGCGCGTGGTCCGGAGCCTAGCCATCGGAGGTCGTTGCATATCTTCATCAGGCTGACTGCGAGTGTCTTGAGCGCTCCGGACATGTCTACGACCGCGTCAAGTGTGCTCTGGGCCTGGAAGTGGTCGTTTGTCACCGCCCACATTGCGCCGTCGGTGGAGTTCAGTCGCTTGACGATGCGGTCGGCGAATTCGGGATGCGTGCCGATGCCGGTTCCGACTGCGGTTCCACCGAGCGCGAGTTCCGATAACGAATCGAGCGCGTTGTTGAGCCGCTGTTTACCCAGTCTGATCTGTCCGGCGTATCCTGCGAACTCTTGACCTAGGCGTATCGGAGTGGCATCTTGCAAGTGCGTGCGTCCGGTCTTGATGACATCCCAGAACTCGATCGACTTGCCGCGTAGGGAAGACTCGAGTTCATGCAAGGCGGGGAGCAAGTTGTACCAGACGGCATCACATGCTGCCACATGGATGGCGGTCGGTATCACGTCGTTGGACGACTGCCCCTTGTTGACATGGTCGTTGGGGTGCACGGGTGTGCGCGATCCCAACTCGCCGCCAAGCGACACGTTTGCGACGTTTGCGATAACCTCGTTGGCGTTCATGTTGGTTGATGTGCCGGATCCGGTCTGGAAGATGTCGACCACGAACTCGTCATCGAACTCGCCGTCGGCGACGCGGGTTGCGGCATCGATGATGGCGTTTGCGATGTCGGGTTCGAGTGCGCCGAGTTCGAGGTTGACTTCGGCGGCACATCGCTTCAACTGTGCGATGGCTTGGATGAAGGATCTTCCAAACCGCAGTTCGCTGATTGGGAAGTTGAGTTCGGCGCGCCGCGTGTTGGCGCCGTAGTATGCATCGGCGGGCACCTGCAACTCGCCCATGGAGTCGCGTTCAGTCCGCATGGCAGGCGTATCGGTCAAGTCAACCTCCTAGAATGACAGGGGTGTGTAGGATATCCTGCCTATCCTTGTGAATCAGCGTCGCCGGCGTGGCGCGCGTCGTATTCCTCGAATGTCTTCGCGGCGGCGTTCAGTGCGTTGACGCATGCGGGATATCCGCCGTAGAAGAGCATCTGGGTTATCAGCTCTACGATCTGCTCCTTCGTCCAGCCGTAATTCAGCGCGCCGGTGATGTGGCCCGGTAACTGGTTCGGTCGGTCCAGGGCGATCAGAGCTGCGACGGTGCAGATGCTGCGGATGTTGCCTGGTAGCGCCTCGCGCTGGTAGATGTGTCCGAATAGCGTCGCGTTTATCAGGTCGAACGCGTCGGATACGGGTTCTGCTATGTCTGGCGGTGTGGGCGCGCCGTCGTAGTACCACTCGCGCCACTCCTTCGCCTTTTCGAGCAGATCCTGGTAGTCGTGTTGTCCCATGTTGTGCAGTCCTTTCGTGTTAGTGCTGGCGTGCAGTTGCAATTATCGCGGCATTTGGATTAACAGGGATAGGCAGGATTGGCAGGATTGGAGTTAGTGGATGTAGCGTGGGATTCTTGTTAGGAATCGGCGGTAGGCTACCACCGTGATGCCTGTTAGCGCGATACCTGCGAGCGCGATTGCGATTATGGCGGCGTTTGCGCCGAATAGCGATGCTAACCATCCGACCTGTAGCGCGCCTAGCGGGCCGAATCCGATGGCGACTGCTAGGACGCCGAGCACTCGGCCGCGCATTGCGGGCCGGGTGCAAGAGACTACGATGATGCTCTGCATGGTTCCGAAGCCTGACATGCCGAATCCGCCGACAAAGAGCAGTGGCAGGGCTGCCCAGTACCACGGCGTTAGTCCGAATCCGATTATTACGAACAGGAATGACAGTGATGCGAAGACGTAGATGCGGGTGAAGTGACGCGGTCTGGCGCGTGCGGCGATTGTCAATGCGCCGAAGGTTGCGCCCAGTCCCTCTGCGCTGAGTAGCACGCCTACCATGGTGGGATTGGCCGCCAGCGTCTCGGCTCCGATTACTGGGATCATGTGCTGATAGGGGAATGCGAACAGGTTCATCAGGATCGTGATGATGAGTGTGGCTTGGAGGATGGTGTCGGCGCGGACTATTGAGAGTCCAGAACTTAATCCATCAGCAACTGACCTGAAGACGCTTCCGGTTGCCGCCTCTCTGTTGCGAGGTCGGATGCGGATTGTGATTGCCACCGCGCTTGCCATTGCGAAGAGCACTGCGCCGAGTATGTATACGGCTTCCATACCGATCTGTTGCAGGAATGCGCCGCCGACTAGCGGACCGATGACACGGGAGAAGTTGGATGAAGCCATGTCGACACCGAATGCGGATGCGATGCGCTCGGGTCGCACAGTATCTGCAACTAGTGCGCGTCTGACAGGGAAGTCGGTTGCCCAGACGATGCCAGCGAAGAATGCGCCGACAGACACTTGCCAGACTTCGATCAGGTCGGTGATGACTAGCGTGGCTAGCACTACGTACATGGCTGCTAGGGACATGTTGGTAGCGATGAGCATCGTTTTGCGGCTCAAGCGGTCTGCCAGCGCGCCGATGAATGCCCCGAGGAGCAGCATCGGGACCATGCGGAGGAATCCGACGAAACCTACTAGGAACGCTGAACCTGTCAAGTCGTAGACGAAGACTCCGAGTGCGATCGTCTCGAGCCATCGCATCGTGTTTGACGAGATGCCGATGCCGAACAGCTTTGCGTAGTCGCGGCTCCAAACGGATGCGAACCTGTCCAGCGAACCCGCGAATGGACGCTGGCCGCGGGTTGGTCCTGCGATGCGGGTCGGACGCGCCAAGTCGGACTCTGTATAACTCGGATTAGGGGCGTGTTGGGGACAGATCGGACATCGGACAGAGCGTGTCAAGGTGGTACTACTGAGTTCGTCCCCAAAAGCCGAGATTCTCGACGCGCGCCAACTCTTCCGCGCCGCGCATCCGTGCCAGGTACTGGCCGTTGTCGGGAGCGACATCATCGCTAACGCGTGCGAAACCGTTGCGGACCAACAGCGCGTTCAGCATGGTGCGGTTGGACAGGTAAACGTATCGCAACAGGTTACCGTCTGCGTCCTCTGGGGTGCCAGCCCGTTCTAGCGTCAAGGTCTCACCTTCGAGGGCTTCGCGTATTGCATCCGCAACCTGTGCGTCAAACCTATCGCCTACCCCAGCGCTCTCGACTCCGATCAGCTTGACCGTGGCTTCTTCGCCGTCCAAGTCGACGACGATGGTTGCGTAGTCGATCGCAGATACAAAGCCCACGATGTCGTAGTTTGACTGTGTCGTTGGAGGGTCTCCGCCGAAGAATGCGGGTCCTGCAGTGCTCAGCACGAGTGATGCGACGATGAGGATTACGCCGAGGACAATGATGACCTTCAGCCAAGTCGGAGTGCCGCCGGCGTCGCGCCTGTCAGAGTCGGGCTCGGCACCGTAGCGGGTGTACCCGTAGTCTTCGGCGGTGTCGATCTCCTCGTACTCGTCGAATTGCGAGTCGTCATCGTCGTCCGGCTGCGGCGCAGCAGGAGGCTGGTATCTGTAGTTCATGAAGGAATCCTTTTTCGGTCGGGAACTTTTAGCGTCCCACGTTCGTCATGGGATTGAGAGATAAGCACACTCTTAAAATCTATGGCATGCCTCTAGCTCTAGCATCAACATCTTTCGGCGACTTCAAGCTTCACCATGATTCCGTCCCGCGCGGCGATCGACCTATTGAGGTAGAGGCCGTTACCGGGTGCGACATCGCCTACTCGCGCTAAACCATTAAGGAGACCAGTAGCTCATTCATTGATGTGGACGTATCGCAATTAGGTTGCCGCCTGCATCTTCCTCGATGATTCCCCGCTCTATTGTCAACGATGCGCCATCAAGGGATTCTTGCATCCTGTCTGTAACTTGCGCGTCAAACCAACCCCACGCCTGCGCTCTGGACTCCGATCAACTTGACTGTGACCTCGTCGCCGTTCAGGTCTACGACGATGGTTGCAGGGTCAATCGCTGATACGAATCCCACGATGTCGTATTCGAATAGCAGTCTCGATTGTTGTTGCGGGGCATCGCTGCCAAAGAACGCCCCGCCGGGGAACTACAGCCAGGCGACGATGAGAAATACGCCGACCACTATGACGACGCAGCCACAAGTCGTGTTGCCAACATCGGCATCTCGTTTAACACGATGCGCTGGCTCGAGACGATCGCACTCGGAGTCTTCGTCTACGACTTGACAGGGTCAGTGTTTCTAGTAGGTTTCGTCGGATTCCTCCGCATGGTCCCGATGCTGCTCCTCGGCGCATTCATCGGCGCACTGGCAGACCGACTGAACCGCAAGACGATGCTCATCGCTACCAACCTGTCCCTAGCGGCGATGTACGTAGTGCTAGCCGCGCTAGTCATCACAGACCTGATCGCAGTCTGGCAGGTGTCCGTCGGCGCGTTCCTCGCAGCTATCGTCTGGGCAACCGACTTCCCTGTCAAGCGCGCACTCGTGGCAGACACCGTCCGACCCGAGCGCATCGCGTCAGCGTTCGGCGCAGACGTGGCATCTTCAACTTCTCGCGAGTCATCGGTCCACTCGTCGTCGGCGCCTTCTTGCAACAGATCGGCATGGGAGCCGTCTACATACTCGGCGCAGTGCTCTATGCAATGGCGACCGCGGTGGCAATCACCCTCCGACACCACACTTCCCCTCAAAAAAATCGCATCCCGAGAAATATGCCGACCCCTATGAGGATAACTGCGCCGACCGCTAAGATGATGAGGCAGCCACAACCATTGTCATCATCGTCATCGTCGTCCGGTTGCGGGTCAGTAGGAGGCTGGTATCTGTAGTTCATGTAAGAAATCCTGTTTCGGTCGGGAACTTTTCACGTCCCACGGTCGTCTTGAGATTGAGAGATAGACGCACTCTTAAACTCTATGGCATGACTCTAGCTCTAGCACCTACATCTTTCGGCGACTTCAAGCTTGACCATGAATTCGTTCCGCGCGGCGATCAACCTAATGCAATCGCCCGCCTTGTGGAAGGGACGATCGAGCGCAATCTGAAGCATCAAACGCTGTTGGGCGTGACGGGTTCCGGCAAGACCTACACGATGGCGAACGTGATCGCGCGGGTGCAACGTCCGACGCTCGTGATCGCGCACAACAAGACCCTTGCGGCGCAACTCGCGACCGAGTTTCAAGAGTACTTCCCGCACAACTCGGTGCAGTACTTCGTCTCCTACTACGACTACTACCAGCCGGAGGCGTACATACCGAGCTCAGATGTCTATATAGAGAAAGAGACGGACATTAACGAGGAGATAGACCGGTTACGCCATGCTGCGACGCGTGCGCTGATGACGAGGCGCGATGTGCTGATTGTTGCCAGCGTGTCCTGCATCTACGGCTTGGGCTCGCCGCAGGAGTACAGCCAGATCACGCTGAGTCTGCGAGTCGGCGATGAGCCAGGGATGCAGAAGGTTGTGCGCCGCCTGATTTCGATGTACTACGACCGCAACGACTTCGACCTGAGACGCGGTCGCTTCCGCGTTCGTGGCGATGTTCTGGAGGTGATGCCGGCAGATGAGGATATCGCGGTGCGAGTGGAGTTCTTCGGCGACGAGATTGAACGCATCACGCGGATCGATCCGCTGACGGGCGAGGTGTTGAACGACTGCGTTCAGGAAGACATCTATCCCGGCAAACACTTCATCACGCCAGAAGAGGAGTTTGGCGATGCGCTGCGTGACATCGAGACAGAGCTGGACAAACAGCTAGTCGAGTTCCGCGAGCATGGCAAGTTGCTTGAGGCTGAGCGGCTTGAGCAACGCACGAACTTCGATCTCGAGATGCTGAGGGAAACGGGCCACTGTGCGGGTATAGAGAACTACTCGCAACCGCTTGGCCGTCGCCCCGCGGGCTCGCCGCCGTGGACGTTGCTTGATTACTTCCCGGACGACTACTTGCTGTTCATCGACGAGTCGCACATGACTTTACCGCAACTGCACGCGATGTTCCACGGTGAGATGGCGCGCAAAGACCACCTGATTAATTACGGGTTCCGCCTGCCTTCTGCCCGCGATAACCGTCCGTTGCATTTTGAAGAGTTTGAAGACCGTGTCAATCAGGTCATTTTCGTGTCGGCGACACCTGGGCCGTACGAGTCGGACCATGAACAGCATCGGGTTGAGATGATCAACCGGCCGACAGGCCTGATTGATCCAGTGATTGAAATCGAGAAACCGGAAGGGCAGATCGACGACCTGCTTGATCGCATCCAAGCTACAACGGCGAAGGGTCAACGGGTACTGGTGACAACGCTCACCAAGCGCATGGCAGAGGATTTGGCAGACTACTTGCGTGAGTTCGGTGTCAAGGTGCACTACCTGCACTCCGAAATCGACACTCTGCAACGCGCCGAAATCATTCGCGACCTTAGGCTGGGCATCTACGACGTGGTAGTGGGCATCAACCTGTTACGCGAGGGCATTGACTTGCCTGAGGTGTCGCTCGTGGCGATCCTTGACGCTGATAAGGAAGGCTTCCTGCGGTCTGACACGTCGCTTATCCAGACTATCGGCAGGGCAGCGCGACACATCGACGGCAAGGTGGTGATGTACTGCTCGAAACTCACGGATTCAATCAAGTGGGCCCTATCCGAGACAAATCGTCGGCGAGCGATCCAACGCGAGTACAACGTGCAGCACGGCATCGTCCCGCAGACGGTAGAGAAGAAGGTGAGCGACATCACGGAGAGGTTGCGTAGCTCTGATATGCGGATGGCGGAGGACTCGCCAGAGTACGTAACGCCGGCCGAAGAGCTGCCGAAGGATGAGCTGTTGCAGATAGTGAAGGACTTGGAGAAGCAGATGAAGCGCGCTGCGACGGAGCTGGAGTTCGAGGTAGCGGCGGGTCTGAGGGACCAGATAGTAGACCTGCGAAAGGTGCTGGCGGGTCGGGGGTGAGTGATGTGGAAGTGCAGAACGCGTTCAGTGGGATTGGTATGGCTCGCGGTAGCAACAGTAACCGTGGCGATGGCTGCGGCGTGTTACACAGTCGCTGACCCACACGCGGGATACGCAAACGCTGAGCCGGACGCGGGCTATGCCAAGCCCATCGATCCGACCACGCTCGGCGACATGAGCCGCGGCGTTGTCATCGATGGGATATGTCCGGCGGAGGTTGAGCCTATGACGGTTGCCTCTGATTCAGACAATTCCAACTGGGGCCACGACCGTGAGTTGCGCGCTATGGCTTACGCCGACAAGGTCGTTCTCAATTGGGAGGCGCCAGATGTGCCGAACCTGTCGGGTTACATAGTCGCCAGGGAACGGAATGGTTCTGATTTCGACGATCGTTTCCAGATTTTCCGGATGGAAGCGTTCGCGAGCATCGGGCAGCAGGAGGAATATGCCGACTCGGACGGTATTATGACGGCAACTTGGTACACATATCAAGTGTTTCCGCTTACAGCCGGAGGTATCGAAGCCCCCTCTGCGCCAGTGACGATTTGGACTCCGCCTGATGGTCCGCCGCCATCGCCGAGCTATGTCAACGCTAGCGTGAACTCCGACAGTGAGATCGGTATCGGAGTTAGATTCGGATTCCACGCATGGAAGAAGGGTGTCCGGATTGCTCGCCGATCAGCCGGCGAATCGGAGTGGCGAATCGTCCATGAAGAGCCACAAGAAAACGGCCGAGACTACCATGTGGATGAACACCATTATTGGGCTGACGAACGCGTTGATGCTAGGTTGGCGCAGGAATATGCGGTGTGTGTTTCAAATGCGCACGGCTACGGACGGGCGACGCTAGCCGACGTTGCAGCCTATGCCAAGCCAGTGACAGTGCCGGTTGGACCTCCTCGTAACATCAGATCGGTCGTCTCCAGAAACCGTTTCGTTGTGTATTGGGACCCGCTTGACGACGAATCAGTGACCGGATATGAGATGGAGCGAGACAAGGCGTGCTACATTGGCAGCGCCTACTGGGTTCATAGGATTTACGATCCGGCCGAGAACTTCGGGGCATGCCCGCTCGTACTAGACCCCCCGCCTACGCACCGAGTTCGAGTGCGCGCTATGACGAAGGATGGACCTGGCCCGTGGTCGGACTACTTGGAAGTGGACACGTCATTTGATAACCGAGACGATTCTGGAGATTCTCGACCAGAGATTGTGAGCCTGAACGCGAGCTACAATGCGGTTTACGCGGTCTGGGACGACGGTCGTGACGATGACGTTCATAATTGGATGCCCGGTCGAGACGACGAGTTACAACATCGGATACTCAGGCGTCGCGCCGGTCTCGACGAGGATTACCAGGCGCGCCTTTCATACGGACATTGGGTTGATCTGGACGACTTTGATTGGGAGGAGCATGCTCAATGGATGACGGACTGGGGATGGTACGACCACGATCTGCAACCTGACACGTTATACGAGTACACGGTGCAACTGAAGCGCGGCGAGACTGTCGAACCACCGTTAGAGCCGAAATTCATAAGGACAGACCCGCTGCCGTTGACGGAGGCTCGAAAGCCTATCTATGTGCGAGACTTCAGGGCCACGCCGACCGCCCGCGGAATTCTGTTGACTTGGGACTTGCCGGAAGACCCTACGCTGACAGGCCTGCGGTTACTCTGGCATTGCGAAGGTCTTGGCAGTGCCAGTCATTGCGTCAGGAGTGGCCCAGTCTTATCGTCCGAAGCTACGAGTTATCTAGTCTTGGAGTACGACTATTACCCGGAAGGTGAGTTCTGCTTCTGGATACAGCCGATCAACGACTACGGATTGCAATCCACTTGGGGGAACCCTGCGTGCGTTGATGGAAGCGAATTGTTGCACTGCCAAGAGTCCGACGAAGACATCCGTCGTCACGGAGGAGGCGAATACGGTTACGGAACTCATTTTGTAATCGCGCTACGAAATTGTGAAGTAGCGCGGGTGAAGGTAATACGACATGAACTCACCGCGGATGGTTTCGAGGTGACGAGATCACGACAGCAGTGCGCCTGGAGGTCCCACTCCGAACTGGGATGGGAGTCGCGGACGGATGTTTTGTCGTGGTGGTACATCGACGCTGACATCAAACCTGGCACATGGTACATCTACGAGATACGGCGGAAACTCCTAAACGGCGAGGAGTTGACGACATTCCACAGCAGGGTGATCCCTTCTTACTACATCATCGAGGATGATGGAGATTGGGACCCGTGCGTGCGTCCGGATCACCGGAGACTATCAGGGTCACTATGATGAGAATCCTGGTGGTCATCCTGCTATTGCTGCTGGCTGTGGCTTGCGACTCGGTTGCGTCTACGGTTGATCGCGGATTCGATCTGGCCGTTGCGTCGCCAACGAACACGATTGGTGATGACTTGACCAAGCAGGACGCAACGGCTCCGGTCGCGCGAGCAACCGTTATGGGTCCGGTTCCAAGGGGAGAAGAGCGTGGCGTCGTGATCGACGGTTACTGTCCGGACGAAGTTGAGCCGGTCACTGTTCGAACGCGACATCACCCTGAGCAAACTGATGTGTGGGAACTGCGCGCGACTGCGCACCATGGCAGGATAGTGCTTGAATGGGACGATCCACCCTATCAGGGAATTACGGGTTACGTCGTTGCTCGGCATTCAATGGTCCCAAGTTTAGATATGTATGGTCCGGATTGGCCCCGCATGGTGGAAGGTAGTGTGCGGACCTTCACGGTCGATGGTGGGCCCGGCAGACGTCAATGGGTCGACGCGACAGATATTGAACCGAGCACACGATATCGGTACCGTGTCTTTCCAGTCACCCACAACCATTTCTGGTTTCCGACCAAGCCGCTCGACATCTCTTCACTACCCGTTGAGAGGCCTTCGGCGCCGCTCATGGTCGGTGCGAGTTTCCCAGATGGGAGCTGGAACTCGCTGGCCGACTACGCCACGCTAGACCAGATTTATGGCATCATTCAATGCTCGAACTGCACCCTGCTACAAGTAGATTACCTATTCGAAGGGACACGCGCTGTCCGTATGAGGGTCCTGCGGCGTCAATCCGGCCATAAGGAATGGCGGGTCGTCCGCGACAACGTCCCACTTCGGTCAGGATCGACAACATGGTTGGATCAGGAGGCTGCTCGGGATAAGGACTTTGACTACGCTATATGTCTGGCGAATCGGGCCGGCATCGGACCGGCGACGTTGATGAGCACAAGGCGTGGTTCTGATACTGAGGTCGTCAATGTTGGTCCTCCGTTGGATGTCAGCGTATCTCGTTCTGGCAATCACGCTACTGTGCATTGGACACCATCGACCGTCCATGCGATCAAGGGATACCATGTGGAACGGCAACCGCAAAATCGGGATGATCGCTACAACCTGCACTTTTGGACTGGCGATAGGGCTCACAATTACGTCACTGTCGATGTGAGCTACCCAGATGTCAACCAACAGAGATTTCGAGTGCGAGCGTTCACGGCCGATGGCCCAGGGCCTTGGTCTGAATGGGTAGCGACCGATGCCGTGCACCACTCGGCGGTCCATGAGCGAACGCCAAAACCCGAGATTGTGACGTTAACCGCGACGCACGACCAGGTGCACCTAGTGTGGCGCACCGAAGACTCGTTGGACGGACTGGATGTACGATACCTCCGCCGCCGGATCGGATCGGACCTGGGTTTCAGTGCTTACTGTCTCCTCAGTTGGGTCGGATTGGAAGAATTTAGCTGGGACCGCGCGTGCTCCAGCGAAAATGTTGGTTGGACGGACGATTACAACGTGCGTCCTGATACCGAGTACGAATACGTGGTGCAGACGAAACGCGGAGACGATGTGAGTCCGATGTCGGACCCAGTGTCGGTGCGCACCAGAGCAATCCCAACTCACGTCAAGCGTCCTCCATTGCAGTTGCATGACCTTGAGGGGATGCCCACAAGCGACGGTTTCCTGCTATCGTGGGAGCTGCCAGACGATCCGACGCTGGAGGGGATATGGGTTCTTGGCCATTCTGGTCAGGATGACGTCGTTGAGTTAGTCGGTCCGGTGGTGCTGCCGCCTGATCAAACTGACTACCTGGTATTGACGCGTGGTTTCAGGCCCGAACTGTATCGGTATTGGTTCGACCTGTATACGTTCAATGAATACGGCACACAATCGGTTGCACAGCAACGTGCGAGTACCTCGGCGGCAGAGCTGACACATTGCCGCGCGACCCGGGAAGCCGTTATACGCGCGGACATAGGGCATCACCTGACGATTCGGTTCAGAGCGTGCGAAGAAACGAGCACGCGGGTCGTGCGACGCGAACTCACCGCTGACGGGTTGAAGGAAACAACGTTCGAGCAACCGTGCGCGTGGGTTCCGAGCGATCCGGTCATGCGCCGTGGATTTGACTACTTCGAAGGGACGCTGACTTGTGAGTACGAAGACTCTGGCGTACTGCCCGGCAGGTGGTATGTCTATGAGCTGACGCAGACGTTTGCGGACGGGCGGACTTCTACTACGCATCATGAGCTCATGACGCGTCCGATCCAGTGAGTGGAGGGTAACCGAATGCGCCCACTAGTGATAATCCCGCTGCTATTGCTGCTGGCCGTAGCATGTGACTCGGTCCACGAGGCGATTGAAAGCGGCTTCAATCTGGCCGTTGCCACGCGAGTCCCGACGCCAACTAACACGATCGATGACGACGTGCCCGAGCCGGTTACGACGACTCCAGTTGCGGAACCAACGGTTAGCGATCCGGCTCCAAGCGAAGACGAGCGCGGCGTTGTGATTGATGGGCTTTGTCCGGCGGAGGTTGAGCCGGTCACTGTTCGAACGCGACATCACCCTGAGGACACCGAAGTTTGGGAAGTGCGCGGCACGGCGCATCAAGGAAGAATTGTGCTTGAGTGGGATGAACATACAGTGCCAGGAGTCACAGGTTACATCGTTACTCGGCATTCTAGCGAGGGTAGAGGCAAGGTGTTGGACGGTAGCGTGCGGACGTTTGCGGTCGATGCGGTTTCCAACGGCGGTGCATACGCCGACTCTACTGATATCGAGCCGAGAATCGAGTATCACTACCGCGTATTCCCTGTCACTGTTGGAGGCATAGCTTTTCCGTCCGAGCCTCTGGAAATCTGGTCGATTCCGGAGCGAAGTCCGACTGCTCCGATCAAAGCTAGTGCGGGTTACTCCAACGGTGGCTGGCGACTGCGCGCCAACTATCCGTACCTCAAACCCGTTAACGGCATGAGAGTCTTGCGACGCGCATCTGGGGAGGCGCGATGGGAGATAGTCCACGACGAAATATCCCTGCCAGACAGCCATCATGCACACTTCCCAGGCTTCGGGTCTGACACATGGCGCGATGAAGACGTTAATCAGAGCACGGACTACGAATATGCAGTCTGCTTTGGCAACGCTGCTGGCATCGGCAGGGCAGTGTTGGTTGACGCGAGCCGCGTGGTTGAACCCGAGACAGTCGGCATTGATCCGCCACGGGGTATCAAGGTTGTGAGATTCCCGTATTACATCACGGTCCACTGGACTCCTGTAGACGATACATCAGTCACCGGATACCGAGTTGAACGCCTTCAGGTCAATGACGACGATATCCACCGCCTGCACTTCGGGACCTACGACAGGGCGGAAAACTACGTGACTATGAACACATATTTCCCTAATGTCGCTGAAAGCAAGTTTCGAGTTCGATCAGTTACACGAGAAGGCAGAGGACCTTGGTCGGAATGGGTTGGGGTGAACATTGTTGACGCGGACGGAGACCGAGCGGAATTGTCTAAGCCGGAGTTCGTAACCGCAACTGCGACGCACAGCCTGGTGCATCTAGTTTGGCGCACTGAGGACTCGTTGGACGGCCTGGATGTTCGATACCTCCGCCGACAGATTGGCACAGAAGATGAGTTCACCGCCTACGATTGCTTTGATTGGGTCAGCTTATCGGAGTTTAATTGGGATTGGACATGCGCGGGCCAATATGCCAGTTTCACAGACGAGTATGACGTACGTCCCGACACTGAATACGAATACATGGTGCAAACCAAGCGGGGCGACTTCGTAAGTCCGATGTCGGACCCGGTTTCCGTGCGCACCAGGGTCAATCCCAGCGTGGTTGAACGCCGCCCGCTGCCGGTATATGACCTAGAGGCGCTGCCAACAAGCGATGGCGTGTTGCTTACCTGGGAACTGCCAGATGACCCCACGCTGAAGGGGACTCTGCTGTGGGAGACGGAGCAAGACCACGACGTTAATACGCGTGGTCCGCCGGTGGTGTTGCCGCCTGATCAAACCAGCTACGTGGCATTGACGCGCGGTTTCAGACCTGAACCGTATCGTTATTGGTTTGATCTGGATACCTTCAACGACTATGGAACGCAGGCAGTCGGATTGCAACGGACATATGCTTCCGCACCTGATATGTTGCATTGCCGTGCCACCACGGAAGAGGTTATGCACGCGGACAACGCGCATCACCTCACGATTCGTTTCAGGGCATGTGATGAGACCAGCACGCATGTCATCAGACGCGAACTTACGGCCGACGGTTTCGAGGTCTCGGAGGTCAACCGGCCATGCACATGGCATCCAAGTGAGGTCGCGACAAATTACCGCGGATTTGACCACTTCGGGGGAACGCTGAAGTGCGAGTACGATGACACCAGCGTAAAGCCCGGCATGTGGTATGTGTATGAACTGACGCAGACGCTCGAGGATGGGCGCATGTTTAAGTCGCATCATGAGATTCTGACGTATCCGCGCGTTGATGGCGGAGGGTAACCGAATGCGCCCACTAGTGATAATCCTGCTGTTGGTGTTTGCCGCAGCTTGCTATTCCAGCGGAGCGGAAGACAGGGGAGTGGTGATCGACGGCTACTGTCCGGCGGACTTCGATCCAGTAACAGTCGGCCCGGCGTACAGGAACCCTCGATGGGGTGAAGGTTACGATTGGGAGCTGATTGGGAGTGCGCACGGAGGCAGGATCGCTCTGGAATGGAGCGACCCGCCATATTCCGACATCATCGGTTACGTCATTGCCCGACATTCGTACGACATGCAGGAGTACATGGAGCACGGTAGCGTGAGGACGTTTGTTGCTGCCGATGACCCGAACACCCGACGATACTTTGACACGACGGATATTGAACCGCGGACCCGATACCAGTATCGGGTCTTTCCCGTCACCGGTGATGGTCTTGGGTTTCCAAGCTGGCCACTCGTCATCTGGTCGCTCCCCGCTGAGAGACCAGACGCTCCTCTGACTGCGACGATAAAGGACTATGGCGACCGAAGGGCATTGCGGGCAGCCCACTCGTTCCTAAAGCCAGCTACTGATGCACTCGTACTGAGAAGGGGTTCGGCCGACGAGCAGTGGCAAGTCGTCCACGAGCCGAGAATCCGCGATCGTGATTGGTGGTCCCCAACCGAAGGGGATTTCGTCTTCGTTGACGAAGAGAGTGAACCGGGCGTGGATTACGAGTACGCCATCTGTTATGCGAACAGGGCTGGTGTCGGTAGGGCGACGCTGTTGAACGCGGGTAGCGGCCTAGATTCCGAGACGGTGCCTGTCGATCCGCCTCAGGACATCAAGGGAGTGGCTAACGACACGATTCTCACGGTGTATTGGATTCCGTCGAGCGACCCGAAGGTCCGCGGTTATGGCGTGCAGCGGCAACAGGTTGACGAAGACGATGTCGGAGGATTGCAATCTGAGACGATTGACCAGGCGATGAGTTTCCAACGTTTTTCTATCGGTCGGCTACCAGATGTCCCCCAACATAAGTTTCGAGTAAGGGCAATCACAGACGAAGGCCAAGGACCCTGGTCGGAGTGGTTCGCCGTCGACCTATCATCCCGAGCTGAATCTCAGGTGTCAACGCCTAAGCCGGAAATTCTGGCATCGGGCGCGACGAACGAACGGGTGCATCTGGCGTGGCATGTTGATGGCTCGTTAGAAGGTCTACAGGTTCGTTACCTTCGGCGCCGATCCGCCACTGACGACGAATTCAAGGCGTACCAATACTGGGATTGGATCGACTCAAATGAATATAACTGGGATCATGCTTACCCGATTGAATCGACGGCTTGGATCGACGATCACGATGTGCGTCCGGACACCGCGTACGAGTACGCCGTGCAGTTGAAACGCGGGGATGTGGTTGGACCGGCATCGGATCCCGTATCGGTGCGTACTAGCACGAATCCCGACATCGTTGAACGTCGTCCGTTGGCGGTGCTTGACTTTGAGGCCGAGCCCACGAGCGACGGTGTCAGGTTGACATGGATACTGCCGGCGGACACTACACTTGAGGGACTCCTAGTTCGGGAAACGCGTGTGGATAACGGTCATCCAGGGAGCTTCCCACCCATGGTGTTGCCTTCTTATCAAACTGAGTACTTGGCTTTGACGCGCGGCTATTCACCGGGTGCTTCTCATTATTCCTTCGATGTGGAAACCTTCAACGATTTTGGAACGCAAGCTGTCGGCTTTCAAAGAGAGTACGTTTATCCGACTGAGATGATGCATTGTACTGCGACTACGGAAGAGCTCTTGTGGCGGAATAGGGAGCAGGTCACGATTCGGTTTCGCGCGTGCGAAGAGACGCTGACGCAGGTCGTTCGACGCGAGCTCACCGCCGATGGTTTCGAGGTATCCACATTCCGCCAACCGTGCGTATGGGCGCAGACGGAGGTAAATCCCAACCAATATGGGTCCGACGAACTCGAAGGGACGCTGACTTGCCAGTATGACGATACCGGTGTAAAGCCCGGCACTTGGTATGTCTACGAGCTGACGCAGACGCTCGAGGATGGGCGCATGTTTACGTCGCATCATGAGGTTGTCACGAGGCCTCTGTATGTTGCGCCGTAATTGGGGTGCCGTGGGTGACTGAGGCCGGTGAGCGGAGGTTTCGCGCTACGAACGCAGTCGCCAGGAGCGCGGAATACTGTTTATTTGCCGTCTCGGGCCAATCGTGAGTGTGTGCCTTGAACTAACGGTTGTAGTAGCATGAGAGATGCGATGCAGATCAAGGTAAGCAAATCCACAGCTCTCGAACGCTTAAGTGCGCTTAGAGACGCAATTGAAGGGTTGCGGGGGCTAGATGTCGGTTCTCCCGAATTTATGAAGTGGTATGAGGACGCGAAAGGTGCGTTCAAGTACGTGTTCGACGGTCGACCCGAAGAGTTCCGGGACTTCGGCCGTATACAGTTCTCGTCCCCAGGGTCGAGGCGAAGACTTCCGAAGGTGCGAAAGGCTTATTCGGAAGGGCTTGACAGATCCTCCGCACTGATCGCGTCTAAGATCGATCAAATCGTAGCCTTTTGGCCGGATGATGAAGGATCGTCTCAGCACGACACAGTGGAAGAGGGAGGTGGGGCAGATTACACGAATCAGATTTTTGTTGTTCATGGCAGGGACCGAGGAGCGCTAGCGGAAGTCAAGCAGGTATTAATTCAACTTGGTTTGGAGCCGGTCGTTCTGCAGGACCAACCTAACCAAGGCAGAACGATCATTGAGAAATTTGAAGACTACGCGCAGGTGGGTTTCGCAGTCGTTATCTGTACGCCCGATGATGAAGGCAAGCACGTTGCCGAAGATGCCGCGCCCATACCACGAGTTCGGCAGAACGTTTTGCTTGAGTGGGGCTACTTCTTAGGGAAACTCGGTCGCGAAAGTGTGTGTGCGTTGATCAAGGGAGAAGTTGAGATACCTTCAGACTACGCTGGGGTGTTGTACGTAGAGATGGACGGTAACGGAGACTGGAAATCACGGCTGGCACGCGAGTTAAACCAAGCGCAATACGCCGTCGATGCGAACAACCTGTTGTAGAGCTGACTCCCGATCAGATTTGACTACTTGGGCTCGCTAGGTCAACGATCGTAGGTCTCATGACTGCCCGCAGTCAACTGTTGAAGGAACTAGCACTTCGCAAGTACGCCGAATAGGAACGGACAGTCGTTTTCACGGGCGCCTACCGCCCCAGCTGTCGTTGCTCGCCGCGGCGCTTGCGTTGGCGTTGCGCTTTGGTGAACGTTGCGTCTGTGCCCATTCTTGGGTAGTCTGCGGTTGTGCCTGATAGCAATGCCTCTATGGTCAGGATTTGGACGCGGGGGTATTGCTTGTCGGGGAAAGACACGGGTTCGTAGATGCCGGTCGATAGTGCTTCTTGGCGCATTGGTTCCGTTGGTTCGTTTAGCGTGATGAAGATTGCCAAGTCGGCAGACTCACGCTCCATGTCGCCTTTGAGTGTTGCGATGTCGCTACGGCTTACTCTTCCGCTCTTGACTTGCACGATGATCCGGCGTGGCTTGCCGCCGTTGTCGTCGAAGAAGTGGATGTAACCGTCGACGCCGGCATCTGGTCCCTTGCGCTTGTCTCGCGCAGGACGGGCATCGACAAGTGACAAAGCCCACCACTCGAATTGGTGTCGGTTCTGTTCCGCCAACGCTTGCGCGCTTGCTACGTCCTGTGGTTCGCCGATAACCTGGTATGCGCGCAGGTCGCCGCCAAAGCTATCCGACAGCCGATGCCTGATTAGTGACACTGCTAGGTGCGTGATGTCGATTCCTATCCAGGAACGGTTTAGTCGTTCGGATGCTGCTAGTGCAGTGCCGCAACCGCAGAACGGGTCCATCACGACATCGCCTTCGTTGGAGCTGGTGAGGATAATTCGCTCTAGCAGACGCTCAGGTTTCTGCGTTGGGAATCCTAGCCGTTCCCTTGACCTTGAGCCTAGGTTTTTGATGTCATATATGAAGTCTTGGATTGGAACGCCCGGGCTCTCGTCCGCGTATCTTTTCTGTTGCGGGACGGAGCCTTGTTCGGGCCAGTAGACCAGGCCTGCTTCATCTAGCAGGTCGAGCTTTTCTTGCGTGGTCAGGGAATCGATATCGGTGTTTGGATATGCCGAACTAAGAGCCTCTAACGGAACCGCCCAGTGTCTGTCGACGTCGGTGGGGTTGATATTGCGCCACGCTGCACCCGAGTCGCCAGATGTTGCACCCGGGCCGGTGAGTGTGACTAACCGGAATCTGCCGCGCTCATCCTCGTAGATGTAGAAGTCGTCGAGGTAAGACTGGTCGTACGGCTGGTAGACCTCGTTCCATGTGTAATCGTCGGACGCGGTGTAGAAGAGTACGTGGTCGTGAATGCGTCCCCAACGCTTTGCGCCGCCGTGGGCTCCCGTGCGCCTCCACGCGATGTGGTTGCGGAAGTTGATGACTCCGAACGCGGCATCCATGAGCAGTTTGAGGTAGTGGGACGCGGTTGAGTCGCAGTGCAGGTAGATGCTGCCAGTGGGTTTGAGCACCCGACGCATTTCGACCATGCGCTGGGACATCATGGTGAGATACGCCATCATGTCATTCTGGCCGAGGAATGTTCGCATTGCACCCAAAAGCGCACTCACATCGGGCGGACCGTTTTGCACGACATCGCGAAATGCGACTTCGGACTGGTAGTCCCAACGCCAGGTGTCTTCAAATGCCGTAATCTGTGCCGCTGACTGATTACCGCCGCGTGCCCTGAATAGGACGTTGTAGGTAGCATTTGAATTGAATGGCGGGTCTAGGTAGATCAGGTCAACGCTCGCGTCGGCGATGTGCTCGCGCATGATGTCGAGGTTGTCCCCGAAGTAGAGGCGATTCGGGATTTGATCGCTCATTCTTCCGACCCGAAGCAGTAAGTTAGTCCTGTCGTCGGGCAACAACAGGCGTCTGCCGACCGCGCGCTAACTCATATCGCGTCCGAGTCCGCTGCGATCGCTGCAAGGTCGGCGCGGGTGTAGGAGCCGAGTGACCTGAAGTTGAGTTCGGTGTAGTTGCGTAGCCAGCGCATTGCAATCTTGGTAGCGTCGCGATAACGCTTCACCATCGCTGGCGGCGGATTGTTGCCCAGTTGACCCACGATGTCTTCGCACTCTGACACCAAGATGGACTTGAGCAATGCCAAATCATGTTGCGCGCCGGTGTCTTCTGCTGTAACACCGTGTATGACGCGCTGCGCCATCTGCGCGACGGAGATGCGAGCGGTGGCGAGGTCTTCCATTAGCGCGGGTCGTCGGCCTGGGATGCCTGCCAAGCGGTCTATTCCCTTGGCGCCGCGTCCGCTGAGCCAACCTTCGACGTACTCGATGAGGACTCGTGCATTCTGGCGCGTTCCTTCCTGAGTCACGGGACCGTCAGGGGTTTCAATCGCGACGGGGTAGTTGCTCGGGTTACGCATTTCGTCCGATGGTTGCCATCCGGAACCTATCAGGTTTTTGAACGGGTCGCCGGCTGCCTTCATGTGATAGATGTGTGCGACCCAACCGCGCAGGAATCCCTGTTCGGCCTCCCACTGCTTGTCGCCGCTGACGGTTGCACCGGCTTCCTGGTTTACCTCTGCATCGCGGTGTGGCAGGGCAGTAGCCATACCACCGATAGGCACGGCGTTGTGTTTTAGGCATACCGCTACTAGTCGGCGGAATATGTTGGCGATGAAGGGAGTGGTCGGCACCGCGACGCCGAATCGGTCTGGCCAGACGCTGTCAGCATCTGCCATGACGTACTCCAGCAGTGATGCCTTCAAGTCCCATCGTGCCGCGTTCAGGCCGGCGGCGTAGCGTCCGAGCTTGTGGAGACTCTCCTCCATGGTCCAAACGAGCGGCAACGATTCCACCAGCAGTATCGCCCTGATCGTGGCGTCCCTCAGGCCTGGCACGTTGTTTTGGACAGCGCTAAAGATGTCGGCGTAGACAGCGGCTTCTTCTGGCGATTCCGTCTTTGGCAGATAGAAATATACGCCCTGCTCGCGTTCGGTTTGCGCTTGTCCGGCGTGGAACAGCGTTAGGGCAGTGCCAACGAGCGTCGCCGATGCGGGTTTGCCGTCCACCGTTATGTCTGGCTCGTCGAGATGCAGCCCGCGGTCGCGGTGCATGAAGAATGGGATCTCGCCAGGCTGGATGGCGTAGTGTCTGTCTCGCGCCTCGTCTCGATGCGCCAAGGTTCGTTCAACAGCGGCTTTGCGATTGCGCGCCGCCAGCAGTGTGTCCGACAGGATGTGGCTGGCGGAGTCTTCGTCGTCATCCAGGTCGCCTTCAGCCCGTTCGCCGTCTGGACCGGGATTCAGGGCGTTGATGAACATCGGCGTTACATGTGCCGGTCCGGATATCTCAATGCCGGGTTTGCGTAGCTCTGACGGAACCTCAGGGACTGTCCAAGGTTCTGTAGTTGCGTCAGACGGTGCACGATGCCCCGGTTGGCGGCCGTGCCTCAAGGCGGCATCCAGCATATCTCTGCGAGCTTCCCCTGCACCTGCGACGCGATCTCCGAACTCGTCGTGCAACTGCGCGATCAATCGACGAGCATCGTCGGTAAGTATGTCGTCCCATTCACTGCCGACGGCGGCTACGACTCTGCTGGATTGTGACATGATGAAAAACCCTTCCTACTAGGTAAGGCACAGACGCGCGGGCATATCGCGGTCGGCGCCAACCGCTTTAGGATAGTCGCGATGGGTTACGGAGCTAGCCGATGAGTTCGCGCATCTCTCGGACTGGAGCTTTGCGCTTGAGCTTGTTTAGGGCAGTGCGCTCGATCTGGCGGATCCGTTCGCGCGTGAGGTACAGCGCCTCACCTATCTCTTCAAGTGTCTTTTCCTCGCCATCCGTCAAACCGAAGCGCATGGCGATTACCTGTCGTTCCCGGATCTCGAGTCCGCCCAACATCTCCTTTATCTGATCATTGAGCGAGCGTCGTGCTGCTGCCTCCGGCGGCTCCTCGGCATCCTTGTCAGGCAAGAGGTCGCCAAGTTCGTTGTCACCCTCTTCGCCGACTGGAGACTCGAGTGACATCAGTTCCTGGCCGTTCTTGAGCACATCCGCAACCTTTTCCACCGTCATCTCGACTCGTTCTGCGATTTCGTCAATGTTGGGTTTGCGGTTGTTTTCCTGCGCGAGCTCCCTAGTAGCGCGGCGCACTTTGTTCAGTGCCTCGACCATGTGTACCGGCATGCGAATGGTGCGCGACTGGTCAGCGATGGCACGTGTGACGCCTTGTCGGATCCACCAAGTTGCATAGGTGCTGAACTTGTAACCCTTGCGGTAATCAAACTTCTCAATGGCACGCATCAATCCGATGTTGCCTTCTTGGATGAGGTCCTGGAACAGCAGCCCGCGGTTGGTGTACTTCTTCGCGACGCTGACAACGAGTCTCAGATTGGCCTGCCCGAGATGCAGTCGCGCTTTGTCGCCGTCGCGACGAATGCGCGACAGGTGTGAATCCAATATCGCTCGCGCGTTTTCCACGTCTGGCGCGTACCAGGGAACTTCATCGTCGTCGGTTATCAGGTCGTTAAGCTCAAGTTCGGGCGGCAGTACCATACCGAAATCGCGCGGCAACAGGCTCGATTGCACGGCGAACTCCCTGACTATAAGGCTTGCTTTTTCCAAGCGCTTCTTCAGCCGCGCCTCGCGTGTGTTCTCGGCGCGCGCTTTCTTGCCGCGTCCCTTGATGGATGTCTCGTCGAACACGCTGAACTGGCCGTAGATGTCGGAACTGATCGTGACCTGCAACGCGGTGATCAGGTAACGCAACAACATTTCGTAGTCGTTGTCGTCCTTGATCGCGTCACGGGCATCGTTAATCAGGTGGTGCAGGCGCGGCTCAGTCAACGGCGCGTCGAGCGTCACCGGGCGCAACTTCGCACGGTTGCTCAAGAGCCCGACGTATGGCGCAGGGGTGTTCTTCGTCCTGGTCGCAGGTTCCAGCTTCGCGAATGTAGCCTTCACGCTTTCTGGCGCGACGAAGTATCGATTGAGCGTGTCGATGTGGCTGGCCAGCTCGCCCAGCAGCCGTCCGACTTTCTCGCGCAACACTTCCCGATGCGCCCGGGCCTTGTCGTCTTTCAACAGGTCGTTAATCTGCTTAACGAACTTGGAATCTAGGTCTGGCACGCCGAACATCTCCTCGATGTCCGACTCATGAGTTATCCCAAGTTGCTGGGAAACGTGCGAAACCAGAGCAGAGGGGTAGCGGTCAAGTGCCCCACGAAGTTCGTAGTCGATTAAGACTGCCGCGACTGTTTTCGGAGCGTTGGATCGCTTCCTCTTTGCACCTGTACCCTTCCGGCGCGCGAGTGCAACCTCCGACACGGGCGCATCGTCATCCATCTTGAGCAGTTCTCTTGGCTCAGCGCAAATCGCACGCACTCGATGCGCCAACTCGGTCAGTGCGACCTCTATCTTCGCCAACGGAATCGCTTCTTTTCTGTTGGCACCTCTGCCGAGGCTGAGACGCTTAGCGATTGCAGCGAAATCGTGGTCGCCTTGAATGCCGAATCGCTTGTTGATATTCGACTGCACCGTGATGCGAAGTGTCTTACGCATCGACCTCATCACATCCACGTAAGCCGCGTTGCGTTTGGCGTTGGTGTTGACAGCGGCGTTCAGCGTTGTGGCAACTTGCGCGTCGTCGAGCAAGTGCGACCACTTCGCCGGTGAGCCGAGGCCAAGGGCGGAGGTGAGCGCATCTGCTACCGACGCAATCGCCTTGAAATCCTTCAGGCTCTCTTCAACGCTGTTCTCGGTCGTTGGATTAGTTTGGAAGTCCTTGATCGATTCAACGACTGGCACCAAGCGCGTCAGTGAACCGATGCTCAGGTCGACGACGAACTTTACGATCTCTTCAGCGGCGGGCGCGATCTTTCCGAGCGACTTAAGCACCTCTCCGACGACGATGACAGGATCGATCTGCGTCTCAAACACCGGCATCTGGTCGCGATTGCGGGGCATTTCGATAGGCTGAGTTCCCGTGTGCTCTACCCACTCGATCTTCTCGAGCCATAGTGAGGATTCGACCTGGCGCGATAGGACGCGTTCGTCCTCTTTCGTGAGCAGTTCGACCTTGCCGATCTCTCGCAGGTACATGCGAATGTTGTCTTCGGTGCTTTCAGCAGTCTCCATCGCCTGGCGGTAAGCCTCGGTCTCTGCCGAGTCGTCACGGGCGGCTTCCCATGCATCAAGTTCCGAAGACGTAGAGCCGACGCTTGAGCTGAAGCTGGCGCCTTCACTGTCATCGGAATCATCGCCGGACGTTATCGCCTCAAACCCGATCGTCTCTTCGGATGCGACCGTTGAGGAGTCCTCTTCCTCTTCACCGTCCGTGTCATCGTCGGCGACGGCGCCATCGTCTTCAACCTCAACCGCGTCGTCGTTTTCCACTGCAACGGCATCGGTCGCTTGGTCCGGCCCGCCAATTTCCGTATCGGAGTGCACGCCGTTGAGGGACGCAACTTCGTCGACGATTGCATCCTGTGATGTCTGTTCTGTGTAGGTCTCTGCCACGTGTCACCTTTCAGCTTGTGTGTTGTGAATATCGAATCGGAGTTCGGATCAGATTGAAGTGTCTATAGGACCTTAGTAGGCCTTGATGGAGGATGGAGTTGGCGATTGAGGCTCGGAAGTCCCGTCGTTGATGAACCCAGCGGGGCTCTCCGCGTTTGGGGCTTGGCCCGCGTTCAGTGGTTTCGCAACACGATGGGAACAGTGTCCGTTCCTGCGTATGCTGCATATTCCGATACGCCGCAAGTTGCCTAGAAGTTTGTGTCTGGCACGCGCAAGAAGCTAAGTTGCTAAGTGCACATAACAGAGTCTATCAGTTTTAAGGTCGGATTTACCGCACGTTATCTTGCAGTTGATGTGGAGTCTTCGGTGACAACAACGCATGCCGTACTCATGAGTTGGTTCCGCTCGCTCCTGGGTCTGTAGTACATGCGGCGTTACACTAACTAACCGTCGACTCAACACTGTGGACTGGACTCAATCAAATGGCGACCGAAACCAAATTCAGTTATGACGGGCTGTTCTCAGAGCGATCTCAGGACACGCCGATCAACGTTGTTAAGCACGCGGAGTTCGATTTCGCGGTCGCGTATCCCGCGCCTGAGACGAGTCCGATGGACGGCTTGGTTCAGGCCCTGCAGACAACGATGGATGCGCGTGGCGACGAGGTTGCGAGGGACATGGCATACTACCCGCAGCCTGCAGGTTCGCCGGAGTTGCGGGAGTTCACCGCTTGGAAGCTTGAGAAAGACAGGGGATTCAAAGTCGGGATCGATGACATCCTGTTGACCTCTGGTTCCGGCGAGGCGATCGGTCTTGCGATCCAAGCTTTGACGAATCCCGGGGACACTGTGATCACGGAGTGGTTCGTTTACGGCGGGACGTTTTCGCAGCTCTTGAGGTTCGGCAACACCGTGGTCGGAACCCCGGTCGATGATCAGGGAATAATCCCGGACGCGCTAGAGGAACTAATCGTTGATCTGACATCCAAAGGGCAGAAGCCCAAGATGATCTACACAATACCTGAGAACCAAAATCCCACCGGTTCAACGTTGCCTGCCGACCGTCGGGAAGCGATCCTGGAGATAGCACACAGCCACGGCATTCCCATCCTGGAAGACGAATGCTATGTGGATCTCAGATTTGAGGGCGAAGTGCAACCCGCCTTCCGCACGCTTGACGATTCCGGAATCGTCATCCATGTGGCATCTTTCTCGAAGTTGCTTGCGCCAGGGTTGCGACTGGGCTATGTGTCGGCGGCTCCGGAGGTGTTACGGCGGGTCGCTAGCTGCAAGGTCGGTTCCGGGCCAAACCAGTTCGCTGCCTATGCCATTGAAGGATTCTTGAGGCAGAACCTAGACGCACATAGGGCGAGGTTCAATCCGCTGCTGAAGGAAAAGCGTGACGCGATGGATCGCGCTCTGACCGAGCACTTTACCGATTGCGGTGCGAAGTGGTCGCGACCTCAGGGCGGTTGTTACACGTGGTTAACCATGCCAGAAGGAACGGACATCGCCGCCGTGCGTGACGACGTGTTTGAGGAGGGCGTAGGCTTTCTCGGAGGTCCGGCCTTCGCGCCTAACGGCGATGGCACGAACTGCGCGAGGTTATGCTTCGCGTTCGAGAGCCCGCAGAAGAACTACGATGGGATCACACGGCTGGCGGAGCTGTTTGGGAAACGCGGCTTGATGTAACGGGCTATCGATTTGCGTGGAAACTCGCTAGCAGGTCGACTGCGTCCTTGTTGCCCAAATAGATAGGAGTGCGGTGGTGCAACTGACTCGGTGTGATGTCGAGTATCCGTTGCGTGCCGTCGACGGCTGCACCGCCTGCCGCCTCGGCGATGAATGCCAACGGGGCCGATTCGTAGAGCAAGCGGATCTTCCCGTTAGGGCTACGGCGGTCACCGGGGTATGCGTATATGCCGCCTTTCTGTAGGTTGCGGTGGAAGTCTGCCACCAACGCGCCAATGTACCTGCCAGAGTAACCCTCGCGTTTGACCTGCGCGACCCATTCCAAGTCGGGTTCGTGCCAGTTCTGCGAGTTGCCCTCATTGACCGAGTAGACAGGCGATGTGCCGTGTTGGGTAACGCGTTCGCGAGTGAGCAGGAAGTCGCCAACCGAGGGGTCCAATGTGAAGAAGTCGACGCACGCTCCTGTTGAGTATGCCAGTATCGTCGATGAGCCGTACAGGACGTAACCTGCCGCGATCATGGCGGACCCGCGTTGCAAGATGTCCGATTCACTCCCGGGTCCACTCCTGCTCACTCGTCGGAATATCCCGAATATCGTTCCGATAGGTGCCGCAACATCGATGTTTGACGAGCCATCAACTGGGTCGTAAACGACCGAGTACGGCCCATCCAGTTGCGTTCCTTCAACTTCGACCAACCCTTCGTTTTCCTCGGATCCCATAGCGCAAACCAAACCCGTGGTTGCCAGCGCGTCGGCTATCGCATCATCGCCGATGACATCTAGCTTCTGTTGTTCGTCATCGGTCGCGTTGACTGTACCGACCGACCCAAGAATGTCACGCAAAGCCGCACGGTTGATTTCTGATGAGATGACCTTGCCTGCGCTGGCAACGGCATCCAGCAGGATCGGTAGATGGGTCGGATCGTCGAATGCTTGACTGGACCTGGTGAGCGAATGCTGAAATAGTGTAGGGGGCATGGTAGGCATTATGCTGTCCCTCCGTTGTACCGATGGCTACCTCTGGCACACATTCTAACGGCGGTACGACGCGGGGAGAACAGTCGGTCGTCTCGGACAACGGTTAAGTTAACGCGTATAACCTGATAACCAAGAGCCTTGAGACTCTCCGAGTAGGACACAGTTTGGACGGAGGTGACACATGAACAGTGACATGCGCGCCACAGCGGCGGCGATGGTGCAACGTGGCAAAGGCATCTTAGCGGCTGACGAGTCGACTGGGACGATTGGCAGGCGTTTGAGCTCGATCGGCCTGGAGAATTCGGAGCCGAACCGCAAGGCTTGGCGAAACCTGCTGTTCTCTAGCAGGGGTTACGGCGAGTATGTCAGCGGTGTGATTCTGTACGACGAAACACTTCGCCAGTCGGCAGACGATGGCACACCGTTCGTTGACATGCTGCGCGACGAGGGGGTTATTCCCGGCATCAAGGTTGACAAGTCGACCAACCCATTGGCAGGCGCGACGGGCGAGCTGATCACTGATGGCTTAGACGGCCTGCGGGACCGTTTGGCGGAGTACCGCGAACTCGGAGCGAAGTTTACGAAGTGGCGTGCCGTTATCACTATTGGCGACCACATACCGTCCCAGTACTGCATCGACGCAAACTCACACGCCCTGGCACGCTACGCGGCACTGTCGCAGGAGGCAGGATTGGTGCCGATCGTTGAACCGGAAGTGTTGATGGACGGCGACCACAGCATCGAAATGTGCGATTGGGTTACGGACAGGACTTTGCAGCGCGTCTTCTCAGACTTGAAGGACCACCGCGTTGACTTATCGGGAATGGTGTTGAAGCCCAATATGGTGATCAGCGGCACAGATGCAACAGATCGAGCGGATGCGGCAACGGTTGCCCGAAAGACAGTGGACTGCTTCAAACGCAACATACCCGCTGCGATGCCTGGGATAGCGTTTCTGTCAGGCGGGCAAGGCGATGACGAATCTACTGAGAATCTTGATGCCATCAACAAGCTGGTGAACGACGAGGGTGCGCCTTGGGAGTTGACCTTCTCGTACGGCAGGGGTTTACAAGCATCTCCGCTGAAGACGTGGGCTGGCGAACCGGGTAATGTTGAGGCGGCTCAATCGGCGTTCATGCAACGTGCTAAGGCAAACGCCGCGGCTCGCGAAGGCCAGTATGCGTGAACTAGATGGTTGAGGACCGCGTACAACGAGAGGTCGCCGATCGTTTCGGTGCAATGGTGGAGATGCGCCGTCACCTCCACGCAATGCCTGAAACGGCGTTCAAAGAGGCGGCTACATCGGCTTACATCTCAGAACGCCTTTCCAGGTTAGGACTCAATGTACACGAAGGAATCGGCGGCACGGGGTTAGTAGGAATCCTAGACGGCGGTCTGCCTGGGGATTCGCTGATGGTACGAGCGGATTTCGATGGGTTGCCGGTCCGCGAGGAGACTGGTTTGCCGTTCGCTTCGCGCAATGGCAATATGCACGCGTGCGGTCACGACGGCCATGTAACAATGGCGCTGACCGCTGCCGAGATCTTGGCCGGAGCACAGTCCGAAGTCAAGGGCCGCATCGTTTTTCTATTCCAACCAGCCGAGGAGGTGGTAGGTGGCGCAACCGCGATGATTGATGACGGCGTCCTAGACAGATTTCCAGCTGACCGTGTGATCGGAACGCATCTCTGGAATCAAGTGCCGCTGGGTCATGTGGGAGTGAACAATGGCACCGTCTTCGCGAGCGCGAATATCTTCAACATCACGGTCACAGGATTCGGCGGTCATGGAGCCTTGCCGCACCTCGCGGTCGACCCGATCGCCTGCGCGTCGCAGATCGTCAGTGCCACGCAGACGGTGATTTCGCGCGAGTTATCGCCATCTGAAATGGGCGTAGTCACCTTCGGAAGTATCCATGGCGGCACTGCATCCAATGTGATCGCCGACCAAGTCGTTTTGCGCGGCACCGTTAGGGCATACGACACTTCGACTCATGAAACTATCTGCGCTGCGGTGAGACGGATCGCTGAAGGTGTTGGCAGGTCGATGCGTTGCGAAGTTGAATACGTTGAGGAAGTCAGCGCACCGCCAGTCGTCAATAACGCCGACATAGGCCAGTGGGTGACTGGCCTGGCGATGCAGACTGTCGGAGAAACGAACGTGTCGGGCATACCGCCGATCAGCGTGGGTGACGACATGGCTGAGTTCATGGACCGAGTGCCTGGCACCTACTTCATCTTGGGAGCGCAGAAAGATGGTGCGGCCCCGCACCACAACGCCAAGTTTGACTTTGACGAAAGATGTCTCCCCATAGGCACGGAGATTTTCGTTCGCGCTGCATTAGACGATCGTTAGCGTCGAGCCAGATGTGTTGCGTGCACGCACAGGTCTGGCCCATCCAATTGCTTTCCGAACCGTTGCACCCGACCGCCTTGAGGCACAAATCTCGCATAGAACGGTGGGCTTGAGAGCATCTGAATCAGCATGTCCGCATTGAACCTCCCAAACCGAACGTTGGCCGTGATGGACAACCTGGAGTTCCTGAAGTCGATCAACAACGAATGCATCGACCTCATCGCCATTGATCCGCCGTTTGCGGCCAACGAGACGTTCCGGTCGCGGCCCAACCCTCCGATTACCAACGAAGAGCTGTCAGAAGAGATCGCGTTGGCGGCGGACCACGGCGTTGAGCACAACGAAGGAATCGGCATCACGCGAGTTCGGGATGTCTGGAACTGGGACGATGACACCGATACCGACTGGAAGATGGCGATCCAGTATGACCATCCGAATGTGCATGCCGTCATCTCAGCTGTTGAAGCGTGCGCATCTGAGAACGAAGCCGCTTATTGCGCTTTCATGGCGGCGAGGTTGATCCACTGTCACCGCATCCTCAAATCAACCGGGAGTATCTACGTCCATTGCGACGACCACGCTAACGCCTATCTTCGATTGCTAATGGATGGGATTTTCGGTTCCACGAATTTCCGCAACGAGCTGACTTGGCGCAGGGCCGTTTCCCACAACGATGCGAAACGCTTTGGACGAATCACCGACAATATCCTCTACTATGCCAAGTCGGAAGATGCATATTGGAACGGTGGTGAATTAGCTACCCCTAGGTCGGACGCGGAGATCGAAGCGGCCTATCCTCAAGAGGATGAACGCGGTCGGTTTCGTAACGAGAACATTACCGGTGCGGAAGTCAGTTCTGGCGAATCGGGCAGGGCCTGGCGTGGTTATGATGTCTCGGAGATGGGCAGACACTGGGCGGTACCGAGAAACGGAACTTACGCTGAGTACATCGATGCCCACTTCGTTCCCGGATATCTCGGAGTCGCAGGGGTTCATGACCGGCTGGATGCTCTGGATGGTGCAGGGCTGATACACCATCCCACTCGTGGGAGGTGGCCCGGTCTGAAACGCTATGCCGAAGCCGATCAAGGCATCCTTCCGCAGAGTTTGATACTCAATCCTCGCGGTTTTACGAACTTCAATGTCCGCAATGGCGAGTACACCGGATACGCCACCCAGAAACCGGTCGCTCTCTACGAACAGTTCATCCGCGCAAGCAGTAAACCTGGCGACACGGTGCTCGACATCTTCGCGGGGTGCGCTACCACTGCCGTGGCTGCCGAACGCCTGGGCAGGCAATGGATCGCCTGCGATATGGCGTATCGCAGCTGGACGATGCTCAAACGCAGGTTCTACCTCGAGGGATTCGCCATCGATGGAACGACAGATGCGACCGTCAACGCGCTGGCAAGGACTCGCAAGGGCAGAGCATTGCAGCGTCCTCAACAGTTCGCGTCTACGTCGGTGATCGGTCCGCACGAAACACCGCAACGGACAGACACCGACCCGTCTCCGGTTCCGGACCACGTGATGATCCCAGCGGCCGACGGGCCCGTCAGAACGTCGACTTGGTCAGGTCGCGTCCCGAAAGATGAAGCGAAGCGTCTACTCATCGAACGATTCGGCCACCGATGCTGGGGATGCGGATTTGAGCCTAGGCGGCCCAACGGATCATGGGACGATTCCTTACTGGAAATCGATCACATTAGAGCGCGTCGGCCGGCGGAGGGAATGCAGGGCAACGATGAGCTCTACAACCTCGCGTTGCTGCATCGGACATGCAACGGGATTAAGCGCAACACCATGACGCTGGAAGAGCTACGCAGACACAACGTAGACAACGGTCTCCTATATGTTGAGTCGGATTCTGAACTGGTTGACCTGTTCAACGCACAACGGTTCTCCACAGAGCATCTTCTAATGCGGGAAGCATTTTCGTAGTCCCTCATACGACGCAGGCTTGCGCGCAAAGTTCAAGCCAAACTTAATCCGAAACGTCGCATGGAATCGGATGACTGTTTACCGTTCGCTTGCGGCATTTTCACTTATACTTCGCAACCAGCGCGTGCCAATTGGAACTAATGGCCTCGCGTTGGCGGGCAGTGCTCACCGTCCGTTTGCCAACAATGCACCTCGATGGAGGGACGAATATGTTAAGGATCAAGACGGTCGTGTTGACCGTGTCGGTCGCGATTGCGGTTGCGATTCCAGTGATCGCCTGCACTGGTAGCGACCCTACCGCTACTCCGGTGCCAACGGCAGCGCCGTCAGGCGGCGACGCGGCGACCGCTACGCCCGCGCCCATGGCGACGGCCACGCCGGCTCCGTCAGGTGGCGAACTGCCAGAGAGTGAGGCACCAGCTGGGACGCTGGTGATGATCCCTGAGGGTGTTGCGCCAGGCGTGGGCATCAACCGATCGCAGGCTCCCGAATCACTGATGTACTGGGGTGTGTCAGAGCAGCTATTCCGCCCAGAAGGCGATTCTCTAGTCGGGAATTGGCTCGCAGAGAGTTGGACGATTAGTCCAGACGCTAGTCAGGCGACGATCAAGATCAGGAGCGGTGTGCAGTTCCATCAGGGAATGGGCGAACTCACTGCTCACGACATCGCGTGGAGCCTGAACGACACGAACGCTGCGACGACCCCCGAAAGCATCCACGGTCAAGCCGGGGACTTCGCGGCATTCATGGATGCCGCTGAAGCGACAGACGACAGCACGCTGGTCCTCAACTTCAACGCTCCTGAGCCGCGTTGGACGACGTTACTGTTCAACCAAGCAGGCGACGCGTTCGGAGTGTTCTCCAAGAAGGTCTTCGATGAGCGAGGCGCAGACTGGATGCGCGAGAACATCATCGGAACCGGTCCGTATGAAGTGGAAGAGTGGCGGCAGTCAGACAGCGCGACGCTCAACGCAGCCAGCTCCCACTGGGACAAGACGGCTAACGTTGCCACGCTGCGACTGATCGATGTGCCAGAGACTGTTGCCCGAGTAGCGGCGTTGCGCTCTGGCGGAGCCGACTGGGCAGTCGTGCCGGTTCGTGAAGTCGCGGACCTTGTGCAGACTGGTTTCAAGACAGCCACGACAGGAAGGCAGTCCGGCGTGCCACTCAACATGGCAGGCAACTACTGGGAAACCACGCAAACCAAGACGGGTGAACCGATCCAGCACGTCACGTTTGTGCACGACATCCCTTGGATTGGCAATCCGCACAAGCCAGATGATGGCAATAACCCAGCCGGCATGGACGACATGGAGCAGGCGCGCCAAGTGCGCTGGGCGATTGCGGAGTCGATCAACCGGCCATTGGTCAATGAAGCTCTGTATGGCGGGAACGCGAGTGAGTACCACGTGGGAATGTTCCACTTGGTTGACCAAGACTGGGACGACAAGTGGCGCATCCCGTATGACCCGGACAGCGCGAATGCGAGGCTTGATGCGGCGGGCTACCCGCGCGACGAGGACGGTGTCAGGTTTGAGATGCCAATCTACGCATTCACCTCGGTTCGTGACTGGGCAGAGATCGCGGACACAGCCGCTGGTTTCATCAACGAACTCGGCATTGAGACCAACATCATCCGCGTCGCCTATTCGATCGTGCGTCCGAGCCTTGTAGCACGAAGCACGACGACGCCTGCGACGCAGTGGTGCAGGTCAGACCTCTGGAAGCCTTACGACTGGGTAACGGGAGAGGAGGAGACGAGTTTGACGCGCGGTGGCTTCGGTTGCCACATGGAGATCCCGTTCATCTTGGAATCAGTCCAGAAGGTCGCGGCAGAGTCGGATCCTGCCAGGCGCACTGAGTACAACATTGCTCTCGCCGATTACCTCTACGAACAGCAGCTGAAGATCGGCATAATCGCCTTGCCGTTCGTATCGGCGTACAACCCGAACTCAATTGCGGATTGGCCGATGCGTCCGGGACCGCAAGCACCGCACACGTCGCCGGAGCTGATCGTTCCGGCAGATAGGTAGTCGTATACCGCGAGTGTCGCGAGTTGGTGCGATTGGGTGCTCATGATGTATCCCGCGCACCGACTCGCGGTGCCAGCCGGGTCACCGTAGGTCGAGGTATCAGCCCGTTGAAGCGAGCCTGTCGGCTGAAGTGCGAGAACTGAGACGACATGCGAGCGTTTCTGATAAGGCGGTTAGTGGCGGGCGCGCTGTCCGTACTGGCGGCGACGGCGATCGTCTTCGGGCTGTCTCGCGCCGCCGGAGACCCGCTACTGCTTTATGCCAAGCCCGGTGGTTACGGTGTTACTCCTGAGCAGGAGGAGGCGTTGCGTCAGAAGCTACGCCTTGACAGGCCGCTTGTCGTTCAATATCTGCTTTGGTTGACCGATCTTGCACGTGGTGACTTCGGGAAGACCCTGCTGGCAGAGCAGGATGTCAACAAGGTGGTCGGTGATAAGCTGGGCGCGACCGTCCAGCTCGGCATAGTTTCGTGGGTCTTGGCAACCCTGATGGGCGTGCCGATAGGTGTACTCTCTGCGACCCGTCGTGGCTCATTCTTTGACTACCTGGGCAGAGCATACGCACTGTTGGGGCAGTCGTTGCCCACTTTCTGGCTGGGTTTAATGCTGATTCTCATCTTCAACTCGTGGCTCGGGTGGTTGCCGTTCGGCACGCGCGGCTCTACTGACACCTTTCCGCTAGCTTGGGAGAATGTGCGTTACTTCGTACTGCCATCATTCACGATAGCTTGGGGTGCTGCCGCGGTGTACACGCGATTAACGCGGTCTGCCATGCTTGAGGTTCTCGACTCTGAGTTCATCAAGCTCGGCAGGGCAAAGGGCGTTGCGAACCGTGCGATCATCTGGAAACATGCATTCCGCAACGCGTTAATCCCACCGCTAACCGTCTCCGCGCTGCTAATGGCAGGATTGATCACTGGTAGCGTGGTCGTCGAGGTTGTGTTCTCCTGGCCAGGAATAGGCAGGTTGGCGGTTCAAGCGGTGGCGGATAACGACTTCCCGATCCTGACCGTAGTGGTCCTGTTCTTTGCGATTGTCTTCGTCGGTGTCAACTTCCTGACCGACCTGTTGTACGCCTGGGTTGACCCGCGCATCAGGTACTGATTAACTGCGTCTTACTGATGTCTACCACCGCAACCACAGAAGTTGACGCGCCACTAGACAAGGTGCGCGAACTAACGTCGGGGCATCGGTTCAGCCTCACGCCGGCCGGCATCTGGTACGCGTTGCGACGGTGGCCGATCATCCCGTTCCTGATCATGTCTGGGTTGATATTCACTGGTGTATTCGCTGACCAGTTAGCACCGGCGGACCCGATCGACCAGGACCTTCTGTACAGAGCTGCGCCACCACGTCTCTTCGGAAATAGCGAGTACTGGGACGCGCGCGACCAGTTGCCGGGTGCCGCGCCGACGAACTACTACATCCTAGGCGGCGACCATGTTGGCAGGGATGTCCTGAGCCGAGTCATCCACGGTGCTCGTGTTTCGCTGTTGGTCACGTCGGTGGCACTGTTTTCGGGTTTGATCATCGGCGTTTCAGTAGGCGTTATCTCCGGCTACTACGGTGGAATCGCCGACGAGATTCTGATGCGTATGGTCGATATCTGGTATTCGGTACCGTTCCTGTTGCTTGCGTTGGTAGCGGTGATAATCTTCGGTGCCAGTTTGCAACTCATCGTGGTGTTGCTCATATTGCTCGCATGGAGCGGATACGTGAGGAATCTGCGAGGCGAGGTGCTGTCACTCAAGGAGCGTGACTACATCGCATCGGCGCGTGTCGCCGGCGCGGGCACCATACGCATAATCTTGCGGCACCTGTTGCCCGGACTCATCAACACGACCTTCGTAATCGCCAGCCTCAGGGTAGGGCAGTTGATACTAGCGGAAGCATCTCTGAGCTTCTTGGGAGCCGGCATCCCGGGGCCAACGCCAGCGTGGGGAGTGCTTATCGCAGATGGACGAGACTATGTGAACACTGCCTGGTGGCAGACCGTGTTCCCGGGAATCGCGATATCGCTAGTAGTGCTGTCATTCAACTTCCTTGGCGACTGGGTCCGCGACAGGCTGGACCCGCGTTTGCGCCAGCTAGATTAATCACGGTCACATAGCTGGTGAGGGCATCGGCCGAGAGTCTACCGGCACCAAGGTGAGGCGACTGACGCGTGCGGAGCTCTACATCCGTAAGGGCAGATGTCGCATTTTCGTCCCCAACTGTCCTTCGCGACCAAGAGAAAGGGAGCGCTTTGCCACGCCGCGAAGCGATTGAAGGCGAAACCTGATAAAACTGAATCGTGAGCGGGTTTCTCAGCAAGTCGCATCTAGATTGGGCAGACATCCAGACAAATTGAGGCAGAGCCATCTCGGCGAACACGACGCAGTGGCGACGCAGTTCCTCGGCCAACTGTTGCGGTGCCACGACGAAGGTCGGTCTGAGAACGACATCCGATTGGCGTTCCGCGACTTCCTGTTGCGGACGGGAATCATCGACGATGAGATGGAGGTCCAGACGGAGGTGCCGCCAGGGCGGGAGAGCCAGCGCCTGGTGGACATGTACGTCCGCAACACCTACATCGAGTTCAAGACGAACATCGTGTCCGGAAGCGGTGTGTCCGCGGATGCAGTCGCGCAGCTGGACGATTACCTCTTGAAGGCGAATCAGTCGGGCTACGGTATTCAGAACGGCATCTTGACCGACGGCAAGCGTTTCCTCAAGCGCAACATCGGCGACCACATCCTGCCATTGGCACCTAGCTCACTCTTCGTCTTCGACCGCGCGGAGCAGGGGCACCGACTCCGAGAGTACCTTCACGGGATCATTGACACGGATGCGCGCGACATCCTGCCTTCAAAGGAGACACTCACCAAGCACTTCGGCATCGACAGCGAGTTGCTGAAACAGGCCACCGCGCTCCTTTACACAGCCTATCGAGCGCAACGGGATGACCCCGCGGTCGCGGTCAAGCGAGAGTTGTGGCAGGACCTGCTGCAGGTGGCATTGGGCCAGGAATCTGCGTCGGATGCCGGGCGCGATGACTGGCTGTTCATCCGCCACACGTACCTCATCACGCTCACTGCGTTGATTCTCCAACGCCACTTCGGAATCGATGTGGAGCGTGAAGCGGAGACGAACCCCGAGGAGCTGCTCGATGGCTCTACCTTGGATCGATACTCGGGCGTGAGAGGCGTGATCGAGAGCGACCTGTTCCTGTGGGCGCACGGAATCGGTGAGACGCAATATGTGCGTGCAATCGCCCGAAAGGTCTCGCAGTTCGATTGGACGGAGACGGCTGACGAGCTTGCCGCGACTCTTTATCAGAACACGATCACCCAGGAGGAGCGCAAGCGCCTAGGCGAGTACTACACACCGCGCTGGCTGGCGCAGGCCATCGTCGACGAGCTCGTGGACGATCCGACCAGAGCCGTCACGATGGACCCCTCATGCGGATCGGGAACCTTCATCGAGTGCATCGTGAGGAAGATCATATCCGCCTCTGACGGGCTTACACCATCGCAGAAGTTGGACCGCCTGCAACGAAACGTCATCGGCGTCGACACTCATCCAGTCGCTGTTCAATTGGCGAAGGCTACTTGGGTGCTGAACTGCCAGAAAGTGATAACCGATGCGCGCGCGTTGGGAAACTCGCTACCGCCCATCGTTCCGCCGATCCATCTAGGCGACTCCTTGCAGCTTCGGTACGACAGACGAACGTTGCTCAATCACAGGACTATCACCATCCTCACATCGGAGGTCTCCGCCGGGTCAGGCCGCGAGGTGCAGTTCCGGATTCCGCTGACTCTGGCACAGCGGACTGAGGAGTTCGATCGGCTCATGCTCGCCGTTGCCGACGAGGTCAAACGCGATGGCGACCCAGTCGAAGTACTGGAGAACGGTTGCAATGCTGACATGGCCGAGCGTAGGGAATTGCGGGAAACAGTCGGCCTGATGCAGGAGCTACACGCGCAGGGGCGCGACCATGTATGGGCGTACTACCTCCGCAACATGGTGCGACCGGCCGTGATCTCCGAATCGAAAGTCGACGTGATAGTGGGCAACCCGCCTTGGTTGACCTACGCGAACAGTGCGGACATCGTGCGCGAGGAGTTGGTGGCGCTCAGCCAGAAGACCTACGGCACATGGGCAGGGGGGAAGAACGCCGCGAACCAAGACGTCTCGACCCTGTTCTTCGCGCGCGTAGCCGATCTATACCTGCGCGAAGGTGGCAGCATCGGCATGGTGCTGCCACACAGCACTTTACGCTCTGGACAGCACCTGAAATGGAGGTCTGGCAACTGGATCGGCAGGGAGAACGGAGGCGAGCACAGCGTCGATGTCGATTTCGGTGTCAAGATGCCTTGGGACCTGGACAACCTCGATCCGAACACCTTCTTCCCGATGCCAGCTTCGGTGGTGTTCGCCCGGCTTATCGGCAGGAACACCGAAGGAAGCAACGCGCTCGCACCGGGAGCCGTTGAGGTCTGGCGCGGCAGAACTGCCACGAGCGAGGTGACGCGAGATGTCGAGCCGCTGATACACGATGACGGTAAGTTCCACTCGCCCTACCACCGATTCGCTCGCAGGGGCGCGGACATCTTCGATCGCAGGCTCTACTTCATCACTGTCCGCCCCAATCCCGTCTTGATGGCAGTACCTAACACGTTCGTGACCGAACCACGCATCTCCACACAGGACAAGAAGCAGTACGACGTACGCAACCTGTCCGGTGAGCTGCTGCACGACGACAACATATTCGACATCTACCTGGGAGAGAGCATCGCGCCCTATTTCGCATTGCCGCCGCACAAGGCAGCGCTGCCGATCGACAAGCGAACCATGGTCATGCCAACGATGGACGACGGCAGTGGTGAAGTCGATCCGAGGAAGTTGGAACGCAACATGGAGCGGCGGTGGGCGACCATGTGCAGATTATGGGACGAGAACAAGGGGGTGAACGATAAGAAGACACTCTCACAGAATCTCGATTGGATTGGGAAATTGTCGAGCCAGTTATCGTGGTGCGGATCCCCTGGCGGCAGGCCGATTCGCATTGCGTACACCACGAGCGGGGAGCCTTCGGCCACGCTGATAGACGATCAGAAAGCTGTCCTTGACACAAGCGTCTATCAAGTGACTTGCCGCGACTTGGATGAGGCACACTACCTGCTTGCGATCATCAACAGCAACGCATTGGCGGTGGCGGTCAAGCCTTTCTGTCCAACGAACTGGGCTCGGAAAATCCGCACACTGCACAAGCACCTCTGGAAGTTGCCCATACCGGAGTACGACTCAACGGTCACCCTTCATCGGCGTCTGTCGCGACTGGGACGCGAAGCGGCGGACGAGGCTCGTCAGTTGTTGGCGCACGCGCCAGACTTGACCCCGCGCAAAGCGCGAGAGATGATGCGTCATGTCTGGCAACCGTCCAGTGATGTCTCCAGGCGCATCGAGAGGGCAGTGGCCGAATTGCTACAAGGTAGCTAACGGTGCAGGATACGCGCTTAATGCAGGGATGGGTGCTCTACGCACACGGTCTCCTTCAATACACGGGCGTTGTGCCGCCATTCTGCGAATCGATCGAACGCGAAACCTGATAAAACTGAATCATGAGCGAGGACCACAGCTGGCCGGACCCGGATTGAACGAACATTCAGACAATCTCAGGCAGAGCCGACTCGGCGAGAATGATGCCATCGCGACGCGATTCCTCGCGTTGCTGTTGCAGTGCCACGACGAGGGTCGGTCGGAGAACGACATCCGATTAGCGTTCCGCGACTTCCTGTTGCGGACTGGCATCATCGACGATGAGATGGAGGTCAAGACGGAGGTTCCGCCAGGGCGGGAGAGCCAGCGCCTGGTGGACATGTACGTCCGCAACACCTACATCGAGTTCAAGACCAACATCGTGTCCGGGAGCGGGGTGTCCGCCGACGCCGTCGCGCAGCTGGACGATTACCTCTTGAAGGCGAATCAGTCTGGCTACGGCATTCAGAACGGCATCTTGACCGATGGCAAGCGTTTCCTCAAGCGCAACATCGGCGACCACATCCTTCCGCTGGCACCTAGCTCCCTGTATGTCTTCGACGGTGCGGAGCAGGGGCATCGACTTCGCGAGTACCTGCACGGGATCATCGACACCGATGCGCGCGACATCGAGCCTTCGAAGGAGACGCTGACCAAGCACTTCGGCATCGACAGCGAGTTGCTCAAGCAGGCCACCGCGCTCCTCTACACAGCCTATCGAGCGCAACGGGCTGACCCTGCGGTCGCGGTCAAGCGAGAGTTGTGGCAGGACCTACTACAGGTCGCTTTGGGCCAAGAATCTGCGTCCGACACCAAACGCGACGACTGGCTCTTCGTCCGCCACACGTATCTCATCACGCTGACCGCGCTGATACTTCAACGCCACTTCGGTATCGATGTTGAACGTGAAGCGGAGATGAATCCGGAAGGGTTGCTTGATGGTAGGACCTTGGAACGTTACTCCGGCGTTAATGGTGTGATCGAGAGTGACCTGTTCCTATGGGCGCACTCGGTCGGGGAGACGCAATACGTGCGCGCAATCGCACGCAAGATCTCTCAGTTCGATTGGACAGAGACAGCTGATGAACTCGCCGCCACGCTTTATCAGAACACGATCACTCAGGAGGAGCGCAAGCGACTAGGTGAGTACTACACGCCGCGATGGCTGGCCCAGGCAATCGTCGACGAGCTCGTTGACGATCCCAGCGAATCCGTCACGATGGACCCCTCGTGCGGCTCGGGTACGTTTATCGAGTGTCTTGTGAGGAAGATCATTGCCGCGGCTAATGGGCTAACGCCGTCTGAGAAGTTAGACCGGCTGCAACGAAACGTCATCGGAGTTGACACACACCCTGTGGCGGTTCAATTGGCTAAGGCTACGTGGGTGCTGAATTGCCAGAAAGTGATAACAGATGCGCGCGCGTTGGGAAATTCGCTACCGCCCATCGTTCCGCCGATCCATCTAGGCGACTCATTGCAGCTTCGGTACGACAGACGAACGTTGCTCAATCACGGGACTATCACCATCCTCACATCGGAGGTCTCCGCCGAATCGGGCCGCGAGGTGCAATTCAGAGTTCCACTATCTCTGGCCCAGCGTACCGAAGAGTTCGATCGACTCATGCTCGCCGTGGCCGACGAAGTGAAACGGGACGGCGATCCAATGAAAGTCTTGGAACACGTTCGCGATGCTAATTCGTTAGAGCGTAAGGAATTGCAGGAAACTGTCGGCGTGATGCAGGAACTTCATGGCCAAGGCCGAGACCATGTGTGGGCCTACTATCTTCGCAACATGGTGCGACCGGCAGTGATATCTGAATCGAAAGTTGATTTCATAGTGGGCAACCCGCCTTGGTTGACTTACTCCAATAGCGCGGACATCGTACGCGAGGAGTTGGTGAGCCTCAGCCGTAAGTCCTATGGCACTTGGGCAGGCGGGAAGAACGCCGCGAACCAGGATGTCTCAACGCTGTTCTTTGCGCGCGTTGCCGATTTATATCTGCGTGAAGGGGGCCAGATCGGCATGGTGCTGCCGCACAGCACATTGCGCTCTGGCCAACACCTGAAATGGCGGTCTGGCAACTGGGTCGGCAGGGAGAACGGTTGCGAGTACAGCCTCGACGTGGACTTCGGCATCAAGACGCCTTGGGACCTGGACAACCTAGATCCGAACACGTTCTTCCCGATGCCAGCATCGGTGGTGTTCGCCCGGCTTATCGGCAGGAACACCGAGGGGAGCAACGCGCTCGCCCCTGGGACGGTTGAGGTTTGGAGAGGGAAAACGAATACGGACAAAGTCACTCGGGATGCAGAACCGCTCATACATGATGATGGCAAGTTCCATTCGCCGTACCACAGATTCGCCCGCAGGGGCGCGGACATCTTCGATCGCAGGTTGTACTTCATCACCACTTTTTCTAATGAAGTGGTCTTGGCACTGCCTAACACGTTTGTAACCGAGCCGCGAATCTCCACTCAGGACAAGAAACGGTATGACGTAAGCCGCTTGTCGGGAGAGCTGCTACACGGCGACAACATATTCGATGTCTACTTGGGAGAGAGCATAGCGCCGTACTTCGCATTGCCACCGCACAAGGCCGCATTGCCGGTTGACAAGAAGACGATGACCATGCCGATGATGGACGATGGGAGCGGTGAGATCGATCCGAGGAAGTTGGAACGGAACATGGAACTTCGTTGGGAGACCATGTGCAAGTTGTGGGATGAGAACAAGGGTGTGAACGATAAGAAGACTTTGAGCCAAAGGCTGGACTATAGCCGAGTCATGTCTTCTCAATTGCGGTGGATCCGTGATCCCGGAAACCGGGCCACGCGCATCGCGTACACAACTAGCGGCGAACCTACGGCCGCGTTGGTTGAGGACCAGAAGGCCATTCTTGACACGAGCCTCTACCAGTTGACTTGCCGCGACTTGAATGAGGCGCACTACCTGCTCGCCATCATCAACAGCAACGCGTTGGCTGCGGCGGTCAAGCCTTTCTGTCCAACGAACTGGGCTCGGAAAATCCGCACACTACACAAGCACCTCTGGAAGCTACCGATCCCGGAATTTGACAGCAACAACGCGCTACACGAACGTCTATCGCGACTGGGTGAGGAAGCGGCTGAGGAGGCTCGTCAGTTGTTGTCACATACACCGGACCTGAACCCGCGAAAAGCGCGAGAGATGATGCGTCACATGTGGCAACCCTCCAGTGAGGTGGCCACACGTATTGAGACGTCAGTCAGCGAATTGCTACGAGGTAGTTAACGCAACGGACGCGCGGTTGAAGCCGTGAAAGATGCGCGCTGGATGCCTTCTCACTCAATACACTGGCGCGGTGCCGCCGTCTACGTTTATCGCTGTGCCGGAGACGTAGCTGGCGCGTTCGGAGCAGACGAAGACTATGACATCGCCGGCTTCGTGCGCCTCGCCGATCCTGCCTAGCGGTACTGCTCCGCCCACTGTTGCCCAGTGGTCGTCTAGGGAGTAGTCGGGGTTGTTGGCGTGCATGGCCTCCCAACGGCGGCGGTGTTGGCGACTCTTCAACACTCCTACGCAGACAGTGTTGACGCGGATTCCGAACTCTGCGAACTCCTTCGACCATGCTTTCATCAGCGAAATACCGGCTGCACGCGAAAGAGCCGTCGGCTGTGTGCCAGGAGCTGCCATCTTGCCGCCGGGCGTGGTTGTCATGCAGATTGCGCCGGCGGATGATTGTTTCAAGTATGGCAGGGCGTAGCGAGTCACGTAGATTGCGCCCTTGACTTTCAATGTGAAATCGATGTCTAGTTGCTCGTTTGTCATGTCTTCGAACTTTGCGGCAGATGAAGTCCCAGCGTTGTTTACCAAGATGTCGATGCCACCAAATCGCTCAATGACCGAGTTGACGGCCGATTTCACAGCAGCTTCGTCTGACACATCGGCAGGAGCGGACATGACTTCGTTGCCTGTTGTTGCGGATATATCAGATGCCACTGCTTCTAGGTCGGATGCTGTTCTTGACACAATGGCGACCTTCGCGCCTTCTTCAGAGAAGCGAGTCGCGGCGGCACGTCCGATGCCATCGCTGCCGCCAGTTACTATCGCAACTTTGCCGTTCAATCCGAGATCCATGAGTTCAGAGTTCCTTCCGTTAGTATCTTGCACGGAGTGGAGAGCCTGCGAGTATCGCAAGCCAGCACTCCGCGCCGTTACGTTTATGATTCGTATAGGTTATCTTGAATCGGCTACTTACGCCGATTAACTCTCACTGAGGACGTACTGAATGAGAAAAGCACCATCACCGGGGAAGGACAATACCGAAACGGATCAATTGGCGCGCGGGCGCGAAGCGGTGCCTCGCCGAATGATTCTCGGACCGGGTCCGAGCTCCGCCAACCCGCGCGTACTGCGCGCGATGTCGCAACCGATCATCGGGTATCTCGATCCGGCCTACTTCGAGGTGCTGGGATCGGTGCAAGAGATGTTGCGATATGTCTTCGCCACAGAGCAGACGACCATGACGGTTGCGGGCTCGGGATCGGCAGGAATGGAGGCCGGACTCGCAAGCATCCTGTCGCCCGGCGACAAGGTCGTGGTGTGTGTCAACGGGTTCTTTTGCGAGCGGCAGGTCTTGATGTGCGAACGGCTCGGTGCTGACGTCATCAGGGTCGACGCAGAGTGGGGCGATGCGATTAACCCCGACGCGCTTGAGTCAGCACTCGCCGAGAACCCGGGGGTTACTCTCGTGTCCGCCATTCACGCTGAGACTTCCGTCGGAGTGTTGCAAGACGTATCGCGGCTGGCGACGGTAGCGCGCGATCATGGTGCGATGTTCATGACAGATGTCGTAACGTCGCTCGCAGGCACACCCGTGTCGTTCGACGAATGGGGGATTGACTATGCATACGGCGGTTCGCAGAAGTGTCTTGCAGCACCCCCTGGAATATCGCCAGTCGCTATTTCAGATCGGGCATTACAACACATTCGCAGTCGAGCGACTAAACCCAGTTCGTGGTACCTCGATCTTGCGTTGATAGCAGATTACTGGGGCGAAGACCATGTGCACCATCACACTAGCCCAGTGAGCATGATGTTCGGACTGCGCGAGGCGTTGGCGTTGGTTTTAGAGGAAGGGATTCAGACTCGTTGGTTGCGGCATGAACGTGTTGCCGCGGCGTTGCGAGCTGGACTTGCCGCGCTTGGTTTGCGTTCGCCGGTGAAGGATCACTGCACGCTGAACCAACTCACTGTGGTTGAGCTGCCAGATAGCGTTGACGATGTGCAGTTGCGAACGCAGCTCATGGATGAGTTCTCGATAGAAGTTGGGCGCGGGTTAGGGCAGTTCGCCGGGCGAGTTATCCGTATCGGTCTGATGGGCGAGTCGTGCGTGCCGGCGAATGTGTTTGCGATGCTTAACGCTCTTGAGACGTTGTTGCCTCGCTACGGATTTCCGGTAGCTCCGGGAGTGCCTACCGCCGCGGCCTCTGCGTCACTGGCGAAAGCGCCCGCACCGGCGTACACGGTCTGAGCATAGTCAGACCCGTTTCGATAAGCCTTGTCAAGAAGGTCAATCACGTAACGCACCTGCGCGTCGTAACCGTTACGGGCCAAGGATGTTGTGATCTGCGAAGCGCAACCTGGGTTGGCTGTAGCAACGAGTTGCGCTCCTGTCGATGCGATGTTCCGAGCCTTGCGGTCGCCGATTCGTTCTGCCATCTCGCGCTGAGAAAGCGAGTAGGTTCCCGCTGAGCCGCAACAGATATTCGGTTCTGGTAGGTCAACCCGATTCAAGCCGTCTATCAGGTCGAGTAGCTGCCGCGGCGCGTCTGATATGCGCTGCGTCGATAACAGATGGCAAGGGTCTTGGTAAGTAACCTTCATTGGCATCGGCGCGGACGGCGGTATTACATTGCCGGATGCAAGCAGTTCGTGGATGTCCATCGTCTTGTGTGCCAACTCTTCCGCGCCGGGCACATCTGGCACAATGTCGTCGTACTCCTTCATCGTCGATCCGCAACCTGCCGAAACCGTTACAACCGCATCTGGATTATCAGCCAAGAGGGATTCGACGTTCTGCGCGACCATCTCGCTGGCGGTGACGCGTTCTCCTGCGTGCAGGTTAAGTGACCCGCAACAGCCCTGTCCGGCTGGTACTCGGACTTCGTAGCCGTTGTGCGCCAGGACGCGTACTGCCGCGCGCATGGTCTCAGGATCCATGATCGTCATGACGCATCCCGCTAACAGGTTGACTTTTCCTTGGACCTCGCCGATGGGGTATGTCACGGATCCGTCTGCGACGAAGAAGTCATCGGCGATGAGCGGTAGTGCCCTTTCCGACGCTCCGATATAACTCGGAGCACGCCGCATCACACGTTTCCTCACGAAGTTGCGGAACGAGGAGCGTTGATATCGCCTCACGACTCTGCCAACGCCACGCATCAGCTTGGGTCGTGCGAGTATCCGACGCAGTCCAATCCTGCGGGCCATTCTCACCCGCAACGGTCGTTTGACGCGTTGCGCCATCTCCGCGCGGAGCGACATCATTGCGCGGCCATAAGGCACTCCTGACGGGCAGGCAACTTCGCAGGCGCGGCATTGCAAGCACAGATCCCAATGGCGCGCCACGTCATCCGTCAACTCCAATCTTCCCTCGTTCACGGCCTTCATTAGCGTCAACCTGCCACGAGGGGATTCCGCTTCCAGGCCAGTCTCCAGGTAAGTAGGGCAGGCGTTGAGGCAGAAACCGCACTGGACACACTTGTAGATGTCCGATTCGCTAGGCGCGAACGGCGTGGTGAATCCGCCAGGTCCGGGAGTATTGCTTACTGATTTCATCGGGACGTTTGCGCCATCAGATGCCAAATGCGAATCTGCCGCGGTTCAATATGGACTTCGGATCGTACTGCCGCTTGGTACGGCGCATTATCGGTTCAAGTGTCGCGTCAATGCCGAACACTTCTATGCCGCGCTTCGCATCTGAGGGGCAACGTTCAATCAGATAAGTGCAGCTGCAATCGCGAGCGACACTCGTCACGCTATCAATAAGCGATGGTGCATCGTCCGCGTCAAGCGAATCAACGGACATCTGCAACGTACCGTAGCCACCGTCCAGTGCAATGTTCGCTGAGTTACAGTAACCAGCTTGACCTAGGACTCGCTCAATTCGTCGCAAGAGCCGGGCCGCATCGGATTGCATCCCCGAAAATGCCATGACTAGATCACCGTCATAAGCGCTTGAGTCTAGGTAGTCCCAGACCTCGTCGGACGGATCGCTCACCTCAAAGAATCCGAGTGTGGGCAACGTGCCGGATTCGCTCCGCACATCTTCGATTTGGCTACGAACTGATGCGGCAGAGCCTGCCAACTTGACCAACAATAGATAGTTTCCCGTTGCAGCGTCGGAGAAGGAATCGTATGCATCGTCTTGGAAGAGGTCGCGGATTGTAGATATAGCCGCGTAGCCGGAGTACAACCTGGCACTGTCTAATTCGAATCCGCTGGCGGATATCAAGGATGCCGCCTGTGTAGCCGATTCGTGGTCTGCGAACCACATGGCAGCCGTGGTCGATGCCTTTGGCAACGGAACCAGCTTGAACGCCACGCTGGTGATCAATCCGAGTGTTCCGAACGCGCCTGTATGCAAGCGATGCAGCTCGAAGCCTTGTACGTTCTTCACGACTCTGCCGCCGGACTTCGTCTGCACGCCATCCGCCGACACAACGCTCATTCCGATCACCCAATCTCTGATGCCGCCGAAACGCGGACGTAGTCTTCCGCAGGCATTCGATGCAACCGATCCGCCGATAGTGGCGCGAGACATGTGAGGGATGCGAAACGGCAGACGCTGGTTAGCTGAGTTCAAAGCTGACTCAAGCTCTTCGATGTTCACGTTGGCATCGCATACGACCGTCATGTCGCCGGGTTCGTGCTCAAATTGTGGCGGCATCCCGCTCAAATCGAGTGCGATGTCGTACTCTTCTGGAGCATTGCCGACGGATAAACGTGTGCCACCGGAGCGCGGTACGACGGCAGAGTGCTCCGCGTGCGCTGTGCGCAGGCATTCTTGCAGCTCGTCAACACTTGTTGGCACGAGGACGCTGGAGGGTAAAACACCGTCCACGTCGTAGTTTGCAAGGTCAGCCGGCATCAACATCAGCGCGCTTCGAGCGAGCGCGGGTTAGCACGAATCGACATCGACATCTACCCAGCGGCGTTCGCGGTGAGACTGGTACGCCGCGTCGACCAGTCTAGCGGCTTCGTAGCCAGCTTCGAATCCCGTTTCAATTAACGATTGGTCGCCGGATAGGCAGGCTTGCACAAACCGTTCGTATGTTTGAGGGTGCGGAGGTCCCGGGTTGAGTCGCACCATGTTGTAGTTCCTGCCCGAGCTCCCGATTAGTCCATCCACGCCGTGGGTGGCGATTCTGCCATGCTGGCCGGATACCTCGACGCGAGGACATTCGTTGCTGTCGCTGCCCCGCGAAACGAAGCTGGTGTGCGCAACGGTGTATGCGCCGTTTGTGTGTGCCATCATGAACGCCGATGAGTCTGGAACCGTGACGTCCATGCCGTCTGGCATATCGGCAGTTTCCCTACGCCGCACGGCTGTGTCCAACATCGACACTATCCGCGACACCGGTCCGTTGATGAACCTTGCCATGTCAAACACATGAATCAATTCGTATACCGTCCCGCCGCCTTGTTCTGGGAGGAATCGCCACGACAGCACTTGCGGACGGTCATCTATATCCTGCGACATACCCCACCAGATGTTCGTGTGGTACGGGCGGCCGAGATAGCCCCTGTCAATGTAGCGTTGCAACCTGCCTACTTGTGTTCTCCCGCGTTGATTGAAGTTCGTGGCGTGGATCACCCCTGCGTCGCGGGCAGCGTCCAACATCCGCTTGCAATCCGATGCGGTCAGGGCGAGTGGTTTCTCGCACAACACATGTTTCCCAGCCGCTATCGCATCCAGCGCGTACTGGCAGTGGGAATCCGTGGGCGTGATGATGTCGATCGCATCAATATCTGGGTCGGCGAGCATCTCGCGGTGGTCGGTGTATCCTTGCGCAACCGACCACTCTTCTTGCATCGCCTGTAGTGCAACAGGGTCGCGCCGCATGAATGCGACGACCTGTGCTTGAGGGATACGAGCAAACGCCTCCATGTGTGTGGCGGCGAACCTGCCAGCCCCTATGATGCCGATACGTAGTCTTGCCATGCCAGTTACTCTATCGGGGAATGATTAAACGGCCTGCAATGCGCCACCGGTAGGTCGGAATGCGTGCTCTGATATGCCGTACGCGCTTCCGTGTGTTGCGCCGCCGGGAAATACCTTGCCCGGGTTGAATCGATCGCCCGCGCCGAAAGCCGGGCGCAACTTTGCCATCGCCGCCATGTCTTCGTCCGTGAACACCAGCGGCATGTACGCCTGTTTCTCGATGCCGATGCCATGCTCTCCGCTCAAAGCACCACCAGCTTCCACACAGGCGGTGAGTATCCGCTCGCCGCACTCAATCACTCGGCGGACCTGCGCGCGATCGCGCCCGTCAAAGAGGATGCATGGGTGTAGGTTTCCGTCGCCGGCGTGAAACACATTGCCGATGGTCAGATCAAGCTCTTCGCCGATCTCTCGTACCTGGCGCATGACATCACGCAGCTTGGTGCGCGGGACGACTCCGTCAACGAGGTAGTATGCGGGAGCGATAGTGCCGAAAGCGCCAATCGCACCTTTTCTGGTCGCCCACAGGGCATCGCGCTCGGATGGCGTTTTGGCCTCGCGAATCTCGGATGCACGGTTCGATTCACAAATCTGGCGCACCGCGGATGTCTGTTCTGACACAGTAGCGGTGACGCCGTCCAACTCGACCAACAGCACCGCTTGCGCATCGTCGGGATATCCGGGATGGTAAACAGGTTCGCACGCGTCGATGGTGACCCTGTCCATCATCTCCAACGCCGATGGTACCATGCCTGCGCCAATGATGTCCGAGACGGCTTGCGACGCATCGTCAAGAGACCTGAAAGCCGCCAACAGCGTTACTACAGACTCTGGCACTTTCATCAGTCGCACGGCTACCTTGGTGACGATTCCCAATGTTCCCTCGGAGCCGATGAACGCGCCTCGAAGGTCGTATCCGAAGGTATCGCGAGACTTACCGCCGAGCCAGACGCGCGTGCCATCGGCTAGCACGACCTCCATGCCGAGCACGTGATTCATCGTTACGCCTTGTGCCAAGCAGTGCGGACCGCCCGCGTTCTCGGCAACGTTCCCTCCGATAGTGCAGGCGCGTTGCGAGGATGGATCAGGTGCGTAGTAGAGGCCGTACTGCGCGACGGCATTGGTTAGGTCGATGTTCACCAGACCCGGTTCAACGACCGCGACTCGGTTCTCGATGTCAATCTCAAGTACGCGGTTCAGGCGCGTCACGGGTATCACTACCGCGTTCTGCAACGGCACTGATCCGCCGCTCAATCCGGTGCCGGCACCGCGCGGGACTATGTATGCGCCGTAGCGGTTAGCGATGCTGACGCACTTTGCAACCTCATCGGCATCAGCAGGCAGGACGACCGCGCTGGGACGCGATCGGTCGATGGATCCGTCGTATTCGTAGAGCAGAAGGTCATCAGAACGCCAGATGACATAATCCTCACCGACGACAGCCGATAGTTCGGCGATCATCGCGTGGGAATCGTCCGCGGGACCCGTCTGGCTGTCAGCGGCGGACTCGATCACAGGCTCGGCAGCCGACACGTTACGACTCCGACTTCACGCCATCAACAAAAGCGTTGGCGCTGTTGAGCAATAGCTCTTGAATCCAGATTCCATCCATGATGTCGCCGCTCATGTGTCGCCCCTTGCTGCGAATGTAACTCGCAAGGTCATCAGCGGCTTTGACTACATCGGGATGTTCTGGTTCACCCGGGTATCCTATCCCTTGGGCGAAGTCGTTCATACCGATGCCGAAGTAGTGGATCCCAGGCACGGCGAGAATGTCGTCGATGTTGTCAATTGCGCCTTGGTCTTCCAGTAATGCGCCGACCAACATATTGTCGTTCGACTGGGCGTAGAACTCGCGCTTATCTCCCCATGCATCAGGGGTGAAAGTGTAGAGCGTGCCACGGTTCCCACCGAAAGATCTATCGCCGATTGGTCCGAAGTAACAGGCGTTTACCAGCTTCTCCGCGTCCTCGCCAGATGAGATGTGCGGGCCCATGATGCCCTGGATGCCGCGATCCAGGTACTGCAACACCGTTGACTGTTCGACATTCTCAACGCGAGCGATGGGTGTAGCTCCTGCCGCCTCTGCCGCACGTGCCATGTCTTCTAGGTCGGTGTAAGTAAACGGACCGTGCTCTCCATCTATCCAGATGAAGTCGAAATCAACTCGACTCAGTATCTCAACTGCCCATACAGACGGATACGTTATCTGGTAGCCAACTGCTTTGCGGCCATCCTCAATCGCTTGCAGGACCCTGTTTCGCTTAACCATGCTGGGCATTTCTTGCACTCCAATCTGTTGAAACTAGGGCTCAGTCCTGCTGTTCGGCGAGCTTCACTGCAGTACCGTAGACGAACATTGCGGCATAAGAATCGGCGGTTTCAGACATCATAGGTCGGAAATTGATGCCTATCACCCCATCGGCGCCAATGTGTTCTGCGGCGGCGATCATCCTGTTGACTGCATCTTCAGAGGTTGACTCGACGTTGTTGGTTCCACCGCCGCCGAGTTTCGACGAGCCGACGACCAGTCCGAGATTGCGCGCGATTTCACGGCCGGGAATGTTGTCAACGGTGGAAAGGTCCATTAGGGGCTCCGATGTGCGAGTAAACCGTAGCTGCTTCCGCGCAACTGGTCTCTCTAATCCTCAACCTTCTTGAGTTTGACCGCAGTGCCGTACGCCAATATCTCGGAGAATCCCGCGCCGACTTGTGAAGTGGTGAAGCGCGTGCCTACGATGCCGTTCGCACCGAACGCTTCGGCCTCGGTGATCATCTGGTTGGTCGCGAACTCCCTGGTGTCTTGAAGCAGTGCCTCGTACTGTCGGACTTGCCCGCCGAAGATGCTACGGATACCTGCCAAGATGTCGTAGCCGATGCCTCGTGTCCTGACGGCGTTGCCGCGCACCATTCCCATCACCTCGGTGATTTCGTATCCGCTTACATCAAATGTCGTCACTACTATCATCGGTTTGCCTTGAGCTGGAAGAGTTGATGTTGCAACGATTTTAACCCAGCGGGCAGAACGCGTACGCGTACTGGGTGATAACATGCATTGACGCGCAACTGCTCGTTGCCAATTTCAAAGACATCTAGGAGTCACGATGTATCCCAGCACTATTCGGCAGAAACTCGCATCCGGCGGCGCGGTGCTCAGTTCCAGCATGTTTTCACGGGAACCTCATGTTGCACACGCCGTCTATCACTCGTTCAAGCCTGACTGGGTTTGGATAGACCAGGAGCACAGCCCGTGGGGTATAGAGAGCATCGGCACGATCTGCGTGCAGGGCAGGATAGCAGGATGCTCGCCGGTGATACGGGTGCCTTGGAATGATCCGGGGCAGATCAAGAAGGCATACGATGTTGGCGCGGTAGGTGTCATGGTTCCGCAGGTTGACAACCCTGAAGAGGCCGCGGATGCGGTTCGTTACGCGAAGTATCCGCCAATGGGAGAGCGCGGGATCGCGCCATGGTTCGCATCGCTAATGAACATCACGCAGGACGACGTGTTGCAACACGCCAACAACGAGACATTGCTAATCATCCAGATGGAGTCTACAGAGGCTTACGAGAAGCTCGACGACACACTGGCACTTGAAGGGTTTGAGGTGCTTCTAGTGGGTCCAACCGACTTATCTGCGACTCTGGGCATTCCCGGGCAGATCCACCACGATCGTGTAGAGCAGATCATGTCGGATGTGGCGCAACGGATCAAGGGCACGGGCAAGTTCCTCGCTACTACGTTCCAGGACCCCGCGGTTGCGCGGCGTTGGATAGGTGAGGGCTACACGATGATGAACATCAGCAGCCCGCTGATTCTGGGTTGCCAGCCGCTTGCCAAGCTGTTCGCCGAGCTGCGTGAGGAGTTTCCAGGCAGCTGAGCGCGAGGCATGACACGACCAGACGTTACGATATCGGCAACGTTCAAGCTGGCCTGAATCAGCCTTTACGGAGAAATGGCAATCGATGAGCATGAAAGCGTTTGTAGCTGAAACCAGTTGCTCCGGACCCATAGAGGAACGGGTGTCCAGACGTGCCATTGCCAGTCTGTCGAGGCGACTCATCTTTGCTGCTATTGGCTTTGTGTTGGTCGCCTTCGCTTTGTCCGCTTGCGCCGAAAGGCGGCCCGACGAGACGTTCACGATTGGCGCGATGGACATCCGAGTGATCGACCATCGCGTACTGCACACGCCAGAAGGTCGCAATGGTCCTGTCCACGATGCCATCACGTTGGCGGTTAAACATGTGAACGACGCGGGCGGTGTGTGGGGAAAGCCAGTAGACGCAGTCTTCAAAGAGACATTCGAAATGCGGCCCGGCGAGCGACCGGTGGAGACCGCTAACGAGTTGATAGACGAGGACGGGTCGATTGCGCTAATTGGACCGATTCGTAGCGTTGACGCCGAGTTGATCGTCAAAGAAGTCGCCAAGCCTAGACAGGTGCCGATAATCTCATTCGGCACTGCGCCGCTAGTGATGGGCCTGGACGATGACGGTTTTCACTTCAACACGATCTTGAACGACGAGGCACAGGGCTTCTCGTTGGCACGGGTTGCCAACGATGAACACGACGAACATGTTGCACTCGCCCACCTAGACACGGCTTGGGGTCGCGACCTAGCGCGCGTCTTCAAATCGCACTACAACGGGAGGGTTTCTGAGGTCTCGTTGCACCCGGATGACGAATCGTTCGCCGACGAACTGCACGAGTTAGCGGACTCCGATGCTCCGGTTCTCGTCTTGGTGGTCCTCGAGCGCCATACGCACCGGGTGCTTAATGAAGTACGGTCTAACGACCACTTCGACCACCTGCTGTTGATCGCAGAACACCGGACTCTGAGTCTGTTGGAAGACTATCCGGAGTTCCTTGACGGTTCCAAAGGCGTGTCGCCGTCAAGTCAACACATCACCGAGGCGGAGGGCCACTGGGAAACGGATTTCGAGGCGGAGTATGGCTATTTTCCCAGCGCGTCATATGCGCGCGAGGCGTACGACGCGACGGTCATCCTAGCACTTGCGGCTGAGAAGGCTGGCACGACTGATGGTGCTGCGATTCGCGATGCCATGTACGAGATATCGCGGTCGCCGGGTACCAAGTACAACGCCACTGCCAATGGAATCAAGGCAGCGATGGAAGCTGTTCGCAATGGCGATGACATCGATCTTGAGGGTGAGGCAACCGCAATCGATTGGGACGATCGCGGAGCGGTGACGATTGGTCACTTCTCCGTTTGGCAGTTCAAGGACGGCGGGATCGTGGACTTGGAACATTTTGATGTGGACCTGAGTGAGTAGGTTCGCGCTCCCTGGCTGGATCCAGTCGATGATGCACTTGAGGACTAACTGGCTGCCAAGCGCGGTTGCGGCAGCTGTCATCACGGTTATCGCCGCCGCGGTTGCATGTTCTGATAATCGTCCAACCGAATCGCTCAAAGTTGGGTTCATCGATGTCGAGCTGATCGATCAGTTCATTGGCGGCGTACCGCCGGGTACGCAAGGTCCGGTCTTCAACTCCGTGTTGCTTGCCGTCAAGCATGTGAATGATGCTGGCGGTGTATGGGGTCGGCCCGTTGAGACTGTGTTTCGCACGACTCCAGGGTCGACAGCCGTGGAAATTGCGACGCAGATGCTAGACGACGGCGGAGTTCACGGTTTCATCGGGCCGGTCATGAGCACCGATGTTGAATCCGTCGCCGACGAGCTCGCCAAGCCGCGCGAAGTGCCGTTCATCTCGTCGGTGTCAACGGTACCGTTCGTGGCTGACCTTGATGACGATGGTTACATCTTCCGGAGTTCAATGAGCGATGTAGCGCAGGGATTCGCTCTTGCACAGTTGGCAATGGAGGACCACGACGAGCATGTTGCGCTTGTGCACCGCGACGACCGCTGGGGTAGCGCCATCGCCGATTCGTTCAAGGAACATTACGGCGGAAGAGTGTCCGAAGTCTCTCTGCACCCAGATAAATCAACGTTTGCGGACGAGCTCGCTCAGATCTCAGCATCCGGTGCTCCGGTCTTAGTGCTCATTACGTTCGCGGATATGACTGATGCCGTCTTGGATGAAGTCATCACGCACGGCCATTTTGATCAAGTGTTGCTGATGAATGAGCACAGGTCACTGGCGTTGCTTGCGAAGTATCCCGAATTCCTGGACGGTGCTAGGGGAGTTGCCCCGTATGGCAGGCATATCACGGAAGCTGAGGGTCACTGGGAGGCTGACTACGCAGCGGAGTACGGCGAGGTGCCGCATGCGTCATTCATGCGCGAGACATACGATGCCGCGATCGCGTTTATGATCGCGGCGGAACATGCGGGATCAACCGCCGGTGCTGCGATACGCGACTCGCTTTACGCGATATCCGGACCGCCCGGCGAATCGTTCCCTGCCACAGCGGAGGGTATTGCACGCGCGCTTGAAGCGGCCCGAAATGGCGATGACATCGACCTAGAAGGTGAGGCGACTGCGATCAATTGGGACGAGCGCGGCGAGGTGACTTCCGGTCACATGGGTATCTGGCAGTTCCAAGACGGCGACATCGTGGACCTGCGGCACTTTGATGTAGACCTGACGGAGTGAGGGCTACACGAACTCACAGCGCCAAGCGCGTCCGACACCCGGGCCGGAGCGCAGAGATTCTGTTCGTTGTCCATGGTCCAAAGCCGGAGTAGCGGCATCGAATCACATCGTCAGTGCAACGCGGTTGGCGCTGGAACCGCCTTCTCGGCCTTGCCATTCGGCGAACTCAAACGCGTCGTTAATTTGCTCCAGCGGGTACTTGTGCGATACCACGTTCAAGATGTCTGGGTACTTCGATTGCGCCTTTACTAGGAACTGCAATCCCGCCTCGATGATCCAAGGGTTGTAGTGCGTTGTTCCCAGCCATTGAACCTGTGCACCGATTACCTTGCGAGTAATCAGCTCGACGCTTCCTCCGCCTATGTTGCCGATGTCGACGTACTTGCCGTTGGTACGGACCATCTCCAGACCTTCCAGCAGTGCAGCAGATATTCCCACCACCTCAACGACTATGTCGGCACCGATGCCATCGGTCAGCTCAAGGACGCGTTCGACTCTCGAATCGGCTGTAGGGAAGTCGACCATGGACACGGTGTGAGTTGCACCGACCTTCATCGCTAAGTCAAGTCGCGGCTTCTGGCCATCCACGACGATGACCTTGGACGCGCCTTTGTCTGCTGCTACCGAAGTCGCGAAGATTCCCAATCCGCCGGCGCCCTGTATCACGACCGTGTCGCCGTAGTCCATGTTGGCGCGTTCCAATCCGAACAACACCTGGGACAGTGCACAGTTGACCGGCGGAACGGCATCGGACGGCAACTCGTCCGGCACTTTGAACACATAGTGACCGCCCGGGAGGTAGTAGTAGTCAGCCATGCCGCCGTCGCAGTAGGGATACTCGTCCAGCCCTTGATGGTTCTTACGCGATCTGTGTGGGCACGCATGATGCTCGCCGCGGATGCACCAGTAGCAGCGGTTGCATGGATTGAAGAACGGGAATGCCACGCGGTCGCCTTCCTTAAGCGGCCGCCGCAACGAGTCGGTTGAGATGTCGTTTCCCAGAGAATGCACGATACCAGTGAATTCGTGTCCGGTAACTCGCCTCTTAGGAGGCGGCGGAACGTCGGAGTCGCCGCGCCAACCGTGCAGGTCGGAGCCGCATATGACCGCGTGAGTGTTGCGGATCAGTAACCCGCCCGGATCGACATCGGGCGTTGGTAGTTCCTCAATCTCGAACGGAACGCCCGACTGCGTGAATACTGCAACTTTCCCGACTGGCATTTGGTCACCTCGGCCTTTGTTGAGTGCTTGCTTAGGAGTGCTGACCCTTCGGTCGTCAACGACGCTTTAGGGATTGCGCTAAATGTATCGCATTTTCGCGCCAAGTGCGGCGTTGGCGAGGGATATATACTTCGTTGTGTTTGCGGAAGGTGCGCAGGTGCTAATCGCGTACACCGCTCAAGTAGCTCATTGACACTGGGCCATCTCAACGACTGAAGGGCACACCTAGCAAATGCTTGAACGATTCCACGTCCCAGCCGATCTCGCCGTCCATGTTGAGATCGACAACATGCAAGCGACGGTTACCGACATCTTCTCCAAGATGGGCATGTCGGACGATGACGCTTCCCAGGCGGCCGATGTGTTGGTGTACGCGGATATGCGTGGCATTGAGTCTCACGGCGTCTCCAACATGCTACGGCGATACGTCGAGTCTTTCGGCGAGGGCGGCATTAACCCAACACCTGAACCGAAGATCGTTCGCGAGCTGCCGGCGGCTGCAACCTTGGACAGCGACGGTGGGCATGGACTGGTGATCGGTCCGATGGCGATGCGGATGGCGATGGACAGGGCAGAGCAGTATGGAATAGGCGCTGTAACGGCTGTGAACGGTCGGCATTTTGGCGCATGTGCCTACCACGCTGCAATGGCGTTAGAGCGTGACATGATTGGCCTTTCAATGACGACAGGCGGCATGTCTGTGGCGCCAGTTGACGGCGCGGAGCCTCTAGTGGGCCTGAATCCTCTCGGTATCGCCGCACCAACACGCAACGAGCCGCCGTTCATCTTCGACGCTTCGATGTCGAGTGTGGCAGGCAACAAGATCGCGCTTGCGAAACGGCTTGGCGTCCCGGTGTTGCCGGGATGGATCGCAGAACCTGACGGTACTCCCATCATGGACGAACGCCAGATTCCGGATGACTACATGATGTTGCCTTCCGGCGCTACGCGTGAGCTAGGGGCCCACAAGGGCTACTCTCTCGCCATGATGATCGAGATCATGTGCGGAGTCCTCGGTGGCAGCGGTGGCGGGCCAGGTCGTCGTGGCGGTGCATCGCATCACTTCATCGCTTACAACCTTGAGGCGTTCGTAGACATTGACCAGTTCAAGGACGACATGGACGACTACATGCGCGCGCTACAGGATTGCACACCTGCCGCGGGCAAGGAGCGCGTTGTCTACGCGGGATTGCCTGAACATGAGGAGGAAGCGGAACGCCGCGCACACGGCATCCCTTATCACCCGGAAGTCATTGACTGGTTCCAGGGGATTTGCGCCGAACTCGACATACCGTGGCGGTTGACCTGAGCTGATCGGACCCGCCGGGCACTGACGACACGAATTACGCTACCGAATACAACAACCCTTAAGAAAGGAAAGCTATCAATATGCGGATCAACAAATGTATCGAGTTGCTCGAACAGGGTCAACCTATCTATGCCACTCACACTCCGGAGTTGAGCTATGAGGCTGGCGTAGAGTTGGCGCAGACGTGGGCCGACATGATTCTCATCGACTTTGAGCATCGCAATTTCGATGTTGGAGGCATGGGAGAGTTCATGAAGGGGCTCAAAGCCGGTGGACCAACCCCCAGCGGTCATCTAACGCCGACAGTGGTGTGCACGCTGCCGCACAACGCGATCACGGTTGAGGAAGTGCGCTACAACGCTTGGCAGATGCGTCACGCGCTCACGACCGGGGTGCATGGGCTTTTGCACACGCACGCGAGGGACCCGGAAGCGGTCAAGTGGTTTGTCGCCGCGAGCCGCTATCCGTTCCAGACTCTTGCGCGGGACATCATTCCGGAAGGATTGCGCGGCGGTGGAGGTCAAGGCGTGCCGGCCGAGATCTGGGATATGGCACCGAGAGACTACGTCACCAAGGCCGACCCATGGCCACTCAACCCTGAGGGCGAGTTGCTGTTGGGCTTGAAGATTGAAGACCGCCATTGCCTCGCAACGGCCGAAGAGACTGCCGCCGTGCCGGGTATCGGGTTCGCAGAGTGGGGACCGGGCGACATGGGCATGTCGCATGGCAACCCTGACGCTCACGACCCGCCATATCCCGATTACATGGACAGAGCGCGGGATATCGTGAAATCAGCGTGCGACAAGGCCGGTGTAGCGTTCTACAGCGGTTGGCGCGACGACTCGATGACGATGGAGCAGACGATAGACCACCTGATTGACAACATCGGAGTCAAGATGATGGGTGCGCCTGACAGGTCATTCGCTGACTACGGCCGGGCCAAGACGGGCAGGACGATGCCGGTGTAGAGTTCCCGCACTTGTTTCGGACGATTTTGCAGACATCCGCGCCACAAACGACATAGTCCAGACTCCGGTCGCCTCACCGTTGTCGTTCAAAGGCGGTCTCAAGTTCGGCTTGGGATTCGCCTTGGCGATGGTTCCATTGATGGTCGTGTTCTTCGCGGCCGGTTACGTCATGTCGCGTCCCGCGTCGCAGAACGCGTCTGTACCGATTGAACGCGTTGCCGACCGGCTGGTTGTCAGGTTGGAGTTGGCCGTCAATCAGATGATTGACCGTTTGCGTCAGATCATTGAAGCGACGGTGACGCGCATATTTAACCGTGCCGATGCGGTTGCAGCGTCCAACATAATCTTGGCTACCGATCGAATCCAGGACATATCGAACGAGACAGTCTCTCGGATTGACCAAGAGGCTGTTGACATAGTCAATTCAGCTTCCGAACTCATGGAGCGGCAGTTCACTAGGTTCACGGACACCACGGTGCAATCGTGGCGGCAGAACACGGAAGCCCTGATCGCGCGCGTGGTGGAGTTGTTGAACCGTCAGGCAGAGGCTCTAGCAAACCTCATCGAACAGGCGATTGGTTCGGCCTTCGGCGGAATACTGGGAAGGTAATCGGAGCCGCGTCAGCGCGGCGGAACTAGAGTATCTGTCGCAGGAACGCCTGAGTACGCTCCTCGTCTGGCTCGCTGAAGATCTTCTCCGGCGATGCTACTTCTACGAGTGAACCCTCGTCGAACATCGCCATCCTGTCGGCTACCTCGCGAGCGAATCCCATCTCATGCGTCACGCATAGCATCGTCATACCAGTCTCTGCTAGCTCACGCATCACATCCAACACCTCTTTGATCATCTCGGGGTCTAGGGCAGAGGTCGGCTCGTCAAAGAGCATGATGCGCGGTTCCATCGCCAAGGCACGGGCGATCGCGACGCGTTGCTGTTGGCCTCCCGACAGCTCGGCTGGGTATTTCGCCGCCTGCTCTGGGATACCGACCCGTTCCAGCAACTCCATAGCTTGCGCCTCTGCCTCCGCCTTCGGGGCATGCCGGACCCGGCGCGGTGCCAATGTGATGTTTCCCAACACTGTCATGTGCGGGAAGAGGTTGAACTGCTGGAAGACCATGCCCACTTCGCGACGAATCTGGTCCAGGTTGCGGATATCGTTCGTCATCTCAATCCCGTCAACGATGATGTCGCCCCGTTGATGCTCTTCCAGGCGGTTGATCATCTTGATGAAGGTCGACTTGCCTGACCCGGAAGGTCCGAAGATAACCATCACCTCGCCGCGTTTGACCTCAATGCTGACATCGTTCATCACGCAGAAGTCACCGAACCATTTGAAGACGTTGCGGCAGATGATGATGTCGTCCCGTTCCTCAAGAGAGCGGGAGAGGATCTCCTCGACCTCGGCCGGCATCTGACCGATAGCCTCTGTCCGTACCACCTCACTCGATTCTGTAGTCATAGTCTCGACCTCATTCCTTACTCAATCTGATCTCCACGCTGTTGGAATCAACGAATGCCTACGCCGAGGGCACGTTCAATCGCACGGCTCACCCAAGACATCCCGTACGTCAGTATCCAGAACACCAGCCCGATGAAGAGATACACCTCTCGCCCGTGTTCGGTGAACTCAAGATTGCCTTGTATGGTGACCTTGCCCATCTCGATGATGTCCAGCATGCCGATGATGAATACCAAGCTGGTGTCCTTGAACAGACTGATGAACTGCGAGACCATCGGCGGGATGATGTTGCGCAATGCCTGAGGTAGCGTCACCGTGAGGGTAGTCTGCCAGGCTCGCAAACCAAGTGCGCGGGCTGCTTCTGTTTGCCCATTTGGAACAGCTGCCATTCCACCGCGCACGATCTCGGCGACGTACGCTGAGCTGAAAAGCGTAATGGTGATCGCTCCAAGGTAGAGCTCGTTGATGGAGAACGATCCTGGAAACGCCAACGGCAATATGTGGCGAGACATGAAGAGCAAAGTGATGAGCGGAACGCCGCGGATCAACTCGATGTATGCGACGCACAACACCTTGACGAACGGCAACTTACTGCGGCGCCCCAATGCCAACAGGATGCCGAATGGCAATGCTCCAGCTATGCCGATTACTGCCAACCATAGGTTCAACATCAAGCCGCCGATCGCTTGGGCATCGACCGCACTGATTCCGGGCATCCAAGTTGCACCCGGAATGATGAAGAGCGAGATCAACACCACCGCGATGGCTGAATAGGCGAAGAGTCGATCGCTAGCCAACCGAGGCACATGCATCACGAAGTAGCCACCGGCAACTGCGACTGGGTTGAGCAACAGCATTACGCGGTTTACAACACCCATCTGCAACGGCGCTACGCCGATCGCGACTGTGATGACGATCAATCCGATGGCGAAAACGATGCCGATTCTGTTGGTACCTTGCCATCGTCTCCATGCCATTCCTGCTAAGAGACTGATTCCCAACAAGCTGAGTTGGGGCCGCCACAGTTCCTCAACCGGGTATTGGCCGACGAAGTAGAGCTTGAACCTGCTGTACACGGCCGTGAAGTCGGCCGGACCAATCACCCATACCAGCAACGTCCACAATGCCCAGACAACAACTGCTGCCACGACGATCGTAACGATGCTGTCGATCCAGGAGCTAAACAGGTTCCCGCGCAACCAACCAACGACCCCCACGGTCGTCCGCGGCGGCTCGGGTGCTGGTCGCATCGTTGCAGCTTCAGTGGTCATGGGATCAGTCGCCTTGGCCCTTGATGCGCGTGAAACGGTTGTAGGTGTTGCCGACTGCTGAGTAGAAGAGGCTCATGACCAAGTAAGCCGCCATCACCATTGCGATTAGGGAAACCGCCGGCGCAGTCTGGGTTAGGGTAGTGGCCACGCTGACGATGTCCGGATACCCAATAGCGGCTGCCAGACTCGAGTTCTTCGTCAGATTCAGGTATTGGTTAATCATGGGCGGGATGATCACGCGAAGTGCTTGGGGAAATACCACCGTCCGCATTGACTGCATGGGTGAGAGTCCCAGCGACTTCGCTGCGTCTTTTTGGCCGACAGATACGGACTGGATGCCAGCCCTTACGGTTTCTGCAATGTACGCGGATGTGAATACCACGAGTCCCAACAGCAAGGCTGCGAAGCTCGCGGTGATTTTCGCACCGCCTTGGATCCTGCCGAAACGGCCTGCAGGTTCTGGAGTCTCAAATGCGAGCGGTGTGAGCACAACGAACGCAACAACGGCAACGGCGATCGCGACGATGGTTCCGGCGATAACTGGATAGCTGGGAGCACCTGTATCCGACTCTCGTTTGCGTAGGCGGTTTGACACCAAGACAGCCAGGAGAACACCTAGAGAGGTAACCGCCAACCAAGGCCAGAAGCCGGAGACTGGTGATGCCCAAGGTAGGTGGAATCCGCCATTGTTCAGATAAATCGCACCAAACAGCTCATATCCCTCTCTGACGGGCGGCAGTCCTAGCACGATGAGGAACCAAAACAGCAGTTGCAACAGCAGGGGAAGGTTGCGAAATACCTCCATGTAGGTCATTGCCAGCTTGCTCACAAGCCAGTTCGTTGACAAACGAGCGATGCCGATACCGACGCCGAGGATCGTAGCGAGAATTACACCGAGCACGGATGCCTTGATCGTGTTGAGGATCGCGACCCAAAACGCGTATAGGTACGTGTCAGATGGCTCGTAGTCGACGACCGTCTCACCGATGGGTATTTGCGCTTCCCGGTCGAGGAAACTCCAACCGATTGGTATCTGCCGCTCGGATATCTCGTTCGAGATGTTTACGAAGAGCAGACCTAGCAACGTGAGCACGAGGACCGCCGACACGATCTGCGTCGTCCACTGGATGACGACGATATTGCGCCAAACAGGGATGCCCTGGAAGTATAGGGCTCGCATCATCTCGCTGAAACTTCAGGTCGCACTTGGAACGGGGTCGTACGAAATCGACTAGCGCCAAGTCTATCAGGATACGGTTACATCATCGGATCGGCGGAACCCAGATGCTACCGCCGTCTCTAACTAGGCGATTCCGCCCGCGTTCTATGTCCAGTGCATCCGGGCCGAAGTGGCGGTTGTAAATCTCGCCGTAGTTTCCCACTTCGCCGATAACCGATTGCATTACGCGTGCGCTCAGGTAGAGCGAATCTTGTCCGAAGTCGCCTTCGTATCCGCCCAACCGTCGGACCGCGATATCCTGACTCGTCGCACTATGCTCGATCGTCTCGCTGGTAACACCGAGCATCTCCGCTCGAACTAGCCCCGTGACAACAAACTTCACAACGTCAAACCATGCATCATTACCCGTCGGTACCGCCAGCACGGCAACACGTTCAGCGAAGTATCCCGGCAGTACTCTGCTATCGAATGGTGAGTCCAGCCGTCGTCGAATGGCTGATAGTTCTGGCCCGGTCTCCGTCAGGGCAGAACAGAACCCTAGCTCGTACGCGGAGATCGCATCAGTCAGGTTTGAGAACCGCATCGTTCCGACCGTGACACGATTCGCACTCGCCCAATCCAACAGGGCATGTTCCGAATCGTCATTTTCAACGGTGCATGCCGTCTCGCCAGGGAGGTCGGACAATGCCGCGGTGCCCGAATCTCGCTTGACAATGACGGCCTGTCCACCGAAGTAAACGGGTAGGGTCGCGTTCCCCCATTCGGCTTCTTGCTGCATAGTCCAGTCGATTCCCGTCGCCAGTATGTCGATATCCCCTGCGATCAGCGTTTCGCCCTCGCCTCCCGCAGCTATTTCGATGAACTGCACCCAGTTGGGGTTCCCGAATAGTGCAGTCGCGACAGCTCGGCACATATCCACGAAGAAGCCTGACCATACGCCATCATCATCAGGGATCGACAATCCGACCTTGTCAGGGTGCACGCCGCACAGGACATGCCCACGTTCAAAGACGGTCGATAGACGTTCCGACTTCGTGATGGCATCTTGAAGCGCGGACTCGGCGATGTCGCTCTTTGCCTGAGCCGTTGCGTATGTTATAGCCGCTGGTGTCAGCGCCTCTCGCGCGGTGATCGCTGTTGATACTGCCTGGGATATCAGCTGTCGATTTGCACGTCCGTCGCCAGTCTGTGCGGCGCACGATACAAGCGACGCAGCCGTCAATGCTGTCAGAACGATACACGCAGTTACGAAGGTCGTGAGTGCGATTGGATGTCGGTGGTGCATCGGCGTGTACGAAAAAGACGGGTCGGGAAGCCTTGTTCGCAACCCGACCCGTCAAGTCTGACGGTTAGGCAAATGCTAACCGCCAGGATTTGGATGGCTGTATCCGCGTGCTAACGCAATGGGGCAGCGTAGAGCTGGCCGCCGTCGGTCCACAGACGGTTGCGGCCTGTGCGGGGCAATCCTATGCCGTCAGTGCCCAGATTGCGGTCGTAGATCTCGCCGTAGTTGCCAACTGCGCGAAGGACATCCTGCATGAAGTCGTCGTCCAATCCGAGTGTCTCTTGGCCGAAACTACCTTCAACCCCAAGCAATCTCTTCGCTTTGGTGTCGTCTCCGCTTGTAAATTCGCCGATGTTGCGTGATGTAATGCCGTACTCTTCGGCGTAGATCAGTCCCGACATCACAGTCTTGACGACGTCAAACCACTGCTCGTCGCCGTGTGGCACGACAGGTGTAAGCGGCTCCTCAGAAATCGTCTCCGGTAGGATCACGTGGTTGTCCGGGTTAGGCAGGGCAGAGCGGAATGCGGCAAGCTGAGAGCGGTCGCTTGTGAAGACGTCGCAGGCGCGGGATTCGTAGGAACTGCGCACGACATCGGAGTCTTCGAAGACTTGCGGTGAGTACTCGAGATTGTTCTCCGTGAAGAAGTCGGCCATGTTCAGCTCGGTCGTGGTACCAGAGGTTACGCACACATTGGCTCCACCGAGGTCGTAGGCGCTGTCAACATCCAGGTCGCTCGGCACCATGAAGCCTTGCCCGTCGTAGAACATCGTGACCGTGTAGTTACCCCAGCCCGCATCTCGCGATGTGGTCCAGGTGACCGTCCGAACCAGCACATCAACGTTGCCAGACTGGATCGTCGGGCCACGCTCGGCGGCGGTTATGTACTGAATGCTGATCGCCTCGGGGTCTCCGAGAACGGCGGCGGCTACTGCTCGACAGAGGTCTATGTCAAACCCGATGTTGCGTCCGGCATCATCCAATGATCCGAAACCCGGCACGTCGTTGCGGCTTGCACATATGACTTCGCCGCGATCTCGCACCAGTTGCAAACGCTCAGATGTTGACTCCATCATCATTGCTTCGGCTTCGCTGGCGGCGGTCTGAGCATCACTCAGCTGCCCTTCGAGAACTGCCACTTGGGCGATTGCGGCGGTGGCTGTGCCTTGTGCATTGTTGAGGTCTTCCGTCGATGCGCCACTGGTGCACGCGAACAGCGCAACACCCGACAGCGCACAGATTGCCATCAATAACTTGAATTTCATCCTGTTGTGTACTCCGTAACTGTTTCGTCGCGGGATTAACGGTACCCGCACAGGTAATCAATTTTATGTGAATTCTAGCCGTGTTGATAAATCAGGTTACGAAACGAGTCATCGATGTCGGGCCGACCACGAACCCAAAGAATCGAACTTGATTCCGCAAGCCGCCACGGGCTGGCGAGTGCATTACGTCGTCTGTGAATTGCGACCAAACGAACGCTCTACGCGGCACAGAACGGCGGCGCTTGGCGATCGCCGATGGGCAGTTAACGCAAGGGTGGCCCGTAAATCTGCCCGCCGTCGATCCAGAGGCGATTTCGCACGCGTGGCAGATTGATGCTATCTGGACCAAGGTTTCTCTGGTAGACCTCGCCATAGTTGCCGACCTGACGCACCACATCCTGCATGAACGTCTGACTCAACCCGAGAGTCTCCTGACCGAACTGTCCTTCAATGCCCAGCAGTCGTTTCGCCTTCGTATCGTCGCTGTTTGCGATCTGATCGAGATTTGAAGAATCTATGCCATACGCTTCCGCGTAGATGAGTCCCGACATGACTGTCTTGACGATGTCGAACCACTGCTCATCACCGTGCGGAACGATGGGCGTCAGCGGCTCCTCAGAGATGAACTCTGGGAGTATCACGTGGTCGTCTGGATTCGTAAGCGTGGCACGCAGGGCTGCTAGAGACGAGTGGTCATTCGTCATAGCATCGCACTGGCCTTCTGCGTAAGAGTCGCGCACAACGTCCAAGTCTTCGTAGGTATGGGCTTCTAATAGCAGGCCGTTCTGTCGGAAGAAATCTGCCATGTTCTGCTCAGTAGTTGTGCCGGAGGCGACGCACACCGCGGCTTCATCCAACTCGTAAGCCGAAGTTAGTCCGAGTGACTTCGGCACTAGGAATCCCTGCCCGTCGTAAAACATGGTCAACGTGCCGTTTCCCCAAGATGCTTCCCGCGAAGTCGTGAGAGTCACCGTGCGAGCGAGCAGGTCGACGTCACCTGACTGGATAGTGGGACCGTGCTCGGCGGCTGTGATGTACTGAATCTTGACCTTATCCGCATCACCGAGCACGGCCGCGGCTACGGCGCGACATAGGTCGATGTCAAAGCCAACGTTGCGGCCGGACTCGTCAAGTGAACCGAAACCGGGGACGTTATTTCGGCTCGCGCAGATGACTTCGTCGCGGTCCCGAACATCTTTGAGTCGACTTTCGCCGGTATCGATAGGTGCGGGAGAGTCTGAACCACCTGCTCCATTCGAACCAGATATGCGGCTCTCAAGCTCTGAGATGCGCGTCAAAGCGGCCGAGGCGGTGGCTTCGGCATTGTCCAAGTCAGTCTGGGATGCGCTGGCATCGCAAGCGAGGACTATGATCAGTCCGAGCGAGAGCAGGGTAGTAGCTAGACTTAATCTGGGCATCGTCATCTCCCTTAACGCAGAGGAGGTGCGAATATCTGGCCGCCGTCGATCCAAAGGCGGTTCCTACCGACGCGCGGAATATTGATGCTGTCGGTCAGGAAGTTCCGAGCGTATATCTCGCCGTAGTTGCCAACCTGCTTCAGCACATCCTGCATGAAGGTGGCGCCCAGTCCCAATCGCTCTTGACCGAAGCCTCCTTCAACACCCAGCAATCGCTTCGCAGTCACGTTGCCGTTGCTGACGTGTTCGTCAACGTTGGTGCTATCGATGCCAAGAGCTTCTGCGTGGATGACTCCCGCCAATACCGCCTTGACGATGTCGAGCCATTGATCATCACCGTGCGGAACGACGGGAGTTGACGGCTCATCAGAAATGGTTTCTGGCAACACGATATGTTCATCCGGGTTTGACAGAGCGGCGCGCAGGCCTGCTAACAGCGATGTGTTGGAAGTCACGACATCGCATTGCTCGGCGTCATATGCTTCTAACGCAGTATCGGTTTCCTCAAACACTTGCGGGTCGTAGCGGAACTCGTTCTGACGGAAGAAGTCTGCCATGTTCAGCTCCGTCGTCGTGCCGGCTGTAACGCAAACTGCCGCGCCGCTCAGTTCGTACGCCGACTTTACGCCAAGTGCCTTTGGCACCATGAAGCCTTGACCGTCGTAGAACATCGTTATCGTGTAGTTGCCCCACGCGGCGTCCCTCGAAGTCGTCCAAGTGGCAGACCTGACCAGCAAGTCGATGTTTCCAGATTGCAACGCTGGACCGCGTTCGCTGGCGGTGATATATCGAATCTCAAACGCCTCAGAGTCTCCGAGTACCGCCGCGGCTACAGCGCGGCAGGTGTCAATGTCGAATCCCACAGGGTTACCCTCTGCATCGATGGCACCCCATCCCGGAATATCGTTGCGAGTGGCGCAGACTAACCTGCCGCGTTCCAGCACCATCTCAAGCCGGGTCTCTGCGTCCACTATCTCAGAGCGGACGATTTCGAACTCGGCAGTGCGGGTCCCTGCAACTTCGGTGCGCGACTCCTGAGCTTCAAGAGCTGCAACAGCCGCATCGGCGGTTGCGCGGGCTGACACCAGTGCGGCGTCGTCCGATTCAACCTGCGTCGTGCATGAAAATATCGCTACCCATACAACGGCGGCGGCGGCCAACAACACTTGTGCGCGCAAAGTCGTCATCTGAAGTCTCTGAGTTGCCTTACACCTGTTCGTTGCTTGCCAACACTGGCATCAGATTCTATTGCGACGCGCATTCAGGGGCGCGCGGTATCAGGCAAACGTGGCATCAAACGAAGCTAGACTCGCGTCAATTGTGCTGGGATTCAGTGCATCTTCGACTGCGTCCAAAGTCTTCAAACCTGAGCCGGTGATCAACGCGACAGTCTCTTCCTCTCGGGAGATCGCGCCCGATTCGGCAAGCTGTTTCAATGCTGAAATCACCACTCCGCCCGCTGTCTCGGCGAAAATGCCCTCACTCTCTGCCAGGAGCCTGATACCTTCCCCAACTTCCCATTCCGGCACTACGCATCCCTTGCCGCCAGTCTCGTTGGCGATCTTCGCGGCGTAATATCCATCTGCCGGGTTACCGATGGCCAAAGACTTGGCGACTGTATCAGGGCGCACAGGTCGCGGGTGGGACTGGCCGTCCTGGATAGCGCGTGCGATCGGCGAGCATCCATCTGCTTGTGCAACGTGCATCGAAGTGGGTGCATCTTCAATCAATCCCAGCTCAGTGAACTCACGCAATCCCTTCCACACCTTGGTGTGTAACGAGCCAGACGCGACTGGCACGACGATATGACGCGGCGCGCGCCAACCTAGCTGCTCTGCGACCTCGTATCCCAGTGTCTTGCTGCCCTCGGAGTAGTAAGGACGCATGTTGATATTGACGAAGGCCCAGGGATTGCGGTCTGCGAGCTCTGTGCATAGCCTATTCGCATCGTCGTAGCTGCCGCGCACTAACACTACAGAGCCGAATATCGCTGCCATGTTGATCTTGGCGCGCTCCAGGTCGTGAGGCACGAAAACCATAGTCTCCAAGTTCGCCCGCCGACCGTGGGCTCCGGTTGACCCGGCGAGGTTGCCAGTAGAGGCGCACGCGAGCGTTTCAAACCCGAATTCGACCGCCTTTGTTGTAGCGACCGAGACGACACGGTCTTTGAAGGAGTGAGTAGGATTGGCGGTGTCGTTCTTGATCCACAGGTTGTCCAGCCCCAGAGCATCGCCCAGGTTGCGTGCCTTTACCAGAGGAGTGAAGCCCGCCCCTATATCGACTGCGTTCTCGACGGAGGCGGGAAGTAGCTCTGCGTAACGCCAGAGAGTGTGAGGTCCCGACTCGATCGACTCGCGGCTGATCGCTTTTGACACGGCTTCGTAGTCATATGAAGCCTCAAGCGGACCGAAACAGAAGTCGCAGACGAATATCGGCTCTACGGGATACTTCTCGTTGCACTCTTTGCAACGCAAACCTGTGATGTTTGGCACCTTTGAACATTCCTCATCCCGCCGCTGCGTCATCCTTAAAGGTGCCATCTCGCATCGCAGTGACAACACCATGTCGGGAGTGACAGCAGCAGCGTTTGATCCTAAGCTCGCTGATTCACCGACTGCCAAGCAACGCCAAGTTTGGACCGGCGCTTCTAGGCAACGATTACCTAATCAATCCTATCCGCTCACTGCTGATGTGTCAAACCTAGTTGCAGAACATCACACCGCAGTGGAGTCAGGATGGTTGGCGCTGAGGTCGTAGTCAGGTTGATTTGCCTTCTAGGACGACGCGCGCGCCTAGCGTAGGGTGGTTTCGTTTGGGTATGAGCACCTTGCGCCTCACGGAGAGGATCCGCTCGGAGCGCTGGTTGTAGCCGAATGCGTCAAGTTGCACTATGCCGCGATCGCCCTTCGACGACTCCCATTTGTCCAGCACAACCGTCTCTGAGTAGATCGTGTCGCCGTGAAACGTCGGACCTTCGTGCTTCACAGACTCGTACTCCAATGCGGCGATGGCACGCCCAGAAACCGATTGCACACACTGTCCGATCACGATGGCGAATACGAGGATGCCGTTCACGAGACGCTGGCCGTGCTCTGTATGCGCCGATGCGTAGTGCGCGTCGATATGTATCGGATTCTGGTTTTGAGTCATGAGAGAGAACCATGTGTCGTCAGCCTCGGTGATGGTTCGCCCGGGCCAATTTCGGTAGACATCTCCGACATGGAAGTCCTCGAAGAATCTGCCGAATCTCAACTCATTGCCGTCTGACATTGCCTGCTCCTTTCCGATGAGGCTGTGTGACTTTGGAAGCGTGTTGTTGCGTCTATGGTCTGGGTATTTCGCATCAGATGGTAGGTGCACAGGTCGGACACTTACGGTTCACCGCGCCCTCGGTGACCCGGGCCGCTGGGTAACGGAGTCAAACCAGCATCTGACAGAATGTTCCAAGCACGCGCGACGACTGGTGCATCAATCATCTCGCCGTCCAGTGAAATCGCACCGCGTCCCTGCGCGCTGGCAGTGTTTGCGGCATCAATCACGCGTTTCGCCCTCGTGATCTCAGCAACTGAAGGCATCCAGACCGATCGGATAGTGTCGATCTGTGCCGGATGGATCGCGAACTTGCCGGTGTATCCCAATCTGCGTGCGAGATTGGCTTCAGCCTTCAGACCTTCCGAGTCTCTGAACTTCGCGTAAGGTGTGTCTAGCGCCTCCACGCCTGCCGCGCGTGCCGCGACGGCGACTGCGGATCTGGCATAGAGCAACGATGCCTCACCATGTTCGTCCGCAAGGTCTTGCCTTGGTGGGTCCGTGTCTACTTCTCGCATGATTCCCATATCTGCTGCGTAGTCTTCGGCGCCAAATGCCACCCAACCGACTCGAGGACTGGCAGAGCAGATGTCATACGCATTAACAATAGCGGCAGCGGTCTCGATCCACGGCAATATCAAAGTTGCGCCAAGTTTCACACCCTGAGTCTTCTCAATTGTGTCAATCATGTCTGAGACCTGTCGGATGTCCTCGCCTGATTTGACCTTGCCGATGCTGATTCCGACGATTCCAGTTCCCACGGAGGATTCAAGCTCACTCTGAGTTCGACCAGTCGTCAGACCGTTTACGCGCGGAATGATCGGCTTCCCGATTGCTACCAACTCTGGCATTGCGCGGACTGTCACTTCAACTGCGTCGTCCTTAGCGGCTGACGGGACTGAGTCCTCAAGGTCTGGGACGAATGCACTCGCGTCAAACCGCGATGCTTTCGCCAGCATGTCAGGGCGGTTGCCGGGAATGAAGAGCGGGCAGAGGAGTCGGGGACGCGACGAAGGTTCGTAACGCATAATCGAAGTAAGGGAATCAGGATGACGGAGGTTGGTGAACAGCGATGAAACGAGTCTATCTGGCACTTCCCAGCGCCGATGCAGTGGCGGCCGCGATACACAAGCGGCTGAGGCGCAAGAAGTCGGCGAGGCACCTGGACCTCGTTGACGAACTTGGTTCGGCGCAAATCGTAGTTACATCGTCGGCCGACATCGGGTCCCTCCCCGAGGTATTGCCCGCGTCTGTGGAGCTGCTGCAACTGATCGACTGTGGCGGTGGTCAACGTTACCGTGACGCGCCGAATCTGACGACAACTAACGCGTTCAGCCTTTACGAAGTTGAGATCATGATGTTCACGTTGGAGGTCGTGCATGAGATGAGCGACCTGCGACAAGCCTTCGGGGCTGAGTCGCTCCGGCTGGGTTTAGTCGGGGTAGGAAGACTAGGCGTTTCGCTCCTCGAATCGCTCGCCGAAAGTACCGATAGACATCAAGAGGACCAGTCAGGTCCAATGAACTTCCAGTTGGGAAGCGTCGTTGTCAACGATATCCGCACGCCTCCGCAAGGTGCTATGACCGCCCTGCAAAATCTCTTCGGCGCGTCCGACATCAGCGTCCGTCGGATGTCGCTGGACCAACTCCTGTCTACATCCGACGTAGTAGTAGTTGCAGTACACCACGGGCCCACCGCCGACCCGTTGTTAGGCGGTCGCGAGGCTCGGTTGTTGGATCCAAGGGCGTGGGTAATCGATGTTTCCGAGAATGGAGTCGTTGACCCATCCGCATTTGTCTCGTTGAAACAATATGTTTCGCGATTGATGGACGGCGAAGACTCGATTGATCCGGACGAGCCAGGCGCGTCGCATCGGTTACGGGACGGCCCGGTCTACGTACGAGTCGAAGATGCGGTGAGAGAAAAATTGGCGCATTTTGGTATTGACACGGAGCGTGATCCCAAAGACATCGCTAAGTTCGTCGGTTGGAACCTGAAACGGTTCAGCAGGGGGAAATCCATAAACGAGGTCGAACACGTCGATTTCCCGTCCGCCGGCGATCCTGCGTTCTGGTCCTCTAGGATGAGTCCTAGAGAGTAATCAGGTTGCTCTGGCGCGATTGTTGGTTGCGAGCTACCGGGCCGGCTTCGATTCGAACACAGGGAGACCGCGCCGCTTTCTTTGCCACCGTCGAATCAACTTATCGGTGGCTGTTCGCCTCTCGGAAGAGCCGATCTAAGCCGGCATCAGGTCCGACGGCAACCGCACTTCGCCTGCCAGTCTGATCCTGCGTTGGACATCGACCGTCGCCTCATCGCCGTCTCGCAGCTTCGCGATGCGAACGGCGCAGGCCTTGAACTCTGGCGTCTCTGTGATGAAGTCAAACGCGTCAGATGTCACATCGTTCGTGCGAGACAGTTCAGGGAACGCGAACGACATGAATACGACGCCCACCGGAGACCGATCAGTCACCCGTGCCGTAACCGTCACCGAGCCCCTGCGTGACTCAACCTCAAGTAGGTCGCCGGTCTCAAGCCCTTCGCGGCTGGCATCGATGGGGTGTATCTCCAACATTTCGTATGGCACCAATGTCTGGAACCCGTCGGCCCGCCCCGTCTGAGTGCCTGTATGGTATGTCGATCGCCGTCTGCCCGTTGTCAGAAGATACTGATACTCGTCGTCGACTTCCTCTGCTGGAGGGATATGGTCAACTGGCGCAAAGAAACCTGGGAAGCCTGAGGAGAACTCATCCGCATGTAGATACTCCGTGCCAGGGTCATCTTCGGATGGGCATGGCCACTGGATACCACCCTCACGGTCTAGCCTCTTATGAGTCAGTCCGGCGTAAAGCGGTGTTAGTCGACGCATCTCGTCGAAGACTTCCTCCGAGTTCTGTGCCGATTGGGGATGTCCCATGCGATCAAATAACGCCAGCAGTATGTCGACATCGGTCTTCGCCTCTCCGGGTGGTGAAACCGCTGGTCGGACGCGTTGCACACGGCGCTCGCTATTGGCGAATGTGCCATCGGACTCGGCGAATGCAGCGGCAGGGAGCACCACATCGGCGAGCTGAGCTGTTTCTGTGAGGAAAATGTCCTGTACGACCATGAACTCAACAGAGCGTAGTGCGTGTTCCGCGTGGTTGGCGTGCGGGTCAGAGACGACAGTGTTCTCGCCCATCACATACAAGCCGCGTACATTGCCTTTCAGCATCTGGTCCATCGCGGTTATCTTGGTGATACCGCGACGCTTGGGCAGCGGTACACCCCATGCATCCTCGAACTGCTCTCGGATGCCTGGCCGCTCTATCTTCTGGTAGCCGGGCAGATCGGTTGGAATGCATCCTGCGTCACCTGCACCTTGCACATTGTTCTGACCGCGCAAAGGGTTGATTCCACCGCTACGTTGTCCGAATGTGCCGCACAGTAACCCAAGATTGCCAAGGGATTGGACATTGTGCGAGCCGCATGAGTGCTCGGTGATTCCCAACGTGTAGCAGATGGCTGCCTTCGGAGCAGCGGCTGCGAACTCGCGAGCTGTCAGGATGATCTCCTCTGGCGTTATGCCGCAGATCTCAGCCGAGTACTCAGGCGTGTACATCTGCACATGCCGCGCCAGCGCGTCAAACCCCTCGGTCCGCTTTGCCACGAATTCAGCATCGTATAGGCCTTCCTTGATGATGACGTTCGCCATTGCGTTGTAGAAGGGGATATCCGTGCCGACGTTTATCTGCACATGTCTGCTCGCCCATTTCGTCAGCTCAATCTTGCGTGGGTCGACGACCACGAGTTTGGCACCGTTCTTTACGGCTCGCTTCATTCGTAATGAGATGACCGGGTGCGACTCCGTGGTGTTAGAGCCGGTGACTAGCAGGAAGTCGGAGCCTGCCAGTTCCTCGATGGAGTTCGACATTGCTCCTCTGCCTACCATGACCGCCAGACCGGCGACCGTGGGAGCATGTCAGGTACGGCTACAGTTGTCGATGTTGTTCGTGCCGATTGCCACGCGTGCGAACTTCTGCATTAGGTAGTTGGCTTCTGTCACCACGCGCGCCGATGCCCAACACACTAACGAATCGGGTCCGTCTTCCGATTTGATCTCGTTGAAACGCAACGCAACGAGATCCAACGCCTCGTCCCAACTAGCTTTGCGGAAGCTGCCGTCTTTCGTCTTGATCAGGGGATGACGCAACCGATCTTCGCTACGTACGAAGTCCCAGGAACCGAATTGTCCTTTGACGCAGAGCGAACCGCGGCTCGGCGCGTCGAAATCAGGCTCGGTGCCGACCAGTTCGCCCTCGTGTGCTAAGAGTTCGATCCCGCATCCGACGCCGCAGTATGGGCAAACGGTGCGGGTCCGAGTTACCGCGTCAGCATGGATATCTTGGCTTACAACCTTGCGGTCCGACAGGGCACCAGTGGGGCAGGTGTTTATGCATTGCCCACAGAATGTACAGGGAGACTCAGACAGGTCGTTGTTGAAGAAACTGTAGATGCTTGAATCCTGACCTCGACCGTCAACCGTTATCGCAGACGCTTGTTCCCAGTCCCTGCAGATGTTCGTGCACCTGTAACACGCGATGCAGTAGTCGTAGTCGCGTTGAATGAATGGGTTGTCATCGTGGGCAGCTTTGTCGCGGACGCGTAACGGCGGCAAAGCGTCCGGTTTCGCTTCGTACTCTCTTACTGCATGATCAAACTCGGTTTCGCCAACCTTCTGTGCGTAGACGTTGCTGGCAGGCGCCGACATCTCGGACAGCAGTAGCTCGAGCAATGTCTTGCGGTATGCCCTGAGGTCATGCGTGTGGGTCTTGACCAGCATTGCATCGTCCACGAAGGCCGTGCATGACGCCACCTGTCGAGTCTCTCCGCCGACCTCAACTTCTACTAGGCACATGCGGCATGTGCCTTGCGGACCTACACGCTCGTCGTAACAAAGCGTGGGAACGTTGCAACCCGCGGTACGCACAGCATCCAATACCCGGTCGCCCTCGGCGCAGGTAACCGCAACGCCGTTAACTGAAACCGCTACCTGCGGTTGAACCTCGTTAGTGGTGTTATGTCCGTTTTGCTTTTGCATCATCAAGCACCGTCGCGTGCCATTCCACTAACGCCTAGATTACCAAAAATGACGCGGAGGTATTCGCCTGCGGCTCCAACAGATGAAACCTTATTCATCTGGGCACTCCTCGGGGTCGGCGCACTCACGCCGAGGTGACCGCGGATTCATCATCAGACAGCGTGGACTCGCGTCGAATCTCGCGAACCCTGTGCCAGATTATCCATACGACGATGAGTCCGCCCAGTATGACGATAGGAATCGTAGCCGGTCGCGTGAATTCTCGAATCTCCTCGTACTGCGATCCAAGAAGGTATCCCGCCCATGCCATCAGCACGCACCACGGGAACGATCCGATAAATGTGAACAAGACGAATTTACCGACATGCATCTTGGCCACGCCCGCTGGTATCGATATGAAGTGGCGCACGACCGGTATCAGCCTGCCAACGAGTATCGTGATCTCGCCTCTCTTATTGAACCAGTGGTCCGCCCGCTCAATGTCCCGGCGGGTAACCAACACGTACTTGCCGTACCTCTCCAGCAACGGCCTACCGCCGGACCTCGCTATGTAGTACTCCGCTAGAGAACCGATAACCGAACCTACACCACCCCAGAACCCTGCCAGCCATACCCACTGGACCGACAACCCGGCATCCAGAATGAGCCTCCAACCTGCCAACGGCATAACGATCTCGCTCGGAAGTGGGAAGGCAGTGCTTTCGAGTGCCATTAACGCGACGACGCCACCCCATCCCAGGAAGGCATAGGCATCTGAGCTGAATGTCAGCAACCAGTGCTCAAACGCGTCGATGATGCCTAAGACGGCTTCCAATTGGGTTCGTAGTTCTCAGGAGTCACATCGGCAGGGCAGAGCACCCGAATCAGATTCTATGACTTCGACATTGAGCAGGAAGTCCAAGCGAGACAGTCCAGTGGAGGAGGGGGCATGGCGTACGCCTGGGTGCAACGGGCGCGGTCCGTGAGCTGATCTTTGAGGGAGTTACGGAAGCAATGGGCCGAAGCAGACGCGCTCAGGAAGGCGCATTTCTATGTCGCGATGCACATTGACACCATCCGCGTGTACAAAGGCATCGGAATCGACGACGGAGCGCGCACTGCATCCGATTTCTAGAGTCGTTTTGAACTCGTTCAATGCCAGATCAGGTCACGATTAACCTTCAAATCGCTTTGAAGTATGAGTAAGTATTATACTTATTCAATATTTCTCATCCTTGTCATAACGGAGTTTCAACCGAACATAAAACCTGTTTTGGGATGTTTTCGCACTTCGTCTTAACCCGTTACAATCCCTGTTGCAACATCGGCAGATTCATGCTTAAACTAGTTCACAACTCGCTACGAAGTTCGCGCTTGAAGAGTCATGACCACCGCATCGAGACGAATAATCAGAGAGACGAACCATGTCCGTACCGCCGAGAGATTCCTTGGCGGCAGGCTGGAAGACACCCTGAAGCCATACCTAAACGAGACCGGCACCATGAGCGACCTGGCGAGTGCTGTCGGCGTTCAGAAAGCGACCGTCAACTATTGGATCATGCGCCTGGGCATCAAGTACGCACGCGTCGCTTATGACGAGAATGAGGAAGTGAGGGTCTACAGCAGGGCGGATGCCGAAGTGGCAGATGCCGCTATTGAAAGCGGCCTAGATGCCGAAGAATTGCAGAGCATCGACAGGACAGCCTTTGATGCTTTCGCGGAGATGCAGAAGAGTGACCGGAACGCTATGCCGTATACGGACCTGTCCTCCCGCGATTTGAGGACACTTGAAGCTATCAAGCAAGTAGCTGACGACATCCAGGTCATTGACGATGATCCCAACTTCCCAGACTGCCTCAAAGCTGCCGTTGCGCTGTCGGAGCAACGCATCAATCCAGAAGACATCAATCAACTGACACACTCCGATGTCCGAGTCGTCGCACACTTGAAGGGCATAGGAGCAGAATGGCGAGATGTGAAGCGACTGGACCGCGATTCGATCGATCATCTGCGTAGCTTTGAAGCTGAGGGAATGCAACTTGAGGACTTCGCTGACTTCGACATCCCACGATTGCGCGCGTTGAAACGGGCCGAGAGCTCAGGACTCAAGTTGGAACGGTTGGCAGACTTGTCGCAGGCCGACCTCGACCTATTAGCCGCGATCCGACAGGCCGGCTGGGACGACGACGCCAAGCTGAAGTCCGACCTGGCGTTACTTGACAACATAAGAGAGGCAGGATTAGACGACCCTGGGAAACTTGACGCTGCGAAACGCCTGATCAACTGATTCACATGTCGGCAGCGTTGAATCCTGGTTTGTATCTGTCCAACTCGGTTGCAGTGCCAAGGCACGTCGAAGTCTTGAATTGGTTGCAATATGATTGATTCGATATTGATCCACGCTATTCGGGAGTGATTTCGCTTGAGCTCGGAACTAGGGGGAACGTCAGCCGGCAACAAAGTCGAGCGGCAATGCGCAGCGCGCGTTGCCGCGGTGGTCGCCGTCGTCGCATGCGCCGCAGTTGCGCTGGCCGCTTGCACAGAGATCATTCAACCCACCGCTACACCGGTCGAGTTCGAGCCGACACCGGCACCCGCAGGCACGAGGGCTCAGGTGTTGGCGGGAGGCGACGCTCTAGCACTGGTCGCGCTGGCTCAGCCTAAGGAGCTTCCTCCAGGCAACGCCGCTTCCGGGCAGGACCTTTACACCAGCCTCGGTTGCACCGCTTGCCACACGCTTGGCTCAGACACGCTGGTCGGTCCTGGATTCCAAGGCATCTACGCCCGGGCGGCCACCAGAACCGATCTCAGCGCCGACGACTACATATCAGAGTCGCTGACCAAACCTGCGGCGTTCCTTGTGGACGGTTTCACAAACGTGATGCAAGTCTTCGACTATCTGTCAGATCAGGAAATCGCCGACATAATCGCATTCCTGAAGACAGTGCAGTAGGGCGCGGCTCCGCAGAGTTTACCCGGTTTCGGCCTCGTCGCCATGAGGTCATCAAGGTTCGATGTTGCGCTTGGCTAGCTTGGCGATGGTTCCCGCTTGATAGCCTGCAGAGAAGCCGGCATCGATGTTGACGACCGACACACCAGCAGCACAAGAGTTGAGCATGGTAAGCATCGCTGCGTAACCGTCGAGTCCAGTGCCGTAACCGGTGCTGGTCGGCACGGCGATCACGGGAGCTGAGACGAGTCCCGCCACCGCGGCTGGCAACGCGCCGTCCATACCCGCGACGACGACTATGACCGTGGCGTCCTCAATGTCTTCGCGCCGATCTAGTAGGCGGTGGATACCAGCTATGCCGACATCATTAACGCGCTTGACGTTGCAACCCATCAACCGCGCTGTCAGCGCAGCCTCATCCGCAACTGGTAAGTCGGCGGTGCCGGCGCAGACGACTACGATGCCATCGTGCAACCCCTCCGTGCGTCTCTCGTCCGCCCAAATCGCACCGCACGATGGCTCGAAGCGTGCCTCTGGGATCACTGTTCGTACGGCATCATAGGCAACATGGTCGGAACGGGTCACGAGCACGTAGCCCGATTTGGCGTAGACCTCGCTCGCGATTTGGGAAATCTGCTGCGCAGTTTTGCCAGAGCCGAGTACGACCTCAGGAAACCCCGTTCTACGCAACCGGTCGGCGTCGATAGTAGCGAAATCGTTAGTCGGCATGGTAGTTATCCAGACTGTCATTCAAACGGGTGACAAGCCCGCCGCGCATTGCGGCGCGAGGGAGGGTGCACAGCGGACGGTCTGATTTTCGCCACCAGCGCGCCAAAGTTCTCAACACGCGATATCATTGAGTTTCAATTGTCATGTTGTGACAAGTGGATTTCGTTACACGATTCCCGTCTTCGGACAGGAAGATGTAGCATACCTGAAGTTTCAAGAATACGTATCAAGCGACGTTAGGGGTCAGCATTCATGAAGATAACCACGCTACAGGACAACCTCACCAGGGCACTTCGCGTCGTGCGTCGGGCAGTTCCCAGCCGGGCCGCTCTCCCAATCACGCAGAACATACTCATTAGCGCCGAGGATTCGAGAGTCCGAGTAGCCGCGACCAACCTAGAGCTATCGATCACAACTTGGTTGGGTGCTCAAGTCCACCAGACTGGCGCGATCACATTACCCGCGCGCCCGTTGTTGGACATCGTCTCTACATTTGACGACGGACGGGTAGAACTAGAGGTGACCGACGAACCGTATGGCGCAGAGATTGAGACTACTTCGGAGCTTTCGAGCGGCGAGTACGCTACCCGGAATGCCCGGTTGCACGGCGCGCCCGTCGACGACTTCCCGCCGTTCCCAGAGGTTGACGGCGAGAACTCAATCCGAGTGGATGCAGGTGTCCTTCGAGCGGCACTCGACAGGGTAGTTTACGCAGCCGCGGCCGATGACGCGCGTCCTGTATTGACTGGTGTGAAGATGGAGGTCGAGGGGGACAAGGCCACATTCGCTGCCGCGGACGGGTTCCGCCTTTCGGTTGAGGTGGCGCAGCTCCGGGAACCGGTCTCAGAGCCATTTGAAGCGTTGATCCCGGCCAAAACCTTGATTGAGGTGCAGGGACTGCTCGCAGGTTCCACTGGGATGGTGCAGATCTCCGTAGGCGAGGATGCCAAGGTCGCGAGGTTCAGAATCGCTGACGAGGTCGAGGTCATATCGTTGCTAATCTCTGGCAACTACCCTGATTTCCGCAGTCTCATCCCAGAAAAGTGCGACACGACGGTCGAAATCACCGTAGATGGGATTGACAAGGTTTCTCGCACCGCGCAGGTTATAGCTCGCGAGGGCAGCTCGATTGTCCGCTTGATCGCAGACAAAGAGGGCGACGAGGAAGAAGAAGGAGAGAAATCGGAGGGCTTCAAGCGCGGTAACATTCAAGTCACTTCCAACTCGGAAGACCTCGGAAACGTGCTTGGAAAGATCCCCATCCGGATCGAAGGCAATGACGGCAAGATCGCGTTCAACGTGCGCTTCATTTCGGAGTTGGTCAGCCACGCTACCGGCGGTAAGTCCCAGATGGACCCAATTCGAAGCGATGATGACGATGAGCCGCAGTCGTCAATGATCCTGATGCAGATCACGACGCCATCAAGTCCGGCCGTCTTCAGGCTGAGTGAACATCCGGGCTTCACGCATGTCGTGATGCCGATGTACGTCCAGTGGTGATTACTGCGTGCCGCTGAGGCGACCCCCGCCAACGCGCAACTCGAGCATCCTGAACCGTCCGCACCGCGGGCGGGCATCCTTGATCGGCGCGGGCTATTCGCGTTGAGATTCCCGCATTGGTCGGTAGCGATACCGACTGATGCCGGGAGCCAACAGCCAGACAGCCGCGACCACTAGCACTGAGATCGCACCGCCCAGAATCATCACCGGGCCTGCGCCGATGATGCCACCGACGAACGACACCTCCATTTGCCCGAGGTGGTTTGCGCCCATCGCAGCGAATGAGTGCGCGCTGCTGGCACGTCCGAGCATTGAGTCCTTCGCCGTCAGCTGAACCAGTGCCTGGCGCATCGTCATGCCGACTGCGTCTGTCATACCCAATAGAGCCACAACGCCTAATCCGACCCAGAATATCCTGTTCAACCCGAACGCGAACAGGAGCAACGCGTAAATCAAAGTCGCAACGAGCACAATCAGACCTTTGCGTCGCCAACGTTCGGTGATGAACACGAACATGCTTCCCACAACACCGCCAGCGGAGTTGAACGATGTCAGTAACGCGGTGCCTTCTGCGCCCAGTCCGTATAGTGCATGTGCGAAGAACGGGAAGAGCATTCGGTAGAAGCTCACGATCGTGACACCGATATCCAGCAGGTATAGTCCGGGCAGTATCGGATGCCTCCTTACGAAGTGGAAGCCCTCGACGATTGTTCCCCAAGTCACCCGTCGGTTGCCACCCTGCGGCTCACCGGACGCGCGGATCATCAGCGGTGCCAACACCGATATGCCTGCAATGCCGCAAGTGACCAACAGTGTCGGTCCGACTCCGAATATGTTGTAGAGCGGTGCGAAGAGCTGAGGTGCAGCGATCGACGCGACCTGCATCGTCGATGTCGAAACCGTCACGGCCGTCGTCAGGTGGGAACGCGGAACTGTCCGCGGCAGCATGGCAGGTCGCGCTGAGTTGCCCAGCATGTTGACGATACCGGTCAGACCAGTGACTGCCCAGATGTGCCACGGTTGGAGCAGATCGGCGAAGGCGAGCAACGTCAGGGCGATGATCGACGCGAACGAGACTAATTGGGTCATCGCCATCAAGAGCTTGCGATTCACAACATCAGCCAGCGCGCCGCCGTAGATCACCACTGGCATCTGCAACAAACTGACCGCCCCTAGAATGCCGAGCTGCGCCGCCGATCCGGTGACGTCATATATCCATTGACTCGTCGCGAGCAGTCGCATCTGCATCGCGACCGTCATCGTGACCTGCGCCAGCCACAGCAGCGTAAAGTCGTAATGCGCGAACGCAGACCACGGCCGAATGCTGTGGCTGTGGGCACTCGATCTTGGGTTCCTGGTAGTCAACCGTCGCAGGGCTTACAATTCCAACATCCGACCCTGGCTGCTAACTAAGCTGACCAGGTCGCATTGAGACTCTGGAATAGTACAACCGACAGTGCATAGTTGTCGCAAACAGGGATTCGTCTACCATCAAACACCAGCCGGTAGTGCGGCTTGAACCGAACCATTAGACCGATACGACAAGGAGTAAAACCATGAGCGAATTTCAAGGAAAGTCTGTGATCGTTACTGGCGGTGCGTTAGGGATCGGCGGCGGTGTGTCGCTCGCATTCGGGGCAGTAGGTGCGAACGTTACGGTCATGGACATCGACGATGCCGCCGGTGCTGAGGTAGTGGCGATGATCAACGCCGGGCCGGGCAATGGACAATACGTCCATGCAGACGCAGGAACCGCTACCGGATGCATGTCAACAGTCGATGCAGCTGTTACCGCTTATGGCGGCGTGGACGTACTGATCAATAACGTTGGCATCCAACCACCTAGTTCTTACGTCGATGCCGTGGACCTACCGGAGGATGCGTGGGACAGGATCATCAACGTTAACCTCAAGAGTCGATTCTTGATGGCGAAGTACTCGGTGCCACACATGCGCAAAGCGGGTGGCGGAGTGATCATCAGTGTCGCGAGCGTGCAAGGGTTGGCTTCCATGCCGTTCGTGTCAGCATATGCAGCAAGCAAGGGCGGTGACCTTTCGTTAACCCGCCAGATGTCAATCGACTTCGCCAAGGACAACATACGAGTGCTCTCGATCAATCCTGGCACCATCAACACACCGATGGTATGGAAAGCATTAGAAGGTACGGGCGATGATGTAGAGGCAGGGTTGCGTGAGTCGGCGAAGACGCATCCGATAGGCAGGATAGGCGAGCCATCGGACATCGCGGATGCAATGCTGTTTCTTGCCAGCAGCAAGGCATCCTTCATCACCGGCTCGTATCTGAACGTAGACGGCGGGATGATGGCAGTTGGCGCATGGGCAGGCACAGTGGGCGCGTCCGGAAGCGAGTGACAGCAACTTGAGGCTCTTGCGCGATGACCACGCTGGGTACTGGCAGGGACCGAAATGAAGACCTCGTCTAGCAGTATCTTGGCGCGAGCGTCAGTCCAAACTTGGCGAGGACCGCGTCTAGGCGCATCTGCCGTGTTGATGGCCATCGGCATCGTAATGCTGATGGCAAACCCGGTGGGAACGTTCTTTAACGCACCCGAGGCAACGCAGGCCCAGGCAGTCGGCATAACGACAGTGCGTCTCATCGAGATCGATCGTGCCATCGACTCTGTTACAGAGCGATTCCTGCTACGCGAGTTGGATGACGCACAGGCTTCGGGAACAAGCCTGATCGTGATAAGGCTTAACACGCCGGGCGGTTCACTAGCCAGCACCCGCAAGATAGTATCTGCCATGCTTGCAGCTTCTACACCGATCGCTACATGGGTGGCTCCCCCTGGTGCTCAGGCCGCCAGCGCCGGGATTTTCGTAGCTGCCGCGGGCCACATATTCGCAATGGCGAGCGGTACGAACGCCGGAGCAGCGTCCGTAGTCTCGCTCACGGGCGACGAGTTGAGCGAAACCATGCAGGCCAAGGCGAACGAAGATGCGGCAGCGTTGATGCGAAGCATCGCCCGCGAGCGGGGGCGCAGTGTTACAGCCTTGGAGGAGACCGTATTTGATGCTAAGGCTTACACATCCGACGAAGCACTCGACATCGGGATCGTCGACCTAGTCGCTTCGGATATCAACGGGTTACTGTCCGAACTCGACGGTGAGTCCGTTGATATAAACGGCAGAGAGGTGCAGTTGAACACCGGTGCCGCCTCTGTTGAACACGCTCAACTCGGAGCACTTGAACGGATGCTCACGATCATTTCGAATCCGAGTTTGGCCTTCCTGTTCATATCGCTCGGCGGCATTGGATTGATCGTGGAACTGTGGAACTTCGGGACTTGGATTCCCGGCATCCTAGGCATCGTGTTCCTAATACTTGGTTTCGCAGGCATTGGTCAGCTCTCATTCGAGTGGGCCGGGATCGCGCTCATCGGCGTGGCACTCGTGATGTTCACCCTCGAGATCGCGTTGGCACCCGGTCTCGGTATCTTCGGTATCGGCGGCGTGATTGCGTTGATTGCAGGCGGTTTGTTCCTGTTTCCAGTCTGGGATACTCCCGACCTTCCCGGTGCGCCAGGAATCGTAAACCGTTGGATGCTAGGCGGTGTTGGAGCTGTGATGCTGGGAGCCGTGCTACTCATCATCCGAGAGATACGAAAGGACAACGAAGCAGTCCCGTACACGAGCAAGGGTTCGACGGACCTCCTCATCGGTCAGGTCGCCGAGGCCGTCACTCCGTTAACACCGACGGGATCGGTAAGAATCGCAGGAGAGTTGTGGAGTGCCGAGAGCATCTCAGGGAACGTCGATAAAGGGAACGTGGTCCGGGTTCATGCGGTGGACGGAGTAACGCTGATCGTCCGTCATGCGGAAGTCGCCGCCGATGAATCCTCCCAACGCTGAGTCTCTCGATGTCGGTCGGCACGGCCTTGAGCGTGTAAACTCAACCAAGTCGTCGTTCGTAGTTCTACACAGTAGCGCAGTCGTCAGTAATCCAACTTGATGTCGGTCGGCACGGCCTTGAGCGTGTAAACTCAACCAAGTCGTCGTTCATAGTTCTACACAGTAGCGCAGTCGTCAGTAATCCAACAGGGGAGTAGCTCAACATGGGAATCATCAATTTCGTTAGAGATTACGAGCGAGTGGCCAGGTTCAGGCTCGGTCGGTTTGAAGGAATGATGGGACCGGGCATCGTTTTCGCGATCCCCATCGTGCACCAGATCCAGAAGATCGACACCCGAACGGCGGTGCTAGAGATACCGCGCCAAACGAACATCACGAAAGACAACGCGCCGATTGACATCGACTTCCTCGTCTACATGCGAGTCGATATCAATCAAGCACACTTGGCAGTTCTAGAGGTGGAGCACTATGCATCGGCGGTCGTGGGGCTGGCGACGACGACGCTTCGAGCGGTAGTCGGCGACATAAGCCTGGACGATGTGCTTTCCCAGCGCGACCGTATCAACGAGCTGATCCGAACGCGGCTGGATCAAGAAACCGGACGCTGGGGTATCAAGGTAACGAACGTGGAGATACGCGAGATTGAGCCTCCACGTGATATCCAAGAGGCGATGACGCGCCAGATGTCCGCCGAGCGTCTGCGTCGTTCGATGGTGCTGGAAGCGGACGGGCAGCGGGAGGCGGCTATTGCGGTGGCGAACGGCGAGAAGGAGGCCGAGATACTGCGTGCGGAAGGCGCGAAACAGGCGGAAATCCTCAAGGCAGAGGGGGACCAGCAGGCTGCCGTCCTGCGCGCTAGGGGTTACGCAGACGCTCTGGAACGCATCCAAGCAACAGCGACTGGACTTGGATCGAACACCATGACATTGCAATACATGGACGCGCTGAAGGAGATGGCGGCAGGGCAGTCGACTAAGTTCGTATTGCCGATTGAGCTGACGAAGGTCATGGAAACGATCGGCGGCATCCTCCCTGGCAACCGCCGCAACGAATAGTGGGTATTCCGGTTGCGGACGGTTAATCGAACCGTCCGCAGGGTCAATAGCCATCAGGGGTTGTTTCTCCCCGATTGAACAGCGAATTTTTACGTTCAAGTTAGTTGATGTGCAAAGCGGGTTATTACACGATTCCCTGGCGATCAATCGCGAGGCTAACTTAAACCGACAAAATCAGTTGAACGGACCTAATTTCCTAGGCGACGGATATGCCTTTCCCTCCGGAATCAGCTAGATTTCGGAGCAACGGTTCTGTTGCGATCACTCCCGCTGCTGCGACCGCCGTGCACGGGATGTCTGCATCGGTTCCGGCTGGGAAACGCCACCGACCAGATCAACGGGAACCTCGAACTTGCGGCGTGTGGTCTCAACGGCTAGGCCTTACGGTCCTCACGAGGTGCGAGTGAGGATTGAGCGCGCGCGATGAGCCGACGCACGCACGACGTTGCGGGGACAGGTCTCTGAGACAAACAGGAGACGGGGCAGAGGCTGCCATGTTCAATCTATACGCGTTGAATGATCGAGCTGCAACTCTGTGCCTTGCCCCCTGATTGTGACCAGCAGTGGCGAGTCCAGTCGCCCCGGTTGCTTTCGATCCACGGCCAAGTTGCTCTTTCGCGAAATGCGCCGCGCATACCGCCACAGATTCGCCGTTGTAACGGCAAGTATCCAGCATGTTGCCTTAATCACGCCGTATTATGCCGATATTCCAGCATATTGCGGCGTGTACACTGGATAGAGGGCATGGAGACAACGCGAACGGTTTACGGTTCGGACAGATGGCTAAGCTAGGAATCATCGAATACCCGGATATCGGTTTGTTGGAGTGTTTGAACACCGCCCGCACTATCAAACTCGACTTCGGCGGTGAGATCAAACGTAGCGGACTTGCACACATATTGGGCATGTCTCCAAGCGGGGGAGCATTCGCAGCGAGGCTAGGATCGATGCGAATGTGGGGAATAATCAGCGGCAGAAGCACGCTACGGCTAACAGATGCCGCGAGCCGCGCCATTGGCGACGGTGACGCAGGGTCTGAACCGACGTACGCGGTCGAACTGGCGCAGGGCGTGCCGCTCTTCAACATGTTGCACGACCGACTACACGCCGGCACTGCTGATAAGGCGGTGCTTGCTGCTACCGTTCAGGAGATAACGGACGCTCCGATGACCGATGTGAATTCCAAATTGCCGCAGATAGAGCGACTGTTTAACGAGGTCAGACGTTACATGGAACCGACAGTCTCAAACCGAGCTCCGGCTCCTGAACGCGCGGATGAATCAGGCGTAACATCCAGAGGTACGGTCATCGTTCGCGACCTAAATCCAGATCGGGAAACTCAGGCAACGCCATCCATGACGCTCAGTTTCGACGGCGGCGAGATGGTAATGGAAGAGACACCAGACAACATCGATCTGTTTATCACCGCCCTGGTAACCCGCAAACGCAAGCTAATGGAACCAAACACAGACAGTACGTCATCCACTGACTCGATCTGAGTGTGCAATCGCGCAGACCAGTCGAAGCGAGTCGATCTCACGCGGCCGCCCTCTCCGAGCTGTCGCGAGTTATGGCTGATGCCGATTGCCATGCGTGAGGCGACGCAGAAAGGGCATCGAGTCTCTACAGATACTCTTTGACCTTCGTGGCTAGCTTAGAGGTCATTCCTGGCGTTGATGCCAGCTCTAACTCAGTAGCCTCCCTGACCGCTTTGACCGATCCGAACCGACGGATGAGTGCTCGCTTACGCGAAGGACCGATGCCAGGGACCAGATCCAGGGTTGACTTGAGCGAAGTTGATGTGCGTGCCTTTCGGTGATAGGTAATGGCGAATCGGTGCGCCTCGTCGCGGGCCTGTTGTAGCAGGAACAGGGCAGGGCTTGACCGGTCTAATCGGATCGACTCAGATGAGTCAGGCGTGAACAGCTCCTCTTCCTTTTTCGCGATCGACGCGATGGGAATGTCCAACGCACCGAGATGCAACATCGTCTCGAGAGCCGCTGATAGCTGTCCCTTACCGCCGTCAATCAGCACCAGGTCTGGTGTCGATCCGAACGAATCGTCCCGTCTAGTCCCGGTGTCCGCTTCATCACGGGAATCGGGCTGTCCGTCGCCTACCAATCGTTTGAATCTCCGCGTCAATACCTCGCGCATCGAAGCGAAATCGTCATTGCCCGCAACTGTCTTGATGCGGAACTTCCTGTATTGCGATGTGTCAGGTGAACCGTTGATGAACACAGACATCGATGCAACCGTGGATGTGCCTTGGATGTGAGACACGTCGTAGCACTCTATTCGTTCCGGGCGTGTCGGAAGGCTGAGCGCGTCTTGTAGCTCGTCTACCGCGTTGGCCATCAGGTCGGAGTTCGATTGCCACTTTATCTTGAGCTGTCTAAGGCCCTGTTCGGCATTCTGTTGCGCCATCTCCACCAGCTTGCGTTTCGGACCGCGCTGCGGAACGGCTATCTCGAACTGCGTCCCGCGTTTCTCGCCCAGTAGCTCCTGCAATATGTCAGCGTCCTCAACTTCAGAATGCGTCAATATCCGCCGCGGCAGGTGAGGGTTTGACATCAAGTAGAACTGCTCAATGAATTTGGCGATTACATGGCCATCGGAGTCGTCCCAAGTGCCGCCCATGATGTAGTGGTCGCGCCCCACCATGTTGCCTTGCCGCACGAAGAAGACATCCACCATGCAGTCGTTCTGTCCCTGCGCTACGGCCACAACATCAAAGTCCTCACGGCCAATCCCGATCACCTTCTGGTCCTCGTAGACGATCTTCATAGCATTCAGCCGGTCTCTAAGCGCCGCGGCGCGCTCAAACTCTAGGTCGTCCGCGGCTGCCGTCATATCTTCTTGGAGTTGTCGCACGACTTCACCGGTATCACCCTCAAGGAACGAGATGACTTGCTCTACGACGGCGTTGTACTCGCCCCGGCCAGCGAACCCGGTGCAGGGGGCGACACAACGCTTGATGTAGTACTCAAGACACGGACGATCGTCGTCCCCGCTGATCTTCTTGGTGCAAGTCCTGTAGGGGAATAGCTTTTTCAATAGGTCAAGCGTCCGGCGTACCGACCTCGCTGACGCATACGGGCCGAAGTAACGCGCACCGTCGTTATGGTGCCGCCGAGTGAAATAGATGCGTGGGAAGTCGTCGGTCAGATCAACCTTGATGTATGGGTAGGTCTTGTCGTCCTTCAAATGGGCGTTGTAACGCGGCATGTGCTCTTTGATGAGCGAGTTCTCGAGTAGCAACGCCTCGCGTTCTGACTCCGCGACGATGTACTCGAAGTCGCGGAGTCTCTTTACCAAGTCACGCGTCTTGCCGTGGAGCTTGGATGGGTTCCCGAAGTAGGAGCGAAGCCGGTTACGAAGGCTGACAGATTTACCGACGTACAGGACTTTGCCCCTACCATCACGCATTACATATACGCCAGGGCTACGGGGAACCGCCGCTAGGCGCGCCTCGAACTCTTCATTGCGTGTCTGTTGGGTTGCCATCTAAGGCGTCTGGTTTATTCGTTGTGTCGCGCACAACACGACACGCCACGAGCGAGGTAGGCGCTAGCAACTCGCCAACGCGAAAGGGGAAGTTAACCCAAGACAAAGCTGAAGACGACTAGAGCTGCAACTAGTCCAGCCGCCAAGATGCCCATCTTGCGCATTTCGTTGGGTATGGAGACTGCATAAACGTCCGACCGAGTTGTCTGCGTGAGACGGCTTGCTCGCGGTTGCGAGCCCTGGTCGGGAGTCCGACTCCTAATTCCAGAGCTGGGACCTGCCGCTGCATCCGTAGATGCTTCCGTGGTCGCAACGGCCTGCTCAAGCTCCTCTCGCTCACGCTGAGCTTGCACGTAGACGTTTGGTGACTTACGTGATCGATTCCGTCGTTTCTTGGTTGCCATCGGATTAAGTCCAGTCTTGTCTCGAAATTATTCGTGTCTGAGTACCGTGTATAGCGATTCTACGCCTAGATTGACCAGCTAGGCTTCGTCCTCCGGCGGCTTATCCCGCAAACCATGGTCATCCATGCTACGGGCGGCATCTACGGTGATCTCGGAAGCGAAATCGATCCCAACATCAGACGTGTTCCACATGAAGTGGTACAGGAACGGATCGATCGGACTGCTGTCGAACGCCTTCTCAAAGTAGCGGTGCTGGGCGTTGTCAGAGTGCGCGATGAACTCATCCGCCTCGTCATGCGAGATTCCTTCCCGATCCGAGACTCGTTGCACCCTGTCCTCACGAAGCGCGACAACACCCACGCGCAACACGTCCTGTCTCTCACGCAATATCGCGCCGCCGCCGCGACTCAGGATCAATACGTTGCCTTGCTCGGCGATGTCCGCAATGACTTCTCGAGTCGTCTCGATGAAGCGCTGGTCGTCGACCTCTTCGGCAGTGGTGTGCGGCTCCTCTTCGTACTGCGTGTACTGGCGGGAAATCAGATCCTCTACGCCAGGGCCGAAGTACGGGTCGCCACCCATGCCTGCAACAGCAGAGCGTTCCAAGACACGCTGGACGCGCATAGCGAGTCGGTCTATGAGGGACGGCACGCGTCGCTCTTGGTCGACCAGCGCACGCATCGTGGCATTGACTTTCTTCGCGACTTCCGCCAGTATCAGCCTGTCAACGAAGTCAATGTCTAACTCGCGCGCGACTTTGCGGCCCAGTTCAGGTGCGCCAGCACCGACCCTGCCTTCGATTGTCACTATCGCCATCTTGTGTCTCCCTTCGTGATAACTAACGCATCAACGAATCCGCCAACGGTGTTGCGACCGCCGCTCAGTACATTATCGCGTGAATCGTGATTGGCGTTAAGCGATACGTCCATTGCGACATCGGTTGAGAGGAGAGAACCTTCTATCTTTAGCATGTTTCAATTGGATTCCGAGGAACCTCAACAGTTGCAACCCGCGGCGAACTCCGAGTCCCCGCATCGTCAGAAACAGTGAGAAACATCATCAAACAGCGTTCCGAATCCTTTGTGCTGAGATGCACCGCATGCGGTTTGGAACACGCGCCAACGGTGCACCGCGTCCAGTGTCGGGAATGTTACGAAACGTTGGAAATCCGATATCGAGAAGTGGCGAACGGCAACCGCCTGTGGCTAGGCTCGGTCAGTATGGGACAGGGCAATACTCCACGTGTCGAGTTAACAGCTACGGGCGAGCGGCTTGGTATAGCGAAGCTGACCGCCAAGCTAGAGTTCATGTCGCCAACCGGTTCTTTCAAGGACAGAGGCAGCGCGGTGCTAGTGGCGGCCGCGGTGGATGAGTCGATATCAGAATTCGTGGAGGACTCTTCTGGCAACGCTGGTGCGTCGATGGCCGCATACGCCGCGGCAGCCGGCATCAAGGCGCACATCTTCGCTCCCAGCTCGGCAGCCGTCGGCAAGCTTGATCAAATTCGCGTCTTCGGTGCGCAGCTTCACTCCATCGTTGGTCCCAGGCAAGCAGCCACAGACGCCGCGATCGGTTACGCGCGAGATCGTGGTATTCCATATCTATCGCACGCACTTAGCCCTTGGTTCATCGAAGGGATGAAGTCCTTCGCTCGGGAGGTGATCGATTCTGGTGAGCTCCCTACAGATGTCGTGTTGCCGGTCGGAAACGGCTCGCTACTGTTGAGCTCCGAGTCGGTATTTCGCGAGGAATGGTATGGAGGCCGACGCGGAGGTCGTCCGCCGCGAATCCACGCGGTGCAGAGCGCCGCCGTCCATCCACTCGCATCGAGGCTCGACGGCAGGATAGTGGACGCAGCAGAACGTAGACCTCCGCGCACCGTCGCGTCGGGTATCTCGGTGACTTCGCCGCCGCGCTTGACTGAGATGTGTCAAGCAATTCGGCGATCAGGAGGCTCGGTTGTAACCGTAGACGACGTAGCCATTTTGGAGTGGCAACGGTACCTGGCCGCAAACGAAGGCATATTCTGCGAGGTGACCTCAGCGGCCGCATTTGCGGGTTTGCGTCAACTCGTGGTATCGGCGCAGATCGGTAGCACCGCGAGAGTGCTGATTCCAATCACCGGTTCTGGGCTGAAGGAACCGTTGGCGTTGGACGGTTAGCTATCAGCGCAATCCTTCTATGTCGATCTCCGGCAATTGACCGCAGGTCGCGACATCGTTAATGCCGCCGTTAGGGAACGATAGCGTGACCACATGATTGCCATCAAAGAGGTCAGCTAGCGAAAACTCTGGCAGGTTCGATATCGACTCACCGCCGACGGCGTGCTCAACGGACTCAAGCCATCTTCCAATGTCGTCACAGGTTCCCTCGCGAATGTTCGCCAACTGAATGATGCCCGGTGCAGGACGAACCGAAATGCGCAACTCGGTGCCAGTCTCAGATTCCTCCAATATTGCAGCCCCTTGCTGCGTGTAACCCTCGTAACCAACGAACACTTCCACGGATAAGGTTCCCGCGGTGTCGGTGACCTTGGGGTTAAAGACATCGGTCAAAGGTCCCGGCGTCGGTGTCGGTATGACGTAATCGGTCGCCGCAGATTGTCCCGAGTTACACGCCAGCGACAGTGCTACCACCATCACCACAACGGCGACTGTTGCAACCAGTCGAAATGACGCTGTACGCGTCCGTTCAATATTCAGTCTCTGATTGGACATCAATCAGATTCTAAACCTGACTCGGTTCATCCTATGCCGCCAATTGCCGCAGCGAAACCCGCAAGCGAACCCTCTAGGACTGAATCCTCAACGCAGTATGAAACGCGGAAGAAGCCAGGCATCCCAAAGCCGGACCCTGGCACGACTAGGACTAGGTGCTCCTTTAGTCGATTCACGAACTCGACATCATCTGCAATCGGCGACCGAGGGAACAGGTAGAAGCCGCCGTCCGGGAGCCGGCATTCGTAACCGAGTCTCGTGAGCTCGGCGTGGATGAAGTCGCGTTTCTTTCGGTAGGCATCGATGTTCACTGTGCTGGTTTGCAACTTAGCCACGGCCCGCTGAAGTATCGCCGGTGCGTTCACGAACCCGAGGGTACGCAACATGAAAACAGATGCCTCAATGAGTTCGCCCCGGCCGTGGTCGCCCGGGTTAAAGGCGAGGTAGCCAATGCGTTCCCCTGCGAGTCCCAAGTCCTTGCTGTGTGAGGTCGCTACCACAGAGTGTTCGTGGTATGGGAATACGAACGGGTAGGGGGTTGATCCGTAGATCAGCTTGCGATACGGTTCATCGGAGATAACGTAAATCTCAGTTCCGAATTGGTGCTCACACTCGTTCAGCATTGCACCGAGCTCTGCAAGCAATGAGTCGGGATAGATGACACCAGAAGGGTTGTTAGGGGAATTGAGGATGACCGCTTTAGTGCGCTCGTTCAACGCAACCTTCAACGCATCGATGTTCGGCAGAAAATCCGCGTCGCATTCGACCTCACGGACCACTCCGTTCGCGTGTTGCACATAGAAGATGTACTCCGCGAAGTAAGGCGCGATCACGATGACTTCGTCGCCGGGGTCAAGCATCGCCTTTAGGACCACGTTGATAGCGCCGGCCGCGCCGACTGTCATGATGATGTCATCGAGGGTGAAATCTAGACCGGTCTCGCTACGCAGTCCCTGGGCCACAGCATCGCGAGTCTCGGCGAAACCCGGATTCGGCATGTATCTGTGGAGACCGGTATCGCGTTGCGCAACGATATCTTCCAAAGCCTCATAGAACTCCGTCGGCGGTGGCAGCAGAGGATTCCCCAGCGACAGGTCAAACACGTTGTCGGCTCCATGGATCCGTCGCAGCTCCGCACCTTCTTCAAACATGCGCCGAATCCAAGAGCTCTGTTGCATCTGCTCGCGCGCTAGCTGTGAAACCGACATCAGCCTCTAACGCCTTTCCTGCGCTTGCGTCGCCTGGCGGTCGAATTACGACTACCTACCTTTGACCGCTGAGCGCGTCGACTCATTGAAGTCGCTTCAGGCGATTCTTCTGGAAAGAAGAACCTGGACAGGAACGACGGACCAGCCGCGCCGTCGTTGACAACGTAGGTCCCGGCGATCTTGTCATGCCAGCCTTGGTGCTTCGAATCAAACACTATCCAAATCAAGCCGATGCCCGCTGCGACTACGGCCACGAACCTGCCTGCCATCTCCCGCGGTATCGCCAACGCCACTCCAGGAGTATTACCGTCGGAATCGACTACTCTGATACCCGCAACCCATTTGCCCAGCGTGCGTCCGAATATGCCTGTGAGCAACACGAAGTACCCGAAGAACACGAACACGTCGATAATGGCAGCAGTTGGGCTGAACACCGCTCCGCCTGCAATCGGTGCGACGAGATAGACAACCGCCAGCCACAATCCTGCGTCGATGGCAAAGGCATAGAGTCTACGGAGTGGATGAGCTAAGTTACGCGGAACCGAGTCATCTGGATCCGCGACTTTCTCGGCAGCGGTCCGATCTTCGTTATCGGCTTGGTCCGGCGTAGTATTGGCATCGGGTCCAACGATCCCGCGACGACGGCTCGTGCGGCTGTGTTTCGCGTTGATGGTCATCTGGGATGGATAACGAAAGAGATAGGGTTGCGGAGTGTCAGATTCTAAATCGGCGAGATCGATGAGTCATGTCAAGGCGTACGGTACCAGATAACATCCCGTCAGGTTACGCAACGGGCCGACTTGATGGCGTTTTAACATTCAAAGCGGCAAGAATGACACACATCAACCGCATATCCAAGTAACGCTATGCCTTCAACCGACAGGCTCAAGGGCAAGACCGCATTGATAACAGGCGGCGGCTCTGGAATCGGCGCGGCATGCGCTGAGCTCTTCGCAGAGCAGGGAGCCAGTGTTGCCGTGGCGGATATCAACCTGGCCGCCGCCGCAAGGGTGGCCTTCGCGATAAACGGTGCTCATGGGTCGAATGCGATCAGTTTGGAACTAGATGTCACCGACCGTGGCCGATGTTTCGCCGCGGTGGGGAACGTCATCGAAGAGTTCGGCACTTTGGATGTGCTGGTCAACAGCGCAGGTGTATCCCCACGTGCCGCGCCGTCGTCCTGGGACTTTGAACGAACTTGGGATTGGGTAATAAGCATCAACCTCAAGGGATCGATGATGATGTCTCGTGCGGTAGTGGAGCAGATGAGAAGGCAGAAATCCGGGTCGATCGTCAACCTCGCTTCGATCATCGGGCTAGTCGGTTACGCCGAGGGCATGAGCGATGGATTCAATCCATATCCACACTCCAAGGGCGGCGTTGTGCAGATGACGCGAGACATGGGCGTGGCTCTTGCCAAGTCTGGAATACGCGTCAATGCCCTTTGTCCAGGATTCACTTACTCCAACCTGACCAAGTCCCTAACAGACAGACAGGATATGCTCGCGAAGCTCGAGTCACTGCATCCGATGGGACGCCTCGGCCGGCCGAGAGAAATCGCATACGCCGCGCTGTATCTGGCATCTGACGAGTCGTCTTTCGTCACGGGCAGTTGCCTAGCCGTTGACGGGGGTTACACAGCGCAATGAGTAGCGGACGTCTCAAAGACAAGGTGGCACTCGTGACCGGTGGAGCGTCGGGCATCGGGAGGGCTTGCGCCGAACTTTTCTCACAGGAGGGAGCCAAAATCGTCGTTGCAGACCGTAACTACGAAGGAGCCAAAGAAGTAGCAGACGGGATTGAGGCTGCGGGTGGCAGGGCATTGGCAATGCTGCTGGACGTTGTAGATGGCGCATCTTGCTCGAACACCGTGGCTGCGACGCTCAGCGAGTTCGACACAGTTGACATCTTGGTCAACAGCGCAGGCGTGGGGGCTCGGTCCGGAGTTGAGAACATGTCCTATGAAGAGCGCTGGTACCGCGTAGTCCACATCAACCTCAAAGGGTCAGTTCTAATGGCACGCGCCGCGATTGAGCAGATGAAGCATCAAGGAAGCGGGTCAGTCGTCAACATCGCTTCGATCCGCGGGCTGATCGGCTACCCTGAGTTCATAACCGATGGCTTTAACCCATACCCGCACTCCAAAGGCGGTGTCGTCAACTTCACGCGGGATATGGCGAACGGCGTAGCTAAGTCCGGTGTGCGCGTCAATGCGGTGTGTCCAGGATTCACTCACACTGACATGACACGAGCCGTTTGGGAAAACCCGGAGACTTATCAGCGTATCGTGGACTTACACCCAATCGGCAGGTTCGCGCAACCCGAAGAGATAGCGCAAGCTGCGTTGTTCCTTGCATCTGATGAAGCGTCCTTCGTCACTGGAGCGTGCTTAGTGGTAGACGGCGGCTTCACTGCGCAGTGAAAGGCGCAACGACCGTACGACAGGCGCACGAACTAGGCGCCAAGGATGCGCGAACTGACTCCAGATCCGTTACCCGGCCGCCATTAATTCCGGCGCACCGACCAAGCGGCTCATACTGTCTTTGTGCTTGACATCCCAGACTTCATCGGCGCGAGCGATAATCCAAGGGTCAGGCGGGTAGACGACAGACTCGTCCTTGCCGGTGTAGGGGAGCAGATTCAACACGTGGCGGATCGAGTTAATGCGAGCACGCATCTTGTCATCTGATTTCACCACGTACCAAGGCGCGAACTCCGTATGCGTGTGGTAGAACATCGTCTCCTTCGCCTCGGTGTACTCGTCCCACTTCTTCAACGAAGCCTCATCAACTGGGCTCAGCTTCCAAGTCTTCAAAGGGTCCTTGCGTCGCCGCTTGAATCTCCGCTTCTGCTCCTTCTGGCTCACAGAGAAATAGAGCTTAATCAGTCTGATACCACTCTTGACCCACATCTCCTCCAACATGGGCGTCTCGTATAGGAACTCATCCGAATCCTCTAACGAGCAAAACTCCATCACGCGCTCAACACCAGCCCGGTTGTACCAGGAGCGGTCGAACAACGCCAACTCACCACGAGAAGGTAAGTGCTGCACATAGCGCTGGAAGTACCACTGACCGCGCTCCTGCTTCGTGGGCTTCGCCAATGCAACGACATGGGCTCCTCTGGGATTCAAGTGCTCCATGAAGCGGCGGATAGTTCCGCCTTTGCCAGATGCGTCTCGCCCTTCAAACACTACGACCACTCGCTGTCCCGTCCTGTTGACCCAATCCTGCATCTTTACCAGTTCGACCTGCAGCGGGAACTTGTTCTCGTAGTACTCCTCAATACCGAGCTTCTTTTCGTACGGGTACGCGACATCAAGGAACATCTCTCGACGCTCCTCAGATTCAAGTATCTCCTTGTGCAGGGGAGAGCGCGCACTCAGTATCTTCGAACGGTCTTCTGGCTCTTCGAAACCGTCTCCGTACTTCTTCCCATAGTAGCCATGGGCCTTCCTCCCGGAGACCTTTCCGACTCCCTCGGTGACGTTCCCGGATCCGTTTTGACTTGAATTGGCGGAATCTTGAGTAGTCATACGTCTCACCTGTCTGAATGCTGCCGGATACTCCGGCACAGATAACTAGCCTTATCTTACCTGATTCCAATCGCAATGAACGAATCAGTACGAATCAGGATTCGGGCACACTAGTTGGACGCGAACCTTTGCGGGGAGAACTCCCGCGGCGGATACACGTCGTTGACAACAGCATTCGCAACCATATCCGCCAGATACAGCGACAACAGAATGCCCTTCTTACCCGCCCCATTCGCGCAGTAGACTCTGTTGGCGACCTCTCCAACGATCGGCAATCCATCAGGTGATGATGGCCTGAGACACGCCGTTTGCAATTCCACGTTGTCCGTCGCGATGCCCCGTAGATACCGAGTTGCGCCCGACAGAATCAGTTCGCGGCCGTCGGTTGTGATCGAATCGTCAAGGCCGTGGTCGCGCTCGTAAGTACCGAGCCAAACTAAGCCGTCTGGCTTCCTACCAGCGTTGAAACCGCCATATCCAACGCGAGTTTGCAGGTCACATCCTGCGCGATCCACCCGTAGGATTTCACCCTTAACTGCGTGGATCGGCAGGGCAGGAGCACCGGAAATCTCGTGGCACCAAGGACCCGTCGCCAGGACGACAGAGCTCGTCGCGAATTCTTCGCCGTCAGATGTTCCGACTGTCGCGCCGCCGGAATGCGACTCTCGAACAGTCACCGCGTCAGCCTCAACAACACGACACCCTTGGCGAGTAGCGACACGCACAAGCGCGTTTGCATATCGCACGCAATCAACTTCCCATTCGGTGTCCGTCAACATGCCGCCAATCGCATCATCAACGATTGCAGGCTCGATCTCACGCGCCCCGTCGCCATCTACGATGTCAGCGACAAATCCATTGTCGGACTTCCAATTCGCTTCTTCCCGTAAACCGGCCAACTCGGCTTCGCCCATCGCAAGTTTCAACGACGATACTGGCCGCAGCTGCCAATCCAGTTCAATTGGCAGTTGCGGCTTTAGTTCGTCGTATAGGTCAATGTGCATCCGAGTAGCTCGCCGGTACCGCTCCAGCATTGGTCCGGGAACACCTACCCCGAAGTGCGCTGTCAGACCTCCCCACGCCTTGCCACTAGCATCAGACGCGATGCCGTTTCGTCCCAGCAGCAGCACCTGTAGCCCGCGGTTCGATAACTCATAGGCAGTGGCGCAACCAGTGGCGCCCGCGCCGACCACGACAACATCTGGTGATGATCGATTCATGATAGGGAAGGTTCGTTATCGCACACTAGAGCTGCTTCGTCCGCCAAATGGCAGATGGGGTCAGCCCAAATCGGTTGTCTCTGACTGCGGAACCGTGACGGTGAACGTCGTAGTACCGTCCGAACACGCTGCCGACACCGTACCACCATGTGCCTCGACCAAACGCTTTACGATGGTCAATCCTAATCCCGCGCCGCCTGTGCTACGCGAGCGGGAACGGTCGACTCGGTAGAACTGCTCAAACACCCGATGCAAGTCTTCTTCGGCGATCGGTTCCCCTTCGTTCGAGACCTCCAGCACCGAGGACCGTCGACCGTCCGACTCCGACGATGTGACGACGACGGTAACCGCGCCGCCAGACTCTGTGTGAGAAATGGCATTGTCTAGTAAGTTTCCGAGTACCTGCGCGAAACGCGTCGGATCCAGGTCAGCCAAGGGCGGCCTCCCTTCGCTCCTGAACTGGAGGTCAATCTCACGCTCCATTGCGCGCGGTTTCGCGGCATTCACGGACTGCGCGACGACGTCCTGCACCAGAAGCGGCGTTTTGTGCAACCTCAACTCTCCCGCGTCCGCGATCGCCAGCAACTGGAGGTCTTCCACCAGACGGGATAGATGAATCGTTTCACCATGCAACGTGTCGATTGCTGCTTCGTCGGGATCCAACACGCCGTCCTTGATTGCCTCTAGGTATCCCCGTATGTTGGTCAGCGGGTTACGTAATTCGTGTGCGATATCTGCTGTCATCCTGCGACGATTGCCCTCGGCAGTCTGCAGGTCCTGCGCCATCGAGTTGAAGGTGCGCGCCAAGTTACCCAGTTCGTCACGGCGGTCTTCGTTGACGCGTTGGTCGAAGTCTCCACTTCCGAGTTTCTGCGCGGCATTCGAGAGCGAGCGAACGGGGGATAGCGCGCTACGCGCGAACAACGCCACCAACAAGACACCGGCGATCAATCCAGCACCACCCGCGATCACTATCGACTTTTGGAATGACTCTTCCAGCGCGGTCAGTTGCGGCTCGGCAGTCAACTCACTCACTGCCTGATCAATCAAGTCAATCGCGTCCGAGTCGTCGACTACATCAAGACCGTCAACGGATGACTCGATCGACAACGTGCCAGAATCCTGGCCAGTAAACAAATCGCCCAGCAGTCTCGGAGCGAATGAGAAAGTTCCGGTTGAGTCGTCACCCTCTGGCCAGTCTCCGAACCTGAGCCCCGAAAAGTCCGAAGGTGCCGCCCCATCGGATTCATAGAACAACACTTTGACGGTAAACCCATCGCCTAGGTCAACAGTCGCGGACATCTGAGGTTCATCGTATTTCGACCAATCCTTGGCGTGCCCCTGGATCCTGAGTTGCGAGCCGTGCGAGTCGGCTAACACCTTGTCATGCTCGTCAACCAATACCACGCGATTCGGTATCAATCTGCCGACGTACTCGAGGGAAGATTGCACGTGACGTAGATCGCGGTCTACTCTGAACACATCCCTCACCAGGTGCGACGTTCGCTCTGCGCGGAACCGTTCTACTTCCTCACCGTAGTCATCAATCGCTGCTCGAGTCGACAGGGCAGACCAACCGCTCACGACGAAGAGCGTCCCGGCGAGCACCGCGGCGAAACCGACCGTGAGCCTGAATTGCAGGCTGTGTATGTGATCAGACAGCTTCAAATCGGTATCCTACGCCGTACACAGTCTTCAGATGCCGTTGACCGCCGTTGGCTTGCTCAAGCTTGCGTCGCAAGTTAGATATGTGTGTGTCAACGGTTCGCTCAAATCCGGCGAAGGTGTAACCGATCGCGCTTTCAATGATCTGCTCGCGGCTTACAGTTCGGCGGTTGGAGTTGATGAAGTAAACCAACAATCGGTATTCCGTAGGAGTCAACTGCAACTCTTCCCCATCGATCGATACCGTCCGCGATCCTAAATCCACGTGGTACGCTCCTGCCTCAACGGTGCCACCATGTGATTCTTTGAACTCCGCTTCGTCTCGCGTGCGTCGTAACACGGCGCGGACTCGCGCCATCAGCTCTCTCGGGCTAAACGGCTTAGACACGTAGTCATCCGCGCCAAGGTCGAGACCGTCCAACCGATCATCCTCGTCAACACGCGCCGTGACCATGATGATTGGCACATCGGAAACCTGACGCACACGCCTGCATATCTCGATACCGTCCATCTTCGGCAAGTTCAGGTCCAGCAGTATCAACGACGGCGATGCCTCTGTCGCTAGCTGTAAACCAGTCTCTCCATCTATAGCGTCTAAGACCTCGTACCCTTCGTGTGCCAGATACAAGGTGACGAGCTGGGAGACGGAGGGGTCATCCTCAATTACCAGCACTGTGGCGCCAATGTGGTTATCTGATTGTCTGGTTGAAGCCACCAAGTGATCCCTCGAAGCGGAGAAGTGCGGTCCGTGTCAATGAGTCTGTTTTATACCCCGAATCTTCAGGAAATGCCAAGCCCGCGTGGTGAGTGATTCAATCCGCCACTGGGCCGATGCGAGGTACGCCATCGAGTTACAGGGCACGCGCGAGCCAACGATAGAATCGATTCAACGCGAACCGCGGTGTATGTCATGCCAAACTCGCGGGTTCGTCGCCGAGAATCACCCTATCACGATGTCTTTGAATCGTATCGTAACCCGCCCGCCAGGGTTCGTTGATGCTGTCGGAACGCAGTTGGTCAGAGCAGAGGACGCGATCCAAAATGCAAGACAAGCACTCGCCCTACGCGGTTACGTCCCGATCCAGACACCAATCCTAGAGCAGTCAGAGCTCTTCCTTCGTAAGTCCGGCGGAGTGCTGTCGAGCCAGATGTATGCGTTTGACTCACCAGATGGCGCGAATGTGAGCCTAAGGCCCGAGCTCACCGCACCCGTCATCAGACATGCTCTTGAGGAACCAATTGCAGCCCATCCAAGGCGATTCCAATACGCATCACCAGTATTCCGATATCCCGAAAACTCAGGGATTGGTGCATCTGACGTTCCTAACGGTAAGCGACAGTTCACGCAGATCGGCGCAGAACTCCTGGGACCAGACGAACCGGCATCCGATGGCGAAGTCATCGCGGCAGCTTGTGAAACAGCGGCGGCCATTGGCGTAGGCGATGTCAAAGTAGTCCTCGGACACGCGGGGTTGACTTGGGCGTTGTTAGACCAACTCCGTCTGCCGAAACGGGCAGGGCAGTTCATCGCGCTAAACCTCGATCGGCTGAGAGACGACGATTCGGTGCGCAGGATGATATGCGAAGCTGAGAAGTTAAGAATCGTGCCGAAGTCTAATCGCATATCTGGTAGCGGGTGGACGGAAACGCTGTCCGCGACGCAACTCGCTAGCGCATCGTCCGATGGACCCGCTTCGACGGGCAGACGTGATGTTCAAGCCATCACGACGCGGCTCGAAAACAAGATAACGGAAATCGAAGGAGGGCGTGACTTCAAGCCTCCGTTCCGGTTCATGTCGCGGCTCGCGTCAATCTCCGGTGAGCCGGAATCCGCGCTCGAAGAGCTAGAGAGTTTGTGCGAGGAATACGCGATCACACACGATCTGAACCTGGATCGGAAAGGTGAGGTCCAACGAATCAGACAAATCATTGACAGTGCCATCGACGAGGGAGCTGATCCTAGCCGATTGACAGTAGATTTTGGGTTACCCGTCGGCATGGCATACTACACGGGCATGATCTTTGAGTTGCATTCGCCATGCAATGGGAATGATTACATGAAACTGGGCGGCGGCGGCAGATACGACGGTCTAGCCTCATCTTTGGGGTCCGATGCTGGCCTTCCTGCCCTGGGGTTCGCCCTAAATCTGGACGAGATTCTTGCCAACCTGGAAGATGATTCAGGTCGGAACCCAGAGTTCGTCCCAACGGTTTTAGTAGGGGGCTCTGATGCTGACGCTCGCGACATCACGAGGGTCGCTCGTAAGCTTCGGGAAGCATCCGGGCGAGTCATGGTCGCCTACGGAGATTTCAACCAAGCTAAGCTGCTGGCGAAGTCAATCGACCTGGACTCAGTAACAGTCGTTGATGCAGACGGGAGCACGGAGACGGTTCCGCTTTGACAGATAGCTTGAGATTGGCTATCCCCTCAACTGGTGCCCTGCACGAAGGTACCGGGCGGTTGCTTGAATCCGCTGATGCGGCCATCAGCCGAGTAAACACAAGGCGTTACACAGCCTCGATGCCGTCGATTCCCGGCATCGAGGTGATATACCAACGGCAATCCGATATCACTTCATTGGTGGACGGCGGCAACGCGGATATCGGAATCGTCGGCTTGGACCGCTATCTGGAATCTCGACTGGAGGATGGCTCTTCGTTGGTGCTGGCCCCCGATCTGCGATTCGGCGAGTCCCGTCTTTGCATAGCGGTGCCGGAAGCGTGGATCGACGCTGTCTCCATCTACGACCTGGCGGAGATCGCGTTGGAGTTCCACGAACGCGGCACTGCCATCCGAATCGCGACGAAGTACCCCCGGCTGGTGCGTCGATTCCTGCAACGACAGGGCATCACATACTTCACGTTGGTCGCAATAAACGGCGCGTTGGAAGCCGCGCCCAGGATCGGGTACGCCGATGTGATCGCGGACATCTCAGACACTGGAAACACCTTACAGGAAAACAATCTGAGGACGTTGACGGGGGGTATCGTCACTGCATCCCGAGCGATCATGATTGGCAATGGCGAGTTGCTTGCCGCATCCGACGTCAAGCTTCAGCTCGTACGTCAACTGCTGGAGCGAATAGAGGCCCGATTGGCATCTCGTCAGTACCGACGCGTTACCGCAAACGTGAAAGGCGAATCCGAAGGCCAAGTCGCCGACCTAGTGCTAGCAGTCCCAGAGCTCGCAGGAATGACTGGACCGACTGTCTCCAAGGTCTACTCGGCTGACTCCGACAACTGGTACGCGGTGCAGATTGTTGCGCGTAAGGAAGACATCCTCAGGGTAGTCGACCACTTGCGCGGGCTTGGGGGACACGGCGCGGCAGTGACCGACCTTGAGTTCTTGTATCAAGCCAGATGCGAACTCTACTCGAGACTGATTGACAACCTCAGCGCATTACAAGATCAAGGCAAGGTCCCATGATGGTTTTGCGTCGATACCGCGGCATCGAGGGTGCGAAGGAGTACGTGGACAGGGCAGGGGATCCAAACGCCAGTCTCGTTCCGAAAACAGACGGCGGTGGTTACTACGAGTGCCGGATGGACCCAGACGAATTCGCTACGCGGGTCATCAACGATGTTAATCAGCACGGTGATCGCGTTGTGCGGGCACTTACCGCCGCGATCGATGGCGTTGAATTGGAACATTTTGAGGTCCCGAGTTCTGCGATAGACGACGCAGTGCGTGCAGTGGGCAGGGAAGAGCGAGAAGCCATGAAGATCGCGGCCGACCGGGTCGAAGCGTTCCAGCAGAGGAATCTGCCTAAATCATGGTTTGACGATGAACGCGGCTACGGCGAGGTCGTCCGGCCAATCGAAACAGTGGGGTGTTATGTCCCCGGCGGATCAGCACCTCTTGCATCAACCGTTATCATGACCGCGGTACCGGCGGTGGCGGCCGGTGTGAGCAACGTGATCGTGGCTACACCGCCAGCGTCAGACGGCTTGCCGCATCCGGCCATATTGGCGGCTTGCAATGTGTCGGGTGTTCACCGTGTCTTCGCCATCGGTGGTGCACTCGCGATAGCAGCATTGGCGGTTGGCACGCAGACAGTTCCGCGTGTCAACCTGATTTGCGGGCCGGGCAACGTCTGGGTAACTGCGGCCAAGCTCGCAGCATTCGGACAGGTAGGCATAGAAGGCGTTTACGGGCCTACGGAAACCATGGTCGTCGTAGACGAATCTTCGTCACCCGAGCTGGCGGCCGCGGACCTGATAGCGCAAGCGGAACACGACGTTATGGCGCGCCCGGTCCTGGTGGCTCTGACTGAACGCATCGCTTCCGCGGTGGAAGATTACCTGAGAGAGCAGCTCGCTAAACTACCACGAACCGCTATTGCGAATGCAGCATTTGAACGCAACGGGGCAGTGATCATCGTGGAAAACATTGACAACGCGGTTGCCGTTGCGAACATGTTGGCACCGGAGCATCTTTGCATCGCAACACAAAACGCCGCCCAACTGATCCGCCAGGTCAAGAACGCCGGCGGAGTCTTTGCGGGCGAGTGGTCAGCGGAGGTCATGGCAGATTACGTCGCAGGACCGAGTCACGTGATGCCTACATCCGGGTCAGCTAAGTGGTCATCGACGCTATCTGCCCGCGATTTCGTCCGGGTGATGCCAGTCGTCAATTTCACAAAGCAACAGTTCCTAGACCTGTCGTCAGAAGCTGCGACTCTCGCTCGCATGGAGACGCTGGACGGACACGCTGAGGCATCCATGTTGAGACGGCGGCGGGCGTTGGGCGAGTAGTGGTCGCGCAGCCAATCGGACAGGTTCAAACCAATCTACAAATGCAACCAGTCAGCAACATGATTCGCAAGCATCTCGCGCAACCTGAGGGTTACGCAGGCGGGAAGCACGCCGCCTTGCTCCGCTCAGAAGCTGGCGAATCCACATCCCGCATCATCAAGCTGAACGCGAACGAAAACCCCTACGAGCCTCTGCCGGAAATCGCCGCGTCATTGGCAAACCTGGCGGTGCAAGAGTATCCAGACCAGAATCTGGTGCGGATACGCAACGCACTGAGCGAATACACCGGGTTTGATCCTTCGCGGATTATCGCAGGCGCAGGCGGCGACGAGATCATCGAGCTAATGGTCAAGCTTTTCATCAACCCTGGTGATTCGATGATCGATTGCCCACCAACGTTCGGCATGTACGAGTTCTGCGCAAAGATCGCAGATGCGCAACTGATCAAGGTCGATCGCGAACCCGATTGGTCGGTAGCCGTCGCAGAGGTGGTGGAAACCGTTCAAGAGTACCGGTCTAAGATCGTCTTTCTAGCATCGCCCAATAACCCGACTGGCAACTCACTAACCGAAGCTGAAGCGCGAGGGATCCTCAACACCGGTGTCGTGCTCGTCGTTGACGAGACCTACTATGAGTTCTGCGGGAAGACGTTGGCGCGCTTGATCGACGACTACGAGAACTTGATGATCGTGCGATCATTCAGTAAGTGGGCAGGAATCGCCGGACTACGCATCGGTTACGCAATCAGTTCGGAGGTCATCATCGATCACCTGATGTCGATAAAGCAACCGTACAACATCAGCACCGCCGCCGAGGCAGCCGCCATCGCGGCCATCCAACACCGCGCAGTTCTAGGGGAGCGCATCGAAACCATCGTGGCAGAACGCCAGCGCATCGAACAGATCATCAACTCCTTGGACAGCATCAGCTATTCGCAATCGGATGCGAATTACCTGTTGTTGAGGTTTCAACACCACACGGGAAACGATGTGTACGCGGCGTTGGCAAAACGCGGTATATTCGTCCGCCAGTTCGATTCGCCATCGCTAGCGAACACGGTCCGGCTCAGCATCGGAACTCCGGAGCAGAACGACTTGGTGACCAAGGCGTTGCGGCAAATCTTCGTTTGACGAAGCCTGCTAATCTGCGATCCAATCGGTGTTAAACGCGAACGGTCGGGAAGCCGCGACGAGAGTTCGTGAAATCGAAGGATGCACGCCGCTAGAATCAAGGGAGGCTTCACCGATAAATCTGCAACGCCGTACGTCTATTCAAAACCCGTCATGCCTGACCGAATCGCACAAATAGCGCGCACCACTGGAGAGACCGACATCACGGTTCGCATCAACATTGATGGGACGGGCCGCTCACAAATCGATTCGCCGGTCGGCTTCATGAACCACATGCTCACCGCGCTATCCAAACATGGCATGTTGGACCTTGAAGTAACCGCGACAGGCGATTTGGAGACTGGTACTCACCACACAATCGAGGACACAGCAATCGCGTTAGGGCGGTGCATCGACGAAGCGCTGGGTGACAAACGTGGTATCGTGCGTATGTCGAGCAAGCACGCGCCATTGGACGAGGCGCTGTCACATGCGGTGGTTGACTTGAGCGGGCGCGGTTACCCCGTGATCGACATGCGCTCGACTTCCAATGTTGGCGAGTTCTCGCCCGACATGGCGCGACATTTCTTCGAGTCGCTCGCCATAGAGGGCAGGCTTAACCTGCATCTGACGGTCTTGAGGGGTACCAACGAGCACCACATGATCGAGTCAGCCTTCAAGGCGTTCGCTAGGGCATTACGCGAAGCAGCATCGGTTGACACACGTGCTTCTGGTCAGATACCCAGCACAAAGGGCTCTCTCGCAGCCTAAGTAGGAGCCCTCAGCGCGAGGCTAGGGTTCGCCTAAAGTGCTCCGGATACGAGACCGTCGTCGCTGTTAGTAACGCGAAGTAGACGGGCAGAACACGCGGTGCGCCCCTCACCGGTCAGTCGCTACAACCTCGAATTCAAACCGTTCAATGACGGGGTTTGCCAGCAGTTTCTCGCACATCTGGCGCACAGAATCATGGGCAGAGTCCGCGTCAGCTTCATCTACCACGATGTCAAAGTACTTTCCCGACCTTAACGACTGGACGTTCTTAAATCCGAGTCTTCCCAAAGCGTCAGCGATCGTGTCGCCTTCGGGATCGCTAATCGTTGGTTTCGGTGCTACTCGAACGTGAGCCCTGAAACGCACTTCGCGCTACCTCTGCTGTCTCTAACCCGGTGTCATGCCAGCGACCTGCGGCTCGTAGCCGCGGTCATAGTAGGCGTCTATGAACTCTCGGATGCGAGGTTCATCCACGTCATCAAGCCGTAAATGATGCCGCCAAGCAGTTAGCGTTATCGGAGATTCCATATTGGGATAGGGCGAGACGACGAATCCGGTGTAGGTCTCGTTGTCGGTCCAAGCCTTAGCGATTGACTGCAACTCTTCAGCAATGGCCTGACACTGCTCCTCACCGCATTGAGTCGGATCGTAGTGCATTCCGATACCGCCATGCTCGAGGTTGTGTATCAACACCTGGTCGGGTAGCGCGCGGTCGTAAGGACCCCAGCCAGCTGGTGCGGACTCAAAGTTGGAGTCGGGCGAGCCTAGCGAGTTCCAGTGAGGTCCGGATGTAGGGGGATAGACGCTGTAAGGTGTCTCTGGCACCTCACCATCTCGGACATGGTTCCTGCCATCGTCCGGGTCCTCCGGAACTGGACCGCCAGAGTTGTACACGCCACGGCTACCGCCGACTTGGGCGTTCTGGTTCACCAATCCCTGTTGAAACACCAGGGCGAAGATGATGAAGACGGCGAAGACGCCACCGAGGGCCAACCAAATCGCGCGTTTTCGCCTGCGTCGACTGTTACTCTTGGAACGACGTTCGGCCCGAATTTGTGAACGGGTCATACCCCGTCGGCGGTCTGGTCGCGTCGTCGCTACTCGATCTCTGCTTGCCTTGTCGCGTTGCATTTCAACCGATTCTAATTTCGCGACCGAGCGCGGGATTTTGCAACCCAAAACCGCACTGCATCTAGACGCTGGCCCTGCGCGGCATTTCTACCATTGCGCCAAGCCCCCAGTTAACCTCTCATAGGCTGTGACATATCGGGCTCGTGTTGCATCAATCACACTCGCTGGCAATTCCGGCGGCGGTGGCTCACGATTCCAACCGATTTCCATAAGCCACTCACGCAGGTGTTGCTTATCAAACGCCGGAGGGAACTTCCCCGGTGACCAATCGGCGGCATCCCAGAATCGGCTCGAATCGGGCGTCAACACCTCGTCAATCAAGGTCAGCTCACCGCCAACAAATCCAAACTCAAACTTCGTGTCTACGAGAATCATTCCCGCATCCGCACAAATAGCGGATGCGCGTTCGTAGAGCCGCAAACTGATTTCCTCAAGGCGATGATGCAGCTCAACTCCAACTAGTCGCTGAGCTTCGTCGGGCGAGAGCGGCAAGTCATGACCTTCCTCCGCCTTGGTAGAGGGGGTGAAGATCGGTTCGGGAAGTTTGGATGCTGGCAACAACCCTTGCGGTAACTGCACATCGTTCACCGTACCGCGGGTCGAGTACTCCTGCCAAGCCGAACCCGCTAGGTATCCCCGCACCACACACTCCATATCGATCCGCTCCGCGCGCCGCACAACCATACTCCGCGAACGCCAGCTGTCAGGGAGGTCGGGTAGCACACCCTCGGAAGGAACTCGCGCAAACGCCTCAGGATCGTCCGCCATACACACCATGTGGTTGGGAACGATGTCGCCGATTACATTGCGGAACCAGTACGCGGACATCTGCGATAGAAGCACGCCCTTACCGGGAATTGGGGCATCCATGATCACATCAAATGCCGATATCCTGTCTGTCGCCACCATCAGCATCAGTTCATCGTTGATGCCGAACATGTCGCGCACCTTGCCGCGATTCAGCAGACCTGGAAGGTTAGTGCGCTCAACTGTTGGTGACAGGGAGATCATTGGGTCAGCCCAACCCGCTCGTAGATGTGATCGACATGGCGAATGAAGTATTCGTAGTCAAACAGTTGATCCATCCGGTGCGCGTCAATGTTGGATTTTACCAGTTCGTTGCGCGTCAACGCTTCGCGGAGGTCGGTCCCAGTATCCAACGCCTCAATAGCACTCGATTGCACGGCATCGTATGCCGCGTTCCTATCCACGCCCGCCTCAACGAGCTCGAGCATCACGCGTGGCGAAAAGACAACGCCGCCGGTAATCTCCAGATTCGTACGCATCCGTTCAACGTCGACGGTCATCCCAGAAATGACCTTGGACATCAAGTCCAAGATGTAATCGGTGGCAATCGCCGAATCCGCTAGAATGACGCGCTCAGCGGACGAGTGCGAAATGTCGCGCTCATGCCAAAGTGCGACGTTCTCACACGCCGCGATGCTGTTACCGCGTATGACTCGCGCCAATCCGCAGACACGTTCCGACAACTCAGGGTTACGCTTGTGCGGCATCGATGATGAACCTTTGCTCACGAAACCGGGCGACCCAAATGGCTCTTGCACCTCTGCCACCTCGGTCCGCTGCAATCCGCGTATCTCAGTTGCCATCTTCTCCAACGTCGCGGCGATCAGGGCCAAAGTCTGGACGAATTCCGCATGGCGGTCTCTCTGAATGATCTGGTTCGATACGGCCGCAGGCTTCAAACCAAGTTGTCTACACACCGACTCTTCGATACACGGCGGAAGTCCGGCGAATGTTCCTACTGGACCAGACAACATACCCACTGCAATTCGCGGCATCAACTCCGCTAGTCGATCCTGATGTCTTCGCACTTCCGACCACCACAACGCCAGCTTCAAGCCGAAACTCATAGGCTCGGCGTGCATACCATGTGAGCGACCGATGCAGAGGGTGCGTTTGTGTTCAAGTGCCCGCTCGCGCAACGCGTCCCGCAACACTTCAACATCAGCGGAAATCAGTCTGACAGCTGCCGCCATCTGCAAACTCAGGGCAGTGTCTTTCACATCGTTGGATGTCAACCCGTGGTGGATCCATCGTCCCTCCGGACCGAGACTCGTGGCAACAGCGCGAGTGAATGAAACGATGTCATGCTTCGTCTCGTCAAATTGTCGGTCGTACTCTGCCCGCGAGAACGAGGCCCGCCGGATAGCCGCGATCTCATCCGAGTTGATCACCCCTAGTTCTGCCCAAGCCTCGCACGCAGCTACCTCAATCCCGAGCCAGAGGTCAAACTGGTAATCCTCCGACCAGAAGTGTCCCATTTCAGGGCGCGTATAGCGGGGTATCATGCCGTTAGTCTGTCTAGTCGTTGGAAAAGGCGGCCGTCGCGTCCGCAGCGATATCGCTCCTGAAGCGAGACCCGCTGAAGGACGCCCCTCGTGCTAAGCTGTACGCCTTTGACCGGGCGTGTGAAACACTCAGATCGGATGCAGCGGTTGAGACCAACACGCGACCTCCATCGGACACCAACACGCCATCATCGTTCAACGCAGTCCCTGCGTGAAACACATGCGCTTCATCCGTAGCAGGTAAGTCGCCGTAGATCGGGAATCCGGTATCGTATCTGCCGGGATAACCGTCGGAAACCGTGACCACTGCAACGACATGATTATCTCGGTACCTCACGTCGTCGACGAGGCCGGCGAGGTTCGACTCTGCTACCGCTTGGCAAACCTCAATCAAATTCGAATCCAGACGTAGCATCAGGACCTGACATTCGGGGTCTCCGAATCGGCAATTGAACTCAATCACTTGGGGACCAGAATCGGTCAACATCAAGCCAGCGTAAAGCATCCCTTGGAAGTAGCTTCCGCTTCGCGCCATCGCCGAGACGGTCGGTTGGAAAATCGTCTCACCAATCTCGCTCAGGTCGGCTTCAGTCGCCAATATGGGCGATGTGAACGCACCAACGCCGCCGGTGTTGGGTCCCACATCGCCGTCGTACGCACGCTTGTAATCACGCGCCGCCACCAGCTGCGACACAGACTCGCCGTCCACGAATCCGAACACACTTAACTCCGGGCCCGTAAGTCGCTTCTCGATGACGACCCTAGATCCCGCGTCGCCGAACTCGCGTCTTTCCAAACATCGTTCCAAGGCAGATGCCGCATCATCGTACGTGTCTGGGATTATCACGCCCTTGCCAGCCGCCAGACCGTCGGCCTTTATCACTACCGAACCCTCTGGAAGGCTTCCCACATAATCTGCCGCCGGTGCGATATCGTCGAATGTCCGCGATGCAGGGCAGGGCACACCGTTCGTGTGCATCAGCTCGTTGGCCCAATCCTTGCTCGACTCTATTCGGGCTGCCGCTGCCGAAGGTCCGAACACCGTTATGCCGATCCGGCGTAGCTTATCGGCTAACCCGCAAACAAGCGGTTGCTCGGGTCCGACGACCACGAGGTCCGGAGAGGCATCTATCGCGCATTTGACCAGCGTATCAACGTCGTCCACATCAACCTTGACTGTTTCTCCAACCTGCGCCATGCCTGGATTACCCGGTGCGCTTACCACCACGGCATTGCCGTCACGAGCCATCCGCCAAGCGAGCGCGTGTTCGCGGCCGCCTCCGCCGATCACGAGTATCTTCATCTACGATCCGCCTTGCAAGACGACACTGCTTCGGATCATTCCCACTCAATCGTTCCCGGCGGCTTCGATGTTACGTCCAACACCACCCGATTCACAGCGGGCACTTCGTTAACAATGCGATTCGAGATGCGCGCAATCGTGTCATAAGGAAGTCGAGCCCAGTCAGCCGTCATCGCATCCGAGCTGACGACGGCCCGAATCGCAACCACATATTGATACGTCCGGGCATCACCCATGACACCGACCGACCGAGTATCCGTTAGCACTGCGAATGATTGCCAAAGGTTCTCGTAGATGTTGGCATCTTTGATCTCATCGATCACTATCCAATCTGCCGCGCGCAGGATCTCAAGCTTCTCATACGTCACTTCGCCAATAATGCGTATCGCCAATCCCGGACCCGGGAACGGTTGCCGATTCACTGACTGCTCGGGTATGCCGAGCGCCCTACCTGCTTCCCTGACTTCATCCTTGAACAGGTGGCGCAACGGTTCGACAAGCTCCAGGTCCATTTGCTCAGGCAATCCGCCTACGTTGTGATGCGTCTTGATCTTGTGCGCCGCGGAAGACTCCGCTGAGATCGACTCGATCACATCGGGATAGAGCGTACCTTGGGCCAGAAAGTCAACATCGCCTATCTCGCGCGCCTCTTCCTCGAAAATGCGGATGAACGCCTCGCCAATGCGTCTGCGTTTTTCCTCTGGATCAGTGACACCTGCAAGGGCGGTGAGAAATCTCTCGGCACCATCTACACACCGTAGATTGACGCCCAATTTACTCGCGAAAACCGACTCAACCCTCTGCGCCTCACCCAAGCGCAACAGTCCATTGTCAACAAAGATGCAGGTGAGTCTATCGCCGATGGCGCGGTGTATCAGTACCGCAGCCACCGCCGAGTCGACGCCACCCGATAGTGCACAAACAACCTTCCCATCTCCGACCTGCATGCGGATCCGTTGTATGGCATCGCGGACGAAGTTCTGCGGTGTCCAACTGCCAGTCGCGCCGCAGATGCCCTTGATGAAGTTTCCGATTATCTGCGCGCCCTGCGGAGTGTGCGTGACCTCGGGATGAAACTGAATGCCGTAGGTCTGCATCTCGGCATTCCCCATGGCTGCACAGGGCGAGTTCTCGGAATACGCTAGAGCCTGAAACCCAGCTGGCACGGACTCGATCCTGTCACCGTGGCTCATCCAAACCGGTACTTCTGCTTCTAGATTGGCAAACAGGTCATGCTTGGCGCCGTTAAGGTGCAAGATGGCGTGGCCGTACTCTCTGGCTCGGCCAGCTGCTACGATCCCGCCAAGTTGGTGCGCGAGCAGCTGCATCCCGTAGCAGATACCCAGTACCGGGATACCCGCATCAAACACCCAAGGCGGCGCCATCGGCGCGCCTTCGTCGTATACGCTGTTCGGCCCACCACTCAAGATGATCCCGATGACATCCCGATCAAGTAGGACTTCTGGGCCGGCATCGTGAGCAACGATCTCGCTGTACACATTCTGCTCGCGCACGCGCCTCGCGATGAGTCGGCTGTACTGCGACCCAAAGTCCACGATAAGGATCGACTGAGCACGCGCCGGGGCTGCACTTTCATGCTCAGTGCCAGTTGAGTGCTTTACCCCGCCTTCTGCGATTTCCAAGTAGGTCCCGACCTCGATGTCGCCAGAGACCGCGACTCTGTGAGAACGCTGTTGGGTACCTTGAGGCATGTCGAATGTCGGCGTAGGAGGGTGGCGGTTGCCATCCTTCAATTATCGCGTATGAATCGTTGACCTTCAGCACCGAATACGTTCCGGCAAACGCCGATTCATCAGGTTGATCGTGTAGACTCGCGAGTAACTACCGACGGGTGAAAGGAGCCGAACCCGATGGTTACTACGGAACAATCTCGAACTGCAAAGATAATCGACGCGCCTCTTGATCCTGACGCGATCAAGATTCTGGGCGCCAAACTCAGGATGTCCATCGACGAGGATACCGGCGAAGTCCTGTGGGCGGAGATACGCGTTGCCGCCGACCATGACGATGCCGAGGTGCAACGAGCCGCCGAAGAGGCGGTCATAGCAGAAGCATCACGGCTATAAGCCGACATGGTTGACCTCGGTCCCCTTGATGCCGATGCCTTACGCGCGCTCATTGAAGCGGCGAAATTCGGCAAATCCCTGTTTGACGACGATTCTGAGTCAGATGAGCACCCAGATCGCCCAAGCAGTGATTCCGATCCAGAGCGACCCGAATCGGAACGTTCAGCCAGACGTCCAACTCCATCCGACATTAACAACCCGTCAATCGGACCCGGAGGCATCATCGGCAACGTGACCGTCAACAACCTCTACTTCGACACGTCCGGCCGGAAACTCGAAATCTCCCCGGCCACTTGCTGTCATGACTACCCCGACGGACGTTGCCCACACCGCCGCTAGTGTTAGTGGGGGCACACGAAGTAACCTCTTCCCCCGACTCAATCGCTCCCGCGTAGTACTCTCCGTACACCAGAATCCTGCATACCCTGTACATCCCTGTTTGGAAAGTACATCAACCAATGCCATGCGCCTTCAGGGTGGCCAGAACCTCTTTGTTGTTCGCGTTGATCGCAGGTTGCAAGCACATTAACGCACGCCATTCTGCCAACATGCCCTCGGTCGCGTCGTCTTGCGGCAACCCAAGCATCCTAGCGACCACGCGGTCAATCTCACACCTGTTCGGATCAACCGCCGCCAACGCGATTCTGTTCAGATCCAACTCCCGCAGCCGGTCGAAATTCTCCTCGGCGATTTGACGAGCAAAAGTACCAGCCTCTGTGTCGGCCGCGAAGTCGGGAATAGGATGCCCGTCGATAGCCTTGACATTAATCGGTGCCCTGCCCAGTTGCGACTGTTGGCCGTAGCCTATCCTGATAACCAAACCCATGGTGCTATTGAGGAACAGTGCAAGCGACTTCGCCACCGCTTCATCAGCGTCGAAAGTATTCCAACTTCGACCGCCCATGCAATCGGTCCCGGTATATGCCACAGCTACCCTCTGAGCGGCGGTGCCCAATCCGCGGCTAAGGTGGAACCTGCCCGCCGATTTCCGCATTGCCATGGCTTCTTCCGAGGTGCTACGCGGCTCGCCATAGTGTGTCGGCTCGCAAGTCATGCTCACCTGCGTCGAGGCATCCGCGTTCCACAACGACGGATTAATGCGCAACTTCCCCGCATACAGAGTGTTCGCGGAATGAAACAGGAAAGCCCCCCTTGGATGCGTACCTTCGCTGTCCGCGGTAATGCCGATCCTGTCATGGGTCGGACCCGTATCGATTAACGCGCCCAATGTGGTCATTGGAAGATCGAACGGCCTACGCTCGCCGGTACTGACATTCCAAGCTTCCCCGGATGTGATTGCCTCGGTTAACCCCGTGTACGCACCGCTCGAACCCAACGCCGACCATGGTTTACCTTCGCCTAAATTGATCATCCTGTAGTAGGTCCCGGCGACATCGCCGACGATGATTTCACCGGAAGCTTTTCCCGCCGCTACCTCGCGTCGGATCACATCGGCGAATAGCTTGGCCTCCAACTTGGTTGCGAACGTTCGAGTCAAGTTGACGCAGGTCACGGCACGGTCGCCATCGGTGTCGGGCTGTCCGTTCTGCGGCGGGTCCGGTTGCTTGGTTCCGACTACGAGCATCTCCTGCACATTCGTGTCTGCCGACATCGAAGTACCGTCGCCAGCAGCAGTGCAGATGGCAATCACATCACGATACGCAGACTCAATGTTGCGCCTGAATCCGCTGTAGCTGTGCGCATGAGCAGCCTTCAAGGGCAGTACCTTGCCATGCACTCCGCCGTACGCCAACAGCTTGTGTTCAATGACATGCATGAACGACGCTAGTCCCGCGTTGCCATTCGCCACGCCATGCAACCGTCGATCCGCTTGAGACTTGAAATATGCCATCCTCGCCCGCGGTAGGGGACTCTTCGCACCCTTGCGTGCAACGAAGTAGGGATCGTTGTTGTTGCAGATGCCCGCACTACACTTTTCCAACGTAAGCATGTCGGTTCGCTCGCCGTCGCGGCCAATCAGGGCAGTCTCCATGTCAGATAGTCCATCCTGCGTCAGATAGTTCAATGCACCGCCTTCAGCAGTGATCGCGAAGATGGCGTTGGTGCTATACGCCGTGTCGGGCTCGAGTGCTGCCATGTTCGCCGATGCAACGGATACCGACTGCTGATTGATGTCGGTCAACCGAATGAACCGTTCCATGCGTTCGGCGTGAATGCTCGTCTTGTCATCCGTCTTGGCATAGTGACGGAATCGGATATTCTCTTCGGTGGCGCGAGCGAGCGTTCCGGTTCCAGCACAGACCTCGTTGTAAGTCGCCTTCGCCGGTTCGGGAAGTCTTGGAACCGTCAAATTCGCGAGCATCTCGGCCGTCACCGGTTTCGTGTAGTACGACGCGCGCTGGTCGCGGTCCGGAATCATCGACTGCCAAATCTCCGCCGCAACGTTGTTCGTCGCCGATATCCCCGTGTCGATGTATTGAGTCAGAGCTTCGTGAATCACTCGCAAGGTATCGCCCAAGTGGGATGAGAGGTCTCGGTCCTCCATCATCTCCGCAGCCAACGTCGACAGCGGTTGGTAGTCGATCCGTTCAATCTTGCGCCACTCCGTCGCTATGGCGTGGGTTATGCCACGTTGTCGGCCGCCCATGATCCAGAGGCTGTCGTGTCCCAACGGCAGGATGTCGTCAAGCCCGCCCGATGCCCATTCCTTCAAACACAGGTGTAGCTGCATCATGCTGGTCAGCGTTCCCACGACGTTTCCCGCAACCGCCTTCAGATTTGAACCCCCAGGGTCGTATGCTGCAAGCAACCTTGCTTCGGCCTTCGGGCCCAGCAGTCTGAGACTGTCAAGCAGACCGTTCCGCGCGCCGTGCAGTACCGCTACGACCTTTTGCAATTCGGACCTTGAATAGTCTTCCGGGATTGCTGATAGCCACGCGTATTGCACCATATCTCGCAGTGAGACCTGCACCGGCTCGTTCGGAACCACGGTGATATTAGGGTCATCGGGTCCCGATCCAGTCACGACCTGCAAAGCGAAATAGGGGTGGTCGCTGGCAAGAGCTGCACGCCGTTCTAGACGCCGCATCTCGCCCAATTGCCTAGGCAGCCCTATCGCCAAGATACTCTTCATCGGCAAGGTGTCAACACCCTTGAACTGATAACCGAGTTTGGCCTTGGCATCTGCGATGGCGGGTCTTCCGTACTCAGTCTCGATGATTGTCCGCAACTTATACGGCATCATGACCTGGATGTCAGGTACCCGAAGTCCTTCAAGCTCGGCTCCATGCTCTTCCACCTCGGTCACGAAACCGGGTGGCGCCTGCTCCTCAAGAGCTTCAGAGATGAAGGCGTTCAACGCTCTTTCGTTCATTGCCATAAGGTCATTTTCCAATCCGAACGTTCAAACCGCAAGCGGCGGGGCAGTACGGTCTGTAACAGTGTCTCATTTTGCGAAGTTCATGTCAGAGATGTGGCGAACTGAGGGACGTATCGGGGGGCGGCCCGCCAAGTGTCACGCGACCATCGATGATCACCGTGTAACTGGTCGCCAACGCACACCGAAGCTTCGCACGATACGCATCCAGAAGGAATACGAACATCTGGCAGCCGCGAGGACCAGGGGCGCGTGACAGCCTGACTCTTACTATTCATCCAGCGACCCGTAACAAACTGCGACAGGCAGAGCAGAGCACCGCGACATCAATCATCGCACGATGCTCAGTTATAGCATTCCCATAACACCCGTCTAGCTGCATCAGCATCACCATCCGCATTGTGAACATCACCGACGACATCTCCGCTACGAGCCAGCTGATCGCGTCTGGCGGTGTCGTGGCCTTTCCTACTGATACTTACTACGCCCTTGGCGCGCAAGCATCTGACGGCGATGCAGTCGCCAAGGTGTTTGACATCAAAGGGCGCGCATCGTCAACGCCCGTTCCTGTGTTAATTCCCCATGCGCGTTACGTCTCTATGTTTGCCTCACGCGTTCCGCCAGCCGCCGAGACGCTCGCGGACCAGTTCTGGCCCGGTGCTCTTACTATCGTTGTGCCAGCGAATGACTCAGTGCCACAGATCGTTACCGGCGGGTTGAACACGGTGGGGCTACGTGTGCCAGATAACGAGACTGCGTTGGCGTTGCTGAACATGCTCGGTGCAGGAATCACCGGCACCAGCGCGAACCGAACTGGCGCACCACCGATGAAATCCGCCTGGGATGTTGCCGAGGCATTCGGTGAGTGTCCCGGGCTGATATTGGAAGGCCCTTGCGGTGGTCATGCAGCTCCGTCAACCGTCGTCGATGTCACAGCCGGGTCTCCACGCATCCTGCGCGAGGGGGCGGTCTCACCTTCGGACATCGCAGCCACCATCAATTCTTGAGGGGCTAGCGTGGCAAAGTCAGATCGTCCATACCTGTTACCGGTGGATGCCGCTGATGACTTGGAGTCGGCGATGCGTGACTTCATCGGGCAGCGCGAGCTGGAGCTCTATCGTTACATGGAGTATCAACTCGGGTGGATCGATGATGCGGGTGGTCCGGACAGCGGCTACGGTACCGTGCCGCGGCGGCACGGCATGATGTGTCTGCATGTCGCTGCTGCTATCGGCGCGCCTTACGAACTCGCCATTCGGTACGCCGTTTCGCTGGAGTTGGTGCAAGCGTTCGCTACGATCCACGGTGATGTGCAAGACTCCAATTCGGAGCGGCTTGGGCGACCTACCGTCTGGTGGAAATGGGGACCATCGCAGGCCATCAACACCGGGGATGGATTGCACGCGCTTGCCAGGCTCTCGATCTTCGAGTTGGTTGAGCGCGGCGAGCCGATCGACCAGGTGACTGAGGCTCTCGAGATCGTTGACAACGCTGTGTTGAAGATGTGTGAAGGCGAGTTCATGGATGTGCAACTGCAAGAGAAGTTGCCAGTTAGCGTAGACGAGTACTTCGCCATGGCAACCCTCCGTATCGGTTCGCTCTATGGTGGCGCTGCGACCTTGCCTTCCGTCCTGTTAACTAATGACGACGGGAACCGGATCGCTACTGACCTGCGAACATTCGGCGAATGTGTCGGCGTTGCAAGGCAGGGCGAACTCGAACGCAGGGCAATGTTTAACGTAAAACAACGTGACCCGATAGAGCAGGGCAGGATCGTAGCGAAGAAGAAATCGCTACCCATTGCGCTGATGTTTAGCGCGATCGATGATGCTACGACGAGGCGCAAGGTTGGCGAGGTCTATATGCAACGCCTACTCGACCCGGCGCATGTCGAATCAGTGTCCGAGATCGCGGTGCAACTGGGCATCGAAGAGTCGGCGCGAAACTTGATCAACTCGACTTTCGCACGCGCGCAAGAGTCGCTCGATGCCGCAATCGCGCCCTCAGATGCGAAGTCCGCACTGCTGGCATACGCGCGCGAACTCGTCTGGGGCAGCACATCTGGCCAGCACATCACTTGATGCCTCTGCCAGACACATCCGCCGCCGACCTTACCGACAAGCGCGTCCTGTTGCGCGCTGAGCTCAATGTGCCTTTCGCGCCCGGCACGACAGATATTGCGGATGACTCGCGAATCCGTGCAACATTACCGACACTTGGGCTGCTCCGCAAACAAAATGCCATAACGGTGGTCTGCACTCACATAGGGAGGCCGCGCGGCAAATGGGTTGATGACCTTGTCGTAGAGCCGGTACGCAAACGCATGGCGGAACTGCTCGGTTGCGACGTTCGATACGCCGGACCTCTCGGGACCGACGAGTGTCGCGAAGTCGTGGCAGCTTTACAACCCGGCGATGTGGCGATGCTTGAAAACCTCAGGTTCAATCCGGGCGAAGAGGGCAATGCATCAGCCTTCGTCAAGGAACTCGCAGAGTTGGCAGATGTTTACGTCAACGATGCGTTCGGTGCTTCGCACAGGGCGCACGCGAGCATCGTCGGCGTACCCGCAATGGTGCCTGAACGCTATGCTGGGATACTGCTGGCATCTGAGAACGATGCACTCGCCCAGGCGTTGCGGGCTAGCGAAGGCGTATCAGTCGCCGTGATTGGCGGAGCAAAGGTCGCGGACAAACTCGCTTTGATTCGCAATCTCGCAAGTCGTTTCGACTGGATATTGACTGGCGGCGGGATGGTCAAAGCATTCGTGGATGGCAGGATGTACCGAAAGAACCCTCCCGACGAAGAGGCGGCCTTGGCGTTGTCGCTGTGGCAGGATGATGAGTTACGCCCTAAGATCGTTCTGCCGACAGACGTCAAGATTGCCGACGAGTTCGCCCCAGATGCCGAGTTCGTCGGTGATGATGCCATTTGTGCGCGCGGGCCAGGGAAGTTCATATTGGATATCGACGGCGCGACGATCTTGGAGTACACACATCTGCTGACGAACGCGTCCAAGATAGTTTGGAACGGACCGATGGGCGTGTTCGAGTGGCCGCGCTTCAGCGGCGGTACGAGAGCCGTGGCAGAGACGATCGCTGCCAACGAGAAGGCGTTCACACTGGCGGGCGGGGGGTCAACGGCCGAAGCGATATCGAAGTTCGGACTCAATGGCAAACTCAACCACATATCGACAGGCGGGGGAGCGGCCCTTGAGTTTCTGGAAGGAAAAACGTTGCCTGGAATCGCAGCTCTGACCGAATCAAGGTGAAGTCATCTGCGCCCGCTCAGATTGACAATGATGCGATCCGCGAATATCTTTAACGCCGCGCAACTGCGATGACTCGATCTGTTACTTCTGAACTGCGGACCCTGGACCTTGCGTAAACCCGTAATCGCCGGCAACTGGAAGATGAACACCTCGATCTCCGAAGGTGTAACTCTGGCGCGGACTCTGACAGCAAAGATCGGGTCCGTTGACTCGGTTGAGGTCGTGATCTGTCCGCCATTCGTGTCGCTGTCATCCATCGCAGCCGCAGTCAAGGGAACCGCCCTGAACGTCGGAACTCAAGATGTGAATGAACATGATGCTGGTGCGTATACCGGCGAAATCGCGGTCAGTATGGTCGCAGAGTTTGCCGACTATGCCATTGTCGGTCACTCGGAACGCAGGTTGAACTTCGGAGAGAGCGATTCCCGAATCGCGTCAAAGCTCCGCGCAGCCATCGAGGGCGGCATGACGCCGATCCTGTGCGTAGGTGAGAGCTGGAACACGCGGGATGCCGGCGATGCGGAGCAATTCGTCCGGGCGCAAGTCAAGGCATGCCTACAGGACTACCAATCTGGTCAACCGCTGGTCATCGCATATGAGCCGATTTGGGCAATTGGTACCGGCCAAGCCGCCACGCTGGCGCAGATCGAGTACATGGTGGAATCGATCCGAGAAGAGCTGGCTGAGCAGTTCAACACGCCGACGGCGGAGGCAACGCCAATCCTGTACGGCGGAAGCGTGAACCCTTCAAACATCGCGGAGTACGCCGCCAGCGTCAGCATCGACGGCGCGCTGGTAGGCGGAGCGAGTCTCAACGCCGACGACTTTGCGGCGATCGTCAATTCGCAAGCCGTTGCTATTTCCCAGCCGTAGTGGAAAGCACGGCAGAAGGTCCGGACCGCATCCGGGTACTCGCCATCGTCGGACCAACGGCGACGGGCAAGTCTGACATTTCAATCAGACTGGCAAGTGAATTCCGAGGCGAAATCATCAATGCAGATTCGCGCCTTGTATATTGCGGGATGGACATCGGTACTGCCAAACCTTCCCCCGAAGAGATGGCGCGCGTTCCCCATCACCTGATCGATCTGATACCACCAACACAGTCGTACAACCTCGCCTCCTACCTGCGCGCAGCGCGCACCGCGGTCCGCGAAATCACCGACCGTGGCGCAATGCCGATTCTCGTTGGCGGATCAGGGCAGTACGTTTGGGCACTTCTCGAAGGATGGAATGTGCCAGAGATTCCTGTCGACACCCAGCTTCGCGCCGAGTTGGAACAGATGCTCGCGCAACGCGGTTTGGACTTCCTGCAACACCAGCTGTTGAGGCTGGACCCAGCCGCCGATTCAAAGGTCGACATGCAGAATCCGCGGCGTGTCTTGCGGGCCGTTGAACGCGCCATTGCTACCGGTGACGCGATGGCCGGCGCTACCAAGTCTGACCAACCGCCTTACGATTCGTTGATCATTGGCTTGAGCGCAGCCCGGGATGTCTTGAAGTCAAGAATCACTCGCCGCATCGACGCAATGCTCGAAGCGGGATGGCTCGACGAGGCGCGTGCGCTTGCAGGCATGGGGATCGGTGTGAAGACCCAGTCAATGTATTCGATCGGCTACCGTGAGATGTTGCAATACATCAGCGGCGAGATCGGATTGGACGAGGCGAAGGAGTTGACCGTCAAAGCGACAATGCGGCTTGTCGATTCCCAAGAGAATTGGTTCAAGAAGTCCGACGGTCGCATCAAGTGGTTTGACATAAGAACGGCAGATTACGCCGTAAACGCAAAGCGCGCGGTTGCCGAATGGTATGGCAGCGAACAATCTGCTCGACCACGCCGATAGAATCCAAGCAAGGCTAACGCGCCATCTCACTCTCGGGTACTCCGTGGCAATCGAATTCACAAAGCTGCAGGGATGCGGCAACGACTACATCGCCATCGACGGTCGTTCTTTGGATCGCGACTGGAACCAGCTCTGCGTTGAGATGAGCCGTCCCGCATTCGGAGTCGGGTCAGACGGCATCGTGTTAGCACTCGATTCCGACATCGCTGACATTCGCATGCGCGTCATCAATCCCGATGGCTCGGAAGCCGAGATGAGCGGCAACGGGATACGCCTTTTCACCAAGTTCGTGGTTGACAACGGATATGCAATGCCCTCCGAAGGCGTGTTGACCGTTGAAACACTAGGCGGAGTGCGCGAGGTCTATCCGCGCATTGAAGACGACAAGGTATCAGGGGCGCGAGTCTCAATGGGTGTGGCCACGTTTGACGCGGCAGAAGTTCCAGTTGACACCTCATCGATCGGCTTGGTCCGAGAGGTTGTCGCGCACCCCATAAAATTCGGCGACCAGGTGCTGGAGGTCACCTGCTTGGCGATAGGCAACCCTCACGCCGTGGCCGTTGTTGACGATCCAGTGGTCGACTTCCCATTGGTAGAGATCGGTTCAATCGTCGAACCGCACTCGATTTTCCCGCAACGGATCAACTTCGAGGTCGTAAATGTCATCGACCGCTCCAACGTCAGGGCCCGTGTCTTTGAGCGCGGCGCGGGTGAGACGTTGTCATCTGGTACTGGTAGCACGGCATCCGCTACAGCCGCACGCAAACTGGGACTCGTTGGCGACGAGGTCGATGTACATCTAGATGGCGGTACGTTGCACATATCGTTTGACGATGACAACTCGGCATATCTGGACGGGCCTGCCGTCGAGGTGTTCCGCGGGACTTGGCTAGAGACCGGCGATTAGTAGCGACATTCATTCCAACTCAATTGAATCGGGGTTAATCCATGCCAGAACTAGCCGACAGGGTGCAACAGCTACCGCCGTACCTCTTCGTCAACATCTCGCGCGCCATCGCTCGCAAGAAGGCGGAGGGAATTGACGTCGTGTCTTTCGGCATCGGCGACCCGGACATCCCAACGCCAAACGATGTACTAGATGCACTGGATCGCGGCGCGCGCAAACCCGCCAACCATCGATATCCAGAAAGCGAAGGTCTACCGCAGTTCCGTCAAGCAGTATCCGATTTCTATCAGAGGCGATTCGGCGTAGAGCTGGATCCGGAGTCCGAGGTAATTAATCTGATCGGTGCGAAAGAGGGTATTGCTCACGCATCGCTATGCTTCATCGACCCGGGCGATATCTCGATCTCACCCGACCCGGCCTATCCTGTCTACGAGATCGGAACGATGTTCGCCGGCGGCACCACACACTTCGTACCGCTCAGGGAAGCCAACGGCTACTTGATGGACTTCGCGGACATCCCTACGGATGTGGCTAAGTCCGCGAAGACGCTCTGGTTGAACTATCCCAACAACCCAACAGGCGCAGTCGCCGACTTGGCGTATTTAAGAGAAGCGGTCGCTTACGCAAAGGAGTTTGATCTGTATCTGCTACATGATGCCTGTTACACGGAGGTCACGTTCGACGGCTACGTTGCTCCGAGCGTGTTGCAGGTTGGCGGCGCCAAAGACGTGGCTATGGAGTTTCACTCCTTATCGAAGACTGCCAACATGACGGGTTGGCGTGTCGGCGCGGCAGTTGGCAACTCCGAGATGGTGGACGCGCTGATGCGCGTTAAGTCCAACATAGATTCCGGGCTTTCGCAGGCGATACAGGAAATGGGCATCGCCGCTTTGGAACTGCCCCAGGAGTGGCTCGACGCGAACAATGCCATCTACAAACGTCGACGCGACCGGGTCGTAGCTGCACTCAATGAGATCGGTTTGCCAGCCACCGCGCCGGAGGCAACTCTCTACATCTGGACACGCGTGCCGGAAGGTTACACATCAGCTGATTTCGCGACCCGGTTGTTGGAAGAGTGCGATGTCGTCGTAACTCCGGGCGCATCATACGGGAAAGCGGGCGAAGGCTACATCCGCTTGTCTCTGACGATCCCTGACGACCAGATAGACGAGGGCATTCGTCGCATTTCCGGCTGGAAGGTCTAGCCGCCTTCAGTCGCCAATCGGGATTGATGCCTGGGTTACCGACTTCGTAATTCAATGCCGCGCCGCAACCATACTTACTCGACAGCACGGCGTAAGGAACGCGCCTGCTTAGTCGGAGCTAGGGTGCGCGGCCAGCAGTCGTGGCCACTTGACGAGTCGATGAGCGAATTAGATTCATTGGCGCGTACTGCGAACGCCGAGACCGTCTCAACGGTTACCCAGAATTTGAGCCGACCCTCAAGGACGTATCTGGGAGCGGGCAAGCTAGACGAACTTCGCAACGTCGTGGCGCAGGAAGGCATTGACGTAACGATTTTCGATGACGAACTGCGTCCGGCACAGCAGTTCGCGCTCGAAGAGTTCTTGAAGGTCAAAGTGATCGATCGCACGGCGCTGATACTTGACATCTTCGCACAACGTGCCAGTAGCCGCGAGGGTAGACTTCAGGTCGAATTGGCGCAGGTGGAGTATCTGTTGCCGCGTTTGGCAGGGCAATGGTCTCACCTGGAACGGCTAGGCGGTGGCATTGGAACCAGGGGTCCGGGAGAGTCGCAGATTGAGACGGACAGGCGACTGATGCGTAGACGCGCCAGAGACCTTCGCGCCGAGTTGGAAGTGGTCAAGCAACGCAGAGGTGCGCAACGGGCAAGGCGAGTCAAAACAGATGCCAGCCTCATCGCAATCGTCGGATACACGAACGCGGGTAAATCTGCGACCTTCAATGCACTGGTTGGTGCAGGTGTGAGGTCGGACGATCGCCTGTTTGAAACGTTGGATACGACGACGCGCAGGCTGTATCTCGATTCTGGCAGGTCAGCAACCGTGAGTGACACTGTGGGATTCATCAACAAGCTGCCGACGGTGCTGGTAGAGGCTTTCAACGCAACACTGGAAGAGGTTGTGCTGGCAGACCTGTTGTTGCACGTCGTTGATGCCTCAGACCCGACCGCAGCGGAACGCGCCCAAGTCGTGGTCGATCTGTTGGCCGAACTAGAGCTAGACAGCATCCCGAGGCTGACAGTCATGAACAAGATCGATGTGGTGTCCGACGAGCCGATCGATTCGCACCAGGAAGATGTAGTCATGACTTCCGCCACGCATGGCTGGGGGATCGATTCTCTCAGGCAAGCCTGCGATAACGCTTTGGCCGTTGCGTCTGGAGAGCAGACAGACTCAGAATCGATATCGGGAGCCAGTGCGCGTCCATCGAGCGCAGTTACCAACGGGGTTTCGACGCGAAGTGCGTAGCAACAAGCGACACGCCGCCAGGCGGGCGGGAACAGCCGTTGCGCCACAGAGTACTATCTTCGCACTAGTATCGTTATGTCAAGTTGCAACTACATAAATCGTTGAGGAGCGCCGGTCTGTGCGTTCATGCAACCGTTCGCTGTCAACGCTACGTATACTTTGACAGCTACAATCCAATCCCAACCTAACACCCATGCCATTCAACCTAGCGCGCAGAATCCTCCGACATAGCAGTTTCAGGTCTTACGCACCCGGACCATCGCGACTATGGCAGTCCGCCATAGCCGTATCGCTGGTTGCGCTGGTCTTCGCGGCATGCTCGACCGCTGAACCTGCCGCCGTTGCAACGGTTGCAGAAAACACTCCGACTGCGGTTGTCTCCGGAACTACGCCGACGATCGCCGCCACGGCCACTCCGTTTCCCGAACCGACTCCGACCGAGACCTCAGCCAACGGCCCGGACGACCCGCAGATAAAGGTCGCTCCCAGCTCAACACCTGCGCCCGTTGAGCCGCTGGTACCGCCATTGCCCAACGCGCCGGCTCCAGATGCCGTTCCGGAAGATATCGCCATCATCTGGGAGGCTTACCAAATCATCAACGATGAGTACTACGACAACAGTGCCGTAGACCCTGCTGCCATGTCGGAGGATGCCATAAAGGCGATGATCGATTCGCTCGGCGACCCGCACACTCGTTACGTGTCCCCAGAGGCTTTCGAGCTGAGCCGAGACGACTTGGCAGGCTCATTCTTCGGTATCGGAGCATCCGTTAGCGCAGACCCAGACGGAACCGGCGTGATAATCACCAAGCCCCATCGCAACTCGCCCGCCGAACGCGCTGGTATCAAGGTCGGAGACCGGATCGTGGCGGTTGACGGTGAAGACGCAACGGAGTGGACTGTCACCGAAGCGGTATTGAAGATCCGTGGCGAGCGCGGTCTGCCAGTGGTGCTAACGATCCTTCATGCAGGCGAAACCGAACCGGTCGAGATAACCATCATCAGAGACCGCGTCGAACTGGAATCGGTTACATCGCGGATGATTCCCGATACGCCTTACGGCGAGCTGAACATCGAGCAGTTCACCGATGAGACACCGGCCGAGATTCGAGAGCACGTCAACGACCTGTTGGCGCAGGGCGCGGACGCAATCGTGGTCGACGTGCGAAACAACCCGGGCGGGTTGCTGAGCGCCACTCTGGATGCAGCGAGCGAATTCATATCCCAAGGAAGGCTCGCGTTTGAGGTGGATCGAGACGGCAATCGGCGCGACTTCCACGCGCACGGGCAGGCGAACTTCCCTAACTTGCCCATTACCCTGCTCGTCAACAACTATTCAGGTAGCGGCGCCGAGTTATTCGCGGGCGCGTTGCAAGACCACGGGCGCGCTGTATTGATCGGTACGCAGACATTCGGGAAAGGTAGCGTCAATATCACCCAAAGGCTGTCAAACGGCGGCGCGATAAACGTCACTATCCGGCGCTGGTTCACACCTGACGGCAACGTCATTGAAGGCGTAGGTCTCACGCCGGATGTCATCGTGGAGTTTCCCGAAAACGTTTCAGAACGTGATGTTGACTTCACGGACCCGCAACTGGATGCCGCTGTTCGTCAGCTCGATTTCCAGACCCGCGTCACGACGTCAACTACGCCGTAGTTCAGCCCAACCACGCGCAAGGCGACCGTCGGTCCAAAGTGCGAACCAGTACCGGCGCGCGGTATTCCACGGCCAGGTGTGTCCTTTCAATTGCGATGATGGCACGCTCACGAAAACGATCCAAAACCGCCAACCCGAAAGCAGGTGCGACGAAATCAGCCACCTTCGGCAACGTCGCCACCAACCGCCGTGCTCGCTTTGAATACGAGATTCTGGGTGAATTCGAGGCCGGGATCGTTCTGACAGGATCGGAGATCAAGTCGATTCGCGCCGGCAAGGCAGATATCTCAAGCGCATTCGTCCGCATCGTCAACGGAGAGGCGTGGTTGCAGGGCGCACATGTCGCACAGTACGACAACGCGGGTCTCTATGGACAGCATGAACCGGCTCGCGACCGCAAGCTGTTGCTCAAGCGCGCCGAGATCGCCCGACTTGAAGAGCGGGTCGCCCAAGCCGGCCTCACGATCATCGTATTGAGGTTGTACATCGCCCACGGGAGGGCGAAATTAGGTATTGCGTTGGCGCGCGGGCGCAAAAGGCACGATAAGCGCGAGGCGATTCGTCGGCGCGAACATGATCGGGAAATCGATCGCGCTGTAAAGCGGATGATGCGCTAACTGGTGAACACGCGTCGACCTCTGCCCTGCCAACTTCCAACGGTCCGTTCCCAACATGCCTCGGTCAGCGTTGTGGTGGGCCCGGCGGGGATCGAACCCACGACCTACGGATTAAAAGTCCGTTGCTCTACCAACTGAGCTACAGGCCCAACGGCGGACAGGCGAATTCCGAATCAGTACGCCGACTTGCGATAAGCACCAGGTGCTGACTAATCTCGCTCCAGTCCTCCTGATGCAGATTCTATCTGCGACATGCGACATCCCGCGCACATTGACGGCGCGCATTCGGCGACAAGCGCATACGAGCGCGCGGCATAGAATGGATTCAGCACGCCCACCGAGTCGAATCCTGTTGCCTTTCCATGCCTGACACTATGATGACCGCCGACGAGATACGCGAGACGTTTCTGTCGTATTTCGAAGCACGCGACCACCTGCGCCTGCCGTCCGCATCCTTGATACCCGCCGGCGATCCCACGCTCTTACTGACGACGGCCGGCATGGTGCCGTTCAAGCGGTACTTCTCTGGCGAGCTGACACCTCCGAATCGACGCATCACAACGGTTCAGAAAAGTTTCCGCACGACAGACATCGAGGAAGTCGGCGATGTGTCACATCTCACGCTGTTCGAGATGCTCGGGAATTTCTCGTTCGGCGACTACTTCAAGCTGGAGTCGTGCGAGTGGGCACTTGATCTGTGTCTAAACGTCTTCAACCTTGAACCTGAGCGCATCTACGCAACGATTCACACCATCGACGACGAGGCTGAACAGGTCTGGTTGGACCTCGGGATACCACCTGACCGAATCTCGCGACTTGGTGATGAAGACAACTGGTGGGGACCGGCGGGCGAAGAAGGCGCATGTGGACCTTGTAGCGAGCTTAACTACTACCTCGGAGACCTGTCGGACATCCCTCCCCTTGGACATGATTCGCGCGGCAAGAGCTGGGGTCCGGGTATTTCCGATGATTTCCTAGAGTTCTACAACCTGGTATTCACCCAGTTCAACAGGGATCGCAATGGCAACGACACCTTGCTTCCGAGCAAGAACATCGACACTGGCATGGGTTTCGAGCGGATCGTGCAGATACTGCAAGGGAAGTCAAACGTCTACGAAACCGATGTCTTTTCACCGCTAATCGATCTCGTAGCCACAACCGCTGGCGTGGAGTACGGACTCGATGACGAAACCGACAGGGCGATTCGCGTGGTTGCGGAACATGGTCGGTCTGCTACGTTCCTGATATCCGATGGCGTTGTGCCGGGCAACACTGGACGCGGATACGTACTGCGGCGCGTCATCAGACGCGGCATGCTCTTCGGACGCGAGCTCGGCATCACAGAACCACTACTTCCCAGCATCGCCAACTCCGTCGCCGAGTCGATGTCGCATGTCTATCCCGAACTGCGCGACAACCTGTCGTTCACGCAACAGGTCCTCGAAAAGGAAGAAACGTCCTTCGAGACAACGTTAGAGCAAGGCTCTAGGCGGCTCAATAATCTGATTGACCGCGCCAAGGCATCGGGTGCATCCCAGATCGATGCCGCCGATATCGTGCAGCTCTACGACTCTCACGGCTTCCCGATTGAGATGACCGTCGAGATGTCGGCCGACAACGGACTGGATGCCGATAGTAACGCGATTGAAGAAGAGTTGGAGACACTCAGACGGCGATCTAGGGCTGCCGCCAATGTGTTCTCAGAAGATGCGGATGCGGATGCTTTGTACAGATCGTTCGGTGTCGAGGATGTCAACTTCCTCGGTTACAGGACGCTTTCCGCCGACAGCGAAGTCATCGGGCTCGTCGTGAATGGCGAATCCGTGCGCGAAGCGACCGCCGGCGACAAGGTCGAGGTGATACTTGCCGAGACGCCGTTCTACGCCGCGCGTGGCGGCCAGATCGGCGATACCGGGTGGTTGCGTAACGACCTCGCGGTGCTGCAAGTGGCAGATTGCCAGGCTCCGTTTGGACATATGAACGTCCACTACTGCACCGTCGTGTCCGGCCGCGCAGCGATTGGGGACATTCTCACAGCTGCTGTAGATGGTGGTCGGCGCGAAAAGATACGTCGCAACCACACCGCAACGCACCTGGTCCACGCCGCGCTCAGAGAGATAGTCGGCTCACATGTGCGACAGTCCGGCTCGTTGGTCGCACCCGATTACCTCAGATTCGACTTCACACATATCGACTCGTTGTCTCCAGAGCAGGTAACGGAAACCCAAGACCGAGTCAACTTGGCGATCCGTCAGAATCTTCCCGTCGAGGTGCACTGGACGACGTACAGCAAGGCCGTAGATGGCGGAGCATTGGCGTTTTTCGGTGATACATACGAGCACGAAGTGCGAACCATAAAGATCGACGCGCCTTGGAGCTACGAGCTCTGCGGCGGAACCCACATGAACAGCACCGGCGGCATTGGAGTATTTCTCATGGTGTCGCAATCCAGCATCGGTTCTGGTATACGTCGCATAGAGGCATTGACTGGTATCGGTGCTGAACAGTCAGTTGCCGCGAGGTTCGAACTGGTGGACAAGCTATCGAGTCGCTTGCGAGTTGCACCTGATGCATTGCTGGAGCGTGTCGATGCGCTGACGGAAGAGCTTGATCAAGCCACGCGCCGGGCCGAGCGCCTTGAGGAGCAGCTCCTGCGTACCACGGTTCAAGGCGACGGCGATACTGCGACCAAGCACGACTTCGATTTGCGCCTGAACGGCAACGTCGTCCCCGTGCGCGTTCGCATGGTGCCGGCATCTAATGTCAACGCAATGCGCCGCACCGGCGACCTGCTACGAGACCAGATCGGATCCGGCATCGTCATTCTGGGCTCGGTCGTGTCAGAGCGTCCCGTCGTTGTTGCCATGGTGTCGAAAGACCTTGCTAGCGGCTCGCTGCACGCCGGCGACATCGCCAAGGCCGTGGCAGCCACTATCGGCGGCGGCGGCGGCGGCTCAGCCGAGACAGCGCAGGCAGGTGCGAAGGATCCATCCAGGATCAACGAGGCATTGGCAAAGACCGAACAGGCGGTCAACCGTCTATACGGCGAACGCGGTTAGAGCGTTCATACACAAACCCAGATCTGAGAGAAGGCGTGAATCCGAGTACAGCAGGGCGATGTATCGGCGTGGACTACGGTGCTGCACGAGTTGGCGTTGCCGTGTCTGATCCCAGTCGGACTATCGCCGATCCGCGACCCTACTTCTCGGCGCCTACTGCATTGAACGACATCGTCGAGCTGGTAGCAGAGGTCGAAGCCACAGAGGTCATCGTCGGTCTGCCACTGAACATGGACGGTTCGTGGTCGGACTCCACTCGCGCGGCCCGCGATTTCGCCAATGCCCTGCGGTCCATGACACCCGCTCGAGTGACGATGTTGGATGAGCGCTTGAGCACCGTGGAAGCCGAACGCAACTTGCGTGAAGCTGGTAGCAGAGGGCGCAAGCGAAAGCAAAAGATCGACTCGGCGGCGGCGGCGGTAGTCTTGCAGGCATACTTAAACGGCCAGCGGCAATCGGACTGGGCGTGATGCAACGCGCGACTTCTGACTTTCGACCGTCCCTGCCGTTGCTGCCAAGATGTAGGAGATTGCAATGCCAGATGAAAACATAGGCATTATCGGATATCCGCTGGGGCACACATTATCGCCCGTGTTCCAGAATGTTGCACTCAGGCATCATGGGATCGATGCCAACTTCACCACTTGGCCGGTTGCACCGGAGGACCTTGCCGACAAAGTTGAGTCGTTCCGTGCGCCTGGTTTCATCGCCAGTTGTGTCACATTGCCGCACAAACAGGCCGTGATACCGATGATCGACGGGCTCGCAGATACTGCCGAAGCAGTCGGTGCGGTCAACTGGATCGTCAACAACGGCGGCAAACTCGTAGGGCACAACACCGATGCCGCCGGTTTCTATCGGGCCCTCACGGAACTCGGGGGTTTTAAGGTCGACGGCTGCAACGCCGTTGTACTCGGTGCAGGTGGCGCAGCTCGAGCGATTGTCTACTCGCTCGTGAGCGCGGGTGTCGGCCAACTCACGATTGCCAATCGCACACCAGAACGCGCGGAAGCGCTTGCCCGTGAGTTCTCGGCCGATACAGACGCTGAAGTGTCGGCCGTAGCATTGACTACCGATGCCCTGTCCGCCGTCGCGCCGAACGTCGACCTCTGGGTCAACACCACTTCCGTCGGGATGGCGGGAGGTCCAGCTCCTGACCAATCCCCTATCGACGCGAGCCTTATATCCAACGGGCAGACTGGATACGATGCCGTGTACGCGCCCGCTGAGACTCCGTTCCTGCGCGCTATCAAGGATGCCGGCGGTACAGCATTGGGTGGTCTCACCATGTTGGTCCTGCAAGGCGCAGTTGGATTCGAGTTGGCGACTGGCAAGCCCGCTCCTGTTACCGAAATGTTCACAGCAGTTGACGAGGCAACCAGCGGATGACACGGTTTCGTTATCTAACAGCCGGTGAGTCGCACGGTCCCGGGCTCACCGTCATCGTTGAGGGTGTGCCCGCCGGTCTGGCGTTTGACGAAGAGTACGTCGAGACGCAGATGGCGCGCCGTCAGAAGGGATACGGCTCTGGCGGCAGGATGAAGATAGAGAAAGACCGCGCAGAGATTCGTGCCGGCGTGCGTCACGGTATGACCCTCGGCTCGCCGATCGCGATGTGGATTGAGAACAAGGATTTCGCCAATTGGCGTGACGCCATGTCCGTAGCCGATGTTGGACCCGAAGTTGACCGCAAGACGCACACTCGCGTTGTGCCTGGCCATGCCGACTTTCCCGGTGCGCTGAAGTATCAGCACAGCGACCTACGCAACGTGTTGGAACGCGCCAGCGCCCGCGAGACTGCCGCAAGGGTAGCCGCCGCCACCGTCGCCAGGCGCATTCTGGAGCATTTCGGCGTCGACATCCGATCCCATGTCATCAGCTGCGGCGACCAACGCGCTCCCGTAGCAGACCCGTCCGACATAGATTGGTCGGCAGTAGAAGCCTCGGAAGTGCGTGCTTGGGATGACGATGCCGATGCCAGATTTCGCGCTGCGATTGACACCGCTAAAGCCGAGCGCACCACTATCGGCGGCGTGATGCAGGTGATCGCATTCAACCCGCCCGTCGGATTGGGCAGCCACGTCATGTGGGACCGCAAGCTCGATGGCAGATTGGCGCAAGCGATGATGTCGATCAACGCAGTCAAAGGCGTAGAGATCGGTAACGGTTTCGGCAACACCGCCAAGTTCGGGCGCGATGTGCAGGATGTCATCGTGCCTGATCCGGATGACCGTCGCCGCTTCCGCCAGCTGACCAATCACGCCGGCGGCATCGAGGGCGGCATGTCTAACGGCAACCCTATCCTCGCACATGTCGCAGTGAAGCCCATCGCCACGATGACGCGCCCGTTGCCTAGTGTTGACATCAACACCGGCGCCGTGATTGAAGCGGCATACAACCGATCTGACATCTGCCAGATAGCTCGCGCCTGTCCGATTGGCGAGGCGATGATGGCGCTGGTGCTGGCAGACGCGTTCTGCGAGAAGTTCGGCGGCGACTCCATCGCCGAAATGCGCGCCAATTTCGACGCATACACTCTTTCCCATCAGCAGTTTGGCGGCGGTTCGACGTAATGCCCGAGAAAGGCAACCTGTACCTAATCGGTTTCTCTGGCACCGGTAAGACTATCTCCGGAACGAAAGCGGCTGAGAGGTTGCGACTGCCCTTCGTCGACATGGACGAACTGATTGAGTATCGCACGGGCAAGTCGATACCGGAGATTTTCGCGGACGACGGCGAGGCGACCTTCCGACAGATGGAGACCGACCTTTTGTTAGAGCTGTCCGACAAACCGAGCCGAGTCGTCTCCACCGGCGGTGGCGTCCCGACACTGCCTCGCAACCGCGAGATCATGTCCGCCAGCGGCCGAATAGTGTTGCTGACCGCTGAAGTTGAGACGATTCGTGCCAGATTGGAAGCCACAGCGAGCCGCGGCCGAAACGTGCGCCCTATGTTGGGCGAAGAGATCGAATCTGAACGCATCCTAGAACTGCTGACCGAACGCAATCAGGCGTACAGCTGCGCGCACGGGTCTGTGGAAACTGATGGCAAGAGCCACACCGAAGTCGGCGATGCGATAGCAGACCTTTGGCGCACCCTGCGCCAGCAGCCCGGCACAGCGAACCCAACATGATATGCCAAAGGACTACCACGATGACCCTCGGCTAGCGACGATCGTCAATACGTCGCAGGGTGACTACCCCGTCATCGTTGGCAGCGGGACTGTCTCAGACATCGGCGAGTACATGCGGCAGTTGGGTATCAGCGGACGCGCATTCCTACTTGCTGACTACTGCATGTTTCCCGTGCTAGTTCGTCAACTGCATGAGGCACTGGAATCCGGCGGGTACGAGACCAACGCGCTCATCATCGAACTCGGCGAGGCGCGCAAAACTTTAGAAACTGCCGCGCGCATCTACGAGTGGTTGGCGAAACTGCGTGCAGAACGCATCGACTGTCTCGTCGCTATGGGCGGCGGAGTCACTTCCGATATCGTGGGATTCGTTGCCGCGTCCTGGTTGCGTGGTGTGCCAGTGGTGCATGTGCCTACTACGTTGGCATCAATGGTTGACGCGTCGATCGGCGGGAAGACGGCTGTTAACCTGCCAGCCGGGAAGAACCTCGTCGGTGCCTTCAAGCAACCCAAGCTGGTATTGGACGACATCGACCTGCTCAAGACGCTGGGTAACCGAGAACTCGCGTCTGGTTGGGCCGAGGCGGTGAAACACGCGCTGATACTCGATGCAGAATTGCTTGACCTATTTGAGTCGTCCGCTGCGGAGATTACCGACCTGTCGACTGCGCTCGCCGTGGATGTAATTCGTCGCTCCGTTCGCATCAAGGCAGAGGTCGTCTCAGCCGATGAGTTTGAGACCGGCGACCAACGCGTCCTACTCAACTACGGACACACTATCGGCCACGCCATCGAGGCGATAACAGAGTACGGCAAATTCCTGCACGGCGAGGCTGTCAGCGTCGGCATGATGGTAGTGGCGCACATAGCGGCCCGTCTCGGCATGATTGACGACGAGCTGGTGGATCGTCAGCGCGCGTTGCTTCAGCGGTATGACCTGCCCGTGTCCGCCGTTGGCTTGTGCCCCGACGAACTGATCGCCGCCACGAAACTCGACAAGAAAAGCAGATCGGGGAACATCCGTTGGGTGCTGCTGGAAGGTCCGGGACTCGCCACAACTCGGTCTGATGTCCCCGAAGCTGTGGTGCGGTCTGCCCTAGCCCAAGTCGTTACCTAGGCACTAGACAGGGTTGCCGCACGCGAGCCAGCTCAGGTCGCGCACCAGACACCAGTAGCTTGGTCTACTCTACCCGCCCGCTACTGCCGGCACGATGCTCACCTCGTCGCTGTCTGACAAGGCGGTGGCGATACCATCCATGTATCGAACATCCTCGCTGTTCACATAGATGTTGACGAAGTGCCTCAGCTCACCGTCATCGTCACACAAGCGCGCCTTCATGCCCGGGAACGATGCGTCAAGCGAGTCGATCAGCTCCGCAACCGTCGCGCCTTCTGCCGTAACCGTGGACTGCTGATCGGTTAGTCGGCGCAGAGGTGTCGGGATCCTGACTTGGTTCGGCATGATTTGGTCTCGCTTAGGGAAGTATCTAGAGTTGAGTTCAGATGTTGCATGACAACGGCGATTTCGATTCTAAACTACGCTCAAACCGCAAACCACGTTGCAGTTAACCCGACCTCCCTGCTAGGCGGCATGGATCGATCAGCGTCGCAACGGCTTTCCGAATTGCACGCGACTAAAGCTCAGATGGGCATTATCATCTAGTGCCATATCTACATCTTCGCCGCTAATGCCCTGCCTTCACCGATGAACATCCTTCTCATGTCCGCAACCAGCCGCATCGCCGGCATAATCGCCCAGCAGCTCAGGGCAGACGGACACAGACCGCTGCTAACCGATGTCGTTGGCAACGGCGACATCGTGCCAAACGAACTTGGACATGGACAGGAGACTGACGCACTCGTAAACCAATTGGACGCGATCATACACATCGGGTACGGCGGATTCGCATCGGGTGACGCCAACGCCATGATCGATTTTCACACTCGCTGCGCCTACAACCTGCTATGGGCAGCATCCGATGCAGGCGTCCCGCTGGTTATCAACATCAGCACGCTTCAACTGATGGACGCATACGAAGAGAACCTGGTCGTAACCGAGAACTGGAAGCCGTTGCCGGATGCCGGCGATGTCGCTGTGCTGTCAGCACACCTCTGCGAAATCGTTTTCAAGGAGTTCGCGCGAGACGGCAAGCTGAAGATACTAAACCTAAGGCTCGGTTGGCCCATCGTTGACGGCGGCAGGAACGCCGCCAACGCCAGCGGAATCCACTCGGCAGTGTGCGCTGACGACATCGGCGCTGCCATCAACGCTGCGATATCCGCACCTGCCATCGCACAGTGGCAGGATGTGCACGTCCAGTCTCCCGTGCCACGCCAACGATACACAACCGCCAAGGCAGCGCAAGTGCTGGGCCTGAATATCTAATCGTCGATCGCAACCAGTAAGGTTTAGCCGCGCACTGGCGCAGGAGAATTGCAACACATGAAGACGCTGATACTCGGAGGATGCGGGATGCTCGGACCTTGGGTCGTCAAGGCACTCAAGAAGCGTCACGAAATCCGGTTGACCGACATCAACGATCCCGGCGACGCGTACGACGGCGAGTTCCGCAAACTGAGCGTCGACGACATGGACGGTGTCGTAGCAGCCGCTGAGGGAATGGATGCCATCATCAACCTCTCGGTGCTACGGCCGCACAGGCAGATCGCGTTTGATGTCAACACTCGAGGAAACTTCAACATGATGGTCGCCGCCAAGACGCATGGCATCAAGCGAGTCATAAACACAGGTCCGCACTTCCAACTGGTCGGCGAGCAGTACGAGGATTGGGACTTCGAACTCAACCCAGACATGCCGCCCGCATTCGGAACACGCCTCTACGCTCACTCAAAGGGGCTCGGCCAAGAGATATGCCGCGTCTTCAGCGACACTTATGGCATCTACGTCATCACGATGCTCTACTACAACATGCGACACACATGGAACTGGGGGATGGGACACGGCGCAGAGCATGCTACGCCGCACAATGACATGACACCGTTCACAACCGCCTGGACAGACTGCGGCACAGCAATCCTGGCCGCGCTTGAAGTGCCGCTATCCAAGCTGCCATCGCGCTGCGAGACGTTCTTCACCTTCCCCGAGACACCGCATCACAAGTTCAACAGCGAAAAGACACGCCGCATCCTAGGCTGGCAACCGAGGTATACGCTAGAGACGCTCTGGAACAAGCCGCCGATGCAACCGCCGAGCCACCAGCACGGCGGGTGGTGAGGGCAACCCGCCCGACGCTATCGCACGAATCCAGGTTCAGGTCGCGCTCCATCGCACGTGGATGTTCGCGCCGTTGCCCTATCGTCGACTGTCTCCTAGCTCGCACTCATAGCGATTCTCGGTCGACTGGCAGGCTACTTCTGAACTGTTAGCAGCTTGATCACTCAACTCAAATCGTGTTAAGTTGATTAGCGCTATCGCACATAGCAACAAGATCAGGACCAGAAAGAACAGGAACGCCCCGACCGCGAACGCTAAGAAGCGAACCGTCGCCATCAGCCCGTTGGAGTGTTTCTTCTTTAGAGGATTCATTTGCGACCGCCACTCACCGCGCATTTGGCGGTCGCATTGGCGGAAGCGTGGGATGATCGTACGCGCCAATTTCCTGGTAGTAATCCGACAGCCGTAACGCATCCTGTACCAGCATCGGCGTGTCCGCGCCGACTCCGATCCGGCCAGACGTGCGTTCACGTCGCGACACATCTGCATCGGCGATCAGGCGCCGGAATTCGTCCAGCGGTGCCATGAGATGCGAATCGTCATACTCCAAATCTTCGACATTTTCGTAATATTTCGCATCCGGTGAGATAACACGCACGATGCCATCTTCACCCCGTTGCACACCCCACAGGGAGTACGACATCCAAGATTCCACCGCGGCTGAGTACGACGGTGCAAGCCACACCACCCACTCAGGACCAATGAAGTGATCGGACACCGCATTGCGCTGTCCTTCCAACAGTTCCTGGATGTTCGGGATGATGAGCTCTGCTTCGTCGGAGTAGGGAAGCCCAGCGGCAGCAAGCATCACAGTTACCGATGCACCACCCTTGCCAACCATGTATTCGTGCACCTGCAATCTGGCGAAACACATCCAGTGGGAGACGGTAGGACCTAGATGAATCGGTTGACCCGGCTCGGGTTCTGGGATCCCGAGGTCGGCGTAGTCAAGCGACCATGCAGGAAATAGCACGGGGACACCTTGGCACACCAGTGAATCCTCTTCGAATCGGCCGCGCGCAACGATATGTGTCGCACTCACCAGATCCCAATTCGGAACTTCATCTAGGTCCCAAACACCCCAGGAGTTAAACAGCACCTCTTCCAGACTGTAAGGTCGATCGGGCAACACCGAAGACCCTTGAGAAAAACCCTGAAACTCAACATCCCGATCTGGATCGCACGGGTCGAAACCACCGGATGCAGCGGCACACGGCTCAATGCGTGCTTCAAAGTAATCTGCAGCAGGTGTCACCGCCGACCCTGTCGTCCCATTACACGCTACAACCAACGCAACGCACAATCCCATCCCAGATATGAGCAGTCGAAGATGATGAATCAGTGAGGACGACATAACACTCCATGAGGCACTACGGCAAGCAACGGCACTGCATAGCAAGCCGGCGGTGCGCCACGCTACCCCTAAGGCACGCGCAGCACGTACGGTGCTGACGGCGGACTCGCTGACCAGCCGTTCAACGCCACTACGCGGTACGTGTAGGTCGCGCCGGATTGCAGATTCCAGTCCGTGCTGTTCAGGTAGTCCGTCGATAGATTGTCACTTAGCGCGACCCACGCACCGTTCCCTACCTTGCGGTCGATTCGGTAGCCCGTCACGTACGATGTCGGCGGCGCATACCACTCCAGGTCAGCCTCGTTGCCCGGTTCCAGCGACACGTACAAACCCGTCGGCGCATTCGGCGCACCGTTGCGGATCACCGCCGTCCCGGAAGGCGGACTCTCGCCATGCTCATTCACCGCGATAACCGTGTAGGTGTACTCCGCACCAGCGATCGGAAGGTGTCGATCAGTCACCTCCACGAACTCCGACGGGATCTCAGCGACGACGATCTCGTTGCCCAAGCTGTCGACGCGCATTATCTTGTAGGTCGTGACCTGCGAGCTGACAGGAGCCGTCCACGCCAGGTCGACCTCCGGTTGCGGGTCTGTCCACAGCACTCCGTAGAAGTCCGTGGGAGGCAATGGCAGGCTGGGCGATGGCGGAGGTGCAATGGGCGTAATGCCGGGGACATCGTATGCTCCTAACTCCCTCAATTGGGCAAGCAATGTATCCCGATGCGCGTCTGCAACGATCTTCGGGCTGGTTGCTCCGGCCGCAACTCGCCCTCCAAACTCGCTGGATACTTTGGCGTGGGCGTCGCGCATCTTCCGCTGTAGCAACTCTAACGGGTACTCGAAGTCCGCTGTGTTCTCGCCGTCCCCGAAGACTTCGATCCACCATGAGACACCCACGATCGTCCCGTCATCCCGGCGTTGGACGTCCCAGAGGTTGTCAATGTGCCAGGCACCGTGTACCAAGTTATGTGGTCCCACAAGGTTAAACACGAACTCAATGCCCTCAATCGACCTGCTGATCCGCTTCTCAAAGGTCTCGAAATACTTCGTTGTGCCGAATCCGTCGACGGCCGTGGAGACTCCGGGAACCCAGCCGACGACGACCTCTAATCTTGAGGGCCCGCGATTCACTACGTACTCGCGGGCCGCGATATCAACGTAGCAAACGATGATTGCCGTTTGATGGCCGAGTTTCCTGAAGTCTCCCGCATCGAACTGCCATGCGTTGATATCCGTGCATCGGGTCGAGTTGGGAACTACAGTCCCACGCAGGACCACTTGGGGCGTTCCTGCTGCCCCGTACTTCCAGTCCCGTCTGAACTCCTCCTCCGGCTCGAGAGGCAATGATCCCAGGACCGATCGCGAGTAGTTTCGAGAAGCATCCGGGTACGTGTCAATCGACCAAGGTATCCTGCGTTCGCAAGGCTCATTCAACGCACCTTCGAATGGCACGCAAGCCGGCAATGCATCATCCATGAAGGAACGATCGGACGAACCGCACGACATGAACACCCATGCAGATACCGCCAAGAGTGTCGTCAACACCAGAAGTTTCATGTCAAGTAACCTCATCGCGATTGATACAAGGCCATCATTGCCGCTATGTCGAATGGCCGAGGTTCACATATTGTCGGGTCCGACGGGCTATTCATGAGCGCGGTCAGTCCTTCATCCGGAGGCTGGTGGCCGAGCCCAAGCGCGTGCCCAAATTCGTGTGCAGCGTAATGGGTAACAAGAGAGCATCCATCCGACGCGGTTGTCGCATCAATACCGCTCGGATACCAAGGTTGTTCGGGGGGATCGTGATTGAAAAAGATATAAGGTCTCGCTTCGGCGTAGGCACGCAGTTCACCGTTTGCCAAGACCATTGGGTACTCGGAAGTACATGCCTCGGGCAGAAAACCTCCGCACGCTTGTTTGAGTTCCTTGTTGTTGGAAGACATCCGGATTTCGGCCCGAGTTAATTCTGAGGGTCCAATCGCGAGATCGCAATTGTGGTCAACGGTCCCCGTTATCTGAACGTACGCGTCGTTCGACCCGATACTGCCCGAAGTCCTCCATCTGACGGCTGCGCCCCAAACACGCGCTCCAGCCGCGATGTCTGAAGACCAACGATTCCTCAACTTGACTGTCTCAACTGGCTGGCCGGCGACCTCCGGAATCGTGTTGGCACAGAAAACGTAGGAAAACAACCTGTTGCTACGATAGGCACGCAAACGAAGCCCCGCGACGACCGGTGGTCGGTCTCCGGACCACTTCGGCGGTTCATTAGTCAGATACGCGTAAACGGTTTCGCTCCAGTCCGACTTCGCGCCGTTGCGAACCGAGCGTAACTGAACTAGACGCAGGTTAGGTACGTCTTCTGCCTCGGTCGACAGAATCCCATCTTGTAACTCTCCCTCATTAGACCAACCAGGCTCGTCTTCAGCGTCTTCTTCGTCTTCAGCGTCTTCTTCGTCTTCAGCGTCTTCATCGTGGTAAGGAACCCCGTGAATGTCGTCGCCATCGGCGAAGCGATACTCGTGTTTAGTAACTCCAGCTCCAGCGGTCCATTGCAATTCGATCTGACCTTTCGGACCTGGGCTATGTCCGTTAGCACGAAGGTCTGTCGGGACGGGAACCGCCTTCACGGTAAGCGAGACTCTGACCGTCGACTTGACAATAACTCCCTCCACCAGCGTGACCGTCAGAGCGTCAGTACCGGGCTCGCAACCGTAAATCTCCTTAGTCTGGAGACCGCTCGATCCGGAACCCGCGCTCACCTCCACGATCTCACCGTCAGGTTTGCTCGAAGCATCGCACGACGCTAGCTTCAATACCCCGGCCGCCAAGTTCGTACCGGTCGCAGTCCGGAACTTGATCGTGTTCGACTTGGTACGGTCAAGACCTGTTGCCTCGACGACTATTGACACATGATAGCCCCCACCGAGAGTTACGGGCGATGTTGAGCTTGTGAACTTAATCTTCGGATCCGGAGCCACGGTTTCCACCGCGTCCGGGGAGACCGCCCAACTGCCGCATCGTTTCCTCGCAGGGAAGTAACAACGTTTCCCACGCACCTTGTACCACTTGCCGGTTTCCACCTCATCGAATCGGACGGTAGTACCTGCATCCACTTGCTGTCCGTTCGAGTAGATATAGGTGCCTCCTTTCGTGGCCGACTTGCCGATCTCGAACACGTATCTCGGCTCCACGTCCCGCCCAGGCCAAACGCTATGCTTGAACTCCCCCTTGACTTCAACGTGACTGACGATCGACACTTTAACACTGGTCGGTGCAGGGGGTGCTGACAGCGCGGGCACGTTCACCGCAGACGAGAACCCAGACCAGTCGCCACAGATTGTCAATGCGGAGTCGGAGCATCGGCGTGCACGCGCCTTGTAGTAGTAGCCAGTATGCACATCGTTGAACTTGTGCGGCATCCCCGACGGAGTGTCCGCATCTTCGTAGTCGGCGAAACTTCCCGTCGCAGTTTCCGCGCGTTGGATCTCGAAATCGTAGACATCACCCGACCCGTTGGTCCAAGTCGGAAGTGTGTAACCGACAGTCAGGTCGTCCTCGTTCGCCAGCGTGATGCCGGAGATGGATGGCGCGGGGGCCTTGGTGAGAAGTATGTTGTTCGAGTCGTAATCGGTGCAATTGTTTGATTTACAGGCCGCGAGCCGCGCGAGGTACCTCCTGCCCGACCCGCCAATCAATCCTGTGAAAGTGTGGCTGGTATCTGTTGAATCGAGTGTCTCGCTGCCGACCCGCGAGTCATATCTTTTACCATCCGCGCTTGCATACAACTTCAGTGAGTACGTAAATCCAGAGAGCAAGGTGAAACTCGCGATGACGCTCTTGCCATCCGCCCCGGACCCGATCGTGGGCGTAGCCTGCACCTGAGCCGGCGCCACGTATTTCGCGTCGGAGTACTCGGACAAGTCAGTGCAGTCCGTGAACTCGGAATCGGTGCAACGGCGGACACCAACCCGGTACCACTTGCCTCTGTCGACATCGGACAGTTTCTTGCCCGACAAAGTGCCGCCTGTGTAGTCCGAGAAACCTGACGTCTCCGAGTCGGACTGCTGGAACAGAAGCTGGTCATGCGCTGTGCCCCTGGCGGTGTACGTGACCGTGAGGTCGTCGTCGGAGACGGTGATCGTGGGTTTGCCAGGCGACGAGGGTAGGTAGGGTACTGGGACCCAGACGGACCATCCGGACCAGTCATCGTCGCCACCACAGTCCGTGCGGTCGGTATCGACGCAACGCCTAACACGGAAGCGGTACTCATCGCCACGGTCAACATTGCGGCGGATGAATCTCGTGCCAGTGACATCGTCGTCAGCCTCCGCGCTTCCATCACCGGTCGTGCCGATGGTGCGGCCGTCCATGTCTATGATGTCGTACGACCGTCCCTCCCTGCTGTAAGTCGCAGTCAGCGTGCGCTTCAATCGCGAAAGTCTGAGATTCGTGGCCAGCTTAGGGACGACCTTCCACGCCGACCAGTCAGACCAGTCTTCCCTACCGCCGCAGTCGGTACGGGCCCGGTCAACGCAGCGCCTGACGCGGAAGCGGTACTCGTAGCCCCTGTCAACGTTGTTGCGGATGTATCTGGTACCGGTGACGTTGTCATCGTCAACCTCTGAATTGCCGTCGCCGGAAGCACCGATCAGACGGCGGTTCATGTCAATCTTGTCGTAAGAAGTGCCCTCTCTGCTGTAACTCGCAGTCAGGTCATCCGTCACACGCGCAATGCTCAGACCCGTGGCAAGCTTCGGGACCACCTTCCACGCAGACCAGCCGGACCAGTCTTCCGTACCGCCGCAGTCCGTGCGGGCACGGTCAACGCAGCGCCTGACGCGGAAGCGGTACTCATAGCCCCTGATGACTCTGTTGCGGACGTAACTCGTACCGGTGACGTTGTCATCGTCAACGACTGAATTGCCATCGCCGGAAGCACCGATCAGACGGCGGTTCATGTCGATCTTGTCGTACGACGTGCCCTCCCGGCTGTAACTCGCAGTCAGATTAACCTTGACGCGCGAGATGCTCAGACCCGTGGCAAGCTTCGGGACCACCTTCCACGCAGACCAGCCGGACCAGTCTTCCGTACCGCCGCAGTCCGTGCGGGCACGGTCAACGCAGCGCCTGACGCGGAAGCGGTACTCGTAGCCCCTGATGACTCTGTTGCGGACGTAACTCGTACCGGTGACGTTGTCATCGTCAACGACTGAATTGCCATCGCCGGAAGCACCGATCAGACGGCGGTTCATGTCGATCTTGTCGTACGACGTGCCCTCCCGGCTGTAACTCGCAGTCAGATTAACCTTGACACGCGAGATGCTCAGACTCGTGGCAAGCTTCGGGACCACCTTCCACGCAGACCAGCCGGACCAGTCTTCCGTACCGCCGCAGTCGGTACGGGCACGGTCAACGCAGCGCCTGACGCGGAAGCGGTACTCGTAACCCCTGACGACGCCACGGACATAGCTGCGAGATGTCTCATCCTCGTGGGCACGGTTGACCGTCGCGAAGTCAGTGAGTTTAGTCTCGCCTATCACACGACGGTCGATGTCGATGACATCGTAAGTACCGGCCTCCGCACTGTACGACGCTGTAAGTTCAGCCTTCGAACGTGAAAGGCTCAGACTAGTGGCCAGCTTAGGGACTTCCCGCCAACTAGACCATCCGGACCAGCGGTCGCACCCTGAGCGCGTGCTGGTAGTGCACCTCTCAACACGAAACCGGTACTCTTTGCCGCGAGTCGCCGTCCAGTTGTGGCCGCTGCCGTTGACATTGGATACCACCTCGGTGCCGTTTCCCGCGGCACCGATCGCCTTGTTCGCAATCACAATCTTGTCCCATGATTTACCGGTTGCCGTGTATGTCGCAGTCAAACGGTCTTGGCTTCGAGACAACACCAAAGCGGTAGCGGGCCTTGGCACATACACGCTCGGACTGAATCGACTCCAATCTCCGCAATCCGATTCGCTCCGCCACACACGGCATCTCTTCGCACGGAGTTTATAGAAGTAACCGCGCTGGACACCGTAGAAATCTACCTCTCGGTTCCCGTCCCAAGTGCTACGGTTTAACCGGAACGTACCCGTCGCGGTCGTGGACCTGTGCAACTCGAATTTGTATGAGTGCTGCCTGGTTGGGCCCCATACGATTACTTTGTACGATGCCTTCAAATTCGCGATTATGGTAGGGAAAGATACGACCGGTGTGGCAATGCTGTGCGGTGCGGGAGGTGGGCAACGCGGGTCGCCAGGATCGATCTCGCAGTCTTCCTGCTCGCCCTGCACGGCAGGCCGCTCCACCCCATACCCGATATCCCCAGGCGCGTCCTCCGAACCCGGCTCAGGCAACTCCGGGCCTTCCGCCTCCGGATCCTGCGCCAGCGTGAGCTGCACCCCGAGCACCAACACAAGCAACATCGCAACCGCGAACGTAGCCGTCACAGAGAGTCGCAAATGTGAAACGTATCTCATCTCAGATGTCCAGCACTCGAGTAGCTGCCGCGATATTACCACACTTCCGACGACAACGCCGAACGAATCCTAAGAATCGTGACAGTCAGGAAACCGTCACTTTGACAATCGCAAACCTCCCCTCCAATTCACGACGATATTCGTCACACAGGCGCGCGGCTACAGCTCGCGCATCTCGGCTATCAGCGACTCCACGCTTGCCCTCACAGCATGCAGGCCGGCTCCGCACTGCACCGCCTGCCCCTACTATGGCACGCGCAACACGAACGGCGCTGATGGCGCGCTCTCACCGTGCTCATTCACCGCGATCACCGTGTAGGTGTACTGCGCACCGGCGAGCGGCAGATGACGGTCCGTGTACTCCGCGAGTTCCGCCGGGATCTCAGCCACGACGATCTCGGTGCCCAGGCTGTCAACGCGCATGATCTTGTAGGTCGTGACCTGCGAGCTGACGGGAGCCGTCCATGCCAGGTCCACCTCCGGTTGCGGGGCCGTCCGCAACTCCCCGCGAAGGCCTGTTGGAGCGGTAGGGATCAGTGGCGACGGCGGTGGCGGCGTGAACGTGAAACCTGGAACTTCGAGCGCCCCCATCAACTTGATGTACTCGTAGACTGATGACAGTTCCGGCGACGATATAAACGAGGGTGCATTGGCCGAGTCGCCAATCTTGCCGTCGTACAGCTTGACGTAGTGCGCCATCGCCGCTTTCGTGTCAGTCACGAAAGCATCGAGGGCGGGCTCCAGCTCATCCAAGTACACCGATTCGTCATCGCTCCCGACTCTGTACCTGCTCACACCGACGATCGCATCGTCATCGCGACGTTGTACATCCCACAAGGAAGTGGCTCTCCATGCGCCCACAGAAGCATCCAGGGGAGTCGTCAACCAGAAAATCCACTCGTATCCCTCCAAAGACGCGGTCAGAGGACTCGTGATGTCCGCGAAGTACGCGGAATCTCGCTCGACGGTGCCGAAGTCGGGAGAGATTTCGTCTACCGAACGTCCTCCGGACTGAAACGTGATGCGGGATGGACCTGTTCCGAAGACGTACTCACGCACAGCGATATCCGTATAACATTCAATGGCTGTCCCAGGACTCCACGTTTCCAACGTATCGGTCTCCGAACCCTTAAGGAGGATGGATGGTGGCACATACGATGCGCACCTGGTGGATCCAGGAACCGCAACTCCTCTGACGATGAAGTGCGGCGCGGTGTACCAGAGGTCGAACTTCCAATCAACCCATTCCCTGACGTTGAACGGCGGCCATGGCTCCCAGATGTCCGCCAGAAAGTTGGGATTCTTGAGACTCGGGTATTCCCAAGGCACGCGTCGTTCGCAGGGGTCTTTGCTAGAGCCGGGGTAAGGAGCGCAAGGCTCAACATACGCATCGAAGTAATGTGCCGTTACGGTTGGTCGGGCGGTCGCGTCTGCCACGGTCGGCTCGGTCTCAACCGTCGGAGTGTCCAACTCCGGGCTCGCGGTTACTTCCTGCCTGTCGGCAACCGATGTCGACTCGGGAACGACTTCGGTGCCCACAGAAAGCGGTGTCGCAGTTGGCGGAACGGCGGTCACCGTGGGCCTGGGCGGTGGCGGAATCGCAGTGGCGGTAGGTTCCGGCGATGCTGCTATTGGTGTGCTTGCGACACCGACCGAAGTCGTAACGCGATCGGCCGCCGTGGCGGTAGATGTCAAGCTAGGTGACGCGACCGATTCAACAGTCACCGGAGCGGTAGCGATGCTTTCAGTAGCTGTCGCGCGAACCACGACAGTCGCAGTCAACGTCGGAGTCGCTTGCACGAGGGATGTTGGCACCGCTTCATCTACAGCGACGGTGACTTCGTCAGCACGATCGGTTGGCAGCACCGCGGGCACCGGCATCGGCGTTGCGACTCCATTGCACGCGACAACGAGCGCAACAAACAATCCGATCCCAGATATCAAGGTACGAAGTCGGTATATGGATGAGGACGACATGGCACACCAGCAATCAACACGGCACACAGCTGCCCGCGACTACGCAGGATAGCATGCGTTGCAACGAAGGGCGTGTAACGTGCAAATTATCCGCGTCGCCGTGACCTCAACACCTACCGGCTGGGCACTGCACCGCCTGCCCCTAAGGCACTCGTAGCACGAACGGCGCTGATGGCACGCTTTCGCCGTGCTCATTCACCGCGATAACCGTGTAGGTGTACTCCGCACCAGCGATCGGCAGGTGACGATCCGTGACCTCCACGAACTCAGCCGGGATCTGAGCCACGACGGTCTCGGTGCCAAGGTTGTCAGAACGCATTATCTTGTAGGTAGTTACCTGCGAGCTGACAGGAGCAGTCCAAGCTAGGTGGATCTCAGATTGCGTGGCCGTCCGCAACTCCCCGCGAAGGCCTGTTGGAGCGGTAGGGATCAGTGGTGACGGCGGTGGCGGCGTGAACGTGAAGCCGGGAACTTCGAGCGCCCCCATCAACTTGATGTACTCGTAGATTGACGACAGCTCTGACGAGTTGATCAGCGAAGGTGCTTCAGCGGATTCGCCCACTTTCCCATCGTACGAATCAACGTAATGCGCCATCGCCGCCTTCGTTTCGACTACAAAGTCCTCAAGCGCGGGCTCCAACCGATCCAGGTGTTCCGATCCGTCGTGACTACGATTTCTCGAGTCGCTTACTGCGACGACAACACCGTCGCCACGAACTTGCACATCCCAAATCATCGCCGGGTCCCATGCAGCATGTGAGGCATCAAGCGGAGCAGATAACCAGAAAATCCATTCGAATCCTTCCAGAGACTCGGCTAGCGGGCTCGTGATATTTGCGAAGTAAGCGTCATCGCGTGCTACTGTGCCAAAGTCATCGGAGTCTTCGTCTACCGAACGCTCGCCTGAGGTATACGTTATGAGAGACGGACCCGATCCGAAGATATACTCCCGGACAGCGATATCGGTATAGCAGTCAATGTCTGTCCAAGCATCCCACACAATCAACGAATCGGTCGCGGATGCCCTGAGGAGCACGGATGGCTTGTGTGACGTGCACCTCGTTGAACCGGGAACAGCGACACCCCTTACTATGACATGTGGCACTGTGTACCAATATTCAAATGCCCAATCAACCCATTCCAGAGCCGTATACGGCGGCCAAGGCGCCCAGATGTCCGCGACAAAGTTGGGATTCTTGAGACTCGGGTATTCCCAAGGCACGCGTCGTTCGCAGGGGTTTTTGCTAGAGCCGGGGTAAGGAGCGCAAGGCTCAACATACGCATCGAAGTAATCTGCCGTTACGGTTGGTTGGGCAGTCGCGTCCGCCACCGTCGGCTCGGGTTGAGCCGTCGGAGTGTCCAACTCAAGAATCGCGGTGTCGACCTGCCCTGTACCAGCTTGCGCATCGACAACTGATGTCGGTTCGGGTACGACCTCGCTAGGCACAGAAAACGGTATCGCAGTTGGCGGGAAAGCTGTGGCAGTGGCGGTAGGTTCTGGCATTGGCATTGCCGCGGTCGCAGTAGGTTCTCGTGTTGGCACCGTCGCCGTGGCCATGGGTCCAGATGTTGGCACTCTCGTCAGCGAGATGGGCGTTGCTGACGGCCTTGTCGCCGAGTCGGACTCGTGTGCTACCAACGTTTCAACTACGGCGGTGTGCTGGTCGTAAATCGCCTCCGCCGTTGCACTGGCGGACATATTCCGATGTCGCTGTTCTATCTCTAACAAGGCTGACCAGGTAGCTTCGACTTCACCCTGACTTAGCGGGCAGTCAATCGGCGGTCCGCAGAAAGTGCCTATAGACGCTCCGCCAGATCGCAGGAAAAAGTACGAGAACACGACGAGCAATGCGAGCACGATAACCAGTGTTGTCGAAATGCAACGCACTGGCGTCGCAACGCAACGTCCAAGTTTGCGAATCATCCCGTCCTCCTACCGTCTCCGCCGGAAAATCGCGCGTGTCATAAGCCTCCTATGCCGTCCTAGGAATGACGCGAGGGCATGCAAACGTAAAAGCTCCTGACTTTGGTAATTTGTCAGCATGTGGACCGCGTCATACGGGATTGGTGCACGGTGCGATCAGGCGCGTCATCGTGCCCTCAAAGTCTAGCAAGCTGGTGCGACCCTGACTCTGGTACGGAATAGGAAACTCAACGGTTGCGTTCGGGCGCAGGCTTAGGAGTGATACCTGCAACTTCGTACGCGCCCAGCTCTCTAAGCTGCTCGAGCAGGAACCTACGATTTGCATCCGAGACCAGCTTTGGACTGTCAGTGTCCTCGCCGACCCGTCCGCCGAATTCGACCGACAACTTGGCGTGGGCATCGCGAATCTTCTGCTGAAGGTCCGCGAGCGGATATTCGTAATCGGATTTGTTGTCGAAATGTCCTGTGAATGAATACAACTCGTGCTGACCAACGATGGCACCATCTGTCCGACGCTGGACATCCCAGACATCTCCTAAGCCCCATTCGGCCCATGCCATGTTGAGAGGGCGCGCCAGCGCGATTACGAATTCATATCCTCCCATCATTTCCTCGATCGGTTCCACCAATCTGGCGTAGTAACCGGTAGTACCATACCCTTCAACCGTGGTCGGAACTCTGTATCGCCATCCGACAACGACCGGAAGGGTCTTGGGGCCAGTTCCGACGATGTACTCGCTCAGGGAGATATCAACGAAGCACACCTCACCCACGAACTCGGAATCCGAATAACCTGGTCCGTCATCCTGTCCGCCAAAAACATAGTCGGTGTACTCAACGCAACGCGTCGTATTTGGAAGCACTGTACCGCGAATCACCAACTGCGGAGTCATCAAACCTCCAGCGGCACCACCACGTTGCCACATCCCACGGTATCGCCCTTCAATGTCGATCGGCAGGTCAGGTGTGCGAATGTAACCTGACGCGTACGTCGGCGGATACAACCGGACAATCCATCCCTCCCGCCTTTCGCAAGGATCAATCGATGAACCATGAATCCGGGTACACGCCGGCTTCGTCTCCTCAAGGTAGCTCGGCGACTCGTCACGCCAGCTGAAGTCAGATTCGCAGGCGAGTAGCAACAACGAAACTACAGAGGTCCCGATGAAGGAGTAGATTAGTCGCAACATTGATCCGCTCAATTCCTGCACTCACAGGTGCTTATGAGGCCACGCATCGTCGCGCCCTCAAAGCATAACAGCTTGATCCGATAATACGGCACGCCGTCACACCTTCACGCGTCGCACCCAGGTCACTTTGCGTCAGAAGCCAGGCCGCGAACCGGCGGAGGTGCAATAGGCGTAATGCCGGGAACGTCGTACGCGCCCAACTCGCGCAACTGGGCCAGGAACGTATCCCGATGCGCGTCTGCCGCGATCTTCGGTCTGTTCGGATTGGCGGTGATCCGTCCACCGAACTCGGCGGACACGGTGGCGTGAGCGTCGCGCATCTTCCGCTGAAGCACTGCCAACGGGTACTCGAAGTCAGATACGTTGTTGGCGCGGAAGATATCGATCCACCAAGAGACACCCACGATGGTCCCGTCGTCCCGGCGTTGAACATCCCAGAGGTTGTCAATGTGCCACGCACCGTCCACCAGATTAAACGGACGCACGAGATTGGATATGAACTCTTTGCCTTCGATCGACCTGCTGATGCGATCCTCAAACCTCCCGAAATACTCAGGCGTACCATATCCTTCCTCGTCCGTCCACGCGGGTACCCAAGGCACCACTACTTCCAATCGCGCAGGTCCGCGATTCACGATGTACTCGCGGACCGCTATGTCCACATAGCAGACAACGAGTGTCGTGTCGGATTCCGGTGCGAATTTCTCATGCTTACCGGTGTCGTAGTGCAAGGCATGAACTTCGGTGCATCTCGTTGAGTTCGGAACCACGATGCCGCGTAGTATCACTTGAGGTGTGCTCGACGCTCCGTAACTCCATTCACGTCTGAATTCCTCTTCTGGTTCAAGCGGCAACGAACCGAGTACGTCAGTAGAGTAATGAGCCTGGACCCGAGGGTATGTGTCAATCGCCCAAGGAATCCTGCGTTCGCACGGTTCGTTCAACGCGCCTTCAATTGGCACGCAAGGCGGCAATGCATCATCCATGAATGAACGGTCGGATGAACCGCACGCGAGCAACAATGAAACCGCGCCTGTCCCTAATAGTGAGACGAATAGTCGAAACATCAACGGTCAAACCGCCCTCGAGATTCACGACGATATTCGTCACATAGGCGCGTGATTACAACTCGCGCATCTCGGCTATCAGGGACTCCACGCTTGCTCTTGCATCTCCGAAGAGCATCATCGTGTTCTCTTTGTGGAACAGCTCGTTCTCCACGCCTGCGAAGCCTGACGCCATCGAACGCTTCAGCACTATCGTCGCGCGCGACTCGTCAACATTGAGTATCGGCATTCCGTATATCGGGCTGGACCTGTCTGTTCGCGCGGCGGGATTCGTCACGTCGTTTGCACCTACCACTACGGCTACGTCTGTTCGGGTGAAGTCGTCGTTTATCTCGTCTAGGTCCTTCAGTTCGTCATATGGCACATCTGCTTCTGCGAGCAGGACGTTCATGTGTCCTGGCATCCGCCCGGCAACGGGGTGTATTGCATATCGCACTTCTGCCCCGCGTGCTTTGAGCATGTCTGCGAGCTCTCTCACATGGTGTTGCGCCTGTGCGACTGCCAATCCGTAGCCCGGCACGAAGATGACCGACTTGGCATATCCGAGCAGTATGGCGGCTTCTGGTGCGTTAACCGACCTGACGGGACGGTCTGCTGCCGAGCCTGCGCCTGCACCGCCCGGGATGCCATCGGCGACGCCGAATCCGCCGAACATCACGTTCGCCAGTGATCGGTTCATGGCACGCGTCATGATGCGAGTGAGTATCAGACCTGATGCGCCAACCAGCGAGCCGGCGATGATGAGCAATGCGCTGTCAAAGTCGAACGGTGCGCCTTCGGGTGCCGATGACACCAGCGCGAAGCCGGTTGCCGCCGCGGCGATGCCGGAGTAGGAGTTCAGCAGGGCGATGACAACCGGCATGTCGGCACCGCCAATAGGTATGACGACTAGCACGCCGCCGATTAGCGCAACCGCGGCCAGTGCCAGCAACATCAGCTCGATCTGCGGGTTGATAACCAGCACAACGGCGATCGCAAGCGCGGCCAACAACAACAGCCCGTTAATGACATGGCGGCCTGGAATCAGCACGGGTTGCGTTGCGACGATGCCTTGTAGCTTACCGAAAGCGATCATGCTGCCGGTGAAGGTCAGCGAGCCGATGATGATCGAGCCGGCGATGGTTGCGGACGCTATGGCATTCGTGCCGTCGCCTAGGCTGTTGACATGCAACAGTTCTGCGCCAGCTACGATGGCAGAAGCTGCGCCGCCGAAGCCGTTGAAGATGGCAACCATCTGCGGCATGGCGGTGAGCTGGACGAGTCGCGCCGATGCTAAACCGATGGCTGTCCCTAGGACGATGCCGATGATGATCCACTCTGGGCTGACGATGCGCTGGTCTAGCAGTGTCACAACGACGGCGATCAACATTCCCAGTGCAGAGAGTCGATTGCCGGCGCGCGCGGTATCGGGAGACCGCAGCCACAGCAGGCCGACGATGAACAGCACCGCCGCGACGATGTAAGCCGCGGATCGTATGTCCAGGAGGCTGTCGGAGAGGTCGATCATCCCTAATCCCGCGCGTCGTCGCTACGGTGGAACATCCGCAACATGCGCTCTGTAACCATGTATCCGCCGACCACGTTGATCATCGCCAAAGTCACGGCGGCAGTACCGAGCACCGCTCCTAACACGCCGCCTGTCTGCCCTGCGACTACGAGCGCACCCACGATGGCGATGCCGGAGATGGCGTTGGAACCGGACATGAGCGGTGTGTGAAGTATCGGCGGCACGCGGGTGATCGTCAAGTAGCCAACGAACAACGCCAAGACAAACACGGTAACGGAAATCAGCAGCGTCTCAACCATGGGCTCACTCCTCAAATGACTTGCGAACTGCGCCATCATGCGCGACGCAGACGGCATCGATAACCTCGTCGTCGAAATCGAGCATCATGCCACCATTTTCGTCAGTGAGCAGTCCGATGATCGATTCCACATTGCGGCCGTACAGCGATGAGGCGTGATACGGCATCGTGGATGGCATGTTGACTGGTCCATGTACGGTGACACCGTCGCACTCAACCGATTCTCCCGCCACCGTCGCCTCGACATTACCGCCAGTCTCTGCCGCGAGATCAACGACGACGCTTCCGGGCTTCATACCCGATAGCATCTGCGAAGTGACGAGCACTGGCGCGGCGCGGCCAGGAATGGCAGCGGTCGTGATGACCACGTCTGACTTTGCAACGTAAGGCGCGAGGAAGTCCTGTTGCCTCAGGTTCTCGTCCTCTGTCTGCGCTCGAGCGTAACCGCCGGCAGACTCCGCATCAGCAGCACTGGGCGGCGCGATGAATGTCGCGCCTAGGCTCTCCACCTGCTCTGCTACTACTGCCCTGACATCGAACGCCGATACCGCTGCACCGAGACGCTTGGCAGTAGCGATGGCCTGCAAACCTGCAACACCTGCGCCTAGCACCAACACCTGCGCTGGCGGTATCGTCCCAGCCGCAGTCATCATCATCGGGAAGAACTTGCCAATCGTGTCGGCGGCTATCAATACCGCCTTGTAACCCGCCAGCGATGCCTGCGAAGACAGCACGTCCATGCTCTGCGCCCTGGCGATGCGTGGCACCAACTCCATGGCAAGCGCGGTCAAGCCCGACTCTGCCAAGTGTGAGACCAGCTCGGTGTTGCGACGTGCATCCAAGACTCCGATGATCGCGGAGCCGCGTTGCAACGCGCCGACCTCGTACTCGCTAGGAATGCCGACCTTTACCATCACATCCACAGCATGAGCGATGTCGCCCACTCCAAAGCCGACCTCTGCACCTGCCGACTCATACTGAGCATCGCCATATCCCGATTCCTCACCGCAACCGCCTTGCACCTTCACCTCATGCCCTGCTTTGATGAGCCGCGAAGCCGAGTCAGGCGTAAGGGCGACGCGTCGCTCACCCTCAAGATGCTCTTTGTTGACTCCGATACGCACTGTTAGACGGGATTACTGGTTCGCACGGCCTGCGTCACAGCCCACGAATAACATGGTAAACGCAACGGCGTAACCCAACGGTTACACACCGCTTGAGGAATCCGTATCTGGGCTTGGCACCGATCAACTTGAGGCATAGGAGATACCGCACAATGTACATGATCCGACGGGTATACAAGACGAAGTACCGCACCGCGAAGCGCGTCGCGTCGCTGGTGCGGAAGCAACAGGACATTTACGAATCGGCAGGACGCAACAAAGGCAACGTCTACTTCAATCCCGGGACGGTCCCTGGTGATGCAGACATCGTAGTCCTCGAGTGGACGCAAGAGACGCTAGGGTCGCCGTTCCTGTCTGATCCGCCTATTCCGAGGGAGGCGCTCACGATCGGCGGCGAGATCAGAGAGCTGATCGAGTCGCAACACATCGAGTTCTGGGAACTGATGACTCCCGACAAGATGGATGACGTTTAGAGCCGCCGGGCTCAGAACGCATCTCTAGCGTCAGTAAGACATAGGCTCATGCGCCATCGCTGGGTCAATCTGCTGCTACTCCTGCTCGTCGCCGGCGAGGGTGTAACAGGCGCGATCGGGCTGATGTCCGGTGACCCGCGCTCAGAGTACGTCTTGCAAGCGCACTCCATCCTCGGTTACGCCATCCTCGCAACACTCGGTTGGAAAGTCGCCCTGGCGCTAACATCATTGCGGAAACCGTCGCGCGGTAGGCCGCGAACCATGACGATCACTCTGGTGGCGTTCTTTCTCGCCGCGATGTGCATCGGGCTAGCGTGGAACGTCAGCGGATATTGGCACCTGTCAGGAGTGACGGGCATGTCGCTGCACATCTACTCCGGCGTGGTGGTGCTGGCACTGGTTGCATGGCACGCATGGGCATACACGAGCAGGTTCAGGGTGGGATACAGCAAGGAGAGGCGCGATGCGTTGCGACTGGGCGCGGTCCTGGCAGTAGGAGCCATAGCATGGGGCGCGACCGAGGCGGTACTGAGGGCCGGCAACGCGGTCGGCGCAAGGCGCAGATTCACAGGCTCATATGAGCGCGGCTCAATGTTGGGGAATGCATTCCCGACCACTTCGTGGCTGAACGATGACCCGGCTCCCATCGACACGGCTTCCTACGCGTTGCGCATCGTAGGCACTGATGGCGGGACAGTTCACTTGCGGCCTGCCCAGATGTCTGAGCGGCTAGGAGCCGGAAGGATCAAGGAGATGGATGCCACGCTTGACTGCACTGGCGGTTGGTACTCGCGCCAGCTCTGGCGTGGCGCAACGCTACACGACATCTTCCGCACCGCCGATCTGGACATGTCCGATGCCGCGTCGTGTATCGTCACGTCGGTGACCGGCTATTCCCGACGCTATCCCATCAACGATCTGGACCGCCTGTTACTCAGCACGCATGTCGGCAACGAACCAATATCGCATCTTCACGGTGCACCGATGCGTCTAGTGGCACCCAATCGACGCGGATACGACTGGGTGAAGTGGGTAACGGAGGTGCGACTAACGACGGGACCAGCATGGTTCCAGCCGTGGTTGCCGTTGCAGTGAACGCGCGACTGGCCCGGAGGCTACGCGGGCATCATCTGGATGCAAACTGGCGCGGGCACGCTGAGCATGTGACCGGTGTGATCAAGCTTGCCGCTGTCTGCATCGCGGCGGAACGTGTGGATAGTGTCGCCGTTCTGATTCTCCGCTAACACCCAGGTGCCTGACGGATCGATAGCGAAGTTACGCGGAGTCGCGCCGCGAGTCGATTCGTGTCCGATGTAGAACAACATCTTGGCGGCGGAATCCCAACCGTAGATGACTAACGAGTCGTGTCCACGGTTCGAGCCGTAGACATGCTTACCGTCTGGCGAGACATGGATGTCCGCTGTGCTGTTGTTCCCGTCGTCGTACGAAGTGTCGGGCCTCACAGTCGCTACCCAGTGTGTCTCCTCTAAGTTCCCGCTACGGGCAGTGAAATCGTATGCGCTAATCGTCATGCCGATCTCGTTAATCGCAAACGCCGCATCGCCGCTCGGATGGAACGCGAAGTGCCGCGGGCCCTCACCAGGACGCGAGTCTGCCGATGCTGTCTCTTTGAGTTGGAGCTTGCCGCCGTCGCGGTCAATGCGGTACACCAGCACCTTGTCTAAACCCAAATCGCACACTACGACATGCCGATTGTCGGGTGTCAGCGTCACAGAGTGGGCGTGAGGCTCAAGTTGACGCTCCTTGACGATGCCACTACCGCCCTCGTGTTGATGGAAGTCGCAGGCTTCGCCGAGTGCACCGTCCTCGCCGAGTGGCAACATCGCGACGCTCCCGCCAGCGTAGTTCGCCACAATAACGTAGCTTCCAGTCTGATCCACGACCAAGTGGCATGGCCCGGTGCCGACGGTTGACTGCTCATTGATCTTCGTGAGCTTGCCGTTCCTGCCGATGCGATAAGCTGAAACTCCCCCAGAGCCGTCGCCCTTGAAGGAGTTGACCTCCGCCACTGAGTAGAGGTATTGCAGGTTCGGGTGCAACGCGACGAACGACGGATTCGGTCCGGCATCATCCGCAACCGAGAGCATCTCCAGCCTGCCCGTCTTACCATCAAGTCGGCATGTATAGATTCCAGCTGCACCGAGGTCGGTGTATGTCCCAACGAAAAGTATCTGGTCTTGCGGAGCTGACATGTTAAGACTGCCTTTCTTGTGCTTCAAACATTCCGATAAGAATGATATGAAACAATCTAGATGACTCCACCTTGTTCGCTAGGATCTTGCGCCCGGCGGCTCGTCCTCTCAACGCGGCTCACAATCCTCGACTGGCTTCCTAACCCACTTGGCATCGTCCGACAACAGCCCTATAGCCTCGTGGGCGACCTCTTCGCAACAGCGGAAGTTCCAAGTCTTTCCTGCGGATGTTCACGGCATTAGCGATGCCGTTAGCACAGTTGCCAGCCTCGAATCGCAGATCGGGGCGCAATTAACCCCAACTCACCTAGTTGTCGGACTCTCGGAACTCAACGTGTTCGGCATGCGCTATGTTTGTGTTTCTGTCGCCAAAGTTGATGTTGGTGATCTTTGATGTGATTGTCTTCCCGAAATACAGCATGATGCCGATGGTCACCACTTGGAGCAAGATGCCCGCAGACGCGAAGCCGATTTGCAACTCAACTGGCATCACTTCTTGCCAACGATCAGGACCTTGTCGCGTCCTGACGGCACGGTACCACTCCCCTCAACAACTGCTACAGCATCTAGCAGCACACGTATGCGCTCTTTCTCCTCAAAGGATGCACGCTCAAGCGTCTTGATGAGCGTCGCTGGCTCCATTACGTCGTTGTCATTCCTGTTGAATACACGCATTATCGACCTCCCGTCTTGCATGGGTTCCTCGTTAGGTCTGTTCATGATTATATCGTTGCGCGACAATCCTGTCTACGTTAATGAACTCGCCGCGAAAGCGACTTGATCGTCTCCAATAGTATGCCAAATGACGGTTGAATCCCGTACTTCGCCTTCACACTGGCGGCCGTGTACGATGTAACACCATGACACCAACCAAGTATGACACACTCTGTCCGCTACCGAACCGGCCAGGCACCCGATACTTCGACATCGGTGCCTTGGATGAGTCCGGCATGTGCGAAATCTCCACCCTGCCGTTTTCGATCCGAATCCTACTGGAGAACGCGCTCCGCAACGCACATCACGGGCCGGCATCAGACGACGATGTCGCCCTAGTCGCGTCTTGGACGCATGAGAGCTCACCAGCCACGGAGTTCCCATACATGCCGGGGCGAGTTGCACTGCAAGACTTCACTGGTGTTCCCGTGGTCGTCGATCTGGCAGCGATGCGCGATGCCGTCGCTCAACTAGGCGGTGACCCGCGCAGGATTAACCCCGTCGTCCATTCCGATCTGGTCATCGACCACTCCGTCCAAGTCGACTACTTCAACGTGGCAGGTGCATTGGCACAGAACATCGACTTGGAGTTCGAACGCAACCAAGAGAGGTACAAGCTGCTGAAGTGGGCGCAATCAGCGTTTGACAACTTCCTCGTTGTGCCACCCGGAACTGGCATCGTCCACCAAGTCAACCTTGAATACTTGGCGTCGACAGTGCTGACCAAGACACTTGATGACGGCTCAACCATTGCCTATCCTGACACTTGCATCGGGACCGACTCGCACACCACGATGATCAACGGCCTGGCGGTATTGGGATGGGGAGTCGGTGGCATCGAAGCGGAAGCCGTGATGCTGGGCCAGCCGTACTACATGCTAGTTCCCGAAGTGGTAGGTGTGAACCTATCTGGTAGTCTGCGTGACGGCGCAACTGCTACCGACCTAGTGCTAGCGGTAACTGAGATGCTACGTGGGGTTGGCGTGGTTGAGAAGTTCGTCGAGTTCCACGGACCCGGTTTGAAGCACCTGCCAGTTGCGGACCGCGCCACCATCGCCAACATGGCACCCGAATACGGCGCAACATGCGGTTTCTTCCCCTTTGACGATCAGACAGTGTCATACCTCAGGCGAACAGGTCGACCGAGCGAAAGCGTCGAGATGGCGCGGGACTACGCAATCGCAAACCGACTGTTCCACTCAGACGATGACCAACCCAAGTACTCGGTCGAATTGGATTTTGACCTCTCTTCCGTCGAACCAAGCATGGCGGGACCAAAGCGGCCTCAAGACCGCGTGCGTCTCTCAGAAGTGCCATCGAATTTCGACCAATACTTCCCCGAAAACGGCGATGATGGACAAGATTTGTCCAACGGCTCGGTCGTCATCGCGGCCATCACGAGCTGCACGAACACATCCAATCCTTCTGTCATGCTAGGCGCGGGGTTACTCGCTCGGAACGCAGTAGCGCGAGGCTTGGAGCGTAAATGGTGGGTGAAGAGCAGCTTGGCACCGGGATCAAAGGTCGTGTCGGACTACTTGGACCGGGCCGGCCTAACCGAGCCGCTGGAACACCTCGGATTCCAAACCGTCGGATACGGATGCACAACGTGCATCGGCAACTCTGGGCCTCTGCCGCCGGACGTGGCTGCGGAAGTTGACGACAGGGACTTGGTTGCGGTTGCCGTTCTGAGCGGCAATCGGAACTTCGAAGGACGAGTACACCCGCAAGTCAAGGCAAACTACTTGGCATCCCCCATGCTCGTCGTCGCATACGCCATCGCAGGACGAATCGATATCGACTTGACCAGCGAACCTCTCGGAGTCAATGCCGATGGTGCCGCCGTTCATCTATCAGACATCTGGCCGTCTCAAGATGAGATCGCGTCTACTGTCTTGGACGCGGTGCGGTCTGAGCAGTTCGAGGATCGGTACTCGTCGGTGAACGTCGGGCCAGAACAGTGGGAATCGTTGGCCGCGGAGCAGTCTGAACGCTTCAATTGGGATCCGGGCAGCACATATATCCAACTGCCCCCGTACTTCGCCGACGCGCAGATCGAGCCTCAGCCACGTTCGCCCATCGAGAACGCACGCGTGCTAGTCCAGGTCGGCGATTCGGTTACAACGGACCATATCTCGCCCGCTGGCAGTATCCCGCCGAGCGCGCCATCTGGCCAACATCTGATCGCGAACGATGTGCCTCGGCGCGCGTTCAACTCCTACGGTTCGAGGCGCGGTAACCACAACGTCATGATGCGCGGTACTTTCGGCAACATTCGGTTGCGGAACCATCTCGCTCCTGACCACGAAGGCGATTGGACCACGCACTACCCAACTGGCGAGGTCATGCGAATATTTGAAGCGTCAATGCGTTACCAATCCGATGGCGTGCCGCTGATAGTGATCGCTGGGAGCGAGTACGGCACCGGCAGCTCGCGCGACTGGGCTGCAAAAGGCCCGATGTTGCTCGGAGTCCGCGCAGTCATCGCACAGAGCTTCGAGCGCATCCACCGCGCGAACTTGATCGGAATGGGTGTATTGCCGTTGCAATTCATGGATGGTGATTCAGCAAACTCACTAGGGCTTGCGGGTGAGGCGAGTTACACAATCCTCGGAGTCGCCGACACCGTCGAACCCGGCGCAATCTTGACGGTGAGCGCGAAATCCGATCTGGGCGGGTCAGAGAAACGGTTTGACGTGCTAACCCGGGTCGACACGTCCATCGAGGCCGAGTACTACCGCCACGGCGGACTACTCCCCTACGTCCTGCGGCAGATGCTCGCTGATGGATAGCCAATCCGCTGGCGAATCTTCGATCGTCCGCGGATTCTCACCACGTTCATGGAACCCCTGACCTGGAATCAGTCAGGTGTGGACAACGCGTTGGCCAATGCTGACCTTATGTCGGGGTATCGGAACTCAAACCCGGCATCCTGAAGTTTCTTGGGGACCGCCAACACGCTATTGAGTCCTAGTTCTTTGATCATCTGACCGTAGGCTGCCTGAGCCATGATCGCCGGCATCCAGCCAAACGACGGCCTGCCTAGCGTTTCGCCGATCGCCGACATGAACTCCTTGTTGCGAACCACCCCGGGCGAAACGAAGTTGACAGGTCCGCGTAGCGATTCGTTCTCTGCCGCGAACACAAGTGCCTCTACGACATCATCGATGTGTATCCACGGATTCCATTGCTTGCCGTTACCGAGGTGACCTCCCACGCCGAAACGGCGGAATGGCATCGTGAGGAACGTCAAAGGCCCGCCGTGCTTGCTCAGTGCAATGCCGAACCGCGCGGTCACGCACCGCACACCATCTTCCGCCGCGGCCGTCGCTATCGCCTCCCAATCCACAGAAGCATCAACCAAAAAGCCGCGCCCGCGTGGGCTTCCCTCCGTCAAGACCTCATCCCCGCGATCGCCGTAGAATCCAGCTCCCGATGCCGTGAGGAAGAAACTTGGGAACGATGGCAACCTACGGAACAGTTCGACTAGTGCCGTAGTCGCGTCGATTCTGCTACGCCGAATCTCTTCTTTGTAAGACGCGGTCCATCGACGCACGACAGTGACACCCGCGAAGTTGAAGACCGCGTCAACGGAGCCGATGGAATCGACATCTATGGTTGACGCGTCGCGGGCATCCCACGTTACCTCGGTGACATCGCCACTGTCGCCAACCGGTCGCCTCACCAGGTGGACGACCTCGTCTCCGCGCGCCAACAGCTTCTCGGTCAATGCGGTGCCGAACTGTCCGCTGGCACCCGCGATCATGACGCGCATCGTCGTCCGCCTACAACGCCGCGCCGCCGTCCACCGTTATCATCGAACCCGTGATCATCGAGGCATCTTCTGAGGCGGCGAAGAGGAACGCTTTAGCTAGGTCGTCCGCCGAGCACATCCGACCTAACGGCGTGTTACCAACTCTAGACCTCAGGTTGTCAGGGTTATCTATGCTGGTGTTCCAGTCGTTCGGGCTGTACGGGTTATTCCCGCGAATGAACGGCGTGTCTACATGCCCAGGCGAAATCAACACGCATCGGATGTTGTCAGTTGCGTAACTCGCTGCCGCAGCTCGCGTCAGTCCAATCATCCCCATCTTCTGAGCAGCATAGGCCGGAGACCCGCCGCCCGGGCGAATCGAGGCGAGCGACCCGATGTTCAGGATCGCACCGCCGCCAGCGCGGCGCATCGACGGAATCACAGCCTTAATTCCCAGAAAAGCTCCCGTCAGTCCAGTATCCATGATCGTGTTCCACATCTCCAGCGTCTGGTCATCGAAACTCACCCTGAAGTTCGCACCCGCTATATTGGAGAGAATGGATACTGGACCGAACCGCGACTCGGTTGACTTGACAGCATCTGTCCAAGCGTCCTCGCTCCGCACATCCAGTTCAACTGGGAACGCACTACCGCCGTCTGCGTTGATGTCAGCTGACACGGATTCCGCGGACTCCAGATTGAAGTCCGCCACGCACACCGATGCCCCATGTTCGGCGAAGAGCCTTGACTGCGCTCCGCCCATGGCTCCGCCGCCGCCGGTAACGATGGCGACTCTGCCTTCAAGCCGTTTCGTTTCGTTCATTGCGAACTCAGAGCAGTGTCGGGGGAATCATGCCTTGACGTTGAATCCCGGGACATACACCTAGTTGTTAGACGACGGCCACCAATATCACCGCAACGGGGCTGCGTATATCTGTCCGCCGTTGATCCAGAGGTCGTTGCGTCCTTCGCGCGGAATCTGTATGCCGCCACTGCCCAAGTTGCGCTCGTACACCTCGCCGTAATTACCGACCTGCTTGATCACATCCTGCATGAAAGTCTGTGACAGTCCGAGCGATTCCTGGCCGAAACCGCCTTCGCTTCCCAACAGGCGACGTACTGCGATGTCGTTACCCGCAGCCTGGGCGTCAACATTACCGCTGTTGATACCCATGGCCTCTGCGTAGATCAGTCCTGCCATAGTAACTTTGACGATGTCAAACCAGTTCTCGTCGCCGTGAGGAACCACCGTCGTGAGCGGCTCTTCGGAAATGATCTCCGGTAGGATGACATGGTCTTCTGGGTTGTCAAGCTCGGTCAGTGTAGATGCCAAACCCGAGCGGTCGGTCGTGTAGACATCGCACTGGGCTGCCTTGTAAGCCTCAAGAACCGTGTCTGACGAGTCAAACGTGGACGGTGTGAACTCCATACCCTGCTGGCGGAAGTAGTCCGCGAGGTTCAACTCCGTGGTCGTGCCAGTGGTTACACAAACCGCCGCACCTCCGAGCTCGGTCGCAGACGATACCCCGAGGGACTTCGGCACCATGAAACCCTGGCCGTCATAGAACATGACAGGTCCGAAATTGCCCCAGCTGATGTCTCGGGTTGATGTCCAAGTCGTAGTCAGATTCATCACATCGATCTCACCGGACTGCAACGCTGGACCGCGGGCCGACAAGTCTGTGATTCGGTAGTCAACAGCATCCGCATCACCGAGAGTTGCAGCTGCTACGGCGCGGCAAAGGTCGATGTCAAAGCCGATGTTGTTACCAGAAGCGTCAATGCTGTGGAACCCGGGAGTGTCACTACCTGTCGCGCATGTGATCCTGCCGCGCGACTTGGCATTAGCTAGCCTTTGGCCGTCTCCTGCCGACGCTGACTGTGATGCAGACTCTGCTGCCTCTGCACGCGCATTAGCCGCATCCAAGTCCGACTGCATCGCCGCCAACTGCTGCTCTGCCGTCGCCAGGCGGTTTTCCAAATCCGTGTCGGTAGATGTGCAACCAATGGCGACTGCAACTCCGATCAACGCTAATGCTGTAACCAATCTCAATGTCAAGGCTTGACTCCAGTGTGTTCTTCAGAAAGTGTGAGTTGAAACCGTGCAGGCCGACAGAAACCGCGCCCGACCGACAGTCAACTCAATTCATGTTATCCGATTTGTGTCGGATAACGGTTGACCGATTCGCCCGCAAGAGGTGCGATCGATTCCATCGATCAAAGGCCGCACTGCCAATCCCCGGTACGATGCCGTATCGTTACGCGGAGACAAAGCGCGGCATTAAGTCCGCGGCGTCGACTACATCGCAGTTGGAGTTCCGAGTCCGAGGACCGCACCCTGTGGGTCGAAGATGTGACCGATGCGGCTCACACCTTGGAGATCGAACGCGGGAGTAAGGACCTTCGCGCCCTTGCTCACTGCCAACTCCATGGTCGCGTCAATGTCGTCAACATGGAAGTAGATGCCCCAATGTGGCGGCGCGCCAGCGTCCGTTGCCTCTTGAGGTATGTCCATCACGCCGAACGCGGGCTGGCCGTCAATCATCGCAACCATGTAGTATCCCTCCTCCATGCCGGGCATCGACATCATCGAAACACCGAAGAGCTCGGTGTAGAAGGAAACCGTCGCGTCTTTGTCACCGCTCAGGCATTCGATCCAGTGGATGGCACCATGTTCACCTCGGACTGAGGCCCCGATGTGAGAGATAGCCTGCCAAAGGTTGGCATGAGCACCGCCCGGGTCCTGGATGATCGACATGCGCCCGATCGTCATACCTGGCATTGGCTCAACGTTGAACGGCTCCACTACGACCGTACCGCCCAACTCTGATACCTGAGCAGTAGATGCATCTACGTCGTTTACCGTGAAGTAAACCTGCCATGCTGGCGGCATGCCTTGTTCGACATGTTCCTTGGGTTGCGTGAAGACGCCGCCGGGGGTGTTCTCACCGATCATCGCCATCGAGTATGTCCCTGCCGGCTCGCCATTCATCTCCATCGGGTTGTCCACGTAGGTCCAACCGAAGATATCGGCATAAAACGATTTGGCAGCTTCCTGATCCGGCACGCCGAGGTCAAACCAAGAAGGTATTCCCTGCGCATATTCAGTTACTGTGGGCATTGTCTGTCCTTTCCCGTAAGGTGGTGTGTGTTGTTGGTTCCGTGGACGCCGCACACGGTGAAAGTGTGTGACGCCTGACACGCTAATAGATGGGAGGTCGCCAATCGGGGTTGGATTGGAGCACGCTGAAAGTACTGCCTTGCGGATCCTCAAGCACCGCAAACCGTCCGAATGGCATATCGTACGGAGGAACGCACATCCTGCCTCCGTTGGAGCCGACGAGCTTTGCCGTCTCGTCGCAACTCTCTACGGCGAAGTAAACCATCATGTGACACGGCAAGCCTTCCCATTCGGCATCCATCTCGAACATGCCGCCAACTGCTATGCCATCTGCATCAGACATCATGTGGTATGTGTACTTCGTGTCGCCGGATTCGTCCATCGGCAGTTCCGCAGCCTTGAATGAGACACCTAATGCTCCTTCAAACAAGCGGTACGTGCCGTCTAGGTCTCTTGTGTAGTACTCGGTCCAGTGAGGCGTACCCAACTCGCCCGGAGCACGCCCGGCGAGAGAATCGCGTCCGGACCACAGAATAAACGGCGCACCCTCGTGCGTTGTGCACTCAATCGACTGCCCTAAGTCACCGTGGACTTGCCGGTCGCGCAACACCTTACCGCCGAGTTCAACACACTTCGCCGCGGCCGATTCGACGTCCTCGCACAGGAAGTAGGTGCGCCACATCTTCGGACCGTCGGCGACACGCGAAGTGTACCGTTCGTCGACCAGCGCGGCTACGTTGCGTCCGTGCAACGTAGCCAACGAGTAAGTGCCAAGCTCGTCAGTCGTGAATTCGGTCCAACCCCATCCGAAAACGGCGGTATAGAACTCCTTGCCAGCTTCACGATCCGAAGTGGGATTATCGAACCAGATCGGCGTGCCCCTCGCGGGAGCATTGTCTGATTTTTCTGTTGTCATACGCTATCGAACGATGTCAACGAACGCGGATGCCCAGGCGCATCTGTCAAACGTTGAACTCATCGAACTCCTCGTCGATGCTATTCCGAATCCATGGGTTGCCATAGACTGAACACCGCGTCCTGTGGGTCAATCATTGCAACGTAACGCCCGAACGGCAGCGATCGGATTCCGAACGGCACTTCTGCGCCGAGCTGACGGGCTACTTCGGTCGCCGCTTCGATGTCGGCGACCATGAAGTACGTCATCCAGAACGGTGCCTGCGTAAGCATATCTTCGGTCTCCATTTGCACGAACGCACACGATTCACCCTCGCCGTCGCTCTTGAGGAAGTTGAGCGTCACCGACCCGTCGCCGTCGGCCAAAGGAATCTCCACAGGTTCGAAGTCAACCCCGAATACTGCCTTGTGCCATGCCATCGATGCATCCACCTTCGGCGAGTGGTACTCGATCCAGCACGCTGTGCCAACTTCACCGAATACTTCGCATCCGGCACCAACACCAGACTGCCAAACAGAAAATACACCGCCCGCCGGGTTAGCCAGTGTGCATCGTGCACCGACGATTTCATCCTGCCCTGGTATCACAATGTCGTGCGGCTCGGTGATGATCCTTCCGCCCAACTGAACAACCTTCGCGGCATACTCACGTGCGTCTGGAACATAGAGGTGCGTCAGCCAAATCGAAGCCCTTTCGCTCAACTCGACGTCACAAGGGCGGCCACCTATGCCTAAGATGTTGCGGTCTTCGTGGACCGCGAGGTGATAGACGTTCCCGCCGCCCATGTCAACGGATGCATAATCCCAGCCGATCACATCCGAGTAGAAACGCAAGGAGGCATCCGGGTCCGACGATGCCAAGTCGAACCAGATGGGGTTCCCTGGTACCTGCGACATTCGCGGTTGCATCAACATCGCACTCCGCGCGCGGCTTTAGCGTCTGAGATCTTCGCAATCATTTGTCCAACCCGCGCATCATGCCTCGCAGATATGCGACCTGTCCCAGGTGCTGTGCTTCTTCCGCCAGCAGATGTCCCAGGACATTGTCGTATGTCCAATCCAGCCGCGAGTCGCCGCTCGGGTGCTTCACCACCGCGGCTAGGTCCGACTCCTGCATCTCGTCTTCGAAGTAGCTCGTAGTCGCCGTGCGCACCTCGCGGTAGTACTTCATGACAGCGGGCACATCTAAGCGCGGCATCGCCCGTATGTCTTCTGCCGACTGTCCCCAACCGTTGCCCTGCACTTCAACTCCGAGCTTCTGCGCCCATGACATCTCGTCCCAAATCGAATCCTGTCCGCGCAATCGGATGTTTACCCAATTGTCTTCAACACGAGCCATGTGCCAAACCAGCCACGACACACAGTTCGAGTCCAGTGTCGGCCGCCAGTTGAGCTCATCTTCGGTTAAACCGTCCAATGCCTCCTCAAGGTCGTCAAATGTCTCCTTCAGCCCAGCGTCAACGATTTTCAGAAACGGCTTCATAAGGAGATAACTTGAGATTCAGCAGTCAGAGAGGATTCGCTATCGAAGACAACAGATTGGTCATTCTATCAACCCGCCGTAAACCCGCCGTTGCATTTCCCAACGGTACTGGCGCGGTGCAGCGAACCTACGAGTCCATCCGACGATGGCACTGTGCCGCGAGGTAGAGCCTAGTTAAGAGTTAATCCCACGCATCATGCCACGCAGGTATGCAACCTGTCCCAAGTGCTGGGACTCCTCGACCAGGATGTGCCCGAGAACCCACGCACCTGTTACCTCGATGCCTCGCCGCGGGTGCAGGTAGACCCGCTCCAAGTCTTCGGCGGTCATCGCGTCAAGGTGGTCAAGCGTAATCACTCGCGCCTCTTTGTAGTACTCCATCATCTCGTTGATGTCGGTCTTCGGCATGGCGCGCATCTTGCTAGCAGTGTCTTCACGGCCGTAGTCATCTTGATCCATGCCGAAGCGGCGGTACCAACCGCGCTTCACCCAGATATCCTCATCTTGGCGCAACACCAAGTTGACCCAGCGATCTTCGACTCTCGCCATGTGCCACACGATCCACTCGATGAAGTTTGCATGCAAGGCAGGTTGATAGCGTAGCTCATCCGCGGTTAACCCGTCGAGCGCTTTCTCAAGCCCCTCCATGTACTCAACTAGCCCGGAACGTATCGCTGATTTGAAGTTAGACATCATTTCGCCTCATGCTGTAACTCTGACCAGTGACGCGGCCGCATCGCACGCTTTCGCAAGTCACTCAGTCCCCGGATTGCTTGGTAACGGCCTCGATCATTGCCTGGATGTAACCATTCGCGAAAGCTCGCCCGCGATGACCCCACTGAGTGTCTTGGAACGTCTGAGGAACATGATCGTCGATGAAGAACGAGTCATACCCTATTTCGTGATATATCTGCATGGCACGGTACATGTCGACATGGCCGGTGTTGATGAACTCCTCACGGAACTTCGGCACCGGGCCGGAGACGTTGCGGAAGTGGACGTACAGTATTTTCTTGCGCTCCCCGAAATAGCGGATCATGTCGTAGATGCCGCCGTTCGCAGCATCTTCCATCTCTGCGAATGTGCCTTGGCAGAACTCTATCCCGTTGCACGGTGAGTCGACGATCTCAATCAACCGCTTGTAAGCGTTGAACGACCTGAACAGCTGCGGGATACCGCCAAGCTGCTCAACCGGAGGGTCGCATGGGTGAATTCCGCATCTCACACCGGCCTCTTCGGCCACGGGCGTGATTATCCGTATCCAGTCTTCCAGCCGCTCCCACATCTCATCCTCGGTATGTGAGCGGCCATGAGTATTCGGCATTTTCAGGGCTTCATCGTAGTCAAACGCCGTTGCCACTGCCCCGCCACGTATCAACTCCGGCTTAGTCCGCCACACATGAGATGGCATCCAGTTGTAGCCGAAGATCGGTATCCCAGCCGCGCCGATGTTGCGCACCGTCTCTATCATGTTGTCGATTTGTCGTTGACGATCCGGACCGCCAAGCATGATGTCAAGATAGAAATGCGTAGGCACATTCTCCAACGCAGTCAATCGCAAACCATGGCTCTCAACCATCAGCCGCAACTTGACGAGATCGTTGACTGCCCACTTCCCACCGGCATCCGGGAGCGATGGTGTGTTCAGCAGCACGTCTTTGACGCCGAACTGCGCCGCGAATCGGAGATACTCCGGGCTTGCTGTGCTGAACTGACCAAATCCTGGCCGCATCTAACACCTCCAGTTACTGACTAACTAACGGACTTCGCAACATAGACAATGGAATCATAAACGCAATCATGCCGATGCCATCATCGGAATATCACAGACAACCGTTCTGAAGGTAAGCGAACGCGGCAGTCTCACAAATGCTCGTTGACATACACGCTCATATCCACCAGCACGACGCTACCGAGCACGCCGATATTGTTGAGCGTGCGACAACAGCGGGCGTGCGCAAGATCGTGGTTGCAGGGACATCGGTAGCCGACTCGCGCACCACTGTCGAGATGGCGCGACGCTTCGATTCGGTCGTTGCAGGAGTAGGCATCCATCCGGACAAGATCAACTCGGCCGTCGGTCAGGATGAACTCGATGAATTGGAGGCGTTAGCGCAGCTTCCCGAGGTCGCGGCGATGAGTGAGTTCGGAATCGACTTCATCGGCGGCAAACCTGCGCATCACCACCAGCAAGATGCCTTCCAAGCACATTTGGAAATCGCCAAGCGGCACAACCTGCCAGTCATAATCCACCTGCGCGAATTCGCGAACGATTTGACACTCATGGACGCGCGGGATGTTGCGCTCAGCATCTTGGCAGCGGCCGATTCGGGTGATATCGGAGGTGCCGTGCACTATTTCCAAGGCGACTACGCATACGCGAAGCGTGTGCTCGACTTGGGACTGCATGTGTCATTGGCCAAGCCGCTCCTGAGGTTGTCGGAACTGCAAGATGTCGCGCGCCGATTGCCCATTGACCGTATCGTGTTGGAAACCGATTCTTACCCGCAACCATTCAAGCGCAATCGCGACCGGTGGACGGAGCCGCGCGACCTGCCGTTAATCGCCCGATGCCTAGCATCCTTAAAGGGAATAACGGAAGAGGAGGTCGCGCTCCAAACCACGCGCAACTCAGCGCAACTGTTACGGCGAGCCTTCGCCTGAATCGATCCAGTCCTACTTCACCCTGATCAGCGCGAAGTAGCGCGATTCATGAACACGCCGGGATCCGCCAACCACTGCGCGTAACCTATCTTGCGGTCATCCGTGAGATAGTCAATGTGCTCATTCAAGCATGACAGCAGATCGCCGTTGTCCGCCGACACCGTAAAGCCACCCCATTCGGATTCGGAATCGAGTATCGGTACGGCGAACTTACCGTCTGAAGCCGACGCAGCGTCAGTATTGCCAATCTCACCACGCGCGACACCGTCTATGTCGCCGTTCGCAAGAGCGTTTAGCAACTCTATCTCTCCCAGATCGTCGCCGAGGTACCTGACCGACGGATAGGCGTCTGACGGCGGGACTAAGAACGTCCGTCCGTGCAACTCCGGCGACTCCGCGGCAGCCGTGACGAAATATCGCGACGTGCCATCCGTCACTACCTCGCCGCCGGGCGTGTCAAAAGTTACACCCGAGACCAACACACCGTCTGCGTCGGCCAATCCGACCAGTTGCAATAATCGCGCCTCACCAGTCGTCCCGGCCAACGCGCCGATGATTACATCAGAGCTGAGTGCATCGTAGCTCGTGAGCCGCTCCGCATCCTCTCCACGCGTCAACAGCGATTGCCGGAAAGCGATGTGCCCATCCGTGAACCGTACGCGGTCCGCGCCGGACTCGTCCTTGGTGCGCGACTCCAGAATCGTGATGCCACCGCCGACCACATCGAAATCGTCAGACGATTTCAGCCAGATGCCCTCCCAAGCCTCAATCGGCGAGCGTTCAAACGCGAGGTTCGCGCCATTTATCGCCTCCAATGCCGTCACCAAGTCCGACTCGAATCCGTAGTGTCGGAACGGCATCTCGTCCGGATTGACGAAGCTCACCGGCTCAAAGTATGCGTAGTAACCGAACTGCAGCATCTCATCTGGGTCTGCACATGCTCGCACATCGCTCATGCCTCCAGCGCAGGAGATTACTGCCGCTAACGCGCAAACTGCAACGATCGCAGATGTCAGCAGAGCGAAACTCTTCGAACCGATTCTGTGCATGTGTGAATTCACGGGAACTCCCGGTGTAGCTAAGGTCTTCATCTGCTCGAAATCCGTTTGACAGTGCATCGCCCGTCCTACGTTCGCCTGCTTGTTGACCGCTTCAACTCGGTCTCCAACAGGTCGAAATCGCGCTGTGACAAAATGTGGACCATTCCGAAGAGTGCCAGATGCCACCACTCCGGCGGCCAACGATTCACGTACTCCAGCGTCGGACCAACCTGCAATCCTTCAACTTCCTCGGTCGGGTCCGACGCGACTAGCGACGCTTCTATCCGCAATCTGCTTCGGAACTGCTCTCTTGGACGCGTCGGATGAGTCCAGATCTCCTCGTGTCCCTCAAACGCCTGACTCTTTACACGCGCGGTCGCGACGAAAGTCCGAGACTCCGGGACATAGAACACCACCTCGTCGTCGCGTGACATCTGCCGTGATTTGCGCGCGTTCGGCGCATCGATCCCAAGCAGGTCTAGACCTCGCTCGCGTGCAATCTCAAAGTAGCTTAGCGGTGTATTGATTAACCAGCACGTCGTCATGATTCCATAATGGTATTGCGCGCCAGTTACGTGCAACCGCCAAGTGGTGCGATCCGACGAACATTGGTAATCCTGAATTTCTCGCACGTGGCAGACAACATCGAACAACGCGTCACCTCTTTCCTAGACCACATCGGTGCGGAGTACGAAGTGGTACGGATCGACCCGGAATATGCAGACACGGCAGAGTTCTGCGAACAGTACAACTACCCGATTGAGACATCTGGCAACAGCATCATCGTCGCTTCCAAACGCGGTCCTGCGAAGTTCTGCGCCTGTGTCGTGCGTGCCGACAAGCGGTTGGATGTTAACCGCAAGGTATGCGAACTGATGGGCGTTAAACGTGCATCATTCGCGAAACCTGAGCAGACGGTAGGGATCACAGGAATGATGATCGGCGGCGTGACTTGTATTGCACTGCCCGATGAATTGCCCATCTATGTAGATCCTAGCCTGCTGGAGCAACCGTACGTCATCTTGGGTGGCGGCAGTCGGTCGGCGAAGATCAAGGCTCACCCCAGCGTCTTCGAGCTCATCCCAAACGCACAGGTCGTTGAAGGGCTGACTCTCTGATCGACGGTCAACCCCGTGTTGTTGTCGCGCCGTGGCGACGTGGCATATCAATACTCGGTGCGGCGTTGATACTTGGCCCGGATGTATATCGCCGCGGCATTCATCGACAGCAACATGACCAGCAGGACGATGATCGCAGCGGCGGCTATTTGGCGGAATTCGTCTTGCGGTTGGGATACCCAAGTAACGATCTGAAGCGGTAATACGGTGAATCTCGAGACCGGTGTAGTCGGCACGTAGGTGATGAACACCAGCGAACTCACGACCAGTATCGGTGCCGTCTCGCCAATCGCCCTGGAGAGGGCGAGGATGATGCCCGACATCATTCCGGCCAGGGCCTGCGGAAGCACGACCATCTTCACCACCTGCCAACGGGTGGCTCCCATCGCATAAGCCGCGTCCCGGTGACTACTCGGAACGGCGCGTATCGCTTCCTGCGATGCGATGATCACAATCGGCAAGATGAGCAAGGTTAGCGTTAACGCGCCCGCGGCGAGGCTACGAGTACCGCCGAACAGGAACTGCACGAAAACCGCTAATCCAAGTAATCCGTACACAACCGAAGGCACGCCCGCCAAGTTCGATATGTTGAGCTGAATCAATCGCGTCACCCTGTTGTCGGGCGCGAACTCCTCCAAATAGACTGCCGTGGCGATGCCAACAGGTATCGTCATGATCGCCGTCATCACCATCACCCAGAACGTCCCAGCGAGCGGTGCTAGCACACCAGCCTTTTCAACATGGCGCGACGCGTAGCTCGTCAAGAACTGCCAATCGACATATCCGAGGCCGTCCAGCAGCACATCGATCAGAAGTGCCCCCAACGCGATAATGCCAATCAGCACCGAACCGAAAAACAACGACAGGAAGAAACCGTCGCGGAACTTTCGGTAACGGACCCTAATCGTTGATGTTCGTGAGGATGCTCGCATGTCAGAATTGTCCAGTCAGTTAGCTTCTCAGGTGTTTCGCTACTCGTACCTCTGGCGGAATCGTTGGACGACCCAGCGGCCAAGAATGTTCATCCCTAAGGTCATCACGAACAGCAAAAGTCCAACGGCGAAGATCGTGTGGTACTCAATGGTGCCTTGAGGTGTATCACCGAGGGCGACTGAAACGATGAACGCGGTCATCGCCTGGATGCTCTCAAGCGGGTTGAAAGTTAAGTTCGGCCTGCCACCTGCGGCGAGGTACACAATCATCGTCTCCCCTACCGCTCGCGAAATAGCGAGGATGAACGACGCCACGATGCCCGACAATGCCGCTGGCACTACAACCTTCGTCGCAACCTCAAAGCGTGTGGCACCGAGCGCGTACGCAGCATCGCGGAGCGACCGTGGCACGGCCGTCATTGCATCCTCACTCAGCGTCGTCACCATTGGCATGATCATTATGCCCATCACAAGTCCCGCACTCAACGCGTTGAACACTGGCAGGTTCTCAGTGCCAACTATCGACCTGAGGAACGGCGTGACCAGTAGCAAGGCGAAGTAGCCGTAGACAACCGTCGGGATGCCAGCCAGAACCTCCAACACCGGCTTCAGCACGCGCCGAACCTTCTCGGGGGCATACTCTGATAGGAATACCGCGGCGCCTATGCCGAGACCCAAAGACACCAACCCTGCTATAGTGGCGACCAGTAACGTTCCTGCGACGAGTGGCAACACACCGAAGGACACCGGCTTGTACAGCGGGGCCCACTTGGTGCCGGTTAGGAATTCCCAAATGGGAATCTCTCGGAAGAAGCCGATGCTCTGCTGCACCAGCACGAACACGATACCGATAGTAGTCAGTATCGAGATGAAGGCGGCGACTCGGAGGATGCCGTGCACGACGCGTTCTTCAATATGCCGCCGACGGCGGTGCGCCGCAAGACGGCCCGACAAAGCTCGCCTTGCTATGTCTCCGTCCTGACCTTTCACAGAGTCGCCGCCAGGAATCATGTCACTGATCCCGACGGTGGTCGCCGACGCTCTATCTTCAGTTGCCAATGGTCTGGTCTTCGACGCGATGAATCGAATCGCAAGATGAATCGAATCGCAACTTGGAATGATAACGGACAGACGGAGATCTTCTCGTCCCTGGCTGAAATCCGCTCTCATATCGAAACCTGCAACGGGCTAGCTAGGTGGTATACCAGCCCGTTGCAACAGACGAATCCTCTCACTTCACGTCTGGAATCGGATTGGCAACCAACTCCAAAGCGTCCTCATACATCGCCTGCGGTAGTCCGACATAGTCGACGCTCGCGGCGAGCTGAGGACCGTTCTCAAGGAAATAGTTCACGAACGCCTCTACCTCTGGACGTGCCAACTCAGCAATGTTCACATAAATGAATAGCGGCCGTGAGAGAGGTGTGTAGCTGCCATCGTTGATCGTCGTCTCCGTCGGCGTCACACAACCGCCACCGGAGTCCACAGAAACTAGCTTCAGCTTATCGGTGTTCGCCGCGTAGTAGGCGTAGCCGAAATATCCAAGCGAGTACAAGTCGCCGGCTATTCCCTGCACCAGCACGTTGTCGTCAACGGCCGGGTAGAAGTCTTGACGGATCAGGCCAGTGTCGCCGACTATCTCTTCCGTGAAGTAGTCAAACGTGCCGGAATCAGCGTCAGGCCCATACAGCACTATCTCCTCATTCGGCCACTCACCGCGGACATCCCGCCATGTGGACACGGAGCTCTCAGGCTCCCAGATCATCTTGAGTTCATCGGTCGTGAGGCAGCTCGCGAAGTCGTTGTCAGGATTAACCATCACAGACAGCCCATCAAAGGCTACGGCGAGCTCAATGAACTCAATGCCGTTCGCCGCTGCCAATTCGCGCTCCGAATCCTTGATCGGTCGGGACGCGTCAGCTATGACAGTCTCACCCGCCGTGAACTTCTTGAAGCCGCCGCCGGTACCAGAGATGCCTACCGGTATCTGGACGTTCGGATACTCGATCCTGAAGTCCTCAGCAGCGGCACTAGTGATCGGGTAAACCGTTGAGGAACCGTCAATCAGAATCTCGCCCGTGTAATCACCGGCCAGTTCAGGCGCATGTGAAACCGTCCTGGCGGGATCGTCCGGCACCGCCGTCGGGGCATCGCTCTGGCAGGCAATTGTCAACACAAAAGATAGGAGCAACGCCGGCAGTACCAGCAGCCTCAACCTCGTAGGTCGATTCGGTAAATTCAAGGTCAACATCAGTATCCCTTTCGTCGGTAATCGGTAAACAAAGCGCCCGCTCAACGCGCGGTCCGCGGACGCACAGAATCGATGTTTGATGACATGCGTTAACCAGCGTTAACACTGGACCGCGTCGAATCTCGCCGAGCTGCTGACGATAGGGATCAGCGATTTCTCAAGCACTGTCTGAACGCAGAGCTGGCAACGTTATCGTGAATGTTGAACCGACTCCGAGTGTGCTCTCAACCACAATCGTCCCTCCTAGTAGCTCCGCTAGGTTTTTCACGATCGCCAGGCCTAAACCGAATCCAGGCTCGTCATCCGCATCGGGTTGCGTCCTGAAGAATCGGTCGAAAACATGCGGCAGATGCTCTGCGTCGATACCTCTCCCCTCATCCTTTACCCAGATTGCAACCGTCGCTCCACGCGGCTCACACCCTATTTCCACGACAAACCCCGTAGTACTGAACTTGATCGCATTCGTCAGCAGATTAGCAAGCATCCGTTGCAATTTATCTACGTCCGCATTCACCATGAGACCCGAACAAAGTCCATCAATCCTTAGTTCGATACCCCGCTTCTCCGCGACCGGCCGAAGTTCCTCGCATGTCGCGCCAACGATGGCTGCGACATCTGTCGGAACCAGATGCATCGCCATCTGCCCAGTGTCGAACATCGTGAGATCCAGAAGCTCGTCAACCAATGCACCCATCTTCTTCCCGCTCGCCTGCATCCGTCCCAAGAACTCGTCTTCAACAGCGGACAGCTTCCCGCCGACTCTCAGAGCATCAACTGTTGACAGCATCACCGTGATCGGCGTTCGCAGCTCATGCGACGCATTGGCGATAAACTCATTCAACGATACAGATAGCCGGCGTTCTGCCGTCGTATCTCGCACAACCAGCAACGCCCTGCGTCCAGAGGTGTCATCACCATCTACGGGAGCCGCCAAGACATCGAGATGGCGCGTCGGGTTAAAGAGTGTGCACTCGCTTCGTACTGTGGACCCATCTCGTACGCATTCGCTCGCCGCATCGGACACCTCGATCACATTGACTTTTGAAGTGAGGGGTGGGGGCTGGTCATCATCATCGGTGCTCGAGCTGAAACCGAACATTGACTGCGCCACAGAGTTGCAGTAGACCAAACCACCTGTCCCGTCAACGACGAGAATGCCGTCGTCGATCGCGTCCAGTATCGTCTCGTGGTAGCGGCGGTTCGCAGACTCAAGCGCCAGGGAGGCGATTGCGGCTTCCGCAAGTCGATTTATCGCGTTCGCCAGCCTCGCCTCCTCTGACGCAAGATGCACCCCCACGCGTCGCCCACTGTCAACTCCGCGAACGTCAAGCGTCGATTCAGTCACTGACCGTAACCAACGACCGTGAGACTGTGCAACCAGAAGAACACCGACAATTGCGATAGCTACGCCAACCCAGACCGTCCACTCTGCCACGACAACGTACGTCAAGACCGATACCGTCAAGGGCAACGCGACTACGATCGCGTAACGCCAACGGAATGGAACGCGATGGAAAGCGTTCACAACCGGCATGCACTTGGACCTCGACGCAACCGACCGCCGATCGAGCTTTCAGGCGACAGTTGGATGGCGGGACGCATCTCAAAATCTCTCGAAGATGCGGCTATCGTTTGAACGACCCAGGATTTAGGAGTTGAGTCTGTAACCCGTACCGTGAACCGTGATTATCAACTTCGGGTTGTTGTGATCGTCCTCGATCTTTCGTCGCAACATAGACACGTGCACATCTACCGTTCGGGCTCCACCGCCGAAATCATCGCCCCATACATCTGCGAGTATCTGACCGCGAGTCACCGCGCGACCGCGTCTCGATGCTAGGCAGTTCAAGATGTCCAACTCGCGCGGCCTCAACGCTACGGGCTGATCATCCTTGACCGCTTTACGTTTGACGAAATCAACGTGAAGTTTGCCGACAGTGAGCGTATGGTCATTGCTAGCAGGTACTTCGGCTTGGCGCGGTTGAATCATCTCGGCGCGTCGCAGTTGCGATTGGACTCGCGCCATCAGCTCGGACACTTCAAACGGCTTGCGCACATAGTCGTCAGCACCGCAGTCCAACCCGTCCACGCACTGGTTCACTCCATGACGGGCGGTAAGTATCAGTATCGGCACGGTGTTGCCGTCTTTACGAAGGGCGCGACACACATCCATACCGTCAAGCACTGGTAGGTTGAGATCGAGGATTATCAGGTCAAGGTCATGTGTGCGCGCAATCTCAAGGCTGGTGGCACCGTCTTTGGCAGTCAGAACGTCATAGCCCGCTGCCACAAGGATGTATTCGAGGATTGCTAGTAAGTGACGGTCATCTTCTACCGTCAGGACTTTCTTCCGATCGTCTATCAGACTCGTCAGCTGCGTGGTCATATGCCCTCTAACGGTGTGGTCCACAGGTCGGGTTTGTTTGGACGACGGTTGACATCCAAGATCATTCTATCGCCGAAATAATCCGCAACGTAATCGCACAGCAGACGCCATGGAAATTCGGCGTCAACGTGCCCCCTCCGGCAGACGTGAAAGCGGTCAGACGCTCTCTATTCTGCCCGATTGCGCTGACCGGTAAGCGGCATCAATCAACTCGATCGCCCGCATCCCAGCCCAACCAGGTGCAAAGTTCACATCAGATTTTCCCAGAATCAGGTCAACGAAGTTCTCTGGCGGACCCCCACCGTAGTACTCGCCAGCGTCCAACGTCAGGTCTTCGATTATGTGTTGCGCGTCGTAGCGTTGCACCTCGAGACGTGCCCTGTCAATGTCAAGCACCAGGGTTCCCTCCGAACCGAATATGCGGATGTCTAGCTGGAAGTTCTGGTCGTCCGGAAGCGAACCGGCCCCGGAGAATGAGCCGATAGCTCCACCAACGAATTCGGCGTTGAACGTGTCATACATCTCAACACTGCTGGTTGGTGCGGCAGTCATCGCAGATACTCGGGCAGCTCTCAATCCAGTCAACCAGAACAACATTCCCGCCGAGTGCGACATCTGAGCCAAAGCGTAGCCACCGCCGGCCACTAACGGGTCTGCCCAAGTGTCAGGCGCGGGCTCAAACATCACATCTCCCGCGCCTCCGCCGTCCGACAGGAACCTCTTGCCCTCGAGCAAGGACCGGATCGGTGATGCCATGTGACAGAGCGCAAACTCAATCCTGCCGACGCTCTGAGCATCCATGAGTTCCTTGGCGCGTTGGACAAACGGCTTGTAGTGCCAGCCGTGCGGTATAAGCAGTTGCAAGCCACGGCTCTCAGCCTCATCAACCAGCCGACGCGCTTCGGCGGCGTTAGTGGTCAATGGTTTTTCGCACATTACATGCCTGCCCGCCTCTAGCGTTGCGACGGCGTGTTCAAAATGCAAGGTATGCGGGCTCGAAACGACGATTCCATCCAAGTCGTCGCGTGCAATAACCTCGCGGTAATCTTCCGTGGCATGTTGGAATCCGAACTGCTCTTTTACCAATTGCAACTCATCACTCCCAAGCCGGCACACGCTCACCATCTCAACATCGTCGCGCGCGGCCAATACCGGCATGTGGTTCGTCGTCGCCCACCAGCCTGCACCGATGAACCCAAGTCGCGCCTTACGCCCGTCTGACATCACTTGATACTCCTGCCTAACTCGTCTATCGAAGCATGGATTGAATCGTAACGCCTTTATGGCTGTTGCAAAATGGATTCTTTGGATCGATCCATCAAGCCGCCTGGCGCTGCATCGGATGACTAACCGCACATGAATGAAGTGAAGCTCTGGCTAATCCGCCACGGGCAGACCGTAGTCGGTGCCGACGGCCTATATCGGCCGCACCACGGCTTGACCGACCTAGGCCGCACGCAGGCCGCAGAAGTCGCGAAGGCGGTCTCCGCATACCCTATCGAAATCTGTTACACGAGCACACTGCCTAGGGCAATCGAAACCGCCCAGGCATACACCAACGATCGCGATGTTGAACTCATCCAGCTCGGTGACTTGGACGAGGTGAATACTGGCGATATCTACTCAGCGCCCAATCGCCTCAAGCGACGCATCATCGGACACGATTTCGATCTGGACTTTTCCCAGTTTGGAGGTGAGACGACCAATGAGTTCGTTGCGCGCGTCAAGGCAGGTTTCCAAGCGATGCTATGCGATATCGGCACGCGGAACGTCTCGAACGTTGCGGCATTCCTGCACGGTGGAACAATCAACGCGATACTGGACTTAGTCGCCGGGGCAGATTTCAACTATCGGCGCAGACCGAGGATGCCGAACTGCTCCTACACGGTCGTCAAGCTGGGTTCCGACGATGGAACGCCGCACTGGGAACGCTGGGAATGCGACCACTTGACAGTATTGACCTGAGCGGCCACATCCCTAGCTGTCAATTGACGAAATTCGTCCCATCACGGTCGGACCTCTTCGCAAGCGCGCACTAAGCCATGACGAGTCCGGGTTCGCGATTCCTTGTGCAAACCTCTCGTGCCAACTCGCCGTTACTGCAACCACATTTCTTGCACACGATCTCTGGTCCAACCCGTGACGGCCTGATGATGATGCTCGCGGCATCACAGTGGGGACACGCCGCGCCCCGGCTGGACCCGCACATGGTGCAGGAAAAATACGACCCATACGCGTCGTACACAAAGTTCATGAAACCGTGGCCCGTGCCTTTTTTGCATTCAACCGTTGAGAGCATGCTGGTCCTCCATATCACCGAGAGTCCATGATCGTCCGCGCGCTGACGACGCATCGCGCAAAACCGATAGAGTAGCGACGAGTTGATCGGCGGATCAACTGATCCGCGCGCGAAGTGTTGGATTTTCGATGTGCTTAGTCGAGCAAGCCGTCTTGCGGCTTCGTCCAAGCCGCGCGACTCGACCACGCTTTCGGACGCGGAAGGCGGTCCACCTTGACATCGATGACCGAAGGCGCGTCTTGCGACAATGCCTCCGAGATCGCCCGTTTCAACGTTGTGGGGCTGTCAGCCTCGAAACCCGCCGCGCCATAGGACCTAGCGAGGTCCGCGAAATCAGGATTCGCGAAATCGGTCTCGTAGGTGCCTCCAAAGTCCATGTCCAAATCGCGGGCGACATTCCCGTACGCACCGTCGTTGAATACAACCGCCACCACGTTGAGCCCGTATCTGACCGCTGTCGAAATCTCACCCGAAGCGTATCCGAAACCGCCATCACCCACTATGCAAATCACAGGGCGGTCGGGCACTCCAGCTTTCGCACCCAACGCCGTTGGATAGGCATATCCCAGTGTTCCCATGTATCCTGAATCCACGTAAGACATGCGGAGATCGGTCTCGAAATGCTGTCGCGAGTAGTATCCCAATTGCGTCATGCCCCAGACACCGACCGCATCGTCTGGCCAAACCTGCATGAGCGCAGACAGCCATAGGTTCTGCGGGTCCTCTGCCCTGTCCGCTTCCGCCGCTGATGCGATTGCCGCGCTGTCGAAATCCTGACCGATCGCGCCCGGATCCGATCCACTCGCAGAGAGCCCAGCGATCAAGGCGCGCAACGTCTGCTTCGCGTCTCCTTGCAACTTGAGCTTGTCGGGATGCGGCCGATTCAGGATGGACGGATCAGGGTCAATGTGTATCACCTTTGCACCGCTCCCCGCCGGATTACGTGGCGTGAACCGAGTCCCAACTGCAAGTATTACGTCGGCGCCGTCGATCATGTCCTTTATCGTTCCGACCGCTCCCACCCAAGAGCCGACGCTGTTTGGATGACTGAACGGAATGACTCCCTTACCCCCGGCGGAATTCACCACTGGCATCCCAGTCATCTCGGCCAGTTCCGTCAACTCCTCAAACGCATCCGAACGCGCTACACCACCGCCGACAAACATCAGAGCCTGCCGCGCTGACGTCAGAGCCTCAAGCGCGGCGTCGATATCGGCTTGGTCGGCCGGTTCAACTGCTCCTGGCTGGGATTCAAGCAGTTCAACGGTTTCGCGCTCGACCATTCCCTCCGGCGGCATCTCGATATAAGTTGGACGCGGTCGGTCCGAACGCATCTGCTTGAAAGCTTCGTTAACCGCTGACGGTGCCTCGCGCGGCCGCATGATTGACTTGCGCCACTTGGTGATCGGCTTTACGAGGTCGATCTGGTCCTCTATCTCGTGCAGACCGTCCATTCCCTTTCCGATCTGCGCCCGAGGTACCTGTCCCGCCAGTAGCAACACGGGCGAAGACCGTGCGTAGGCGGTCGCCAGCCCCGACCCGGCATTGTAGATACCCACTCCCGGCACGATAACCGCGACACCCGGCTTGCCAGTGACGCGGGCGTAACCGTCCGCCATGTGAGTCGTAGCAAACTCGTGCCGCGTAGTAATCCAGCGCATTGTGGGCTCATCGCGAATCCCCGCGACCAGCCCGTACATCTGCACACCCGGTAGCCCGAATACCACTTCAACCCCCTCGCGCACCAATGACTTCGCAATCGCTTCTCCGCCAGACAACTTCATTTGATACTCGATCCCTTTGTATTTTGCAGATTACGTGTTTGTCGTTCGGAACCGTCTGAAGCGAATTCGCGAACGCATTGGATTATAAGGCTCAAGCGCATCTACGCGCAGACAACGACGCAATCAGGTAAGTTGGCGTTAACTCAGCGTCAACCCCCGAGAAGTCATAACGACTTCTCCATCGTGCGATACCAGTGCCGGTTAGAACCGACGCGAAACCTGCCAAGTTCGCGCCTTGAATGTCGGTATGCAACTGATCGCCGAAGAACACGACATCAGAGCCTGCCGGCAAACGTCGTTTGATTTCATCGAACATCGGAGCGTGTGGCTTGCCTAACTTATCGAAACGCCATCGGTTCACGGGACCGAACCCCCTCTCCAGCGCAACCTCGATGAGTCCGGCAAGCCCGCCCGGACCGATCGCATACTTGCCAACGCCGTCCGGGTAGAGCACATCGGGATTCGGCACGGCTCCCGGGAATGCCCGCCCAGCATCCAATTGGAGATAGAGCACGGTCACCATGCGAGACAGCGCCGTTTCCCAGTCGTATCCTTGAATCCCGGCGATGATCAATCCCGATGCGTCTGCGGCATCCGCACCCAATCCGACCGGCTCCATTCCCGCACGCACAACGTACTCCTGCGCTTCGCCACCACCGGTCGACAGCACTTTTGACCCAGCCAGAGCGTGTGACTCCGCCCACCCTTCCAACAGGGTGCCTGAGGTAACAACGTTCTCCAGTTCAACGTCAAAGCCCTGTCCACGCATTTGCTCAACGCGGCTCTCAGTCAACTTGGATGCGTCATTCGTGGCAACGACAAACGGTTTCCCAAGCGTGTTCAAGCGCGATACGAGTTCCAGCGCGCCCGGCAATGGGTCCTTCCCGTCTACCAACACGCCAAATGAGTCAAATCCGAACGCGTCGTACCGCTCAACGAGCTCGTCAACCGTGGACATTGATGGCAGTGAGCTCACTTGAATCTACCTCCTACGACCGACTGACAACCGATCCGACGAGGGTTTCAATGTCGACCTACACTGCGTCAACATCGTCCCGACCGACCGCGCGTCACCATTGCCATGTGAAATTGGTGGGGGAGGCGGGATTCGAACCCGCACGGTTCGCACCACATGCTCCTAAGGCATGCGCGTCTACCATTCCGCCACTCCCCCGAAAACGATTCCCAACAGTGGCATCCCATAATTCGAATGGTACAACTGCCGCTGCACCGACCGGAGTCCCACCGCTCCCAGCTAACGCTACACTCATATCAGCATTCGCTCTATCGCGAGCATGCCCGCAACTCCCAGAGCAACTTGAGGCGATCATATTGAAAGACATCCAAATCGAGATGGTGGCAGACGAATCCGCGCTGGTTGGTGAGGGTCCGGTCTGGGACTCAAACTCGCAGACGCTTTACTGGACCGATATCCGTACCGGCCGTTACTTCCAGTTCCATCCGAAAACTCGCAGAAACGAAACGATCCACAACGGCATCTTCGTCGGTGGAGGCGCAGTCAATCGACACGGCGGGTTAACGTTCGGCACCTGGGAAGGTGTCATGCTGTGGCGATCAGATCGCGATTGGCGATGGTTGCATCACGAACCCCAAATGCGCTCAAGAATGCAGTTCAACGATGTCTCCGTCGGACCAGATGGCAGCTTCTACGCCGGCACCTACTACGAAGACGCGCCAAGAGGTGAGCTGTTCAGGTTCAAACCCGACGGCTCCCACGAGCTCATAGCAGACGGTTTAGGTATCAGCAACGGTATGGGCTGGTCACCCGACCTCAAGACCTTCTACCACACGGACTCCGGCGCTGGCGAAGTCTATGCCTACGACCACGAGACCACATCCGGCGGTTTGACCAACAAGCGAACGCTGGTCAAACTGCCCGCCGACGAAGGGATACCAGATGGCATGACCGTTGACGCAGAGGGTTGCATTTGGTCGGCAGTCTGGGGCGGCGCACAAATCATGCGCTTCGATCCCGACGGCGTCGAGATGTCGCGCATCGAGCTACCCGCGGTCCAGACATCGAGCGTAATGTTCGGGGGCGATGACCTGACGGATATCTACGTGACGACCGCGAGTTTCGGAAGCGAAACGCCGCCAGAACCCGACGGTCCGCCGAAGTATTTCGCTATCGACAACCGCGGAGGTCAGCTGTACCGCATCAGACAGGATGCGGTGCAAGGAAAACCAGAGTTTGAGACAGACTTCCGCTGAGCCAACGAGTAAGGCAGTTGAGTCAGGCAGGGGCCAGGTGGAAGGGTCTGGCGCGCTCGTATATCTCTATCCCTCTTCCCGTATGCTGTCCGTGAAGCCTCGGGATATGCGCGTCGCAGTCGGTCCGGACTGCCCTTGGTAGCGGCTTCGTAGCCCTTCGCTGCCATAAGGGCGGTCGGCAACCGTCGTGAGGTACTGGAACGATATCTGCCCTATCGGCATCCCGCGGTATAGCGTCAACGGCAATCGGGAAACGTTCGACAACTCCAAGGTCAGAGTTCCTCGCCAACCAGGATCCACGAATCCGGCCGTGGAATGGATGAGCAACCCTATCCGCCCTAACGAACTCTTGCCCTCCAAACGTGCCACGATGCTCGCATTGAGCTCAATCCTTTCAACAGTGTTGCCCAGCACGAACTCGCCCGGATGAAGGATGAAAGGCCTATTCGGACCTATCTCCTCGATCTCCGTTAGTTCGGGCAGGTCCTTCCCTAAATCAACGTAAGGCTCCGAGTAGTTGCGGAACACTCGGAGCCTCGAATCTAGATGCAGGTCAACCGATGCAGGTTGCAGATCATCCTCGACGAAAGGGTCGATGACGATGCCACCGCGTGTGAGCTCCTCCTTGATCGTACGGTCACTCAGAACCATCGGATTCTCCTCTATCAGTGAACACCGTCGGATTCGCTATTGCCCAGACGTTGCAACGGCACCGAGGATAGCGAACTTGACCTCAACCGTCACCGAGACATCAACGTCACCTGGCACGATTGGAGTGTCGAATGACACTGACTGAGCAGCTTCTACGCGAGCATCGAATTGCGCGCCTATCGGAGCCACTCCTCCGTACTCAATCATTTCAACGACCGGACCAAGTACGAACCCCAGAGTTGCCCCATGTAGTTCCGCTACTCTTCGCGCGTCTCGCGCTGCCAATACCCGCGCTTGGTCCACCGCTTCCTCTTGATTTGACGCAGCGAACCTAATTCCAGACACGAAGAAATGGTCGCCAGCTGCTTCTGCAGCCGCATCAATTACGGACCCGGTGATTTCTAGGTCTTGGACTGTCACCTTCATCCCGTTCCGGACAGCGTAACCAGTGATTCGCGTCCTGGATTCCATCCACTCCGTCCGCGGGAAGATCTCAAACATAGAGGTGGCGATGTCATCATCGTCAACGCCAGCTTCCTTGATCGCGGCGAGCATCGCCGTGACGCGCTCCGCCGCCGATTGCCTCGCACCCGCAACCGTATCTGCGATTGCCTCAACGCCTAGATCCAGGACTGCGTGGTCAGGTTCAACTGATACGCTCGCGGAGCGCGTGACCGAAACCGTCCCGTTGGTAAATCCGATCGCGTTTGCGACACCATCATTCGCTTCAACCCCGCCTGCCACTGTCGTGAAACTTGCAGGTTGCGCTAGCGTTGCCGTTGGTGGATTGCCTAGGCGAGTCGCATCGGCTCGATTCAGCATCAGGATGCCAACAGTTGCGGTAACTGCCAATGCCAATGCGGTCCCGATCAATAGCGACCGAGATACCTCTAGATTCTTTACTCGGATCATTTGGATTCTCCCTCTCTGTTGTGATTCTCGAGCGGCGATTTCGCGGCCGCTATGAGTATGACGCTTGCCAGCAGGGATTCGTTCCCACATATGACCGATTTATTCCCACATCTTCCTGCGGCGGCGTAATTCAAACCATACCACCAGGCCAACTAACGCCAACGCCAACGCCACAGCCGACGGCCAAATGCGCATTGGGTCGGTGTCACCAGGTAGCAGAGTCGGCGTTTCACTTTGATCTGTCGGTCCAGCGGTTGGCCGAGATAACGCGGTTTCTGCAACCGAAAACGGCCCTGGGGTTTCTGATGCCTCTAGTACTCCGACAGGTTCGTCTCCGGCAACCGAATCTGTCACTGTGGGCCGAGCCGGTTGCACGGTCGCAACCACTCCGGACGTGGCCGGGGTTGCAGTCGCGGAACGGTCATCCAGCGTCGTCAGTTCATTCCCTTCGGTGCCCTGTGCACTGGTCTGTGCCTCTCGCGTCACCATCGTCACCGGAGTTTCCGATAACACTTCTCGCTCAACCTCGCGCGTAACTTCTGCCTCAACCTCACGCTCAACCTCAACTATCTCCGCTTGCACAGTCTCTGATGTCGTCGAAGTTCCGAATTGATTTGTCTCTCGTTCCACGACCCGAGTTTCGGTTAGACGATCTACTTCCCCGGCTAGTGTCTCCGCGGCAACAACCACTTCGGCTTGAACCGTAACCTCAATATCAGCTGTCGCTGCTGCTCGCACGGGCGCAACCTGTGTTTCGGTCGGTCCGTAGACTGCCGCAGCAACCGTCACCGCGGCCCGCTCAGTTTCGATAGTCACTTGGATGCTGGCATCATCTCCAACTAGCACCGGATCTGAGGGTTGAGCAGGACCCAACACATCAATGTCATCCAATACGAAATACCCTCCAACGAGTAGTGCCAACGCCGTCATCGCTAACGGCAATTGGCGCAACACTGGGCGTTGCCAAATCGGAACACGGCGCATCCCCGGCCTCAGGACACGGCGGACCTCTTCTTCGCTGTAGCCGGCGGCCGAAAGATTCTCTTCAGTCAGAGCGAAACTTCGCGGAGCCTTAACAGGACCAACACTCCGCAACGCGTCCACCGTACCGCGTAGCTCTCGCAGGTCAGTCCCGTCACCACTCGCTTGACGCGGGGCATCGTCAGAGGAGTCGGCGCGACGCTCGCTCCACGCTAGCTCTTCGTCGTCGTACTCTCTCGACCGGACGAGTACGCGTTTGAACCATCGAATCATGTCGCAACCCGCCAAACTGCCGCGAATCGAAACGGCAAGTAATCGTTCCTTCCTACCGACATCTTCATGTAGGTCAGACGCTTTGGCGCAACGATTCGTTCCAGTGACTCAAGCATTGCCGTCGTCCTCAATAAAACTGTCTGGCAGCAGTCCAGGAACGCTACGCAGGCAGTCGCGTACTCGGCGACGACCACGGCTGAGGCGTGATTTGACAGTGCCGATACTCGTTCCGACAGTCTCAGCTGCCTGATCGTAGGAATAACGCATCAGGTCAACCAAGACGACTACTGCACGCTGATCGTCGCCTAGACTTCCAATGCAATGCTGTATTGCGTCACGCATCTCTATAGACATGACCTGATCGGAAGGAGATGCCTCGTCAGACGGCAACGTCTCTGCAAAGTGCGATTCGTCGTCATCCGTGCTCACCTCCCGTCGTCTTGCGCCACGACGGAGGATGTCGTAGCACTTATTCCGTGCAATCCGCATTACCCACGCGCGGAACGCGGTTCCTCGCAACGATGCGATGTGCTCAAACGCGGCGACGAACGCTTCTTGTGTGGCATCATCAGCATCGGCGCCATTGCCCAGCATCCGGTACGCGAATCCGTACACCGAATCCTGGTGCGCTAAGACGAGCCGATTGAATGCATCCACATCTCCGCCTTTCGCTAGGGCAACCAATGTCGCCTCATCCAAGTCCATATTCAGCATCGTAAACTGAATCTGACTGTCACCGCCGAAGCACTAACACACTGCGTTGTCATATCTAGTCTGGACCACGATCCGAGAATACGCCGAGCTGATGGTAATACTCGGCGTGCTGATGGTCGCTATGATGTCTGTCGCGACGCAGTTCGAGGTGCGCGGACCGAGCATGGAACCGTCTCTGTTGCAGGGCGACCGCGTCGTCGTGAACCGACTCGCCGCCCTTCAGATGAGCGGATTCTCACTCTACGGCGATGGACGTTTTTTCTTCCAAGGACCAGAACGCGGCGATGTCATAATCTTCGAGCCGCAAGACCAAGGCACCGATAGCGTCGTAAAACGCGTAATCGGCATCCCCGGAGACAACATCAACATCACCCGAAGCGGCGAAGTGTTCGTCAATGGAGCCCCCGAAGACTTCGGCGGCGGTTACACCGACAACCCTGGCTTCTTCAACTATCCAGTCATGGTGCCAGACGGCCACTACTTTGTAATCGGTGACAACCGTGGCGAATCCCGGGACTCCCGAAACTGGGGATTCCTGCCTGCGTCAGACGTCATCGGCAAAGTCTGGGCTGTCGTCTGGCCGTTCGAAGACTTTGCCGTTTACTGAACCCCCAGTCCGGGTGCACTGAGCCGCGTAACTATACGACCGGCTTGAATCGGTACTGAACCGCCTCCGCTAAGTGGTGATTCTCGATCGTGTCGGCGTGCTCTAGGTCTGCTATCGTGCGGGCCACCTTCAACACTTTGTGGCAAGACCGCGCCGACATTCGCAACGCGTGCATCGCAGATTGCATGAGAGTCTTGGCCGCCTGGCTCATTACGCAGTTATCCCACACCTCCAACGGACCCATCTGCGCGTTCGCCGCAATCTGTGAATCCTCAAAGCGAGATGCCTGTATCGCCGCAGCAGACATGATGCGCTCCCTAACCTGCTCCGAACCCTCTGCCGACGGAGGTGTCACGAGCTTCTCGTACTCAACCCGCGGCACATCGACGAACATGTCGATACGGTCCATGAGCGGTCCAGAGATGCGTCTTTGGTACCTTGCCACTCCAGACTCGCCGCAAGTGCAGCTCTGCAACTTATCGCCATAGTATCCGCACGGGCAAGGGTTCATAGCTCCAACAAGCATGAAATCGGCTGGATACGTCATCGTCGTTCTGGCTCGGCTAATCGTCACCGATCGATCTTCGAGAGGTTGCCGCAACGTTTCGAGCGATGAGTGTCCGAACTCAGGAAGCTCATCAAGGAATAGGACACCGCGATGGCTGAGCGTGATCTCGCCCGGGCGCGGTATCGCACCACCGCCAACTAGCCCCGCATTGGAAATCGTGTAGTGGGGGGCGCGGAACGGTCGCTGAGCAATCAACGGAGTACTGGGCGGCAGCAACCCCGTGACGGAGTAGATCGTCGTGACCTCTAGCGCCTCCTCAGCCGTCATTGCAGGCATCAATGATGGCAAGCAACGCGCCGTAAGAGTCTTTCCTGAACCCGGCGGTCCGACCATAACGATGTTGTGCCGACCGGCTGCTGCGATCTCAATTGCACGCTTCGCTTGCTCCTGACCACGAACATCGCGGAGGTCGTAGTGCGACCTGACCATAGGGGCGTTCTTCGCGAGAGCCTCAACATCCTGCCCGACGTAATCCTCCAACTCCATGCCGTCCCGGAGATGCCCGACCAACTCGGCCAGAGTCGCTGTCGGTTTGACCTTCATACCCCCTACAAGCGACGCTTCGGGAGCGTTCACCTTCGGCACGTACGCCGTCTTGTATCCTGCGCGCTTCGCCACCGATATCATCGGCAACATGCCGTGCGTGGAGCGCAGACGGCCATCCAGCGAGAGCTCGCCTAGCAACGTCGACCCAGAGAGGGAGTCAGGCAGTTGACCGCTACAAACCAATATGCCGATAGCGATCGGCAGGTCGTACGAGGGGCCGCTCTTCCTGATGTCGGCCGGGGCCAGCGACACCGTGATCCTTCGCATCGGGAACTCGGCGCCCGAGTTCTTGATCGCCGCTCGAACGCGTTCCCTTGACTCCTGAACCGCCGCGTCCGGTAGCCCAACGATGTTGAACTTCGGTAATCCGGGCGAGATATCAACCTCTACCTCGACGATGTGCCCATCGAGTCCTTCCAACGCACAAGTGCTAGTCTTCGCCAACATGACAATACTCCGTTCATCGACTCGATAGAGCCGCAATAGATCGTTGTGCCCTAACAATTCGTTGAACACAATTGCAATCTTCTACACAAGATGCACTTAACGTCAACGGGCAAGTGGCGAAGAGGTTCGAATAAACAGGCTCGCATCCGCTACCCGCAAAGGTAGATGGCCGATATAGTTACACAAGCCGCGAAGCTCGCGGAATACCTCAATCGCTTCAGCATCCCATGCCAATCAATCTCGAGACCTCCGGCCACGTTGCCACTATCACGATTGACAACCCTGATCGGGCTAACGTAATCACGCACCAGACAGCACGCGAACTCGACTCTGCTTGGCGGGTATGTCAAGACGACCACAACATCCGAGCTGTGGTCCTCACCGCCGTAGGCACTAGACACTTCTCGGCTGGACACGATTTGCGCCAGCCCGACGACATCAGTGCCGACGACTTCGACTTGATTGGACTTGAACGAACTTTCCGACCCTTGTCTGCCACCGTGAACGGGTTTCAATCCGGTGCCGATCCCTCGATGGCCGATCATTTCCCACGAATAACCAAACCTGTGATTGCCGCGGTGAACGGCATGGCAGTAGGTGCCGGACTTTACGTGCTGTTGGCATCAACCGACATACGGATTGCCGCGCGTGGTAATGCGAGATTCAAGTTCGGCCTGGTTGGGCGAGGTTGGATCGGTGCCGGGCCGAGCGCGACGTTGTTACTCAAGCAACTGCGATACGTCGATGCGATGCGGTTGTTGCTCCAAGACCCGACGATCGACGCAGATGAGGCCGTCCGGATCGGGCTGATTAATGAAGCGGTCGAACCGTCCGAATTGATGCCCAGAACACAGGCGATAGCCGCTCAACTCGCTGGGCTTCCCGTACACGCCGTCCGATTCATCAAGGAGTTCGCCCACAGGTTCTCAGAACTGCCAACTGAGCAGGCGTGGCGCGTACAGTCTTTGATGAACGACTTGCTACTTCACGACACTGCCGACGGAACCGAAGGGAGGAAGGCATTCTCTGAGCGACGGGAGCCAGAATGGACTGGAGACTACGCGAACGCGAAGGTTCGGGTGAGCGAGTTGACAGACCAAGAACGCAAACGTCTGGACGAATTGCGGCGCGAGTTCAATTGGTAGAGAATCACACGCCTAGGCCTCATGGACCTTGAGGTCTCGCGCTTTCCCAAGGGTTAAGGTCTGTCCGTAACCTAATTTGGCGCACTCTGATCCGAACGATAACAAATGGCTGACCGATGGCGATACGCACAGGGCGACCATCCGCCCTACTGCACGTGTGTGGAGTGTTCCGACTCTCGCGGACGCGGTAAGCCACGCTCTCGGCAGGACAGCGCGTCGACCAATCCTCTCAGACGTATGCTGGACTGGGTTCGCCGGAGGTTCAATGTCGGGTGATGCCTTTTACAGTAACGCGATTCAACGCCTTGAACCGTGGTCTGTGAAGTATCTAGACCATACCCAACCCAAGACACCACCGACCGTCGCACAGAACGGTAACCCGAAAGCGAAATTGATAATCAGCAACGACCTGACAGACCCTTCTCCACCCGTGAAGATTCCAGGTTGGAGGAGTATCAGCCCTGTAGAGACCGCGATCATAAACGCTCCTAAGGCTGCACCGGCAATGACGTACTGTTGTCGAGACATACACAAATCCTAACCACCACATCGCAACTTGAATCCGAAAACGAACACTGGACATGTACTCCGTAGCCAAGCCTGGTTCGGTCCGCGCAATCTTGAGGGGTTCCTGCATCGCGCCGGCCTCAAGAGCCAGGGCTGGAGCGAGGAGTCGTTCGCCGACAAACCCGTGGTCGGAATCGCAAACTCCTGGAGCGAAGCCACACACTGCAACGCGCACCTGCGAACCGTCGCAGAACATGTGAAACGCGGAGTCATCGCGGCGGGTGGTTTCCCAATAGAGTTTCCCACCATCTCACTCGGCGAGTTCTTCTTGAACCCGACATCTATGCTCTACCGAAACTTGATGGCGATGGACGTCGAGGAGATGATCCGAGGCCTACCGATAGACGCGGTGGTCCTGCTCGCAGGTTGTGACAAAACTACTCCCGCCATGCTCATGGGTGCGGCATCTGCCGACCTGCCCGCGTTGATCGTGACAGGGGGACCGCAGCTCAAAGGCAATTGGCGGAACGAAGAACTGGGTTCTTGCACAGACTGCCGTCGCTACTGGACAGAACTACGAGCTGGGAACATCACACAGTCAGATTACGACTTTATGGAGGAGTCCATTTACCGCTCTGCCGGGCACTGCATGGTCATGGGCACGGCCAGCACGATGGCGGTGATGTGCGAAGCGTTGGGTATGGCTCTACCGGGCACGGCAGCGATACCTGGCGCCGACGCACGTCGAATGCGCGCAGCCGAACAGGCCGGACGGACCGCGGTCAACCTCATCGGATACGAAGTCAGACCGTCCCAGATCATGACCGAATCAGCGTTCCGCAACGCCGCCATCACGCTCCTGGCACTCGGAGGTTCAACGAACGCCATCATCCACCTAACAGCGATCGCAGGCCGGTGCGGCATTGACCTCCCTCCGAGCATTTGGAACGAGCTGTCGGCGCGGACGCCAGTCATCGCAAATCTGAAACCATCCGGCGAGTATCTGATGGAAGATTTCTTCTACGCTGGTGGCGCACCCGCGTTCTTCAAGAAGATCGCCCCCCTGCTCGAACACGCATCGCCGAACGTGTCTGGTGCCACGATGGGCGAGATCATCGATGACGCGGAGTGTTACAACGATGACGTAATCAGGGGTCTGGAAGATGCGTTGCACCCAACCGGCGGCGTCACGGTATTGCGCGGCACTTTGGCTCCAGACACCGCCGTAATCAAAACATCCGCCGCTTCCCCAGGACTCCTTCAGCACGAGGGGCGCGCCGTTGTCTTCGAGAGCCCCGAGGATCTCGAGCATCGAATCGACGACCCTGACCTCGATGTGAACCCTGACGATGTCTTAGTGATGCGTTCAGCAGGCCCTGTCGGCGGTCCGGGCATGCCCGAGGCAGGGTTCCTGCCGTTGCCCAAGAAACTGTTGGCACGCGGTGTCAGGGACATGGTGCGCATCTCGGACGCTCGGATGAGCGGCACGGCTTTCGGCACGATCGTGCTACATGTCTCACCAGAGTCCGCCATCGGCGGACCCTTGGCACTGGTTCGCAACGGCGACCAGATCAGGCTGGATGCCACAAAAGGGACTTTAGACCTCTTAGTCAATGGCGACGAACTGAATCGGCGTCGCGCGGATTCCTCTGCCAACGGAAACTCGACCAGTCACGAAGACCGTGGATACGCGCATCTCTACAATCGCCATGTAATGCAGGCTCAATTTGGCTGCGACTTTGACTTCGCAGTCGGTAAGTCGCCAGTCAACACCCGCGTTCGCATGGGATGAACCTTCCGACGACACCTCAAGCCATGACACGGAGCGGTTTCCCAATCACAACTACGACCCTGATCGGTGTCTGTCGGAACGCTGTCGGTTATTCTCTAACGAGCGTGCGTCTAGCGTGCTGGACATACGGGTGCCCCGGCGCATGTTGAACAACACTGATCCGATCCTTTTTCGTCCCCAACCAACCTCGCAGCTACTTCGATGTCGTTCACTGTCCGTAATCTCGTCGTTGGTGCGACACTCGTCGTGTTCGCAACCACCACGCTATCGACGGCCTGCACTGCCGAACCCACACCTACCCCAGTACCGCCCACACCGACAACTGAACCTCTCACGGCGGAATTTGTGGTAGCAGAATCGCGCGCTGCTATGGCGGCGACGAAGAGTGCTTGGTTCCAGTTGGACCATATCAATGGTTACCTCCCTCTTTACGGCGCGCAGATTTCGGAGATGGAGGGCGCGGTTACTGAGAACGGCGCTGAAATAGTTACCAGCGCGTCCCTCGGTAGGCTCTATATTGAAATCCAGATCGTCATCGTTGACGGACGCATCTGGGTCACTAACCCACTGACCGGTGAATGGGAGGAAACCGGAGACCCCGATCAGCCGTTCATATGGAGCTTGACGGATGGCGTTACCTCTATCTTTGATGCCGTGGCCGATCCGGATTTCATAGAACCACCAGACGGCGGCGCAGACTTCAGGGTCGGAGCAGACGTGCCATCAGACGCTTTCAACGCCCTATTCTTCGACGCGGCGACATCCAGTGAAGATGTCTATCTCAACGCGACTATTGATCGAGACACCTTCTTGGTTGAAAAGCTCGAAATTGAAGGCCAGTTGACCAATAACGACTCGTGGGACACCAAGCGGACACTGAGACTCTCTCGATTCGGCGAGTCATTCGACATCAAACCGCCTGCCTAGGCTTCCCAGATGCCGGCGCATTCTATCGGGACACACGCCTAATAACCGATTCCCAAATCAGCGTGTCAAATCGGTGCCGATCGTGCGTAACTTCGCATCGCAAGCCTGTATGCCATGACTTCTAGACTGCGAGCCATATCCCCTTACGTCGCGTTCCTGCCGTTGTGCTACGGAGTGTTTATCGCAGCCGACGACCAGACAGTAGTCGCTACCGTCTTGCCAGATGTCCTGACCAGCCTGAAGGTACCCGCAACTGACATAGACCGCGCCGCATGGTTGATCATCGCATTCCTAATCGGCTATTCCGCAACGATGCCAGTCATGGGACGCATCTCAGACCGCTGGGGATACCGTCGCGCATTTCTTGCGGCTCTATTTATATTCACATTGGGTTCTGCCCTCGTCGCCATCAGTCCGAGCATCCCTGATTGGTTCGAGGACGTACCCGTCTTGGAACTCGATCGTTACCGATTCATGATCGCGGCGCGTGTCGTTCAATCCATTGGCGCGGGCGCAGTTATTCCAATCGCCCTCGCATCTGCCGGGGACATCGTCGGATTCGGACGACGAGCAGTCGCATACGGCATGGTCGGCGCAAGCGCGGAAGCAGGAGGAGTGATCGGTCCACTCTGGGGAGGCACCATCAACGAATGGATCGGATGGGAGTTCGCATTCTGGTTCAACATACCGCTCGCCGTAATCGCCGCCGCTGTCTTGCTCCTGATGCCTAGTGGAAAGACAAACCAAGTAAAGGTTGACTGGCTGGCGAGCACCATCTTCGCATTCGCGCTCACAGCTTCTACATTGGCTGTATTCCGAATTTCGGACCCCGACATGCCCATGTTCATCCTCGGATTGATGTCGATCGGCGCGGTCGTTTTGCTCGTGATTAGAGTCACCGGAACGGGATTCCACGATCGCATTCCAGACCGGCTAGTCGATTGGACAGGCGACGCGTTCACAACTAGGAGCCCGTCGCTGCCGCGATACCTCTTCGGGATGCGCGACTTCATCTACGCAAACCTTGCCCACCTGTTGATCGGCGCGGCTTTGATGATCGGACTCGTCTCGATCCCGTTGATGTCTGGCACCATTTACCGCCTCAGCGCATTCGAATCAGGGTTGTGGCTGATGCGCATGATGTTGGCGCTCGGCGTGTTCGCGTTCGTAGGAGGGTTAATCACGCAACGTTTCGGGACGCGCATTCCCACCGTGGCGGGTCTACTCTGCTCAAGCGTCGGATACATCATGCTCTCTGGATGGCAACTAAATGTCTCTGAGCCAATGATTACCGTCACCCTCGTCCTCATCGGAGCCGGTTTCGGACTCGTTATCGCTCCCATTGCAGATAACGCGCTCGCGAGAGTAGAAGGACATGACAGGGGCGTTGCGGCGGGTATCGTGACCCTGTCCCGCAATGTCGGAATGACGCTCGGTCTCGCCATCATTGCACCGCTAGGAACGGCGCAATTCGTCTCGAATGCGCCCGGGATCGCAGAGCTGCTCGCAGATGCAACCGTTGCGAACCAGGTCGGTTTGGAGGTGTTCCACACCTTTGCACGATTCGCCGCCGGTGCCTGCGTCGTTGGAATACTGCCCGCGTGGCTCATGGCGCGAGTAAAGATCGACACACAAGCAGAAGTTTCGCCAGCTTAGAAATCGAAACCTCTGATTCTTGTGCACAGCGTCGGCAGATTTGCCTATACTTACTGCAATCGCCGCATTCGGCGGCATAGCATCTGAGAATCACCCACCGTGGGCGAACACGTGACTAATCGCGATCCAAGCACTTTCCGAACCTCGGTCCGAAAGCCGGACGACTTCGGCGCGTATTGGGCCGATACGCTGGTTGCCGCGGAGTCAGTCCCACTTAACCCGTCGTTCACTCCTGACACGATGCGCTCCGATGACAAGATCGAGGTGTTTCATGCCGAGTACGACAGCTACGGCGGCCTACGAATAGCAGGTTGGTACGCGCGGCCACGCGAATCTAATGGGCAGCTTCCAGGCTACCTGTTTGTCCCTGGGTATGTCAGCGAGCCCAAGATGCCGACCGACCTCGCGTATGCGGGATACGCAGCATTCTCCGCCGCGCCTAGAAACAAGCTCCGTAGCAATGGCGTGTTCAATCCGGGATACCCGGGACTGCTCACGCACAACATCGACAAGCGCACCGAGTATGGATACCGTGGCTTCTATATGGATGCGGTCAGGGCACGAGATCTGCTGGCGAGCTTGGACGAAGTTGATGAGACACGAATCGGAGTGCAAGGCGGAAGCCAAGGCGGCGCTCTCACGTTACTCGTCTCTTCGTTGCGACCCGACGGGATCGCCTGCGCGTCGGCGGGCGCGCCATATCTATGCTCGATGATGGACTCGGCGTCACTCACGCGCTCTTACCCTTACGAAGAGATCAACGACTATTTGCGCATGTATCCCGAACGCGAGGCAATCGTAAGGGAAACGTTAGACCTGCACGATATCCACAACTTTGTCAACCGCATCCGGTGTCCCATAATCGTCAACATCGGGAAAATGGACGATGTCTGCCCTCCTGAAACTGGCTACGAAGTCTTCCGGGCAATCGGAAGTCTCGACAAGACGCTCTACGAATACGACGACTGCGCCCACGATTCTGGGAGCGCCGTAGGTCACGATGCAATCATGAAATCATTCATGGAATCACACCTACAACCGACTCCAGTAGCCTGACACCCAACTTCGCATGAACGAATACTGGCAATCCACCATAGACGCGGCGAAAGAGGCCGGGGCCACATCGCATCCCGATATCCGTCCGTTGCCGATTCGTGACAACGAGACTTCAAACGCGTATACCGTCGAGTTCGATGGGCACGACGGCTACCCGCTGTTCGCGTACCTGCATGTTCCCAAAACCGACGGCCCGCACATCCCACTGTTTCAAGCCCCCGGATACGGGAGCGTCGTCGCAGTGCCCGCTTTCGAGCGACGGTCCCGCTACATCGTGGCCGCCCTGTGCCACCGCGGCCAGCGTCACGCAAACTCACGCTTCCAAGCGGCTTACCCAGGGTTGTTGACGCACGGTCTAGATGATCCAGACAGATACATCTGGCGCGACATAGTCGCAGACTGCATCACAGCCATACACGGGTTGATGCGATACCCGACAGTAGACGTGTCCAAGCTCGCCGTTTCTGGCGGAGACTTGGCTTGGTTGACAGCCGCGTTCACACCCGAAGTCCGAACGCTCCAAGTCAGCGGACTCACGTTTGCGGACTTGGAAACCCGTCTGGCATCCAACCCAGACTATCCCCTGAAAGAGTTCAACGACTTCAAACGATGCTCCCCAGGCGATTGGGAAATCGCAAAGTCGACGCTAGCAAATTTCGATCCGTTATTGTCAGCGAATGAAATCGAAGCCGACTCGATACTGATCTCATGTGCCGAAGGCGAACGCGTCTACTCCGAACGGTTGGCATCGGAACTCACCGGCGCAACGACAGTGCGCGTCAACACGGGCAAGGGGCATTTAGACCACGTCGCCGTCGAAGAGTGGCTCGCCGAAGCGTGTGGCACCACGCCCGGGCCTGTGCACTACCCTCGCTATTAACTAGCGTCTCGGGTTCGTTGTCAGCGCGCGTCGATCCGATCGCGCCAAACCAAACTTAAACCCCGACCTCCAAGCCGCCGTTGCCACCTTTGGCGAGCCGCATCTCGGCCGATAGCCTGCCCAGTCCATAGTCGGCTACATCAACGTAAGTCATCGCATCGGCAATCGCGCGATGTCCTGCGACATCACGGATCAAATCGTGCATCTTCAGGCAGATGCGACGGTAATCCGTATGGCCCTGCGACCCCGTCCGCAACTCGATCATGTGCATCGCCTGTCGAGCGTTTAGCTGTATGACATAGCGAACACGATAAGCGAACGGCACTACGTATTGCGCCACATCGCGCCCGAACTCGCGTTTCAGCAACCCGTAAACATCCGCCGCTTCGGCCAGCGCCGAGTGCCACTTCTGTGCGTGTTCCAAGCCTAGTTCCTCTATCTCCGGCGGCGTTCCGTAGCCATGCTGCGGTCCTAACAGCTGCCACTCCAACGTCATCATGCGGTGCCGTTGCAGATCGCGGAAACTCCCAAAGTCAGAAAGAATCTCAAACCGATAAGTGATGCGCTCAAACCCACGTCCGGGGCGATGTCTCCTGTTTGCCCGATCGCCGACATAGGTAGCGATTATGCGAGCGCGCTCCGCATCAGACATCGCAGAGACCCGCTCCAATATCGCAGTCTCTGACAAGTCTGAGTATGCAAAAATGCAAGCCGCCGCAAGTTGAATGTCCGCGTCCTGTTCCCAATGAACAAGACGCACCTCGTGGTCATCAAGGTCGTAACCTTCGCGGCTTGCATCCGATCGAAGTTCCATCTCTGCTGCCAACGAATCCATCTCTGCACCTACATCGGCAAAGTATCGGCTCCACCTCACCCCTCGATCATCAACATCTACGAGCTTGAGGAACCCGGGAATGACCTTCCGTAACTCTATCAGGATGCCGTCAGAATAGTCCCTAACTTCGCGGAGCGGATGCGCCCTCATACGCAACAGCATAGACTCGTAAGCCTGTCCAGTGGCAAACATGCCGACATTTGAGTAAGTCGCCGCCGGTAGTAAACCTCGCACAGTGTCGCAGGCCTTCGCCCGTATCGCTCTCTCGTATGGACCAGGAGCTTGATTATCTTCATTGGGAAAGCGCGCTACGAATACGTCGCTCAGTGCGTCCGCTATCTCCGAGTAAGTGTCAAACAGCCTGTTCAAACACGAGACGTACCGCCCGCGTAAATGGCTCTCTGCGATCTCAGGCGGTATTACGTACCGATAACGCTCATCACCGTTTGGGTACTTGACCTTCGCGTCGTACCGAATGTAACGCGTGCTTTGCTCCAGATACGCCGCTAATCGGCCGCGTTCGATGACCTTGGCCATCAGCGCAGACACCTGTTCACACGCCAAATGCGCGCCGCCCAACTGCGCCACTGAATCGTCGCCGTACTCTATGAACACTGTCTCGTAGAGACGTTCTGCCCTGCGTCTGGACCTACTAGAGCCGTTGTTATCGCCATCGCTCTTGTCAATCTGTTCCGCGATCGCGGACACACCGACTTCGGTGAACTTGTAGAACTCGTCAAGGAATAGACGACGTAGCGGCGTGTGGGTCCTGCTGTATCGTGCGAACAGCGCACCCTTCACAATCTCTGGCAGGTTGATCAGCGCGAACACTGGCAAGTCGCTGTTCGTGAAGTGGCGATCCAGCAACCGCCGCTCCTCAGGCGTATATTCCTCCAGCGCGTACACGCTCATACCTGCAGATACGTCATCTCGAACACAGAGGACCGCGCGCTAACGAGCGATGGCGCGCTCCGAGTGAGCGACCTCGGGCTACGCCGCACGGTGATGTCAATCGTCGCGGACAGCGTCTCAGAGTATCAAGCGGAGCGGACGCTCCAAGTTCGTCTTGACCTCATTCAGCAGAACTGCTGCCTCTGCACCATCTCCGACGCGGTGGTCCGCAGATATCGTGGCGTTCATCACGGTACGAATCACGATCTCGCCGTCGCGTACAACGGGTGTTGGTTTTGCAGCTCCTACCGCCAAAATGCCCGCCTGCGGCGGAACGATTATCGCTGAAAACACATCGATATCGAACATACCCAAGTTCGACGTCGAGAACGTGCCGGCGGTGAGCTCTTCCTGCGTCAAGGTACCGCCATCGCCACGTGCCCTGCCGCCGAGATCCTTGGCGGCACGCGCAACTTCTACGAGCGACATGTTCTGCACACCAAGCAACGCTGGAACGATTAGACCAGCCTCTAGTGCAATGGCAACGCCGATGTTGACATCAGAGTGCCCTTCAAGCTTGCCATCGCCGTAGAAGGCGTTCCACTTGGGATACTGCACCAAGGCCTGAGCCAATGCCTTGATGATCATGTCATTCACTGAGACCCTAGCTCCCGTGTCTGCCAACTCATCGTTGTACTGCGAACGGAACGACATCGCCTCGGTCATGTCGATCCCTGTTGTCACGTAGTAATGCGGTGCCTCCGTCTTGCTACGCGTGGTGACGCGCGCAATCGCTTGACGCATCGTCGTTAACTCAATGTCCGAGCCATCCAATTGCACCGCAACTCTCGGCTCCTCCAACTCTGGAACAGCTACTTCCGGCACTACGACACGCACCGGATCGGGCTCAGGTGTATACGCCAAGACATCGTCACGGGTAACTCTTCCGCCAGGCCCAGTACCGGCAATCTTGGCAATGTCGTAACCAGCTTCGCGAGCCAGCCTGCGCGCGAGAGGTGACGCTTTCACCCGACCACCAATCTCACCATCCATCTGCATGGATTCGTCAGCGGTAGCCTGTTCTGCGCCCGCTGATTCTTCGTCATCGTCATCGGCCGCCGTGGCGACGCTGAACTCGGCTACATTCTCTGCAACCACCGCCTGTGCTTCGACAGGAGGAGACTCGCCAGCCTCTGGTTCTTCGTCTTCAGCACCTTCGGACGAGTCATCCGACTCCGCTACCGAATCCGTTTCACCAGAATCACCAGCGTCCATCACATCTTCGGGCAACACGTCGTCTGGTTCGCCAACGTACGCGAGCGGTGTCCCGACAGGGACTTTCGAACCATCACCGAGGATTATCTTGAGCAGATTCCCTTCAACATACGACTCCATCTCCACCACTGTCTTGTCAGTCTCGATCTCTGCAAGCTTGTCGCCCCGCGAGATCGAATCACCCTCCGCCTTGAGCCACTTCACTACCGTGCCTTCGGTCATGTCGGCACCCATCGCCGGCATAGTTACTTCCTGTAGTGCCATTGTGTCTCCTAGTGACTCGCTAACGTCGCGTCCCGTTAATCAGCCTAGCAGTTCAACCCTCGCCACTTCAACGACCTGATTCGCATCTGGAAGAGCGTGTTGCTCCAAGCCCCTGCTGTAAGGCCACGGGACATCCTTGGACCCGATCCTGACGACCGGCGCGTCCAACCAGTCAATCGCTCGCTGTTGCAACTCCGCCACTACCTCAGCCATTATCCCGCCAGTCTTTCTCGCAGTATCTAACGCCAGGACCTTGCCCGTCTTCTTCGCGGAAGATGTGATCGTATCGAAATCGATTGGATGCAACGACCTCATGTCCACGATCTCTGCCGAGATTCCTTCCGCCAACAAAGCGTCGGCGGCATCCTCCAATATGTGCACACCATAGCCATATGAGACCAACGTAACGTCTTCGCCCTCCCGAGTGACCCGAGCGGAGCCTATCGGCACCGTGTAATACTCGTCCGACACTTCCGACCGGAAGTTGTATAGATGCGCGTGCTCCGCGAATATGACCGGATTGTTGTCAGCGATCGAGCTTCGTAACAGTCCTAGCGCATCACTGGGGTTGGAAGGACATACACACTTCATGCCTGGCACTTCTGCCAACCAGGTCTCAAAACTCTGCGAATGCGTCGCGCCCAACTGCACACCGGCACCAGTCGGTGCCCTGATCACCATCGGAACCTCAATCTGTCCACCCGACATGTACCTAAGGTTCGCAGACATATTGACGATCTGGTCAAATGCTACGAGTGCGAAGCTGATCGACATCAGCTCAACAATCGGACGCAATCCAACGCTGGCGGCACCCACACCAGCACCCACGAACGCCGCCTCCGATATTGGGGTGTCTTTGATGCGCCGAGCCCCGTACTTCTCGATGAAACCTTTAGTCACGGAGTACGCACCACCGTACGCACCGATATCTTCCCCCATGATGAGCACATTCTCATCAGACTCCAACGCCTCCTCCAGACCGTAGGTGATCGCCTCTCTGAAACTCTTGATTGGCATACCAGATGAATTCGTTACTTTTGGACAGTCCACGACACTTCGGATCAGTTAGGCGTAAATGTCGTCGTAAACCTCATCGATGTTCGGCTCGGGGCTTTCCAGTGCGTACTCAATGGCGGAATCGATCTCATCCGCCACATCGTTCCCCACCGCATCGATCTCCGCCTGTGTGGCCGCGCCGTTCGCCATCAACAATTCAGGGTAAGAGACGATTGGATCCCTCAGTCTCCACTCGTCTACCTCTGAACGCTCGCGGTACTGGTCTCCAGGGTCGGCGTATGAATGCCCGACGAACCTAAACGTCTTGGCTTCTAGAAAGACGGGAACTCCCTCGCTCCGGATATGTGCCATCGCGTGCTCCGTCGCGGACTTGACCGCAAGGACATCCATGCCATCCACGATGAAGCCGTCAATGTCGTAAGCCGCCATCGCATCCGTGAAGTCGGCACCGCGAGAGCGAACCCTGCCCACTGCCGAGCCCATTCCGTACAGATTGTTTTCCATGAATAGCAACAACGGCAACCGCCAGACGGATGCCAAGTTCAATGTCTCGTGGAAGGTGCCCTGGTTCACCGCGCCATCACCGAAGAACACTATCGTGCCGCACCCCGTATCCTGGTACTGCTGGGCGAGGGCTATCCCTGCCGCCAACGGCAACTGCGCCCCTACGATGGCATGACCGCCCATGAAACGCTTTCCCGCATCAAAGATGTGCATCGAACCGCCTTTACCTTTGCTCAAGCCGGTGCGTTTACCGAACATCTCTGCCATCATGCGATTTGCGTCTAACCCGCGCGCCAGGGCGTGTCCATGGTCACGGTAGTGGGTCACGATGTAATCCCCAGGATCCAGCGCCGCCATCGCACCCACGCCTGTCGCCTCCTGTCCGATGTACAGGTGCAGGAATCCTCTAATCCTTCCCAAGCTGTACTGCTGTCCACATGCCTCCTCAAACCTCCGGATCAGAAGCATCTTGCGATAGAGGTCCAGCAGGTCTCCGCGGCGTAATTCCTCAGTCTTCGCTACCGGATGCGAGTCGGTCACACCGTTGACCGACTGCGAACTGGCAGGCTCTGCTACGCCCGGCTCGCCTAAGTCCGCGCTTTGCTGGGTGTCGCCTACAACCACTGACCGATTATGCCTAACGGGAACGATCGACGGGGCTACTCATGCCGACCTTGAACAGCCGTCGAATACGCCAATCGATTCTATACAAACCGCATTGAGCCAATTTGCTAACCCTGCCATTGACGTCAATGGCACGCCTCAAGTGCTCAGCCGCGCAACTCGCACGCCAAGGCGACATTGTGCAACAGCATCGCCACTGTCATCGGTCCGACACCTCCAGGCACCGGCGTGATGGCGGCGACTTTCTCATAAACCGAATCAAAGTCGACATCACCGACAAGCCGATAACCTGATTTTCGCGACGAGTCGGCCACGCGGTTAACGCCGACGTCAATCACCACGGAATCGGTGCCGAGCATATCGGCCGTCACCGTGCCCGGCGCACCCGCCGCCGCGACAACAATGTCAGCGTTTGATGTGTGCCGAGCAACATCGCGTGTCCGTGTGTGGCACACCGTGACCGTCGCATCGCCACCGATGCCGCGTTGCCCTAGCAGCAACGACAGCGGTCTGCCAACCAAGTTGCTACGCCCCAAGACGACTACGTTTGCACCGCGCGTGTCGATGCCTTGCTCCAACAACATTCGCTGCACACCCAGCGGTGTCGCAGGCACAAATCGAGGCGAACCCTGGACTAACAGTCCAGCGTTCTCGGGATGTAAACCGTCAACATCCTTCATCGGATCGATAGCGCCGATAATTGGTTCCTGCGACAAATGAGGTGGTAATGGCAACTGGATCAGGATACCGTCGTATCTGCTGTCTCGGTTCAGACCGCCTACTAACCCGAGCAGTTCCGTTTCGGAGATGTCTGCTGACGGCATCAGGGTCTCGGTCAAGATACCAACATCGGCGCATGCCCTCTCCTTGCGTCGCACGTAAGAACGCGAAGCAGGGTCATCGCCCACCAGCACGACCGCGAGACCGGGCTGTCTGCCCGTCACGGCGAGATACGATTCAACCGTTGCGCGCACTTCATCGTGCACTCGTGCCGCAATCTTCAAGCCGTCGATCAAATCTGCTGTCATGCTTAAACTCAATGGTGAAATGCGTGAATCGTCCGCGTTGTACCATAATGCCTCAGCTTGAATCGACGTTTCCCAAGCGGCTACCGCTCTGCCTCAACTGCGGCCGTCGCAACGTCCAAACGGTCCAGACACTCTGATGATCTACACCGGCATCGACATCATCGAGATTGACCGCGTTGCAAGAGTGTTCGCCTCCTACCCGGACCGCTTCGTCAACCGCGTCTACAATCCTTCCGAGGCGGCGTACTGTCGTAGTCGCGCACCACAGCTGGCGAGCAGGTTCGCAGCCAAGGAAGCTGTCATGAAAGCGCTAGGCACTGGGATTCGCGGGATTCCATGGCGCTCGATAGAGGTTACCCGCAAGCGTGGCGGTCCTCCGGAAATCAAGCTGCACGGACCCGCGAAGAGACGTGCCGAACGTATGGGCATCACCAGAATCGCCCTTAGTCTCTCTCACTCCAAGCAGTTCGCCGCCGCTTCAGTCGTCATGGAAGCGGACGATGATGCTTGGAGACCTTGAGAAATGTGAAAGGCGATGATGAAAGCCGTCACGGCGAAACAGATGCAGCACATCGAGTCGCAATGGTTCGATTCCGGTGCTACTACGTTGCCAAGGTTGATGGACGATGTCGGTCGAGCCATCGCGGATTGGACGAAATCCGACCTTCACCGGCACGTCACACTTGCCAACATCGTTGCGCTCGCCGGCAAGGGAAACAATGGCGGCGACGCGATCGCTGCAGCCACTCACCTCGCGAGGGCCGGCGCGAACTCCACAATCATCATCTGTCTGGAGCGCGACCGCCATGATCCGTTACTCGACGCCGCCCGTGCAGCCGGAGTATCGGTAACTGATGCCACGAAGCCGAGCCAAGTTGCAGACGTATCGGACATCTGCAAGCGCGCGGACGTTGTCATCGACGGCGTGTTGGGTTTCTCCATCTCTCGCCCCATTGATGCTCGGCTTGGAGAACTGTTGCGTGTGATTCGCGGATCGAGCAGGCGGGTCGCCGCCATTGACGTACCAAGCGGCGCAGACCCGAGCACTGGCCACTTCGATCCGCTGGGATTGCCCGCCGACGTCACGCTGTCGGTAGGGCTCGTCAAAATCGGCACTGCCATTCGGTTTGGCGACCCAGAGTTCGGAAACGAGCATCATCTGCTAGATGTCGGAGTCCCGCAACGCTTCACTAAGCACATCGCGACAAAGGTAATTTCGGCGAGGTCAGCCGCTGGACTCATCCCAAAGAGGCGCGCAACCGCACACAAAGGCGACTTCGGGCGAACCTTGCTACTAGTGGGATCCGAGTCGTACATAGGCGCAGCCGTGTTAGCAACCGCGGCATGCGCCCGATCTTCTGTCGGACTGTTGACCGTCGCCGTAACCCCAGGTTTGAAACCCGTTATCGCGGCGGCGGTACCAGAAGCCACCTTCATTGATCTGCCAACGGACCAAAGCGGTGAAATCATTGCCGATAAAGCAGTCGCCAAATTGAGGCCGGCCATAACGGACTTTGAATCCGTGCTGATTGGCTGTGGTCTTGGTGTCGGCGACGCACAGCGTTCGTTGATCAAGCTGCTCTTCAGCGACCGAGCCCTTTGGTCGAACTCAGTTGCCGTAGTTGACGCAGACGCGCTGACGATGTTGGCGGAGATGGACATCCGGAATCCTTGCGGCGGACAGCTGGTCTTAACTCCCCATACGGGTGAAATGGCCCGCCTGTTGAGGACCACCATCGCGAGCGTCGAGGACGATCGGCTAGGTGCCGTCCGACGGGCCGCCAAGATGGTAGACGGAGTGGTCGTGTTGAAAGGCGCATCTACGCTGATCGCAAAACCAGACGGCACGGTAAGCATCAACATGCACCCTAACTCCGCACTCGCTCGCGGCGGCACGGGTGACGTCCTAGCAGGTTTGACCGCGGGGTTGGTCGCGCAGATGCCGATTTACGACGCAGCGACTTTGGCGGTATACCTCCACGGCCTCGCAGGACGAATGGCGGCCGACGAGCTCGGCGAGTACGGCATGGCAGCCTCCGATGTCGTCAACCGCATCCCGGTCGCGTTCCGTGAATTAGCATCATTGCAACGCCAAGTTTGAGCAATGATGGCGCACACCGATATGTCGCACATACCGAATCTCCTCTCTCCGGACACTTCCACCATCGAGGAGATCGTCGACAACTACGTCCAAAAGTCCAGATCGTCGTTGCGACCCACTGAATACGCGCGGGAGCGCAACGGCGACACCACCTTGCATCACATCATCGAAAATGACCAGTTCAGAATACTTGACCATGTGATCGCAGTTCGCGGCCAGCGGGTGGCATGGATTTGGCGCAATCAGGATATGTGGCCAACAGACCAGCTCACCGACATAACGGTCGTGGGCGACGACCTAGCAACCGTCGGCATCATACACGGCGGCGCAACGGTGACCGGCGTCAAGTTCGCCTACGGTCCGAGGTTCGGTGCCAGTAGCGACCCAGACAGCTGCCTCCCGTTCGTCAGCGACTTTAATCACTTAGAAGCTCACTACAGGCTAAACGGTACCGCGATGAAACTAGACCGAGCTCGCATGGGCGTCGATTTCACCACGAAGATTGGCAGGACTCTGCTCGCACGTTCCGTTCGGAATGAATCGGCGTCAATTGCCAACCGAGGTTTCACATACCGATCGTCGTTGGGAAATCGTGTGCTGGTTCGCGTCAACGGGATCGACGACCTCTCAATCAACATCCCAACGGAACTGACCCAATCAGAAGTTAGCACAATCAGCGAAGGTGTTCTCGAACAGCAGACTCGACGCATCGACGAGGTCTTGCGTCAACTTTTCGTCGTTCATCACGATTGACCGCCAAGACCGCACCCGCCAGAGTCCGCTGTGTGGAACCACCCAAAGATAGATCGCCCACGATGCCGCTCCGATGCTCGCTGAACCGAAGCCACTAAACGACAGGAACGTCGTGCTGGGAGTTTCCGGCTCGATCGCCGCATACAAGTCTGCCTACATCGCATCCAGTCTGACGCAACGCGGAGCGACCGTGAACGTCGTAATGACCGAAGCCGCGACTCGTTTCATCGGACCCGCCACATTCACCGGACTGACGCACCAGAAAGTTTCAACTTCACTCTGGGACCAGGAAGCAAATAATATCGACCATGTATCCCTAGGAGTGAACGCGGATTGCATCCTAATCGCGCCCGCAACGGCCAACACTATCGCAAAACTCGCATTGGGAATCACAGATGATGCCCTCACCGCGACCGTCCTCGCGTCACGCGCGCCGTTGGTCATCGCACCTGCCATGGATGCAGACATGTACGCGTCTGGCGCGACGCAGACAAACATCGAAACGCTCCGTCGCGCTGGCACCGAGATCGTTGGTCCTGAATCCGGCCGGTTGGCATCGGGATTGTCAGGACACGGACGTATGGCGGACCCCGATGACATCGTTGACACCGTTCGCCATGTGATCGGGTCGTGTCTTGGCGATTACTCAGGCAGGTCAGTTGTCGTGACCGCCGGCGGAACAATAGAACCTCTCGACCCTGTCCGCGTCATAACTAATCGATCGAGCGGAAAGATGGGTTATGAAACTGCCAAAGCCGCTAGGGATCGGGGCGCGAACGTCACTCTCGTCACCACGCCGACGGCGTTGCGACGGCCAGCCGGCATGAACGTCGTACGTGTCGAGACGGTGGACCAGATGCGCGACGCTGTGATACCGGCGTGCCGAGATGCCGATTTGCTCATCATGGCGGCGGCCATCTCCGACTTCCGGCCAATGAACCAGTCAAACACGAAGATCAAGAAATCGGATCACGGCGGGCTATCTCTGCGCCTCGAATCAATTCGGGACTGGATGCCAGATGCAGTTGGAGAACGGTTGGTGAAAATAGCATTCGCCGCCGAGACAGGCGATGCCGCCGAGAATGCCCTCGAAAAAGGCGCTTCCAAAGGAGCGACATTCACAGTCGCCAACGACGTATCGGAGCAAGGCAGCGGATTCGGCACCGACACGAACCGCGTGGACATAGTTAATCGCGACGGTACGATCGAAGCTTTACCGTTAATGATGAAGTACGCGGTGGCCAACGCTATCCTCGATCGCGCACTGCCCTACCTTCAAAGTTACGATTAAGCTAGAACTGGCGGTATCGATTGAGACTCTACTGGCGAAAACGAAAACGTGGATTCGACTTGATCGTCGAAGACAACGACGGCGACGCTTTCAACGTCGGCGGTGTCCGCACGACGCGGCGTGGCGGCATCGAAGCCATGGCCAAGACACTCGGATACGATCCTGGACGCTCAATTAAGCATCTCCAGTCGATGGAAGACGGCAGACTGTTCGTAGAGCAGTTCGAGCCGTGGCGCGATTTCTTCCCCGGCGAACCGCTTGAACTTGAAGCTGACATCGTCATCCCAGAAGGTTCCGAGTAGCCGGACCCAAGAGCACACGGGGTAGGCGCAGAACAAGAGGCCCTCATGCTGGCGGCCGCCGTTGAGGTCCGGACTCTTAGCATGACGATCGCAGACGAAGCGTCATTAGTGCTCCATTCCGACCGAATCCATGAGTTCCGATATACAGCAAGAGGCATCGTTCCAAGCACTCCTCGCGCACACTGCCAGAATTGCCGAGGACGTTGACACGCATGCCGACCAGATCGAAAGCGAACGCGCGATCCCGAAATCCATCGTAGAAGACCTGCTTGAACATGGTTTCTTCAAGCTGATCCTGCCGTCGGACATCGGGGGACATGACCTCAAACTAGACCAGTTCCATGAAATCGTTAGCATCTTTTCGCAGGTAGACGCGAGCGTCGGATGGTGCATCAACCAGAACAACGTTTTCGCCACTAACTTCGCCAAAGCTGACACCAGAGCCCAACACGAAGTTTGGGCAAACGATCGAACCGTTGTCGCCAACGGTCCGCCAGGAATAGGAACTCGCGCTACGATTGCGGATGGCGGTTACACACTGAACGGCGAATGGTTCTTCAGCAGCGGCATCACCCACGCGAACTGGGTGGCCGCCCTAAGCCCAGTGTTTGAAGGTGATGCGTCCGAACCAACCGCTACGTTGCACTTCCTAGTCCCTATCGACAGAGTCGAAATTCTGGACGACTGGAACGTTGGCGGCCTCAGGGGCACTGGTAGCCACTGTTTCAAGGTGTCGAATCATTTCGTACCCTCGCACCTCGCGTTTGACGCGAACTTAACCCCTGATAGTCCAACCAGGTACACGGCGATCTCGACCACTCCGCTTTTCGCAACCGGATTCGCCATGGTCGCTACGTCCGCGGCCTCGGCCGCCGTACACGCGGCGATCGATACCATCAAGGAAAAGACTGCATTCGCCAGCGATAACGCATTGCGTCATGACCCAACAGCGCAACGTTCAATCGGAATCGCATCGGCCAAGCTCTACAGCGTCCGGGCGTGTCTCCGCGCGCTTGTCGGCAAGATATGGGAGGATGCAGAGTCATTGGAGCCGATAGGGATCGAAGCTCGAATCACCACACGTCTGGCCACCACACACGCCATTCAAGAAGCCGCACAGGCTACCGACATCATCTATCAGGTGTGCGGTTCAACCGCGATATTCGCGTCACACCCGGTCCAACGACGTTTTCAAGACGTTCACACGATCACCCAACAGGTACAAGGACGCTTGGCGAATTACGATACCGTCGGGCAGTGGTTGCTCGATTTGGAACCGAAAGGCGTGTACTGAAAGCAAGCTACACGCCATCGTTGGCGACAGCAAAGCCTGGTTCAGCTGACCTCAGGCACGTCCCATAGTGGCCGGCAAGGGCACCGGCTCCGATCCTTCTGTCTCTATCATCCACTGCGCCAATATTCGTCGCATCTCTGACACCGCTGACGCATTGGCCGGGTCGCGCGCTGCGTTGTACAACTCCCACGGATCGTTCACCAAGTCATATAGCTCATCCTCAGGGTCGGCAGTGCCACCGGTGCCTGCTCCCTCGGCGATTGGATCGGTTACGTACTTCCACTCGCGCGTCCTGACCATCTTTCGTCGTCCCTGAGCCTCCCTCGCCCACAACGTATCGATCAATCCCCTGTAACCTAGGGGTTGGTCCAACGCGTCAAGATGCGACATCGTCACCGGCGGACCACCGCAACCGTACTCCGAAAAAGTCGCATCACGCGGCGCCGCACTCGTAACAGTCGGTAGCGGTTTGCCGTGCATCCGGCGTAGCAGATGATGCCGCACCGTGCCATTCGGACCAAGCGTCGTCTCCGATGAGTTGCTGGATTCTTCGTCGCGGCCTCCCTCCCAGCTGACATCCAATCCATCGAACGATGCCAATCCCTGCAACTGCAACAACGTAGGCAGGATGTCAATCGTGTTGACCATGGAATCGTCCACCGCACCATGCGGGATATTCCCTGCTGGGTAAGAGACGATAAGCGGAACACGCGTCAAGCAGTCGTAGAAGACTCCACCTTTGACGGCCATGTTGTGCTCACCCATGAAGTCGCCGTGGTCTGAAGTGAACACGACGATAGTTTCGTCTGCGATTCCCAATTCCTCAAGTTTGTCCAGAATCCTGCCGACTCCATCGTCAATGAACCTGCACATTGCGTTGTGAACCGAGATTAATCCGCGTACATGCTCTGGCGCATCGTCATCCAACCCCATCAGTCGATGCAACACCCTGTTTACCTCTGGCGCGGGACCAACCTGGCCGCTCGGCGGATACTGTGCATCGTCGATCAACGACACACCGCCATCATCACAGAACTCGCCTTGGCGCGTCGGAGGTAGCACAACCTCGTCGGGCGGGAACATATCGACATACCGCCGGGGAGCCTCGCGAGGTTCGTGCGGGTCGGGATATGACACCCACAACGCGAACGGTGCCGGGTCGCCTACTTGCGACGACATTGAGTCAAGTCTCCCGAACGTGTCTCCTGATATCGCACGCTCCAAGAAGGCCTCGGTCTGCGAGGTGACGACAGCCGTCCCGTAATCTTCAATCGGATGGTCAGTCACCGCATACGCAATGCGCGGGCTCTGCGCGTTGTCCCGAAGATTCACCCGCTCGCTGTGCGCTCTGTTAATCGCAGCGACAGGTCGTTGCCAATCCATGCCAACGTTCTCTGCACGACCATCTGGCAAACCCGCGTGGGATATCTCACATCTCACATCAAATAAAGCGAGGTCTTCCGGTAAATCGAAACAGTGATTCTTGCCGATCAGGCCGGTCGTGTAACCAACATCACGCCAAATGTTGAAAGCGTGAGTCTCGTGAGCTGGCATCAGAGTCTCGTTCCGTCGGCAACCTGTCGAGTGCGGATAGCGCGCCGTCATCACCGAAGTGCGAGCAGGAACGCACAAGGGATGCGGCGTAAAGGCGTGGCGGAACGTCACTCCACGACTCGCAAGACGCTCGAGCGACGGCATCGGAATGCCGAACTCTGAGTACATACGCAACGCAGACCACTTCATCTGATCAACCATGATGAACACGACGTTTGGTCGATTACGCTGGCTGTCATTCATCGTCATCTGTTTCCCTACGGTATCGATGCTTAGGCAAACATCGTGTTCCGTTGCTAACTTGCGCCGCATATATCCCATGTCAACGCGAGCATGCACTTCGTACCACTGATCAACGACTCGATGCCCACAGACTCGTCTGTACCGTGTGCGCGTGACAGCATCGGGTCGTCGTCAGGATGTGCGCCCGCGAATCCGTATGTGATCGTGCCCTGGTTCCGCGTAAATCGCGAGTCCGTGAAACCGTTGCTCACTGCCGGTACCCATTGGATATCGTCTCGGTCAACGGCCAAGGCTTGAGCCCGCTTTATCGCCGCCGCTAGCTCGGTTTCAAATGGAGAGGAATTCGGCACCGACATATAGTCAATCTCCACCTCTACGCCCTCAACATCGCCAAGCGTGGACTCGATCTGTTGGCGTACATACTGAGCATCCTGGAACGGCAACGTGCGTACATCGCAAACCAGCTTGATCGACTCAGGCACGCTGTTTGACTTGATGCCACCGCTGACCATCGTCGGTGTCCACACCATGCGAGACAAAGCGCGTAGCATCGACGCAAGCCGCGGAGAGTGCGACTCAAGGTCCGCAATCACTGCATCGACATTATCCGGAGACACCTTATCTTCGATTCCAAACTTTCCCAAATGGTCAAATATCGGTAGCGAAGTGTCAATCTCCGGTTCGTAGTGCTCTATTCGTTGCAACACGCGCCAAAGCCGTTCACTCGCGTTAACCCCCTGCCATGGCACCGATGCATGGGCCGACGACCCGCGAATACTGATCGTCACCTCCAACCTGCCCTTCTCACCCGTGCCTAGAAGGTATGCCAATCCCCCGCCTTGCGGTACGGGAGTTCCGCCGCCTTCGTTGACTGCGAATTCCGCCTCAAGCACCTCTGGATGTTCGTCCGCCAACCAGCCAAACCCCCAACGCCCGCCGTGCTCCTCGTCAGCGCCAGAAACTAGACGGACACCGTGTCGAAGCCTGACGCCGTTACGCATGAGAATCGCCAACGCCATCATTTGCGCCGTCAACAGTGCCTTGCAGTCACTCGCGCCCCGCCCGTACACGCGTCCTGCACTAACCTCCGCACCGAACGGCTCATGAGTCCACTTTGACTCGTCTTCTACTGGAACGACATCGGTGTGAGACATCAACATCAGCTTCGTAGTCGGCTCGGAGCCTGGATATACCGCGATGATGTTCCCTCGTTCCGGGTCACGCGCCAAAATCTGCGTGTCAGTTATCGACTCGGCATTCAACCATTGCTGGACGAATTCCGCTACTGCGGTCTCGTTGCCTGTCGGCATGGTTCCCGTATTGACCGACGGAATCTGAACCAACGAGCGTTCCAGCTCCACTATCTCAGCCGCCGAAGCGTCTACTTCGTCAAGCAGGTCTTGCAGTGCAACCATCTCTCACCTCAATTTGCGAACCAAGGAACCGTGTCGAGCCGTGCAACCGCCTCCGATCATGAGCAACCCATTCCATAGGACTACCGTCGTGTGTACAGATTGCTCTGAACTTCGTCCAGACTCGGAGCCGTTGCATTTGAGTACAGATTCGGGATCCTGCCTGTAGCCCTGTCAGAGCGCGTTCGCTGCCATTCACGTTGCAAATCGGAGGCGTGCCCGCGGAAGTGAGGCATCACGTAACGAGCGAACAGCTCCTGCGAGTACATGATGCGCGACATCGGCATCCACTCATGGGTCGTCAGAATCAAACCGCCAAATCCCGAAGTCTCTTCTACTAAAGCCTGTATCTGCTCAATCGCATCGTCCGGAGTGCCGATGATCCAACGCTTGCTCTCGACGATCTCCTCAAACGTCAGGTCTTCAGGACGCTGGTCCGGACTCACGACCCATCCTCGGTGAGTGTTGATCGTGTAGAAGTATTGATGGACATCCCGTGTAGCGCCAGCCCTAGCCTGCTCGAATGCCTCCTCGCGCGTGTCCGCAAGATGGCAATAGGTGACGACACGCCAATCCTCCTTGTCGGCATTGGTGTCATGTCGCGCCGAGGCGATCACCACCTCGTCCCACTGTCGCGCCAGCGGAACTGCATCTGGCGGACCGCCGCCGGCCAACGACATCAAGATCATCTCATACTGCGCAACAAAGTCCAACGACCTCATGCTCCCCACCGAAGGGGTCGCCAACTTCAGGCGAGGTTGTTGATACGACCTGAGTTGCAACGCCATTTCCCGAATCGTCCAATACTTGCCTTCGTACGTGATCGGATCGCTCGACTCAAGCAACTTCACAATGATGTCGGTCGATTCGCGCATCATCGGGTTCAGGTCCTGTCCCGGGATGCCGAAACGCTGTGGGTCAGTCGGTAGTCCGCTCGGTCCGACTCCCAGCACGATTCGCCCGCGTGTCAGATGGTCAAGGAAGGCGAAGCGCTCTGCGACATGGAACGGATGATGGAACGGCAGCGAAACTACACCGGTGCCCAGTCTCATTCGCGTTGCAGTCGCCGAAGCCTTGGCTAATACGAGCTCCGGCATCGGCATCGTCTCCCATGCAGCGGAATGATGTTCCCCGATGTAGTACTCGTCGTAACCCAACTTCTCTGCATAGTTGATCATGTCGATGTCGCGCTCAAACGCCAACGACGGATTCTCGTTGGGCGTATGCAACGGCATCATGAAGAAACCAAACTTCATTAGAACCTACCTGTGGTGTCCGACAACGGTGTTTGCCACGCGAAAGTTAGCGGTCGCATTGCGAAACATGCAGTGAAAATCGCAGAATCGCATCATGCCATCTAGCAGCCATTCTCAGATGCCTAAGCGTCCTAGCTTCGCGCCTGCGTTAGAGATTAAACTATGCAACCTTCGCAGGTGGTTCGCATTAGCAGGAATTGCCGCGATCGCAACCTTGGCGGCGTGTAGCGGCAATGAGTCGGGAATTGATCAACCAATCGCTTTCATCACCGACTCCATCCCCGGCACACTGAGTGTGCTCAACACGGATGGCACAGTCAGCACTATAAGCAACGCCGACGTTACACATCCTAAGTGGAGCCCGAGTACAGCGCGCCTGGCTTTCATCGCCGATACACAAGAAGAAAACGGTGGCGGGCGATTGATGGTCTGGAACCGAGTCGAGAACTTGATTGAGAGCGTTCCAGGCGACAAGCAGAACGTCATTCGACATTTCTGGGCACCAGACTCCATCCGCATTTCATTTGAGGCCATAGAAAATGGCAATTCCTCAATCTATGTCTACTCCGCCGATGGGACGAACACCGAGCCTGTGTTGGTCACGTCAGAATCCGCTGGTTCCCTTGAACTCGGAAACTGGTCAGGGAATAACGAGTGGATCACCATGCGCTTGGTCACCGACGAAGGTCCGGGCGTCTTTCGCCGAAACGTCGACGGGGTTGACGAGGTACGGCTCACTAGCGGCAACGATTCCGAGCCGCGCTACTCCCCTGACGGTAGCAGAGTAGCGTTTCGCAGGCGCGCAACCAACGGATCAACGGACATCTACACCGTCGACGCGACGCAGCCAACAGATGGCGTCGCCATGTCTGCCAACAACATGACGAATCTAAGCGGCGATGAATACGACTTCGAGTGGTCGCCCAACAGCCGTCACATCGTATTCGTTACTGAGAAAGACGGCAACTCCGAGATCTACTCTTTGGATGTTGAGACGCGGGAAAACCGGCGTCTCACCCAAAATCGGTTACAGGATCGGCTCCCCAAGTGGTCTCGCTCGGGAGGCAACATCCTCTTCGTCTCAGATGCCGACGGCGATTTCGATATCTTCTCTCTGAATTTCTCTTCCGGCGACCAACGACGACTTCACGCGTCGGACGAATCCGAGTTAGTCGCAGATTGGTAACACCCAGTCGTTCTCGGGTGGCATGCTCAACGCCGCCAGCGCGACAACCAACTCTTACGAACGTGACCCGACTCATCTTCCGGCTTTGAAACCTGCTGGCTGTCAACATCCGTGCCCGCGTTCGTCCCAAACGAAGTCGAGATCGGACGGCGACGCTCTGTTGCCCTACTCTGGTATGCCGGTCTGAATCGCTGAGTGTTGCGTCCGTTCCGCGGTGCGGAATACCTGCCGTTACCGTTAGTTGAACCGTTCCTGTGGCGCGCGTCAGCCGGGCGATTGCCCCCCTTATCCTCGCCGTTCGGTGACGAATCCTCGTCGGACACGCTCTCCCGTAACGCCGCAACCCGCTGGAAGTCCTGCCGGCGAGACCGTGACATCCAAAGCTCGTCGAAGTACTCGCCGTTGAACTTAGTCACAACATCGGCAAGACGCGCCGCTTCCGCCGACAGGTTCGAATCGAAAGCCGCCACCTCTACCTGTTTGCCGATGTCCTTTACCGCTTGCAATGCAGGATAGAAGTCGGCATCGCCGCTCACTAGGATCGCTACGTCGTAGTGGTCTTCGTATGCATGTCTGATCAGGTCAGAGGCGATCATCACATCCACGCCCTTCTCGACCATCGTCCCGCCGCGAGCCTTCCAGATGCCCAGTTTGACCTCCAGGTAGTCGGTCTCGTAAAGGGCCTTCAAGAATCGGTCTTGGTTCTCTGCCAGTTTGGGATTGTCTGGCGATTCCTGTCTGATGTTGTAGTAGTAGGTGCGGATAAGCTCTCTGTCTCGAGTCAGCTTCTCGCTGAACCGCTTGTAGTCAAGATCGTGCTTGTCTGTGTTCTGCTTAAGTACGTGGTAAAGGTTGCTTCCGTCAATGAAAATCATCACTCGGCCCCGTGCAGGTGCCGCGATTTGTTCGGATTGCATGATATTCTCCTAGTCTTCAGAGCCAAGTTGTGTTATCGAAATTGGTCTGCGCTGCTCTGTCGCGCAAGAGTCTGCCACCCCGTCGTTCGCGCTACAATGGCACTCTTAGTCTGGTCCCCGATCGACCGTTCAATCGGGCGAGCGGCGTTGTCCTCTTCACCTCCTCTCGTGAGCCTTGATGCTCGTACCGCTTATTGTACATGAATACGTCCGCGCAAACAATCTGGATGCGATCGTTGAGTGCAAAACCTGTCCAACAGAACGGCATTGACACTTTCTGGATTATGTGCCGCAAGCGTTCGCATAGACTTATGGCAGTCGTTGCTCGATGCCAACTCGGGCAACTGCTACGCGATTCTTGCGAGACCTGAACACTGGAGTATCTGCTATGACGACGATGACAGCCGAGAAGACGATGGTCGGACGCACCATACCCTCGCCGTGCGAGATGCCGAACGGCCTCCAGTGGTTCGAAGACGAGCTGTTCGTTATGGACCAGCTAACAGATAACGTCTATTTGATCGATGAAACAGGTGAAGTTCTGCGGACGATATACACGGCCACGGAGAACGGATCGGGCATCACAGTTGGCGGCGGTCACATCTGGACCGGTTCAAACGGAACTACTGTCTCTCGCCCTTACCGCTCCACTGACACCCATCTGGGGTACGTCTACAAGCTCGATTTCAACACCGGCGAAACCGTTGAGCGATTCCGCACACCGGATGAGGGCGGTATTCACGGCATCGAATGGGACCACGATGAAGGCCTGCTTTGGCTAACAGCGTTCAACCCAAAGGCGATTATCCTCGTCGATCCATCCGACGGTTTCAAAGTGGTCCACAAGTTTGAGGTTGAGCTAGAGCGACTACACGGACTCGCCCTAGAAGGCGACAACGCGATATGGTGTGCCCACACGACTGATAACGTCGTCGTTCTCTACGACACCGATTCCGGGGACGAACTTGACCGAATCGCCATGGGTCCGAACGATCCATTCATTCACGGACTTTCAAAGCGAGATGACACGCTATGGTTCGGGGATGCCAACTTCGCCGGTTCTCACGGCACCGCCGTACGCGGCGAGCCATCCATCGGAACAATCGCCAGCTGAGACAGCACTCGTACACCACTCATTGAGGCCGTAACCGCTCCGTGTCCCGGCCTAAACCGCTCAGCTAATGACCGTTGTCGACAGCCACCATCACTTCTGGGACTTGGGCATCAGACCTTACGACTGGATGCCCAAGGACAGCCCTCTACGCGTCAACTACCTGCCTGACGACCTGCGGCCGCTGCTAGGGAAAGCCAGCGTGGACGCCACCGTGATCGTTCAGGCACATCCCAGCGTTGAAGAGACGAAATGGTTGCTTGAAATCGCCGCCAGAACCGATTTCGTCGCAGGAGTGGTCGGATGGGTCGATCTGCTCGACCCTAACGTCGGCGATACGCTCAACGAACTACAACAAAGCCCTTACTTCAAGGGCATCCGACACCTTTGGGAGATTGAGGAAGACCCGGCATGGTTGGCCAACTCGCAGGCAATCACCGGACTCAAAGAAGTTGAGCGCCGTGGTCTCTGCTACGACTTCCTTGTGCGCCCCCCCAACCTGCCGCATGTGCCTCGCATCATGGAGCAGGTGCCTAAACTCAGCGCAGTCATCGACCACATCGCAAAGCCCAATATTAAGGAACGCGAAGTTGAGCCATGGTTGACTCTGATGCGCGAGATCGCAAGTATCGACGGAATGCGCTGCAAGGTCTCCGGCATGACGACTGAAGCCGACATGGAGAATTGGACAGCCGACGACCTGGCACCTTACATCCAGCATGTACTCGGAATGTTTGGCGCAGACAGGTTGATGTTCGGATCGGATTGGCCAGTGTCAACGCAGGCTACGGCGTACGACCGATGGGCAAACACGGTGCGCAACATCTTAGTCAACCTGCCCGAAGAGCCTTCCAGATTCGTGTTCGGCGAAACTGCCATTAGGTTCTATGACCTAGCAGATACGTTGCCACGGGACTGCTGACCAACTCCGAGACGCGCTTTGGCATCCGATACCGCAACACCGCTACTTGCTGCCGACAAACTCTCAAAGTCGTACGGCTCGGTACACGCCCTCAACGAAGCGACGTTCAGGATAGGTAGCGGTATAACTGGATTGTTGGGACCGAATGGCTCTGGCAAGAGCACGTCAATCCGGATTTTCCTTGGACTGTTGAAGCCGACCGCTGGCGAAGCCAGCGTGTTGGGAATGGATGTCGGTCGTCCAGAGGCGCGCACTCGTCTTGGGTACATGCCGGAGCACGACTGCTTGCCTCCAAATGTGTCCGCCGCCGACTTCCTGACACACATGGCGCAGGTCAGCGGAATACCGTTCGCCCGCGCGAGAAGTCTCGCCGCCGACACGTTGCGACATGTAGGGCTGTTCGAGGAGCGATACCGTCCCATCTCCAACTACTCAACTGGCATGAAACAACGCGTCAAGCTCGCGCAGGCTCTCGTCCATGACCCAGTTCTCGTCTTCATGGACGAGCCCACCGCGGGACTTGACCCGACCGGCAGAGTCGAGATGCTGAATCTCATCCGCAAGATAAATTCAGAGTTCGGGATCAGCTTGGTGTTGTCCACCCATCTGATGCAAGATGTAGAGAGATCGTGCCAGAACATCGTGTTACTGGACGCAGGACGGGTCGTTCATGCCGAGTCCGTTCAACGACTAACCGAAGAGTCGCAGACTGTATACGTCGAGGTAACTGCCAACCGCGATAAATTCGTCAACGCCTTATCCGAACGCGGCATCGTCTCGACGCAAGACGGCGGAGCCGTCGTCGTCGAAGATGCCACAACTCGCGACCTAGACGCGATCAGGGATGCCTTGGTAGCCTCGAACGCGCCGCTACACCGTCTCGCGCCGCGAAGGCGCACTCTGTTGGACATCTTCCGAACCGATGCACGTGGGGTCCACCTCTGCGAATCGAAGCGCAGTCAACATCTGAGACCGAACTGTCCCACTTTGACAACACCGAGCACACAGCCCACTGGCACTGTCTATGACATCGGCTACCAGCGTTACGAAGGTCCCCGCGAGGGGCGTGCGTTAGCGCGCCAAGCCATATTCGTCGACGGGCTCAAGAACTCGTTGGGCATCGGCCGCGGAGGTTGGGCGAAGATTCTTCCTTGGGTATTCGTTGCACCGCCACTCGGAATAGGTGCAACTTTCGCAGCGATCGCATACTTCTCGAATCAGACACTCGGCGAAGAGGTAACCGATGCCATAGACCTGCCGGAGCACGTCCTGTTGTTTCAAATCTCCGGATTCTTCGCCTTCCTGTTCGCCGCCGTGATGGGACCGGAACTCACATGCCCAGATAGACGAAACAAGGTCTTCGATCTGTATCTAGTCCGTCCGATCACCGTCACCGATTACCTAGCGTCGAAGTGGCTTGCATTCTTGGTGATAATGCTCGGCGTCACTCTGTTGCCACAACTGACGCTGTGGCTCGGTTCGCTCTTGGCAGTTCCCAATGCCGTCGAATGGATTTCTGACGAATGGGTGATCGTCCCGAGAATGTTTGCAGCAGGCGGAATATTGGCACTGTTCACGACCGCGTTCATCTTCCTAATATCAGCGTTCACCGATAGAAGAGCGATCGCCGCTGTCATCGCAATCGGTGTCATCATGGTTCTACCGGCCATGCTGGGCATCGCGTCCGCGATCGCCGGCATGGGAAGCGTTACCAGCGCGCTGCTAACTCTGTTAGACCCGGTGTCACTCCCGTCAAGCGCGGTCCCCAGCATCATCTTCGGTGAAGAGTTCAGCGGAACCGAAGCCCTCCATCCCGCGGTGCCGCTCGTGTGGTGTGCCGTGCTAGTCGCGGCTTTCTCCGTGATTACGTGGGCGCTCTACGACAACATGAGAAACCGTTAGCCCTGAGCCACATCGTCAACCGTCATGCACAACAACGGAGCAATTGTCGAGGTAAACGCCGTATCCAAATGGTTTGGGACCGTGGTGGCTGTGTCAGACCTCTCGGTGGCGATTGAACCGGGAATCACTGGCATTCTCGGACCAAACGGCGCGGGCAAAACTACGCTTCTTCGCATGATCTGCGGATTGTCGGCACCTTCGGAAGGCGAGATTCGCCTGTTCGGCGACGACCCAAGAGCACACCACGACGTTTACAAACGCATCAGCGTGATGAGCGAACACGACGCCGTCTATGAGTTCATGACTGGCTCGCAGTTCGTCAGGCTCAACGCGCTGCTCAAGGGTGCGAACGCTAGCGCATCAAACATCTCACGCGCCGTCGACGAAGTTGCGATGGGATTCGCATCCGAACGCAAGATCGCTACCTACTCCCGAGGCATGAGACAGCGCATCAGACTCGCAGCTGCTCTAGTCTCCGATCCTGACTTGCTGATCCTAGATGAACCACTCAACGGCGCAGACCCGACACAACGCATCAACTTCCAAGATGTTTTACTTGAAACAGCGCGGCGCGGCAAGTCGATCATCATCTCATCCCACATCCTGGAAGAGGTCGAAACTGTAGCATCGAGCGTCCTGTTGATCGTCGCAGGGAAGCTCGCGGCAGCCGGAGACCACCGAGCGATCCGAAGGGCGTTGTCAGACCGTCCATACAACGTCTCCATCGCCAGTTCTGACACTCGCACTTTGGCTGCCGCTCTGGTCGGACTGGACAGCGTAGTATCGCTGCAATTCGGGTCCGATAACACCATGACCGCACTTACGTCAAACGTGTCGGACTTGCAAGGAGCGGTCGCGCGCATTGCCAAGGCGCACAATATCACCTTGTCGAGATTCGAACCTATCGACGACTCGCTAGAGAGCGTCTTCGAGTACCTGGTCCAATGAACTGGTCGATCTTCAGTGCACTAGTCGGATTGACGTTTCGGCAAGTCGCTACGGTCCGTCGAACGGTCATCGTAGCCCTGCTTGTAACAGTGCCAATCGTCGGATCAATGCTGCTCGTCTACTTCGACCTCACGAGCGAAACTGCAACCGTGATTTACGACTTAAGCATCTTCGCAACCGTACTGCCAATCGTCACTCTCGTCGTCGCATCCCCCGTCTTCTCAGACGAGATCGAAGACCGCACACTGCCCATATTGGCGCTAACTCCTATTCCAAGATGGCAGATAGTGCTCCCCAAGTGGGCCACAGCATTCGCGGTCGCAGTTGTCCCAGTTGCTATTTCGGCTTTCGTCTCCGCGGTCATTGGTTCGGACGCGAGCAGACTCACTTCCGCAATCGCTGTGACGGCGGGCGCAGTGTTCGGATGCCTCTGCTATACATCCCTGTTCGCGTTTCTGGGGACCATCACCGGGCGCGCAGTCGTTATCGGCCTGATCTACATCGTGGCGTGGGAGGCACTGTTCGCCAGCATCATTCCATCGTTGAACTATGTCAGCGTCGGTCAGTTTGCCATCGCGATCGCCGCGCAAATCGAGCCGAACGTGTTGCCAATCGTCGATGGGCAACCAGATTTCACCGACATTCCCGCGGTCGCATACTCCGCGGTAGCAGGGCTGATCGTAGTGGCCGTTTCCGGTTTGGCGGGTATATGGCGATTGCGATCCATGGACATCAATTGAACAAGACCAGCACGTTGCGCGCAGGGCGTTGCTTACTACTACGGAATCCCTGACGCTTACTCGCTGTGAACACAGGGCAGCAACGGAACCCCGACGCGCCTAACGAACCGGGCTACAAGTGGAAAGCGTTCTCCGCCGTGGGATTGTCGCTCGTCACTATGGTGATGAGCTTCAGCATCATATTCCTCGCTCTTGACTCCATTGCAACCGACTTCGGCATCACGCTACGCCAAGTCTCGCTGGTCGTCATAGCGCAGTCTCTAACCGTCAGCTCGCTCATGTTGCCACTCGGCAAGGTGGCAGACATGATCGGAAGGAAGCGGTTCCACCTCATCGGTCTCGCCCTCTTCGCAATCGGTGCTATCGCCTGTTCGTTGGCGACGAACTTCATCATGCTCGTCATCTTCAGGGTCATCATGGCATTCGGCAGCACGATGGGACAAGCCGTTTCCACCGCAATCGTCACATCAGTGTTCCCAGCGCGTGAACGTGGAAAAGCTATGGGAAGTCAGACCACCGCCGTTGCGCTCGGAGGCGCGATGGGACCCATCGTCGCCGGCATCACCTTGCAATTCCTACCATGGCAATCCCTCTTCATCATCATGGCAATCCCTACCGCCGTTGCCTTCATTTGGGGATTTGTCGTCTTGGACGACCGCAAGATCGGTTCATGGGTCGGGGACAAACGACCGCCGTACGACTGGTTAGGTGCTACCCTATCTGCCGCCGCTACAGGTTTGATCATCATCACGATCATGAACCCCGCGTCGTTGGACATCAACGATCCACGAATAATCGGCGGTGCGTTCTTGGGTGTCGCCATGCTTGCAACGTTCATCTGGTGGCAACTGCGGACTCCCAACCCGATGCTCGACCTCCGCATGTTTGCAAACCGCGTCTTCGGCTTCTCGGTGCTGACTCGATTCCTCGCCTTCACTCGGTCATCCGCAACGATCTATCTGCTTCCCATATTCCTCGTCAGCTTTCGTGGTGTGTCCGAAGGAACCGCCGGCGCAATCATGTTCCTTGCAGCCGTCGGTATGGGAATCGGCGCACAAACCGGCGGACGGCTCTCAGACAAATACGGCACGCGGCCCTTCCTCATCCTCGGTTTCTCAGTCTTAATCGGAACCGGTTTCGCGCTCTCCACATTTAACGGCAACACCTCGCTGTGGCTAATCGCTGCGATCGTACTCGTAAATGGCATCGCGATGGGAGTCTGGGGCGCACCGAACGCCAGCGCAACCATGGGTGCTGTCGATAGGTCGAGATATGGTGTCGTCAGCGCGGTGATCAACCTAACGCGCAACTTGGGAAACGTCACAGGCCAAGCGATTGCCACCGCGATAATCGCAGGCGTAATGGTCGCCAACGGATTCGATATACCCCTCGGCGAACTAGACGAGAATCCCGGCGCCGGAGATGCCTACCTACAAGGATGGCGATGGGCGTACTACGCCGCGACGGGAGTCGTAGCATTGGCCCTGATATCTTCGATTTTCACTAATCCCAAACCGAACAGAGAATCAAACGCTGCTCCAGCTGCATGAAGCACATGAAGGGGACCGACAACATGACACATGAATCCCTAGTAGACAAAATCGCGCTCGTCACGGGCGGCGGTACTGGCATCGGCAAGGGAATCGCACGCATTTTCGCACAACACGGCGCCAAGGTCTGGATAGCAGCCCGCAACGCCGGGCGTCTACAAGCCGCTGCTAGCGAGCTGTCGGAAGGGACTCGTCATCAGGTGAGAGCCGCGAGCGTTGATGTAACCGACGACAACTCCGTAATCGAACTGTTCGAAGCGCTCAAGTCTCAGGAGGGTCGGCTCGACATCCTAGTTAACAACTCCGGATCCATCGAAGGCGACCCTATCGAGTCGTTGAGCAGTGAGAAATGGAACAGAGTCCTAGGCACCAACGTCACAGGGATGTTCTACTGCATCCGGGAAGCCTTCAAGATAATGCGGCCGCAAGGCGGAGGCCGAATCATCAACATCGGGAGCATAGCCGCCCAGCGAGCGCGTCACAGCTCCGCCGCCTATACGACCAGTAAACACGCTGTTTGGGGACTAACGCAATCGGCCGCTATCGAAGGCAGGGATTGCAACATAGCTGTAAGTGCGTTGCATCCCGGAAATGTGCTGGTTGAGCGGCGAATGGACAGACGGTCGGCATCTGGTCGTGATGAAGGTCCAGAGCCGATGGTCGCCGTTGAAGATATCGCACGCACTGCGCTGCTAATGGCAACACTGCCAGAAGGCACCAACATGCTCGAGGCAATCGTCATTCCCAACGAGCAGCTCTACATAGGCAGGGGTTGACCTTGCAAATTGCCAGACAGACACTCCGCGATATACTGCTATTCGCGCCTATCGCCCATTTCTATCGCAACGGAGATCGACATGTACATATTGATGGTCAGGCTACAGGTCAAACCCGACAGGGTGGATGACTTCATCGAAGCATCCAAGGGAGACGGAATCGGTTCGGTACGGGACGAGCCCGGATGCATGAGGTTTGACATTATCCAGGACGACAACGATCCGACGCTCTTCGCATTCTGCGAGGTCTACAACGACGAAGCCGCGTTCCAGCACCACATAACAACGCCGCACTTCGCAAAGTGGCGCGATGCGTCCGCCGACATGTTCGCATCGGAGACGGAGGTATCGTTCTGCCGACCTGTCTACCCGCGCGGCGATGCCAAATGGGACGCACAACGACCTGGAGCCGTTGACGACGCACATTTCGCAAACGGTACGCTGCATGTCATTCACGCTCCTCAGTACGTGCAGGAAGACAAGGTCGATGAATTCATAGCCGCCGTAACTTTAGACGGTATCGGTTCCACACATGAAGAGCCTGGTTGCTTGCGTTTCGATGTCTACCAGAACATCAAAGACCCGACCGAGCTGTATCTTTACGAGGTTTACGCCAACAGAGATGCCTTTGACTATCACGTTGGCACACCGCACATCACCAAGTGGCGCGAAACCGTCGCAGATTGGTACGACGAGTCACGCAAAGGTCAAGGCGGCCGACGCGGGCGTAACGTATGGCCACCTGACAACTGGAGCTGGTCATCTGGCAAGCCGCGCGTTTAACCGCAACCAAACCGCGTCATGACCAATGCCCTACGCGTCGTCGTAAACGCATCCCGAGCTGATACCTCCCCCGGTGATGCCTTCCCAGTCACCGTCCCTGTTGACTGGGTGCAAGTGCCATACCGCGACAACAAGCCCGAACCCGGCACACTGGTAGATGCCGATGTCTTCATCGGCACCGACTTCGACACTGCAATGGGGCATGCGGCGAATCGGTTGCGTGCCATTCTGATCCCTGCCGCGGGCTACGATCGCGTTCGGCCCGATGCCGTACCCGACGGTTGCCTGGTCGCTAACGCCTACCACCACGAAGCACCTATCGCAGAGTGGGTCATGGCCGTAGCAGTCATGCTCGACCACGAAATCATGAAGGCCGACGCAACCTTCAGGGCAGGATCGTGGGATATGTGGCCAGGCCGTATGGGTTCCTATCGAGAGCTGATGGGCAGAACATTCGGAATCGTAGGTTTCGGCAGCATCGGCAGACGCGTCGCAAAACTGGCCAACGCGTACGACATGCGTGTCATCGCGTCCGGGCGCACCGAAAGCGTCTCTGGCGATGCGTACGGCACGCACTACCTCGGCGGCGGTAAAGCCGCGATGCACAGCGTACTAGCCCAAGCCGACTTCGTGCTAGTATCAACACCGCTCGTTGACGAGACATGTGGACTCATCGGTGCTGAAGAACTGTCCATCATGAAACCCAGCGCGTACCTCATCAACCCAGCGCGCGGTCATATCGTTGACGAGGTCGCACTGTACGACGCGCTAGCGTCACGGACGATTGCTGGAGCTGCCATTGACACTTGGTATGAATATCCATCCGGCACCGCGGACCAACCGCGCCCTTCAAGAGCACCGTTCTGGGACCTGCCGAACATCATCATGACACCGCATCACTCGGGCGCGACCTTCGGCACCGCGTCACGTCGTGGCCAGACCGTGGCATCGAACATAGATCGGCTCGCTCGTGGTGAGCCTTTGCTTAACGTAGTCACTGAACTTTCGCGCACTTGAGCACGATCAGGTATCGCCCGCCACACCACATAGCTTTGTGCGCGGAAGTCAAACCGTATGCATGCGTTTCCCAATGGCTTCTAACAACGTTATAAGAATCGGCACATGGGCACTCTGGGCGGCCGCTGCGGCCGTCGTGCTCTTCTTCGCGGTGTTTCACCTGATCTTCGACGACCCGCCGCAAAGCATCATGTCGAGATCAACGGAAACTCTGTTCGCCCCAATCTGCATGATCTTGATCGGGCTCTCTATGTGGTTCAAGAATGACCGACTACGATCCCTGACTTCGACCATCGCGCTGTTCTCCATCCTCCTGAACATCGCATTCGCCTGGACGTCGGCCGCACGAGTCGAAGGCACCGTCACAATCGTCGGCGCCACTGAGAGTTACATCACTGAGGTGCTGGCATCTATCGCGGCATTAGCATACCTAATCGTCTACCTACGTCAAGGAACTCGATCGGATGCAGATTGACTCCAGCGGCGAGCCGCCACTTAACCGGCAACTGAAACTTCACGCACGTGAGCGCGATCAGGTATAATCCGCTATAGCTCGTGGCAATGCTCCTGCAAGTTGCTCCGAACGCATACGTCTCCACAATGGCTTCTACAAACGCGATAAGAATCGGCACATGGGCACTCTGGGCGGCAGCCATTGCCGTCGTGCTCTTCTTTGGTGTCTTTCACCTGATCTTCGACGACCCGCCGCAAGGAATCATGTCGCGTGCCACAGAAACACTCTTCGCACCTCTCAGCTTGATCTTGATCGGGCTATCAATGTGGTTCGAGAATGAACGCCTACGGGCACTCACTGCGGCTATCGCGCTGTTTTCCATCATCCTGAACATCGCATTCGCCTGGACGACCGCCGCTCGATTCGCAGGCATCGAAGGAGTCTCTACCACCGAGACTTACTTCACCGAGGCCATCGCATCTATCGCCGCCCTGGTCTACCTGATCGTCTACCTGCAACAGGGAACTCGGTCCAAGGCAGGATGACGCCAACCGGCGAGCCGAAAGAGCATTCCACAAACCCGACAGCCACCAATGACGGATAACCGAAACCTAAACCGCGCATTCTGGGTGCTATGGAACGTCGCGTTCCTGGCATCGGTCTGGTTCGCCGTGTGGATCAGCGTCACGGAACCTTCACTCGAAGCCGTAATTCCTAGAATCATTGACTCACTGCTCGCACCAGTAAGCCTGCTACTCATCGGATTCGCCATATGGTTCCGGATTGAAGCGTTGCACAGACTCGCAGCGCCAGTCGCAGTGATCTCAGGCCTGTTCACAATCGCCTTTGTGTCCGCAACTATTGGTGTTGAAGATTACCCCTTCCCTCACTCAGATGACTATTGGACAGAGATACTCGCACTAGTCGTTCAAGTCATCTATGTCGCCCTGTACATCCGCAACGACGGCAAACCCGACCCACGAAGCGTATCCAAAACCTGAAGCCGAACGGCGATTCCAAAGACTCGACACTCAGATTCAGACTCGTCACAGTGACCGACAATCGAACATTCAACTTGGTCAGCTACGCCGTGGCGGCTGCCGCATTCCTAGTTTGCGCGGGAATCGCAACCTACCACGAGGTGAATCCCGACTTCAGCATGGGATGGGTGCCGAGAATCATCGAAACCCTACTTATCCCGACCAGTCTGCTACTCATCCTGCTCGCGCTCATCATCGACAACGACAGAATGCGGCAATTAGCCGGCTCAGTCGCAGTAATCTCTGCTCTCTTCAGCATCGGTTTCATGTGGACCATCGCGGTCGGCGCACGCATCACCACGTACTCAGACTCCCACTGGACCGAACCGCTAGCGTTAGTCGTGCAAGTGGGATATGTCATCATCTGGTTACTGTACGCCAAGCGCAAAGAAGAAGCTAGCGGAGAGGAAGCTGGCGGTTAGACGGTTGCCACACATCTCGTGTGCGAAACGGTCCGACACCCGAAACGCTTGAGATGAGACACACGACGACTGGAAAGTCATACCTCTAGTCGCATCATTTGGCGAATGTTTCCCTAGCTTCATGCAAGCGATGGGCGCACACTCCTCACGCGAATTGCGATTGTGCTGTCCAAGTAGGATTGTCATATAATTACGGCAAAGCGTAAGGTCTTTCACACAATCAAAGTCCAAGCGCGTGTTGTCTAGCGAGATCGGAGGGCGACCATGAGCACTCTCAGAAAGCAGATCGAAGCATACGAAGAGATGCGGGAGGAGCTTGAGGCACAACACTTCCGCGAATGGGTCGTGTTCCACGACGGGCAGTTTGAGGGCGCGTATCACTCGTTTGAAGAGGCAGTGGATGACGCATACCTTAAATTCGGCCGCAATACGTTCCTGATTCGGCAAGTAGCGGCACCACCCGTTAGGTTGTCCTCAACGTTGCAGTTCGGAACCGTGCATGCCGTCAGCTGAGGCTGGACCCGGGAACGCGCCGAATAGCGAAGCGTTGTACCTGTTCGGACCTGTCCTACCGGTCTTGATCGGCAGCAATCAAGACCCTCGTATGCAAGACGCATCTAGCATTGTTGCAGTCCAGCGTTACGCATTGGTAGACACAGGGGCGACCGACAGTTGCATAGACTCCAATATGGCACAGGCGTTAGGACTAAGGGTTGTCGATGAGAGGAACGTTGCCACTCCCGGCGGAATAGAGACATTCAACGTTTATTCGGGATGGATCGAAGTACCAGAACTGAACTTCGCTAAGCGCGGTCCATTAATGGGCGCGAATCTGTCGGCAGGCGGCCAGCCTTATGGAGCGTTGCTTGGCCGAGACTTCCTCAGACACTGCTCGATGCACTACGATGGGGAAACAGGTTCGGTCACCATTAGCAATCCATCTCAAGGACTTGGCGCGCCATGACGATAACTTAGTGCGGTCCAATCGCCGTGGAGAGGGCCCGACACCCCGCGCGATGCCGGGAGTTGGCGGGCACCAGACGCGATCGGTTGCTTAGCGTAACCACTGGAACGACCGGATAAACCCAGTCCCGATAACGACCCAAGCAGCAGCTCGGCTGGTCTACCGACAAATCCCGAACCTATCAATCTCACAACCTTGATTGTCGCCACGCGATTGCGGACCGCATCACTCTGGCATCTCACCAGCGAAATGCTTTACGACAAGAAACCCTCGCCACGACTCCGATCAGGTCAATTAACTACGTCACATGGGCGATTTGGGGGGCTGTGATGTTGGTCTCCGTGCACCACGCTGGGTGGGTGCGCGTCTTCTACATCGAAGGCGGTGCAGGGATACCACTAACCGTTGAGTTCTTTGTGCTTCCCGACGGGTTCTTCGCGGCCGCTAAGTGCATCACGGTGGACGAGGGATCGGCTGTGCGCGATTTAACAGAGATGTTCATGGTACCTTCCAATATGGCCTTGATCGGTCTAGCCATCGCCGTGCCTCGCTCCGGGCTTAGAACTGCGACTGCTGCGCTCTCACTGATTACCGTCGGCTTCACATTCGAATTCTCTGGATACCATCGGCTCCATTGCCCCCTACCTGCTGGCTACTTTAACGAAGACATTTCTCACCGAGTCGGCATCACTCTCTACGATCTCATTTCGCTCGTCCCGCGTATTCTCTATGTCTTGCTCTTTTTCGTCACCCCGGTGAAATGGTCACCGGTCGGCCACTGGACCCGACCAGCTCCCTGGACCCGCATCAAAGATCGACGAAACCCTTAGCCGCAACAGCACCCGCGCATCTGTAACGACACCTCCCATCCCCTTGTTAGCGTTCGTATCGCCATTCCGTCTCACAAGCGATATAGTTTTCAACGGGACGCCTAAACGATGACACCAATCAGGTCGATAAACTACGCGACATGGGCGATATGGGGCATCGTGACCGTGATCGCGCTGTTCAATGCGGGCTGGGTGCGAATCGCTTCTATCGAAGCCGGCGGAGCATTCCCGATGACGCTAGAGTTCTTCGTGATTCCCGACTCTTGTTACGCGGCGGAGCTCGTCTCTTTAGGGCGACACTACACGGAGATGTTCATGTTGCCGGCCAATCTGATCTTGATCGGCTTCGCGATCGCCATCCCATGGGCGAGGCTCAGAACCGCTACAGCGGCGTACACCATAATGACCATCGTCTTTACGTTCATGTTCGACGAATACCCTCGGATCCTTTGCTATCCGCTCGCCGCCGCCAACTACAACATCCTTTCTTTCGGAGACCTCTCCCACCTTGAAGGCATGACTCCGTTCGATGCGGTTTCGCTGATCCCGCGCATTCTGTACCTCGCGCTCTTCATCGTCACCCCAGTGAAATGGGCACCGGTTGGTGCTTGGATCCGCAACGTCCCGAACAGGCGAGTCAACGCAGTGCTAACACCTTAGTCGGGCCAAGTCACACGCATCCAGCACCACAATTCGCAGCGATATTACTGCAGTTACTCGCAACAACTCGCCGTCGGTTGACGGCACCAAACCCCGGCATCAACCACTCGGCGGCGCAACAACCACAGAGTCGTACGGATGCCGCGCGCCAACCATGCCCGAATGCTCAAAGACGTCCAGCGCCGACTCGTACAGCGGCCGCGGTATCTCAATATCTCCAGACCATGTCCCTAGCGACTGGTAGAACGCGATAGCGGATGCTGTCGCCTCAACCGCCATTTCGGGGAAGAAATCCGCCTCTGCCTCCGCGACTTCCATCGGATCAGCAGTGTTGACCCACTCACGCGATGCACGATATGCCGCCGCAACGCGCTTGGCATCATCGGTATCCAGCCAATCCCAACGGCACACCAAGCTGCTGAACGCAGTCGGACCGACGAGTTCGCCGACAGAACCCAGGATGTGACCGATGCCCTCGTGCTCCAACTGTTGCGGGAAGGCACCTTGCTCGTGGAAGTAATCGCCCTGACCGTCGCGCCACTGCTGCAACATCACATCGCCACCGGGAGACTCGATCCCTGAAATATCGGACAGGTCGATGCCCGCTCCGTGCAAACCGTAACGCAACATCGCCTCTGGCTGGCCACCATGGACATAGAGGAACTTACTAGACAGCAGCTTTTCCCAACTGAAGTCAGCGTCCGACTCCCTGCCCGCAACGATGAACCCATCACGAGTGTTGATCTGCGCGAAGTTCGCGACTATGGGTTTGTCACCTGCGTCTAACGCGCCCCAGCTGCCCGAAACCGCCGACTGCCCAACGTCTGCCCTGCCGGTCGCGACCTCTACTCCCGAGTTCTCACCCGCCGATACCGGCCTGTATGTACCACTCAGACCTTCAGCTTCCAGAAAACCACCGGCAATCATCGAGATCAATGGGCTATAAAACGCAGAGTGCCGCGACGCGACCAGCTTGATTTGATTCATGAGATGCTTCCTAACTCGTGTGTTGGTCTCATCGCCAGCAATCCGCACATGTCACGCGAAGTTGCGTGTGTGCAGGCAAGCCAACCATTTCGGATAATGGTAACTAGGCGTCATTACGCCTAGTCGTGACACAACATCGGCTCACCGAACTCGCTGCTCGCCCCAACCGCCGTAATGCACAACCACAACACATCCCTCAATTCCGCGATCCCGAACAACGTGCGATGGCTGTCCTAGTCACCGGCGGGGCCGGTTTCGTCGGTAGCCACCTCGTCGATGCTCTAGTCGCCGCGGGACATGAGACGCACATCATAGACCGACACTCAGCCGACGAAGGCAGGCACATTAACTCACACGCTATCCTGCATCTCACCGATATCGGTTCTCCTGACCTTCAACGCATCGTCTCGGAAGTCCAGCCCGAAACTATCTACCATTTGGCAGCCCAGATAAGCGTCCCGACGTCAGGGGAAGAACCCATCGCCGATGCCAACACGAACATCATCGGAACTCTCAACCTGTTGGAATCCGCGCGGCGATCAATGAACCCGCCGAAGTTCGTCCTCATCTCGACCGGCGGTGCGATCTATGGCGAAATCGGCAACGCATCCAAAGCCTCGGAAGATATGGTGTGCAAACCGATTTCACCATACGGAGCCAGCAAACTCGCCGCCGAATCATACCTTCCTGTTTACCGCAACCTGTGCGGACTTCGATACACGATCATCAGGCCTGGCAACGTCTACGGGCCGCGACAAACACCGCGCGGAGGCGCAGGCGTCGTCGCGATCTTCGCAAAAGCCATGCTGGCCAAAGAACCCATCAGGATCTTCGGCGACGGGAGCGCGGTTCGAGATTACGTTTACGTCAAAGACCTCGTGCAGGGCATCTTGACCGCCGCCAACAGCGAATCCACCGGTCCCTTCAATATCGCATCAGGCGTGGGAACTTCGGTTTCGCAAGTCTTTGATGCCCTCCAGAAACGTATTGAATATGAGATGGAACCACGATACGCCAACGAACGCGCCGCCGATATTCAGGGAATCGTGTTGGAAATCTCGCGTGCCAGACGTGAGCTCGGCTGGGTGCCTTCAACATCATTTGCCGACGGCATAGCCATGACCGTCAACGCGCTTACGGACCCGCAACCGTGAGCTTGCCAATCCGAAAGGTCGTAATCTCGGCTGTTTTAACGGCGTGTTGCATCGCATTAGCTTGCACGCAACAACCCGAGCCAACCGCAACGCAACCAACAAGTCCACCGACCGCGACACCTGAGCCCACTGCTACCTTGACAGCAACGGCTACAGCCACACCGACTCGCGTGCCAACGGCGACGATCGACCCTACTGCGACGATCGCACCATCACCGACCATGGTCAGCACTCCTACCCCGTTCGTACCGACGGCGACGCCGACACCCGCGCCAACGCGTCCGGTCGTACCTACTTCCACTCCGCAACCAACAGCGATGCCGACTGCGACGGCCGCTCCAGTTCCGACTACCACCGCGATACCCGAACCACGCCCTATTGAAGGGAAACGAGGCGGAAAACTCCGATTCGCAATCCCGTCCGCACCACCACACCAGGACATTCACGAGTCAGTCTCGCCAATACTCGCCGCTTGGGGTCCCGGTATCGCCTACTCTCGGATATTCCGCCAACAATGGAACAACACTGCACCACGAGTCGGCCTGGATTCACTTAACGACAGATTCGATCCTGCGGCAGCTTCGTTCGCCGGCGATGTGCTCTGCGACATCTGCGCCGATTGGCACATGGACGATACCGACAACCTGACCGTCGTCTTGCGCCAAGACGTGAAGTGGCAAGACCTGGACCCGCTGCGCGGACGAAAGGTCGCCGCCTCAGACATCGTTTTCAGCCTTGACCGGCTCCAAGACCCTTCGTTCCACAACAGAGACCTCCTGAACACAGTTTCATCAATTACTGCAATTGACGAGGCCACCCTGGTTATTGAGACATCAATACCAGACGCCGAGCTGTTCGAGAAACTCGCAGACGCTCGCGCCGCTATCGTAACGCCAGAAGCAGTCGCCGTAAACGGAAATCTCAGGTCCGGTCCAACCGTCGGAACGGGACCGTGGATCCTCGGTCGGTACGAGCCGCTATTGATCACTTTCAGCGCAAACCTCGACTACTTCATCCCCGTGTTGCCTCTCACATTCAGCTTGGAGGCGTCCGTTGTACCGGATCTCAGCACGCGCATCGTAATGATCCAAGTGGATGCCAGCGATTTCGTACAAGCTGACCTCGAAGCGTTACGAAACGTCGCGTCGAGTAACCCAGATGTAATGTGGACGACCGAATTCGATGCGGCATCGGGGATTGAAATCGCAATGAACACAACTAGGCAACCGCTGACCGATGTCAGAGTCCGACGGGCCATTATCAAGTCTTGGAACCCGGATGCTCTAATAACGGGGTTGCACGACGGCATGTCATTCATCTCCGCCGGCATCCCTCTACGAGACCCCGCATGGCTACTACCCGAGGCAGAAGTGCAATCATATTTCGATGACGCTGCAAATGCCATTGACCTGTTGCGCGCCGCCGGGAACCCCAGCGGACAGCTGACCATCAAGGTAGGCGCATACGGTGACGCGTACACACAGACGGCCCTGTCGCTTGCCAATGCCGTGCGTACGGCAGGGTTCATTCCAACCATCCAGTCCATCTCAACGCGCGAGTTCGCTGACGACGTATGGATCAGGGGAAACTACGACATTTATGTAGGTGCACCGCCGCCGCAAAGTAGTGCGACCTCCATGCTCTTCTCCGTACACCATTCACAAGGACCGTGGAACTCAAACGGGTTCAAGTCTTCAGAGCTCGACGACCTGATCGCAAAGCAGACTACGCAGACTGATGCAGTTGCCAGACGGGAGGATCTGCTACAGATTCAGAGACTCATCCTCGGAGGCGCGTACAGGTTCGTCGCCGCTGCCAACGTATCGATCTGGACTTGGTCTCCGAGCGTGCAGAACTTCGCGCCCAACTCGTTTAGAGGTGACAGCCACTGGCTCGCGCGCATATGGTTGCTTGAATAACACACGCGAGGCACGCACCGCATCAGGTCAAATCGTCACCAGCTGAGAATCTCGCTACGGCATCCTCTAGCGTCGCCCAAGGCAGCAAGGCACACTTAACACGCACCGGGAACTTCGCAACTCCAGACAACGCCTCAGTATCGCCAGTACCCATTTCGGACCCGGTGCCCCGTCCTGACATCATTTCCCGGAATTCGCTCGCGCGCTCAGCAGCATCTGATAGCGACGCTCCGTGTGCCAACTCTGCCATCATCGACGCAGACGACCTGCAGATGACGCATCCGGTTCCGATTACGCAAATCTCACGCACCATCTCACCGTCAATTGACAGCTCCACCAGCGCGTAGTCGCCGCAAAACGGATTCTCCAGTTCGGCAACCGCGTTTGGTTCCGCCAACCTCTCCGACCACCGCGGATTCGCGCAATGGTCCTCCACAATGTACCGATGCGTCTCATCAAGGTGTGCAAAGTCGCGTGGCATGTGCAGATTAACCAGTCGGAACTTGTGCGCGCCTTACCCCGATAAATCCGAATGATAACGGCCTCGAAGGACGCAGCGCGAACGCACCGACGAGCCGGTGAGTCACGCTAGGCCGTGCCGATGGTGTCCGATGTCGCCTGCAACTCCGGCAACAGTTCGTCAACGCGGTGAGTTAGGAAGTCGTTCAACTCCGGAAGCTCAAACTCGTCCAGTATCTCCTGCGCGAATCCGCGAATAAGCATCGCCTGCGCAGTGCTGTAGTCAAGGCCGCGAGACTGTAGATAGAACAGCGTATCTTCGTCAACATGCCCGGCGGTCGCACCATGTCCGCACTGCACATCGTCGGCGTATATTTCCAGCGAAGGCTTTGTGTCGATCTCCGCGCCGTGTGAGAGTAACAGGTTGAGGTCTTTCTGCTGAGCGTCGGTTTTCTGCGCGCCACGTTCTACCACGACTTTGCCGCTGAACACCGCTTGGGACTTCCCGGACAGTATTCCCTTATAAAACTGATCGCTGGTACCATGCGGCTTTGAGTGGGTCGCACTCACTTCGTTGCTCTGATGCTCGTCGCCGTTCGTGATGTACAGCCCGTGCAGCTTGCACTCCGCACCCTCGCCAAGGTGGGTATGTATGTCATGCCGACCGATCGCAGCTCCAGTGGCGAACGACACAGAGTTGTAGGTGCTACCCGCGGCCTGCCGCACCCGCGTTGTCGCAACATGGTACGTCCTGCTACGAGATAGCTGCAACCGGTAGTGCGTCAGCGAGGCTCCGGCGCCTAAGTGGATCTCTAATACTGGGACCTCCAACAACGGCCGGTCAGACAGCGAAACGTGGGTTTCAATAAATGAGGCTGAGGTGTCAGGTCCCAAGCTCAAAGCACACCTCGGATAATTCGCCCGGGCAACAGGTTCCGATCCTGTCGAAACCCAAATCACTTGGATCGGTGCCATCCTGTCACCATCATCGTCATCGGAGACGAGCAACTTCAGGGGGGTCGCGCTAAAGGCAGCATTCAGGGCCACAAACGGGTCTGACTCAACATTTGCGATTTGACCATGGATCGTCTCGGCTGCATGTGCCTGCCTTTCGGCAGACTCAGGATCTCGCCCTTTGATTCCCGCACCCCAAGTTCCTACGTATCGATCGTCAACGAATACCATGTTGTGAAAAGACTCAAAGATCGGAACGATTCCAGTAAGCTCGTCGAAACTTGGCACCTCTGTCGGCAAACCACATCGAAATTCGGTTTCGTTGATCGCTCGGATGTCCGTGTACTTCCAAAGCTCGTTCCCGCGGCGGGAAGTCGGAAAACCTTGCCGTTTGAAAGCGTCCCAGCCCTGGGAAGCCAGCTCAAGGTAGTCAGGGTGAACGCCCGACAGACAACGATCCCAATCTGCCTGATACGCAGCAAGATGCTTGATCTCACCCATCGTCATCATTCCGCCAGCGTCTTTCAGACGACTTAGATAGTCGGCACGATCGCGCCCGACGACCTACGCATCCACGTACGCGCCGTAACCAGTTCGCTCAACCGACTCCGCCAGAGATGCATCGCCCGAATCCACAATCTTCCCACCTACCAGCACATGCACCATATCTGGCTGGACGTATCGCAGCAGACGTTGGTAATGCGTCACCACCACGAAGCTGCGCTCGGGAGAACGCATCGCATTGATGCCATCCGCAACAGCCTGCAACGCGTCGATATCCAAACCCGAATCTGTCTCATCCATAATCGCCCATCGCGGCTCCAGAACCTGCAATTGCAACACCTCATTGCGCTTCTTCTCACCACCGGAGAATCCTTCGTTCAGAGCGCGCTTCACCAGATCGGGGTTGATCCCGATAGCTTCAACCTTCGAGTCAAAGAGCTTCGAGAACTCGCGCACGCTCATCTTGGACCGACCGTTGGCACCGTCAATCGCATCTTTCGCAGCCTTGAGAAACTGCCACGGCCGCACTCCTGGCACCTCACTCGGATACTGCATCGCAAGGAACAGTCCGAGATGGGCACGCTCATCAGGTGTCATCTCAACGATCGACGTGCCGTCAACCAATACGTCCCCAGCTGTAACTTCATACGTCGGTTTCCCCATCAACACGTTCGCAAGCGTGCTCTTCCCACTGCCATTTGGACCCATGATGGCGTGAACCTCGCCGAGGCCGACATTTAGGTCAACGCCACGCAATATGTGCTCACCCGTATCCGCGACCGCGGCGTGCAAATTGTCAATCTTCAGCAACAGTAACCTCCGACCGTCCGCGCCAACGCGGTGGAACCGAACCCGAGTTCGGTGCGGCAAGCTGATGAAACCAGAGTCACTAGATGCGGAGTAACCAGAGCAGGCGCAAACGTCATCCGACTGCGCCCTCCAAGCTCACCTTCAAGAGTTGGCCAGCCTCCATCGCGAACTCAAACGGCAACTCCTTGATGACATCGCGGCTCCAGCCGGTAATGATCATGTGGTTCGCATCTTCCTCCGACAAACCTCGCGACATCAAGTAGAACTTTTGCTCATCACTAACCTTGGAGGTGCTCGCTTCATGCTCCAGCCTAGCTGTCGGGTTGCGGACCTCGATGTATGGCACCGTGTGCGCGCCGCACTGGTCACCGATCAACAGCGAGTCGCATTGGGTGTGATTCGTCGCATTCTCAGCTCGAGGCAGAATCTTCACACCGCCGCGGTACGTGTTCTCACCACGGCCAGCCGAGATGCCCTTGGAGACTATCGTCGACTTGGTGTTGCGACCCATGTGGATCATCTTCGTCCCAGTGTCCGCCTGTTGATAGTTGTTGGCAAGGGCGACCGAGTAGAACTCGCCAACCGAGTTATCACCTCGCAGGATCACGGAGGGGTACTTCCAAGTGATGGCAGAGCCAGTCTCAACCTGCGTCCACGAAATCTTCGCATCTTCCGCCGCCACACCGCGCTTCGTCACGAAGTTGTAAACACCGCCCTCGCCTTCTTTCGTTCCGGGGTACCAGTTCTGGATCGTCGAGTACTTGATCTCACCGCGATCCAACGCGACCAACTCAACGACCGCTGCATGCAATTGGCTCGTGCGCCTTATCGGTGCCGTGCAACCTTCCAAGTAACTGACATAGGCTCCCTCATCGGCAACGATCAGCGTCCGTTCGAACTGACCAGACCCCTCCGTGTTGATGCGGAAATACGTCATCAGCTCAATTGGACAACGTACTCCCGGAGGAATATAGGCGAACGAGCCATCCGAGAAAACCGCCGAGTTCAGCGCAGCGAAGAAGTTGTCGGTGTACGGAACCACCGATCCCAGATACTTCTGCACCAGCTCAGGGTGATTCTGTACCGCCTCCGTGAACGAGCAGAACACTATCCCGCGCTCTTCAAGTTGCTCAGCGTACGTCGTGGCGACCGAAACCGAGTCAAACACCGCATCGACCGCTACGCCAGCGAGGCGCTCGCGTTCGTGCAACGGAATCCCTAGCTTGTCGAACGTCTCCAGCATCTCGGGATCAACTTCGTCCAGGCTCTTCGGTGCCTCATCCAGACTCTTTGGTGCCGCATAGTAGTAGATATCTTGGTAATCAATCTCCGGGTAACGCAGCTTAGCCCACCGCGGCTCCGCATCGCTCGCCTCTTGCCGCCGCCAATACTCGTAAGCCTTCAACCGCCACTCGAGAAGCCAATCCGGCTCGCCCTTCTTCTCCGAGATCAGGTGAACGATACTCTCATCGAGACCCTTGGGCGCGAGCTCCATCTCAACTTCCGTTGAGAATCCCCACTTGTATCCTTGGTCATCGATCGAGGATTCGCGGGAATATGTCAGTCTTTCTTGCGTAGTCACCGTAGCTAAGGCCAAAAAGAGTTAACGGGCGAGGCGGTCGTCAAAGGCAGGCAGGGCGTTCATGCACCGACACATCGGCTATCCTGCCAAGTTTGAGACCTCTCCATAATCCCATTGTAACCGCCGCGCGCATCCTCTACCGTCCGCGCCTAACATCAAGGTAATCTACCGCAGGGAAACGCAGCTGCCAGGATCAGAATCTCTAGCACGCTCTGTCTCAAGTAACCCCAAATCAATCATGCCAAAGTGGCAATCACTTCTTACACCCATCAAGGGAATTCGGCCAATTCGCGAACGTGCCGAGGTCGAGGCGCGAATCCAGTTTGAGAGTTCACTGCGGTCAAGCGACAACGTCGACGAGAGTGTAGTCATGGCTATGCTCGCACTGCCGAGGGAGGAGTTTGTTGATGCCAAGTTTCAGGCCGACGCGTACGAAGACCGCGCCCTGCCGATCGGATTCCGCAGTACGATCTCCCAACCGACACTGGTAGCTAAGATGATCTCACTGCTCGGCCTGCACGACCGCAAGGCGGACAACGTGCTGGACGTAGGTTCCGGGTCGGGCTACACATCCGCAATTCTGGCGATGCTCGCCACGCGAGTGACGGCAGTTGAGCGCGTTGAAGCCCTCGCAACGCAGTGCGGAGAGCGGCTCAATCGGTTAGGATTTTCCAATATCGATGTAGTCGTCGCAATGGATGATGTCCTCGGATACCCAGACCGCGCCCCATATGATGCGATATTGGTTAGCGCCGGTGCCCCGGAAGTTCCAAAATCGCTTTCCGAGCAACTCGCGCATGGCGCGCGCATGGTAATCCCGACAGGCGCACGGCATTCCCAGAGACTGGCCACCGTTGAGCGTAGCGATGGTCACGATCAGTTCACCGTTACGTATTCGAACGAGTGCAGATTCGTGCCGCTTATCGGACCCGACGCATGGCCGGAAGACGTACTCGATTTCCCGTATGCCGAGTGCTAAACCGATTGACCAACCCACACAACGTTGCGAACCGAACGAACTGGAGGACAAATGACACTAACCGCAATCGCAACAGAGTTCGAAGCCGTAATCGGTTTGGAGACACATGTGCAGCTGAACACCGCTTCCAAGATGTTCTCGAACTCCAGCGCGGCTTACCAGAGACAGGAACCCAACACGGTCGTCGATCCCGTTTCCATGGCACTGCCGGGGACTCTGCCTGTCGTTAACAAACGCGCCGTTGAGTACGCGATCAAGATCGGTCTCGCGCTCAACTGTCAGATCGCCGACATAACCAAGTTTGACCGAAAGCAGTACATGTACCCCGACTTGATGAAGGGCTACCAGATTTCGCAATACGACGAGCCGATCTGCTACGACGGCTACATCGATCTGCCATCCGATCCGCCGCACAGAGTCCGCATCAATCGCGTACATATGGAAGAGGACGTGGCCCGACTGGTGCACATCGAATCCCCGACTGGTGGCGCGATGCATTCGTTGCTGGACATAAACCGCGCAGGCGTACCTCTGATGGAAGTCGTCACCGAGCCAGACCTGCGGACGGCAGAGCATGTCGAGCTCTATATCACTGGATTGCAGTCAATAATTCAGTACCTCGGCGTGGGCTCAGCCAGCATGGAAGAGGGCTCATTCCGTTGTGATGCAAACATCAGCGTCCGGCCTGTCGGCACCGACCAGCTAGGGGAAAAAGTCGAGGTCAAGAACATGAACCGCGTGCGAGCCGTTCGCGAGGCAGTTGAGTTCGAGACGCGCAGACAGACTGCCGCGATTGCCTCGGGCGAACGCATAGTCCAAGAAACTCGCGGATGGATGGATGGCGAAAAGCGCACCGTGAGTCAGCGATCAAAGGAAGATGCACACGATTACAGATACTTCCCAGAACCAGACATACCTCCCATCCATATCGACGAAGAGTGGCTCGGAGACATCCGAGGAGACATGCCGGAGCTGCCCCAAAGTCGAAAGCGCAGGTTCGTTACCGATTACGGACTCTCGGAGTACGATGCCGACCTGCTGGTGGCATCCCGGCCAACATCGGAATACTTTGAGGAAGTGCTGGAATCGGCGAAAATCGCACAGACGACGGACCTGGCAGCGTTCGCCAAAGAAGCGTCAAATTGGATCAACGGAGAGGTAGCGCGCCATATGAGCGCAAACGACATCAAGGACATCGACGACGTCGGTATCCCAGCACTGTCGTTGGCCAAACTCGTGCGACGGTTCCAATCACGCGAGATCAACAACACTTCCGCTAAGATCGTCTTCCAGGAGATGATCGATTCAGGCGCCGATCCCGATGACGTAATCGCCGAACGCGGACTTGCATCTGTCGGCGACACTGATTCCTTGAAACCCATCGTGGCGGAAGTGATCGCCAGTAACCCGCCGGCAGTTCAAGACTACCGGAACGGCAAAGAGACAGCGATCCGATTCCTGATGGGTCAGGTCATGAAGGCAACACGCGGCACGGCGGACCCAAAGACCGTGATGTCGATGCTGAAAGATTCCCTTAGTGATTAATCTGCTAACACATCCCTACAATCACCTGAGCACCACCTATTGGCCTGCCTTCTCTGCCTACCGAAAGCGTTGTGATAACCTTGATTCCAGTTGACAATTGTGTCGCGAATGCGCCACAGTGCCATGACTTTTCCGTAGATCTTCCCCGGTGACAATTCGTGTGGTTTGAAATCATCCTCTTGACCTTGGCGACCGTGCTGGTCGTAATCCTCCTGCTTCAGGCGCGTGGAATGAACCCAAGCGTCTTCGGTCAGGCCGAAAGCACATTCAGAGTGAGGCGAGGCGTTGAGAAGATCCTATTCCGATCAACTATAGGGTTGTCGCTCGTCTTCGTCGCGGTCGCCATCCTCAACGTACGCTACGACTGGTAACTCCGCATACCGCTAGACCTTGAGGTCCCCACCAGCGGTCTTAGAGAATCTACGGAATCACCCGCGTCGCCAGACCGTCCCGTTGGCGCGGTCTTCCAACTCAATCCCTTGCGCGGCCAGCTGGTCGCGAATGCTGTCAGCAGTCGCCCAGTCGCGGTGCTCCCTCGCATCTGCGCGCTCCGCGATCATGCGATCGATCTCGGATTCGTCAATGCCTGTTTCTGATTCCGAGATCGCATCGTCCTCGGCAAGCGTCAATCCCAATATGCCGCATAACTCTTGCAGAGTCCGTCTAGCGCCCTCTACACTGAGACCGGCCTTCGCGCCTCGTTCGATCGCACCCGCTAGCTCAAATAGCACCGCCAACGCACGGGGAGTGTTCAAATCAGCATCCATCGCATCCACAAACCGCGCCTCATACTCGCCGCCATCAACCGAACCATCAGCAACACCACTCGATTTCGCTGCCACCGCGTTTCGCAAGCGTCTTAGCGCCCTGCCTGCAGCTTTGAGGAGGTCGTAATCGTACGTCCCGGGGCTGCGATAGTGGCTCTGGAATATCCAAAGACGGATAGTGTCCGGTGAGTGTTCCTTTAGCGCATCTCGGACTGTCACCACATTGCCCAGAGACTTTGACATCTTCTGACCACCACTCATTTCAAGCAGCCCATTGTGCATCCAGACCCTTGCGAAGGGGTAGACATCGTTGGCGGCTTCCGATTGTGCCACTTCGTTCTCATGGTGCGGGAAAACCAGGTCCAATCCGCCGCCGTGGATATCAACCTGATCGCCAAGATACCGACGCGCCATTGCACTGCACTCGATGTGCCATCCAGGCCGACCTGGTCCCCAAGGGCTCTCCCACGCGGGCTCGCCAGGCTTCTGTGCCTTCCACAGCGCAAAGTCCTCAGTCCGCTCCTTCTGCATATCGGCCTCTGACCGACCAAATTCCATCGCAGCCTCCGTCGCCTCTTCAAGCGGACGGTTGCTCAGCTTGCCGTAATCCTTAGCCTTCGCAACCCGGAAATAGACCGATCCACCAGCATCGTATGCGACATCCTTGTCAATCAGCTCTTCGATTATCGTGATGATCTCGTCCATCTCTTCGCTAACGCGACAGTAGACGTCAGCAGGACGCACATTGAGGCCATCCATAACTTCAAAAAAAGCATCGATATTCTCCTGCGCCAGGTCGTGCGGATCGACACCAAGGTCTGAAGCACGGGCGATTATCTTGTCATCAACGTCCGTGAAGTTCTGCACGCGCTTCACCGTGATACCGCGATAGCCCATATAGGTCTGCAACACCTCATACACGACCGTCGCAATGGCGTGGCCCAGGTGCGGCTCGTCTTGGGGTGTAACGCCGCACACGTACATCCTCACCGGTTGCCTGATCTGTAGGAACGGCTCAACTTCCCGTGTCAGAGTGTTGTAGAGATGCATCGCAATCACCTGCCGCAATATAGAGAAACCAACCACCAAGCTTTGATTCTATCGCCAGCGCGGGATGCGCTGTCGAGTCGCGCTACTGCGTGACCGTCGTACGCGCAACGGTAGCTACGGCCTGCGCGCCAACCCCCTCCCCTGACCCGATACCCCCAACACCGTCAGTTGAAGTTGACTTGACGCTGACTCGGTCAGCTGTCAGACCCGCCGCGACCGCGATGCGCTCAACCATACCGCCGTAGTGCGGTGCTATACGCGGAGCCGCTGCGATCACTACCGCATCGATGTACTCAACGCTCCAACCAGCTCTCTTCGCAATCTCGACACTGCGTCGGACGAAGTAGGAGCTGTCCAACCCCGCCAGACGCGTATCAGAGGATGGAAAGTTGCTACCCATATCACCCTGCTTTGTAGCCCCTAATATCGCGCCCGCCACGACGTGCATCAACACATCGCCGTCCGAGTGCCCCTCAAGATGCATCCCAAACTCAATCTCAACTCCTCCCAATAGCAACGGACCCGGCGGCACCAACCTATGAACGTCATAACCGATACCGCTCCGAGATTCGCGCGGGCCAACCGCACCAAGGAATGCGTTCGCCACTATCAGGTCGGCAGGAGTCGTCAGCTTGATGTTCGCAGGGTCACCCGGAAATGTCCCGACGAGTCCACCAGCCAACTCGACAATCTCTGCATCATCGGTGACATCTTCGTCAACCGATTCGTGTGCAGCCAACAGGACCTCCATCCTGAATACCTGCGGCGTCTGCGTGGCGTGCAGACTTTCGCGGTCAACAGTCGAGGTAACGATTCGATTCTCAACACGCTTCACCGAATCAGCCAGTGGCAATACTGGCACCGCGGCTCCCACTTTCGCGGCGACCTCTACTCCTGACTCAAGCAACGCGGCACTTGCTAACGGGCGCGCTGCATCATGCACAGCAACAAACTCCGCATCGCACGATGACCTACGAAGCTCTCGAAGTCCGCTCACCACAGAGTCCTGCCGACGAACCCCGCCAGTCGCATATAACACGTTCACTCCCGCCGAATCACTCGCCGATTCGATGACCCCCGACACACCCCCCGCGCCGGTTCCTCCCATTACGACCGCGACGCAGCACACATCAGGAGAATCGAGGAACATTCCAAACGCACGCTCCACGGCCGATACCCCTCCTACCTCCTGAAACAACTTGTCGACGCCGCCCATCCTGTGAGACCTGCCCGCCGCAAGCAAAACTCCCGCCACTCGTTGGCACCGTCCTCTTACCACCGGCACGCAGCTCCGTCAGCGTTCGCTACGCGAAGATCAGGCTGATCCCGAAGTAGCAGGCATAAGCAAGCCCGATGTTCTTGATCGTCTTGGCAACCAACAATATCGCGATGAAACGCGCCACCGGGTATGCCAGCGAACCTGCTATAAAGCCCATTACGTCAAACACTGGATTAGGCACCACGCCGACGACGAACAACGCCTTACCGCCGTAACGTTCCATGATGCCCTTAAGTTTGGGATACCATCGGTTGTTCCTCAGCGCCTTCTGCCCAGACAGACCCACCGCGTACCCAGTCATCTCTCCCAAGGATTCCGCTGAGCCCGCCAACAATCCGAGCAACAGCGGACTAAGGCCGACATCGGGCGCCGACGCTGCACACAACGCCAACAGGCTGGGAACCGGCACTACTATTGACGCTGCGCCGACGAAGTGCATCAGCCATACGCCGCCGTAACCTGCCGTCTCAGGCGAGAACCTGCCTGTCAACCACATGAACGCCGCGAAAGCGGTGAACGCCAAAAGGAAGCCGCCCACGACGAAGATCAGCATCGTGCTGTGCTGATTTACCAACCACTCCTGGAACCGCGACAGCTGGCGCTCGACCTGGGTCACCTTCGGAGTCGAGTTCCGACGTTCGTCCTCTAGGATCGCGTCAACCGTAACCTCGCGCCCATACAGCAGCACATCGTATCGTTTGCCACCGCCCGTCGGAATGCGGTCTCTGCGATAGTAGCGGCCTGTAGACATTGACGAAAGTAGAAGTAGCGGCGGTTAGCGGTTCGTCCTATCTGAAGTATGCGAATTCCGCACGCCGAAAATCCATACGAGCAGCTACGAACTCCCCGCATTGATTGCCAAGGAGTGCAATTCAGTCGACGTGCCGATCACCGCCCTGCGCGAACGCGGACTTGCACACTCCCGCTGAAAGCGCGTTTGACTGGTACCGCTAAACGAAGTTCGCTAGCGGTAAGACAGCGACGCTGAAGATACCGACTACTGAATCCCAAGCATTGCTGATCCAGTTTCGCGCAACATCCATGATGCCGCCACTCTCGGCGTTACTGGTCACCCAATCAATACCTGCACGACACAGATAAACAGTGCCCACGTACCTGACCGACCTGCCCAAAGTCGTGAACAAGATGAACTTCCGGTACGAGTAACCAAGTGCGCCCGCGGCGATACCGGCGAAGTCGAACAATGGATTCGGTATCGCAGATGCGATGAAGATAGTCAATCCACCGCCGCGATCCATCCAGTCGTGGATCTTGGGATACCACTTAAATCTCTCGACCAGCTTGTGCTCAGAGAAACCTGCCAGCCAGGCAGTAGTTTCTCCGAAAGAACTTCCCACTGCGCCAGAAATGGCCAACAGGAACGGGTTGTTCCCGAACTCCTCCGCCGCGGCACCACATATCGCCAACAAACCAGGCGCCGGCAGAACGATCGCTGCCGACGCAATCAGATTCGCCGCAAACGCACCGAGATATCCCGCGTTACCGAAGTTAAGCCTACCGGTGAAGAACAAGCCGAAGGCCACCGCCATCACCAAGATGATGAATCCCCAAATCGCGAACTGAACTTGCCGCGGATGCGTCGATGCCCAACGCAACAACGGAGACTCTATGGCGTGGACAGCGTCTTCAACGGCGTGTGCCGCATCCTCTACCGCATGGGCGGCATCTTCAACGACATGCGCTGCCCGTTCACTTAGACCATGGTGTTCCTCATGCAGCTCGCGTTCGCGCGCACCTACACCATCCGGAGGATTCTGCAATCCTTCAGACTTGGGGCCTGATCCGTCGGACGAACCGTCGCTTTGATCTTGACGCGCCATGCGCGTATCTTACCAGATTCAAATCGTGTTCGCAGTTTCAATTCGCCTGTCAGGCAACGCGTGCTGCGAAGGTATGAGACGAAGCGTATCGCCCTCCAACTCAATTTGCACCTGCGAACCATCCACAATCTCGCCGTTCAAGAGACCATTTGTCAGCGGAGAGGCGACGTGACGAGTGATCGCACGTTGCATCGGCCGCGCGCCCATCGTGGCATCGAATCCTTTGTCAACAAGCCACGCGACCGCTGCATCAGTAATCTCCAGCGCAATGTCGTGATCGGCAAGTTGAGATTCCAATTCGCCAAGCATCTTGTGTAGGATTTGCCCAACTTGATCTCGAGTGAGGGCATCGAAAACCACGACATCATCGATTCGGTTGAGGAACTCCGGCCTGAACGTGTCTGACAAGGCCCTTTCATACTTTGCGGGTACGCCTCGGCCGTTCCGTCTCAATTCAACCCCCGCCTGAGACGATGTGTCAAAGCCCAGTCCTGCAGCTGACGAATCGCTCGCGCCAGCGTTCGATGTCATGATCACCACCGTATTGCTGAAGTCAACCGTCCGACCGTGGCCATCCGTGAGGCGACCGTCATCAAACACCTGCAACATCAAGTTGTGTATTGCCGGACTCGCCTTCTCGATCTCATCCAACAGGACAACCGAGAAGGGACGACGTCGGATCGCGTCAGTGAGCTGTCCGCCATCGTCATAGCCGACGTATCCAGGGCTCGTACCGATCAGCCTCGACACAGACCAACGGTTGTTCAGCTCCGACATGTCGATCCGAACAATGTGCCGTTCGTCATCGAAAAGCTCATCGGCAAGAGCCTTCGCCACCTCCGTCTTCCCCACTCCAGTAGGACCCATGAACAGGAACACGCCAATCGGACGATTCGCATCTTTCAATCCGACTCGCGCGCGACGTATCGACTCGGACACCCGCGCCAATGCTTGGTCTTGACCGATGACACGACGGTGCAATCGCGATTCGAGATGCAGTATCTTCTCAGCCTCGTCCTCTACCAAGCGCATCACCGGAACCCCCACACGCTCGGAGATTAACTCGGCAATGTCATGCTCCGTCACAATGGGATCGCGCTTCATCGATCCGTTGTCGTTCCCTTCGGTTAGCAGGAAACGTTCGGCCTTGTCTTTAGGAACGAGCGTCTCCCACCACGGAAGAATCGGCGTGATCTTCGGGATTTCCAGCTCACTTGAGTTCGCACCTTCGGCCCTAGACGATTCTGGAATTCGGTTGGGCTTGAGCGACGCTTGGTCTGAATCCGCGGAAGTTTCCGCACTGTCCGAACCCGTTGCTATACGGACCTTCGCCATCGCCTCGTCCATCAAGTCAACAGCCTTGTCCGGTAACAGACGGTCGGAGATGTAGCGAGCACTCAGATTCACCGCCGCACGAAGCGCATCGTCCTCAACCTCAATACCGTGGTGCAACTCATACTTGCCGCGCAAAGCCAACAACATCTCATAGGCGGTATCTGCATCAGGCTCCTCGATCCAAACCGGCGTGAAACGTCGCTCCAGCGCTGAATCACTCTCGATGTACCTGCTGTACTCCGACGGCGTCGTCGCACCGACAACCTGCAACTCACCGCGTGCCAACGCTGGCTTCATCATGTTCCCAGCGTCGTTCGGACTCGCACCTCCTGTGCCAGCTCCTACCAGCTTGTGAATCTCATCAACAAACAGAATCACCTTGCCTTTGGATGCCTTGGCTTCATCCATCAGATTCTTCAATCGCTCCTCGAACTCGCCGCGAAACGTCGTGCCGGCCAGCATCGCACCCATGTCAACGCTGCGAACACTGCGACCCTTCAACGCATCCGACTCATCTTCATTAACGATGTGTTGCGCCAGACCTTCCACAACCGCCGTCTTGCCTACGCCAGCATCGCCGATCAACACCGGATTGTTCTTCGTGCGACGCATCAGAGTCTGAACCACTCGGCGGATCTCGTGGTCACGACCGATCACAGGGTCAAGCCCACCAGCAGCCGCCATCTCTGTCAAGTTGATCGAATACTTAAACAGCGCACCTTCGTTGGAAGTCTCTTCATCCCCTGTCGGATGAGAATCGCTTCGACGCTTTTGGTCAGCAACGTAAAGGCGCTCGGTCGTAACTTGGTGCTTCGACAAAATCCCAACCAAACCACCGTCCGCCTGCTCAACGATCGCGATCAAGAGGTGATCAATCGAGATATGGCTGTCGCCGAATCTGTTGTCCCGGATGTTCCGGGCCTGATGCAAAACGTTGTCGATGCGCGGGGTGAGGAAAATCTGACGTTGCGCCACACCAACCGACGGCGACGGCGGAATCCCATCAATCAAACGTAGGATGTCCTCGCGCAGTCCCTGAATGTCAACGCCCAAGTCACGTAGCAGGGCGACCGCACGACTTCCTTGCACATCAAGCAACCCGTAAAAGAGATGCTCAACATCCCACTGGGCTTGCTGACGCTGCACGACAAGCATCTGCGAAGCCTGGATGGCTTCCAGCGCCTTGCTAGTGAAGTTGTCTCCCGATATCGACATCGTTCAGTCTCCGTGAATTGGAACCAAGTCTCTTGTTCGTCGGTTGGATCTCAGTGGCACGCGGAACGGGCAACAGTCAGCGAAGCCGTTACTGTCGCCGCTCTTGCAGCTCCTTGATCCGCATGAATAGTCGCCGCTCCTCTTCGCCAACGCTCTCAGGAAGCACCACATTCAGCTTCGTAATCAGATCGCCGCGCCCTGATCCGTTGAGCTTCGGCATGCCTTTCCCACTCAACTTGAACGTTCTTCCGTTCTGGGTGCCAGCTGGGATCTTCAACTCCACTGCGCCATCCAACGTGAGGACCCTCGCAGTGCCACCAAGAACTGGAACGTGCAGCGGTGTCTTGAATTCGGAGCGAAGGTCATCGCCGACACGCTCGAATTCATGATGCCTTTGAATCCGAACCTTGACATCCAGATGCCCCATGCCCGACGGCATCACTCGAACTGTGCCGCCATCGGCGATGCCCGCTGGAATCTTGACCGCGATGTTCCTCACCGACCCATCCGGAGTCGACACACTCACAGTGCGTTCCAAACCAGAAAACGCCTCTTCAAGCGTTACATCTGTCTCGACAAGGTGACGAGACCGACCGCTATCGCCAAATCCGAACATCTCGGAGAACGGAAAGCCACCGCCAAACGATCCGAAGTCCATGCGCCCCGCGCCACGGCCTCCCCTGCCGCCAAACACGCCCCTCGAACGCGCACGTAACTCATCAGCATGACGCCACTGCTCGCCGAACTCATCGTAGTCCCGCCGATTCTTGGCATCGCCTATCACTTCGTACGCCTCGTTGATCAGCTTGAAACGAGCCTCGGAGGCCTTGTTGCCACGGTTCACATCCGGATGATGCTCGCGCGCCAATCGCCTGTAGGCACGGCGAATCTCTTCATCGCTCGCACCGCGATTCACGCCGAGAATGCTGTAGAAGTCTCTGGTACCCGTTGCCATCGGTTAACTCTTTAGCCATCATGTAGCAGTTGGCACAACATTGAACTACTGCGCCTAATGCTTATTGTATCTTGACGCGCCGATGATTTGACACGATACGACTCATGTTTTATTATGTCATTCATAGCGGTTGAGCTATACAACCGCAATCAACATTGACAGGAAAGGAGTCTTGACATGACATCTCTCATTCGTCGTCGACCGCTTGGAATCCACCATCGGGCACGATCACCGTTCGATGCCCTGTTTGACTGGAACCCGGTCTTCGCACACGTACCGCGAGGCCACGCTGGCAGGCCCACGCTAGGAGTCGATGCTTACTACGATGATGACAACTTCGTAGTCAACGCATCAGTCCCTGGCATTGAACTGGACGACATCAACGTCACGTTGGACGACGGCGTCCTTCGCATCGCGGCCGAGCGCGACATCGACAACTCCAGGGAAGACGGTGACTACCTGATCCGCGAGCGTTCACGAGGTGTTCTCCACCGGTCCATCAGACTACCTGAAGGCATCGATGTCGACCAGGCGGACGCAAAGGTCGAAAACGGGGTCCTCACCATTACGGTACCGCGATCAGAGACCAACCGAGCGAAGAAGCTAGAGGTCAGGTCCGTCTAACTCTAGCTGACAAACCTCGGACGCCCGGGCCGTGCACGACGCCTCGCCGCTGTTGGCGGGGCGTCGGCGCGTCACAGCGAGTTCGTAACATGAATGGCAGGAGCTTCCGCCATCATGTCATCCCCCGAGTCGACATCCAGGACCGGGACCGAAGTCCCCAGAGCGTTCGACCGATACCGGCCGGCGATTCAATCTGCCCTGCGTGACTGTCTGCTGAGCTACGCAACCCCGATCCACGATACTCACCGCTACTACATGGGTTGGGAAGATGCTGACGGTAACCCCTCCAATAACTTCGGCGGAAAGCGCTTGCGCCCTACTCTTGCGTTGCTGGCCGGCGAAGCGGTGGGCGGCACTATCGAGCGAGCCATGCCAATCGCCATCGCACTCGAATACGTTCACAACTTCTCGCTCATTCACGACGACTTGGAAGACCGTGACCAGTACCGACACCACCAGCCAACGGTGTGGTACTTATGGGGTGACGCAACAGCGATAATTTCGGGTACCGCCATGCTGAAGGTTGCGGACAACGCCGCCAAGCAACTTGCGCGAAACGGAGTTTCACTTCCCACCGCAGTTGCCTTACAACACCAGCTCGTAGCCGCTTACCTCAGAATCATGGAAGGTCAGTTCCTTGACATTAAGTATGAAACCGTCCACGATGTGACCCTGTCTCAGTATTTCCAAATGATCGCCCGTAAGACCGGTGCCTTGATCACCGCATCCTTGCAGCTGGGCGCGAGAACCGCTGGGCAACGTCGCAACCTGCAGGCCGATGTCGCTGTTATTTCGGCGATTGGCAGAGAGCTCGGTGCCGTCTTTCAAATCCGAGATGACATCTTAGGCGTCTGGGGCGGCGAACTCACAGGAAAACCCGTAGGTTCCGATATCCGCCGCAAAAAGAAGTCGCTTCCCGCCATCCACGCGCTCAACAACGCTCGCGAAGATGCCAAGACGAGGTTGAATTCGATATATCTGAACGGAGAACCCGCGACGACTCAGGTGGACGAAGTTCTAGAGATAATGGATGATGTAGGTACTCGTCATTACTGCCAGACCCTGTGCGAACAGCGATGGAAGAATGCCGATGCTCTGCTGGAAACATTGCACATCCCCGACAACTTCAGACGCGACTTGAAAGAAATCGGGACGTACCTACTGGAGCGCGAGTCTTAACCACGTCCCACAGGCTCCCGGAATGAGTCCGATAATCCATCAACAGTCCGACCACAGCTACAAATGATCACCATCATCGGCACGAACCACCGTCTGCTGTCTTATGTGTTCGGACACGCGAAGATGAGCGAGGTGGACACTCCAGATAGCTGGTTGGCATACCGCGGGTCGATCTCCCACGAAGAGAACGACGATGAATCGGAAGCGTCCATTGTGTTGACAGGCAACGACCCCGGTGTCAGCGTTGAAGCAGCGAAGTGGGCGGTAGCAGAGTTCGAGCCGCAGCTACTTCTGAGCTTCGCATACGGGAGCGCGGCAAACGAGGTATCTACCGCCGCCAATCTCACACTGGCAACGAGTTGCACCAAAATCGAAGGTGACCCCATCAGCTGGAGCGAATCATCCCCGTCGCCGCCGATTCGTACAACGGCCAAAGCGTACGCGGTCGCACGTAAAACCGTCGAGCAGCTCGGTTCCGACTACAGGTCAGGCAGCATCGTCAGCACTAACGCCCTGACAGGGACTGTCCAGATGAAACAGTGGTTGAACGAGTCCTACTCCATCGAGGCGATTGATCGAGACTCCTATGGCATTGCCAAAGCATGTGCGGAAGGCAACGTTTACGAGTTCATGATCGTCAGACCGACACTTGACCCCTTGCACGTGGCCCTTCCAAACTTCGCACGGCGGCTCGGCCAGAAGCCCCGCGGATTGTTGTGGCCGAGAGTGTTCGCATACTTGGCAGGACATCCGAGAGACACGCGAAGAACGTTCCGACTGATCGGTAACGCTAACGCCGGTAGGCGCGCCCTCGGTAGATTCGTTCCGCGATTCCTGGCCGAATGGAGCGACCTGCAATCCAACGGTCGCGGCCGCAGCACCACATGAATCCTCTGACAGTGCTATCGGGCGAGGCTGCCATTCATTCATGTTAGACTTAGCAATAGAAACGGGTAGCCGCCCAACGTTGAACCGGAATTGCGAATCAGTTCGCCGCAGGGCATCTCAACTGTCGATCAGACGACCAGAACTCAATCTCAACTCATACATTCGCCCCGATCGGCGAACTCGCCCTTGACACTCGCAGACCGCAAACCGGCACCCTACACAGATACGCTGAATCGGCGCATCTCGGCTAGCGGATTCACCGTCTACCGCGAGCTGCTAACCACAGAAACAAGCGATGCAACGCAGTTCATCGACATCACAGACAGAGTCGAAGATGTAGTCCTGGCCTCCGGTGTTATCGACGGCCAAGCCCTCGTTTACAGCACCCACACAACCTGCAGCGTCATCATTAACGAAAACGAGCCGCTACTGCTGAAGGACATGGCACATTACTTGGAACGCCAAGCTCCCAAAGCCATGTACTACGGACACAACGACTTCGCAATCCGCACCGTCAGCGTCAGACCAAACGAATGCCCGAACGGACATGCACATTGCCAGCACCTAGTGCTAGGCACCAGTGAAACCGTCCCAGTAATAAACTCCGAACTGCTACTGGGTGAGTTCCAGAAGATATTCCTTGTTGAGCTGGACGAACCAAAGGTCCGGGAGTTCTTGGTGCAAGTAACCGGAACCTAACCGCGCTTCTCTCATTGTTCCCGTCTAGTCCAAACCGCTAGAGCCCAGAACGACGTGCCGCGGTACTACGGCGTATTCCTTGATATTCGCGGCCGCAAGTGCGTCGTCGTAGGCGGCGACGCGCACGAAGCGTTGCGAAAGGTCAAGTATCTCTTGGAATGCGGAGCCGAGGTAACCGTTATTGCACCCAAGACGCAAACATGTGACGAAATCCAGACGTTAGCCGAGAGGGACGAAATCCGCTTAATCTCGCGTAAATACCAACAGGGAGACCTCAACGACGTGTGGATCGCCATCGTGGCCGACACCTCCGACGCGGCGGTTAATGAATCGATCCGGGACGACGCCGAGAGTCGCAACGTGCTTCTCAATGTCATGGACGTCACCCACATGTGCAACTTCATCGCGCCGGCCCTGGTCCATCGCGAAGACGTGACCGTCGCCGTTTCCACTGCCGGTACCAGCCCCGCTTTGGCGCGCAGGCTACGTGAGCGCATGTCCGACGCCGAGACCTGCAGATGCTTGCAGTGGGCAGACATCGGTCCGATGTTAGCGGATGTACGGCGAGAGGTGCGCGCAAAGAATCTGCCTCTCAAACCAGACGACTGGGCAGAGTCGATCACCGACGAGATTCTCGAAACCTTCCAACGCGGAGAACATGCAGCGGCACGAAAGATGCTAGAGAATGCCTTGAACTCTCGCGCTATAGTTACCGAAGATTAGCGCGGTCATCCGATACTTCGGGCGCTCAATCTCCCTCCCAAGCAAATGACCTGACAATCCGTCCACCGATCCGCCAAGCATCTACACAACGAAAACTACCAGAACGATGCATACACGCGAGCTGGTCATAGGAAGCAGGGGTAGCCGCTTAGCAATCAGGCAGCGAGAGGAAGTTGTGCTAAGTCTCAAGCGGCATAACCCCGAATTGGAGGTGCGTGAGGTAGACGTTCAAACCAAAGGCGACCTTCATCCTAGTCTCCCGGTCGGGTCGATCGGCACATCGGTATTCGTAAGCGAGCTCCAGCGCGCTCTGATCGACGGTGAGATCGATGTCGCCGTCCACAGCATGAAAGACCTACCTACTGCCGAGCCCGAAGGACTTACCGTAGCCGCGGTGCCTGACCGCGAGGACCCGCGCGATGCCGTGATCTCACTGGACGGCTCCACGATGGACGAACTGCCAAGCGGATCAATAGTCGCAACCGGTAGCCCACGCCGAGCCGCATTAACCAATATCAGACGCCCCGACATTGTCTTGCATCACATCCGCGGCAACGTCAACACACGCGTAGAACGCTTAGATTCGGGCCAGTCCGATATCGATGCGCTAATACTCGCAGCCGCCGGACTTAAACGCCTCGGTCTGCAAAGTCGCATTGCCCAATATCTCGGATGCATGGAGTTCGTTGCAGCACCCGCGCAAGGCGCACTCGCGCTAGAGTGCAGGGCCGACGACACCGAGGCGATTTCAATATGCAACACCATCGAGAATCCCAATACGCGCCTCTGCGTCGATACCGAACGCACATTCGTTGGTGAAATCGGCGCGGGATGCAGTACCCCCATCGGCGCGCACGCCAAGAAGAGTGGTGACCAAATCACACTCGCCGCATTCGTCTCCAACCTGTCGGCTACCGAATCATTAACGATCAAGGAATCCGCCAAGGCGAGCAACGCGAATGAACTCGCCCGCTCCGTGGCCCTCCAGATGCTATCGGACGGCGCGGCAGAATTAGTCCGAGCACCGCAATGCAACCGCTAGAACCAAATTGAACCATCGCACCAAAGTCTCCCTAGTTGGTTCCGGACCCGGCGATCCAGATCTGATCACCGTCAAAGGCCTCAACACGCTGAAGAACGCCGATGTAGTCATTTACGATCGGCTCGCCCCCCTCGAACTACTACAGCATGCTCGCACCGATGCCGAACTGATCGATGCTGGCAAGACACCTTCTCGTACCGGCATGGACCAGGACGGTATCAACGCCGCGATTACCAAAGCGTCCCTCGCTGGTAAATCAGTGTGCAGGTTGAAAGGCGGCGATCCCTTCGTGTTCGGACGCGGCGCAGAAGAAGCATTGGCGTTAGCCGAAGCCGGGGTCCCGTTCGAAGTAATCCCAGGTGTTACGTCTGCCATTGCCGCTCCCGCCGCGTCTGGCATCCCCGTAACCCACCGCGGCGCGTCTCGAACCTGCGTCATCACAACGGGTAGCACCAGCGATGGCAAACTCGATCCCGATCATTGGAGGCAATTGGCGCAAGTTGATGGCACGCTAGTCGTGCTGATGGCGGCAGGCAACATCGCACAAATCACGGCAGAACTCATGAAGCATGGACGTCCTGCGTCGGAACCAGCCGCCGCAACAAGATACGGGACCAGACCCGACCAAGAAACAGTGATCGGTACGTTGGACAGCATCGCCAAACGCGCAGGTGACGCGGGTTTGAGAGCGCCGGTGGTGTTTACCTTTGGTCAAGCAGTAAGGCTGGCGAAGCAGATCAACTGGGTGGAATCGCGACCACTCCACCAGCTACGAGTAGTCGTATCCCGTGCACGATCCAGTCAGAGTCGTCTCGCCGAGAATCTGAGGGAACACGGTGCAACCGTGATCGAGACCCCCGCAATCCGCATCGAACCGCTCATCGATTATTCGAGTCTCGACTTAGCGCTGTTTCAGCTGCACCGATACGATTGGGTGTCGTTCGCCAGCCGAAACGCTGTGGCACAGGTATTCGCACGCATCCATGCAAGAAGGCGTGACGCAAGACTGTTCGCGGGCACGAACATCGCCGCTATCGGGCCAGCAACCGTCCAGGAACTCAGACAACACGGCATCGCGGCTGACCTAGTGCCGGCCGACTACTCATCGAGCGGACTCATTGACGCATTCTCTTCGCTTAACGAAAAGCCGAGGAACGTCCTCGCATTCAAATCAGACATCGGACGTGAGTCCGTCATGCAAGGATTGAGCGAACTCGGCGCAGATGTTGACCTAGTGTCTGCGTACCGCACCGTTCACGCAACCGAGTCAGCCGATAAGGCTAAAGACGCATACCACCGAGGCGTAGACATCACAACTTTCACCAGCTCATCAACCGTGACGAACCTGCTGGCCATGCTCGACAATGATCACCGAGCAGTAAACGATGGCGTAGTCGCCTGCATCGGTCCGATCACCGCTGAGACTGCACGCAAGCGAGGAATCAGAGTCGACATAGTCCCAACAACTCACACGATCGACGCCATGGTGCACGCGATTGTCGAACGCTACGCCAAGGACTAACCCATCGTGAAATCGGCAGACCCGCCAGGCTTCCGCCGACTCCGCCCGCTACGCCTCACCCGCGACGACAGGTTGGCAAACGCCGAAACACTACTAGACGCGTCATGTTTCGTATATCCCATGTTCGTTGTCAACGGCGCGAACGTCGTGCAACCGATCCAGGCCATGCCAGGCATCAATCGGATGTCGGTTGACATGGCAGACCGAGAAGTCGAGGCAGCGTTGGACCGTGGCATAACTCGCTTCTTGTTATTCGGATTACCGGATGCCAAACATCCAGACGGCCGCAACGCTTGGAACCCCGACGAAGCCGTGCAACGATGCACAGAAATGATCAAGTCACGGTTCCCGGAAGCCACCGTCACAACCGATGTATGTCTCTGCGAGTACACCGACCACGGCCACTGCGGTCTGCTCTCCGACGCCCCTGACGAAACCGTTAACAACGATGCGACCCTGCCGCTGCTGGCACGAGCCGCGCTCTCCCACGCACACGCCGGTGCCGACATCGTGGCACCATCCGCAATGATGGACGGACAGGTGGGCGCGATAAGGAGGGAACTAGACCGCAACGGCTTCGATGACGTGCAGATCCTCGGATACTCAGCGAAGTACGCGTCCGCCTTCTACGGACCGTTCAGGGAAGCCGCCGACTCCGCACCATCCTTTGGCGACAGGCGCGCCTATCAGATGCAAACGACCCAACGAAAGGAAGCCATGGAGGAAATCGAAGCCGACATCGCCGAAGGCGCGAACGCCGTCATGGTCAAACCCGCATTGGCGTACCTCGATGTGATCCGCGATGCCAAGTCAAGCTTTCCCGACCGCGCCCTGTACGCCTACAACGTCTCTGGCGAGTACTCAATGATCTGCGCCGCTGCATCCAACGGATGGATAGACCGCAAGACTGCCGCCCTAGAAACTCTGATGAGCATCCGACGAGCAGGCGCTGACTACATCATCACCTATTTCGCACTCGAAGCAACCGACTGGTTGCAAGAAACCGAAGGTGGCATCTTCTAGACCAGCGTCACACTCACGTCTCTCTGACGATCACGCTTAATCGCTAGGCGGGGCAGATTCATTCCCGGTGCTGTCAACGCCGCGCGCCCATTGCAATGTGGTCCTAGGCGGGTTTCTAGTCGTCTAGTCCGTGCCGCCAACGAACCTTAACCTCATCGCTATAGCGTTGGAAACTGGGGCGACAGACTACGACGAATTGTCGCCGACCGGTACACAATGCGACGCCTGCTCCAAGACACACCCTTTATCGTCAAGGCTTGCGTCGCTGAGGCTCTAGGCACGTTCCTACTTGTATTGTTCGGCACCGGGGCCGTCGCAGCTTCGGTGTTCACTGGCGCGCACACCGGACTTTGGCAAGTGGCAGCCGTGTGGGGATTCGGAGTCGCGCTCGCGATCTACGTGTCTGCCGCCGTTTCAGGAGCGCACCTCAACCCAGCCGTAAGCCTCGCATTCGCCGTATTCCGACGTTCTGAGTTCCCGATCGCACGACTGTTACCCTACTGGTTCTCCCAGCTACTCGGCGCCACCTTGGCAGGTTTGGCAGTGCTATGGGTATTCGGAAGCGCGATCACGAACTTCGAGGCAAGCAACGGAATCACCAGGGGCGAAACGGGCAGCGTTCAATCGGCAATGGCATTCGGCGAGTACTTCCCAAATCCCGCACTTTTCCCAGACACCAACCTGGATATCACGCCGTGGCATGCCTTCGCAGTAGAGGCGTTCGGCACCGCGATTCTCGTGCTGGTCATCTTCTCTCTCATTGACCGCCGCAACGCAGCGTTGCCCAACAAGGGATTCGCACCATTCCTCATCGGTTTCACCGTCGCAGCTCTCATCGCCCTCTTCGCACCTATCACCCAGGCCGGCTGGAATCCAGCTAGAGACTTCGGTCCACGCATCGTTGCATACCTCGCGGGTTGGAACGACATCGCAATCCCCGGACCTGATGGCGGTTTCTGGGTGTACATCGCCGGCCCCCTTGTCGGAGGATTGATTGGCGCCGCCATCTTCGAAACGGTTATCGCACCAGGCCTAAAGCACGCCGACGATGGGCATGGCGACGAGTGATTCTGACCAACGCGCGATGTACCTCGCGACCGAGGATACCGACAGTGAGCTCTGCGAATCGTGGGCACGCCGGCCTGCGACCAAACTATATCTTGCAATTCACCGCTGACGCAACGCCACGCGCCCGACAATATGCCGGGAAGTCACGGGGCCAAACACACGGCTATCCGTAGAGAACAGCCGATTATCTCCCAACACGACATACTGCCCTGCCTGTAGCTGCCATTGATGGTCAACAGTGTCCGGCGAAGAAACCACGTCGTCCAGTTTCGAGCTGTTGATCGTGAGAGCGCCGCGAATCAGCTCGACGCGCTCACCGGGCAGTCCGACAACACGCTTGACCTCCCAAAACCCTTCACGCTTTGGATGCTCCATCAAGACAACATCAAACCGGCGTGGAACCGCCCTCCTGTACGCCCGCCTATCGACGCGCACCCAAGCGCCGTCCGACAAGGATGGCACCATAGAGACACCCCGGACCTTGACCCACTTGCTACATAGCAACCCCAGAACGTTGTCCCAGATACTCGCTAGCATGTCATATATTCTCATTCCGGCATTGTCGCGCCAACGACGCAGTAGGATTGCGTTAAGGTTTATACAAACGCGGTTACGCGTGAAAGTTCCCGTAGGCGCGACTTCTCGATGATGTCGACCGCCACACACGGTTAACGCCACAGGAGAAACCACAATGCTCAACGTACTGACTCGAACCTTGGATCGCCTGGCGCCGATCGGCACAGCGCACGCACACTGCGACATCCCTTGCGGTATTTACAACCCACAAGACGCCGTCCAGGCAGCGCAGACTTGCATCCGAATGACAGAGCTGCTGTCCGAGATGGGCGAGCCGAACGGGCTGGCAGAACACAACTCATTCGCGCGCTACGTTGCCGCCAAGGAAGAGCACGCAACCAAGGCGAAGGACGACATCCTAGTCATCTGGACAGACTACTTCAAGCCCGAGCACCTGACCAACTACCCCGACCTGCACGAAAAGGTCTGGAACGCCTGCAAGCTAGGTAGCCAGGTCAAGCAGACCGTAGACATGGACGCGGCCAATGCCTTCAAAGCAGCACTAGAAGAGATAGGCGAAATCTTCTGGGCCACGAAGGCGTAGTTGGAAGTCGTTATCGAGTTCAATCGCTCTCTACACGTTGGATTTCGAACGAATCCAACTTCCTCGATCGCTCACACATAGTCGCGTTGTTGCGCTCGGCAGTCTTGCCATTGCCAGCGCGTCCTGGTTGGTCTCGTTATGACATATTTGTTCTTGTGACAAAGGTTGCCGACTGACACTCGAATTCTGATGTGAATAAGCGGTAACTGATCGCAATCAGGACGAATCGCAATGGTAACCACCCTCGCCGAAAGCCCCGAAGCCGTAACCGGCTCGGGGTACGAATACGACTTTTTCATCAGTCACGCCAGCGAGGACAAGGACTCTTTCGTCCGACCCCTTGCTAAAGCGTTGGAAGATAGAGGCGCCCGCGTCTGGTACGACGAGTTCACACTCAACGTCGGAGACAGCATCCACGAGGCCGTCAGCAGGGGCTTGAGAGCATCTCGGGCAGGAATCGTGGTCTTATCACACGATTTCTTCGCGAAGCGGTGGCCAAGACACGAGCTTGACGGACTCATAGCGCTTGCCAACAGGAGGCCTGGCAACAGCATCTTGCCGATCTGGCACGGTGTAACTGCACTCCAAGTCAGTGGATTCAGCCCAGGACTCGCAGGCATTTTCGCACTATCCACCAATGAGCTCAGCTTAGACGAGATCGTAGAGAGGCTTCTAGATAGATCAAGCACGCACTTGCGAACGTCAAACGGACCAGCTCAAGCAACCATCGGAAATCTCATTGTCGACCTCGATCGACTAGCTGCCCAGTCATTTGAAGTCTGGAAAGGTCTGATCAACGGTGCGCCTACCGCTTCGCCGGCTCGGCTTCCTCACGGTAGCTACGAAATGACGTTCGCATTAATCCCTGTACCGAATCCAGTCAACTTGAAGGCTGTCAAGGAACGCATCAACGAAGCTGGAAGTAAGTTACGGACTGCCTGGATACCTTTCAGGGTTTCGACGGAACCCGAGTGGCAACCTTACGCGTCAGGGGATTTCGTGGAAGCGTGGCTAGGACGCGAGGTGATTAATTCCAATCAGTATCTGCCACCGCAACCGCAATATTCTGAATTTTGGCGGGCCTCCAAAGACGGCATGCTCTACTTGATCAATGGTTACATCGAGGATGAATGTGACGCGACCGCTGGACGCGAGATTCACGTCGAAGAACCGATCCTCCGTATCACCGAAGGCCTGTTGTTCGCACGGAGGTATGCTAGATCGTTCGACGGGGTTGAAACGCTTGGAGTCCGACTACACTTCACTGGACTAAGGGGAAGGAATTTAACAAGCTCACTTGGTAACCACTCAGTTAGAAAAACAACACCGTCCCGTACGGACGAAGTGCTAAGTCAGGCTCTTGTGCGATGCTCCGAGATCGACGAATCGCTCACAGACCTCGTCGCAACCATCCTCGCCAATCTCTATGATCAGTTCGGGTTCTTTGAACTCGAACCACAGTTCGTTCAGAGTGTCCTCCCAGGTTGCTATGTGCCGAGGTCGAACTGAGAATCCGAAGCCGCATTCTCGACCTCGTGAACGCTCCACAATCCCAAAGAACGTCAATCGCAGCTTCAAGAGCCGCGACGGTTGCTTGGCCGGCTCTTGATTAATGTCATCTCTAGTTCGCAAGCAACGACACATGCTGCGTCCCATAGTTTTAAGTCCCTCGAAGACGACCACTCGTCCCGCCGACGCGACCTCTCCAACTCCTCGTCCATGAACAAGCGAAGCCCTTCGATCAACGCGTACGCGTCTTGGCGCAATAGAAACACCGTACGATCGCGTACACGGTCATCCTTTAGTTTCATGCACTCCAACAACTCAACATACCAGGGACGACCAGGCATCATGGCGTTACGAATTCTTTCGCGTTTTTCTTTAGTAACAGCTGTGTGTTTGGTCGCGAGCCAAACGGCAAGGCAACGCCGTCTGTATGTCGGCCGTAACCAGACGTCACCAAACCCGTCGACTTCGTACACGTCGAAGCTCCTCCCGTCCGCGACTGGGCTATCTTACGTTTTGCTGGTTACTGTTCAACTACTCCCCGCCGCCAAAGAACCCTATCCCGTCGTCCGCAAGATACTCCTCGCGAATCGGAGACCATATGTCCAGCGCCACGCATCCATCCTGTGTCGCCTCGACTCGGTGCGGCATCTCTCCGGGGATCACGTAGTGGTCGCCGGCCGTCAACAGCACTGGCGGGTCATCGCCCAGTTGGAACCATGCTGCGCCCGACAACACCCGCCCACATTGCTCATGCGGATGCGTGTGCCGCGGCACGACGGCACCCGGATCAATGTCAATAAGCCCCATCATGATGCGCTCGCCCCAGATGAGGCGAGCCGTAACGCCAGGTAACAGCTCGCGACGCGGTACAGCAGTGGAATCGAAATAGCCAGCCGCGCCATCGCTAGGACGCGTCTTGTCATATGCGTTCGTCATGGGTTCTCACTCCTCGATATCGTGGATTTAGACGACAGAAAACCTGCTTGCACTAGTCTCAACCGTGCGCGCCTAACTTCCTGTTGATCGCCTCAGTCGCCACCGGACTGATGACCTGATCAACCTCAATGTTGACGAGCGCCGGGCCATCGTGGTCAAACGCGCGCCGCAGCGCAGGTTCCAGCTCATCCGCCCGACGCACGTGCTCACCATGTGCCCCCAATCCTCGCGCCACCAGGTCGTAGCGCACACCGTCCGCGAGATCGGTCCACACATCGCGCCCATAGATACCCTTCTGTATCTGCCAGTCAATGCCCCATATCCCGTTGTTTCCCAAGATGATCTTGACAGGCAACCGATGCCGCACCATCGTGTCAACCTCCATGCCGTTGAATCCGAACGAACCGTCGCCCACGGCTACAACGCACTGCGTGCCCGGTAGCGCGACCTGCGCGCCCAACGCGTACGCTACTCCGACCCCGATCATGCCGAAGGACGAGACGTTGTGAAACCTGAACGGTCGCTCACGCGGTATCGATGCACGCAGGAAATGGCAATAATCGCCGCCATCGAACGTGATGTGACCATCAGGTTCCAAGAACCGCTGCAACTCATCCGACACGAACATCGGATGAATTGGATCAGACTCATCGGCAAGCTCATCCAATGAAGCGGTCCACGCGGACTTCGCCGACTTCAAACGCTCGCGCCACGCAATGTCTGAGTCCCACGCGTAATCCCCTGCCCGTTCCAGCATCTGCTCAACCGTGTCACCGACGTCTCCCAAGACACCGACCGCAATGCTACGGGCGCGGCCAATCTCCGCGGGCGATGGATCAACGACCACGAACCTGACATCATCCGCGAAGGGAGGGGAACCTCCGTAAGCCAGTGTGTAGTCCAAACGCTTACCCAGCATCACTACAACATCTGACTCTCGTACAAGTTGCGCCGCAGGATTCAGCGGAAGGTATCCCAATCCAATACTGTATTCATGGGAATCAGGAATCAATGCACGCGCAGAATCCTCGGATACGAACGGAATCCCCGTCGCCTCAACCAACGCCCGAACAGTGTCGGGATCCGCGGTCGCGCCGGCAGAAGACCCTGCCATGAACAGCGGACGACGCGCTGACGACATGATTTCCAGCGCAGCTGTGACCGAGTCCTCGGTAGCGCGAACACGTGTCGGACTACCGTATTCGCTTGGCGCGTACCGTTCGTACTCCGCGATATCAACCTCTGACGATTGAAAATCGTGCGGGATCGTCAAGTGCACCGGACCTTGCCGCCCTGACAACGCCGTCCGAAACGCCAACGCCACATACTCTGGTATCCGTTCCGGCGACGGCACCTGCCAAGCACCCTTAGTCACGGGTGCAGCAATGCCAACCTGATCGAACTCCTGCATCGCGCCACGACCCAGGTTGGGGGAATCTGCGCTTCCAGCGATGTTGATCACCGGTGCCTCCGAATGCAAGGCATTCGCAAGTCCGCTAACAGCATTCGCATGCCCCGGTGTCGTGGACAGCGCCACTGAACCGCGCCTGAGTATGCGAGCATACGAGTCTGCTGCATGAACCGCCGCAGACTCGTGCCGCGTGTCGATCATTCGAAACGGATGATCAACCATCACATCAAGCATGTGCAATATGTGGTCGCCAGCAATACCAAAGAGCGTGTCCACGCCCTCGGCCTGCAACGACGCCACCAAGAGGTCACTTCCCGTGACCGTCTTACTCGTCATATCAGATGTCACTCCTTCGCATCGTCGAGTTGCAACAGGTCCATGAACTCGTCCGCACGCAGGCAGAGCAACCGCTCGGGCTCGGCGAACGCATCCAGCACCGTTGACGCATATTCACTATCTCCGTAGGCGTAACGCACGTTGGACTCGAACTTGCGCTCTAACCATGGCAACGCCTCAGAACGTCGCCTGCGATGCCCCAACGGATACCTCACCGTCACCGCGTCCGTTGAGGTCCCATCTTCGAACACTACCTGCACACAGTTGGCGATTGAGCGGCTCTCCGGATTCAGATAGTCACGCGTATATTCTGGATTCTCCGACACCACCATGACCGATCGCAGTCCATCTATGCGCGGATCGTCGGCAACGCCATCTTCGTAATCCTCCGACTTAACATCTCCCTTCAGTAAAGCGATCGCCGTCATGTACTGGATGCAGTGGTCCCTATCGGCCTCGTTGTGCAACGGACCCGGTTTGTCGATGATCCGCATCGCAGCCTCTTGAGTCTCGATCCTCACCTCGCGCACATCTGTCAACCGGCGAACTACATCAGGGTGCAACTCAATCGCTGCCTCGATCGCAGTCTGTCCATGAAACTCCGCCGGGTAACGCACCTTGAACAAGACATTCTCCATCACATAGCACCCCAAGTCGCCGCTCAGCCTCACATCCTTACCCTCAAACCAGACTTCTTGGAAACCCCATCGCGGCGCAGTCAGAGCCTGTCGGCAACCATCGACTCCCGATTTAGCCATCGCCGCCAGCTTCACTGCACGCTCTACAGCGTCTCCCGCCGCCCAAGACTTACGGGAACCCGTCGTCGAACCATGGCGATATGTTCGCAGGGTCGAGTCCAGCCATGCGTGAGAAACTGCCGAAGACACCACGCGCTCATCTCGCCCTGAAAGCATCGCCGCGACCACCGCCACTGAAGCAACCTTGACTAGCAATACATGGTCGATGCCGACGCGATTAAACGCATTCTCCAGCGCTAGCACACCCTGTATCTCATACGCCTTGATCATCCAATCCAAGACTTCGGACACCGTGGCTACGCCGCCGTTACTGCGGTTGATGGACATCTGGTCCGCCGCTGCCAGTATTGGTCCGATATTGTCGGACGGATGCCCCCACTCCTTCGCAAGCCAAGTGTCGTTGAAGTCCAACCATCGAATCGCCGTTGTGGCCGCCGCCGCCGCTTGAGCCAAGGGCATCCGTTGCCGCAATCCTGGGACCCGCACGCCTCGCGACTCGCCTTCAAATTCACTCCAAACCTCCATCACCGCCCTGCACTCTTCGACAGAATTCGCCCGCAGCGCACAACCAACCGAATCCATCAGACACAGCCACGCGTTCGATCGCGCCTCGTCGCTAAATTTCACCCGGTCCGCACAGGCGTACTCCGCGATCTTGGCGATAACGTCATCGTATGGCACTAGGTCAATCTCAATCTAGGCGGTCGGCTACACATTCGCAAACGAAGAGTCTATACACGTTCCGAATGCCCCCTGATTTAACCTAACTATCGGGAACGCCTAGCGGCAAGCACGCGAACAGGGGAGTCACAGTCCAACATGAGAGACCAACAGACTAGCGGCACCGCGTCCGTCGAATATCAGCCCGTCGGCGAGGGTTACTTCGCCAGGCGCGGGCTCAGGCGATACGCAGGCTTCTGGTCCCTGTGCGCACTCGGCGTCGGTGCGGTGATTTCCGGCGACTTCTTCGGATGGAACTTCGGACTCGCCGAAGGCGGCTTCGGTGGCCTGGCGATAGCGACAATCATCGTCGCTGCAATGTACGTCGGCATCACTTACTCAATCTCCGAGATGGCGACAATGATGCCGTACGCTGGCGGACCGTACGCCTTCGTGCGATCAGCCCTGGGGCCTTGGTGGGGATACTTCACCGGATTAGCCGTGGGTGTCGAGTTCGTGCTGGGACCAGCAGTCATCGTCGTCGGTATCGGAGGTTATGTCGGCGCAATCATCAACTCTGCATTCGGACTAGACGTGGCCGTGCCGATCTGGTGGCTCGTGTTCTTTGCCATCTTCATCGGCATCAACATCGTCGGAGTCGAAGCCACGTTCAAAGCCACGATGGTGACCACTATCATCGCGCTCGCAACGCTCTGCGTCTTTTGGATCGGCGCAATCCCCAATTTCAGCTGGGACCTCGCGCTCAACATCGAACCAGAAGGCGGCAATTCACGCTTCCTCCCGTTCGGATGGTTCGGAATCGCGCAGGCATTACCGTTCGCAATATGGTTTTATCTGGCCATTGAGCAAGTGCCCTTCGCCGCCGAAGAGTCGCGCAACCCCCAACGAGACATGCCCAAGGCAATAATGTGGGCAATGCTCGCACTCATCGTGGCATCATTACTGACGCTAACACTCAACTCAGGCATCGGACCGGGCGCGGTTGCCGTCGGCGAATCCGAAGAGCCGCTGATTCTCGCATTCGAAGCGATTTTCGGCGAAGGCATCGGATCGGCTTTGCTCTCACTGGTCGCGCTGGCAGGATTGGTCGCAAGCTTCCACGCCATCATCTACGCATACAGCCGCAACCTTTACTCCCTTTCAAGGTCGGGATACTTCCCAAAGTGGCTATCCGTCACCCACCGCGACCGCCAGACCCCACACAGGGCACTCCTAGCAGGCGCAGTTGTCGGTTTCGCTGTCGCACTGCTTATCGAATACACCCCCAATCTCTTTGGGGAAAATGTCCCAGTCGGCGCAGTACTACTGAACATGGCAGTATTCGGAGCCGTGATCACGTACTTCATGCAGATGCTCGCATTCGTAGTACTCAGAAGCAGAATGCCGAAATCGGAGCGCCCGTACGTCAGCCCCGTGGGTATCGGCGGCGCAGTCGTCGCCGGTGCCATAGCCATCTTCACCCTCGGATTCATGTTCCTGAACCCCGACTACAGACTCGGGCTGTACTGTTGCGCGGCATGGATCATCATCGGCATCGTCTACTTCGCGGTACGCTCGCGCAAGCAACTGGTGCGCTCCCCAGAGGAAGAGTTCGCACTCAAGCTGTCGGAACGCGCTTGAAGTAGCGAGCTGCCGGGCATCGATAAACCCGACCTCGTGCTAATCGATGCAGACTGGCGAGGTCAGTCGCGTTCCGCCAACGGAACGTACGGCCTGGCGGATGGCCCGTCGTAGTCGGCATTCGGACGAATCAACGTGTTGTCTCCGCGTTGTTCGATCACATGCGCTATCCAACCTGCCGTCCTACTCACCGCGAACAGCGGGGTAAACATGCATGTCGGAACCCCAGCGTAGTGATACGCGAGCGACGCGTAAAAGTCCAAGTTGGGAAACAATCCCTTTTCGTCCATCATCACCCGTTCAATCCGCGCAGCAATGTCGAATAGATCGCTACCACCGCGCTCTGAGCAAAGGCGGCGTGCCAGCTCCTTGACGATCTCAGACCGGGGATCGCCGTTCTTGTAAACCCTGTGCCCGAAACCCATCACCAGTCTGCGCGCCTTCAGCATCTGCTTAATCGATTTCTCCGCGTCCAATGGACTGTCAAAGCTGCCAATCAGCTCCATCGCCGCTTCGTTCGCACCGCCATGCAACGGACCGCGCAACGCGCCTATACCTGCCACTACTGAGGAATATGCATCGGCCAATGTGCTGGCAACCACCCGCGCCGCGAACGTTGACGCGTTGTACTCATGCTCTGCGTACAGCACTAGGATCGTGTCCAGCGCATCTCTTGAATTCGGACCCGACTCGCTCCCGGTGAGCATATGCAGATAGTTCCCGGCCAACGTGTGCTCCGCCGCAACCGTCGATATCGCAACACGGCGATTCGCGTACCTATACCAGTAGCACAACATCGACAACATCGCCGCCATGAGCCTGTCTGCTACATACGCCGCCGACCGGCCTTTCGCATCTTCCGGCTCCAGCACACCGATCAACGACGCACCAGTACGAATAACGTCCATGGGATGAGACGACATCGGCATGGCGCGCAATGCTTCCAATACCGGAGGCGGCAGCTCCGACATGTTCCGCAAGCGTGAACGATACGCCGCTAGCTCTCCCGCATTCGGCAATTTCCCGTAAATGAGAAGATACGCGACCTCTTCAAAGCTCGCAGAAGCCGCCAAGTCTTGGATGCTGTAACCACGGTATGTGAGACCAGCACCAGCTTTGCCGACAGTAGAAATCGATGTGGTGCCGACGGTTACTCCTGCCAGGCCAGGGACGAACGCAGCTGTCATACCGGCAAATCTCCTTCCGTTAAACGCGCCTCCTGGTTACGCCGCAATACGGCGTCGATCCGAGACTGCGCATCCGTATATCCGATATGTCGATAGAGGTCTTCCCTAGACTCCATCATCTCCAACATCCGCTCCTGAGTGCCGCGCTCCCGAATCTCGCGGTAGACCAACTCGGCCGCCTTAGACATCGCACGAAACGCAGACAACGGGTAGATGACCATGGAAACCCCAGCATCCCGCAATTCGTCAACCGACCAAAGCGGTGTCTTACCAAACTCGGTGATATTCGCAAGGATCGGCACACCACACGCACCAGCGAACTCACGATACTGATCAAGGTCCGTCACAGCTTCAGCAAATATCGCATCCGCACCAGCGGCAACGTACGACGCGCAACGCGACAACGTCGATTCCAAACCCTCAATTGCCAATGCGTCAGTCCTGGCGATGATCATGAAGTCATCGCTTGCCCGCGCCTCACACGCGAACAATAAGCGGTCGCACATCTCCGCCGTATCTACCACCTCTTTACCTTCAAGGTGCCCGCACCGTTTGTTTTGGACCTGGTCTTCAATGTGCAATGCCTTCGCGCCTGCCCGATCCATCTGTTGCACCGTCCGGGCAATGCTCGGAGCCGACCCCCAACCCGTATCGCAATCAACGAGCATAGGCAAATCACACACCGAAGTGATCCGACGCACATCCTCCAATACGTCAGTCAACGAAGTGATGCCTAGGTCCTGTAAACCATACGACGCGGTGGCAACTCCGCTGCCGCTGAGATAGACGGCATTGAATCCCAAGCGTCGCGCCGTGATGGCGGCGTAGGCATTGATAACGCCGGGCATCTGCAACGGGGTCTCCAGCTCCAACGCCGCGGCTAAAGAAACCGTCACACCAAACTCTCAATCATGACCATCCCTCGCGTCGCATCTCTATCTGAACAAAAGCCAACAGTCTCAGTATTGACGAATCTCCAGCCCTTGTCAACACAGACGCTGGATGCCAAAGGTAATGGACTCTCACGAGATGCTCAAAACCTCTGGATCGCAGACCAAACCACAACTGGCGCGACGAGCAGGATAACGAGTCCGACGACCAGCCTCAACCCAGTCGCATCGAAGCGGTTCGCGTAGTGTGTGCCCACCACCATACCGAGCACTCCCGGCACCCCGACGATGACGACGAGGACCCAGTCAACGTTACCCCTCAAGACATGACCGCCGAATCCCGACAATCCCACTAGAACCGTGATGGCCAGGTTCGTCCCCGCCGCCTTATGCGGCTCAATACGCATCGCGAGCAACGCAGGCATTCGCAAAACACCTAGCACAAGACCAACCGCACCGCCGATGAGGCCTATTGCCAGTCCTGCAACGCCCTCCCGAGCCGATCTCCGCCAATCTACACCTCGATAAGTCTGCCCAGTCACTGCCTTGCGCCGCCTCACCTGCGGATAACGCCGCCTGAGGTTGATGACGCGCAACGACCAGTAGACCAGCCATAAAGACGACCACGCCATCAATCCCGCAACCACAACAAGCAATATCCAAATTGGCACCAAGCCAGAGAAGTAACCGCCGATGAACGCTCCGAGTATCGCCGGACCTCCCATTGCCAGAACGACCGACCACAGCACGCTCTTGTTCAGCAGTGCCGTAATAGTCGAGAAACCCGAACCCATAACCGAAATGATCAGATTTGTGCCAGCGGCCAACAGCGGGTCAACGCCGAAAAACGTGAGCATCGGGAGACGAATCACGCCTAGCGCAATCCCGACGGTCCCACCTGTCAATCCAATCAACAGCGAGCCCGCCGCCATCAAACCGAGCTGCCAGTACTCAAAGCCCGTGTCGAGACCGAAAATCATCTCGGACCCGCGTAAAAATCTATGCCGGCTGACCTGGACGAAACAGTCGCCGGCGTGGGACACCAATCGTCGTCGTCATCCTCGCGATTCGCAGGCAACCGCACCATCCCGCGGCGGAACCGACGCGTCCGTCGCACTCCAAGCTTGATGACGGGCATTCCGCCGATGCTTGCAGCCCCCCTACACATCAAGAACACCCGCTCGGCTCAACTCGGACTCGATCTCGCTATAGTGAGCCGCATCTGGCTTGAGCGAAGGACCACGCGCGAAGGTCGACCCATCAGCAAATACTCCGCGCTTGTACAGGATGAACTTGTAAATCCAATTCGCAAGTCCTTGGCCCTGTGCCAGTATGCGGATCAGAGATGCGAACTTGTCGAATATCTCAAACGCTCCAGAGGCATCGCCAGACTGCCACAGGTCCCAAACCTTCACGAATACGTCCGGCATCGTCGCCCCAGGCATCGAACCCACCGATCCTCGGGCAAGCTCTTCCAAGAAAAACGCACCGCCCATGCCTCCAAAAATAATCAGATTCGTTTCGTCGCCGGCAATCTGCTTCGCCTCCACAACTCGCGGCAGCGTGGGCGGTGTCTCAACCTTGATGTAGCAAAGATTCTCATGCCGTCGAGCGCACTCCACCGCCATGCCCGGTGGAACTGGCGCGGTAGATTGATCCTGCATGAAGATCGGAATTGATACCGAGGCTGCAACCTCCTCGAAGAAACGGATATGCTCTGATGCAGTAGTCGGGATATAGCTGGTCGGGCGAATCATCAACGCATCTGCTCCCAAGTCTTCCGCACGCCGAGAGTAATGGATCGTGACAGCTGTGCCCTCGCCGCCAGTGTTCATCACTACCGGCACGCGACCATTCGCAGATTTCACCACCGACTTCAGCACGTCATCGCGCTCGGACTCCGTCAGCTTGAACACCTCACTCGCCATCGCAATCCCGAGCCCGTGGACACCATGAGCGAGCAACCATTCAATCTGACGTTCCAAGTCTTGATAAACAATCCTGCCTTGGGCATCGAACGGCATGCTGATTATCGGGAAAATACCACGCATCCCTAAGTTGACCATTTCGTCGCCTCCCATCGGTTACTTCCGACTGCCATATCGGTTAATCGCAATTGATATCACACTACGGCGAACAGTTACTGCACCGTTAGGAAGCCTATTACAGAAGTTGCGGCACCACAGCTAGCAGTACGCCCGCAACTGTCGCAGTCCCGATAACTCCGGCCACATTGGGACCCATCGCGTGCATCAACAGGAAATTCTCCCGGTCCTCAGCATGTCCCATATCCTGCACAACCCTAGCGGCCATTGGCACCGCCGAAACTCCTGCCGCGCCGATCATCGGATTCACCTTTGACTTCGTGAACAGATTCATCAACTTCGCAATCAGGATGCCCGTGATCGTAGCGGTAGAGAACGCGAAGAGCCCCAATACGAATATCCCAAGCGTCTCAGGTTGCAAGAAAACACTGCCAGGCATGGTGGAGCCGACCGCTAAACCAAGCAAGATAATCGTGACGTTCATCAGCGAGTTCTCTGAGACGTCTGCCAATCGAGGCACCACACCTGACACCCGGATCAAGTTGCCTAGCATCAGCATCGCTATCAACGGCGATGCAGAAGGCACTATGACGCTGATGATGATCGTTGTCAGAACCGGAAAAATTATCAATGTCCTGCGTGACGGCGGCTCCGATGGATACTCCATCTTGATCTGCCTCTCTTGCTTCGTCGTCAACAATCGAATCAACGGAGGCTGGATTATCGGAACCAATGCCATGTAGGAGTATGCCGCCACTGCAGTCGCACCGACTATGTCTCGGACCTCAACATGAGCCAGCGACTCGCCTAGCTCGCGCATCCGGGTCGAAATGAAAATCGTCGTCGGACCGTCCGCTCCACCGATAATGCCGATCGAAGACGCCTCGAGAAGCCCGAAGCTGAAGAAATCAGTCAATCCCAACAGCAACGCGCCAATCAGAGCGAAGAAGACTCCTGCCTGTGCACCCGCTCCCAATAGCAAAGTCTTCGGGTTGGACAACATCGGCGTGAAATCTGTGCCCGCACCAACACCGAGGAAAATCAACAGCGGGAATATATCCGTCTCCAGTCCGATGTTCTGGAAGGTCCTCAGAATACCGGTCGGTTCGCCCTCACCACCTAACCGAATCAGTTCGCCAAGCGGCAGGTTAGCGAACATGATGCCCATTGAGATAGGCACCAGCAATAGTGGTTCCTTGCGTTTCGCCACGCCGACATACAGCAACGCAAGAGCGATAACCCACATCGCTACCAGGCGCGGATCGGCAACGATCGCATCGAAGCCCGCGAACACCTGTTCGGCGAAACTTGAATCGGCCATGGCCTAACCAAACTCCACGAGCGTCTGTCCCTGCTGAACCGAGTCGTCCGCCGATACGTGCACCGCTTTCACAACGCCATCCAACGAACTCGACAAGGTGTTCTCCATCTTCATCGATTCCAACACGACCAACGGGTCGCCTTTGCTCACATTCTCCCCCTCACTGACGTTGACCCGCACTATCTTGCCCGGCATAGGAGCCCGCAACACGGAATCGCCACTGGACGCAGGCGCTGGACGCGGTCCTGGAGTCGCCTTCGCAGGAGCAGGTCTCGATCTCGTCCGAGGTGCCCGCTCAGCACGAGGTGACGGCGCAGGCGCAAGGTCCGGAATCGTCACCTTGTGCTCCCAGCCATCAACCGTCACCGACACTGGGTTCTCAGTTAGGTCACCTACCTCAACTTCGTAGGTGCGACCGCTCAAAGTCAATTTGAAGCTGCGACTCATCGCTTCCACATCTCTATCGCAGGACTGGATTGCCGTAACCGTTGCCTCGTGCGGCCCTGTGTCAGCCAGTCGTTCGTCGGAAGTACCGCTGCTGTCCCGGTCGAACTCGCGTCGTGTGAGGCTTCATGCTCCGCCGACTCCGCCAACGCGATTGCAACCGCTATCACGGCTACATTGGCAAGGTTCTCATCTTCGCTCCGATCCTCCTGTACGCCGATCGCAACGACTGGCCGGTCAACTTGCTCCTGCCTCCTCTGCCTCGCCTCAACTGCGCGATCCAGCCTTGAAACCACCCAAACCGTGATCGCCAACAGCAACAGAACCGCCATGACCATACCCATACCGAGCGCGCTCACATATAGGCCGTCAATTATGGTTGTCCAATCCAAAAGTGATGTGTCCTGTTCGTAAGGGCGTCCCGGTGAACCGTTAACGCATGTGATACGGCATGTTCATCATGCACTAATCAATGATGCCACTAACCACTGGTTCAATCAAACGCGAGCCAACTCGTAAGGCACGCTAACTGATAACAACAGCAGATTCTTCGCCACCATCAATCTTTGCCCACCATAACGACCCGCCGCCGTCTGAACCTGCGCGACGCACCACCACGTTGTACTCAACCGAATTGCACACCATCGCCATCGCTCCCACTTCTTTCGCCGGTCGCAATTCCGCCTGAAACACGGACGAGCGCACCTGCCGGCTCAACTCCTGTGCCATCGACACGTCCACCTCGGCAAACTTAACTTCGCTACCGGGGGGCTTTTGCGCCATCCTGGGCATATCGGCGGTTATGACCGATGCAATCTTTGCATACCCTCCCGTAGTTTGCCTGTCCGCCAACAAAACGATAGGTTGACCGTCGCTCGGCACTTGTACAGCACCAAAGAATGCCGCCTCCGAAATTATGTCGTGTTTGCCATCCGTCGCAGCTACATGTCCGCCCTCAAGCCGCGATCCTTGACGGTCCGACACCGCGCTCACCGTGAAGGTGCCGCCCCAGAATTCCGAAATCCCTGACTCAGTGAATACTCCATACTGAGCACCTCTAACAACGCGAATCGGGTCCGAAGATGCGACGTACCGAGCATCAAACGCTTCAGGCACAGTAGTCCCTGGTGCTGGGACTCCCCCCGGATCCCCTCGGTCTCCGATCTGTAACTGGTCGCCGTCCGCCAGTGCCCTCCCATCCTTCCCGCCCATCTTTGTCCCTAGGTGGGTCGCGCGCGATCCCAAGACCTCTGGCACATCTATCCCGCCGTTCACTGCAACGTAGACAAGTGAGCCATCAGCAGGGATACCAAACTCCAAAGTCGAGTCGGACGGAACCAGCAGAGTGGTCCACATAGGTTGCGTGAAGCCAGATATTGCAACATCAGACCGCGCACCAGTCACTGCAACAATCGCATCGACATTGAAGCGCAATTCCACGCCACCGAATGTGCATTCCAACACCGCGGCTCCGATATCATTCCCCACTAACCTGTTTCCCAATACCGTCGCATCCGCATCCAAAACGCCGCTGACAGACACGCCATAGCGTTGACTACCACGACGTCCCAAGTCCTGCACGGTCATACGCGGACCTGCCGCGATTACCTCAATATCACCGCCGACAGGAGTCATGCAACATGTCCGGGGCTCGCGTCATCATCGAACTCGGCCGAATCTACAGGAACGAACCGAACACCAGCACCCGGTTCTAGTAACGATGGCGGATTTTTGTCAACATCGAAAAGCTTTGTCGGACTGCGTCCTATGATGCGCCATCCTCCCGCACTCGCGTTCGGATAGATGCCAGTCTGCGTCTCGGCAATGCCAACCGAGCCGGCCGGGATGCGAACACGAGGAGTCGTCAAGCGTGGGCAAGATATTCGAGCATCCATGCCACCAAGATACGGGAATCCAGGCGCAAACCCAATCATGAAAACGCGATACGTTGAGCCGCTGTGTATGCCGACAACCTGATCCTCCGACATACCGGCATGGTTCGCTACATCCCGCAAGTCCGGGCCATGCTCGCCACCGTAAACTACCGGCACATCGATCGTCCTATCGATCTGAACGTCATCACCCGTTACGCCCGGTAAATCTGCATCCGCCAGCAAAGCCGACAGCGCGACCCGCATCTCGGCATCCGCGACACTGCCAAGGTCGTACTCCACCAATAGTGTCCGGTAAGCCGGAATCATCTCAACAATGTGCGCCGCGATGTCAGATCGCTGCACGACATCAATGAATTGATACACCGACCGATTGACCGGCTCAGAGATTCCGTCCCCGAACTCGATCAAAATCGACGAGTCGCTCGCCGAGACGACGCGCACCTGGGCGACCTCGCTCATCGAACCAAAAACCAGCGACTACCTGTCGGCAGAGTCCAAGATATCGCACATCGGCCGGACATCTACCGCCGCGGCGGCAAATCGCTCGCGCACCGCCCGCGCCATCTCAACCGCGCCCGGCGTATCGCCGTGCAGGCAGATCGTATCAGCATCGAACTCAATCTCACTCCCGTCAACAGCCGTAACCTTCCTCTCCACCGCCATCTTCAACGAACGGTCCGCCACCTCGTCAACATCGTGCAACACCGAACCCGGCTTCGACCTGCTAACCAGAGTACCGTCCGGCTCAACAGCGCGATCAGCAAAGCATTCCCTCGCAACTCGCGCGCCTTCGTTGCGTGCAACTTCCTCCCACACAGAGCCCGCTAGAACCACATGGATCATGTCACGGTCGAACTTCATCACGGCAGACACCACGGCGGCAGCAACATCCGCGTCAACCGCCGCTTTGTTGTAAAGCGCACCGTGGGGCTTCACATGCTGCAACTTACCGTCAGACGCGAACGCAGTCAGCGCCCCCACCTGGTACGTAACCGCGTTCCGAATCTCGTCAGGCGTCAATGCCATATCGCGTCGACCGAAACCCGCCAAATCGGGATAGGCAGGATGTGCACCTAGTTGTACCCCGTGAGACTCCGCAAGCCTAACCGTCTTCGCCATCCAGTCAGGGTCACCAGCGTGAAAACCCGTCGCTATGTTCGCCGACGTTATGAATCGGATCACATCGTCGTCGTACCCCATCTCGTAGCCCGCGAAAGATTCGCCAATATCTGCGTTGAAGTCAATCTGTGGCATACGCAACCCGTCTTTACTCTTACTTCGCCGACAAAGCATTTGGGAAAGATTGTAAACCTCAACCGCCAACGGTGACACCGTGTCGCAACTCAACGCAAGACGAATGCCACTGGCTAAACCGAGGCGCGACCCCGTCAGTCGAACTCAACCAGCCTCGACATCCTCATACTCGTGAAACCGGAAGCTGCGACCACCACATGGTCGACTAACTTCAGGTCCAGCTCCTTCGCAGCCCGCACCATGCGCTGTGTCGTCGCGATATCCGACGTGCTCGGCTCGCTATCGCCAGATGGATGATTGTGAACGATAGTGAAGCACGGCTCGCGACGTTCCACGACACCAGACATGACAACACCCGGGCTGATATCTATCCGATCAAGATTGCCGACATAGACGCACGACTTGCCACGGTACCGAAGCCTACGACTCAGGTACAGCACCCAAAGCTCTTCCTGCGGCTTGTCCATCAACAACGGCCGCATCAGGTCCGCCACCGCGTGCGGCTTGGACATGCTGCTACCGATCCTCAACCCTCTTCCGCCTTCCGCGCGGTCAGAGCCCGCTCCTGCTCGCAACCTCCTAGCCACCTCGAACGTCGCCGACAACTGCGATGACTTGGCCATTCCAATACCTTTGCAGTTCATCATCGCAGTCGCAGATGCCCTACTCAACGCTTCCAAGCCATTGAACTCCGTTAGCAAGTCCAACGCCAGATCCTTGACGTTCACGCGACTAGTCCCAGATCCCAGCAGTATCGCCAGCAGCTCAGAGTCCGTCAACGCCTGCGGACCCAATTCTGACATTTTCTCGCGCGGCATCTCGTCATTCGGCAAATCCTTCAGCTTCAGCCCGCGCCGCTCAACTGGTATCGCTACCTCAGGGTCCGCGTGCGTTTCAGCAAGAGGTGCCGCGACTCTTCCATCAATCTGCGGCGCGTTTTCACCGTCAATTTCGCGGCGTTCCAGTGCCTTGAGCTTGGCAGACTCCGAACGGCGCGCCTCGACCTCAGAAACGTATTCCCTCATGAAACCCGGCTCTGTCATAACAGACCAAAGTTTCCAACACAATGCGCGAAACTCAAAGCCGCGGTGTCACACTCCGCTTTGGACTATTCAGCGCGCACGACGACGATTCAACCGCAGGCCATTCCTTGACGCGCGCCTAAAGGTAGCGGGTGATGGCCACGTCCTGCTAAAACGGCAGGCGGACTAACTCGCCCGTTGTCACGGACTGCGAAACTGCATCGGTGAATTGCATGTACTTCACGCCCGTAGTGAAATCCGTGTGCGTAACCGGCTCAAGACCGCGAATCGCGTTGACGAATTCCTCTTCGACGCGCCACGCACCGCGTTTCTCCTCAGCCACCTCAATCTCAGTCAACTCACCTGCACCACGCGTCGCACCCGACAGGCCGAAACTCGGTTTCCCCGGATCGGTGAAACTCGTCGACTCAACACGGATCACGCCATCTGTCCCATGGATCCAAAGGTCGAGCTCTCGCGCAAACGCCGAGACCATCGTTACCGTCATGTTCAGCGAACCACCGCATTCCATGCCGCAAAGAACGTCAATGTGATCCGGTATCGAAGTCGAACGGCGCCTTCCGGCATCGTCAAGACGGTGTTTGACAACCGTCTGCCCCGACGCCTGCACAGTGACGGCCGGTCCAAACCAGCGCATCAGTGCCTCATACCAGATCCCCATCGTCATGATGTTGTTTCCCGAAAAGTCGCGGTTATGCCGCCAATGCAAAGGCAAATCTGGATTCGGGAAATCACTCCCATTCGCCACCTGCAATCTCACATTGACCAAGTCGCCGATGTAACCCTCGGAGATCATCTCAATCAACGTCTGATCAATCTCCAATGTGTGAGGCGCCGGCACAATCTGCGATACCAAATGAGGCGCGTTCAACGAAGCGTCAAGCATCTCCGCCGCCTCGTCCGAGTCCATCGCCATACGCGCCTCTACCAGCACATGCTTCTCTTCCTCCAAAGCCGCCAACGTGAGCGTAGAGTGCATGTACGGCCAAGTCCCGATGCATACCGCATCAACATCGTCGTCATCCAGCAGGTCAACCCAGTCGTCATACACCCGCGGAATCTCGAATTCGTCCGCAACTCGCCGGGAAGACTCCTCAGAACGATTCACCACGCCAACTACCTCAACGTCCTCCTGCGCCCGCAACCCGGGGATATGCCGCAAACGAGTGTTCGCTCCGGCCCCAATTACTCCAACCTTGATTGGATCCGCCATGTCATCTCTCCTTTGTGTCGTTCCAGCACCTGGCCAACGTCGCAATTCGCATTGTAGTAGGTTACGGTATCAATGAATCAACAGGCGGCTCCAGCGCGCGAATCAAGAACTGCATCCCAGAAATCAAAACTGCAACACGCCCAATGAGACGAAACCCACAGATCGTCGCCGACGATGTGCACCTCGGCGCACAAGGCATACGGATCACTTGGTCAAGCGGTGCCCAACACACCTTCCCGTACCGCTACCTGCGCCTGCAATGCGGTTGCGCAGCTTGCGTAGAGGAAACCTCCGGCGAGAGAATCATTAGCGTCGCAGACGTTCCCGAAGATGTGATCATCGTGGACTACATCCCTGTTGGCCGCTACGCCCTCCAATTCCTCTGGTCCGACGGCCACTCGACTGGTATCTACCCGTATCGGATGCTGCTCCGCATGGCAGAGCAAGACGAAGCCGTCACCAGTAGCACTTAACGCAGCAACACTTGATACTTCGGCTACTCTGACCAAATACTGGCCAAGTTCCACACTTCCCAAGTCGTAATTCGGAGCGGTCGACCGTGAGACATAGCCGAAATCGAGTAAGGGTTCGTGAAGTTCCAGCTGTCGCGTCCAGAAGTGGCGGAATCACCGTGTAGAGGCACGGGGAGATACAAGGGACCGGAGGTTTTCTTCGCCCGTGACTTTGGATAGTACCTGCCGCTCAGCGCCGCCCTGTCGTTCGCAAACACCTCGATAACCGAACGATCCATGTAGACGTGTAACCTGAGCGGTTCACCTTCTCGCAACGCAAACTGGCCGTCCGGATTCGGCAGGTCACGGTTCACGCCGCAGACGGTAGTTCTCTCAGTTACCGATTCGTCGTCGTCCCATTGAAACCTCAGCGAGAGACTCAACTCTTGCTTGGTGAAATCGTAAGCCACTACTATGCCCTCATCATGGATCTGTCCGTTCAAGAGCTGGACAGCAACCTTGCCCCATGGCGTCCATTCCATCTCGATGAGATGGACAACCGATTCTCTCGCGGGTATTTCGACGGCCGCAACGTTCGCGCTGTACATCTCCTCATCGCCTTTGCACCCAAACGCTCGCCAACCGCCAAGTGACTTCACTTCAGGGCTAAGGCGAATGCTAAGTACACCATCAGACCCAATCTCAACCTCTCTCGGCAGAGACATCACACCAGCCCACTCCCGTCCGACCGACTTGTCAACCGACCTATCCTCGCGTAGCCATCCCCACACGACGCGCCTTCCATCTTTGTGCCAGAACGATTTGGGGGCGTAATACAAAGGCGATGCATCAAGCAAACCCTGACGGTTTGGGAAAAACTCCCCTTCCAACTGTTCGCCCGTCAACCATACCGTTCCCGCACCGCGTTTAGGGTCATCGGCCTGCGGTGACGCGATCATCGCCCACGTATCGGTGACGTGGTGCCAGAAATCCGGACACTCGCAATTCGCCAGTAGCGCTGGCTGCCCGCGCAACAGAAACCCTTCGTATTGCCATGCGCTCTTTAGGTCCGGGTCCGCCGAGTAACGCAAGACGCAACCAGATTCGCCCACAATCCCCGATCCAATTCCCATGTTCAATCTGCCAGTATCTGGATCAAACCAAAGCGTCGGGTCGCGAAAACCGTCTAGCTCAAGACCCTCGGGCCGATCAGTGACGATCGGTTTCGGGAGTTTGCGCCATACTTCGTATTGTTGATCGCCGATCGCGATACACTGCACCTCGGGACGGATCCCCGTGTAGAAGAGAACCGGCTGGCCGTTCAATTCAATCGCGGACCCCGAGTAGACGCCATCCTTGTCAAAAGCCGAGTCGGGATAGAGCGCAATCGGCATGTGCTCCCAGTGAACTAAGTCGCGAGTCCGGGCGTGGCCCCAGTGCATCTGCTCATGCCAACCGCCATCCGGGTTGTACTGGTAAAAGAGATGATGCGTCCCGTCAGACTCCGTGATCGGCCCGTTAGGGTCGTTCATCCAACCCGATGGCGGCATGAAGTGATAAATGGGGCGATGATTGTCGTATTCTGGCATCTCGCAGCGACTCCCGTCACAGATAAGCGCAAGCAATAGCGTCTAACCACAGACAGCGTCTCGGCACTCGCAACGCGCGGACTTAATGTATCCCTGTGTCAGAAGCCACGCCAGTAGCGAACACCATCCCTGCAATGTCTTCGTCCGGAGCAACCATCTCGTCAAGAGTCTGATCAGCGTTCGCAAAACCATCCTCATCAAGTTTGTACGCCGCAATCTCAATGAGATTCGTCGCGAACCCGCCATCGATGCCGCTGAATCCCTCAGGCTTGGCGCGCTGCGTGTCACGCATTATGCCGATCCCGTCAGTGTAATCGTCCAACGAGACTATTCGATTGAGCCGAATCCTGAAACTCTTGCTGTTCCCGAAGCCCTGCTGACCGGCCCAATAGATGTGCTTCGTGGTGATTCCCATGATCCCACTGTCAACCACCTCCATGCTCTTCGATGTAACCGTCCGACCACGAGAGCTCCCAGTGCGATAGTAAACCCCTCTGGCGATTCTGAAACTCATCCCAGACGATCCAGCCTGGAACTCCCGACGTGTCACCTCAGTCAGGTAATCAACATTCTTGAACACCCACAGCACAGACTCGCTCTTCATCGTGTTGAATGGCAGCCGTTCGCGACTCGAACCAAGCCTGGGTCGCTCAGCCTTCGGTATCGCGCCATCTTCAAACAGACTGCGTAACAGGGCGGCCTGACGAATCTTCTCGGTGATCCCACGCTCCTCTAACTCGTGTTCGCCGATCCTTTGCGACAACTGGAACATCTGGAGCGCCCGAAGTTCCTCTGGATCCAAGATGTGATCATCAAGCGCAGACTGCAAAGCGCGATCCATGCCCTCAAGCACCAGACCGCGCACGGCAGAATCAGCTAGTCTTCCACTGCGAGCAATTTCATACAAGCGGGACCGAAGTGCAGGATCATGCCGACCGGCCAACGCACCGTCGGCGCTGAGGCGGATAATCTCCCGCCGCGCACTTCTCAAGCCGTCAACGCAAGACTTGTGCTCGCGTTTGAACCAACCAGCATCCTCGCCACAATGTCTACAAGATCCCACGTTCTATACCTAACCGCGGACTGCCGCGTAGCCAAGTTCAAGTTCCCAGTAGCGTCTTAACCGTTCCCGCAACATCCTCTGGCTGTGGCATGAAATCCGTCTCCAAACCCTTGTTGTACGGCACTGGAGTATGCGGAGACGTGACGCGCTTCACGGGGGCATCCAAGTAGTCAAACGCCTTGTCAGCGATGATCGCCGCGAACTCCGAAGCCATGCTCGCACGCGGCGTGTCTTCGTCAACTATCACTACACGGTTCGTCTTACGCACAGACTCAATGATTATGTCCTCGTCAAACGGCGACAGCGACAACATGTCGACGACCTCGCAATCAATGCCCTCTTCGGCAAGTGTGTCGGCAGCCTGCTTGCACACAACAGACGTGTAAGACATCCCAACCAACGTGACATCATCGCCGCGACGCAGATAACGCCCCTTGCCCAACGGTATCGTGAACGACTCGTATGGGCAGTAACCCATCATGTTGATCAACTTCTTGTCATTCACTAGGAAAACCGGGTCGTCGTCACGTATTGCGGCCGCCAATAAGCCACGGCAGGTGTACGGATCAGACGGCACAGCTACCTTCAGTCCGGGTATGTGCGCCAGCATGGAATAAAAGCTCTCCGAGTGTTGCGCCGCGTGCCCGGTGCCGCCACCGGATCGTGCGAAAAGCGTGAGCGGCACTTTAGTCTGACCGCCGAACATGTAGCGCGATTTCGCAGCATTTGACAGCAACTGGTCGTACGCTACCGTCACGAAATCGAAGTACATCAAGTCGACAACCGGGCGCAATCCCGTCAAAGCAGCACCTACTCCAGCACCAACGAATCCAGCCTCCGAGATCGGCGCGTCCCTGATCCGCTCAGGCCCGAAATCTTGCACCAACCCCTTCGTCGCCGCAAATGGACCACCCCAAGCATCCAACGGCTCCTTAGTCTCCTTGTCGAAGCCACCCGAAATGTCCTCGCCCATGATGAAGACATCCGGGTCCCTCTCAAGCTCATCGCGGAGCGTCTGATTGAAAGCATCGCGATACCGGACATTGAGTCCATCGACTTTGTATCCCGGTCCCGGTCCGTCAACATCACCCTCTGGAAGCGTGATGCGGTCATCTTTAGCGATAGTCTCTGTGGTCATTTCGACATTTCAGCCTTTCGTCGCGATTCTCGGTCCAGCCATGCCGGCAAACACCGAGGACTTTCGTGTTATCTCAAGCCGTATACAGGGTTGGAATACTCAACGTAAACATCGGTGTACAACTCTTCCGCTGGCGGCATCGGGCTGTTCAACGCGAACTCAACCGCGTCAATCATCTCCTGGTCTATCTCGTCGCGAATCGCCTTCAGGTCGTCGTCCTCCATCTTGCCTAGCGTCGTCACCCGCCGCTCAAACTGCTTCAGACAATCGCGTTGCTCGTACGCACGCTCTTCCTCCGCCTTCCGGTATTTAGACGCATCGTCCGCGTGGAAGTGGCCGTGATAGCGGTATGTCTTCAACTCCAGCAATGTCGGACCATCCCCGGAACGAGCCCTCGCCACGGCTTCACCGGCCGCCTCGTAGACATCGAAGACATTCATGCCGTCAACCTGAACGCCCGGAATCCCGTAAGAATCGGCCCGAGCCGCGATGTCGTCGGTCGAAACCGCGTACCAAGCAGGCGTAGCCTCCGCGTACTGGTTGTTCTCGCAAGCAAATATCACCGGCAAATCCCAGATCGAAGCCAAGTTCATCGATTCGTGGACAACGCCCTGGCTCGTTGCCCCATCGCCGAAAAACGCTACTCCTATCGACTCAACTTCCGTCCCCCTGTACTTCGATGTGAGCGCCGCACCAACCGCCAACGGGACAGAAGCTCCAACTATCGCGTTTGCACCCAGCATCCCCTTCGAGAAGTCCGCAATATGCATCGAACCACCCTTACCCTTGCATTGACCAGTGTGCCGGCCCATAATCTCTGCCATCATGCCCGCCGTGTCCAAACCCTTCGCAATGCAATGCCCATGTCCCCGATGCGTCGAACCGATCCAGTCCTTCGCGGTCAAGTGGGCGCAGATTCCGGTCGGAACCGCCTCCTGACCGTCTGAAGGGTGCGTGACCCCCATTGCGTTGCCACGGAAAGTCTGCTCCAGCATCGTCTCCTCGAAACGACGTATCCGATACATCGTCTCATAGACCCATCTGAGCTTTGAATCAGGTATCGTCATGTCCGCAAGTACCCCAGTTCCGATTAGCCGCGCCGCACTCGTTCATTAACGGCAGAAAGCTTTCTTAAGATGTTAGCAACGCGTGCGCGGAAATAGCGTGACCAATCACGCGTCGCAATCCGATCTTGTTAAGGACGCGGTCGCGCCAGTCAGAAAGGGCACCTAGTGGCACAGGTCTGGATTGAAATCGACGAAAACGACAACTGCGGATATTTCCCGATCCAAGTCTTCGAAGCTCGCGGCACTGAGCAGGTCGCTAACTCCATAGTCGTTGAACACAACGGACGACAGGAGGTAGTCGGTTGGGAAGATGGCGCGCCAACGACTGTCCGCGTGGTCCCGGTCGGCGACTCAGGTGCAGGCGAGTCCCTGTTGATTTACGGCGGCAACAACGGCGTGCGGATGCGGCGCGCATCCCTCTCGGAACCGTGGAGCATTCGCAATGACAGAGAATCTGGCGAGCCTTACTTACTCCTACCGTCCAACACAAGGGTTGAAGCCAACCATGACTCAAGAGATTAACGGATTCACAATCATCATCCTTTGACACTATTCGCCGCGCGTTAATAAGATAGTTGTGAATGACTTGCGTTAACGTCGTCTGTCCACAGTCGCATGTTGTGTTGCGGCAGGTCAGTGAAGACGGTACCGCACACGGCAATCCAATAATCGCAAAGAGCACATCGGCTGAATGGACCCCCAACCTCTAACCCCATCTGAATGGGGACAACTGGGCATCTCGCTCCGATTCATGTGGGTCGCACTTGGTGCCGCCTTCTTCGCGGGTCCAGTGCTGCTAACCGCTCACGCGATAATCCCTTCACTCGTCGACACGGAAACGATCAACGCCAGGTGGTCCAAGGCTCGACCTGTCTTCTATGTGCTAGGACTGCTCGCGGTCGCAGCCATCATCGCCTGCCTCGTCCTCGCAGTGATCAACATGGGTTGGCTCGACACACGCTACAGCAGGTATTGGCAGTGACCCGCCTGACAACAACGCGCGTCGCTAACTCGCAACACCCAACGGCATTGACGCGGCAGGGGTCGCTGGTTGATTAACTTCATTAGAGAAAAGCACCGCACAACTCCACTGTGGCTCAAGGTGCTGATTCCGATGCTAGGCACCGGCGCGCTAGGCGTGCTTCTGGTCTTCGGCGCTCTAATCGCGTTCGTAATTACCGCATGGCTGGGACAACCGATACCAGTGCTCGGATTCGACCAATCCATCGAGCAACCGATAAGGTTCTCGCACACCATACACGCCGGACTTGGAACGTACTCAAACTCAGCAGGTGAGACGGTCCAAGGACTCGGAATGGACTGCACATTCTGCCACCGGACAGTGACCACGCAAGCCAGCGCGGGCGTGCCACCCGTTCAGCTCTGCGCCTACTGCCACCAAGTGATCGGAAAGGAAGACAGCGAACGGCTTACACAAGTGAGAATGGCAGCCGGTGTAATCGGCGACAACCCGCATCCGATTGACTGGAAACGCGTACACAGACTGCCGGACCATGTGCGCTTCGTTCATGAGCCACACATCCGTTACCTCACTGCCAATCCTGACCGCGTGGACAACACCACTAGCGGCATAACCACGGGTGCGGCTGGCGTTTGCTCAACCTGCCACGGTGATGTCGCATCCATGACAGAGGTTGCACAAGTCGAGCCGCTGAAAATGGGGCAATGCGTCAATTGTCACAAAGACAACAACGCGCCAGACGATTGCGCCTCCTGCCACTACTAAACGAAACCTCGAAACCATCAACATCTGCCTCAGTACCGCCACGAATCCAATGAAGCTAACCAGACGAGAGTTCCTTGCGCTATCCGCCAAGGCTACCGCCGGCACGATGATTTTTGCCGCTTGCGGGCTGCCCGAGCGCGAACTCATCGTGCAGTCCCCGGTTGAACTACCAGAAGACATCGTGCGCGGTGCCGATGCTTGGTACGCAACTACATCGCCCGACCTGCCAGGCGGCGACGGGCTTCTGGTGAGAGTGATGGAAGGACGAGCCAAGAAAATCGCCGGCAACCCTGACCATCCCGTCAACCGAGGCAAACAGAGCGCACGACACGATGCCGCTATACAGCTCACATATCACCCGGACAGGATCCGAGAGCCGCTGTTCCGCTCATCAAAAGACGGCATTCACGACTCGATTTCGTGGGCGAGAGCCGAGTCGTTATTCATGACCGCCGTAGAAGCAGGCAACGGCAACCTCTCAGTCGTGACTAACCCGTTGAACGGTCTGCTCGGAACCGTTGCATCGTCATTCGCCGCCATAAACGGGGGCAGATACATCACCTTTGACGCAGTCGAACAAGGAGCCGCGCAGTCCGCGTTGCAATACGTCTACGGCGTAGATCAAATGCCATATTTCGATATCGGTAACGCCAAAGCCATACTCTCCGTAGGAGCGGATTGGCTCAGCTCGTGGCAATCACCAGTCGGTTACGGAGTGCGATACGGCGAGTTCCGCGGCGGTGACGAGCGCGGCTACCTCATTCACGCCGAACCGCGCATGTCTATGACCGCCGCAGCCGCCGACCTGTGGCTCCCCGTGCTTCCAGGTCAAGAAGGCACTCTCGCCATGAGCATCGCGAGCGTCATCATCAACGAGCGACTCGTCGGGTCAGCCCAGATCGCTAAGTTCCTAGATAAGATTCAACCCGCCGCGCTCTACGGATTCGCTCCCGAAGACGTTGAGAACACCGTAGGTGTGTCCGCATACAAGATCCGAAAGGCAGCCGCCAAACTTACCGAACACGGACCGAGTCTCGCGTTCGCCGGCGGCAATGCAGCTGCTCAGACGAACGGTGCGTTCAACCTAGCGGCCGTTTACGCATTGAACACGCTACTCGGTTCAATCGGTCAAGACGGCGGCATCAAGTGGAACCCAGCTGGACCTTTGCCCGTGCAAGCAAACGCGACCAAAGGTGATAGTTTCACCGACTGGGAACTCGAATTGGCGCAATGGCGTTCGGGCGAAGTCGCGACAGTTATCGTACGCGGCGCTGACATTGTGTACGGGATGCCGAACTCAACTGCAACAGCCGGTGCCATGGACGAGGTCGAAACCGTGATCGGATTCGGCACCGTTATGAACGACACCCTCGCGAACTGCGACCTGGTGCTCCCTGAAAGGTCGTTCCTAGAGACATGGGACGCATCACAGCCATCCCCTGCACCCGGCTACCAAGTCGTGACCATCCAGCAACCAGTCATACCCGAAACCGTCCAGTACTCAGACGGCTTACTCTCCGATGCCCGCGGTTTCGGCGACATGCTCCTATGGGCATCCGACGGTGACCTCGGTGCTGACGACATGCGCGAGATGGTGGACAACGCAACATCAGACTTATTCAACGAGCGAAGGGGCTCCGTAACAGCCAGTAATGTCCGACTCTTCCGGCAAGGCGTAATGCAACGCGGCGGATGGTGGGACATCTACTCCGCACATGATCAGCAGTCCGATCCAGGTCCCGCGAATGTATTCGATCTCAATCGCACCGCGTCGTTCTCAGACACGGACGGTTTAGGAGATGGAGGTGATTTCACTCTCATTCCGTTCGTCAACAATAGCCTGATAAATGGGCAGCTCTCGCCGACTCCCTTCGGGAACCAAACGCCAGACCCTATGACGAGCGCAGCTTGGGAAACGTGGGTCGAGATTAACGATCACGATGCCGAAGCCCTAGGCATCCGTCAACACGATGTCCTATTCGTCAAGTCTCAATACGGCGAGATTGAAGCCGTCGCATATCCAACCCCAGCCGGTAGACCCGGAGTTATCTCAATTCCGATCGGACTAGGCCATCAGAGCGGCGGACGATATGACGCAGGCCAAGGCTCCAACGTCCTGTCGATACTCGCACCGCAGGTTGAGCAACGTAGTGGCGCAATCGCGTGGGCATCCACCAAAGTCAGAATCGCACGCACAGGCAGACGACGCGAGCTACCCAAGTTCGAAGGCGAGGTAGTTGCATTCCCGGCGGAACCCGGTGTACCGATACTAGTCGTCGCTCCCGGTCAATCCGCACACGACGCAGAGGTAGAGAACCACCACCTGTACCAGTCGCAGTTCATCGACCCAACCAACAACGAGTCCAACGGCGCAGACGCGGAAGGCGGACACTGATCCCTCCGTCGCCGTTACAACGCTCAAGTAACCTGATTTAGACGCATGACACTACAGAGAGATAAGCGACAGTTCAGCTGGGGCATGGTCGTCGATGTCGACAAATGCACCGGCTGCCAAGCCTGCGTATTAGCCTGCCAGGCAGAGAACAACGTGCCCTTGAACACGCGCGAGCGCTTCGAACGCGCGCGCGTGATGTCCTGGATGCGGGTCGAGCGGTACTGGGAAGGCACATTCCCTGACATCAAGGCGCGATTCATTCCAATCCTTTGCCAGCACTGTGAGAACGCACCATGCGAACCGGTCTGCCCCGTGTTCGCCACATATCACAACAACGAAGGTCTCAACGTTCAGGTTTACAACCGATGCGTCGGAACTCGTTACTGCGCCAACGGATGCCCCTACTTGGTCAGATTCTTCAACTACTGGGAGCCAGTGTGGCCCGAAGCATTCCGTAATCACCTCAACCCAGACGTGACCGTGCGCAGTCGCGGCATCATGGAGAAGTGCTCGATGTGCATCCAGCGCATCAGGCGCGGTGTCCGTGACGCAGAAAGGGAAGACAGAGTCGTCAACGACGGCGAGATACAGACCGCGTGTGTGCAAGCGTGCCCAACAGATGCTCTAACGTTCGGTGACCTAAACGATCCTGACAGCAAGGTCTCAAAGCTCAAGAAAGACGACCGACACTACACTCTCCTACCTCACTTGGCCACCGACCCAAACGTAATCTATCTCGCAGCAATCGATCCTGACAAGTCGGCTGATGGTGGCGGACATGGTTAGTCACGTCGCAACGCACAACGCACAATCCGCCGCCGGTGATGAGTCCCACGACGAGCACGCCGGCCATCACGAACTCCCCGAGAACGTTGAACCTAAAGTCGTCCTTGACGAATTGGTCGCAACCACGTCTACTGGCTCGACGACCTTCAGACGCTTGGCGTGGGCTTTGGGCATCCTATCGGCCGCCGGCATCGCGGGGTTTATTGGCAAGCTGGTCGTTGACGGCGGCGACCAGACTCAATGGGGGTATGTAGCCGCCATCCTGGCATTCCTCTACAGCGCCATGGCAGGTGCTCCATTAGTGGCAGTCGCCCCGGTTCTCGCAAAGGCAAACTGGTCGCGGCCGCTCACCAGAATCGCCGCCATTTGCTCGTTCGCCTCTGTGGTCTGCACAATCGTGATGATCCCGTTGATGTTGCAGCTGCCCCAACTCGTGACTCAAGGCGCACGCCGACGCTCCATTTGGTTCGAGGGAAACGACTACTCGCCGCACATCTGGAGCATGGTGGCAATGCTCACGCTGATACTCGCGGGTCTGGCACTCTTTTACTCGGCCGCCATTCCAGACTTCGCCGCCATGAGAGACCATTCAACGGGATGGCGACAGCGGCTAGGCAGGACGATGGCACGAGGATGGATCGGGACTTCGGTCCAGTGGCGCACTATGCGAATGCGAATCGGAATGGCAGGAACCCTCTACTTCTTCACGTTCGTCTTCGTCCACTTCATTATCAGCACAGACTACGGAATGAGCATGGTTCCGGGTTGGCGCGATGCCATATTCCCCATGTATCACGCAATATCAAGCATTCAAGCTGGACTCGCAGTGACCGTCCTCGCCATCTGGATCGCGCGACGATACCTCAAGCTGGAGAAGTTCCTGCACCTCGACGCTTTCTGGTCGCTCTCGCGCCTAATGTTCGCATTCACACTGCTATGGGGATACTTCTTCATCTCCGCCTTCATCGTCTTCTGGTACGGAAGAAGCGGCTCCGACCAGATGTGGATCGATCTACTGATACGCGGACCTTACTTATGGGTATTCCTAGCCGCTGCTTTCTTCATTTGGTTCTCCCCCTGGTGGTGGATGATATGGAACGCAGTCCGACGCTCTTACAACGGACCTGCAATCGGGTCCATACTGATACTCATCGGACTGTTGCTTGACCGCGTCCGGCTGTATGTCGCGGCGTGGTCCGTTGATCCTGAACGCATACACGAACGATTCCTGACGGTCATCCCGGAGGCAGTCTGGCCCGATGTTTGGGACGTACTGATCGGCGTAGGCGCAGTCGCCGCGTCAATCCTGCTCGTTGCCATCGTGACACGCACCATCCCGATTCTCAGCGTCTGGGATGTGCAACAATTCAACCTCTTGTCAAGACCCATCGACTACATGAGGACGCGAGTCGCCATAATCGCAAAGCCCGATTAATCTCGAAATCTAGCGCAAACATCCAACCGTACACATTCGATGCAACAACGCAGGACATTAGACCAGATCCACACCAACCGGGTCTTGCTGAACGGTCAGCTCGAGACTCCCGCTTGGTGGGCTCCTACCGTCTGGACCCTCGGCGTAATCGTCGTAATCGGATTCATCATCATCGGCATCATGGTCAACAAGGGACTCGGAGTTACCGGCTTGTCCCGCCCTGTCTACTGGGGGTTATTCATCACCACTTTCGTGTTCTGGGTCGGTATAAGTCACGCCGGCATCATGATCTCAGCCATATTGCGCCTGTCCCAGGCCGAGTGGCGCCGGCCCGTCACACGCGCAGCCGAGCTCTTGACCGTCTTCTCTCTGTTAACAGCGCTCATGTTCCCGTTGATGCACGCCGGACGACCGTGGCGAATCATCTACTTCATACTGCCCTATGATTTCGCACGCGGCATATTCCCTAATGTCCGTTCGCCACTAATCTGGGACCCCGTAGCGATTAGCACATATCTGACTGGATCAACGCTGTTCCTCTACATCGCGTTGCTTCCCGACTTGGGCAACCTACGGGACCGCACAACCGGCTGGCAGAAGGCGATGTACACAGTACTCTCACTCGGATGGAGAGGAAATCCGAGACAGTGGAAGCTGCAAACCGTCGGCGGCATCCTGCTATCCGCACTGATGCTACCCATCTTCGTCTCCGTGCACTCAATCGTGTCATGGGACTTCGCCGTGACCCCAGCGGTAGAGGGTTGGCACTCTACAATCTTCGCCCCATACTTCGTCATCGGCGCCGTGCACTCTGGAGTCTCGGCAGTAGTTACGATGATGGCGTTGATGCGCTGGCTCTGGAAATGGGAAGACTTCATCAGACCCGAACACTTTGACGCTCTCGCAAGACTGCTGATCGTCGTCGCAACTGGCTGGCTCGCATTCACCTTCCTCGAGCTCATCTTCGCAGTCTACGGACTTGACGCACCAGAGCTGGCACTACGCGAGCTCCAGATATTCCAATGGCCCTGGAACGTTCTATTCGTCACCTTCGTCATTACCGGCTACATCATCCCCGTCGGAATGTGGCTACAGAAGCGCGTGCGGAGCAACATCGCGTTGATGTTCTGGTCATCGCTCTTCGTGAACATCGGCATGTGGCTCGAACGGTTCCTCATCATCGTGCCGGGACTTGCGCGCAAGTCACCGTTCGTGTTCACATGGGAGGCGTATCGGCCAAGCGGAGTGGAGTGGTTCATCCTGTTCTGGTCATTGGCATGGGTCAGCTTCTTGATGCTGCTCTTCGCCCGATTCTTCCCGTTAGTCCCGCTATTCGAGCAAAAGGAAAGCCAGACTTTCAGCGACTCCATAAAAATCGGCAGAACAACCGTGCCAGCGATCGTCAGGGAAGCAGACTGACGGACCAACGGCACAAGCGCACGATTATCGATCTCAGAACCACCGCATTCGCAACCACACTCCAAAGGTAGCTAGCAGATGTCTACAAGCACTCTAGGACTGTTCCAAGACCCCGACAAGGCCGCAGACGCCATGGATGCGTTGCATTCCAACGGCTTCCGGCGCGGCACCTTCGACGTTCTCACGGGTATGCCATACCCAGAGGGCGCGTTCGGCGAACATGTACCGCAGCACAGACTCTTCAGGTACCCCGCATTCGGCGCGATTATTGGCTTCACAACTGCCCTATTTCTGACAACCGCCACACAAGCTGCATACCCGCTCGTAACCGGCGGTAAGCCGATCTTGGCGCTCTTCGCAATGCTCGTAATCCTCTATGAGATGACGATGCTCGCTTCCGTGATCGCAACCGTCATTGGGATAATCATCGAGTCAAGACTGCCAAACGTTAAACCAGGTGCATACGACCCTCGCATCACTGAAGGGTGGATCGGGGTCGTTGTGACGTCTGATGACGACATGGCGGACAAGGCTTCCGAGACGCTGACCGCTGCCGGTGCACTAGAGATTAAACGGGCGTGAAGTTGACTCACACAGAACGCGCATCCTTCCAGTCGCGCCGCGTCACAGCCGTAGTGCTCGTCGCAATTGCGGCGATACTCAGCGCGTCTGCTTGCGCGATCCAAGAGTCAAACACGTACCCCATTGAGACTTTCTCGGAGATGCACTATTCGCAGGCTTCAAGGTCGCAGGAGCCCCCGCGCCTGCCACCAGTCCAGGGAGCGATAGTGTTCAACGGGATCGGGACCGAGAACAGACTGGATGTCCCAGATGTAAGAGAACGCCCTTACGACCCTGATCGTGCTCGCGAGCTTTTCCGTGTCAACTGTTCCGTGTGCCACGGCATGGCGGGGGAAGGAAACGGACCTGCAGCGGAACATCTGACAGCCACCGACAGCTACTACTACGCGATCAACGACGAGGCATACGCCGCGCCGGCGAACCTGAAGACAAAGCGTAACGAATACGACAAGCAGGCGATGGTCAACATCATCACCAACGGCATAATCGTTATGCCACGCTTCGGTAACCTATTGGCAGAGGAAGAGATCCGAGAAATCGCAACGTACATCTACGACGAGCAATCTGGCATCGGCCCGTAATCCCGCTCCGCCGAGGCGCGCGGACAGATTGCGCACGGCACCACGATGCGTGGACACCCAAGGTGGTCTATCCGATTTAGGCGTTGTGAGCAGTTGTACGACCTCCCGCAATCGGTTCAGGTGTAAGACTATGCCGAGACGACACCGCGCATCCATCCTGACGCTGTATCGCACTCTGATCGGGTCCGTAATCCTCGCGACCTCGATCGCCGCGTCCGCCTGCATTGCAGAAGACGATTTAACCTTTGACCAACGACACAGGCAGCTAAGCGAGCAACTCATGTGCCCCGTTTGCGATGGCCAGACGATCGATCAATCTTCAGCCGCCATTTCAGAAGACATGAAGTCGGTCATTTGGCAACAGCTCGAAAACGGACGGAGTAACGCACAGATTCGGGATTACTTCGTAGCGCGTTACGGGGAGGCGGTGTTGGCGGCACCGACCAGCGCGGGCGTAAACGTCACCGCGTGGGTGCTTCCGGCAGTAATCGCCGCAATCGGCATAGCCGTGGTCGGTAACGCATACATCAGGATGCGAGCCCCCCGAATGGGTAACACGCTTGCCGACACAAGTGCCGTGTCTCCGCCGATCGGAAGCGATTCTGACGACGACGAGCTCGACCCGTACCTTGAGCGGATTGATGCCGAACTCAAGTCGTCGGACCGCGAATCTCCCCGCCGATAGCCAATGGCAACCTTCGGTTCAATCGCGCTGGCACTCGGCATTTGCGTCGCAGCCTACGCCGCAATCGCGTCTATCGCCGGCATAGTGACGCGCCGACCCGAACTCACCATCAGCGGACGGCGCGGTATCTACATGTCCGCACTCGTGGCGGCGGCCGCCTCCATCGCCCTCCTGATCGCGTTCATATCTAACGACTTCAGCATCAGGTACGTCTTCGAAAACTCAAACTTGGCGATGGGGCGCGGTTACACGTTCGTAGCCTTCTACGCCGCAAACGAAGGATCATTGCTGTTCCTCGCCCTCGCGTTGTCGGTAATGGCAACCATTAGCCTGTGGCTCGCCCCGAAACGGTTCGCCGATGCCCTTCCCTATACGGTCGCTATTCTCGGCGCAATCCTCTGCTTCTTCTTCGTCGTACTGGCGACTCTCGCAAACCCGTTCGCAACACTCGACTCCGTGCCTGCCGACGGCCGTGGCATAAATCCCCTGTTGTTGCACCCCGGATTCTACTCGCACCCACCCATGATCATGTCCGGACTGATCGGGATCGTCATACCTTTCGCGTTCTCAACAGGCGCGTTAATCTCCGGGAAATACAGCGACGATTGGGTAGACATCGCTCGAGTCTTCGCCATCGTCATGTGGGCGTTACTGGGCATCGGTATGCTACTCGGTGCATGGTGGGCATACACCATACTCGGTTGGGGAGGATACTGGGGCTGGGACCCAATAGAGAATGTCGCTCTCATGCCTTGGCTGGCGTTGACAGCCTTCATTCACTCAATAATGGTGCAAAGACGGCGAGGAATGTTCAGAATGTGGAACATTGCTCTCATCGACATCGCATTACTACTAGCCCTCCTTGGAGTTTTCATCAACAGGGGCGGACCTGTCGTCTCGGTCCACTCATTCGCCGCTTCAACGCTCGGTTATGTCTTCCTAGGGTTCATGATCGTCAACCTAGTCTTCGCGTTCGCAGTGTTCATCTGGCGACTCCCCCAACTGCAAAGCGAGCGTGCCGTGGAAACTTTCATGTCGCGCGAAGCATCGTTCCTAGTCAACAACTTCCTGCTACTGCTGGTCACCGCAGTCACCCTGTGGGGAGTCATCTATCCAGTTTTCGCCGACTTGGCCAGAGATGTAGATGTCACCGTCGCCGCGCCATACTTCAATCGCGTCAACGGACCCGTTCTTCTGGCGTTGGTCATATTGATGGGAGTAGGCCCCCTCCTTCCTTGGCGGCGAGCTAATGCTCAATCGCTCCGAAAGTGGTTGATCGCGCCCTCCGTAGCCGCCGCATCTCTCGCGCTACTGCTCTTCGCGTTCGGAGTTTCGGAACCGTGGGCAATCGCAGGCTTTGCTGCGATCATATTCGCGCTCGTCGCAGTCTTGGAGGAGTGGACACTAGGCACACGTGCCAGAATGCGAAACCTCAATGAACTGCCGCCAGTCGCATGGTGGAGGCTCGTTAACGGCAATCGCGCTCGACACGGCGGTTACATTGTCCATATCGCGATCTTGGTCTTCGCAGTCGGTATCGTTGGCACACAGTTCTTCGACCAAAGGTTTGATGCCGCAATCGCGGAAGGCGAGAGCCTAGTGATCGACAACTACAGAGTCGAATTCACAGGAACACGCATAGACGACAGACCTGACCGTCTCGCGCAGTGGGCAATCGTGGATGTCTACCGAATCGACCCTAGCGCTTACAACACGGAACGAGAACAGGCGCGCGCGGATGCAAGGTCCGGCTTCGTCGTCAGCGGTGATGAAAGAGCAGGCGACAGACTGTTAGGCACGATACAACCGCAACACGAGTTCTACCGAACCGTCAACCAAGTCTCCGTGCGTGCGGGAATACTCGGAAGTCCAGTCGAAGACCTCTATGTCACGCCGCGAGACTTCCTAAGTGATGGCAGGTTGTCGCTCGCAGTCAGCATTAACCCGCTGGCAATGTGGCTATGGATCGCCGGCCCGATCTTCATACTCGGCACCGTCGTAGCACTCTGGCCTAACCCTGCACTTGAGAATTCGTTTGTCCGAACCGCCACTCAAAAACGATCATTCGCGAACGCCGCGGCATCAGCACCACAGGAGTCCGCTTAAATCATGCCTGCCATCCTAGGTGCTGTTTTGGCGGTCATCGTGGTAGCGGTGTTGTTGCAGCCACTATTCATGAAGCAGAGGAACCGGCAGCAGACGAAGCGCGCGCCTGACGAACTACGCGCAGAACGTCGCGCCATTTACCGTGAAATAACCAATCTACGCAACGATTTCGAGAGCGGACACATCTCGAGGTCTGAGTTAGACAGACTTACGAACCAACTTCGCCGAGAAGCCGCCGTCGTCCTACGAGATGAAGACCACTCCAGAGCCGATGCAATCGCATCCGAAATCGAGATCGAAGCAGAGGTTCAGAGAATCAGAAGACAACCCAACTCGAACGACAGCGATGATTGATGCAACGAGATCGATAAGACTCGGCGTGGGCGTCATGGCAGGTATCGTCGCTCTGATGCCATTCATGATTGAATCGACATCAGCGCAGCCCCCCCCTACCGTCGCGTTGAACGGTAACGTCGTGAACGGCACAGATGGTGCCGCGTTGCCCGAAGGATTAGAAGTATTCTTGCTCGTGATCGACGAGGAAGAGGAAGCGATAGTTCAGCGAGTCTCAACCATCGTCGATGCCGACGGAACGTTCACAGTCGACGCTCCAGAGCTGGCATCCGGACAGTTCTACCGAGTCGTCGCCGACGACGGTGTGTACACGCCTTATCAGGACATCACCGATCCGAATCTCCAACCGCCGCCAACTCTCACCGTCTTCAACCGAACGACCGCACTTGACGACATCGCCATCGACTCATACGGCGTGGTGTTCCCTGTCATTGATCCCGCCGAAAGCACCATCGCAGTTCTCGCAGCCATTTCCCTAAACAACGAAGGCGACGAAGTATTCGTAGCAGACCTAGCAGACCCCGCACTCACAGGCGTTAAGCTCCTCAGATTCAACCTGCCAGAGGGCTACGCCGGGCTCAACGTCGAGTCTGATCTGCCCAGCGGAAACGTGATGGAAATCAACACTGGCTTCGCCCTCTCAAACCCTGTCCCACCCGGCGAGTGGGACCTCATCGTCAGCTACACCGCACCTTACGAGCAGAACACCTTCAACTACCCCTTCCGACTCCCGTTCGGCGCGCAACAAGTCTCGTTCCTCGTCCCAGAAGGCCAAGGCGAATTAGCAGGACTAGACCTCGTACGCGTTGACACTGTAGACCTCAACGACACAACGTTCGTGCAATACGAGGGGACTCACTACGAACGCGGCGCGCAACTCGATGTCGTGATAACTGGACTGCCAAACCCAGGCATTGATTCGCAGTTACTAGCATTCTTCCGCTCAACACAGTTCCAAGTCGCGTTGGCGGTCACCGTGGGACTCCTCCTCGCGGGCGGACTCACTGCATACATGATCGTTAGACGACCAATCGGCCAAGAATCCAATCCGGACATCGTGACCGGGTCGGGAAATAGAGATCGGGCATCGATCGTCGCGTCCATCGCAGAACTAGACAGACGGCACGACGCGGGAGAGGTTGACGAGTCGCTCTACGTAGAGCAACGTCGCCGGTTGGTCGAGTCCGCAATCGAGGCCGAATGACTGAGGACACCAAGCGCAACGCGTTAAAGCAACGTTCGGTCGTAATCATCGGTGTCGGTGTACCCATCCTGCTGCTCGTGGCCCTTCTCACCTGGGGCGCCATAACGACCGGCGGGGAGCAGGGACGTCCGGGTGTCAACGATGTGCTTGGCGATGCCCCAGTTCCAACCAATCGTTTCCCAGAGTTCCAGGTCACCACCATCACAGGCGAGTCACTAAACCTGTCGGACTTGAGGGGCAAGTTCGTGCTAATTGACTTCTGGTCATCGTGGTGCCCTCCATGTCGCGCCGAAGCACCGATACTGGCTGATGCCTACACCAGATGGTCTGAACTCGGCGTGGAGTTCGTCGGCATATCCATCTGGGACGATGAAAGCGCGGTAGCCGCATTCATCAGTTCGCGCGGGATCCATTACCCCGTCGCAATCGACGATGGAACTCTCACAGTTGAGTTCGGCGTGCAAGGCATCCCCGAGAAGTTCCTTCTGAACCGCGAAGGTGAGATAGTCCGCAAAGTCATCGGTCCCAACACCCAACGGTCGCTTGACGACATGCTTGCAAATCTCAGCGAAACCAAGTTCACTCACCCGAGCGGTTAGCATTGAATCGTTGAATTCATCTTGGACGAACAAGCCACGTCGGGTCAACCCGAGGCTATCTGTCTGATCAATCCGACCGAATTAGGAGAAACATTGGAACACAAAGGATTCACGCTCTGGTTCACCGGATTGTCCGGTGCCGGCAAAACCACCATCGGCACGATGATCCAGTCGAGACTGAAAGAAGCCGGTGCCAACGTCGAACTGCTCGACGGCGATGTGATACGAACCAACCTCAGCGCGGGATTAGGCTTCTCAAAGGAAGACCGCGATACCAACATACGCCGCATCGGATTCGTCAGCGACCTGCTCTCGCGAAACGGTGTCATATGCATCGTGGCAGCCATATCGCCATACAAGGCGATCAGAGACGAGATGCGCGGACGTATCACGAATTTCGTTGAGGTTTACGCCCAATGTGGGCTTGATGTGCTCATCGAGCGCGACATCAAGGGCCTCTACAAGATGGCTATCGAAGGCAAAATCGACAACTTCACCGGCATCTCCGACCCGTACGAACCACCTGACAACGCGGAGATAACGTTCCGATCCGATGACGAATCCCCAGACCAGTCCGCCGATAAGGTCTGGAGCAGATTGATCGAAATGGGGATGATCTCACCGTAGCGGTTAACCGCCAGCGACATCAAACAATGGATAAGGACACCGTCGCATGAACAAAGAGCAACGCGACGCGGCACGGGATGTCGCATACGAGCTGCTGAATACCCCCCGCTCACATCTCAGAGTCAATCTGCGGCACGATGATGGCGCAATCACCGTAGCCCATAAAGAACAGACGCTGACTGGCGTTGAGCTTGACAGGAGCGGAGCCAATGCCGCCTCCGCTATCGCCATGGCTCTCGGAGTTCGCATCCCTCCCGAGGGACAGGAAACCGAGGTGCTAGTGTCAACAGGCCTGCTCTACAGAGTGCTCGCCATCTCCGATCTCGACTTCAACAATCCAGTAGCGTTTGAACTGGCAAGCGAGCTGGTCGATGAAGCCATCAGCATGCAACGTGGAAGCGGCGCGCTCTCAGAAGCTTGACCGGCGAATCCAAACCGAGATTCCATCATGCCCGCAATGAAACTCGCAGACCTGTCAGTTGGGTACACGTTCGCACCGTTCGGTATCACAATCTCAGAGCAACAGTCCAAAGCATACAGGACAGCTACCGGTAGCGATCCCGTCTCCGACACATTCGACGGCATCGTCCACCCGCTCCAGTTAGATGCTGCAGCACTCGCTAACTTGATCTGCGAACTGGGAATCGTTGAACAACGCATCGAAACCGTCCACGCCGGCCAGCAACTGTCCGTTCATCGCGCCTCCAAGCCAGGGGAAGCCATCGTATGTGTCTCAACGCTCAAGAGTAATAACATCCGCCGAGGTTCAAGATGGGCAACAATCCAATCAGTCTTCACGACCGACGGCGGTGAACCTATCGCAGAGTCATCATCAACGTTGATACTCCTTGAGGACGATTAGCACCTCGAGGACAACTCTTTCCATCATCATGACAACAACGACCTGGTCCGTAGGGGATGCCCTACCAAGCTTCAAACGCCACGTCAGCCAAGAACGTGTCAACGCGTACGCCGAGGCGTCTGGCGACCACAACCCGATCCACTTGGATCCTGAGTACGCAGCAACGACGCGTTTCAGTCAACGAGTAGCACATGGCATGCTCTCTCTCGCGTTCGTCTGGGAACTTATCGGCGAGGTTACCAACGGCGATTTCGATGACGTGACGACAAAGACGCGCTTCACTTCCCCTGTCATTCCGGGTGAAACCGTGAGAGTAAGCGGCATCGTCAAATCGTTGGACAACGACAACGTCACATGCAACATTCACGTCACCCGCCCTAACGGCGAACCCGCGTTGTCGGGCACCGCTGTCTTCCCGCAAACGCAGTAACGCGCCAAGCGTAAATGATCGCTACTCTTATACTTGAATCCGTATAGGATGCGCTGATCGGCATAGCATAGCCTCGCGCTCGCCAACGACACCAACCCCTAGTCCATGAGCACCACCACTCCGGTCATAGCACTTGACGCAATGGGCGGCGACTACGGACCGCCCGTCACCGTCCCAGCCGCTATCAGTGCCGTACGAACTGGCAAAGTATCCGTCACAGTGGTCGGAGACCCCGACATCGTCAACGCCGAGTTCGAGAAACACGGAGTCTCCGATGAACCAAGACTTCGGAACGAACCTTCGGAAGGAATAGTGGAAGAAGGCGAAAATCCCGCCCTTGCCTACCGCACGAAGCGCATGGCATCCATATTCCGCGCCGCATCCCAGGTTAGGCACGGCCACGCCGACGCGTTCGTAAGCATGGGGTCTACCGGCGCATCGATCGCAGCAGCTACAGTCGTCTTCGGCAACATGGAGGGCATCGCAAGGGGAACTCTCGGAGGCGCAATCCTCGGATACGCACCCAAAACCTCGATAATCGACCTAGGAGCAAACATCGACATCCGGCCGACTCAGCTTCGCGACTTTGGCGCCCTAGGCCTGGTCTTCGCAAGCACAGTGTACGGAGTCGATGATCCGACGGTCGCCCTGCTCAACGTAGGCTCGGAAGATACCAAAGGCAACGAACTCGTAAAGCAAACCCACAGGCTCATGAGCGAATCCAATCTCAACTACATCGGTATGATCGAGGCACATGACCTCCCTCGCGGCAAAGCCGATGTAGTCGTCTGCGATGGTTTCATCGGCAACATCATCCTCAAACTCACGGAAGGACTGGGCGCAGTAATCGCCGAGAGCATACGCGACGCAGGGCAACCCGATATCGCAGACGATGTCTTCAACAAGACGAACCTACTCGCATCGATGGGCGGCGGACCACTGTTGGGCGTGAACGGCGTTGCGATCGTCGGACATGGCTCAACGCGAACTGATGGCGTAAAGCAAGCCATCCTGGTCGCACATCAAGCATTGGAAGTGGGTTTTGTGGAAGCACAACAAGCACAACTCCGGGAACTACACCGTTCCGACGAGTCATCCTCTTAACCCAGTCATCTGAGCAACCGCACAATGACCAACGAGCCAGTAGTCCAACCGCGTAGCGCGCTCGTAACTGGAGCATCGCGCGGTATCGGTAAAGCCATCGCCATAAGGCTCGCAGCTCTAGGACACAGAATCGCCGTAAACTACAACTCCCACAAAGGCGATGCCGATCAGGTCGTGCAGGAAATACGAGATGCCGGCGGTACAGCAACCGCCGTCCAAGGCTCCGTCGCCGAAAAAGAAGGGTGCCAGAAGATATTCGCCGCCACCGAAGCAGCGCACGGGCCGCCCGAAATCCTCATTAACAACGCGGGAGTGATCGCCGATTCTCTCGTCTTGCGAATGAAGGACGATGCATGGTTACACACCCTCAACACCAACCTCAACGGCACTTACAACTGCACTAAACTCGCAATCCCTCACATGTTGCGCGCCCGATGGGGGCGCATTGTCAACGTCTCATCAGTCGTCGGACTGCGCGGCAACCCCGGACAAGCCAACTACTCCGCGTCAAAAGCCGCAATACACGGATTCACATACTCCATCGCAAAGGAATTCGCAACACGCAACGTCACCGTCAACGTTGTCGCACCGGGTTATGTCGACACCGCAACCAGCAATGTGCTGACAGAAGCACAACGAGAAAACGTTCTGCGATGGATTCCAATGGGCAGATTCGGCACCCCCGACGAGATTGCGCCGACAGTCGTCTTCTTAACCTCCGATGACGCGCGATACATCACTGGTGAGGTGATACGCGTCGACGGCGGCATGGCGATCTAAGGCGCGAACCAACCCGTGTAACCTTCAACCATTTCCCATCAATCCTGACAAACGGCCTGACGTGTGTCAGGAATCTCCTCTCAGATGTCCAACGATCACCCTCTGGCCGGCAAAGTCGCCGTTGTAACTGGAGCGGCCAGAGGCATCGGTAACGCCATCGCGTGCGAACTCGCCAAACGCGGCGCAAACATCGCGTTCAACTACCTACGCAATCACACCGCCGCACGAGCGGCCGAGAGTCGTTTAACATCATTTGGCGTTGAGGTACTGCGACATCGTGCCAATGTCGCAGATCACGACGCAATCAAGGATTTCGCCCGGGCTATAACTGACCGATTCCCGCGCGTCGACTTCTTAGTCAACAACGCCGCATCTGGTGTGATGCGTCCTGCAACCGAGCTTGAACCGAAACACTGGGATTGGACCATAGACACCAACGCCAAGGGTCCGTGGTTACTCACCGCCGAGTTAGCAGACCTTATGCCATCCGGCAGCAGAGTGATCAACATCTCGTCACCAGGATCAACTCGCGTGCTCAATGCCTACTTTGCGGTCGGAGTGTCCAAAGCCGCCCTAGAAACAGTGACTAGGTACTTAGCCATCGACCTCGCGCCACGCGGTATATCCGTCAACACCGTCTCAGCCAGCTTCGTCGACACCGATGCGCTCAACGCATTCCCCGACGAATTAGGAGTCCAGCAGGTTGCAAACCGACCTACACCGGCCGGCAGAGCCGTCACTGCTCAGGATGTCGCCAACGTCGTAGCACTCATGTGCACACCCGAAGCAGAGATGATCCGCGGGCAAACGATAACCGTTGACGGCGGCGAGATGCTGTTGCACAGATAGCGAATCCACAGCGCGTGTCGGCCCAGCCGCTGCGGACACACGCGACACCTAGCATTTCCTCTCATGCATCAAAACGACAGCAGGGACTCCACGATCACTGTGAGGGACGGTCTCAACACCAACCTCGTTGAAGACGCGTTGCGAATCTCCTACGACGCGTTCAAACTCAAGTTTCGCATCGGGTTCCGGAACGCCGACGACTATGTGCGCCTCTTTCGAGACCAGGTCAACATCGATCGCTGCATAACGGCGACAGTAAACGGCGAGCTGGGCGGTATCCTGACGGTGAATACTCGCGGCAATGAGTTCTACAAATTCAGCGTGGTCAAACTCTTCTCTCGCTTCTCACCCTTCCAAGCTTGTCGCATCCTATTCAATCTCGCAGTCATGGCGCTAGATGGCAGACCTGATGCAGATGAATTCGTGGTAGAAACTCTGGTGGTTCACCCGGACTTCCGCGGCATGGGAATCGGCACCAAGCTCTTACAACGTGCCGAAGCCGTTGCCGCTACCCTAGGCAAACACCGCATCACACTCGGAGTCATTGAGGAGAACGACGGCGCGAGACGGCTCTACGAGAGATGCGGATATAAGTTGACGAACACCCAACGCGGATTCCCTCTCCAAATCATAGGGACATCTGCGGTCCACACTATGGAGAAGTCCGTAACCGTAAACTCCACGTAGAGAACTGCACTCAACATAACGCGGTGGTCGGGGAGGCGGGGCTCGAACCCGCGACCTCCTGCTCCCAAAGCAGGCGCGCTTCCACTGCGCCACTCCCCGTTTGACCACTAATCCCTATTCTAAAGTGTTTGCAAGCCTCCCATCATCTACGAACGACATGTCATAGGTAGCGACTTTGAAGATCATCGCCGACCTGCACCTCCACTCTAGATTCGCACTCGCAACGAGCCCGAGTCTCACCGTCGAATCATTGGCACGCGGCGCACTTCGCAAGGGCATAGACCTTATCGCCGCTCCAGACTTCACTCACCCGACTTGGCGTGATGAGTTGAAAGACGCGCTCACCGAGACGCAGACCGGCTCCGGGATATACGCAACCCGAGGCACATCATTCATGCTGACAACCGAAGTGTCCTGCGTGTGGCGGCAGGATGGCAAGGCAAGACGAGTGCATCTGCTACTTACTGCTCCAAGCTTCGAGACAGTAGACAAAATCTGCGAGCAACTCTCAAAGGTGCAACGACTGGAGTCCGACGGCAGACCAACTCTGAAACTCTCCGCCCATGACGTACTCCGCATCGCCAAGGATGCCGACCCGCGCTGCCAAATCATCCCTGCTCATGCCTTCACACCCTGGTACGGAATCTTCGGCACGAAAACGGGATTCGACTCCTTGGCAGAAGTCTTCGGCGAAGACGCGGACCTGGTCCGCGCAGTCGAATCGGGACTCTCCGCCGACCCAGACATGATGCACCAAATACCCGACTGCGCCAATCGTGCCGTTGTCTCGTTCTCCGACGCGCACTCAACACCAAACATCGCCCGTGAGGCAACCGTGTTGGACATCAGCGAGATGTCATACGACGCGGTTACCGATGCGATAACAAAACGCCGCATCGTGGAGACCCTTGAGTGGTACCCCCAGCACGGCAAGTACCACCTTGACGGTCATAGAAAATGCGGCATCAGATTCACCCCCGAAGAGTCGCGATCCCACGACAATATGTGCCCTGTTTGCGACAAACCGCTCACGCTCGGCGTATTGCACCGTACGCAAGACCTGTCCACGAAAGGGACGGTTAACCAGGTACTTGAACGCGACTCGGTCCCGAACCAACGATTCAGACACATCATCCTGCTCAGCGAAATCATCAGCCACACCATACAGTCCAAACCCAACACGAAAACGTCAAGTGCTTTCTGTGACCACCTCATCAACCTCTTCGGATCCGAACTGAACATACTCCTCAACGCGAGCCACCATGACCTGACCCACATCCCACCTTACAAGCCCGGCGGATTCATCGTTGGAACAGCATTCGCCGAAGCGGTGCTGGCGGCACGCGCGGGCAATGTGACGGTTGAAGCAGGATACGATGGCGTGTACGGTAGCGCAATGCTCGCAACAGAACCAATGGTGCGCTACAGTTCCGGCTACGGAACTTATCCCAACACAACTCAGACCAGCAAAACGACATCACTGGGAACGTAGACCGCAGATGAAAATCACCGACATATCCGCCGTATATCCGCGCCACACCGCGTTCGCCCCAAATAACTGGCGCGACAGACTATGGCAGATCGTCGTACGCATAGAAACCGACACCGGGCACGTCGGATACGGCTACGGCGGAGGCGGTCTGGCATCGCTCCCGATCGTGAACGGACACTTCCGAGAACTCCTGATTGGCGCGAACGTCAACGACACTGACGACATCACAAAGCTCTGGGACACCCTCTACTACGAATCGATACCCTACGGCCGCAACGGCATTGCCATAATGGCACTGAGCGGCGTTGACCTCGCAATGTGGGATGTCGTCGCAAAGGCGCAATCCCGCACCGTCGCAGAACTCATCGGCGGACTCCGCAAGGCGTCCATACCTGTCTACGCGACCGGACCAGATTCACAGAAGTACGCAGAGCTCGGTGTCGCAGGACAAAAGCTGTCGCATCGTTATACGGGAAACGACGCGGACTACGAAGCGGCATTCGAAGCCGCCGAAACCGCACGAAACATCATCGGCGAGTCCATGCTCTTGATGTTCGATGTCTATATGTCATGGGAAGAAGACGTGACGAAGCGCATGACACAGGACTTAGCACCCTTCAACATCTACTGGTTCGAAGACGTCCTAACACCTGACGACTACGATCGACTCGCTAAATTGCGCCCGCATGTGAAGCCCGCCAAACTCGCCGGCGGTGAGCACGAATTCTCGCTACAAGGATTTGAGCGCGCCGCGGAACTCGGAGCATACGACATCTGGCAACCGGACATCACATGGTGCGGCGGTATCACTGCCGGCATCCGAATCGCCACGTTAGCTGCAGACCACAACATCAAGGTAATTCCGCACCGAGGCGGAGAGGTATGGGGACTCCACCTGATCGCAGCTTCCGACAACTGCGAAAACCTCGCCGAACTCGTGCTCGGAGGGCAACCTCAGGACGTATGGATCGGGCAACCCGAGTTGCGGGATGGCAGGTTGAGCATCAACGACGAACCGGGCTTCGGCGTCAAACCCGACGAATCGATGCTTTAGGACTATCCTGCGCCCACCTAACTCTTCAGATCATTCACGATCGCCTCGCACGCCTGCATGTAAATCGTCGCGTCCACATTGATCGATATGTACTGGATCCCCAAGTCGATCAACCATTTCCCCATCTCAACATCCTTCGCATACGATCCAACAGCGCGGCCCTGCGAGCGTGCTTTGTCAGTCGCTTCTCGCAACGCACCCTCCACTACGGCGTTGCGAACATCACCCGGCACACCCAGCGACTGCGAAATGTCGTACGGACCAAGAAACAGCACATCTATGCCATCTACGGTCATGATCGATTCGAGATTGTCCAAACCGCGCTTACCCTCAATATGCACCACCGTCATCGTCTCATCGTTCTGGCGATCCGTGTGGTCGCCACCACCGTCCTTGAAGTAGTTCCCAGCACGCGTGAATATCGACAGACCACGTTCACCAAGAGGAGCATACTTCGCGGCATGCACTACCGCTTCCGCATCCCTCACATCATTGATCTGCGGAACCTGCACACCTTCAGAACCGATGTCTAAAGCACGAAGTATCAATCGCTCATCGTTGTCGCCAACCCTGATGATCGGCGCAACGCCTACCCCTTGCGCGGCGATAACCAAATCGGTGGCAGATTCCTGCGAAATTGGACCGTGCTCCGTGTCGATTATGCAGAAGTCCATCCCAGAGTAACCGAGCGTGTCAACCAACGGCACCGATGGGATGATCACGAACGGACCAATAACCGTCTCGCCGGCCCGCAATCTGCGCTTCAGTTCGCCACGTATCGCCATGTCAACTCCTATCTAACGAGACCAGCTGCTCATCATCGGCATACCACCAGCGGTACGCGCGTCTCCAAATCTGTTATACCACCATGCGTCGATTCCATGATGCCAAGTACATCCGGGTCGTCGGGGAACGACAGTGCCCATCGACCGCGAGACACCGCCACGAAATCGCCTACCCGATCCCTGACTCGATCTGTTATTCGCGATGGCGGACCCAGCAATCCGTTATCAATAGCATCGGCACCAGAGACCAACATGAACCTCGCGCCGAAACGAGACAAGAATTCGTCAGCGAATCGATCTGCCAGTCCATCGCGAGTGTGAAAATACATCATCCGTTGCTCACCTGCAGGAGCCGCAATCAGCAACTCGCGAAAAGGATCATCTATCCCAACTACCTCATATGAGTCATCGCCCGCGTCCAAGTGACCATGGTCCGCCGTCGCCACGATGGTAGCTCGGTTACCGAACTCCGTCGCCAGAGCCTCGACCAGCGCGTTTGCGCTCCAAACTGCCCGCCGAGTCAATGGATGCGTTACGCCGTGATCATGCGCCGTATGATCAACTTCATGCCAGTAGACGTAAGTAAAAGTCGCGCCACTCGCGCGTTCCAACACTTCGCGAACCGCTTCAACGACCGATGAGATCGCTCCGTCGCTGTACTGGTAACCAATCGTCTCATCTTGCGACAGAATCGAAGTCCACATCGAGTCGGCCATGTTCGCATCCGTGACGTGGCTGTAAACGCGCGCCGCGCCGAAGTCGATCATTGAGGCACATAGCAGCTCCCGCGGACTAAAACCGACCTTTCTCAAATCCTTGCCATCTGACGTCCGACGCCAAAGCAAGGATGTGATCCGCTCCCCTAATCGCGGAATGAACACGTTCCAAGCGATATTCCCATGACTCCCCGGCCAACTGCCAGTCGCAATCGACACCAAATTGGGACCAGTCGATGTTGGGAACACCGACGATAGCTCCAACGCGATGTGCCGCCTAACATAGCTCGACTCCGGTAACGTCTCAACAAAGTTCATCCCGAAGCCATCAAGCATCACGAACACATAGTGGTCTGACTCGCCAATTGACCGCCCGATTCGCGCAACCGCCGACTCGTTAAGGTCGTCAATCTGTGAGTGTGTGTCGGCGCTGCACAGTCGGCCAAGTGCCAAACCCAACGCGGCGTGATTCGGCTCTGATGGCACCGCTACCGCACCTACCAGTCCATCATCCAACCCTGCGATCGACTCTGTCGTATCGGAAATCATGAGTCAGTTCCTCCTATTCCCGCAATGCTACCCGTTGGCAACGATCGCGACGAATACAGTAGTGAATGAATGTGAAAGAGCTGCGCGACCTAAAGGCCGACCAGGATTTGAGCAACGAGAAAAAGAGAGCCGATGTCATTTTCCTTGGCACTGGAACATCCGAGGGCATCCCGCGCGTCACATGCTTAACAGCGAACCCACCTACATGCGCCGTCTGCACCGACGCAATACGTCCAGGCTCCAAGAACCGTAGACGCAACACTTCCATCGTCATACGGACCCATCCCGAAGGCGAAACACCAGTCAATCTGCTTGTCGATGCGGGAAAGTTCTTCTATCACGCAGCCATCCAGTGGTTCCCCGCACACCAGATCAACACTATTGACGCAGTACTACTGACCCATGCACACGCAGACTGTACCGGCGGATTCGACGACCTCAGAGATTGGACGAACATCGTGCGGTTCGCAACCGACGACCCACGCGCCGAAACCATGAAGGCACGCAACGGCGGGAACATACCCGTCTACTTGCGACCAGAAGACCTCGAAGTCGTCGCAAAGACATCCTACTACCTCGTGGACCGCACTAAGATGACATCCGGCGGTACAGTGGCATACCTAGACTTCAAGACGATACCGATGCACGAGTTCTCTATCCACGGCATCGACATACTGCCGCTAGAGGTCCCACACGGTCCGCCGCACACCGCAAACGGATACCGCATCGGCGACTTCGCTTACATCTCAGATGTGTCAGAGATGCCCGAAAAGGTGATGGAAAGACTCACAGACTTAGGCACACTCGTAATCGACGCACTTCGCTGGGGACGACTCCACGGCAGCCACCTAAACGTCGAATCCGCCGTGGAGATCGCCAAGACTCTCCGACCAGAGCGCACACTCTTAACTGACGCGTCACACGGCATTGACCACTACGAAGCCAACAGATACCTGCGCCAACCAGAAAACTCCGATGGCTTGGACATCCAATACGCTTACGACGGCTTGAAGATCAGCATCAGCCTCTAACCGATTTCGAGAAATTACCAGTTTCTGATCGCGTCAGCCGTTGGATTCGCCGCGCTTCGCCGCTCGGTACATCTCCACGACACTCTCATCTGGCGGATAGTACTTGCCGGGAGTTAGATCCTCGCGGTCCAATCGCGCCCGTATCCACTCCTCCAGGTCGTCGTACTCTATCGCCTTCACTGCAATATCCGCCGCGACATTCCTAGGTATACACACCACGCCGTCATCGTCCGCAACGATGTAGTCGCCCGGCTTGACGAGCACGCCGTCGCAGTTGATCGCATCGTTCGTAGAGTAAGGCGTGCCTACTCGCGTCCCGAGACTAGATGTCTTGTCGTACCCCCAGAGGCCGATCCCGTAATCCTTCACCGTGTGCATATCCCTAATGCCGCCATCGCAAACCAAGCCATCTATTCCACGTTGCTTCAGCCTGAGGAACTTAATATCTCCACCGATCGACATCCACTTCGTACGCATCGACTCCATCACGATGACATCGCCCGGTCCAGCCAACTCAAATGCCGCGTACTCCGGAGATTCCTCGCCGCCCGGTTTCTCTGCCATCAAGTCAGGACGCGCTGGAAGGAACCGAACCGTGATCGCACGCGCCACCAGCCTAGTCCCAGGAGTCATCGATCTGATATTCGCCATGTATACATAGCGCGGATCGTGACCATTCCGTGCAAGTATGTCAACGACCGCGGTACTGTTGACAAGCTTCAATGCCGCAATCGTCTCGGAATCCAGCACATGATCAGGTGTAGGTTCGATTATTGCCATGAGTTCAGCTCGCCTCTCTTCACTGTCAGATCCAATTCCTCATCAGTCGAATGCTCGCGTCAGCACTCTCGCTCAAGTTCCAGAATACTCGGCAGAGAACCGCTGCATGACCAACGCAATGTGTCTGGCACCCTTCAAGAAGTCATCAACCCTGATGTTTTCGTTAGGCGCATGTATCTTGTGCGAAGGATGATCTATCCCTGCTGATGCCACTGGGATACCCAGCGTCGCGCCAAAATCGTACATCGGGCCAGAACCCGCCATCGTTGGATAGACCACTGGCTCGCTAGCGTAGGAATCCCGCGCCGCATCAATCACCAATCCGGCCCAGTCCGAACCGATACCGGTGCGATACGGACGCGTACCGTGCATGTTGCCGATCTCGACATGCTCAAATCCACGTGCATCCAAGTGTGCGCGTAGCTTGCCAACGATGTCGTCTGGATCCATATCGCACACCAAGCGGAAGTCGAGCTTCGCTGCCGCCACCGCTGGCAACACCGTCTTCATGCCCGCACCCTGATATCCCGCCGTTAGTCCCGCGATGTTCGCAGTCGGCTCACCGAGATGCTTCAACATCAAACCACGCCCTTCAACGCCGTTCACAAAGGCATCGTTCCCGAATGTCACCTTCAACTCATCCGTCTCATCCGGCAACTCGTCAATCGCCGTCGACTCTTCAGGGGAGAACCCACGAATGTCGTCGTAAAAGCCGGGAATCAGAATCTCATCCGTTGACACATCTTTCAGAGTGCTCAGAGCATCGAACAAATCCCACGCGGCAGACGGCAGCACCGTCGCATAGGAAGAGTGTGCATCTCCAGTGAGTTTGCGCACCGTCAGCTCCAACGCCAACACGCCCTTCAATCCCAGATAGATCAACGGCCGATCCTGTGCATTACGTCCGCCTCCTTCCCAAATGCACGCATCAGCCGCGAAATCGGAGCCGCGTGCTGCAATCAGGGCCGGCATGTTGGGAGAGCCAGATTCCTCTTCGCCTTCCGCCAGGAACTTGACGTTGCATGGAAGGCCATCCCAGACTTCGCGAAACGCATCGAGCACCGCCAGACGCGCGACGATGTTGCCTTTGTCATCGGACATGCCGCGGCCGTACAGGCGATCACCTACTCGCGTCGGTTGAAACGGGTCCGTTTCCCACAACTCAAGCGGGTCAACCGGCTGGACATCGTAGTGCGTGTACAGCAAGAGTGTCGGTGGAGACTGACCTGCGAACTCAACCCCGGCCGTGTCAAGTGCCTTTCGGTGCGCCTCGGGCGATGCGGCGCAGTAACCGAACACCGATGGCAACCCGCCATTCGGAACCTCTACTATCTCAGATTGAAGCCCGTACCGCGAAAACACATCGGCAACCAGTCCCGGCGCCTCGTCGAATCCCATGCGTTGTGCCGAGACGCTAGGTTGACTGACCAACTCAGACAGCGTCTCAACCGACGCGTCAACCTTAGCATCGATGTGCCGATAAACCTCTTCCATGGCGGTACCTCGCTAATGTCGCGCCCAATGCGTCCTTGCAGGACTCAGGCTTCCGCGGAACCCGGCATCCCAGGCTGAAGCGGCTCTGACCCAGGCGGAACGCCACCAGCAAGGAAACCGCCGTCTACCGTAATCGTCTGCCCGTTCACGTAACCACCCAGATCAGACGCGAGAAATAGACACGCATTCGCTATATCCCGTGGTAAACCACCGCGACGACTTGGAATGAAATCGGCAGCGTACTCAACATAACCTTCCAACTTTCCGCGTTCGTGCTCGCGTTCAGGAGGCAACACGCGGCTATCAATGTAGCCCGGTGCTACACAGTTCGATGTGACGCCGGTACCAGCCAAGTCAACCGCCATCGACATCGCCATCCGATTCAGCCCCGCCTTGACGATCCCGTACACCGTATCCTGTGGCCAGGCACGATAGCTGTGCACACTCGAAATCGAGATGACACGACCGCCATCCCCTTGGGCAATCATCTCATTCACTGCGCGCTGACTGCAGAATAGATAGCCCTTCAAAGCATGACCAACCAACATGTCCCAAAATTCCTCTGTTATCTCGGTGAAATGCGGATCGGCGGATGCAACGGCGTTGTTGACCAACACATCTATCCTGCCATGCGAGTCTAGGAAATCGTCAAACATCTCCGAACGCTGGACGCTATCCCCGATGTCCGCCAAGTGCCAAGACACTTTCGATCCAAACCCTTCCAGCTCGGACTTCACCAATGCAGCTTGGTCATCAAACTCAACATCATTCAACCCAACATCAGCACCATGTTCGGCGAATACGCGCGCGATGCCAGCACCGATCCCACGCCGTGAACCCGTAATAAGTGCCTTCTTGCCTTCCAACAGTCTCATCGTCTTTAATCTATACGCGATGCCGGCGTTCGAACGATCAGAACGACCAAGTATGAACTGCGCGCTCAGGGTCAACCATCGCCAAACGAGAAAACACCAATGCACCCTCTACCACGGCGCAATCTGTCGCCGACTCAACCGCGTCACCGTACGCTCGCAGTTGCTGCTCATAGGGCCGAGCCATCTCTCCAATCTCGCGACCGAACTCGCGATCGGTCTTGAAGTCAACCACCGCGAACTGCCCCGGATTGACCTCGTAGAGCAAATCAATCTGCCCGTCGTAAATCGTTCCCGACTTATCGCTCGATGCTCCCGCAACCGACACTTCAACCCAACGCTTGTCTCGTGGGAGGCGTGCCACATGCTGAATCAACGGCACGCATAATGTAGCCGCAATGAGTTCCAGCACCTCGCCCTCATACTGCACGACTCCATGCTCGACAGCCTGAAATCGCGCTACCCGCCCCACCGTAGTCGCATCCCAGTCGCCCGTTTCAATCAATTGCTGTAAGCCCGCATGCACCGCACGACCTATATCTGTCGCCGCGCGACCGCGACCCGGCCGCGAATCTGGGTCCAACGGATCCGACTGAGCAGACTTGCCAGCCAGTGATGTGCCCTCTCCATCGGCACCGTGCAGGTTACTCGGCGAAACTATATCGTTCCTCTTCGCGTCGGACACCGCCGACCGATACTCGCTTTCCCAACCTTCAACATCGATCGAGTCCGTACCCTGACGATCCGGTGGTTCGTCGCCCTCAATTCCCGGAAGCGAACCCCACTCCATCGGTATCGGCTCCCAGATGCCTTCTACACCCGACGCGTACTTTGACATCAGAGCCGCCGGCCTGCTAGCCGGTTGCGCAGTGCTCTTGTGATGTCTACTCACCGCCAACACATCCTTCGCACGCGTAGCCGCAACGTAGTAAAGGCGCGTCATCTGCAACGTGTCCGCCGCCTTGCCGAGGTCTGCCACCTCATCGTAGTTTCCCACACGAAAATACGCGCCGCCACTTCCAAGTCGAGCTGCGAATTTGCTCCCGTCAGTGTCGCCACGACCCGCGCCTGGCGACAAGAGCAAGTCCGCCCGGTCGCGCCGGGGGCTCACATCTGTGTCCGCAACCACCACGATCGGAAACTCGAGACCTTTGGATTGATGAATCGTCATCAACCGCACCTTGTCCGTATCCGATGCACGAGTCGGAACAAGACGTAGCGATTCCCCGGAGTCACGCATCGCCTCCAGCTTCCGGACACATTCGCGCAACGTTCCTGTGCCATCAGGCTCAAAGCCGCGCACCATCTCCAGAACCGCCTCCAAAGTTGCTAGCTGGTCCGACGCATCTTCTCGCAGGATGCATAACTCGCGCACCTGACGATCGCGCACAAGCTGTTCAAGCAACTCCGATGGCAACAACTTTGACCTGTCACCGTGGTAAGCACGAAGTGCAATAAACGCTTGGGCAACCGACCCTTCGCCTTCGTCGAGCGAATGAGTATCATCTGAATAGCTGAACGTACGTCCGGCACGCACCCATTCCAAGAAATCGCGATCGCTGCAAGCAAACCAGTGAGAACGTAACGCACCAAGCGTCGCGACTTGGTTAGTCGGGTCATCTATTGCATTCAAGCAATTGATCACGTCCCGTACCATCTGCGACTTAAAAAAGTCATCGTCTCGCTCTGCCACGCATCCGATACCCGCAGACTCCAACTCGGCGATGTATCGACTCCAGCGATTCCGTCGAGGCGTGACGATCACCATGTCCCCTGCCCGGGAGCGTCGCACCCCTCCATCACGTTCACGCACCCGCAACTTGCCATGCGCCGCGGCCAACGCGACACTCTTGATGTCCGATGCTTCACGACCGGCACCGTCCGCCGCCGATGCGTGCCCAAGGTCATCGCCGAAACAGTAAACCACGCCCTGAAGTTCGGATTCACGCGCACGCTCATCGGCAGAAAGAGCGGTCCAGCGTGCTTGGGTGTCATCTGCCTCTGACAACATCCAACGCCCGAATACCGTGTTCACCCACTCAACCACCGCGACCGATGATCGATGATTCTCCGTCAATGACAACGCGAGACCACTCTCGTCGTCTTCAATCCGTTCCATCACAGCACTGCTAACTTCGACCTCGGCTCCGCGGAAACGATAGATCGACTGCTTGGGGTCCCCAACGCAAAACAACGAGCCCGGCCGGTATTCTTCGCCATCAACAGGAATCGTCAACAGCTCAACGAGCTCAACCTGCATCGGATCGGTGTCCTGAAACTCGTCTACCAATACGTGTGAGTGTTTCGCTTGCACAGCCTGCCGAACCGACGCGTTACCGCGAAGCAGACGCACCGCGAAAACCATCCCGTCGTGGAACGTCAACCTGCCTTCGGACACGCGAGTCAACACTAACGAGTCAGTCACGAATCGAAACGCGTAGTTGAACAACCTACAACCGACGCGCCGCCTGAATTCATCCAAAGGATCAGACAAAATCGCACCAGCCGACTCGGCGTGGTCGCGCACTTCGCGAATGTCTCGGCTCCAGTTGCCAGCTGTACCGATCCGCTTCTTCGATATCTCTGGCGAATTCGCCAGCACTTCTAACGCCGCTTCCTCAGATTCCAACCCTTCCTCACCAAACGCTTCCCACCAATCTACTCGCTCTCGTAGGTAACTGTAGAGCCGGTCTTCGCGGTCTTCGCAATAATCCAGGTCGTTCCGAAGTCTCTCAACCATTCGGACCACATCGCGCACCGCTTCACGAGCCGCGTCGTCATCACTTCCCGGAACGTCAACAGGACTAAGCAATCCATGGTTGGAGTTGATCAGCTCCGCTAGTCCGCGCATCTCCCGCAAGGGATTCGACATGCCTAACGACATCGCCACGCCGAGAGTCTCAACGAACACCGCGTCTGTATCTAATAGCTCGTTAACCCAATCCGACCATTGCTCCGCGAATGACTCAAGCTCATCGGTCCGACTCTGTATCTCTACGCTGGGCGGCAAACCTGCCTCAATCGGATACTCACGCAACAGTGATTGCACATGCGAGTCAATCGTCCTGAACGCCGCCGAGTCAACATTTGCCAACGCCTGATGGACCACCTCCGAAGCGTTACCAGCACGAACCAACTCATCAAGCCCTTGACGAATCCTTACCCTCAACTCGGCCGCAGCCGAACGCGTAAACGTTATCGCCACGATCTGATCAACACCAACTCCAGATTCGATAAGTGCCATCAATCGCGAAACCAACGAAGTCGTCTTGCCAGTTCCCGCGCCGGCTTCAACGAAGATGTTGCGTTGCAACTCCCCGCGGATCTCGACGCGTGTGGCATCGTCCGTACTGGCGGGCGACACTATCACAGACCTAACTCCACAGACGTGCCGGCCTCTTCCGGCTCGACCATCGATACATACTCCAGCGGCACCGACGCGCGCTTGCGAAGCCAAACCACATCACGACTCGAATCGCATGCAACATCGAAGGGGCACAGCTTGCAGTTCTCCCAGTTGCCTGACTGATATTGCATCTTGCCCGGACGAACGGGAAACTCGCCGTTCCTAATCCCCTGTGTAATAGTGCGTACCACCTCACGTAATCGAGGCTCAACCTGTCGCCACTCCAGCCGCGATCTCGGAGCCAACATCGAGCCTCGATCAGACTCAAACACAAACCAGAAGAATCCACTCACAAGGTCAGGGATAACTTCGGGAAACATCAGACTCGCAGCCAACAAGTAAATCGGCAACTGCAATCTCGTGCCATGGTCTACCGAGTCCTTGTTCAGCTCCTGATATCCGGCAGGACTACCCGTCTTGTAATCCACGACCAACATTGCATTGCCATCAGACCCAAAAGCGATCCTGTCGATGCGTCCGCGGAAAGCAACCTCAACCTCCTCACCGTTGCGCAACGAAACCGGCATGACGACGCGGGCGCCGCCGCCGTAACCAAACTGCGTCTCAACCTCAGACCGACCAATCATCGAGTCAAGGATCTCAGGCTCGAATTGTCGCCAGCGTCTCAGCCGTCGAACGATGTTGCGTTTCTCGAGCTCCCACAAACGCACAGGCGGCGCGAAACTCCTCAACTCAAACTCCGAAAATGCCTCATCGCATAGATGCCGAAGTAATCGATCGTCAGACGGGTTCGCCCCGATAGAGGCTCTATTCTTCACGAAAGCGTCCAATATCTCATGCACCAGCTGGCCCCGCTCAATCGGCGACAACCGGAATTCATCGTCAACGTCCGGTTGACCCTCCACGCTGAGAACCTCGCCGAGGAAATAGCTGTACGGACACCTCGCATACGATTCATAACGACTCGCAGACGTTGTTATGCCGGAACCAAACTCATCCATCATGCCAACGTAGCCGTCATACTCGGTGAAGCGGCTACTAGCACGCATCGAAAAAGAGTCGTACGCCAGCGCCGGCGGTTGGTAATCAGCTAGTCCGAGATCCGCGCCTGGGCGGTCTTTAGCCCCGTTCAAGCGCACGAGTCTTGCGCCATAAGGCTCCCAAGCTAAGTCCGACCGCATAACCACCTCATGCAACGGACGCTCAAGCTCTATCTCAGGAACGCCGCCCGCCATGGCGTCCTCAGCAGTTACCGTCCGACCGATCGCTCCAGATAGACGATTGAGATACAGCGGCGACGGGAACGAGTCCGAAGTGTCCCCAATATGCGAGCGATTCCAGTAGAAACTGCATCGTCGCGACGAACTGACCGCCAACTCAAACGACTTGCGGGCAGCATCCTGACGCGACTTGATTGTTGGCAACGTTCCCGAACCATCGTTCAGAAACACCCTGTCTCGGTCCCGCAACATCGGATGGTCCGTACCGCCCGCTTGATAAGCCGTCTCCGACAACTCCATCACATGCACACTCTCATATGCAGCTCCGATTCCAGCATCGATTTGTGATATCAGAACGCCCCTGCCGAGCCCGCGCCGACGACCGGCGACGCTGCTAATCCCGCTGCGAACCGTCTCTGCAAATCGCGAGAACGGAATCTTCGCGTCCGCACCGTCGCCATCAATCTTGTCCAGCTCGCTTATGGAATCGAGCACGCCTTGCACCTGAGCCATACCAGGCAATTGATCCGCGCGATCATCACCCATCGCTAGGTATCGCTCCGAAACGCCCTGTAAACACGCGACATGATCACGCCAACTCTTCGGACGCTCGCTCTTCGCAACCTCAATCAGCAATGCACTCACGAACTCAACCAGCTCGTCCACCAATGTCAATTCCGTCCTGAGACTATTCAATGACGCAGTCCGGCCTTCATCATCGTCAATATCGTGCTCCCGCTCCAGTCGCCGGACTTGATACGCAACCGAGCGACGATACAACTCCATGCGGCGTTGCCAGTCCGAGTCCACCGCAAACGTGGTCACCCGCGCTCGCTTACCGATGTAGTCCCAACGCGTCGATGCAACCAGTGCTCCAGATGACGGAGAAACAACAGGGTTAGAAGTCAACCACACCATCAACGTCTCGCGACGCATACCCTTCAAAATCGCATCCACAAACTGCAACACAAACTTCCCTGCCAAAGTGGATGACAGACCGTGCGGGTCCTGACCGGCGACGGGTACTCCAGCTTGTTGGAAACCTGCCCTCAGACGCGTAGCAGTGTTCATGTCCGGAACGAATACCGCCATGTCCCCGAACTTGATCCCCGCTCGCGCATCTTCCATGACATTGCGAAGCAACTGGCGCGGCGCATCGAGAGCACTCAGCGTTGAGTAAAACCGCTGATACGTAACAGAGTTGCCAACACCATCGGAGAACCCGGCCAGTGACAGGCTCTCCGAGATATCGAGTTCGGCAAGAGCGTCCCACAGCGGTCGGTGCGTGTCCGACGCTGCATCGGGCATCACCAGAACGCAACAGCCGCCTATCACATCCGAAACCGCACCACTCCCAGAACGCACGATTCGCGCCGCCTCATCGGCAAGCTGCGCGCGCGTCAGCCAACCCTTGGAACGTTCCGCGTAGACATCGTAAATGGCCAGTAGTTCGCGATAGATCGGAGAAGAGTTTGACTGTGACAGTCTTTCCAATGCGGCGCGTGCACCACCAGGCAATCGCTCCAAATCATGCACCGTCGCACGGATTGAGTCTACGAACCTATGCTTGTTGGCGGCGTTACCCAAGTATCCGTTGCCGTCATTGCCAGAAATCGCACCCAAGATGATCTCCGATGCCACGATGCGAGACATCTGCTTCACACCATCGAAGCCGCCATCGTGCTGTAGTAGCGCATCCGAGACATCCTCAATCCTCTTAAACGCGACGTTGAAGAGGCCAGACCCGCGCCGAACGGCCTCCCTCACGAGCGCACGGCGCAGATAGACCGCCGAGTAGATGCTCGGAACGACAACAGTGATTCTTCCGAAACTATCCAACGTCCGCCGAGCGATGATCAACTCCGCCAGCTTGCCTACCAAAGGCGGACCGTTTTGAATTTCCTGGCGACTCATCCGTGAGATTCCCAAACTTAGCGCGTCTCATAGAGTATGGCGCCCCGGTGAGGATCGAACTCACGCACCTGGCTTCGGAGGCCAGTGCTCTATCCACTGAGCTACGGGGGCTAAGTCTTCGCGTCGTTCCTCAAGGCGCTACCGCCACGCACGTCGGAGCGTGCCCACACCAAACCTCTCGTTACCACCCAACGCCGCAAAATGCTTATGAAATGTCCGGTGCTTTCGTGCTTTTCAACCGGAAAGACCACGGCAACAGGATCGGGGCTACTACCGTCGTGATTATCGTCATGATGATCGCAACACCGAATATCTCGTTATCGATCACTCCGCTGTTGAAACCGATGCCGGCCACGATCAGAGCTACCTCACCACGTGGCAACATTCCAAGTCCTATGCGCGTCGCTCCGACTCTATCGAACCCTACCAACAACGCAGGCAATCCTGCACCGAAAACCTTGCCTATCGTAGCCGCTACCGTAAGTAACCCAGCGAAAACGAGAGTGATAACCAGGTTATCTGAGCCGAACAGCTGGCCCAAGTTAACCTCCATGCCGATGACCGTGAAGAACACCGGCACCAACAACATACCCGCATGATGCAACGGCGCCTCTATCCGCTGCTTCAACTCCGTACCCGACAACGCCAGACCTACGGTGTAGGCACCTATGATCATGGCCAATCCAAAGCTCGTCTCGGCGATGCCCGCCGCGAGCATCGCCAACGCAACCACTACGGCGAAGGTACCGCCGCTGCTCTTGAACCACAACGCAAACCACGCCACATAACGCGCTATCAGGCTCCCGATGATCATCAATGCGAGCCAGAACCCGGCGGCCTTAGCGAATATCAACCCTACGTTAGATACCGACAGGTCACTTTCGGAGTGTAGGCCTACGACCACCGCCAACATGATGATTCCCAACACATCGTCAACCACCGCCGCCGCTATCACCGTCAAGCCTTCTGCTGAATCCAGCTGGCGCAACTCCGCCAGCACTCGCGCCGTAATCCCTATCGATGTGGCAGTCAGAATCGTCCCTACGAACAGCATCGGGCTCATCGACCTGATTGAGCTGAAGTCCCCGAAACCCATCCAGTAAGTAACCAGAACGCCAAGCGCGAACGGCACGACCACGCCGCCGATCGCAACCGCCGTCGCGGGCTTCAACGCTCGCATGAAGGCAGCACGGTTCGTCTCCAATCCCGCCTCGAATAACAGCAGAATCGCAGCGACCTGCGCCACGTAACGGATTGATGTTGGCAACGGGAATGCCGATTCCGATGCCTCATGCGCCTCGGCGCCCACAAGGTGGAAGATCGGACCGACGACACCGAAGAAATCCATGCCTCCCAAGAGGTAGGGGCTGATTATGATACCAGCACCTAGCTCGCCCAGCACGGACGGTATCTTCAGGTATCTAGTCGCAACCTCGCCTCCGATCTTCGCCGCTATCAGGATCACCGACAGCATGATCATCAGCTGAGCAGCTATGTGCGGAAAAGACTCGTGCAACCCGAATTCCTAACTGACAATCTCGCGCTGACGCTCGTATCTGATCCAATGTGCGCCCGCGTAGATTCGGCGCGTTGACACAAAGCGATTTTACTAACTCGCACCAGATAAAGCCCGTTATCGCGACGCGATAACCACCGAAGGCGCAACCGCACCCGTCGCACCGAAGCAGCGGCCAACTCCCAAGAACCTGTCGCAATGACTGTATACACGCACATCGCCATCGGGAAGGCCCGATGCCGACTTCACCTTCATCCCATTGCAGAAGTCCGCAACGTCATCAGAGCCAAGGTCAACCCTCGGTAGGTGTCCCAAAACCGAGTCGACTGGGCGTAGCATCCCTACCCACTCATCGTCTCTGGCCAAGTCGACAAGGAAGTCAAGCGCCGCCGATTCGCCTTCGGTGAACGACCCCGCACGTGTCCTACGAAGTCCTGACAGATGCGCGCCACATCCCAAATCCGAGCCCAAATCATGAGCGAAACTTCGCACATAGAAACCCTTCCCGCACACGATCGCCACGACAAGGTCAGGAAGTGTCCATGCCAAGATATCGATCGAATCCACCCTAACGCGGCGGCTGGGTAACGGTTCAACATTTCCAGATCGGGCAACTTGGTACATACGCCGCCCGCCAACTTTGATGGCACTGTAAATCGGCGGCACCTGTTCGATCTCCCCAACGTATCCCGCAACGGCTCGCTCAACATCAGAGACCGACAACGCACATGGATCCGCGCTCGCCACCACCTCACCATCCGCGTCGTAAGTGTCGGTTGCCGCCCCGAACGTCACTGTCGCCAGGTACGTCTTATCGCCGTCAAGCAGATATCGGCTGAAACGAGTTGCAACGCCAACGCAGATCGGCAATACACCCGTCGCCATCGGATCCAATGTCCCGCCGTGGCCGATCTTCACACGACGCCTGGCGAGCCGAAACGCTCCCTTCAACTTCCGAACAACATCTGATGACGTCCAGCCCTGTGGCTTGTCTACGACCAAATAGCCCGACAGATTATGTTGGTAACTCAATTCCGGGCGTTCTGGGAAGTACCCGAGAGGGAATCGATTAGATCGATCATTGCTTGACCATCCCGACCTGAAGTGTCGTTGACGAACACCAGGTCCGGTGTGTGCCTCATCTTCGTCCTGCGACTCAACTCCTTGCGAATAAACCACACGTTCGCAATCAACTCGTCCATCACATCGCGAACCACATCGTCGCCGCCATAGACGCTCACATTCACGCGTGCCTTTGCGAAACTCGGATCGCAGCTCACATGGGTCACCGAAACCATCGTCGGCAACGACAGCTCCTCATCAATGATCGATGCCACGTAACGTTGAATCTGCTTCGAGAGACGTCGCACCCGTCGATCATCTAACATCGCGTACTCTCCGATAACTTGGCACGGTTAACTGGCTTGACGAGTCTCGTAGCACACTAACTCATCACCCACTTCGTACTCATGGAAGCCGTCAAGAACCACACCGCCCTCCATGTTGGTCGGCAACTCACGAACGTTCTGATTGAAGTGACGCATCGACGCGATCGCACCCTCGAATAGTTCGTCACCGTCGCGCCTGACTATCATGCGCGCGTTTCGGCGCAACACGCCCGAGCTCACGCGCAATCCAGCTATAACTGAGCGACCGCCGTGCGGGAACAGATCCTGGACCAATGCCTTACCAACCTCAACCGTCTCATACTCCGGCTCCATCAAGCTATCAGCAGCAGCTCGCAAGTCATCAATCATCGTGTAGATGATGTCGTAAGTCCTTATCGCAACTCCGCGATCTCGAGCAGTCTGACGAGCAGCAGTCTCCACCGTCGTCTCAAATCCCACAATGAGCGCGTCAGATGCCGCCGCAAACGTTACATCCGACTCGGATACCGGTCCTGTCGCGTTGTGAAGAATCTTCACTTGCACATCCGAGCCCGAAAGTCCCTCCACAGCTCGGCGCACCGCATCAATCGAACCCTGAGCACCTGTCTTTACAACCAAGTTCAATTCCGTCGCATCCTGTATGCCGCGCCGACGCATGATGTCAGCCATCGTGGACGGCGGCAACGACTGCGGCTGGCGGGCTAGCTGCCGTTTGCGCTCCTCAATCATCTGACGCGCAGCCTTGTCGTCGGAAACAACATGAAACTCCTCGCCCGTCTCCGGCACGCCGTTCAAACCAAGAACCTCTACAGGCATCGACGGACCCGCATCACCGGCATCAACACCAAATCCATCAACCATGCGACGAACGCGACCGAAACGGTCTCCAGCTACTATCGTTTCTCCAATCTCAACCGATCCAACCAGGATGAGCACCGTCGCTACAGGCCCGCGTTGTTTGTCAAGCCGCGCCTCGATCACAACACCTGCTGCTTCACGGTCATGGTCAGCGCGCAACTCAGATATCTCTGCAAGAAGAGCAAGTGACTCAAGCAGGTCGTCGATCCCCTCGCCGTTCAACGCAGATAACTCAACCGCCAAAACATCACCGCCCAGATCCTCAACGATCACATCCTGCTCCAGCAGCTCGGTCTTCACCCGTACCGGGTCCGCTGTCGCAAGGTCAGACTTGTTGATCGCAATAACGATCGGCACCTCAGCTGCCTTCGCGTGATTAATCGCCTCGATCGTCTGTGGCATCACGCCATCGTTCGCAGCCACTACGATCACAGCGATGTCTGTTACCTGTGCACCGCGCGCCCGCATAGCCGTGAATGCCTCATGCCCTGGCGTATCGATGAAAGTCAACGTACTCCCATCGTGCTCAACTTGGTAGGCACCGATGCTCTGTGTGATACCACCGGCCTCGGTCTCAACTACCGATGTCCCGCGGATAGCATCCAATAACGTCGTCTTCCCGTGGTCTACATGGCCCATGATCGCGATCACCGGCGGACGCGGACGCATCTTCGATGTCTCTCCCTGCGTGTTTAGCCTCGCCGCTGCATCGCTAGCCTCAACATCACCGGGCTTCCGTACCATCACTCCCAAACGAGTGGCAACATTCGCAGCAGTCGAGAAGTCCACGACATCGTTCATGCTCAGCATCAGGTTGCCGCGCATCAACTCCTTGATCACCTCCGTAGGAGAGCGGCGGGTAACATCCGCAAGTTCGGACACGCGCATCTGCGGCGGCAGGTCAATCGGACCTTCGAATCGTGACCTGACCGGTTGCCGAGGGATTTCGTTGCCATTCTCGGCCGATTCCCGACGCGGTCCGCGAGACCCTGCCGGCCTTGTCCTGTTATTTGTTCTCGCCATGATCGTTACAAAACGTGTTGTTGTCGCCGCGTCTTATCGTTCACCAGATGCACCGGGCGAAAGCCAATCTCCCAACTCGGCCAGAAACTCGTCGGTCACTTCCGCATCAAGACGCAACGCTCTCTTTATTCTAACCCTGATACCGCGTGCTTCCCAGTGAGCCGCATCCCTGCACACGTACGTCCCACGTCCCTGTGCGCGACCGTTCGGGTCGATCGCCACCGTGCCATCATGATTCCTCACGAGTCGCAACAATTCGCGCTTGACATCTTTGTGACCGCACACAACACACGTGCGTAGCGGTTGATGTCGCTTCCTTGGCACGTCGATTCAACCAGATGCACCTAATCGCGATCTCAGACGAACGACGGACACGTTTTCCTAACGTCTTGAACTACGAGGACCACCCCGTCGGCCACTCCCGCGGCGCGGAGCACGCTCCGAGTCAGAATCACGGAAACCCGCTATGTCTTCAGCGAACTTCAGACCGGAACCCGTTTCATCCTCTTCAACATCCAGCTCGCCAGGCACGGCCCAGATCTCATCAGACTTGATGAATTGATCAAGGTCCGCGCGTTCCTGGGCCTCGCGTGCCGCTTCAAGACGCTCCTGCTCCTTTTCCTCGATCTCACGGAGCTGCTCCTCAAGCTCTTCTAGCTCCAACTCAAGATCAGCATCACTCTCTGGTTCGCCCTCAGGCTCTTCCTCTTCGTCTTCCGAAGCGACTTGAGTCAACGGAGACGAGGGCGTGAATATCGTCGGAGCCGACGGCGCGACCGGAGCCTCGGGCACCGCGGACTCAACCTCGTCCTCTATAGATTCGACAGCGTCAGAGACCTCCGCCACTGCATCCTCAGTAACCGAGACATCTTCCGGAACATCCTCAATTTCGCTAACCACCTCAGCCGTCGCAACCGCGGCCTCAGCTGCCAATTTTTCCGCCTCCGCCGCAGCACGCGCTTCCGCCTCCGCCGCCTCAAGTTGCTGTTGCAACAGCAACTGCTCCTCAGCGTACTCCGATGACTTCTTGATATCGATGCGCGTCCGAGTCAATCTCGCCGCCAAATCGACGTTCTGGCCATCCCTCCCGATCGCAAGCGGCAACGCACTGTCCGGCACCACCACCTCAACCGTATCGTCATGTAGAACCGTCACCTGGTCCACAGAAGCGGGGCTCAACGCATTCGTGATGTACGTTGGGACATCCTCGCTCCACTCAAGAATGTCGATCTTCTCGCCCATTAGCTCCGTCACCACGTTCTGCACGCGGATCCCGCGCAAACCCACGCAAGCTCCTATCGGATCAACATCGCGCCTATTCGACGACACCGCAACCTTGCTCCGGGAACCAGCCGTACGCGCAATGCCCTTGATCTCAACCAGACCACTCTTGATCTCAGGAACCTCGTTTTCCATCAATCGACGCAACAGGTCCGGATGAGATCGCGAAACTACGATCTCCGGCCGATCCTCGTTGTCATCGTTCGGATTACTCACCCGCACAACGAAATATTTCAGGTCCATGCCAGTGCGGTAACGCTCCGACGGAGACTGCTCCTTCTCTGGAAGATACGCATCAGCCTTGCCCAAGTCGACTATCACCGTCCCGCGCGAATCAGCATGCTCACCACGGTTGCTCTCAACACGACGAACAGGAGCCGAGATCATCTCGCCCTCTTTGTCTGCAAACTGCTCAAACACTATCTGGCGCTCCGCCGCACGCAGGCGCTGTTTGAGGAACTGCGATGTCGCACGCGAGGCAATGCGCTGAGGCTTGAACTCCAATTCGCCCACCACGATCGTGTCACCGACATCCGCATCCGGACTCAATTGCCGAGCCTCATCCAACATCATCTGACCCGGCTGACCGTCTTCGTCAACGTAGTCAACCACATGAACGACCGTGTTGATCGTCACCTCTCCTGTGTTCGTGTCAAGCTTAACCGCTACGTCGTTTCCCTCCGCGCCAGCATCGCGCTTGTGAGCAGAGCCTATAGCCTCTTCCACCACTGCGACCACGGACTCCAGAGGCAGGTCGCGCTCCGCGGCTAGTTGCAGAACGGCAAGCATCATGTCGCTCTTCATCGAAGCCTACCCCCCGACCGCATCGTAGTTAGTGTTCGCATCGCATATGTCCATATATAAAAAAAGTGGGTTTGCACCCACTTCATCCGAACGGCAAGATAGCCGCCCGTGCATCCTGTCTACAAACTAGTCTACCACAGCTGACACCGATTTTCGCCACCGATTCCGACGACGATTCTCGCTAACATCGCAACACGCTCTTAACTCGAGCAACAATCTCAGAAACCGGCACAATCACCGCCGCGCTGGCGGGCTCAGACCTCATCTTGATCTCAACCCCGCCGGTCTCCAGACTTCGCGGGCTAACCACTAACCTCACCGGAAAACCGATCAAGTCAGCATCGGCGAACTTGACGCCCGGACCTTCATCGCGATCATCCATCAATACCTCGATGCCTGCTCCCAACAAGTCGTCGTGTAGCGTCTCCGCGGCCGATCGTACCTCCGGACTCGATGCCATCCCAAGCTGCAATAGCGCAACCTCAAACGGCGCGATCGCAGACGGAAGCACCATGCCCTTGCCATCATGGTTCGCCTCAACTGCCGCCGCTAACAGTCTGCCCACTCCAATGCCATAGCACCCCATCAGAACCTCACGACGTTCACCATCAGCAGTAGCGAACTTCACATCCATGGCCGAACTATAGACGGTACCGAGCTTGAAGATGTGACCCACTTCGATTCCACGTTCCGATCGCAATCGCGACTTCCCACACTCCTGACATGTCACCCCTGCCCGGGCCTCCGCAATATCGGTCACCGTACCCGCACTCCAGTCCCGGGCGTAGTTCACGTTTCGCAGGTGAAAACCATCCTCGTTCGCTCCTGCCAACAGGTTATGGGATGAAGGAATCGAGTCATCGACAACAACCAGAGATTCCTCAACATCTATCGCAGATGCCGATCCAGACACGAATCCCGCTTCTGATACCTCCTCCGCCGTGGACAAACGCACATCGTCGCCACCCATCGCGTTACGCAGCTTGGTCTCGTTAACCTCGTAGTCCCCTCTAATCACTACAACATGGACTTGCCCGCGAATCGTGTAGAACACCACCTTGGCCGTCTTCGATGCCGGCACACCTTCCAATTCCGCCAAGGCATCGATCGTCTTAACACCTGGAGTCGCGAACTTCTCGATCGGCATTTCATCTTCTGGCAGGTTGATCGTCTTGCGAAACTCCGCCTTTTCAACGTTCGCCGCATAGTCGCAATCGCCGGATTCACACTGAAGAATCACATCGTCACCGCTGTCGGCGATCAGTACGAATTCAGCAGATGTCTTGCCTCCTATCGGTCCGGAATCGGCCTGCACCATCACCGCATTCAAACCGCAACGACGGAATATCTCACGATAGGCTTGCGCCATCGCATCGTAACTAGCATCCAAACCCGCTTGGTCCGCATCAAAAGAGTAGGCATCTTTCATCACGAACTCGCGAGTCCGCAGTAGACCACCGCGCGGACGAGGCTCATCACGAAACTTCGTCTGGATCTGATACAGATTCAACGGCAGGTCCCTGTACGACGATATCCCAGACCGCGCAATCAGCGACACCGTCTCCTCATGGGTCGGCGCTAACACCATCGGACGCTCGCGACGATCATCAAACTCGGTCAACGGCGGCACGTAACTATCAGCGCGCCCAGACTCCTCCCAGATCGAACGCGGCTGCACCACCGGCATCGTGACCTCTAACGCGCCAGCAGCGTTCATCTCTTCACGAATGATGTTCCGAATCTTCTGCTCACTCCGCCAACCCAACGGCAAAAGACTGAATATCCCAGCCGCAACCTGCTGGATGAAACCAGCACGTAGCAGATACTCAAGGCTGATCAAGTCAGACGCATCCGACGGAACCTCCCGAGTCGTCTTGAAATAGAACTCGCTAACTTTCATTCTCGCCCCCCTGCCTTCGTTGATGGCATCACTTCCATTATCGAACCGTTGCCGCCGGTCACATCCTGCGACTGGTGCCCCCAGCGCTTATCAACATACTCGTCCACAATCCGCATGAACTCCGCCGCAATCCCAGCGCCCTCCAACATCTTCACGCGAACGCCATCTACATAAACCGGCGCCCGCGGGTGCTCACCGGAACCTGGCAGCGATATCCCAACATTCGCCATCCGAGACTCCCCCGGACCGTTCACTACGCAACCCATCACAGCCACAGAAAGAGACTCCGAGCCCGGATAGCGTCCGCGCCAATCCGCAAGGTTAGCCTCGATGCGACCCTCAACATCCTGCGCCAAGCGTCTGAAGACAGTTGATGTCGTCCTCCCACATCCAGGACATGCAGTAACCGACGGCCGAAACGACCGCAGACCCAGACTCTGCAATATCTCCTGACACAACTTGACCTCGGCGGTACGGTCTCCGCCAACCTCGGGCGTCAAACTCGCCCGGATCGTGTCGCCAATGCCATCATTGAGCAGAATCGACAGCGCCGCCGTGGTGATTACAACACCCTTCGTGCCCATGCCAGCCTCTGTCAAGCCAAGATGCAACGGAATATCCGTCAACTCCGACAGTTCGCGATAGGCACTCACCATCTGGTTAAGTCGCGAAACCTTGCAAGAAATGATCATTCTGTCCCGTCCGAGCCCAAGCTCCACGGACCTCTCGACGCTCCTCAACGCACTCTGAACCAATGCCTCCCGCTCCACTGACTCGGCACTTTCGGGGACGCGTCGCCTCGCGTTGGAATCCATCAGCTCAGCTAACAGCTCCGGATCCAAACTCCCCGCATTAACCCCGATGCGAACCGGTTTATCGTGATCTATCGCAAGCTTGATGAACGTATCGAAATTGGCATCCCTGCGATTGTTGCGGCCAACATTGCCCGGGTTGATCCGGAACTTCGCCAGCCTTTTCGCGCACTCGCTATGTTGACTCAGCAACCGATGCCCAATGAAGTGGAAGTCGCCAACTATCGGCACATCGCAACCGAGGCCTGCCAACCTGTCACAAACCTCTGGAACTGCCGCAGCAGCAGCATCGTTGTTAACCGTTACACGGACGACCTCGCTGCCAGCATCCGCTAACTGCTTGACCTGCGTAACAGTTGACGGGATATCCGCGGTATCGGTGTCCGTCATGGACTGAACGACTATCGGGTTGTCGCCGCCGATCAACACTCCGCCGACGGACACCTTCCGAGTCGGCCTGCGGACTAGTCCTGCCTCTACTTGTGCCATACCATCATTTTCGCGCAGGTTCATCAGCCGATGTCAAATGTCGATGTCAAGGAGAAACAAAGGCGTAATGATTCCGCAATGACCGCATTTACTCAACGATCGCAGGAGATTGTCACATCTGATAACTCACCACCATCTCTGGCAATCGTTAAACTGAGTTCATGCTTCGCTACGTAACAATTGCCGCTTCCACCATCGCAGCGCTGGTCATCGTGGCTTTCGCCGCGCTGGCCATCTTGACGCTGCTGGGCATATGGCCGAATCAAGTCGAAGAACTGACAACTCACGAAATATCAGCCGAACTGTCAGACGACTTCATAACACACGTGATCGGCGGCAACCGGCCGGCAACGCTCATACTCCCGCCAGACCATCAAGGCGGACCGCTGCCACTGGTAATCGGATTACACGGTTACGAGAGCCACGCATGGGAGTTTGAAACATATACACAGCTCACTAAACGCGTCTCAGAAGACCGCATCGCACTCCTACTCCCACAAGGGAGCGAAGAACCCGACGGCGACAAGTTCTGGAACGCCACCGAATGGTGCTGCGACCTGGAGAACACCGGCATCGACGATGTCGCATACTTCCACGAACTCATCGAGGAAACCGCACAGTTCGTACCCGTCGGCGGTGTCTACGTCTACGGACAATCAAACGGCGGCTTCATGTCTTACAGACTCGCTTGCGAATCTCTCCCCAACCTGGTCGCAGTCGCAAACCTCGCCGGGTCGTCTTACACCGACCAAAGCGAATGCGAACAAGCCGTCCCAGTCTCGATACTCCACATCCACGGCACGAATGACGATGTCGTCCTCTACGACGGCCGTGCAGGTAGTCCTGATGACCCAGGACATGCCGCTGCCAGAGATGTCGTCCGGGAGTGGGCGCAACGCGCAAACTGCCAAGGCGCTCCAGATACGTCAGCGCCTCCTATCGACCTAGACCAATCCATTGACGGGGCAGAAACAACCATCACGAAATATGTCGAATGCGACGGCAACAGGTCTATCGAGCTCTGGACCGTAGATGGCGCCGGCCACGACCCCGACATCGACCACGCAAACGACCTATCACTGCGGCTCATCGACTGGTTCCTGAGTCAACCCACGCCTCAACCAAGCGAGTAGACAACCGCTCAACCGTAGCTGCCCATAGGACACAGGCAGTAACTAGGCCAACCGCATACTTAACCCCGGCCGAAAAAAATGCCGCTACCCCCCGTAGGAGGTAGCGGACTGTCTAGCGAAGCTCTCGCTAGCACCGGTAAGATTCATCCTACATTGCCAGGGTAGACGAGCAGCTCGGTGTAACAGATCACAGGACATGGCGAACCGGTAACGCTATCGCCCAACCACCCAGCCATCGAAAGAAATGCCGCTACCCCCCGTAGGAGGTAGCGGGCTGTCTAGCAGAGCTCCTGCTAGCACGGGTAAGATTGATTCTACATTGCCAGAGAGAAATGTCAACAGGACCGCCGTGTACAACGACGGATACAACTTATTCAACGCCATATTCCAGATCGGGTGGTTCGACGCGATCTGGGTTGACCTTGAACTCCTAGGAGAGTCTTTAGCCGCCCGGCTCCCTGGTAACCCTAAGTTAACGATGTTCAACCATTTCACCGCGCGCCCATGCTCCAACCCACATCATGTCAGCCCGAAAGCAGACCCAAGGGTGTTCGATGCGTTCGTCGGTGCCAATTCCGTTTCATCGCGCGTCACCGTGATCCGTGGCGCGTTCCTTCACCGGCGGGGAAGCCCCGATCGCCACGAAGAAAAACAGTCCGACGTCAATCTCGCTTACAAACTCACAGCAGACGCATACACGGACACGTTTGACTCGGCCGTCATCATCTCTGGCGACACCGACTTCCTTCGGCTCATACGCACACTTAGCAGGACGTTTCCCCGAAAGTCTTTCGTCATCGCATCGCCTCCAGGTCGAAAAAACCGATTGGCGCAACAACTATCAGAAGAAGGTTTGCAGCAACTCACGATCTCTAGGGAAATGCTCTCTGAAGCCCAACTGCCACCGATTGTGGCGGATCCGATTTCCAAAGAGAGCCATCAAGCACCCTCACTTCGCTTCTGGCGAGGCGCAGATCGCTAATCGTTTTGACCAAACCTAGTCCACCGTCGCTCCGCCGTCAACTACGACGTGCGCGCCCGTCATGAAAGACGCATCGTCGGACGCCAAGAACAGAACAGCCGACGCGATCTCAGAAGGCTCCCCCATGCGCTTCATCAATGAGTCCTGCCCAAACTCTACGTAAGACTCCTCACGATCCAGCCCCAATGAATCAATATGCATGTCCGTCGCCCGAGTCTTGATCGCACCCGGACAGACTGCATTGACCCGGATGTTGTCCTGTGCCAAGTCCATCGCCAGGCAACGCGTCAGCTGTGCTACCGCGCCCTTGGACGCGTTGTAAGGAATGAACTCCGGCTGGGCGATGAACGCACTCACCGACGCGATGTTCACTACAGCACCACCCCCGGCCGCGCGAAATAGCGGCAGCACCTCACGCACGCAGTTCGCATAACCGATCACGTTCACGCCGAAAACGCGCCGCCAATCGTCCATCGACACATCCTCAACCTTCCCGAAAACGAACGCCGCCGCGTTATTCACCAAGATGTCTACCGTCCCAAACTCCGACTTCGCGCACTTAACCATCCGAGACACCGAAGCCGCATCCGAAGTGTCCGTTTGACAGAACAAGGCCCGACTGACACCGTCGGCGTTTATCGCAGCAGCCGTCGATTTGCCGTTCTCCGACTCCAACTCCGCGACAACCACGTTCGCACCCTCCCTGGCGAACCGAGCACAGATCGCCTCGCCTATACCGGTACCGCCGCCTGTGACGATCGCAGTCTTGCCTTCTAGTCGCATCGCTAACTCCTGTGCTCATTAGATCCGCCAATATACGCGCTCCCATATCATAAACCGATTGCGAGGTGGAATCCGATCTGCCCGTTGCACCAATGCGTATAGCATTACGCGGCAACAACGCGCCGAACCAAATTGATCACTTGCAAGGAATGAATATGAGCATCATCACACGAGGATTCTTCGGTCGCAAGCGAGAAGAGCCGCCGCGCCAGCTGCCGCCAGGCCAGTACCTGGAACGCGGATTCCCCGTGCTGTCAGCAGGTCCAACTCCAAACGTGGATATCAAGACGTGGGACTTCACCGTCGAATTCAAGGGCGAGACGATCGGTCGCTGGAACTGGGATGAGTTCATGAACCTCCCGCAAACCGACCTGCACACCGACATCCACTGCGTAACCAAGTGGTCGAAACTCGACACCGACTGGCGTGGCGTAACGATCGACGACTTCCTAGCAGATGCAGGCATCGACGAACCTCCGAGCGATTACGTCATGGCATGGTGCGACGGCGGATACACAACAAACCTGCCCACAGAGGACATCGTTGGCGGCAAAGCGATGCTAGCTCACACTTTCGACAACGAACCGCTCGAGCCCGCACACGGTGGACCAGTACGCCTATTCGTCCCGCACCTCTACCTGTGGAAGTCCGCCAAATGGGTCCGCGGCATCAGCTTCCGAGACAAAGACTCCCCTGGTTTCTGGGAAGCATACGGCTATCACATGTACGGAGACCCCTGGCGCGAGCAACGATACCACTACGACTAAGCGAGCCACTACGGCAGGTCGGTCGGAAGTGCAAGATGGAATGAGCTGATACTCGTAACTGGGCACCGCGGAGGCGCTCCATTTCCCAACTGAAGAGCTCGCGAGTACTCCGATGATCACCGACCGCCGCTTCCACACCAACGCAACCCTCCGTACCGCGACGATTGCGGCAGGCGTGATTGTCGGGATAGCGTTGGTTGCGACCAACATTTTCACAACTTCGACCGCGACTAACCAAACAGCCCAAAGCATCTTCAACGCAGTAGTTTTCGTCGGACCGTTCGTTTGGTTCGCGACTAACGCGCTCAGGTGGTTGCAGGAACGCTTGCCTCGCCCCGCGAATCACATAGTCTTCGCGATAATCGCCGCTTTCGCATTCGGCATCGGCGCCAGGGCGGTCTACGACATTGTCGCAGACCCGCCAATTCAAACCGTCGATACCGTGTACCAAGCCATGCTAGCTGCATCATTGATCGCAACCGGCTTGGTCGCACTGGCAAGCGCAGCTCAACGACCGGATACAACCGAGCCCGTCAGCGTGAACCAGCTAATCTCGGGCACCGAGGGCGAGTCGGCACCAACACCCACCGCACTCATGCACACCGCGCGTTGGCTCGCCATACTCGGTGGTATAGCTTTCGCAGCCTCCGTTTTCGTTTCGCCAACCGTCATCCCAGCTGCAATCGCGCTAACCTGTGCTGTCCGCTATGCATGCACGTTGAACGCGGCCAGACCAATACAAATCGCAGCACTTGTCGCGGCCGGAGCTGCTGTTGCCGCCATACAAGCAGGCCTGGCGGTACTGTTCCCCGAAGAACAACAGTGGTTCGCCTACACACTGCTACCGAGCGCAGTCTCATTCGGCGTTGCATTGTTGATCGGATTTATCTCATTGCAACGGGCACCCTTAGCATCCCAGCAGTAACCTTTGCGGAGCATGTCCGCGCTCCGCAAATATCCATCGCAAGATGCCTAACGGGCTGGCAAAGCCGAACCATGGACGCGCCCCCAAACGTTCACGACATCTGACCAAAATTATGGTGATGGCGACGCTAATCGTCATCACGACCACAACCAATCTGGATGTCAGCGAGCGCCCGACAGCGGATGCGCAGTCCTTTACGAGCGTCTGCAACCGCAACGCAGGAATACGAGATGCCATCCTCAACGCCCTCACCTCAATCTCCAACTGCGCCGATGTAACCGCCTCCCATCTCTCGAACATAACCACCATCCAGGCGAACAACGCCAACATCTCTTCCCTAGCCGCATCCGACTTCGACAGCCTCAGACCACAGCACCTGTTACTGGCAAACAACCGACTCAGCGGCGTGCCAACCGCCGTTGTTCAACTAATGACCCACGCAACTTTCAGAACTCTGAACCTCTCAAACAATCAGATCACGCAACTCAATCAAAATGACTTCTCAGGAGCCACGCACCTACGCACACTCCGACTCGACGGCAACGACTTCTCTGGCGCAAACCCTCTGCACAAAGACACACTCGACCCTCTCACCAATCTCGAGCAGCTTTACATCAACAACACCGGCACCAAGAGCCTGCCTAGCAGCTTCCTAGACAGCTTGACCAAGCTTGAGATCTTTGAAGCCAAGGACAACGCGTTAACCGCGTTGCCAGCAGCCATCTTCAACAACAACACCGCACTGACATCCGTAGCCCTGAGCGGCAACAGCTTGGCGAGCCTTGACAAGGACACATTCAAGTCCAACGACCGACTGATGACGATCAACCTTGGCAACAACGCGCTGACAACGCTACACGCCGACATCTTCCAACGCAACACCGCGCTTCGGGTTCTGTTTCTGTCACAAAACAAACTGACCGCAATCAACAGAAAGTGGTTCCGCAACTTGAGCAACCTACAGACCCTCACATTGCAGACCAACATGATCGCAACACTTGATGCCAACGCATTCACCACGACCACAGATGGACAAACCTACACCGGACCAACCCAACTCAGTCAAATACTCCTTCGCGACAACGATATTGCAACCATCCATCGTGACGCGCTCAAAGGACTCAACCTATGGCAACTTACTCTCAACGATAACAACATCGCAACCCTACCGCGCGGCATCTTCGATGGCATGCCGAGACTACAGACACTGAATCTCTACAACAACCGAATCACTCGCATCGAAGCCGGTACCTTTGACAAGCAGACGAACCTCGAAGTGCTGCGACTCGACCAAAACCAAATCCGATCCATCGATGCCAACACCTACAACAAGCTGAACAACCTCATGCTCTTGCGACTCGACCGAAACCAAATCAACACCGTCAACGCAGATGCATTCGCCAATCTAAGTCGTCTAAGGAACCTCTACCTCAACGACAACCGTATCGCCCGCTTGCCACCATCTCTCTTCCGCGCAATGACCGATCTCACAAGCCTCTTCCTTCAGTCCAACCAGATCAACGAAATCAGTGCAAACACCATCAGCGGGCTCACGAACCTAACCGATCTTTGGCTGCAACGCAACGCGATCCAGACACTACACCCTGACGCGCTCGACAGACTGGATAGCCTAGACCGACTGTTTCTCTTCAGCAACCAGATTGGATCGTTGCCATACGGCATCTTTGACGGACTCGATCTCGACATGCTCTGGTTACAGTCCAACACAGGCACTCCGTTCCAACTACCTGTTCGCGCCAATGTCAGAGCATCCGACAAAGCGTACATCTCGGTCCCGCACGGAGCCGTCTACGACATCAACGTCCAATTCAGCGCAACACATTCCAACCCAACGACAAACGGAGCGCCAACCAACAGCGTCACAGTACCCGCCGGCACCAGCGCATCGGCAACTTTCGACCTGAACCCCACCCCTCGCGAGCTGCCGAGAGGCAGCGTAACTCCCGGCGATGCTCCCGCAACCACGTGCTTCGGATCGCCTTGCTACGGAGGATTCCGATATGTCGCAGGAGGGCCAGACCCACCATCCGGAGTCGCAACCACGCCTTTCGTCAGATCAATCGAAGTCTCATGGGACAAACCAGATGCCGCTCAAGGCGTGTACTACCACGAAGTACGACACAGGATCCGCAGCGGCGAATGGAACGAGTGGGCAACAGTCCCATTGCAGGACCGAAGGAGGCAGTCAACCTCATTTCACAACTTGGCAGCTACGACGCCATATCACTTCCAAGTGCGGTCGTACACCATCAACGGATACAGCCAACCCGCAGCAACAGAGGCTTGGACATACGTCGACCTACCTGTCATTTCCCGAATCGAACCGCAAATCGTAAGCGCAACCGTTGTGACTGGTCAGCAGGTCAGGCTCACAGCCAACGTCTTCAACATGCAACAAGGCAACGCAAACGCCAGGTTCGACCTGCAAACTGGACCCTTCGCGACAACCCGCCCGCAAATCCAGTGGTCCGATAGCAATGGCAACGGTACATTCACCACAACCTACACGCCGCGAACCTCATACTACACCGCTCCAGAAACGCCCGGCACCGTCATCATTACCGCCGAAGCAGTGCCATACGGGGTATGCCAAGGACACCACGCCAAACCAGCTGACACCTCCAGCTGCATCGCCACATTCACCATACGTGTCGTTGTGCCAGGGCATACCAAATCACCAACAGAATCACAGCCCAGGAACCCAAGCGGCCAGATCCCGACCACCTTGAGCGACGACTCGGGCATCGAATACGAAGTTGCAACGCCCGAGCAAGGTGGCAATTTCCAAGTCAAAGACTGCTACACATGCCCGACCGTCACTGTACCTGTAGGCGCGGTACCAGACCGAACGGTCATCGGAATACGAGCGACTACCCAAGTTACGACAGCGTGGGACCCAAGTGCGATCAATCAGCTCGTCATAGCGGGCGAACACACGCTCGTGACCGCTGTCAACCACCTAGGCGAACCGTTGACACGTTACACGCTGAACAAACCGATGCAGGTCTGCGTGCCCTTTCCGCCAGCCTTCCGTAGCCGCTTAGACTCGCTCGCACTCTTCGAGTTTGCAGACGAACCCACCGACAACAGACTGTTAGCGTCAAACGTCTACACAAGCGACAGCAAACTGACTATCTGCGGCGCAACCAACAAACTGCCAACGACGATGGCTCCAGCACGACTCGGCGCACTTGAACCCGAGACGTCGATGCCGAACATTCAAGATGACCTGCCAGAAACTGGCGGAGACGCTCCCGACCCGCTCGTAGCGTTAGTAGCTGTCATGATCGGCATGATCCTCACCTCGATCAGCTTGATTTACCATATTGATTCAGCAAGGAATTCGGCCCGCGGCTCACTTCGTTCGCTATGAAGCGGCCAAAGGTTCGAACCCGGACTGATCCACCAGCACCCTAGCCCGTCGCACATAACACTCAAACGCGCCACGCAGGATGCCATGCAACGCCTAGACGAACAACCCACATCCTTCACGCGTCAAGGCCATTTCTGATGGCGACGCTAGTCGCGACCGCAACCGCCGTTGCGGTCATACAAGCGGGCTTGGTGGCGATATTCCGCGTAGGGCAAAATCGGTTCGCCTACACCTTGCCCCCAGCGCGATCTCGTTCAGCTTAGAATTAGCAATCGGTGCAACCGTACCGAGCCGAGCTCTTGTATCATCCCAATCTCTAATCCCGTACCGGACCCCGGCCGTGTTCACGCTCACCAATACCCATGATCGCACATCTCCCGTGCCCCCCCCCATGATTTTACGATATCGGTCATTATTTGTCATGATGGCGACGTTTATCGTCGTCATAATGACAACACTTGATGTCAACACCCTCCAAACCGCCGATGCTCAAGCATTCGTAAGCGTCTGCGACCGACAAGCAGCAATACGAGATGCCATCGTCGCGGCACTCAGTTCAAGATCAAACTGCGCCGATGTTCGCTCGTGGGACCTGTTTCAGATACGAACCCTCAACCTCAACAACGCAAACATCTCCTCCATATCCGCGGACGACTACAACGGACTCCGACCCGAGCGCCTGTCGCTCATTGGCAACAATCTAACCGCAATACCGCCCGCGATCATCAATCAGTACTTGCACCGTCTAGACCTCCGCGACAACAACATCACACGAGTCAATGAAAACGACCTCGCCGGAGCCACGCAACTCAGATATCTCAGACTTCGAGGCAACGACCTCTCGGCCGCAAACGCATTGCACCCAAACGCACTCGACCCACTAACCGAGCTCGAGACGCTAAACTTCAACAACGCTGGGTTAAAGAGCCTGCCGACTGGGTTCATAGACGAGTTGACCGATCTGGACCGCTTTGAAGTCGCAAACAACGAGATAACAGCGATAGACCCCGACTTCTTCCAACACAACACACAGTTAAGGACGCTGTATGTGTACGGTAACAACCTGACCGCGATCGACAAGCGGTGGCTACGCACTTTGAGCCGACTAAGCGCCTTCTGGATTAATGACAACAAGATCACGACCCTCAACGCCAACGCCTTCACCGCGACCACCGATGGCCAGACCTTCACCGGACCAACCCGACTCAATAATCTCTACCTTCATAACAACGAGATCGCGACCATCCATCGCGACGCGTTCAATGGGCTCAACCTCTGGACTTTACGCCTCGACGGTAACAACATCGCGAGCCTACCGAGCGACGTCTTCGACGACATGCCAAGGATCGCCGACCTGCGGTTGTACGACAACCAACTCACGAGCGTAGAAGCCGGCACCTTCGAAAACCAAACCAACCTCAGAAACTTGTACCTCAACAGGAACAGACTCCGATCCATCGATGCCGACATCTTCAAAAACCTCACCAGACTCGGTTATCTGCAAATCGACAACAACCAGATCAGCACCATCCATGCCGACGCCTTCGCCAATCTACGGCAACTCAGCCTGCTTCTTATGAACAACAACCGTTTAACCCAACTGCCGCCGACTCTGTTCCGAGCAAACACCGCTCTGACACTCCTCCGGATCCAATCCAACCAGATCACCGAAATCGATGCGAACGTCTTCAGAGGGCTCGCAAACCTAAGAGACCTTTGGTTGCATCGCAACCAGATCCACACGATACAACCGAACGCTTTCGAGGGGTTGGGTACCCTATCCCAACTTTTGCTCTACTCCAACCGACTCAACGAAATCGATCCGAACGTCTTCAGCGGGATCCCGAACTTAAGACAACTTTGGTTACATGGCAACCGGATACAGACGATCCATGCAAACGCATTCGCGGGGTTGGATAGCCTAAGCCAACTCTTGCTACATGGGAACCAGATCAGGATCTTACCTTTCGGCGTGTTTCGCGGACTCGACCTCGACATGCTCTGGTTGACAACCAACCCCGGCGCTCCATTCCGACTACCTGTCCGCACCGACTTCGGAGCGTCCAACAATGCTCACATCTCGATCCTCCACGGAGCCGTCTTCGATGTCAACGTCCGAATCAGCGGAGCACGAACGTCCAGCACCACAGTACCCGCAGGCTCAACCCGGTCGCCAAATTTCAACCTGAACCCCACTACAGGCGAGCAACCAGAAGTCAGCATATCACTCAGCAGTGCTCCCACGACCAGGTGCTACGGATCAGCATGTTTCAGAGGATTCCAATACGCCGCAACAGATGGGCCGTATCCACGCCTCCCCGTAATTTCCCGTATCGAACCGCAAATCGTCAGCGCAACAGTCGAGACTGGCCAGCAGGTCAGACTCACTGCAAACGTCTTCAATATGCAAGACCGCAACGCAAACGACCCGTTCGACCAGCGGACCGGACGATTCGACGACAACCAGCTGGGTTTCGTGTGGTCCTACGACATCAGCGGCGGCACGTTCTCCACAACCAACACGCCACGAACCATCTACTACACAGCCCCAGAAACGCCTTCTACCGTAACCATTACGGCCGAGGCCTCCCCTTACGGAGTATGCCGAGGCCACCACACCACGCCGGCAAACAACTCCGACTGCATTGCCACATTCACAATACGCGTCGTTCCGGCAGGTAATACCCAGGCACCAGCAGAATCGGACCCCAGGAACCCAAGCGGACAGATCCCGACCAGCTTGAGCGACAGTTCAGGCGTTGAATACGAGGTAGCAACCCCCGAGCAAGGCGGTAGGTATCAAGCCGAAGACTGCGAAACATGCCCAACCGTCACGATTCCAATCGGCGCGGTTCCAGACCTCACAGTCATCGGTATACGAGCGACCGCCCGGTCGTCAACTACTCAGAACCCGTTGTTGAGTGATCAACTCGTCATTTCCAGCGACCACGTGTCCGTGACAGCCGTAGACCAACGCGGCGAACCCTTGACGAACTACACACTGAACAAACCCATGCAAATCTGCCTGCCACTGCCCGCCCAGTTCCGCAGTCGCTTAGACGGCATCGCACTGTTCGAGTTCGCTGACGAACCAACCGACAGCAGAATGCTGTCGGCAAAGGTCTACGCACGCAACGGCAACCTAACCATCTGCGCCCTAACGGACAGATTGCCAACAACAGTAGCCCCTGCAAGACGCGGCACGGTCGAACCGACCTTGACGCAGCCAACGACACGTGACAACCTGCCCGAAACAGGCGGAGCCGCGCCTAACCCACTCGCACCACTAGCGGCCGCCATAGCAGGCATGCTCCTCACGGCGATCGGCTTGATTTACCATTGTCTATCAGCAAGGCACAGGGGCTGTAGCTCAGTTGGGAGAGCACTTCGTTCGCAATGAAGAGGTCGGGGGTTCGAATCCCCCCAGCTCCACCAGAACACCAACCTCCAGTACTCAGAACAACAACGCATAATCAGGGATGCCATGCAAGGTTGGATAAAACAACCCGTAGCCCTGACAGCGTCCCTGTTCGTCGCCGTCGCGATCTCCGTCGCTTGCACGGACGAAAGCAAAGTCCTGTCGCTAAAGTACTGGCAAGCCCCCACGATTCCAAACCCATACCTCGCCGCCGGCGACAAAGACTCCGATGCCGCCGCTCTAACACTCGAACCACTCGCAAACCATGACCCTGAAGGGCGCATTACAACCAAGCTCGCCGCCGAAGTCCCAACACTCGAAAACGGCGGATTCGCTACAGACCATCTCTCAATCACATGGCAATTGCTAGACGGAGTGAAGTGGTCCGACGGCTCTAGCTTCACTGCACACGATGTCGTCTTCACTTGGCGATTCTGCATCGAGAGCCCTTCCGGATGCACCGCTACCGATAGGCTCTCCAGCGTTAAATCAGTTCAAGCGATTGACAACCTAACAGTACTCATCGAGTTCGTAGACCCGACACCGTACCCCTACAACGTCTTCGTCGGCGCCAAGATGCCAATTCTGAGCCGCGCCCAATACGAAGGTTGCTTGGGGATGCCGCACGAAGAGTGCCCTGGCGGCGCACACACTCCGATCGGAACCGGTCCATACAGCATCATCGAATTCTCCCCACAACGGTCAGAGTTTGAACGCAACATTCACTTCAGGACAGCCCAACCGTTCTTCGATTCCGTCATCCTCATCGGCGGCGGTGATGTCGAAACCGCAGAACGTGAAGTCTTCGAAACCGGAGAAATCGATTACGTCTGGAACCTCCAGTCCGACCCGAAGCAACTGTTGGAGAAACAAAGACTCGGCAACGGACTCATCTCAGAGGGATTCGGTAGCCTCGTAGAGCGGATTTTCGTAAACCAGACCAATCCTGATCCTGCCTTGGGAGAGCGTCGATCAGAATACCTCGACGGCGAGAACCCGCACCCATTCCTCACGTTCACGCCCATAACCTCCGCAATGTCCATGGCAATCGACCGCCAGCGCATCACTGATGAACTCTACGATTTCGCAGCCGTGCCAACATGCAACATCGTCGACGGTCCAGCAGAGTACACATCAGACAGCAACGATGGTTGCATGACACAGGACATCGACGGTGCAAATCTCATACTTGACGCAAACGACGTCATCGACACCGATGGCGATGGAATCCGCGAATACCAAGGCATCCCCCTCCGAATCTCATTCCGAACAACAACCAACGCCACGCGTCAAGCCACCCAACAACTCATCAAGGACTGGTGGCAACAGATAGGCATCGATACTACGCTGACACATGCCGATGCGACTTTCATGTTCGGCGAAGACAATGTGAAACATGCAAACGTCGCATACTCCAGATTCTTCGCCGACGTCCAGATGTACACCGAAACATCAGGGATCGACCCCGTGGCCTACCTCTCAGGTCAGCTATGCTCACACATCCAATCACGCCAGAACGGATGGTCCACCTCCAACAACACACGCCACTGCGACCCTGAGTACGACGCAACCTTCGTTGAACTGACAGAACAACCGCTCGGACCGCAACGCCAAGCTCTAGTAAAGCAACTAAACGACCTCATAGTCGCCCGCAACTACCAGATACCGCTCGTAAACCGAAGCATAGTCTCCGCACACGCCACCAACCTGCACGGAGTCCGCTCAAACGCATGGGACTCCCAGCTGTGGAACATAGCAGACTGGCGCCGCTACAGCGGCGAGTAGGTCAAGGGCCGACGCGTGGCGCGGAGTGCTCGTGTCGGGTCATTGCACCCAGCTACTCGCCGCCACGACTCAGGTAGTTCAATCAGTTTCTCGCCGCGGCGATTGGGATCGACGCCAACGCTTTTTCATCTGCTCTACCATCTCGATTACATCCTCAGCGCGAGTCGGCCGACCCAACCCTTCCGGTGGAGGGTCGTAGGTTGGCCATGCCCATCCGTCGTGCACTCTCCGGCGCCTTCCACGGGTGCTAGTTTGTTGACTGGTCATTTCAATGTCTCCTAGTTGCCAAACACTCTCTGCTACACTCAACTAAATCATAAAACGTGGTGGCATGCCATCCACGGCTTGTCGGTCTGCGATTCCGATTCTCAAATTGCGAGTGCACCATCAAAGACCTAATACCCCTGCCTACCACGAACTCCGATGTCTCAACGATAGTGGATCCGGGCTCAATGACAAGACCGTCGCCGCCCCAATCCCGGACGAATCTACCTAGCGTGGGCCACCGGAACCTACCACCGAGTTCGCTGTCGAAATCGCGGTCATGGAGAACCTCAACACCTGCATCGTCAACATAGCTAGTAGTGAACAACGCGAAATCGGCCCTCGATATCCGAACAGCTACTTTCGACGTATTGCACAGCTTCACCGAGCACGCTATATGCACATAGCTCTCTCCAACTATCCGATGCGACACCTCCTGATCAACAATCACATGTGGCTCGAACTCGCGGAACAACCCCAGCCTCACAGCAGCCAGCGTGGAACCGACAACCACCGCCGAACCGACCAGAACTGCTTGCACAACCTGAGCCGCACCCGAAACATCAGTCGGCGTTAGCGCAGTCACCGACCAGACGCAGCCAACAATCCCGAACGGCGTGATGACCCAAAATGCAATATACCGCTTGCTCATCGCCGTTTTTCCAAGACTCCTAGACGCGAAGTCGTACACGCTCGGGACCGACCCGCTCCGGCACGCAACGCTATTCCGGAAGTCTACGCGCACTGCCAGCTAACTCAAAGCTCGCGTGTCACACTCGATGGCGTAAGCACACGTCACGAACCACGCGAGCGACGCCCAGATAGGGAGTAGAACCCTAGAACGTCACGCCGACCTTCACAACGCCATCATCCCGCCGCTTCGCCAACTCGAACGCATCCTCAATGCGCTCAACGTCAAACACGTGCGTCACGATCGGCCCCATGTCTATCTCGCCCTCGGATATCAGACGCAAAGCCTCGCGAAACGTCTTCAAACCTGGCTCTATCTGCGCCCCCAAAATCGAGTACGCATTCGCACGCTTCTTGAACATCTCCGTGTAGTCGAATGGGACTGGATCGTTTGACTCCGGCAGTCCGAACAGAACACACATTCCCTCGTCGCACACAATGTGAAACGACTGACTGAGAGTGGGTGTCGATCCCACTGCCTCAATCACGATATCCGCGCCAACGCCGTCGGTCAGATCCAAGACCGCCGCGGTTGCATCTTCGCCGGTGTCGCCAATCGACTCGTCCGCGCCGTACAGGTACCCCAAGTCACGCCGATGCGCTACTGGCTCGATCGCGATCACTCTCGATGCACCGCGACGCTTCAACACGAAGTCCCAGAATAGTCCCGCGCTACCTTGACCGAGGACCGCGCATGTCAAACCGGCGAGTGAACTGGGCAGTCGTCTCGATGCGAACAATACAGTCCCAAGCTGCTGTGTCATCAACAAGTGTGCAACCGGCACTGATCCGGTCAGCTTCAGCATGTGATTCGCATGAACCTTCATGTACTCCGCAAAACACAACGAATCCCAGATGTGCGGAACCGCCAGCACCAAGTCCCCCACTCCCACAACATCGCCCCAGCAGTCATCCGGGTATCGCCGCGGCGGTTCAACGACAACTCCAACCGCTTCGTGGCCAGGATGACCAGGTGCTGCGGGAAACTCCGCAATCTGCCAGCCCATGCCTGCCATGTGCAAATCAGACCCGCAGATCGACGCCATGCTCGTCTTCACCAACGCATCCTCAACAGAAGGCTCCGGCATCGGGACATTGTCTACGAACCTGATGTCGCCGACATCAAACACCTGCGCCGCCTTCATCTCAACACCTCCGGTGCTTTCCTGTAATCACCCATCATTAGTTGCGGCACGCGTCACGAATAAGCGTCAAGAGCTGACCCGTGGGCATCCCACATTTCATCGAACATCTGACGTATCTCACGCAACGACAGGACTGCCGCCGTCAACGGATCAAGACACACCGCATGGAAAGCAGACTCGCGCGACCGCTCCAACACGGCGCGCACGCCCAGCTCCTGCACCGCAACGTTCGCTCGCGACAAAGCCGCACACTGCGCAGGTATCTCGCCAACGGGCATCGGATGAAATCCAAGATCGTCAATCAGTATCGGAACCTCCACGCACGAACCTCGTGGCAGATTGTCTACCAGTCCCGCATTCGGGACGTTCCCATTGATAACCGTGCGCCGACCCGACTCCATAGCCTCCATGATCCTGCAAGCATACTCATCCGAACGCTCCGGCCGTATCGGGTCGTCCGAGAACGCATCACGATCAAGCTGAGATAGATGATCATCCACGCGCTTAACGCGACGTTGCAGGTCCTGCCGTATCCCATCAAGAGCAAACCACGCCATAATGTCGGGATCGGTCCTGAAGTAAGGCACATACTCCGACATGTGACGCGTCGACTCAGTCACAAACAGACCGAAGTGCCGCATCACCTCAAACCTAACCCGATCCTGGGCGAAAATCTCCGGTTCCTCCATCGCCGACCGCAAGGCAGGGTAGGCATCCTCTCCGTTACGCTCAAACCTGATGAACCATGCCAAGTGATTGATTCCGCCAACCCAAGCCGACACTTCATCCGCAGGCGCACCGATATACCTTGCCAAGACTTGAGTCGTGCGCTGAACACTGTGACACAGTCCTATAGTGGGAACTGCAGCAACCTCGCCGATCGCCCAACACGCCATCGCCATCGGATTCGTGTAGTTCAACAATGTCGCACCAGGTGCAACCGCATCAATGTCCTTCGCGATGTCAAGTAACACCGGAATCGTTCGCAACCCCTTGAAAACTCCGCCCGGACCAACCGTGTCACCAACCGCTTGGTCAACCCCGTACTTCATGGGGATACCTATGTCACGCCCGTAATCATCGCCCACACGTATCGTCGTCAAGACGTAATCAGAACTTTGCAACGCATCCCGCCGATCGGTGGTAACTGACACACTCCCGCTTGAACCGACCTCCGCAAACAGCTTCTCCGCGAACCTTCCGATCATGGAGAGCCGCTCATCATCCACATCCATCAGCGCAATCTCCGAATCTCGAAGTTCCGGTACACACGCAACATCCTGCAAAAGCCGACGCGCAAACACCACGCTACCAGCACCTATCAAACATATCTTCGGCGACATTTCCGCTAACCTACACTGATATCCCGATCGTTGACGAACTCGGACTACACGATTCTATTGACACATCCGCAACAGCACGCCGAAGTACGCACTTGACTCTACGCACAGGCGTTGCCGCCACGACAATCACTCCGCCCGTCGGCTATCCCATCGCGGAAACCGACGCCCCCGCAATCGGAATCGATGACGACCTGATGACGAGATGCATGCTGTTGAGCACCGATGCGAAGACTCAGGTGCTCATCACATTGGACATCAACACAATCCCAAAACTACTCGCGCAAGAAATCATAGACCGTGCATCATACGCAATCGGCATTCAGGGCGAATCAATCCGAGTCGAGGCAACCGGCAACGCGACCTCGCCGGCCCTTGACCCCAGCGCATGGTCAATTCCAGCAGTGCAAAGATACACCGATTTCCTGCCAGACATCGTTGCCGGGAATGCCCTAATGGCAGCATCCAAAATGAAAGACGTAGCCGCTGGATACACAACCTTGCGAATCCCGAACATCTCGTGCTACCGCGACCCTGACCCCAGAGCAGCAAACTTGGTACGACTCGAAACCACTAAACTGCTGGCAATCCAAGACAGCGACGACGACATCATCGCGACGGTCATTTCAAATCCATGCCCTGCAATCGTTAGGAAACCGTCCCGGCGGTGGACCGCCGATTACCCCGGCGCACTCTGCTGGATGCTCCAACAATCGGGAATCGAAGCACCGATATTCGTCAAGGGAGACTCCAGTGGCATCATGCCATTCGATTGGTTTGACGGCAATCCAAACCCCAGCCATCCCGATCACTCAGCCGACGACGCAAATGCCCTAGCCTTAATCATCGCAACGCAGGTTGCACAAGCCCTGCCACGCATCATCCCTAAACGCAACATCGGACCGTCCGAGCTCCTCGCACCTTTCGCCTAAATCCGGACTAATGCCAGATGACCATCTTCAGCTCGGTCATCTCATCTAGCGCGTAACTCGGGCCTTCCTTGCCATAACCCGAATCCTTCAGGCCGCCGTACGGCATGAAGTCAGCGCGGAACTGCGTGCCTGAGTTGATATTCAGGTTACCTGCATCAGCCTCCAACGCGAATCGCATCGCAGAGTCGACATCCTGCGTGAAGATAGCAGCTGCGAGTCCGAAATCGGTGTCGTTCGCAAGAGCGATCGCGTCATCTATGTCGCTCGCAGGCATTACCGCAACAGCCGGACCAAACAGCTCTTCGCGAGATATCCGCGCCATAGGATCAACATCCGCCAGCACAGTCGGACTCATCACGGCTCCATCTCGCTCGCCACCGGCAACAACGCGCGCACCCGACGAGGCCGCATCATCAACCCACTCCTGCACCCGAGCAGCATCCCGCTCGCGTACCAACGGACCCATCGCAACCGATTCATCTCTCGGATCCCCGAAAGACATCGCGTCTACCTTCGGAGCCAAAACATCCAGAAAATCCGTGTACGCCGACTCTTGCACTATCACTCGCTGCGTCGAAATGCAAACTTGCCCCGCATTCGCATAACCAGACGTGCAAGTTGCATCCGCGACCTTGGCCAAGTCGGCATCGGGCATCACTATCAGCGGCGAGTTCGAACCCAACTCCATCGTTACCTTCTTCAACCCCGCGACCTGCGTGATGCGCTCTCCTACCTCGCGAGAACCCGTGAACGTCACCTTGCGAACGTTCGGAAGCGAAACCAACGCGTCCCCGACCGTCGCGCCAGAACCAGTGATGCACTGAATCGCCAGCTCCGGAACTCCCGCCTCAAGCAGTAACTCGGTCAACTTCAACGCTGAAAGTGGGGTGTCAGATGCTGGCTTAATGATCACCGCGTTACCCGCTGCCAGCGCTGGACCCACCTTGTGCGCCACCAAGTTCAGAGGAAAGTTGAACGGTGAGATCGCCGCAACGACACCCACTGGCACACGAACAGTGAACCCGAACTTGCCCGCATTGCCCGGCGAAGCATCCAGCGGCATCGTCTCCCCACGTAAACGCTTAGCTTCCTCGGCAGACCAGGTCATCGTCTGCACGCAACGATCAACCTCCGTCCTACCCTCGCCGATCACCTTGCCCTCCTCTGAGGTGATCGTCCGACCAAGGTCCTCACGGTTCGCCTTGATCAACTCAACAGCGCGCATCAATATCTCGTAACGGTCAAATCCCGTCAGACCCGCCATCTGCTCGCGGCCAGACTCGGCCGCACGGCCAGCAACCGCCACATCCTCAACAGAGGCAGAAGGAACCGTCTCAAACGCCTCACCCGTGTACGGATTCACCACATCAACGCGCGAATCGCGATCAACCCATTCACCTGCCAGATACATCTTCATTGCAAACTCTCCTTAGTTTTCGCGCGAGTGTCAGGAATTCTAAATCCAGAAGTTTATCGGTATCTAGCCGACTGACACTCCCAGAAGTCTAGACGGCCCACGGATGCGGATTCGTCCGATCATACTTGGCCAAGCTGTGTTGCGGCATCACGCGCCTCACAACAGCATCAATCTCGTCCGCAATCCCAGTATCCCTCAACTCGCGCCGAATGCGTTTCGATGCCATAACTTGCGATGCGTCCTCCGGCAATACCTGCGTCACCAACGTCAACGCACTCTCTTCAGCCACCGCGCAGAGTCTCGCCAGCTCCATGTGGTCCCCATTCTCTGGATCAAACCGAGGAATCGGAACCCTGCGCCAGACGTGTTGCATGAAGTGTCGATCCGATCTCCGCGCGCCTTGGAACGCCGACTGAAGGCACGGTGCATTCAACAGGCACACCAGATAACCTGATTCTTCTTCGGTATCGGCCACAAAGTAGTAACTGGAATGGTCCACTGGGATACCCGCAGCTAACCTCGCCGCCCTCAAGATCTGACCCGAACTGTTGTGTGCAACCTTCACCAGTCGATCGTCCGAGTCGGCGACATTCCCCAACTGGCTCGAAAGCCCGCGATTTCGGTCCAGTCGATCCCACAGCGTCCGGGGTGTGCTGATTCCTAATGCAGACCTGTCTTTGTACGCTTCGTCAAGATGCCGCCAGAAGCCATTGTTGACTCGATCGTCCCCCTCGTCCATCCGATCCAAGTCACCATTTTCGTTCACTGGGATCAATGCCAGCGACCTCGTTGGCGAAAGCGCAAATGTCAACAAGTCCCTCGGTCCCATCACAACTTTCCGAACATAGCTCGCGGGAACGTTCCCACTCATCTGAGGTAAGTCGTTCCAAGGACTGTGTTTGGACCTTCGCAACGTTACGTTTCGCGTTCCCGGAGGGAACCCGTCCTCCGACTCGCCGATCTGCACGAGAGAGTGAGGAACGAGGGTAGCTCCCGCCTTGAACTCGCATCTGCCATCAATCACATAATCCGACGCAACCGAATCGAACTCCTGCACAGCCGGTAACCACTCCGTCTTAGTCGCGAACGCAGCCGCATAGTCGGTGCCCACCACTCTGTCCGTACCGGAATTACGCAACACTCGAGTCAAAGGCATGTCAACACCGTTCCGCTGAATCCACGCGCAAGACTTCGCACCCCTGAAAGGCGCATTCCTAACCTGCGAAAAGTCCAGGAATTCGCTGTTGAACTCGCGCTGATCCTCTCTCACGCGCTCCCAGTTACTCCCCTTAAGCGCAGCCCAGTTCAACACCCAGCCTGCCGCTACATCTTCGCTATTCAGGAACAAGTCGCGGCAACGCCTCACGAACAACCCAGCTATGTCGAATCCAGTCGCAGTCTCACCGCTGGCACTCAGCCCCAAACACTCAATCAGCTCCTCCAGTTGGCGCTTACGCTCCTCAACTTGGATATTGGACATTCGCACCCAAGGCGGATTCGCAACGATGCGATCTACACCGCGCCTCGCAAGAGACCGCGTCGCCATCTGGTTCGACAGATACCAAGTCCAGACACTGTCCCCCTCTTCAGCACACACTGTCGTCAACGCAGCGTGCATGCGGCGCACCGTCTCCCCATCCGACTCAGAGAGAGAGCCGGTTATACCAGCAGGTAGGGCATCCCCTTGATGTGCACTGCGAACTATTCGGCCAAGCTGCGAGCTGAAGTCGGGAGACTCCGCGAAAGCACTCGGTACCGGAATCATCGTGCCCTTAGGACTCTCAATCTCAACATACGGCGCATCCGGGTTCCCGTTCGTCATATTCATCCCGTTCAACCCTCGGATCGCCAAACCATCACCCTGGAACACATTCAGGCTCTCCGGGTTTATCCCCGAACCGTCGGGCAGAGCACGCATCAAAGTCGCCCGCGCTATCGAGACCGCGATGGGGTGAATGTCAATACCATTGACCAACTTGACGACGATCTGCGCCTGGTCGTGTTGGTTCAGGTGTTGCACCGTCATCGCATCGCATTCCAATACGCGCTTGGCCGCGTGATACAGGAACGTCCCCGACCCGCAAGCCGGGTCAAGCACGCCTATGCCACGTAGTGGTTCACTCCCGCTTTCCAACGCCGCCGTAACAGAACGTTCACACCAGGCATCATCCAATACCTCGTTAACAATCACCTCCGCCAGCCAATCTGGTGTGTAGAACTCTCCAAACGCCTTCCGGTGCTCCGGCCGGATTACCGCCTGATAAACGTCACGAAGCACGTCGCGACCGCGACTCCGCCAGTCGTACTCATGAACACTTGAAAAGAGTTCGTTCGTCCAGTCAACACCAGCTTGCGAACGAGGCTCGTTGCTGGCGCCACGATTCTGCGGCCAACTCGAAAATCCATCGACAACAACCTCAACTCCCGGCCTGTCTCTACCCTCAAGAGAAGCGATTACTGCGTCTGCCGCATGCGCCAGCAGCGTATGATCAACAAATAGGTCAGATTCCGAGTCTTCAAGTGTGAATCCTGACCCGCGATTCATGTCCAGCCAAAGATTCCGCTTCGTTTCAGTCCCGGACTGCGACGCAAGCTGACCATACAGATCCCGTAACGCAGGCGCCCGCAAACGGAAAATGTCCGCTATCGCCTCGGGATCCTCAGGCAACGCACGCTTCGCAGATACATCACCTATCCTGCGAGTCAGCCAACTGCAAAGGTCATCCGCCGCATCAGATGCAAACGGACTAACCTCAGGCAAAGGATCGGTCAACTCACCAGATTCATCGACCATCCAACGATACAGGTAATACAGCCGCCCATCCGTCAGGATACCCTTCCAATCCCTCGGACGCGGATCAAGGGACGGCGCAATCCGTTGCTGCTCCGACCTAGAGCGCACATAACGCAACAACTGCTCAAACTGCGTTTCATCATCCCGCCGCGCATCGGGATCAACCTGCCCGCGGCGCTTAGTCTCGATTATCACATTGTGCGCTTCAAGAAAAATATCCGCCGAACCATCGCCATCATCAGCCTCAGTTCGCACTTCATAACCCAATGCGCGAAGCAACCCGACGAGTTCGATCTTGACCGCATCCTCGTTGCCGCCTGTGCCTCCGAGTAACGCACGCGCGTGCTCCAGCGCCTGCGACGAAGGCGCACCATGCATCGCATCAGTATCGTTCGTAGTCATTTGATTACGCAGCGTCTGGCTCAACGGAGGACCACGTTTCCCGTGGCAGGTCTTTCAACAACTATTCAAAGCATTCAGAGCCGACACGAGGGAGCACATGCCGGACGGCCTGGCTACTAAACAAGGTTAAACCGTTTCGCAGGTTCGCGCGTTCCTGATGAGAAATCACAAATTGAGTCGCCCGTCACCGCACGCGTCAGTCATCCACAACGTCGGCCATCTATAACCTTATCCCTATGAATCCCACTCGCCGCGTCCGACGCACGCGCTCTGGAATCGGACGCGTCACACAAACATTCCGGAGCTCCGGTTTGCGGACGCTGTTGCTCCATACAACCCTTTGGGGCAACGGATACCAGATGGCAACGGTCGCCCAGATCTATGCCCTACTGCAAATCACCGATTCCCAGTTCCAACTCGCAATTCTCGGAGGTGCCACATCGGTCGGAACAGTCGGAACGGCACTCATCGGCGGAACTCTAGCAGACCGATTCAGCCGCAAATCCCTCCTCATGTTCGGCTCAACTATCACCGCGACGACATTCACAGTCATAGGATTCCTGTTAATTACTGGACTCGCGCAACCTTGGCACCTACAACTCGCAGCCTTCGTCCAAGGCTCGTCGCTCGCACTTGATTGGACTGCCCGATTCGCAATCATACCGAACATGGTAGAACGGCGAATCCTCCTTAGATCACTCTCCTTCGACTTAGCAACGTTCAACCTCACGCGCGTCATCGCACCGTTGATTTGGGGAGTCATCGTCGCAGAAATAGATCACATCGTTCCGTACTACGTCGTCGCCGCTCTTCTCGTCGCAAACCTCATGGTCGTAACGCAATTCAAACCAGCACCAGATGCCACAGAGCACAGCCACGGCGCACTAATGTCCGAGATCACACAAATCCCGAAAATACTCATGAGCGACCCGCGTGTCTTCGGAACTATGACGTTCACGGCAGTGACCGCGCTCGCCCTAGGAGGTTTCACATACCTGCTAACGCCGTTCGGACAAAACGTGGTCGGCGCATCAGCCACAGGAATATCCACTCTGTTCAGCGCAGTCGGCGTAGGCGCATTCGTCGGCTCTCTATCCATCGGTGTACTAGGCGCACCAAAACGTATCGGCTGGATGATGATCGCCGCCGTATTCGCAATGGCAACCGCTACAGTCGCTTTCGCAATGTCTAGTCTGTTACTGATCGCCGTCGCACTCGCATGCGCCTTTGCAATCTCGCACTCGACCCACGTCGGACTCGGATATCTCATCCTAATGCTCTCAACTTCAGACGAAACTCGCGGACGAATCGCAGGCTTATACGAACTCGCCTGGTCAGGATTCCCAATCGGCGGACTGGTGTTCCCTGCCATCGCAGGAATCACTACAGAGCGCACATCATTGCTGGTAATACCGGTGATGCTAGTTTGCGCCACCGTCATCAGCGCGATCTTCAACCCCACGCTCCGAAGATTCAGCCTCGCGCGAAGGTAGGCGGCACCGAGTGGGTCCGATCGTCGCAACGCTCAGAGCCAGCTGACCTCAGTAGGGTGCCTCGCCCTCAGCAGTCAGGTACTTCGACGGGCACCGCACCGTCATCTGTTCGGCATGGAACACACCATCCGCCTCCACAATGCCGGTCATGATCAACTCGGAATGCTCGTTGAAGAAAACCTCACCGATCTCGCCCGCGTAAACCACCGGCAGCTCCTCTGCACCACCTTCATCGCGCACGCGGAAGTTGGCGGTAATCCCATCGGGTGACTTGACGTACGAACCCGCAACCAATTTCCCGATTATCCCGACCTGTCCGCCGGACGCGGACTGTCCAGCATCACCCAGCGTTGAAGCAACCTCGTCAACTTCAAGATACTGCGTCGTAGCCTCATTGAACGCGTAAACCGCCAAGTAGCCAATGCCAGCGAGGAATATCAGCGCGACTGCGATTACCTTCGCCTTGCCACTCAACAATACGGTCGATTTCGCTTCGGAACCCGTGACGCGCGGAGGTCGAGTTTCGGAAACGATCGGTCCAGTGGTTTCGCTAGGTACCTTCGCCATCCCTTGTTGAACCCCGCGACTCGCGCAGCTGAACTATTTCCTGCGACAACGACCGATGCCGCTGTCCCAAATACAACACGTATGCGACGAGAGCCAACCAACCGATGGCGAACGCCGCGAACAGATATCCCAGATTAGACGAAATCGAAACCGGACGAGCCTGAACCACCGACAACGCGACACCAGCTGAAGACTCGATCGTTATTCGTTGCTGCCGTCGTTGCTGGTCTTCTACGCGCCTCAAGGCTTCGGTAAGGTCCGTCGCACCGTCAGACGAAACCCAACGGTCACCAACCGCATTTTCCAAACCGAACGATGTCTCGCCCGTGACATCAAACTCCAACATGTTGCCGTCCGAAGTCACCAGTCGGATACCAGATAGACCGCCGGATTCAGACCTGTCAACGCCAATCACCACGCCTGTCGTGATATCCGCGTCCTGAGCGCGTGCCATCACGTTGAACAGTGCGACCAATCCTACGGCGACCACCAATGGCATGACGGTCAATGCGACCCTGACCCGCGTCATGCCTGCGCCACTTCCGGCGACATCCGCCCGGCTGTCAACTCATCTAACTCTTCCTCCAACCTTCCGAGTCCCAACCGCTCAACCAAGATCGAAAGGAATAACAGAGTGAACGCGATCACACTCACCAGCAACGTCAACCCAATCTGCGCCGCTACCGCACTCTCGTCGTCTGCCAACGGACCCACCACCGCGGGCGGATGAGACTCTTGGAACAGGATCGACGCGTAGTAAATTATCGGCGTGTCAATTGCGCCCAAAATCGCAATGATCGCAGATATCCTGCGCCGTTGGTCACCCGGCGGAAAGTAGGCGCGGAACATCAAGTAAGCCACATAAATCAAGAACAAGATCAGCGCTGTAGTCAGCTTCGCCTCGCCAGTCCACCACACTAACCACACAGGACGCGCCCAGACTATCCCAGAAACAAGCATCACCGCGCCGAACACCAACCCAACCTCAGCCACTGAGACTGCCCGGCGGTCCCACTTCGCATCACGCGTCCGCAGATACATCACGCTCGCGAACGCAACTACGACGATCGCTACCATCGACACCCAAGCCACCGGCACATGCAGATACAAGATACGTTGCACAGCTCCTTGACTCACATCCGTCGGAACCCAGCGGAACATCATCCACAAGGCTACCAACATCGCGACCAGCGTTACTGAGTGCAGCACGCGTCGTGATTTGATCGGACCTAGAGTCAAGTGACCGGCAACCCTTCGTTTTGCATCACAATACTTGCGCCGTGTCATCCATATCCGATCACAACGAATCAGTATACCACCGCTTGAAATCACCCACGACCTCGTACATATCCACCCGATCAGCGCGAACTAACCTGGACCAGGTATGTAAGCCTACTCTTCGAGGGCGTAAGGGAATAACAACGCCGAGCCGATTACGAACACCACATCATAAGCCAACGCCATCAACATCCAGGTGCCGTAGTCCTGCCATCCTCCGCCGGACAACGTCCCCGATGTGATCTCCACTGCCGCGAGCAGCAGAGGTGACGTCAACGGCAAAAACATCATCGGGAGTAATGTCTCACGCGCCCTCACCTTCAGCGTCATCGTCGAGAACAACGTGCCGACACCACTGAAGCCTATGATCAACAGAATCCCCGTAACAACGAGCTCCCAGCGCAATACGTTCGCGTCGTAGAAAAGCGCATACAGCACCAATATCGCCAAGAGACTCAACATCAGAAATGCCGCATTCCCGATAGTCTTGCCCAGCCAGATCAACTCACGCGAAACTGGTGCCAACATAACCAACGGAGTAGAACCACCATCCGTCTCATGTCCCGCTGAACGTGCCAGTCCGATCACACCGCTGAACGCAAACGCCGCCCATACGACTCCGGGACCAACCAATGCGGCAGTTGCACGGCTCGTGCCGATCGATATCGCAAACAGGGCGATTACGAGCGTGGCGAAAAGGACGGCGGAAAGTACCACATCTCGGTTGCGCGACTCCAAGCGAAAATCCTTCGCCACCAGAGTCCACAACACCCGAACAGTCGCAGACATCAGCCGCCAGCCTGCGCAAAATCCTCGCGCGTCAACCTGCCAGCTGCAAGCCGATAGAAACGCGTCCCAACGCGCCGCGCGAAATCGGCATCGTGCGTTGAAATCAAGCAACAACCTCCACGATCTAGTACCGACCGCACCAACTCAACTACAGTTCGCAGCGACGAGTCGTCAAGTCCTGTCCCTGGTTCGTCCAGTACCAACACTCGCGGACTGTGCATCACCGACACCGCCAGTCCTACCCGTTTCCGTAAACCGTGCGATAACACCCTGACACGACTATCCATCAGATGTTCAACGCGCACATTGCTCGCAACGGATTTAACCCGCGCGTCAACGTCGTCCAGTCGGCACAGTCTTCCGAACAACTCAAGATTCTCTCTAACCGTCAACTCTGAGTAGACCGAAGGCTCGTGTAGCAGCACCCCCGTGTGAACCCGGACCGCGGCCGCATCCGACACAGTTGAATAACCGCAAACCGACACCGAACCAGATGTCGGCGACATCACCGTTGACACCACCTTCAGTAAGGTGGTCTTACCAGAACCGTTCGTACCGAACAGAACTGCCGACTCGCCGGCAGCGACTTCCAACGAAACGTCAACTAGGGCCCGTGTTCTACCGAACACTTTGCTCACGCCGACAGCCGATATCAGCGGCGCGCCATCTCGGGTCGCCACTTCAGTGTCGGTGCCCCACACCATACGACGAGCGATGGCGAGCGTTGTTCAACGAAACTCGGCGACCCGACCGGACCGTCTCAACAGGTATCAGCATCCTCTTGGCAGTGCGAGTAGCCCCCTCCGCATCCATCAGCTCGTACCTGCCTTCGACGAGTTTCAACACCGAAACATCCGCCTCAGCACCGACCTTCAACGTACCTAGTTGGTTTGGCAACCCTGCCGCCGTTGCGGGATTCGTCGTAGCAAATGAGATGACATCTGACAGCTCATATCCAAGATGCAAATACTTCGACAGAGTCGTCGCGAGGTCAAACACAGGACCGTTCACGTTGTACTTGTGAACATCCGAGCTCACCGTCCCAGGGCTGTAACCCTGCTCTGCGAAACGCTCTGCAACATCGAACGAGAACGATCCTGCACCATGACCAACATCAAACACAACGCCGCGATCCATAGCGTCTAAAGCGACATCGATCACCTTCCCATCGCTGTCCAATATCCCCCGTGGTCTCCCGGTAAAGCTGTGCGTGACGATGTCACCAGGGCGTAGTTGCTCCAGATACCGCTCCACGGGATTCGCAGTGCCGCCGATGTGAATCATCACCGGCTTACCCAGCAACTCAGCCGCCGCCAACGCACGCTCCAGTGCAATCAAGTCATTAGTGCCAAGTATCGCCTCCGACAAGCGAACCTTGATGCCGACGATCGTCTCAGGGTATTGGCGGGCGATCTCGACCGCGTGCTCAACCCGAGCCCAACGAATATCCTCCAACTCGCCTATCTCGTTATCAAGCTGTCCCATCCCCGATATGTGCAGGAATGCCAGCACCCGCGTCTGCGCCTGGTCAATCACATACCGTTGAAAACCCGCCATCGTATTCGCCCCTGCAGAACCCGCATCAACCGCCGTCGTTACTCCGCGTTGCACACTCACGCTGTCAGCCTCCACCGCCAGGTGCGCAACTCCCCACCATACATGCGTATGCAAATCAACAAGACCCGGCGTGACGACTAAACCGTCCGCCTCGATCACATCTCGCGCCCGACCATCGCCAATCGAACGCTCCAATCCGGTAACTTTCCCATTCGTAATACCGACATCCAACACCGCATGGACACCCTGAGACGGATCAATAACCATCCCATCTTTAATGACAATGTCGTACTCCATACTTTACCTCCTAGTGCACAGACCAATGTCAGCAGCGCCCTAATCGTCAAAGTCCCTGATGACGCGGCCGTGCGTCGACCCTGTAGGTTCACCGTCTGCAAGTGCCAGCTCGCCGTTGACGAGTACGAACTCCATGCCGGACGAATACTGATGCGGATCGGTAAACGTCGCGTGCTGCTTGATGTTCGCAGGGTCAAACACCAACACATCCGCAATCATCCCCGGCTGCAATCTACCACGGCGCGTCAGTCCCATACGGTCCGCCGGCAAGCCGGTCATCTTGTAGACCGCTTCGGGAAACGTCACGAATCCTCGTTGATTGACGAACGTCTCGATGTATCTCGAATTCGTGGCATAGCTGCGAGGATGAGGTTTCCCAGACGACAACGGTCCAACGGTTCGCAGTGAGTTGCCATCCGAACACACCGCCATCAATCTCCAGCGCGCTATAGTCTCAACATCAACATCCTCCATCGAATGCAACACATACGAGCCTTCCGATTCCTCATACAGCCTCAACGCCGCCTCTGCCGGGTCGCATCCCAGCTCATGGCCTATCTCCTCAAGGTTCATTCCCTCAAACTCGGTATTCGCAGGAAAATGTGCTACGACAGAACCAACCGCGCCGTGATTCCGGCTGATGTAGTACTCCGTGTCCTCACGCATCTTCGCACGCAAATCCGCGTCCTGCAATCGCTCAAGTGTCGCATCGCGGCCGCCAGTCAATGACCAACGCGCGAACATCGCACCACTGAAACCGGTGCTCGACCATGAGTAAGGATACTGATCGCCGGCAACATCTATGCCCTCGCTGATCGCACGCTCAAATCCCTCCAACAACTCATGACCTCGCCCCCAGAACTTCGGACCTACTGCCTTGACATGTGAGACCTGAACCTTGACACCGGTGCGCCTTCCGATCTCAATCGCCTCAGCGTGCGCCGGGAAGATGCCACATAGATCATCCGCCTCAGAGCGAATGTGTGACGAGTACAGCTTCCCGCGATCCGCCGCCGGCTGTGCAAACGCTATTACCTCATCAGTTAGCGAATACGATCCCGGTGCATACCACAATCCGGTCGCAACTCCCATCGCGCCAGCATCTAGTGCGTCCGCCGTAAGCGAAACGATCTCGGTTAGCTCGTCCAAAGTCGGTCCGCGATTCTCCATGCCCATGACAGCGGCGCGCACCGTGCCATGACCGACCTGCGTCGCAACATTGATCGTTGAACCACACGCCTCCAGCGCATCGAGGTAACCGCCGAAGCTGCTCCACGTGACCTCGAAACGCCCCTCGCCGCCACGCTGCACGCGCTCATCCAACTGCCGCCTAGACTCTCCACGCAATGGCGCGCAGTAACTCATGCCGCAATTTCCCATCAACTCAAGCGTCACCCCTTGACGAAGCTTCGAATCGGCAAGGTTATCGATGAGGAAAGAGGCATCCGAGTGTGTATGTAGATCAATGAACCCCGGCGTTACTGCCTTCCCAGTCGCGTCGATACACGACGCGGCGCTCGCGTCTGACAAGTCGCCAATCGCAACGATCGCGTCGCCATTGATGCCCACATCGGCGACATACGGCTCCGAACCGCTCCCGTCGTAGACGTTACCTGACGTTATCTTGATGTCCAGTTTCATACTGCGTCCCCTAGGCGGCATCTCGTTCCGGCAGTTACCCTGCGGAATGTTCCAGTTCCTTTGCGATAATCATTGCAGTGTCATACACTCGCTTCATGCGCGCCTTACCGCGCGTTGCGAACCGATAAATCATCCAGCAGTCATTCAGGGCAGGCCTATTGTGAAGTATGTGAGATTCCAGAGCGGAAGCACCGTTGCTTACGGAATTGTAGAAGGAGACAACGTAAAGCAAATATCGAACTCGCCAATCGGTATGGACTACACAGAAACCGGCGTCACCCACGCGCTCGCCGATGTCAAAATCCTAGCACCAAACCCAAACCCCGTTAAGATGCTATGCCTAGCCCGAAACTACAGGTCGCACCTGTTGGGTGCTCAGGAACCCACGCGGCCAGAACCCTTCTACAAAACTCCAACAGCAATCATCGGTCCGGGCGACGCGATCAGAATCACCCAAGACGCCGGACTAGTCGTGTGTGAGTCCGAGCTCGTCGCAATCATCGGCAAACACGCCAAGAACGTTACCGAACAGGATGCCCTCAACTACGTTTTCGGATACACCGCCGGCAACGACGTCAGCGCGAGGGAGTGGCAAGGGGGACCGGATGCCGACACACAGTGGTGGCGCGCAAAATCCGCCGACACCTTCGGGCCAACCGGACCCTTCATCGTGACGGACATCGATCCGCAAGACGTCAAGATTCGCGGATTGGTAAACGGCGTTGAAGGACAGAAATGTCACTCATCAGAAATGATCTTCACCGTCGCTCAGGCGATCGCATTCATCTCCAAGTACGTAACGTTGGAGGTCGGAGACATGCTATGGACTGGCACATCGGGGACAACGCCGCCCATTAACGTCGGCGGCGACGTCACAGTCGAAATCGATGCCATCGGCGTTCTGCACAACACCGTCGAAGCCGCCGATTGAACCCGCTCCATCCAGCAGTGCACGCCGCGCGAGGTGCTAGAATCACGGTTTTACACTCCTGCTCCAAACAGTGCCATGCCTGACATTGCAATAGCAACTGCGGTGAGCTTCGCTATCGGCGCAATCCCTGCCGCATACCTCATCGGCAAACTAAACGGCATCAACGTCTTCGAGGTCGGCACCAAGCAGGCCGGCGCGACAAACATCCTCAAGACAGTTAACCGAAGAGCGGGGTTGATCGTATTCGTGCTGGACGCAGGCAAAGGAGTCGCGACGATCTACATCTCCCAGACCGTCTTCAACATCGACATATCATGGCTCTGGTTACCGTCCGCCGCCACCGTCATGGGACACTGGAACTCGCCACTAACAAAGTTCCGCGGCGGCGACGGTGTGGCAAGCCTCTTCGGAGTCACCGCCGGCATTTTCGGACTAGCCTTCCTACTGCCAACATTGGCAATCGGTGTAACCATGTACATCGTCCGTTTCTACCGCGCACATCCTTCATTCTGGGGCGGTATAGCAGGACTCACATCGTTAGGAATCGTCCTCGCCATCACCGACGGCCGATTCACCCGCGATGAGTTTACCGCTTACGCCGGGATAATCGTCCTATCCGCGCTCGTATTGGCGAAGAGCGTCAGTCACCACCGCCGACACGGCCCGTTCTTCACCGAGGACGTAGAACCAAGCGTGAGCTAGTCGACGGCTGTTGTACCGCCGTCGGAACCAGTCGCCGATAGGCGCTCAGACGAATCAACCCGGGACTGTGAACTGATTCGCTCCCATCGCAACTTCGCCCAGGTCATCCGATTCACGAATCCCTCCGCCACTTCGCGTCGGAGCGCCTCCGTCTCAATCAAACCCTGTTCAAATGCGATATCGATCGTCGCCTCAGGTGTAAGCTCCGCTCCTTTGTTCGAGTTGCAAATCGAACATGCCAACGCCCGATTCCAACAGTCATCGTTCGAACCATCTCGCTGATTACGCTCAACATGGTCAAGGTGAATCTCGCGCCGGTCCTCAACCTTCCGAGTACCGCAATACCAACACCTAGCTCCCCATTCCTGAATAAAGGCATCCCAAATCTCTTGACCTGTTTCCAACGGACGCTGGCGATAGCGGACGACGGGTCGAGGCTCATGGACAGGTAACTCCAAAGGCTCGTCTAACGCAGACCGCACCGGCAGCTGATTCGGACCGCGCACCCGAATCGTCCGTCCAGCCGTCGTCAACTTCGGCTCAACCTTCGATCCATTGCCATCTGCATCGATCTCACCCTCCGTGACGATGCCCAAGTCCGGATGCTTGTGGAACTGTCGCCGAACCACCGTCCAAGCACGCGGAGACATATCGCAGGCTATCCAGCGACGACCAGTGATCTGCGCCGCCACAGGGACATACGCACAACCAGCGAAACAGTCCAACACGATATCACCAATACCCGTACTTGCCTCGATGATGCGTCGAGCCAATGCCTGGGGCTTCTGCGTCGGATATCCCGTCAGTTCCACACTGGTCGAGTTCTGCTGGAACGACATGATGTCATCCCAAACGTCCGTCAGAGGCACGCCCTTCGACTCGTCAAGGTACTGCCGCCTACCACCCGGACGATCATCCCGGTACCGCCTGCCGTCGCCGTCGACTTTCTTGAACCGCGCGAGGTAAGCATCCGAGTATCCCTTGAAAGTCTTGTTGAAGACGCATCGCGCCCTGTCCTTCGAGTAGTAAAGAATCGTTTCGTGGCTTCGCACGAAGTTGTCCGCCGCACTCTTGAAACCAGAAGCAGTCTTGAGACTCCAAATCAACTCACGCCGAAAGTTCTCCGGACCGAAAACCGCATCCATCATCTGGCGCAAGTAGGCATTAGCCTCATGGTCGCAATGCAGATACACACTCCCGGTTGACTTGAGCACGCGCCTAACCTCCAGCATGCGCTCAACCATGAACGCTACGTACGCCGCGGTGCTCTCACTGTGAGTCCGTAACGCAGACTCGATTAACCACCAAGCACCGGGACACGACTCCTTAAGCGTCTTATACCAATCGGGAAACACCCGGACACGGAAGCTCCAAATATCGTCGAACTTCGCAGTCGTACCTGTCTGATCAGGAAACTCCAAGCCGAATTCGTACGCCGTCGCAACATCGTAAATACCCCACGAAGACATCAACTCCTGCTCAGCACGCTGTTCATCCGCCGTCAGCGGAGGCTTCAGCGTACCTTCAAACGTCTGACGCTTCCCAAACGGCGGATCAATGCAAACCAAGTCAATACTTTCGCTATCAAGCGATTTGAGAAACGGCAGGTTGTCGCTAATGAAAACCGTGCCATCAAGCGAATCTGTGTTGACTTCCGACATCGAATCAATTGCCAACAATCCCTAATCGGACTTAACGCAGCACATCATGCGCGACCAACCGTGATTGTCGCGCAAACATCACCCCTTTCGCAATGGCGGCGTGTCACATCCCACAAGTTACAGACGAAAGAGAATCCGCCCGTCGTGTGCAACAACCGCACCTAGAATTCGCCGCGCCGAATCACCCACCCTAAAGCGCGTAACTCGCCAGCATATCCCTCGCCGACGGATTCGGAGCCTCACTCGCTATCTTGTCAACCATATCCTGCAATGTCGGACGCTCTTCGCGGTAGATGACACCCAGCGGCACGCCCGGACGATCCAACAGGTCCTCTGCCGCCTGCTTACTTGTCGGATCATGATCTTCAGGCACTTCCCAGGCTGTCCCCGCTATGCCCGCACGTCGATTGCCCTTCAGCAGGTCGTAAGTGTCGTTATACGTCGTGCAAGGCGACTGAACATGCACTATCGAGAAACCTGGATGATTCATCGCATCGTGAATTACTGCCGCCAAATCACGCGGCTTGCTCGAGTAGTGTGAGGCTATGTAAGACACACCGCTCGTGAGGTAGTACTTCAACGGGAGCATCTGCATCTCGATCTTGCCGTACGGAGTCGAGCTTGTCTTCATCCCAAGCTCTGATGTCGGTGATGATTGCCCCTTCGTCAACCCGTAGACTCCGTTGTCCATGACCACGCACGTGATATCCACATTCCGTTGCGCCGCCGGACCGATATGCTCGCCGCCGATGGACAGGAAGTCGCCATCACCCGCAACGACTATCGCGTGCAAATCCGAGTTGCCCATCTTCACGCCTAGTGAAAGTGGCAACGTTCGCCCATGTATACCGTGCAACCCAAACGGTTGATCCCCTTCTAGCAGGTGCACCATATTGCCCGAACAACCGATGCCTGCTACCACGACGTAGTTCGATTGCGGTATCTCGTGCTCCGCGATGTGTCGCTCCATTGCCCACTCAAGAGCCCGGCGAACACCGAAGTCTCCACAACCCGGGCACCAAACAAAGTCATATTCGGGATTGCGCTTGCTCAAGCTGTTACGAGTCCTTTCCCAGTGCGCGACTCCGATAGTTTCGCACCGATCATCTCTACCAGAGTAGAGGGTCTGAATGGCAATCCGGTGTACTGCGTTACCGACTCAGCGCGGTAGCCGCTTTGACGCAGTATCGCAGACCATTGCCCTAGATAGTTCAATTCCGGTACCAGCACTCGGTCAGCCGCCGCGAGCACCGACCTGACCTCTTCGGGTAACGGATTCAGTGCCATAGAGTAAATCCAACCCACATCTTGACCAGACTCCAACAACTCCTCATAAGCCTCGCGCGCCGGACCCTTCGATGAACCCCACGGCATGATGAGAACGGCAGCATCCTCGTTCTCAATCTCATATGGCGCGTCATTGAGAAGCTGCATCTTCTCAAAACGCCTGTGCGTTAGGCGCATGTGATGCGCGGGCAGGTGTGTCGTATCACCGATCTCGTCGTGCTCGGAACCGTTCGCGACATATGCTCCAGCTCCGCCCGGTATTGGCATCGGCGACAGCTGAGACGTATCATCCCACGATTGATAGCGTTTGTAACCGTTGCTACCGGAGTAGACCTTCCGACCTTCAACCGATACGCTATCCAAGTCGGGCTTTGCGATGTTCTCGCCCTTCTCCGCCTGACCGAACTCACTCATCACGATCACCGGGCCCTGATACCGTTCCGCCCAGTTGATGCCAAGAACGCCAGCATCGAAACACTCCGACACCGAACCTGGTGCCAAGACCGGGATGCTCAGGTCCCCGTGACCCGGATGCAAGCACGCGAATAGGTCGCTCTGCTCCGATTTCGTCGGCAATCCCGTCGACGGTCCACCGCGTTGAACGTCCACCACCACGCACGGTATCTCTGCCATCCACGCGAGACCTAGTCCCTCACCCATCAGCGATATCCCCGGGCCCGCCGTCGCAGTCATCGCCTTCTTGCCCGCAAATCCCGCTCCTACAATCGCACTTATCGCTTCTATCTCCGACGAAACCTGATACGCAAACCGATCCTTGCCAATCAGATTGTTCTCCATCCAAACCAAGATCGTCGTAGCTGGTGAAATCGGATAACCGACGTAAAACTCCAGACCCGCCGCCATCGCTCCCAACGACAAAGCCGCATTCCCAGTTATCATGACCTGTTCGTAATCAGGCGGTGATGCCTCGTCCAACTCACCAACGCTGAAGCCGCTCTGCGCGGCCGCCTCGGCTCCCAGCCGGACAGCTTCAATGTTCGCCGAGATTATCTCCGCGTCGTTCGGACGACCGCGGGTGAAACGAGCAGTGATGAAGGAATCTATCTCTTCAAGCGAGAAACCTATCAGTTGCGCCACCGCACCGATGGTCACCATGTTGGCAGCACGAGCGTTGCCCGTCGACTTCGCCAGATCATCCGCATGTATCCCGAATCGCTGACCGCCCTCGGGCAGAGTAAACTCCTCAGCGTTGTAAATCGCAACGCCGTGGTCGTACAGGTCACCCTTGTGATTGTTGTACGCGTACTCGTTGAGCGTCACCAGCACGTCAACGCCATCGCCAGAGCTCAGCACCGGGGTCGTCGAGATGCGAACCTGCGAAGACGCCGGACCACCCATGATCTGCGAAGGGAAGGTAGAAAATGTCGATACGTAGTAACCAGCGTTCGCAGCCGCACGCGCCATCGCGTCGGCAGACGTGACGAGACCTTGACCGCCCTCGCCAGCGAACCGGATAACGAAATCGTGACTCTTACTTTGGCTCATACACTGTTATACGAAGATATTGCCTCAATGGCGCGTTCTTGCAACATCTAACGAACCTCTCCCTTGAGGCGTGAAACGCGCACGAACGCATCTAATATGATACCCGTTGAAGCGCGAACGCGCGTATGTGCTTCAACTCCCAGCACGAATCCGTTAGAATCGGATATCGCCTACCGATTCCCTGTCCGAATCCTTACCCCAACTGGGCGAATCGCTGTGTTGAACATCATCAGACCACTCCATTCTCGAACAAAACGAATCTGGTCGGCGGGCGGAGTGGTGTGTCGGAAAAACAATAACGGCGCAATCGAAGTCGTGCTGGTCGGACGAACAGCCAAATCACTATGGACGCTACCAAAGGGAACACCGCTTAAAGGCGAACCCGTCGAATACACCGCCGTGCGAGAGGTATCGGAAGAAACGGGGCTCGAAGTCCACCCAATCTCGCATCTACGAGACACGAGCCACACGTTCCTGAAAATCGCCAAGTCGCAGAAGGGCGCACCGAACAAGAAGGTCAAAATATACAAGACGGTGCATTGGTACCTGATGCTCGCCGTAGGTGGGGACTTCGCCAATCACGACGAAGAATTCGACATTGTCAAGTGGGTAAAACCCGCCGATGCCATCCAGATGCTCACCTTCGGAAACGAACGGAGACTCATCGACGATGCGTGTTACAGACTCCGAGTAGCACTCAACCACCGAGAGACCATCCGACTGAATAGAGGCAACACAACCGTGCGCTCAAAGAGACTCACCGATGCTTGGGACGACTACAGATGGCGCTCCGACCCCGAGCTAGCTCAGCTGGATGCCACTGCACCAATTTCCGTGACATTCGACCAGTTCCAAAGAGTATTCGCTCGCTCGTTGAACAGAGCCAAGCCCAACTCACTCCACCTCGCAATCGATGACGAAAACGGCAATCACATAGGCAACTGCATGTGCTACGACATCGATCCATCGAAGCGTAACGCAGAGTTCGGAATCATGATCGGCGAACGCGAATGCTGGAACCGCGGATACGGCTCCGACGCAACCCGACTCCTGCTCCAACACGCTTTCGATAACCTACCGGTCAACAACCTCTTCCTCCACACATTGGCATCCAACACGCGCGCTCAAGCAGCATTCAACAACGCAGGATTCAAACCCGTCAAACGGATCGACAAAGACGGCACGGAGTTTGTCAGGATGGAAGTGTCCGCCGCAGACATGCACACCAGACGAGTCTTGTCATACTCGTCATCAACCTGACGCGTTACAGAACGTCACCGAGCGGTGCTGTGGTAATCTGTAACCTCAACCAGCAATAGGAGCAAACGCTATCATGCCTAAACTGCTACTTATCACCGGGGGAAAGCACCCCTACGAGGAAACAACACCCGTCCTGACCAGATTCCTATCGGATGCCGGCCACGAAGTCGATGTCTCCGAGTCCGCGACCGAGTTGTCAGGCGACCTATCGGCTTACGATGCCATCGTGCTCAACACTCTGCGACAACCCGACACAGACAACGACCTTGATACCAACCAGAGGGACGGATTGATGGGATACGTCTGGACTGGCGGAGGATTGGTATCTGTTCACATCTCTGCCGCGTCGTGTCCAGACTGGGAACACATGAAACCCATGACCGGCGGCGGTTGGATTCTCGGCGAGAGCTGGCATCCACCGTTCGGGTGGTTCCAAGTCCACATAGAAAACGCCAATCACCCGATCGCCGAGGACACCTCAGACTTCTGGACTTACGACGAATGCTACTGCGGACTCGACATACAGCCCGACATAGACGTGTTCATGCACGGTGTCGTCGAAGGCGAAGAGGTGCCGCTCGGTTGGTCACACAACTACGGCGACGGCAAGGTTGCAAACATCGCGCTCGGACACGCGGGTTCAAGTCAAGAACATCCCCAGTTTCAGACACTAATACTCAACAGCGTCAGCTACGTAACGGCTCCCTAATCCTGACGCGGCGCGGGATTGATCAAGTCCATACCGATCGTCTCAGGCACCACCGCGGCAAGCTCATCAACCGTCCAACGACCGTTCTTGTAAATCGAACGGCTCGGAACCGGGTGATTCATCAAACTCACCCGATTCCCCGAACAATGGAAGACGTTGCCAGATACCCCTGCCGCCGCATCCGTGCACAGCCACACCACCATCGGCGCAACATAGTCCGGGTCGTCCGTAATCGTTCCTGCTACCGGAGGCGGAAACGGTCCGGCACGCATCGACCTGATCGCATCAGGAACACTCTCAGTCATGCGTGTATGCGCACCCGGCGAAATCGTGTTCGCTGTCGTGTCGTAACGCGCCAGCTCTTTGGCCACCACTCGCGTGAATCCCGCTATACCGTCCTTCGCAGCTCCGTAATTCGACTGACCACCTTGACCATACAGTCCAGAAACCGACGAAAAAGTGACGATGCGACCTGACTTCTGCTCGCGGAATATCTCCGATGCCGGGCGCACCACCGAATACGTTCCCTTCAAGTGCACCGCGATCACCGCGTCCCACTCCTCCTCGGTCATGTTGAAAATCATTCGGTCGCGCAGTATCCCAGCCGGCGTGATAACGATATCCAGCCGTCCAAACTCATCCAACGCCTGTTGCACAATGTTCGCACCGCCTTCAACCGTCGCAACAGAGTGGTAAGACGCAACTGCCCGCCCTCCGAGCTCACTTATCTCTTCTACCACCTGCACCGCAGGTGTCGAATCCTCTCCCGCACCGTCTAACGCAACGCCAATGTCGTTCACAACGACGGACGCTCCCTCTCGCGCCAGCAGACGCGCAACGCCGCGACCGATACCTCGACCAGCTCCGGTCACCACTGCGACCTTGCCCGTCAATCTCGAACCGCTCTCCCCTCGAATAATCGCCGGGGCATCCATGCCGCTACCGGGATTGACCTCGGCTAATCTGGACGAACCAGTCGCGCTTGGCGAGCCGGCCAACAAGATCCTCGGAGCGAGAACATCCAGCTCATCGAGACCCCAGTAGCCCGGCGGATTCGAGGCATAGATCGTGTTCACCCGACGCGGCAAAGACAAATGAGTAACATTCCCGCCATAAACCAAGAAAATCTGACCGTTGATATGCCCCGCCGCGTCAGATGCCAGATAAGCCACGAACGGCGCGACATCCTCAGGATCCCACTCCGGCTCGCCGGCTTGCGGAAGAATGCCGCTCTCAACCATCTGTTCACGCACATGACCGGGGATCGATTCCACCATCCGAGTCGAAGCTCGTGGAGCAATGCTGTTAGTCGTAACTCCGTATTTCCCCAGGTCCTTCGCAAGCACTTTCGTGAAACCGCCTATCCCTGACTTGGCAGCACCGTAATTCGACTGCCCGGGATACCCAACTAACCCAGACTCCGACGTGAATGTCACGATCCGACCGCCTCGCTGTTGACGGAATATCGGCGCGGCGTGACGACACACCGCGAAGGTGCCCTTAAGATGAACGTCTATGACCGAATCCCATTCCTCTTCGCTCATGTTGTAGATCATCCGGTCTCGCAAAATCCCAGCCGCCGTGACCACTATGTCGATTTGACCGAACGAATCCAAAGCCGCCTGCACAATCCGTTCTCCGCCCTCCCAGGTAGTAACAGATTCAATGGACGCAACCGCATCACCGCCTGCATCCTTGATAACGTCCACGACCTCATCCGCATGAGAGTTGGAACCGCCGCTACCATCCAACTCCGCTCCAATGTCATTCACGACAACCTTGGCACCATGCGAAGCCAGAGACAGCGACACTGCCTTGCCGATGCCACGACCCGCACCAGTGACCACCGCAACCTTGTTCTCAAGATGCAAATCAAGCCCTCCTATTCAGGTTCAATCGCCAAAAGTTTCGTAGCGCAACTCAACCGTCGCCTTGCCGGGAGTCGTCAACTCCCCGCCAGCGTTTCGCAACTCCAAGTCAATCTCAAACCGTATTTCACACGTGGCAGCGCGCACATCACGCGCCGTAACCTTACCGTGAATCGTCAACGGCTCACCGGGATAATCGACCGCGCGGTACGAAGCCGACAATGCCTTTAACGTGCCCGTCGGACCGAACCATTGGTCAACAGCCTGCGCGAATAACGATGTCTTCAACGCCCCGTGGATTACCACACCATCCAGATTCGCCGAACGCGCATAATCCTGGTCGTAGTGGATCGGCGTGAAGTCTCGCGACACCGCCGCATACTGCACCAATTGACGCGTCGATACTACGCGCGTGATGATCGGCAACTCATCGCCGACCTGCAATTCCAACAATACGACAGCTCGTAAATCTGCCACCATCATCGTTGCCCCATCAAATCACAATCAGGCTACCGGGACGTCGTCCTGCCATAAGAAATGGAAGTCGAACGTTGCGTAGCTACAAGGCCGCCATCAGCATCCGTGTACGCCACGTCAGTTATCTTGAACAACATCGGACCTAACCTGCCGCGTTTCGCAAAGACATCCGCCATCGTACGCACGACCGAGATCTCATCTCCAGCGCGAATGGACTTATGAAACTCATACTCCGATCCGCCATCCAAGATGTCTAGGAACGGCTCTGGAAACGGTGGATCAAACGGCGCAGACAACAACGAACGCACGATCGTGCCCAACGCCACATCAACCTCTAACACCCCATCACGAACATCGCCAGTTACATCCGCCAATTCGCCAGAAATCGCCGCATTGAACTCCAAGATGTCACGCGTCCTAACAACGTACGTCACGGGCGGCGTAGACCGACCGATAAACTCACGCATCTCCGCGGTCACAACATCGTTTTCACATTCGGGTACAGGCATGAATTGAGTATACGGGAAGACTCAGGCCAACCGTAGACCTAACCTTTACTGCCCACGCCGACGCCGCGGCCGCCTACCAACCGCATCCTGCCGCACATTGCGCTTGCGTCTACGCGCCTTTACCTGTGCAACCGAAACCGGGGCAGCAGCTCGCGCGTCAGCATCCGACGCGTGATCGGTCTTGCCCCAAGCTCGCGGACGTACGAAAACCAACACTGCAACCGAAGTCAACATCGCCGCGGCAGGAATGTAAAACACGCCAATCTGCCAAACGAACATGATCACGAACACCCACAAGACCAATGCACCAACCACCACGTTGATCTTGTGATTCCGTTGCACGCGCCCACTCTTGGGCAACGTCAATATCGACGCGCCAGTGATCAGCGTCGGAAACACAGAGAGCAGAATCGCCCAAAGGTTACCTGACGAAGCAAAGCTAACCTGACGATACGTTACGACGCCATCCACCACTTCGGTCAGCTCCAACACCGGCCAGAACAACAGGTATCCAAGCGCCACTAGACACAGTGCTAGTGCGAACATGCTGAAAATGAAAATCCGGTCAGGCATCGGAACCCAGACTCAGACTCTTTCCAACTTCGCCATGCTTGCCATCAACTGCTTGAGACCCCCTGCCACGAACGCTACATTCACCACCATATCGCCACCAGTCCGCCGTGCATTCACAACAACCCCCTTGCCGAACGACGCATGCACAACCTTCTCACCCGCCTTGAAATCCCACTCCGAAGGTATCGAAGTGGCGTCATCGGACGACCTCACATTATTACTGTGACCTCTCGCCGAACTGTGACCTCTCGCCGAGCGTTCAGACCTACCAGGACCGAACCGACCTACGCCATCCGATACGTCCCCCGGAGCCGTTGCAACAAGCCGATACACCGGCGCACCGAAACCGTAGTCGAATCCATGCGTCGAATCCCGTTCACTGACCTCGTCCAGAAGCTCAGCATCTATCTCGCCAATAAACCTAGACCTGCGGAAGATATTGCCCCACGAGGAAGTTCTAGCGAAAGAAAGCTGCAACTCACGCTTAGCACGCGTCATCCCAACATACATCAACCTCCGCTCCTCCATGACACCTTGATCATCACCGCGTGCCGTGAACGACTCCTCCAAAGCCATCTGGTGCGGCAATAGTCCCTCACTCACACCGATGATGAATATCGTGTCGAACTCCAGACCCTTGGCTTGATGCAAAGTAATCAGAGACAACGGCCGCTCCTCGCTATCAGACACGGTAAGCCCGTCGACATTCGAGAAAAGCGCAGCATGTTCGAGAAACTCCGATAGACCATCCCGTGGAGACGACGCCCCATTCGCCGTCCCATAACTCATCGCCACCGTCATCAGCTCATCCAAGTTCTGCCTGCGCTCCAACTGAGTCGTCGGGTCCTTATCCAAGGACTGCCAGTAGCCGCTAGCCCGCAACGCGAATTCAAGCAACTCCGCCGGCTCAAGTGTCTCCGAGCTGCGAATCATCTGCGTCACGAAGCGTGCAAACTCCGCCACACGCGTCAACGTCCTGCCTCGGATGCCGATCGACTGCGAAGCCACGGGATCAAGCGTTCTGAGCGCGGCCTCAAGCATCGACACGCGGTGGTTTAACGCATACTCCTCCAGCTTGTTAACCGTCACCGCACCAATCCCGCGCGGTGGAACATTCACGATCCGACGAAACGAAACCTCATCAGTCGGGTTAACAACGATCTTCAGTAACGCCAATGCATCCTTGATCTCGCGCCTATCGTAGAAGCGGATTCCCCCGATCAACCGATACTGAACCCCGCGCTTGTTGCACTCCGTCTCAATAACCCGGGACTGGGCGTTAGTCCGATAAAGCACGGCCGCATCAGCCATCAGGTCCGATTTAGCTAGCTCCTGATACCTGTCAAGCACCAAGTTCGCCTCATGGTCCGGAGTGTCAGCGACCACAACTCGGATATCCGAACCTGCTGCGTTTCGCGTGAACAACGTCCGCTCGAAGTTCCGATCATTGTGAGCAATCACCGAGTCCGCCGCCGCGATGATCTTCTTCGTCGAACGGTAAGACTCATTCAACTCAAACACGCGCGCACCGCGAAACGCCTTGCGGAACGACTCCATGTTCTCAGGACGCGCATTCCGCCATGAGTAGATCGACTGGTCAGGATCACCTACGACGCACACATTCTGATGCAACTCCCCCAGCAACCGCACCAGATGGAACTGCAACGTGTTCGTGTCTTGGAACTCATCAACCATCAAGTGCAGATAACGACCCTGAAACGACTCCCGCAACTCGGAGTTGGACATCAAAATCCTGTACGGGATCATAAGCAGGTCATCGAAATCCACCGCATTGCCCGACTTCAATGCGGCCTGATACAGCGCATAAACTTCTGCCATCGCCTCGTATCGACGATCCGTGCTCAAAGATGCATACTGGTCCGGGTCAACGTTGTCGATCTTGGCACGCGATATCTCCCTCAAGACCGCGTTTACACCCAAGTCAGATTCGGCATCCGAAATCAAACGCTTCATCAACTGCACTTGGTCTTCGCGGTCATATATCGAAAACCCAGGACGTAACCCGATCAGGTCGCCGTGACGACGTAGCAGCCTTGCACCCCAAGAGTGAAACGTGCTAACTTGTGCCCGTTCAACACCAGGCGCAAACCGCGAAACCAACGAATCACAACGCGCAGACAACTCACCCGCCGCCTTGTTCGTGAACGTAACTCCCAGCGCACGCCATGGCGGAACACCGCTCGCAATGATGTAGGCCATGCGATGCGACATTACACGCGTCTTCCCACTCCCGGGACCGGCAACGATGATTAGCGGACCCTCCATATAAGAAGCCGCCGACCGCTGAGCATCCGAGAGACCATCCAATACGCGCCCGGCCTCTGTCTGAGTCGCATGTGATTGCATAAAGTCTTAGGTTATTCGGAAGAGCAACGATCAAGCGTACGCCGTGTCACTACATCCAACAACTCGTAACAGATCGCGATGACTAGTCGGACTGTGATCCCATTGCCGATGATCCGACATCCCAACGCACCACAACGTCGATCGGCCTTAACCGCCTTTATCCCCGCGAGACGGCCGCTAACGCCTCAAAGTGCATGAACGCCGATACCGCATCCGGTTCCGCCTTCCATCGCTGCCACGCGTCTGCAACCTCCCGCAGCTCCGCCGCCGTCGCGATTCCCATCTCCAACGCGCCGCGGGCAATGTTCGACTCGAGAACCCGCTCCGACCACTGATTCGCCCACCACTCCTTACCTGCCCCGTCGAAAAACGACCAGGTACTAGTCGTCACTCGCACGTCCGACAGACCGTCAACCTCGTTGAACCACCGCAACAAGTGCCGACCAGCACGCGGATTCCCGCCGTTGCCTACCGCGACCGCGTCGTAAATACGCCGAAACTCACGCAGACCATCCGTCTCAGGATGCACTGCGAACGTCCCCCAATCAACCTCGCGCACACCTACCAGTGCGCCATCCCGCGCGTGTGCAACCGCCGCACGCAACGCATCAACAGGGTTCGGCAGATGCTGCAATAACTGGTGGACGTAAACCACATCAAAGTGATCCACAGGAAGGTCAGAAGCGAACAGGTCAACGACGCGAAACTCCAGATTCCCAGTCGTACACTCCGCCAATCTCTTGTCCCACTCCGATTGCAATTCGTCGGACACATCCACGCCAAGAACCGATCCGCCGGGCGCTACAGACTCCGCTAAGCCGACGGTAATCGTCCCCGGCCCGCAACCTACATCCAACACGCGCATCGGAGACACCAACTTCGGCAAGATGAACGCGGCAGCCTCTCCAGCTGTTCGCGCCGCGTGTGCGGCTACCACAGACTTGCCATGACCATGCAAGTAGGAAGGAGCCCGTCCCATGCCTGACCTTTCCAGAACCGCACCGAGCCGTTACTGCGTCGCAGGCGCGGCGGACACATCTACGACCCTCGCCATTACCCCACTCTCGTCCAGCAGGGTTCGCATCCGAGCCAGCTTCGCAGGATGACTGTAAGACGGTGTTGGCAGACCGTCCAGACTGGCCATGACATCCTCGGTGCTCGCCATAGTTGCGAGCAAAGGAATGCCACGCGTCCGAGCCTCATAAAAAACGTAGTCAATGGCCTTCGTCCCACCTGTCATCAACACCGCTTGTGTCGTCTCGCTCTGTAACGCGGACAGCTGCACATCCGGCCGACCCGAACGCACAACCACGCACGTGGACGGCTCCGACTCAAAGTAAGTCGGACCCCAATCGAGCACCAATCCGCCGATTAGGAACGTCTCGATCAGCGGGTCGCCATTCCCAGTGTCTACCACTGTCTCAACGTTCAAGTGCTCTCCGATGTCCGAAATGCTAGGAGCCGCCAACTCTCGGTCCTCTGCCACGCATCCCAAACATCCGATACCAGAAGCATCAATCTCAGCACAAGCATCGCGCAGGTCATATTGCCGATATCGCGGCACCTTGTTCCAAACAACACCCGCCAACCTCGTTCCGTACGCCGCCGCCGCACCCACGACATCCTCCCCCAGATTCGCAACAAGTACGACATGAGCATCCAGCTCATCTGCTACTCGCATCACATCTGCTGAGTCGCCCGAAACCCCTTCGAAAACCCCTACCGAACCACGCGGAACTCTTGGTGCCGCGTCATCCGCGAACTTCACTCGCTCATGTCCATCCAATGCAACCGCCAGGCTACTGGAAGCAACCACGCGTTTTCCCGCACCGGCTAAGTGTTGCGCCACAGATGAGGCGATGGCGGACTTGCCTACAGTGCTAGAGATGGATGCAAAGACTATCGCGGGCATCGTAACCAGTGAACATGGCAGGCTGAAATCGCAAGCGGTTTAGGATTATAGCAGTCGCAACTACACGCAACGATTAGAATCGTTATCAAGAAGTGGCAACTCCCGGCCGAGGTAGCTCAGTTGGTAGAGCAATGGACTGAAAATCCATGTGTCGGCGGTTCGAGTCCGCCCCTCGGCACCAGGCCCGCAACGCCACTTCATGCATGCTACCCACTCTGCACTTCCGCGGACCGAGACTCTCAACCCCCCGAACTTCGCTTGGTGCCGAAGGTGGGAGTCGAACCCACACGGGCCAAGCCCAAAGGTTTTTGAGACCTTCGCGTCTACCATTCCGCCACTTCGGCAACTCAACTACGATTCTATCGCACCACGAGAACCGACACAGACCGCCAAGCCCTCGCCAAGCCAACTCGGCAACGCGGCGCAACCAAAGATGCCACGAACTGCGCGTCCACCGCAACGAAGACTCTGACACCCTTGAAATGCAGAGGAACTTCCGTGCTAACCTATCCGCATCATGACACCTGCCAACAACGACGAAACTCAATACGAGAACTCCGAATCCGGCAACAGCGGAAATGGACCGCGGACACTGCAATTGGACCGCCCAATCGTGTTCCTCGACATACAGACGACCGGACTCGATGCCAGGACAGCCCGGATCGTTGAACTGTCAACCCTCAAAATCGATCCAGACGGGAGCGAAGAGTTCAAGCATCAGATGTTCAATCCTCAAACTTCAATATCTCCCGCCGCTACAGACAAGCACGGCATCGGCGATGAACACATTGCCCACGCTCCAACATTCAGCACGTTCGCAAGAGGCCTGGCGCGATACCTGGAGGGTTGCGACCTAGCAGGTTTCGGCATCAACAGATTCGGACTGCCGGTGCTGACCCAAGAGTTCAACATTGCAGGCACACCGTTCGACACGGACGGCATCGCTGTGCTGGACATCATGCAGTTGTATCACCGGCTGGAACCGCGCAACTTCGAAGCAGCATACCGACGGTACGTTGGCAACACCGATCCCATCATCGAAACTGAACGCGGCCAATCGAAACTCCTCGCCATCCACAACATAGTGCGAGGCCAGATCTCAGCGCATCGAGAACTGCCAACCAATCCCGCCGCACTGTCTTCATGGGCAAACGCGGAACACAGAATACCTCCCATTGACGACGCGGGAAAGTTCGCCTGGTCTGCCGCGGGCGAACCACTCATCAACTTCGGGAAATACCGCGGCCACCGCCTTAACGATGTCTATCTGCACGATGCCGACTACCTACAATGGGTCGCCGGGAACGAATCGTTCACCCGTGAGCAACGCGATATAGCGGGTAACGCATCGGAAGGAATCATGCCGCAACCAAAGCCGTGAAACACAACGGAGTTTCGGGAGCCTGCAGAGAATAGCAACACGACGTTCAGGGGATGGAGCGGAAGACGGGGTTCGAACCCGCGGCCTTCTCCTTGGCAAGGAGATGCTCTACCACTGAGCTACTTCCGCATCGGCATGTCGCGCTATCGCTATTATGCAACGCGAAACCGCAACGCGTCAAACTCCAGATCGCGCATCAACAAGCCCAGACGGTATCTGGCTCCAACGCACGCTACACCGAGACTGCACTCGAGAACCCCGCTAATCTGCAAGCTTTACAAGCAACTTGCCGAAGTTCGCACCATTCATCAAGCCAATAAACGCCTTGGGCGCATTCTCAAACCCATCAACGATGTCTTCCTTGTACTTCAACTCACCAGACTTCACCCATGCCGTCAACCGGGATCGCGCCTCATCGTGGTCCTGCGCGAAGTTGAACACCAAGAAGCCCTCGATCCGAGCCTGCTTCGTGATCAGATTCCAGAGGTTACGCGGACCGGTCTGCGCCGACGCTGCGTTATACATCGATATCTGACCGCAAACCAATACCCTACCCCTTAGGGCGAGGTTGTCAATCGCAGCATCCGTAACTGGACCGCCTACATTGTCGAAGTAGATGTCGATACCCCCAGGTGCTTCCGCCTCAAGTCGCGATACCACATCCTCCGTCTTGTAGTTGATAGCAGCATCATAGCCCAACTCGTCCAGTATGTACGTAGCCTTCTCATCGGAACCCACCGTCCCGATGGTCCTGCAACCATTCATCTTCGCCAACTGACCGACTACTCCACCAACAGCTCCAGAAGCGGCAGACACCAACACTGTGTCACCCGGACGCGGCATGCCAACCTGCAACAGCCCGTGATAAGCCGTCAAACCCGGCATTCCAAGCACTCCTAGCGATGTTGAAATAGGCGCAGCATCAGGATCGATCTTCCTCGCCGAACCCCCATGCAAGGTGCCGTACTCCTGCCAACCCGTCGAGCAAGCAACGATATCACCCGTCTCTATCCCTGCGTATCGGCTAGCGACCACCCGGCCTACAGCCTCGCCCACCATCAGACCGCCAACCGCAATGTTCGCGGCATATGATGCCCGATCCCGCATCCGACCGCGCATGTACGGGTCCAAAGACAGATACAGATTACGCACAAGTATCTCGCCATGTTGCGGATCCGTTACGCCCTGCTCAACCAGCTCGAAATCCTCCGGCACCGGAAATCCTTCTGGACGCGATGCCATCCGCCATTGGCGATTAACCATCTCAGACATGAGACAACAACTCCTCTGGACTTTCAAATCCAGTCACTAACCGATAGCGTCACCGGTCAAACAGCAACGCCCGAAACAAACTAGACCACCAAACGAATACCGCCGGGTTACTCATCCTCGCCTTCAACCTTGCTCCGATGCCTGGAGCCGCGGTCAACCCAGACGAACGCAGGTATGGCGATCACCGCAAACACCAGCAACGCCGCAACTCCTGACAACCAACCCGAATTCGTGTCGAACAACACGTTGTCGAGCCAGCTCTTCAAGCCAGCACCGAGCAACCCCGCGATCGTGACAGCGCCAAGGATGATCAGCCACTCAAGCAGCTCATTACGTATCCGAAAGAATCTCATGCTCCACCAACAACAAAAGGGGTTAAACAGCTGCCTACCAATGTTAACTTGAACAAACCGTTATGAATCCATTCCGACCCATGCTAGTCGTTCGCGATCCAGTCACCAGAAGCGACACGTCTGGAAGCCTGTAAACCGCCCAAGCTCCCCGCCCGTGCCAGAGCCATACGCGAATCTCTACATCTCCGCCACGCGCCGCATCATTGCGTCACCTAACTTGACATCAACCCTTACCTGCTATAGTGTTGATTCCGCAAACTCTCGCGGCAACAGCCGGCGGTGTCATAGCGCGAAACACGCGCAACTGATACGCCGATTGGTTACCCGAGAATCACGCTAGACCGTTGAATAATCGGAGAGATGCAAATGCTGACCTTCAAACACAAGGCACGGGGTGCGATAATCGCCATGGCCATTGCCGTGACGGCATTCACCGTCGTCGCATGCACTGGCGGCGAGACGATTGTCACCGTCGAAGTCCCCGTTACCACCGCGCCAGAAGTCGTGGTGCAGACAGTCGTCGTTGAGAAACCCGTTGAGGTGGCCGGCGAGACCGTCGTACAAACCGTCGTCGTCGAACGAGCCGTCGAAGTGCCGGGCGAAACCGTCGTCCAGACCGTTGTCGTCGAGAGAGAGGTCGACCGCGAGGTTCAGGTACAGGTCGAAGTAACTAGACAAGTCGAAGTAACTAGAACCGTTCTCGAAGTCGCAACCGCAACGCCAGTGCCAACCGCAACCCCGTTGCCTATCGCTCCCGTTCAACCCGCTCCACCACCGAAGAACGCATACGGCACCGTGAGTGTCGCAGTCTTCAACATCGGACCTGGCGTCGGTCTCGGCAGCGCACAGGCGCCTGTCGAGGCAATGCAGTACTGGGGTGTCGGAGAAGGACTGTTCGCAGTCGATGACGATGGACGAACCATCGGCAAACTCGCAACGGAATGGAGCCTTCAGCCAGACTTCTCCTATGCAGACGTTACGTTGCGGGAGGATGTGGTATTCCACCAGAACTTCGGACCATTCTCGGCAGACGACGTCGTATTCACAATGAACGACGCCAACGCCGCCGTCAACAACACCAGCATCCACGGACAAGCCGGCGACTTTGCAGCCATCTTCGCCGAGACTGAGAAGATTGACGACAACACCGTCCGATTCAACTTCCAAGAGGGCGGATTCGACCCGCGATGGAACGGAAACTTCCTCAACGAACAGGCGCAAGGTACCGCTTTCTTCTCCAGCAAAGCTCTGGCAGACAATGGCGAGGCGTTCCTGAGAGACAACATAATCTCAACAGGACCCTTTGAGGTCAGCGAGTGGGTCCAGGACGACAGAGCCGTACTCACCGCCGTTACCTACGACCACTGGTTCGCAGACCCAGAGATACAGGAACTGCGATTCATCGAAATCCCAGAACCTTCAACTCGCGTCGCAAACCTCCGCACAGGTGATGTAGACATCGCAGAAGCAGTCCCACTAAAGGACATCCGACCACTCGTCACCTCTGGATTCACCGCCGAGAGCATCGCACGATCAGGACGTGTGCACCAGATCATCTTCTCAGGTAACTACCTAGAGGCAAATCACGCTCGTACCGGTGAGCCTATCGACCGAACAGGATCCGGTTACTGCGTACACGACCTGCCTTGGGTAACATGCAACATCGAAGGAAAGCAGCCTGGTGATGCCGAAGAAGCGCGAGATGTCCGATGGGCACTGGCAAAGGCAATCGACCGCGAACTGATCGTAGAAACGATCCTCGACGGCTTCGGCACAGACGCATCGATTGAATACGTTGACACGACCGCGTCTTACTTCGAACCGCGCTGGAGAATCCCGTACAACCCGCAAGAAGCCATGGAGCACATGTCCAGGACCGCATGGCCAACCGCTAAGTTCCCAATCGGGATTTGGACCGGCGGCGAACTCGGCGGGTCAAGCGGCACTAACGCCGAGATCAACGATGCCGTCGCGGGTATGTGGAAAGCCATCTGGCCAGACCTGGATGTTCAGGTCTTCAAGTCCGCATACTCCATCATCCGACCAAGCCTCGTCGGACGAACAAACACCATACCGTATGGCGGTGACTGCGACGAAGGCTCCACCGCAATACCGTTCGACTGGCCTCACGGACTGACCGAGACAACCTTCACCAGAGGCGGTTTCGGTTGCGGTCTCGAGATACCCAGGATCGCAGAAACTTTCAAAGCCGTGTCCATTGAAGGCGACCCGGCCGAACGTGTGCGACTGAACTCCGAAATGATCGACTACCTGTACGACGAGATGTTCTTCGCAGGAACTGTCCAGGTGCCGGTCTTCACGGTGTACAACCCACAGGCAATCGCAGAATGGAAGGGAACCTCCTCTGCATTCGCAGCCTCTAACGAATACGAGAAGATAAAACTCGTATCCCGGTAGAAAGCGATAAAGAACCGTCAGGGACCAGGAGCCGGACACAACGCTGAAACCAAGCGTCGTGACCCAACTCCCGGTCCCTACGGAACCTCAACAAAGCCAACCACTGATCGGAACGCGATCAACTCACCACCGCGCCGCGACCATCCCGTTGCGCCGCAACAATTTACCGCCAATCCGCTCGCTTACAACTACCGCGTCTAACTCCGAACACGCACCCGATGAGGAAGTTCCTCTTACAGCGATTGGCTTTCGGCCTGTTATCACTCGTCGCAGCCACCCTCATCGTTTTCATTCTCTCACGAGCACAAGGCGACCCCCTACTCCTGTACGCAAAACCAGGAGGATACGGCGTCAGCCCAGAGCAAATCGCCGCACTATCCGCCAAACTCGGGCTAGACCGACCGTTAATCGTTCAATATTTCCTCTGGCTAGGCGATGTCCTTCAGGGAGACTTCGGCAAAACTCTCCTAGCTGAGCAAGACGTGCGCATGGTCGTCTTCCAGAAACTCGGCGCAACCGTCCAACTCGGAGTGGCAGCCTTCGTCTTGGCAACCATTATCGGCATCCCTCTAGGTGTACTGTCCGCCGTCAAACGCGCAACATTCTGGGACTACATTGGGCGCGGATTCGCGCTATTAGGGCAAGCCACGCCAGCTTTCTTCACCGGCATATTGGGCATCCTCATCTTCGCCGTATACCTAGGCTGGTTACCGCCCAGCGGAAGACCTGTCCACCAACCGTTCTTTCCCGATCAAGTGGTCGCGATGATCATGCCCATGGTCACCCTAGGTTGGCTACCCGCCGCTACGTACCTCCGGCTCACACGATCATCAGTACTCGAAACTCTGGACTCCGAGTTCGTCAAACTCGCACGCGCAAAGGGTGTCGACGCAAACCGCGTCATCTGGAAACACGCCTTCCGTAACGCCCTGATACCGCCGCTAACAGTCTCAGCGCTCATACTCATCGGATTCCTGGAAGGCTCCGTAATCGTGGAGTCCGTGTTCGCATGGCCAGGTGTCGGACGACTCGCAGTCGACTCGATCCACAACAACGACTTCCCGTTGTTGACCGGCGTCATATTCATGTTCGCAATACTCTACGTCGTCGGCAGCTTCCTAGCCGATGTCATGTACATGGTCGTAGACCCGCGCATCAGATACGACTGATCTCGGAAACCAATGGCAACCGAATTAGCACCAACGACAGCGTCAACCTCGGACGTCATGTCCGCACAGGTAAGAACCGTGCAGGACGACTTCCGCGGACGATTCTTCCACGTTCTACGCCGTTGGCCACTACTGCCCATTGCCATAGTCGTCGTCTTGGTAGGAATGACAATTCTCGCCCCCTGGGTCGCACCGTTCGGTGAGGAAGAGATCAACCTCCGCGGCAGAGGCGCACCGCCTTTCTGGTACACCGAATGGTACGCAGAGAACCCCAAACTTGAAGCGCGATACATACTCGGCGCAGACCATCTCGGCCGAGACGTACTCACCCGCATCATGTACGGCGGACGAGTTTCACTTACAGTCGCAGCGATCTCGCTGGTGATCGGCATCTCCATCGGATCAGCCCTCGGACTCGTCAGCGGTTACTTCGGCGGACTCTTCGACGAAATTATGATGCGACTCGTAGACGTATGGAACGCCCTGCCATTCCTGCTCATCGCCATACTCGCCGCCATCACCGTCGGACAGAGCGTCCCATTACTACTCGCGCTCCTATCACTCGCAAGCTGGGCAGGTAGCGTACGCAATGTCAGAGCCGAGACACTGACACTCAAGACCAGAGAGTACGTCTCAGCGTCCAAAGTTGCAGGAGGCTCAAACCTCCGAATCATGGTCCGACACATAACGCCGAACGTCGTCAACACCATCGTCGTGCTGGCAACATTGCGTGTCGGCGGACTGATACTCACTGAAGCCTCTCTCTCATACCTCGGCGCAGGAGTGCCTTCCAACATACCAACGTGGGGAAACATGGTCTCAGATGGGCAGGGATATCTGAACTCCGGAGAGTGGTGGATATCCGTGTTTCCAGGTACGGCCATCCTTCTAGTCGTTATGTCCGTCAACTTCATCGGCGACTGGTTGCGTGACAGATTCGACCCCAGACTGCGACAACTATAGGCAACCTTGCCGACAAGCACCCACCGAATTGCCGTCCAAGGCTCAGCGTCCATTACGAACCGCGAAACAACCTAACCATTATCGGTTGTATACTGCGTTCAAGATTCGCACTCGCACCTCGTCCAATGCCGTAGTCCATCCCTTTCAATCTTCCCTCTTAGCCAGTCATTCAAACCACCATCACCCGACACCGTGACGACCCAAATCCAAGAAACCACTACCCCCGGCGCGTCGATGTCTCCTGCTGGCGCGCGTAGCGGCGATGCTGTCTTAAGCGTTGAAGACCTGCATGTCTACTACGAAACCGCCGCCGGCATGGTTAAGGCAGTCTCCGGTGTGTCGTTCGAACTCCGACGCGGCGAAAGACTCGCCCTCGTCGGAGAATCTGGATCAGGTAAGAGCACCATGGCCACCGCCCTGATGCGGATGACTCGACCGCCGGGAAGAATCGTCGCAGGAAAGATATCACTCGCCGGACGCGACGTGCTGCAACTCAACGAAGACGAAATGCGCGCCGCTAGACTAGCCGAAATCGCTCTAGTACCCCAAGGCGCTATGAACTCGCTCAGCCCAGTCACCAAAGTCGGAAAACAGATCACAGACGGAATCATTGACCACGTGAACGACCAACACCCGAGCTCCAACAGTGCGCGGACAAATGGCAACATCACAAAACGACCGTCTCGGACATGGCTACGCGAGCGCGTGTCAGAACTGCTCACAAACGTCGGACTGTCCCCAAGTGTTGCCAACATGTTCCCTCACGAACTGAGCGGCGGTATGAAACAGCGCGCCGTCCTCGCCATCGCAACGTGTCTATCCCCGAAGGTCATAATCGCTGACGAACCTACATCGGCACTGGATGTCGTCGTCCAACGCCAAATCATGCAGACACTCGGAAAAGTCCAATCCGGACTCGACGCAGCCGTGATACTCGTCGGACACGACATGGGACTCGTCGCACAGTTCGCAGACACCATCGGAGTCATGTACGCTGGAAAACTTGTCGAACTCGGTCCAGTCGGACACGTCTTCGAAAACCCGCAACATCCTTACACTCAACTACTGATCGAAAGCTTACCAACCTTCAGCGAAAAGAGAGACTTCATAGGCATCCCAGGTATGCCGCCCAGACTCATCAACCTACCCACTGGATGCGCCTTCTACCCACGATGCCCGCAACGGATGGAAGTGTGCTCCAACACGGACCCGTTCGACACGCAGATCGCGCGAGATTGGCGTACCGCATGCCACTTACACGTAGAGGATGCCGGAAATGGCTGACCTACTGCAACTGCAACATGTCAGCAAGGAGTTCGGCGGCGGCATCTTCAGCCGCTCCAATATCACGCTCGCGCTTGACAACGTAACGTTCGGCATTCCTGGCGACCGTCCAACTATCACCGCCGTCGCAGGCGAGAGCGGCAGCGGCAAAACAACACTCGCACGACTGATGCTCGGCGTATTGGAACCCACCAGCGGCAGCGTCCTGTATCAGGGAATCGACATCCGCAGAATGTCCCGCGCAGATAGGATGCAGTACCGACGCGAAGTTCAACCCATATTCCAAGACCCGTTCGAGGCGTATAACCCCTTCTACACGATCGACCATGTCCTGCACCGCCCTATCCGAAACTTCCACGTTGCCGACGACCGGTCAACGCGTCAGGAGCGAATCGAAGAGGCTTTGCGCATGGTCGGGCTCCAACCCGAAGAGACACTAGGAAGGTACCCGCATCAGCTCTCAGGCGGCCAACGCCAAAGGGTGATGGTCGCCCGAGCATTGATACTCCGACCAAGAGTCATCCTCGCCGATGAGCCAGTCTCGATGGTCGACGCATCATTGCGCGCCACAATACTGCGATCCATCAGAGACCTCAACCGAATGCACGGCATTACCGTCGTCTACATCACTCACGACCTCACCACCGCATACCAAATGTGTGACAACATCGTCGTGATGTACCGCGGCGCAGTTGTAGAAGCCGGCTCCGTCGATGAAGTCATCAAGAACCCTAAACATCCTTATACACAACTACTGATCGACTCCGTGCCGCAACCGGACCCGAAGACGACTTGGGGCGACGACGAGGTGCACTCCGAGCGTATCGACGAAGGCGGGATGCACTCCGAATCGTGTAACTTCGCAGACCGATGCCCAATGGCAATGCCACAATGCTCAGAATCGGCACCGCCCCTCTACAAACTCAGCACTCACCAACTGGCCCGTTGCTTCCTGCACGACGAACACGATGCCGACCCGGACCCAGACATCGGGAACTCTTTCAGCTACAGAAACACCGCACAACAACCAGAAACCGTCGCAACATAGACGGTCCGACGCACCGACAGACAGACTTCCGCCGCGCACAGCACGAACGCCGAGTTTCACTCTCGAGGCTCGGTGACTTCCAACCTCTGATTGGCCTCTAACCCAGTGAGCATCTGGATAACACCGCTAGGCCAACGTATCTCGATCTCATCGACCCGCTCCGACTCCCCGAGCCCGAAGTGTAAGTCGAGGCAGTTCATTCCCAAGAACGTCGAACCGCCGCCAACATCCTGTATCTGCCTGTTTGACACACCGTCACCATCGGTGTCTGCTGCCAAACGCACGCGCGCACCGACCGCATCCGCATTGCTCCCTGTGCCGTCAACCGCCTGTCTGCCGATCAACCTCAACGTCAACCAGTTGCGCTCGTTCGCATTGTTGATCCAGAGAAACAACGGACCACGAAAGAAATCAATCGTCGTCGGAGAAAGATAGACAGGACCATTACTGTTGGTGCCTAGCAGGTCCACCGCACCATCACCGTTAACATCACACTTCGCAACGCCCTTCCCGTTCTCGTGAAACTCGTTCGACATGCGCTGACGGGCAGCATCGAATTGAGAGTCGGTCGGATCAACGATATCGTAATTCACACCCTGGATATCAAGCAACCTTGACTCCACCGTGATGTCTTCAAAACCACCTGTACCGTCGCCACGCAACATGCGACCACTGCCCTTGTACTTCTGACCGTTCGGACCCTCTCCACGACCGCCCATCGCTCCAAGCCAGTACAAGTCTTGATCACCATCATTCTCGTAATCAAAGAATACCGTCCCAAACCCGAAGTCATACGCCGCTAAACCCGTAGGCTGCTCCCCCCAATCAGGAAGTATCAAATCCGCATCCAACGACTCTGGAGGTAGAGCGCGAGAAGGAACCACGTCAGTAGATGGCGCAACGTCCACGAAATCACCGATCGTGCCAACTTCCGGATGCAACCTAACGCCATCGTTTCGCAATAAATAGTGGTAGCACGTACCCCAACCGTACTTGTGGCTATAAGCGCAATCCCCTGACGGGACCGGCGGAACCTCATGCAATAGAAAGTGGTAGCCAATGTTCGTGACGAAGATGTCAAGGTCGTCATCAAGGTCGTAATCACCCGTCGCAAACCCCATCCACGCGCCAACAGCGTCTACACCCATCTCGCCGCCTATCGAGGTGAAGCTTATCCCAGACGCGTCGCTGTCATTCCGATAAGCCTTCAACACATCACCATCATCCGCGAGCCAGAGATCCAGATCACCATCGTCATCATGATCAAAGAACATCGACGCAAGAGTCTGACCCGTAGGATCGCCAACCCGATTTCCCAACGCGTCTCGGAGCGATGCATCATATCCCGCCACTTGACCACCGAGGTCGGGATGATCGTATAGCACAGGGCGACCATCCGGATGCAACATCTTGATCGGCGGACCAATGAGCCCAGCGGACTCCGTGATATCCGTAAACCGCATCCCTCCATCGTTCCGGTACAGCACGTTGTAGTGACCATGGTGCCTCGGATCGTCAAACCTGATGAAGTCCTGGTCCAACCTGTTCCCAACGAAAACATCTAAATCACCGTCGTTATCCACATCCGCACAAGCGATCGTGATCGCCGAGCGCAAATTGACCGCGTCTCCGAACGCTGAGTCAGTAACATCCTCAAACCTCGAGCCTTCAACATTGCGAAGCAACCGGTCCTTGATCGCATTCGTCAACCTGTCATCCCCAGCAGCGGACCGATAATCCAGCTCATCCCCGATCAAACCATATCCCGCAACGTATAGGTCCTGAAACCCATCGTTGTCGAAATCGCACGCCGACGCGGCCGATGAATTAGACAAGGTCAAGTCAGCATTCAATTCGGTCCCAACATCCGTGAACACCGCTTCGCCATCATTGCGGAACAGCAAATTGGGACCACCGGGAGCCTCGGGCAACTCCGAATCTCCGTTCGACTGTGTGATGTAAATATCCATGTCGCCATCGCGGTCGAAGTCGAAGAACACGGACCCTGGATGCCAGTTGTTGACGAACGCATTCTTGCCGAACGCGTCACGAGCAATGTTCGTGAAAGGCGCTACCGGCTCCATCCCAGGCACCGACACCGGGTCAGGTGCAGGACGGGGCGTTGGCGCAACAGCGTCTACAACCGGCGCGACTGTAGGAAACGCCGTGGGCACCGCAGTGGGAGTCGGCTCCGGAGATTGGCAGGCAATGAGTACCAGAACCGCAAACGACAACGCGACCAACACGGTACGCCGGCCAGCACCATACCAAACCCGGCCCACAGAGTTTCCGAATGACCTAGACACAAACCCTCACATAAACGAAGCGGGCATCGATCAATACGACCGATGCCCGCCAATTCATCGTTGCAAACAGGCGCGGGACCCGTCAGCGCGAGTCCCGCACATTCGCTAACTGCTACTGCGTCGGCTCCAAGTTGAGCGTGATCAAGTACCAGCCATTCCAAGGCGGGTAAGGCGCAACGTACGGATCCTCAACTCCAGGCCAACCATCCCAGTACTCCGTGTTGTGCACAATCACATGCAACTCCTCAGCAATGTGAATCACCGGCATGTCGCGAAGGAAAAGCTCCATCGCACCACGAGCTAGCTCCACGTAACGCGGATCGTTCGGCGAGTGCAACATCGCCTCCATCTCGTCCAGAATCGCGTCCATCTCCGCATTCTCGTAGCGACCGCCCTGCACAGCACCCTTGTACGTCTCGCCAGGAGGTGCCGAGTTCTTCGAGTGGTAAGACTTGAACGTGTCGTAAGGCTCGTTGATCGAACCGCACTGTACCCATACAACCTCGGTCTCGCCAAGCCGCAATCTATCGCCAATCGTTGCCGGCTCGCCCTGCTTGAACACCGCGTCGAAGCCCGCCGCCTTCAGCTGCTTCTCAAGGAACGGACCCTGCGGGCGAATCCAAGAAGGTATCTCTAGCGTGATGTTCACACGCTCCCCATCCTTCGTCCAGAAGTCCTCACTGTCCTTTGAGTAACCCGAAGACGTCATGCGCTCTTCAACCTTGGCGAGACTGAACTCCCCAGGCATGTACTTGTCGATGACATCCTGCATCAGCGGGAGGTACTGCTTAACGCCATAAGACGAAATCGGCACCACCACCGATGGAACACCGCCTTCATACGCAAGACCGGTGATCTCGTTGCGGTCGATCGCGTGGTTGATCGCCCAGCGCACGTTCACATCATCAAAGTGCTTCTTCTGGTTGTTCAAGATCAACACGAAGTTGCAACCATCCGGCGCTCCCCAGACCGGACCCTCAAAGTTCCAAGAACGCAACGAGTCGTTGAAGCCCTTGGCTGCCTCAAACGTACCCTTGAGCAACGGCGGACCAACATCCAGCTGGTTGTTGATGTAAAGCTGCGCCGCAATATCGTCGTTCGCGACCGGGATGTACTCAATGCGTTCCACCTGCGGCGCCGGTGAGAAACCAGTTTCCGTCGCCCACCAATCGTCGCGACGATCGTAGATCTGAACATCCGGAGTCGACAGCGCAAGACGATAAGCACCAGTCCCCAACGGCCAACCCTTCGAAGGATCGTAGTTGTTAAACGTCGTCGGGTCTTGGCCTTCCCAGACATGCTTCGGAACAATCGCCGTGTGGTTCTCCCAACCGAAACCGAACTGCACCTGGAAGAAACGAGGATCTGGACGTGTCAGGTCGATCGTCAGATTGTAGTCGTCAGTGACCGTCACTTCGCTAATCTGATCCGCCCATAGCGAGTTGCGGGAAAGCTCCTCGTTCGCAATCACCATATCGATCGTGAACTTAACATCATGCGCCGTGAACGGTACGCCATCAGACCACTTCGCACCCTCGCGGATCTTCACATCGATCGAGTCCAGAGAATCGTTGTACTCAAACGACTCGCCCAGCCAAGGAATGATCTCACCAGTGTTCAGATTCGTGTAGAACAGGAACTCGATCAGACCCTTCTCGGACGCATGACGGGCATGACTGTTGCCAGGCAACCACCAGTTGAAGTTCTCAACGTTGTCGTGTTGCGTACGGTATGAGTCACTCCAGTGGGTGATCACTAACGTACGGTTTCGAGGAACGTCCTTCAACGCGCTGGGATCAGGAGTCGGCGTCACCTCCACCGTTCGCTCAACTTCCACAACTTGAGTCTGAACGACGGTGCGCTCGACCTCCACGACCTGGGTTTGCACGACCGTCCTTTCAACCACCTGCGTGTGGATGATCGGCGTCGCGTCTCCACCGCCGCAGGCGATCACGATCGCTGACATGGCAAACGCCACCGCGGCAGGTACCGCAAACATCAGCCTCTTATGCAGTTTCATTTCTTCCCTCCGAAACTAGCGTTCGGTCGCGCCAAGTCGCGTCTCAGCACGACTCAGCGTTACGCGTTATCATTCTTGACATTCCAACGCGTTGCGTTAAAGTTAGCGAACATTCGCAAGAATGTCAAGATTATATCAACAACTTTCAGATTCACCACCAACCACACGCCGACTCACCACATGACCGTCTCATACGTAGCACGACGCATCGGACTCTTTGTCGCAATGGTTTGGGTCGGCGTCACACTCGTCTTCCTGCTAACGCGACTCGCTCCAGGCGACCCGATCGAAGCGAAGGTCGTCGCACAAGAAGCTGTCGCAGGAAACACCGGCGGAGACATAAACGCTATCGTTGACGCATATCGCAGAAAGTTCGACCTTGACAGACCACTCCACATCCAATACATCACTTACGTATCCAACATCGTCCGTGGCGACTTCGGATACTCACTCACAAACTACCCAGCGCGAGTCATCGACAAAATCAGCGCAGCCATGCCTTGGTCCATCGGATTGATCGGCGTTACGACCGTGATATCTGTTCTCTTCGGATCGTTGGTGGGCGCGTTGATCGCGTGGCGCAGATCGTATGTTTCCATCAACATCTTCCTACCCGTGCTGATGGTCACCGCCGCTGTCCCATTCTTCCTGTTCGGACTCGTGCTCCAATTCCTATTCGGCACACTATGGCAGTGGCTGCCACCGGCTTTCGGCAAAGACCCAGGTTTCATCCTAGGATTCAACATCGAATCGGCTTGGCAGATCATCAAACACGGAATCCTGCCGTCCACCGCCATCATCATCGGTAGCACCGGATTCTGGGGACTAGGGATGCGCGCAATGATGGTCACCACAGCCGGTGAAGACTTCATGGTCCTCGGTGATGCAAAGGGGCTGAAGGAACGACGGCTCTTCCTCGGATACGCAGTTCGAAACGTGCTGTTGCCGCAAATGACCGCACTAGCCATAGCACTGGCATACGTCGCATCCGGTCAGGTACTCGTCGAAGTCGTCTTCAACTACCCCGGACTAGGCCTACTCCTACGAAACGCTATCGGCGAGAGCGATTACTTCATGATCCAAGGCGTCGCTCTCACTGTGATAATCGCCGTCGCCATCGCACTCCTCATCATGGACCTGATATATCCACTTATTGATCCGAGAATCACATACCGACGCAGATGACACGCCGTGCAAGTTAACCCACAGATCGATACACCCGCTCCAGAGCCGGCCGAAGCATCGTACGCACGCGTCCGCGGCGCAGGTAGAACCACCGCACGTGTGTATCGGTTCTTCAGACACAACTTGAAGATCACCGCCGGCATGTCAATGGTCATGATCGTCGTGCTGTTCGGATTAGCCGGACCGATATTCGTTGACCTAGAGCGCGCCGAAGTCGGGTCATTCATTCCGCCAGGCCAGCCGCCATCTCCAGAGAACTGGCTCGGAACAGATGCGAACGGTCGCGACATGCTCGCATGGCTCATCGACGCAACACCCGACTCCCTACGAGTCGGAATCATGGCAGGCGGACTCGGGGTAGCTTTCGGCGCAATCGTCGGTTTCATCGCCGGGTACTACGGCGGATGGATAGATGGAATTCTCCGTAACTTCACCGACATCATGCTCGCCATTCCCGGTCTCCTGGTGTTGATCGTCCTCGCAAGCGTCGTCGAAGTATTCTCGCTTGAGATGATGGCTCTCGTCATCGCCGCATTCGGATGGATGGGGGCCGCGCGCATCATACGCGCGCAAGTACTCACAATGCGCGAACGAATGTACGTTGAGATCGCACGCATGTCCGGTGAACGCGGACTCTACATCGTATTCATGGAACTGCTCCCAAACCTGATGCCATTCTTGCTGGCAGCCTTCGTGTCCACACTCATCCAATCGATCCTTGCAGCAGTCGGACTGGAGTTCCTAGGACTCGGACCAGTTGACATCTCAACTCTAGGTAACATCCTCTACTGGCAGAACTTCTACAACGCCGTCGTAAGAGGCATGTGGTGGTGGTGGGGATCCCCAATCGTCATTTTCGTCATCCTATTCTCGGGACTCTTCATCGCCTCTATCGGACTGGACGAATGGGCGAACCCAAGGCTCCGAAGCCGAGTCTAATTACTCTGAATTGCGGCGACGGATTCAAAACCGAGACGGCGATGACGCCCAAACGCCAGTATTGGCAATCCTGACGTGAAGATAACCGACGTTAGCATCTCCGTATTCGAGATGCCTACCAACACGCCGTACTTCAATCTCAAGCTCCAACAACGCGGCAAACGTCAAATCTGGCGTTCGCAACCCATCGGGAAACAACCCGACCAAATTCACATCCTACACGTTCGCACAGACGATGGCATCGAAGGAATATGCACCGTCGGAGACGCACGCTACACCTCGATGCGTGCTATCGACTTAGAGCACCTACGCCACCTAACCATCGGCGAAGACCCAATCGACAGAACCCGACTGAACGACAAACTCGCAGCCGCCACGCGGCATGTCTTTACCATGCCAAGCTGGTACGGCGCGTTCGACAACTGCCTGTGGGATATCGCAGGAAAAGCGCAAAACCTACCCGTCTACAAACTCATCGGGCAAGCACGCGAACAAGCACCCGCTTACTACAACTACCGCTCCGGCGACTCGCTGGAAGACGCGCTAAACGATGTCCAACGCGCCCTGAGCTTGGGATTCCCGGCCGTAAAAGACCACCTCTCACACGACTTGGCAACCAACGTCAAGTGGCTCGAAGCGGTCAGAATGCAATGCGGCGACGCGGTCGACATAATGCACGACGCGGCCGGCGCCCGCTACGACCTTCACGATGCCGTTGTCGTCGGCGAAGCGTTACATCAACTCAACTATCGGTGGTTCGAAGAGCCAATACCAGATCGCGACTTCAACCAGCTACGCCAACTATGCTCACAGCTTGAGGTGCCAGTCATGGCAAACGAAACCTTGATGCACGAACCAGAAATCTGCAAGGTGTGGCTAGAGCAAGGCACATCCGACATTCTCCGCGCAAACGCACGGAACGGAACCACTGCCGTCTTGGACCTCGCAGCTCACGCCGCCGGACACAACGCACACATCGAGCTCAACGGACCAGGCGGACTTTTCGGCTTGGTACACGCTCATCTAGCCTGCGCCATCCAAAACACAACATACTACGAATACTTCCCCGGCGGCACCCGCGACGAAATCGGCAAGGAGGTCGGATTGACAAACCCTCCCATTCCGACCAATGGCCACGTAACACCTCCCAACGGACCGGGCTGGGGTGCAGAATGGGACATAGACTATTTCGAGTCAAAACGCGTCGCGACGATGTAGACAAACACGCCAACACCAACGCCCGCCATACTTGCACCATCCGCGCTCGGTTATCCTATCTGCAAGTATTCCCGCAACCACGGGAGTCAACCGCAAACATACGCTCGATCACATCCCAGGCACTATCCAATGCGAAATCCGACTCTCACAAGTCCGCGAATCGTCCGACGATCGGCAGGAAGGTTCGCCCTGTTGCTAATCGCCGCTTTCGTCACAACCGCATCCTTACTCGCCGCCGACACGCACGCCGATTCACACCTCGTCTATTTCCAAATTTGGCGCATCGAAGCCGCAAACCAAGTCGTTGACGCTCGACCTGGACAGCGAATCCAACTACGCTTGAACGTCTTCGACAAAGACGGCAACTCGTTGAACGCTGAGATTGACAAGACTATCCAAGAGGAAGCACTGTTCCGATGGATCGGAGAAGGCGAATTCTCAGAGATGCGAGGTATACACCAAGCACGAAAGAGCGGACGACCCGATGACAGAGTCGTCGACTACATCGTGTCGCGAAACCCAGGCATCTACTCAGTAGTCGCTGGACTAGTCATGCCTGACCTATGCGCACCAGAACGCACAGCCGGCTGCACAGGAAGGTCAACGGCGTCGTTCACCATCAGAGCCGCGCGCTCATCAGTCGCGACCGCTACATCTACTGAACCCATGGACCCGCCGAACCCGATCCCGTCCCAGATCACTGACCCCGATGGAACCCTGTATTCGGTAGCGATTCCAACAAAGGGTGGCGAAGCCCGCTCTGCCAACGCATCCATAGAGGTCCCGCCTGCCGCCATCAATAACAACACATTCGTCGGCATCAGGATCAGTCAGCAGAATCCAGCCATCAACGCCGCGGATGGACCACGACGCTTCACCGTCGGCGGAGACTGGTATCAGGTCGACATCGTCAACAGCAAGGGACAACACTCTCTCGACTACAGATTAGGAGCACCGGCCACTGTATGCCTGCCAATGCCCGTTAGATTCCGCCCATACCTCTCAGACATAATGCTCGTCGAAGGCATCGGGTACAGCCGCATACTCACATCGAATCCAAGATTCGACCAAGACCATGGGTGGCGCACTTGCGGGACGACAAGCAGCCTGCCTGGTACATTCGCGGTAGCAGTACGCGGCGACAGAAGCGAACTGCTACCGCCATCGCCTACACCGATGCCAACAGAAGCGCCAGTGATTGTCATCTCAGTAGGTGCCCCCGCTCCGACCGCACACTCCGCTACCCTGTGGGCAATTCTCGGTGCAGCGATAATGACAATCGCCGCCGCGATGCTGACGATTCCCAAACTGAGACGCGCATCGAGCAGGGACGGAAAACGCTAATCCGCTCCGATATTCCCTGCGTGACTCACTCCCGCGAAACGTAATCCATCTCCGGGCGAAGATCCCAGCGTAGCGTGTCTGGCGGGTCCGTGTTGCGCGCCCACTGCACCATCAAATCCTGTTCTCGCTTCAATACGCGCATCCGGCCCGCTATACGATCCGGATCCCAATGCTCCAATACACGCCGCATCAGTGCCTCGCGAACTGACCTGCATCGCGGGTCGTTGGCGCGGTCATCTAGCTCATCTGGATCATCCGCCAAGTTGAAAAGCTGCGGATCGTCGTAACCGTGGTAGTAGACCAGCTTCCAATTTCCAACGCGTACCATGCGATTCTGCACCCCGCCTGGCTTCGCATGCACATCAGCACCACCCAAGTTCGGTGAATCCGCACTTCCAGACGACGAATCGTTCATGCAGTACTCGCTGAAAACCGCATCCTTCCACGGCGCATTCTCGGGATCGCCAATAAGCGGCAAGACACTCATGCCATGTCCCTGCGGCAACGATGGAGCACCTGCCGCATCAAGCATCGTCGCGGCCAAGTCGAACTGCTCTATCGGAGTATCAATCACCGTCCCACCAGGAATCCTACCTGGCCAACTCACGATAGCAGGCACGCGAACCGAGTTCTCATAAAACGACTGTTTCCACCAAAGACCATGCTCCCCAACCTGCTCCCCATGGTCAGACGTATAGATGATCATCGCGTTATCCATGAAGCCATTCGATCCCAACGAATCCAGTACATCACCTATCAACTGGTCCGTCCTATCGACCAGAGCCCAGTACGCCGTACGCGCTCGAATCGCGTCTGCATCGGGTACCTCCTCAATCCCAGTCCGCTCCCGCCACCAGCGTATGTAAGGATGACAAGCATCCATATCCTCAACCGGTATCGGTGGCAAGCCGACCTTGCCATCGTACCGATCGTAATCATCCGGTCGCGCCACAAACGGTTGGTGCGGCAACATAAGACCAATCGACAAGCACAGCGGACTGTCATCGATCCCTGAACGCCGCGCTATCCCCTTGTTGTTGATGAAATCTACCGCCGACTGCACAACATACTCATCATGCACCTCGTACGCAGATTGCCCACGGCCTGAGAGTTCCAAACTAACTCGCGCCGGACCAGCCGTGCCGTGTAGCATCCCATGATCAACTCCGTGCGGACTGCCAGGATGATTCGGACCGTGATCACCGACGTATCGACGAGAGAAACCGTGCAACTGGTCAGCCCCGTTGAAATGCATCCTCCCCACCTGAACCGGATCATAACCCACCGCGCCCAATGCATGGGCATACGTCGGAACCGCCGAACTCAGTATCTGGTCGTTGGTCCAGACCTCAGTCTCGTACGGATAACGTCCCGTAACTAGCGCAGTCCGAGATGGCACGCAGATCGGGGAAGCGCAGTACGCCGCCGTGAAACGAGCACCTGATGCCGCTAAACGGTCCAAGTTCGGCGTGCTTACTACGTCATCGCCAGCGCAACCCATAACAACCGGACTGTGCTGGTCAGATTGGATATAAACGATGTTGGGAGCGTCTTCCTTCATGTTGTCCTAACCATCACTCCTTCATGGATTGGTCGTCGTCGCACTAACCGCTGAGCCTTCAACCGCGTGATCGTCAAACAAATAGCAGGCCACGGCGACATCCGGCGCTACCTGGTACCGACGAGGATGTGCCGCATGGCAACGTTCCATAACCTCAGGACAACGGTCGGCGAACTTACAACCCAGAGTCTCACCCGCCTCGTCGATCGACATCAGGTTCACCGCACCCGATTCCCAGTTCGTATCCTCTCCCATCTGCGGTATCGATTCAACCAGCAACCGTGTGTACGGGTGTCGCGGCGACTTGATCACCTGCTCAACGTTCCCCTGCTCGACAACCGAACCCTTGTACATGACTAGGATGTCATTGCAGATCTGATACGCCGTAGTGAGATCATGCGTAACGTAAACGATCGAGATGCCCAAGTCGCGATTCAGCGTCCGAATAGACTCCAAAATCGTCGCTCGCAAAGACGCATCTACCATCGATACCGGCTCGTCCGCCAAGATGATCCGCGGCTTCAGCAACAGCGCGCGGGCGACCATCATCCGTTGTCGCTGGCCGCCGCTCAGCTGATGCGGATACCTCCCTAGCATCTCCTCCGGTCGCAGTCCAACCGTCTCCAAAGCCTCATTGATCAGACGAGTACGATCCTGACGTGTGTCCGCCAAACGGAACTTATCGATCGCAACATGCAACAGATGATCAGCCTTGTAGAACGGGTTGTAAACCTCAAACGGATCCTGGAATATCGGCTGAACCTCACGACGGAATTGACGACGCTGAGATCCAGACATCTGCGAAACATCCTGCCCATCGTAGATGACATTCCCATCCGTAGGACGTATCACACCGAGTAGCAACCTCGCAAGCGTCGTCTTACCTGACCCGCTCTCTCCCGCGACCGCAGTGATGCTCGCAACATCAGCGTCTATCGCAAACGAGACATCCTCAACCGCCACCGTCCGACTGGCGCGTTTGAACAACCCGCCGCCGAAGACCTTGGTCACAGATTTCAATTCCAACAGATTCGACATGGCTCAGCTCGACATAGCTACCGAATCGTCATAAAGATGACACGAAACAAATCGGTTGTCGCCCACCGATGCGAATACCGGATCAATGCGGCTACAAGGATCCTCAGCTGATGGGCATCGCGGCGCAAACGCACAACCCGCAGGAAGATCAACCAGAGGCGGCGGGATACCAGGTATGCCCTCCAGACGCTCTCGCTTCTCCGCCAAGTCCGGAACACTGTTGATTAGTAGCCTCGTGTATGGATGCTTTGGATCATCAATAATCTGCGACACCGAACCGATATCCACCAACTTCCCGGCATACATAACACCAATCCTATCCGCAAACTGCGCCACGAGACCCATATCGTGGCCGATCAGGATCACCGCTGCTCCCGTCTCTCGCTGAACAACGCTCAGCGTAGCCATCACCTGACGCTGCACAACGACGTCCAGAGCAGATGTCGGCTCGTCCGCTACTATAACCTTCGGATTCATGCTCGTAGCCGTCGCTATCGCAACACGTTGCTTCATACCACCGCTCAACTCATGCGGATACATCCTAGCAACCGATTCGCGCAAGCCAACGCGTGCAAGCAGCATGCGAACATGCTCCGTTAGGTTACTTCGCGAATCCTTGATCCCGTGATCGACCAGACCATCGATTATCTGCGCCTGAATCGTCATCACGGGATTGAGCGCGTTCATCGCCGACTGAGTGACCAGCGCAATGTCCGCCAACCGTGCGAGGCGCATCTCTTCTTCTTCCAGCTGCACCAGATCAACGCCGTTAATGAGAGCCTCGCCTCCATCAATGTAACCCGGCGGCTTCGTCAGACGCATCAACGCCATGCCCAGAGTCGTCTTCCCGCAACCCGACTCTCCAACTAACGCCAATCGCTCACCCTGCTCCAACTTGAAACTTACACCATCGACGGCCTTAACGATGCCAGCCTCAGAATCGTAGTACACCCGCAGTTCGCGCACATCCATCGCCGGAATCCCTGTCACGCTAGCGCGCGATCCTTGTAGGTCCGCAACCCGCGTCGGAGTGCCGCTAGGACGGGTTGGTGTCACTTCCGCTGGACTCTCGATCGATCGCGCCACGGCCTAGACTCGCCTCCTCAGCCGCGGATTCGCCCACTCGTCCATGCCACGCGAAACCATGAAAAGACCAAGGAACAGCACGACGATGACAAAGATCGGCGGTGCCCACCACCACCACCAGCCATTCACCAGAGAACCGTACCAGATGTTGTGATAGATCATCATCCCAAGAGTATTCGAATCGAAGTCGCCGAGCCCCAACACCTCCAAGCCCACCGAAGCCAGGATCGCAGACGAAACCGCCAACACGAAGTTCGCAACGATAAACGGCATCAAGTTCGGCATCATCTCGCGAACTATCACCTCCGGTCCAGACATCCCAGAAAGACGCGCCAACTCAACATACGAACGCTGCTTCAATACCAGAACCTGCGAGCGAATCACCCGTGTTGGACCAAGCCAAGCCAGCAGCGCAATGATCAACGACAACTGCAAGATCGTCATCGCCTGACCACCCGTCAACTGTCGCCAAGCTATCGTGATCACGATCAAGATTAGCAATCCCGGTATCGTCTGAAGGGTGTCAACCAAGAACCGGATGGTCGCATCGACGACTCCCCCGTAGTAACCCGCAACGAACGCAAGCACAGTGCCAACCGACGTCCCGATGATCGCCGCGATAAATCCAATCATCAACGTCTGCGGTATACCCAGCGCAAACGATGCCAAAATGTCCTTACCCAACCTGTCTATACCCAACAAGTGCAAGTGCTGCTCATCATCATAGGCAAAGCACAGCTCCCTCGGATTCTCCGATGTGTAACAGGGATGAGGGTTGCTGATCGAAGGACGATGATTCGGAGGAACGAACGAGTCAACATCCGCATCCTCTGGATCCGTCAAAAACGTGCCAATAGCCCAGAATGCAACTAGCACCAGCATCAGCACAATCCCGACGATGATCGAAGGATTGCGCTTGGCGTAACGCCAGAGTGCACCCACTCGAGCCGCCGCACGCGAATCGGATCCACCGCGACCGGCCACTGTTGTCTCCGCTGTCGTCAACGTGAAACTAACCTACGCTTGGCTGTAACTGATCCTAGGATCCAAGAACGGATAGATGAGGTCTATGATCAACATTGCTATCGCGATCGCCAACACGACCACAAATACCAAACCCTGGATCACCGCGAAGTCCGAACCTGCAATCGCCTCGTAAAGCGTGAACCCAATCCCTGGGTACGAAAAGACTCGCTCCACCAGAACAGCACCCGAAACAACGTGCGGCAACGTCAGTGCCAACGCGGTCGTCTGCGGCAGAATGGCATTACGCAAAGCGTATCTGAAGAAGATGCGCGAACGCTTCAAACCCTTCGCCTCAGACTGCAACATGTAGTCCTCACCCTGCATCGTGATCATCATTGAGCGCATCCCCAATGCCCAGAAACCCATTGACGCGAGGATGATGGATAGCGCAGGTAGTAAGGCATGACGCACAACCTCTAGCAGGAACCCGATGTCCGACCAGTCAGGCAAAGAAGTAGGTTCAAACGCTCCCAACAATGGCAACAGCTTCCACTGGAACGCGAATAGCCAAATCAACAACATCCCAAGCAAAAAGTAAGGCACCGCCGCAAGTAGGAAAAAGGGCGGAAACAGAATCTCGAATGCCGTGCGCGGACCATACTGCCAAGCCAACAACGCTCCTCCGAGCGTTCCCAACGCAAACGTGATGAGAGTAGACGTCAGCAGCAACCCAATAGACCAAGGCATCGCAGCAGCGATGATCTCGCCAACACTCTGTGGGAACTGCGCTATGGACGTTCCCAGGTCAAACTGTGCAAGCTGTCCCAGATATGAAAGATATTGAATGATGATCGGACGATCTAGACCCAGCTTCTCGTTATACGTCGCCACCAACGCGGCATAGTCCTCTTGCCGAGTCGTGACGCCCTCTGCCGCCAATGTCTCAAGCCGAGTCGCTATCGGGTCCTGACCCGAAAGACGCGGCAGAAAGAAGTTGACCGAAGTCGCGACCAACACGACCGCGATGAACATCCCAACGCGTCGGGCAAGGTAGTCAATCGTCATTTCGTGTCAGTCAGAGAGCGGTCTGGCGGCGTTCGCGGCGGAACCTAGCCTACAGCGGCAATCGACCGCGATCGTCGCGCACGCGCGTCACCGTGCAACCATATGCCACACAGCCATCGCGCACCCATCAGCGCGATCAAGTCGAATACGCCGCGGATGCCGCCACTGCCAAGCGAAACGGGCATGTTCTCACACAACCCGTGCACGCAATGGCGGCATCCGCAAGGTTTGCGAGTGTGGTTACTGCGCAGCTTTCAAGTTGCCCAAGATGTACGGGAAACCAGTGTGCGGGTGGATCCCGTTCATGTAAGGCTCATAACCTGGAGCATCAGCCGGCCAGTTCGTCCAGTACGTCTCGTTGCGAGCCACACGGTTGAAGAACTCAAAAAGCGGAACGTCCGGCATGTCCGTCAGCCAGATACGAAGTGCCTCCTCCGTTAGGTCAAGCACCTTCTGCGTGTCTGGCTCACGAGCCATTGACTCAACGATCGAGTCGAACTCGGCGTTTGAGTAAGACCACCTGTTACCGCCGTTATCAGTGGTGTAAGCCAACAACGTACGGTAAACGTCACCCGATTGCGACCCGTTGTGTCCAACCAACGAGCACTCGAAGTCACCGCCCTTCGTGTTGCGAGCCCAAACATCCGGCGGTTGCGACCAACTCGAATCGATGCCATGACGCTGCAATGTCGACGCTAGTGCAGGACCAAGGTCCGTGAAGTGACCTGAACCAATGATGTTGCACTTGATCGTGTCGCCGTTCGCATCGGCCCAGAGGTCGTCAGCGTTCTTCGTGTAGCCAGCCGCCATGAGCAACGCATCCGCACCGTCCCTGTCGTACTCGCCAAGTCCGAACTCCTGCGCCAGAGACTCCATCGCCGCGTTCACATGGGCTAGTCCCGCATACTGCGGCCACGGCCACTTGTTGATACGACCCTTATTCAGGTACGCAGACGCGTTAACGCGGTCCCTGTCAATGTACTTGCTGATGGCTGTTCGGACATCAGCGTTGTCCAAGTGTGGCTGCAAACCGTTGATGTGCAACGAAATCGGCCACCAAGAAACCATGCCCCACTCGCCGTCCGCGTCGCGTCCGGTGTACGTCGTCGCATTCGGGTTCTCGCGCAGAATCGTCTCGACGGTGTCAACTCGCAAGTCGTGAGTCTCGTCAATCTGGTTGTTGATTAATGCCTGTGCAAGGCCAGTGTCGTCAACGATGTTGTAAAGCACGTAACGCTCAACTTCTGGCAATGGCGCGAATCCCGTGACACAGCCCCAATACTGCTCGCAGGTGCGAACACGGTCCAGTACCCGTCTGAACTGGTCGGAGTAGGAAAGCCGCCAGGCGCCAGTCGTTACCGGACCAGCACCGTCGTTGTATGCGTCGTAGGTCGTCCAGTCCTGTCCGCTCCAAATATGCTCCGGAACTATGTAAGTGCCAGAGTCACCCTTGTAGATGACGACCTCGGCATGGAACCTTGGCGAAGGGAAGTTGAAGTTCAGCGTCACCGTAAGCGGATCAACAACCTCAGCGTCTTTCACGAACGTCCTGAACACGCCACCACCGCGCACTTCACCATCAGACTGCGCCAACGCGTTGAACGTGTAGGCAACGTCCTCGGCATCGAACGCCTGGCCATCACTCCAGAAAACACCATCGCGCAGCTTGTAGGTCAACGTAGTCGCATCATCGTTGTACTCGAAACTCGTCGCAAGCCACGGGTAGGAATTCCCGTTGAGGCTGTCAGAGTAGTAGAGAGGCTCGTGGAAGAACGCAACTCCTTTCTGGTGCGTCCCACCGATGGCGTAAGGACTCCACATGCGGAAGTTAACGCCTTGGCCGAAGCGCGTGCCGGTTACCATCGTCCGACTCCGAGGGATCGACGAGACTACCTCCACCTCACGCTCCACCTCTACCGTCTGAAGCACCACGGACTCACGAGTCACTTCAACAGGAACCTCTACCTGTACCTCACGCTCTACCTCGACCTGGACAGTTTGCACAACGACCGCCTCGCGAGTTACCTCAACAGGAACCTCAACCGTGACAACCCGCTCGACTACTCGCTCCTCACCCGGAACGACGACCGTAACCGTCTCCGTAGAGCCGCATGCCACCAACCCGGCCGCGAGTAACGCGCCCGTGATGAGACCGAGCAACCCGGCCAAGCCCAACTTGTTTCGTTTCATCTATCTTGACCTCCATGATGCATGCCAGGACAATGCGTCAATCTCTGTGAAAGTCGCCCGGGACATCGCAACTGATCAACTCTGAAAACGCGCTTCGCAAAACGCGACGCGCAACTTATGCATCATATCGCCTTATGAACTGCATGTCAACTTGCGAATAACACCAAGTGCAAACCGCGCAGCACGCACTTCGTATGAATCTATGCAATACAACCTGTCAAGCCGTTGGCAGGTGACCTAACAATCCGCAAGATATAGACTCAACTGAAGGGGTCAGAAAGCAACCGTAAGGCATCGCCTAACTGAATCCCAGTACCAATCAACCTCAGTCGCGCTCCAATTCACGCGAGCCGACCCAACATTGGCAATCCTCTTGAAATCGCATACACCTCTCATAGACGCGCCCGCAGCGACCCGCTCGCGCGGACTTGCCATAGTTCTAGCCGCCTCGCTAGCAGCACTCCTGGCGTTCGTCGCGTGCTCCACTGAGGCTTCCGGTAACACAGCGACAGCCCAGCCCCAAACACCTGCCGCTATACCAGCCGCATCGGCCATCATCGTAAAGCCTGCCCCTGTGGAAGGCAGCATCGAAACAATGATGGACGAACCCATCGCACCATTCACCAATATCGCTCCCGCCGTGCTCGGAGACGACTTCCTGATCGAAAACCGACACCCTGGAGTAGCTGTCTTCGACTATGACCGCGACGGCGACATGGACTTCTACGTATCCTCCGCCGAGATAAACGCATTGCTTCCTGACACCACCGGCGGACCGAACAAGCTCTTCCGCAACGAAGGGAACAACCGATACACCGAAGTCGCCGCCAACGCCGGTGTCGACGCTCCCGAAGCCAACAGCACCGGTGTCGCCGCTTGCGATATTGACAACGACGGATACCAAGACCTGTACGTCGCATCATACGGCAGAATCGGCGATGGCCTCGACTACCGCGCCGCAAGATACTACCCAGAGCTACCCGCAATCATCAAGGACCGACTGTTCCGAAACAACCAAGACGGTACATTCACCGACATCACAGAAGAAGCGTTCGGCGATGCGGCAAACATACGGTCAGCATTCAGCGTCGCATGTGCAGACGTCGACAACGACGGACTCATCGATATCTTCGTATGCAACCGCATCGATCAGGACTTCCTGTGGTTCGACAGACCCGACCACCACGGTCACTACAACGTGCTCTACCACAATAACGGCGACGGGACATTCTCGGACATAACAGAGAGTGCAGGATTGATCTACGGGCCCATACTCATGCGAGACCCTTTCGGCGAACCCATCGCCTGGCCAGACCCGCTCACTGGACAAACAGTGCCCGGGTACAACCCCGACCTGATCGATGCATCCGGCGAGCAGGTAGGCGAACCCACTGGACAGACGCTCGCCGCCCTGTTCTTTGATCACGACGACGACGGCGATGACGACCTTTGGCTCGCAGACGACGGCAGCAGGATGAAGGTCTTCCGAAACGACTCCGATAGCGGCGAAATACGGTTCACCCAGATTTCACGCGCTATGGGTGTCGACAAGATGGGTGCCTGGATGGGATTCGCACTCGGAGACTACGACAGCGACCTAGACATGGATATCTTCGTCACCAACATAGGATTCCATCCACTCACTCGCGAGGCTCCGCTCACACCATCCGGCGACTGCGCCTACGGACACCGATACGGATGGGGCACATGCTCCCATTTCCTCTTGCGAAACGAAGGCACGAGGGAGATAGATGGTATCGGCACAGTCGGTGTATTCAACGACGTTGCCGGCGCGACTCACGTGGCACCAAGCCAGGTCATGCCTCCGACGAGTCTGAACCCGAACGAAATACGCCAAGAGTGGCAAGTCCCAACCGGGCTCGCCGCCTACGACTTCGGATTCGGAACCGTATTCTTCGATGTTGAGAACGACGGCGACCAGGACTTGTACTGGCTCGGCGCAATGTCCGACCGCGGCGAAGGGCCCAGCGGACACCTCTTCCCAGGTGCAGGAAGAATGCTCAGAGGAAACGGAAACGGAGAGTTCCAAGACATTACCGTCGAGTCAAGACTCCTAGACATCATCGGCGTCGACTACTCCGCTATGGAAAACGGCAACCCAGATTTCAATCCCGCCGCCGCACGCATAAGTGCCGCTTACCACGAAAACGGCAAAGGACTCGCAAAGGGCGACCTAAACGGCGACGGTTATGTCGACCTGATCGGCACCAATAGCAACGGATGCAGACTAATGAGCCAAGACGAATGCAGCTGGGACCCCGGTCCTCTCTTCCTCTGGATGAACGCAGGCGGCGACAGCAGTTGGCTGACGATACGCCTGATCGGTGGACGCGCTGTCGGCGAAACCGGCTCAAACGCGGACGCTATCGGCGCGAAGGTATTCGTCACAGCTAGCAACTCCCAAGGTCCAGTGACATCCCAGGTGCAACACGTCCTTGGCAGCTCAACCTTCCTCTCTATGAACAGCCTCGAACTAACATACGGACTCGGCGACGCTACGCAGATCGACCGGATCGCCATACAGTGGCCAAGCGGACTAGACCAAGTCATCGAGTCCGTTGATATCAATCAGTCTGTAACAATAACCGAAGGGCAAACCCTGAATTAGAGTCGCACCAACTAACCAACGGCGCGGCGGGATCAAGGATAAAGATGCGAGAGTTCGACCACACAGAGCTGGACCCTGAACTGTTGGAAGCCGTCGCGATGACACAGATCGTGCGCGCGCCCAAGAAACCACTCGAAACTTTCGGGGCAACCATCGTCAACTATCACGTCGTCTCAGCTCCGGTGTACCAAGACGTAATACCGGACCAACCAGACGAGTCGTTGATCAGACACGGCATCGTCAAGGCAGAGAGACCTAAGCTCGTCACGCCCGGATACCTCTCACGCACCGAAGGATTCGGCAATGAAGCGTCCGAATACCTTGACTACCTAACCAATAAGTTCGGGTCAGACACTCCCGGACTCCTCTACCGATATCACAACGAACCACACTCAACCGACAACGTCTCAGGAAATCCGTTCGATGTCGCAACAAACATCGGTCAAACCCTTGACAAGCAAAAGAAGACCCTGGAGACGGTGATCCTCGGGGTAAGCGAGCTCTGGGATGTGTGCCTGATGAAGTTCATATACGAGTTCACTAACCGGTCCAGCAGGTCCAACTTCAGCGAACTCGGATCCAAAGGCCTGCTCGAAGACGACGACGGCATACCTCGCGAAGCAAGACTACACATCGAGAGCCTGCTTGATAGAGCAAGACGACGCGAGATCGATGCATCCATTGTGCACGATGAGCTGATGCGTTGGGGTGTATTTGAGGAGTACCAGCAGCAGTTCTTCAACCTCTTCCGCCGCTGAGTTAAAGCCGAACGGCGCGACCACGCCCAAAGAGTTCGACCAACGCTAGCGCCAACAGCGCGTTAGACGAACTCAGCACCAGCGGACCTCATCGCTTCAAGCGCATCTTCCTCATCACGCGGACGAAGATTCACCGCCGATATCGAATCCAACACCACCGTCACGCTGTAACCCAGCTGCCGGGCATCCAGCACCGTCTCCTTGACGCAGTAATCAGTCGCCAATCCGACTACCGTCACTGAACCAACTCTTTCGCCTCTTAGCAACCGGTCCAACTCAGTTCGACTGACCGCTCCAGTCTCAGGACTTCGCACGCTGAAACCTGAGTATCCGTCCTCGCCACCCACGCCCTTTCGCACATAGGACGCACTCGGCGCAACTTCCAGGTCCGGATGTAGCAACGCTCCCCAAGTGCCAGCCACGCAGTGAACAGGCCATACCCCGCCATCCTTAGCAAAGTGCGGCGTCGACTCCGGATGCCAATCCTGCGTGTAAACAACCAAGTCGCCCCCGTCTACCGCGGACCGTATCTCTCGGTTAACCGCTTGCAACACGCGCTCCGCACCACGCACATAGAGACTACCGCGCACATCAGCAAAGTCGTTCTGCATATCAACGACCACAAGCGCAGATGATTGAGTGTTGAATGTCATCGCAGCTAATTCCAGGTCGCAGTCTCATAATCCCTTGGTGTCTCATCGTAGTGACAAGAACGCAGCTAAGCGCGTGTTATTCGCATATCCTAATTGCGAACGCGCGCCCAAGTGCATCGGACGCACGCAAACTCTAAACACTGTCGCGAGGAATCATGACCAGACGCTACACAGCCGCCATCATCGGATGCGGAAGCATCGCAAACGCACATATGCAAGGTTACTCAAAGGTTGACGCAGTCGATGTCATCGCTTGCGTTGACCCTTTGGAGTCAGCGCGCACCATGTACATGCAAGACTGGGATATCCCACAGTCGTTCGCAACTCTGCAAGAATGCGCAAGCATTGCACAGCCAGACATCGTGAGCGTATGCACATGGCACCTGCTACACGACCCCATCACAGTCGAAGCGGCAGGATATCCATCAATCAAAGGCATTATCTGCGAAAAACCCATGGCAATAGGCATGGCACGCGCCAACAGGATGGTCGAAGCGTGCGATGCAACCAGCACGAAACTCGTCATCAGCCACCAACGCCGATTCACACCAGGATGGGAACGCGCCAAAGAACTCGTAGAAGATGGCGCTATCGGCATCCCATTACGAGTTGACATCCGAGTCAGAGATGGACTCGCAAACTGGGCAACTCATTCCATCGACGGCGCAAAGTTCATACTGGGCGACCCGAAACCTAAATGGGTCATGGGCGCAGTTCAACGAACTACAGACCGATTCGAACGCAACACACCGATCGAAGATGCGTGCATCGCCCTCGTCATGTTCAACGAACCCCTTCAGTTCTTCATCCAGTCCGATCTATGGGACAACGACTGCGATGCCGGCAAGTTCCTGATCCGAGGTACGGAAGGAATGCTACATGTCCGGGAAACCGTGCTGAAACTATTCAACTCGGAAACACAAGGCTGGAAGGATGTCCCACTCGACATCGAAGAAGGCGACCAACCCATCGGCGGGAACATGAACGCCAAACAGGTCAACGAACTCGTCAGATGGCTTGACGGCGGACCCGAGCATCGCAACGCAGGACACATCGCCAGAGACACCGTTGAGATCATGATGGCGCTCTACGAATCGGCTCGCCAAAACAAGGTAATCACCTTACCGATGACAGAGATGGACTACCCACTCGAGCTGATGATCAACGAAGGCAAGCTACCAGTCGAACAGCCAGGACGATATGACATCCGCGGCTTCCTTGACCGCTCCGACATCGACGAAAACAGATACCAACAGCTGAAAGACGACGGGTTAGGACACCACCAGATCATGCGAATCCTCCACGACGAAATGGAGCGAGAGTCCTAAACGCGGAGTGGGAGAGGGCAAGCACGGACCGCGTCAACCGCAGAATCCAGTAACCCCGCCGGTTCTCGAGTACCAACGGGGTTAGGCCCTAGCCACCATCGCTAAGGGGGGTTCAACGATCATTGTAACCGATACGCCAATGCCCACCACAACAGAATCCGAAAGCCCCGCCAGAGCTCGAGTCCTGACGGGGCTTGGCCGTAGCCACAGCGCTACGGGTGGTTCAAGCGTCATTATAAAACAAACGGGACAGGACGCTAGTCCGATTCCTGGATTTTGCCAGTTGGAGCAACAATTTGAAGAGAGTCATGATGTACATCGATGGGCTCAATCTGCGCTATGGGATCCTTGGTCTCGGATTCGAAAAGTACATGTGGCTTGACTTGTCGGCTTTTGGGCATGCACTACTTTCGGAAGACCAGCAGCTCGTAGGGGTCAACTACTTCACTGCCAGATTCAAGAGAGACCGGGTGTCAGGTGAGAAGAAACAGGACAGTCAAAGTGCATTCTTGTCCGCTAATCGACGAAGCAGGAACATCGCGATCCACGAGTCGTTCTTCATTGAACAACGATGCGATTGTGCAAACTGTTCCTCCGCCGGACCCGACCATGAAACTTTTGTCTATGTCGAAAAACTAACCGACACTCACATCGCGTCCCGCATGATCGGCGATGCCGTACTAGACCGCTACGACACCGCCATACTCGTCACACGCGACAACGACCTCGCTCCACCTGTACGCGAGGTCCGAAGGCTGTTCCCAGAAAAGCAAGTTATCGTGGCATCTCCCACGACCAATGTCGGAAAGTTACTTCGGAAAGCCGCCACGCACACCGTCATCATCGAAGAGCGCGCGTTCGCAGATTCCCAGCTACCCGACACCGTAACAGCCCACAGAGGAAAACTCCTGACGCGCCCAGAAGAGTGGTCACACTAGCAAAGCGCACTATTGCTGTTCGCAGCAGCCTACTGCGTCGTAGGCATCCGCGAAAGGATGATACCCGCCAACCTGCTGATTGGCAGCGACTGCAACCAAACCTTCCCGTGGCCACTCAACGTCGCCAGGAACAGTCCCTCGCCGCCGAACATCATCGACTTGATACTCCCAGCACGCTCGATGTCGTACTCGATCTGTGACTCAAACGCAACTATCGCTCCCGAGTCTGCCTTGATTGTCTCGCCCTTCAGCTCACGCTCAATGATCATGCCGCCGGCAGACAGAAAAACCTGACCCTGCCCTTGCAACTTCTGCAGGATGAAACCCTCACCACCGAACAAGCCACGGCCAAGACTACGTTGGAACGCTATCGACACAGTCGTATCGTTCGCACCGCACAGAAACGCGTCCTTCTGTGCAATCAACTCCCCATCGTGATCAGACATCATCAACGGAATGATCTTCCCAGGAGCCTCTGATGCAAAGGCAACCACCTGCTCCTTGCGCGAAGAGTTCGTGAAGTGAGTCACGAATATGCCCTCACCAGCCAACATCCGTGTACCAGCGTTCACTAGCGTCCCGAAAATACCGCCACGACTGCTACCCGTCTGGCCAACCTTCACGTCGAACGTGATGCCCTCATCGATATACATCATCGCTCCAGCCTCGCCGATGATCTCATCACCAGGCTCCAGCCGCACCTCAACCATCTGTAAATCGTCGCCTTGAATGCGATAAGGGAATTGATCTGCCATCTCGAAAATCCTTTGATGTGTCTAAGTCGAAATCCGACGCGTTAATGATAAACCGCGTCAGGCTTCCTGCGCGTTAGCGCATCCGCAATCATGTAGGGATAGTCGCGCCTGAAACCGGCCGACTCCAATATCGCAGCACCGAATGACTCCAAAACAGGAACACCGTTCCACTCTCGAACCCTCACCCGAGCCGACGCACCCGACATCATGCAATCATCCAACAGCACCCTCGCCGCGCCTACCATCTCCGACTCGTCAGCGTCGTCGGCAACGTAAATCTGTGACCCGCTCGAGTACCCAACAAGCAACAGGCGGTCAGACATCACAATAATCGCTCCCGCCAGCCTATTGTCACGCAATAGGCCCGAACCAGGAGAATCATCGCGAGCCAACATCGCGCGGTCCAATACCCAGGCCGGATCCGACGACCTAACTACCGCCATCCCAGCAACGCATTCGCGGGTACGCAACTCCTCCACGAACTCATTAGACGCGAACTGCAAGCCACCGAGCCCGTCCACGAAGTATCCGCGCCTTACCTCGCCACGCAACTCCATCAAACTCAACATCGCGTAAATCGATTGCCAATCCCAACCTAACTCATCCTTCCGTACCGCCTGGCGCGTCGCGACGCCATACCGTTCCAGTAGCACGCGGGCACGAGCCGTCGCCAACTCATCATCGCTACGCTCAGGTCCTAGAAAGGCAAACCTGTTGGTTGCAGACCACCTCGCGTCAGCCGGTGCAAACATGCGCCGTTCCCGGTAACGACGCGCAAACTCGCGGCGCAGACCGACACGATTCCGGCGACTACCACCCACCATCGGCCGACGCGTAGGGTAAGCCGAGCGCACCGCGCCGTTCGTTGACCTTGAAGCGATCGCCTGCGCTACGTCCCATCTATCGCAAGTCACCAGCCCGCGACGAGCCAGCTCTGCCAAACCGTCAGTCAACGCGGTGCTATTAATCTCCCGCAAAGAGATCTCAATATCTGCAGTGCTAACAATACCTTCGCGAACGATGAAATCGTACAGCACACTCAATTGCTCTCCGAGAGAGGAGCCATCGAACTCCAGAATCGCATCCAGAGTGTCTGTCGGCAACACAGTGCGACCGTTCTTGGCACACACCAAGGCGACACTGTCTGACGAACCGCCACCGGTAAACACCCAGTAGGCATCACCGCTTCGCAATACGTCATCCAACATTCGCACACTGAATCCTGAAACACGCGCAGGGAATATCTCAGATGCCCAGACCTGGGACGAGTGCCCAATGCCCTGCAACCTCTGAACGACATCAAGCACCCCAGCAGCACCTTCAAGCCTCCCGCCCTCGATTGCGTGATGACGCGCCAACAGCATCCGCTGATATCGCATGGGTGGAACGGGCTCAACCTCTGACCGCAAGATCGCCAGCGTCCGTGCTCGCACCTCTTCCAAACTTACGATGCCGATGACCTCTTGCTCGTCAGAACGAGTGAAGTATCCGCGCGCCACGAAACCATCGTCAACAAGCAACTCAATCGCCGCATCGATTCGCACCTCTTCGAACGGATACCTCGCCAGGAGCTCCGACATCCCGAGCGGTCCGCACCGCTGGATGTAACGCGCCAACACGTCCGCAAGCGCAACTGCATCACCACCTCCGCGTAGCACCGCGGCGTAAGTCCCCTGATCATCTCCCGAAATCCAACGCCAATCCGAACCGCCGCCAGGAGTCGGAAACTCAACGCGAACCGCCCGTCCTTGATCCGCTAACTCACTAAGCCACTCCCACCACTGCTCACCGCAACATTCACGTACCTCCGACTCAAGCAGATCGCCGCAATCAATCAGCAACTGTGCCAACTCAGTGGCAGACCTGACCTCTCGCAATCCATCAACAACACTGCCATCCTGTCGCGGCAATGCCTCTGGCTTCAGCAGTCCCACCGATTGCGGACGCTTGAACAACTGCACCAGCGCATCGCGGTCGGCTGACAGCGACTGAATGGCGCGCTCGGCGTTGGGCGTGTCCCACTGATACATCCAATGGTCAATGAAGCGAAACTCAAGCGAACGAGCCACCGGCGAAGGCGATCGACTGGACGAATGGACAACCCTGATCTCCCCGCGGTGAATGCGTGCCAACACTTCCATCAAGCCCGGAATGTCCATCACATCTTCCATCACATCTCGGTAAGTCTCCAGCAGCACAGGAAAGTCAGGCAAGCCTCGTGCAATAGATAACAGGTCCTTAGACCTAAGCCGTTGCAACCAGAACGGTGTGCGCCGACCGAAACCTACAGACGGCATCAAAAGCGACCGAGACGCGTTCTGGCGGAACGTCGCACCAAACATCGGCGAATCCAAGATGCCATCCAATATGTGACGCTTCACCACATCCGGTGCCATGCCAGTCACCAGGTCAACCGGCGGTTCACCACCGCCGTCTGCCAACCTCAACATGAAACCATCATCATTAACCTGCGACTCCGGCTCAACGTACCCCCGAGAGCTCAGCTCCTTGACAGCTGCCACTGACCAGGGACCGTTGACGCGTCCCCCGAACGGAGAGTGCACAACGATGCGCCAGTCACCAACATCATCTCGATACGACTCCACCACGATCTCCCTGTCGGACGACATCGCACCGCACGCCCGCAGCTGCGACCTGACGTATGCGATGATCTGACGCGCGGCGACATCGTCAATGGGATACTCCCGCGTCAGCCAAGCCGTCAACTCCGGTGGATCATAGTCCTCATCAACATGTGGCCGCAAACGCTCTGCCACCTGCGCCCGGAACTGGCCGTACTTAACACCCAGATCCGACGGACGCCACGGAAACTCGCCGCGCCAAAACGGCATCCTCGGCACAGAGCCAGGCGCAGGCTCCGCCACCACGCGATCATCATCTATGTCGATCGCGCGCCAGACCTGACTACCCAACGCGAACACATCACCAACCGCCGACTCATACACGAACTCCTCATCAAGCTCACCAACCGTCGTCTTCCTGTCAGGCAACACGACCCTGAACGCACCACGATCAACGATGGCTCCAGCGTTGGACACGGCCGACATTCGCGTACCGGGTAGCGCACACAACACATCCTGCGTCCTATCCCAATGGACACGGGCCTTGAACACACCGAATAGCCGTTTCGGAAAGTGACCAGACACAAGCCGAACCACCGACTCGAACGTGGAATACGCCAGGCCAGCGTATGGATACGCACCGCGGACTGTGTCATACAAATCACGCAACCGCCAATCATCAAGCGCAACAGCCGAAACTATGTGTTGCGCAAGCACATCCAGAGCATTCAACGGTATGTGCATCGCCTCTATTTCACACTCCAGCATCCCCTTCGCGACGACGGTCGCCTCCAACAGATCCTCTGGATGCGTCGCATACACCTTCGCATAACTCGTCGCACCAACTTGGTGGCCAGCACGCCCGACGCGCTGCAAACCTTGCGCGACCGATTTCGGCGACTGCAGCTGGACGACCATATCGATGCTGCCAATATCAATGCCGAGCTCCAGCGAGCTCGTGCCGACCAACGCGGGTAACCTACCGTGTTTCAGGTCATCCTCTATCTGCCGACGCATCGCATCCGATATGCTCCCGTGATGCGCTAAGAACGGACCTCCAGATGTCCCAGAGCCACGCTCACCGCCTCCTACTGCCGACCCTTCATCCATCCCCGAATCTCGCGCTACTAGCACATGATTCAACCTATCTGCCGTGTTCTCTGCCTGGCGACGAGAGTTCGTGAACACCAGAGTCGTGTCGTGCGACTCGACATCGTCTAGCACCCGCGGGATAATCCCCTGCCAAACCGAATCCGCATGACCTGCCGCATCAGACTCAGGCATCCCGACCACCTTGACATCAAGGTCTGAACGACCCGCGCAATCCACAACTTGCACCTCCCGCCGAATCGGCTCCTTACCGCCAACAACTCGCATCCCGCCGAGTAGCTTGGCCACCTCCGACAACGGACGCTGAGTCGCCGACAACCCTATCCGCTGGAAATTCGGTGCCAAACGTTCCAATCGTTCCAACGAAACAGCTAGATGCACTCCACGTTTATTCGAGCACATCGTATGAATCTCATCAACGATCACCGTCTCCACACTTCGCAATATGTCTCGAGCCCTGATCGAGGTGAGAATCAGATACAGAGACTCTGGAGTGGTTATCAGAATCTCAGGCGGATTACGCACCATCCGCGCACGCTCGGCCTGCGGCGTATCTCCAGTACGAACACCAACACTCACCTCCGACCGATCCGTGCCTGGACTGCCTAAGGCATCCGCGATACCTCGAATGGGCTCGCGCAGATTGCGCTCAATGTCGTAGTTCAACGCCCGCAACGGCGAAATGTACAGAACCTTCACGCCTCGTTCCCGTGTCGGACTAGACTGGCGCGCGTACCCCGCATCAATCGCAGAGAGAAACGCCGCTAGTGTCTTACCCGATCCTGTCGGAGAGTGAATCAGAACATTGTGCCCGCGCTTAATCAGCGGCCAAGCGCGACGCTGAGCCTCCGTCGGCTCACCGTAACGACCCGTAAACCACGCGGCAACTTCCGGAAGAAACCCAGAGAAAGCCCCCGATTTAACCTCACCCGCCATCACTCACCACAACACCATCGAGTCATGGAACAAACCGCGCAAGTCATCGGCCGTTACCGGACGCGGCGAAAGCTTTGTCACTCGGTGCTGCGGCAACGTCCCTACAACCAACATCTCAACATCTGACGGCCGGTAACCTATCGCAGACAATCCGTTCGGCATGTCAAGGTCGCGCAACAACGACACGATCTGACCCGCCAGCACGTCACCCGCATCCACAGCATCAGCACCATCAATGTCAGCTCCCATCAACTCGGCAAGTCGCAGATGACGCGACGGGTCCGCAACCGCAGTCCAACGAAACACCGCCGGCGCATTCACTATCACCGACAAACCGTGAGGCGCAATCGGCTTGCGACTCGGATAACCGGCCGGACGATACGACCTTACGTTTGACGACACCGGATAAGACATACCATGCGGAAGATGCACTCCCGCCGTGCCGAAAGAGAAACCCGCCACCGTCGCAGCTAGACTCATGTTCGTACGCGCTTCAATGTCCGACGGGTCATCAACAGCACGACGAATGTTCTCCGAAACAATCTCAACGGCCTTAGCAGCCCAAACATCGCTCAGCGGATTCGACCCCTGATACGTCGGCCGATGCGCCGGGTCTATCGCCGCCTCCCGTCGATTGAATGGCAACGCAGTGTAAGACTCCAACCCATGACACAATACGTCGAAACCCGAAAACGCCGCTACATTGGGCGGCATAGACTCCGTGTTCAGCGGGTCAACCAGACCCATTGTCGGCTTGAGCGCACGGTTCGCAATGCCCGTCTTCGCACCAACCTCAGGCATATCGAATATCGCAACCCCCGATGTCTCGCTACCAGTACCCGCCGTCGTAGGCACCGCAAACAGCGGACGCAACGGCCCAGGTACCGGCGTGCCACGACCTATCGGAGCATTCACATACTCCAAGAAGTCTGCCGGATGCGATGTGTACAAATTCGCCACCTTGGCAGTGTCCATAACCGAACCACCGCCAACCGCAACGAAACCATCGAAATCCCCGCCGTCCGCAAACGCTATCGCATCACGAAACGACTCATCCGTCGGCTCAACAACCACGCGATCATAAACAGTCACACGCACATTGCTATCGTCCAGCGATTCCAACGCCGTATCTACTGCTCGCGAACCAATCAAGCCCGCATCAGTAAGCAACATCACATGACGCAAACCAGCACGCGAAACCTCAAACCCAAGCTCCGATGTAACACCAAGCCCAAACTTGATGCTCGCAGAATCCGTTGCGAACGCACTTTCCAATAGCGGCGTACTCATTAGCGATTGTTCTATGTGTTAGGTAACCGAAACGAAGAGCTAGGTGGGCAGAAGCGCCATTGCCACTCGCCTAAAGTATGCAACAACAAACTAACCGCACCAGACTCCCAACGACGCAAACCACGCAAATCAGATGTCAAACGCTCTCGAAAGAATCATCCCAACCACGCAGTTCGTAGACCTATACGAACTAACCATGGCCGATGTCTACACACACAACGACATGGCAGACAATACAGCGACGTTCAGCCTCTACTTCAGAGGCTACCAGCACAACAGGGGCTACTACCTCGTCGCAGGTATCGACGCCGCACTCGACTACCTCAAAAACCTGTCCGTCAGCACGTCCGACCTCGAAACCATCCGCGAGCTAGGCATCCTCTCCAACCGCGCGCTTGAGTATCTGAAAGACTGGTCATTTACAGGAACTGCTCACGCAGTAAGAGAAGGCGAAATCATCTTCGACTCCGAACCGGTGCTCGAAGTAACCGCACCGGTAATCCAAGCACAATTCGCCGAAGCAGCATTGCTAAACACCATCACGACCTGCACTCTCTTCGCCACCAAGGCAACCCGCATCGCACAAGCCGCGCAAGGCAGACCGGTCATCGACATGGGCGCACGTAGGACCCACGGAACCGCCGCCGCCCTGACGGCCGCGCGATCTGCCTACATCGCCGGATTCCAAGCCACCAGCCTGCTTGAAGCCGCCGCACTTGGCATCCCTGTCGCTGGCACAATGGCACACTCTTTTATCCAGTCAATGCCAGACGAACTCTCCGCATTTCGGAGCTACGTCGAACGATACCCGAACGGCGCAACGCTACTGGTCGACACGTACGATACATACCAGGGAGTCAACAACGCCATCAAGACAGCACACGAACTGACGGAAAAGGGCGGACACATTCGCGCCATCAGACTGGACAGCGGAGACTTGGGCGCCCTAGCAACCATGGCGCGAGGAATGTTGGACAAGTCCGACCTGCCCAACATGCAGATTATCGTAAGCGGCGGACTCGACGAATACGCCATCGACGCTCTTGTGACGCAAGGCGCACCAATCGACGCGTTCGGAGTCGGCACAAAGTTCGGAACATCCGCCGACGCTCCGTACATCGAATCGGTCTACAAGCTAGTCGAGTTCGACGGCCGACCTGTATTCAAACAGAGCGAAGGAAAACGAACTCTCCCCTTCGCCAAGCAGGTCTACCGCACACTCGACGGCCACGGAATGATGCATCATGACACCATCACCCGGCGCGATGAGCAACCAATCAACGCGTCAACGCCGCTGCTCAGCGAAGTCATGCGAAACGGTCAACGGACCCGCGAACCAGAATCGCTAGACACCACACGCGACCGGATCGCGTCAGCAATCATTTCGCTACCGTACCAATACCGTAAGTTACGATTCCCAGATACTTATCCTGTACACCTATCAGAATGCTTGAACAAGCACTGACCGACACGCGCGACACGAGGACCACAACCCAAAATGCAATCCAAACTAGCCCAAGGCGACAGACTGCCGAACACCCAGCTCAACCTAACAGACGGCTCAATCATGGACCTCCCAGTCGATATGCCTACGAGATACCTAGTCCTGCTGTACTTCCGCGGCGCGTGGTGAAGCTACTGCCGAAGGCAGCTGGCAGGCTACCAAGACCAAATCAACGAACTCCAAGCTCTCGGTGTAACCGTCATCGCAGCCACTTCCGACAACAAAGACGACACATCACAAATGGCGGCCGATCTCGGGCTGAGCTTCCCAGTCGCCCACAGCGTTACAGAATCTGACACCGCGCCAAGCGGCACGTGGTGGTCAAACCACGACAGCCACGGACGACACATCCAGCCATGCGAATTGATCATCGGCAGAGGCGGTACCGTCCTCGGTTCAATGTACGCATCCGGACCCATCGGACGCATGTCCGTTGACGAAGTGCTGACGTTCATCCGCAACAGAGAACGCCGTTAATCGCAACCTGCCTCCCAACATATACAGCTTGGGAAGCCATCCCGAAGCGATTGGTGGAGCTGACGGGATTCGAACCCGTGACTTCCTGCTTGCAAAGCAGGCGCTCTCCCACTGAGCTACAGCCCCACTATTCTCTAGTGTACCAACCGCGCCAACCTCACGCTGCCGCGATACATGCGTTGTACCGATTCGCTATCATTTCCTGCGAACACCATCTTCAACTCTCCACTAGCAAAGTGAAAACCAGCCCACTCGCCCACATCATCCGCGTCGCGGTGCTCCCAGTGTGCCTGGCCGCAGTAATCGCCTGCGGAGGAGACGGTACAAGCGGAAACCAAGAACAAGGCTTCCAGCAGATCACTGTCCACGACACCGTATTCACTCTCGAACACCTAGACTCCATCGGCTACAAAGTCTCACGCGAATACAGCACCGAAGGACTGGAAGGCGCAACTGCCGCCCTGTACGGCTTCTGGAGAATACCCGACGGAGACCCCGTCGACTTCGAAGTCCGCATCTACCAATCCCACGCCGAAGCTGTCAGCCTAGGGACCGCACTCGCAGACGAAGGCTCAGGAACAGATGCAGTGCTCGATGCCGACGACGCACAGTACGACGAGGGAATCAGAGACCGACGCATGATCATCGGACAAGGCACCGGCGGTGGAGGTAGAAGCGGCACCGGACCACGCTACGGCGACTACGCCATATACGGCAACATCGTCATGCTGTGCCAAGGCGCCGCTGTAGAACAAGCTCTGGACAGATGCCGACAATTCGCACAAGCTCTAAACACTGCCGCCAGCGGACCCTAACATCGCACATGCCCTCCAAATCATGAGCGCACTCCGCAACGACAAACACCAACAGTCATGAGACTAAGCCCGCAGTTGAGTCTGAAACACCTGGCGGCAACCATCGCGACCGCCATCGCACTCACTCCCATAATCGCATCATGCGGAACGTCAAACGACGAATCAGCGCAGTCAAACCCCAGCTCCGAATCAAGCCGCGAGCTCCGAATCATGGATGCGCCGCGCACCATAACGCTTGACGACCTGACCAAACTAGGCATGAAAGTCGGGAAAGAGTACGACGTATCGACACTGCAAGGCGCAACATCCGCCAACCTGCTCTATTGGCGGGTCCAAGGCACCGCCGTTGAATACGAAATCCGCATGTACAGCAACCACGCCGACGCGGTAAACCTCGGAACCGCTCCAGCCCAAGAAGGTAGCGGACCAGACGCAATCATCGATGTTGACGATGCCGTATACAAGGAAGGCGTGCGCGACCGACGCACAATATTCGATTTCCGGGCAGAACCCAAACCCAAGTACGGCGCATACGGAATCTACGCAAACATCGTCATGCTTTGTGAAGGAAGAGACGATGATGAAGCATGGGCAAGATGCCAAGCACTCATCGATCAGCTCTCGCCCAGCTGACCATCACCACGATCCAACACCTAAACCCATTCAGCCTGTCCCTGCGTATCAACACGCAAGAGATCGCGTCAACCCTAATACCCCCGAAACGATTTATAGGATAGTTATCTAAACACGACCGCTAGACAATACGAGGACGCGCGCCGCCTAACGCGTAGTCCCACACCGTTCCCAAACCGACCCTAGGAGCAAACTCAAGCGATGATCGCCAAGACAATGAAACTCCCAACCGCTGCACACTTCCTAGCTCTCGCGCTGGTCGCCATTCTCGCCACCGCCATCGCGTGCGGTAGCGACACATCCAACGGCGATTCCAGCGGCGACTCACCTGGCGCAGCATCGGAGACACAATCTTCCGGAGTCGGTGTAGTCGACATCTACTCCGCCGAAGGAACATACACCGCCGACGACTTCGCAACCACCCAGTACTTCAAGAAGAGCAAGAACTACGACACCGAAGGACTCGAAGGAGCTACAGAGGCAATATACGGCTTCTACGGCGAAGACCCCTACGACCGACAGGAATTCGAGGTACGCTTCTACCCCGACCACGCTACCGCCATCAGCATCGGCGTGGACTTCGCAAACGAAGCCACCGGTCCAGATGCCGTAATCGCCGAAGATGAGCAGAGATGGGACGAAGGCCTGGTACAGCGCCGCGCATGTCAGGGCAACACAAGAGGCTCCCACCACTCAGGCAAATGCGTCAACGCCAAGTACGGAGACTACGTCGTTATGGGCAATGTCGTCTTGCTGTGTCAAGGTAAAGACGCAGAAACCGCGCTAGCAAACTGCCGAGATGTCTATAACGCAGTCTCCGGCGGCTAACCGTCAACCACCGCGTGATACCAGCGGCAATAATCCATGCCGCTCCGCGACTCGCGTTGTGCGCTACCGTGGCGACGGTCGCGCTCACTATAGCCGCCTGCGGAAACGACACGGCCGGAAACTCCGCCATCGACAGATCCGGCATCGTCACTGACCAATCACGCGCATCGCAGTCCGCCACTACGGTGCCCACGCGAACCCCTGTCGCACGGTCCGATGTCCAAGCGTCTAGCAGTTCCGCCGTCGTGGACATCATCTCCGCCGACGGGGTGTACACTCTGGCAGACATCGAGAACCTAGACAGCTTCAAGAAAAGCAAGTCATATGACATAAGCGGACTGCGCGACGCTACCGACGCCATCTACGGATTCTTCGGCACCGATCCGTATAACAGACGAGAAGTAGAAATCCGCTTCTACCCTGACCACGAAACCGCGCTAGACTCCGGCGTAGACTTTGCCGATGAAGCAACCGGACCAAACGCCATCGTGACTTCAAGTGACCAACGCTGGGACGAAGGAATCACACAACGCCGAGCATGCAGAGCTAACACCAGAGGCAGCCACCACACCGGACGATGCGATGCCGCTAAGTTCGGCGACTACATCGTGGTCGGCAACCTAATCGTCCTGTGCGAAGGGTTAGACTCACAAACCGCCCTCGCAAACTGCAACGAATTCGCTGACAACTTGCAGTAGAGTCGCATCAGTATCTCCCGAACGATCAAGGAACGCACAATGCAACTCCGAACAACAATCGCCCGCAAAGCGATCGTGCTAGCACCGTTAGCGATTGCGATGATCCTTGCAACCGCTATCGCATGCGGCTCCGACACTTCAAGCGACAGCCCCGAAGACGCAACCACAATTACGGACTACCCGTTCGAAGTCCTGAACAGCGACCAGACATACACAATCGATGACCTGAAAGCAGTCCAAGGCGTGAAGGCAAACAAGGAGTACGATGTAACCGACCTGCCTGCCGCCGACGCAGCATGGCGCATCCTGTTCAACAAGCACGACTACGAAGTTCGCTTCTATCCCGACCAACAGACCGCAATCGACGAAGGCGCGCCATACGCCGAACACGTAACCGGCGACGATGCCACAGTCATCGGCGACGATGTCCTATGGGAAGAGGGCGCAAAGGACAGACGACGTTGCAGCCGAAACGAAAAGACTCCACACGCCGGATGCTCCTATTCATCAAGATACTGGGACTTCGTAATCCTAGGCAACATGATCATGATGTGCGAAGGACTAGAGAGCGACCAAGCCATCAGAAACTGCGACGAACTAATCGCCCAACTCAACTAGCAAGCGAGCGCGGTCAACCATGCTTCCCTCTCATACTCATCGGAATCGCACCATGAACGGCGTTCCAAATCAGCCGTCTCATGCCGCGCGAGTGAACAGGCACACTACGTCCTAACACATCCGCTGGATGGCCATCACAAGCGACACGCCCTCGCTACCGCTATCGCATCCAGCCCGAGCACTCGCACATCCTCCGGCGGAACCGCACGCACACCGTCCAGCCTCTCCAACGCTACCTCATCCCGCAGCTCATCCGCCGTAACCCAGCACCAACCGGCCGGCACATCCGGACGCGCACCCGATTCTTGGACTGCCGCGATCACCCGCGTGTAGTAGATCATGTCGATGTGCTGATGCGCTCCCACCGTCTCGTCATACACATCCTCTATCAGTATCGTCCGCGGCGGCTCTAGCTGCTCCACCGCCGCGAACCTCACTCCATCCTCGCGCGCCGGCACGATCTCCACCTCCAAGCCAGTCTCCTCTAGCACCTCGCGCAATACCGCCTGCACCGGATCCTCGTTCGCCTCGACATGCCCGCCCGGAGGCAACCACGCCTGCACACGCCCATGCCAGTGCAACAACGTCGCATCACAGTGCACGACGAAACCCGTAGCGGTATTGTGCCTAATCACATCCTGACCGTGTCAGAAACCGCGCCTCTATCGCGCCCTGCTACATCTTGAGACGCTCCAGCGCCGCCTCGTTCAGATCAATACCCAGCCCTGGCTTATCCGTCAGCGTTATCGTCCCAGACTTCGGCACAACGTGCTCCCCGTACAGCTCCGCCACCTCCTCTAGCGGCGGCGAGAATTCTGTCGAAAACTCATGTGGACGCACAGCATTCTTGATCGTCGAGTAGCAGTGAAGCGACGCAACGCTGTTGATACCCGCACTCGGCGAATGCGGCATGATCGGCTTGTTGTGAGTCGTCGCAACCGTGTAAATCTTCAGTATCTCCGACGGACCTGACGCACCTAGTATGTCCGGTTGCAGGATGTCAGGGTTACCTAGCTGGATGACATCGCGGAACCGCCAACGATCCCAATCCTGCTCACCCGTCGACACCGCTACATCCAGAGCATCCGCTACTTGGCGCAATCCCGGCAGGTCATACTGCGGCAACGGCTCCTCATAGTGATCGAACCGACCGTAATCCTGAAACTTCATCCCCTGCTGAATCGCCGTGCTCACAGAGTAACCATTGTTCACATCGAAACCCAGGTAGATGTCCGGTGGCAGAAAGTCCCGCACCAACTTGAACATCTCGTAGTCCTTTGCTGGATCAGCATCCTGACGGAACGAACGCCAATCCATCCGTATCTTGAACGCCTTAAAACCGTCGTTCCATCCAACCTCGACATCCGCCACCATCTCCGCCGGCGTCTTACGCCAACCTTCGCCCACGCTCCAGTACAGCGGAATATCCAGACGCGCCGCGCCACCCATCAGCGCATGACACGGCAAGCCCGCATCCTTGCCCAAGATGTCCCACAACGCAATATCGATCGTGCCCACCACATGCGGTGGCAACCTCGTCAAACGACCATCTGGCGCCGCTCCGAAATACAGCGTCTCCCAATGACGATCTATCTGGCGCGGGTCCGTCCCTACCAGATTCGGCTCGACAACGCCGCGCAGATGTGCCTCAAACGCACCCATCGTCCTCCAAGGCGCCTCCGCCAAACCCGTGATACCCGCACTGGTCCTGACCTGCAACAGAGCCTTCCCAGACTTCAGCGGTGTTACTTCAAATCCCGTAATCTTCACAATATGCCTTCCTAGATGCTAGTTGTGCCTGCGGCCAGTGTATCCTGCCCAATCTTGCATATCCCTGTGAATGGTGGGCCCGGACGGACTCGAACCATCGACCTCTACTTTATCAGAGTAGCGCTCTAACCAGCTGAGCTACGGGCCCTTGCAACCAACAGACTCCGATTCTATCGCATCAAACGCCTACTCGCACAAACACGCAACCGTTAGAATGCGTAAACATGCTAAACCAAGCAACCGCTAACGGTCCCAAATCCCGCACCTCGCGCATCCGACGGCTCATTCCCACCGGATCATGGGTGCTATACGACTTCTCCGACACGATTTTCTCCGCGTCGATCCTGACCTTCTACTTCCCCCTATGGGTCACCGAAGACTCCGGAGGCACCGACACACACTTCACACTCGCTCTATCCGGATCAATGCTCTTAGTCGCCTTGACCGGACCCATGCTCGGCACCCTCTCCGACAGACTCAACCGACGCGTACCTCTCCTCGCAGTCTCCGTCATAACATGCGCCATATGCACCGCCCTTATCGGACTATTCGGCGGACTCGCCACCGGACTAGTGCTCTTCATACTCGCTAACTTCCTATACCAGTCCGGACTCATCTTCTACAACTCGCTCATCATCAACGTCAGCGGCGAAGAGAACAGAGGAATCATCTCCGGCATCGGGATCGGCGCAGGTTACATCGGACTCATCGTCACTTTCCTCGCGCTCAGCCCATGGGTAGACACCGCCGGCAACCAAGCCGCATTCCTGCCCACCGCACTCCTCTATATCGCCTTCGCAATTCCGCTATTCATCTTCGTCAAAGAGTTCGGAACCACACAGAAGATCGAACTCGGTCTAGTCAAAGACTCATACCGCCAGCTCTACCGAACCTTCAAGCGCGCAAGACACCACGCAAACCTCTTCCGATTCCTAGTCGCACGATTCCTCTACATGGAGGCGGTCAACACCGTCACTTCACTCTTCGTTATCTACCTCACCACCGTCGGCAACTTCGAAGCCAGCGAAGCGCGAACAATGATCATCTTGGCAGTCGTCGTCGCAATCGCATCGTCATGGCTCACTGGTTACTTCGTCTCAAGATTCGGACCCAAACCCGTACTCGCAGTCGCGCTCCTCGGTTGGATCACCGTCGTACTCGCAGCATCCGTAGCCACAGAGCAATGGATGTACTGGGTAATCGCAGGCATCATGGGACTATTCTGGGCCGGACCGCAAATCGCAGACCGCGTGCTGCTCACAAACCTCTCACCCAAAGGGCAAGTCGGCGAGTTCTTCGGACTATTCCAGATGTCAGGAAGGCTATCAGCAGTCGTCGGACCTGCTCTGTGGGCGCTCACTACATACGCCCTGCTCTCATGGGGTGACACACGATTCAGAATCGCAGTACTCGTCATCGCACTGTTCCTGATACTCGGTTACGTCGTACTCAACTTCGTCCAAGTCAGGCGCGAGCCACCGGACCTGGAAGAAGAGCCAGAGCCTGCACCTGAACCACAACCCGCACTCAGCGCCGAGTCAGACGCAAGCTCACCGAATTCGTAGTCACACACAACGCTACCGTGCTACAACTGCGGATTTAATCCTAACCGCCTGCGCGTCTAACGCACGCTTTGACGCGCTCCGAGTCTGTAAGCTCTATACCACTATGCCAGCCCGACGCATTTGGCGGACATTCTTTATCTTCGGACGACGCAGATGCGACACCGTCGCTTGGTCCCTATACGACCTCGGCGACACTCTCTTCTCCGGCGCACTGCTAACCTTCTACTTCCCGCTGTGGCTCGCAAGCCAGAGCCTCTCCGGCACCGGACCACTCGGTCAGAGCGACATCATCCTCGCTTTCGCAATCAGCGGATCGATGTCTGTCGTAATCATCGCCGCTCCAATCATGGGAAGCCTCTCCGACAGACTACACAGACGCGTCCCGCTACTAGCAGTATGCGTGATCCTCGCAGCACTTGCCGTCGTCGCTATCGGACGTTTCGACGGACTCACAGCAGGCATCGTCCTATTCATGGTCGCAAACTTCGTATACCAACTCAGCGTCGTATTCCACAACTCACTCATCGTGAACGTCACTACCATGTCCGAACGAGGTATCGTCTCCGGCATCGGCGTCGGATTCGGGTTCGCAGCACTCGCAGTACTCTTCATCGCTCTCGACCCCGTCGTCCAACGATACGGCGATGTTGCAGCATTCATCCCCATCGCCGCCGCCTTCGTCTTCATGGCGATACCACTCTTCGTCGTCGTTAAAGAGCGCAGGCCAAGACACCCCCTAAACAAAGACCTCTTCATCGAGTCCTACCTCATCCTCTACGAAACCTTCCACCGCGCAAGAAGACACGCAAACCTCTTCAGATTCATCATCGCACGATTCCTATACACCGAAGCCATCAGCACTTTCGCTCTCTTCCTAATCATCTACCTACTGGAGATCGGAAACGTCCCCGAATCCGATGCGCGTGCCATGGTCATCGGATCCGTTATCACCGGAACTCTCGCAGCATGGTTCGGCGGGTGGATCGAATCAAAGTTCGGTCCCAAAAACCTACTAGTCGCATCAACCGTCGGCTGGATCATCATCATGTTCCTAGCAGCCTTCGCAAGCGCAACATGGATGTACTGGATCGTCGTGATGGGCAGCGGTGTGCTATGGGCAACCACACAGATCTCAGACCGGGTCGTGTTGACTGAGCTAACGCCCAGCGGTCAGATCGGCGAGTTCTTCGGCCTGTTCCAGATTTCAGGAAGGCGTGCCGCCTTCATCGGACCAATAGTCTGGGGCGTCAGCGCATGGGCACTGCGAGACAACAGCGTCATCACCGCCGACCGAATCGCTCTAGGCTTCATAGTAGTCCTACTCTTCGCCGCCCTGGCACTACTATGGCGCGTAAGAGAGATCAGAGAGCGCCCAGACCTCATCCACATGGAAACTCACGGCGGACACGTCATGCTATCCAGCGAGTAACCGATCCCGCCTATCCCTGTTAATTCACTTGCAATCCTGCCGCCCTGCATCAGGCAAGTCCTCCACGATCTCCACGGGCGCATTACGCGCAACGATCAACACCAACGGCTCCGTCTCCGATGTGTTAACCGGCTGATGGTTAGCATCCGGCGGAACATAGATGAAATCACCAGGACCAATCTCAGCCTCATGCTCCAACTCCGCACCATGCAGAAACAAACCAGCACCCGACATCACATAAATACCAGACTCGCAATTCACATGATAGTGCGCCATGGAGCAACGCCCAGGCGGAACAGTAGCCACCGACATGTGGATACCACGCGCCCCTGACAAACGCTCCGACACTCCCGCCAACCGAGTCATAGCCCCAGAAGCAACATCAACCTCCAAGGCATCACCACGAGTAACAACACACTCAGCCGAGCCGCCTGCGCCGTGTTCATGTCCCAGCGAAGTCATCCCAAATCCTCAATCCTGCAAATCCTGCCTATCCATGTTAACCCCCCGAATCAACGCTCGTAGATAGCATTCAATCACATGCCAACGTCGCGAAAGGTCCAACGTATGCACCCGAAACGGATGCGTATCAATGCGCGTCTTTAGCCTCCGTGCACCATCAACCGTCTGCGCGTACAACAATATCCCCGTAGAACCGCGATGCTCCGGATACATCCCATCCTGCGAAGACAGATACGACCACATCTGATACAGGTTGTTGGAGTGCACGGTCTCGCGACCGTGATGGTGTGACACCGCAGAACTGTACCACTTAGTATCGATAACGACGCGTTGCCGAGACCGCTTGTGTTCCAACACGATATCAGGCTCCATCCCAGGAAGCGCAACCTCGCTTGAGGAATCCTCGCAAGTCCGATTCCAGCTCAGACGTCTTGGCGCCGTCACATCCCAATCGTCACAATGCATCTTCATCCAGTTTGCTACAAACTTCTCATAAACACGCCACTCAATCAAGTCCTGGATGTCCGTAAACCGCTGTCCGTGGCTATCTGCATCGGGCAAACGCGGCCGATTGAGCCACTCGCAGATCAACATGATCAGTCGGTACTCCCGCTCATTCCGACCCAACTTTCGCATCTCCGTAGCAATCATCCTGTCAGAAAGATGCACACGATCAATCTCCGACATTGACCGCACCAGCGTCTCCAAATCCGCCTTCAGCTCGGTCAACATACCGTGGGCATCCCGCTCAATCCGCGCATAGTCGTAACGCAACTGGCGATTCAGAGTGCTGACGATGATCTGATTGCGCGGCACATTCAACGAGTACTCCTGGTAGTCGCAGTGCAGCTCGCCCTTGTACAGCAGCAAGTCTGACACCGTCCGGCCAAAGTTGATCCTCCCACGCACTGTCCGTAGAGGCTCGGAAAGATCAACATAGTCACCACGCAAACCACGCCGTATCTGCCGCTTAGTGTAATGCACAAGTATCCGAGTCAACAAAGCCCGCAGATCAGGAGCATCATCAGCAAGCGCATCCGTATCACCACGTAGGGCACCCAAGTCCCACGCATACAAGAGCATGTAGAACCAGTTCCGAACAGGGATGTTGGACGTGGATCTGCTAATGTCAGACGCAGATTCGGAGTCCCCGGCATTAATCTGCTGGAGCTGCGAGGCGAGCGTGGTCGTGGTCAAGACGATTCAACCCTCTCGATCCTAGGCTCTCCGGTTCCCTGCCTCTTAATGAAGTACCAGTAAAGATGCCCAGATTTTGTAAACGCAGTCGTGTATCCGAGGACGTCTGGAAGCGCAGGATCAGGATCAGTCAGACCTCGCCGTGTGTAGTCACGCCCATCGTTACTGATGTCCTCCGACTTGGTTCGAATCCATCTGAATCCCTTCGGTAATCGCAAGGTCTCGCAAACAACGCTACCCTGCCAGAAACGTCTCCACCCCACCGACTGAGCTGTCAACTCGGGCCAGTATCTCTTGGGCATGCGAACACCGCGCGGAAGTGTGGTCCAATGCGTGAACCCATCAATTTGCGATCGGCCTCGACCCCAAACAAATATCGCTTTGTCAGACATAACAAGCTCCTTGATATCCTAGTTGACGGTAGCAACAATGCCTACGATTCTAATCGGGTTAGCGGCCGCCTTCCAGTTTCAACTTGCCAACCTCGTCCGCCGCCTTGGTCGCATCATCAAACCAATACTCCTCCAACAACGGCCGTATCTCAAACTCAACAACCGCCTCGTACCAAGCTTCCCAGTCACCACCAGGTGGTCCATCGCTGTCAGGGCAGAAGAATGAATGCCCAACCGCATACTGCCGACCTAGAGAAGCATCATCCGCGATCGCTGAGTTCAACGCATCAATACGAGTCCTTATCCGACCAAGCAACTCATCGGGCATCCCAGTATTCGTCACCTCTTCCGCAAACTGTTCGCTGTCGAACTGCGGCCGCAGCTCGGCAAACGCACACCTCCGGCGCATCGCAACGTTCATTCCCGTCAGCGACCTATCCGCCAAGTTCATAGTGCCAATAATGTACACATTCGTCGGCACAAAGAACTTGCCATCTGTGCCGTCCGCATCCGCCATCCGATGTTGCAACTCAACAGCATGCTCCGGCGAACGCTTGTCTGCCTCGATCAACATAAGCAACTCGCCAAACACTCGGCTCAGGTTCCCTCGATTGATCTCATCAATCAGCATCACGAATTTCGCATCTGGCATCTGCCGCGCCTTATGGCACAACCGCAAGAAAGCACCGTCGCGAGGCCGGAATACCAGCTGTTCCTGTTCGTTGACGTCAGGCCGATACCCGCCAACGAAGTCCTCGTAGGCGTAGGACTGATGGAACTGCACGCTAGAGACTCGTTCATCAGCACGCTCTCCCATCAATGCATATGCCAACCGCTTAGCAAGAAACGTCTTGCCTGTCCCTGGCGGACCCTGCAAGATAAGATTCTTCTTCCGCTCAAGCTGCGCCATGATGCGCGTGAGCTCGGGTTCGTCAAGGAACACTCCCTCGTCAATCATGGAGGCAATGGAGTACGGTTCGCGAGGTGCTGTTTTCTCGGATGGGCCGCCGACAATAGCCAGGAAGGTGTCCCGCACCTCATCTTTCAACTCGTACACGGTTGGTTGCAACCATGCATTGCCAGGAAGTTCGTCGTTCCTACGAACGTCGTCCTTAAACCACGCAACCCGTCGGCGCTGTCGGCAAGGCAACCCGTCAGTAAGGTTATCCTGCTCGTCAACAGGCACGAACGTCGGTGCGCCGAGAACCATGCCGTAGTAGAACGTCCCCTCATCCAGCGGATTCGGAGTTATGGCCCAGTCACCAGGTTTTAAGTCGAACAAAAACCTCTTCAAAGTCCCCGCTTGTTTGCCTACGCTTTGCTCGTCATCGTTATCCTGTTTGTCACGAATCTCCGCCTTGATGTCGTCCAGATTAGAGCACGTCGCCAAGTCCAACTCGTCCCAAGAGGTACCTACATAACCGTGCTCAACGAACGACGCCGTGTTCTCGCCACCGTCTGCGCGAACAACCCAAACGCGCGGCGCGTCTGGCGCGCCTCGCACAACATCCGTGACTCTCCGCTGCACGACTTCATTCTTGGCAACGACTCTCATCAACGCTGCCGGTCCCGGCAGATTCAGGTCGCCGGTCCTGACCAGCTGCGAATGCCAAATTACGCCTTTGCGATTCCGGTGGATATCTGGATCACTGTCCGACACAACGAGATAGGTGATGTCCGAGCACACAATCCCGAAGTGATGCCAACCTGGTTCGTCGGAACTCATTACAACAATATCGCCCCTACGCAAGTTGAGTCTGAGATTGACAAATTGCCCGATGGCAACACCGGGTAGGTCGAATGGTTCAAGTGCCGCTCGAACTTCATCCTCTGTGTTTAGCGGGGCCAGATCTGTTCCCGTAACGCCCCAATCAAGCGCCACGTAACCGCCTTCGAGCCACCATTCGCGCGCGAAACCTCCCTCACCTGCATTCATCGCCCAGACATTTTTGGACCCATCGATCTGGCTGGCCAACCAAGCATCAGCGTTCAGCACAGGAAATGGCCTAGAATCAATCTCACGGACGCGGATCAAATTCTCGAGGTAGTTGCGTCCGAAGTCCGAGTAATTCCAAGTATTCAAGAAGTGAGCAATCGTGTCGGTCTTCAAATACATATGCGGTTTGATCCAGAACAGCGCTCCGCTAAGGTTAGCGGCACCCACGTTGTAAATGGCGACACTCTTGTTGAGTAAATCATCGAGATCATCAATTGACATCACTCGATCGAATAGATCCCAATGAATCTCGGTCTGGCCGTCTTGGCCGATACCCGTAAAGAGAAAAGACTTTTGTGCCTGCAACGTAGGTGTAATCGGATCTTCAACCGGAACTTGCGCGTCAACACCGAAGAACGCCTTGAACGATCTCATGATCGGAACTGCGTTGTCGAAGCGGACTCTTCGGATGGTCCCGATCAAAGAGAATGGGTCAATCCACTCTGTCAGATTGTCAACCCAAGGCGCGATGACCATCCCTTCGCGCCTCATACGCTTCAACTCGGCCACGATCTCCGGCTGCCGATGCCGCCAGCGATCCTCATGTAACCGCAACGCCAGCTCCTCGAAGAACGGTATCCAGCTGTACTCCGGCCTGTTAGTGTCTACCCTGTCGTTACTCATGCTATCATAGCCTCTCCTTCGGCATAACGGGCGGTTCCCGAACCGCCCCTACGGGTGTTTCTGTATAAGTGTTCCACGATTCTTAGCGAGCGTGCGAGGGACGGGTTTCATCAGAATGGTGCCGACTCGGCGGTAGCGCTGATTCCCCCGAGTCCCCTTGTTGTCCCCAAGCCACGGCCTCCATGAATGCCTCGATCTTCGCCACCCGTTCCCTCAAGTCGCCCACGCTCTCTCCCAACGCGTTCAAACCGCGTGCAACCTCCCGGATCTCCGACCGAAGCTCGGTGCGCAACTCTTGCATCTCGCCCTTAATCGACTTTCCAGATCCCAGCCGCGAGGTGACCAACCACGTTGCCATCGACGACGCTATGGTAAAAGCTACGATCCATCCCATCCAAATCGACATCGGGCTGTTAATCAGATCCAACTCGCGCACCCTCCAGTCTCAACCGACGCTCCTCAACGATCTCGTCCAACCTGTCTGCGTACTCCACCGGAGACTTGGCCTGCCGACGAAAGTACTCTGCGATCTGCGTGTCGTTGTCAAACACGCCGTAGAAGTTACCCACGAGTTGCTTCCCATCCTCAACAGCAGAGGCTGAGAACTTGATGTCGTATGCATGCATGGCTTAACTCGTTCCATCGGGCTTGGGCTGACCATTGCCAATAGCATACCATACTCTACGCCAACATGTAGCACTCACTCGGCCACGTCGACCAAGGGACCGAACTGCCAACCGCGCGCCATTGCCAGATCAGCAAGCTTTCTCGCGAGATGACGGGTTGCGCCCCGCGACAACGTCGGGAATCGGAGACTGACATGAGCCGGAAATCCGATTCCGTCGTAATCAACCGCGACACCCAACTCGGTGCACTCTTCTTCAGAGAGGGCCAACACACCGACGGACGGACGATGCAACTCCTGCGTGAAGTGTCGATACGCACCCTCTGCCGAGACCTGGTCACCGTTGTACGCCGACAACGCCCGCGTCCGTGCACCGTCCTCGCCGCCAGTCACCAAAGGATTGAACGCACTGGATGTCGGTCGGAGCGATTTATTGACGTGGTCCCGGTGTACCTGCCGATAAACTAGCCTTGGCACGGCTATGACTTCGCAATCAACTTGGCGAGTCGGTCGATCAACCACTGCCAACCGTCTGCCGAATCAAGGTCAAGATTCTGATCATCAATACCATCGCCCGTCTCCAAGTCAACATCAACCCACAAACCTGTCCGAGCCTCTAGGTCAATCTCAATCGCCCCCTCAAAGCGTTTCGTTGACCATTCCACCATCACACCGCCGGGCACCGTCGGAAAAATGAATGGCAACGGCAAGTCTGTACCCACAAAATGATCAGCCATCTGGTTATCCAACCAACGCAGGCCCATCCTGTCAAGCGCGACACCTCGTCCCTCAAACCAACCGTCTTCAACCGTCGCAAGGTAGTCGAGCCTTTCAGAAATCTCCATCCTACGCTCATCCCTGTCCGCAGCTCCGTTGACCGCGTTCCGAGGTGCTAGCGGAACCTCTACTATCAGCGTATCCGAGTTCATGAATTAACCCCAGTTTTCGATTCGATCGGTGGCCACGACCTTCATCATAACTCAAACCCTTGCCGAATGTGGTCGCAAGACACCAATCAATCACGACTCGCCCACGAAGCCCCGGACTCTGCCGATCAGCCACTGCCAGCCATCCGCCGAGTCAAGGTCGAGAATCTGTTCATCAATACCCTCGTGCGTCTCACGGTCAACATCAAACCACGAACCCGTTCGAGCAACCAAGTCAATCTCGATCCCGCATAGATGGCGTTCAAGCGACCACTCCCCGAACACATCGCCAGTCTCGATCGGACAAAGGAATGGCAACGGCAAGTCTGTGCCAACATAGTAATCGGCCATCTGCTGATCCAACCAACGCAGACCAACGCTATCAAGCGCAACCCCACGACCCTCAAACCAGCCATCTTCGACAGTTGACAGATACTCAAGTCTGTCCGATATCACCTTCCGGCGACGAGTCCACTCCACGTTGCCGTCACGCTCGTCCGAAGACGACAGCGGAACCTCAGCACCCAGCGAGTTCGATTTCATGCTTCAACTCTCCATTACAGTTGATTGATCGCCGTCGATACCCGGACACTCACCCAACGCCATTACCAACCCCAGTCACACGCCCGTCGTTAAGTTGCCGGCGCGTGTAATCGTTGATTCCATCGGCGTAATCCAGCAGTAGCTGTGCCTGCTCCCGCATGTACTCGGCGATCTGGTCATCGTTGTCAAAAATGCCATCGAAGATACCGACTAATCGCTTACCTCCGGGCGCAGGCGACACGGCGAACCTAATCTCGTTTGTTTGCATGACATCACCTCCGTCAGTCAGTTCACGCACTGTTCACATCATTCTACACTCGCCCCGATCACAGCACCACCACGCTTCGTAGCACCTCGCCGCGCTCCATCTTGTGGAACGCATCTTCAACGCCGTCTAGCGAAATCGTCTCTGAAACGAAGGCATCCAGGGGCAGGCGACCCTGCAAGTAAAGGTCGATCAGCATCGGGAAGTCACGCGTCGGCAGGCAATCGCCATACCACGACGACTTCAGCGAGCCGCCGCGCCCGAATATCTCCAGCATCGGCAACTTCACCTGCATCTCCGGACTCGGAACTCCGACTAACACAACCGTCCCCGCATGATCCCGCGCATAGAACGCCTGTTCGTAAGTCTCCGGCAAACCGACCGCCTCAATCGCCACATCTACGCCAAACCCACCCGTCAGATCACGTATCGCCTCGACAGCATCAGTCTCCCGCGAGTTCACCGTGTGAGTCGCGCCCAGCTGCGTGGCAAGCTCCAACTTGCGCGGATCGATGTCCACGGCGATGATCGTGTGCGCGCCAGCCAGCTTGGAGCCCGCGATGGCAGCATTACCCACACCGCCACATCCAAACACCGCTACCGAGTCGCCGCGCGACACATGGCCAGTGTTGATCGCCGCGCCGATACCCGCCATGATGCCGCAACCTATAAGACCAGCCGCCGCCGCATCTGCACCTGCATCAACCTTGACCGCCTGACCTGCTGCGACTAGCGTCAGCGGCGCGAACGCTCCTATTCCCAACGCCGGCGAAAGCACAGTGCCATCTGCCAGAGTCATCGGCTGTGTCGCATTCCGGCTGTCGAAGCAGTACCACGGCCGACCGCGCCAGCACGACCTGCACGCGCCACACGGCGCACGCCAGGCAATGATCACAAAGTCCCCAGGCGCAACATCCTCAACGCCATCGCCCACCTTGGACACAACGCCCGCCGCTTCATGCCCAAGGAAAAACGGGAAGTCATCCGATATCGCACCTTCCCGATAGTGCAAGTCCGTATGACACACTCCGCAAGCCTGCACCTCAATCAAAGCCTCGCCAGCCCCAGGGTCCGGCACCAGCACCGTCTCCAAGCTGACCTCAGCCTCGACAGCCGACGCCACGACACCCTGCACCTCATTCACTCTATTGACCATGATGATACCTCGCTAGCGACTAATGAACTGTGCAATTCACAATGCAACAGATTGTATGCCACCTAATCCTGCATATCCTGCCTATCCCTGTGAATCATCCGTGAGCCGACCATCATCCATCATCCACAGACGATCAGCAGTCGCCGTCGCCATGTGCACGTCGTGCGTAACCAACAGTACCCCCTTGCCATCCGATGCCACCTGCGACATCAACTCAAACGCAGACCGCCGTGCATTGAAATCGATCGCATGCAATGACTCATCCAGTATCAGGAACGGTCGATCCTGCGCCAAGGCAAACGCCAGCCAGGCACGCTCCGCCTCGCCACCGGACAGCTCCCCGAACTTCCGATCACGCCACTGAAGCGCACCGCACAGGTCCAGTGCATCCGCAACGAAATCCCCACCTGACGCACCCTGATTCCAGCGTGCCAACTCAACAACCTCGCCAACCGTCAGGAACGGCGGATCCACCAAGTCCGACGGAAGAAACGCCGTCACATCATTCAAACGTCCCGAGCCTGCACCTGTCCCACTCACCTCGATGCTGCCACGCGTCGGCGACAGCTCATCCGCAAGGAGCCGCACCAACGTGCTTTTGCCCGCGCCGTTAGCACCCAGCAGACACACAAACTCTCCCGCACGCAACGTAGCCGACACATCCTGCACAACAGGCCTACCGTCAATCTCGTACCACACATCAACCAACTCGATCATCGGCCCGACTCCAGACGCGCCAATCGAGCTGTTGTCCTGACCTTCGCCGCCGCGGTTCACGACAAACGCCTCGCAATCGCCATCAAGAATGGCGCGCCAACTAGCGTCAGCACCATCCCAACCGGTATCTCCGACGGTGCGAACGCAAGCCTAGCGAACTGATCTGCCCACAACACAAGGCACGCACCGAGCGGAAACGATATCCAAACCACATGCCGCGCATCGTTCCCTACCAACAGCCTGCCAAGGTGCGGCGCGATCAGTCCTGCGAAACCCAACACGCCGGCAGCAGAAACACTCGCACCGGACAGGAAACCCGCCGCCAGCATCGATATCCACCGCGTCAAGTTCGGCCTCGATCCCAAGTGCGTCGCAAGCCGATCACCCAACACCATAACCTGTAAACGAGGCGCAACGAACAACGCAAGACCTAGTCCTAGCGCGCACCAGACGACGATCGACTGTGCATCCGCCCAACGAGGATATGCCAACGAACCACTGACCAACGCCAGCGAGTGCTGACTGAACACCTGCGCATACGTCAAGATGCCAACCGCCACCGCAAGCGTCAGCGCGCCTAGCGACACGCCGATGATCGCAAGCCGCCAGTGCGACACGCCATCACGCGAAGCGAAAACCGCGATGCAGCTCGCACCCACTACGGATGCCGCGACCGACACCGCCGCCGTGACGAACGTCGTCGCCACCAACCAACCGGCGATCACCGTTGACTGCACGATCGCCGCGCCGCCTCCGAGCCCGAACAGCTGCGGGTCGCCGATAGGATTCCTAGTCGCCGACTGAATCAACGCACCCGCCGTGCCGAGCGCACCGCCAGCCAGCAGCGCGACGATCACACGCGGCAAACGAATCTGCCCCGCGATGACCGTCGCAACTCCATCGTCACCCGTTCCGAACAGCCCGCGCAACAGGTCCGCCGGCGACAGCTCCGACGCGCCGAACGCAATCCCGACTACGCAACCCGCAAACGTCGCAACAGAGACACCGACAAGCACTAACCCAAAACGTGTCAACTACTGGATCCCCTTCAGTATCTCCGCCATCTCAATCACCGCGTCAGATATGCGCGGTCCCTGATTCCTCAAGAATAGTATCGGGTCGATCTCGTAAACCTGCTTGTTCTGCAACGCGCGTAGCGACCTTAACGCCGGGAACCATCCCAGAGCAGTTGACATCTTCGGCGCAGGCGGCGGCGCAGGACTGATCGTGAAAATCACATCCGGATCCATCTCCAGAAGCTGTTCCTGCGTCACCAACGAGAAGCCCGGGAACGGACCTCGCCTGCTCAACTCGCCACCCAGATTCGTTAGCCCAAGCGCAGACAAAACCGCTCCAGGATAAGACGACGACTCGGCTACGTACAGGTTGCGTTGCTGATCGCCGATAATGATCAACACAGCAGGCAGCTCACCCTCAACGCCCTTGCCTGCCGCCTCAATATCCGCGCTGATCCGCGCAGCAGTCGCCGCAGCCGCATCAACATTCCCGATGATCGAACCCACCAACTCAAGGCTCGCAGTAACATCCTCCAACGAAGCCGCACGAACCGCAACAATCGGAACACCTAGCTCCTCCAAAGCCTCAACCCACTGCGCCTGCGACAACGCCTCGAACAGAATCAAGTCCGGACGATGCGACACGATCGCCTCAAAGCTCGGATTGTAAGCACCACCAATCTCCGGCAACGCATTCACCGACTCCGGATAGATCGAAGACCGATCCCGCGCAACTGCAACGCCGCCAACAGCATAAAGCGTCTCAGTAGCGGTAGGACTGATGCTAACGATCTTGGTCGGAATGGCGGGTATCGCAACCTCACGCCCCAGCAAGTCAGTAACAATGACGAACGGCGTAGGTGTAGGCGACGGCGGAACCGGCGTAGCGGTAGGTGGCACCGGCGTAGCAGTCGGAGGCACCGGCGTAGTGGTAGGCGCAGGAGTAACCGTCGGCTTAGGCGGAACCCGTGTCGCAGTTGGCGGAACGGCCGTAGCGGTAGGCGACACCAGAGTGGAGGCAGGTGGTATAGCAGTAGCGGTGGGAGGCGGAGACGTAGCCGTAGGTTCAACAGGTATAGCGGTAGGTAAAGCTGTAGGTGACGCGCTCTGACACGCGGCAACCGCGACTAACAACAAGACCGACGATGCCGCTGCAAAGCGCACTAACCAATTCATGACAGGGATTTACCTCCGTAACTCAATACAAGCGTGCCAGCTAGCGCAACCAGGCCAGCAACCACGGTCACGCAAGACACAATTTATGAGTATAAAGGTAAGCTATACCCAGCCGCGCTAACAAATCCCGGCCGATATCATCCTGCCATATCCCTGTGAATCACCACGCCTCAGCAGTCACGGTCAAAACATAAGCCTCAACCGTCGCCGTCGTGTCGAGCGACTGCGCTGTTCCAAAATCCGCATAGGCGCGCGCAACATCTTCCGCCTCATAGGCCAGAGCCGTCCCAGTCGCTCCAAACGCACGAACCACCCTCAGTAGCACGATATGCCAATGCCGTACCAGCCGCTTCGTGTGACCGAGCCTCCGCCGTCACGCCGTGAGCCAAAGCCGTACCGGTCGCATCATAAGCACGCGCCGTCCGAGTAACCCCGAAAGCCCAAGCATCAACAGTCGCCGCATAAGAGAAGTCCACCGCGGCAGTGCCAACCGCACCGTCGCCATCATCAGATCCCGCCAGCGAAGCGCAAGCCACAGCAAACGCGGCCAGTCCAGCCACCGCCACGACAAGCACAGCAGAAAATCGAAAGTCAAAGCCAATGGTCATCGCGGGTCAATCTCGGCACGGATCGGGTCAGCTCGGTCGGTCGCGGGCAGCTCGCTACAAAGCCAGCGGCACAACCTTGGACGCGCGAATGGCCCTATCGCGCGTCAGCAAAGGTGCGTTATGCACAATGCTCGTGGCCGCAATCATCTCGTCCGCAGGGTCCGATGTAAAATCCAGCATCAAGGCAGCTTCAGCCACCTCGCGGTCCACCGGCCAGATTTCCATTTCAGCGAGTACACGTGCGATACCGGGGTCCATCAGATCGACCCGAACCCGCTTTCGGCGCCATAATCCCCAAATCTCCCACAAGGTCGCAGCAGATATCGCCCACTCTTCTTCGTCCAGCAACGACTCCTCACGGCCGCGAACGTTGCCGTTGAGGTAGTCAACCAAGATGTGCGTATCAACGTTTAACAAACTTATCAGGATCCCAAGGATGCACCGGACCTTCGATGTCCCCAATTATCTCCAGCTTTCCTTTAAGGCTACCCTTAAGGTGGCGAAGGTTACGCGGCCGGTGTCCAGCCGGATCCAACCTAACCACCTTGGCGTACGGAACACCATCCCGCGTGATCACGAGGCCATCGTCATCCAGCCTGTCCAGCATCTCCTCACAGCGCGCTGTGAAGTACTTGTCTCCTACGGTGGTCATAGCATTGCCTCCAGTACAGTAGCACGACTGACCGTCAGCGTTAAGTGTATCACGAACATCCCGCCGCATCCCACTTCTCACCCGTGCTCATGATGTCGCCCTTGATCCTTATCTTGCCCAATCCTGCATATCCCTGTTAATCCCGCGCAAGACCCACCCGTAGGTGCGGTTCGTGAACCGACCGTCGTGTATAATCGGCGATCACCAAGTATGATTGAACACTCACGACCCATAACCCCCTGCAGGAGAAGCCTCGAATGACCACCACAAACCAAATCGAAGTAGACGGCTCACCATTCGTTTACGACAGCAGCCTCCGCGGAGAGATTGACGAACTACAGGAACGCGTGGCCGGGATGCGTAGCGTCGGCAAGCTTTCGCCGGACACCCTGCGACACATCCGCAAGTACTTCAGACTCAAAGACATCTACCACTCAAACGCAATCGAAGGCAACGCACTCGATATCGGGGAGACGCGGCTGGTCGTCGAGATGGGGTTGACCATCTCCGGAAAACCAATGCGCGACCAAGCCGAAGCCAAGAACTTAAGTGCGGCCCTGGACCACCTAGAAGACCTCGCGAAGTCGACCGATGACCCCATCACGCTACACGACGTGCGTCAGGTTCACACGCTGATTCTGAAGGGAATCGACGATGTCAACGCAGGCGGTTTCCGGAGAGAAGATGTCGCGATATCGGGATCCAAGTACGAACCGGCCAGCCATATGGACGTACCCAATAAGATGGATATCCTGATGCAATGGCTCGGGCCTTTAACAGCTTCCGGTAGGTTCGATGCCATTGTGACCGCCGCAGCCGCTCACGCGGAATTCGCACAGATTCACCCCTTCATCGACGGCAACGGCCGCACCGCCAGAATCCTGATGAACCTCGTCTTGATGCGCGCGGGATACCCGATCGCCATCATAACCCGCGATGACAGGTCCCGATACATCGACGCGCTCGAACGATCGCAACAAGGCGACCTTACCCCGTTCGTTAAGCTCATCTCCGAGTGCATCTCAGAGACTCTTGATGAATACGAACACGCAGCCGCAGAACAACAACAACAGAACGATTGGGCGCAGTCCTTTGCCAACAAGTACGAACAGCCGCAACGGGCTAAAATTAGGAACGAGTACGAGCTATGGCGTAGTGCAATGGAATTGATGCTCAACCATTACAAGACCGTAATCGATCAACTGAACGATGAGTTGCAATTGTCCCGCTCCTCCCGACTGTACATCAAGGAATTTGGAATGCTGGAGTTTGAGAAATATACAGCCCTACGAGAACGTCAATCAACGAAGAGAACCTGGTTCTTCCGCGTTGACTTCCGGCAGGAGGACCGCACAGCGAGATACATGCATACGTTCCGTTGGGCAGACCGAGCACTCGCGGAGCACTCAACAGTATCATTGCGGTTGGGCAGAGAGCGGGAAGGATCGCCGTACACTTTCGACTGGTTGGATGATGTAGCAATGAATAAAACTAACGTGCCAGCCCCGCGCGAAATAGCATACTCGCCGACCAAGGAAACTTTCGTCAGCATGAACGCAGGCAGACACTGCCAAGAACGCAAGATCGAAGAAATCGCCCGAACCTTCTTCGACGAAGTCAGGCGGTGCCACTTCCAGAACTACTGAGATACAGCCGCCGACCAGCATTACCCACCAGAGAGGACCCAACACCATGACTATTCGCGAAGACCCCACCTGCCGAATCTGGCCTGGCTTCCAGGCCAAAGAGGCGGAACCACAACCGCTGGAACGCAGCACTTATGTCGTAGAATCGTGGCGCGCCGGAGGTGACTACGCTATCTCGTACCGCGCCGAGGGCCTCCTGCAACGCAAAGATTACCCGTACGACGACCAAGTCCGAGCCCGCCTCACCACGATCCTCATCGACAAGCGCGAGGCAGGTGAGAAATGGCCGTTGGTCACCCAACAACTCATCGAAAAAGCTGCAAGCACCGCAAACCTAACTCTCGAAGTAAGAGCCGACCGCCTCTTGCAGTACATGCGCACCACCATCAACACCGACCTGCTTCCAGTCCCCTTGGATGAACCCGATGTAGCATACTCCGCTTTAGCCCATTCCGAGTCCACCGTTGGCGACGAACTCGACCAGTTGCTCAAGTATCTCGCAAAACAAGGTTGGATAGAACTGCCTTCAACCAACTCGAAGGGCTACCAACCGGTGATCACTGTCGCCGGAAATCAACGGATCAAAGCACTCGCAGACCCGGACCGCAGGCGAATCGGCTTTGACACAACATGAACGCCCGCACACTGGCGACACGAAGTAGCAAGCCTAGCCGTAGGAGCAACATGGCCGATATCACAACAACCGACCGGGCCGAAGAGGTGCGCCTGATAGACCACGCGGCGTTCAACGAAACCGTCAACAAGTACGACCAAGGCACGACCGACGCGTCCCAGAGGGTTGAACGGATCCGGCACGCCCTGCGGAACCTCAAAGTGAGTCCGGACGCACTAACCTCTCACGAACCTCTCAACGCCCTCAAAAGAGGCATCGAGATGGTGTTTCGACTTGATGAGTATAACGACGATGATAGGTGGTGCGAACACGGTTTCCGTCATGGGCTATCCGACGGACAATACAGCTGGGCTTCGACTATCACCATTCTGTTGCAAAGGCACAATCTACCATTCAATACACCTCCTCAAGAAACAAACGCCGTTTGGGATGTCAACAAGTCGTTATGGAATTTGTCTCTTCAGCTAGAAGGAGTCTCCGAGCTTATCGATCGGATAAGTCATAAATTTGGTAAATCCGATGAGAATTCACCTGACTGGCAACTGTTTGCATACTATTGGGCGGCCGATATTCTAACGAACGTCCAATTGGAAACCTCATTGAAAACTCTTTGGGTGGTTCGCAACCCTAACGGCAATCCCAAAACCCATGGCCATAACTTCAGGAAAATCTGGGACGAACTACGAGATGATCACACAAATATTATCGATCATGTTGCGATGTCGCCTATAACGTTTAAGTGCCTTTCTCAGCGCGAGAAAGTTGAAAACGACGTAAATTGGGCGTTCGACACTATGCCAAAAGACGAATGGGTTGAGTCCCGCTATTGGTATACGTCCGATTGGGGCAAGTCCCGCGTCGCGTTGCCTTATCACAAGTTCTTGATTTCACTGGCAGTGTATTGCGTCGCGGCTAAAGCCGTGATCGGTAGACTATGACGACCCTACCAGTACGCCGATCAAACCTCCCCGGCGCCGGCCGATGCCGAGGGTGTCAGGTCACCCGTTGCGACCTCCTCGCATCGACACACTCACCAACCAAGACGAAAGCCGGACCGGGCCTCCTGCCTACCGCGAACCGTTAATGTATCATCAACACCCAGCCACGCGCACCACCGCACGCACCCGACGGGAGGCAACACAACATGAACCAGTCTGACTACCGTTACGCGGGACTCCCCGCTGGACTAGCTGCCAGCTTGGACGCACTCGCAGCCAACGGGTTACTCCGCGAACTCTCACTGCCAGCATTCCTCTTAGAAGCTTACATCGGCGACCACTTAACTCGTACAAGTTCCGACCAAGACCCCATAGAGTCCGGAAAGCTGTTCGCCGCGGTCGGTGCAGTCTGTGGGGTGGGTGGCGTTATCGGCGAGACTACAGACGATGATCCGCTCGAGATATTGTCGCTAACTCTGGATGTTAGTATCCTTCCTGTGTCCGTGGAGGAGTTTTGGCACCAGGCTTCCAGAAGTACTAAAGAGATGTTGGAGATTTACTCAACGGTTTTCGAAATCGCACCTCCCAGCTTGCTACCTTTTCATGTCGCCGTGGCATATCGAAATTCAGACATAGACTACCCTAACGACATTGACGCCATCAAACATGAACACGATCGCCAGATCGACTTCCGGAAGGAACGTGGCAATATAACAGCGTACGCAAATATCGCGTTCACTACTGGAATCGTGCTAGCGAGAAACCACATCCGAAGTTTCCAAAGAATACAAGGCGTCCTCACAGACGAGTCAATAGACCCGGACTCGATGACATTCAAGCATATACAAAATGGAACCAATTTAGTGGTCGGATCCAGGTTCTCTTACCAACAGATACTGCATATTTGCCGAATTTGGTCCGATCTGTGCCGACCAGAGGCCAAGCCGTACTTCGTCAAACCGACCTACGGGTAACTGAGCTAATGCCTCTTCGACGACCACATACAGGAGTTACGCCATGACCAACGCATCCGACTGTGTCTCACAGGCCAAGTGCCTCATTTGGCCCGACGCCCCGGCGGAGACTGTGACGCTAGACCCCTCGTCGGCGCAGTTCAGTCGCGTCGTTGAAGGGTCCCGGCGGGCCGGAGGTGATTACCTGATATCGGCCGATGCTGACCGCATGCTTAGTCCCGACTTCCACCGCGTTGACGACTCGGACCGAGCCCGAATTACGACCATATTGGTTGATCGACGCGCCAAGGGCGAAGAGTGGCCAACGGTTACACTGGGCCTGATAAACCAAGCTATAGCCGCCCGTCCTCTGACGGTGCACGCACGAGCCGAACGGTTACTCACATTCATCGGTAGCCAATGTAAGACCATCAACCAAGCCTGCTACATCGGACACGAAGAGTTGAACTCCCTCGCGCTAGCATGGACAGAATCAGCTTCGGATGGCGAACTGGCGTACGTGTGGGAATACATCATGGACGAGACGAAATGGATCAGGCCCGCTGACAAGCCGCTCTCATGTATCATAACCCCCGCCGGACACGCACGCATCGCGGAGCTCTCCACCCGCACAGACTCCGCCCAGGCTTTCGTAGCAAGGTGGTTCGAAAAGTCAATGGACGACATCTGTGACAAAGCCATCGCTCCCGCCATCATGGCAGCGGGCTATGTTCCTTATCGCATCGAAGAGGCAGACTCCCTCGACCCCATCACTGACCAAATCATCGCCGAGATACGCCGCTCCCGATTCCTAGTATCAGACTTCACACACGGCGATGATGGCGCACGCGGTGGCGTTTACCTCGAAATCGGCATATCGCTCGGGCAAGACATCCCCGTCATCTTTACTGCTGAACGTGGCACCAAGCCGCACTTCGACATTTCGCCGTACCCGCACATCTTCTGGAACCGCGACAACCTACCCGCCTTCAGAGCCGCCCTAACCAACCGCATCATGAACCTCAAGGAGCTAGTCCCAGGCCCGCGCCTCACCTGACCGCTGGCCATACGCGCTCCCGGTCGCACCCACCCTATCCTGCTCAATCCTGCCTATCCCTGTGAATCCCACCCCGTGCTCATGATGTCGCCGTTGATCTTTAACTTGCCCTTCATTATCCCGTTCAGCCGAGAGAAGGCTGTCGGACCGCCGTCTCGAACTTCCGGCTCCAACCGCACGACCTTCGCATACGGAACGCCATCGCGTGTGATCACCAAGCCGTCGTCATCCAACCTGTCCAGCAACTCCTGACAGCGTGCAGTGAAATATTTGTCGCCCACGGTGGTCATATGATTCCCTCCGATCCAAAAACACGATAGACCATAGTGGTCTAGGATAACGCTTACGCCCCTATCCTGGCCCAATCCTGCCTATCCCTGTGAATCCCTATTCCCCGTGGTAGATGCCCAGCAGCATCCGCTGCACGTGGCGCGGGAAGGCAGTGTCATAGTTCGCCCAGTCGCTGTACGCTGTTAAATCTAGCTCATTTGGCAGCGTGTCGAACAGCCCGTAGGCGCCGTATGCACCGCCAGCCGTCTCAACCGCCGCATCTACCTCTGCCTTCACCGCATCGTAGAGGTCGTTGTAGTACTGCACATTCTCCATCATGTCGACAGTGTCTGTTCCTGGCGAGTGTGCGTTTATGGCATGGTTCAGCGGCCATGTGCTGACCTCGTTCAGTATCTTTCGGACTCCGACGAAGTTCTTGTCATCAACGAACGCCGAACTGGTCAACGCCCGCGGCTCATACAAGTCCGATGTGACTACGATCCGCTCCTTCGGCAGGTAGATGATCGTCGTCGCATCGCCATCGCCCGGACCGAGGTAGTGCAGTTGCACGATCGTGTCGCCCACGTCGATCTGCATGAAGTCCGAGAACGTCTCGAAGTTGCTGCTGTTGACATCCGGGACGCCGCCTGCGCCTGGAACATCGGACAGCATGTACAGCTCGAACGCCGGCACGCAGTTGTAGTGACACACTATCCTAGCGTCCGGGAACACCTCAGTGCCGCCGGCATGGTCGTAGTGTTCATGCGTCAGCACGATCGTCGTCACTGGCGCATCCGTCAGTTTCGCGATCTCGGCCTTTAGCGACTCGCCACGGAAGCTGATGTTCGGATCGGTGATCAGCACGCCATCGTCTGCAATGACGATCAGGCTGCTAGAGAAGAAGCCGAAGTAGTGGTAGACACCCGGAGCCAGCTCCGTAACCGTCGGCGGCGGGATCTGGAACCCGCCGTCCTGCCCTTGCTCTGCATCGTCCGGTTCAGGAGTTGCGGTGGCAGGTATCGCAGTGGCAGTAGGCACAGCGGTAGCGGTGGGCACAGACGTAGCGGTCGGTGGCACAGATGTGGCAGTAGGCGGAACAGGAGTCGCAGTGGGAGGCACGGCAGTTGCAGTGGGAGGCACTGGCGTAGCGGTCGGCGGTACCGGTGTAGCGGTAGCCGGCACGACCGTCGGCGTCGCAGTTGGCGGTACCGGCGTGGCAGTCGGGTCTGGCGACGTACACGCCATCACATATACCAACGCCGCAATCACTCCGACCAGCGCATAGGCACAAAATCCTTGCTTCTTCATTCAATCCCTCCCATTAGGGGTCTCGCGCCAAGTGGCGAGGTAAATATAGTCAATTCCAAACAGATCCTTGGTTCCCGGTGCTAATCGCCGTGCGAGATCGCTAGGAACATGCGCTCTACATGACGCGGGAATGCCGTGTCGTAGTTCGTCCAATCCTGATACTTAGGCAGCTCAATCGTCTGCGGCAACGTCTGCAACAACGCGCCCGCCGCGAAAGGACCAACCTCGGCAACCGCCGCAACATAAGGCGCGTACACCGCATCGAACAGGTCGTTGTAGTACTCAACGTTCTCCATCATGTCGACAGGGTCAGTCCCCGGCGAGTGAGCGTTGACGGCGTGTGTGATCGGCCACTCGCTGACGGTGTTCAGGATGCGCCGCACGCCAACGAAGTTCTTGTCGTCAACCCATGCCACCTCTGTCAAAGCACGAGGCTCATACAGGTCCGACGTCACAACTATCTGCTCCTGTGGCAGATAAATGACGATCGTCGCATCGCCGTCACCGGGTCCCAGATAGCGCATCTGCACCTCGATGCCTCCTGCGGAGACCGTCCACTCTGTGTCGAACTCCTCATCCACCTGCGCTGGCACATCGCCCAACGACGCCAGTGCGAAGACAGGCGCGCAGTTCCGATGACACACGATGCGCGCATCCGGGAACGACGATGTACCGCCGACATGGTCGTAGTGCTCATGCGTCAGCACAATCCGTGTCACTGGCGCATCTGTTACCTTGGCGATCTCTTCCTTCAGCTGCTGTGCGCGCAAGGGATTCGCCGGATCGGTGATCAGCACACCATCTGATCCGTCGCCAACGACAACGATGCTGCTGCTGAACAGCCCAAAGAAGTGGTACACGCCATCCGCCAACTCCGTCATAGTCGGCGGCGGGAACTGCGCATCCACGACATCCGATCCAGCATCCCGCACTGCCGGGTCCTGCCCTTGGTAGGCGACCGCAACCAGCACCAAAGCGAACGACAACACCGCCGCTAAGCCGGCTGCCAACAGAATCCGATAACCCGAAATCATCCTGTGAGCACTCCAATAGATCATTAAGCAAGTAAAATCAAACCCGACCGCAACACGGCCAAGCCACAAGCAATTCTAATAGCATCCTGCACAATCCTGCCTATCCCTGTGAGTTCCCATGCGTATCACTGACCTCCGCACCACCAACATCTGCATCCCGCTCTCGACGCTGGGCAAACACGAGCCCGTCACCATGTGGTACGGCTCACGCTTCGCCGCCATCAAGACGATCTTGTTCGTCGACACGGATGCGGGCTTGACCGGCATCGGCGAGACCAGCATCGGTGCCGCCGGCGACTCACGCCTGCTCAGCGCTGTCAAGTCCAAGCTCGTCGGCCGCGACCCGCACGACATCAACAGCATCGAGCGCGGACTGACGCTCACCGGAAACGTCACGACAAAGATCGGACACCTGCTCGACACCTCCGCCGCGCCGGCACTGAACATCCTGGGCAGCATCGACATGGCACTATGGGACATCATCGGGCAGGCAGCAAGTCAGCCCGTCTACAACCTCATCGGCGGACAATACAGGACACAAGTCGAAGCGCGCTACTGGATGGGATCCAAACCGCCGCAGGCAACCGCCGACGAAGTCTCGCGCGCAGTGCAGGCGGGCTTCAAGGCATTCAAGATAAAACTGGGCTTAAACCCGCAGCTCGACTTGGAGTGTGTTGCAGCCGCAAGAGCAGTTGCCGGGCCAAACATCGAGCTGGGTTTCGATTTCAACGGATCATACTCGCAACTAGAAGCAGTACGACTACTGCGAAAGATGGAGGAGTACGATCCTTCACATGTAGAAGAACCCGTAGATTCCTCAAACATACGCGCACTAGCAGAAGTAAAGCAACACACAGACATCCCAATACTGTGTGACGGTCCAGCCCGCACAACAAAGGAGCAGATACAAGAACTAATCATCCAACGCGCATGTGATGCCATACATCTAGACCTAGTGATAAACGGCGGATTTCTAGAAACCCAACGTTGTGCTGCAATAGCAGAAGCTGGAGGCCTAAAAGTATCCTGCCATTCGTCTCCCGGCGAAACAGGAATAGCCACCGCCGCGCAACTACACCTAGTGACAGCAACTCCAAACTTCCTATGGCCCGTGGACTCTGCTTACACCAAACTACTACCACCATCGGAAGACATATTGACAACGCCATTCCAATACAAAGACGGCGCGCTAATCGCACCAAACAAACCCGGCCTGGGAGTAACAATCAACCCAGACGCTCTAGCAAGAGCAGAAGAACGCTACAACAAAGAGCTACCAATCTGGCAACACAGATTCGCCCCAGACCCAACAGTCCCGTCCCGCCAACAAACCTACTGGCACAACCACCGCAGCAAGTCCTACCACGACGACAGCAAATGGTGGCAAATGTGGAACTAGGCCCCCAACATCCTGCCTATTCCTGTGAATCCCGCTACAGCTCAGTCTGCACCGATGCCACGGCGCTCGTGCCGTCTGGGAGACTGACCTCCCGCACATCAAAGTAGAGTGGCACGTCCGACGCTTCAACTTGCGGACTGAAGCGGTAGACGAATGCGACCGCCAAGAGCACCGGCTTCAATGGTGGTCCGCTCCCGGAGTGTAACCATGCAATCGATATGCCAGATTCCAAGATTGCGCTCCGGTGAGTATTCCTAGCCGATAAGTCTTGTGTGATCCATACGCCACGATGCCCGTGCCGGCCGATGCGTCGGACTATCTCTCCGTCTTTGGTACCGTGCTGCACAGAATCAATCGGCACCTTCAAGCCACGCAGTAAGCCGGTCAACCTTCCAGGCAGATTCTCATCCAAGTAGAACCGCAACTCATGCATCATGCCAACTCCACCGCTGCCAAACGCCGTCCCCAGTCAATCGCAGGCGCAACCTGGTCTTCGTCCAGCACATACCAGTACGCAATGGACTCGACATCCTCTCCATGAACATACCAACCGTAGAGCACATACGTGGGCGTGCGCGTTCCTTTGATGCACGGAGAGCCAGACTGCATCTCGGGATCGATCACGATGCCAGGTGTCGGCTCCCAATTGGTCGCGAAATCGCCCTCCGAGTCGCCGAACTCCATGTCGCCAGGATCGCCAATCCGGCCGTACATCAGCTCCGTGAACGGAATCTGACCATGACCGTTCGCAGTCACGACCAACGCGTCCAGCTCGGAGCAGACCTCTGCCGAGAAACCATCGGATTCGTTCCAGAATCTGCGCGAAGCGAACGGGAAGTCGAGCCCAGTCGCATCCCGAACATAGTCGTGTGCTTCCAGTATCCGCCCGATGCTAACCCCGTGCGACAGCAGCAACGCGATCGCCCGCGAAGTGATCACGCCGCCGAAACGGATAAACTCCGGATGACGCGCGTATTGGAACCGGGTCTCCTCCAAGCCGAAGAAACCGCGCCGTCCCCAGTCAAGGACCGTTCGCGGACCTAAATCCACGCGCCCGCCGCGCATCTGGGCATCGGTAACCGACAGCCACCGCGCAACATCGTCAGCGTAGAACAAACCACGCCAAGCCGGCACAGCACGCCGACGCTCTTCTATGTCAACGGCGTAAACCATCAGAGCCTCCCGATAACAATGAGTAAACCAATGCCCTAATGATACGAGCCAAACAGAAACCGGTCAATCCCGCAGTGGCAAACCCGCACACGCCCCCAGCATCCATCCTGCCCTATCCTGCCTATCCCTGTGAATCCACGCCGAGATCTACAACCCGACTCCATTCGCCCTTCACCTCTGTACCACCCCCAACCGCATGCCCCAGTCAATCGCCGTTCTGACCTGCGCCACGCTGAGGCGGTAGGCGTACGCCAACCCAGCAACGTCATCACCCGCGACATACCCGCCATATAGAACATAGGTTGGCGTGCGCGTACCCTTGACACACGCGGCACCAGTCTGCACACCTGGATTGATCACGATGCCAGGCGTCGGCTCCCACATGGTAGCGAACTCGCCATCTGGATCGCCGAACTCCATGTCGCCAGGATCACCGATGCGCTCAAACATCAGCTCTGTGAACGGAAGCTTCCCATGACGACTGGCAGTTACGATCAACTCGTCCAGCTTGGAGTAAACAGAGTCTGAGAAAGCATTCGATTCGCACCAGAACCCTCGAGAGGCAAACGGAAACTCCAGCCCAGTCTCATCCCGCAGATACTCATGCGCTTCCTGTATACGTCCGATCCGAATCCCGTACGACATCAGTAGCGCAATCGCGCGCGATGTGATAACACCCCCGAACCGGACAAACGCCCGATTACGCTCATACCCATTCCGCTCCATCCCGAAGAATCCGCGCCGACTCCAGCCGTGAACCGACCGTGGACCCAAGTGCAGGGACTCGCCGCGAATCGCGCCATCAGTAACCGAAAGCCACCGCACAACGTCGCCGGCGTAGAACAGCCCGCGAAAAGCCGGCTCATACCGCCGCGTCTCGCGTGTGCCAGCAGAGTAAACCACCATAGTATCCTCAATTGCAATGCTTATGCCGATACCTCCATCATACGAGCCAATCGGAAACCCGTCAATCCCAAGCCGGCGAAACCGCGGACACACCCCAACATCCTGCCCTATCCTGCATATCCCTGTGAATCCCATTGTGAACACGCCCGCCCGTAGGGGCGGTTCGTGAACCGCCCACTACCCCTGGCCGCAAGGGTCCACTACGCTGCGCCGTCGCATTCGCCATCTTTGCAATCCGTGTCTTTAGGCTTCGCGTGTTGCGCCGCGATCGCCTTGGCTGACGACTCCAGGCCAGGAAACATCGTCTCTTCGTTGATGTTCAGATAATGAAGTTGCTCCAACATCTTCGCCCTCGACTCCTCGCTGATGTCAACATCGATCGTGTAATGGTCGTAGATGCGCGAACTGCCATCAACACTAACGACTTCGTCCCGTTCAAACCGTCTGTGAAACGCCGAAAGAAGAAACGCACCCGCCTGAGCTCGCAATCTATCAAAGTCGCGCTTAGGCTCAACTAAATAGATCCCAAAGAGCGCCTTCGGGTCGATCCGATCGCTTAGGTGAGGTTTGGTTGGAGACAGCAAATCCACACACGTCCGGACGACATCTAGGTAGCTGGACATCGCATGCGTATCGTGTGTCACAACTGGCTCCGGCCAAGCATCCTCACGCCATTCAAAACAACGAGTGAGAATGACATCCTGCTGAATCGAAGAAAGTTCAGAAAATGCCGCAACGATGTTCACATCATCGTCGTCGTGGCGTCTAACCATCTCGGTAGGCACAACGAAGATGTGTATACGGGCTCGTCCATCCGGGAATGCGTTGTCTGTAGTGCCTTCGTTTCGGAGGGCGAAGTACAACGCCGCCAACGGATCCCGGGTAACGTCTAGGAGACGAGTCGGTAAGCCGTTTTGTTGAGCCAACACTAACCGATCGAATAGGGATTCGGTATCCCGGAACCTATCCGGCACCCGTGTCATCAATTCCCTCACCAATCCGGACTCGGATCCCTCCTTGATTTTCCGATGTATAGATGGTGTGAGGCACCAACGGTTGGACTCCTCACCGCGATAATAATAATGAATTCTATCAGAGTCAAATGCGTGTCCGTAATGGAATTTGAGGTAATCCAATATCTCCAGTAGCTGCTGTACTGAGTCGACGGTGCCTTGATTCATCGGTAGTTCCAGATGCGACCATCCCATGTATCGAGCCAGCCGGCGAATATCCTCGTTGACCGGGTCCTCGTCCAGGTTCCCCGTCATAATCTTGTGGTTCATTCGGTGCATCACCTTTTCGGTATTTTCCCTCCACTGATTATACGCATCGGACGATCCTCCGAAATCATCACGAATGGCAACCTGGACCCTTTCAAAGCCCACGTCGTCCACTATCGAAGATGCCCGGAACAACCTGGCGCAAGATAAATTTGCTCCAGAGAGTGATGTAGCCCTCAAATCACAGTCAGTGAGGTCAGCTCCGGTCAAGTCGGACCCGCGAAAGTCAGTCCTAAACAGATACGCTCCTGACAGACATGCATTCATCAGGTATGAACCCGGAAACTTCGCGTATGCCAGGTCCGTCCGTTTCAAAATGGCAAACTTTAGGTCGCATCCAAAGAATACGAATCCCCTGAGATTCGTATTGGAGAGATTGACATCATGCATGTCAATGCCTTCCATGGGGACTACGTAGTCGTCGGGGTAACCACGCTCCCGCCTGATCGCAGTCCCGATGTCAAGCCCGCTCAGGTCTATGGGACCAGGGTGAGCGTGTCGGTATTGGTCCCATGCCTCTGCTCCCTGCACCAGGGCCTCCAGGGCTTCTCGCTTCTCTTCCGTTAGTGGTGACGGTGGTTTTGGTGTCGATTGCATTGTTCTAGTCTCCTAGTCGGTTACTGTCATGTTCGCGAGCACAAGTGTCGCGCAGCCTCTGAGCGCTTGGGTGAACCCGACTCCCGATCATGCGGTTGCTCTGTCGGTTGTCGCTCACTCATGTCCAAAGGCAGCGGCTTGGCCTGCGTTCGTTGTAGTAACACATACCACATGAGGAGCATTCATTTTGAGATGTGTCACATCCACCTACGCGCGCATCTTCTAGGCGCCTAACGACCCGCCAGCCTTCAGAGCCGCCCTAACCGACCGCATCCTAGCTCTCGAGGAGCTCGGCTCCGGCCCGCGTAGCAGACCGTGACTCACGCCAAGGATGCCGCGCACGGTCGCTTCGTGTATGATTGAGTTATGTTCACACCGACACCGTTACCGACCAGACAGGACACCTTGCCATGACCCTCCGCAAAAATCCCGAATGCTTGATCTGGCCACGCTTCCCGGCTGTGCATGTCGCGCGCAATCACGTTCCTGATGGTCTCGTCTATGTCGAAGGGTCGCCCCGGGCTGGCGGAGATTACGCAGTAACGGCTTGTGCCGAGCAACGATTGAGTGGCGGATACAGGCGCATTGACGAACGCGTCCGTGCCCGCCTCACAACCATCCTTGTCGACGAGCGCGCTTCGGGGGAGGAGCGGCCAACGGTCACCACGGACCTCATAGATCGCGCAACGAATGCGGCAGACCTAACCCCAGAGACGCGGGCCGATCGCTTGCTTCGCTTCATGCGCACAACCATCGATTCCGACCCGCTACCAATCCCGATGCTCGCGCATGATGTGTGGCCCGCGGCGTTAGCACACTCCGAGTCTACGGCGATTCGGGAGCTGGATCGGCTACTCCAGCACCTCGAAGAGCAAGGTTGGGTAGTACTACCGACAATCGACAAAGTCGTATACGAACCGACAATCACCGGCACCGGCATCGACCGCATCACAACCCTATCCCATGCGGACAGATCGCCAGTCGGGTTGAGCGTAGCATGAACGCCGTGGGGACACCACCTCGCGTCTAAGCCGGGTCAGCTGGCTCACCCGCGCGCCCTCCCTGTCACGCGGGTATGTTACTCAAACCCGTATCTCTTCCGGATTGCCTCGGCGGACACTTCAGGACTACTCAACATGGTCTCCTTCGAGATGTCAAGACGCGCCAATTCACCACGAATGCGCGGCTTCGCGCTCGCGGGGACTCTGACTACTCGATGCTCATAAATCGGCGTGTTAGCTTTCGCCTTAAGGACGGCATTCCGCTCAAAGCGCTGGTGAAACCCAGACAACAGGAAAGCACCGCTCTGCTCCCTCAAACGTCGCGGTTCCGATCGGGGCGTCACAGCGAACACTTTGAAGAAGTCGAACGGATCAATCCTATTTGAAAAGTAATGCCTGTTTTTCATGACCTCACCCAATAGGCGGTCCATAGTCTCATTCCATCGGAAGTTGTACGTCCCAAGCACTTGATCAACTTTCGGATCAAGTCGATGATAGTCAGCGTCTTTAGATGTCTGATCGTATACTCCGGTCAGCATTCTCTGGTCGCGTAAGCTTAACCGGGCGTAAGCGCAAATCAGAGCAACGGTATCGCTGTTGAATGACTTGACCATAGACGGAGGGAGCCCGAAAACATGTAACGCTCCATCCTCATCTTCGTGACGCGCGTCGTCGACGGCGAAGAAAGTAGCGACTAATGGGTTTGAAGTGATATCCAAGAGACGCGTCGGTAATCCGTACTCACGTGCCCTAACCGTTTGCGACAATATAGATTCGTTGTCCGATAGAAGGTCCGGATTTCTCTGAATGAACTCCGTCAGGACTTGGGACTCCGCGTTTCCGATGGAATCCGGACGCATTACGGATGGTTTCAATTCCCATGAATATACATCGTGACCACGATAGAATTGACGAGCACGCAGTGCACGAGGCTCACGCATATGCATGCGTGGTTCCCACATGGGCAAGTAGGAAATCAAATCCGCGAGGCGCGTAATCTCACCCATTGATGGATCATCATCCAGAGGAGTAGTATGCGAATCGGGCCGCATGAACAAATTAGCGTCGCGAAGGGCGCCATACGGGAAACGAGACCTATAGCACTTCGCCAAATCCATGAATGTCCGATTCAGAGTTGCAGCATCGAAGTCAGCATCGACAATACTTGAATAGGTCAAATCTGCAAGAGTCAAATTGGCGCCTCTAAAATTGGATGAATCGAGGATGCATCGTCTAAGTGTCGCTTTGGTGAGGTTGACATTGCTCATGTCAAACCCAGGCATGTAAACATCTTCATCGGTGCCCATTTCGTATCTCTGCCTGATCGCAGTGCCGATGTCAATCCCGCTCAGGTCTATAGGTCCGGGGTGAGCACTCTTGTATTCTTTCCAAGAATCCGGTCCGTTCACAAGGGCATCCAGTGCCTCTCGCCGAGAGTCCGTGGGCGTATTCGGGGGATTTGATATCTGTTGCAATGTTCGTGTCTCCTGGTCGGTTTCCGTAGTGTACGCGAGCCGAAGGACCGCGTTGCCCCCGGATGCTCGTGCGAACTCGACTCCCAATCATGCTGTTGCACCGCATGCTGTTGCACCGTCGGTGTTTGTTCACCCATGTCCAAAGGTAGCGGCTAGAGCTGCATTCAATGTAGGAAAGCATATCACATGACGAGCATCCCTGCGAAGCCTTGTCACACACATGTACGCTCGCGCCGCGCGCACCCTATCAGAGTCGACCCTCCGCTTCACATCCCGTCGTATCGCCGGCTCCGCCCCCATTGGCAGTCCGTTACTAGCGGCTTTATAGCACTACGGAGGTAGCCGCCTTCCTCTGCGGCGACTCTGCCTCTGCACCGAGCCGCGAACCGACAGCACGCATCACGCCCCGTCCGGCGATCAGCATCCAGATAAAAGCAGGGTTAACGGGCATCAACAAAGAGACAGGCAACCATCCACACAAAAAGCCCAGAGTATCGGCATGCGAGCCGATACAGCACCCGGACTCCTACTACGGCGTAGCAGAGTTCGACAAGCCGATAAGCCTCAACAAGCGCGACTGCCACCTAGCACGATGCGGATCATGGCCCGGAATCGGACGCGCCGGACTCGGTGGGATTGCCGATCGGCTAAGTGGGCTAGAGACGCGTACCCGTACGGGCGGTTCGTGAACAGCCTGCGACCGCCACCGGCCGCTGTGGGTAAAATGTATTTCTACCTGACTAACCGTGCCTCGTATGTCGAGCGATAATCGCTCGCGCCGCGGATTCAAGACCAAGAAACATCGTCTCTTCGTTGACATGATAAAATCCTAGTTCGCGTAGGATTCGAGCCTTGGCTTGAGGTGGTATGTCGAATTTGACATGTCCGTATATTGACATTGCCGGATCAACCGACGCGACTTCCTCAGCATCGAAACTCTCGTGGAACGCCGACATCAGAAACGCACCAGATTGAGCCCGCAGTCTCGGGAAAGCGCGGTCTGGCTCTACGACAACGACTCTGAACAGGTCTTTCGGGTCGATCCTGTCTTCGAAATATGGCTTCTCTCGCGCGACGAAGTGCCGCAGGCGAAGCATAGCATCTCCATAAGACGGTCTAGAGAAATGGACATGATCTGATTCAAGGACGTCGGAGATTCGACATCCCCGCGTGGGACGCTCAGTTAGGAGCACAAGCTGTTCCGCACGTGTCAATCGTGTAAACGCCGATAGCACACTGACTGTGTCGGAATGGTGTCTCTTAACGATTTCCGGCGGAGCTATTATGCAATGCAATCGCGCATTGCCATCACACTCAGATCGACGACAACTCGCAGATTCAGTGCAAGCAAAATACAACGCCACCAAGACGTTGAGCGTCACATCAAGGAATCGTGTAGGGAGGCCGTGGTGCCTCGCAAGAACCAATCGCTCAAGTTCTGATCTACACTGTCTGAATTCCTCCGGGCTACTCATTGCCAATTCGTCGAGCATCTCGGACTCGGACCCATCCGATTCCATACGAGCTAGCGAACTGGTCAGATTCCAGCAAGTGCACCCATGTCCACGATAATACAGACGCGCCATGCCACGTCCTGTCCCGGCGCTCACAACATCGTATATTATTTTGACCGCAGACTTAATCTGTTCAATATCATCGACACCAAACGGGTCCAGTTTAGTCAGGTTGCGAAGTATCGCATCACGCGTAGTTGGGCTACTCGGCGGTTGGTCTGGGACTCCGGATGTCAAGCGTTCGCGCAATGACTCGATCCGTACTCGACTTGGGTTCGTCTTCGATTCACCCAAGAGCCGCTCCGTCTCGTCGAAGTAAGCGAAATCTTCGGAAGATCCACATATGTATTTCGCCGAATTCAAATTCGTACACGCCAGACTCGCTCCGATCAGATTAGTCATACTCAAATCACATCCGTCAAATTGCGCACCAGTTAGATCCGCTTCGGCAAAACTAGAGTAGTGAAGGAACGCGCGACTGAAGTCTACGTCATGGAGACTCGAGTTTGGGAAGCTCGTCCACCAGATTTTGGCGGAGACTGCATCCATACGGTGCATAAAGCAAGATTTGAACGATGCGTGGTAAAACAACGAATCGCGCACAATCGAACCTATTAGAACGACATTATCCCATTCGATCCAACTCAATGTGGCACCAGATAAATCAGATTGAACCATCGTACAGGATTTGAGGTTCACAGAATCGAAATTAAAATCCCTGAAATTGGCCCACGTTCCGTCAATAGGCCCAACCGCGTCCCTACGCATCTGACCAAGATTAAGGTTGGAGATCTCCAACAGTTCGTACCGTCGCTCCTCGCGCCACTTGTTCCACTCATCCTTCGTGCTGTTAACCAGCATCTCAACATGTACAGGATTAGCCATGGTTACCCCTATCGTTGTTCCTATGAAGATGCGATCGCCACAATGACCAAGACGATAGTGAAAGCCGTCAGCACTGATGCCACCAAAACTTCGACCCATCCAGCGTTTTCTGGATCATCTCGTTTAGCCGTGTCACTACCGTCGCCGGCACCTGCCTCGGCCCGCGGCTCCTGCTGTCTCTCATTCCGCGCACCAGTCCCAGCAGAGGCTCGACCGGCAGCACCCGCGCCAGCTGACCATGATTGACCATCACCGCGCGACTCCCGCTCACGCGCACCCGTGTCCCGTCTCTGTTCTCGCTCCCACCTCACACGGTCCTCCCTGCCCCAGCGGGTCCACTCCTGCGATGTCGCGCGTGCTTGTCTGCGCTCTTGTTGCATTGATAGCCTGCCCGACAGCTCGCCTGCTAGCTGTTCCGATCCTGTGCGCCATGCGAAATATACCTCGTCATACACAGCGCGGGCATCACGATCACCTAACACCTGCCATGCCTCGTTGACCCTGCGCATCATCGTGGCTGCATCCTGTCCGTCGTTGGTGTCTGGATGCCACCGCTTTGCTGCGACACGCCATGCGCTCCGCAACTCGCCGTCTGACGCATCTGGCGCAACCCGCAGCACCCCGTAGTAGTCAGGAAATCCACCCCAAAGGTCAGGCATAGCAGTAAGTCAACGAATGCAACGGGTCAGTAAAGGCAACGTATGAGATTGTACAGCACGGTGCGGGGGATGCAAGCGTGGGATGGGGGTGGTGGCCGCGAAGGCGTGCCAGGCCGGCCCGTAGGGGCGGTTCGTGAACCGCCCACGACCCGTGCGTCGGGGATGTCGCGGCGCGCGGCACCTGCGTGCATCCTGGCGTGTGCCACGGTGTGCCAGGCCGGACCGTAGGGGCGGTTCGTGAACCGCCCACGACCCGTGCGTCGGGGATGTCGCGCGACGCGGCACCTGCGTGTATTCCCGGCGTATGATGCGGCGTGCCAGGCCGGACCGTAGGGGCGGTTCGTGAACCGCCCACGACCCGTGCGTCGGAGATGTCACGGCGCGCGACACCTGCGTGCATCCCCGGCGTATGATGCGGCGTGCCAGGCCTGCCCGTAGGGGCGGTTCGCGAACCGCCCACGACTCGTTCGTCGGAGATGCCGTGCGGCGCGACACCTGCGTGCATCCCTGCATGTGCTACGGCGTGCCAGGCCGCCCGCGTAGGGGCGGTTCGTGAACCGCCCGCGAACCGTGCGTCGGGGATGTCGCGCCGCGCGACACCTGCGTGCGTCCCCGGCGTATGCTACGGCGTGCCAGGCCGGCCCGTAGGGGCGGTTCGTGAACCGTCCGGGTGTTGTTAGCGCGACCTGAGAGTAGCGATTGTTCAACGTTCATTCTCAATGTCCGTTAGACTTCGCGATGATGTTGAGGATGCGACTTGACCCACATGACATCTATTCGTCATCCCAGTCCATCGGCAATGTCTTGGGCTCGAAATAAAGGCCGTGCTGCTTGTTGAAATCAATCAATGCGTCAAGAGTAAGGTTGGAACCCTTGGATTCGTTACATGGTAGGCAAAGCAATCTCGAATTCTCCAACGTCGTCTTTCCTCCGTGCATTAGAGGTCGATCGTGGTCCAGCGTAGCCATCGCATCGGGATGCCGGTAGTTGCATCCCTTACAAGTAAAGAAGCTCTGACCAGCCAGCAGTTCCGCCTTTATCTTGCGCGTTTCGCGGCTATCGGGTTTTCCTGGCCCTGACCTACGTAGCTCGTTTACCGCCTGGATCAGCTTGTCGGTCACAAGAACACCATCGGTTCGTGTTGGTGCTTCTCTTAGCTTATCCACCGACACGCTGTAGCCCGTGTTCTTTAGGCGTCGCACAACCATCGCATGTGCGTCGCGCCAGATGTCAATGCCGACCCAGCTTCGTCCTGATGCCTCAGCGGCGATAGGGGTTGTAGCACATCCTGCGAACGGGTCTAAGACGAGGTCGCCTTCATTGGATGCCGTGCAAATCAATCGTTTGTACAACGCGATTGGCTTTTGTGTCGGGAAGCCGACTCGTTCCTTTGATCTTGAGTTGAGTATGTTTAGTTCGCTAGAACGGACGTATGTCCAAACATCGTGTTCGGGTGCTCCCGGTTTGGATACTTCTACGATCACTGAGCCTTCCCGTTGGTGCTTTCGCAGTACGCTATCCGGCACGTTCTGCCGATCGTATATCAACAGCTGCGTCACACCGTCGACTCTATTCGTGTCGTATGACCCGATTTTTCGACGACCGACGTAGATTGGGTTGAACGTGAAGTTGTCCGATTTAGTGTACCTCAAAATGATATCGTGGTTGCTCTGAAAGCCCCGTGTGACGTTGCTCCATTTGCCATAGTGCCAAACGATCTCGTTTCTGAAATTGCCCTTACCGAAGATCGCGTCAAGGATAACCTTGATGTAGTGGCTGGCTTTCGGGTCGCAGTGCCAGTACAACGTGCCATCATCTCGCAGGATCCGGTGCATCTCCACGGCGCGCACGCCCATGTAGGTCAAGAACGAGCCCATGCTTTCGCCCCAGTACTCATACGCGTACTCGATGAACCGCCAGACGCCTGGAGCGTTCGACTGTAGCCACAGCGCCGTTGCGTCAAGATCGACTATCCAAGGCCACCGATCGTCGAATCGCCCGCTACTTTGAGACTTCATGTCGCTCGGCGTGCTTGCCCATGCCTTGTCGGTCTTGAAAGGCGGGTCGGTGGCTATCACCTTGACGGTTCCCGTGTTGATGCCACGCATCACATCGAGATTGTTGATAAGATAGAACTCTCGGTTCTTGATGTTGGGTTCTATGTTCACGAGGCATACTCCAATAACATGTCAACATCATCATAACATATATGTGCTACTAATGTCAACATGTCAGTTACCAGCCACAGCAATCATGGATCCAACTGGCGCGTAGTCACATTGCCCGATTGTCTAGCGTCCTCAACGAAAGCGCAGGCAACTCGACCCATGCACACGGGGAACGTCCCACCACGAATCCACCCCAAAGATCAGGCATAGCAGTAAGTCAACAAGTGCAAAGGGTCAGTAAAGGCGATGGGGGTGATTGTACAGCACGGTGCGGGGGATGCAAGAGGTGGGATGGGGGTGGCGAAAGGGGCGGCAGGCCGGACCGCCCGCGTAGGGGCGGTTCGTGAACCGCCCACGACTCTTTCGCTTCGGCGGCTCATTTGGTCATCGCGGCAAGCTTCCGAAATCGGTCAGCGACAGCCTCCACCGTGGATTCAACGTCAGCGTACAGCGTTTGCTTATTAACTCCTATCCAGTCCAACTCGTCGCGAATCTCGTCCTTCTTTTCGGCTGGCACCGTGATCACATGATGGTCGTACAACATCGTCCCGGGCCCATTCTTCGCCACTTCTGCGCCTTCAAACCGCTCGTGGAACGCCGACAACATGAATGCTCCGCTCTGCGCGCGGATACGGTCGAAACTCAAGCGGGGTTCAACTACGAAGACACCGAAGAGGTCGCGAATGTCTATGTCATCAGTGAAGTATGGCTTTTCTCTTTGGATGTTGTGAAGAAGCGTAGTTTTAGACTCGTTCATACTGTTACGAGGCAATTCCCAATCCGACTTGGACTCACCAAGGGATCGGAAATCGATGTCATCTTGGTGCTTCGTCAACAATCGCTCTCGCTGAAGCACCGGCAACCTCGCGAAGTTGGCAACGATGCTAACGCGATCGCTGTCGTAAGTGCGCACAGAATCACTAGGGATTGCGAATAAATGCAGCTTGCCTTCGCATGACTCGCCCGGATGCACGCATGAGCAATCACGCTTACACTCAATCTCTTCGCAACCGAATCCTCTATGTTGACCTTCGGCCGCGTCCGTAGCCCAGTAGACACCGACCTGAGGGTTTCGCGTCACGTCCAAGAGACGCGACGGTAGTTCGAAATGCCTGGCGATGGCGAGCTCGTCAATGGCGTATTCGCACCCCGAGAACGCTGTCGGGAATTCAGTCTTGAGTCCAGTAAGCAAGTCACGCTCAAACCGCTTCAACCCTCGACGCATCACAGTCGGGCGCAACGATGATCGGGAGCACGGTTCCCCCCGAAAATAGAACCTGACGCGTCCAGAAACATAGTCGTGCGCATAAACATCTCGCAGGTGATGCCGTAGGCCCTGCAAGTCTCGAAGCGACCCGACCCCTTCAAACTCGAAGGTCTTCCCGTGAGGGGGACCTGTCTCAAGCGACGGTTCGTCGAATAGTTGGCCGCGCCATAACCTTAACCCCACGAGGTTGACTCCGGTCAAGCCAGCGTCAACCAGGTTCGCGCGACTTAGGTCGGAGTCGCTAAAAGATGCCCCGGAAAGATTGGCATCTGAGAAGTCGGCACCGGTCAAGTCGGAATAACTAAATTGTGTGCCGCTGAAGTCGGAAGTAACGGCCCTAGGCGCTCTCACCGCGTCTCCAGAGATTCTCGTATTCCCAAATCGCGCACTTTGGAAGTTCGCTAACGCGGACTTGAACCCCGAAAGCTTTGCGCCACGTAAGTCAGCGTTGCTGAAGTCCGATCCGAGACCGAGTACCCCGGTTAAGTTAGCTCCCGTCAAATCGGCACCGCGGAACACACAGCGTCCGAAATACGATCGACGCAGGTCGGCTCCCGATAGGTTCACGCCGCTCAGGTCGGTTTGACTCAACGGAGTGCCAAACCGTAACAGATACCGTTCGTTTTCACGATCGCCGACTACAACAATCCCAGTCAACACTGGATCGAACGGTTCGTCCTTACGCCTCCGATTCCAACTCTCCACACCCTCGTTGAGCCAAGCTACATGCTGGGAGTTCGTCGGCGGCACCTCCTGATCTGATTGCGGACGCGTGCTGTCGCCGTTCATGGTACCGGTCCTTCACAGTCGTTAGCCATCGTCACGAGTATACGTCAGCAACAGCGTGTCGCGCGTACAGGCCGGCATCTCTAACCCATGAGCCACGAGAGTGCGTATTACTTGATCCACCTTGCCCGTCAAGCAGGGAGCCATCTTTGAGTACGTGCGTCTCACCCAGTGAAACCAAAACAGAATGTATACTAACCGACAACGACCGTTGCCACACCAAATGAACGAACCTGCTATGGAGCATCACCAGCCGTGATTTCCTCTGACATCGACAAGATCGGACTCCCACCTGGACTGGTAGACCGGATAGCAACGTTTGGCGAGGGCGAGCCCCCAGAGCGGTTCAGTCTGCCTGTGTTTCTGTTCTACTTTCAACTACAGCAGTTTGATGGCGACCGCCGGTATACCGAGGAGTATGTGGAATTCGGTCAACTCCAGACCGTGTTGGGGCAGTTGTATCAGTGCGGAGCCATCTTGGGACACATCCAACCTGAGCGGGGCATCGAGTTGATGCATCTATCCCTAGGCAGGGATCGAGGGGACTCTGTCATGCTCTTCGTTGTGTTCAAGCGTAAGGCGATGGCACGAGTTGAGGCTTACCGGCGGGCAACCGGTCGGTTACCGGATTCCATCCCGCTCATGCAGTACATCACTAGTTTCAGCGAGGGAGGACTTGACATACTGGATGGTCCGGATGGAACGAAGATCGAGGCGCGCCAACGTACGCCGTTAGAGGATGCCGAGGCGTTCGCTGTGATGGCGTTCAACGAAGGAATCGCGTTCGCGATCACCCACACAGTATTGTGGGAACAGGCAATGATCGCTCACGATGCCGCCCACAGGCAACTATCGGCATACTCGGATGTCCAACTTCCTGACATGGAAGCTCTGCGCGCGATGACCGTAGAGCTAAGTCGGACTTGGGCGACAATGTTTAGGCCAGACCTGCTTCGTCTAATTCCAGAGTCGCCTGAAACCAGACTCACCGATGGTTTGGCAGTAGCGAACAAAGGACGCGCCGCGCAACATCAAACGGTCGCTTGACGAAAACGTTGGGCACACCCTAGCCCGCGTTCACTCTCCGGCAACCGCTCGCCACACTCTGCCGGACCCAAAACGTAGGGGCGGTTCGTGAACCGCCCACGACCCGTGCGCGTGCAGCGTTACGCGTCATCTAAGAAAAAGGGGTACGGAGGTGCCTGTGTGAAGTAACCCCTTGACTTATCTCTCTCGAACTTCGCTTTGAGACGACCAGTGATACCTTCCGCCGCGGTGCTGACATCGCCGTAGAGCCGTGGCTGGTTAACATCCATCCAACCCAACTCCTCGCGCAATGTTTCCTTGCAACCCGGCGGTACGCGTAGCTTGTAGTGCCAGTAAACATCCTTTCCTCCACCCATCTCAACTACCGTTTCCCGATCAAAGTAGTCGTGAAACGCCGATATCATGAACGCGCCGCTTTGCGCACGCAACCTCTCGAAGCTCTGTTTGGGTTCAACGATCAAAACCCTGAAGAGGTCTCTTATGTCGATCTCGTCGGTGAAGTACGGTTTTTCGCGTCCGATGAAGTGTGTTAACCTTGTCATGATTGATTCGTAAGAAAAGCTGATCAGTTTCTCGAAGTCGTCTGCGTCGGGCGAAACATCACCAACCGTGTCGTCCTTCCGTTTGGAAAGTATCCGGTTCTGCTCAGATCGCGACAGGCGCGCAAAGTTCGCAACGATACTGACCGTGTCGCTGTCATGCGCACGCACCATCTCCCTCGGCACCACAAAAGCGTGGACCACACCACTACACTCCGATTCCTCGGAATCACATGTCCCACATCCCACCTTATAGGCCCTCGAAATGTCGCCACAGCACTCATCGCTCCGAGTCCGCTTTTCGGCCGCCCAGAACAGTGCAACCAACGGATTGCGCGTAACGTCCAACAAGCGGGTAGGCAACCCGTAGTGGCGAGCCAGTCCTAAGCGTTCGATCGCCGCAACCAGTCCATCAAACTCGCCTGGTCGTTCTGTCTCCAGAGAAGTCAGAGCCTCCGCCTCGTACGCGCGATACTCGCCACGCATCGCCGATGGCGACAACGGCCACCCGTAACACGACTCCCCGCGAAAGTAGTACATCCATTTATCTGCGTCGTCCGCAGGGTCCGGATCGAAGATTGATCGACCAGCTTCGCCTGGGTTGGGTCGAAGCTTTCGAAGCGACCTTTGGACTCCCATTAAGTCTTCAATCGATTCGACTTTTTCGATCCCGAGACACGGTTGACCGCGATCTGCCATTGGACTGCGCACGGTAAAGAGGTTCGCCTTCCAGATTCTCGACCCGCTCAAGTCACAACGCACTAGGTCTGCTCTGAAAAGGTCAGTACAGGTTAGCCTCGCACTACCTAGCGATGCCCCGCGGAATGTCGACCCGAACATTGTTGCGCCGAGAAAGTCGCAACCCTCCAGGTTTCCGTCGGAAAAATCGCTGTACTGAACCGCGGCCAGTCGGAATTTCGCTTTGTAGGCGTTTACACCTCTGAAGTTAGCACCAGGCATGTACGACTTGTCAAGTTTCGCTAAGGCCAAAATCGCTTCGGCGAATTCAGCAAAGGGCGCGTACGCGTTCCGCATGTCTGCGCGCGCTAGGTTCGTCTTGTTGAAGTTCACGCGACCCAAGTTGGCGTACGTTAGGTCCGCATCGCGCAGGTCGTATTGTGCAAGGCTAGCGTCATCGTGGTCGTCAAGCAGCCCTTGCTCGCGAAACAGTTCGTGCAACTGGATCCCACCCAGGTCGGGTTTGAATCCCAACTCTCTCCGCCGGTTGTTCCATTGCTCATGGCCCGTGAGAAGCCACTCCACGTGCAATGGGTTCGGCCTGTTCGGAGGCGGATTGATCGCCGGGTCGTAGTGCTGAAAGTGCATGACTCAATGATCGGGCGCCAAAGTAACGTGCAACCCTCCCGCCTACCAAGTTTGGACGTGAGTGACGCCAACGAAACAGTCAAGCCGCAGGGTCAACTGCGTCCACCCCAACCCTACCGCCCCTTCTCACTCTCCGCTAGCCGCCTGTCGTACTCTGCGCGGCGGGTCGGGTCCAGCAACACCTCCGCCGCCTCGTTGGCGCGCTGCATGCGCTCTGCTGCGTCTGGATGCCCTAGTGCCTGACTGCGTGAAAGCTTGACCGCTGCACGCCGCCAAGCCCATCGGATCACCGCCGATGATGCAGTGCGCTTGACCTCCAGCACGCCGTAGTGGTCCGGGATCCGTGCGGGAAACGATGAGCGAAAGTTGCGCATGGTGGCGGGTTAGGCTGATGGCAAGCGTGATGACTCACATTGTAACACGCGCAGTGTAAACAGGGGCGGTTCTTGGCGAGGTTGTGCGTGCTGGTGTGGCGCCTGAAGATTATAGAATAGATGTTGCTATGTGTGCGCCACGGCTTGGCGGAACATGCTAAGGAGTGTTGTTCGCTATGAGGCAGTACGACTGCGAACGATCGGAACTCCGACAACATCCTTCGAACTTGATTGGAACGATTCCTTCGGGTCACAGGTCAACAAACGGAAATCAGGAGGGCAGCTAACGTGGATCCCGAAAGTACAGCTATGGGAGTACTTACCAACATAGTTGGCAAGCTCGCCGGAGGAGTTGATGTATCGAAGGTTGTGAATGCCCGCATTGACCGCCACGCCAGGTTGTCAGATGATCGGACCACCAAAGAAATCAACGCCGATGCCGCAACCTCAGAGTTTCAACTCGCATCAACCGATGTGCAAACTAAGTTGAAGCTGGCCTTAGGTGACGCTTCAGTTGAAGCAATCGCCAAGCACAATCCCGCTATGTTGGGATGGATTGCGAGGACCTGGGAATACGGCGAGCGAGAGCAGTGGAACATCGGGAAAACACTTAGTTTCGCGGCGGCGGCTCTAAAGCCCGGCGAGCCTGGTTCGGCACCGAGCGACTAATGGTTGCACTTCTATCAGGACAGCGCCAAGTACGCTTCGGACGATGACCTGCAGAGCCTGTGGGGTAGCGTCCTGGCTCAGGAGATACGACAGACTGGTAGCGTGTCCAAACGGACGATGGCGGTGCTGAAGACCCTTGACAAGTCCACGGCGTTAGCATTCCAGAAGATGAGGTCGCAGGCAATTGGGTTTCGAGGTCGTGGCACTCTTTCGTATGCAGTCCCAGCCACCCACGACGAGCAAGACAAGGACGACCGTTTCGCCGTTGACTTCCATACCAGAGAGCTTATGAGCGCAGACGGGTTGGTATTGAGTTCATTCGCAGGACATACAGCAACCGTAAGTGCTTGGCAACCTGTCGTGAGATACCAAGGCACGACGTGGTGCTTGAAGCCTCTTGGCTCAAGAGAGCCGAAACAGGGCGACACTGTCGAGATAAGTTGCTACGCGATGGGGCTCACCGGGAATGAAATTGCGAAGGTCATCAGATTCACAAGGGACGAAGAACACGAGAGGAAACTCATCGATTACTTGGGGTCAAAGAATGTGGCATTGGTGCCCATGCCGGCCGATTGCCCAGTCGGGCAGTCGATACCGGAAAAGTACCACCGGTACGTCATCGAGTACTGATCGGGCTGGTCAAGCCCTGCGGATGGCCGGAACGGACTTCCCTGGCAACTTATCCCGGGCTGTGTCGGCAGCCAACCTGCCGTACACAAAGAGACGTTGCAATCCTACATTGGTCTACTCCGCCCGCTGAGGCCGGGCGTGGTGCATCTCGCTAGAAGCTTTCGCCTGTGAGCATCAGGCGCACTAACCCGCCCGGAAAATGTGCAGAAAACCGGGACCAAAGCTACGCGGCATCTCCGTTATCGTGCGACGACGATGACAACCTGACGGCGTTGACGCAGAGCCCAACGCTGAACCTGGTTTCTGATTCTGTCGGAAGTCGTCCCAGTTTCTTGCCCGGATGCCGTCCAGCCTGTATCCTGTCCTGCCAGGCGGTCATCGCCTGCCAGAGTTCTGGGTAGTTTGACTTGACCTTGTTGATTCCTCCCGCAGCCTCTCGCGCTGCCTCCCACGCACCCCATGCATGATTGCATGCACCGGTGATGTCTGGTCCGCCCTGTTTACGGTATAGCGCGTCAAACGCATTCTTCAGCGACACAAGAGGGTTGGTCGCGATGTCTGCATTCGGCACCTGATCTACCTGTCGGACGTACTCCAAGTCTTCGGTGAACTCAGAGTCAGCCACGGGTATCACCCAGCCACCCTGTAACGTCCACGGGATTCTGTGAGATCTAAGTAGATAGTTGAAGTCGGTTGCGAAGGATTCCTCGACTTGCGTACCTGCGGTCCGCCACTCTGTGCAGACGTACTCTACGACCGTGTAAAACAACCGCCAATCGCAGAGCACGAGCGGTTGAGGCGATATCCGACGAAATTTTTGCTTGTCGAGTTTAGATGAGTCCGATAACATTTGCGTAACGAACTGGTACCATCCCAGAGTCTCCCGCGAAGGAGGCAACGAATCTCGCACGGTCTTAGCGAACCGACGGTAAGCCGGTATGTGAGGCCAGGCTAACCCTTGACTTGCCGCCAGTGCATCAGTGGGAGGTGGCGGCATATGCTTTTCGAAGCTATCAACCATCATCACCGCGGCTTACTCACGGACAGTACTAGGCAAGTATTCGGGGCTCTCAAAGTCTCGGTGCCCTACCTCGTAACCGTGTCTTTGCGCGAAGTCGCCTGTAGTCATGATGTTTCGCCCTGCCTATCTCGAGTGAGGAGGATGAGTCAGTCCGTGCGGTCGCTCAACCGGCCATTGATCAGCCCCTTCCACTCTTCGCTCATCGGTGTACTCAAGAAGCGCGTGGTGAACCACACGGTTTTCGACGAGTTACCGGCCGACTGCACATGCGATTGACCCGAGCGCAAGGCGAGTCGAGCTCGGTCGCAATTCCGAACTATCAACAACTAATGTAGAATAGATGTTACCAAGTGGAGCAGCACCACTTGGATAAACACTTTCTAAGGAGCATGGCCAGCTATGGTACATTACCAAGAGGCGTTGCCTGCTATGATTCGTTCTGACATCGTCAACTGTTCCAGCATCGGCGGTCGGACATTTTGCATACGCACCGAAGATGTCCAAGGGACCGCCTTCACGATGGATGTTGACGGGAAGCGGTATCTTATCACGGCTCAGCACGTCATAGGACCCAACTCAACGGAAAGCGTCTCGATCGAATCCAAGAGCGGCCAGGAACAGATCGATGTTGAGCTAGTCGGGCTTACATTGCCCGAACTTGATGTTGCTGTGTTGCGACCGTCAAAGCCCATACACGATCACAACTTTCGGACCATGCCGGTACCTATCGACTCACCCATCAAGATTGGCGAGGATGTCTATGCGTTCGGGTTCCACATGGGGCTTTCTACAAAGGTCTTGAACTATTCGAATTTCCCTTACCCGGTACCACTGCTCAGAAGCTACATGATCTCGGGTTTTCAGGAGAACGGCTATTTCCTAGACGGATTCGCGAATCCAGGTGCATCAGGTGGACCCGTTTTCAGCATGGCCGGCACGATGCCGATCATAATCGGTGTCGTGGTCGCACGCCGCAAAGAGCCATCAAGCTTGACGGTGGGTCGCCACGATGCCGGACCCCAAGTTGATCTCAACTCGGGAATTGTGATGGTGACTCAAATCAGACTAGCGATGGAACTCATCATGAGGAACCCAATCGGGCTCGAAATCGATGCGGTCGCCGACCGCCACACGGTGTTTCCTCAGTAAGGCACACTTCACCGTTCACGCGTCCGTCGGTAGCAATGGGCACCCTAGTCCTTCATGCCTGTCAACAGCCAAAGAACCTGTCCCAGATCTGAATCCCGGACCAGAACGCCAACACCAAGCCCAATGCAGTCGTCGCTACCCAACGGGCAATCCGCCACCACTCGCGCCGGCGCTCGAAGATCGCCAGCCGTTCGCGTTGCACCTGCTCGTAGTAGGCCTCCTCAACGACATCTCGCCAGTGCTTGTAACCCTCGCTGAAGAGCGATTGCAGTCGCTTCCCGCTGTTTTCCATTTCACTCTGGCTTTCGTCAATCTTCAAGGTGTAGTGGAACCATCCAGACCACCACCGAACTCTATCCTTACCGGTCAACTCCACGCGTGCGATGCGTGAGAACGGATCATCGACTTGACCGTAGCCACTATTCGCGGCGTGTAGCAACTGGCACTGCCAATTCTCGATGAAATCGTCCCTGGTGACCCTTTGATCTGTCGAACGCGCTTCCGCGATGAAATTGAGACCATTGACGCCTGTGTGAACCTCAATGCCCGGATATCGGGCCTTCAACGCGTCCTCAAGTTCGTCGCGCCCGCGATTGCCGGGAAAGTCCAACGCGTCATGCAACGGAGATTCCTGGTCCTCTCCTCCTAGTCCGTTGATGCGATCATAGAACGGCTTACCGTGCGCGGTTCGCCTTATCGCCACACTTAGCTTTTTGGAACGGTCTGTCATTGGTCCCTTAACGGCATCGACTCCTGGTCATTACTCCGTCCATGCCCGCAAGCCGATGTAGTCTATCAGGTAGTCTTGAGGTTCATCTGTTAGAAACCCAACGCACACCTGCATGCCTCCAGAGCGTGGGCGCAACTCGGATGCCGGTACATCCAACACCAACGACCCGTTCAGTACCAGTTCGGTGCCATCTCGGTCAACGCGGATCGCGACTTTGTTCAGCGCTCCAGCAGTGGCATCAAAGATATTTGACGCAACCGCAATAGGTTCAACTGAATCGACGTTCTGCCCTCCGACTTGCGTCCAATGGGCAACTCTGATACCAACATCGGTAAATCCGTAGACGAAGGTGGCCGTATCGGCAACTCGATCCTCGATGTGGTAAATCAACCCGATGCTCCAGCCGGGTGCTCTCGGGACCTCAAAACTGAATTCAATGCTACCAACGATTGCGTCGGAGGCGATGAAGGCAGGTTCATTGATCCGGGCAGGACAGCCGATAAACTCATCGCTAGCATCCTCATGAAGCGTTCCGGACCCTCGCAACGTAAGCACAGTTGACGGTCGTGGCGTTGGGCTCGGTGTCGCTGTTGGCGTTTCGGTCCGAGTTGCTGTCGCACCGATCAGTAGGCTAATAATATCCGCATCATGACCACGGGCAACCGCGACATCCAACGGAGTCCTATCGAGATTGTCCAGCCCGGCGAGCGAGGCTCCAGCTTCCAACAGGACTCGCACTTGGGCGACTTCCACGTAGACAGGGGCGCGATCGAGCAACGAATGCAGGAGCCTATCCGAGCTTCTCGCATCCGCACCCGCTTCGATCAATGTGGTTAAAACCGACGAAGAGTGCCCCCGCGAAACCGCTACCTCCAATGGGGTCAATCTCCGCGTGTTGACTGATGAAACGGAAGCGCCAGCATCCAAGAGGACGCGGACTTGCGCAGCGTCCAAATACACCGGCGCGCGATCAAGCAAGGATGCCAGCAACCCGTCGCGTTCTGCATCCGCGCCCGAGTCGATCAGCAATGACAACACAGAGGACGAATGACCACGCGATACAGCCACTTGCAACGGTGTCAGTCCACGGTTGTCGACAGTGGAAATTGAAGCACCAGCATCTAACAGAGTTCGAAGTTGGGCAGTTTCAAGGTAGACTGGCGCGCGATCGAGCAATGATGCTAGTAACCCGCCGCTTCCTCCGCTAGCACCAGCTTCGATCAACATAGTCAAGATCGTAGACGAATGACCACGCGAAACCGCGATGTCCAACGGAGTCCTGCCCAATCTATCCTCGGAGTCAACTGGAGCACCCGCAGCAATAAGAACTCGCACCTGTTCTGATTCGACGTAAACAGGCGCGCGATCAAGCAGTTCATGCAGTGCTGTGCCCGATCCAGCGAACCGAATCGCGGGCTTAGCTGTTGGAGTGAGTGTCGAAACGGTCGGTCGCAGCGAATCTACCAACAATTCAATGACATCACGATCGTAATTCCGGCCGACTGCGTACTCAAACATGGTCTGACCAATCGAGTTAAGTACAGAAACATCCGCGCCCAAACCGATTAGGTAGACAACCTCGTCGTGAGTTGCACGGTTACCCCTGGACATGGCGGACCAAAGAGCCTGCGTCGCCGCCTCTACGGACAATCCAGTCGATAGCAACCGCACGACAAGGTTTGGGTAACCCCGGCCTACCGCGTACTCAAACATCGTTTGGCCAATTGAATTCAGTACTGAAACATCCGCGCCTAGAGCAATCAAATACACAACCTCGTCGTGAGTGGCACGGTTTCCCCTGGACACAGCTGCCCAAAGGGCCTTCGTGGCAACTTCATTGGACTCCGCCACGGGTGTAGCTGTGCGCGCTGGTGATGGTGTCGGCGTAATCGTCGCAGTGGGCGTCATCGGCGGCGTGGCCGTAGGGACCGCCGTGGCGGTCGGCTCAAGCGTAGAGGTAACAGTCGGCGGCGGAGTCGAAGTTACTGGTGCCGCCGTCGGCGCGGGTGTAGCTGTCGGTGTGTTCATAGGTGTCGCTACCACCCGCACCTGTTCCACAGTCGCTTCGGTCGCGTCTCTGATCATGACATAAACCGCGTCCGGAACCTCCGGCCTCTCTATCGCGATGTCTAACGGCATCTGTCCGTTGTGATCTGTGTGAAGCACATCAGCACCTGCACCGATGAGCACCCTCGCCACCTCTACGGTGGGATTATCGCTCCACATCAGCGCGTGTAGCAGTTGCGGACTGTTTGTCACGTCTTCGCCAGCATCGATCAATGTCGTAACCACGTCGGGTCCGGCACCAGTAACGACCGCCAAGAACAAAGACCCGAACCCAATCTCATCGACGTATCCGAACTCCGCGCCCGCCGCGATCATGCGTGTCACTTCGGCGCCAGTCGGATTGTCTGCAATCAACAGGTACTCATGCACCGAACCCGGTTGGATCGCGTCCAGCCATTCCAAATCTGGATCAGGGGTCGGTGTTGGGAACGGAGTCGGGGTTGCGGCGACGGAAGCCTTCGTCGGTGCTGGAGTCGCCCTCCATGGTTCGCTGTTGACCTCGTGCTCCCGCCGGGTCCGGTCAACTGAGGCCGTAACATAGACGGTACGAGTCGTAGGCCCGGGCGTGGCCCTGACGTAGACTATACGAGGCGTGGCCGTGCCCCGAGCTACGCGCGGTGTCGGGGCAACCTGTGCAACCGTCCTATCAGACGCGTTCTGTTCGTCAATCCAGTTGGCCACGAACACTGCGACTACCAAGATTAAAGCAGCAACGCCGACGATTCCCAAAACCCACGCGACAGGTCGGAAACCAGAGCCTTCACTGCGACCGTAACCCGTTCCACCTGGCGGGCCGGGAAGCTCCCAACGCTCCTGCCTCTTTCGATCCTCTTCCTCTCGCCATTGCCGCAATCTCTGCTCTCGCTCCTGCTCCAGGCGCTGTTTCTCTATCCGTTCCTGTTCCCGCCTCTCTCGCGCTCGCCGCGCACGTTCTTGCTGCTCTTTCTCACGCCGTTCCTTTTCTATCTTCTCCTGTTCACGCCGCTTCCGCTCCTGCTCCGCCTTCCGTCGCGCCTCAGCTTCCCTACGTTCCCGCTCGCGCCGCGCACGTTCACGCCGCTCTTCCTCCTCTATCGCACGCTTGCGCGCTGCCTCTTCCTCGCGTCGTTTGCGCTCCTGCTCCTGGCGCCGCAACCTCTCCCTACGCTCGCGTTCCAGACGCTCCTCTTCCCGCTGTTTGCGTTCCGCATTCGCCATCGCCGCGCGCAGCGTGAAGTAGACAGTATCATACTCCGCACGCCGCTCCGCATCACCTAGCACCTCCCACGCCTCGTTGATGCGCGTCATCATGCCGTGCGCTTCCGGGCTGCGGTTCCGGTCCGGGTGCCACTGCTTCACCGCCGTGCGCCATGCCGAGCGCAGCTCCGCCTCTGTTGCATCAAACCCAACGCCCAGCACTGCGTAGAAGTCAGGAAGTTGCGGTCGTTCGTCTGCCATGGTGTCTAGAACTTACCTGCCGCAACATCAGCGCAAGAGCAAGCTGGCGTTTATCGCAAGAGCGACAGGATATCCTCGCCCAGACCGCGCGCCATCGCAACGTCGAGCGGTGTCTGTCCTAGCGCATTCGTCCCCGACTCCGACGCACCGGCATCCAACAACACCTGTACATGTTCCGCCGTAACCGCATCCGAAGCCAGTAGTGCATGGAGTATGGTAGGCGCATGCGACACGTCTGCGCCGTTGAACACTAGGAATCGCAAGATGGATGCGGACAGACCTTCTGCGACAGCGACCTCCAGCGGTGCGATCCCGCGCGCATCTTCGGCGACTGTTGACGCGCCGGCATCGACCAGCACTCGGAGCTGACGGGTCAGCACATCCGGTGACTTCAACAAGGCGTGCAATATAGTCGGCGAGCGCGAGGGGTCGGCACCGCGTTCGATCAGGACGGACAGTATGTCGGCGCCAAGCCCAAGCTCGGCGGCAACCTCAAGCGGATCGCGTCCGTCGGTGTCGGTCGCAGTAACCGGCGCGCCTGCATCGATCATGGCGCGTACCTGATCCACCGTGACTCCGACCTGCGCGAGAAAGACATGCAGTGCAGTTGGCGAGCCGTCGAAGATGACGGTCGGCGTTGCGGTTGGTTGCGGTATCGCAGTAGCAGTGGGCGCTGGTGTGAACGTGGGAACGGTCGTAGCGGTGGCAGTCGGCGCGGGGGTCGATGTCGCGGTAGGTAGAGGCGTCGACGTGGGCGGCGGGCTGGGAGTAGCGGTTGGAAGCGGTGCGAGTGTGGGCAAGGGAGTAGCAGTAGGGCGAGGTGTTGCGGTGTCGACGATCACTATTGTAGGCGTTGGGTCTGGCATTGTGGTAGGCGGCAGTGCGGTAGGCACTGGCGGTGGCGTGGGAGTCTGCGTAGGCACGGTGAGTAAACCTGCGCCGGGTCGGCGGGATGGCATGTCCGGGTCGTTCATGGAGTTCAAGACTAGCATACCGATGATGGCGACGAACGGAATGAGGGATGCTGCGGCGATTGCGAGCCAGGTGCCCAGACCGGCGCCGCGGAAGTGGGAGTGGTGGGCGCGGCCTGGGTCTTGTGACGATGTGCCGCTGTCACGGGGTTGCGAAGTGGGATCAGGCATTTGGCGGCGAGTAAGACATGATGCGAAAACCAATCTGCGATTTTACTGCAAGACGGGAGCCCTGATGTGCACGCACGCCAGTAGGAGAAGATGCGGCGGTCAACGCCACTCGGCCGGCCGTCGCAATGGGTAGCCGTTCTGGGAATATAGCTGGTCCGGTAGCTGGCTCCCTCTGAGATGGCTTGGCCTAATATGGACATAAGCAGATGCTACGCCCGCTAGCGAATCCGACCTCCGTTTAGGAGGAAATGATACGACAACACGCTTCTCGGGGTGGCGGGCCATTACCCTCGCGATCGGACCCGTCAAATCACCGTCCCCAGACACCAGCAGGGCAGCGTCAAAGACATCATCCTCTGCATCGCAAACCATCTCAACAGCGATGTTCACGTCCGTCATCTTTTCTTCGTACGACACCCACTCACTCCCACAACGCCGACACTGCCCCACCTTGCTTTGAAACTTCCCCTCTATAATCTCAAGTCCACCCAGCGATTCCAGCGCTAACAAGTGGACGCGTTGACGAATCGCCAATCCCTTGACTCGGCCATCAGAGACGAAGCGCGATGTGTAGTACTTAACTCCAACCAGGGTCTGGTCGGGACGTAACAGGCTTTGCGCAAGAGCTTGAACGTCAACCCACAAGTAACGCGGAATCCCAGTCGCGATGATGCCGTAGTAGAGATTCATGCCATCAACGTATACCATCACGCGTTCCGAGCCTCCGGTCCGCACAGGTTCAAGCCTATCTGATTCACTTGTTGACATATTCGGTATTTCCTGTTATCATTTGGCTTAACCACCCTAGTGAAGTTTCGCTAGGAACCCGTCCCGCTCTCGCAGTGGGACGGGCCTTTTTTTGCATACTCCATATCCGAGTTGACATCTTCCGCATCCTCCGTTATCATGAAAGCTGACCACGCTAGGGAGGGATCGCTAGCAACCCGTCCTGCTATTGCAGTGGGACGGGTATTTTTTTGTCGATGAGATTTTCGTGTTGACATCCTCGGTATCTCCTGTTATCATGATCAGTGACGACCCTAGGGAGAGATCGCTAGGAACCTGCTCCCCTCTCGCAGGGGAGCAGGTATTTTTTTTGCCGTTGGTGTGGGTCTTCTGGTTCACGCTCGCGGCTTCTAGTTACGATTCCATACAACCGTACCCATTTCTGCCGTTAGCTGCAATATGACGTGGCGAAACCCGCTGGCAGTTATGTCCATTGAGAGTCTCGCGGTGCCAGTCCACGGGTTCGGATAGGTCTTTATCGCCGTGCCGTAAAACTGAGCGCCGACGCAGCGTGGTATCTCGACGCTAGCTGCAAACGACCACGGCGACGAGTATCAACACGCCAGCGGGACGATCTGCGACGCGCGTATCGTCGAGTCTCGGGTCATTAATGGGACGCTGTAGACGATGCTCGTTGCGGCGATCAGCTCGTCCGCCGGGTCCGCGGAAAAGTCTAGCTTAGTCGAGACACGAGCCACCGTCGTTGTTATCGGCAACACGGACAGCTTCTGCAACAATCTAACCAGGTGCGGGTCGTCCAGGTCGATTTCCAACCTGCCCTTCTGTGCCAGCTTTGCCAGCTCCCAGAAGACGATCGGGCACACCGACCACTCGGAGCCTGCTAGGATCCTGTGCTCTGCGTCGGTGAGGTCGTTGCGGATAGCCGCTATCAGGATGTTGGTGTCCAGGTTAACTCGCTGCATCCCACGCAACGCCAGTGCTCAACACGTCGCCATACACCTCGACTTTGCCCTCCATGCAACCTATGAACTGGGCGAATCCCTGCTCGTAGGGCACTACCCTTGCAACCGGCGTGCCGCGCTTCGTTATTACGACCCCCTCATCGTTGAGGTTGTCCATGATGTTGAGGCACTTAGCCTTGAACTCTGATGCTGTGATCGTAACCATCGCTCTTGACACCCGATAATCGTATCGCCAAACCAATCTCCGATATGGTCATGATACATGACCACTTCACCTCTGTCAAGCCCGATCAGCCGTCCTCAACTCCCAGCCAGCTCGTTCCCGCCCATCGATCCAGGTGCATCCACGCGTCCGTCACACCCCAGACGCGAAAGAGCGCAGGTAAGCACCTGCGCTCCTCGTTTTACCTTGAGAGCTGAATAGCGGATTGAAGCAACGTCGCGATTTCTCGCTTTGTTTGTTTGTGCGGTGTTGGCTTGTATGGCGCAGTCTCCGCGTCTGCGCCTTTTCGCTCGGGTGTTCATGGCACCAACTTCAACTCCCGGCGAGCCCCTTCCTTACGCCTCGCATCGTCTGTGCAGGTCCCGATCTCAGCAGATGGGTCCTGCGATGCGGTATGGCATAGGAATCTCGCTCCAGCCGTTAGTAGAAGTCGCCGCCCCCTTGCGGTAGATGTGGGTCGTTCCGAAGTCATCCGCTGGCTTGGTAACGCCAGCGTCAGATGGCTTGGTACTCCTTAGAAAGGAGGTGATCCAGCCGCACCTTCCGGTACAGCTACCTTGTTACGACTTAGTCCCAGTCATCGGCTCCACCCTCGGCGCCTGCGTCCCTTGCGGGTTCGCCTAGCGACTTCAAGTGTCTCCAACTTCCATGACTTGACGGGCGGTGTGTACAATCCCCGGGAACGTATTCACCGCAGTGTGCTGACCTGCGGTTACTAGCAACTCCAGGTTCATGCAGGCGAGTTTCAGCCTGCAATCCCAACTTGGACAGGTTTTCTCGGATTGGCTCCACCTCGCGGTTTCGCTGCCGTCTGTGCCTGCCATTGTAGCGTGTGTGTAGCCCTGGGCTTAAGGGCCATGATGACCTGACGTCGTCCCCTCCTTCCTTCCGTTTAAGGACCGTCTCGCCAGAGAGTGTAACTGGCGACAGGGGTTGCGCTCGTTGCGGGACTTAACCCAACACCTCACGGCACGAGCTGACGACGGCCATGCAACACCTGTGTAAGGCTCCCCGAAGGGTCCCTTGCCTTTCGGCTCGGTACCACCAAACATGTCAAACCCAGGTAAGGTTCTTCGCTTACCATCGAATTAAACCACACGCTCCGCTGCTTGTGCGGGGACCCGTCAATTCCTTTGAGTTTTAGCCTTGCGGCCGTAGTCCCCAGGCGGAATGCTTAACGGGTTACCTTCGGCCCCCAAGGCATCTACACCTCGAAGACCTAGCATTCATCGTTTAGGGCGTGGACTACCCGGGTATCTAATCCGGTTCGCTCCCCACGCTTTAGTCCATCAGCGTCAGAGCTGCCCCAGCAGGCCGCTTTCGCCACTGGTGTTCCTCCCGATATCTACGTATTTCACCACTACTCCGGGAATTCCACCTGCCTCTGACAGTCTCTAGTCGTACAGTTTCTCCCGACCATTCCACGTTAAGCGTGGAGATTTCACAGGAGACTTATACGACAGCCTACGGACCCTTTACGCCCAGTAATTCCGGACAACGCTCGCCACCTACGTATTACCGCTGCTGCTGGCACGTAGTAAGCCGTGGCTTGTTCCTCAGGTAACGTCCTTGCTCTTCCCTGAAAAAAGAGGTTTACAACTCTAAAGCCGTCATCCCTCACGCGGCATCGCGGCATCAGGCTTTCGCCCATTGTGCACGATTCCCTGCTGCTGCCTCCCGGAGGAGTGGGGGCCGTGTCTCAGTCCCCCTCTGGCTGGTCATGCTCTCACACCAGCTACCCGTTTTCGGCTTGGTGCGCCGTTACCACACCAACTACCTGATAGGACGCAGGCCCATCCTAGAGCGATAAATCTTTCCTCTGCTACAAAGAGCAACAGAGTGTATCCGGTATTAGCTGCAATTTCTCGCAGTTATCCCAGACTCAAGGGCAGGTTACCCACGCGTTACTCAGCCGTCTGCCACTAGGGAACCCACTCGAAAGTGAGACCTCGTCCGACTTGCATGCATTAGGCGTGCCGCCAGCGTTCGTCCTGAGCCAGGATCAAACTCTTCGTTCAACTGACGTTGCTTCTCTCCGCTATTCAACTGTTCAAGGTACCACCGCTATCAGGCTCGCACCCAACGCGGTAATGAATATTATACACAACACCAAACGCAAACTCGCATCCAGAAACTTTCGCAACGAGACTTTTCCCTCCGAACACGTCCTACCGCCAGCCCATCTCGAGCCGCCGATCTTCAACATACAACGCACCTGAACCTAGCGGCGAAAGCGACTCCACGCCATCGCCGTCGCGTCCGCTCGGCATCAAGGATTATCGACTCGCGGAAAGTTTCCAGATTGCGTTTACACGCGCCCAAAGCGTGATACTATTCCGACACAAGAGACGCTTGGCAATGCTGATTTAACGATACTACGCCGACCAACGCGCCGACGAGCATCAGATCCGGCACTCAAGACGACTCTCACGACAACCCGCAACCATGGAGGTAGCGCAATGTTCACGTTCACCGAGAAAACGCTCGCGAGACTCCTCATCCCAGCGGTTGTCGTAGTCGCCGGCGCAGCATTCATCGCATGCGGCGACGGCGACCCTACAGCAACTCCGGTACCACCAACCGCTACAACCGCACCAGCTCCCACTGCCGCTCCAACTGCAACCGCGATGTCGGCCGACACGTCTCAGGCGCCTGCAATGAGCGAAGAGACGCTGATCGCAGCTTTGCAGACTGTCGGAACTCCGATTGGCACGCCAGAGTTCTGCGTGCCGAACTGCGCCAACGAGAAGTACTTCTTCAGCGCGTGGGACACGCTCCTGCAGTGGACGGCCGACGGCAAGGTCGGTCCGGGCATCGCCGAGAGCTGGGACCTGGCGCCAGACTTGTCGACCTTCACCTGGAACATCCGCGAAGGCATCCAGTTCCATAAGGGTTGGGGCGAAGTCACCGCCGATGATGTCGCTTGGAGCACCAACAGCGTGAACTCCAACACCAATCCGGACACGGTGCACGATGTGGCCGGCGACATGTCGTGTTGCTACGGCAACACCAGCGTCATCGACAAGTACACCGCGCAGACGGAGATCATCACCTTCGACTCGCGTTCTCCCGGATGGCTCTTCACAAACCTGCGTGACAGCTACGGCATCAGCAGCAAGAGCGTATTCGACGAACACGGCAAAGAAGGAATGCGAGACATCTTCGTCGGCACCGGCCCGTATCAGGTCATCGAATGGCTCCAAGGCGACCGACTAGTCCTAGAGGCGATACCCAACCACTACCGCAAGACGGCATCGGTGAAGAACGTGCGCGTCGTAGAAGTCCCGGAAGAGGCATCGCGAATCGCAATGTTCGAGTCTGGACAAGCACTCATCACGCACGTCTCACTGCCTAATGTCGCGCGCCTAGAGGATGCCGGCGGCACCAAACGCCTGCTGGAAAGGGTCATCAACCATGTCGGAATGAACCCCAACTTCCTCGAGAAGACCAACCCGAAGTCAGGGCAACCGCTTGACAACCCTGGCTTTGACGGTTCACTCCCGTGGGTTAGCGACCCCTATGCCGAAGGATGCGACTGGGACCAGCTACTCGAAATCGTCCCGAGCGAGCCGCTATGCCCGGAGATGGAAAACCCGCGCAAAGTCCGACTGGCGATGGCGTTGGCGATCAACCGCGAGGCACTAGTTCAAGGGCTGCTCAACGACCTGGGCGAGCCGGCTTGCAACTGGGCGATCTCGACCAACGACCCGGCGCACAAAGACGACTGGTGCATCCCGTTCGATCCTGACCAAGCACGCCAGCTGATGGAAGAATCAGGAAACGCAGACGGCTTCCAGATCGGCATGTGGGTCGGCAATGAACCGCGAGAGATACATCAGGCAGTCGCCGCGATGTGGCTCGAAGAGATTAAGATCGAAGTCGAGTTCCATGTCGGACCGTTCAGCGTGTGGCAACCGCGATTCGTCGACCGTTCACTGCAACACCTAGTGATCGACGGCGAGCAGGGCGGAATGCCGGCGCACTTCGCCAAGGGAAGAGAAGCCCAGGCATGGTTCGCAGGCGGGATCATGTGGAGCGGTGGAATTCCGTTCTACCAGCGGATCTACGGCGGAATGCTCAGTGAACCCGACGAAGTCAAGCGTACCGCCATGGCCATCGAGTTCGGAGACCACGAGCGATTCTGGAACTGGGACCCTGCGATTTGGGAGCAGCCGATATATACCGTCTACAACGGCGGAGAGATCGATTGGAATCCGACCAGCAGCTCCATCCACACCCAGATATCCAACTACGTCTACCCGCTGGAAGACATACAGTTCAAGTAGACAAGCGCGGACCTGCCGCAGTCAAAGGGCGACCACGGCACGGGTGTTGCGAATCGGTTCTCTCGATTCGCAATACCCTGTCGCCGCCTCGCTGAGACACGCGTCACCTGACCCGAGTACCGCGGCCGCTGCACATTCCCGACTTCGATGTCCTATGCTCTTTGTCAAACGGTGACGCATGGCACAGCTCATCTTCAAGCGCATAGTACTCGGACTGATCGCACTCACGGGCGCGATGCTGGTGCTTTTCTTCCTCGCTCGCGCCTCCGGTGACCCGCGCTATGTCTTCATTGGACAGGAAGGAGTCGGCATCGACCCCGAAGTGTGGGAACGAATGGGCGAGAAACTGCGACTCAACGACCCCGTGCCGATCCAGTTCATCTGGTGGGTAGGCACTGTGCTCTCTGGAGACTTCGGGGACAGCGTCGCACTGCAACGACCGGTACTGCAGGTCATTCGCGAACGCCTCGCCAGCACAATGCAACTCGCCGCCGCCGCGTGGGTTCTAGGTACACTCATCGGCATCCCGCTAGGCGTTTTCTCCGCTACTAACCGCGGCCGATTCCTCGACTACATCTTCCGCGGATTCGCACTGCTAGGTCAGTCGCTACCCATCTTCTGGGTCGGCATCGTGTTGATCTTCATCTTCGCCGCCCAGTTGCAGTGGTTACCGGCAGGAACCAAAGGCGAAGGCTTCGCAATACGCAATATCATCCTGCCAGCGGTAACTCTCGCATGGTTCCCAGCCGCATCATATCTACGCATAACACGCACTGCCATGCTCGAGAACCTGGAATCGCCGTACATCCAGTTCGCAAGGGCGAAGGGCGTGCCAAGGATCGTCGTCTGGTGGAAACACGCATTCCGAAACGCAATCATCCCACCATTAACCCTGTCTGTATTCGTACTGTTCGGACTGATGAACGGAACCGTCGTGGTCGAGCTAGTCTTTTCCTGGCCAGGGCTCGGCAGACTCGCCATTGATGCTCTGTGGGCAAACGACTTCCCTCTGCTCGCAGGTATCACCATCATCTACGGCGCTGCCTTCGTCGGCATCATACTCCTGTTAGACATCGTCTACGCTCTACTGGACCCGCGCATCCGATACGACTAACCGACACCAGACCATGAACACCTACAACAGCACTTCAACCGAGTCGCAGCTCGACCCAGCGGTTGCACCTGGGCACGCGCAGAACGGTTTCTCTCGACTAACGGTCAACGTCTGGCACTTCGCGCGCCGTTATCCCGTCATTCCGGCTTTCATACTTCTACTCCTGCTGTTCACCGCCATTTTCGGCGACATCATCTCGCCTCACGACCCCATCAAGACAGACGTCCTTGATCGTCACACGCCGCCAGCATGGTTGGAAGACGGAAGCACCGAGCACCTGCTAGGAACCGACGCACTCGGCCGTGATGTGCTGAGCAGAATCATCGGCGGCGCAAGAATCACCGTGCTGATCGTGGCAGCATCCGTTACTACGGGGATCGTGGTCGGCACGACTCTCGGGCTGGTAACCGGTTACTTCGGCGGTTGGTTTGACGACGTGACAATGCGGATCGTAGATGCATGGACCATACTCCCGCAACTGCTGATAATCATCGTCGTAGTACTCACATTCGGCCAAGGACTCCCGGTGCTGATCGGAGTGTTGGCGATGATCTCATGGCCGGGCGCGGTAAGACTGGTACGCGCCGAAACCCTGTCGCTCCGCAGCCGCGACTACGTAGCATCCGCCCGAGTCGCCGGTGCATCACGACCCAGAATCATCTTCAGACACATACTCCCAAGCGTCATAAACCTAGTCATCGTGACCGCAACACTAAGCACCGGGACGATCATCCTCACAGAAGCAAGCCTGAGCTTCCTAGGAGCCGGAATACCGCCGCCCGCACCGTCGTGGGGCAAAATGGTCGGCGACGAACGCCAATACGTAGGCGCAGCATGGTGGGCGACATTCTTCCCCGGACTAGTGATCGCCCTGGTGGTGATGTCAGGAAACTTCCTGGGAGACTGGCTGAGGGACCACTTCGACCCGACGTTGCGGCAGTTGTGAGGTTGGGGATGGCACAGTCAACATCTTGCGGACTGGTAATCCGGTGCGCGCACTGGGCCGCCACCCACTAGTCGGTGTACTGCCCGTAGCCCACACCGCAGACATGCGGTTCGCGGTGCAACAGGTGTCGCAGACTGGACAGTTCGTCGGCATCCCAGCCCATCGCTTCCGCGACGGCTTCATCCCATAAGCGTCGCACTTCACACTCGCCTTCGCCGAACTGCGGGACCTCTATGTCTTTGGTCATTTCCCAGCAGCTAGACAGGATGCCGAGGATGCGCTCATCCTTGATGTTAGGGATGCGGATTGAGTTGGCGACAACCGGATGGTACGTAGGATATGACAGCATTTTGCCAACGTTCCGCATCAATTGCAGACGACCGGGCGTTGCATTGATAAACACAGCCAAAGCCTTCGCTTTGACCGCTGAAAATCCCGTGACCGGCATCCAACCATGCCCAAGGTAAGTTATATCATCCGCCGTCGCAGTGACTCGTCCCGTCTTTGTATTCTGGCCCGCGGTAATCAGCAAATGTCCGGCCTTTTGTAGGATTGGATCTGTTTCCTGTCCGGCACCTATGGTTCCGTTCTTCACTGTTCCAACTTTTTGCTTGCGCACCCAGTGCTCATCCGGCCTGCTTTGGATTCGAGTCTGTCCTTCCGCTCCTTTGGACATCAGTATAGGAAAACTGCCAGGAGCGTCAGCGTAAGTGCGCTCGTGAGAGCTAATCAACTGGCGGCCAGTCTCCGCCGGCACCCCACCAGCGCGACCCAAGACTCTTAGTTCTGCATGGGTGGCGAATCGATACGCAGCATCTGCCAATTCCGGGGAACGCCAAACACCTGGAGTCCAGTCGCCCTCTTCGATCCGTTCAACCGGCCAGTGGGAAACCTCTCCCCACCCATTAGCAAGGTTTCCTTCTCGGCACACTTGAATCTGTTCGTGAAGGTCCGCCGCCTCTTCGTCATTGGCAGGCATCCGATCAAGGGCGATGAACCGGGTAGGAGTTGCGGGGCCGTCATGCCTCTTCGCGACGACTATGCACTCGTTAATTCCGGTTCCCTGGCTCATGTTGACTTGCGTCGGAACATGGCAAGCGACGACAGTCCGAACACTGAATCGCCTTGCGGTTTCTCGTCGCTCAAAAGCCGCGGAAGGGGCCGAAAGGTTTACGCTCGGACGTATCGAAGCGAAGACACTGTCCGTTGGCAACAAACACTTATCGGCCAGCGCGTTGAATAGCGGAGCGATGGCATTCTTATTCGCGAAGTCCGACATTGCCGGGTCATTCGCGGTCAATGCATTCTCCAATTTATCAACCCTGGAGCGCAGACTGCGCTGGGCTTCTCTTGGGAACTTCTGTCCCATGTTCGCCCGGTTTGTGAACGGCGGATTCATGATGACGATGCGGGATTCATTGGCGGCTTCGACGGCATCTTCCAACTCCGCATCGTCCCCGTCACGCCCCCAAACTTCGCGTGACCCAATGTCCTCATCTCCCACTCTCATAGCGTCATCGCCTGCAATCATTGCGCGTTGACCCAAAAGCTCAAGCGTTCCAGCGCGTGATTCTGAGGAACCAAATCCGCTAGGTCCGTACGGCATGAGATGAAGACCCATTTCGCGGTATCTGATACCTTGGTTGCCCGCGGTCAGCTGCGATGCCGCCAGTTGCAAGGACACGGGGTTGATGTCCATACCCTTTATCGTCTTCTCAACCGCCGTTCTCTGCAACTTTCCAACCTCTCGCTCGTTGGCACCATGTTCTCGCGCGCGTCGCTTCATCTCCGTCAGCATGGCGGCCAGTAGCGTCCCGCTGCCACAGGCGAGGTCTACCACTTTGGTGGAGCGCCAGGTTTCCTCGTCTGACCAGTCAACATCTCCGACCGCGTCGAGGGTCAGGCGGGCAGTTAACGAAGCCGCAGCTGGGCGCGTAAAAAACGCGCCATCGGATGTCTGATCACCCATAACGCTGTTGAACAGAGCACCCGCATGGTCAGCACCCATGTTGGCGTACGTCTCAGCTATGCGAGCAGCCTCCGATGCTAGGTGCCGCAACGCGCGTTCCAAACCACCTAGCTTGCCCGTGTCCTCGATAAGGTATATCACCTCGCGGGCAGGTTGCATCACGGGCTTGAAGTCGCGCTCGATGATTTCGTTCCACTGCCGAGTCACTCTACGAACGACATTGACACTGCTGCTAACGGTTTCCAAATCGTCCACACCGGGCATCCAGCGTCCGTTTGCGATACGCTGATGCAACATCGCCGCATTCATCATAAGCAAGGCCGCTATCGTGCAACCGTCAGCACGGTCTTTATCCGACTTGAGATTATCGATCCCGAAGTGTCGATCCAACACAGGCTTGAGGCAATCCGCCTCAAGGTGATGCGCAGCTTCCTTCACACCGACCTCCAATAGGTTTAGGTCGCGCATGATACGGTTGGTCGTCAGGCCAGACTTAGCAAGCAGGTTCATCCTGATGGCATTGGAGTTCTCATCCCACTTGAGCCGTTCGAAGGCTGTCATGACCGCCTGTTCTCCTTGCGGCAAACGTGGGGCCTTGTCCTGCTCTGGCAATCTAGTTCCACTCTTCCCGTTGGCCATGTCTAGGCCACGCTTCCTTGACTTCTCGTAGTCGACGTTGCCTTGGATCTCGCCGGCCTTGGGTTTGTCGCGCACCACCTTGTCGATGCGGAGTTCATTGTTAGAGCCGTCTTTTCGGACACCAGAAATGATGTGTGTTGGTTGCACATCCTGTGGCGCGTCGGAGATGGCGACAGTTGGAATCGGTTGAAACCTCTCCTTTTCGGGCGTAGTATTGCCATCCAAAACGCGATTGACTGCTTTGGGTGCTTCGCCAGGTGCTCCCTCATGCTCGTGATACGAAACTCTGTCTGCTCCTTTGTCAGCAATCACCACGATGGCGCGTTCAACCTTCGGTGTTGGAGGTAGTCGCAAGTCGAGCATATCTGCGAGATTGTCCTCAATACGCCGGTCGTGCGCGCGGAGTGCCAAGAGTATTTGCCCGAGCTCCTCCCAATCCTGCCTATCACTGACGCTCAGCCAAAGCTCTGGATCAACATTCGGCGGAATCACGATTGGACAGATAATGTAGCCCATCTCTTTCCCGGGCATCGTACGCATCGCGCGGCCTACAGCCTGAATCACATCAATGGGGCTCTTGCGCGGCTCTAGGAAACCGACTGCAGACAGCGATGGCGCGTCCGTGCCCTCGCCGAAGATGCCAACATTGATAATGCCGTAGGGTTCATCTGCCGAGGCATCGGCCAGTCGCTGTTTAGCGTTGTCGCGCGCCGTTACGTTGTCAGTCGCATCGAGGTGTTCAAGCTTGTACGGCGCAACCGGCCGCTCTACATTGTTCTCCTTGAGCCAGTGGCTCAACCAACCGCGAACCGCATCAGTCTGGAGGGCTTTCGTCATATTCTTTGACTTGTCGACGGTGTTCATGAACGCGATGCAGCTCTTGATCGGAACCTCGTCGCTTCGTTCGGTCTGTGTGGCACCGCCCATAACCATCGCGAATGCGAGCCCCTGCAGGAAGTTACTCGTCGTGAGCGGTCGGCGCGACTTCATGTCCGTTTCGCGGGCCAGACGATTAGCCTGCTGGTAGGCTTCGCGGTTATTGATGCCAATCGCGATTATGCGGTAGTCAGCCAACCAACCGTTCTTAACGGCTTCAAAGTAGCTCTTCCGATAAAGATCAACTCCAAATGTCCGTTCGTCATCCATTGTGCGAACAAGCCATTCATCATTGGATCGCCAGCCTGCCTTTCCCAAGTCATAGATGCGCGGCGTTGCGGTTTGATAGACCCGATACTTCGCGGGAAACGCATCGTTGTCGTGGCACAATGTGAAGTCACGCAGAGGTTGTTCGTCCTCCTGACGTTTCTCTTGCGACCGTGCCCTGCTCCGGCGCAATCCCGCTGTTCGATGAGCCTCGTCGGCGATTAGCACACTGACAGTAATGCCGGTTTCGGCCAGAGCCTCTGCGATTCTGTGCCCGCTCTGGTACGTACCGAAAATCACACTGATTTCCTCGGATTCCTCGCCAGCCCGCATCCATTTCGCGATTTCGCCCGATTTCGTGGTGACGAGACCTTTCACCTCAGATGCGCTAACGTTGCTGTTATCGGCTGTCTGGTCTTTCTCCGTGTCGCGTTTATCTTCCTTCTTCGGATCATAACCGGCAGTCTCGTCTGAGCACACCGCCAAGGCGCGCACTCTAACTTCGGCATGTTGCAAGTACTCGCGCCGTATCTGCGCCACCAGCGCAATCGATGGACATAGCACTACGGACACCGCGCCAGACGGAGTCAGCTCCTCGACAATACGGAGGCTTATGCGTGTCTTGCCAGTACCACACGGTAGGATAATCTTGCCGCGAGCCTGGCCAAAGGGGAGCCCCCCGCTATTGGACTGCTCATGCTCGCGCAGGATTCGAACACTCTTGGCGACAGCCTCGCTTTGCATGCACGATTTAGTCCGCCGCGGCGCATCAGCGGGGTCTGTGTTCGGTTCGGCACAATGAGGACAATCGGCCTGATAGGAATTGTCAGAGTCAAGCTGTTGACGAAGGTCAAGCGCTATGTTGACCTGCTTGATCGGTTTGCCGTGCGTCGAAACAGCTTGCAACGCGTTAGCACCCACTGGAACGTTACCGTTGGTCACGATCCAACGCTCCGCCCAAAGCGCACCAGCCGACGCGTTGGCGAAGGAGTCGATCTCCGATTTGCTAATCGGTGCTCCGGCACCGCGTTCATCAAGCTGGCGAGCCTTGCACTGAATCGCGATGTGTTCACCATCGCTGCGCCGCACTGCTACTATATCAACCCCGATGTCTCGCTTCGTAACTCCGGGAAACTGCTCCTCCCGAGCAGGCCATTCGGACCAAAGGTAGGACTCCGCGATGTCCCACTCCCTAATCATCGGTCCAGCGTTGCGCGTCGCCACTTCCAGCCACTCGCCAGCCGTTTGGTGCTGGCTCGCCTCATCAACAAGGTTGATCAGTTCTTCAAGTTCTGTGCGTTCGTCTGTCATCACGAGGTCTAGCCCTCCATCGCCTGGTAGTTCTTATGGACTTGCGCATCGCAACACTTGCGGCGGCCATCGATCCACTTCTTAAAACCAGATTCGCAGATTTCGTCCAAACGCGCAAGCCCCTCGTGTCAGTCTGTCAGCAAAGCGGATCTTAGCGAAAGCCTACGAAACCAGCGCGCCGTTGGAATAGATGTTACCAAGAAACGCGCGTTACGCCGAGAGGTTTCACAATCCCGGCCGTCCAGTTCCATCAGTCGCCGCATTGCGGGACTCCCCTGTCCTAAACCCCATCAAAGCCCACGAACTGCGCGCCGCTGCTCACCGGTCACGCATACGCCAGGTCTAGGCTGATATCCAGCGCGCGCGGCGAGTGTGTCAACTCTCCTACCGAGATGATGTCCACGCCCGTCGCGGCGATTTCCGCAACCGTCTCCAGTGTCACTCCCCCGGAGGCCTCCAACGTTGCCTTGCCAGAGTTGCCTACTACAACCTCGCGCATCTGCGCCGGCGCCATGTTGTCTAGCATCACGATGTCGGCACCTGACGCGATCGCCATCAGCGCATCCGACACCGACTCGACCTCCACCTCGATCTTCGTAGTCAGCGTTACCGTACTCCGCACCTGTGCCACTATCTGCGATATCGTCAATCCCTTACCGCGCAATACCGCCAGATGGTTGTCCTTAATCAGCACACCGTCGCCCAGGTCAGCGCGGTGATTGATCCCGCCGCCTGCTAACACGCTGTACTTATCCAGCGCCCGCAACCCTGGCGCAGTCTTGCGAGTATCCGCGATCTGGGCATCCGTGCCGGACACCGCATCTACATATCGCGCTGTGAGCGTGGCGATTCCCGACATGCGCTGCAGGAAGTTCAACGCCACACGCTCTGCACGCAGTATCGACTGGGCTTGCCCTGCTACCGTCGACAGTGTCGCACCCGTGTCAACTCGATCCCCGTCCGACACGAACGACTCAAACATCAACCCTCGATCGACTGTCCGGAAAACCTCTGCAACAACGCCTATGCCCGCGATCACACCTGGCTCTTTCGCGACCATAGTCGCGGTGCAGCAATAGTCGCCGTCGCCCAGCGTCGCGGCCGTCGTCACATCGTCAAACGCCCCATCCTCGCGCAAAGCCCGACGCACCTGAGCGCGGACCCGCCTCGGATCCAATCTGGAAAGCGACATCCGCTACCACACCCGCCGATCAGGAGTCACCGGCATACTCCGCCAACACCTCATCGGGAAAATCAGCATTCGTGAATACCTTCGTCACATCGTCCAGCGACTCCAGCTCATCCAACAATCTCAACGTCTGCACAGCCTGTTGGCGGTCCATATCGACCGTGCTGTTCGGGATCATCGCAAGCTCCGCCTGCTCAACCTTGACATCATCTTGCGACTCAAGCTCGCCCTTCGCCCGCGCGAACTGATCGAACGGGAACGTCACGGAAATCATCTCGCCGTCTAAGTCAACATCCTCGGCGCCTATATCCATTACCGAAAGCGCAACCTCTTCCGGATCACTGCCGTCAACCGCCAGAGTCACCAGCCCCTTCTGCTCGAAGTTCCACGATACCGCACCGTTCGCCGCCAAGTTGCCACCGCTACGAGTCATCTTTGAACGTATCTCGGATGTCGCCCGTCTACGGTTATCTGTCACCGTCTGTATGATGATGCCCGCGCCGCCGGGTCCGTAACCCTCGTACGTCAGCTCTTCCAGGACACTCCCATCGCTTGACTTCCCCGAACCCTTGGCTACCGCACGCTCTATCGTATCCTTCGGCATGTTCTGCGACTTCGCGTTGTCTATCGCGAGTCGCAGGCGGAAGTTCATGTCAGGATCGTCAGACCCCTCGCGCGCCGCAACTGTGATCTCGCGCGAAAGCTTTGTGAACAACTGCCCTCGCCGCGCATCCGCCACACCTTTCTTGTGCTTGATCGTGCTCCATTTCGAGTGCCCAGACATATGACCCTCCGAAAGAAACTGAAACGAACTACAACCTAGTGGCTACTCGGCCTCTGTCTACACGACATCGAGGCTCGCCCTGATGTTCGACTTGACGGCCGAAACGCGCAACAAAGACTGCATCGCACGCACGACGCGACCGTTACGCCCTATCACCTTGCCCTTGTCAACATCGGCCACGCGCAACATCACCTTCAGACGGTCGCCTTCCCACTCCGTGCCAACCTCAACCGACTCCTGGTCGTCAACCAAGTGACCTGCTATATAAGCGATCATGTCGCGCGCCATAACCTCGTCCTCGGTTAGACCACCGTAATCTTCCGACGCGTCGGCACCGTCCATCGCGCCCTCCATAGCGTCGACGTCTCCCATGTTCTCCTGCGAATCCGATTCACGCATCTTTCGCGACTCCCTCTTGTGTCATTATTCCAGCCGACTTGAGCATGTGCGCCACAGGGTCCGACGGCTGCGCACCATCATTCAGCCACTTACGCGCACGATCAGCATCGATCTCCACGCGCGGCGGATCGGGTATCGGGTCGTAGAAGCCTATCTGCTCAATGAACCTGCCCTTTGCTGCCGCACGCTGGTCCGATACCACAATCCTGTAGTAAGGACGACCGCGCGATCCTATACGCCTCAATCTAATGCGAACCATGTAACCACCGAAATCCGTGTAAGCATGTGTTTCCGCCGACCCCGCCGCGTCACTAGAACGCGCGGCAGAACCGGTCGTGTCATCAGAAACCGATTCTATCGCAAACGACTCGCCCAGCGCATCAAGTACGCTAGAAAGGATACCCTGTTTACTTCCACTGCACTCACAGATGCTCACGGTCAACGTCCTTTTCTTCGCCGGCGCGCGCCAACGCTCGGGAACGGCGCGCGTCCAACTGGAACTGCAAGGACCCATCACCGTGCGCGAAGCGGCACAGGCAGCGTGTCAAGCCGCACCTAACCAACACAAACTGCCAGACAACATCGCATTCGCAATCAACAACTCATACGCACTACCCGATCAAATTGTCAACGATGGCGACGAAATCGCGATCCTCCCGCCAGTCAGCGGCGGCGCACAGCGGCGCACCGAGCCTCTCGTACTCATCACTCCCGATCCCATTGACACGGAAAAGGTCGCATCAAACGTCGCATCAGACGCAGACGGCGCAGTAGTCATCTTCAACGGCATCACCCGCAACAACAACCAAGGCAGGCTAGTCATCAAACTCGAGTACGAGGCGTACTCGCCCATGGCAGAAGATACCATGCAGCACATCATCAACGAAATGCATGACCGGTGGAACATCGGAGCGGTTGCAGTAGCACACCGGACTGGCATCGTGGAGATCGGCCAGATGAGCATGTGTCTAGCAGTCTCCGCACCGCACCGCGAGGACGCTTTCAATGCCGCGCAGTACTTCGTTGACGAACTCAAGCAACGGGTGCCAATCTGGAAAAAGGAACACTTCGTTGGCGGTGAAGTGTGGATTAACGACACTCCAGGATGACGCAGCATGACAGCACAACCGACGCCGTAATACAAGTCTCCGAACTCGTCAAACTCTACGGCGACTTCGTGGCGGTAGATGGCGCATCGTTCAACGTGCAGCACGGCGAGACCTATGGCCTGCTCGGACCAAACGGCGCAGGAAAAACCACCACGATGCGCATCCTGTCTGGTCTGTCACCGTTCGACGGCGGTAAAGTGACCGTCTCTGGTATCAACGCCGCCGAGCATCCGCGCGACGTAAGGCGGAAGATCGGCGTCATCACGCAGCACGACGGACTCGACACCACTTTGAACGCTGTCACCAACTTAGTGATGCACGGCTACCTAGCAGGACTCGCCTACAGAGATGCCAAGCGCAGGGCGATGGAGGTACTGACCTATTTCCAGCTCCAAGACAGGGCCAAGCACGATGTCCGCGCAATGTCCGGCGGAATGAAACGCAGACTCGCTATAGCTCGCTCCATGATGACTAGCCCAGGAATACTCATCATGGACGAACCCACAACCGGGCTCGACCCGCAGAGCCGCAACAGCGTATGGGAGCAGTTAGGTGAATTGAAGCAGGCCGGAGTAACCGTGCTGATGTCCACGCACTACATGGTCGAGGCAGAGGTGCTGTGCGATAGAGTGGCCATCATCGACCATGGCCAGATCTTCGATATCGGCACACCAACCGAGGTAGTCGGTCGACATGTCGGCGACGATGTGGCGATCGTCCAAATCAACGACATCGAACAAGAACGCCTCGCCATTAAGCGGTTGCAGTCAGCACAGATCGGACACACCGTGATCGGATCGAGAATCGTTGTGCCCGGCTCAAACGGCAACCCGCCTGACCTGTCGTTTCTCACCGACGAAATCAACGCCGACATAACCCATCGCGCGCCAAACTTGGAAGACGCATTCCTGGCAATGACTGGACGCGCATTGAGAGACGACTAAACCCACAGTGTCAGCAACACCGACTCATACGAACACCGCTGAGGAACCAGCGCATCAGCAACTCTGGGCAGCCCGCGGAAGCCCTGACGTCCGACTCATACTCGGCATCAGACCGCGTAGCATCTCCGCGCTATGGCTCAGACACTGGCTCGCATTCATACGATTCTGGAAGTACGCTCTCGCTTTCATGGTCGTCGAACCAGTTGCAATGCTCCTAGGTGTAGCTTTCGGAGTCGGACGACTCGTCGACAACGTACCGGGTACCGATGTCCCGTACGGCGAATTCGTCGCGTCCGGGCTCGTCATTGGAAGCGCAATGTTCGTACCTCTAATCGAGTGCTCAATGTCCGCGTACAACCGAATGGACAACCAGCTATACGACACACAGCTAACGGCTCCGCTTTCCATCACCGAGGTCCTGATCGCCGACCTAGCCTTTGCGTGCACAAGAGGAATCATCAGCGCGGCATCTATAACAACCGTCGCAGTCATCTTCGGGTGGATTAACGAATGGACGGCCATCTATCTCATCCTGCCAGTCATCCTGACCGGCATCCTTTTCGGGTCCATCGGATTCCTCTTCTCCACTACAGCGCCGCACGTCGCGTTCGTAACCCTCATCTTCACCGTAATCGGCACACCGATGTTCATGTTCTCCGGCATCTTCTACCCCTTCGAAGTCTTGCCAGATTGGGCACGAATCGTCTCACTCTTCATCCCGCTACGCCCTGCCGTAGACCTAGGCCGAGACTTCGCAACAAACTCACTGAACGCGGGAATGGCATGGGATGTCCTGGCCATGCTCGCGATGATCGCCGTAGCCGCACCGGCAGCTGGCTGGCTCATGAAGCGCAAGTTAGTGAAGTAGGCGCACCGTCGAGACTATCGGCAAGATGCGAGAGCGGGCTACAACGGTCCAAACCGATCGGATGGGCGAAGCCCTACATTCGCGCCTAGCAGAGAGACGAGCTGTGCGGACTGTGCCGGTCCAACAATTTGTCAACACCACACTTCCATACTCGCAAACAGCATAGAATTAGGCTATGGCCGCTTGCTATGGCGCGCGATCACAAACGCGGAGGGTTCGCATAGTGGCCTAGTGCGCCCGCCTGCTAAGCGGGTTGGGGGTGTTGAGCCCCCTCGCGGGTTCGAATCCCGCACCCTCCGCCACACATCACGCCAGGCGCGCAAACATATCGCCGGCGCGACACTCGCCCACCGTGCTACATGCGGACCAGACTTGATCCCAACAGGAGCCGTCGGCCACAGACATTACTGACACTTACCTATCGACTCTCGCAGACCCGCGCATAAAATACCAGTATGTTTGAAATCACCATTTCCACGTTTATCGTCGCGCTCAGCGTGATCTTCACCGTCTTCTCGCTCTCGATGCTCAGGATTGTCAGGAAGCAGACGACGATCATCTCCAAGTTCTACGGCGTCGTACGAGACTTACAGTTAAGAGTCCTTGACCTTTCCGACGGTCAACGCCAAACCGTAGAACGCGTCGTCGACTTTGAGTTCAAGCGCATGGACAACATGAACCAGTTGCTGAAGACGCTACGAGTCGTAATGAGGAAGCAGAACGAACTCATCCTGAAGGCGGCGGGATTCAACCGCGATGAAGTCGCCGAGCTCATCGAAAAGCAAACTAATGAGGGCGTTTATGCCTTGTTAGAGGAACTCGGAACTGTACAATCGTTACGAGCTGACGCACAGAACAGCAAACGTCAAGGCGAACGGGAAGAGATTTCCGCCGGACCGCCCGACGCAGACCGAAGAAACGAGCTTCACGAAACCTAAACCGAGACTCGCGACACCCCATACGAAAACCTCACACGGCGGTACCATCTGGGGGGATGGTGCCGCCGTTCCGATTCAATACATCTGGCATCCCATGCTTAGCGGATCACCAATCCGCAACCGATCCATCCGCATGGTAAGACTCCCCGCCTAGCTCAGCATGGTAACCATACGCCGGACCGTCGTAACGACCCGATACCACAGACTCATCTACCTCCACGCCCAAACCAGGCGTCTCCCAGAGCGGAATGTGACCGTCCTTGACCTCCCACGGCCGATTGACAACCCCGACACCGAGCGCACCGTCCACCTGCTCCTGCACAAGGAAGTTCGGCACCACCGCGTCAACCGTCATGCAAGCCGCAAGGGCGAGCGGACCGATCGCACAGTGCGGCATGATGTGCTGGTAGTAAACCTCAGCATAGTTCGCTATCTTCTTCAACTCCGTGATGCCGCCGCAATGCGCAACATCCGGCTGCAACAGCGCAACACACTGCTCCTCGATCACACGGCGAAACTCCCAACGACTCAGCAAACGCTCACCCGTCGCAATGGGAAACGCCACATGGTCGGACACCAGCTTCAAGGCATCTTCGTTCTCTTGTGGCACCGGCTCCTCTACAAACATCGGGCGCATCCCCTCCAACTGCTTGCAAACCTCAATCGCAAGACCTGGCGCCATCTTGCCATGAAAGTCAAAACACAGCTCAACATCCTGACCCACCCACTCACGCATCAGATAAGCCATCTCCACGAACTCGTCTACCCGAGAAGGAGGCTCATGCGCACGCCAGAAGCCAGGAGGACCAGACTTGTACGCCGTATAGCCCATACCTTGCAACTTCGTCAACCGTTCGCGAGCCGACTCGAGACTCTCATCCGACATGTCCCGGATACCCCAGTGCGCGTACACCCGAATCCTGTCTCTAACATTACCGCCAAGCAACATGTAAGAAGGCACGCCGTAATGCTTCCCAGCAATGTCCCACAACGCTGCATCCAATCCCGCAATCGCGGTCATGTTGTGGGCACCACCGCGAAAGAATGACGAGCGATACATCTGCTGCCAGTGATGCTCAATCCGCAATGGGTCCTTGCCGATCAGGTAACCCGCAAACTCGTCAATCGCAGACGAAACCGAGTACGGCTTACCTTCGAGCGTGCTCTCACCCCAACCAGATATTCCCGAATCAGTGCCGACCCTCACCAATCGTGTACGCTCGCGCGGCGCGAACTGCTCGACATGTGTAATCTTCATCTAGTCCAGCCTCACTTAATCTACGGTCCCAGCGCGCCGACCACCTGCAATTTCGTAGAAACCAACGCTATCAGACCAACTGATGCCAGTCTAGCAGACACGATACTCGCTAGAATTGCAACACAACGATAACGCGGACCGGCAACATGTGCCGCAACCGTAACTGAAAGGATCAACCACCGATCATGCAAACCTCAAACATCCGCAGCTGGCTGTGCGGCCCAATGGTCGCAGTCCCAACTCCATTCAAAGAAGACTACTCCTTGGACATAGATGCCCTACAGTCAAACGTCCGCATGATGATCGACCGAGGGGTAAACACTGGCAACGGAACGCTCCTCGTCGGCGGCGCGGGCGGTGAGCATCCCACGATGAACGTAGAAGAGCGAAAGCAGGTAATGTCCGCCGCCGTTGAAGCCGCACAGGGCGATGCACCTGTGCTGACCAGCATCCAACACACCGATTACCGCGTGATCATCGAACTCGCTCAACACGTCAGCGAGGCAGGACTACAAGGTGCTCAACTCGGACCTACCTACTACTACGAACCTACCGAGGACGATGCCGCAAGACTCTTCCGACTCGTGAGCGAAGAGTCCGATGCCAACCTCATGATCTACCACACATGGTGGGAAGGACTCACGATGAGCATTCGGCTACTGCAAGAACTGTCAGACATCGAAAACGTCCGCGCACTGAAATGGTCAGCACCGAACGACACCCTGTACAGACAGGGAATGCTAGCACTCGCCGACAAACTCGCAATCATCGACAACTCAGGACAGCAGTGCTTCTCCAACCTCATGGGCGCAACCGGATTCATCACTCACGTAAGCGCATTCTGGCCCGAATACATGCGAGGCATCTGGATCCTCCTCAAGAACAAGGACTACGCAGGCGCAACAACGCGACTGCGCGCTTTCAAGTGGAAGTGGACGGAATGGCGAACCAAGGTATGTCAAGAAACCGGCGGAGAAGGCCCATTCATCAAAGCCGCAATGGAAGCAGTCGGACTACCAGCCGGTCCACCAAGACCACCTTCGGTTAGACCACCGAGTCACCTAATGGTTGAACTCAATAGGCTCTTGAACGAATGCAACGTCCCAAGGGTCAAATGACCACTCCGCGTCAGCACTAGAGGAAAACGCGTCGCAAACCAGCCTACCGACAGCACTCACTAGGTAACCGTCAAACCAGTCTGGCAGCTCGGAAGCCCAACCAAACCGCAACCAACGCAACCCCGTTGTTCAACACAACGTTCGCTACGAAAAACCACCAGCTGCCAGCGCGCACCAACTGAGCACTGTCAAAAGCGAACGTAGAGAACGTCGTCAATGAACCGAGAAAACCTGTCAACACAAGGAGCCGCACACCGTCCGAAACCGTACCACGATCCTCAAGCACCGACCAAACCAACCCAAACAGAAACGAACCAGCGACATTGACGGTGATAATCGCCCACGGGAACGAGACCCAACCGAGGCGATCAAACATCACAACCGTGCCATATCGAGTCAACGCGCCCGCGACACCGCCAAGCGCAACAGCAAGAATCTTATCCATGTGCTAAACCTTAATCCAAAACGCACTGACCATGCCGACACAAGGAGCGACCCAATGCCTGGCCAATACATATCATTCCCATCCAACGAAGGACAGACTCGCGCCTACATCTCAACTCCACCGAGCGGGTCCGGACCAGGACTGCTGGTGATACAAGAATGGTGGGGACTCGTCCAGCACATCGCGAATCAAGCCGACAGATACGCACAACACGGATTCGTCGCCTTAGCTCCAGACCTATACAGCGGGCGAACCGCCGAAGAGCCGGACCACGCCATGACGCTCATGCGGGAGCTGGACATCCCAAACGCCGCCGAGAAACTAACGCAGGCCGCCGAGTTCCTACGCAGACACGAAGCCAACTCAACTGGCAAGGTCGGTTGCGTCGGATACTGCATGGGAGGCGGAATGACTCTGTTACTCGCCAGCAATGGCGTAATTGACGCTGGCGCGCCTTTCTACGGCGTGCTTCCAAGCGATAACCCTGACCCTGCCTCTATCCAATGCCCAATTCAAGGACACTACGCAGAGCACGACGATGCCACGAAAAGCGTCCCGGAACTGGAAGCCGGCATCAACGACTCACAGTTCTACGTCTACCCGGGAACGCAGCACGCATTCTGCAACGACGACCGACCAGAAGTCTACGACGCTGATGCCACCGCTACCGCGATGGATCGCACTGTCCGATTCTTCAACACCCATTTGACGTGACCAAAGCGTCTTCGTGACGCACCAACCTCAAACGGATTAAATGCGGATCAGGAGCTCACCTTGAGGCAGGTCAACGTGTTTTTGACACCCGACACGGCGTGAACGTGCCGCGTAACAAACTTGCCAAGCGCATATAGGTCATCCACCTCAACCGCAACGATTACGTCGTAAGGTCCTGTGACCCGATTCACCAGTACCACCTCGTTCTGCCCTTCCAGCGCCCCTACCACAGCATCGCTTTGTCCCACTTCGGCATCGATCAGTAGGTATGCTTTCACTGTCATTCTTGACGCTCCTGACCTCTAAGCCTGATCCGCGAAAATATCGCGATAGCAGTAATCCTAAGTGATGACGACGTCCTGCGACCAGCCCGGCCCATCAAATGCGTCAACTGCACACCAACTGGCGCGCTACCAGTTCGATGCCACGGCCCAGCACTACGCCACTAGCACCCCGCATCAGCGCGGCGACAGCCTCGCAATCGTCCGTAAATGGGTCGCAGGAAACAGATACGACAGCGCACTCGACATCGCAACTGGTCCAGGTTTCACCGCGTTCGCAATCGCACCATACTGCAACACGGTCATCGCATCCGACATCTCCACCGCGATGCTCAACCAAGCCAAGGCATCCGCGACAGAACGCCAACTCACCAACATCGAAACCCGATTCGCAGATGCAACCGCGCTACCGTTCCCAGACACAACATTCGAGCTCATAACCTGCAGGACCGCACCTCACCACTTCAACGATATCCCAAAATTCATCAGTGAGGTATCACGCACTCTAATCCCCGGTGGAACCTTCATTCTGGTAGACACTACGACCGTCGAAGACAAGGAACCTCGCGCGTGGCATCATAATGTCGAGATCGCGCGCGATCCATCACACGCCAAAGCACTAACTCCCGACGAATGGACCGCCGCCCTGCAACAAGGCGGATTCGCAGTCGCAGACACGGCGTTTACACGCGTCAACATGACCTTCCGCGACTGGGTGAACCGATCCAACACGCCGGACGATGTGGTTCGCCAGCTGGAGCATGAATTCGCAAACGCAACGTTCCAAGTCCGCAACCACTTCAAGGTGAACCCGATTAACGACTCAGCTGATTTCACATTCTCTTGGCCAGTGTTCGCCGGCTTTGCGAGAAAACCAGCTTGACGACGCAACAAAACGGTCGCGCCGTGCCGCGCAACCTTTCGATGTGTTACCATTCGCACAGTCATCCCGATTAACGCGGGATGACTACCTCAGTCGGTAAGCGTTGAGCTGCCATGACACACGTCACGGAAGCCCAACCTACGGGAAAGCGGTGAGAATCCGCTGCGGTAGCGCCACTGTGATCGGTGAGCAATACCCGCCAATGGAAGCCACTGGTGCACAACAAGCACTGGGAAGGCGGCGGTGAGCGCATGGGGAATCAAGCCCAAAACGCGGGCATTGTCCCACTGAAGCCGAAAGCCAGGAGACGTACCGGGTGAGGACAGAGCACAACGCTTCCGCGCTGTACGGAACGGCTCTTTGGCTACTAGCGTCGCCACTTCCAGACGGCGACTGGCCATTAGGTCCCACCTCCGAACTAATGCGGCACTCGGCCATCAACCGCACTGCCGTTGCCGTCCCGTGAGGTTGACCCGCCAGATGTAGTCATTCCGCCTTTCCCGCGGTGGCGAAGCACCAAGAAAGGCGAACGTCAAAGTGCTGGACGCAGGCAACAAGCCACTGCGCCACGCAACCAAACTGGCAGACAATCTTGCGAGACTCCGCAAGATTGAGTCACCCGTGCTCGCAAAAGCCTTCTACGGCTCCACCATCCTGCTAGCCCTCACTGTCGCCGTCGCAACGCTCGCCACCACGATCGGACCATTCAATATCCCACTACCAAACGCCCTCACCGCCATCCTCGCCTCCGTAGGAATGGCCGAAGGCGCAAACGTAAGCCCTGCCGAACAAGCAATCGTCGAGACGGTCCGCATCCCAAGAGTCGCAATGGCGCTGGCAGTAGGTACTGCGTTAGCAACTGCCGGCGCGCTCATGCAGGCAATATTCCGCAATCCACTCGCCGACCCGGGCATCATCGGCACCTCCGCCGGCGGAGCTCTCGGCGCTGTAATCGTGCTCTCATTAGGCATCGGCGCCTCAGTCATCGCCGTCCCTATCGCAGCCAGCATCGGAGCGGCGGCAGCCCTCGGAACCGTCATCGCAATCGCCGGGATTTGGGCAAGATTCTCCATCGCCGCACTACTGCTGACAGGGGTCGCAGTCAGTGCATTCTTGAGCGCCGCCGTCTCCGCCATAATCCTCTCTACCGACAGCGTAACCGCACAACGCGAAATGATCTTCTGGCTCGCCGGCGGACTCGAAGGCGCAACTTGGACAGACACCCGAGTCGTAAGCGCAATCGCAAGTCTCGGCGTCGCCACTGCCGTCGCGCTTTCGCGAGACCTGAACCTACTCGTCATCGGCGACATCGAAGCACAATCACTCGGACTACGCGTCAAACGATTCCGCATCGGTATCGCTCTACTCGCATCAATCCTCACCGCAGTCGCAGTCGCATTCACCGGAATCATCGCATTCGTTGGACTCGTCGTCCCGCACGCCGTGCGACTCGTCGTAGGTGCAGACCACAGACACGTCGTCCTACTCAGCGCCCTGGCGGGCGGTCTATTCCTCCTGATCGCAGACACCGCAGCTAGATCGCTAATCTCACCAGGCGAAATACGAGTCGGAATCATTACATCGCTCATCGGCGGACCGCTGTTCATCGCACTGCTAATCGCTAGCAGAGACCAAATAGGAGGATCAGAATGAAGGTACCAACGCAACTCAACAGACGCGCGCTGTCGCTACAGTCGGCAATCATCGCAGTCATTGCGGCCGCCATGACATTGGCGGCCATCGCTTGCAGCTCACCCGAACCTACGGCGACGTCGGTTCCAACTCCAGTTGCAGCACCAACCGCGACGCCGGTTCCTCCGACACCGACCGTCCTTCTGACCACACCGACACCCACTCCATCTCCAGAACCCGAACCTAGTCCAACGAATACACCCACGGCGACTCCGGTCCCACCAACTGCAACGACCGCGCCGGACACACCAACACCAACACCAACGCCAAAGCCCGAACCGACGCTGACCCCGTCGCCGACCGCGACTCCGACACCGCAACCGAATGAAGCCTTCAAGGCAGTCAAAGGCATCGTTAACCCCGACGACTTCGGTTGGCCGCGAACCGTAGAGTCGTCCGAAGGTGCAGTGACGCTACAAGCGCCGCCGGAGCGCGTCCATTTCCTCTCGCTCGGCCACGCTGAGATCGGCGCAGTACTTATCGAAACCGATAAGTTCACCGCCGTCTACTCTTTCTTCGTCGACCCGCATGTATCAAACGTCTCAGACCAGCTCTCTACCGTCCCAGTCATCGGGTTCGAACCCGAGGAAGTCGTGGCGTTACAGCCAGACATCGCAATCGCATCCCAGTTCACCAACCCAGACCTCGTCAATGTCGTAAAGTCCGCTGGAATCCCTGTCGTCAGAGTGTCCGAAGAAGGCGGAAGTAGTGGTGACATACCCAACATACTCTTCATGGGATACATGCTCGGCGCCGAAGAAAGAGCTTTGGAACTCGTAGCCGAAATCGAGTCCAGGATCAACTTCGTCGAAGCACGCATCCTCCCTCACCAGAAACAGGATGTGGCACTGCCCGGCGTACTTGCGATATCCAAGTTCACAGACATCTACGCCGCCGGCAGCAACACGAACCTCGACGAAATCATCACAGCCGCCGGCGCTTTCAATCCCGCCGTTGAGGCAGGTCTAGACAGCTTTCAGCAAGTAAGCATGGAATCTATCGCCGCCATAAACCCAGACATGATCATCATCACTCAACCGATGGAGTCCGCCATAGCGTTCGCAGACGAACTGCGCGCCTCCCCGGTACTACAAGATGTCCCGGCAATCATCAACAATCAAGTTCATCCCGTGAACACTACCTACTTCACGACTCTCTCTCACTGGAACGTCAGAGGCATCGAGGAACTCGCCAAATTGCTCTACCCCAGAGCGTTTACTGGCCACGAGTTCAAAGATTTTGAGCCATTCAAACCCTAATGCGCAGTATCACCAACATCCTGCGGCTGTCGGACCCCGCGGCGCCAAGCAACACCGACGACTCCGATCCTGTCACCATCGAAGCCAACGGAATCACCGTCACCGTCCGCGGCAACACGCTCGTAGACGATGTAAGCATCGGATGCCGGGCAGGAAACGTCCTCGGGATTGTCGGACCCAACGGCGCGGGGAAAACCACCCTGCTGAAAGTGATGGCAGGTTTGACCAAACCAACCCACGGATGCGTCTCACTAAACGGCAAACCCGTGCACTCCATGACACCGAGCGAATCTGCCCGATTAATCGCATACGCACCGCAATCGGCCGCCGTACATCCCTTCACCGCTATCGACATGGTCCTCATGGGACGCTACCCTTACCTACGCCGATTCCAGCTAGAAGCTACCGAAGACAGACGCGCCGCACACAACGCGTTGACACTGACTGATACCGCGCAATTCGCCGACCGACGTGTCGACACACTGTCCGGCGGCGAACGCCAGCGCGTTATGATCGCGAGAGTTCTCGCACAAGACACCGATGTCATCCTCGCAGACGAACCCATCGCGTCCCTCGACATCAAGCACCAGCTACTAACTCTGAAACTACTCAGGGAACGAGCCAGAAACTCCAAAGTAGCAGTATGCGTCGTCATGCACGACCTCAACCTCGCAGCAACATTCTGCGACCGCTTGCTCGCCATGCACAAGGGTCGGGCCGTCGCAACTGGTAAGCCGCACGACGTTCTGACTCCCAAACTCATCCAAAGCATCTTCCAAGTCAACGCGACCGTCAATGCCAACGCAGACGGCGCCATCAACATCCGCGTCGAAGCCAACTGATCCGACCCAGTTATCCTGCCGACATCAACAACCGCTCCCCCTTCAACGCGTCCGTTAACCAATCGGCGCGAAAATAGACACTTGTAGAACTCGCGTGAGTCCCGCCATCGTATCAAGTAGACAGTCAATGTACGGCAGACACTTATCGCCACACTCCCAATGCCACTGGAGCAGACTTTGAACCCCGACAGCGTCGCAGAACCTATAGTCGAAGCAACGAACGTGACTAAGGTCTACAAAAGCCGCGACTTGGAAGTCACCGCGCTTGACGGCGTCTCGCTAGATGTCGCAAAAGGGGAGATGGTCTCCGTAATGGGTCCAAGCGGGTGCGGAAAAACCACGCTACTCAACTGCCTCTCCGGACTCGACCAGATCGACTCCGGCGAAGTAAAGATCGGAGGGCAAATTATCGCCGAGCTATCCGACAACGCACTCAGCGAGTACCGCGCAAAGTCCATGGGATTCATATTCCAGTCTTACAACCTCCTACCCGTATTAACTGCCCGCGAAAACGTCGAACTGCCACTGGTCCTAACGGGTACGCGTCAATCAACCGCACAGAAAACCGCTATGGAGAAACTTGACCTAGTCGGACTCGCAGACCAAGCCGCACATCGCCCCATGGAACTCTCTGGCGGACAGCAGCAACGCGTCACCATCGCCCGCGCCTTGGCCAACGACCCCGCTATCGTATGGGCAGACGAACCTTCTGGAAACCTCGACTCAAAGAACGAAGACGACATCATGGGGCTCCTAACACGCCTCAACAAGGAAGCGCAACAGACATTCATCATCGTCACTCACTCCGACCACGTAGGCGAGCTGACAGATCGAACCATCAGAATGCTCGACGGACACATCATCGACCACGGCAACGGACAGGTCACTAAGCAATAACGAACCCGACGCGCATCCGACCTGGGCCTACCGCAAGACATCTCGCAACGCCGACGCGAAAGGCATCGTAAATCATGGAAACCCTATTCGGACTACAGATGAGCACCTTGGCATTCGTCATGCTCGGCGCGCTCGCACTCGTGCTCATAATCATGGGAATCATCGCCGCCAGCAATCGATTCCTCATCCGCCTATCCCTCCGAAACCTCCCAAGAAGACCCGCTCAAACCGTACTCATCGTCGTCGGCCTAATGCTAGCGACTACCATCATCTCCGCTTCTTTCGCCGTCGGTGACACAATCACCGTCAGCATCCGACAAGGCGTCATCGAAGGAATCGGCGACACTGACATCATCGTCCGAAAACCTACTCAAGGAAACTTCGAAAGACCTATCCTCACCGACGACGAAGTCAACACCATCATCGCAGCTCTCGAAGGTGAAAACGCCGTTGACGGTGTCATGCCGGCTACTGTTTCCGTGCTGCCCGTACTGAACCAACGCACCAGACTCACCGAAGCCCGAACCGTCGTCAGAGGTTACGACATCGAAGGACTTTACGGTTCGATCGATGTGCCACCCGGACCCTCGCTCGCCCCATTCTTCGTCCCGGATCCCATTGAAGGACCGACGAACGACATGCGGAACCTAGCCGATGGCGAAGTGTTCGTCAACCGATTCCTACAACGAGAGATCAACGCGCAAGTCGGCGATACCTTGACCATCTACTCGCCCATCGGACAACAAGAAGTTACCGTCGCCGCCATCCTGGACCGCGGCGGAATCGGTAGTGCCGACAACCGAATCATGATGCCCATCGACCTGTTCAACTCCATCGTGGGTGCCCCCCAAGGTTCCGCAAGCAGAGTCGACATCTCACTGAATACCGAGAATGTGGCCTTGGAAGATGCATCCGAGAACCTTCGCACCAAACTCGCCAACGAGTTCGTAAACCAGCAAGCCCTCAACCAACTTATCTCAGCCCTCGCATCATCAAACTCGTTCATGCAAAGACTCGATGACTACATCGTCACAGAGTCTGTACAAGGCGGCGCACTAAACGCAAGCCAAGCCGACGACCTACGCGAGATCCACGATAGCTTGAGGCAAGGCAACCCATCAGACCGCTTCGTTGAACTCATCACTTCTATCGAGACTCTAGGATTGATCCTCGGCGCGTTCGCAGATGCTGACGACCCTGCCCTGATGCAACTCGTCCCGCAACTCACCTTCGGCGCACAACAAATCACAGAGCTCCAGATCACCGAAATCAAGGTAGACGGCCTATCCGTCGCCGATGCAGTTGGCAATTTATTCGTCACATTCTTCACCTTCTTCGGCTCATTCACAGTAATCGTCGGACTACTGCTCGTATTCCTGATTTTCGTCCTGCTCGCGTCAGAACGGATGCACGAAATGGGCATATCCAGAGCCGTGGGTCTAAAGCGTGGACACCTCGTCCAGATGTTCACAATTGAAGGACTCGCTTACGCCATCGGTGCCGCCGCCGTCGGTACCGTCGTCGGAATCCTCGCCAGCAGATTCCTCGTCATACTCATGGCTCAAGCGTTCGGCGGCGCAGGGGGCGAAAACTTCGTCTGGCGTTTCACTATCACACAGTGGTCCATAAGCATCGCCTTCGCCATGGGGTTAGTTCTGACATTCCTCACCGTCATATACTCCGCCTCCCGCGTCAGCCTGCTCAACATCGTCGTCGCAATACGAGACCTACCCGAAGAGTTCGCGACGTCTCAGAACGCCCCCCTACTCCAACGAATACTCAGCTTCGCTCTATGGACCGTCGGACCCTTCTACTCCGTATTCCTACTGATCAGACGCATCCGACGCAAAGACAACATCGTCGCCGGAATTCTGACAGTGATCGCAACATGGCTCATCATAGGCTGGATCGTCGCCATCATCGTCTCCTTCGTGAGGATATGGACTCCTCTACTCTCTCAAGGGTGGCCGATCGCAATCATCGGCGCACTAATGACCGCTATCCCATTTACAGCGTCCGACGGTGCACTCGCACGGGCAGCTTGGTTCGCTTACCTAGGCGCCAGCGTCGCAGTTTACGGTTCCGGAACTTTCATACGCTGGGCACTGATCCATTTCAGATACCCCGAATCGAACGCTAACCGAATCTCATACACGCTGACCGGACTCATCCTGCTCATAATGTGGGCATTGCCGACCCGATTCGTTGAGCCCATCACCGGTGAGCTCGATGGCAACGTATCGATGTTCATCCTCGCAGGAGTCTGGATGGTCGCATCGGCGGTCTGGGTAGTGATGTACAACTCCGACATCCTCGTCAACGCAATATCGGCAACTCTCGGACGATTCGCAGGCATGAGAGCCGTACTCAAACCCGCCGTAGCATACGCTGTCAACAACCGATTCCGCACCGGACTCACCGTCTCAATGTTCGCACTCGTCATCTTCGTCATGATGGTCTTCTCAATTCTCAACAGCAGCTTCAGCAGCCTAACCGCAAACCCCGAACTCGTCTCCGGCGGGTATGACATTAGAGCCGAAGTCGAACCCGACCTACCAATCGACAACCTGCAACAGCGAATCACAGACTCCGCCGACCTTAATCCTGCCAACTTCGAAGCCATCGCCGGCCAATCAGAGGAAACAACACGCGCACGTCAGATCGGTGCCGAAGACATACAGCTCCGTAGCATGAACGTCCGCGGTTCCGAGCCCGCATATTTCCGGAACAACCAGATACTCATACAAGCCGCCGACCCACAGTACCTGCCACCGGGTATCGATATCAACGACGAGCCAGCCGTCTCGCGCGCCGCGTGGGATGCACTAGCGGACGACCCGTCGTTGGCGGTGATAACTGACGAACATATCCCTGGAGCTGGCGGACAGTTCGTGCCGCAGGATCAAGGCCAATTCATCGCAGAAGGCTTCACGATCGGCTCCGAAAATCAGTTCACCGCTTTTGACGTCGAGTTCATCGGTCCGGCCGCCGAAGCTGCTGGATCAACCGAAACCACTACGCGAACCGTCATCGGAGTGACTGATGCCAACGCCGACAGCCTAGAAGGCGACACAGATCAAGGTCCAGTTGCAGGATTCGTCGGATTGCACACACGCAATGATGTCTTCCAATCTCTGCTAGGAGAGATACCGCCCTTCACAATCTACCGCATCACGCTTCGCGACGGCGCAGACCCCTCCGACATCGCCGGACGAATGGAAACCGCGTTCATCGAAAACAGCATGGTCGCAGTCGACACCAAAGCTGAGATCGATGCCGCTCAAGCATCCAACCAACAATTCAACCTGCTGTTCCAAGGATTCATGGGACTTGGACTCGTAGTCGGCGCTGCGTCAGTCGGAGTACTCGCAATGCGCGCCGTAAACGAGAGAAGAAAGCACATCGCTATCATGCGAGCTCTTGGTTACAGGGAAACCATGATCCGAACAGGATTCATCATCGAGTCAGTCTTCGTAGCGGCGGTAGGCACACTGCTAGGAGTCATCCTAGGCGCAATAGTCTCATGGTCGTTCCTAGACGACACCGCGGACCAAGCAGCTGGACTAACCTTCGCTATCCCATGGCTCAACGTCTCAGTAGTAGTAGGCATAACGATAATCGCCGCATTGATAACAACATACGTCCCAGCCCGCCAAGCCTCGAAAATCTACCCCGCCGAAGCACTACGCTTCGAGTAGGCGCAGGACGCCCGCTCACTGCGCTCACAACCGGATAGCCGTCCGGCCGCATCTCTACACACAGCGCGACAGTGGGCCGCCTATTGCATTGCCGGCAGAACCACTAGACACAGAGGGACGCGCAATGCCGAAGGAGCGACACCCGGCAGTGAGTGCTACTCGATTAAGTCAGGCTGTCGCGGCTCGCCGTTAACCCGTCTCGCACGCCGCCGATACGGCTTGTTAGAAATCATCGGTTCACGCGCCAATCTATTCCGTAGGTCCTCGCAACGCGCCGCGTCGAATCCCAAAACATCGCACACAACCTCGTCAATGCGTATCTGCACCTCGCAGGTATGCGCCTCCGGGAAAGGCTTGCGTTCAATCTCCGCCACCTCGTCAAACACATCAACGAGCGTCTGCACCTGCTCTGGTGTCATCTCAGCGATTGAAGGCAAAGGTATGTTGCGTTGCGCGTTTATGCTAAAGGTTGGGTAGGAAGGTTTTCGGTTGTTGCGGCCCACCAAGATTACCAATTTTCCTAAGGTGCTGTTCAGGATGGTAATGGCAACCTTAGCCAAGTCATCGGTACAGTGGGGGCCCGAAGACACGGGCACCACGTTTTGCCACGCCGAGCCAAGCGAAGGTTCATCGGTCAACACAGCTGTCACACACGACGAAGTCAAACTCAAGCGATCTGGCAGTTTCATGCGGTGAACTTGGCGACTCATCCGACTAAACGCGGCTTCATGACCGGGTTTAGGTATGACCCAAGAATCGGTCGATACCGATAACTTATTACAGTGGCTCGCGTCGTGCTCCCACAGCACCGGCGTTCCACCCGGCACTTCGTCTTTCGTGCGCTCACCAAACTTCCTGACTACCCTTCCGATACCCTTGATCTCAAATTGGTCTCCGACTGTTGCGCCCCACTCACCGCATAGGTCGGCCGCCGCGTGGTACAACAAATTATCAACGAACTGCAACGCACGCCAATCACCTCGCTTGATATCAGAGAAGGGGATACTTTCGGTCAGAGCCCGGTCATGTTCGTCTGCCGTGCCTCTAAGTATGTAATCCGCCGTTGCGACCGCCGAAGTAGACGTTTCCGGGTTCCAGATCAACTTCACCGCTTGGGTCGGTGGCGGTTCGCCGAAAATCGGTTTGCGACTCGCAATCACCAGTATTTCGCCAATGTCGGTGTTGCCAGAGAAGAAGATCCTATCGGGATCGTAACTCGCTACAAGATACTTGATGTGGAACCGCTCCGCAAGCCGCTTGCGGATCTGGAAACCCGATGGACCGTTCACCGATGCGGAAGGCAAGACGAAACCCAACAACCCTTTGTCTTCATCAATATGCTTGTCGGCCAGCGCAACAAATGCTCCAGAATTCCCGCTACGGTTAACGACATCCTTCGGCACGAGCTCCGACTCGCGGTCTTGCAACGCCAGCCGCACCTCATCGTCAAACTGGTGATGCCGCTTGTAGTTCACCGTAAATGGCGGATTCATGATTGCAACATCAAAGGTGACAACTTCAATCGGCGCGGGCAACGCATCAACCCGCGTTCCTACAGGCGGCGGATTGAATGTGCCCTGATCCAACCCTTCCAACAGCTCTAGCGACCCGATACGGCCGCCACCAGTTACCGGGTCAATCCCAAGCATCAGGCTGTATAGATGCATCTCTCGGAACGCCACGCTTGGCGATATCATGCCCAGGCCGGTGGCAGATTGGAACACCGCGCGGTTGTTGATGTCGTAGCCATGCAGGACCCGTTCCAGTAACGCACGCGCAACATCTTCGTGTCGACCTGTACGCTCCCTGTTCAGTATGTAGTTCGCAGCCGCTATCAGCAACGTTCCTGTCCCGCACGCGAAATCCACGATGCTCAAGCCAGTGACCTCGTCATAGTTGGTCCAGTCAACCATGTCTTCGATGCTCGCAAGTGTCAACCGCGTCAACAGGGTGGCCGCAGGGATGGTCGTATACATCGAACCATCATTCTTGGCGGAGGCGACGGATTGGCAGAATGTGATACCGAACAGGTCGTGATGCTGACCTCCCGAAGAAGATTCAATGTTGCGGGCAACCTGCGCGATCCTCGTCAGGACTGACCGTGTCGATATTGTCGAAGGCATCGCGTCTAAGATGGCGCAGCTCCACTCCAATATCTGCTTGTAATCAACCTCGAGCCACTGTTGGTGGGCAGACTTCAGTGCATCTTGAATGTTTTCGGAATTGATGCAATCGATGACCCGTGGCGGGTTCCAATTCTGGGACGGTTTCGAGACGGTGCGACGTACTCCGTCTAACTTGGCGTGGAACATGATTGCGACCATCAGGTCCGTCAACAGCCCTTTGAGTGCCTTGTCCGGGTCCTTGGCATCCGTCTGGTCCATGTCGTGTAGGATATCCCCTCTCTGTGTCGGCGTAAACCTGTCAAATGCACTCTCAATCGCGACATCCGCCATACTTGCCAACGTCTCGGGAGAACCAGCTTCGTCCGGGGCCTTCTCTAAATAGTCGGACAGCGACGCTACTGCGACTGTGTCCCAGCGGGCCATCCTCGCCTGAAGCCTCAGCTCAGTCGGGTCGTCGTACGGAAACGGATTGCCTCGGACGTTAACCCGTACTTCCCCGTTACGCAGGTCATCAGCAGTGCGAAACTCGCCAGGTGGATACAGCAAAGCGACAGCGACATCGCAGTGCACGCTAGCCAAACGCCGATTGGCATCTGCTATCGCACCCCGCTGTTGCGCCGGCCGGTAGCCCAGCTTTGCCTCAATACCCACGATTTGATCACCAAACCGGCAACGGATGTCCATACGCCCGTCCGACACGGTGACCTCAGGGTCCGCTTCGCCTGTATGCGAATCCCTGATGATATCGGCAAGATATGAGTTGAGCGGTTCCTCTTTCAACATCTCAAGCCACCTATGATCAAAACCGGCACAAGACTTGAATCGATTCTCTGCTCAATGTCAGCTCTATTCGTCCAAGCAACATGTCAATATTGTGATCAAAGGAGCGACGGAGTACCTGCATGGCACCTATCCGCGCGTCCGTTACTACTAGTATCGCACTTGTGGTCGTTCGAGTCGGATCTTGTCAGTGTCCGCAGATCCGACGAACTGGTCAGCAGAATGCTGGCCGTATCGTAGCACCCGACCGCTACCCGCCCCTAAACCACGTTCTTCTTTGGCCGCCCCGGCCGCCTGCCCGGCTTACGACCAGGAGCGTTCTTCGATCCATACCACGACGAATACTCGAACGAGTTGCGGAACATTCGCTCCGCGCCACACACCTTGCATTTGCCCGGCGCCTCCGGACCAGACGGCGCAGCGATCACCCAGCTGCAACGCGCCCCTTTCAGCTCACACTCCGTCGGCGGAGGAGGCGGAGGCTCCTCCATGGCAGCTGCAGTAGCCGCCGTCGTCTTACCCTTCGCGTTCGATTTCCGCTGTGTGGTCATGTACGTCTCCCCTGCAAATGTTCAACATTCCAAACGCCGTGCCACAGTGTTCCGATAACGCAAGGGCACCGGCCAGCCGCCATCGTCAGAAAATCTACCACGATTCCGCCCAATCCGCGCGCACGATTTCGCGCGGATTGGGACCGTCGGAGCCCGGCGGAAAAGACGGCGGCGAAAACCGACCGCTAGACAAGATTGACGACGGCGCCTGCCGCCTCGAGCTTTTCCTTCGCGTCGTTGGCTGCTTCCTGCGTCACTTGCTCAAGCACCACAGTCGGCGCTGACTCCACCAGGTCCTTCGCCTCGCGCAACCCAAGTGGCGTCAACTCGCGGACGACCTTGATGACTGTGATCTTGTTCCCAACGACCTCCTGCAACGAAACGTCAAACTCTTCCTGTACCTCCTCTGCCGCCTCCTGTGCCGCTGGAACGCCACCGCCTACTGCCGCCACCGCGACAGGAGCCGCACTAACGCCGAACTCCTCCTCGATCGCCTTGACGATATCCGCAAGATCAAGAACCGACATGCTCTTGATCTCTTCTATGAACTCCTCTTTTGTGAGTGCCATCGCTCGTTAACTCCTTCCAGCAGTTGCTGTTCGTACAACTTCAGTCAAGTGATTGAATGCTTCGTGTGAGTCTTAGGCTAACCCGACTCTTGGGCCTGACGTTGCTCCAAGACTTGCCGCAACGACTGCGCCAATCCCTGCACCGGTGCAGACATAACCCGTAGCAGACCGGTAAGCGGCGCACTCAGCGACGATGCCAACATACCAAGCAATTCATCACGAGATGGCATCTCAGACAACTGCTTTACACGCGCCGCATCGATCACATCGCCATCCAGTATGCCGCCCAATATGTCGACTTGCAGGTCATGCTCATCGATCGCCCCTACCAACGCCGCCGCCGCACCCGCCACATCGCCATCCACTGTCACATATCCCGTCGGACCGTCTACGATCGAGCCCATCCCCTCTATGCCCAGACTCTCAGCCGCGCGCAGAACCAATGTGTTCTTGGCGATGTACAACAACCCGCCGCCGCCACGCACTGCACGGCGCAACTCATCCATCTGCGCCGCCGATACGTTCGAATATCGCATCGTGATGATCATCGGCTTGTCAGAAAGCCGGACCAACAGATCTTCCATTATGGCTACGTTGCGCTTCGATGGCATAGTGATGGTTCCCGTTACAACGCGACTCAGCCACACGCGAAAACGCCCCGTGGCATCAGCAGATTGCAGACAGCCGTCCGGGGCATGGAATCGCCAGCCGGAACGCCGGCGACAAGCGCAACCGCGAGCCAATCATTGACTTGCGATCTCGCGATTTGCCTCGGCGGGTGACGCTACCGTTGCTACATTCAAGCGCAACATTGCATCGCGTCTTTAGGCTCCACTCCTGGAGCGCCCGCTGTCTTGAGCCGCAAATTGTGTGTCAGTTTGTCTTAGTTAGTCTCGCCTTCCTAGCAGTATCGGACCACAGACTCGATTCTAATCAGACGCATCCTCGTCCGTAAGACTCGTCGGAGAAATTCGGAAACTCGGTCCCATCGTCGAACACACCGAAACCGACTTGATCAACGGACCCTTCACGCCCTCCGGTTTCGCACGAGTAACGGTGCCGTACACTGCATTCAAATTGTCCATCAGATGCGGCACTGGGAAAGATCGGCGACCAACGACAGAGTGCAGATTCCCTAGGTCATCCATCCTGATCTCCGTCCGTCCCTGCTTAGATGCCTGGACAGCCTCTGGCAACTGGTCCGCACTCACTACCGTCCCGTTTCGAGTGTTCGGCATCAAGCCACGCGGACCCAGCGACCTACCTAGGCTTCCCAGCTTCGGCATCTGGTCAGGTGTCGCAATCGAAACGTCCCAGTCCAACCAACCAGAACGGATGCGCTCCCACATCTCTTCGTCAACCACATAGTCAGCCCCCGCCTCGCGCGCAACACGAGCCGCATCACCCTCCGTAAAAACCAATACACGCACTATCGTTCCCAACGTATGCGGCAACGAAAACGACTCGCGAATGCGCTGATCAGCGTGCCGCGGATCGGCATGCGTGGCAATGTGCAACTCGATGCTCTCGTCAAACTTCGCAGTCGCTGTTTCAACCGCGCGTGAAACCGCTGACTCCGCCTCCAACGCGTCCGACGAAACACTTGACAGAGTCGCTATGTATCTATGGCTGTGCTTCTTCTTGGGCATCAGGCGGTTACCACTCTCTCAATCAACAATCGCAAATCAAATCAATCTTCAATGCTCACGCCCATGCTACGCGCGGTCCCCTCAACGATCCGCATCGCCGCGTCGATGTCATGGGCATTCAGCTCGGGAAGCTTAGTCTCCGCTATCCCGCGAAGCTGGTCGCGAGTCAGCGTTCCTACCACCTCGGTGCTGGGCGTGTTCGCACCAGACTCAATACCGGCAGACTGCTTAATCAACGCCGATGCCGGCGGCGTCTTCACCACAAACGTGAATGAGCTGTCAGCATACACCTCTATCGACGCCCTCACCACCATGCCAGCCTGCGATGCAGAGCGCTCATTGAATTCCTTGATGAAGAGCGGGATATTGATCCCATGCTGGCCCAAAGCTGGACCCACCGGCGGCGCTGGTGTCGCGGCCGCCGCAGGCAGTTGAAGGTTAAGTCGAGCTACTACTTTACGTGACATCTAAATAACAACTCTCTCGCATCGAAACACGCACGGAACCTGCCTGGTGCAATCAGAAGTTAAGCCCTCTCAACCGATGTGAACGGCAACTCAACGGGAGTGTCCTGGCCAAAGAACGATACCGTCACACGTACCGTACCCTTCTCGATCTGCACTTCGTCAACGGTGCCACTGAACTCATTGAACGGACCGTCATTGATCGTCACGACATCCCCGACCTCGAACCCGAAGTTAATCCGCGCATCATCCGCACCGCCGCGGATCATCGCCTCCGCCTCTTCCTCGGAAAGCGGCACCGGACGGCGAACCCCGTCACGGTCGTCCTCCATCGAGATGAAGTTGATTATCCCAGGAGTGCTCCGTAACACCTCCAGCGCACGTACATTCTCAGACCTCTGCGCATCAGACTCCTGCGATGAAGCGAAACTGAGCGGCATGAAACTGTGCGACTGAGGCATGAGCATGTGGACAAGAAGGTAGCCGCCATACATCGGCTCCTGCTCCGTCTTCTGCTCGCCCTTCTCCGTCATCTTCACTACCGTCTGCTTCGGCACTACCGCATCGTATATGTACTGATTAACGCGAAGCGTCTCAATTCGCTGCTTCAGGTTCTCGCAAGCCTTCTCCTCGCGACCTGAGTACGTGTGCACAACGTACCAGCGCGCCTCCTTCGGCGGGACAATCTTCTCTTCGGTCGTTTCAGTAGTCATAACTACGTGCCCGCCAACAGTGAGAACAATCGAGAGAAACCCCAGTCAAACAGACCAAGAAACGCTCCCATAACCGCCGATAGCACTATCACCAACAACGTCAATCGCACCGTCTCTTGACGCGACGGCCAGGTAACCTTCCGCAGCTCCTGGAACACCTCGCCGACGAAGCCAAACAGCGAGAAACGACGCACGCCCAAGCCGCGCGCATCCAATCCTGCTCTATTCTGTGCCATCTGTTTCCTACTCGTTCTGCGCGGACTTCGTCAAAACCCGCTATCCCACCGAACTCTCAACGGCGGCTCTCACGGAAAACCTGACGCGAACGACAACGCGGACAGTACTTCGTCAACTCAATCCTGCCCGGAGTCTTCTGGCGATTCTTCTGCGTGTGATACGTGTACGGGTAATCACCCGTGCAGTTCAGCTGAATTACCGTCCGCACTGCGTTCTTTCGCGCCATGGCTCTCGTCTCGTTACTTCAATCTGAGATCGGATCGCAACTCGCACCAGCACTGTGGCCCGAGGTCATCGCAACCGAATCACAAACGGACGCTCTTCGTAACCCGCCTACTCCGTTACCTCGATGAAGACACCAGAACCTACGGTCCGGCCGCCTTCCCGAATCGCAAATCGCAGGTTCGGCTCCAGTGCTACTGGATAAAGCAGGCTGATCTCCATCTCCGTGTTGTCGCCAGGCATTACCATCTCAACACCTTCCGGAAGCTTGATCTCACCCGTCACGTCCGTCGTCCTGATGTAGAACTGCGGCCTGTAACCCGTGAAGAACGGAGTCTTACGACCCCCCTCTTCCGATGTCAGAACGTAAACCTGCGCCTTACCCTTCTTGAACGGTGTGATCGTTCCGGGCTTCGCGAGGACCGCACCGCGAGATACCTCATCGCGGTCAATCCCGCGCAACAGACATCCAACCGCATCTCCGGTCAGTCCCTCGTCAAGCGTCTTCTGGAACATCTCAACACCGGTGACCGTCGTCGACTGCGTCTTGCCGAAACCGACGATCTCAACAGGCTCGCCCATCTTGACTCGCCCGCGCTCTATCCTGCCTGTTACCACCGTGCCGCGACCCTTGATGCCGAACACGTCCTCGATCGGCATGATGAAGTCTAGGTCTAACGGACGATCAGGAATCGGGATGTACGCATCTACCTGCTCCATCAGATCCAAGATCGACTGCGTCCACTGGTTATCGGAATTCTCAGCATTCTCCAAAGCCTCTAGCGCGCTTACCCGGACTACGGGAACCTCATCCCCTGGGAACCCGTAAGTGTCCAGCAGCTCTCGCACCTCGAGCTCCACCAGCTCAAGCAGATCCTCGTCATCCATGGCATCGCACTTGTTGAGTGCAACAACCAGAGCTGGCACATTCACCTGCCGGGCAAGAAGAATGTGCTCTCGAGTCTGCGGCATCGGACCGTCAGGAGCAGATACCACCAAGATCGCGCCATCCATCTGCGCCGCACCAGTGATCATGTTCTTGATGTAGTCGGCGTGACCCGGACAGTCAACGTGCGCGTAATGGCGCGTGTCCGTCTCATACTCCGTGTGCGTAGTCGCTATCGTCACACCGCGCTCGCGCTCCTCAGGAGCGTTGTCGATATCCTCAAAGTTCTTCGGAGTGACGTTCGGGTTGACATTCGCCAATACCTGCGTGATCGCCGCCGTCAGAGTCGTCTTCCCGTGGTCAACGTGGCCGATCGTGCCAACGTTGACATGAGGCTTGCTCCTGTCAAAGACTTGCTTCGCCATTGCTGTGATTTTCCTACCTTCGTACTCGCCGTAAAGGCCTAAATGCCAGTTTATGTCAAATGACCGCTTGCACCGTGGCAACGGCGCACAGTCACCCATTGTGCAGCTTCAGCGTAGATCGGTGGAGCCCACACCGAGGGTTGAACTCGGGACCTCATTCTTACCAAGAATGCGCTCTGCCACTGAGCTATGTGGGCTCAAGGCTCGGCCAACTCCAGCGTGCCGTACGCGCCAAGCCCGAAGGACCGCGCACTCGCTCCACTGCACTTGGTTGGTGCAGGGAGGAGGATTCGAACCTCCGAAGCACAAGGCGGCAGATTTACAGTCTGCTGGGTTTGACCGCTCCCCAATCCCTGCACAGACTTATATCTTATCACACCAACAACCAACAACATAACCCCGTTACGAAAATCGTAACGCAACAAACCAAAAATCTGGACCGACCTGCACGCGATCCAGGTACTCAAACAACGGAATCGCATCTGTCCGAGTGCATTGGCGTGCCGCCTCTCTAGCAACTGTTCTGGAGCCCCGGGGGGGATTCGAACCCGCCAACCTGCCGATTACAAATCGGCTGCGCTGCCGTTGCGCCACCGGGGCTAGGGACAGACAACATCCTGACTCTTATCGTAATCGCATAAACTTCAATCAATCTCCGATACCCGACGCAAGCCGTACCGAATGTCAAATGCGGCCTCTTTCCCAAGAATCATGCCACGCCATCCAACCAACGAATCAATAACGCCGCATCGCTACGGCCCATGAGTTCGCTGCTAAATCCACCCGACGTTTGGCGGCGAGTCGCGTTAATCGCGTTCGCTGTGTCAATACTCGCCACCGCTGCGTGTAGCGGGAACGGCCCACGATCGACACTGACCGACATCGCCGTCGCGACCGTTGACTCTTCAACCTCACAGGACAACAGCACCTCCCGAGACCAATCTCGCCGAGGCGGAATACTGGTTATAGACACCAATGACTGCGGTATCTTCGATCCCGCCATCGACCTAGCATCCGACAACCTGCTACCAGACCTGCGCCTAACAAGCGAAATACACTCGGGCTTGACACGCATCGGCGATGCACCAGATTACGCCGCCCAACCGGAGCTAGCTGCCAGCTTCGAATCACGGTCAGGCGGCACAGAGTGGGAGTTCATCCTACGACCGAACCTAAAGTTCAGTGACGGCTCGCCGCTCACAACTGCCGATGTGAAGTGGAGCTGGGAACGCGCACTCCGTAAAGCAACGCCACCAAGCAGAGCGCACATCGTCCTAGGCAACATCGCTGGCGCGAATCAGGTCGCAACCGGTGCTTCAAACGAACTTACAGGAATCAGGTTGATCGACGACCAACGCCTTGCCGTTGTGTTAATGGACCCTGCCGCGGACTTCCCAACACGCATTGCCGACCCGATCGCAAGCATCCTAAATCGCGAAAACGTCAGCGAGTGGGACGACCTTTGGAGCAACCACGAAACCGACCCATCGACGATGCTCGCGCCGTCCAAGGGCATTCCCTCCGCACTGCCGGTCGGCGCAGGCCCGTTCCAGCTCGTTGCATACGAAACTCCCGCGCGTATCTCGGAAGGTTACAGCGGTGATGCAACATGCGCCCTCCGTCGCAACGAACACTACTGGCATCCCGACCTACCTTACTTGGATGGCATCATCGCAAACGCGCGCCCGGACTTCCTCGCACCGGGTTCAGACTCCGCCGATCGACAACTAGCGGCAATCGCGGGCGGAAGTCTCGATTTCGCAGTGCTAGACGCGAACGCAAGTGCATCCGACGCACCGGAAGGCACGGTGCTTCAGGTCGAGCCGCTAAGCACCTGGAGCAGGTTCCTAGTCTTCAATCCCAGCGTGCCACCATTCGATGACACCAACGTTCGCAGAGCCTTGACCCAGTCCGTCGACACAACTCGCTCGGCGAACCGATTCGAATCCGAACCGACCTACGGACTAATCCCGCCCGAACTACTACCAGGCTCAGCACCGGTCCAACTGCTACAACACGATCCAACCGCAGCAACTCAAGCTTGGCAAGCCTCCGGATTCGCAAACGCAACTTCCAATCCAGCCTTAGAGCGTCAGCTGGATATCCCAAGATTCGTCGACCCGACGCTGGAATCCGTACTGGACGCGTGGACAGACGTCTTGGGAATCGACGTTGCCAACATCGCAACCCAATCCGACGAAGAATCGCAACGCGCCGCCATCAAGGACATCCGATATACATACACACTGCCACACCCGATAGGCATATTGCGCGAAGCGATCCTCGCATTCGGAAATGATGATGCATCCCACGAGTTCGCAGAACTCAGAACCATGTTGGATGCCGCCACGGCCGAACCGGACACCATCAAGCGGACCGCAAGTCTTGAAGCACTACAGCAGCAACTTATCGACGAGGCATACGTCCTGCCACTGCTACTGCTAAAGACTGGAAGGGTGCTAGCCATCCAACCATGGGTAAACGACTTGCGATATCCCATCTTCACAGGTTCAGCCTTCAGAGACGTATGGTTCGACGAGACCGCGCCGAACCGTTCCCTGCCAACACAGTAAGCCGATCCGATCTCCCGAAATGCTGCCCATCGGCCCGACCAGAATCGTCTCGGCGGGCCTCGTATCTGCATTGACGCCGCTCATAGCGTCTTGTGCCCAGTCTGGTCCGCCTGCATCGATCAACGAAACCACCGAGCCGCCCAATGCCGTACAGCTCGGCGCAACCGTTGACCGTGCCGTCGCAGACACCGAGCCACGTAGCGGCCATGTCTTACACATAGACACCCATGATTGCGGTATCCCCGATCCCGCGGTCGATTTCGCACGAAGGACCAACTTGCGCGGGCTGTCCGTGACACCCGAAATCCATGCCGGACTCACCCGCTTGGCGAAGTCGAGTCTTGGCGAAACGGTGGCAGAACCAGAATTGGCAGAATCCTTCCATTTGTCAAACAATGCCACCCGATTCGAATTTCTACTGCGTCCGGATCTGAGATTCAGTGATGGTCAGCCGTTGCTCGCAAGTCACGTAAAGTGGAGCTGGGAACGTGCGCTGCGGAAATCAACGGCTCCGAGCCGCGCTCGCATTGTGCTCGGCGGTATTCTCGGTGCCGACGCGGTGATCGGCAGACTCGAAAGCGAACTCCGGGGTGTCGAAGTCGTGGACGACCGCCGGCTCGTCGTGAACCTAACCGAGCCGCAACCTGACTTCCCTGACAGAATCAGCGATCCCGTAGCGACCGTCTTGCATCCCGAGAACGTCGTAGGTTGGGACGATGTCTGGATTAACGACGCGACCCTGCCTGCCAACGTAATTCACTGCACCGAAATTCCGCTCTCCAATATGCCCGTTGGCGCAGGTCCTTTCAGGTTAGTCGAATACGTCAAGCCTGAACACACGGCAACCTCCACAGGCACACGCAGACGATGCGTCCTTGAACGTAACCCACATTATTGGGACCCGAACGCCCCAACTCTGGACGGCATAGTCGCAACGATCTACCCCGACATCTGGGAAATGCCGCAAGAAAACGCAAACCGACAACCACTTGAGATCGAAAAGCGGCACGCTGGACATCGCAGACGCGCGTGTCGCACGCCAGGATGAACCGCGACCGTCGGATGATCACTCGCCCATAATAGTCACGGGAAGCACGAACGCAAGCGTGAGACACTTCGTTTTCAACCCCACCGTCGAACCGTTCAACGAGATCGAAGTCAGACGCGCGTTCGTTAACGCCGCGCCACCCGTTATTTTGGAAGGTGAGACTCGAGCCACGAGAATAGTCCCCAATTCCATCTGGAACTGGCAACCGGTTCCGGTCGCCATCAGCAGCTCCCAATTCGACCAAATCGCCGAACGCTCAATCCCGATCACGCTGTACTTCCATATCCTAGAAGTAGCCGAGGAAATGTACGAGCCAGTTGTCGCTGCGTGGGAAGACACATTGGACGCCCAGGTCAACTTGGAACAGTTCCAAACCCCAGACGACCTGCCCGTCCCACCGTTGCACGAGTTGCAGGTCGCCGAACTGTTCATCGACACCGCCGTCACTTCACCCTACGACGTTCTCAAGTCAGTACTCGAAGCATTCGGCATCGACAACATGCCTCCACGCTTCGCCGAGCTCAAAGCCCAGCTCGACAATGCCAGACACAATCTCGATGCCGTCACCCGCAACTCCGAATACCAGCGAATCGAGCAGACACTCCTAGACGAAGCCTATGTCCTTCCTATCTACGCAGATGTCGGTGAGTTCGAAATGCTAGTCCAGCCATGGGTACACGGACTCAAGTACCCGCTGCCTGGCGGCTCCTACTACAAAGACGTCTGGTTCGACGAAACCGCACCAACGAGAAGCCTGCCAATCCAGTGAGACATCGCAATCACGCAAGCCGGGCACCTACGTCCGATGCACCTCCGGATCCTGACCCAAAGCGCCATACAGCTCGTTGAGTTGCCCGTAACTCCGTATCTCAATCACGCGCGCTGAGTGATCAACGGTCCGTAACCGCTCCCGTATCCGCGACTGATGGCCAGGACCTCGCACGAGCCGCCACCAGACGGGTTGCAACATCGAACGCAACCGTTCATAGTTGTCTCCACAGATCCGCCGTCGTTGCATGTAGTTCCTGACTGAGCGAGCAAACAAACGTGGCACCGTCGATCGCGTCGGAAGATTCAGCCAGACGACCGTATCCGCCATCGGAAGTATCAACGGCGCAACCTTCGAGTAGTTGCCATCCAACACCCATCCATCCGGACACTCCGCAAGCTTCGCCAGCACCAGTTCCCGAAACTCATCCCGATCACGCTCTACCCAGTTAGGCAACCAGAAAAGAGCATCCATCTCAATCACCGGCAAACCCATCGCAACACCAAGCGCGCGACTCAACGACGTCTTCCCACCAATGCCATTGACGCAGATGCGTCTGCCGAGATCCAAACTCCCAACCATAGCGGTCAAATCCAACTACGGCGCACGGTACGCGGCAGGGTCAGCACCAATCGCATCATACGCCGCATTCAAATCGCCATAGGAACGTAGCTCAATCACCCTCGCACGGTGAAACGAGCCGCGCACAACGCGCTCAATCTTCCGATGACTCGCACGCCAATTGAACAGAGACCACCAGATCATCGACTCGCGGCCGAGAATGTGACGGAACGTCTCGTAGTTCTCCCCACAAACGCGCTTCCTGTGCCATGCCCGTTGCACCGACCGCCAGGTGATGTTCCACCAAGTTGCAAAGTGAGGCAGGTGTAACCAGACTACCGTGTCAGCCTGCACCAAGATCAACTCGGCCTCAACCTGAGACAGATTGCCATCAACTACCCAACCGCCGCCGCTCGACGAAATCGCATCCGACATCATCTCCAGCTGCTCTGCCTTATCGCGGACCGTCCACTCCGGCAACCACCCAATCTCGTCAAGATGGATCACATCCAAGCCCCTAGAGGCACCCAGTGCACGCGAGAAAGAGGTCTTGCCGCCCATGCCCACGACGCAGATTCTTTCGCCAAACTCAAACGAAGCACACATCATCCTTTCAACTGTACTGCCTGATGAAACGCGATCACTTCGTCAAGTCATCACAGGACATCAGGCGCCGGGCCAGATGCGTCGCATCTGTCATCACAGATGCCAAAGACCGGCCCGTCGTTCGCGCAACCTCCGCACAGTCCTCGTACTCCGGCACTGCATCAACAACATCCCCATCAATCACCTTCAACTTCACACAAACCGCTGTTCCGCCCACCTGCACCTCGACGATGTCTCGCCCTGCCACAAGCCGAGTGACCCGCCGATAACGCACACCAAACGTCGATGTCTCGCGCAGGAACACCTTTGCACACGCAGGAAGTCGGTCCGCCGACACCAGCGCAGACAGGAGGAATCCCGGCCTATCCTTCTTCATCTGGATCGATGTAACCCAGACATCCAGCGCACCTTCCGAAAACAGACGCTCACGCGCATAGCCCAACACCTCAGGCGAAGAGTCATCGATGTTCGACTCCAGAATGACCTTGTCAAACTCGGCTCCCACTCCAAGTCCCTTTGCCAGAGCATCGACATCAAATCGCTCGGCATCATCACCAGCCCCATCGCTCGACTCGCCTGTCCAAAGTCCTACAACGTTCGGCGGATCATCAGAATCGCGCGTGCCAGCACCGTATCCGACGCGCGCCAATGACATCACCGTGCCCTCACTCGGTGACGACAGCGACGCAACTATCGCGGCTCCAGTCGGTGTCAGCGACTCCCCGATCGGACGGGCGACGGCGCCACCAACTGATACTTTCAAACCGTGCCTGCGAATAATCGCCATCGTGGCAGGTGCAAACGATGCATTGACTCCATGGCTGCTACGCGAAACGCCACTAGATGCCGGCAACGGCGACGCAAACAACCTGACGACACCAAGTAACCTCAACCCAACCACCGACGCAACCACGTCTACCAACGTGTCAGTCGTCCCAAGTTCGTGAAGATGCGAAGAATCGCCCCCGTGCGCCTCGGACTCCGCAACTCGCAAGCACTCAAACACCGCCCTTACCCGACCACAGTCCACCGCGGGTAACGAGGAATCTCGAACCGCGGAGTCAAATCCATCCCAGTCCCAACGCCGACCATCCTCAACAACGACGTCAGCATGTGTTCCAATAACCGCTCCTCGCTGAACCTTTGTCGCGTCGATCCGCCAACCGTCCGACACGACACGCTCGATTTCGCGGTTCAACTCACCCAGATCAAGGCCAACATCCAGCATAGCACCGATCAGCATGTCACCAGACATGCCGCCGATCAGGTCCAAGTAACCAACCGTCGACACGGCTAGCACCTAAGCGCGATTTGCGGCGTGAGTCAGCACTTCATTCAACCGTCCAGACTTGAGACCGCGCTCGTCAACCTCCACCCTCTCGTAACCCGCATCGCGAATACCCACACATACCTCGTCCCAGACTAAACGCAAATCCTCCATGCGCTCCAGCGGCACCTCCACGCGCGCCGTGCTCGCATAGTGCCTTACCCTACACTCTGAAAACCCGAGGTTCCTAAGCACTAGCTCAGCACGCGAGATCGCGCTCAAGCTCTCAGCCGATACCACTGTCCCGTAAGGCACACGCGATGACAAGCACGGTTGTGCAGGTTTATCCCAATTCGGTAGCCCGTAACGGAAAGCCAGCTCACGCACCTCGGCCTTTCCAATACCGCACTCCAGCAACGGTGAGCGCACTGCAAACTTTGCCGCCGCTGACATACCAGGACGATAATCCCCACGATCGTCGAGATTAGCACCGTTCGCAATCGCCGCGAATCCACGCTCTCGCGCAATCTCACTGAGCCGCGTGTAGAGCTCCGTCTTGCAGTAGAAGCATCTGTCCCCCGCGTTCGCCGTGTAGCGGGGGTCATCGAACTCTGACGTGCGCACCAGCTCCAAACGCCATCCACGCGAATCCGCCAGCGAAAGAGCTGATTCCAACTCATACCCCGCGAGGCTAGGTGAAACGCCAATCGCAACTAGGCAACCGTCAACACCAGCCACCTGATGAACCAACTCTGCAACCAACGACGAATCCACGCCGCCAGAATACGCGACAATCGTCGGTCCAAAACTCGCAATCAGCTCGCGAACACGGCGGTCCGCATTCTCAGCGGCAGTCGGCAACGACGAGCACACCCCGCCGTGAGATGGCGCGTATGTGACATCAACGCCCATGGAGCGTCGGACACCAATCCAGGTGCCGATCAGTCAATCTGAACTATCGCGGAGCCGGCAACGACAAGCGTGACTCAGACTCGCTTGACTCGAGCCGCGCACGGTTGCGCTTGTCATGCGCGATCGTGATCGAACGCTCGCCCGACCTAGCCTTCTTCGCTCCGATACGCGCTATGTCGCCATTAATGAGGTCGCCCGTCAGGTACAGCTCCGATATCTCATCCTCAATCTCGTCCTGGATCAGCCGACGCAACGGACGCGCGCCCATCTTAGGATCGAAGCCCTTGTCCGCCAAGTATTCACGCGCCGTAGCAGAAATACGCAACCGGATGCCATGCTGCTCAGCGCGCTCTGTAACTTCACCCATCAGTAGATCCACAATCGGCGGCATGTCCTCACGACCTAGCGCATGGAACACCACGACGTTGTCAATCCGATTCAGGAACTCCGGCTTGAAACCATTGCGCGGATTTCGTAGCTCCTCCATTACACGATCACGCATGTGCTCATAGTCGCGCTCGGCATTCAGATCCGCCGAACCCGCCTGGAATCCCAACGACTTCGACTTCGATATCAGGTCAGACCCTAGGTTGGATGTCATCACAATTATCGTGTTCTTGAAGTCGATCTTCCTACCTTGACCATCCGTCAACTGACCGTCCTCGAACACCTGCAAGAGCATATTGAAAACGTCCGGATGCGCCTTCTCAATCTCGTCCAAGAGGATGATGCTGTAAGGATGCTTACGCACCTCCTCGGTGAGCTGACCGCCATCGCCGTAACCGACATAGCCCGGGGGCGAGCCGATTAGACGAGATACCGTGTGCTTCTCCATGAACTCCGACATATCTAGCCGGATCATCGAACGCTCATCGCCAAAAAGAAGATCCGCAAGCTGCTTAACCAAGTGTGTCTTACCTACACCCGTAGGACCAAGGAACAAGAACGCTCCAATCGGACGCTTCGGATCCTTAAACCCTGCTCGCGCACGACGCACAGCCTTGCTGACAATCTCTACAGGCTCCTTCTGACCTAGTACTGACTTCTGCAGCTCCAGCTCCAAGTTCCGCAAGCGCGATGTCTCGGCAACATCCAAACGTGTCACCGGGATGCTCGTCCACATCGAAACTACCTCGGTTATGTCCTCTCCAGTGACTTCTGTCTTCGCGCCTGACTCATTACGCTGGCCCTCCTTCACCTCCAAATCTTCCACCAGCGCACGCTGGTCTGTCTCGCGATCAAACAACTCCGATGCCGATATGAAATCCTGTTTCGTAACCGACACGCTCTTCTGGCGAAGAATCTGATTCAGCTCGTGCTTCGCATCCCGTAGCTCACGCGAAGGCATCGTATTCTTCACACGCACGCGCGATATCGCCTCGTCAACGAGATCAATCGCCTTGTCGGGCAAATGCCTATCGACGATGTAACGATCAGCCAAATGCGCCGCAAACTCTATCGCCTCGTCCGTAATCGACAGACGGTGGTGATCCTCATACTGCTTCTTTACGCCGTGCAGGATCTGAACCGTCTCCGCCGCATCCGGCGGCTCAACCTGCACAGGACGGAAACGACGCTCTAGAGCCGAATCACGCTCTATGTACTTCCGGTAATCGTCATACGTCGTCGCGCCAACAACCTGCAACTCGCCACGCACTAGCGCGGGCTTCAGGATGTTCGCAGCGTCTACGGAACCCTCAGCTGCGCCTGCGCCTACCAAAGTGTGTATCTCTTCTATGAAGAGCACGCACTCCTGTGTCGTCTTCAACTCGCTGATGATCCGCGTCAACCGCTCCTCGAACTCCCCGCGATACTTCGTACCCGCTACCAGAGTACCCATGTCCAACGCGAACACGCGCCGATCCTTAAGGGTGTCCGGGACCGCACCGTCGATGATCGTCGACGCGAGCTTCTCTACAATCGCAGTCTTGCCAACTCCGGGGTCACCGACCAGCACCGGATTGTTCTTCGTACGACGCGAGAGTATCTGGATAACTCGCTCCAGCTCGTTGTCTCGACCTATCACAGGATCCAGCTTGCCTTCGCGTGCCATCTCTGTCAGGTCCACTGCCATGTGGTCTAGCATTGGTGTGCGCGAACGACTCGACCGAGAGCGTCGTGCCGGTTTTGTCGACCTGCCCCCCCCTCCTGTCGTGAGACGACGAGTCTCATAGCGGACTCGGTCAAGCGTGATCGAGTTCTGGTGAAGTAGATCAACGACCCGACCATCGTTCTCGTTCAGCAGACCTATCAGCAGATGCTCCGTGCCAACGCGCTTCAACTTCGCAAGACGGGCCTCATTCACCGCCGTGCGGATCGCCTTCTTCGCTCGCGGATCCAAACTCGGCACACCCTCTGCATCCTCAACTTCACGGTTAACCATGAACTCAAGGTTCGAACGCATCTCGCCTATGTCGGCCTCAAGATTCGTGAATATCTGCGCCGCGACACCCTCCTTTTCCTGGAGTAACGCCAAGAGTAGGTGCTCGGTCGTGATGTAACGCTGGTTGAAGCGACGAGCTTCCTCTTGCGCTACCTCGAACACCCGGCGCGAACGCTCCGAGAAGATGTCGAAACCGCTATCACTTTTGTCTGCCATTGGACCGTTCTCTCCGAAAGGATTTCACTGCCGTTGAACGCTCATCTTCAACACAACACAGTATCGCTACTCAGTAAACAACTCTTCGAAACCGCTGTCGTCTACACTACCATCCCCTAGCAGAACTTCTTCATCCGCCTCTTCTACCTGCACCTGCTTCAGACTCAAGCCCAGACGACGACGCTCCGGCTCAATCCGAATAACCTTGAAGTTCAGCACCTCGCCCTCACTTACTATCTCTGCAGGACTCTCAACCCGACGGTTCGTTAACTCAGATACGTGAACAAGACCCTCAATGCCTTCGCCCACACGCGCAAACGCTCCGAACGAAGCAAGCTTGGTCACCTTGCCTTCAACGATCTGGCCAACGCTCAACTTAGTCTCTATCGATTCCCAAGGCTCTGGCATCAGACGCTTCATACTCAACGCTATCTTCAGGTTCTCGCGATCGACTTTCAACACGAGAACGTCCAGCTCCTGACCTACCTTCACAACCTCATCAGGACGATTCACCGAAGACCAAGACATCTCCGAAATGTGAACCAAGCCATCCGCGCCACCAAGCTCTACGAACGCGCCGAAACTCGATATCCCAGCCACTCGACCACGGCGGATATCCCCCTCATCAAGCTCCTGTACCAGCTGCATCTTTCGAATCAAGTTGATCTCATCGAGCGCGGCTCGCTCCGAGAAGATCGCACGATTGCGACGACGATTCAGCTCGAGCACCTTGAAATCAAGATCCATGCCAATGAAACCAGGCTTGGCAGGTGCACCATCCGCTACGAACAAGTCACGAGCGGGTCCAACCAACTGGGAAAGCGGAACGAATCCCTGGACTCCGCTCACTTGAACCACAGCACCGCCACGGTTCGAACTTATGATCTTGCCGCGCACAGTCTCACCGTTCTCATGCGCACGCTCAAGGTCTCGCCAACCATGTTCGCCACGCGCACGGTCGATTGAAAGCAACGGGTACCCATCGCCATCCGTGCGGAATACGTAGAGCAATACCTCATCGCCAACGCCAGGCAAAGATTCCTCTCCTTCGCCCTCAGTCAACATCCGAGTCTCGCGCATCGGCACCCAGCCCTCAGACTTCTGGCCGATGTCCACCAAAAGCCCGTTGTCGGCGATGTCAAGCACTTTGCCATCCACAATGTCGCCACGCCTCAACGTCGTCTTCGGCAGGTACTGCAGCACCAGCTCCTCCGGTGACAGCACCTCCGATTCTCCCGCCATGTCCAAGGGGGATACCGCATCTTCCTCGACATCGCTAGATGCCGCCGTCACAGCCTCAGTAGCCATCGTTGTCAATTGAATTCCTTACTCCGATCCAGTCCAGGTTGAGTGTAACCCTTCTTATGAAGCTAATTATAAGTGGCGCGAACCCTGTGTCCCTGCTTGCATTATCGCACTTTAAGGCGCAACATATCACGCTAAAGAATGCCGCATTAACGCAATCTCGAGGGCACTCAATGACCCCGGCGGCCTCGGTCGCACGCATATCAGCAGAGTCGCTACATGTTTCGGATATCCTATCTTACTCAAGGCGCGGCGATGATGCACACGCCCATACGCAGTGTAATCGTTAACAGACCGATTACGGCTAACGTTACGCCTTAGCATTTACGAATTAATCAAGGAAGATGACGCACCATGGATCTGGGAATCGAAGGCAAACTGGCACTGATCACCGGCGGAAGCCGCGGACTCGGTAGACAATCTGCATTGGCACTCGCCAACGAAGGCGTCAACATCGCAATCTGCGCCAGGGGCACGGACACTGTCAACGCGACAGTCAATGAAATCACATCCACGGGGGTTAACGCCAAAGGATACACCGCCGATATGGGCGACGAAAGCGCACCGGCCGAGCTGTTCAACAAGGTCATGAACGACATGGGACAACCCGACATACTCGTGAACAACGTCGGCGGCAGCATGGGAACTAGCGATGTAGTTGCATCATCAATCGATGACTTCAACATGGTCATCGACCTCAACCTATGGTCCGCGCTACGCATGATCAAGCTCCTGCTACCGGGAATGATGGAACGCGGATGGGGAAGAATCATCAACATCTCCAGCATCTACGGACGGGAAGCCGGCGGCACTGCGCCATACATGACAGCCAAAGCTGCAATGATCGCACTGTCCAAACACGCCGCACTGTCCAGCGCGAAAAGCGGTGTGACCGTCAACTCCATCGCACCAGGATCAATCCTGTTCCCCGGCGGAACATGGGAAAAGTTCCAACAGAACAACACTCCCGAAGCCGTTCAAGAGTTCATCGACCGCAACCTACCCATGGGCAAATTCGGATGGCCAGAACCTATCGGCGCAACCGTAGCTTTCTTAGCATCGAATCAAGCCGACCTGATCACAGGTACATGCATAAACGTAGACGGCGGACAATCCCACAACCTCTTCTAAGTCAACGCCATACACCGCACCCGAAACGAATCACATTAGCGCCACATCATGAGTGAAGACACCCTAACAATCGCCGGTGTCAGCTTCAATTCCAGGCTCATCACTGGCACCGGGAAGCATAGGTCGCAGGAAGACTTACGCAACTCTGTCAGAGCATCTGGGACTGAGATCATCACAGTCGCCATCGGACGATTGAACCTCGACGACCCCAACGAAGAGACGATACTAGACGCGCTCAACTGGGACGAGTACACCATCTTGCCAAACACCGCCGGCGCGAAAACAGCAGACCAAGCAGTAGGCATCGCAAAACTCGCCCGCGAAGTCACCGGCTCTCAATGGATCAAACTCGAGGTCATTCCCAACCCTAGCCACCTGCTACCAGACCCCGTCGGCACTTTCGACGCCGCTAAAATCCTCATCGCAGAAGGCTTCACGGTCCTGCCATACATACACGCCGACCCCGTCCTGGCAGCCAAGTTGCAGGACATCGGATGCGCAACCGTCATGCCGCTAGGCTCTCCTATCGGGTCCGGAAGAGGCGTACTCACTGCCGAGGAAATCGCAATCATCGTAGAACAGGCTGAAGTCCCCGTCGTAGTAGATGCAGGACTCGGCGTCCCCTCAGATGCCGCTATCGTTATGGAAATGGGTGCAGATGCTGTGTTGGTGAACACCGCCATTGCAAGGGCCGAAGACCCCGCAAAGATGGGCGAAGCATTCAAACTAGGAGTCGAAGGCGGTCGAATGGCATTCCTAGCCGGTAGAATACCGATTTCCGAACCAACCGCCAGCAGCCCGCAAACAACACTCAGTGTCGGAAACTGACCAAGCCAACCGCCACGCTCTCGCAGACGGGTTGCCAATTCTCTGCATGGTGACCGACCTGGACATAGCCGGCGGAAGCATCACAAAGCTCGCAGACACCGTTCACGATGCCGTCTCAGGCGGCGTGAACATGGTCCAGATACGCATCCCAGATGCCAACGAGCACCGCTTCCGCGAAATTACCGACACGATCGCCATAGCGGTAAACGGCCGTGCCTTGCTGGTCGCCAACATCGGCCGTCGCACAATCATCGACGAGGGTCTGCCCGTTGACGGACTCCACTTCCCCGAATCCGAAAAACCGAGAATCCCAGAAATCAGAAACCTCGGCTCAAACCGAGACACAATACTCGGATACTCCGCGCACACTCCAGAATCAGCCGCAGAATCCAACCAGTACGGAGCGGCATACGTCATACTCGGGACCGTATTCGCCTCTGCCACACATCCTAATGGCACTGCGCAGGGACTCCCACTCGTCCGAAGTGCCGCAAACCGCACGCAAACACCGATAATCGCGATCGGCGGCATTAACCCATCAAACGCCGCATCTGTAATCCATGCTGGCGCAAGCGGAGTCGCAGTCATCAGATCAGTCGCGAACTCCAGCCATACGCAACAAGCAGCATCAGATATCAGAGACCAGATCCAAATCGCATGGAACGAACCCTCTTAGCTCATTCCCGCAACATCCGACTCAACAATATCGGTCAGGTCCATTGCCTGCCCGAACGAACCGCTACGCATCCCTTCCAGCGGTACAACGCCGTCGGCAATGACGCCCAGCGTCCTGACAACGAGCGGACGCTCTCGCAACATTCCCGCGTGGCGAATCGCATCGAACAACCGAGTGACACCAATATCGCTGTCGTACATATCACGACCCGGCCGCGCTCCAGCAGCCGACCAAAGCGAATCCCAATCTGGACCAAACACAGGAAATCGACAACACGACACGACCGGACCGCTGTCCAGTTCCTCGGTCGAAACGTGCACCATCGATCCCGCCTCTGTTGACCTGGCCTCAATCACATCCCAAATCGCATCCTGCCAAGTGCCAACCGTCATGCCTGGCAGTGCTGGATGCTGATTAAGCATCAACAGCGACTGGCACAGAACCGGCGCGTACAGCATGTACCCAGCCTGCACCGATACATCCGGCCGGAAGTCCGACAACAGCGACAACACTTCGCGATCAAACTCCCCCCTCAATCTAGACCAAGGCACACCCACACGATCACGCCGAAAATCACGAGACGACAACGCGACCAACGGGATTCCCCGAGACTCTACTAATTCCATATACCGATCAGTCGCAACGCTATGACCTCGCGACCGGTTGACAAACACAAACTCCAACCGTGCATCAATGCGACCCGCGTCGATCGCCGCCAGCACCGACTCGAGCATCCCCAACGAACCCGCACCGTTTGCAGTAGACAACCAACCAACGCGCAATGTCATGGCCAGTAGTCCTTGCACATCAACTGACGCGACGCGTCACCACGGAAGATTCAACCGGTCGTCATCAAACCCACCCGCTCCATCGGACGCGCTCGCGGACGAACCGGTGCCGGAGTCGCGCATCGGCGAAACCCCAGACGACACATGCCCTGATTGACCTGACGAGTTCACATCCGAATGCAACTTCGAAACCCGCAACTGGGCATGTTGCAACATCGCATCGCAGTGGCGCGACAGTTTCATGCCCTCTTCGTACAGCTCTATCGCACGGTCCAGAGACGGCTGGCCACCCTCAAGCTGTCGCACAACTTCCTCCAAGCGAGTAAACGCCTGCTCAAACGTTAGACCGTTTCTAGACTCGTCTGGTTCCACAGCCTTAATCTCCCTCTCCATGGTTGAGTTTCACATCGGTTACCTCGGCCGATACATCACCGTCGGAAAACTGAACCTGCAAAGTCCCTCCAAGCTCAGCGTGTGCAGCTAGATGTATGACACGCCCCGACGGACCTCGCACTATCGCAAAACCACGACGCAACGTCTCAACATGCGAAAGCGCCCGCAACCTAGCCGTCATCCCGCGCAATTGCTCACCGCGCATCTCGGTAATCCGACCCAACGACGACGCTATCCGATTGCGCGCATATCCGACATCACGCAACCGTGCCGCAGGATCAGGACGCAACGCCGCCAACTGCTGCGTCCCCCTGACTAGACGCTCTCGCGACAGCGACCAAACACTCGATGAAGCCTGTTGCAACCGATCCGCCGTCTGCTCATGGCGGTCACGCGCAGAACCAAGCCGATAATCCAAGTTACGACGCATTACCGACCCAGCAGACGCGATGCCCGAACGGAGCTCCAACTGATCTGGAGAAATCAACTCAGCAGCAGCCGAAGGTGTGGGCGCACGACGGTCCGCCACCAGATCAGCCAACGTGGTGTCTGTTTCATGCCCTACTCCCGAAACCACGGGCACCCGACACGCGAATATAGCACGCACAACCGACTCTTCATTGAATGGCATAAGGTCCTCCAAGGAACCGCCCCCGCGTGCCAATATCGCCACATCCACTGGATTAACCGCATGGTGAGAATCCAGCGCGGCGAAAGCATCCTCAATCTCACCCGCCGCTGCTGCGCCCTGCACTGTAACGGGTAGTAGCACAACCTCTGCCAACGGATAGCGTCGCCGCAACACGTTCAAGATGTCCTGCCAGACCGAACCTCCCTCTGCCGTTATCACCGCGATTCGCGAGGGGAACCTCGGGGGAAATCGCTTGCGTGATGCCTCGAACAAACCCTCCGCCGTTAACCTCCGACGCAACTCGTCCAAACGCGCCTGCAAAGCACCTAGTCCAGCAGGCTCAACATTCGTGACAACGATCTGCAAGTCGCCGCGATTGACATAGAAATTCGCCCGACCCTCGCAGATTACCTGCGCACCGTCCTCAAGATGTTTGGCACCAGGCGTGAAGCGGAACAGCGCACAACCCAACGCCGCCTCGTTATCGCGCAGACGAAAGAAATGATGACCAGAAGGCGTCAATCGCAGGTTGGCAACCTCGCCAGAAATGCGGAGACCCCTCAGGTCAGGAGTGCCATCCAGCAACCGACCTATCCGATGCGCCACCTCCGACACAGTCACCGGCGCGTCAGCCAGTTCAACGCTGTCGTTACCAACCATCGAGCATCCAACCACGCAGGCCGATAGTCCGGCTAATCTGCCCGACCGATGTATTCGCCAGTCGATGTGTTTACCGAAATCCGCTCACCAGTCTCGATGAACAACGGAACCTGCAATGTCAATCCACTCTCTAGAGTGGCAGGCTTAGTCGCTCCGCTCTGCGTGTCACCCTTCAACCCAATCTCAGTGCTTGCAACCTCAAGAACTACCGCTGGCGGTAGCTCGACCAACAACGCCGATTCGTTGTGGAACAACACCGTCACCTCTGCACCATCAGCAAGGAACTCCTTCGCATCGCGCATCAGATCGGCCGAGAGCATGTGCTGGTCAAACGTCTCAAGGTCCATGAAAACGTAGAAGTCCCCATCCTCATAGATGAACTGCGCCTTCCTCCGATCCGTCGGCGCAGCCGTCAACTTGTGATTACCTTGCAGCTTCCGCTCGAAAACATTCCCCGTCGAAAGCTGACGAACCTTCAATGTCAACGTCGGCGGTGCCTTCGGCGCCTGACGATGTTGCCACTCCAAGATCTGATGCACCTCCCCGTCAAGCATGATCGTCATATTCCGACGTATTTCTGATGATGAGATTGTCATTCGCTACGCTACTCCAGAATCAATGTGACCGATTGATATCCATTCCCTCTGGGTCTCAATACCGGGTCTTGACCGCATGACTGAGCACCCTCGCACCGTCAGGCTCAAGCACTACGACGTCCTCGATCCTGACGCCTCCCCATCCAGGAATGTAGATACCCGGCTCAATTGTGAACGGCATACCAACCTCGAGAACGTCTTCAGCCCGAGGTCCAACATGCGGGTCCTCGTGAACCTCCAAACCGAGACCGTGACCCAAACTGTGTCCGAAGTCATCCCCGTGACCCGCCTCGCTGATCACTTGACGCGCCAAACCATCCGCTTCCTCGCCAGTCATACCCGCCCGAACATCGCGAATCGCCAGCTCCTGCGCGTCAAGAACGATGTTGTAGACGCGGACCACCTCTTCATCGGGCATCCCCAACACAACCGTTCGCGTCAAGTCAGAGCAGTAACCCTCAAACTTCGCACCGCAATCGAAAACGATCGTCTCTCCTTCACGTAGCTCACGCGAGCCAGTCTGATGATGCGGGCGTGCCGCGTTCGGACCGGATGCAACTATCGTGTCAAACGAAAGACTCTCCGCACCTCGCTCGCGAATCGATTTCTCAAACTCCCAGGCCGCTTCCGACTCCGTCATACCCGGGCGAAGCTTCCCCAGAGTCTCCTCAAACGCGGCATCCCCGACATCAATCGCACGTTGCAGAGCGAGAAGCTCATCAGAATCCTTTATGGCTCGAAGCTTAACCGTGTGCCCCGTAGTCGGCACGAACTCTATCTCAACCTCAGAATCCGCTACCGACTCCTCAAACCTCGTCAACACCGACACCGTGACATCGTCCGACTCGAAACCTAGCTTGCAGATTCCCAACTCCGCCAGGAGCGGCGGGAACCACTCCGACAAACGACCCATCTGACGGACAACCTTGAAACCCGGCGCCTGCATCCCAGCCTGCTCCGTATAGCGGAAATCCGTGATTAGACGCGTTTCACCACCGGTGACAAGAAGAAAACCCGCACTCCCGATAAAACCCGATAGGTAACGACGATTCTCACCGTTCGATATCAGAATGCCATCCAAGCCAGCATCCGCTATCACCTCGCGGATCGCGGCAACCCGGGACGGAAATCGGAAAGCAGAACCAGAAGTATTCATGTCAAACCCCTCTTCGCAAATCACAGAGTCCAAGGCGTGCACTCCAGAGCGTACGACCCGATCGTCCGCGTAACCACACGTACGTTCCGTTAGTCCAGCTCATTTCGTCAGCCCCGCCAAATGCTCGACCGCGTAGACATACCCCTTCCCACCGAGACCCGCGATCTGGCCAACCGCATAAGCCGCAAACACCGACCTGCGACGAAACTCCTCGCGAGCGTGAATATTCGACAGATGCACCTCTACGAACGGCAAACGCGCATCAAGCAACGCATCAAGCAACGGAAAACCGATCTGAGTCAACGCACCAGCATTGAGGACGATCCCGCTCGCAGACCCAGACTCCCGCTGAACCCAATCGATCAGCGCACCCTCGTGATTCGACTGGAAAAACTCAACCTCTACTCCCAACGCAGATGCGCGATCACGAACCGATGACTCAATCTCCGACAGAGTCAAGCGACCATACATCGACTCATCGCGCTTGCCTAGGTTGTTCAAGTTAGGACCGTTTATGACCAAAATACGCTGCATCAGCTCAATCAATTACCAAGCCATCTAATTCTTAGTGGTAACTCAATGGCCATCAGCGTCGCACACCACCGCGGGCCATTTCCATTCCAACATTCAAGCTTACAAACGGCCCGCCCAATCGCAAACGCACACGCCCTACGCGACTAATGGACGATCAGCCTCGCCGCAATTTCCCGCCAGGATGCGCCTTCAGGTACACCTTTCGAGCCTGCTCAGATGTGATGTGCGTGTACACCTGCGTCGTGCTAGGCGACGAATGTCCCATCAAGTCCTGCACAACCCGCAGGTCCGCACCGCCATCTAACAAATGGGTGGCGAAACTGTGGCGCAACGTATGCGTGTGAAATCCAACATCCAGACCAGCCCGCTTCGCATGCTTCTTGACCACATCTTGAATGCCGCGGACAGAAAGACGTGTGCCGAACCGATTCAAGAACAAAGCAGGCTCAGATTGACGCGCCAACAACGACCCGCGCACGGTTTCCAGGTAGCGTCTCAGCAACCCGGATGCTCGCCGACCGAAGACCACGACACGCGGCTTCGATCCTTTACCAAGAACTCGCGCCTCACGCTTGCCAAGATCGACAGATGCCACATCCATCGCAGCCACCTCCGAAACCCGCACTCCCGTGCCATACACCAGCTCCAGTAATGCGGCATCGCGAGAACCCAGCGCCGTATTCACGTCTGGCGACATCAGCAAACGCTCAACATCCTGCTGCGACACAGCTACTGGCAACCGCTTAGGTAGCTTCGGAGACTGAACCGAATCAGTCTCGTCCGAGTCGACAACTCCAGAGTCCTGCAACCAGCGAACGAAAATCCTCAACGCCGTCAACTTGCGGGAAACACTGGTTCGCGCATAACCCGCCGTCGCGAGCCAAGAAAGATACTGACGGAGTACGAACCTATCTGGCGAAACCACTGTTCCCAACATGCTCCGCTCAGATTGAAACTCCATGAACGAAGCAATGTCGTTGAGGTAATTTCGCACAGTCGGCCCTGCCAGCTGGCGCGACGCAGAAAGGTAACGCTCATAGTCACGCAGAACCGAAGACCACGGCGTACCTGCTGCCGCTGACCAAAGACGAGCCGTACCGTGTCCCTCAAAATTCGCCATCGTCCTTGACCGTGCCAAACGCGCAGGATCAACCTCGCGAACTCCTGGTACCCGCACGCCGAGACGTACGCCTACGACCGGTTGAGGCCTTCTTCGCCGCCTCAGGGTGTGCCTTAAGACACTGCGACATCTTCTCCGAGAATGTCCGCTCCCAAGCCGACAACTCCGACTCATCTTCCGGCTTGAGATCCAGTGCGACGCGACACTTGGGAAACTCCGGACACGCTACGAAGTCTCCACGCCGACCACCTTTGACGACTAAGTCAGCACCGCCTTCACACTTGAAACCCGCTGGCATTCCGTTCTGAGCCGCCGACTTCGGCGGACCATCAGGATGCGACTCAACGCAGTAAACCATCCTGGAACTGAAATCCGACTGCCATTTTTCCAACACCTCTGCCGACGAACCCGACGATGGCTTGGCATCTACCGTGAACCTGCAATCCGGATACTTTGAACATCCCAAGAACTTCCCACGCCTACCCGACTTGACCACTAGCGGCGTCCCGGAATCACATTCGATCCCCGCGTACGTGACATCAGGATCCGTCCCGGGTGGCGGACCGTCTGGATAGGTGATATGACATGTCAACATACGACGTTCGAACTCGCCCTGCCACTCTTCCAACAACTCACCCGACGAACCCTCCGACGGCTTCACATCCATCGCAAACTTACACTCCGGATACTTCGGACACGCAAGGAAACTGCCGCCACGACGAGATTCTCGAATCACTAGCTGCACACCGCCTTCGCACTCTAGACCACTCTCCTCGTCGAAATGTGCTCTACGAGTGCGCTCAGCGTTCTTGAACGCATGCTCTAACGCATCGTCGAATCCTGAATAGAACTCGCGCAACATCGGAACCCGCTCCAGCTCTCCACCCGCTATGTCATCCAGCTTGGACTCCATCCCTGCCGTGAAACCAACATCCATGATGTCCTTGAACCACGCCTTAAGCATGTCGCAAACCGCAACGCCAACCTTAGTCGGGCGAAATCGATTACGATCACGCTCAACATAGTTACGATCCACTATCGTTGTAACGATTGAAGCGTAAGTGCTCGGACGCCCAATACCAAGCCGTTCCAACTCACGAATCAAGTTCGCCTCGGTGAATCGCGGCGGTGGCGTCGTGAACTTCTGCTCACTCGTAACATCGTGCTTCGACAGAGGCTCATCGCGCGCCAAAGGTGGCAATATCCGCGAATCCTCAGACTCCGCATCCTCATCACGCGCCTCTGAGGAAAGCGCTCGGTAGCCATCAAACAGCACGCGAGTACCAGATGCCCTCAACCCGTAAACTGCACCAGAACCCGCAACTGCATCAATCCCAACAGTCGTCCGCTCCAGAAGCGCATCCGTCATCTGGCTCGCAACCGTCCGATTCCAGATCAAACTGTACAAACGCCACTGCTCGTCACTGATCCGACCGCGTAACGAGTCCGGTGTGCGGCTTATCGAGGTGGGACGGATAGCCTCATGCGCCTCCTGGGCATTCCGCGACCTAGTCCTGTACCGCCGCGGACCGCTGCTGTAGCGTTCTCCAAAACGCCCCCTAATGTACGAAGCTGCCTCGCGCAACGCTGTATCAGCCATGGTCGTGCTGTCAGTTCGCATGTACGTGATCAATCCCGCACGTTCACCACCGATGTCAACACCTTCGTAAAGCGACTGCGCCACTCGCATCGTCCTGTCCGAGTTGAACCTGAGAGCCCGCGCCGCTTGCTGCTGCAACGTACTCGTGATGAACGGGGGACTCGGACGATCCTTACGCTCCTGAGTCTTGACCTCTGAAATCCGATAACCCGCAGATTCCAGATCGCCAACCAAACGCAATGCCAATTCGCCGTCTGGTATCAGCGGCGGATTCTCGTTCCGAGGCGCACCAGGTTGACCCTTACGGCCAGGAATCTTCACCAACTCCGCGACGATCGGTTGCGTATGACCGTCTTTCTCCAATCGCACGAATACCTGCCAGTACTCAACCGGTACGAAGCCCTCGATCTCGCGCTCGCGATCCACTACGAGACGCAGCGCAACCGATTGCACCCTCCCCGCCGACTGCCCACCAGCCACCTTGTTGCGGACGAACGGACTTAGCTTGAAACCAACTAGACGGTCTAATATGCGTCGTGCCAGTTGCGCATCTACTAACTGATCGTCAATCGGACGAGGATCGGCAAACGCCCGCTTGACCGCCTCCTCCGTAATCTCGTGGAACACCACACGCCGCGCGGAACTCGAAGGGATACCCAACAGACGCGAAAGATGCCACGCTATTGCCTCACCCTCGCGGTCAGGGTCCGTTGCCAGATAGACTTCCGCTCCATCCGCCGCACGCTTCAGCCGAGAGACGACCTGACGACGATCCGCCGACACAACGTAACGGGGCTCGAAATCTTTCTCTACGTCAACTCCGAGCGCACGGTCAGGCAGGTCGCGGACATGCCCGACAGATGCCTCGACGTTGTAGCCAGCACCAAGATACCTCTCTATCGTCCGCGCCTTCGCTCCAGACTCCACGATCACGAGCTGCTTGGTTCTGTTCCGTTTGTTAGTTGACAATACCCGACCTGTCGACTCAGTGTGTGTAACTCACAGATGCGCCACTTAATCCCGGCCTATCAACATCGGTGCCATCGTGTGCTGCACAGACGAAGGCAACATGTAACCAATACCAGACTTGAGCACGCATCCCCGTATTTCCATAATGCTTAATGACGCACCAGTTTTGTCAACAGGTAAATCCGTTTCTCGCGCAATTTCGTCAACACTCATCAACCCACCATCAGCATCTAACGCCTCTACGATCCGACGCTCAGACTCACTCTCCACAACCACAACCTTGCTTCGTCGACTGCGGTCAGCAGAATAGCCATCCGCAACACTTATGCGATCTCCCCGACCACGATCTTCGAGCATCATTCCCACTTTCCGATCAGAGCCAGAATCTGCAAGGCATACACCTCCGCTACCGTCAGCAACCCCGATTTCAAGCTCCTCAATGATGTCATCAACCTCGGTTACAACCTTGGCACCCTGACTGATCAGCCAATTAGTGCCCTCGCTCTGTGGTGAATTCGCCCTGCCGGGTATAGCGAACACCTCGCGCTCCTGATCTAGCGCACAACGCACAGTGAGCATCGTGCCACTGTTCTTCGGCGCCTCAACTACCAACACACCACGGCTCAACCCGCTCAATAACCGATTCCGAAGACGCAACTGCCCACGGAAAGACCGTCCACCGATTGGGAATTCCGAGACCAAACACCCAGCATCCTCCGACAGTATCCGCTCCGCTAACCCATGAGCTCCAAGTGACGGCGAACGATCGAGTCCATTCCCGACCACCGCGACAGTCCTACCGCCAGCATCCAATGCCGCAACTTGCGCGTGCCGATCAATCCCCCAAACCATGTCACTCACAACCGTCACGCCTCGACGCGCCAATTCCCCCGCAAACTCTTGACACACCGCCTTGCCGTAAGCAGTACATGTTCGAGTGCCGATTACCGTTATCCCCGAAAAGTCAGACTCACTGAACCTACCTCGTACATACAGCACATTCGGCGGATTCTCAATATCCCTTAACCGAGACGGGTACGCTTCAGATGCAAAGGGAAACGCCTGAACACCAAACCGGTCCAGACCCTCCATCAAACCGTCCAGATCAATGCCAGGTCGTTGCTCGATCACAGACGCCGCCATAGCCTTGGACAAACCGGCAGCAACCAGAGCGTCCCCCGACACGTCCCAAGCATCGCGCATCGTCTCGAATCCAGCGCGCAGCTTCGCGCGGCCTCGGTACCCGAGACCTCTGACGTGGTCGAAACCGACCCAATAACGTGTATCTGCGTTCATGTCGCGAACGCCCCTCGCGACCGACCGCCAACGATACGGAACATCGTCCCCTCAAGGCACGTCACCAATCGCCTGACCTGTAACATCGTCAAGGCAGTGTTCACCGCCTGCGCCGGAAGGTCGCACTCGCGCGCAACCTCATCAACAGAGTGCGCCAACCCAGACTTCGCGAGAAAACGAGATATCGCCGACTCCTCGTCATTCAACCCTCCCACAACGGACGCATCAACAACAGACCCTTCGTTAGCAGCCGTCTCGCGCCCAATAACTGCATCCGAACCGACATCCCGCGAGCTGCGTACTCCACCAGAAACTCCAAGACCCTCCGACGCATCAAGCTTCGACTCGGCCTCAGGATAGTGCAAACTGAGCGCACTGACTACATCCCGAGCACATGTCGCCATCGTTGCGCCTTGCTTAAGGAACGCGTTAGTCCCAAGACTCGTCTCTGAATCCAGCTGCCCAGGCACAGCAAACACCTCGCGGTTTGACTCCAACGCCCATTTAACCGTCCGCTGAATCCCGCTCTCTCGTGGCGCCTCAACTACCACAACTCCCCGGGAAAGCCCTACGACAATCCGATTACGCATCGGGAAGTGCTTCTGGTGCGGCCTTGACCTCAACGGATACTCCGATATAACCGCACCCTGCTCCGAAATCTCCGCCGCAAGCCCACGATTCTCTCGCGGATAGACATGCCCGATACCACCGCCGAGCACCGCAACCGTCCTTCCGCCGATGTCAATCGCGGCACGGTGCGCCGCCGTGTCGATACCGCGAGCCAACCCACTCACCACAGTGATGTTCGCAGATGCGATGCCGCCAGCTATCTGATCGCACATCGTCTCGCCGTAACGAGTCGACCTCCGAGTACCCACGATAGCGATCCCCTCTCCATCCTCCGGCCGTAACGAACCTTTCACATACAGCACCGGCGGCGGATTAAACATCTCCAGCAACAGCGATGGATAGTCCGCCGAACGAGCGTTAATCAACTCAACTTCAAACCGATCGAGGTCCTCCATCATCGAATCAAGGTCGACCTCCCGCCGCTTCGCCCGCACCGCCGCTGCCCGACGACGACTAAGACCAGCGCCAACAAGGTCATCCTGTGAACCTTCCCAAGCGTCCGAAATGCCACCGAAATGCGCCTCCAGCTTCTCGAAATGCCCGAGACTCATCCTAGGAATAGTGGCAAGCGCCGCCCAAATCGCAATGTCATCCATATCTTCTTACCTAGCTACCTAATCAGCATCGCACCTCGTCCCGGCAGTAACGCCATCGCGAGGTTTCGATTCACACTACTACAGCTAAACAGAAACTCAAAACCCAAGTGGCGAAACCGTACTTTCGCACAGTAGCACTCTGAAACTAGACACGGGCGTCACCTTCCTCAAAGTCGCCGAACTGGCATCCTCCACGAACGTCAACGACGTTACGACCGTCGTTGAGCCACGACCGAACCCAGCCCTTGCAACGCTGGCGGAGAGGACAGGATTCGAACCTGCGGTGGGTCTCCCCACACACGCTTTCCAGGCGTGCCCGTTAAGCCGCTCCGGCACCTCTCCACTAGGATCACGAGCCAAGTCGCCGCAACGAACGACCGACAACGCAGAATAGTCGCACCGACGTCTGCATCGATCGAAGACCAAGGCCGCTACGACGAAATCATCAGCGCTAACTCGGCACAGCGACAGCGCAATCTAGTCTATGCCAATGGCGGAGAGGGCGGGATTCGAACCCGCGATCCCGGTTACCCGAGATACCGGTTTTCGAGACCGGCGCTTTCAACCACTCAGCCACCTCTCCGTGAGACCTGACATGTTGCAGACGCGACAAGCGAACGCTCGCGACCGTTTGATTCTATCGCGCACCGCGCCGCCAAAGTAACATGGCAATATAGTCTGAAGCCAAACACCTACGAACTGGGAGCTTTGCGCGCCGCGTCGTGCGTACACTATTGACGTCAAGGATGATCACCTTCAATGCTAGGTCGACCGCCGCACATAACGTTCTCAACGCAAATTGATGACCCGCCAGAAGCTATCGGACACATCTTCCTAAACCCAACCGAAGTGATGGAATCGCCAGGAAAGACGCGCCACCAAGGTTGCACCGCGCAAGGCCGAATTGACACCGATGAAACGTGCTCAGATAGGCATGAGTGAAATAGAACACATGTTTACCCCCCCCCCCCCCCCCCCATCGAATAGAATTAATGTTCGGAATAGGACGCTCTTCCACGGCGACAACCTGCCGTTCCTTCAAGGCATCAACACCGGCACGATAAACCTCATCTACGCCGATCCCCCTTTCAACAAGAACCGGGACTTTTACTCCGACCCCGAGAGCTTGGCGGGCGGAGGCGGATTCGTGGACCGCTGGCGGTGGAATGAGGATGTCCACGACGACTGGGTCAACACCATCAAGACTGACTGGCCCGGCGTTCACGCCATCATAGAAGCCGCGAAGATCGCGTACGGAATGGATATGGCGGCGTTCCTGTGCTGGCTCGGAGTGCGAATCATGGAGTGTCATCGGGTACTACGGGATGATGGCAGCATGTTCCTGCACATAGATCACACAGCTCACGCGTGGGTGAAGTGCATCATGGACGACATCTTCGGCAACGATAACTTCAGGAACGAGGTCGTCTGGGCTTACACCGGGCCCGGTTCCCCGAACATGCGACAGTTCAATCGCAAGCACGACACCATCCTGTGGTACTGCAAAGGCGACAAGTGGACGTTCAATCGTGATGCAGCACGTGCGCCCTACAAGGACCCCAAACAAAGACCGCGAAAGGCTTTTGATACTGGAGGAGCTTTCGATCCAGAAAGCATTGAGGCGATGAGGAAGCGAGGCAAGGTACTAGAGACATGGTGGACCGACATTTCGGTCGCGGTCCGATCAAGGACGGAAAACACGAAATACAAGACGCAGAAGCCATCGAAGCTTTTTCGTCGCATCATCGAGGTGGCTACCAACGCGGGTGATATGGTGCTGGATCCGTTCTGCGGCTGTGCTACCACGCCCATTGCCGCCGAGCAAACAGATAGGCAGTGGATAGGTATGGATTTATGGGAAAAGGCACATGAGGTCGTGTTGGAACGGCTTCAACGCCACAACCTCGCCGTGCCGGATGTTGAGTACAAGGGGCAGGTCGATCTGATCCCCTTCGGTAATGTGCGCTACACCCAAGCGGTCCCAAGACGCGACGACGATATGAAGGTCGCGGTAACCGACTTCGAGTTAGAGCCGCAATCACCTCTTGAGCCTTGGGAGAAACTACGTCCGGCTCAGATGCGCGAGATATTAGGCAAGGCTCAACGCGGTTACGACGAGTTCGTAGTCTGTGCGGGTTGCGGTAGGCAGCTAGAGGACCCGTTCATGGAACTCGACCACCTGCAACCCAAGAGCCTCGGAGGCGAGAATGTCATCACCAACCGGATACTAATTTGCAGAGCGTGCAACGGGCGCAAGGGCAACAAGGAAACCATGGCGGGATTGTGGGATACCAACAAGAAGTCGGGCTGGATGATGGACGAAACACTCGCCAGGCTCAACCATGAAAACGCCCTCAAGGCATCACAGATATACAAACTGAGGCACCGACATTGAAGAAGGCAGTGGGTTTAGCGGTCGTGCTCATCATCGTCGTCACGCTGATAGCGCGGATCGGTTCTGTGGATGAGGTCAACAGGCAGAGCCGAAGCTAAGAAAGGAACGCGAGAGTGGTCGCGCTATCCGATGGGAGTGAAAACCGGACATCGGCAACGCCGACAAATAACCGAGCATCCGAGACCGTCCCCCGTCATTCGAACTGTACCGTCCGCCGGACGCGCGCATGTCCCTACCCCGCACGCTCTGCCGCTATCTCCCGCCGCTCGTGCACGACCACCGCTACCCACATCACAAGCACCATCGCAGTCGTTACGACCGAATTCACGAAGCGCAGCTCATCGTTATCACCCGCTATTAACCAGACCACACGCGAAACCGCAAACAGCGACATCGCCGCAACGAGGATTGAACGATAAGGCTCGCCGTGTGAGTGCTCAACCGTGATGTGCACCGCCTCCAGAAACGCGATGAACAAACCGACCATCAGCCACACACTCGTGATCGCGTGGAATTGCAGATTAGCGTACCCCGCATCCGTGTAACTCGGGACACCCCCACTGTCCAGTGCCAGCTCCAGTCCAATCAAGACTACGCACCACACCAACGCGGCTAACAACGCGATGCGCTGCCAACGAGGCGAGTAGTCCGACGAACCAACTATGAAGAACACTACCACCGCCGCCATTCCTAGAACACCGTTGAGCAACCCGAACACGCGGACCGTCTCGTCGGGGAGGTTCAGCATGATCAACACCCAAGAAACCAGCGGCGCCAAAGCCAACAGTCCGATACCGACACCGAACAACTTGAGCGTGGCATCCGACCTCATGTACATGAACACCGCGACGATGAGCAATCCAATGCCGTTGTGCAACCCAAAAATCGGAGTCACAACATCAACCAAGCCCTCAGTTACCTCAAAACCCATGATGTACCTTCCTTCATCGTTGAGTGCCGTTGACGCTTTGCGCGTCGAAGTCGATCTGAATCAGGGAACCAACCGCTAACTCACGTAGGCGTCGCCTCATGCTCACGCGCAATCTCCTTGCGCTCGTGCACCACGACCGCTATCCACATCACCAACACCATCGCCGTCGACACCACAGAGTTCACGAAACGAAGCTCATTGTTGTCGCCTGCGATTACCCATACCGCAAGCGAAATCGCGAAGATCGACATCGCCGCCACCAAGATCGAGCGATAAGGCTCACCGTGCGAATGCTCAACCGTGATGTGCACAGCCTCCAGAAACGCTACAAACAGACCGACCATCAGCCAAAGTGCCGTAATCGCGTGCAGATTGATGCTCACATATCCTACGTCCGTGTAATGCGGCACACCGCCCGCGTCCAGCAGTAACTCCAAAGCGGCCAATATGACGCACCAAGCCAAACCAGCCACCAACGCAATCCGTCGCCAACGAGGTGAGTAGTCCGACGAACCCACGATTAGGAATACGACAACCGCCGCCAAACCCAACACTCCGTTAAGCACTCCGAACCAGCGAAGAGAATCTTCAGGAATCTGCAACGTCACCATCAAACTGGACAACAGCGGTGTCAACGCTAGAAGTCCCATGCCGATGCCGAACATCTTGAGCGTCGCGTCCGATCTCAAGTACATGAACACCGCGACAACGAGCAACCCAACGCCGTTATGCAGCCCGAAAATCGGAACCGCAACTCGTACCAAGCCCTCGGTTACCTCAAAGTCCATGTTGTACCTCCCAGAATTCTCGCGATCTGAACACGAGACGTTCGCTGAATCCAATCTGAAACGGTCTAGCCACCCAACGCATCATGCCGCCGCTTCATGCTCACGCGCAATCTCCTTACGCTCATGCACCACCACCGCTACCCACAACACACCTGCCGCAAGCGTGCCCATCAATGTGTTTAGGAAACGCAACGCATCATTATCCGCAATCGTGGTGATCACGATCGACAACGCCATGATTGACATCGCACTCAACAGCACCGATCGGTACGGCTCACCATGTGAGTGCTCAACCGTGATGTGCGCAGCCTCGAAGAACGCAAACACCACACCAGCTATGATCCAAACAGCTGTCACCGCATGGAGATTCGTCACGACGAATCCGGCATCCGAATACGAAGCGCGACCGCCCGCATCAAACACTACCTCCAGCACAATCGCAACTACAGCCCAGACAACTCCAAGCGCAAGAGCAACTCGTCTCCACTGAAGCGAGTAATCCTCAACGCCAACACGCAGGAATACCAGAGCGGCCGCTAACAGCAAGATCCCACCAACGAGCGCGAACCAGCGGATCGAGTCCACGTCAGGCCTAATGCCCGTCAAGATCGCGGCGATCGCGAGTCCCGCTGCGAACAGACCCATGCCGACCCCGAACAGCTTAAGCGTATTGTCAGAACGCATCCACATCACCACACCAACCACGGCCAAGCCAATCGCCGAATGTGCCAACGCCAACGGCGAAACTATCCGCACCAGGTCAGGTGATATTGTCCACTCCATCGTGAAGCCCCCTTAATCTCGTAGTGCCCGCATCAAGGTTGGGTTAAACATTAACAGAATATGGACAAACGCGCGTACGAAAAATCAGAACGTAGCGCACACCGTCACGCCGTCTGCGCCCGCTCCCGTACGATCACCCTCCGCTCGTGCAGTACTACCGCAACCCACATCACAAGTACCATCGCTGAATTGACCACCGTGCTCAAGAAATGCAACTCATCGTTCGCGCCAGCCACTACCACCACCATTATTGATACCGCGTACATTGACATCGCAGCGATCAGGATTGACCGATAAGGCTCGCCATGCGAATGCTCAACGGTGATATGAACCGCGCCCAAGAAAGCGATGAACCAGCCCACCATGAACCAGACCGTCGTGAGCGCATGCAGGTCCCGGTACATGAAACCGGCATCCGTGTACTGTCGCACGCTACCGCTGTCCAACGCCGGCTCCAAAACGAACGACACCAGCGCCCAAATCAGGACGCCGACAAGCGTGACCACTCTCCAACGCCGCGAGTAATCGCTGGAAGCCACGACGAAAAACACCACCACCGCAGCCAAAGCGGCCAATCCTCCGAGGATGCCAATGAAACTTAGCGAATCCGCCGACGGCTGCAACCAGATCGTCGCTCCGGTCGTCAGCTGACCCAAGCCCAACAGTCCGACACCAACACCGAAAAGCTTTAACACCGCATCCGACCGCAGATACATGAACACACCGACAAGGAGCAAACCGATGCCGTTGTGCAGCTCCAACAGCGGCACAAGGGTGGTTACCAGCTCCCTTGATACCTCAAAATCCACTTCGTGCTATTCCCCCTTGCTCGATCACGGCTTGCCGCGATCAACCTGTCGATCCGAAGCTATCTCCTTACGCTCATGCAGAACCACCGCAACCCACATCGCAAGCACTATCGCTGAAGATACTACGGAGTTCACGATACGCAAAGAATCGTTCTCGCCAGCCACTACGACAACCATCACAGAAACCGCAAATATCGACATCGCCGCTACCAAGATCGACCTGTAAGGCTCGCCATGCGAATGCTTAACTGTGATGTGAACCGCTTCCAAGAACGCGATGAACCACCCAACCATGAACCAGACCTGCGTGATCGCATGCAGATTGCTGTATACATAGCCCGCCTCGGTGTACTTCTGCACGTTCCCGCTGTCCAACGCAAGCTCCAAAGCTATGAGCACGATCCCCCAAACAAGAACGCCAGAGAGAGTCAGTCGCCGCCAACGGGGCGCGTAATCGCTCGAGCCAACGATGAAGAACACAATCACCGCAACGAGACCGGCAAACCCTCCGATGATGCCAAACCACTGCAACGACTCCTCAGGCGGCTGAAGCCAGACTACCGTCCCTGTCGTCAGCTGCCCTAACCCAAGCAACCCGACACCAACGCCGAACATCTTCAACACCGAATCAGAGCGCAGATACATGAACACACCAACGATGACCAACCCAATGCCGTTGTGGTACTCCAAGAGCGGCACCAGAGTCGTCACCAAACTCTTCGATACCTCAAAGTCCATCTCTTGATATCCTGCCTAGCTCAATCTTAGCGATTCAAAATCGTCGTTCCGATCGAATCGTCCTCGGACTCAGCCGCCCGAATCCCCTACGAGACGACGCGTCATATCCTCACGCTCACGCGCAATCTCCTTGCGTTCATGCACCACTACGGATATCCACATAACGCCAGACGCCACGGTGCCCACAATCGAGATGATCAATCTCAGTGCATCATTGTCTGCAATCGTCGCAACCACTAGCGCCAACGCCATTACCGACATCGAAGCCAACAAAATCGTCCGGTACGGCTCACCGTGCGAATGCTCTACCGCAATGTGCGCAGCCTCGAAAAACGCAAACGCCAAGCCGAATATCAACAAGATCGCAGGGATCGCATGCAAATTCGACACTACGAAACCCGCTTCTGAGTAGTGCGCAGGCTCTCCAGCATCAAGCCAGAACTCCAGCAGAGTCAATACAACCGCCCAAACGATGCCGAGCACCAGCGCGATGCGACGCCAATTAAACGAATAGTCCTCAACGCCGACCCTCAGGAACACCAGCACCGACAACAGCATCGCAAGAGCACCTGGCAAGGCGAAGAAGCGCAACAGGTCCTCAGACGGGTGAATTCCCGCCGTAATCGCACGAATGCCTAATGCAACCGCAAACAAACCAATGCCAACACCGAACAACCTTAGCGTCGAGTCCGAGCGCATCCACATAACAACCCCCACTATCCCTAACCCGATCGCAGCGTGCCCCGTCGCCAAAGGCACTACGATCCGCACCAAGTCAGGCGATATTGTCCAATCGTTCATGACAGCTCCTCAAGAATCCGCAACAGGCAAGCGCCAACGCTCTATAAGATAACAGATTCTCACACCACCGCACGCGAAAAAGCTCCCTGGCAACGACCTATTTTCCCACACCCTCACAAGTGCAGTATCGTCAGCGCTACGACGTTTCACTTCCGTGTTCGGGATGGGAACGGGTGGTTCCGACGTGCTCTAATCACCAAGGAGCCGCAAAATAACCACGCACACACCGCCAACGCACACGAACGACACTCAGATCTGGTAGCGGGGGCGGGATTCGAACCCGCGACCTTTGGGTTATGAGCCCAACGAGCTACCGCTGCTCCACCCCGCACCGAGTGCCTGTGCATGCCCACTAGTGTACACGCGCGGAACGCTTCTTGCAAACGTTCCGCTTCAATTGATTCCGCATCTCTCCGAGAACCAGAAAGCCACCCATTGATAGTGGGCCAAGCCCTCGACCGATTAGTACCGCTCAGCTGAGGCCATTGCTAGCCTTACACCTGCGGCCTATCTACCCGGTAGTCTCCCGGCGGTCTTACTCCTTTTCAGGATGGGACATCTCATCTTAGGGTGGGCTTCGTGCTTAGATGCTTTCAGCGCTTATCCCTTCCGAACGTGGCTACCCGGCGGTGCGGCTGGCGCCACAACCGATACACCAGTGGTTCGTCCACCCCGGTCCTCTCGTACTAAGGGCAGCTCCCTGCAAATGTCCTACGCGCACGGCGGATAGAGACCGAACTGACTCACGTCGTTCTGAACCCAGCTCGCGTGCCGCTTTAACGGGCGGACAGCCCGACCCTTGGGACCTTCTCCAGCCCCAGGATGCGACGAGCCGACATCGAGGTGCCAAAGCTCTCCGTCGATACGATCTCTTGGGAGAGATTAGCCTGTTATCCCCGGGGTAGCTTTTATCCGTTAAGCCACGGCCCTTCCACTCGGAACCGTGGGATCACTTTGACCGACTTTCGTCCCTGCTCGACTTGTTGGTCTCGCAGTCAAGCCACCTTATGCCAATACACTCTATGGCTGATTTCCATCCAGCCTGAGGTGACCTTTGTGCGCCTCCGTTACTCTTTAGGAGGCGACCGCCCCAGTCAAACTGCCTACCAGACACTGTCCCTCAAAAGGTTAGAACCAAACTCAGAGAAGGGCGGTCTTACAAGGGCGACTCCACGCAAACTGGCGTTCACGCTTCAAAGTCTCCCGCCTATTACTCTACATCCCTGAACCCGAACCAATGTCAAGCTGCAGTAAAGCTCCACGGGGTCTATTTGTCCTGCCGCGCGTAACCCGCATCTTCACGGGTCATGCAATTTCACCGAGACCATCGTTGAGACAGCGCCCAAGTCGTTACGCCTTTCGTGCGGGTCGGAACTTACCCGACAAGGGACTTCGCTACCTTAGGACCGTTATAGTTACGGCCGCCGTTCACCGGGGCTTCAGTCGAGAGCTCACACCCCCTTCCTTAACCTACCGGCACTGGGCAGGCGTCAGCCTGTATACGTCAGCTTTCGCTTTTGCACAGACCTATGTTTTTGGTAAACAGTCGCTTGGGCCGTTTCCTGCGACCGCCAGAGCCTTTCGCGGTAAACGCGTATACCCCAGCGGCACCCCTTATCCCGAAGTTACGGGGTTAATTTGCCGAGTTCCTTAACGATGGTTGCCTCGAACGCCTTGAGGCTTTTACCCCAGTCCACCAGTGTCGGTTTGCGGTACGGTCGCCAGTAGCCTAACTAACGGAACTTTTCTAGGCGGCACAGGACTATGCCCAATCCCCCGAGGCGTACCTCAAGGTCCCCCAACCCCTCAGGTGTGAACGCACGATGCAGTTTAACTCAACGTGCTCCCCTACGGGCAGCGACACACCATATCCAGTGGCATGCCGGGCAGTCCAATCCGCGTCACTCCGCTAGCTCAAACAGCTAGATGGCGGGGCTGGAATTTCAACCAGCTGTCCATCGGGTTCGCCTTTCGGCTACCCCTTAGGGCCGCCTTACCCTACGCCGATCAACGTTGCGTAGGAAACCTCGGACTTTCGGCGTGACGGATTCTCACCGTCATTGACGCTACTAATGCCAGCATTCTCGCTTCCCATAACTCCACGCCGCCTCACAGCTAGCGCTTCTACGCGATGGGAACGCTCCCCTACCGAAACGCGACAAATCGCGCTTCCCGCAGCATCGGTGACGTGCTTAGCCCCGTTTATTTTCCGTGCGGAAACCCTCGACCAGTGATCAGTTACGAACTCTTTAAAGGATGGCTGCTTCTAAGCCAACCTCCTGGCTGTCTGGGCGTCCCCACCTCGTTTAACACTTAGCACGCACTCTGGGACCTTAGCTCGCGGTCTGGGCTGTTACCCTCTCGACGATGGAGCTTATCCTTCACCGTCTCACTGCAAGGATGATCTTCATGGTATTCGTAGTTTGACAGGGGTTGGTAAGCTCTTCACCCCCTAGCCCAATCAGTGCTCTACCTCCACGAAGTAACTCCTTACGCTGCACCTAAATGCATTTCGGGGAGAACCAGCTATCTCCGTGTTCGTTTGGCATTTTACCCCTACCCACAGCTCATCCCATCACTTTGCAATGTAAACGGGTTCGGCCCTCCACGAAATGTTACTTTCGCTTCAGCCTGGCCATAGGTAGCTCACACGGTTTCGGGTCTACTACACGCGACTATACGCCCTATTCAGACTCGCTTTCGCTTCGGATACAGCGCTAAACGCCTTAACCTCGCCACGTAAAGTAACTCGCTGGCTCATTCTTCAATAGGCACGCTGTCACCCAGCAACTCAAGGTCACCAAGCTCCAACGGCTTGTAGGCACACGGTTTCAGTTCTCTTTCACTCCCCTGCTCGGGGGGCTTTTCACCTTTCCCTCACGGTACTAGTTCACTATCGGTCGCTGCAGGTACTTAGCCTTGGAGGGTGGTCCCCCCAGATTCCAACAGGATTCCACGTGTCCCGCCGTACTCAGGTGTCCGCTCGCAAGACGCCAACCTTTCGCCTAAGGGGCTATCACCCGCTATGGCCCAGACTTTCCAGTACTGTTCAGCTAGATCAACGTTTGGTAACTCGCGCTAGCGCCCAGGACGCTAGACACAGAACCTACAACACCCCACGGACATAAGTCCCTGGACCATACGGTCCGCAGGGTTTAGGCTTATCCCGGTTCGCTCACCGCTACTTCGGGAGTCTCGTTTGATTTCCTCTCCTCGGGGTACTTAGATGTTTCAGTTCCCCCGCTTGCCCTCTCGTAATGAGATGACACCGCGCGCGAACGCGCGGCACCAGGTTGCCCCATTCGGGAATCCACGGCTTATTGTCTGCTAGACGACACACCGTGGCTTATCGCAGTCATGCTACGCCCTTCTTCGGCCTACAGCGCCAAGGCATCCCCCATGTGCCCTTAGTAGCTTGACCCATCCATCAATGGATCGGCTTTCCAGTCTCGGAGAATGCGGAATCTATTTAGGTTGTTCAAGGTTCAAAGCACGTCATGACCATCAACCGATCAGGACGAGCACCGCGTGATCAACAAGCGGATTCCTAATTGTACATAACACTCCAGCAACACGCCAACCAGCAACGCCACGTCCACAAAATCCCATCCAAAAACCACACCGAGCCATCAACGACAACCAAGCGCGATTAGCTCCCAGATTCTACGATTAGCTCCAAGATTCTAAATGACGCGCACGCGCGACGCGATCGCCCCGCGCACGCACTATGCGACGTGAACTGATCCGTACACACCTGTGCCCGTCGCCCTCACCCGTAGGGGCGGTTCGTGACGATCCCAGAGATGCGCTCCCGCCGGCCGCGGGGCCGCGCCCTGTGCCCGTAGGGGCGGTTCGTGAACCGCCCACGACCCGTCCAATCGACGCTCCCGGTCTCCAAATGGCTCTCACGTTCACAAACCATCCCGCCAACACCATCCAACCAGCCACGACACAGACCCCCTGCTAAACTAAACCGCCTGAATCACGACAAACACTCAGGCCAGACCGAGTACGGCATCCATCAGCTCCGATGCGTTCACAAAGACGCACCCAACTCAGTCAGCGAAGCCACGCCCCAGAATGCTCACATTCAAGCTCATCATAGCTCTGTCCTCGCCACTGTGCTTCCTAGCCACGGCGTGCATGAACCCAGGTCAACACCACGCTAGCACCCTGGACGCGATATCGACACCAACCAGCTACCCACCAGCGGCAACCCCCTCCTCAACGTCTCTCACTTCAAACCGCATCCTCTCACTGGATACTGACCGTTGCGCCGTTCCCGCCCCTGCGATTGATGCCTGGGACACTGGCACCGGTATTGGTTCGCCACCGTTAGTGCCCGAAATCCACGCCGGGCTTACCAAGCTCACCGGGGACCCAACATCACCAGTAGCACTTGAGTTGGCGGAATCTTACACGACCAACCCCGACGGAACGATCTACACCTTCAGACTCCGACCAAATCTCAAGTTCAGCGACGGCTCTCGCATTACCTCCGCTGATGTCAAAGCCAGCTGGGAACGCGCCCTCAGGCTCGCCAGACCGGGAGGATACGCATCCAAGTTTCTAAGTCAGATCCAAGGAGCGAACAACATCATCAAAGGTATAGCGACCGGATTGGAAGGCGTCAAGCTCATCGATGACCACACGCTTGAAATCCATTTGTCAATACCAAATCACGACTTTGAACTCGACCTAGCGCACCCGGTCGCATCCGTCCTCAAGACGGAAAACGCAGGTCTCTGGGACGGGTTTTGGAGCAACGACTTCGACCCGCAGCCATCCAATCCGGCGGAAGCACCCGCCATTGAGCTGTACTCCGATCTTCTACCCGTCGGTGCCGGACCCTTCAGACTGACCGCCTACGCTTCGAACAGTGACCTCCAACGTTGCGTCTTGAGTAGAAACAAACACTATTGGGGAAAACAAACCGACCTTGAGTACGTTGTGCTCGAAAACCATGCCAACCAGGTGATACCCGTCGGATTTCCCGACGTCGTGACCGCCAGACTGTTCAACCAACGGATCATTGACTTCGACGCATGGGTCCTAACCAGTCTGACAGACGAACAAATCGTAGACCTAGACACCGTGCCAGGAGTCTTTAAAATCCCGATCCCAATTGAAATCGCAGTGTTCGCATTGAACGACCAGCGCCACCCGTTTAACGTCCGCGAAGTCCGCAAGACTCTGATCAATCACGCCGACATAGTTGAGATTCTTTACGGCGGCCAGTACCCGCGGCCGGACCGCATCGTGCCAGAACCACTGCGTCATAAAGTCGGCACCGTCGAAACGGTCGAGTTCGACACCAACGCCCATGTTCCGCACGAACTGAGGTACGAGGAAACGCCAGGGTTCTTCTACATCCTCGACGACGATGTAGTCCAGCGGTTCGGCTTCCACACCCTGCTAACACAAATCACGGACCAGTGGTGGGAAGAGTTCGGTATCGACGTGCGGACGATCAACCGATCCTCCGACGAGTACTCTCAAGTCGCACGGACGATCGGCTTCGATGCACGACTCTGGCAAACCACAATCCAATCCCCAGACCCAGCACACCTCTTCGCGTCTTTCATCAACCCGTTCGGCACCGACCAAGAACCCACCAACTGGGACGCTCTGACACCCTTATTCAAACAACTAGAACAAACCGTCGACGAAGCTACAAGGCGCCAGTTATACGCGCAAATCGAACAAGCCATCCTCAATAACCACCTCGGCATCGCCCTCTTCTGGAGCGTCGGATGGTTGCCAGTCCGCATCCAACCGTACGTCCACGGCTTCACCGGCGCGACATTCCCACGCTCCCTGTTCCACAACGTATGGATGGACGACACAGCCCCAGAACGCCCGATCCCGTAGGCGCGGTTCGTGAACCGCCCACTCGACTCTTCCAACCATCCCAACGCAAACCACCTGTCGCTCTAGTCGCCGATGTAGATGCAGGCGCCACCATCAAGCTCTCCGTGCACGAAGCATCGAATCGCACGATCCGGCGAGACCGAAGCCTCGGCTCGCGATACAACAACGACGGGCCGCACCTCGAATCAGAACCGGACTCTGGCGGAGCGGACCCCAGCGACCTCGGTTTCGCAGGCGGTCACCCGAGGGCTCAAGCTTCGCCTATACAGGCATCAACCGTAGTAGTAACACTTCCAATGGCAGTGGACGTAGTACGTGTACTTCGAGTCTCCGTGCCGATGCCGACATCCGCACCTGCATGTGGGTTGAACTTCCTCTCGTTCGGTGCCGCCTACATCGGATAGGCTGGTCGCGTCGCTAAAATCAAATCCGCATGCCACATCAGACATCACTTTTAGGAAACTACCTGACAATCGCCGCGGTTGCTCTGGTGATCGCACTCACCGCATCATGTTCTGGGGTTCTTCCAGCGAGCGAGCCATCACCGCTACGCGATATCGGAGTCGACATCACGAACGAACGCGATGCGTTGATGTCCTCCGCTTCTCCGGTTGATCGTGGCCGAGATCCCAGAGACGCCAATGTTCTGCGAATATCCGCCTTCGGTTGCGGCATTCCCGACCCGGCAGTTGACTGGTGGCGGACCCACGGCGACTTTGACACCCCAGCCGTCGTTCCCGAAATACACGCCGCACTGATGAGGTTTACCGATGACCCGAAAAACCCCGTCGACCTTGAACTTGCTCAGTCGTATTCGCGGTCAAATGATGGCAAAGTCTTCACATTCATACTGCGTCCTGCCCTCAAATTCAGCGATGGTAGCCCTCTAACAGCCAAACATGTGAAACAAAGCTGGGAACGCGCTCTACGAAAATCCACGGGACGCAGTGCGGCAAACCTGCACCTGGGAAACATAGTCGGCGCAGATGCGGTCGCAAACGGTGAGTCCCAACAACTCGACGGTGTCGTGCCGATCGACGACAGAACGTTGGAAATCCGACTCACAGCGCCGATCCAAGCTTTGCCCCTGAACTTAGCTGACCCTGTCACGGCCGTCGTTAAGCCAGACAACCTGGACCGCTGGGACCACCTGTGGTCAAACTCCACCGACCCGTACGCGCAAACCAGAGTAGCGACGACGACCGAAGGGAACGACCTCCCGATAGGAAGCGGTCCGTTTGCACTCGCATCCTACAACGAAAACGATGAAGGGGCCTGTTGCACGCTCGTCCGCAACGACCACTACTGGGGCATGAAGCCTGCCTTGGACGCAGTAACAGTGTCCAACCAGATCATAGCGAATGCCAACTCCTATGAAGAAATAAGGGAGTCGCAACTTGATGCCATCGTCAAGGGCGACATCGATCTGGCTCACTTGCCACCCTTCCTTGATACCGATACTTCGAATAGCGCAACGAATTACCGCGTCCAAACAGTCAACACCCCGCCGTTCGTTGTTTACATCGCACTCAACCCAGAGTTCGAACCGTTGCACCTTCCCGAAGTTAGACGAGCACTGGCAACAGCGGCCGATCGCGTTGACTTGCTACGCGGAACGCCGTTCCAACCAGCGAATCGAATATTCCACAACCACATCGCAAGAGGATTGGAACCGGACCCGCCCAATACGGACAGCCACGGCCTCAACTCTAACCTACTGACCGATCTTCCGGAAGCTCATGGTCTGCCTGTCCAGTACCTGAGGCACGACCTCTACCCGGTCGTCGAGGGTCTGTTCCATCAATGGGGGAGAACTACCGGCATCCACTTCGCGATTTCACACGAGGAATCGGGACATCCCGCCGACCCGGCTGATACTGGCTCCTACGCCGCCGTGGTCGTCGAACACGAAGTCGCGGCACCGGACCCTTACCAATCGCTAGCGATTTTCGACGACTTATTCAGCACACAAAGCGCTGAGTGGCTTGCTTTCAGACACGAACTAGAAAAAACGGCGATCGAACAGGACGTGGCCGCAAGGCGAAGGATGCTCGCGAACGTCGAAAGATTCCTCATCGAGAATGCTTTAGTGGTTCCAGTTCTTTACGACACAGAAACAGCCGTTATCGCTATCCAACCTCGGGTACTCGGATTAACTGGCACCTCCTTCTCATCTTCCGTGTTCCGAACTGTCTGGCTAGACCAACCCATCACAACCATTAGCCCTAACCCACAGTAGACACAACCGCAATCGCCGTAGTTACTGTCGCCGCGACGTTTTGCGGCGCACACAAAAGAAACACCAGCTCGTTATGTCGCCCCTGCGCAACGTTCCCTCGCTCCCTGTTCCACAACGTATGGATGGACGACACAGCCCCAGAGTGCCCGATCCCGCAGGGCGGTTCGTGAACCGCCCACGACCCGTCCAACATGTCTGTCCCGCCGCGCTCTTCCGGCCTCAACCGGAAACGCATTCGTACACCCATCGGGATTGTCGCGTACCCCACCTGTCTTTCGGCTCCGCGCGCGCGACGCACAACCGTAGGGGCGGTTCGTGAACCGCCCACGACCCGTACAATCCGGTGCCAACGCTACCAATACTGCCCCCGCAATCCAACACCCGAGCCGTCAACACCGACGCGTGCCAACACACGGACTTCTGCTAAACTGAGCCCATGCCTAACGACACACCTGCAATCTGGGCCGAGTACGACTTCTATCAACTCCTAGGCGTGCCAAAGAACGCACCAAGCCAAGTCATCAAAGCCGCAATAAAGCAGAAGCTTTTGGAGTGGCACCCAGATCGTCAAAGAGGGCAATCCCCCGAGGTCTACGAAACATTCACCAAGCTCACGAAAGCCGTTAATGCTGCGAACGAAACACTGCTAGACCCAAACTCCAGAACCCTCTACGACCGATTCCGCGAAAAACACGACCCGCGCAATCAAAGCCAGTACTCAAACAGCGGCAACGGACAGCATCACCAACGCGAATCCTGGTCAGAATACAGCCGCCGATACAGGACACGCTCCAACAACGGCAACAACCGACAACGCCATCGCGATAACTGGTCAGACGACGGCCGTCGATCGAGCGGCCACGAAAGCAGACACACCAGAGATACGTACAGAACTAGACCAACAGACCACGACCGGACCAGCGGAAGCTCAGCCACAACCTTCGGTCACGTCATCCTGGCCCTACTAGCACTAGCCGCAACCGGAGGCCTGATCTACGGCTTCATACAGGCACTGCCCGCCATCATAGACTTCTTGGGAACTCTCTTTACATGGGTGATCGCTCTCGGGTTTTGGGTCGTCATAATCGCATTGGTGTTGAAATCATACTCCAGGAACTGACCGAAACAGCAACCCGACTAGTACGACCGCACCCGAGGATGTAACCGAACCCAACCCGGCTACCCAATCCCGTAGGGGCGGTTCGTGAACCGCCTCCGACCCTTGCATGATCGCGGCAAAACCCCGCTCCGTTATCACATCCACACCGTCCCATGCGCCCAACAACCATATCTCTCCTACTGCTTCTAACAACATTAACCATCACCTGCGCCTCGCCATCCTCCGAAAGCCAACCCCCACCTCTAGATTCAATCACGACCGACCTGACATCCAAAACCGCAACAACTGCCGATTCTCCCGCCCCTAAAATCCTCCTAGCAAACACCTACTGCACCATCGTAGACCCGGCCATCGATGCCGCTACAACGGACCGCGGTTACTTCACCATCCCAATCGTCTCGGAAGTTCACGTAGGATTGATGAAGTTCGCAGAACGAGGCGCGTACGTCGAACTCCAACCCGACCTAGCAGAACGCTACTCCATCGAAGACAACGGACAGACTTACCGATTCGTTCTGAGGCAAGGACTCAAGTTCAGCGACGGCTCGCCATTACGCGCCCAGGACATCGTCTGGAGCTGGGAACGCGCCTTGAAGATGGCTGGAACAACCGGACGCGCACTCGACATCCTAGGCAATATCCAGGGCGCCAAAGCTGTCGCAGCGGGATCTGCAACCCACGCTGAAGGATTGACAGTCGCCGACGAACGCACTCTCATCGTTCAACTCAACCAACCGACAACCGACTTCCCAATGTTGATAGCTGATCCAGTCGCAGCCGTGCTGAAGAAAGAAAACGTAAGCACGTGGGGCATGACGTTCGCCAACCACGACGAAATCTTTGACGCAATAACCGAATTCCCCGATCTGGCCTTCTTGGACGGTAGGCGGCCTGTGGGAGCTGGCCCGTTCCGGGTTACCTCGTACTCTCCGCTCAGCGACGCCAGAACCTGCGCCATCGAGAAAAACCCAAACTACTGGGGACAGCAACCACAGATTGATTACGTCGTCCTCGTCGACCTAGCCAACTCATCCGCCGAAATCGAAATAGCGGACCTAGAAAAGAGCACCTACGACGAGAACGAGATCGACTACATGTTCCTCACGCCAGAAGAGGCCGCCGCCATTACCGCAGGCGCAAGCCAACTAAACGGCAATGTCGTACACACCGATTCGGTCCCATCAACAATGTTCCTGCTACTGAACCCCGCAATACCACCGTTTGATGACCTCAACTTTCGCAACGCAGTAGTCGCCGCCGCAGACATCGAATACATGTTCAGACCATGGCCTGTCCGCTGGGAACAACGCATCCTACCCGAAGAGCTGGTGACCGACACCACGCCCGACCTGAACGCACTGTTCGACCCAGTCGCGGCGCAGACATTCCTTGCATCATCAAAGTACCCAGACGGCTACAACGACCAAATCAGCCTCCTGTTCAACGAACATTATCCGTTCCCTGACAGGCTCCAAAGGCTAACAGAAAGATGGAAGCAACTGATCGACCTGAACGTCAACCCATCACCAACATACGCGGACAACATCGCAGAAGCCGCAACCAACGGCTCGCTCCCGATCCGCATCATCGAGGCCTACCCAACTTATCCCGATCCAAACGCCGTCTACTACAAAATCCGAAACGCACTCGCAAACCCAACCGAAACCTGGGAACTCAACGAGCTCAACCGCCTAATCGATGCCGCCGCAAACCATCCCGATGCGGCAGAGCGCAACAAGCTGAAATCCAACGTAGAACGATTCCTGCACGAGCAAGCACTAGTCATCCCGTTAGTCCAGAACTGGGGCGGACCATACATACTCACCAAGCCATGGATCCACGGCTTGAGAGTCCCACAATTCCCAGGTAGCACATTCCAAAACGTCACCATCTCTGATGACGCACCCGAACGCAACATCCGCGACTACGTAACCGGACCGCTCCCTTAACCACTCAAACATAGGGTCGGTCCGCGAACCTTAAAACCGTATCGCTGTCCTCATCGGTACCACAACCAGCCCCTGCTAGCGTGTCGAGCTCTTTCCAGTGCGGCATCGCGGGCCTCGTTGATACCACAACCACACCACATAGGGCGATCCCGTGAGCACTTATGTCGCATCCTGGCCCTCGTCTCCCACCACAACAACACACGTAGGGGTGGTTCGTGATCCGCCCACGACCGATACGGCTTAAACCACGGCCTCGCTGTCCTCATTGGTACCACGACCACACCACATAGGGCGATCCCGTGAGCACCAATGGCGCATCCCGGTCCTCATTGCCAACGACAACCACGCACACGTAGGGGCGGTTCGTGAACCGCCCACGACCGATGCGGATTTAACCACGGCATCGCCAACCCGTTAACCAGCACCATTCAAGCCCTTCCCAAGATTCTCGCCCAAACATGGAACAAACCAACAATGGCAAGCGTCACCCCTACAACCGCAAACCGCGGCCAACAAGCCGCGCTATGCACACCAACCACTAGCACCCACGGACCGCAACATAGAATGACACAAACTCAAACCGTTTCCCATATGCCAACCATCCAACCCGCACGATACCGTCGCTCCCGCCCAATGACCTCTACCGCAAGAATCTCCGCCCTAGCAGTCGCCATCTTGGCGGGCGCGCTCTCCGTCTTCGCTCTCAACTGCCAAAGCGACCCAGAACCCACGCCAACGACCGTCCCGACCACAGCTCCAACCGCAACAGAAGCCTACATCCCACCGACCCTTACCCCAACGCGCACTCCAATAGCCGAACCAACAGCGACACAGACTCCCCAGCCCGCGGCAACTGCAACGCCCACGTCCACCCCAACAACTACACCGGAAGGAGCGGACATCGGCCAAATCAACGCCACGTTTGACTTCGACTCGCTCGCGAAGCAGAGCGGGCAACAGCAGGAAGGCAATGACAAGCTCTACGATGTGTCACTGCGCGTCATGACCAGTCCGGACAGCCGACGAATCACGCTACAACTATTCTGCCGAACACCATCCGAACCACGTCGGAAATGCGCCGACGAATGGGAAATCGGACCCGAACTCCCAACCGAGCAACACATCGTCGTCAATCTACCCGCCGGCGAACACCAAATCATCCTAGAACACAGCGGGTCACCAGTCACGACCGCGCTCGTTTCCCTAGACCCTGAAGCCGCCGCAGACCCCAACTCAGCATGGGTCGAAGTGGTGTACATAAGCGAGCCTGGAGATACACCCGAACAGGTCGACGAAATCATCAGATCGTGGTTAGAAAGCTTCGAAGATAGCGAACAAGTCGCGTCGCAACTCGGTGACATGGACGAAACAGTCAACGAAATCATCGTCCGAATCGAAACTATCGACCACTTCGCGATGCAAAGCATGCCTAAACCGGGCGAAGGCAGCGCCGACAGACTCTTCGACGTATCGATGAATCTGGAATACGAAGCAAGCATCGGACTTGACGACCGGCCCGATACATTGCAAATCTTCTGCGGATACCGATCCCAACCGCGATGGAAATGCGCCGATGACCTACGTCTAGCGAGCGAAGACTACGCCGCACGTCAAGTTGCCGTCCAACTGCCAGCAGGTTGGCACAACATCACAGTCGAAGACAACGGCATCCCGATTGCAAACACCACCGTGTCAGTCTTTCCTGTAGATAACCCATCCTCAAACGAAGCAGAAGTCGCATTTCACACCGAATCCGAGCCCGTTGACGCATACGCCGACAACTACCTCGTGCCTCCAGGCTCCAACGGTATAGTCCCACGCGTCACCGGGTACTGGTCAGACGGATCCGCAAACGTCGAAATCTTCGCCGGCAGCCACTCCATAACAACGACCGACACCCTAATCTGTCAAATCGGCGAGGAATCATCGCAACCGTGTGCCAGCGAAACCTCCATTACCACCGACGGACGCTACACACGCACCACGATTCGACTGCCGTTCGGCGAAACCCAACTCGATGTCCTTCGCAACAACGAGACCGTCCTCTCGTCCCGCATAACAGTCGGCCACCGAACCGTAGGCATCCATCCCGATGTCCTCGATTGCTTCACTGACACAACCTTTGTCGATGCCAACTTCAAACCCGACGAAGCTATCGGTTGCGCCGGCTGGCTCTACACCCGAATCCTCAAGTGGCACCCAGGCCAGCCGCTCCGCACACGACTAATCGGACCGCAAGAATGGACAACATTCTTCAGGAACCAACTCGAGGCATCCGCCGAGGTCTTCAACATCCAGTTCGAGTGGGTCACCGAAGATAGTGACGCCGATCTGAAAGCCGTAATCGGAATCACCTGGGAGGAGGCCTTTGAACAGGAAATCGCATGCCCTCCAGCGGCCGGCGGATGTGCAATTGCTGGTTTCACATCGGCCCCCGACGACGAAGCCGCGCCAGACATCCTCATCTACGGAGACTCAAACGCCCTACCCGCGCACGAAACCGAACTGAACCGACTCAGGACTACTATCCTCCACGAAACAGTACACGCTCTCACGGGCATGGGACATCGTATCGAAGTCGGCACGTTGATGCACTCTGCCGCCAACGAGTTCGGCGGCAGACCCATAACCCTCAGCCCAATGGACCACGCACTCATCCAACTTCACGCACACCCGGACATATCCGGCGGATGGAGCCTACAAGATGTCCGACACTATGTCATCCCAAGCGACGAACTGCTGGACACCCAATACACCACCCCTGAACCTGCGCCAGGTTTCAACGCATGGCATCAAATCTATGACGCTTTCAACGCGCTCCGAGGCACCGCATCAGCGACATACAACATCACCACGTCAATGCCTGCGTGCGACCTGTCAATCTCAGATGCCACATATCAAGTCGCCAAACTCATCCCAGGAGACGACGCCTTCCAGTGGGCGAGTATCCAAGCACAGCAAGCGAACTTGGTCAAACTCTCTCACCCAGACTTCGATACCGAAACTTGGTCGCAAGCAGACACAGGGTGGTCCACGTCCAACGAAAGACTGGAAGACCTCGGATGGATACCCATCCTTTCTGACCCTTACAACGTGCTCGTGAGCCTGCTCCTGTATGCCGACTGGAACCAAGTCAATGTCATCAACAGCGATAGCACGACGACCACCCTCGCGACAAACATCGATTGGACACATGCAAACCGACGAGTCAACATCGAACTTGCAATTGACAAAGATTCCAACACGGTCACCGAATACACCCTCGAATGGAGCCGCGGTACCGACACGTGCGACGAATACTACGTAACCGCGACAAACGGCTCGTTCGGCACAACGTTCAATTTGCCAAACGAAATCCGAAACAACTCCGAACTCATCAGCTCCTGCGAAACGCATGACCTCACACCAAACCCACGCGCACAACGCGTCGCCGGAAAATGGCACCAAGAATGCCCCGCAACCACCACTGATGCAACCTACAGCGAAACGTACCGATTCAACACAACCACCTGGTCCTTGCTCAGACTCGACTTCAATGCGCCATCCGACGCCTTCCTCGTTCTAACGGACACCGCATCCGGCAACTCACAAACAATAGACAGAGCAACGGGCATACCGTTCCTAATCGGACTCGAAGGGTCTGGGCGTTTCATCGACGATGTAGATCCATGGCAGTTCAACCTCCCTCTACATGGCAGCTACGCGTGGCACCACCAATGGCTACCTCCCGGAACCTACGAAATACAGACCGCCACTCGCGAACGGTCCTTCCCCGGCCGTTTCACCTTGATCGTAGACGCGCAACCCATCCCAGGCCCTCCTGAGTCGTTGCGCTTCAAAGCCGTCGCTACATCAATCGACCGGACTTGCGCACTCCTCACTGACGGGACTCCCCTCTGTTGGGGAAGACCACACGACACGAGCCAGTCACCTACTATCCCACAAGGCAAATTCGAAAACATCTACGGCGGATACCACTACTGCGCAACAAACTCCGAAGGAACCGCCCAATGTTGGGACTTCAAAGAAGCCGGCGATTACACCTGCGAACCCGAAGGGCAAGACTCCCTAGCCTCGCGCTGCTTTGATCCCGACCAACCAGAGTTTTCTAACGAAGGACAGGCAGACCAATCAGGAGGATTCGTTCCGGGGTTCTACTACGACCTAGCTCCGCCGGACGAGCAAACATTCTCAACCATCGCACCCGGACGACACCACTCGTGTGCACTCAGAGACGACAACACCGTCTTGTGTTGGGGAAGCAACTCCAACGGCGAAAGCACTCCGCCAACCGGCGCAGCATTCACCGACATCACAACAAGCAACGGATACGCATGCGGCTTGGACACCAATGGACTAATTCAATGCTGGGGCGACGACAACCACGGACCGTTCATGCTACCAACCATCTCAAACGTCAGCGACATAGGCATAAGCTTCTCTTACGGACACGAACGAACTTGCACACTTAACGAACAAGGTGAAGTCCAGTGCTTCAACCAGAGAGATTTCTACTGCGACCCAAGCAAGGCGACAGTGATCACAAACCCGTGCTTCACAATCGACGAAGGCGAATGGTTGGAACCGGGAGACCCCGGCTACATCCCAACAACCCCATCACTATTCAACCCCGCACCAGGCCACACCGTCGTAGCCCTGAGCACAGGCGCCCCAGAATGCGGCATCAAAGCCGACGGAACCGCACGCTGCTGGCACATCTGGCCAAACGTAGGCTCACCGCCGCCAACCGAAACATTCTCACAAATCTCCGCCGGCAAACACCACGCATGCGGACTACGCACCGACGGCACTATTGCTTGTTGGGGCGACAACCACTACGGACAAGCAACACCACCAAACGGCGATTACCTACCGTCCGAGTAAGCCGCCCGATTCCACCGTCCCAACCTGTAAGCAAACCAACCACGCCCGCGCCCGCGATACAACAGGCCTCGTGCCCGTATAGCATTACGATGCCTAGCACCCTATCCCAATTCTGAGCTCATCGCCGTGAAACCCCGCACCCGAATCATCGCACCGACCATCGCCATAGCAGCATGCGCGCTGGCAGTAGTCACAGTGAACTGCCAGACCAATCCCGCACCAACTCCTACAGAAGCACCGACAGCCACGGCAACACAGACCCAGTCGATAACTCAGAGCGAAGGCCAGCCAACGCTCACGGCAACGACGACACCAACACCGGCGCCATCAACCAACACGCCGACACCCGCCGAGGCCGAATCTCCAAGCGATCCAACCCACGCTCCAACACCGTCGCCAGCAACGAACACGCCGACACCCGCCGAGGTCAAATCCCTGCGCGATCCAACCCCTACACCAACGCCATCGCCAACCATTCGAAGCACCCAAACGCCAACGCCGACCGTGACGCAAGTAGCACCCCCTGTCGTCATTACGAGCACCCCAACTCCAAGCCCAACGGAAGCACCCATCGACCCAACTTCCACTCCGGACCCGACCCCAAGTCCTACGCCTATTCCAGAACCGCCACGAGAACTCATCATACGGGCTGACCACAACATCGGCTTCACCAAAGACCTCCTAGAATCAGGTCACATCGCCGAAGGTGGGATGTATCCAGTCGAACTCGTGGTCGTCCCGCATACCAGACACTTACCTCATTCAGAACTTCCGGCCACAGTTCAGATCACCTGCAAAGCCCCCAACGAACCCGCACGAAAGTGTGCAGACGATTGGAACATTGACAGAGATGCGTCACACAAACAAAAGACCTTCAACCTCGAACTCCCAGGCGGCTGGAACGAAATCTCCTTCCAAGACGAAGGAACTCCGATCAAGAGAGCCTACATCGGTATCCCGTCTGGCTATCCCGGTCGCCGAACGAACAGCTGGCACGACGTATTCACGCGTATCGATGGCGAAATCGTCGATGCCTATGTGGAGTACATCAGCAAGCCCGAGCAATCGAACGGACTAGTCCCGCGCGTAACTGGTTACTGGTCCGACGGTTCTGCTGATGTCGAAATGTTCGCGGGAATCCGTACCGTCAGACCTACCGATACCGTTATGTGCCGGCGGGGGGATGAACCCGAAACGCCCTGCGATGCCCAACTGTCCCTCGTCCCAAACGGCAAGTACACCCGAATCCTATCCAGACTCCCGTTCGGAGCAACGTACGTCAACGTATACCGCAACGGGCAATCAGTCCTTGAAGCACGAGTCAACGTGTCCGAAAGAATCGTGGGCATCGATCCCGATGTTTTGGACTGCCTCACCGACACATCACTCCAGGACGCGGGATTTTCTGGAACAGGATGCTCATCGTTGGTAGACCCGGTCGTCAGAGGTTGGGATCTAGATCGGTCATTGCAAGTCAAACTCATTGGTCCAACTCCGTGGACAAGCTTCTTCGTCGACACTCTTACCGATCTTGAGCCGCTCTTCAACATCAAATTCAAGTGGGTCTACGACGACCAAGCAGCGCATGTCAAAGCCATCATCGGCATCACTAGGGAAGATGCCCTTGAACAGGAACTGGCGTGCTCGATCGAACCCATCACCGCCGGGTGCGCGACTGTTGGAATCCCAAGTGCACCAGATGACTCACATCACATCGTAATCTACAACATACACACCGACAACGATGAACTCCCCACTTCCGAAACGCAGTTGGACTTCCTGCGACACACCATAGTCCACGAAGCCGTGCACGCATTCACTGGAATGGGGCATCGAATCGAACCCGGGTCTATTATGCACTCCGGCTCCAGCGAGTTCTACGTCAGACGCCCAACACTCAGCCCCATGGACACCGCTCTTGTTCGCCTGATGTCTCACCCGATCTTCAAAGAAGGTTTGACTTCTCACGATGTTGAACAAAGAGGTTTGACCTTTCACGATGTTGAACAAATCGTTGTCCCCCACGACGAGCTACTCGACGCACACACCGAACCCATGGAACCCAACCCTGGCTTCTTCGCATGGAAAGCCGTAAACGCGGCGTTCCATAAGGTCAGAGAATCTGCAACGGCAACATACAACATAAACTCCTCCCTGCCCGGATGCCAGCAACAGATTTCAGGCGCCACGTACCAAGTCGCCAAACTCAAACCCGGATCCCGAAACTTCCAATGGTCGCGCCTCGCTTCCCAAGCGCTGAACACGCTCCAAATCGTAGGTCCAAACTCCGACACAGAGAATTGGGAGCTCACCGACTCCACTTGGCAAACGGTAGACCACTCTCACGAAACCGTCGGATGGATACCCGAACTCAGCGACCCGTACCACCTCATCCTAGACATCCTACTCCGCGCCGATTGGAACCACATCACGCTCACCCAGACGGATGGCAAGTCGGTTATCTCAGGGTCCGAGGACACCTTCCCAACGGGTTCCGACCGCGGAAGTTTCCAACTAACCATTGACGACGACACAGACATCATCACCGACTATCAACTCAATTGGAATCGCAACCACAACGGCTGCGATGGATACCTCATAACCGCTACCAACGGGACGTATTCAAACAGATTCTCCTTCCCGCCAATCATCCGAACCGAATCCAAAATCCTGAGCCGTTGCGTAACCAGAACCCTACCAACGAACCCTCGCGCACACCGGGTTTCTGAGCGGTGGTACCAAGAATGTCCTAGCCAGATGGCCGACGACGAATACTCACAGGCATACCAGTTAAGCACTGACGCTTGGTCGCTACTCCGCATAGATTTCCAGGCTCCCGACGATGCCGTCCTCAGCTTCATTGACCTCTCGACTGGTCAATCTCAGACCATTTCACCGTCGCAAGGCAGGCTCGTTCCAGATGGACTCGAAGGTTACGGACACCGCATCGGAGACATCGATCCAAACCAATTCGGACTACCGCCGCACGGTAGCTACATCTGGCACCACCAGTGGCTACCTCCAGGACAATACGAGATCCAAGCCGCAACTCGCGAAAGAGCATTCCCTGGGCGATTCACTCTCATCGTCGACGCTCAACCTATCTCAGGACCTCCAGAGTCTCTCCGATTCAAAGCCGTTGCAACATCCAACGACCGAACATGCGCCCTGTTGACAGACGGGAATCCCCTTTGCTGGGGAAGACCATATGACACCCGCCCGCAACCCACGATCCCTGAGGGACCGTTCGAAAGCATCTACGGCGGATTCCACTTCTGTGCAACTACCGCCGACGAACCCGCGCAATGCTGGGACTACGCAGAAGCTGGCGATCACGTCTGTACGCACGCCGGTCTAGACTCTGTGGCGCGATATTGTTACGGCGCAAACCAACCTGAAACCTCTCAAGAAGGACTAATCGATAAGAGCATCATCTATGTCCCAGGCTGGTATTACGATCAGACTCCCCCGGAAGGAGAAGTGTTCATCAATCTCGCGCCAGGCCGAGACCACACGTGCGGAAGTCGGCAAGACCAAACCACCATCTGTTGGGGCGACAACCGCATCGGTCAAAGCTCCGTACCTGTCGGCGCAAAATTCATTGACATCATAAGCGATTCCGATTTCTCATGTGGTATCTCCACCGACCACCAGACTCTGTGCTGGGGGGACGAATGGCCTCTCGATACGAACAGCCTCCCCGTCAGTGATGGTTTCGCCCGGATCGGAACGACCGCCACTTCCGACTACAAAAGAACCTGCGGTATCGATACAGCAGGGCAAGTGACCTGCGTCGGAGTTCCCGTGTACTGCGTCCCGAACGCGTTACTCATTATTCCCTGTTGGAGAGTTCGGTTTGACGAACATCCCGGCTATTGGTACGACGACGAACAACCAACCCCCTATAACCCCGCACCAGTCCACACATTCGTCTCTCTCAGCACCGAAGCCCCAGAATGCGGCATCAAAGCCGACGGAACAGCACTCTGCTGGCACCCATGGGGCAGCGTAGGGTCACCGCCGGCCACGGAAACCTTCACCCAAATCTCCGCCGGGACACGCCACGTCTGCGGACTACGCACCAACGGCACGATAGCATGCTGGGGCGACAACTTCTACGGACAAGCAACGCCACCAAACGGCGACCACATACAGTCCGAGAGAAACATCCGACTAACCCTCAGCGACCTGACCGGCGGCCAATAACCATTCGCCACATCAGAACCCGCCGCAAACATCGCCATCCCCGACCCGCGGACCAACAATACGCGATACGGTTAGGGTAGCCAGTCGCGCGCAAATTTGACCTGACCCATCCCGCACGCCAGCACATACAACCGACCATGACCAAGACTCCCGCAAACCCCGGCGGACCAAGCCTCCACGAAGCAACTTTCAACTTCCACCTCGCACAGGCACTCCGCAACCGTAGAGTCAGCTGGCGAAAAGACCAGGACACAATCGTCGCCGAGCGCACCGGAGTAGTCTCCGGACGGCAAAGCCTAAGAATCGACATCCTCATCCAGCCAGAAACTTCGTACCCCGTCGCAATCGAAACGGAGGTCGACTCAGACCCCTCTGCCGACGCCATAACCCGGCTCGGACTCTCAATCCAACGTTCCAGCAGGCCTGTCATGGCAGCCGTCGGCGTTAGAGTGCCAGCCGATGTCAGGAATTGGGCAGACAACGAAGTCGATCAGCGACTCAGCATCAACGGCATCGACGGCTCGCCATTCGTGATGGAATACGCAGTATTCTCACTCGGACGCAACACCGAAACCATACGTTGGCCCGAAGACGGATGGATCTCAGGCACCGTCAGCGACATCGCCGACCTGTGCGAAGCCATCGCGATCCCCCAATACATGCTCACGGATATCACACAGGAAATCGCAACCGGCATCCATGGCGTGGCATACGACCTCCAACGAGAACTGCCCAAACATGTCTCAAGAAGCATCGCAGACTCCATCGGACAGAAGGACATACTCCAAGGCCTCCGGTTGACATGCTGCATATGGATGGCAACACTACGCATTTGCGATTTGCTGGCACCACAGCCCGAAATGAGGAGGCGCGGACTCTTGACAATCGCCCAATTACGGCGCAAGAGCGCGCGCAACGACAGACTCCTAATCCCACATGTCAAAGAGCAGTGGAACATCGTGCTCAAATACAACTACCGGTCTGTAGTCGCGCCAGCAGTGCTAACAGTCGTCGACACGTTGCCGCTCGGGACCGCATCGGAGTTCATGGGCACTTTGGGGAACCTAGCCGAACGAGTCAACGCCGACAACCTAGGCGAACACGTCGACTTCACCGGTCAACTCTTCCCAGAGATGCTTGAAGATCGAAAGCAGACCGCCGCTTTCTACACGCTTCCTGACCTCGCAACCATACTCGCAAACGTCGCCGTAGATGCACTTCCCGTATCCAACTGGGCAGACTTAAAACGCGTATCATGCCTCTCAATCGCAGACTTCGCATGCGGTACCGGCACACTGCTAAGGTCAGCATACAAGAAAATCGCCCGCAACTACCAAAACGACGGCGGCGACGACCTACCCGCGCTCCACAAACAAATGATGGAAGGGTCCATCACTGGAACCGACATCAACGCTCTCGCAACTCACATGACCGCCGCCGCACTATCCACCATCAACATCGAACAGCTATACGAGTCCACCAACATCGGCGCTGTCCCCGTCAAGAGCGGAAGGACCGGCGCCCTCGAACTCCTGCAACACCAACAAGTGCCAACCATCACCGGCGCCGCTACAAAGACCGAACTCATCTCATCAACGAAGATGGAGCAGATACACGCCACCGACCGCGAATACTCACTAGTCATCCAGAACCCCCCTTACTCACGCGGACGCGGTGGCGCAAAGCTCTTCGACATCGCAGGAATCTCCGAAAGAGAACGAAAGCGATGCGTCGCAAGACTCAACAAACTTCGAAGCAAGTCGAAGTTCCAGATCGGAAACGGAAAAGCAGGACTAGCATCCGACTTCTCCGAACTCGCACTGCAAAAACTCGGCGAACACGGCGTCTTCGCATCAGTGCTACCACTAACCGCCGCAAAAGCAATCTCATGGGCAGAATTCCGACACCGCATGCTAACCAATTTCGCGAAAGTCGTCACCATCGCATTCCCCACCTTCTCAAAGCAAGCAGTATCCGCCGACACAGGGATGAAGGAGTTCCTCATCGTCGCTATCGACTACGACCCCGTGCAAGTCATCAAGGACTGCCCCGAACTAATCTGCGTCAACTTCCATCAACGACCAGGTGCAGAGCAAGAAGCCATCGAGTTCGCAAGGCAGGTCTCCAGCATCTCGGACGAAGCCGATACAAACGAGGGACGAATCGCTACTTCAACCGGCATCATCGGAGAATGGAGCCGATACACCGTCAATGACACCCGAGAACCGTGGTTCCCCGTCGGATGCAGAAGCAACACAGTCTCCAACTTCGCGATGAACATATTACGAGGAAACTTCAATCACATACGCCACGGGGTAATCGCCGACTTCTCACTCCCAATGAAGACTGTGGGAGATGTTTCCGAGGTTGGACCAACTCACGACCTGATCGGACATCCAAGAGGAGGCGACCCACGTGGCGCATTCGTCTTCGACCCGATCAAGCCGCACACGACCCCCGACTATCCTGCCCTATGGGCCGCAGACAACAAGACACAACGCAAACTCATCGTCCTACCTACTCATTCAGGTTGGCCGCACGACGAGGGAAAGATCGCAGAACGATGGGAAACAGCATCTAATCTCGCAATCTCTAGAAACCTAGACATGACCAGTCAGCCACTCGCAGCCGCATGGTTGCCTGAACCCGCAATGGGCGGCTCGACCTGGACGACCCTAAGGCACCAAGATCAAGATGTCCTCAAGTCCATCCTGATATGGTTCAACTCAACACTCGGTCTAGTCGCACGTTGGGCACATGGGCAAACGACGCAACACGGAAGGGCAAGACTACAGATCGGAGACATCTCCAGCACTCCAATCCCAGACTTCAGCGCACAGACCCCGGCCGGCGATGCCGCAAGACAACTCGCATCACAAGAGTTCAAACGCCTAGCACAACTGGAGCTGCGACAAGTCGCACTTGCAGCCATTGACGAGAGCCGACGCGAGATCGACCATGTAGCACTCCAAATGTTAGGCATCGACTCCAAAAACATCTCAGACGCACTCGCAAACGTCCGCTCACAGTGGTGCGCCGAACCATCCGTAAACGGACTGCGTGCAACCATAGTCAAACAGCTCGAAGCATCAATAGACTAACCGCGTCCGTATCCCAAACACGCACGCTCGTCCTACAACTGGCTCGCAGAGCATTGAAGCGCGCGCGCAACCAGCACCGACAGTACCGCCACGCAACGGACCCACCCGATGTCGCTGTGAGACACGAAACGCGCACGACGCGTTAACGCCAACGCATCATATGCGACGAACGAATAAGCCCCAGCAAGACTCCCTGACTCAACCGCGGTCGCGGCGCATCGCAACCCGCAACGTTGCTAGCCCTTGGACTCCATCCGACGCAAGCTATCCCGTATCTCCGTAAGCAGACTCAGCACCGTCGCCGAACCCGCTATAGCAGCGGAACCCGCACCACCAGCCTGTGGCATCGCCGGGGCCGCGCCAGCCTTCAATACCTCTACGTTATTCAGCACCGCCTGGCGGAATGCATCCGGGTCTACAACACCGATCATGCTCGCAGTACCCTGCACCTGCGTCTGACCTGCTGTCTCTACCGTCACCTTGTGTATCCCGTAACGACGCATGAACGGACCCTGCTCAACCGAAACATCCGTGATCCTGTCATAAGGCAAGTTCGTGTGACGACGGAATACAACCCCACGGTGTATCTCAACCGTCCGCTCCGTCAATCGCATAGAGTGATGCTCAAAGTAGCGTCCCTTGTACCAAGCGTGATAAAAGATAGCGAAAAACGGAATGAACGGTATCCCAACCACCGTGATGCACATGAATCCACACACCACCCAGAACTGATAAGGCAATGACTTCGGATCAAGATCCGCCTCCAACGTGATTATCTCCCCCGACGTACTCAACGCAAAGCCTCCTGCTATTGTTCACCTACTAGTACTGGGCCATCGCGCAACGCAAACGCACCGCCATTCTCCAGCGGCGCACAACGTTGCACTCGCAACACTAGCACAGATTCAACAGACGCGCCGCCATTGACCGGTGCTTCACTCCGATCGACCTGCGCGAAACGCACGCACATCGCCCTTGTGCAATCTCACCATGAACCTCGTGTCACGTTCAACCAAGTCCGGACTTGTCCCGTTGTGCAAACGCATACCCTCGACAATCCTTCGGCGCACACCCAATCCTTGCCACTCAACATAACCGTAGTCACGCAAAACATCCTTCAACGACTCGTTCCTCGAAGCGCGCTGACCCTCTACCATCCCCTCTACCGTGACACCGTTCGGCAATCGACCCGGCGATATAACCTCCACACGGTCAGCATACGTTGATACCTCAATATCCATGCCCGCATAGGTGTAATCGCGGTGCACAACAGCGTTCACTATCGCCTCCCTGACCGACGCGCGCGGCACATGCTTAACATTCACCCTAACCCCTCCTTCCAACCAAGCCGATTGACCCACATTACGCATCACGAAATCTATCGCGCTGTCTATCACGCCCTTACTAACCAGCGAACCATCAATCGGATCACGAGTCGAAACCAGCGGACCCGCAATATCCTCCTCGTCCACAGTGTCGTAATCCTTGTCCAACCCCGGATAGGCCGTCGCAGTGATGCCCGCCTGTTTCAGCCTGCGCTTCGGAGACCTGCCGAATAACAACATGCCAGCAACTGTCACCCGCATCTCGCCACCTAACAGGCGCAACAGGTCAACATTCTGCAGCAGACGAGTCCAACCCTCCAAGTCAACCAGACCAGGAGCGTCTCGGCCCAACACGACAGTCAGGTAGTTCTGCACCCTGAACAAGTCGATGTCCACGAGTGTGGTCTCCGGCACCGGAAGCGCGTCGTAGTCCAATTGACCAGACGCCTGATACAACCTACGCTCCTCGTCGATCGTGGCAACGCGAGTCGTGCTACCCGACCGCATGTAACTCAACCAGCTCCGCCCCGGACCAGCCTTGTAAGGCTTTGACGGACCATCCGTCGGCAGACTGATTACCCCGACCGTCCCACCGTCCAACTCAACCACCGTCCAACCCGGTATTACCCTCGGATTGAGGTTGTTGTCAGCGACATTCATGACCCATTCCTCAACCTCCGCCGCACGACGCATCAATCCCGAAACACTCCCGTCATCCTCAACACCGAGGAGAATCCAGCCACCCTCAAAGTTCAACAGCGCACTCATCTCCCGAGCAAGTGACTCCGAACGAACGTCGGCGCGTTTGAACTCCAAACGCGGACCCTCGCCCCCGTTTATCAAATCCATTAGCTGCGAAGGGTCCATCGCGGCAACATGCTCTTCCCGCACCGTCACCGGCGCGGCAACTCTAACCTAAGGTTAGACTAGCATTATCCAGACCAGCCAATCCCAAACGCTCCAAACTCCAACTTCGCGAGGCACAACTATGGCGGAAATAGGAAGACTGCTGACCGCAATGGTCACACCATTCACCGACGACGGACGCGTCGATTACTCGCAGGCCGCCAAACTCGCGCGCGCGCTAATCAGCTCAGGGTCCGACGGACTCGTAATCGGCGGAACAACCGGCGAAGCTCCTGCAATGTCCGACGAAGAAAGACTGAAACTCTTCGACGAAGTCAAAAATGCCATCGGCGAAGACGGTGCAGTCGTCGCAGGCACCACCGACAACAACACATACCGGTCCATCGAACTCTCCAGAGAAGCCGAAAGAGTCGGCGTTGACGCACTACTACTCACCGTACCCGCGTACAACAAACCTACTCAAGGCGGACTCATCGCTCACTTCAAAGAAATCGCAGAGGCCGTGTCGATCCCAGGCATCCTATACAACGTCCCGTCGCGCACCGCTCTGAACATGACCGCCGCCACCACACTCAAACTCGCTCAAGTACCAAACATCGTCGGCGTGAAAGAAGCCAGCAGCGACCCGGACCAAATCGCATTCACCATCAAAGATGCCCCTGACGGTTTCAAAGTCTGGTCAGGAAACGACAACGAAACCTTCTCAATCGTCGCAACCGGCGGATACGGAGTCGTGAGCGTCGCAGGAAACATCATCGGTAACCAAGTCGCCGCGATGATCGGCAACCTGCTGGAAGGAAACATCGAACGCGCCGCAAGCGAGCACCTGCGATTACTCCCAATCTTCAAGGCACTCTTCATCATCACCAACCCTATCCCAGTGAGGTACGCAATGAACCGCGCAGGATTCAACGTCGGACCAGCGCGCCTGCCAATGCAAGCATCAGACCCCGAAATGGCAAGCTTCACAGAGCAGTTCGACCCCATCATGGACATGTACCAGATGGACATCCCCGCAGGATGAGGCACCCCGCAAACGCCATCGAACAGATCAGCGACTCCCTGGTGTTGCGATCGGCAACCCCAGAAGATGCCGACCAACTGTTTGACTTCCACGAAGAAGTCTTCATGGACGAAGAGTCCGGAACCCGAGCATGGTGGATCGCAGAGTGGGGGAAAGACCTCATCACTAAACCGCACCCCACCTTCTCACCGGATGACTGCCTCATCGTCGAGGACACGAAGAACCACACCATCGCGTCCAGCACACTCTACCTGACGCAAGAGTGGCAGACCGACAGTGCATCCTTCAATGTCGGACGACCTGAAATCGTCGGAACTCGCAAGCCATACCGCAACCAAGGACTCATTCGCAAGCAGTTCAACGTCATGCACCAGTGGGCAGAACAGCGCGGGCATGACATCACAGTCGTAAACGGAATACCTCACTACTACCGCCAGTTCGGATACGACATGGCGATAAACGACCTCGCAGACCGCCAAAACAGACTCGAAGCTTTCCCACGGTGGAAACCCGACGAACAACGACCATACGTCCTGCGCGATCCAACGCCAGACGACATCCCATTCATTACCCAACTGCTAAACCAATCAGCCGACCGATCGCTCTACAACCCCGTCTTCAAGAACGATGAGGTCTCATACATCGTCTTCGATCGCAGCCAACGATCTGGAGCAAGGTGGACATTCGCCATACTGTGCCGAAACTCCGCCGACCGACCAGCCGAACCCATCGGCATAATCGCATACGCGCTCGTCATCGCCATTGACCAAGGAACCATCACCAGAATCGAAATGGCACAACCCAAATACTGGAGATTAGCCACAGGAGCACTGCTCCGAGAATTCGAAGAACGCGCTCGCAAGGAAGGCGAAAATCAACCAGACCCCGAACGGTCGATTAAGACAATCAAGACTGAGTTGCAGAATAACCACCCCGCATACATCTTCGACGAAGGCGCCCTCGGACCAGAACCCAACAACACCTACGCATGGTACGTCCGGGTACCACAACTACCGCGTTTCATCCACAAGCTCACACCTGCCCTCAGTCGCCGACTGGATGAAACACCACACGCTGGCTATGACGGACTAGTGACGATACACCTCGGCAAACACAGCATCAGACTCCGATTCAACAAAGGCAAATGCGATCAAGTCACCGGCGAGACGGGAACCGACCGACGCCAAGCCAATGCTTCTTTCCCTAACGGAAACTTCAACCAGATACTCTTCGGATGGCGCACCGTCAACGACATCATTCGCACTGACGCAGACGCCAGCGTCAAGTCCAAAGCCGATGCCCACCTCTTGCAGACCCTATTCCCTCACAAAACTTCCGACCTATCCCTAACCTTGACCTGATGCAACAGCAGCCGACCACCGCAAGCCGAAACAAAGTGCCAAACATCGTCGCAATAGGCGGCGGAACCGGTCTACCGAACCTACTCAAAGGCCTCAAAGACTACACACCCGATATCAACCTAACCGCCATCGTCACCACCTTTGACGACGGCGGCTCCTCCGGCATCCTACGAGACCAGCTCGGAATCCCCGCTCTCGGCGACATCCGAAGATGCCTAACCGCTCTAGCCCCAGAAAACCAAGACGCAAGAGCCGTTGCCGAAATCTTCAACTACCGATTCGACGCACAAGCCAAACTCAACGAACACAGCCTAGGCAACCTCATCTTAGCCTCTCTGCTTGACCGACTCGGCGACCTAGCAGCCGCAGTAGAAGTAGCCGCCGAAGTCCTCAACATACAGGGCGACGTCATCCCAGTTGCAACGCAACCCGGCCACCTACGCGCCCAACTCGCAGACGGCTCCTGGATTGAGTCGGAAACTAAAATAAACAACCGCACAAACCCTGACTCACAAATCAAGTGCATCAAACTCCAAAGCCCCATCCCTGCGAACCCACAAGCCATAGCAGCCATCCAAGCCGCCGACATCATTACAGCAGGACCAGGCGACCTATACACAAGCGTTATCCCAAACCTACTGCCACAAGGCATCGCCGATGCCATCCGCCGCTCTCAAGCAGACCTGACATTCATCTGCAACATCCGCAACAAACCTGCAGAAACCGCACACTTCAACGCATCAGACCATGTCCGAACATTCAACTCATACTTCCCACCACGAAAAGTAGACACCGCAATCTTCAACCAACCGACCGACACCGATGCCGCCAACCCAAACGCCATCCAAATCGACAAAGAAGCGCACCAAATAGCCCCCAGAGTCACAATCGCCCACCTAGCTTCTCAAGACAACCCCCAAAATCACAACCCACAAAAGCTAGCCAAAACCATAATCACCCAAATCCCTATCCTGCATATCTCTGTTAATCCACCACTATCGTCTCGTCTCGGTGCGGACCAGTAGAGATCAGCGACGCGCGAATCCCCAGCATTTCCTCAATGCAACGAACGTAGTCCCGCGCCCCGCCAGTCAAGTCGTCCCACCGCGTAACTCCCGTCGTAGATTCCCCCCAGCCAGGAAGCTCCTCGTAGATCGGCTCGCAACGCTCCAGACGATGGGCATCTATCGGAAAATCACGTATCTCCTCGCCATCAAGCAGGTATGACGTGCACACCTTGATCGAACTCCAACCATCCAATGTGTCTAGCCTAGTAATCACCATCGAGTCGAAACCATTCACACGACAGCTGTACCGCGCCGCAACAGCATCAAACCAGCCAACACGCCGCGCACGACCAGTCGTAGCACCAAACTCACCTGCTAACTCACGAATCCGGTCCCCGGCCTCGCCAGATATCTCCGTCGGGAACGGACCAGACCCAACACGCGTCGCATATGCCTTGAATACTCCGACGACCGACTCGAACGCCTTGGGTCCCAAACCGCAACCACTCAACGCACCGCCGGACGTAGGAGTCGATGATGTCACATACGGATACGTGCCATGGTCGATGTCTAGCAAGGCACCCTGTGCTCCCTCAAGGATCACACGACCGCCCGAATCCAAAGCATCACCGATGATGTCCTCCGTACGTTTGATGTACGGACCCAACTCCGAAGACCAACGCTTAACGCTGTCCAACACATCCTGCACATCCAATGGCTCACCGCCGTAAACCTTCGTGATCAACTCATTCTTGAACTCGATCAACGGCGGCAACTTCAACGTCAACGCCTCAACATCTAGCAACTCTCCAACACGCAACCCTAAACGCGCTACCTTGTCTACATACGCTGGACCGATGCCGCGGCCCGTCGTGCCAAGCGCAAACTTCCCACGCCGCACCTCCTCCAGCTCATCCAACGAAACGTGATACGGCATGATCAGATGTGCACGATCCGACACCGCTACCTCTCCCGGCAGACCGACAGACTCCGCATCGTTGATCTCGTCAATCAACACATCCGGCGAAACAACCACTCCATTCCCGATGACATTCACGGTACCCTCGTGGCAGATACCGCAGGGAATCAAGTGAAACACCAGCTTCCCGTAACCGTTTACAACCGTGTGACCAGCGTTGTTACCGCCCGAGTACCTCGCAACTACCGCAGCGTCAGAGGCAATGAAGTCTATGATCTTACCCTTACCCTCGTCACCCCAAAGGCCGCCAATGACGGCAGTCGCTGGCATCGCATTCCGCCTTTCGCGCAAATCCCGCCTTCCGATGCGACGGACCGACGGGACCACAATTCGTAAATATAAGCGTCAACAAACCATTGACAAAGTTATTATACCCGCGTTTCACAACGCCATCACATCCAACTCTCTCAACGCATCGGAACGGCATCGGCACCAGCTCCGCGGTTGCCAGCCAGACGAACGCAAAGCCCATCACGAAACCCGACCTCGTCCCACATGTCCTGTACACTCAAACCAACCCCTTCCCCAACTGACGAAAATCCCCCGCGGGGGCGCTATCTGGGGGGATAGTGCCCCCGGTCCGATGAACAAGCCATATCGGCCGAACCCATTCGTGCCGTGAACATGCCCCACGGACCTCCCAAGGGACCAATCAAAACACCCGATCCCCATCCAATCTCACGTTTCGCACTAAGCACGACCGCGCGCGACGCACTCGTCCAGTATCTGCAACGCGTTCAACGCAGCACCCTTACGCAGATTGTCGCAAGCCAACCAGTACAGCAGACCGAACGCCCGTGAACTATCCTCGCGCACTCTCCCAACATAAACCGCGTCCTCCCCTGCGGCATCGATCGCAGTGGGATAACCGCCATGAGCGAAATCGTCATCCAAAACGATACCGGGAAAACAGCCCAGCGCGTCGCGTGCATAACCAACCGAAACCTCACGATCAAACTGCACAGCCACAGACTCGCAATGCGAAACCTCAACAGGCACTCGCACGCACGTCGCTGATATCGGCAACTCCGGCTCCCCCAAAATCTTCCGCGACTCGTTACGCATCTTCACCTCCTCAACCGTGTAGCCATCCTCAGTGAAATCATCCACCTGTGGAATCAAGTTGAACGCGATCCTACGCGGATACACCGAGGGCGTAACCTCGCCATCCCCATTCACCAATGCACGTGTCTGATCCAGCAACTCCGCCCGAGCAGCCGACCCTGTACCTGTAACCGACTGGTAAGTAGACACCGACACAGAACGCAACTCACCAAGATCGCGCAACGCTGCCAGTGTCATGACCAACGGCGTCGTCGTGCAGTTCGGTATCGAGATGATACCCTCATGCCACTCAACATCCGCACCATTTACCTCCGGCACGACCAACGGCACATTCGGCTCCATCCTGTACGCAGACCCATCATCAATAACCAATCCACCGCGCTTCACTACCTCTGGCGCAAACTCACGACTCACCGACGAAGACGCCGAAATAAACGCAACATCAACATCATCAAAAGACCGTGGAGTAGCCTCCTCAATAACCAGGTCCGTGTGGAGGTACGGAAGGCGCCAACCAGCAGACCGACTCGATGCCAACGCCTTGATATGAGCCGCAGGATACTCCCGAGCAGCAAGCAAATCCAATGCAACACGACCTACTGCTCCTGTAGCACCAACGATCGCCAAACGAAGATCAGATCTAGAAGCCGACACGAATCAACTCCAATGGAACTTGACAGATGTACGGGGACGGTGAAGCCCTAAACATCAAGCCCCAATACCGAACCAAGACCGACCAGCATGCTGTTCAAATCCATCACGCGACGCACAGCTAGCAGAACCCCAGGCATGAAACTGTCACGACTCGTCGAATCGTGAATCAGCGTCAGCGTCTGACCCTCAGCACCGAACACTACCTCATGCCGCGCCACACGACCCGGCAACCGTGCACTGTGGACGTTTATCCCGCCAGTACTCCCACCGCGTGTGCCAGATATCAACTCGAGTTCCGTTCCCGTTTGCGAGAAATCCCCCGATCTGCCGTCAAGCATCGCTCGTGCTATAGACAACGCAGTCCCAGAAGGCGAGTCAACCTTTTGTTCATGGTGACTCTCAATGATGTCCGCATACTCAAAGTGCCCAGAAGCCACTTTAGCTAGGTGCATCAACACAACGCAACCTAGCGCAAAGTTCGACGCCGAGATGACCCCAATTCCAGCATCAGCAGCCAGGGAGCCGATCTCCGACAGCGTACCTTCCGCTATACCAGTCGATCCCGACACACACCTAACTCCATGCGAGACACTCGTCCGCATCGCATACTCGCCACCTGACGCATTGCTGAAGTCAACGACAACATCCGGCTTCACAACCTCGAACAGCGACGCCAATGACACCGCATTAGTCAGACCGTCCGCGTCAGCAACTGATCCACCCGCGCGAGGGTCAGCACCTCCAACCAATCGCATTCCGGACTCACGCCGCACCGCCGATTGCACAGTTTGACCCATACGACCAAACGCTCCGTTGACCGCCACAGTGATCTCAGACATCGTTATCGCCTCGTGTCCGGTTCATCAAACAGCTGGCCTCCGAGGATACCGACTATCGCGAAAAACTAGTCGCGATCGCGGTCGCCACCGCGGTTGAACACCGAACGACGGCCCTGACGCGAACGACCGCGCCCCCCATATCCACGCTCGCCGCCACTGCTTCTGTCGTCACGATCACGATAACCACCGCCGCCGCGCTCATCCCTATCACGATAACCGCCACGACGGTCCGAACGACGGCCACCGTCGTCATAATCGCCATAGCTACCACGACGATCACCATCGCGATCCCGACCGCGGTAACCATCGCGACCGCCGCCGCGCGACTGACGACGATCTCCGCCGCCACCTCCGCGACGGTCATTTCGCCGACCGCCGCCACCGCGACCTCCCGGTCCACGACGCGCAATCGCCTCTTCCAACGCACGACCATTATCACCGTCGTAATCGCCTGACATCGCTCGCGCCGATAGGTCAACGCGCCCATTCTGGTCCACGTTCACCACCATGACCTCCAGACGGTCGCCCTCCGACACAACAGACTCAACCGTCGGAACACGATCCTCCGATAGCTCACTGATGTGAACCATGCCATCCCTACCCGGTACCAAGTTCACAAAGCAACCAAAGTCCATGATCTTCACAACCTTCCCAACGTACACCTCGCCTACCTCAATGTCCTTGGTCATGCGACGAATAGCTTCTTCCGCTCCATCTGACGCCTCACGAGAACTCGATCCGATCACGACCTCGCCCTCCTCGCCGATGTCAATGTGCACACCGTGCTCCTCCTGCAAAGCCTTAACCGTCGCACCACCAGGACCAATCAGCATCCCGATCTTGTCCTTCGGAATCAGCACCTTCGTCATACGAGGCGCCTCATCCCGCAAATCATCGCGTGACTCCGGCATGGTCATCGACATGTGATCCAGTATTTCCAACCGCGCCAACCGCGCCTGCTCAAGTGCCTCACGCATCACCTCAAACGTGATGCCCTTCACCTTGATGTCCATCTGCAACGCAGTCACGCCTTCACGCGTTCCGGCCACCTTGAAGTCCATGTCGCCAGCATGGTCCTCAGCACCCTGAATGTCCGTCAGCACCTTCGCCGTACCACCTGGACCTGTGATCAGGCCCATCGCTATACCCGCCACCGGCGCCTTGATCGGAACTCCCCCATCCATCATCGCTAGCGTGCCAGCGCAAACACTACCCATCGACGTGGAGCCATTCGACTCCAACACCTCCGACACCAAACGTATCGTGTAAGGGAACTCTGACTCATCAGGCACTACAGCCGCCAGGGCGCGCTCCGCAAGAGTCCCATGACCTACCTCGCGCCGACCCGTGAATCCAAACCTACCTGCCTCGCCCGTCGAATAAGGCGGGAAGTTGTAATGGTGAATGAAACGCTTTGACGTTACCGGCGAAAGACTGTCAAGACGCTGAGCCTCCGATGCCGGCGCCAATGTCAATATGCCCATCACCTGAGTCTCGCCGCGCTTGAAAATGCTCGAACCATGCACACGAGGAACATAACCAACCATCGATTCCAACGGACGAAGGTCCGACAGACCGCGACCGTCAGGACGACGCTCCGCATCCAATATCCCCTCGCGAACAGCCTCTTTCTCCAGAGAGTACAGCTCGCCCTGCACATGCATCGAGTCATGTCCCGCATCTGCTGACGCAAGATCCGATTTCACCTCAGACATGATCTCCGAGATCGCAGACTCGCGATCATGTTTCCCGCCAGACAGACGTAACGCATCCTTCATCCGATCACCAACTAATCCGCGCACACTCTCGCGAGTCAACTCCTCGTCAGGCGACACCTGTGGCAATTCCCACTTCGGCTTCCCAACCTCGCGTTGCATCTCACGCAGCTGGTCAACGATCTCGCCATTAACCTCTTGCGCAAGCTCCAACGCCTCAAGCAAAACAGACTCCGAAACGAACTGCGCACCAGCCTCAACCATCATGATCGCATCGCCAGTGCCAGCCACCGTCAACTCCAACCCACTCTCGCTCAGCTCATCATACGTCGGATTAACCACCAACTCGTTCTCAATCAGCCCGATGTTGCAAGCACCTATCGGATCATCGAACGGAATGTCAGATATCGTCAACGCTGCCGATGCACCAACAATCCCCAGCGGCGCATGAGGATTCACGCCATCCGCCGACAGCACTGTGATGATCAACTGCGTCTCGTTGTGAAACCCTTTGGGAAATAGCGGACGCAACGGACGGTCGCAAAGACGAGCCGCAAGAATCGCATCTGTAGTCGGCCTACCCTCACGCTTGAAGAAACCTCCCGGCAACTTACCCGCCGCATACGCCTTCTCCGCTACATCTACCGTCAATGGAAGGAAATCTATCCCACCTCGCGGCTCACGATTCGCAACCGCAGTCGCCAGAAGCATCAACTCACCATAGCGAACTACAACCGCTCCCGATGCCTGTGCCGCCAACCTGCCTGTCTCAAACGTCAGAAGTCGACCACCGACCTCCATCTCAAATGTGCCTATTGCCATCTCGTTTCTCAATCCCTTAAGTCGTTTGATTGGATCATGCCCTTAACGAGCTCCAACTTGAATCTCAACTGCAACTCGCGCGTTGACCGCGTTCAAATAAACCGCTATAACCACCATCGAGAACCGCAACCTAGACGCGGACCAATGCCGTAATCGCAACAACAATCCGTTTCTCCACAAAGTCTCCGCGTCAACCCAGCGCTTGCGGCGCGGCACAACTACCGACGCAGTCCCAGACGCTGGATTAGCGATCGGTAACGCGCCACATCCTTCCGCGCTACGTAGTTCAGCAACTTCCGACGACGCGCTACCATCGCCTGCAAACCACGCCGACCTGCCGCATCGTGTTTGTGCAACTTGAAGTGCTCCGTCAGATGACGGATGCGCTCCGTAAGGATCGCTATCTGGACATCCGACGAACCCGTGTCATCGTCGTGATGCCTCGATTCAACTACTGCTGAAGACTCTGAGTATGTTGGCAAAATCTATCCGTTTCCCGCCTATGCGTCAGCCCTGCGGCATTCCGTTAACGCCGAACCAAGAGCCTAATCGCCGACGCACCGCGCCGATCGCTTGTACCGTCAACTCATATAGCATATCACGCCAACGCACTGTCAAACGACCCTGAGACGCAGATAACCGACCCAATTCTGCTTCATACCCGTCACGCCGTAATCTGCAACTGCGCACAATTCAACACAACTTGCATACTCAACTTCACCGTTATTCGTGTATGATGTTATGACGAGCGAGTCGTTGAACCCGATTCCACGTAACATTACGCGCTAACGCTTGACAATGCCAAGCACATACGAATAACATAGTTGCGTGTGCATCGGATGCCGACGTTGCCAACCGTTAAACGCGGGAAGCGACACAGGCAATGACGGTGAACTCCACAAGGCTCGGTAGCGAACTGACGCAACACCGAAGCGAACGACATACACATACCATGAAATCTCACAGTAGATTGGAGGGTGGGTCCAAATGAGAACCACGCACCCGAGTAGGATGATCCTCTCGGCATTCGTTATCGCATCGGTGCTGATGTTGGCCGTCATCGCATGCACTGGACCTGCAGGACCGCAGGGACCGCCAGGACCACCAGGCGACCCGGGACTGCCAGGATTACCAGGCGAACCAGGAAACCCAGGCGAACCAGGAAACCCAGGCGAACCAGGACCGGCAGGTGAGCGCGGACCGCAAGGTCTACCCGGACTAGCAGGAGCTCCAGGACAAGCTGGTGTCGCAGGACGCCAAGGCAGAGATGGCGCAGACGGTAGCGACGGCGTAGCAGGTCCTCCCGGACCGCCAGGTCCAGCAGGACAAGACGGTAGCGACGGCGCAGACAACTCCGCAAACATCACCATCATGGACAACTCCTTCGCCATTACCGGCAGAGTCGTCTTCAACGCAGCAGGAACCAGCGTGATGGTCATCGGCGGAGGGTTCGACGCGAACGAGAGAGTTCTACTACGAGTTGGCAACCAGCCAGCCGGTGACGCAGTCGCTAACTCCGATGGTGCTTTCTCAACCAGTATCACACTCAACTCCGGCACTTACCAAGTCGGAACAGTGACTACACTCTGGGCAGTCGGCGAAAACAACATGGCATCTTCCGGACTGGTCGTCTCAGCAGCGAAGTAGCCACACCGCCTTCGGTAATCAGCCGTCTAGAAGCCCTCGACGTCATTGACGTCGAGGGCTTTCTCGTGCCCAAACCGCCTCTCCCACACCTGACAACGACTCACCTAATGTAGTCCACCTAAGACAGATATCGCACCCGGAGCGGCACCCGCGAGATTGACGGACTCATGTAAACCATAGCCATACTCAACATAGTCAGCACAAACCGCATCTTCTGATCACCACCAAAACCCACTTCACCTCTCACGCCTATACGTCACACGCTCTCATCAACACTAGGTCTCTATCCACGCAAACACCTACACGCAGACTAGCGACCCAATGCGAGGCTCAACGGGTTGACCGCGCCCTCCCCGGCGAACAGTCCCTCGAGACTCAACCGAAACCAGCCTCCAGCAGAGTCTCAACTCGCCCGTGCCAGCGAGCAGTAACGCCTTCTACGCCATCCCTGTACCAACCGCCCCGTCGGCTCTCCCTGCAGGCTCTTCGGATGTTGACCCTTCTCCTTGCTCGTCCTGGGCTTCGCCGTTCGAAAACAGCCTGCGCATCAATTCGCCGTACGTCAATATCCCTACAAGCTTGCCATCCTCGCCAATGACTATCCCAACCCTATCCTCATGCTTGCGGAACGCATCAACCGCCGCCGCAACATGCTGAGTCGGAGTAAGTTGCAACACCGAACTCAACACCGAATCCGATGACGAATCCTCCCCAGCGCCTTTCAACAGCGAACGCAACACATCAGACGCTCGCGCTACTCCCAACACATCGTCAATCGACTCGCCGTACACAACCACAAACTCTAGGTCCGCATCGACTAACAACGCACGCATCTCGTCCAACCGCATCCCGCGTTTCACAGCCACAACATCTGATACTCCAACCATCAAGTCCGACACCCGAACATCATCTGCCGTCAAGTTACGGGCCACAGTCAGGATGTTGTCCGCACGCTCAGTTGAAGACTCCTGACCTGTGCCGTTGCGGTATACGTGCGTCGCAAACCGACGGAACGGCAAGATCATTCCCAGCCTGCGCGCCATACACTCCAACGGCTCCAACCACATCTTGACATCGTCGTAACAAGCATCCGCAAGCCGATTCAGCAACGCCCGCAGTACTATCAGACCCACAATGATCGAACTAGCCAAGATCAACAGCGCACCTAAGATCAACTCGCCACCCGATGACACAACGACGTTCATCGAACCCATCACTAAAGACACGACCGAAGCCGTCCTTACCGTCGTCAGCACTATCCGCATCGAACGGTAATTCACGACTTCGTCCACTGAATCCCCACTTGATACTTGACCATGCGCCAAGCTCAATTGCTCCGAGAACTCCCTAGGCTCCGCCGCTCGCAATGTCAACGTCATCGACGCGTAGACCAACACGGACGACGCTACGACTACCCACGCAACCCAAGCATCGCCAAACAACATCAAAACGTCTGTCAGCCAATCCGGCATCAACAAACATCCCCCAACCAGTCGCCTAGCTCTGAATCGAACGCATTAGCAAGGCACCCGCTACAATCCTGCTTCATCATCACTGACTCCTCACAACTCCTTCGGAAGGCAGACCACAACGCCCTCCCACAGCTGACACGCCAATGTCGCCACCGGAAGGCGATGCATCGACCTGATCACGAGCAGCCAGACGCGCAGGCACACCCTTGACCAACGCTCCTGCAGGAACATCCCGCGTTACAACCGCTCCAGCACCCGTGCGAGCTTTAGACCCAACCGTCAGCGGTGCCACCAAAACCGTCCCGGCACCGACAGACGACCCTTCGCAAATCTTCGTACGCTGAGTCGATTCACCGTCAAAGTTCGCGGTAACCGCTCCAGCCCCAATGTTCACCGACGCACCGAGCTCGGTATCTCCAACAAACGAGAAATGACCCACCTTGGAACCAACACCGATCACGCTCGCCTTGACCTCCGCATGAGTCCCAACATAGGAATCGTCTCTCAAAATCGAACCCGCCCTTACTCGACTGAACGGACCTACCTTCGCCCCAGACTCAACAACCGAATCCTCAACCAATGCATTCGGACCTATCTCACAACCTCCAGCCACCCGACTACCCGCTACCTCGCTTCTATCTCGCACTACTGCTCCCGACGAAATATCGCTCCCACCGCGGACCGTGCAGAACGAACCTATCTCAGATCCTGCACCGACCTCCGAATCTTCAATGATCGTGTACGCATCAATCCTCGCACCCGAGCCAACTACAGAACTCCCGCGTATCTGAACCCCAGCACCAATACTGGCACCTGACGCAACCCGCGCTCCTGATCCAACGAACGTCGTCAACAGGGAATCGAACTGCACACCTGCATCATCACAACCCGAACTGTCTAGCAACGCATCGCTACCCGCAACTGAGCCGGAGTGATCAGGAGGCTCGCTACGTTCTGCAGGATCGTCGTCTCTGGCCGCAGACTCCATACCAAGTTATCCGCACAATCGCGCGCCGCGGTTTGCAAACGCCAGTATCGCGCTCGCAACTCTCAACCCATCTGGTATCGAATCCGTACCCACAGTAAACACTATGTTATCAAAATACAGTCAAACGTAATGACAATCCAAGAATGAACGTTTTCACGATTCAATCCCCGTCACGCAACGAATCATCACCAATGGAATGACCGCGAATACCGAAAACGCCACGCAACCTATCTCCCAATGAAACGCGTAGCGCTCGCAGCTCACGACGGACCGCCGCACGAAACTCAGGACCGTACTCTCCAACACGACGGTACTTCGTTTCACGCCGCCTAACAAGCGTCCGACGACTCACCTTAGTCAGAGGACCAATCTCCGACATTAGCGCACGACGCACATACCGACCTGCCAGCGCTGCATCCAGATGTGCACCACCATCCGGCTCACGCACCGACCGATCAACTAGACCCATACCAACAGCGTCCAACGCAGTCAGACGCAGCGAACGCGCAACCTCCGGCGCTCGCAAACGATCCATCAGCTCCGTCGCCGCACCCCACTCAGGCGATATCGGCGTGTAAACCGAATGCTCAAGCATCAACACACGATCCGCTATACCAAAGGCAAGCGCAGACTCACCTCCGCACTCTCCGATCAGAACCGATACGATCGGCGTCCTTAACCCAAGCATCAAGTCAATCAACTCCGAAACAGACTCCGCAAGTCCTGACAACTCCTGATCTATCCCTAAGGCCGGACCAGGTGCATCCACCAGCATCACTAACGGCATCCGAAACCGCTCCGCCAATCTCGCAACGCGCTGAGCCTTGCGAAAACCAGACACTGGAACGCCACCACGATCGTACTCGGCATCACCAAACGCCTCGGTAAACGAGATCAGAGGGGTCTGACCACCGTCCGACGCATCATCCTCTGTGTCGCCGCGGTCAACCCCGTAGCTTCGCTCCTGACCAATCACCGCAACCGGCAATCCACCAAGCCTGCCTAGTCCCGCCACCACCGACGGGTCGTCGTTGTCAACCCTATCCCCATGCAGCTCGATGAAACTCCGAAACCCATGACGAATGAAGTCGCGAGACGTCGGTCGATCCGACTTACGAGACAACTGCACCGAATGCCAACTCTCCGACCGAGAAGGCTCGAACTCACGATCCGACACAAAGAATCGAGCACCAAGCCTGTACTTCGACTCAACTAACAGCTGAAGCAACTCCGGTATCTCACCGCGATGAAACTCACGATCTACGACGCGATCCAAGTGACCATGTGCAAGCATCGTCTCCGCATCACACTCCTGCCCGTGACCATCGAACTCATACTCAACTCGCTTGAGCGTTCCCGATGGCGCAAACCCTATCAAGGCACCAGGCTCACCTATCTTCACATCAGATATCGACGCAAAACTCGACAAAATCTGACCAGACGACGGATTCGCCAACACCGAGATCAACGGCATGCGCTGACGATGCAAACCGCGAGCCGCCACTACCGTCTTTGCCATCTGGTTCAGCGACAGCACACCCTCTTGGATACGCGCACCACCACTCGAAATCATCGCAACAACCGGCAACCGACGGGCTGCCGCCAACTCGAACAAACGCGCTACCTTCTCCCCTACTACCAAGCCCATGCTGCCGCCTAGAAACCCGAAGTCAATCGCAACAAGCCCGCACTCTATCCCACCTATCGAACCGGTGCCCACTATCGCCGCCTCAGTCAAGCCCGTCCGCTCCTGATCCCGCAGCAACCTCACACGATACGAGATGCGAGGCGAAAACTCCAAGGGATCCAGCGACTCGATCCACTTGTGAGTCTCTCTGAACGAGTCAGCGTCAACCAAGCTCGCTATACGCCTACGCGCCGGAAGATTGTAGTGAAACCTACAGGAACCGCAAACGCGTAGTCGCTCGAACAACTCCGAACCCGAAAGATCGCTACCACACACGAGGCAGTCCGTGATCGATCCCTCAAGATCCAACGGGTGATAAGCCGTGTAATCGCTTAAGTCCAGATCATCTGACGGCTCGGAACCCGAAAAAATAGGAGTAAATGTCATCGCTAAAGCCGATACACACCTAGAACTGTCAAATCTCATCCAAGCATGTGTATCGAATTCTAACCCCTACACAACACAAACACGCAATGCCCAGGTCCCGCTCTATCGAAGCGCGGGCACCATACGAGTACGCCACCGACAACGTAGATAGCTTACTGGTGCACCGCCACCACCTACGCACAGACTTCACCCGAAGAACGCTGCCACCACGCCTCGAACCTCCCGGGTGCACATCGCACCCGGGAAGTCCTACGGGGCGCCTATACTGCAGGTTGCAGTACCTTCCGAGGCTTACCAGGCTCGCCCGGACCAACAACACCAGCATCCTCAAGATCATCCATCAACCTCGCCGCGCGGGGATATCCCACCTTCAGCTTACGTTGAAGATACGACGTCGACAACGTCTTCTGACCCTGTGCCAGCTGCGATGCCTCACGCAACAAATCCATGTCAGCGTCCGAACCACCGCCAAGAGACGGTATACCAGCACCGCCATCATCAGAATCGAAATCAACCTCCAGCTGCGGCAACGGCGGAGACCCACCATCCTTCCAGAACCCAACCACGGACTCGATCTCCTCTTCAGCCAAAAACGCTCCCTGCACGCGCATGGGATTGCTCAAGTTGATCGGCTTGTATAGCATGTCGCCCTTGCCAAGCAACTTATCCGCACCATTCGAATCAAGGATCGTCCGGCTATCAACCTGCGACATCACAGAGAAACTGATCCGAGATGGAAAGTTCGCCTTGATCAATCCAGTAACGACATCAACCGACGGACGTTGCGTCGCAACTACCAGGTGCACGCCCGTAGCGCGTCCCAACTGGGCTAGACGCACCAGGACCTGCTCCACCTCGTTCCCACTCGTCAGCATCAAGTCCGCCAACTCGTCAACGATGATCAACAGGTATGGCATCTTGACCTGACTACGTGTGTTGAAGTGCGTGATGTTCTTGACACCCGCAGACTCCAACTTCGCAAACCGTTCCATCATCTCCCGAGTCAAAGCCTTCAGTACAGCCAAAGCACGAGTCGGCTCAACCACGACCGGCGAGTAAAGATGCGGTATCCCCTGGTAAGGAGTCAACTCAACACGCTTCGGATCAATCATCACCATCCGAACCTGCATCGGATTGCGACAAAGAAGCAAACCCGTCACTATCGTGTTGATGCAGACACTCTTACCCGAGCCAGTCGCACCAGCAACCAACGTATGAGGCATTGTTGCGAAATCCGCCATCACAGGATCACCACCACTGCCCATGCCGAGAGGAACCGGCAGTGCGGCTTCCTCAACGAACTCACGCCACTGGTCAGTGTCCATAACCGAACGAAGATTCACCGGCGTCGGATCAGCATTCGGAACCTCAATCCCAACTACCGATGCACCGGGCACCACTGACTCGAACCGGATATTCGGACACTTCAACGCGAGCGCTATGTCTTTCTCGCGATTCAAGATCGTGTCCACCCGAACCCTCTGTGCCGCCGTCTTCGATTGCGGACCGCCACCCTTCCAACCGGGCTTCAACCCATACATCGTCACCGTCGGACCAACGCGAATCTGATCAACGGAAACGTCAACACCATGTTGCGACAAAGACTCCTCAATCAACTCACTCGTCGCCTCTATCTCCGCCGCCGTTACTCCACCTGTCGGAGCTTCCTGTAGCGAATCCCCCGGCGGCAACCTCCACGGAAAATCGATCAAGGCCTCTTCCAACCGACCCGCAACCAAGGACGGATCCCCGTCCTCAATCTCCATACCGTCTATTCCACTGGATCCCGACGAAGAATCATCCGCAATCCCACTGAGACCCGAAACATCATCAAACGCCATCGCCGAATCCTCGGACAACTCGCCAACATCAGGAACAGACGAGTCCGAACCCAACTCGTCGATCTCCGCCGAAAGCTCCTCTCTCAGCCGCTCATACGCGGCATCCCCTGACAGCGCAGCGTCCAAATCCGAGCCCAAATCAGATACGGAATCATCCGCCGCAATCCCACCTATGACATCCGGGTCTTCACCAACGTGCTCGACGTCATCGACATCAACAGGCGCATCCACTGCAACGTCCGTCCCCCTCGCAATCGACTCGCTGTTTAGCACCTCTGAAACTCCACGGAACGGCGGTGGGTCAAGTTCGACAGAGTCAGCGGAAGTGGAAGACGCGTCAGGCTTAGATACCAGCGTCTGACCCAGACCGAACACCACCCGCTCCTTCGATGCCTGGTAACTACTACCTAATCCCGTCCCATTGCCATTACCGTCGCGCCTAACCCCAGAATAATCAACATCGGCCGTCGCATGACCCTTGAACGCCGTTGCAACATCTGACAACTCAGGATGCTCAACGCCCTGCAACGGATGACCATCAGGCAAATCAGACGGAACAGATCCCGTAGTGGTAGCACCAGTCATCGCTGTAGCAACAGCCGGCTCCGCCGACGAACCCTCAACCGGCGCAGAGTCCGACGAGCCCCCCCGATTCTTGAATAAGCCGCCCACAAACGAACCGAAGCCCACCATTCCAGATATCACCGCCGACATCACGATCAACCCTCCAATGCCCGCAAGACGTGCTCCGGTCCCATAACCCGACGGCACCTGACCCAGCAAGCCAACCGCAAACAACACGCCAACTCGCGCCCAAGCCTGCACGGGCAACCACCAGCTAACGTTGTAGCGGTCCCAAACGAACGGCTCCCGTACAACATACTCCGCCAACCTGCCGCCCATAGTCGAACCCATCGCAGAACCTAGAGGCGCATCGAATACGCCAAGAATCCCGACAGCACCAAGCAACACCAGACTGCTCGTACTGACCGCCAACCACTTCCGCGCAAACCAACCCGTTCGTGCTATCAGTACATACGAAAACGCACAACTCCAAATCCCAACTGGTACAACGGACCAGCCAAGCCAAGCAGTGACATCCGCGCGCCACCAGTAACCCGCTCCTGCCGCTGCCAACACCAGAAACCCAAACACCAAGTGACGCGTCAGCGTCAACCAAGTCACACCCTTGAACTCGTCGCCACCTCCGCTCTTGGCACGCTTTGACCTCCTGCCTTTATCCCCAGACTCCCGACCCTTGGACCGCGAACGCCGCCGTCCACCCTCTTCATCTATTGGGTCCGCTTGTTCTTCAAGCTCATCAGTCGAAAGTCTGTCCATTTCGTAGGTCAATTTGCGTCACCATGATCAACGGCCGCCGACGCGTCCTCGTATACAAGAACCGCTCCAGACAAGCCCTCGCTATCTTCTCCGTCTCTGATAACGCTACCGATTCACCAATCCCCAAATCAACGCTTTCGACCAACTCTTGAGAAGCATCATCCATCAATATCCCTACATCAGCAGAATCCACGAAACCAGACGTTCTCAGAAGCGGCGACCCAACTACCCCGTCGTCACCCAGCACATACGAAACAAACACAACACCGTCGCGCGCCAAACGACGACGCTCACGCACTACACTCCCTAGCTCGTCCCACTCGCCCTCGCCATGAATCAGCACGTTTCCAGATGCCACACTGCCAGATATCCGAACCCCGTCTGCATCCATCTCCAACACCTGGCCATCCGTCACCAAGTTCACGTTCTCGCCCGGTATACCCATCTCCAACGCCAGCTCGCAGTGCGATCGTAGCATCCGATACTCACCGTGAATCGGCGTGAAATACTCCGGCTGAATCAGATTCAGCATCGTCTTCAACTCATCACGAGACGCATGACCCGATACGTGCACCGAACGATCCCGCGCCGTGATCAACTTCACCCCTACTTTCGCAAGATCATTAGCAACATCATTTACCGCCTGCTCATTACCCGGTATCGTCCGCGATGACATGATCACCGTGTCCTCCGCCACCAACCTCACATCACGATGCTCACCCCGCGACATCCTGACCAACCCAGCCTCAGACTCACCCTGCGTACCCGTCGTCATGATCGCTACCTCGCGATCGGCGTAACCATCAATATCTCGCGCAGGAATAATCAAGTCAGGCGGAAACGACAAGTAACCCGCACGACGACCCAGCTCACAAGTGTCTCGCATCCCACGACCTACGATCGCCAGCTTTCGACCCATCGAATACGCCGCATCCGCTACCATCTGCAAACGAGCCAACTGCGTCGAAAAACTCGCAACGATCACACGACCTTCAGCACTCGCCATCGCACCATAAATCGAATCCGATGCCAACCTATCTGATCCAGACCTCCCAGGCACCATCGCATTCGTCGAATCCGACAACAGCAACCTAACGCCACGCTCCGAAACACTCGAAAGCGCACCGTAATCTGTCGCACCTCCAAGCCGAGGCTCATCGTCCAGTTTGAAGTCACCAGTGTGGAAAATCCCACCTTGACGAGTCGCGATGTAGATAGCACACGAATCCGGAATGCTATGGCACATCGGATACCACGCCGCACTCATCGAACCGAAGCTGTAGGAACGACCCGTATCAACGACGTGCATCCGAACTTTACGAACACCGTTCTTCTGCAACACTGACGAAACAAGGTCAGCCGACAAACGTGACGCGTAAACCGGCGCATCCACCAACTCAAGAAGGTGCGGAACAGCACCGATGTGATCAAGATGCCCGTGGGTAATCAATATACCACGCACTCGCTCGCGATTCGAAGCGACATACTCCATGTTCGGCACCACACGCTCAACTCCAGGAGTCCCAGGACCTGGAAACTGCAAACCCGCATCTATCACCAACATGTCCCGACCAGACTCAATAACCATCATGTTCATCCCTACCTCTCCCAATCCACCAAGAGGTATCACCTTAACTGCGTCGCCACCGCTGCCAGCGCCGCCCACAATCTTGCGTCTCCGCGCCATACTGAAACCTAAATCCTAACCTGGCGTTCACAAATCACATCAGCGACCCTTGATCGCGCTCGCTCTCAGCACCGAATGACGGCGGCCAGTCGTCCGAGCCACCCTCAGACGCAACCCGTTCGCCGTGAGACCCAGCCTCGCCAGCACCTGACACGGACTTGCCCGCGCTACCCTCGGACAAACGCATCCTGATACCCGCCAACAAGCCCTCCGGAATGCGTTGAAAATCAGAACGCAATGTCGGAAGAGCACTCGAATTCCGCAACGCATACGCAGGATGATACGTCGGGAGCAACGCACGACCTTCGTACTCCATTATCTGCCCGCGTACTGCAGAAACACGACCACCAGGAGCAAAACGAGTCAGCGGAACCGCGCCCAAAGTAACAAGCAACACAGGATCCACTACCGCCAGCTGCTCGTCAAGGTAACCCGAACATGCCGACATCTCGCCCGCATCAGGATTGCGATTGCCCGGCGGACGACACTTAACCATATTCAATATGTACACGTCCTCACGACGCATCCCTATCGATGCAATCAACTCATCCAACAACTTACCGGCACGACCAACGAACGGCCGACCCTGCTCATCTTCTTCCCTGCCCGGACCCTCGCCAATAAACATCACCTCCGCCGTAGCAGACCCCTCCCCTGGCACCGTCCGATTCCGAGTCGCTGACAGACCGCAAAGCGTGCAATCGCGTATTCGCAGTCCAATCGCGTCCAGCAACGATGCCGCCGACACTGCCCCGCCTAGAGAATCACTCACCGTTGCATCCCCACATCAGGTCGCACCGGATGCAATCGGCATGAACGCCAGACAGAACTCAACAAGCCGCTAGAAGCTCCGCCTCCAACGGCATCACGCGACTCATGCCGACGTATCCACCCGACTGAGTTCGAGATCAGTCTTTGATTCCCTCAGACTTCAAGTAGTTAACAGCATCCTGCACCGTAACGATGTTCTCCGCCGCCTCGTCCGGTATCTCCAAAGCCTTGTCCTCAGTACTGAACTCATCCTCAAACGCCATCATCATCTCAACTAGATCGAGCGAATCAGCATTGAGGTCATCCGTGAACTTCGACTCCGGTTGAACCTCATCGATCTCAACGCTCAGCTTATCCGCTGTAATCTCTCTTACCCTGTCAATGACTGCCATACTGTTAAATCTCCAAATCTCTTGAGCGTGCGGGCCGTAGCACTCGGCTCACACCGTACAAACGAAAACGATTATATCCCACATATTCGCAAAATCGACCAGACACTCCTAAGACACATCCTCACCTTGATTTTCAAGCACGCCAGAGCGTACCACCGCACCGAGCACGCCGTTAACGAACCGACCGCCACCATCCGTCGTCAGTAACTTCGCTACCGTAACCGCCTCATTGATCACCACTGCCTCCGCAACGTCGCCACCCGACATCATCTCCGCGCATGCCAATCGCAACACGTTTCGCAGTATCACATCCGAAGCCTCCGACGAAGACCAGTTAGCGAATCGATCAATCAGCACATCCGTTCGCTCGCGCCTACTCTCAACTACCGCCACCAGAGAAGCCGCGAACGCGCGCTGCTTCCCTTTCATCCGAAACTCGTCAAACACCCATTGCAAACACTGCGAAGACGGACGATTCGTTAAGTCCGAAGCATACAGCGACTGCACAACCGCCAATCGCGCACCCGTGCGACCCCACGGCACTCGCGGCTCCGACTCCCCAACGAGCTCATACTCACCGCCCATCTCTAGCGGATCATTCTCGACTACATCCTCCATACCAACAACCGCCGACTCGGTGCAAACGATGCCGTTGCTTGTTCAGGAATGCCCGAACGGCCGGGCTCCTACTGGTACCAAGCCGCGTTACGCCGCTTCCGCAAACTCCCAAACAGAATCGTAATTGTGCACATTCCGCACCGACGCACCGCGGTCTATCCGCTTGATCATCCCAGACAACACCTTGCCGTTGCCAATCTCCACGAACTCGTCAACACCGCCGTCAAGCATGTACTGAACACCACTGTTCCACTGAACGCACGATGTCAGCTGGCGACGAAGTTCACTCCTAACCTCGTCCGCCGTCGTCAGAGGCCGAGCATCTACATTGCCAATCACAGGAACCAGTGGATCGCTGAACCTCGTCGACGCAATCGCCGCATCCAACCCGTGTTGCGCCGAAGACATCAAACCAGAATGGAACGCCCCCGCTACCGACAGAGGTATCGCCTTCTTCGCACCACGCGCACTCGCAAAGTCCGCCGCACGAGCGAGACCCATGTGGTCACCAGCGATAATGATCTGCTCCGGCGTGTTAACCGTTGACATCTCAACACCAGAGTCTCGACAAATCTCAGCCGCCGTCAACTCGTCAACGCCAATCAACGCAAGCATCCCACCGGGCGACGACTCACATGCCCCCTGCATCAGACGACCGCGCTCACAAACCAACTTAACCGCATCCGAAACAGACAAGACACCCGCCACCACAAGAGCCGAATACTCACCAAGGCTATGACCCGCAGCCATATCAGGCATCACCATTGTGTCAGTAGCCTCTTCAAGCGCACGCCACATCGCAATCGACGCCGTCAAGATTGCAGGTTGCGCATTCTCAGTACGGGTCAACTCATCCGCATCGTCGCCAAACATTACATCCGATAGCTTCCGACCCAAAGCATCGTCAACCTCGTCGAACACCTCTCGACCCGCCGTCGAGTTGATGTAAACGTCATGACCCATGCCCAAGGCCTGCGAGCCCTGACCCGGGAATACAAACGCCGTTGAACCCGATTTCGAATCCTGTGTCATCATCTAAGCTATTACTCCTGAACCAACGATTTGTCGCGGCAATAATGCCTAATCGAAACTAACCCGAGGCAACGTTTGGTGCAAGCAGGTCCTCCTGCGGCCAGTCGCCTTTCACCGTGCGCCCCTTGTGATGTCCGCACTCCGGACACGCGCGATGCGGCGGAACCCTCAGACGACGCGAACAAGCGCACCTGACAAGCATCGGCAACGATATCGAGTGATGCGCTGCCCGGCCGCCCTTACGCGCACGAGTATGTTTCTTCTTCGGAAGAGGTGGCATTACCTGTCAAAGTCCCTGCGATTTGTACTGATTATCCTGACTGCCCGACTCACTCGAATCGCCACGGCTCATCCGAGCAACGACGACGATCGCGAGTCGCACTTAATGGAGTCTATCGTATCGCATCGGCAAACGCCAAAGTTCAGATCCACATAGCACATCGCGCAAATGCCCTTGCACGACTCCATGCAAAGAGCCACCAGAGGCATCTCCGCGTGTAGCGAATGCCACAACGGAACCGAGAGGTCAAGAGTGTTCTGTTCGTCTATCCGTAACTCGTCAACAGAATCATCCCCGACCCAACCTTTCCAGCGACGCGCAACCAAGTCCAAGTTGACCGGCACAAACTCCTCCGCAAACTCAACCGTCAAACTGACCTCCGCATCAGCCAAGCAGCGAGAACACTCAACGTCACATATCGCACCTACAGATGCCTCTGCCAACACCGTCCTGTCAGTGCGCGTGAGAACGCCTCGCACTTCTATCTCACGGAACACTATCCCCGAGTAGTCCAAACTCTCCCAACAAAAATGAAACCGCCGCGTCCCACCGACGCGCCCACGAAGCAACCCTGCAACATTGAAGTACATCGCAATACGCAACTAGAAACACGAGCCAGCCGGCACCGAATCAATCCGCGTGCCAAACTCCGCGAATTGTAACAATCCAGCCAAACGCCGGATCGTGGACCACGCGAAAAGACGCTACCCAGTCTTGCCGCCCATCAACGATCGGGCAATCACCAAACGCTGAATCTCAGACGTCCCCTCGTAAATCTCCGTAACCCGCTGGTCCCTGTAAATCCGCTCAACAGCAGTAGGCTTGAAGTAGCCGACTCCACCATGAATCTGAACCGCACGATGTGCCAAACGACCAGCCGACTCCGAAGCATACAACTTCGCCTCTGCCGCTGCAACACCATACTCCCTACCCGCGTCATACAACGATGCAGCACGCCAGGTCAGCAAACGCGCAGCGTCAAGCTCCGTACGCATGTCCGCAATCATGAACTGAATCGCCTGATTCGATCCTATCGGCCTGCCGAACGCCTCACGCTCATTAGCATACGCCAGCGATGCATCCAACGCACCACGACCAAGACCAAGACACTGCGCCGCAACTGTGATACGACTCGAATCAAGTATCTGCAACGCTATCCGATAACCATCTCCCAACTCGCCAAGTAGATCCGACTTAGGCACGCGACAATCGTTGAACACAAGCTCCGCCGTCGCGCTACCGCGCATGCCCATCTTCCCGTGTTGACCATTGATCTCCAACCCGGGCGTACCGCGCTCTACTACAACCGCCGACACTCCCTTGTAACCAGCAGAGCGGTCCGATGTTGCGAACACCGCGAACAAATCCGCAACCTCGCCATTGGTGATGAACAACTTCGAACCATTCAACACATAGCAGTCCCCTGAATCTCGGATAGTCGTCTGCAAAGCCAGCGCATCCGACCCAGTCCCCGCCTCTGTTAGCGCAAACGCCGCAATACGCGAGCCATCCGCAAGACCAGGCAACCAACGATCATGCTGCTCCAATGAGCCAAATCGATTGAGAGTCTCACTGCCTAGCGACGTATGAGTAATCAACACCGTGCTCGTACTACCGCAAGCAGCTCCTACCTCCTCCAACACAATCGCAAATTCGCGATATCCCATACCAGCGCCGCCATACCGGTCCGAGATGAGCAACCCGCAAAGCCCCAACTCACGCAAACCGTCCCACTGGCGACGCGGAAACTCCTCAGACGTGTCAACCTCGTCGGCCAAAGGTGCCAACTCGTTTGACGAAAACTCGCGCACCATTGAAGCCAGCAACTGCTGCTCTTCCGTTCTCCAAGGCTCCAATCTGAAACTCCATTACTGCATGACGATCAACACGGACCAGTAACCGCGCCCACTAGGCATTATCGCAGAACAACGCCACAAGCACCCCGACAAACTCCAACCGCGGCAACCGACTGCCAATACGCCCAAGCATTCGTTACACACGTTTAGAATCTGCCAACAGGATCCCGATCACACCATCCCATTCACCGTTAACCGTGCCATCTATCCCGATCATTGGCGTCGACCCAGCCTTGACTTCCACCGGTTACGGACTCGTCCGCGTTGACGAACGCGGCGACATCAGCCTCATCGAAGGCGGAGTCATACGAACAAAACCCTCAGAGACTCTCGAAGCCAGACTCGCAGTCATTCACCAGAAAATCATCGAAATCCTGCACGAATTCAAACCCGAAGCAATGGCAATCGAGTCCCTGCACTCTAGATACCGAAACCTAAAAACCGCAATCATCATGGGACACGCAAGAGGTGCCGTCGTTCTGGCCGGCGGACAACTCAACATCCCCGTACACGACTACCCTCCAACTAGAGTCAAGAGCATAGTCGCGGGAAACGGAAGAGCAGGCAAACCCGAAATGCTCGCAGCCGTCAAACTCCGACTGCGACTCAACGACGCTCTAAAGCAGTACGACGTTGCTGACGCCCTCGGCGTAGCGATATGCCACGCTCAACTCTCAACTTCAACATCCGCAAGAGCCGCAACGGAAGCAACGCAATGATCACCTATATACAAGGACAGATACAAAGCATATCCGAACACCCCCCGCGCGCGGTGGTACTCACCGAGGGTGGCGTCGGATACCTCATCTCGCTTCCTGTGTTCGTACACGACAGCCTGCAAAAACAGCACAAGAAGCCCGGAGACAGCGCACAGTTCCACATCTACTACTCCGTTACCGAGCGACAGCCACTCCCAGTCCTGGTGGGCTTCGAGCATCTCACAGACCGAACATTCTTCGAGCAGTTCGTGCAAGTCGAAGGCATCGGGCCTACCAAAGCAGCAGCCGCTCTCATAATGCCCGTCCCAACCATCGCAAGAGCCATCGAGACAAGTGACGCTACCACGCTCCAGACAATGCCGGGCATAGGCGCAAGAGCAGCCCAGAAAATCGTCGCCACTCTAAAGGGGAAAGTCAGCGAGGCCGCCGACGCAACATACCAAATCGACGAACATGGAACACCGACGCAAACCAGCGCAAGGCTGGAAGTCATAGGCGTACTCACAACTCTCGGTTACCGAAACAACGACGCCATCACCTACGTCGACCAAGCACTCGCAAGAGAACCAGAACTGGCCGAAGACGAGCAGAAGCTCCTGCAGGAAGTATTCCGCCAGCACCCGACCGCAACAGCTACCCCAGCACGCTAGTCGGCACCACAGCATCGCCACTATCAAACGCCTGACACGCACAGCCGACATGGCAGAATCAGCCAGAGAAAGAATCGTCGACAGCTCAGCCGCCGAAAACTCAAACCCTCAACCTACTTCTCACATTCAAGCGTCCGAACTCAACGCCGACGACTTCGGAACAAGAAACGAACTGCGTCCAAGATACTTCGCCGAATACATCGGACAACGACACGTCGTCAACAGCATACAGATCGCTGTCGAAGCCGCTAGACAACGCGGCGACACTCTGGACCACGCGCTCTTTCACGGACCTCCCGGACTCGGCAAAACCACGATCTCACACATCATCGCAAGGGAACTAGGTTGCAAACTCCTGCACACGTCCGGACCAGCTCTCGAAAGACCAGCCGACGTCGTCGGAATACTCTCTAACCAGCAACACGGCGACGTGCTGTTCATCGACGAAATACACCGACTCCCGCACGCCGTTGAGGAATACCTGTACTCTGCCATGGAAGACTTCAGAGTCGACTTCGTCTCCGGGTCCGGACACTTCGCAAAGACCATCAACCTACCACTCCAGAAGTTCACGCTACTAGGCTCGACCACACGCGCAGGAATGCTCAGCCCACCTCTCCGCGAAAGATTCCCACTCACTTACCACCTGAACTACTACTCCGACGACGAACTCTTCGAGGTCGTCAAGCGTTCCGCTGCAATTCTCAACGTCAAGGTCAACAAAGGAGGCGCACACCAGATCGCAATGAGGTCACGCGGAACACCACGCATCGCGAACAACCTGCTTCGTAGAGTCAGAGACTACGCTCAGGTCAAACGGAACGGAAACATTAACGCACAAATCGCCGCCGAAGCACTCGAAACCGACGGCGTAGACGAACTCGGACTCGACAGAATCGACCGACAATACCTCGAAACCCTGGTCAACTCCTACGGCGGAGGACCCGCCGGCATCCAAGCACTAGCAGCGTCCATCAACGAATCCGCTCAGACCTTGGAAGACATCGTCGAACCATACCTGCTCAAAATCGGATTCATCATGCGCACCCAGCAAGGACGCCGAGCCACGCTAGCAGGTATGAACCACATAGGACCGCCGAACGATGCCACCAGAGCCACCCGCCAGAGACAGATGGTCTAACCTCGTCGCGCAAGCGCAATGTCAAAGCAACGGCATCGCCACGCAATCGCAAAACGTTCAACCCGAAACTCTCGAGCCGAGACGACCCGCCATGCAAGGCAGACTCCTAAGCGATTACTTCAACAACGAAGGAATCATGGCGACCAAGGAATGGAAGGAGTCCGTCAGATTCCCGGAGCACTTCCGAAACTTTGAAGCAACCCTTCGCGACAAGTACCGCGCAATCATGCGCTCCAAGGAACCTAACGAAGCACTGACAGAACAAGAACTCATTCAACCCGTAATGCGCGCACTCGGATGGGAACACTACATCCCTCAACAGGGAACAGACCGTAATGAAGACATCCCAGACCTCCTCCTCTTCGCCGACGACGAATCCAAGTCAGCGGCCCTCGCACAACAGACACACAACGATCGATTCAAACAGGCACTCGCAATCCAAGAAAACAAGCGGCTCTACCTAAACCTTGATACGCGGGGAGACCAGTCATCATCGCCACACGGGCAGATACTACGATACCTCGCAGCCGCTGACGACGTGTCGCTCGGGACAATCAGATGGGGAATCCTCACTAACGGAAAAATGTGGCGCCTATACGACTACCGCACCAGACCACGCGCAACAGCGTACTACGAAGCAGACCTCCGACACGCACTCGACGCAATCACAACCGCCGATGATTTCAACGAGTTGCGAAAGTTCTATCTCCTGTTCCGCCGCGAGGCATTCACACCGCAAGAAGGAGCTACCACAACATTCCTCGAAAAATGCCTGGCAGAAGCCAAACTCTTCGAGGAACGTGTCGCACAAGACATCTCCGGAGTGGTCTTCGAAAGAGTATTCCCAAACCTCGTCGCTGCTCTCGCAAAAGCGGCAAACGTCCACCCGGCCAAGGCGCAACAGCCCGCACTCGTCCTACTGTACCGAATCCTATTCATCATGTTCGCCGAAGACCGAGGACTCCTTCCTGTCGAACACCCCTCATACCAGGACTACGGCTTGCGCTACTGGCTACGTGAACACGAGCGACCCAAAGGCGCGAAGCTCTCATACCAACGACGCAACGCATATCTCCACTTCAGAGAACTATGCCGAATCGTCGACCGAGGAGACCAAGCCATCGGCGTACCCGCATACAACGGGAACCTCTTCGCGGAAGACTATGCCGAAATTCTCGAAACCCACGAACTCCCCGACAGCGACTTCATACCCATCATTCGCGACCTCAGCCACACCAACATCAACGGCGAGTCACGATACATCAACTATCGCGACATGTCCGTCCAACAACTCGGGTCCATCTACGAGCGTCTACTCGAACGCGAACCAATCGTCGACCAGGAAGGCAACGTCAAGATCGTGCTCAACCGACACGCCCGAAAGGACAGCGGAAGCTTCTACACACCACAACCACTCGTTGACCTCATCGTTGATCAAACACTCGAACCACTCGTCGAAGACAGACTAAAGGCGTTCGAGCAAAAGGCACAAGAGCTTAACGATGACAAGCGCGACACAACCGAAAGAATCACTGAACTCGCACAATACGACCCAGCTGCCGCTGTACTCGACTTGAAGATCCTAGACCCAGCGATGGGAAGCGGACACTTCCTCGTAACAACCGTGGACTTCCTCGCAGACTACATCGCTGACCTCATCGAATACTCACCCTGCGTCCCGGGATGGAGCGACGGGCAGTACCAATCGCCAGTCGCCACGCACATCAACAAAATCCGCGACACCGTTAAGAAACAGGCAACCGAACACGGATGGGTAGTCAACGAATCCCAACTCTCCGACCAAGCCATCATCCGACGAATGGTCTTAAAGCGGTCAATCTACGGCGTCGACAAGAACCCACTGACCGTCGAACTCGCAAAAGTCGCGCTCTGGCTACACAGCTTCACCGTCGGCGCACCACTATCATTCCTTGACCACCATCTACGGTGCGGAGATGCACTCGTAGGCATGACAACGCAACGAGCCACTCAAGAACTCAACAGACTAGGCGGACTCTTTGCTCAATCCGCGATAAAGTCCGCCGAAAAAGCCGCAGACGCAATCCAGAGAATCGAGGACATACCAGACTCCATCATCGAACACGTACACGAATCCAGGGCACTCTTCAACAAAGCAGAGCTTAAGACCGCTGAACTGCGCGGTATCCTAGACTTCCTATGCGGACTCCAGTGGCTAACCGCAGGCATGACAAAGACCGACAAGGCCGAGTTCGAGGCACCAATCGCCGACATCCTAGAGCAGAGCACTAACGGCGCAGAGAAACTGCTCACATGCGAGCAGCCGGCAGAACCGAAAACCAGGTCACGGCGCAACCGGAGGACCGCACAACTCTTCAACCAACGCCGCGATGACATAAGGCAAGCCGCACGATCAGAGAACTTCCTGCACTGGGAAGCCGCATTCCCAGAAGTCTGGCAAAACTGGCAGCACGAAAACCCAACCGGCGGATTCAACGCCGTAATCGCAAACCCACCATGGGACAGAATCAAGATCCAGGAAAGGGAGTGGTTAGAACAACGCGGATCCGATCTCGCTAAGCTACACACTGCCGCCGAGCGAACGAACGCCCTTGACAACCTCAGGAACCAAGGCTCGACTCTTCCAGACGAGTTAAACGAAACGAGGTCGCGCGCAATACTCCACTCTGCATGGGTGCGGAAATCAAGCGTGTACCCTCGGCTCGGGCGCGGAGACATCAACCTTTACTCCCTCTTCATCGAGAGAGCGGAATCTCTCATCAAGCCTGATGGCATGATCGGTCTCCTCACTCCTGCCGGGGTCTATGCAGATTACACCGCCGCCGGGTTCTTCAGAGAGCTGTCCGTGAACGGAAGAATTCGCGGCATATACGACTTCGAGAACCGAAGAGCCTTCTTTAGGGAAATACACGCTAGCTTCAAGTTCTGTGTGTTCGCATTCAGCGGACCTCTGAGGCACTTTAGTGCCGCGAGGTGCGCATTCTTCTTGCGCGATGTCGCGGAAATCCAAGACGCTCACAGGTCCTTCATCATTGAGCCAAGCAACTTCGCGCTGGTAAACCCCAACACGAGAACCGCACCCATCTTCCGGAATCAAAGGGACGCGGACATCACTCTGGACATCTACTTGCAACATCCCGTGTTGATCGACCGAACGAGCACCGAAGAACAACACGCATGGCCGATCAGATACAACCGAATGTTTGACATGAGCAACGACTCCAGCAAATTCCGCACCGCCGCACAACTCGATGCCGACGGCTACTACCCCGTCGCTCGCGGCATGTGGAAGAGAGGTGACGATCACTACCTACCGCTCTTCGAAGGGAAAATGATACAAGCCTATGATCACAGAGCCGCAAGCGTCATCTCAAACCCCGACAACCTGTTCAGGCCAGGACAACCTCAGGACACGTCCACAGAACAACGACGCGATCCGAGTTGGTCGCCCACTCCGAGATATTGGATCGATGCCTCCGAGTGCGATTGGAAGGCAGATGAAAACTGGGTCCTCGGCTTCAAGGAAATCACCGCCGCCACGAACCGCCGAACATTCATCGCAGCCATCATGCCCACCGTCGCATTCGGAAACAAGGTCCCGCTCCTGCGCGGCACAGCCAAAGAACGACACGAATACTTGCTCTGTGCAAACCTAAACTCGTTCGTCTTCGACTTCGTCACAAGACAGAAAATCCACAACCAGACGCTGAACCTCTACATCGTCGAACAGCTACCCGTGTTGCCCCTCAAAGACTACGACATCTCCATCGGCGACACCACCGCTAGCGAACTCGTGCGAGACCACGTCCTAAGACTCACATACACCGCCAACGATATCCAAGCATTCGCACGCGACATCGGATACCACGGCGAACCATTCGCCTGGGACGATAACGAGAGGATGCACCTACGCGCCCGACTCGACGCTCTCTACTTCATGCTCTACGGCATTTCAAGAGAAGACGCGGACTACATCCTCAGCACATTCCCTATCGTCCAACGCGAAGACGAGACTCAACACGGACGATTCATCACCCGAGACCTCATCCTCGCATACATGAACTGCCTAGAAGCCGGCGACACCGAGACGATCGTCAACCTCTGATGCTCACGGCCGACTCCCGTCGGCGCTTCCCCAACTCACGCGACCTAAGTCGCCTTACCCCCAGCAAACCGCGTCGCCTCCGCAATCAGCTCATCGGGGATGTCGTCAAACGAAGCGTAGTTCATCGAGTACAGACGCGCATACAAACCATGATTCGCAAGCAACTCATCATGCGTGCCCGTCTCGATAATGCGCCCATTCTGCAACACTATGATGCGGTCCGCACCCCGGATCGTCGCAAGACGATGCGCGATCACTATGCCCGTCCTCCCGTGTAGCAGACGCGCCAGAGCCTGCTGGATCAGCAACTCCGTGTAGCTGTCTATCGATGCCGTTGCCTCGTCCAGTATCAGTATCGGAGTGTCCGCAACTATGGCACGCGCAAACGATATCAACTGACGCTGACCCAACGACAAATTCGCACCGCGCTGCTCCAGCACAGTGTCATAACCATCCGGCAATCGCATGATGAACTCATGCGCACCAACCGCTCGAGCCGCCTCGACGACATTCCCACGAGTCGCATGCTCCGAGTTGTACCGAATGTTATCGAGAATGCTCGACGAGAACAGATAAGGCTCCTGCAACACCATCCCGATATTGTCACCCAGCGAAGACTGCTTCAAATCCTTGATATTGCGGCCACCAACCTCGATCTCACCCTCCCAGACATCGTAGAAACGATGCAACAGAGACGTGATGCTCGTCTTACCGGAACCCGTCGGACCAACCAGCGCAACTGTCTCACCCGGATTCACCTTGAAGTTGATGTCGTTCAACACCGGCTCACCAGGCAGGTAACCGAAGGTGACGTTGCGGAACTCCACCGTCCCATCGTTTTCGACAAGATTCACCGCGTCCGGCTTGTCCTTGATATCAATCGGAACATCCAGCACCTCAAAAATACGCTCACCCGAAGCCATGGCTCGCTGGAAAATCGCGTAATGCATCGTGATCGAACGAATCGGGTCGAAGAAAAGCTGGACGTAAAGGATGAACGCAAGCATCGAACCTATCTCCAGAGCGTCCGCCACGACAAACCGACCTCCAACGACGATTACGATCGCCAACGCCGCACCCGATAGAGCATCCACAACCGCTATCATCAGCAACCCTAGACGCGACGCACGATTCTGCGCACGCAAGTTCTCTCGCGCCTTCTCCTCAAACAACGCCAAGTTAACGTGCTCGCGCGACATGCCTTGCACAACCCGCACACCGTTGATGTTCTCCGCCAACGCACCCGATGTTATCGAACTCGTCTGACGCGCATACAGGAACGCACGACGAGCTATCGGAAGCCAGACCGCACGACCGATCGCCAATGTCGAAGCAACACCGATCGTCAGCAACCCTAGACGCCAATCCATCAGCAACATCGCAACTACGATACCCGTCAGCAATACGAAATCGCCAACAGAGATAACCAGCGTCTCCAAAAACTCCTGCAATGCCGCAACATCTCCCTGCAACCGAGACATCATCCTGCCCACCTCGGTCCGATCCATGAAACTCATCGAAACTCGCTGCAAATGACGGTACATCGCAGCACGCAGGTCGATCAGGATGTGCTCCGCAACACGCCCGACGATGATCGATTGCAGGTACGTCGATACTGAATGAAGCAACACCGCGCCAACGAACACACCGACCATGATGTACAGACCCGCCCTCGAACCACCTCCATCTAGCGAAAGCGTGTTATCAACCGTCAGCCTCACAATCCATGGCAACGCAAGGGAAGTCAGCGCAAACGCTAACACCGCCACCAAACCTACGATCAACACCGCACGATAAGGCCGAACGAAACCAAAGAAACGACGGATGACATCGCCGTTGAAGCCCGCACTGAATATCTCCTGATCTGTGTCTCCGATCTGCCCGCGCTTCTCTACCCAGCGCAACTCGTCTTGACGCGGGCCACCGTCCCCCGCCGGACGTGTCGGATTCGCAGTCGCCATGACTAATTCACCTCGAAATCCGAAGGACGATCATCCTCCGGCCTTATCTGCAACTCATACAGATCGCGATACTTACCCTGTTGCGCTAGCAAATCCGCATGGGAACCGCGCTCCACTATCTCTCCACCCTCCAAGAACAGAATCTCATCCGCATGCATCAAAGAACTCAACCGGTGAGAAATGATGATCGTAGCACGGTCCGCCGTCACCTCCTGCAACGCCGCCCGAATACGTTGCTCCGTAGCAGCATCTATCGCAGCCGTCGAGTCGTCAAACACGATGATCTGCGGATGTAAGAGCAAGCTGCGGGCTATCGACAAGCGCTGACGCTGACCGCCAGATAACGTAACACCCCGCTCTCCCACCAAGGTGTCGAAACCCGTCGGAAGACGATCAACATACTCCTTCATCTGCGCGCTGTCCGTCGCACGCTCAATGCTCCCATGCGGAACACGCGGATCACCATACGCTACGTTGTTGTCTATCGTCGTCGTAAATAGGAACGTGTCCTGCTCAACAACGCCAACCGCATGACGAAGAGACTCCAACGTCACATCAGAGATGTCCTGACCATCAATCAGAATCCGACCAGCTGTCGGGTCATAGAAACGAGGTATTAGATGAGCTAGAGTCGACTTCCCTGACCCAGGCGGTCCAACTATGCCCACCGTGTGACCAGGTCGAGCCTCGAATGAGACGTCTCGCAGAACCTGAGCATCTCCAAACTGATCACGAAACGCAAAGTCAACATGCTCAAACTTCAACACACCATCCGTAATCCTCAACGGCTTCGCACCAGGATGATCCTGAATCTCCGGAACGCTGTCCAATACATCAAACAACCGCCGGCCAGATGTCGCACCTTGTGCCCAACCGGCCACAACCATCCCAAGATAACGCACCGGAACTCGCATGATACCCAAAAATGCCAAGAACTGCGCCAGATCACCTATCGTGAACGGGTCCGTAGTATCCAGCACCTTCAACCCACCAAAAAGAATCACCAACGACATCGACAGTAGGAACGACAAGTTGACCATCGTCATGTTGTTTGCACGCACGCCGACTAGCCGGAACGCACGCTCAAACGCAACATCCGATATCGCATCATACTTGGACAACTCGTATCGCTCCGCCGCGAAGGAACGAACCACACGGATACCCTTCAGGTTCTCATCCATCGCCTGCGTCAAACGACCCATCTCCTCCTGGTAACGACGCCAGCCCGTCGACATGTGCAATCGCGCGACTACCGAACGCCAAGCAGCAAATGGAACGAAACTCAAACTCAACAAACCTAACAACAAGTCCGACGAAAGCATCAGATACGCCCCAGCACCAACGAAAACCACCAAGTACACAACTCGAAGCATCGCACGGCTCGTGAAACCGCGAATCCCCTCAATGTCCAGAATCCCACGCGTCAGAAGGTCACCCGTGTGGATCCGGTCATGATACGCAAAGCTCAACCGTTGAAGCTTCTCGTAATACTGAAGCCTCAGCTCGTAACCAATTCGCTGCGCTACCACCTCAGTCAGGTAAAGATGCAGGAACGTGAACGAACCACGCAAAGCCGATAACCCAAGAATCAGCAACGAGATCACAAGTAGGACAGATGTCAACCTCTCCCCCGCAACACCATCGCTCGGAACCACCAAGTCCAACGCCCAACGCGCCAAGAACGACGTACGACCTTGCGCTACCTCATCGTCACTCAACACCGCGCCAACTGCGTCAATACCATCACCCAGCATCACAGGAATGTACAGCTGGAAAACCGACGCAAGCACGATCGCTACCGCACCGACAATGAGAAGCCAGCGGTACCGGAACGTCATGCGAGTGATGCGCCAGAGAACTCCAAAACCCTCTGACGCACTATCCGAGCCGCTACGAATACCCGACACTGCCGCACCCGATACCCCCAGCAACAACAGACACCTCGAAATTGAATTGCGGAACATATGGATAACTTCGCCGCGGTTGATCAAACCATAGCCCGCGGTATGCGACTTACCGATTCTATGACTACATCAACCCTCTATGCCACTAACAAACTGCCTATTGCGACACAACGCGCGAAGCGTTTCACATCGACCGAGCTGAGACGCTAGAATACCTACGAAGGCAACATCCCTAAGCCCAAACCAACAACCCATGCAACCATCTATCGAACTCAGACCGACCGCCATCGGAACCTCGGTTATCGAGCCACGACCGCAAAGGCAGGTCAACGACTACTGGGCGCGCTACGCCATACCCGCCGACGCACGCGAGATGACACTCCTACTACGAGAAGTCTTCCCCGACTTCAACAATCCAATCTCTTACGTCAGAGACATCCAGCGCGATGACATCGCACACATACTAGCCGTTCGCAAGTTGACAGACCAAGAACGCTTAGCCGCCAATAACCAGAACTCAGGCCTGTTGCAATCGATCACCAGCAAGCTACCTATTCCCGGGCTTGGAAACGGAAACTCCAACACATCACAATACGACGAACGAATCGCCGGCATGGTCAGCATCTGGACCGTCTTAGACCAAGCACACATAACCGCCATCGCCACGAGCCCAAGCGAACGAAGGCGCGGCATCGGCGGACTGCTCATGGTGCTAGCGATAAACGAAGCCATCGACAGAGGCGCCGAAGTCGCGACGCTCGAAGTACGAAAGTCAAACCAACGCGCACAAGCTCTCTACAAGCGATTCGGATTCACCGAAACCGGACTGCGACACAAATACTACGCAGATAACAACGAAGACGCTCTCATAATGTCAACCCCGTACATGCACCAACTCTCGTTCAGAAGACTCTTCCAAAGACAGGTCGACGAACACATTAAGATCAACGGTGTAACTGCATTCGTCAACCAGTAGCCACAACACGCGCGAACAGCACCTGTATGCCACTTCACCCATCGAACTCACTCTGATTGTCCCTTAACCTCACCTTCCCAACGCATCCGCGCCCAATCACGCCTAGCGTCAAACCCCGCGAGAGCCTCATCTCGCAGAGCCTCCGTCGCAATCAAACCCTGCGCGAACGCCACATCAATCGTCGCCTCGGGCGTAAGCTGATAACCCTTGTTACCGTTACACACCGCACACGCCAACGCACGGTTCCAGCAGTCATCGTTCGTACCATCACGCCGATTCGGCTCGACGTGATCCAGATGAAGCACACGACGATCGGCCAGAGTCTCCTTACCGCAATACCAGCACCTAGCTCCCCAATGCTCAACGAACGCATCCCATATCTGCTGACTCGACTCGATGGGATGGCTTCTGAATTCGATCGGCGGTAACGGCACCACGTCCAGCTGTAATGGCTCGTCCGCCGTCGTCCGCTCCGGTAGCTCCCCCGGACCTCTCACCTTGATCTCACGGTTGGCGGTAGCCAAGCGCGGATTCAACTCAACGGACGCTTCATCAATCTCCGGCACCAGCTCACCCTCGGTCACAATACCCAACTGCGGATGCTTATGAAACTGGCGACGGACCACCGTCCAAGCTCGAGGCGACATGTCGCACGCTATCCACCTCCTGCCTGTAACCTGTGCCGCTATCGGGACATAAGAACAACCCGCAAAACAGTCCAACACAATGTCCCCTGGATTGCTACTCGCCTCAATCAACCTACGAGCCAACGCCTGAGGCTTCTGCGTCGGATATCCCAAACGCTCCGAATCCCAATTGATCAACGGCGCAATGTCAACCCACCAATCATTGATAGGAGTCCCCTTAGGGTTGTACTCAACGCCTCGCGTCCCACCTCGATCCGTCGCACGCCTACCGGTAGTGTTGTGCGAACCATACTCACGGTACTCAACGTTGAAGACGTAATCATCCGTCTTCGTGTACCGATAGATCGTGTCATGCTTCCGCGGGAAATCCTTCCGCGGCAGACCGCCGCCAGCGTAGCACCACACGATCTCATTACGAAAGTTACGCGCTCCGAACACCGAATCCATCATCTGACGAAGATACGCATTCGCTTCATGGTCGCAATGCAGATACACTGTCCCAGTCCGCTTCAATACCCTACGAATCTCAAGCATGCGCTCCACCATGAACGCCAAGTAAGCCGCAAGGCGATCACTGTGAGTCCTCCGCGTCGTCAAGATTAACGAATACGCACCAGGACACGCTGCCCGCAACCTCTGCCACCACTCCATATCCACATAACGACGGAAAATCCAGACCTCCTGAAACTTCGCCGTCAAGCCTAACTGGTCCGGATACTCAAGCCCCTGCTCGTAAGCCGTCCCGTCATCATACACTCCCCACGATTCCATCAACTCACGCTCAACGCGTCGCTCCTCCTCGCTCAGCGGCGGAACAAGATTCCCAACGAACGTCTGTCGCTTCCCAAACGGCGGGTCTATGCAAACTAGATCAACACTCTCCGTGTCAAGAGAACGCAGAAACGGCAGATTATCGCTGATGAATACCGTCCCATCAAGCGCATCAGCATTAAGCGGCATTACGTCAATCAAAATTCATTGCACCATAGAAACTCGGCATTCCCCCAGAATGTCGTGCTTGGCGCAACACGATCCCACTCAGGAATATTCACACACTTCCACACAACGCGCTGGAAACGCGTCACACAACGAGCGCTATCTACGGCTCGACCAAACCCCATCGCGTCGGCAACACAAACGCTACAGAGCGTCAACCACCACTACTGCACATACATGTAGACAACCAATCCCGCTACCAAAGCAGCCACCGTTACGACTGCCCAAATCCCCCAACGCTGTTGCGCCGCCAAAAACTTGTCAACCGATTCCCAACGCCTCGCGCGCCAAGCCAACTCATTACCACGGAAGCCCAAGAACAGCATCATCGCAAGCCAGAACAACAACGCCGCCTGGCGAGGACCAGCGTTGACCAACGGCGCCAACGCCAAGAAACCTATCGCTGTCCACCAGATACGATGACCAACGCCCCAGATCGGACCCAGAAGAAACGCCGGCCAGTTCCACCCCCGAAGCTCGCTAGGCAACGGTGCATCCTCGCCTTTTGGACCACCACCACCAGAATCCCTCATAACAGAATCCTCACCTTCCGAATCTTCAATCACAGCAACGCCACGAAGCGTCTCGGCCGACTCGCCAGAACCACCCGCGCCCGATGAACGCAGGTCATCGTAACTGCGCTCCGAATGCGCTGTCGGAGACACCCGTTCTGCCGCATCAAGCTCAGACTGACAACTCGCACAGTACGAAGCATGCGCCTCGTTGGCGGCACCGCAACGCCCACAACCTATGTAACCCAACGGAGGCGGATGATCCGGATCTGGGAAATACAGACGCTCACCACACCTCACACATGCATACATCCCGACGGTACCACCCGTACCGCAATGCATGCAGAATATCTGGTCCGAACCGTCCGTGTCGCGCTGGTCACTCATCTCAATGTTCCATGACTTCAAGTCAACGAGAAGCAATGTCCGCTAACTAGGATACTTTAATCCCGATTCAATCCGATGCCAAACACACCTAGCCACTGACGAGCCATCAAATGCTATCGATTAACTCCGACATCCCAACCAACACATCCTCCAACTCCTCAATGCCTAGTGTATCTATCGACGGCGTAGGCGGACGTACCGCCGCACTCGAGATCAGACCCCGACGCGCCAACAGATGCTTCCGGATCGATAGACCCAAGCCAACGCTGTTCTCATAGCGAATCAACGGCAACCAATCGTAGAAACGCTGTCGCGCTCCCTCGATGTCGCCGGCCACATACGAACGGTGAATCGCAACCAATACCTCCGGAAACGCAAAGCCAGTCATCGCACCCGACGCACCACGACGCAACTCCTCAAATAGGAACGAACCGCCTAGACCCCCGAATATCAACATACTACCGCCTGTCGCTGACAACGTCGCACTAACTTTCGGCGGAGTTGGCGGGTCCTCAAGCTTCAACATCTCAGCACTATCCAAATGGCGACTCAAACCCGCTATGAATCCCGCCGACATGTGCACACCAGTCTGCTCCGGAAGATCCTGCACGATTAGCGGAACACGCGCAACCGAATCAATATCAGAGTAGTAACCAGCAACAACCGCATCATTCGGCTTCGACAAACTCGGCGGCGATGCCATAACCGCATCCGCACCAGCGGCCTGCGCAGAACGCAATCTCTCAATCGCCTGCTCCGACGATTGACCACTGATCCCTACCGAAACCTTCAATTCACCAGCAGCCGCTCCCACAACCGTCTCAACCACAAGATCGCGCTCGTCATCCAGCAAACGATGCGCCTCCCCCATGACGCCTAGCGCTACGACCCCAGCGCAACCACTCGACTTCGCATGCTCCACACACCTAACCAGCGAAGCGCCATCAACCGAACCATCCGACTCAAACGGCGTCGGCAACATAAAGTGAATTCCCGCAAATCCATCCGAGGACATCAAACTGCTCCCTTACTCAAACTCAAGCGTCAGCTCAAACGCCAATCCTAACGCGAATCGCAACCCTGGCCAGTCACTACAACCAGCGATCGGTCAATCTTGACCTGCCGACGACCGCAATTCACGCTCCGCATCTCGTAACACGGCGGCATGATCATAGGCCGCCAGTTCGCTGCGTAACTCTTCTCGATCACGACCAGACAAAGCATTGCCGACCGAAACCATCAACGGCAACGCACGCACCACGTTGTCAACGACCGCTATCGTAGACGACCTCGCCGTACGCGACAACGGATTCAAGTCAACCGCGACAACATCAATTCCAAGCGCCCTCAACGCAGCGCACCTGTCACCATCCTCAAGCGGAACAAACACGACATCCGCCGAACCTATTCCCCGCGCGTTCACAATCCTGCGACCACTGGCAATCCCATCCAACACAGTCTCGCCATCTGGTAACAATACCTTCCGCGCACCATGCGCCATAAGATGCTCCGATATCCTACGCTCACGCTCAGACCCGCTGTGAAAAAGATTCACCTCCAACACTGCACCTACCAACTCCGACAACTCAACCAACTCGCCAGGAACCAGCGCAGCCGCATTCCCATTTACCGATATCACCGGCCGCCGCGCCAGTAACAACATCGCTACCGCACTCCTGATCGCCAACCGCGCAAAATCGTGCGTCCTCTCTCCCAGCAGATAATCCAACGCCTCACCACGACCGTGAGCTATCAAACCATGTTGAGATGTCAAACCCGATGCTACCGACGCCACCAACAATTCCCGAATACGCAGACTCTCATAGCGCGGATGACCCGCCTCTACACCGCCACTCATCGGCGCACGCTGCCTAGGCCTAATTCAAGCTCGGCGCGACAGCACCTTGAAATCTGCTGGCGCAAAGCCCTGACGCTCAAGAAACTCCGCATCGCGCTCATCCTCACTCAGCAGCACCGAAAACACGCGCTCAATCCCCTCCGATCGCGACTTCTCACACAACGCACGCACCAACTGCGAACCCACCGACCGCCGACGATAATCCGGATGAACCGCGATCGCAACTATCCGCACACCAGGCGGTAGACCATAAGCCTGAGACTGACGCTCCGACATCAAGAACCCGATTATCTCACCTCCAACCTCTGCGACAAAGCATCCCCAAGGCGGATACTCAAACGAGTCCAGCGCAATTATCGAAAGTAGACGACCTACATACTGGTCCCAAGTCATCGACCGATCCGAACCGCTGATCAAGCGATCCAACTCCATCACCCGCTCAGCATCCCCCTGTAGAAGCTCACGTATCGTTACCGTCTCAGTTGACAACGTTCTGCGGACTCCCACTAATAAAAGCCAATGTGTTCTCAACCACACCCTGATTAAGCAGGTCAAACCCCTCCGGTGTCATGTCCGCAATGTGCGGCGTAAGCACCACCTGCTCGCAATCCAATATCGCAGAGTCTGAAGGCAACGGCTCATCCTCAAAAACATCCAGAGCCGCACCTCCGATACGACCCTCATTAAGCGTCTCCACCAACGCCGACTCATCAACGATCGGTCCACGCGCAACATTCACCAAGATCGCCTCAGGCTTCATCAGCGACAACTCACGCGCCCCGATCATGCCGCGAGATTCATCCGTCAACTTCGTGTGTATCGAAACAACATCAGACTCCGACATCAACTCGTCCAGCGATACATACTCCAAACCAAGCCGAGATGCCCGCTCCGAAGACGGATTCCAAGTGTGCGCAATCACGCGCATCCCAAAGGCATTGCACATACGAGCCATCTCAGAGCCGATGTTCCCCGTACCGACTATCCCAACCGTCTTCCCAGATAGGAACACGCCCTCCTTCATCCCCCACTTGCCGCTACGCAACTCACCTGTGTACCAAGATGAACGCTTGGCAGCTGCAAACATCAAACCGAACGCATGCTCTGCAACTACCGGTGCCGTCTTACCAGGTATGTTGGAAACCACGATCCCGCGCGCGCGGGCCGCATCCAAGTCAATCGCATCCGTTCCAATCCCGCAAACACTGATAAAACGCAGGTCCGGCAAGCGCGCAAACGCAGACTCGCCCCAATCTAGATAACTCCGAGAGTTAATTAGCGCTGTCGCACCCGCCGCACGACTAACCTGCTCATCGAAGTCCGACGGACGCGTCGAGTAAATCTCAACGTCGGCAACCGCCTCTAGCTCTGCCATACGCGGAGAGCCGAGACACTGAACAGGATCGTCCGACGGAACTACAACCAGCGGACGGATACCTTCACCCACCGCGACGACCCCCTATCGCCGTTCCCACGCGTAGGACGTGATCAACGTCACGTCCAAGACGTAACGCATCCATCAAGACTGCGGCGGATCAGATTCCACCGTCGGACTCGGCGAACCAGGCATACGCTGACGTACCATCTCGCCAAGACGCGACAAGTCAGCCTGCAAATCCTCAATCCGGTCCTGCAACGAATCCAGAGTCTCTGGCAACCGCTCCCTAGCACCCTGCGTCTGCTCCCAGATCGCCGCTCGAGTCTCCGCACCAGACTTAGGTGCAAGCAACAAACCCGCCGCAACTCCTATCGCAGCGCCAAAAATAACGCCCGCTGAAAATCCTCCAGCTCCAGTCCCGCCGCCATTAGTCATATTCAACTCTCCTGTATGTATCTGAATCTACGAGAATTCGCAACTTGCACATTCGCGCACGACTCCCGTCTAATTCTAGTGTCGCACAAACTTAACCCGTTCACACAACCAGATTCACCGCGACTAGTCGCGCTTTTAACCGGACGACTCCGACCCCGAAACCGAACCGCCATCCCCGTCTCGCCTTTCACGACCACTCCTCGATGCACGCTTAGTTATCAAACTTACCAGCCAAGACACAAATCCAAACGATGCCTTCGCACCGCTAGCCGCTCCCGCCGCCGCAACCGAACCCGAAAACCCCTTTAGCGCATTCCCAATCGGCTTCAGCGTCTCCACGCCCGACTCTACCTGATCAATCAGCCCGTTAATGCGCGCAGTCGTCCTCTTAATCGTCAGGTACACCTTCAGCAACACCACCGACATAACGATCGCAACAGCAGCAACGACGAGTGTCGTCACAACGATCACGATATCTCGGATTATCCCAGAGACTATCGCCGTCTCACAGACGTAATTCCCGCCGCCGAATATTGCCTGACATTCCACTGCTAAACCTACTTGACCTGCTCGCGGACTCCAAACCGAAACGCCCAAACCGATTCGCAATTCTACAACCCAACCATGCCGCATAGCAGTCCTCAACAGACCCGGTAGTCCCAACTATGCGTCAGCTGCCTACAAGCGTCCCAGGCTGACAAGCACGACAGAAATTCGTCTCCCGACGTCGCAACTTCACCGAGCTGATGCGAGTACCGCAATCCGGGCATGGCAAGCCAGATTTACCATGCACACGCAACACTGACCTGTACTTCCGCGGTGTCAACCCCTCGCGATCAAGTGCATCCCGTAGCAGGTCTACCGACGAACGCGGCACCGTCATCAGTGCTTGATGCAAGCGACGAAAATCATCCTCAGCCATCCTCGATACCTTCACGAACGGGTACAGCTTCGCAGACCAAAGTATCTCATCAGCATACGCATTCCCAATGCCACCTAACAACCTGCCACCAGTCAACACAGACTTCAGCTCACCCCTGAACGAACGCAAACCGGACCGCAGCTCCTCGTAACTCAGTGGCGCATCGATCACATCCGGACCCTGACGTTCCAAACGTCCAATCGTCGACAGGTCAACCGTACGCAACACATAAACCTGCCCCATGCGGCGACTATCCAAGTAACGCAGCGACAAACCGCCCGCAATCGCCAACTCCAACACCGTCGCCGTCACAACTCGCTCGCCACATGAAACCAAACGCAGCTCCCCTACAAGCATCGGACTCACGACAATCGAAACTCCACCATCCAACCCAAATATCAGCAACTTGCCATCGCGACCGACAGACTCGAAACTCCTGCCTACCAAAGCGTCCTCTATTGGAGCATCAAGCATGTTCCGCACAACCAGCGGACGAAGCACAGACACACCATCAACGCTACGACCAACCAAACGCGGCTCTAGCCACTCGCGGATCAGGTAAAGCTCCGGCGCCTCCGGCATTATCGTCAATCCTGTGCTGATACGATTGCGCGCTAGCAGATCGCGCATCGACGCAAATCCAACGCCGCAACCAATCTACCAACCTAGACTAATCGAACCTAACGTGGCAGTCGCATCCCAAACCAGACGGTCTCGCACCCGAGACGAGTCGATCTGGCTCATGGTAGGCATCTCCGCCGGACACGGAGTCAAGCACTTCGGACAAGGCGCGCTAACCGTCATGATGCCATTCATCAAAGCCACTCTAGGAATCGGAGACATCGCATACGGCGCAATCTTCACAATAAACTCCGTCAGCTCAGGCATCGCAAACCTACCAGCCGGAATGCTCGCAGACATGTACCGAAAGAAGGTCGCATGGATGCTATCCGCAAGCATGTTGATGGTCGGACTTGGATACTTCCTCATCGGCATAAGCCCCACACTATGGATCATCGGGCTAGCTGTCGCCATCATCGGATTCGGCACCAGCCTATGGCACGCACCGGCTTTCGGAACCCTAGCCGCAAGATACCCAAACAAACGCGGCATCGCAATGGCAGCACACCTAACCGGCGCTCAAGTGGGAAACGCTACAAGCCCTGTAATCATCGGATTCCTGCTCGGGGGCACCATCTTCGGACTGCAATTCGCCGGATTCGAGTGGCGGTACGTTGCAGTAGGCGTCGCGACTCCGATGCTCGTAACAGCAATCCTCGTCCCATTGCTCTTCAAAACCGCCGGCGCAGAAGCCAGCGGCACCATGAAACTGCGAGAATACTTCCAATCAGCATCGAAACTCGTCAAGAACGTCAGAGTCCTCGGACTCGTCACACTCGGCGCATGCAGAGGCGCCGTTCACACCGCATTCCAAGGATTCGTCGTCCTTTACATGCGCGAATCCCTAGATATGTCCGCCTTCACCATCGGCATCCACGTCTCTCTCCTAACACTCGCGGGTATCGCATCGACCCCCATCATGGGCTGGATCTCCGACCGCACCGGACGAAAACCCGTCATCGTCGGCGCAATGGGAACTATGGCTCTCCTAGTTTTCCTATTCCTATTCGCCCAAGACGGCCCAGCATTCACCATACTCCTAGCAACGCTAGGGCTCTTCTTCTTCTCCGTAATGCCCATAATCACCGCCGCCGCAATCGACCAAGTCGGCGCAGGCACCGAAGGATCCGCCACAGCAATGATGTTTACAGGCGGCGCTGTCATAGGCGCACTATCCCCAATCGCAGCCGGCGCACTTTTTGACGCCATTGGCTGGTCAGCAGTAGTCATCTTCTGCGGAGCAATAGCAACCGCCGGAACAGCAATGGCACTACTAATCCCAATGCCAAGAAACAGACCCCAACAAACCTAGATTCCCATCCTACGCATCCTGCATGTCCCCGTGAATTAACTCACTTGCGCGCCAGCACCCGAGGTTGCAACAACCCAATGAGTTGCCCACGACCTGACCCTGCAGAACCACCGTAAACCTCAACCAGCGCGACTCCGCCCGGCTTCAACCCAATCGAACCAGCGCGAGCACCCAACAGCTCGCTAACGCAAAGCGATATCCCAGGATCGTGCCCAACAAGCGCATAGCACCCTGAACCATCCAATCCAGACGCAACTCCAAGCATCCGCTCAACTGACATCCCGCCCGCAAGCCTAGCATCCTCAACCGGCTCCGGCCAGCCAGATTCCCCACTCAAGATCGCCGCCGTTGTAGCTGCCCTCACATAAGGGCTCGTGTACACCACGTCGCAAACCCCTGCCAGACGCACGATCCGCTTAACAGATCTGCGAAACCGATCCGCTCCCGCGTCGGTCAGTGGACGCAAAGCATCGTCCGGCCATTTGGCCGTAGATGGCTCCTCAGCTTTCCCATGTCGAACAAATAGCAGTCTCATCGCGCTCAAACCTACTGAATCCCGATACCAACAGTTGCTATCTTAATGCCAAAGCGTGCTAAACCATCGCGCCTTATCGAATCAATTACCACCGACCGATCACTCCACTTCCATCTCGAACACAACACCATGCCGCGGCTCAAAACAACATGCGAATCACAATGGCGTTGAAAATACTCGCGCCGTTCGCAATCTCCAGCCACGCCTTGCGAATCGCCGCCACGGTGCTGGTCGCGGCCGCACTCGCGACGATCGTGGTCATCCTCCAGCATCCCAACCTAGGCCAAGCGCAATCCGGCGGGCCACTCGGACTAACAATCAAACCCGGCGCAACTTTCAACGAAGACAAAACCATAAACCGCTCCGGAGGACTACTGCAACTGACCTGGAGAACCCAGCCAAACACAGACTACAGAATCTCCTGGGAACCCGGTCCCAACCAGAGCATCCGACAAAACCGACGTAGCACTGGGCAACGCACCGTAAGCGCAGACGCAAACAGACGAACCAGCACACACATCATCTCAAACCTATGGGTGTTCCTGACGCGCGAGCTGCTGATCACGTATCGCGTCTCTGTGTGCGCCCTCGACAACGCCGGACAACCTACCGCAACATGTAGCCAGTTCGATTCCAAAACACTGAACCCATCAAGGCCAACATTCAACAATGTCCGCGGCGGTGGCACCCTAACCGATAACGACCGAATCGACCCCAACGGCGGAACCATCACCGCCACATGGAGAACCACCGACGACACCGACTACTACATCACATGGAAACCGCACGTCGACACCGGACTAACCCAACCTAGCGGTGGAAGACGCGTCAGGTCACCAAACGACGAATTCGTCATAGAAGGCCTGCGAATGTACAGGTCCGGTAGGAACCTGCTCGATTACACCATCGAAGTCTGCGTCTTCAACCTACTCAATAACGGACCCTCAAACTTCTGCGAAACCGCCCGCGCACAGCTCCGCGAACCCGCCATACCACAGAGAGTCGATCCCGAACTCCCCCCCATTTCCGAACTCGTCGTACTCGGCGGCGGAACCCTTGCTTCCGACGGCACCGTACAGCCCAACGGCGGAAAACTGTATGTCTCTTGGCGACCAAAGGAGTGGAAGCAAGGACAAGACATCACATACACCGTCACATGGAACCCAACCGTCAGTAGTCCCAACTACAACAGCTCCGGTTCCAGAACCGTAGAAATCTCCGGAGGCAACACCGACTTCCCCATAACCATCGAAAACCTACGCATGTTCGGTGCCGGAAGCAGCCCGTTGAGCTACAACGTCAGAGTATGCCTCGGAACCTCAACCAACAACTGCCGGTCATACCGTGCAACAACCCAGGCACCACCATCCGGCACAAACAGAGAACCCGTATGGCGCAACAGAACAGGTAAAAACCCAAGATCCGTCAAAATCCAAGAGAACAGACTCCCCGAAGCACCCCTCGCAGCATTCGAAGCCGACGACAACAGCAGCGACAGAGTCCGTTACTCGATTTCTGACATGGAACCTAACGGACCTTTCGTCATCGACACACGAAACGGTGACCTCTTCCTCTACGGAAGACTCGACTACGAACGAGAAGTAAACGGTGCTGACGTAAGACGCTACGACCTAACAATCAGAGCCACCGACCTACGAGGACTCAACACCGAACGCAACATCCGAATCGATGTCATCGACGTCGATGGACCTCCCGCCCCCTCAATCCATGCACTATGCGCCGCTGGTTCCGCCGTGACCGCCGGGACTGCCACACCGCAGCCTGGATCAGGCGTTTCGGGAACCGGCGTTGCAATAGCGTGGTCGAACAACGAAGACTACGACTACGAAATACAGTGGCGAAAGACAAACGGGCAATACAGCGCAGCTCTACGAAGCGTCCTTATCACAGACGACGAAACAAGCCAGCGCACGATAACATCCGATATCGAACCCGACATCGGATGGGTATTCAGGGTCAGAGCCATTTCCGAAGACACAAACGAACAAAGCAAGTGGTCCGCCGAAGAGGCCGTCACGCCAAGGTCCAGAAACATCGTCAGATACCTAGACTTCAGACAAGACGAATACAACCTCGCTGTTGAAGAAGAGCAACCAAGCAACGCAGACGTCGGATCCGTTGGCGCCATCGTCAAGACTAGACGGTCTGGTAGTGACACTCTGGTCCCGTTGATCGACGACGTGGCATCACTCCGCTACACGATCGACAGCTCTGTCCCAGAAGAAGCACCCTTCAAGATCGATCCTATAACCGGCGAAATCAAAACCACGCAAAGACTCAACTACGAAACAACGCCTTCTTACCGTCTCACACTCTTCGCCCAAGACGGATGCGGACTAAACGACATCGCATACGCAAACATCTCCATCACGAACGTCCTCGAAGCCGACGTACTCCCACCTAAACTCCCTGCCCCGGGCGTAATCGTCGGACACAAGCAGGCAAGAGTCTTCTGGCAAACAAGCCCAGACTTGAAGTATGACGTTGACTGGCGCAAAGCAGGCACAGACTACCTCCAAAGGCCACGCGACGCAAACGCCGTGTCACCAAGAGTATTCGACCTGCCAGAAAGCGATGCCGAATACACCTTCAGAGTCAGAGCCATAAACAACCAGGACGACATAGGCGAGTGGTCACCTGAAACGCGAATAATCCCTAACGCACCAGCTCCAACTATCGAACCCGTCACACGACCAAGAGGCGGCCAAGTACTTGGCGGCTCGCAAGTCTACCCAAGGTCCCTGACTCTAAGGAAAGGTCAAGCCGCCGAAGTGGGCATAAGACTCTTCGGAATTGACGGCAACCTCAACAACGACCTGCTTGACAACCCAGACATCTCAATCGACTGGTATTCAACAAGCGGCACCATCTCAACAAGGAGCGACCTAAAGACCTACTACACTGCGCCGCACACATCTAGCACACAGTTCGCCATCAGAGTCGTCGCAAAGCAAACCAAGGTCGATCAAGGCCGCGCCACGCAGGGAATCGTGTCGCAAGAACACGTCATCCCCATCAGAGTCATCGGGGACTCCGACGACTTCAACGTCTGGAATCCCAAACTCCCCGACGACGCCGAAATCCCGGCCGCTGTAATTGCCGACGGAAACAGCTACAAGTCAATCACTCCGCGCGAAGGAGTCACATACGAAGACCCTGATGTCCCAGGTGTCAAGATAACCGCAAGGTCAGGCGCAGTCCCGAACGACGACTGGATAGGCATCAGAGCCGAACGAAAAGGACCAGCAACTGACATCGCACCCAGAGTCAGCAGATTCAGCGTCATCGGAAACCGATACCAGCTACACACAATCTCATCCGACGCTCTCGCAATTCAGAACATGGTCTTCGCAACTCCCATCGAAGTATGCATCCCTGTACCGCTAGCATCCGCAGACCGCCTAGATGACACAGAAATCATGAGACTCACCAACGACGAACAGAGACTGTTGCAGGCACCCTACCACCTCAAAGCCAACCAGATCGAAGGAAGACCAAACCAGGTCTGCGCATTCGACTCATTCACCGAAGGCGAAATATTCGTCGCTATCGCAGACCGAACACTCGCAATCGAAACTCCCGCGCCCGAAGCCACTCCCGCAACACAACAAACCGCGGCTACTCCCGAAGCAGAACCCTCCCCAACTGTCGCTCCTACTCCCGCATCAACGCCCGAACCTACTCCCGTACCACCGCCAACGCCAACTCCCGTGCCAGTCCTGCCAACCGCAACTCCAGTTCCACCGCCTACCGCGACATCAACACCAACGCCGGTACCGCCGACGCCAACACCAACATCGTCACCAGTGCCACCTACGCCAACGCAAACACCCACCGCAACGGCAACGCGCGAACCAACCCGCACACCTACACCGGCACCATCACCGGCACCAACCGAAACCCCCGAACCAACTGCAACGGCGACACCGTCGCCCACACCTACCGCGTCGCCAACAAACACACCGCAACCAGAAGTCGCTATAGCGCCGTCACCAACGCTACCACCGGCCACTACAGGAACAGACACGGCCGTGATACCGCCCGACGACAGCGGCGGACTCAACCCCGTTATCATCGGCTTGATCGCTGTCCTAGCACTAGCGGCCATTGGCGGCGCAGGTTACGCCATCTACGCACGCACCATCGCACCAAACCGCAACACGCCTGACGACACAGACTTCGACGATGAAGCCCCTGACGAAGACTTTGACCAAGAAGACGACGGCTTCGACCCTGACGAAGATGCGCCCGAAGCCAATGAAGTTGACGAACAGGCCGAGTCCACAACCTACGCCGAATATGAAAGGCTGAAGTACGACCGCACTTTCGACAACGTCGCAGACCCAGAAAGCGACACCGACAACTCCAACAACGAGCCCGAAAGCCGCGCGTAGAGGCAACCACGGCGTTACGATGTACGCCGTGACCATCGAACAGATAATCATCGCAAGCGCGAGAGTCGCAGGCAGCCTACCAGTACTACGGTGGGCATTCGCAGGCGCTCTCATCGCTATCGTCGTAGACCTCTCCGACCTATGGATGATGGGTTGGATAAACCTCGGCGGTATCGGAAACTACCAGACATTCGACAAGTGGCTCGACCTCGTTTACATGGCAACCTTCCTATGGGTCGCCGTAACCCAATGGAACGGAACTCAACGAAAAATCGCCGTCGCTCTCTTCGCATTCCGCATGATCGGATTCACAGCATTTGAACTCACCGGCAACCGAACCTGGCTAGTAGCATTCCCTAATGTCTTCGAATACTGGTTCGTATACGCCGCCGCTCAACTCCACTGGTGGCCCGAATACGAGCTCACACCAAAACGCGCCGCCACATGGCTCGCACTGTGCGCAGCCCTCAAACTCATCCACGAATGGATACTCCACGGTTGGAAAATACTCGACAACTACAGCGCAACCAAAATCGTCGAAGACATCTGGGCAAACTTAAGCCAACTCTTCTAACTTCCAACGAATCCCCCGCGTAACCGTTAACCTATCACGCGTTAACCTATTCAATACCGCATGACCACTCAGCACGATCCAAACTACAGCGGAGACCCATACATCCGCATCCCGCGCGACTCCGAGATCGAACCCGTAGAGTTCGAAGTCGAAACGCGCTCCGTATCTACGCGCGGCTTCACCTCCCCCATGTCGCTCGTATACGGTTTCGCAATCGCTGACGTCATCGGTACTGCACTCCTCATGCTCCCGTTCGCAAGCAACACACCCGGATCCGTAAACCCTCTCACCGCCCTATTCACCGCAACATCCGCTATCACCGTCACTGGTCTCGCTACCGTCGACACCGACGTCGCATGGACAGGTTTCGGTCAAGCCGTGATCATGTTCCTCATTTTCATCGGCGGACTCGGTTTCATGACCGGAACAGCATTCCTCCTAATCCTCTTCGGACAAGAACTCGGACTGCGAAACAGACTCATCATACAGACAGGACTCGGCGGCGGAGCTCTGAGCGGTATCGCAGTCACCGTTCGCAACATCTTCCTCCTCTCCGTCACCATCCAACTACTCGGCTTCGCCGCCCTGTGGGCACATTGGAACATCGTCAGAGACGTATGGGGCGACCTTAGCCTCGTCGGCAACCTATGGCAAGCGTTCTTCCACGCTGTGTCATCGTTCAACAACGCAGGCATGGACATAATGCCAGACGCCACCGTCGGCGGTGCATCGCTCGCAGGATTCCGCACCGACTACGGAACACTCGCAATAACATGCGCTCTCATAATCCTCGGCGGACTCGGTTACGCAGTCATCAGCGACATATGGATCGTTAAGCGATTCCGTAGATTCACACTCGAAACCAAAATCGTGCTCCTAGGTACCGCCCTGCTGCTCACTTTCGGAGTCCTCTCATACATGGCAGAGTGGGATAACGCCGAAACCTCCGGCGACGAAAGCGTCGGGCAAAAAATCGCAGACGCCGCATTCCACGCCGTCGTCACGCGATCCGCCGGATTCGCAACCATCGACTACGACAAAGCACAAGGATCAACCGACCTCACTACCGAACTACTCATGTTTGTCGGGGCAGCTTCAGGCTCCACAGGCGGCGGCATTAAAGTAAACACTTTCGTCATCATCGTCGCCGCCGTAATCATCACTATGACCGGACGATCCGCCGTCAACGCCTTCGGAAGACAACTCCCAACTCCCGTCGTCACTCGCGCTCTCGCAGTCGGACTATCCGCCATCGCAATCGTCTTCACGCTCGTCTTCGCACTCGCTATCGCTGAAGACGAACTACCATTCAGAGCATCTCTCTTCGAAGTCGTATCGGCATTCGGGACCGTCGGACTCTCTACCGGAATCACGTCCTCCCTCGGAGCAGCAGGACAGGTAATTCTCGTCGTCGCAATGTTCCTCGGACGATTCGGACCACTCACACTAGGTCTACTGATGGCAGGAAGGCAAGTCACCGAAAGATTCGCACTACCCGAAGAAGAGGTTAGAATCGGCTAGCATCGACCTACTAGGTACTCGTAAACCTCCGATACCTTGTAAACGGCGAAACAAACACTCCGGATTGAGAGCGACGAAATGGCAGAAATCGTTGTAGCAGGGCTAGGAAGATTCGGTACTAACGCCGCTACCACACTCTTCCAGCAAGGACACGACGTGCTCGCAATCGACCGATCCCAAGAGCGAGTCGACGCAATGGTCGGCAGAGTCACATACTCCGTCGCAGGTGACACCACCGACGAAACATTCATGCGCGAACTCGGCGTTCCTAACTACAACATCGCAATCGTCGCCATCGGACGAAACGTCGAAGCAAGCGTCATGACATCCGTCCTGCTCGCATCATTCGAAATCAGACTCATCGTCGCAAGGGCAAACGGAAGCCTACACGCCGACACACTAAACCGAATCGGATGCACGAGAGTTGTCAACGTTGAGGAAGAAGCAGGCGTAAGACTCGCCGACACCCTCTTCAACCCGAACGTCGAAGAATACATTCCACTCGGACGAAACCTAGGCATCTCCAGAATGCCCATCCCTAGAAGGTTCAACAACATGACACTCGCTGATGCCGGATTCTCCACCGTCAGAGACATCGACGCACCATCCGCACTCGCAATCTTGCGCGGCGAAAACGCAAGACTCATGCCAAGCCTAGACGAACTCATCGCAGACGGTGATGCCATCGTCGTCGTCGGTGACAAAGACAGAGTCGACACTCTCACACGATGAGATACTCTCGAATCCTCTGCATCGTCAACGGCTCCGACTCCGACAAGTACGCCGTTGAAGCCGCCGTCGACATGCTCACTCCTAGAAGACGAAGACTAAACCTCGTCTACGTAATCAGCGTACCGCGAACCGTCGCAATCGACGCACACCTGCCAGACGAGATACATCGCGCGGAAGAAGCTCTCGCAAACGCAGAGGACATGACCGGCATAAACCCCGAAGACGTCTCAACCGTCATACTACAAGGACGAACACTCGGACCAATAATCCTACGAGAAGTCTTCGACCGTAGAATCTCCGCTATCGTTACCGCGATCGAACCCGTACACAGACTCGGAGGCTACGACATCGGGCAAGACACACTCTACCTGCTTGAGAAATCACCCAGCTCCGTCATCGTAGTCCGAAGCCCAGCCGAAGCATGGATCGACGACACAGAAGCCAGCGCAGCAATAGCAGCCGGCACAAGACTCGGCTGACATAGCCATAGCCATAGCCCACAATACAAGCAACACGAACTCATGAACATCATCGTAGCCGGACAAGACAGACTCGCCGTCGCAATGGCGGACATACTAAGCGCGTCCGGACACAACGTCAGAATCGTCGAAAACGACCACGCTCACCTCGAATCTATCCCCGAATACCTGTCCGAAAGACAGAACGTAACTCTAACCGAAGCAGACATCAGCCTAGGCGACACCTCAACTATCGAAGGCATCGAAGAGTGCGACATGTTCATCGCGGCCACAAGGTCCGACGCCGTTAACGGACTCATCGCAATGCAGGCAAAACTCGCTCTCAACACCCAACGCGTGCTAGCAGTAATCGTCGACAACAGACTCGCTACGACATACGAGCCATTCGGTATCGACACGCTCAACCCAGATGCCGCAATCCTAGATAGCGTCTCGACAATGCTAGGCATAACCTCACGGCCAGAATCAAACGGCCAATCAGACTCCAGCTAAACCGTCGCACCGCTTACTGCACACTTACAAACCGAAAGCACTCACCAGATGTACGTACTCATAACAGGCGCAGGTGCCATCGGCACACGATTCGCAAGCGCTCAGATTAACGCAGGCAACGAAGTCACAATCATCGACGTCAGCGAAACACGCATCCAAAAGGCCCAAGCCGCACTCGGAAACATCACCGTCGTCGGAGACGCAACACGCTCCGAAACCCTCATCAACGCCGGAATCCAACGCGCCGACGCGGTCATCGCACTTACCGGCGACGACGGCATAAACCTCGCAGTATGCCAGCTCGCCAAACAAGCTTTCAAAGTAAACACCGTCGCCGCAATAGCTAACTACAGCCACAACGCAGACATATTCCTCAGAGCAGGCGCAGACGAAATCGTTAACCGCACTGACATCACACTGGCAAACTTAACCGGCACACTCCTACAGCACCCGATGGCCGAACTCATGAACATCAACAGCCGCTATGACAAACTCGTCACAATGCGAATACCTTCCGACGCCCCATCTGTGGGAAAGCAGATCGGCGACCTTGCCCTGCCTTACGGACTAATCATCGCTATCGTTATCTCCGAAACCGGCGAGCCGTCCGTACCGACCGAGGCCACCGTACTAATCGGCGGAGAAGAGGTTATTTCAAGCTGCCCACAAGAAGCTCTAGACGAGCTAGCATACGCGCTAACGGGCAAAGGCTGGATAACTGTATCAACCTAACGCAACATCCTGACTATCCCGTATATCCCTGTTAATCCCATGAAGCGCATCTCCTTCCTAGGCCCAGAAGGCACCTTCACAGACCACGCCGCTCACATATACGCCGGCGACAACGCCGAACGCATCCCATTCCCCGAGATGCACCAAGTTGTCGCAGCTCTAGAAGCCGGACACGTCGACGAAGCGGTAGCTCCAATCGAAAACAGCATCGGCGGCGCAATCATAGACATCGTCGACTACCTCATCAGGTCGGCATCAGCACGCATCAAAAACGAACTGCTACTCAACATCGAGCAATGCCTAATCGCCCAGCCAGGCACCAAACCCGAAGACATCAAGTCCGTGATGTCCAAACCCGAAGCACTAGCCCAGTGCCGCATATACCTCGAAAACAACCTGCCAAACGCCGAACGAATCCCAACACCTAGCACCGTCGAAGCGGTAAGCAACGTCAAGACCGGTGACAAATCCGCCGCCGCAATAGGACCCGCCAGAGCCGCACAACTCTTCCAACTCCCAATCCTGGCCAAGCCAATCCAAGACAGACAGAACAACACCACCAGATTCGTAGTCCTAGCACACGAAGACCACGAACCAACAGACTCCGACAAGACAAGCTTGGTCTTCAGCTTCATGAACCGAGACGCACCCGGACAGCTACACGCCGCACTAGGTGCATTCGCAACACGCAACATAAACCTAGCGCACATCGAATCAAGACCAACCGGCGAAGAACTAGGAACATACGTCTTCGTACTAGACATCCTAGGCCACCGAACCGACCCAGACGTCACAGCAGCCCTAGCAGACCTCTCCCGAACCGCCAGCTTCCTGAAAGTCCTAGGCTCATACCCAGCAGCCAAAGAACCCGCCGCCTAAACGGTAACAACGCGCCAAGTGGCAGCTCAAAGTCCGTCGTAACCGTCCCCGGGTGCGAATCCAACGCGGCACTCTATCGCGCCCATCTCAGCGGGAGTTCCAGACAGTTCACGTTCCGCCCAATCAGTCCCAGATGCCTTCGCCACCCTGCCATTGACAACTTCACTCAAATCGCCTTAACCTCACTCCGCGCGGCGTCGGGACAACTGCCTACTACCCGATGACCGCGCGTCAAGCCAAACAACAACGAGGTCTCATACCCATGGCACACATGATCCCCGAAAATCCGCATCCAGCATCAACGCGAAGCGAGAAGCGCGTCTTCAATGCCCTAATGGGATGCCCAGACGAATGGACCGTCTTCCACGGCATCGCACGAGCCGAGAAAACTAGCGGAAAGCGTCGCGTACCAGGCGGAGAATGCGACTTCATCGTATGCATCCCCGACACAGGTTGGATCGTCCTCGAAGTCAAAGGGCAAGGCGTTAGGTTCTCAAACAACGCTTGGATACGAGAGTACCAAGGCAAAGTTGACAACCTCCCCGAAACACCATTGACACAAGCACGCAACAACGCATACGACATGCGAAATCACCTCGCTACCATAGATGCTCAACTTAGACACTGCCCATTCTTCTTCTGCGTCGCATTCCCATTTGAGTACGTCAGCGGACCCGAGAACAACACAAGCAACACGCTCTCACCTCGAGACTGCGCCGACCCCGTAGGAATCCGAGCCGCCATAGATAGAATCGTTAGTGAACAGCAGGCACGAACGGGACGAAGACGAAGACGCAACGTGCCCATCAACGACGTAATCGAAGCATTCAAAACCAAAGTCGAGGTAGCAGCAGACATGGTTATGCTCCAAACCGAAAGAATGTTCCTGCACCTCTCAAACCAGCAGAGCTACTCCCTCGCACGCCTGGCATTCACCGACAAGGTACTAATCGAAGGACCGGCCGGAACCGGTAAGACCTTGCTCGCAATGTATATCGCACGCGAAGCCGCCGCATCAGGACTGAAGACGCTAATCCTCACTGACACCGCCGGCCAACGAGAGTGGATGCAGCTCGAAACATACGGTTCGCCATCCCTGACCGTGGACATCGATGCCCACTGGTTAACACGCATCATCGCAGACAACACCGGCCGACCACCGCTAAACGTCGCACTCGCATCGATCGACCAGAAAATGGCAGAACTCCAACGCCAAAGAGAAGAACTCGTCAGATTCCAGCAACGCAAAGAAGACGGCGCACCGCAAACCAACCTCGGCGCAACAATCCCAACCAACCCGCGAGAAGCCCTAAACAACGTCGACGAAGCACAGCTAACCATGCTCACCGCCGCACTTGAGCACATCCAAATCAGCGGACAAAACCTCCCTTGGGACATGCTCGTGTGGGACGAGTTCCAGCACTTCCCGTTCCCTAAGACAGCAGCCGCTATCGTCAAGCAATTCAACAAGGTCAAAATCTTCGCCGACTTCCAACGACAAGACGCCCTCGGACGAACCGTCGACCGAGACCTACGATCATTGATCGTCAAAGAACTCCACACCGACCCGATACAACTCCAACGAAACTACAGAAACTCAGACAACATCGCTCACGCCGTTGAACGTTTAACAGGTTTCAACGTCGGCGAAACTCCCGGTGTGCCATCTCTAGACATCGAAATCCACTACATCGCGCAAGAGACATACAACGACGAAAACGTAGCCGCGCAAACAATCAGAACCGCGATTCAAGACCGAATCGAAGACCTACCCTACGCTCTAGGCGACGTATCAGGCAGAAGTGCCACCGTACTCGGAAACCTACCGCTCATCGAACGCGCTGTCCAGTGGGAAAGCACCATCGGCGAATACCCCATTAGAAGATTCGGAGGCAAAAACCTACCCGACGCAGAACCGCTAGAGTCGCACATCTGCATCTCAAGCATCAGCGAGTTCAGCGGACTCGAATCACCCGTAGTCCTATACGTAGAAGGACCAAACGACAACCCATCTCCCAACGCAGACAACCTAGCAGCATACACAAAATACGCCGCCCTAACACGCGCAAGAACACTACTCTGCATATACACCCCAGAAGCAAACCGCCAGTACTACCAAGACCGCCTACCACAAGCCAGACACATCCCACCAGACAACCGCCAGTCAGCCTAACCTGTCCCATCAGCCGGCTGCCGCATGCACCCTCGCAACGCGTCTCTGAATCCAACGCGCCAACCGCCCGGACATCGCTCGCCCAAGATTCACACTCGCACAAGTGACACGCCCGTCGTCCGCAAACCGATAGAACACGGCTCAATCATGGCCCAGATGATCCCAGAAAGGCCTCACCCATCGTCAAACCAAAGCGAACGACGAGTTTTCAATGCATTCTCAGGTTGCCCCGAGTCCTGGACCGTCTTTCACGGATTAGCCCGAGCCGAGAAAACCAAAGGCAAACGTCGAGTCCCAGGTGGTGAGTGCGACTTCGTCGTATGCATTCCCGATGTCGGGTGGGTCGTCGTTGAGGTCAAGGGGCACGGAGTGAAGTACTTCAACTACGAATGGGTACGCGAATACCGAGGCCGCCGTCAAACTCTTGATGAATCGCCAATGGAGCAGGCACAACAGAACGCATTTGACATGCGACGGTACCTGGCACAGACGAACCCTGAACTTGAAAGATGCCCGTTCTTCTTCGCCGTCGCGTTCCCATTTCACGACGTCGGCGGACCTGAAATCAGCCCGGGAAACACACTCGCGCCTACCGACTGCGCCGACCCCGCAAGTATCCAAGCCGGAATCAATAGAATTGTTAATGACACTCGGGAGCGCACCGGAGTCAGACCGTGTAGTGCCGCGCTGATCAGTGACGTAATCGAAGCGTTCAAAACCAAAGTCGAGGTAGCTGCTGACATGGTGATGCTCCAGAACGAACTGTCATCCCTAGAGTTTTCTAACGAACAGAGCGACGCTATCCCGCGCATCGCTTTCACCGACAAGGTGCTCGTTGAAGGCCCTGCAGGAACCGGAAAGACACTCCTCGCAATGCACATCGCGAGAGAAGCCGCGGCATCGGGATTAAAGACACTCGTCCTCACCGACACCGAAGGACAGCGCGAATGGATGCAACTCGAAACTTTCGGTTCTCCTGGACTGGCAGTCGACACAGATGCCCATTGGTTGACGAGGCGAATCCTCGATGTGGTGGGACCGCCACCAGTAGATGTCGCCATCGCATCAATCGACAAAACCGTCGCCGACCTCCAACACCGACGCCAGCAACTCGTCGATGTCCAGAACGCACAGGAACCAGCAGCGCACATCCCGAACGACAATCAATCCAGGCCCAGCAACATGCGCGAAGCACTGGACAACGTTGACGATGCACAGCTACGGACGCTCAATAACGCTTTCGAGATACTCAACCACAGCGATAGAAAACTACCGTGGGACATCCTCGTATGGGACGAGTTCCAGCACTTCCCATTCCCCAAAACCGCCGCCGCGATCGTGCAACACTTCAACAGAGTAAAGATATTCGCCGATTTTCAAAGACAGGACGAACTCGGACAAGCCGTTGACCGCGACCTCAGAACACTGGTCCTCAACGAGCTATCAACCAACCCGATCAAACTGGCACGCAACTATAGAAACTCCAGCAACATCGCATCAGCCGTCAAAAGCCTATCAGGCTTCGATGTCGGAGAACCGCGACCGGTTGACGCACTACAAGTCGAAGTCCACTACGTCTCAATGAAGGCGTTCGAAGACGACTACATCGCAACCCAGACCGTCAGAGCCGCACTCGAAAACCGAATCGAAGACCTACCATACGCCCTTGGAGATGTCTCCGGAAGGATCGCCACCATACTCGGCAATCAATCTCTCATACGCCGAGCATTCCAGTGGGAAAGCACCATACACGACTACCCGATACGAAGATTCGAAGGCAGGGGACTGCGCGACGCAGAACCTCTAGAACCCCACGTCTGCATCTCAAGCATAAGCGAGTTCAGCGGGTTGGAGAGCCCCGTAGTCCTCTTCGTAGAAGGCAAGAACGACGGCATAACTCCGCCTATCAACAGCATAGCGGCACACACAAAATACGCCGCCCTGACACGCGCAAGAACCCTGCTATGCATCTACACCCCAGAAGCAAACCGCGACTACTACCAAGACCGCTTACCAGAAGCCAGACACATCCCACCGGACAACCCCCAGTCAACGTAACGAAACCATCCAACCTGCGGGGCACCGCGGCCAGCCGCAGAACTGGGCGGTCGCCAAGTCCAGCGCAAATTACGCATCGCCGGCTCCAACGCGGAATACCCGACGACCCCGCGGCATAGCCAAACACCAGACACCTTCCGAGCCGCCGAGCCCACACGCACAACCGGACCCATCCTGTCCGGCGACTCCCGCACCGCGTCACAAACGCAGACCCACACGTAGGGGCGGTTCGTGAACCGCCCACGACCCAAACACGCTCAGTCTCGCATAACTCCCGACACGGATTGAACATCGCCAGACCGATGTTATCGAACACAACATCTACGGCTTACCACTACCGCTCCGCAGGTTCTCAATCCTCCTGAGCTCTTGTTCAGCCTTCGCCACCTACCCATTGACTTAAACTCTGATGCCCCCGTAACCTCATGCCATCGACTGCTCAACATCAGTCGCGCACAGATCACACAAGAAGAGAGGTTACAAGCCATGACTCGTAACAGAATAGAGGTCCGCCAGCCTGTGTCCGATAACCAATGCAGAATATGGCCGGAGTGCGCCGCAAAGAAAGTGTCGGACATCTGGAACGACCCCGGAGCCTTTGAAGTACTCGAATCTCCGCGCGCCGGAGGCAGCTATAGGATCAGTGAGCAAGCAACTTGGTGGACCGAACACAACACCGACGAGGAGTCTCAGAGAATCAAAGCCCGATTGACGACAGTGCTGCTCAACGCGTACCTCCAGGGCAACGCTATGCCGACGGTAACCTACGACATGATCCAGCGGGCCAGGACCTCTCTACCACTCAGCGCTCACCAACGCGCCGAGAGACTCCTCCGCCACATCGTCGAATCAAACCCAGATGTCGCATTCTCAACGGCATTGGTCGGCGACTTGCACGCTCCTTATGCATCGCGCCTTCCTCTTTCCTACTCAGCTATGGCATGGTCAGAGTCAACAACTTGGCATGAAGTTGAATTCTTGTTGGATTACTTGCGGGGTCAAGAGTTCGTGGTCATCAACAAACACGACATCGGTCTTGATGTCACCGTGACGGTCCAAGGACACGCCCATGTAGCCAGCCAGCTAACCTCCACCAACTCATCTCAAGCATTCGTGGCCATGTGGTTTGACGAGTCCATGGATACCGTCTACAGCGATGCCATCGGACCCGCGATCAGAGACGCAGGGTACCGACCGTTCAGGATCGACCAGACCCATTCACTTAGAAAGGTCGATGACGAGATCATCGCTCAGATCCGCCTATCCAAATTCGTCGTGGCCGATTTCACCCACGGGGTTAAGGACGTTCGTGGCAGTGTCTACTACGAAGCAGGGTTCGCACACGGACTCAACCTTCCAGTGATTTTCGCGGCTCGGGAAGGAACACAACCGCACTTCGATACTAGACAATACCCTCACATCATGTGGAAAACGCCCGAAGAACTCAGAACTCAACTAACAAACCGCATCCTAGCTTTACCCGAACTAGGCCCGGGCCGAACCCACACCCGTAGGGGCGGTTCGTGAACCGCCCACGACCCCAGCCAGGTCAGGTCTGATGCACCTACCGCGTACCGCCTGTCAATGAGGAGTACCGCAACGAATACTCAGAAGCCTCATTGTTGAATAACCCGACGCAAAATTGGACCCGGCTGTTCACTGGGATCAACTGTGCAACTGGCACAAGGATCTGCAACTCGCCGTTCAGTATCAAGTAGCTGCCTCGCTCGTTCACCTCAATCCGCAAGGTGTTGTCGCCGCTAGTTTTCAAGGCCGATGCCGGGCGAACAGGAACAGGTCCATCCCGGTGCACAACGGCATCATCCTTCCGGGTCCAATGGCCTGCGTACGGTCCGCTTGAGCGGTTCTTGTAGACGTAAGTCGCAACATCCGAATCTAACGCGCCTACCGGATTGTGATACAAGAACCCAACAGACCACGACGTGGTTGTAGGTACCCTAAACGTAGCAGATGACCAAAAGTTCACAACGCCACCGATCGGGACCCAATCGCACTCAATTCGGTCGTTGCCCAAGATTGACCTAATCGATCCCGACGACGGTGTAGATGTTGGGACGGGAGCAATCCGCGTGGCTCGGGCAGACGCTGTCGCCTCAGCTGACCGCATTTCTGACTCCGACCCGGCTCGCGCCACGGCGATGCTCACGATGACAACAGCTACCAATGCCGCGATCACTATCCCAAACGCCAGTCCTCCGGGACTATCCCTGCCGCCGGCCGCATGGTCTCGCTCTCCGTTTGATCCTCTGCCGCCCGAAGAAGAACCCCAATCTTTCTCACCAGCGGACCTTGCAGACCCCTCTTCACGACTTTCACCCGCAATGACCTCGCTCGAAGAGCCACCTTCCCGTCGTTCCCTTTCATCCCGCTCCAATCTATCCCGAACGTATCCTCGACGAACCTCATCCGCGGCCGTCGCGCGACGCGCATACTCAGCCGCGCGCCAAGCGAAATACACAGCGTCGTACTCCGCCCGTGTCTCAGGTGTACCCAATACCTCCCAAGCCGCGTTCACCAACCGCATCATCTCCTCGGCCTCAGGCGCAAAATTCCGATCCGGATGCCAACGCTTTACAGCATCCTGCCGAGCCCGTCGCAGCTCATCGTCAGACGCGTCGGGCCGAGCACCCAGAACCTCATAGTAGTCAGGAAATGGTTGCTGCTCGCTAGTCATGCTGGGAAATCGGTCCGATGGAACTCAAGTGCATCAGTCTAATACCGATTTTCTCAGTTTCGCCACCCATCCCTTGACACAAACTCCAACACCCCCATAAGCTCATGCCACCAACAGCGCGAAATCGGTCGCGCACCAACCATACATGAAGAGAGGTTACGAACCATGACCAATAACCAATGCAAGATATGGCCGGAGTCCACCGCGAAGAAAGTGTCGGAAGACGACGAGCGTATGGGATGGTTCTACGTGCTAGATTCACCACGCGCAGGCGGAGACTACATGATTGAAGAACTCGCGGTGCGCTGGTGCGAGCACAACAACGACGAAGCATCACTGCATGTCAAATCGCGTCTTACGACATGGCTCATTGACCAAAGACGCTCGGGAACTGATTGGCCGGGGGTAACTTGCGTGCTGATCGAACGAATGAAACGAACTCAACCTCTCCCAACGCAGAACCGAGCCGACAGACTCCTCCGCAAACTGGCATCCTTCCCGCACCAACCCATCGACATCACGCAGTCAATCTACATTATGTCCGAACTGCTAGCGTGGTCGGAATCTGTAGACACCGGCGGACTAACCCACCTGATCTCCATGTTGCAGAGAAACGGTCACGTCCACTTCGACGGCCGGTCGATCTCAGTAACCGAAGCTGGCGGTCTACATATCCAAGACTTGGACCAAAGACCAAGACCCAAACTCGGCTTCTAGCACCAACCCTCATCGCAACACGAGTCCTCATGCCACCAACAGCGCGGCACCGTCGCGTCCCAACCACACGAGAAGAGAGGTTACTCACCATGCCAGACAACCGATGCAAGATATGGCCGGAGTTCATCGCCAAGAAAGTAGCGCACTCCAAAGATGAATCCAGAGTAATTGACGTAATCGACTCACCGCGCGCAGGCGGAACCTATCGGATTGACAGGGAATCTGCCGAATGGTGTGCGCCCACGATGACCATGAATCTCAGCGCATCAAAGCCCGCCTCACGACTTGCTTGATTAACCAACGGATGGCATCAGATGACCGCCCAATGGTCACTCGCGATCTGATCAATCGGTTGCGTGAAATTGATAATCTCTCAGAGCTTGTCCGAGCCGAGAGACTCCTGTACAAGCTCGTCAACGATGCCAACCAAGCCATGAACCTCAGTGCTAGGTCAATAGTAGAACCCGGATTATTGGCTTGGTCAGAATCCGTACATTCATTCGAATTAACTCGTCTATACAACCTGTTGAAGAGTATCGGTTTCATGGAATCCCAAGGTATGGTGGACACAGTAACAGAACTCGGAAACCAGCGCATCCAAGAGTTGGACGCATCGCTCAACATGCGATGACTCACCAAACCGCCACGAAAGAAAGTGAGACATGAACCCAGCAAAGATCAAACCTCACGAGCCGACCTGACAACCAGCGCAATCGCAATGGAAACAGGAACCGGCGCGAACGCGTTAACGCGCGGGACGGAGATACGTCAAGCTCCATCCTTTAACGCATGCGGAAGGGGCGCACAGCACAAGACTCTCGATGATCAGAAGCGCAACACAACATCCGCCGCCGAAGGGAGATACGCAGCCGTGTAGGAACCCCGAGACAAACGAGGCGCAACCTACACGACCAGAAAGGAAGCGTAAGGGGGAGCGTCTACTATGAGGCCGGTTTCGCACACGGGCTAGGAATCCCTGTCATCTTCACCGCGCACGAAGACGCAGACCTCCACTTCGACACCAGACAGTTCCCACACATCCTATGGAAACCTAACGACCTCAACACACTCAGGCAGGAACTAACCAACCGCATCCTCGCCTTACCCGAACTAGGCCCCGGGCCGAACCCACACCCGTAGGGGCGGTTCGTGAACCGCCCACGACCCCAGCCAGCTCAGGTCCGACGCGCCTACCAAGCACGCCCTGTCAAATCCCAGTATGGCAATTCATACCCGGATGCCTCGTCTGAGAAGAATCCCACGCAGAACTTGACGCGACTGGAAACCGGATTCAACAGGGCAACCGGCACTTGGATCTGTAATTCGCCGTTCAGTATCAGGTAGCTACCAGACTCGTCCGCTCCGATCTCCATCGTGTTGTAACCTCGGGTATTCAAAGCCGATTGAGGGCGAATCCATTCTCGACCAATCTGATGCTCAATTACACCGTTCCGCCGAGTCCAATGGCCCGCGTACGGGCCGCTTGACCAATTTTTGTAGACATACGTGGCAGCATCCCATTCTAGGGATCCACGCCTGTCCGGGTTGTAGTACAAGAACCCGACAGACCATGACGATGTCGTAGGTACTCGAAACGTAGAGGATGCCCAAAAGTTCACTGTGTTACCGATCGGAACGAATTGACACTCAATTTGGCCATCGCCCACAATTGCCTCAAGGGTTCCATCCGTTGATGTGGACACAGGGGAGTAATCGGCGATTGGACTTGACGTATACGACTGAGCCAACCTTCCATCGGTCTCCAATCCAGCACGCCCGAAAGCAATCGCGGCTATAAGGCCAACGAGAACTACGATACCCACTAGTATGACTCCAAACACCCTATCCATCATTTCCGTCGCCTTGCCGCCCCCGGAATCCGAACCGCCATTTCTCGCGCCCGCATCCCAATCTCCCACTCCAGACGAACCGCCGGCCGCATGACCTCGACCACCGTCCGCGGTAGCCTCATCCGCTGCACGCCGTTCCTCCGCTTCCCTCGCCTCCCGTTCGTCGCGCTCCATCCGCTCCCGAACATACCCCCGACGAACCTCATCAGCCGCCGTAGCCCGGCGCGCATATTCCGCCGCCCGCCAAGCAAAATACACAGCGTCATACTCCGCCCGCGTCTCAGTTGTACCCAGAACCTCCCAAGCCGCGTTCACCAACCGCATCATCTCCTCGGCCTCGGGCGCAGTATTCCGATCCGGATGCCAACGCTTAACAGCATCCCGACGAGCCCGACGCAACTCATCGTCAGACGCGTCAGGCCGAGCACCCAGAAGCTCATAGTAGTCAGGAAATGGTTGCTGCTCGCTAGTCATGTCGGGGAAACGATCCGATGGAACTCAAGTGCATCAGTGTAAAACCACATTTCTCGGTTTCGCCACCCATCCCTTGACACAAACTCCAACACACCCATAACCTCACGCCAACAACGCGGCATCGGTCGCGCACCAACCACACAAGAATAGAGGTTACACACCATGCCAGACAACCGATGCAAGATATGGCCGGAGTTCATCGCCAAGAAAGTAGCGCACTTCGAAGATGATTCCAGAGTAGTTGACGTAATCGACTCACCGCGCGCAGGCGGAACCTATCGGATTGACAGGGAAGCTGCCAAGTGGTGCGAGACCCATAGCGATGATTGGTCTCAGCAAACCAAAGCCCGCGTTACAACTTGGCTGATTAACCAGCGATCGGAAATGGATGACCTTCCGCTGGTCACTCGCGAACTGATCAAACGTATGGAGGTAACTCAGGACCTCTCAATGCAGGCACGATCGGTGAGGGTGCTTCGCTTGCTCGTAGACTTCGCGCACCGACCTATTGAGGGCAGCGGCTTGTCAATCATTAATCCCGAACTGCTGGCTTGGTCGGAATCCGTGAGACCCGACCAATTAAACCGCATATTCAACATCTTGAAGAGCGACGGCTACATTGGTATCCAAGGTATGGTGTTTACAGTAACAGAACGCGGACACCAGCGCATCCAAGAGTTGAACGAACCTCCCAAACCCTAACCGAGATTCCAACCTTCGCCACACCCACCTTGACACACCACTAACCCAATCGACAGGACAGAATGCCCGAGGCTCCGGCATCCCACTTACGCGGACCCTGATCCGGCGGCGAGAAGCCGGGAGAAGCGGAGGTAGCAGTGAGCGGAAATGGACGCGTAGCATGCGCGTGCAAGGAACACGCTCGAAGTTCAAGCGACAACAACCGAGTTAAGCCGTCCCGACCCCTATCCTTGCACATCCTGCCTATCCCTGTTAATCAACGAGTGCCGACGGCACGCCAGACCTTACCCGCTCAGACCCACCTCCGCGTCCTACCTGTATACACTTCATACTCGTCGCCCAGATTCGCGCGCAACCTTGACTCCTCACGCGGGATAACATACCAGTTAAGCCAAGCGAACGCCGGCAATACCATCACAACAACCGCTAGCCCATTGACAATGCATCCTAGCCCCGCAATCGCCAACAGGAACGCGAGGTACACAGGATTGCGACCCCACTCATAAGCACCATCCATCACGATCCGCCGCGTCTGGATATGCACTGCCAAAGACTCGCCATGCCGACGAAACGACCAGTGCGCCCAAACCGCAAGTCCAACCGCCGACAGCATCACAACAGTGCCAACAACATAGTTCACGCCCCAAGGCAACAGCGAAATTCGCAACCCGACGGCGTGCAACGCAACTCCCAACGACGCAAGCAAAATCGGCACCACGGGTGGCAAGCGCAAAACCCTCATAATCCGTATATCCTAAACATCCTAAGTATCCTGCCTATCCATGTTAATCACCGCTAAAGGAGCGCCATGACCAGCACGACAGACCCCGTCGCATACCGATCCCGCATCGCACTCAAGCGCATCAAGGGACCGCTTCGCATCGCCACACTGCCCATCGACGGCGACATCCCGTTCGGCGTACACTCCGAAGTCGCACAGCACTACGGCGTATCGCCCGACGTCTCCGAACCTCACGCCACTACACTCGACTACATCGTCGCAGCGACCGCCGGCTGAATGACCGGTACCCTAGGCGGTGCCCTTGAGGCGCGCGGAATCCCTGCTGCTAAAGACAACCTGTCATCTGACACAATCGGCGAGATAGAAAAGGAAAACAACGTCCTGGTAATAAAGCGGATTCACATCACATACAACCTCATCATCGACGCCGAACTCGCAGCCGAGAAAGCCGACGCCATAGCACGAGTGATGAACATACACGCCAACGCATGCCCCGTACACCGCTCAATCGGAAGCAGCATAGACATCACAACCAACCTAAACCTAATCGAAACCCAATCCTGAAAAATCCTGCCTAACCCTGTTAAATCAAAGGAGAGTGACATGCGCATCCCCATACTAGGCATCTCCCACGAGACAAACACATTCTCGAACGTCCCCGCGGACTATCAACAGTGGGTCAACTCCGGCATCCTGCGCGGCCAGGAGATCGTCAGCAAGTTCGCAGATGCACGATACACAATCTCCGGTTACCTCCAAGCCGCCGACGAACTCGGATTCGATGCCATCCCGCTCATGTATGCCGTGACAGGACCAATCGGCACCATCACAAAGGACGCTTACGACCGCCTCACCGACGAGATGTTCGCAATGCTCAAAGACGGCGCTCCTTGGGACGCCGTGCTCGTCTCAAACCACGGCGCCGCCGTCAGCGAAGAGTGGCCAGACATGGACGGCGAATTCTGCCGCGCCGTAAGAGAAATCGTCGGTCCAGACACTCCCGTCGGGGTAACTCTGGACATGCACGCAAACGTCAGCAAAGCTGTGGTCGCACACACTGACGTATGCATCGTATGGCGCACAAACCCGCACCTCGACCCGAAGCCACGCGCCAGAAAATGCGCCGAACTAATATACCGAACCGCATCGGGCGAGATCAAGCCTACGCAGTGGATCGAATTGCCGCCCATGCTGATCAACATCGTCAAGCAGTTCACCGGCGAAGAACCCATGAAATCATGGGTCGAACAATGCATCGCCGCTAACGATACTCCCGGCATCCTAGACACAAGCATCGCCGAAGGATATCCCTACGCGGATGTGCACGAGATGGGCATGTCATGGACCGCCATCGCCGACAACGACCCCGAACTCGCGAAAGCCACCGCACAGAAGATGGCGCAGCAGGCATGGAACGAACGCGAAAAACTCATCGTCGACATCCCGAGCATTGACCAAGCACTCGACATGGCGTTAAGCGACTACATCGGCCCGCGCAACCTCGGCGAAGCTGACCAAGTTCCAACCGACGGAACCGCACTAACAATGCCCGACGATACCGGCAGCACGCGGCGCGGACCAATCGTTCTGATGGATGTCGGCGACAACATCGGCGGAGGATCCGCCGCAGATTCCACTCACATACTCAAGCGTGCCGTAGAACGTAACATCAGCAGCTTCCTCCAGACCTTGTACGACCCCGGCGCTGTCAACGCATGCCTAGACGCAGGCATCGGTGCAACCGTCAGCCTAGCAGTAGGCGGCAAGACAGACGACCTGCACGGCGAGCCCGTCCAAGTCTCCGGCACCGTCAAGGCAGCCACCGACGGACTATACGAGGAACTGGGTGCTTCACACGGCGGATTCCGATACTACTCCGCGGGCCCATCCGTCAGACTAGACACCGACGGCGGACAGACTCTGCTGCTAACATCAGAGCGCGCAGGAAACACTACTCGCGCCCAGATGTACCACATCGGCATAATCCCAGAGCGATACAGGATCGTAGTAGCAAAGGGTGTAGTCTCTCCAAGACCCGCATACCAACCAATCGCCGGAAAAGTGATAGTAGTAAACACTCCAGGCGTAACAACCGCCGACCTGACAACCTTCACATACAACCGCCGCCGAACCCCAATCTACCCCCTAGAACCAACCGCAACCTACACCCAATCCTAAACATCCTGCCTATCCCTGTGAATTCCCGCCCGAACATCATAGTAGTAATGGTCGACGACCTAGGCTTCTCCGACATAGGAGCCTACGGCGGCGAGATCAACACGCCAAACATCGACGCGCTCGCACACAACGGCATCCGCGCCACGCAGATGTACAACGGCGCGAGATGTTGCCCTTCGCGCGCCGCACTGTTGACCGGACTAAACCCGCACCAAGCTGGTATCGGTCAAATGACCGCAAACCTAGGACAGCCCAGCTACCAGGGATACCTCAACAACCAGTGCGTAACGGCCGCCGAAGTCCTGAAGCAGCACGGATACACAACTCTGATGTCGGGCAAGTGGCATGCCGGCGGTGGATACGACAGACGCCGACGCGACCAATGGAACCCGGGCGACGGCACACACCCCCTGCCCACTCAACGCGGATTCGACCAATACTTCGGGCTGCTAGAAGCCGCCGACTCCTACTGGAACCCCAAATCACTAATGCTTCAAGACAAGCTCATCGATGTCGAAACTGACGACTTCCACCTGACTGATGCCATCGCCGACAACGCCGTCAAGCAGATACGAACCGCCGTATCTGCCGACAAACCATTCTTCCAGTACGTCGCATTCACTGCCCCGCACTGGCCACTGCACGCGTGGGAAGACGACATCGCCGACTACGAAGGGCGCCAATACATGCAAGGCTGGGATGCCATCCGCGCCGCGAGACACGAAACCCAACGCGCCATGGGCATAGTCGACGACAAACAGCCGATCTCACCGAGAGACGAAGACGCGCCGCCTTGGGAAGATGTCCAGAACAAGCAGTACGAAGACATACGCATGGCAGTATATGCCGCCATGATCCAGCAGGTAGACAGAGGCATCGGGCGCATCGTCGACACCCTGCGACAGAACAACCAACTCGACAACACATGCATCATGTTCCTATCCGACAACGGCGGATGCGCAGAACTGTTCCAAGAAGACAGCGACTGGCCAGACCCCTCGCAGTGGGAAACGGAGCCCACACGCGAAGGACTCCCAGTCAGAGTCGGCGACATTCCAGAGCTCAGACCCGGTCCAGACACTACATTCCAAGCCGTCGAACTACCTTGGGCAAACGCCTCAAACACTCCCTTCCGCCTCTTCAAGCGTTGGATACACGAAGGCGGCGTTGCAACTCCGTTCATCGTCCACTGGCCAGATGTGATTACCCAGCCCGCCATACTCGACAACACGCCCATGCACATAACAGACATCGCTGCTACAGCATACGACGCAACCAACGCAACATACCCAACCGAGTTCAACGACAATCCAATCACACCTCTCGAAGGCGAATCCTTCCTACCAGCCCTGCTGGGAAACCCATGGCAACGACAGAAACCCATCGCCATCGAACATGAAGGCAACAGAGGCATCAGAATCGGCGACTGGAAACTAGTAGCCGAGTGGAACAGCCCATGGGAGCTCTACAACATCCCGAACGACCGCACCGAGCTAAACAACCTAGCCGACTCTGAACCGCAAAGAGTCGACGCAATGACCGCAGCCTACAACGAATGGGCTGACCGCGCCGGCGCGCTCCCCTGGCCAGTCCAAAAGGGACTCCTAGCCAAACGAACAAAGGGCAAAAGAGACCACATCTCCCAACACAGATCCCCTCCACCAAACTAACAGGGATGCACAGGATACGCAGGATATCCCCGTTAATTCATGACCTGGCCGCCGTCGCATTGGATGGTCTGGCCTGTGATGTTGCGTGCGTCTTCAGACGCTAGGAATGCAGCTAGTGCGCCTATGTCGCGGGGAGTTTGTGGTCGGCCCAGCGGGATGACCTCTGCCGCCGCCTCTTCAAATGCCGCCAAGTGTGGACGACCTGCGACATCCGGATCGCCCATCTCGTCGCGCCGTTGCATCCATTCTTGATGGAATGCTGTCCAGATCCTGCCCGGCGCGATGGCGTTGACATTGATGTTCTCGGCAGCATACTCGCGCGCCAGCGCCTGCGTGTAGGCGATCACTGCCATCTTGGTCGTCGCATAGTACGCGGTAACATACTTCGCCGCGCGGGCGGCGACGGACGAGATGTTGATGATCTTGCCATATCGTCTCTCGCGCATCTGCGGCAACACGGCCTCGGTGACATCCGCCAATCCCTTGACATTCACCTTCCAAGTGAACTCCCAGTCGATATCGCGCCAAACAACACCCGACGACCCGGGCGCGCCAGAAACACCCGCATTGTTTGCCAATATGTCGATCCGTCCCGCCGACTCCGTGGCGATGCTCACCGCCTCGGAAATAGATTGCTGATCTGTCACATCCATGTGCACTGCATATCCGGTGCTACCCAGCTCTGCGACGCGTTCAACAGCAGCGTTGGCATTGTCGTCGTTCAGGTCTGCGATGACGATAACCGCGCCCTGCTCAGCAAAGCGTTCCACAATGCCAAGCCCAAGCCCCTGTCCACCACCGGTAACCAAGGCAACTCTCCCACTAAGATCTGCAAACATCTGACTATCCTTTCGCTATCCTGCGCATCCTGCCTATCCCTGTTAGTATAAGTGCGCCTGTTAGGAGGGTTAGCAGTAGGATTGTGTAGCCCGGCGTAGTTGCACCTGTGTCTGGGGTGTCTGCTGGGGTGGTTGGGGTTGTCTGGGTTGGGGCTGGGACTAGGCCTAGGCGGGCTACTGCTATGGTGGCTGGGAGCTGGGTTAGGGTGCCGCAGACGGTCAGGTCGCCGGAGAGGGAGCGGATCTTTGTGCTCAGGATGGACAGGTCGCCGGTGGACTTGCGCTGGACTAGGACTACGTTGGACAGGTCAGCGCGGAACTCCTGTGGGAAGGGTAGGCAGGCCGTGGCCGGCTCGTTCAGGGTGTAGGACGGTATGGGCGGCTCGCCGTTGTCTGCTATGGCGTTTATGTCGTAGTAGCTGCCCGCCAGGGACATCGTTGCGCCCGGGATCGGGGCCGGTGTCGGTATGTCCGACTGGACGGCGCCTATGCCTACGACGGTGCGGTCTGGTATCGCGCCTGCGGGTGCGGTCACCGTGATGTCTGTGCCGGTGAAGGTTCCGCCCTTGGTCGGCGTGAAGACTGTGTATGTGCCACCCTTGTCGTCTGTCATGCTTGTCGGGATTGCGCCTGTGGGGTCTACCGGGTCGGGTCGCGGTGCGGGGACTGCTGGGATGCCGGAGACGCGTATCGTGAACGTCGCGGTGCACTGGGCGCGCTCTGCGTCGGTTATCTCTGCCGCGCCTTCGTGGTGGCTGGTGCATACGCCGTCGGGCTGTGCCTCGGCGGTTACGATGTATCTGCCTGGCGAGCTGGGCGCTGTGTATGTCACTCTGCGCTCATTGTTCGGTGTCGCGAATGTTCCGCCGGCGGAGCCTGTGCTGCCGTCAGCGAGCTTGTCCTCCCAGCGGAACACCAGCTTGGAGCCCGGCTTGCCCGGGATGCTGTTGTCCAGCACCTCCTGGCCGTCGTATATGTCCACTGTCAGCGCGATCGTGTCGCCGGCGCGGACGCTCACCTCGCGCACTGTCGGGCGGATGGAGTGCACCTCTGCGATCCTGAGTCTCGCGCTGCCGGCGGCGCTGGCTATCGGGCTCGGGCCTGCGCCGGTCTGCATCCGCAGCTCGAAGTCGTGTGAGATTCCCGATTCCAGGCCGGTTACCCACCTGCGCTGCGTCGAGCCGCGGTCGCCCTCGTGGTTGACGCGGATCCACTCCGACCACGTCGCAGTGCCGGTGGGCTTTGTGCGGTACTCGTAGTAGTCAGGCGTGTAGAGCGCCGGGCTGGACCACTGCAGCAGTATCACGCCGGACGATTCTGATGCCTCGAAGTCCTCAGCCTTGACCAGCGGCGCCGCTTGCGCCTTTTTCGTCAGCGGAAGCGTGAAGCCGGTCGTCATGCCGGTGTAGGCGCGGACCTGTATCTCGTACTCGACGCCTGGTCTCAGATCAGGTATCAGGAACTGGTTTTGGCTCGCCTGCGGCGTCACCTTGAACCAGCGCGACCACTGGCCAGGGTTGACGGTGCGATGGCGATAGATGAACGGGTCGGTTCCGCGTGGCAGCGTGATCGCGATGCGTCCGGGGATGGTAGCCGGGCCCACGCGTATGCGGCATGTATCGCCGGCACGTTCGGCCGCTGGTCCATGAATGTTGCGCCGCGTGCAGATGCAGACGCGGATGCGGCCATGGACCGTCCCACGTTCGTTATCGCCGCGCGCACCTCTAGCTGGTACGCCGCCCCCTCGTCGAGCAGGGTGATCGTCGTGCTGGTCATCGTAGCGGCTACGCTGGTCCAGTCCTCATTTGCAGGCCACGGATCGGCGGATAGCCTGTATCGGTACTCGTAGCTGGTGGCGCCGTTGACCGCCATCCATGAGATGTCCACCTCCGCCAGGGAATACTCCCGTCGTGGCGGTGAAGGATGCCGGCGTTGGGACAGGTGTCGGTGTGCCGGTCGTCGACACAGCAGCGGATGCGCCGACGGTCTGCATGACGGCTCGGAGCTGGAATGTGCGCGCCATGCCAGCAAGCAGGCCGGTGTAGGTGTAAGTCGTCGCGGTGCCAGCAGATGTCCATGACGACCATGCGCCGGACCACGCGCCAGTCATGCCCAGGCGGTGTCGCAGCTCGTAGCGCAGGATGGTCACGCCCGCGGATGCGGTCCAGCTCAGATCCACCTCGCCGGGGTTTGTTCCGCCGTCCGCGCTGAAGGCGGTCGGCGGTGGTACTGGCCTGGCAGTCTGCGTTCCGCGTTGCGGCAGGCTGTAGCCTATGGCACTCGAGGCGTAGACGCGGAACTGCACATGGTAGCTGACCCCGCTTGCAGTCCGGATGCGGTGACCGTGACCTCGTCGTCGAAGTCACCGTCGTTGTCGGCGTCCGGCACCTTGGTCCATGTGGCGGGGTATGCCGAGTCCGGGGCAGTCTCCAGCTTTTGTAGCGGTATTCGTAGTGCTCAACCGGCGCGCCTCCGGCCGGAGCCGTCCAGTCGATCTTGATGTCACCCGGGTTCGGGCCGTGGCCGAACGTCAGCGTTGCGGGGCCGGGAGTCGTCTGGGCTTGCGCGCGCACTGCTGTGGTCGCGGGCGACTCGCCTATTCCAGTGACTCGTGCGCGCAGCTGGATGTTGTACCACTCGCCGCCGCTGAGGTTGGGTATGGTGTGCGATGTGCCGGTGCCTGCAGATGTCAGGAGCCGTACGTCGCTACGGACTCCAGCTTGTGTCGGTACTGGTAGTCGGTGACGCCGGTGAGCGCGGTCCAGGAGAGGTCTATCTCGTCCGCGCCGGAGCCGGTGGTGGCATCGAAGCCGGTCGGGATCGGAACGCTGGACGCGGTCGCGGACGCCGTGGCAGCGGCCGACGCGCCTATGGCGGTGGACATGAACAGGCGCAGCTCGATTTTGTACTGCTGATCTGCCGTCAGGCCGGTCAGCGTGTGGCGCGTCTCATCGTGCTGATCGTTGTCCGAGTCGCCGTCCGGCACCGGCGCCCAGTTGCTCCAGCTCGCGCCCGGAGTTGTGGGCTGGGTTCGCACCTGGAACAATGCAGTGCTCACCGTGACGGCGGTCTGCGCGTTCCATCTCAGGTCTATGGCGCCGGCCGTGGTCGTGGATTTGGTCGCGGTGAAGCCTGTCGGTACGGCGATGCTCGAAGCGGTGCCGACCACAGCTGTCGCGGCGGACGAGCCCAGCGTGCTTCCATGGTAGAAGCGCACCTCGATGTTGTACGGCTGTCCGTTCATCAGGTCCGTCAGCGTGTGCGTGTTCGTGGAGTGGCCGCTGCTCGGCACGTCTGCCCATCCGAACGGCGAGGTGCCAGGCCAGTTCGTGGTCGATTGCAGCTTGTAGCGGAACTCGTACTTGGCAGTCGAGACGGTGAACGCCGACTGCTGGTTCCATGCGAGCACGATGGAGCCTGGCACGGTCGTGGATGCGGTAGCGCGCAGGTTGGCAGGTCGCGCCAGTCCGGAGTAGATGCTTGACGCGGATGTCGCCGGGTCGCTGTGGTACTCCGCCGTCGTGGCAGTGCCCTCTGTGCCATCGGCGACCGCCGCGCGCAGCTGCACATCGTACTGCGTGCCTGCGGTCAGGCCGGTGATGGTGTACGACGTGGTGTTCGCCGCCGGGATGTTGACCCAGCCCAGTGGCGCGGTCGTCGGCCAAGAGGCGGAAGGCAGCTTGGTGCGGTACTGGTACTGCACCACCGCGTCGCCGGTCGGCAGTCCGGAGGTTGCGAGCGCGGTCCAGGTGATGTCTATCTCGCCGGGACCGTCGCCGATCGTTGCGTTCAGCGTGGTCGGCGCAGCTACCTCCTTGGCTGTCGCAGTTGCGGTGGTGCTGGCGCCCGGCTCACTCGCGCTGTTGCCAGAGGCCTGCGCGCGGATCTGAACCGTGTAGCCGACGCCTGCCCAGAGGCTGGTTATCGTGTACGAGGTCTCGTCGGAGCGGCCGTCGCCGCCGGAGTCCGGGACATCCGCCCAATCGATGTACGCGCTGTCGGCCTGACCGGTCCGCTTGTGGCGGTACTGGAAGCCCGTGTGCGTGCCACCGGTTGGCACCGTCCAGCCGAGGTCTATCTCGCCAGGGTTGGTGCCGGTAGACGCGGTGTAGCTCGTCGGCGGCGACTGCGGCTGTGCCCTCGCAGAGGCCGTGGAGACCGGACCGAATGTGTTGGCGGCGGTGTGCGCGCGCAGCTCGAAGTTGTAGGTGCTGCCGCCGGTCAGACTCGTCACCGTATAGGCCGTCTCATCCGCCAGGCCGTTGGTGCCGCTGTCCGGGATGTCCGCCCAGTCGGTGTAGGAGCTCCCTGACGTGTCCTCCCTGTACCGGTACTGGAACTTCGTGATGCCGGACACCGCGCCCCATGACAGGTCGACGGTGTCGGTGACCGAGCCCGATGTTGCGCTGAAGCTCGGCGGGGCGGGTATCGTCGCCGCGGTTGCAGTCGCGGTCGCCGCGACGGATGCGCCGACGGCGTTGGACCAGTGGAACCGAAGCTCGACGTTATATGACTCGCCGGCGTCAAGTGCGCCGAGCGTCGTCTCATTTTCGTTGTGTGCGCCATCGCTGGCGGAGTCCGGGATGTCTGTCCAGCCCTCCGTGCTCGTCGTCGGCCATGCCGCGTTCGTGCGCTTGCGACGGATCTGGTACTTCGCCTCGCTGCCGCTCATGTCCGTCTGCGCCATCCAGTCAACGTCTATCGCCGCGGCCGTTGACATCGCCGCCGCCGCGGATAAGCCGGTCGGCACCGGAACCGCGGTGGGTGTGCCCTGGAACTTCGCCGCGGCGGATGTCAGCGAGCTGTTGGGCAGGAAGCGCAGCTCTATGTCGTACAGCTGCCGGTTCATCAGTCCCGAGAGCGTGGTTGTGAGCGTGTTGCGGTTGCTGCCGGAGATGTCCGCCCAACCGAACGGGCTCGCAGCAGGGAACGACGCGGTGGCGAGTTTGTAGCGTATCTGGTACTTGGCATCCGTGAAGGTCGAGCCGAAGGTCGTCTGCGCCACCCAGGTGATCGATATCTCGCCCGGGTTCGTGCCGCCGGTCGCCTGCGGGTCGTCCGGAACTGCCAGCCCGGAGCGGGTGTTCGTGTCGGACGCGGACGCGCTGTAGTACTCCGGAGTCGTCGCCGTGCCCTCGTCGTTGTCGTGTATCGCAGCGCGCAGCTGCACGTCGTATGACGTGTACGCGGTCAGGCCGGTGATCTTGTAGCTTGTCTCATCGGCTTGCGAGTTGCCGTTGTCAGTGCCGTCCGGCACCTGCGCCCATGAGCCGGTGCCGGTGGTGGCGTAGGATGTCGCGCTCATCAGCTTGTAGCGGTACTCGTATCGCACCACGGCGTCGCGCGTCGGTGGAGTGCCGGGCGTTGACGGGAGTCCACTGGATGCAAGCGCGGTCCATGAGATGTCGATCTCGCCGGGCCCGGAGCCGGTCGTCGCCATCAGCCCGGTTGGCGCTGCGACTGCCTGCGCGGTAGCCGTTGCGGTTGTGCTTGCGCCTGGCGTGCTGGTCCCGCCGGTTGCCACAACGCGCAGCTGCACGTTGTAGCTCACTCCTGCCCACAGGCTGCCTATCGTGTACTCCGTCTCATCAGCCTGTGAGTTGCCGCTGTCGGATCCGTCCGGCACCTGCTGCCATGTCGCGGGGTACGATCCCGCGGTTGCGACCTTGTACCGGTACTCGAAGCGGGTGATTGTGCCAATCGTGGGTGCCACCCATGTCAGGTCGATCTCGCCCGGGTTGGTGCCGGTCGACGCGGTGAAGCTTGTCGGCGGCGCCTGCGTCTGCGCCCTCGCCGTGGCCGTGGCCTGGGCCCCGAACGTGTTGGCGGCGGTGTGCGCACGCAGGTGGAACTCGTAGTTGTCGCCGCTGTCCAGACCGGTCACGGTGTACGACGTCTCATCGTGCAGGTCAGTATCGGGGTCGGCGGCGGACGTGTCGTCCGGGATGTCGGCCCAGGTGCCGTGCGTGTTCGCGTCGGCCTTCTTGTAGCGGTACTGGTACTTGGTGATGCCGTTCACGGTGTCCCAGGTCAGGTCGACTGTTCCGGCGGTGGTGCCGGAGCTGGCGCTGAAGTTCGGCGGCGCGGGTATCGTGGACGCGGTTGCCGTCTTGCTGACCGCTGTTGATGAGCCTATGGCGGAGTTCCAGAGGAATCGCAGCTCGAAGTCGTAGGACGACCCGGCGGTGAGGCCGGTCACTGTGACGCCGGTCTCGTTGTGGTGGTTCGCATCGCTGTCGCCGACGCTCGTGCCGCCGTCGTCCACGTCGTTCCAGGTCTCGGTCGACCAGGCCTGCGTGGATGCGAGCTTGTAGCGGTACTGGAACTTGGAGTCCGCTGAGCGTCGACGCCATCTGCAGGTCCCAAGAGAGGTCCACGGCGGCGGCGGTGTCGTTTGATGTGCTCGCGCCGAAGCCGGTCGGCGCCGCCACTGCGCCTGCCCGTGCCTGCACGACCTCCAGGGAATCGCGATGGGTGTAGTTCACCGCGTCGGGGGCGAATGATACGACGATGTCGTACAGCACGCCGCCTTGGAGCCCGGTGTACTGGAATTCGTCCTCATTCGTGCAGGAATGTGTCCGAGTCGCTGTCGAGGACGGTCCTCCAACCTGCCGGCTCGGTCGCGGAGAAGATCGTGTTCGGGTTCGACGGCCAGCTCCCGGTTGCCGGCTTGGCACGCGTCAGGAACGCGGCGCCGCTGCCCTGGTTCGCGGTCTGCAGGGTCCAGGAGAAGTCTATCGTGCCGGGGTTGGTGCCGGTCGCGGCTCCCAACCCGCGCGGTTGATATCCTGCGCGTACGTTGGTCACCTCTATGGCTGGTCCGCCGGCACCGCCGATCGCGAGGCGCAGCTGGAAGTCGTACGGCCGGCGTGCGTCGAGGCCGTCGATTGTGTACGCGGTCTCGTTGTGCGCGTCCGTGTCAGCGTCTCCGCGGTGCCAGTGCCGTCCGGACATCGGTCCATGCGGTTGGCCATGTCGCTTCGTCGGTCGGTTGGCACGTACCTGGAAATTGACATTGGCGCCTTGGTGTGCAGACTGCGCGTCCCAGCTGAGGTCGACCTCCCGTGCGACTAAGCTGGTGGTGGCAGACAATCCCGTCTGTGCTGGCACGGGCACCGGTGTCGCCTGCACCTCGGCGGCGGCGGATGTCAGCGAGCTGTTGGGCACGAAGCGCAGCTCGATGTCGTTCAGGCCCGTGTCAACGCCAGTCAGCGTGTACGATGATGACGCGCGGTTGCTGCCGGTGACGTCCGTCCATCCGAACGGCGTGGTGGCCGGCCAGGATGCGTCCGCGGGCTTGTAGCGCACCTGGTACTTTGCGGTGGTGAAGCGGCGCCGAACGTCGTCTGCGCCGTCCAGGTCAGGTTGACCTCGCCCGGGTTTTCGTGCCGGGTCGTTGCGGTGAGGTTCGCAGGGGATGCGATGCCAGAGCGGATGCCCGTGGCGGATGCCGCGGCGCTGTGGTACTCGGCCGTCGTGGCGGTGCCCCTCGGTCCCATCGGCGATGGCGGCGCGCAGCTCGATGTCGTACAGCGTGTACGCGTTCGGGACAGTGGCGGTGTACGATGCCGCATTCGCCGCCGGGATGTCTGTCCACTCGCCCCATGTGGAGTCGGATGCCGGCTTTGCGCGGTACTGGTAGTGCGCGATAGAGTCGCCGGTCGGCAACGTGGCGGATGCAGGCGCGGTCCAGGTCAGGTCGATGGCGCCCCCGTTGCTGTCCCTCTTGCGCCGGTCAGCGCCGTCGGCGCGGCTACGGGCGTTGGCGTTGCCGTCGCGGTGGTGGCTGGGTTAGGCACGCTGCGAGTTGTGCCGGACTCCGTTGCTGATCTGTACATCGTGGCTGACGCCCGCCCAGAGGCTCGTGATGGTGTACGCGCGCTCGTCGGCGCGGCCGTCGGTGCCGGAGTCCGGGACGTTTCATCCAATTCGTGTATGCCGAGTCGGGCTGATCGGTGGGCTTGTGTCGGTACTGGAAGCCCGCGACGGTGGTGCCAGCGGCGGGTGTGCCCCATGAGAGGTCCAGCTCGCCCGGGTTGGAACCCACTGCGACGGCGAAGCTGGTCGGCACAGAGTGTCGCTGGGACCTGGCAGATGCCTCCGCCGCCGTGCTGTTGGGTGCTGCCAACGACCGCCCTGAGCTCGAAGTCGTACTCCGTGCCAGCCGTAAGCCCGGTTGTTATCGTCTCGTCGTCTCGTCGCCGAGGTTGGAGTTGCCGTTCGAGTCCGTGTCATCGGTCCACGACCCGTAGCTCGAGGTGCCGGTCGTCCTGTATCGGTACTGGAACCTGTCGATGCCCGTCATCGCGTCCCATGTCAGCACTAACGCGCCGCTGGTGGCACCTGCTTCCGCGCGGAAGTTCGGCGGCGACGGCACAGATGCCGACACGGCCATGGTGGACACGGACGTCGATTCGCCGTGCGTGCTGTTCCAGTGGAAGCGCAGCTGCACATCGTACGATACGCCTACCTGTAGCCCAGACACCGTGACCGAAGTCTCGTCGTATGCGTGTGTCAGGTCGTCGCTGCCATCGTTGACATCGTTCCACGTCACGCCTGTCCATGCACCCGATGAGAGCTTCGTGCGGTACTGGAACTTGGACATGCTATCCGTGGATGCGGTCTGCTGGTCCCACGAGAGGTCCAGCGCGCCCACGGCCGTGGTGGATGGCACGACGCGGAAGTTGGTCGGCGCCTGTACGAAGCCAGCGCGGATCCCGGTCAGCATCGGGACGAAGTTCTGGTCGGGCCAGTCGTGTTCGCTGTTGCGATTGAACATCATCCGGACGTCGTACAGCTGGCCGGCCGTCAGTCCCAGTGAGTTGGTGCGAGTCCGCGGTCTCGTCGGCGATGTTGATCCATGACTGCCACGTGCCGGCGGTTGAGAGCTTGGGGGAGATGTGGAAGCGGCGCCAGGCCTCGGCGTATACCGTCTGCTGCGTCCAAGTGACATCGATGGTTCCCGGTACGTCGCCGGGGGTGGCAGTCATTCCTTGCGGATGGAATCCCGCCCTGACGTCATCGACCTGCGCGACGGTGCCGCCGGTCGTCCCGACCATCAGTCGCACCTGCACGTCGTGCGGGCGTCCTACCGGCCAGCCCGGTGACAGTGTGTGCTATCTCGTCGTGTGTCAACGAGCCGGGGTCTGCGCCGTCGCTGACATCCTGCCAGGCGATCCATGTGCCGTCGGTTGACCATTGCACGCGCACCTGCAGCTTCGCATTGCCGGCAGTGCTGTAGCTCTGCTGGTCCCACGACACGTTGATCTGCCCGAGCGTGGTGCTGGGTGTGGCGGTCACGCCGGTCGGTGCCGGTATCGCGTTGGCGAAGGCCGAGGTGGGAAGCGGGTCGAGCCACTGAACCGTGGAGTTGACGTAGAACGCGACCTCTATGTCGTACTCCCTCGGTTGATGCCAGCAGCCCGGTGATGGTGTACGCCCGTCTCGTCGTGCGTCTGCCCGTCGGAGTCGCTGTCAGCGACGGCGGTCCAGGTTTGCGCCCGGTCCAGGTGGCGGTGGACTTGCGTTTCCAACGGATGCGGAACCGTGACTGCGCGTTCGTGGCGAGCGACTGCTGGCTCCAGGTGACGGCTATAGTGCCTGGCGCGGAGCCGGGTACAGCCCTCAGGTTTGCCGGTACGGAGAACGAGGCTGCGCTGCCGGACTGTCGGTTCGTGAAGTAGTCGGCATCCGTGTCCGAGTCCGCGCTGTCTATCCCACCGACCAGCTGCACATCGTATGTGACATCGCGTGTCAGTCCGGCGAGTGTGTACGATGTCTCATCGTGTAGCGAGTTACCGGTGTCTGATCCGTCTGGCACTCGCGTCCATGCGCCGTAGTAGGTCGCAGCGCGGAGCTTGTATCGGTAGTAGAACTCTATGAGCGTGTGTCCGGCGGGCAGCTGCGACGCGTCGAAGGCCGTCCAGCTGAGATCGATGGCACCGGTGGTCGTGGTGCTCGCGGCGACGCTGTAGCCTGCGAGCCAGTCCGATGGCGACGTCGTGGCGGTGCCGCTGATGGGCTCGCTCGGCGGTCCGGTCGTCGTCAGAACCCGCATCTCGACGGTGTAGCCGAGTCCAGACTCGGGTGCGCCTATAGTGATCGTCTTCGTGCCAGATGCCAGGGTTATCGGTGCGACGAGCCATGGAGTCCAGGGGTCGGAGGACGATGGTCGGTAGCGCAGTTGGTATGCGACGAAGGCTGTGCTGCTGGCGTGTGTGAACTCCACGGAGATGGTGCCCCGTGAGCCGCTGGTGCTGAGTCCGGGCGCTGTTGCGGCGGTGTCGGCCGACTTGTGCGGCGGGCTCCAGTGCGGCTGGATCTGGCAGTCAGGCGCGTCGTTCTCGAGGTACGCGTAGCGTCCTGGAGCTGCCGTCTGGGTGGCCTGGCATGCCGTCACCGTGCTGGCTTGGTATCCTGTTGTGCCGCCGGTGTTGAAGTAGTAGTCTGTGCCAGTCAGGCTGAGCGTCGTCGGTGTCGTACCGCCTGCCCCGGCGGTTATGGCGGCAGTTATCGCCGTGCGGAGTGCGTCGCCAGCAGTGGTCGCTGTCGGCGGCGTGCCAGATGTCGTGTCGGCGTAAGTCACAACGTTGTCTCTGATGCCGCTGAAGAGCTTGTGAGAGTAGTAGTGCTCGGTGATGGTGTTACCGGCGAGATGGAGTCCCAGACCGTGCGTGTACGTCGGTCCGGAGGTGGCTTTTGCGCCGAGGTGCACGAGCTTCTCGAACCATCGTGTGTTGACGCGTGTCAAGGCGTTGTTGGACAGGTCGAGACCGTTGATGTGGGTCAAGGGGTCGAAGATTCGCCCTGGCAGTCCTGTGTCCGTGAGAGTGTTGTCGGATAGCAGTATTGCGTTGCCGACGGTGGTGTTGACGGTTGCGAGCCCGGCGAAGAGGTCGGCGGGTAGCGAGGTGAGTTTGTTGCCGCTGAGGTCCAGGTAGCGCAGGCCGACGCCGTGGAACAGGCGCGGCGGCAAAGTCTCGAGGTCGTTTCCTGCGAGTTCGATGTGGGCGACGTTTGTGAGATATGCGAAGTCGTTGATTTCGAGCTTTGTGAGCTTCTCAGACGGTGGGAAGGTCCTGTCAGGTCGCAGGTTCAGATGTGTTCCAGGTCCTGTAACGGCGAGTTGTGCCAGCTGGGTTATGGTGACGCTTCGCGTGTCGCTTGCCGAGGTGCAGGGTTGCAGCGTCGTCGGAGACGGCATGGGAGTGACACCGCCGAGGACATGCGTGTCGTTGAGCAGTTTTATGATGGCGTTGGCAACTGGCAGTGTGCGAGTGCACAGGTTCACTGTGTCGGATCCCGTGGTAGAGCGTGCTGGCGCGTGTGTTCTGTCGTGTCCGAATGCCTTCAGCGCGGGAAAGGTTGTGGAGTCGCCGAAGTACCAGAAGTCGGTGGGCTCGTCTGTGGCACCGAGTTGTGTGCCGTCGGCAGCGTAGTTGTCCCAATCCTCGTATATGCCGGTGTAACCCGTCGGGTTGGTCATGTTTGCCTTGGTCTTCTCCGGTCCGGTGATGTTGTTCTGTCCGAAAGCGTTCTCGTCGGTGTCGGTCGTGCCGTCGCCGTAGCAGTTCACGATTCGCGCTTGGGTGTTTTGGTTGACACCACCGATCAATCCATGGTGTGAGGCGTTGCTGTCGATCCACGCCGAGACCCAGCTGTTGACGCAAGTGCTGCGGTAACTGCCGCGTCCGTGCTCCCAAGTTGCGGCGAGTCCTCCGTGCTCTTCAAAGTTTTGAGAGCCGATTCTCGTGCCTAGCACGTATGAATGCGCTATCAGCCCTTCACCGTCGTTTGTGTTCGTCGTGACGTATCGGGCGATCCCGCCGACACTGTCTCCAAAAATCGAGCCGCCCTCGACGTAGACTCCGATCGCGTCGCCTTCCAACCTGTGGACCACTCCGGCTTTCGCCGCGAAACTTTGGTGATTTGTCATACTGGGGTTGATCACACCGATGCCCTCAATGGTTCCCGTGTAGCTCAGTGTGCTCGCCACTACTCCGACGTTATCCGCATCAACTGTGGAATTCACGATGCGGAACCCGTTGCCGATGATCTTGGCGGTGTACGTCCCGGTGATGTAGTATCCAGGGCCAATCAGGTCCTGCGTGAGTTCGTAGCCGATGCACCTGGCTTCGTCGGCGGTGGAGGGATTGCCGTCGTGGTCTCGCTCTGGGCACCCAGCGCCAGTCATGGCGTTCGGATAACCAGTGGTGTTCCAGTAGGCGGACGAGCTTGTCACGATGCCGTCGCCGTCGCGGTCGTCGTTTATGGCGCGGAACTGGTTGTTGTTGCGAACCTCGATCAGACCATCGTCGTCGATGTCGTAGTCAATCGTTACCGTCTGCGCGACAGAAACTCGCGCGCCACCGCCTAGGCCAAACGCCGCCAGTGCGAGCAACAGCATGCCCGCGCCAAGTAGAACCAACCGTGTCAAATAGGCAAACATACAAGGATAGGCAAGATTATAGCAGGATATCCTGGCATATCCTGCATATCCCTGTCAATTCCGCTCTCGGGGGCCAGCTCGCGCAAGACTGGCCCCGAGAACGCTAAGAAGAGGTGTCGCGTGTTGACGAAGACCTGCGGCGGCGTAGTGCTGACAGCACCGCCGCGGTGGCTATGGCAACCGCGATCAAGGCAATGCCTGCGCCTAGTGCGATGCCTGCCATGTTCGTGCTGGGAGCGGTTGCGCCTGTGTCCGGGGTCTCGACATCCGGTATCGGAGTCGCCGGCGGCGCTACTACTACGCCTAGCTTTGCCACGCCCACTGTTGCAGGTAGCGTCGAGACGCTGCCGCAGACGCTGAGGCCGCCAGCAGTTTGGCGCAGCTTCGTCGACAGGATGCCATAGCTGCCGTCTGACTTGCGCTCTACTGCTACCACGTCGGATATGTTGGCGCGCAGTTCTGTCGGCATTGGCAGACATGCCGTCAACGGGTCGTCTAGTGTGAAACCTTGGACCGGAGCATCGCCGTCCTGTTGGATGCCGTTGATGTCGTACAGGTCGCCGGCGATCGTCATGCTGGCTCCTGGCACCGGTGCTGGAGGTAGCACAGCGGACACCGCCGCGCTTACAGCCAGCAGTTGCTCGTCTGGCACTGCGCCCTTGGCGGCGGACACCGTGATGCCCACACCGGTGAAGGTACCACCGTCTACAGGAGTGAAGACTCTGTATTCGGCGCCTGACGCATCGGTCAAGTCGGATGGGATGGGTCCAGCTGGGTTGATCGGCTCTGCGGGAGCCTCTGGCGGCGTCGGAGCGCGCGAGACGCGTATCGTGAATGTGGCGATGCACGGCGCGCGGTCGGCATCCGATATGTCGAAGTTCGTCTTGTGGTGGTCGCGGCAGATGCCGTCGGGTTGCGCCTGTGCGGTGATGGTGTAGGTGCCCGGCAGGCTCGGCGCAGTGTAGACGACTCGACGCTGGTCGCCAGGAGCCGCGAAGGCGCCACCGCCCGGCATCTCGCTCCAGTCGAAGACCAGCTTGCTGCCTTCCTGGGCAGGTATCGTGTTGTCGACCCGATCCGCCGTGCCATACACGTCAACCTCTAGGCGCACTGTGTCGCCAGCGCGCATCGAGACCTCCGTGATGGTCGGCTCGATCCTGTTCACCGTCGGCAGGTTGACATTCGTGCCGCCCGATGCCATTTTGATGTTGGGTTGCGCCAACGATGACGCGCGCAGCTGCACCTGGTAGACGGTCTCCGGCTCCAGCCCGAAGATGACAAACGATGTGGGACCTCTTTCGTCCAGGTCGATCGATGCAGTGCGCCACACCTCGCTGCCCCAGGCATCGTTTGCATTATCAGGGCGCACCCTGTACCGGTACTCGTAACGCAACACGGTGAATGGTGCGTTGTTGTACATCGGGTCGTGTGTAAACGCCACGCGCACACTGCCACGACCTGATTCGACATCGAATTCTGGCAACGGCGTCTTGAATGTGAAGGCTGGGTTTTGCGCCGCGAAGCGTCTGGCAGTCTCACGCTGCTCGTCTTCGTCCTGTCCTTCCTGCTCCGCCCCCAGCGCGGCAGTGGCCTGAGCAGGTGTCAATCCGGTGTTGGTGAGCACCTTGCGCGCATTCGGCAATGCTTGGAACAGGGCGGTGACCATCGCAGGTGGCGCGGCAGCCGCATCGGTGGTAGCGGTAGCCGGCACGGTGAACGCGTTCGGGTTATCCATGACGCTGAAAGAGCGGACCTGCGTGGCAGCATCATCGGCAGTACCGTCTGCGTTGTCAAGGCCCTCGACGACACACTGCACCTCGTTGAAGTCAGCGGAGGTGTCGTCGAAGCTGATCGTGCGCAGGTTGGTGAAGCGCGAGAAGAGCGTCACGACCGGATCGGTCGCCGAAGTCGGGTCGCACTTGGAGTATGCGTTCGCCGTCTGCCAGTTGATTCTGTCAACGAAACCTAGGCCTGGCGGCGGGGTCGGCGACTCGCAGTTGTTGAAGAGGTCCGGGTTGCCATCCAGGTTCAAGTTGGTGATGCTGCCCAGCACTCCCGCGGTTTCCAAACCGTCTGCAATGCCAGCCAAGTCTTGACAATCGATCCGCGTGCGAGCGAGGCTCAGCGACCGCAAGGCCGGCGCGGCGGTGGCATACCGTCCGCCGAAGTAGGTGAAGGTGTTTTCCAAGGTTAGCGGCGAAGCGGACCCGAGATTGACTCCGGCGATAGAGAAGCTCCTCATGCGTGCCATGGAGCTCTTGATGTTCAGGTTGAGCTGGCTGTTATTGGCCGATAGAGAGCTCATGATCCAGCGCAACTCCGGCTCTGCCAGTCCAGTGTCGTCGATGTTGAGTCCGATCAGTCCGCGCAGGCGGTCAACGAGCCTGCCCATGTCGGTCAGGCCGACGTTCTCCCACTGGCCGGTGCTCGTGTTCAGTCGGTTCCACAGGTTCGGGTTGCCGGAGACATTCAGCGAGCGGATGCCGTGCGCGTTGTCCGGCGCGGCGTCGAACTGCTCGATGCCGTCAAGGATGGCCTTGAGCTTGTCGAAGTCCAGGTTGGTGTTCGCCAGCATAAGGTCAAACGGACCCCAGCCAGGCCGGACCGGCGTGACACCGTTCAACCAGTTCTCAAGACGCTCCGTGGTAGCACCGTCGAACAGGTTCGCATTGTTCGAGAAGTTGAGGTTGACGAGGTAGTGGTCATTCCACCGCAGGTTGCCATCGCTATCGAGTCTCCTGGACGGGCGGTAAGCGGCGGCGAGTTTGGAGAGTATCAGCTCGGACTGCGTGAAGTTCAGGCCGGAATCGTCGATCCTGAGTAGCCACAGAGTGCGCCAATCTGTGTCGGCGAATATGTCGAACACCGAGTTGTCGAACCCCGAGCCAAACGCGTTCGGATTCGAGACGAACTCCAATCGCCGCATTGGTTGACCGTCAACGCTACGCAGCAGTCGCGCCATCTGTGCTGAGCTCAAGTTGGCGTCCTCAGTGTTGATCCACTCCAGACCGTCAAACGATGCGAGTGAATCGATGAAGCTGTTCTTCTGCGCCTCGGTCAAGCATGTTGAGCCGACACACGGGTCCTTCAACGCCAATTTCGTCACGACATCGTTACCGGAATCGGCGGCGTTGATGGCGCGCAGGCGCGCATAATGGTCCTGCTGGAACTGGAACGCCGCGGCGTTGAGGTCGTCATCGGCGAGGCGTAGCTCATTGCCGATGTATGTGTTCGGCTCGCTGTTCTGCAACGTGGCAGGGAACTCTCGCAGGAATGCTGCCGTGCCATCGGAGTGCAACCCGTCAAGCGTCAACGTTGGCGTGAACCACCAGAAGATCTGAAGGTTGTCAAGAGCGAAGATCGAGGCGTCGATCTCAGTGATGTGCGTGTTCTCTATTCGCAGATCCCACAGGTCAAGACCTGTGACATCCACTGTCTTGATCGGATTGCTGGAAAGTCTGAGTGTGCGCAACGGATTGGCACCGCTGCCCCTCGCCGCGACTGGCAACCAGTTTGAGTTGAACGCTGTCAACAGGTTCTCGTTGAGTGTGAGGGCGCGCAGCTTGGTGAAGTATTGCAGGAAGTTCGTGCCGGTCAGGTCGGCGTTATCAAGCGAGTTGCCCGCGAGCGACAGCACCTCGACATCGCGCGCCTCAGCGAACGTGTCGGCGGGAATCGACGATATGCCAGACCTGTCGAGCAAGATCTCCTTGACATTCTCGAAATCGGCGAAGTGGTCCGGGTTCAGCGTCGGACCGAGTCCGGTCGAATCGTAGAGGCGCAACCGCAGCGTCACTCCAGAGGTGTCAATGATTTTGCCGTGGATGGCGGCGTCAAATGCCACGTTCTCCGGGTTCACCGTCGTCGAGTCGGCCTTCTCTACTGCCAGCCCGCGCACAGGCCTGCACTCGGCCTGCGTCACTGCGTTGTAGCGCGCATGGCGAACATCGCCGGCGTTCGTCACCCATCCGCCAGTGAAGGCCTCGGAGTCGCCGTCGAGTAACTTGAAGTTGCGCATAATCTCTGCCCAGATGACCCTCGGCCGGTCGCAGAAGTCTATCCCGACCTTAGGCGTGCCGGCGACATTGAGCGACTGCGAGATGCTTTGGGCAGTGCGCGCGGCGACGATGGCAGTCGACAATGACGACTTGTCCCAGTAATCTACCGCGCCCATCGTTGCCGGGTCGTTACCGTCTACATCGTGGAAGTACTTGGCGATCCAGGCGCCGCCGAGATTGAGGTAGTTCAGGTTGGCAAGACGGTCGAACCATCGGGTGTTGATGTATCCCAGTTCGGTGTTTCGGAAGTCCAGAGACGCGAGGTTCGTGAAGGCATCGAAGTAGTCATGCGTGGCGAAGTTGGTGTGATTGACGCGCGTGTTCGGCACCGCCAGCACCCTCAGCACCTCTGGCGTTGTTCCATACCATGCCTTCGGTTCGACCACGAATCGTCTCTGCCACTTGGCATCGAAATGCTCGACTCTAGAGCCTTGAAGTATCCCGGCCGGCAAGGAGTCGATGCTGGAACCCGTGAGCTTGAGACCCGTCACGTTCAGTCCCTTGATCTCTGACGGGCGGAACTCGTCCCACCGCCCAGTGTTGGGCCAGAAGGGCCTGCGCCAAGTGTCCCAGTGGTATGCAGCGTAGGCCTGCGTCTTCGTCACGTGGCTCACTTCCGTCGCGCCACATCCGAGGTTGGTGAATGCGGCCGGCACCGGTGTGCCCGCGTTGTTGTCAGGGTCTCTGAACTTCGCGATGATGTGCTTCGATCCCTCAGGATGGCGATCGTAGGGGTCGCACAGGTTGAATCCGACGGTGTATGTGCCAATGCGCCCATTGAGCCCAATCTGTGCGCTGTTGCCGCCCGACGTTGGAATAGTACCCGCCCTGCCGGTGGAAGCCCAGTAGCGATCTATCTCGGCCTTGATGGCAGCACCCATCGCGTTTCTGGTGGTCGCGTCGTTAGACGTCACGTCGGTTCCACCACCGCGTTGCTTTGAACCATCAACGTAGCGAATCGTCGACCGCTCGTCCGTCGGGCCTTCGGCGTAGAAGTAAGTGTCAACAATGCTGTTGTTCAGCTCCAGGCCGTCCAAGTTGGCAAGGCGCGCGAACCAACGCAGGTTGACATGGCCCAACCGTGTCTGGTCGCGTAGCTTGATTCGTCCGAGCTGCGTAGAGTGTCCAAACGAGGCGGTTTGTGTCGTGTCGAAGCAGCTGTCAAACGCGTCATGCGCGATGTCAGAGTGCGTAATGCCGCTACCGCTAACCGCAATCTCAGTCACATGCCGGGCGAAAGTGCCGAACCATTTGCAGCTCGGAGCCAAACCTGTGTTGCCGCGATCGGATGCGACTGTGATGGTGCCCGTGCTCTGGAATATGGCATCAGGTATCTCGGTGATGCTGTTCCCATGGATCCACAGGACCCTCAAATTTGTCAGCCCGGCGAAATCCGAGGCGACGAGCTGCGTCAGGCTCTTGTCCACCAACCGCATCGATTGGCGCCAACCATTATGCCAATTTGCATCGGATGCCAGCGCCGTCGCGTTAATCATCAGCATCGCGCCATCTGCCGTGCAAGGGTCGGTGGTGTAGACGCCGTCATAGTCCGACGGGTCAATCGTCCCCCAAGTCGCCTGCGGGTAGCTGGTGCTGAGCGCGCCGCGCTTCTGGGCGACGGTGCCGCTGCGGCCGTGGTCGCGGTTGGGATACTGGAGCGCAAACAGGATCTCGTGGCGCACCGCCGTGGTGCGGTCGCACAGATCGTATGACGTCGGCGTCGTCTGCGCCGATGCGCTAGGTGCGCTGTAGATGTTCCCCGCTAGGAATCCGACCAGCGCCAGCAGCGCCAAACCGGATATTATAACAAATGTACGGGATCGGGTGAGACTATTCGGCGGTGCAATTCCTTGATCATGCGCGATGCTTTCCATGTCTAGTTCCTGTTTCTGTTAGTCCGATCCGCCGTACGCGAACGGCGATCACGATTCATTATAACCATCACGCCGCCAATGTCAACATGGATGTTAACAATAACAAGGATACGCAGGATAATCAGGGGACGATCCCCACCCTATCCTGAATATCCTGCGTATCCTTGTTAGTTCTATTGCTCATTGGCGCGCCATGGATATCTTTGGTGACGGCAAGATGCGTTACCTATGCGTGATAACATCAGAAAGTAGGGATTACGTAGTGACAGCCCACCCGGACAGGGACTTCCTCAAGAAAATGCGCAATATGGGGGTTGAACTGCCATGAAGTTCAAGTATTTCGAAGACACGGACAGCTTCGGAGTCAAGCTCGGCGAACGAGACTACCAGCACACCGCCACTGTTTCGTACGACTTCTTCGTCGAGCTGGATTGGGACGAGCTGGTCTTCGGCGTTGAATGCATCGGCGCGCGTCGGCACCTTGCCATCGCTGACATCATCGCCACGCCGCCGTCTTTCAAGTGGGTAACGCTGGCGGACGACGAGCCGGTCCCGCCGCGCGGTACAGGACGCGACCGCTACTTCATCCACAGACCCGCGCAGGACACCGTCCACATCGAGTTCGCGCTCGGCGAGCCCGTGTCGACGGAGCCAGTCGTCAACGGCGTGTACGCCGAGCTCAATGCAGATGGCGCAGTGGCAGGCCTGCACGTCGCGAACGCCTCGCGGAACCTGGACCTGGACGCCATCCTGGCCGACGGCATACCCGCCATCCAGTGGGAGCCGCACCCCGCGCCAGTCGCAGCCGCGAATTAACAGGGATAGATCCCTGTTAATCAACTTCGTGGGCGGCTAGATACTCTTCGTTTAAGTTCATTCCCAAGCCGGGACGGCTCGCATCTAGGTAGATCTTGTCGCCGCGGATGTCTAGCGGAACGTCGATGAACTCGTTATATGCGCTAAGGTCTGCGCGTGACGTCTCCACTCGGTAACAGTTCGGGACCGTCACCATCACATGCGCGCCGGATATCACGTTTATCGGACCACTGGCATCATGCGGCGACACCGGGATGTAGTAGACCTCGGCTTGTGTGCATATCTTCTTCAACTCGCTGATGCCGCCGGTCCAAGTGATGTCGGGCATGATGAAGTCTGCCAGACCCTGCTCAAGAATCTGCGCGAACTCCCAACGGGTATGCAACCGCTCCCCGACGCAGATGGGAACGTCGACGGCATCGCGCACCTGCTTCAGCGCAGTGTTCGACTCAACAGATACGGGCTCCTCGAACCAGAAGATGTTGTAAGGCTCCAGCGCCTTCGCCAAACGGATGGCAGTAGGGACATCGAAGCGCGCATGGTTGTCGATCAGAATCTCGAATTGCGGACCAACGGCATCGCGCGCCGCGGCGATGCGTTCCACGCCTAACGCCTCCGCCTCATCGGTCAACCGTCCGCTCAAGTAACCGTTCGCCTCCTCTGGATGGTGCGGATGCCAAGGGTCGGTCTTCAGCGACGTCTGCCCTGTCGCCTTGATGGCGGCACAGTGCTGCGCAAGCTCGGCAGGCGTGGCACCGTCTTCGGGATGGCAATACACATCCACAGCATCGCGCACCTTACCGCCAAGCAGGTCATAAGTCGGCACACCGAGCACTTTGCCGCGGATATCCCAAAGCGCGATGTCAATGCCAGAAATCACGTTTGTAGTGGCGCCACGCGATCCCATATAGGTGAAGTGTCGGAAGACCTTGTGCCAGATGCGCTCGATCTCAGACGGGTCGTCGCCGGTCAGCAGATCCGACACGTGGCGAATCATGGATGCCACAGCGCGGTTGGCACCCTCGCGCGTGCACGTGACCTCTCCCCAACCGGTAATGCCCGCGTCCGTGTCGACCTGCACAAAGATGTACTCGCGGTTAGCGCGCTTGCCGCCGGCATCCTCAGCCGTGGCAAGGAATGGACGCGGCGCGGAAATCAGCCACGGACGGATGCGGGTTATCTTCATGCTGTTCCCTCCAAGATGTTAAGCACATGCTAAGTAATGATCGCTACCGGATGCGTTCCAATATCGAGTCAAGCAGGTCGCTGAACTTATCGTATTCCTGCCCGCCTTGGAACTCCAACTCGCGCTGCTCACCATCCGTATCGATGTAGGCGACGAATATGGTCGGCGTGGAGTTGACGCCCAGGCTGGTGCCACGCGCCATGTCGGCCTGCCAAGCCAAACGCGCACCGCCGGCGTCCATGCAGCTGTTCCAGGCATCCACATCCAGGCCGAGGTCACCCGCCAGAGACTCCGCCGCCGGGCGTTCTATGCCGCTGCCCTGTTCGTAGATGCCGTCGACCATGCTCCAGAAGCCGTCCACTTGCCCAACAACGCCGGCGCACTCGGACGCCTCTGCGGCGACCTCTGAGCGCTCATTGATGAACGGGAAGTGGTTGTACACCATGCGCAGGCGGCCGTCTGCCACATAGTCCCTGCGAAGCTCGGCAGCCGTCCCGCGGTGCCAGTTACGACAATGCCCTCAGGTGAAGTCCGAGTAGTCATACATCACGATGGGGGCGTTGGCATCCCCAAGCGCGTTGTAGGTGCGATGCGGCACGGAGGGCACGGCAGGCGAGGTCTGGGCAGTTGCGTCGTCGGCCGCACGCGTGGCGGCGGGCGCGCTCGTGGTAGCAGGGGCCGTCGTGGCAGTGGGTGCTGGCGGGACTGTGGGAATGTCGGGCGCGCTGGGTCCGCAGGCCACGACGGCCAGCGCGACGACGGCGCCAAGGACAGCGGCGACAAGGGACAGGAGTATGCGGTCCGAAGACATGCAAGCAATTCTAACGCGCGCTTCGCGGCAATGCGATGTGTGACACGTCGATTTTGAGTTATGTCACAAATGTGCGATGGTTTGAGTAGGCGATAAGTCTCGCAACTCCAAGGTTGGGATCTGCTGCTTATGTCGTCAAGCACACCTGGATCGATAGAATGAAGATACGCTGGCAACGGAGACAGGATAAGCGGTTCCACACTAATCAGCGCTTAGCGGCGCGCAAACTTGGACATGCGGCTGCCGATAATTTCCGAAAGTGCGTCCAGTCGGTTGTGGAGGCACCAGATTTTCGGACGCTCTTGATCAGAAGTCCGATGGGACTGCATCGGTTGCGCCACTCAAGGAGAGAGCAGTGGGCGTTCCGACTCAGTGGCAACCTTAGACTCATCATTCAGCCCGACAGAACCCATTCAGTTACCATCATTGTCGAGATAGTCGACTACCATACGTAGGCGGTGAATTATGTCTTACGAACACAAAGAGTGGCAGAGCACTTGGGTGATTCACCCGAGTGAATATGCCATCGACTACAGTAAAGAGCTTGGAATCCCTCTAAATCAACTCCATAAGCGGTTGGGCGTTGCACACGATGAATTGGACAGCTTCCTTCGGGGCAACACGCCGGTAACGCCAAGTCTCGCGCCGAAGCTAGGAAAGGTACTAGGTTTCGATGGGGGGTTCTGGCTGAGATTGCAACGCAGCTACGATAGAACAATCGAGCGCAACAACGCCAGAGAAGCTGCTGGCATAAACACCACCGTCTACAAGATGCTGGATGCCGACGGGCGCACCGTGAAGTACGGGATGTCGACCGACCTCGCGGACGCCTGGGACGAAGAGGAGCAGGCGGGAAATGGCGTGGAGCTGGAGCCGCTGTCGTGGTTCCTGCACCCCAGCATGGCGCAGCGCAAGCTGGACAAGCTGCAACGAGCATTCGAGGCACGCAAGATGAGGGAACGCGAGGCCGTGGGAGCGCAAGTGATCGCTCAGGCGGCTTAGATGCGTTGGAATCGGTCATGGGCGACTACCACTGAAGGCGGTAAGCCATGCCATACGAACACAAACCTTGGAGAAACACATGGGAGAGTCCCCCAGGATGTTCGATGCGCTTACGGATGGAGGATCGGTACGTAACCGAATCAGAGCTCGCAGCGCGATTGGGAATACCGTACGATCACATCGAGTGCCTGCTATCTGGCGCATCGCCCGTGACACCGGAACTCGCACCCAAGATAGGCGAGTTACTAGGCTTCAACGCCGAATTCTGGCTGGGCTGTCAGCAGGACTACGAAGACTCCATCCGACGCAACAACGCCAGAGAGGCGGCCGGCATAAACACCACCGTCTACAAGATGCTGGATGCTGACGGACGCACTGTGAAGTACGGCATGACTACCGACCAGGCCAAAGCCTGGGATGAAGAGGAGCTGGCAGGCAACGGCGTGTACCTGAAGCCGCTGTCGTGGTACCTGCATCCCACCGTCGCACAACGCAAACTGGACAAGTTGCAACGAGCATTCGAGGCGCGAAAGATGAGGGAACGCGAGGCAGTGGGAGCGCAAGTGATCGCTCAGGCGGCTTAGGTAGTCGAACATAACGATGGGTGTATCAACGTCCCCCAACGCGTCGTAGCTGAGTTTCGGCACGGGTAACAGTGCCGGCGAGGTCCGGGGGCAGGCTCGCCGTCGGATCCATGGCTTGGCTGCGAGTGCGCTTGCGGCGGTAGGGACCCGCCGTATCAACATGCGCGTGTTCAACGGTGGGGAGTGTGCGGCGTGCCGTGACGGCAGACTAATCCGGCGAGCGAAACGGCACCGAAGACAGCGGCGGACCGAGATGCACGAAGCGAAGACGTGCAAGCAATTCCAATGTGTGACACATGTGTTTTGTGTTATGCCACAAATGTGCGATAATTGGGGTAGCCGACGAGTGTGGTAGCTGCCCTAGAAGCGAGCGGCACCTAATCGTCAAGGCGCGCAGGATGCTAGAATGAAGATACGTTGGCTGAGAAAACACGACGAGGTGCTATTCAAGAATACAAAGCGTGCCAGGCGCGAGCTAGGACACCAGACCGCTTTGAAGTATGAGAAACTTATTCGCGACATCCAACGTGCATCTGATTTTCGCGAGTTATTGGCGTCGAGTCCCCAGGGGATGCACAGGTTAACTGGTGACAGACGCAATCAATGGGCGATGAGACTGAGTGGCAACCTGCGACTGGTCGTTCAGCCTGACAGTACCTATTCCGTTACCATCATTGTTGAGATAGTCGACTACCACCGTAGGCGGTGAACGATGCCATACGAACACAAACCATGGAAAACTGATTGGGAGAGTCCCCCTGGGGTCTCCATGCGTCTACAGATGGAGGATCGGTACGTAACCGAATCCGAGCTCGCAGCGCGGCTGGGAATACCGTACGACCACGTCGAATGCCTGCTATCCGGTGCATCGCCAGTGATGCCGGAGCTCGCTCCGAAGATTGGCGAATTACTAGGTTTCAACGCCGAATTCTGGCTCGGTCTTCAACAGGACTACGAAGACGCCGTCCGGCGCAACAAGGCCAGAGAAGCAGCAGGCATCAACACAACCGTCTACAAGATGCTGGACAGCGAAGGACGCACAGTGAAGTACGGCATGACTACCGACCAGGCCAAAGCCTGGGACGAAGAGGAGCTGGCAGGCAACGGCGTGTATTTGGATCCGCTGTCCTGGTTCTTGCACCCGAGCGTCGCACAACGCAAGCTGGACAAGCTGCAACGAGCGTTTGAGGCGCGCAAGATGAGGGAACGCGAGGCCATGGGCGCGCATGTGGTCGCTCAGGCGGCTTAGATGCGTTAGAAACGGTCATGGGCGACTACCACCGTAGGCGGTGAGCCATGCCATATGAAGACAAACCTTGGAGAGACACATGGGAGAGCCCCCCAGGGGGCTCCATGCGTCTACAGATGGAGGACCGGTACGTAACCGAGTCCGAGCTCGCAGCGCGATTGGGAATACCGTACGATCACGTCGAATGCCTGCTATCTGGTGCATCGCCAGTGACGCCGGAGCTCGCTCCGAAGATAGGCGAGTTACTAGGTTTCAACGCCGAATTCTGGCTCGGACTTCAGCAGGACTACGAAGACTCCGTCCGGCGCAACAACGCCAGAGAAGCGGCAGGCATCAACACCACCGTCTACAAGATGCTGGACAGCGAAGGGCGCACCGTGAAGTACGGCATGTCGACCGACCTCGCAGAAGCCTGGGACGAGGAGGAGCTGGCAGGCAACGGCGTGTACCTGGAGATGCTGTCGTGGTACCTGCACCCCGGCGTCGCACAACGCAAGCTGGACAAGCTGCAACGAGCGTTTGAAGCGCGAAAGATCAGGGAACGCGAGGCCGAGGGAGCACAAGTGATCGCTCAGGCGGCTTAGGGAATCGGCGATCGTAAAGGCATTGTCGCTTGGGTGTAGCTCGCCATCACAACCGAGTATGTTAATATGTGATTCAATGAATGGGTGAATCATGGAGGTTACTTTCCGTACGAAAAAACTCAGACGATGTTACTGCGAGTTTCAGTTTGGGCGGCGCACCTTTGGCGAACACATTGCGCGTGCATACATTCGTGCAATCAACGAACTGTCAGACATCGATTCGTTTGAACAAATGAAGATGTTGCGACCGCGGCGCTTTCATATGCTACAACCCAGACAAAACAAAAGGTTCGCCATAGACCTCACCGAACGAGTTCGGTTGATCCTTGAGGCAACCGATAAGCCATACCAATTCAGAGTCTTAAGTGTGGAGGACTACCATGGCAACTGATCCCGAGATACTGTCCGACCTTCCGATCCATCCGGGCGAGACCTTGGCAAGCGTGATTGAGGAGCACGGCCTTACCCAGTCCAGACTCGCTTCGCTAATGGGAAGACCTACCCAGGTCATCAACGAAATAGTCCGCGGAAAAAAGAACATCACTCCAGAAACCGCCACTGGGCTCGAGCGCGTCTTCGATGTCCCAGCGACATTTTGGATCAGTCTTCAATCCCGGCACGACATTACGCTGGCTAAGTGCGCCGAACGCGCGAAATGGCAACAACAATTCCCACTCCTCAAAGAGTTCCGCGCAAACGAACTCATGAAGCGCGGGTGGATACCGCGTGTCAACGACAAAGCGATGCAGGTAAAGGAACTGTGCAAGTTCCTCGGCGTGGCATCCCTCGAGGTACACGCCGCGACCCTTCCCGCATCCTTCCGCATCACCGGCGGCGAACGCTACTCCGACCGCACGCTTGCAGTGTGGCTCCGGCGCGGCGAACTCCTGGCACTACAAGCAGAACTGCCTGCATTCGATCCGACGAGGTTTCGCGCAATACTCGACGAGATCAGAGCGCTGACCGTTGGCACTCCCGACGATTTCGACGACCAGATGACGCAGCTCTGCGCCTCTGCCGGCGTGGCGTTGGTGTTTGTCCAAGAGCTGCCGAAGGTCGGTGCGAACGGAGTGACTCGCTGGCTGCACCGTGGCAACCCCATGATCCAACTGAACCTGAAGTGGAAGTGGGCAGACATCTTCTGGTTCACTTTCTTCCACGAAGCCGGACATGTGCTACAACCCAAGCGTCACGATGTCATGCACTACGGCAAACGCCAATCTACCGACACTCGCTACGAAGACGCGGCAAGCCAGTTCGCAACCGACATCCTGATACCGCCAACGCAGTGGAAGCACATCTGCGGCGAACTGATCATGTACAGCACATCCCAGAGAGTCAGGGAGTTGGCGCAAGAGGCGCAAGTACATCCGGGGATCGTAGTCGGCAGATTGCAACACGAACGTAGAATCCGCTACAGCGAGATGAACGACCTGCGAACGAAGTTCGAGTGGTCGCAGTAGACTAGGCGATAAACCAAAGGAGTCCAACTATGGCACGACGAAGACAGTACCTGTACAAGCAGAAGAAGTACGGCCGAGTCAGCAAGTACGGGATTACCAATGACCCGGCGCGCAGGTACGGCGAGAACGCCCGCGCGGGATACGGCAACAAGATGGAAATCCTAGGCTGGAGTTACTCAAGGCGAGCTGCCAAGCGCGCCGAGAGCAACAAGATAAGGTCCTACGCCCGCCGATATGGCAGGAGGCCGTGGGGCAACAGGAGCTGGTAGGTAAACAAGGAGGGCAATGTGCCACGCAAAAGGGATTATCGAGCCTACAAGATGGTCGACTACCGCAACCGAACAGTGAAGTACGGGATCACCAAGCGACCAATAGACCGCCAACGCGAGAACCGCAGTTCCGGTCTCGGTGAGAGGATGGTCCCGATGTCGGGACCGCGCACGCGCGCAGGTGCGAAGGCACGCGAAACCGATCTGATTGACAGATACACACGCCTCAAGGGACGCAAGCCGCCGGGGAATAAGATACGGTAGGTTGGCTTCGTAATGGGCGGGCGGCGTATCCCGCGATGCCAATCCTGATCTAGCATTACATCCGCGCCGGACGCGTCGGCATGGCGAGATGCGTTTGTCTATCTCTTTTCGATCCGATGCTCGCACGCGAACGGTAGCAGCCGGCGGGTCCACATTCATCTCCGTCCTCTGAATCATGGATCGCGGTTCATCTTTCATCCGATGGTATACACGCGAACTTATAGGATTCTTTCCATTGACATAGTCCATTCTGCAAGTTATCATTATGATTCATGATGGCACCTGTCCGCGATTCATTTTGTCTGATGGCAATTTCTGAAGATAACACGGCGATGATCGAAATCGAAGTTGACGACGAAGTCTTCGCGGAGCTGCAACGCTTAGCGGAACCGCTTGTCGACGATGCCAATAGCGTGTTGAGGCGAGTGTTGTTGGGGTCAACCGATGTCCAACGCAAGGGGTTCGCCCATCATGGGAAAGGACCTTTCAACGTTGCCCCCGAATTGACGGTGCGCGGCACTGTTCATCGTCGAGCCCCGTCGAATGAGTTATTCCCAAAGGAGCGGTTCACTCTCCCGATACTTGATGCACTCGTAGAACTCGGCGGGTCCGCCAGTCCGAAGGAGATCATGGACCGGGTGTTCGCCAAGATCGGCGACCAACTCGGACCCGTTGACCTGGAACGCCCGCAACACGGAGGTGTCAGGTGGCTATCCCGCGCACACTACCACCGTTACGAGCTGGTAAAACGCGGACTAATCGAAAACCGGAGTAGAGGTGTGTGGACGATCACGGATGACGGCAGAGAGTACCTGCAACGACAACAAGCCAGCGACGCTAATCAAACAACGTAGTCCCAGGAGGGAACACAACATGAAAATGGAACCGATATTCGAGTGGCCGGAGTTGAGCCAACGACGGGCTAAGGATCAGCTGGAGTACTACGGTGAGAGACTGCAGCAACACGAACGAGGCGAGATTGAACCTCCTTGGACATCCGATGAAGAGACCTTCCATCGTCAAGTCTGGGCGGAACTGAATTACCTAGCGAACGGCAAGGTTGCAGAGGCGGAAGAAAACTGTGAATGTTCGGGATGCATCGATGACCCGGATTGGGAAGACGATGACTTCGAAGATTTCGAAAACTCGATTGACACAACTCCGCCAGTTGAGAATGGCCTTGCAACCCGCGAACCGTCGGTCCCCGTTTACGCCATTGCGGATGTCAACTTCAGAGGTGACCGCATCGCGGCCGAAGGGGATGATCTCGTTGAAATAGCGAACCAACTTGAAAGTGACATCGCATACGCCACGAAGCGTGGTGACCGTTCCGACGCAGCGATCATGGGTTGGACACCCTTCATCATGGAAACGAGGGACAAGCTATCCAAGGTAAGGGAAGCGATAGACCAAGCAAGTTAGCCTACAGAGCCGCGTAGTACCTTGCGCGGTACAGATCGAAGACGTTTCAAGAGTTTCGCCACTTCGACCTTTCGCCGTTTAACAAAGGGTGATAGTGTGTACTACACGCGCCGCGGCGACCAGATGCCGCGGCGCGTGTAGTGAAGGGCATCACATTGATTACCACACCTGCGGTGTTGACGAAACCGCCGCAACCCCAAGCTGTCGCTCCGATTATTCCTCTGGTTGAACCAGAGCTTCGGATGATCGGTGGCCAGTTGCTGGTCAACGACGATGTCCTAACTACGTCTGCCGTTCGTGATGACAGCATCGATCTCATCGTTACCTCGCCCCCTTACAACGTTGACATCGCATACAACACCCACTTGGATGGCGATGATTACCCCTCCTATCTCTATTGGACTGAGCGTTGGTTGCGACGGTGTCATAATTGGTTGAAGCCCGACGGCCGCATGTGTCTCAACATTCCGTTGGACAAGAACAAGGGCGGGCATCAGTCGATGGGGTCCGACATCACCAAGATCGCCAAAGACATCGGTTACGGCTACCATTCGACCATCGTGTGGAATGAAGGGAATATCTCACGGCGTACGGCTTGGGGATCTTGGTTGTCAGCATCTGCCCCTTATGTCATCGCTCCCGTCGAGCTAATCGTGTTGCTCTATAAGCAGTCTTGGAAGAAGCACCACAGAGGCACTTCAGACATCACCAAGGACGAGTTCATGGAATGGACAAATGGTGTCTGGACCTTCAACGGCGAGAAAAAAACCAGGGTCGGTCATCCTGCCCCGTTCCCTTTGGAACTGCCAACTAGGTGCATCAAGCTCTTCAGCTATGTGGGCGACCTCGTCCTCGACCCTTTTGTGGGTTCGGGCACAACCTTGGTCTCGGCGCACGATGCCCAGCGTCGCGGTATCGGTATTGATATTGACCCTGAGTACTTTAGGCTCGCGTCCGACCGTGTGAACCTGGCGGTCAACGGTATCTCTATCTGATTCGGCATGGCGCGGATTTCCCAGAAAGAGTTCATCTTCGAGTACTACAAGAAGAACCCCAATCGCGTGATACCGCACGCCGAGGTCGTTGACTTCGTGGTGCCGGAGTACCGCATTACAACGGGCAAGATCCTGCGCGACCCAGACCGTATGATCCGTTCGCTCTACTCTGACGGCAAGCTCGTCAAAGTTGCCACCGGTGAGTACATGTATGACCCTGATCATGTTGCCGACCCCGTGCCCGAAGGCTTTACCGCTGCGCAACGCGCTGAGATCATGGAGCGCGGCGGATATCGTTGCGCTAGGTGCGGCGCAACTCAACAAGAAGGTGTCGCGCTACAAGTCGATCACATTCGACCGCGGTCGAAAGGCGGCAAGTCAGTCGTCGAGAACGGACAGATTCTCTGCGGTCCGCACAACTACAAGAAGCAAGCGTACGGTCAGACCGAGACAGGCAAGCAGATGTTCATTGACCTTCGCCGTCTAGCAACCTCGGAGAGCGATCAAACAATGGTCGACTTCATTGACGATGTGCTGGGTGCCTATGAACGGCATGGTGTCAACAGCCATGTCCGGTGGGAGAAGTGACCACCGTGACCGAAGATGACACCAAACCTAAGATCACGAAGAAGGACTTTATTCTCAGTTACTTCAAGACACGACCCGGTCAACCTCTCTCCGCAAGTGATGTGTCCGAGTGGGTGCAGGATGCATATCGAGGGTTAACGGGCAACCGGATCGATGACCCCAATCGAATCATCCGGTATCTTTATGCCAGAAGAATAGTGCACCGAGAAGACCCGGGTGTCTACGTCTATTATCCGGGCGCGGAGGGCCGAGCCCTGCCGCCGCCATTCACTGATTCGCAAAAGGCGCAGATCTACGAGCGGGACGGCCGCATCTGTACCATATGCGGGACTACGGAAGCCGCGGGTGACGACCTCGAGATTGACCACATCCAGTCGTTAGACAAGGGCGGCGAGTCCATCATTGAGAATGGGGCGGTCTTATGTCGGTCACACAACCAATTCAAGAAAAATTACGGGCACACCGAAGTCGCGAAAAGATTCTTCAAGAATCTGTATAGGTTGGCTGTAGAGAATAACGACCGTAGATTGATGGCCTTCATAGAAGACATTATGGAAGTCTACAGACGCCACGGTTACGACGATCATATTACGTGGTCAAAGGAAGATTACTGAGATTCGCAACCGGCGTGGCATCATACCCCAACGCGTGCTATCCTAAACCGGTTTTTCTTAACCGACCGCACAGCACGGAGACACACCATGCCAGCCGTTACATCGCCACCAGTCGCATCATACCGCCTAGCCGACCCGCGCCCTGCGACCGACATATCACGCGCTGCAACGATTGACAGCATGCTCCGAGCCGGGCCATCGCCCTCGGTGCTGCTGATCGATTTCGTCACCGACCTGTTGGACCTTCAACTCGCCGATTCTGACTTCGAGCTACTCACCCCCGACGAACTCCTAGTCCGCGCCGACGATTCCGCATACGCCGACACTGTCGCGCGCCTGTCTGTCAGGCTTGGTCAGCAGGGGTGCTGGCTTGTTGATGCCGATCTTCATCGTGCGAGAGACGGACCAGGGCTACCCCGTTGCGATAATCTGGGTGTGCGACGCCCTCGTTGATCATGCTACCGAGCGGATAGCGTATTGGTCCGGACGGTTCGGCCTGGCAACCGCCGGTGACCTGCTGCTGTGTGTCCTGACGCAGGACGATACCAGCACGCGCAGCACCGCGGAACGCGAGCGACAACTAGCCGCCATGCAACACAGCGTAGACAAGGTCTACTGGCTAGGCCAGGGCCATCCCACAGCACCCCATCTAACCCGCTTCACAGACCTGCCACGCGACCTAGAGACTACACGGGCATCAGTCCTATGCCTGTGAGCGGAAACAGACAGTGCGTTATAATTCAAGTTAGATTGGATCACTTTAGTTCAAGGGGCAAAAATATGCCGAAAACAGACACTCACCGCGTGGTACCGAATCCTGACGGGGGATGGGATGTCAAGCGAGACGGCGGTCAGCGAGCTAGCCGTCACTTTGACACTAAAGTCGAAGCGGTCGCGACGGCCCGCGAAATCAGCAGCAACCAAGACACAGAGTTGGCGATCCACGGGATGGATGGCCGGATCCAAGGACGGGACAGTCACGGCAACGACCCGTTCCCGCCACGGGGTTAGTGGCCCCCTGAGTCTCTTCTAAACAGTCTCTGTTGAGACAACTCAAATCCGACTCGGAGCGATCATGCAACCGATGCGGTCTCAGGATTAGGATTCCGACCTGCCGCATCGCTCGCTGGCGATATCGACTCGGAGGTGGCGCGTCAGAGCTACATTCTAGACGGTTGGTACAACCGCTGTCCATTGGGAGCGGTGAGCCCCCAAACTTTAACAACCTCACCTTTGTGGTTCTTGGAAGAGTTCGCCCGGCGAGTCAATCTAACCGAAGCATCCAACTCGCACCCTTTCACGAACTCAAGTCCTGCATCAACAGCCATTCTGAACTCAGGGTCGGCGATCTTGAGCGATGACGGCATCGTCCGGTCCTTAGACCGCATTCTCCAAGCGTAGTTACCTTCAAAGTGGATTCCTTGCGGCACGAGCGTAACTCTGCGTTCCTCGTGTTCCAGCGATTCTCTGTCGTCTACTACATCATCACGTTCAGGTAGGAAGAGCTCAAGGTCGTCTTCGCTTATTCGACGGACAGAATCGTAGGGTTGCTCAAACGACACCGATTTCCAATCTCCACGCAGAGGTTCCAAGAAACACCAAACGTTCTCTCGCGTCGAGCGTTTAAAGGCGGCCTTGGCTGAGTCCTGTGATAGTCTCGCCTCACCATAGGGTGTTTTGACCAACATCCCAGGTTCAATGTCGGAAGGTCCGTTGATTCCTCGATGGTTACATGCCGCTATAGTCGAAAACAAGCCTTCTGGCCCCGTAACTCTACTGATCACCGATCGCGCGTACTCCGACATTATGGCGGGCATCAGCGGCAATTGGGGGAGGATTTCGGCGCAGATCAGCAGGACCTCGACCGATCCCTGCTCAGATGCTCGAAATCTCAATTCGACACGGCTGTCCGCGCCTCCGAGTTCGGCGCTAACATCTTCGAACAGATGATCCAGAGAACTAAGAGACCGAGTTAGGACACCCAACGGCAAGTCACGAGTCTGAGCGTCTGTCGGCTCATAGATGACCTTGAGTGGCTCAGATTTGTTTATGGACTCTTGCACGTCTCACATCGCTCTGTAACTGGATTCACTCGCGCTGATACCCAGAATGATAACCAACCTGAACCCACACCAGCAGGGCCACATCCCGGCGTGCAGCCATTTCCACGATTGAAATAAGCAACGTCATCGCACCCCACCTAACCCGCTTCACAGACCTCCAGCGCGACCTAGAGTCAACCCGCGCCTCGGTGCTATGTCTGTGAGCAGAAGGTGGTGGGCGGCGGAAACGGCGCTTCGTAGCGGAGTTCGCGGCCGGTCGTTGCGTCAAACACCTCGGGACGCTTGAGCGGTTTGCGATCGAACCTGCTCCTAGTGCACCGCAATAGGCGCGCCGTGGTTTTGGTCGCTAACCGAATGTCGTCGGAGGACTGCCCGGGTGCCGTCCATTGTAGGGGTTCGGATCGGGTTCGGGGCTCGCAATCGGCGATTTGATGATCTTCATCCTCGAAGGGAACCGGGGCACCCGATTCTTCATCATCGCCGCGAGGTTATCCGTAGGGAAGGTGCTCGGTTCGTAGAGCGGCGCGAAGAATGAGGGCGGCGGAACGGGTCTGTCGTTTGGTGCATCGGACTCGGCTCTGCTATTCATGCGGGCTTTCAGGTCCCGTGCTTTCGGGGTGAACTCCCGTTAGCGGCTTAGGCAGTGACTTCGGATACACGATGTGGACAGATTCTGGGAACACGACGATAGAATCCCTCATACGCGCAGCTAGGTTGTCTCGTCTAGCAGTCCCTTCGTAGCGAGGCGGTGCCCAGCCCGTGTCTCTGCTGGGCAATTGGACCACATGACTTGATGTTCGTTGGGTATGATCAATCACCGCTCGCATCGTGGAACCTCCATGATTCTCGTCTTCTGTCATCATGACATGCGTCTAATACTATACCTGGTTGTATCTCAACTTGCGTCCCGGTTAAGACTCCCTCACTCACGAAGATATGCGAACCGAAGACTACGCTCTCAATCAGTGCGCGGGGGAACGCATACGTCTTTTTCTCGCCGGGGCTTACCAACTCCTGAGGTGAGTGCTCTTTCCTCAACTCCAACTCAGTCACAACATCGTCGTAGAACCGCTTGATCGTCCCGTAAAACTCCCAACTAGGTGTTTCGATGGGCAAACCCAGCTCCTCCCGAGCTTCCCGACGACCGATAGTGTAGTCGTGGCTCCCAGATTCTGTGCACAGGAAATCCAGGATCCTAGCAATTGCCTCTTTGTCGCCCATGTGCTTGGAAAGTAATTGCTCTCCAAGCATACGGATCTGCGCTCTCGCACGAAACGCACTGCCCAACACTAGCGGGTGGATCGATTGAGACAAACGATCGAATACTCCCCCGATAGGTTGATGAGGTAGCGATGCTCTAGCCTGCTCAATGAAAGAATTCACATCTTCCACGTTTACTGGAACCCGTGCCATTGGATTTCCATCGGGTAGACCCGGATTGAGGTGAGTGTTTACGCTAGGATCAATGGGGCCTAGGGTCGCCTGCTTGGTCATGACGATGTTCTGGGCACCAAGACATAGCAAGGTTCCTGCACTGTGACACTTGAACGGAACTATGACCTCAAACTCATCACAAAACGTCTGTAACAGATTAGAGATACTCCGAGCCGCGTGAGGGTCACCGCCTCGGGTGTATAGGACTAGCGAAATCCGATCCACGACACCAATCGAGTCAAGATGGTCCACGAAGATGTCAACCACCTCTGAATGAACCTGTGTCTCCAACCCCGGACGATCCCCGGTCACGTACGCGATGACCTTGGAGTCGCGCTCCTTCTCAATCTGTCGGTACAGCTCCCTGCGATCCTGGTAAGCCAATCTACTCTCCGTTTCTCACGCCTTCGCGTTCCTCTAAGCTTACCACACCGAATACCCCCCGTCTACTGCTATCGCTGTGCCTGTTACGAAGTCGCTGGCCCGCGATGCTAGGAAGACTGCCGTGCCTGCTAGGTCGGCGGGGATGCCCCAGCGGTCTGCTGGTGTGCGGGACTGCACCAGCTTGTAACGCTCCGGGAATAGCTCGCGGAACTGCTCTGTCATCTCGGTGACGATCCAGCCCGGCAGAATCGCGTTCACTTGCACGTTGTGTCTTGCCCATGCAACGGCACAGCTCTTCGTGTACTGCACCACGCCGCCCTTGGATGCAGCGTAGGCCGCGGCGTATGCCGTGCCGAAGATCGACATCATCGAGCCTATGTTGATGTACTTGCCGGCGCCCTTGTCGCGCATGTGGTTGAACGTCAGGGAAGACACATTGTGCATTGATGTCAGGTTGGTGTCGATCACGTAACGCCAATCTTCGTCGGATAGGTTCTGCGGCTCGTCCGAGCGTCGATTGGTGCCGGCGTTGTTGACCACAATGTCCCAGCCTCCGAACTTTCGCATCGTGGCGTCAAGCGCGGATTGGACCGACGCGCGATCGGTCACATCGCACTCGATCGGTAGCACCAGCGAGGCATCGCCGCCCGCCAGTTCTGTGATCTCAGACGTTGCACCTTGCAGCTTCTCGGCGTTGCGTGCAGCGAGCGCAACCGATGCACCATGTTGCACGAATCCCGCCGCCATGCCAAGCCCGATGCCGCCGTTACCGCCCGTGACAAAGGCAGTCTTGCCACTCAAATCGAACAAAGTACCTGCACCCATAACGAACTCCGACTCCTCTCGGTAATCCTTTGCCTATCCTGCCAATCCGTGTTAATCGCCCTCTTCGTCGAAGGGAGCGAACCAGTGCCGTGATCGCGCCTCCGGGGCATCCACATCGACGCGGTAACGCTCCATCAGCTCTTCGTTGAAGTCGATGCCAAGCCCTGGCCTGCCGTTTGGGTAGATGCACCCGTCGCGCACATCGAACATCGGCTCGATCAGCTGCTCGAACTCGGGGAACCAGTGATGCACACACTCCTCGCGATACAGGTTCGGTATGTTCATGCACAGATGGAAGCTGGCGGCGATGGCAATCGGGCCGAGGGCATCGTGCGGACTCACCCTGATGTACTGCACCTCGGCAAGGGCGGCGATGCGACGCAGCTCCGATATCCCGCCGCACCATGCCACATCCGGCATGATGTAATCGATCAGGCGGTCGTTGATGATCTGCCAGTAGTCCCAGCGCGTGAAGTGACGCTCGCCTACGCACAGCGGAACATTGACGTTCTCGCGCACGTGCTTCAATGCGTTGTGGTTCTCAACGTGGATCGGCTCCTCCAACCAGACCAATCCGATATGCTCCAACGCGCGGCACGCCTCTATCGCCGATGCGACATCGAATCGCGCGTGGGCATCCACCATCAGCTCGTACTCGTCTCCCACCGCTTCGCGGAGTCCTTCCATCCATCTAACGGCCTGCCGCATGCCGGCCGGGTCAATCCTCTCTACCATCGACGCGCCGCGGAATCTGCCGCGCTCACGGCGGCTCGGGAAAGGATCGGTCTTGATGGCCTGATAACCAGCCGCCTTGGTCTGGCGCGCATCTTCCATCATCGACTCAAGGTGGTCCTCAAACGTGTCGCCTTGGGAAGTGTCGCTGACATGGGTATAGACCGGCACGCACTCACGCACCGGACCTCCCAGCAGGTCGTAGATGGGCAGTCCGAGTGCCTTGCCTTTGATGTCCCACAGTGCGATGTCGATGGCTGAGATCAAGTGTGAGACGAATCCTCTGCCGTTCAAGTCGGAGTAGATGTGGAAGATGCGCTGCCAGACCTCTTCGATGTGCGACGCGTCCACACCGATGACGAAGGGCTTGACAGCCTCGATGCCGCGCACGAGTTGCGGATTGGCGATATAGTCCGTGCACTCACCCCAACCGCGGATGCCTTCGTCGGTATCCACGCTGACGAAAACCCAAGCCAACCCTGGGTTCATGTGCACAACGTGAGTGTTGATATCCGTGATCTTCATGTCAATTAACCTCTCTGAACGCGCGGGAAGCTAACCCGCCATACGCGCCTAATCCTAACCGCACTTCGTCAACTCGCGGCGAAACTTCGCTCACAATGGCAATAAGTATCGGTAGGTCCGCGTGTTCGTGCAGGGCAAATTGAATCGTGTAACATGAATCGCGCATGAGCCGAATGACTCGCACAACGCGCAAGATATGATGATCACCTCGACCTCCGAAGTATGGTGGGCACCCGCGTCTCTGTTGTTCCAGCAGATGCATGTGCGCGGTGACACTGAGTGGACCACGATCGCGCTGAGTGACGCGGATGGCATCGTCGGCCAGGGCGAGATTACGGGAACGCAATTGGAACGTAGCGCGGTGGATGCCACGGCGCGGCTGGCGGACAGATTACGCGGCATCAGGTTGGCGAGTGACGATGATGTCCTCGCCGCGTTGCGCTTGCCAGAGGCGGAGCTGGTGCGTGATCAGGTGCTTGCCACGGCGGTGAGCGCGCTACGTTGTGCCGCGGCGGACGCTTTGGCGCAACGCGCTCAGTTGCGACTGGCAGATTGGCTCCAGATGCAACACGATGCCGCAGGGAATGTCTCGCAACGCGTGCCGCTCTATGCGAACATCAACAGGTCTATGCTCCCTGACGATGGCGGTGCGGTTGACAGGGGTCCGGACGACTTCGCCGAGATGGCTACCGAGGCCGTGGCGAACGGATTCAGGACTGTGAAGTGTGCGCCGTTTGACGAGTGTCGCGCGCCGTTTGATTCGAGTGGATTACCGCCGTGCGCAGAAACGGGGTTGCAACGAGTCCAGGCTGTACGAAGCGCGATCGGACAGGATGTCACGCTATTCGTTGATTGTCATTCACGTTTCGACCTGGAATCCGCTCTAGCACTTGAGCCGGAACTGCGAGCTGCCGGCGGACAGTGGTTTGAGGAACCCGTAGACCCAGTGCGACAGATGGATCACCTGCGGCTCATCAGGGATAAGTCAGAGCTGCCGATCGCAGGCGGCGAGCATGGTTACGGGCGCAACCTCTTCCGTCAACTGATTGACGAAGATGTGCTAGACATTGTGATGCCCGATGTTAAGTTCTGCGGCGGGCCGGTTGAGGCATATCGTATCGGCGCTGAGCTTGAGGGTGCACTTCCAGGATCGGTCTCGATCCATTGCCCTTCCGGTCCACTCTCGCTACTCGCCAGTGCCCACGCCACTACTGCGTTCCGTAACGATCAAACGCTCCCGCTGGAACACGCTGTATACGAAGTTGAGTGGCGGCATGAGGTCATGGAGCCGTTCGAGGAAATCGTCAACGGCGAATTCGTCATACCTGACGGGCCAGGTTTAGGGGCGCGGGTCGATCCTGCCGCCGTCGCATTCCGTGGACGGCAATGGGAGGAGTAGCAGGCACCCTAACTGACTTACTGCTGTTACCTGCACTCGCGCATCCCGTAGAATGAACCGAGCGGCCATCGCCGCGCTGGTCCACAACTGACTCACATCCCACATGCCGTTCATCTTTGAATCCGTGTTCTCGAACTGGGTAGTTTGGCTCCTGACGATTGAGTCAGTACTCGTTGGCATCGCGTTCGTTGTCCTATGGACGCGCAGGTCGGGGATGTCTTTCAAATTGATGTTGGCGGGTTGGCTCGGCGGGACTGTCCTACTGTTCGCCGTCACACTGGTGCTCATCTACATCATCCTGCCAATCGTCGCAGTGTTGCTCGGGGCGCTCATAGTCGTGTTGTTGCTGGCACTGATCGCATCATTGTTCCGGCGCAGGTCGGACGCTTGATGTAATGCCGCACCCTTGCAATCTGTGACCGTACGCAACGTCTCCCGTCGGCGAATGTTGGCGTTGATCGCGGAACTCGAATCGGACTACGCGGACTTCAGTTTGGTAGCGGCCACTTCTGCCGAACTCGCCAGCAACAATATTAACCACGCGGCGGGTGTACGACTCAGACCCGGCGAATTCGTGCCAGAGCACTTGACCTGGGATTGGTTACCCAACTCCGCGAAGAGCTCGGGTACCGGACTGGTGTTCATCGGCGAGAACACCGGCCAGGGCGTCCTGCCATTAATGGCGATCGCACCGCCGTTTCCGATATCCGATAATTCTGAACTCAAGGACATCAAGTCGCTACGCGGGATCGTCGATGTTCCAGCCAACGTGTTGGTCGTTGATCTGCATGTTGGCAAGGCGCGTATCGGCATCGCACAAGATGCCGAGCTGGTTATATCGCGAACAGTGAGTCGGTACGTCCGCGGACAGCATCGGGCCGGCGGCCAGTCGGCAAGCCGGTTCAGGCGCAACCGTCAAGAGTGGCAACGGAAGTTCGACCGCAAGCTCGCAGACGCGGTGGAAAAGATCGCGAGTGAATCCGAGCCGTCTCCGGTTTGGCTCGCTATCGCTGGTGATCGCACCGCCGCGCGCCGGTGGCTGGCAGACACGGACGTGTTGGCACGTACCGGCACCGAATTGCTGGCTCGTAGTTTCGACTCCCGCGCAGATGATCGTTCCGTCCTCTCCAAACTGGCGCGAGAAGTCTGGGCGTGCCGCGTATTCAAGCCGTCGGCAAGCTGACTTACCATATCCTGCAACGCGTCTGACACACGACGCCCCTGCACAAGCTACTCACACAACTTCGGCGGTTCAATCATGAAGATCACATCAGTCAACTCGTATATCGGTCGAGGCACGCGGTACCCGTGGGTTTTCCTCCGCATCAACACCGAGGACGGGCTACACGGCATAGGCCAAGCGCAAGGCGGATCCATGGCGCACATGGTTCATGCAGCAGGTCAACACCTGGAGCCGTTTCTAGTTGGAATCGATTCAAACCGCATCGACTACATCTGGAACCACCTCTTCATGCAGTTCAACAACACTGGCAGCAGAGGGTTCGGCACAGCGCTCATCTCCGCGGTGGACATCGCCCTGTGGGACCTGCGGGGCAAACGGCTCGGTCTGCCCATCTACGAGCTGTTGGGCGGCAAGTTCCGCGACAATCTGCGAATGTACTCCAACGGCTGGATGTCCGGGTTAGTCACCGCCGAGGAGTACGCACGTGGTGCCTCCGAGACGGCTGCAGACGGCCATACCGCCTTGAAATTCGACCCCTTCCTTGAATCCGAGTTCCACGACGTTGAACCCCACCAACATGGGCACAACATCTCCCCCACAGGGCTGAGATTAGGCGTGGAACGGACGCGTGCGGTACGACGCGCGATCGGCGATGACGTTGAGATCCTGATCGACCTTCACGGTCGGTACGATGTCGCTGCTGCTGTCCGCGTCGGCAAAGCACTCGGCGAGTTCAACATCGGATGGCTCGAAGAACCGGTGCCAGTGGAGAACGAAGACGCGTTGCGCACCGTGAAGGAACAGGTGCCGATGCCGATATGTGTGGGCGAGAGGCTCGTGACGAGGTTTGACTTCCGGCCCATTCTGGAGAAGCAGCTTGCCAACTACATCATGCCCGATATTGTCCGATGCGGCGGCATATCTGAGATGCGCAAGATAGCGACGATGGCTGAGGCTTACTACGTGCCAGTGTCGCCGCACGATGCGACGGGTCCAATCACGATGGCAGCGGGCGCGCAGGTGATGATGTCCACCCCGAACTTCTACAGGCTGGAGATAGCCTACTCCGAGCTGGCGGATTACAACCGCGCGCTCAGCCCCGCGCTACCAGTCAGCGACGGCTTCTACCACGTGTCAGACCGGCCAGGACTTGGCCACGACCTGAACATGGAGTACATCGAGGAAGGTGTCTAGCGATCGCACCGTCGTCGGTACTTCTCGCAGACAGCCGTTGCAGGGCGTTAGCTCGTCTGCTGAATCAGCTCGATGCGGATGTCGCCCGGTGCGGCGATGAAACCTATCTTGCGGCCGTCCGGCAGGGCTATCGGTCCCTCTTTTATCTCCGCTCCCATTGCCTCAAGCCGCGCGAAGTCTGCATCAATGTCGTCGGTGTCGAATCCGAAGTGCTCCAAGCCGTAGTGCACATTCGCATCGCCCGGGCCTAGCGTCTCGCCACTGCGCTCGCTGGAGATGTTTATCGCCAAGCCGCCCTCGGTCTTGGTGATGATGAACCTGTCGCCGAAGTCGCGCACCGAGTCCGACACGATCTCAACGTTGAACGCCCGGACAAACCAATCGGCTGTTATCCCAGGGTCGCTGGACTTGAGGTGGATGTGATTCACAAGATAAGGCATCTGGCATCTCCGATTCGACTGGTTGAGTCAACATGTCAGTAGTAACAGGTTAACACCAACGATTCGCGCCGCGCGTCTGAGCTACCCGCCGCCAACCGGACGCACGACTTCCAGAGTATCGCCGTCGCAGACGTATGTGCTCCCATATTGCTCGGATGGCACAACACTGCCGTTGTGCGCCACCGCCAAACGCCGACCGACTAGTCCACGTTGCGTTAGGAACTCTTCTACACTCACTTCACGCGGAAGCTGGACGGACTTACCGTTGATCGTTGCAGAGATTGTCAACTAGGCACTCCGCTACGCCAGAATTGCGGGACGATCTGGTCCGCGGCCGAGCCGCGGCTACCATCATGCGGCCACCGATTCGGCTCCCGCACAACATTCCAACCGTATCAGGTTACCCGCACCGTCCAAGACCTCCGGCGGGCATCCAGTGTTAACCGTAGCCACGTTAACGAGACATGTGGCAGCGTGGGGTATTGAGGGGATTTCAAACATGGCGTCCATGAGTAGCTTCTCGACCATCGACCTCAACCCGCGAGCTCCAGTTCCCCTGCGTTTTGCCTGGGTGGCTATCGCTTCCAACGCGCCGTCAGAAAACTTGAGCGTAATCCCATCCAGTGAAAGCAATTGCTTGTACTCAGAGACTATTGACCCCTCAGGCTCAGACAGGACTTGGACGAGCTGGTCGCGTGTCAGGTCGGACAGCCCGACGACCACTGGTACGCGCCCGATGAACTCGCTGATGAAACCGTACTCGCGCAGGTCGTCGGGTTTGACGTCTGTGAGGTCCCGTTGACCTAAAGAATCTAGTTGCAACGCATCGTCAGGCGATTCTGGTTGTACCGGCGCAAATCCGAACGAACCGTTCCCGTTCTCTTTGTGCTGGCGACGGCGGATTATTTCGTCAATGCCTTCGAACGTACCGCCCAAGATGAACAAAATGTTTGAAGTGTCAACTCTTATGAAGTCTTGTTGTGGATGTTTCCTGCCACCCATTGGAGGAACGTTCACCTCAGTCCCTTCCAGTAACTTCAATAGGGCCTGTTGCACGCCCTCACCAGACACGTCGCGCGTTAAAGAAGGATTGGCGACTTTGCGAGCGGTCTTGTCAATCTCGTCAATGTAGATGATCCCTCGCTGGGCCTTTTCAACGTCGTAGTCGGTGGCCTTCAACAATGGGATCAGGATGTTCTCTACATCCTCACCTACATAGCCCGCTTCAGTGATGGATGTTGCATCTGCGATCGCGAACGGCACGTCCACGATGTGCGCTAGAGTGCGGGCGGTGTACGTCTTTCCGCAACCAGAGGGACCCACCAGCATGATGTTTGATTTATGGAATCCCGGGCCGCCGTGGGTGCCGGATGACATTGAGGCCTTGACGCGTTTGTAATGGTTGTAGACGGCGACGCTCAAGGTCTTTTTCGCTCGGTCCTGGCCGATGACGAAACGGTCGAGCTGAGCGCAGATGTCCTGTGGTTTGGACCTGCCTCGCGTCTCAGAAGATCGCTGCGCCTTCGCCGACGCCGCCATAGCGGACGCCCTGCTCGTAGACGAGCGCATGACTATCGAGCTGCAACGCGATACGCACTCATCGCAGATGAATAGCCCATTAGGGCCGGACACCAACATACCGACTTCATGTTGCCGTTTCTTGCAGAATGAACACACCTTGCTTGAACGCCCTCGTTCGATTGTTGACCTGTTGCTACTGCCTCGGTTCATGGTGACCCGCCTATTTCATGTGTCTGTTGCGCCGTAGCCTGCCTTATCTGGTTTAGTTCTTCACGCCATTGGTCGGACGCGTCTGGTACACCTGGTCCACCAGCCCGTACTCAACGGCTTGCTCCGCGTCCATCCAGTAGTCGCGGTCTGTGTCCTGTGCGATTCGATCCATAGGTTGTCCAGTGTGGTGAGCGATGATGTCTCGCAGCTTCTGCTGAAGCCGTAGCGTCTCTCGGGCATGAATCTCTACATCGGTCGCCTGCCCGCCATACGACTGGCTGAGCACTTGATGCATGTGGATCGTCGCGTTGGGAAGAGCGTATCGCTTACCAGGCGTGCCTGCCGTCAGCAACACGGTGCCGAAGCTGGCGCACATGCCGACCGAGATGGTTTGTACATCGCACGAGACCAACTGCATCGTGTCATAGATTGCCATTCCGTCATAGACGCTCCCGCCAGGAGAGTTGATGTAGAGGTTGATATCGCGGTCCGGGTCTTCGGCCGCTAAGTACAGCAGCTGCGCAACAATGGTGTTGGCAACCGCCGAATTAATGGGCGTGCCGAGGAACACTATGCGTTCCTTGAGGAGCAACGAGTAGATGTCATAAGCCCGTTCACCGCGTGCCCCAGTTTCGATAACCATGGGTATGAGGCTCGAGGGTGTGTGTAGTGTAGCCATCGTCGTCATTTCTCCTGTCTAATTTGCGAGTTGACACTGGGCCCGGTTAGGTAACCGGCGCGTCAGTCTTGATCTTCCAACCCGCGCGCTATGTTGACCACGAGGTCCAGAGCGCGTCGGGTGCGAAGATTGTCGCGAACCGAGTCTCTGTTCTCTGGTGTGTCTTCTAACGGCTGAAGGTCTGTTCCGTGAATGCTGGAGTTGATGCTGTCGATCTCACTCTGGACATCATCATCAGGTATCTCAACCTGCTCCAACTCTGCGATCTTCTCTAACACTAGCGCGCGCTTGATATTCAATTCCGCTGCACTCTCTGCCGCTTCAAACGAATCTTGCTCAATGTCTTCCAAGCGAATCTTGGGCGCGCGGCGTCCCAGGTACATCTGACGGCGTTGCAACTCCCTGTCAAGCAAGTTCCTGCCCTCTCGCTCAACGATGATCCGCGAGAGTTGGAACTCTGACCCCTCCACTAACGCGCCCAGCACCTTGGTTTCTAGCTCGCCGCGGAGCTGGCGTTCCGCGCCAGCTTCCAAGTCTCTTCTAACGTGTTGCCGCATGCCATCGAGCGTTTCGATGCCCTCTACGCCATAAGTCTTGGCCAAATCGTCATCGATATCTGGCAAGACGACTTCCTTTACTTCCGAGACTTGAACCTTTACATCCGCTAGCCTCACTTCCTCATCCTCTGAACCGTCACCTCCATCCCCGTCACTCCCGTCTGACCTCTCCTGTACCTTCCCTTGAAATAGTTTCTCATCACCTGACCTCATCCCCGTCAACGCTTCTGAGAACCCCTCGATCCCCATTAGATTATCGGGATCAAGCAGGAACTCACGATCACTCACATCGAACAGGCTCGACTCCCCCATGCTCGCTCGCCCTGAGAACACGACGACATCACCTGTCTCAGAAGCGCGTTCAACTGTTCTCGTGTATCCGTACGCTCGCCTGACTCGTTCCACCATCTCGTCGACCTGCGTCTCAGTCACTTCCTCAGCTTCGTCATCAAACCTCACCGCACGGTGGTCACATAGGTCAACAGCCGGCCTCAGCGGTACCGTTACTTTCAGCTTGACACTTGGCTCCACTTCCTCAATGGCTACCTGCGGCACGGACCAAGGTTCAAGACCGTTCGCGTCCACCGCCTCGTCCACCGCCTCTGGCACCAGAGTGCGCATCGCTTCCTCCAGCAGATAGCCGCGGCCGAGGTAATTGATGAGCATTGATTTCGGAGCTTTGCCTTTGCGAAATCCCGGAATGTTGACTTGTTGACTAACGCGCTTCGAAGCGATGTCGAGATGTTTCTCTACTCGCGCGTCGTCGATCTCCAGCACCAGGATTGCCTCACCCGGTGCGCTGTCCAGCTGCGTTACCTGCACGGTGCCGCTCGTTCGGGTTAGTTGAGGGAGCTCATGACATGCACCATTGAGAATTCCAGTTGGCCGGCGGTCGCTCCTCCTGCATACGCAACCGCAATGATTCTGATTCTATCCAATCAGAAAATCGGGCGTTAACTCCGCGAATTCGACGAAGCTGTGGCGGTGAAAAAGCCGCAAAGTCGCAGGGTTGTTTCGTACCGCACATGCCGACTCACCGACTAGGAGTTCGCTTCAACAACGGTGGGGTCCAAGAGCAGACCCAGCTCGTGCATTTGTTCGGAATTGATCGTTCCGGGCGACTCGAACAGCGGGTCAGATGCCGACTGAGTCTTGGGGAACGCAATAACTTCGCGAAGGGAAGATTCGCCGGCGAGCATGGCAACCAATCTGTCCAATCCAAGTCCCATCCCGCCGTGCGGTGGCGCGCCGTAACGGAACGCGCGAAGTAGGTGGCCGAAGCGATCCTCAATCTCAGCGTCCGTGTAACCAATGACGTTGAACACCTTGCGCTGTATGTCAGCATCGTGGATGCGTATGCTGCCAGACCCCAGCTCGATGCCGTTACACGTTAGGTCAAAGAGCTCCGCATAGACGTTGCCTGGTTTAGATTCGATAATGTCCAAGTGCTCAGGCTTCGGTTGGGAGAAGACGTGATGCGCTGGCGTCCAACCGCGCAGCTGGCCATCCCACTCAAAAAGAGGGAAGTCGTAGACCCACGCGAACGCAAACTCGTTGTCGTCCACCAATTCCAGCTGTCGCGCAATCTCGCTCCGCAAGGACGATAATGCTAGGTTGACGACTGTTGATGGTCCTGCAACCATCAATATCAGGTCACCGGGCGTGGCACCACTCGCGCGCGCCAAATCCTTGACAACGTCAACCGACATGTAGTTCTTGAGCGGGGACCTGAACTCGTCTTCCGTCAACGATCCGATTGAATTAGCGCTCTCGTCAATTGCGATGAACACCAGGCCCTGGGCCCCTGCGCTCTTCGCGACATCAATTAGCGCGTCCGTCTGCCCGCGTCGGTAATTGGCGCAATTTGGTGCCACGAAGCCGCGCACGACTCCGCCGGCGTTCGCGACAGACGTGAATACACGCGCCTCCGACTTGACGGCGATATCTGTCAGGGTCGAGAATGTGAGCTCGTAACGCGTATCCGGCTTATCTGAACCGTACTGGTCCATCGCTTCATCCCAAGTCAGCTCCTTGAACGGAGCGGATACCTTCGCGTCAGGGCGGTGCTCCCGCACGATCGACGCATACAGACCTTCCACTGTCTCCATCACATCTTGCTGATGCACGAAGCTCATCTCCAAATCGAGCTGCGTGTGCTCGGGTTGTCTATCGGCGCGAAGGTCTTCGTCGCGGAAGCACTTAGCGATCTGGAAGTAGCGTTCCACTCCCGAAACCATCAACATCTGCTTCAACTGCTGCGGTGATTGTGGCAACGCGTAGAAGTGGCCAGGACGCACTCGTGAAGGCACGACGTAGTCTCGGGCACCTTCTGGCGTGGACTTGATAAGGATCGGAGTCTCAACGTACGTGAAGCCCTCGGCATCGAGGTAGTTCCAGATGGAGCGCGTAACTCGATGTCGCAATCTGAGACGCTCCTGCATGGCGGGACGGCGAATGTCGACAAAGCGGTGCGTCATACGCGTCAGCTCGTCTGCCTGCGTCTCATCATCCACCTCAAACGGCGGCGTCAACGAGCGGTTCAGTACCGTCGCCGTATCGGCGATCAGCTCGACCTCACCGGTAGCCAATGCTGGGTTTTCAGCGCCTTCGATTCGCTTCGATACCTTGCCGTGAACCTGGACGACCCATTCAGAACGCATCTGCTCCGCCATAGTGTGAGATTCCGGTGATACCTCAGGATTGAACACCACCTGCAACACGCCCGTGCGGTCGCGTAGATCAATGAACACCAGGTTGCCGTGATCTCGTCGGCGATGCACCCAGCCCGCGACTGTAACCTCACGCCCGACATCAGACGGTCGGGGCATGCCGCAATCTGTGTCCTTGTACATGTCTCGCGATTACCAGGGATTAGGAGTGAGTCGGTTGCTCTGCGATGTCACCGTTATCGCTAGCCACGACTCTTCGTGACTCGGCTCCACAAGCCCCATATGATTAATGACACGGCGAGAATCTTCAACAGGTCGCCAGGCATGAAAACGTACATGCCGTCCATGAACAGTCTGCCGTCCTGTGGCCAGCCGAAATCAAACGCCGCGAGCCAGATCAATGCTGGAATGTATAGCAGGATACCACCTGCCAAGTTTGCCCAAAGCGTGTCGCGGTGAGTGAAGCCTAGTTGGGAAAGGACACCGGCGAAGAACGATGCCACTAGGAATCCGATGATGTAACCGCCAGTAACGCCCATGATCGTCGCGTCCCAGGCTTCGATTGGTGAGCGGAAGTCGAACGCCGACTGGCTTGCGAACACCGGTGCACCTAAAGCCCCGACGGCGATGTACGTCAGCACCGCGACTGACCCCCAACGCCATCCCATTAAGGCCCCTGCGAAGAGCACACCAAACGTCTGAAGGGTCACGGGTGTCGGGTTCTCTGGCAGGTAGAACCGTGCCTTGGCGCAAACCGCGATCAACAGCACCAGAACTGCGATCGCGACGACCTTGTGCCAGACCCTTGAACCGGGGAACAGCGAATCGAACAGCGGTGGGCCTAGTGCGAACGCCCTGGTTCTGGGAAGTGGTGCCGTGGTTGAACTCTGCATCGGCGATGACTCCATGCGTTTCGGTTTCGCGCGTCGCGCGCTTCCTCTATGCTAAAGGCATCGATATCGCGACTACGGCAAGCGACCGATGGCCGGGAAACATGAAGCGGCGCAACGTTAGATCGGACTAGGTCTGACCTTCGTCCAATTGGATCGGCAATGAGTAATCCCGCTTCTTGACTTCCAAAGTAACGAACGTCTCGGTGCGCTGTACGCCTGGTGTCTTCCCCACCTCGTCTCTGATGAAGTCTCCGAGCATGGTCGAGTCCGGCAGTACCGCCCATGCGAACACGTCGTAAGTACCGGTGGTAATGCTGACCAGGGTCGTCCACTTGAGAGATGCCATGCGCGCCGCGACCTGCTCAAGCTTGTCGGGCTCAACCTGCATACCAATGAGCACCTCGGAGGAGTATCCTACCTTCGCGGGATTGGGAACCGCGACTACGCTAATCGCGCCATCATCGGTCAGCTTCTTCAGACGCCGCCGCACCGTACCTTCGCTAACATTCACCTTCTTGGCGATATGCGCGTTCGACGCGCGTCCATCCTCTTTCAGCTCTTTGATAATCAGCTGGTCCGTAGCATCCATTAGGCGCTCCTCTCTATCGTGCTTCTATGCCGTCGCTGTGACTTCGGCTTTCGATCGGTAACGCATAACCTACCGCAAATCACTGCACTGCCAAACAATAACGAATTAGACACATCAGCGGCGGTTCGGTTGCGGTTGTAGTGCGTCGTTTCCTGATTGTACAACCAATTTCCGCAGATTCGGCGTACAATATAAAGAGTCGCAGAATTTCTGCGTAACGCCCCGCCTCTCATCAACAACCCGATCAACGCGTAACAATCCATCTTACAACATGCCGCGAATAGTTTAGGATTGGAATTGAAGCGTTGCAGACGCCCTGCGCGCATCGCAAGCATCGGAGGAGACCGACCACATGACGACCGCCAACCCAACAGACACCGCAATCGTTGCGTTTACGCCAGCAGCGATAGACAAACTCGGGGAGGTGTTAACCGAACAGGATGCCGGGGACTCTTACCTGAGAATATCTGCTACCGCAAGCGAACATGGCGGCGTGCAATACGGATTCGCGCTTGAGACCGATGCGAACGGCGACGACATATCCGTCGTAGAAGGTCCCGTGAAGGCACTCGTCGACCGGGACTCGCTCCCGTTGCTCACGGGTTCCACGATTGACTACGTAGAAGGTTTCCAGAGGTCCGGTTTCGTAATCTCAAACCCGAACTTCGCCGGCGGTTGCGCGTGCGGTGGCGGCGGTTGCGGATGCAGCGGGTAAGATAAGCAGAGAACGTCCAAGCACTTCAACCTGTCGCGTCGTAAAGACAGCGAAAGTTGCGCCCTGAACAGCCGAGGAGGAGTTACGGCATATGACTTACATCATCTCTAAAGGATGTGTCGACGTGATGGATGGATCATGCGTCGATGTCTGCCCTGTGGATTGCATCTACTCCAAACCCGGCGACAACATGTTGTTCATCAATCCGGACGAATGCATCGACTGTGCGGCCTGTGAGCCGGTGTGCCCAGAGAACGCCATCTTCCCAGAAGATCAAGTTCCAGACAGCGAGCAGGAATACATTGCGCTCAACTACGAGTATGACTATGACTCGTCCGAGCCTGGCAAGAACACATAGGACAGCCAAACGACGGTCCCGCGGTCTGCGTGGGGCTGTCGCAGTCGTAGCAAACCATTTCGGGAATGCCCATAAAGCTGGCACTGGTTTCTGGTTCCTTCGGACTGAGGTCGGTCCGCGAGACCATAGATGTAGCTTATCGCCATGACTTCCGGGCGATCGAGCTGCACGGCAAACGCCACTCTGCCGACACCCTGACGACCTTCGACAGGTCGGACATGCTGTCCGCCACTCGCGACGGCATCAGCTTCAACCTCCACTTCAAACACGACTCCACACCTGCAACCGGCGATGACCGGGTCCGCGACGGCACCCGCGAAAAGTTCCTGCGCGATCTGGAGCTACTTGAGCAGGTAGACGGGAAGGTCATCGTACTGCACCCGGGAGTCATTGACTACGACGAAAACGAGGTCACGGTAACGTCCGACCTCAGGGTCGAACGAGAAGATGCCACCAAGAGGTTCATCGACTTCGTGCAAACGGTGTCTGATGAAGCCAAGGCGGCCGGCATCGCCATCGCCATTGAGAACCAACACCTACTGCCCGAGGAAGTCGCAGGTTCTTACTCAGACTTAGCCGCCATCGTGGACCAGATCGATAGGTCGAACGTGTGCGTCGCGCTTGACATCGGGCATTGCATCATCGGCGACGGACTGGAGCCCGCAATTGATACACTCGGTCCACGCATCCAACACCTGCATGTGAACGATGCGATTGACGGACTTGAGCATTACGAGGTCGGTATCGGGACTCTGAACCTGGACGAAATGGCAGACCTGACAACCGATCGTTTCCAGATCGAATACGCGACCATCGAGGCCGGGTTCTACGACGACGATGCCGAGGGTGTCGCGGTACGCAGTCGAGAAGTACTACGACGACGCTTCGGCGACACTTTCCTCTGATAAACCTCGTCTAGTCGACGCGCGGCATGTCCCGCCTCGCAACTCAACGCGCCAGTGCTTCGTGCACCTACGCAGCGGAGCACTGATGGCAGCTAACAGTGCCTAGACCGCGCACTCGCCTTCGCCGCGTTCTAGCTTGTACAACACTGTCTTTCCCCAATCCATGTAGGAATCGATGTGCTCACGGTCGAGCGGGCCAATCTCGGCCTTCCAAGGCGCGAACATGTCTTCGTAACGCTGGGTACCGACCCGGTCGATGAACGAGTTGAATAGCTCGCCATCATTTCGGTTTGACTTGTAGTCATCGAGGATCATCTTCAGTGCTTCAGGCGCTCGCTTGGCGGGAACGCGTGCGCGCACCCGGCTTCCAACACGTACCGGTCCCTCGGTTGAGCTTCCGCCCATGAAGAGCTCATATGCCGGCACCTGCCCGCCTGCGCCCTTCATCACCGCGCCGTGGAATCCGATGTTGGCTATGTGGTGCTGCCCGCATGAGTTCGGGCATCCGCTAGCCTTGATGTGCATCGCGTTGACCAACTCGTCCGAGGTGTCGATAGAGTCCAGAGCCTCACCGAGAGCCTTGTTCAAGCCCATCGATGATGTGATACCAAGTTTGCATGAGTCGGTACCAGGGCACGTCACGATGTCTCGGATCGTCTCTCTGCCTGGTGCGGCTAAGTCCAGCTCCTTCAGTGCGAGGTAGATGTCGTAGACCGATTCGGTCCGCACCCATCGGAACGCGACGTTCTGCTGCTGGTTGATGCGGACGCGTCCGCCAGAGTACTGCCTCGCCAAATCGGCGAGCTGCCGCCACTGGTCGGTGTACAGGTCGCCGCGTTCCACCCTCACGTAAACGATGTTGAATCCCGACTGACGTTGCGGTTCGATGTTCGTCGCCCGCCACGCGTCGTATTCCGCATCGCCAACGGGTTCCGGAGTCGCGTTCTCTGGAACCGGGTGTGCTTCCGCTTCCTCGTCGTCAATCCGGGTCAGGACGTCCAGATCAATCTTCTTCTTGGCCCAATCGCCCTTCAGCTCCTCAGCCACCAGCTCGCGGAACTTCTCGATTCCCATCCGCTTGATGGTGTACTTGATGCGCGCCTTCATCAGGTTCTTGCGTTCTTCGTCCTGCTTGTTGTAGACACGCAACGCAGCCTCGGCGTGGAGCAGGAACTCCTCTACCGGCACGAACTCGGTCAGAGTCTCCGCCATCTGTGGCATCGTAGACAATCCGCCGCCGACTACTATCTTGAAGCCCTTGCGGCCGTCACGCACTCGACCTATGTAGCCCATGTCGTGGAACGAGGTCATCGCCTCGTCGATGTCTGACCCGGAAAACGCTGTCTTGGACTTCCGCGGCATGTTCTGAGTGGTTGGATGGCGCAGGAAGTATCGTGCGTATGCCGCGGCATACGGCGTAACGTCAAACACCTCCGAAGTGCTGACACCGGAAGAGACATGCGTCACAACGTTTCTGACGGTGTTGCCGCAAGCCTCTCGCGTCGTCAAACCAGCCTCTCCGATCATTCGCATTAGCTCAGGAGTATCGTCCAGTAGGACGTGATGCAACTGGACGTTCTCTCGCGTCGTGAGGTGACCCTTGTTTAGCGGCGCGAAACGCTCGATCACATCAGCTATCGTCTCCATCTGATGTGCCGCCAAGCCGCCGAATGGGACCTTGATACGAACCATCTGGCGCTCCGGCTGTCGCTGGCCATAGATGCCCTGACGCAGACGAAACCTCATGAACTCGGTATCTGCGAAGTCGCCAGCCCGATAGCGTTGCTTCTCGTCTTCGTAATGGTCGATCTCTTCATCATCGATCGCCAAGATCCGACCCTTCGCCTCGTCTTGATCTTGCGCGGTTGCGGTCGTAGTGTCGCTCACCGTCATTTCTCTTAACTCCGATTAAACGCGTGCAAACAGATCGTTCCGTTTATCTTACACCCTTAATCCTAACTCAATCCACGCGGACTCTCACACCGAGTAGCCAACCGATCCGTCGTCTCGCATGGGCACCATCTGCAAGTCACGCGTCTCGTAGCTGGCTTTAGCAGTTTCAAGCAGGTCTTCGTCCAACTCCAAACCTAGTCCTGGCCTATCTGGGAGCATGATGTAACCGCCTTCGCGCTTCAGGCGGTTCTTGAACACAGCGTTAGTGGGATGCTCGTCTCTCTGCGAATACTCCTGCGTCACGAAGTTCGGTATCGAAGCATCCACATGAACGGCCGCCGCTGTGAGTACGGGACCCAAGAAGTTGTGTGTGCAGAGAGCTGAGTGGTAAGACTCTGCCAGAGCGGCGATCTTCTTCACATGCGTTATACCGCCGCCCAAGCCCATGTCTGGACGCACATACTGCGGACCCCCGCCTTCGAACATGTCGCGGAACTCCCAGATGTTGTGTATCCTCTCCCCGTTTGCGAGTGGCAACGACGTACGCTGGGCGATGCCGCCTTGTAGGACCATGCTGTCTATCTGTATCGGGTCTTCATAGAAGAGCGGGTGGAACTGTTCTAGCTCCTGCGCCAGAGCGATGGCGTTCATCGGTGTGAGCTTGCGGTGGATTTCTAGGATCAGGTCAACGTCCTTCCCGCCGCCTTCGCGCATCGCTGCCACATTGTCAACCGTGTCGCTGATTAACCGTTCCAACGTCATATTTTGGAATCCGTTAGGTAGAGGATCGGTTTTGATGGCAGTAAAGCCTTCTGCTACCGAGTCTTTCGCGGCCTGGTACAACCCTTCGGCCTGCGCGCCTCTGTCGTGTGCATATGGCAATTCCGATTTCGCTTTCGGTCCCATCAACAGGTGCAGTCGAATCTTGTCCCGCGTGTTTCCTCCGAGCAGGTCCCAAATAGGAGCCTGTAACCTCTTCCCCTTGATGTCCCACAACGCGATATCTATCGCAGATATGGCACCGGAGAGCGCAGACCCCCTGAATGGTCCCATGCGGTACATGTACTGCCAGTGATGCTCAATGCGACTCGGGTCCTGCCCCACGAGATACTCGGCACACTTCTGCACTATCTCGTGTGCTGCCTCGAGATACGCCCAACACGCTGACTGGCCGATGCCGCTCAAACCGTTGTCCGTATGGATCCTCACGATGTGGTGCCCACCCGGCGTACCGTCCGCGCCTCCGAGCAACAGCGACTCGACTCGTTCGATCTTCATCTATCGGGCTCCATTCCTAATTCGGTTACAAGGGCTTGCGCAACGGGTTGGCGCAGCCGCGTTTGGGATAACTCTAGCATGAACTCGGGAACAGTTCCGGTACGCCGCGGCCGTGTATCGCGACGAGAAACCCGCCCAGTCCGCGCGTGTCTCCGAGCGCAAGCAAGGAGGCGAGCCTTTGCCGTAACGCGCTGACCTCCGACGCGTCACGCGCATTGATCAAGTCACGTCGCGCACTGCGCACTGCGGCATCGTAGCCGTGTAGACCCAAGAAGTCGGACTGACTCATCAGCGGCGCGCACGACAGGAATCCGTGGTCGGCGAAACACCGCTGGAGGTAACTGAAGTCAACATGTGCAGTGATGTCTTGATCACCCACGAAACGGAACGGATTAGAACCTAGCACATGTTGGCTGTAGCACCTAAGCGTCCCACCGATGCGTTCAGGGTGGTACAGCGCCTCGCGCGGATGACCGTAATCAATGGTTAGCGCATAACCGCGTTCAACTACGCGAGCCACGTTGGTGACCCAGTCGCTGATGCCGAATGCAAACTCGCCAACGTAACCGTCAGGATATGCACCGAGAGGGTAACCGAGCCGAGTCGCTACCTGTGCGTCCATAGGTTCACCTTCTATTTCCCGCAACATCCCGGTGGCATCAATGTCAACCATCAGCTCCAGCAGCTCGTCACCGTGAATAACGAACCTATGCACTGGAAACGAGTCCAGCAGCTCGTTGCTAATCACGCATTGGAACTCATTAGACGCGGAATCCAGAGTCTCGATTGCCATGATCCCGTCTGATACTTCGGCATCCGCGGGATTGAGGTCATGAGCCGCGTATTCGAGGGCATCGGCGAAATTGTTGGCATCGCCGTCGGTAGCGTTGACACTTGCTAGCACATCCCGCATGAGGGCACCGTCTCCGGCACCCAGCTCTGCCACTGCGAATGTAGCAGGGCTTCCCATCTTTCTCCAGAGAAGATTTAGGCAACGCGCTACGCACGCGCCGAATTCAGGATGTGTCTGCGGACTCGTGAGGTAATCTGCCCGACGGTCACGCGGCGTCGTGTAATAACCGTGTTGGCCGTACAGCGCGACCTGCATGAACTGCGCGAAAGTGATGGGTCCGCCGTCACGTATCAACGCGGCGACTTCAGAATACGCTGGCGTCGCGTGCCAATCCGCGGGCGCGGACGGGACCGGTAACTCTTCCGGGTGCGACATCAACGTCGCTCCGGCGACGCTAGCGGTCAGCCAGCGGTACGTACTGACGATCGCGCTCGCCAGTGTAGTTCAGAAGTGGGCGGATCAGGATATTGCGACGGTACTGTTCGACTACCTGTATCACCCAACCTGGGACCCTGCCGACCGCGAAGATAGGAACGAACAGGTCTTGGGGAATGCCGTTCAAGTAGTAGATGACACCCGCGAAGAAGTCGACGTTAACGTGTATTCCCTTGCGCGCATACGGCGACATGGCATCTTGCACGCCTAGCAAGATGTTGTACCACTCCGGCTCTCCCATCTCCGTGCTCAGCTGTCGCACTCCCTCCTTCAAGTGTCGTGCACGCGGGTCTTCTGTCTTGTAGACCCGGTGTCCGAAACCCATCACTCTTCGTCGGCTTCTTATGAGGTCTTTGACGTACTGCTCGGCGTGTTCTGGCGACCCGATCTCGCGCGCCATCTGCATCACGTTCTCCGCCGCACCGCCATGGGACGGTCCAGCTAGTGCTGCGATTGCGGCGGTAATCGCGCCGTAGACATCGGCCTTCGTGCCAGCTACCACACGGGCTGTGAATGCCGACGCGTTAGAGCCATGATCGGCGTGCAGGATCAGGTCCTTGTCCATCAGTGATGTCGCACCTCCGGACGGACGCTCGCCGGTCATCATATACAGGAAGTTCCCCGCATGATTCAGCTCCGCATCCGGTTCAACAGGGTCTAGTCCGTGGCGGACCCTGTGATGCGCCGTCACGATGGTCGGCACTTGCGCCGTGAGCCTGACACCTTTGCGAAGTGTCGCATCTACATCGTCCATCGCCGCGTCGCTCTCAGGATCGAACGTGGACAGCGCGGATACCGCGGTACGAAGCACATCCATGGGGTGCGAATCTTTCGTCGCCTCGATTATCGGGAAAATCTCCGGTGGGAGAGACCTCGCGTCCCTGAGTTCCGCATCAAAGTCTCTTAACTGCGACTGCGTTGGCAATTCGCCATACAACAACAGGTAGGCCGTCTCCTCGAACGTCGATTCCTCCGCTAAGTCATGGATGCTGTATCCGCAATACTCCAAGACACCGTTATCCCCGTCAATGAACGTGGTGCGTGTGCGGTCGAAGTAGATACCCATCAGGCCGCGATGAAGTTTGATTTCGCTGTCGGTCGCCATGTAGAACTCGATCGTTGCTGAGTAGCTGGGAAGGTCGGTGTCGGAAGATGTCTAGTCCGCCGCGGCAGGAAACAGATTCAAACCACATGCCCGCCGCCAGTTAAGGATATTTTAGAGCATAATCGCCGCGCCGCGTGGTCTGCGTCGGAAAGCGCGAGGCACAGATGCTCACATTTGCGGCGAGGCAGTAATTCTGCATTCGGGTGGTCCTGTTCCTCGGTGCGCTACAGAGGCAACGGCTGGGTAAGAACCTCAGGACTGACACAAACGCACAACATGGCATCAGATGGGGTAAGGTTTGCATGATACTTAGTGTCATGGGAGCTGAGATGACTTCACAATCAGACGGCGCAAGCACTCAGTCACGACAGCGGCGCAACAGGGAAGACACCCTGAACGAGTGGGTAGCCCAGTGGCTCAACGAATACAGTGCCCGCCCGTGGGAGGCGTCGGCTGAGGAACTGGGCGCGATCGAAGGCGGAAGCGGGAAGCATCCCGACTTGATCGTTCGCCAGACAGGCCGAATCCCGGTAATCGCAGAGTTCGAGTTCGGCAGACCTGCAGTCGCGGATGCTACAAGCAGGCTCGGGGCGCAGATTAAGGGAACAACTCGTGGCATATCCGAGACCCTCGCGGTGGGATACAGCGATGAGTGTCGAACTGACAACAGGGATACTTTCATCCAGCGTCTCAACGACACCGAAGATATCTTGACCGTGCAAATTGTCTCGCGGCGCAATGGAGACAACGGTCGCGTAAAGGTGTGGCCAGCCAAGCCGATGTCGGCGACGTCGGAGGACCTGATCGCATACATCGAGTATCTGCAGGTCCCGCAAGACGTAATCGATGAGCAATCCAAGCACGTGGCATGGGTCGTGAACTCGGTCGGCGGTTTCCTGTACGACAACATTCGAATGGCCGCGGGCATGTGCGACGAAGCTCTCAAGTCGTTACGCGAGTCCACGGGTTCTAACCATGTCAAGAACGGTGCTAACGGCGGAAACGGTAAGCGGGCCGGTCCAACTAGACGGGAACAGGATGCCCACGCTGTTCGCACAACCTGCGCGATTTGGATGGTCGCAATCGATCTGCAGAACGACCTTGCCGCCAACAGCAACATTCTGATTAAGCGGAAGCTCAAGTCAACCGATCAGGTCAGGAATGATTCCATATCTGGCAAACTGATCGCGGAGCATGTGTTGAAACAATGGAAGTTGATCGCCGAAGTCAACTATCTGCCTGTCGTTGAGCTCGCAATCGATACTCTACGGGCTTGTCAGCTGCTGACGGCACCGGTCACGGAAGTTCTGGAGGCGTTGGACGCGTTGCGACGCGAGGTCAACGCGGTGCAATCGAAACACGTCCACAATTTCGCGGGGGAACTTTGGCAACTACTGGTACCGGACCGAGAGGAGCGAGCGGCGCACTACACCAAACCAACCATCGCCGAGTTGTTGGCAACCTTGAGTGCCGAAAGATTCTCAGGCCGCAGCGCTAGGGCTATCGGCGCGTTGAACATAATGGATGCAGCTTGTGGCACCGGCACACTGTTAGGGGCCGGCGAGCGGGCGATTCGCAGAAAGTATTACATCGCTGGCGGAAAGAAACGCGATATTCACAGCGTCCGAATGGAGAATCACATCTACGCCATGGATGTAAACGGCATCGCCGGTGCCATGACGGCCAAGCGTCTCACCGATGTCGAACTGGAACGCGACTACACCAGAAGCCAAATCGCAGTCATAACCCATCCGGCAGGGTCGTTAATCCTGCTTGATCCTGCAGTAACGGGAGTCTCCGATGTACTCGGATACAAGGGCATCGAACCTACTACCGGCGCAGGCGGCGACAGAGGCGTGTTCCATGTGGAAAACAACAGCATCGACTGGGCTCTGATGAATCCGCCATACAGTCGGCCGCGCAGGGGTCGAAAACAAGAAACCACGCAGTTGAAGCCATTGCGCGATGCGGCCAAGAGACGTGGCTTTAAGATGTCCAACGGTGTTGCCGGTCTCGCGACCGACTTTGGCGACCTGAGCAATATACGACTCAGGCCTGGCGGAGTCTTCGCTCATGTTCTACCTTTGACTGCAGCCCGTGCTTCCAGTTGGAGCAAGTGGAGGGCACAGATCGAAAACGACTTCGACGAAATCGTCGTGGTCTACGCGCCCGAAGGCATGAGCGCCGACACGAACATCGGTGAGATATTGGTCGTCGCGACTAAGCGCCGGGGCACTAGACGCGCCAGCAAAGGTCGGAGAGAGATTCTTTGCGTGAACCTCGATCGTGAACCGTGTACGCTGGCGGAAGGTTACTCCGTCGCCCGCGAAATCTCCAAGAACTGCGAACACGGTCGAGACGGTTCGCTAAGTATCGGGTCATGGGTTCGGCAAATTCAGTCGTCGCAAGGCAGTCCGTGGACCGGAGTGGGGAGCAGCGATAATGAAATCACGGCGATAGCGGATGGCTTGGCTAGAGGTGAGATATGGGACCACGGGACCCTAACAAGCTACCGCGCGGCTGTTCCAACGGTGAGGTTGGACAGTTTAGTGAGCGTCGGTCCGACACACCATCTGATCGGACATCCGGAACGCGGTGAACCAATCGGGGCATTTGAGTGGACTCCATTATCCGACTCGGCGTTTCCGCCGGCACAACAGTCCTTGTGGGCCGCGGACAGCTCGACTCAGACATCCATACTGGTAGAACCGACACATGGCGGGCGAGTTGTACGCGAAGATGTTGCCACACGCATGGCACGACAACGGAGTCAGTGGTTCATCAAACGGGGAATGCGCTGGACATCCCAGGCCACCACGATGGCGCACACACGTGCCTCGTTGCATGGCGGCGCGGCATGGACCGCCCTTGTAGACGGTGAGGCCGAATGCATGAAAGCAGTGGCCCTATTTCACAACAGCGTCTTCGGCGGGATACTCAGGAATTCATACGCCGCGACACAGAAATTAGGCCGCGCTGAACTGCACGTCTCCGCCATCGGAGGCTTGAGCTGCCCTGAGTTCAACGCCGACACTCCCGACGCGGCCAAGGCACGCGAGATCGCATCTGACAGGTTTGACGAGTTGAGCCAGTTGGAACTGATGCCGTTCGCAGCTTGCATCGAAGACACGAATCGACATCAGATCGACAGCGTGGTCGCCGAGATGCTAGGCCTGGATCCGAGTGATGACCAGATCCAGGCTATGTTGGAACGCTACCGGTTCCTGTTCGCGCGGCAACCGAATGTCCACGGCGGGCAAAAACGATACCTGAAGGCCCTAAAGCGACACCGAGCGAAGACTGGTCAGATTTAGGGATGCTTCCGTCAAGCGCGTCAGCCCGCGTTTCCTGCTGATTGCCCGATCAGGCTTCGCATATCTGGGCAATCAGCAGGTCAACATGATGACCGAGACGTTACCGCACCGAGTTCGGGAGTGCTAGTCGACGCACTTCATCCTCGATCTCATCGCGTATCTCGGCGTGGTCGCGTAAGAACACCCGCGCCGACTCTCTGCCCTGGCCGAGCCGCGTTTCACCGTAGATGTAGAACGACCCGCGCTTCTCCAACACGCTGTGCTCCACTCCCAGCTCCAACAGGTCTCCCTCCATGCTGATGCCCTCGCTGAAGACGATGTCTACCTCGGCCTGCTTGAACGGCGGCGCGACCTTGTTCTTCACGACTCGGATCCTGATGCGATTACCGGTGATCTCCTTGCCCAGCTTCAGAACTTCCTTGCGTCGCATGTCTAACCTGACGCTGGAGAAGAACTTCAGCGCCCTGCCGCCAGGTTGCGTTTCCGGACTGCCGTATACCACGCCCACCTTTTCGCGCAGCTGGTTTATGAAGATGCACACGGTGTCAGTCTTGTGTATGACCCCTGTGAGCTTCCGCATCGCCTGCGACATTAGACGCGCCTGAAGGGCAGGATGCGAGTCGCCCATGTCTCCTTCAAGCTCGGCGTTCGGAACCAGCGCCGCCACGCTGTCCAGCACTACGACATCCAACGCGGTGGAGCGCACCATGTACTCGACAATCTCGAGTGCTTGCTCGGCAGAATCAGGTTGGGAAATGAGCAACGATCCGACATCAACGCCAATAGCCTTGGAGTAGGCGGGGTCTAGCGCGTGTTCAACATCAACATAGGCGCACGTTCCACCGGCTTTCTGTGCCTGTGCGACGGTCGATAACGCGAGCGTGGACTTGCCCGCTGATTCCGCGCCGTAGATCTCGGAGACGCGACCGCGCGGCAATCCACCTATACCGAGAGCCACGTCTAACGACAGCGAACCCGTGGATACCGCTGCGACGTTTTGGTCCGCGCCCTCTTCCATGCGCATCACTGCGCCCTTACCGTAGGAACGCTCTATCTGCGCCAGGGCATCGTTCAGCGCCTGTTGCTTCTTCGCGTGATCCTCTATGGTGGAAGACGACTTGGGTGATTTCTTTGTTTTGGCAGCTGGCATATCGCTTGTTGTAACGTCGGTGGAATCGACGGCTCCGTTTGTGATGGTTGCGGTTGTCATTTCGTAATCCTATATGCCTAACCCTAACGGGTGGTGTATAACGGTTGCAACAAGTGATTGCTACATAGCAGCAATATTAGCACACATATACATGTTTATGCAAGCGATATTTCCAGAAATTCGTTGTTATGCGCGATTTTCCGAGGATCAAAGCGGATTCGCCGACCCAACGCTCTCAGACGACCACGTTCCCAAATGCAGCGTGATTCGCCACTCTTTGCGAAATCCCTCGAGAAACGCAAGAACTTGCTGATTTGGCGTGCGTATTCCCAAATCGTGTGTATGATTAGGCGCGAGTACGCGGGCACACCTGCGGTGCGCCCGCCCGAATTGCACACACAAGGAGGTGACGCAATGAGGCATAGATTGGGGAAAGCGTACGGAGCCACCATCAGGGCTGTCCTAACGGCCGGCGCGGTAATCGTCGGCCTATTGGCTGTTGCAGCATGCACGCAAACCGAGGTGGTGACGGTCGAGCCGCAGATCATCGAGGTCACACGCGAGGTGCAGGTGGAAGTCGAGAAGCCCGTCGAGGTTACCGTCGAGGTACAACGAGAGGTGACTCGCGAAGTGGAGGTGGAGCGAACCGTACAAGTGCAAGTCGAAGTGACTCGCGAAGTTCAGCAGCAGGTAGAGGTCGTCGTAACGGCCACGCCTGTGCTTGCACCTACAGCGACTCCGGTACCGGCGGCTCAGCCCGCGCCTCCGAGCCAGCAGAACCGCGGCGAACTCGTCTGGGCGGTTGGCGACAGCCAACGCAACTGGAGCGGATTCAACGCCGGTAACCTCTGTTGCGGAGCAAAAGCGCTGTCAGTCGTCGAGACGCTCTTCAAGCCAGTTGGCACCAACATCGCTGAGAACCTGCTCGCAGAGTCGTTCACATTCGCGGACGACCTTTCCTACGTGGATGTGAAGTTGCGCCAAGGCGTTGACTTCCACAAGGGCTTCGGCCCGCTACGTGCGGAGGATGTCGCTTGGTCGGTTAACGACACGAACCCGAACCTCTCAACAACACTCGGCTCTGGACAGACATCCGTTACGGACGGTTCAGGGACCTGGGCCGGCTTCTTGGGTTCGAACGCGAGCGAAGCGATTGACGATCAGACCGTCAGGATCCGCTGGGAGAACTTCGATCCTCGCTGGGACACTTGGTTCTTCGGAACGGACGGTCTCGGTGCCGGCATCGTGTCGAGGAAAGCATTCGACGACATGGGCAAGGAGTGGAACAACGACAACATCGTTGGCACTGGCCCGTTCGAGTTCTCGAATTGGGTACGCGGCGACCGCACCGAGTACACCGCCTTGCCAACGCACTGGCGACAGGCTGCCCAGATATCGAAGCTCACACGCGTATCCGTCCCAGATGAGTCGGTCAGGATCATCCAGTTGCAGACCGGTCAGGCGGACATAGCAGACATCGGAACGTCCAACATTCCGGTGGCTGAGCGTTTCGGCATGGTCAAGAACGGATCGGGAACCGCCCGAATGGTCACGGTGATGTTCGCCGGCAACCTGTGGGAGACCAACCACCCGACGACCAACGAGGAGTTGGAGATCGTGACTTACACGCACGACCTTCCTTGGCTGGGTAACCCGCACAGTCCGGACGACAACAACAACCCTGAGGGCATGGACGACATGGAGCAGGCGCGGTTGGTTCGCACTGCTCTTGCGATGTCGATCGACCGTGAGCTGATAAACGAAGCCGTGTTAGGCGGCGTCGGCTGGCCAGTAGAGATTCCCTACTACGACATCAACCACCCGGACTGGGACCAGTCCCGCTGGGGTGTGGGCTACGACCCTGACATGGCAGAGCAGCTGCTTGACCAGGCAGGCTACGAGCGCAACAGCAACGGCGAGCGATTCACGATCGCCATCTTCGCCTGGCCCGTTGGACACTTCTTCGCCGACATCGGCGATGCGGTGGCAGGATTCTGGGAAGAGGTCGGCGTTGACGTGGACATCCTGCACTACGAGTACACGGTGTTCCGCCCGACGCTTGTAGGACGTTCCGCGACGCAAGCATGGACGGATACTGGACCGCTAGAGAACTTTGCGACGACGCCTTGGGACTTCCCACGAGGTATTCAGATGTCGGCGATCGCCCGAGGCGGCAAGAGCCACGGCATTGAGATACCGGAGGCCACCAAGAACTACCGCGACGTTTCGGCAGAGCCAGACCGCGCCGCGCGCATTGACCTGAACAAGGGATTTGCGGACTTCCTGCGGAGATGGATGCCCGGATTCGGAGTAGTCGCCGTGCCGAGCCTGATTGTGTACAACCCGAACTCCATCGGCACCTGGCCCATGGAGCCGGGATTGCGCCAATCCTTCAACTCGCCCGAGAAGATCACGTTACCGTAACTGGCGCGCTGACAACCCGGTCGAGTTTCACGCGCTGAGCTCGATCGTGCTGACCTGGGGTGGCTAGCAAGCCCGCCCCGGTCAGGCGCGGCGCGATCGTTTCAATAACACGGTTAACCGAATGCGAAAGTACATCATCCAGCGACTCGTGTTCGCACTCATAACACTCTGGGGTGTCACGATCCTCGTGTTCGGACTTTCGCGACTGGGGCCTGATCCGCTGCTCGCGTTTGTGCGCGACGACACGTACGGACTCGCCGAACATACCGTGCGGGAGTTACGTGCCAAGTGGGGTCTGGACCGCCCAGTAGTGATCCAGTACGCCGTCTGGCTCGGAAACATCTTGCGCGGCGACATGGGCGACAGCATCGCGACTCAACGGTCGGTGCGGCTCACAATCATGGATGCGCTACCCAACACGGTACAGCTGGCATTCGTCGCATGGGTAGTTGCGACGATTCCCGGGATACTGTTGGGAGTCATGTCAGCGATTCGGCGCGGCTCGATCATCGACTATGTCGGACGTGGCATTGCGCTGGTCGGGCAGGCGACTCCCGCATTCTGGCTCGCGTTGCTTTGCATCCTGTTTTTCGCCGGCTACCTCCAATGGGTACCGGTCGGCACTAAAGCACCATCTACCGCCAGCCTCTGGACGCAGGCGCAACACTTCATACTGCCTGCCCTGGTGTTGGCATTTGATCCGTGGGCGACCTATCTACGGCTCACCAGGTCGTCGATGCTTGAGGTGCTTGACTCTGAGTATGTGAAGTTAGCACGCGCGAAAGGCGTTAGCGGTGCCTCGGTGATACTGCGTCACGCCTTGCGCAACGCACTCATACAGCCGATTACTGTATCTGCCTTGCTTCTGGCGGCGTTCATCACTGGGTCAGTCTTCGTGGAACGAGTCTTCGCGTGGCCTGGTATCGGCGCGCTAGCAGTTCAAGCCGCCGTTGACAACGATGTCCCGGTGGTGGCCGGCACCGCGTTGATTTTCGGGCTGGGTTTCGTGGTGCTCAACTTCATCGCCGACATGCTCTACATGGTCGTAGACCCACGCATTCGGTACGCATGAGCCGACGAATTTAGCGGTATTTCATTAGATCGGCATGAGAGAGACAAGCGCACAGGAGACACAACAGGGAGTCGACGCTAGCGGACCCGCGCCGTTGCGAACGGCGTTGTCGGTTCCGGTCTACACTTGGAACTTCCTGCGTCGCTGGCCCGTCATACCGTCGCTCATCCTATTGGCAGTCGTATTCGGCGCAGTGTTTGCTGACCAGATCAGTGACTTTGAGCCCGACAAGGGCAGTCTGCGCGACCGTAACATCCCGCCGCTGTGGTTCGAGGGAAGCACAACAGAGCATCCGCTCGGAACCAACATCCAAGGGCAGGATATGCTCATCCGAGTGTTGCGCGGCGCCCGCGTGTCCCTGATAGTGGCAAGCGTGGCGGTGGTGTTCGGCTTGATCGCCGGTACTGTCACTGGGCTGGTCGCGGGCTACTACGGTGGGTTGATGGACGAGATTCTGATGCGACTCGTGGACCTGTGGTCTTCGTTACCACTGTTGCTAATCGCAATTGTTTGGGCAGTGAGCGTTCAGCCGAGCCTATGGTCTGTCGTCGTTCTGCTGTCGATATTCTCGTGGTCCGCCGGAACGCGGAACTTCCGTGGAGAGATACTGTCACTGAAACATCGCGAGTTCGTAACCGCTGCACGCACGATGGGAGCCAGCGACCTGCGAATAATGTTGCGGCACCTGCTACCACAGATCGTGCACATCATCATCGTCGTCACTACGTTGCGCACCGGGGGGCTAATCGTCGCCGAAGCGGGACTGTCATTCTTGGGCATCGGCTTGCCGGCATCTGTCCCAAGCTGGGGGCTATTGATCGCGCAAGGCCAACCTTTCCTCACTACGCAGAACTGGTGGATGTCCGTAGTGCCAGGACTGTTCCTGTTCGCAACCGTGATGTCGCTGAACTTCATGGGCGATTGGTTACGCGATCGGCTTGATCCAAGACTGCGCCAAATCGACTAGCCACTAACGGGGTGCCCGACGCGTGCCCGATGTCGCCGCGGGTCCTTTCTCACTCGCGCAACAACTGCTAACGCTATCCTTGTCATGGACATCCCGCCGTGATTGACGGCGCTGCTAGATTCCGCACCGAAACCAGTAATGCAACAGAAACGCGCTCTCACTAAGTACTCAAAGTCGACCGGCTGTGCAATTCTGGCAGGTCTCATTGCCGTCATGGCTGGCGTTGCCTGTGCCACAAACGAAGAGGTGGTAACCGTCGAAGTCACCCGCGAGGTAACGGTGCCAGTCGAGGTGACGCGTGAGGTAACCGTAGAGGTTGAGAAACAGGTAACAGTAGAGGTAACTCGCGAGGTTATCGTGGATGTGCATATCACGGATGCGTCACCCGTGCCAGCGACATCCACCCCGACCGCTACATCGATGCCCGCAACGCCAACCACATTTACCGATATGGAGTCCGCCATTCAAGATGTGCCCTTGTCCGACTTCGTTGAACGCGGTAGCTTCGATGTTGGCATGTCGGAGCTGTTCTTCCATGACCCCGATCGCGAGTTTGACAGCTGGAACTCCATGCACGCGTCCAACGCGTACCGAGAAATGTTGCGCAATGTGAACGCCGCCGGCGAAGGTCAGATTGTCGCAACACGAATCTGGTATCCTGCACAAGCCGACGCGGGCGCGCTGATGCAAGATTTCAACGGTCTCTTTTCGACGGGTAGTGACACCTTCCGCCGATCCAGCCAAGGTGCCCTCTCGTGGATCCTGGGACAGGTCGTACGAGCCGACGGCGGAGCATCTGCCAACGTCACAGCCCCGTTAGCGGAACGAGTCCTGGGAGCCACCTGGAACGCGCCAATCGCCGATGGCAAGTTCCCAGTGATCATTGCGGCGCACGGACTCGGAGGCAACTCGCTCATGTGGGTCTCATTCGCCGGCTATCTCGCGAGCCACGGATATGTGGTGGTAGGGACAGATTTCATCTCTGACGGTTCTTTGCCGAACGTCTTTGACAGCCCTGACTCCAAGTACGCGCAATCTGCATCTCAGCAGGATATCGATGCCGCGTATCGCCTCATTCTGGGCGAGCAGAAGGTCATCCCACGCTTCTACGACTACTTCTACGACTCAAGCGGCCGCGCCGCGCCCGACGGTGCCGAACGCGTCGGCGGCATGATGGCAGACTTCTTCACGCAACGCGTCGGCGATGTCTTGACGATCATTGACGGCCTGGACCTTCTCTCCGCGGACACGTCAATATGCACATCTGGATTCTCCGATCGTGGTCAGCCGAACTTCGGCGATTCGACCTGCGGCATGTTCACGGACTCACTCAATACGACGAAAGTCGGAATCTTGGGACACTCTCTCGGTTCCATGACGGCGCAGTTCGCAGTGGCGAGCTCGGATCGCGTTACCGCTGCTGTCGGTTATAACAACGGTCCGCCTCGCTACTGGGAGCCTGACGGGATATTCGGCGATGGAACTTCGGCAGATGGACAACCCGCAGGCAGCCCCAAACCGGTAATGCAGATTCACGGATCCGAGGACGCGTTCGTGCAGTGGGTGTTTCGAGGATTAATGTGGAACGACATCAGCGCCGCCGGCGGCGACCCGACCGCAATCTGGACGCTGGAACAGGAGCAAGTGGTCCCAACGGATGAAAATCCGCAACCAATCGCCCGCAATGCTTATCAGCGTGCGACTGGAGACAAGGCGATAATCCTAGTCAGAGACGCAACGCACGGTTCGCTAGTCGAGCTCCTCGCCGTAGAGCTGATCTCAGACGCCATGCCCCTCATCGTGGATGGTGTGCGCTACACTACGCGTGGCGAAGGGGCGAGGCCAAGAAAGGCGGTCGGAAACGATGTGTTGGATCCCGGCCGTGTCGGAGAGACCTTCTCACCGCTAGGCTGGGACGAAGTCGACGGACAATCAATGTTCATCCCAGCATTCATCCGCAACTACTACACGCGCAGCTGGTTCGACTACTACCTGAAGGGCGACCAATCGGGTCTGCGCTTCCGCGACGACCCGATTCCCGAGCTAGGCGTGTTAGATGTCAGGTCGGAAATCGGGAATTAGTCGGCCCAGTGCGGCTACTCGAAGTCTGCCTTTGAGCCTAGCGTTATTGGCACATCGATCACCGCACCGTCGCGACGAATTTGGAGCGTCATGACATCGCCAGGCGATGCATTGAAGGTGAGGAATTGTCGCAGCTCGTTGATGTCGGCAATCCCAATGCCGTTGAGACCGACGATAATGTCGCCGTCGCCTTCAAGCACGGGGATGTTCTGAGGAGCAGTGTCGTAGCCAGAGTCACCTCGAAGTCCTGCAGAATCGGCAGGGGTGGCGTCACCGACAACGGAGATGTAGATGCCTTCCAAGTCGGTCGGAATGTCTGTCAACCCAACGATGCGGCTCAACGGCATCATGCTGATTCCCATGTACGAGCGGAGGGCCGCGCCATTCTCGATGATTCCGTCCACGATCCGGTGTACGAGGTTGATGGGAAGCGCAAACCCGACGCCGCTGTTGGTGCTGTCCAAACTACGGATCTGGGTGTTGACGCCGATCACTTCACCCGCACTGTTCAACAACGGACCACCGGAGTTGCCAGGGTTCACATCAGCATCAGTCTGAATCACACCAGGAGCCAGCAGTGTCGGATCGGCCGTGGTCTGTATCTCGCGGTCGAGCCCGGATACTATGCCGTGCGTCATCGAGAAGTCCTGCCCGTTCCCAAACGGATGGCCAAGTGCCACCGCTGACATTCCGGGAATCAGTGCTGAACTGTCTCCGAGCGGCAGAGTGTGAGAGTCGTCCGCGGTAGGGTCGTCGATCTTCAACACTGCGAGGTCTGCCTGCAGGTCGGCTCCCACGAGTCGGGCGGCGTACTCAATCCCGCTGTGCGTCGTCACCGTTATCTCATCGGCGAAACCTGAGCGCGCTGACACGGACTGCACAACATGGGCGTTCGTCACGATGTGCCCCTGGTCGTCCCAGAAGAAGCCCGCCCCTGTCGAATCATCGGGAGTCTGGAACCCGAAGAAACTACGCCGCGGCTCACTCTCAGTGGCGATCAGAACTACAGCGTTGATAGAGCGAGTCCAGATGCCCGTCAAGAGTTGCTCCTGCGATGTCAGCGCCCGGGCAACCTGAGCGTCGGGATGCTGCGACTCGGCCGACGCGGTGGCAGATATCACCGTAATCATTGACGGCGCGGGGTCGGCAGGAAGTATCTTTACCTGATCGCCCTCCACGACAACTACGTATGACTCGCTACCCGGACCTCCCTCGATCAACGCACTCTCAAGGTCGTCCGCATCAATGACCCCTGCGAACTGAACTGGGCCAGTGTCCAGCGCAGGTGTACCACCGACCGCTAGAACCGTCGCGTCTTCACCCCCGGCCGTTGCAACGCCAGCATCGGAAGCAGGCGCGTCAGTCTCCTCAGTACTCTGCGCCAAGACCTCGCCAAAACTCCTTGCGTCATCAGCATCAATACCAACGGCTTGCAATGCTTCGGATTCAGCCTGTTGCAAGAAACTGTCCGGCTCAGCAGCAGACGCGGTCTCGGATCCACTGTCGGAGCCTGAGCAAGCAACAACAGCGAACATCGCCGCGGCCACTGTCAAAGCAAGTAGCAAGAGGGTATGGCGTGTCATCGTTGGCATGTGCTCCATCCGTTTGATGCAATAGTGTAGAACGTAGTGGTGTCCATGTGCTGAGCGTTGCAACTGCGAGAGTGGGTCACCCGAACATTGTGCCTAACGATTGGCAAGAAATGATGAACGCTCCGCATGGCGTTGCTGAATCTGGTTACGCATCAAACAAAGGAAACGGATTTGCGTGGGCGGACCTGCGATGGTAGCGCTGTCGGGCCTGATCAAACTGAGACTACAAGCCCATAGCGATCACGGGTTAGCATTAGGCGAGTGGGCACAAGGATATCGATCTTGAGGAATGTGACATCCTGCCTCGTGAAATCCGTCAAATCGTGATAATGATTCTCATACTTGCACCAGATCGGAGCCATTGTCCTATCCCGTAGCGAAACGGAACTAGGCAATGCTTCCATGAGGTCGCCGGCATCGTTTCAGGATTCTGTACCCTGCCGGATCGCAACAGGAGCGACCAACTTGCAAACTCCCGAACATGGTTTCAACGCAGTTAACAGAGGCGTCTACATCTCCGACAACTTGGCTCTGCTGAGGAGCATCAATGACGAGTGCATTGACTTGGTGTGCATCGACCCACCCTTCGCCAAGAACGAGACCTTCGCCGGGTGACAAGCTCAAGCCGCCTTTGACAGCCGAAGAGTCTGACAACGAGCTGCGGTTGCTACGCGAGTGGGGTATCTCGAACGCCAAAGTTGCCGCGGACATGGAGGTAGTCTGGCCGTCTACGACCAACGGCGGTTACCGAGATATCTGGACATGGGAGGATGATATCCACGAGGAGTGGCTGACCGACATTGAACGGGCTTACGAAGGCATTCATAAAGTGATCGAGTCAACGCGGTATGTACACAGCGACGGCATAGCTGCGTACCTCTGCTACATGGCGATCCGTCTCATTGAGATCCATCGCGTGCTGAAACCCACTGGGAGCTTGTTTCTGCATTGCGACCACACTGCGAACGGTTATCTCCGACTACTACTGGATGTCATTTTCGGTACCAGCCGACTTAGGCGTGAAATCGTTTGGGTCATGAGCGCGGTCTCCGGCTTCAAGAGCCTGGCATCCAACTTCATTCGAGGACATGACACAATCCTTTACTACGCCAAGGGCGACAACCCGAAGTTCAACAAGCAGTATCCCGACTACTCCGAAAAGCAACTCAAGCATCTATCAAGCGTAGACGAAGATGGACGACGATATATTTCGATCACGAAGGACCAGCGTCTCTATCTCGATCAAGCGAAGGGCATCCCGATTTCGTCCGTTTGGTCGGACATCGCCAACTTTCAAACAGTCGTCAATCATCCTGAAAGGACCGGATACGAAACTCAAAAACCTAGCGACCTAGCAGCTCGCATCGTCGAAGCCAGCACCGACGAAGATGATGTGGTTTTGGACTGCTTCGCAGGATGTGCGTACACCGCCATCGCTGCCGAGAAACTTGGCCGCCGTTGGGTCGCGTGCGACCTGAACCCTCGTGCTTGGACCGTGTTCAAACGGCAATTCAACAAACCAGAGATGGTCCCGCTTCGCTGCAACGACGAAACCACTGGTCAGCAAGTCATCGGTAGCGAGCCCGTGGTAACCGTCCACGGACCAGGTGAATTGCCCGTGCGGACATCCCCTGTAAGAGACGACGAGCCCCGCGCGTTTTCGTTACCTGTGCCGCGATTCAAAGTTCCGGCGAGCATCATACCGCAACCAGAGATGTTAGATCGGTTACTTGAGCTATCTGATTTCCAAGCGTGGTGTTGCGGTTTTGCAAACCGCAGAGCAAACGGTGAGGTGGTCCGCGTTGCAAGAAACTTCCACCTTGATCATATTGATCCAAAGAGCAAGCAGGGCAGCAACCAGATACCGAACCGGGCACCGTTATGCCCGCATCACAACACGCGCAAAGGCAATAAGCGGATTCATCTCGCCGACTACAGGGAGCAGATCGCTCACGCGGGAGAAATGATGGTGAGTCCATCCGAACTCATCGACTTGGCGTGGGCATACGAGAAGGCGCTCGAGATCTATGCCGACGCTAGAAGACGCGATGGCGTGTGAGATCCCCGCATGTCGCCTACCCTTGAACCGTTGCCATGTTGACCACCTGCAATCCCTGCCGGATGTGCGAGCATCCGAACCCCGACGCTGAAGGTACGGCAATGCTTATGGGGATCAACGAGACTATGGTCAAGAACGAGCGGACCGCATCAAACGAACCTGTTGTGTTTGGATTCGATTAGAGTTTAGAGATGACTGCCAACATCACCTCAGAAACCGACCTCAGGAACACTCGGCAGACTCGATTGTCGGAACGTTGCCTTGAAGCGATCGTCAATGCCGCCGACTTCGTGTTCCAGTCGTCTTCGGGAAGCCAAGACTACGCTGGCTCGGATTACACGGTCCAGGTTCCCATCGCCAAAGACGTGGCCGGGGGAACGATCTTGGAAGTTCAGTTGAAGTCAGTAGGTGAAGAGACAAGCAAACTTAGACGCAGAGGCAAAGATTGGTCTTATGATCTTGACGCGCCCACGCACAACCGTCTGGTGCGAACCGACCGCGCGCTTCCAATGGTGCTAGTCTTAGTCGTGTTCCCAAGAGCGGAACAGTGGTTGGAAGTCGCAGACTCGAGAGTCATCATGATGTGTACGCCTTATCTCCTCAACCTCAAAGGCGATCCAGAATCTCGCAACATCTCAACGAGAGCGGTGAGCTTCGGTCGGGCGGACATACTCAATCCCGATGTGTTGCGCAGTTTCGTCGATTCTCAACGGCGAGGTTAATCCCCGTGACGTACGACTTCACCGAAGAGGAAATTCGCAATCTGCGTCTTCCCGAGCTTCTTGATTACCTGCGCCGCGCCGGTTGGTCACGCGTGTCCGGATACGGCGACAACGCGTCGATTTACCAGCACGAAGACGGATGTGAACTCCTAGTACCGGATCGGGAGGACCTGTTCGATTATGTGCCCGTCGTTCGCGAAGCCTTGACAATCTTGGCTCGCGCGCACGACAAATCCGCGGTTCGCGTGTATCAAGATGTCGTCAATCAAGGCCGCGATGTGATTCGCATCGCGGCGAACAATGACGCAGACGACGATGGCACGATCGCACCTGATGCCGCGAGCGACCTGTTCACAGGCGCGAAGCAGCTCTGGGAGGCGGCTGTTAAATCCGCACTGAAGAACCCCGAAGACGTCAAGGAGTACTGGCGTGATGCGCGGTTTGGACAGACCGAACGCGGAAGTTATGTCGTGACCATGCTCAGCCCACCCGTGTTTCTCGGTGTGCAAATCGCTCTGGATAAATCTGATATCGCGTCAACGCCAGCGCGTAAGGTAACCAACGAGCTTAAGGATGCGCTATGCCGTACCCGTTCATTAGTCACAGGATTGCGGGACGACGACGGTTCCGCGGTTGAGCGAGCCGCTAAGCTCGGAATATCGTACCAAATCTGCGAATCTCTCGGAAGAGTACTGAATCCATTTGGCAGTATCAGCTGCCAAGTCTACGAGTCTGACATACTTGCCTCCAGCCGCTACGAAAACGACATCGCCCGCTTCGTCCAAGACGATGTTGAGTACCTCAAATTGGCGATTGATCAACTCAAGGCTCAAGAGCGGATGGCACCTGCCGAGGCTTCGGTGCATGGTTACATTTTGCGGTGCGAAAGACGGGAAGACCGAGACGACGGCAAGGTAACCTTAAATGTGTTGATGCCTGACACGAAGGGAGTACAGACAGTTCATCTCTCCGTCAGCGACGGCGATTACAAACAGGCATTGCAACTGCACGGACAGAAGTTGCGCGTGGATGCCAGGGGCGAACTGGTGCACACTGCGAAGTCAACGTGGCAGCTACGCAACGCGGAAATGCGGAGGAGTTTATCGGAGGATTGGGAACCGCGACAGTCCAGAGGTGCACAAGAATAACGCCGCAACCCACACGTTAACTCCCCCACGCCGACGCTATCGGCATACGCCTGTCGCGGCCGAACGCCAAGCCCGTTATCTTGATGCCCGGCGGGGCTTGCCTGCGCTTGTACTCATTCCGGTCTACCATGCTCACCACCCGTTGCACGGTCCGGGTGAGTGATACGCGGTCGCCGTCCCATCTCGGTGCTAGTTCGTCTACGATCTGCTCTGGGGATTTGCGCTGCTCGACGTAGGTGGCTAGGATGGCATCTAGCGCCTCGTAGTCAGGTAGCGAGTCTTGGTCGGTCTGGTCTGGTTTGAGCTCCGCGCTCGGCGGTTTGTCAATGATCGCTTGCGGTATCGGCGGATTGTCGGGTGACGCGGCGTTCCGGTACTCTGCCAGTTCGTAGACTAGCTGTTTCGGTATGTCTTTGATGACGGCGAAACCTCCTGCCATGTCGCCGTACAGCGTGGCATAACCGGTTGCCATCTCGGACTTATTACCAGTCGTCAGCACTAGCCATCCGAACTTGTTGGCGATAGTCATCATGACGTTCCCGCGGATGCGCGCCTGCACGTTCTCCTCGGCAGTGTTCGGATCAGTGCCTATGAATGCTGTCGCCAGCATGGAGTCGAATGCGTCGTGCGCAGGCTCAATCGGGACGTTCCAGAGCGGGATGCCCAAGTTCGTGGCAAGCGTCTCAGAATCTGACACGCTACCAGCGGAGGAGTATCTCGATGGCATGGTGACACCGACGATATTGTCGGCACCGAGCGAATCGGCGGCGATCGTCGCCACCAATGCCGAGTCGATGCCACCGGATATCGCGACCGCTACCTTTGAGAAACCCGTCTTGCGGACATAGTCCCTCGTGCCGGTCAACAGCGCAGAATAGATGTCTTCGTGGTGGCCCATCATCGTGGTAGAAGGCGCGTCCAACGCTCGCTTATCGTCGCGGAGTCGCGCGCCAACGCTAATCGCTACATGCTCTACCTTCTGGCCGTCAATCTCTTCAGACCCATTACGTTTCTGCTTGGGTCTGGTCTTGACAGGTACATCAAACGCCACCACGGTATCCTGCCACTGCGGCGCGACCGCGTGCAACTCGCCGTCGGGCGCGATTACGAAGCTCGCGCCATCAAACACTAGCTCGTCCTGGCCGCCGACTTGGTTGACGTATAACCCAGCTGATCCGTATCGCGTGGCGAATGCACGCATCAGCTCAACGCGTGCGTCCAACTTGCCCAACTCAAACGGCGATGCGTTCAGGCACACGACTAGGTTCGCTCCAGCCAAACATTGAGCGTCGGCCGGACCGGGCCGCACCCAGATATCCTCGCAGATACTGAAACCGACCTTGATCCCATCAATCTCGACAACTTGGCACGCACGCCCAGGCTGGAAGTAGCGTCGCTCGTCAAAGACGCCGTAGTTCGGCAGGTGCCACTTGTGGTGGACAGCTGCCAACTCACCGCCAGTCGCGATTGCGGCCGCGTTGTAGAGCTTCGGCGCTGACTCGCCCGCCGATTCTTCCCTGTCAACAAATCCAATCGCGGCCACTATGTCGCGAGTCTTAGCGGCCAGCTGTTCAACGGCTACGAGGTTGGCGTCGATGAAGGCATCCGACAGCAGTAGGTCCTCGGGAGGGTATCCAGTTACGCACAGTTCGGGGAGCGCGATGATTTCGCACTGCAACTCGCGAGCCTTGTCGATCGCGTCCGCGGCCTTCGCCGCATTGCCGGGAGCGTCACCGACGACCGTGTTTAGCTGGGCGACGGCGACTCGGATCGAGTCCATGTTGTGTCGTGGTTAACGTTCGGTGCGAGTGAAGCTAATTGGCGGCGCGTCAACAGTTCAGCGGTCGCTACGCGGCTCGTTGCAACGCCGGGCGCGCGTATCCTTGCACCGTTGGCAGGTTCGACGCGCCAGTCAAGTATGTGTCAACGCTGCGGGCACAACGTCTACCGCTAGCGATAGCGTGCACCACGAGCGACTGTCCCCGTTGCATGTCTCCACAGGCGAACACCTTGTCAACAGTAGATGCCAAGTTAGCGTCCGTCTCAACGTTCCCCATATTGTCGTACTGGAGATTAAGAGCATCCAACAATCCATCGTGTTGCGGGTGAACAAAGCCCATCGCCAACAGCACGAGGTCCGCTGGTATCGTGAACTCTGAGCCTGGTACCTCGACCATTTCTGGACGCTGGCCCGGCTTGAACGCCCAATCGATTCTCGCACACTCTAAAGCCGTCACGTTGCCGTTCCCGTCATCAACGAATCGCTTAGTTAAAACGTTGTAGTCGCGCCTGCCGCCCTCTTCGTGGGCCGATGAGGTCCGGAAGACCCTTGACCAATCTGGCCAAGGGTTGTCCGTGGCCCGTCGCTCCGGCGGCCTCGGCAGCAATTCGAGCTGGACGATTTCCGCCGCATACTGGCGATGTGCCGTGCCTAAGCAGTCTGCACCAGTGTCACCGCCACCGATTATCACCACGTTCTTGTTCTCGGCCGTGATCGTCTCATCGGGTCCGAACTCATGCCCTTTCAACCGCCGATTCTGTTGCGTCAGGTAGTCCATGGCGAAGTGGATGCCGCCGAGCTCACGCCCCCGGATCGGCAGGTCGCGCGGTATCGTCGATCCGCCCGCCAACACGATTGCGTCGTACTCGCTCAGCAGCTCGTCGTGCGTGACGTCGATCCCTACATTCGTGCTGACGACGAACTCGATGCCTTCAGAGCGCATCTGTTCAACCCGGCGGTCAACTACGCTTTTCTCCAGTTTGAACTCTGGTATTCCCAACGCGAGCAGTCCGCCAATGTATTCATCCCGTTCGTAGACGGTCACATTATGCCCTGCCCTGTTGAGCTGTTGCGCGCAAGCCAATCCGGCCGGACCAGATCCGACGATTGCCACGCGATACCCATTTCGCTCCGATGGTGGTTCGGGATTGATCCATCCGTTGCGCCAGGCCACTTCGGATATCTGCTTCTCGATCATCTCGATCGTCACGGGTTCCATGTTTATCGCGAGTGTGCAAGCCGCTTCGCACGGCGCCGGACAGATGCGACCGGTGAACTCCGGGAAGTTGTTCGTGGCATGCAGACGGTCGATAGCCTCTCGCCAATCACCGAGATACGCCAAGTCGTTCCACTCGGGAATCAGGTTCCCAAGCGGGCAACCGTCATTGCAGAATGGGACACCGCAATCCATGCATCGCGAAGCTTGAGCACGAGCGTCCTTTTCGTCCCATTCAAGGTAGATCTCTCGCCAATCGTTGACCCGTTGCCGGTGGTCGCGCCGCGTTGCTCCCTGACGTGAGACGAGTTTGAATCCGTTGTCGTTCGCCATGTCGTTGTTACGTAATAGTCCCGCGCGCTCAGGCTCAGGTGCCTGCGAGTTCTGAAGTTCGCGATCGTGACGAGACGGCGGGTTGTAACTCGTGCATCTCGTCGGATGCCCCATTTACAGCGTGCCGCTCTGCATCGGCTCGTTCCCGCAATACCCTCGCGTAGTCCCGTGGCATAACCTTCGCGAAGTTGCGAACGGATGCCGCCCAGTCGTCTAGGATGCGGCGGGCAACCGTGCTACCGGTCCAATGGTAGTGATTCTCGATCAGCGTGCGGAGTTCGCTTTCGTCCGCGCTTCCAAGTGTTACTTCCTCAATGTCCGCCATTCCGTCGTTGAAACGCAAATCGAAGGTGCCATCTTCATCCCAGACGTACGCGACGCCGCCGCTCATGCCGGCGGCGAAGTTGCGGCCTGTCTTGCCGAGTATCACCGCGATACCGCCGGTCATGTACTCGCAACCGTGGTCCCCAATCCCTTCAACTACGGCCTTCGCCCTGCTGTTTCGCACGCAGAACCGTTCGCCCGCGATGCCACGAATGTAGGCCTCGCCGCCGGTCGCGCCGTACAGCGCAACGTTACCGATGATGATGTCGTCCTCTGGCACGAACTCCGCATCCTCAGGGGGGACAATCACTAGACGACCACCCGATAGCCCCTTGCCGAAGTAATCATTCGCATCGCCGATTATCTTGGCGGTGATGCCTCTAACCATCCAAGCGCCGAAGCTCAATCCTGCAGAACCGCGGAACGTGAAGTCTATCGACCCATCGGGTAGCGAATCTTCTCCGACCTGCTTGGTTATGTGACCACTCAACATCGCTCCGACGACGCGGTTCTGGTTGCCGATAGCGAGCTCTTCCTTAGTCTTGTGCACGCCACGAGTCGCTACCGTCTTGCGCGTAAGGTCAATTAGTCGGTAGTCAAGTGCCTGATCCAGGCCGTGATCCTGAGTTTTGCACCGATAGCGATGGTCGCCGGGTAACGGCTCGGTCGCCGTTAAGATACGCGATAGGTCTAGCGTGCTCGCCTTGAAGTGCGTGACATCGGCGCGCTGTTTGAGCATATCCGCGCGGCCGATCATCTGGTTCACGGTGCGGAAACCCATGCTCGCCATGCGTTCGCGCAAGGACTCCGCAAGCATGACGAAGTAGTTGACGACGGCCTCTGGCGTTCCGGCGAACTTGGCGCGGAGTTCAGGATCCTGAGTCGCAACACCTACAGAGCAGGTGTTTAGATGGCACTTTCGCAACATGATGCAACCCATCGTGATTAGCGCAGCCGTTGCAACGCCCCACTCGTCTGCGCCCAACATCGCGGCGATTGCGACATCGCGGCTCGTCTTGATCTGCCCATCGGTCTGCACAACGATGCGGTCCCGTAAGCCGTTCGCCAACAGAACCTGTTGAGTCTCTGAGACACCTAGCTCCCAAGGGATGCCCGCGTGCTTGATGGATGACAGCGGCGAAGCACCTGTACCGCCGGAGTCGCCTGATATCAGCACTACATCACCCTTACCCTTCGCCACACCAGCGGCGATGATGCCAACTCCAGATCGGGCGACCAGCTTCACATGTATGCGAGCGTCAGGGTTGACGTTCTTGAGGTCGTGTATCAACTGGGCCAGGTCTTCGATGGAGTAGATATCGTGATGCGGTGGCGGCGAGATTAGCTCAACGCCAGGGGTCGTGCGTCGGATGGATGCGATGTACTCTGAGATCTTCCTGCCGGGTATCTCTCCGCCTTCGCCCGGCTTTGCGCCCTGTGCCATCTTGATTTGCAGGTCGCGGGCATTGACCATGTACTCGGCAGTAACTCCGAACCTGCCAGATGCTACTTGCTTGACTGCCGAGTTGGTTGAATCGAGCGCGTCGAAAGGCACGAAGCGCGTCTCGTCTTCGCCGCCCTCACCAGTGTTGCTGCGCGCGCCGATGCGATTCATCGCGATAGCAAGGGTCTCGTGAGCCTCGCGACTGATTGAACCGAGAGATATGGCACCAGTTGCGAAGCGCGGCAAGATGCGAGACACCGGCTCCACTTCGCTGAGGGGGATCGGCACCATCTTCGATTCGTCAAATTCAATCAGGTTGCGCAACGCGAGGTCGCCAGCAGGGTCTCTATCTGCCTCCGCCTCAAACTGCCGATATATGTCGATCGAGTTCTGGGTCGACGCCGCTTGTATCAGGGCGATCGTCTTCGGGTTCCACATGTGACGGTCGCCGGTTGCGCGCCAAGCATAGAATCCGCCGATATCCAGCCTCAGGTTCGCCGGTATGTCTTGCGTCGGATAAGCGCGGGCGTGATTCGCCAACACATCATTCGCTATCTCAGGGATTCCGATTCCACCGATGCGAGAGTTCGTCCAGGTGAAGTACTCATCGATCACTTCCTCGCTCAGTCCCAAGGCTTCAAAGATCTGTGCGCCTAGGTAACCCTGGAGCGTCGAGATGCCCATCTTCGACATCGTCTTGAGCACGCCCTCTTCAACGGCCTTGCAGTAGTTTGCCTCTGCCCGGGGCTGGTCGGGAACTGTAGCTGGAGCCGCGCCGTTCAACTTAGCACGGCTGGACCTGATACCCGCCAAGGTCTCAAACGCGAGGTATGGATTCACCGCACTGGCACCGTAACCGAACAACAACGCGAAGTGGTGCACCTCGCGCGGGTCGCCAGACTCCACGACTATGTCTGCCTCTGTACAGGTCTTCTCTCGGATCAAGTGGTGATGCACCGCGGCCGTCGCGAGCAACGAAGGCAAAGCGGCAGACTCTGAATCGATGCCACGGTCGGACAGCACGAGAATCGTGTAGCCATCTTTGATGGCTGCCGACGCCTCGGCGCGAATCCGGTCAAGAGCGCCTTGGAAGCCTTGAACCCCGCCTCGGACCTCAAATAGCGTCGAAATCGTTCGCGACGCTATGCCCGGCAAGTCCGACTCCTTGATGCGGGCGATATCGCGGTTGGTCAAGACCGGGTGATCGATCCGAAGTACCCGCGCATGCTCTTCTGATTCGTCAAACAAGTTCGGACGCTTGCCAACCGGTACTGCCATCTGCGTAACGAGGGCCTCCCTGATGGCATCTAATGGCGGATTGGATACCTGCGCGAAGTCCTGCTTGAAGTACGCAAACAGGGACTGCGGCTTGTCGGACAACACGGCCAACGGCGCGTCGTTACCCATAGAGCCCTGCGGTTGATATGCAGAGACGGCCATCGGCTCAATCAACATGCGCAGGTCTTCCTGCGTATATCCGAAGGCAGTCTGCCTAGCGGCGAGGGTCTCAAGGTCAATCCGCGGGACAACTGATGGTTCCGGAAGCTGGTCCACTGTCTTGCGGTGCTTTCGCAACCAATCGCCGTAAGGTTGCGAAGCCGCGAGTCTCTGTATCACTTCGTCAGGTTCAACGATACGCTGCTGGTCGAAGTCGACGAGGAACATCCTGCCCGGTCGCAATCGCGCCCTGTAGCTGATGTTGGAAGGCGGTATATCCAAAACACCCGTCTCGGATGCCATAACCAGCAGGTCGTCTTTCGTGACGGTGTATCGGAACGGGCGGAGCCCGTTGCGGTCCAAGACAGCGCCCAACATGTGCCCGTCTGTGAATGTGATCATGGCGGGCCCGTCCCACGGCTCCATGATCCCACCGTGGTACTCGTAGAAGTCCTTGACCGACTGCGGCATGTCCTCGTGGCCGTACCAAGCGGCAGGCATCAGCATGGCAGCAGTGTGCTCAACGCTCCTGCCGCCCATGTAGATCGCTTCAAACGCATTGTCCAAGGATGCAGTGTCCGATGCAGCATCATCCTCGCAAATCGGAAGGATGTCTTCCATGTAGCCGCCGAATAGGTCCGAATGGAGCGACCGTTCTCGAGCCGACATCCAGTTCCGGTTACCGCGGACGGTGTTAATCTCGCCGTTGTGGGCCAGAACTCTGTACGGATGGGCGAGCTTCCAAGAACCGAGGGTGTTCGTGCTGAAACGCGAATGCACCATCGCAAAGTGCGACTCAAAGTCGCTGTCGGTCAAGTCCAAGTAGAAGCCGTCGATCTGCTCGGGCTTGAGCATGCCTTTGTAGACGATAGTGCGCGCCGAGAGTGACGAAATGTACCACTGCGCCCGCAATTCATCCGCTGTGTCGGGCTCCGTACGACTAAGCTCATCGACCTTGCGCCTGATGACGTTCTCGGCGAACTTCCTGATGACGTACAGCCTGCGCTCCAGTAACACCTCGCTAAGGTCGTCGGGAGCGGCAAGGAACAGCTGCGCGATGTGTGGCATGCGCTCGCGCGCCCATTCTCCGATCCCTGACGGGTCGACCGGGACATCTCGCCAGCCGATCGGCTCAACGCCGTGGTGGCGCGCCGAGCTTTCGAGCGACTCTTTGCAGAATCTCTGCAGTTCCGCGTGCTGAGGCAGGAACGCCATCGCAACCGCGTAACGCAGTCTCGGGGGTAACGCGTATCCGCACTCGAGCGCCACCTTTCGCATAAGTTTGTCGGGCATCTGCATCAACATGCCCGCACCGTCACCCGTATCAGGGTCACAACCGCACGCGCCTCTGTGTGCCAAGCTGTGGAGCACTTCAATGCCGTTGGCGACTACCTCGTGACACACAACCCCCTTAATATTCGCCACCACTCCGATGCCGCAAGCGTCGTGCTCCTGGCTTGCGTCGTAGAGACCATTCTCGGAGATGTGCCTGAAATGCGCGCGCTGTTGCGCAACGGCCGCGGCGACTCGTTCGCGACCGCGTCCGCGTGAATCGTTGTCGGTTGAGCTGTAGTGGGACATCAGCAACGATATGTAACCAGTGCAAGATTGCAATGATAAAACGTAGTGGTAACGGAATGCAGATGGACGGCAGCTAAGCCCGCGATCACGATATTCTTATCGTCGACGCGCGCGCGACTGCCTAGCGTCTTCGCGCTTCGTAGTCGGGCGAATTCCTGGCGACCTCGTTCCCGCTAACTGGGCCTTCGCCTCAGCCGCTAGCATGGGCGCATTCGCCGAGAATGGATAGAAAGCAACATCCGGCGCGCGGCTTACCGAGCCGTAAGTCGTGCATGCGCTTGCTGAAAATGCCGTGTTGAAATTGCGAGCTCGGTTTTGTATGATTAGTCGTTTATGCCTGATGCGATGCTGGACGAATAGCGAGAAACATCGCGAGTCCGACCAGCGACCAGTCCGGCGTTGAAGTCTGAGAGTCACCAAATTGCCGACGCTAAATCAACTAGTTAGGAAGCCGCGAAAGCGCGCCCGATCGAAGCGCAAGGGGAAGTCACCCGCGCTGGCGACCGTGCACAATGCGTTCACCGCACGATCCAGGGCGTTGCGGCGCGGTGCACCGCAGAAGAGCGGCGTATGTCTGCAAGTGAGGGTGATGTCGCCGAGGAAGCCGAACTCCGCGCTTCGGAAAATTGCGCGCGTAAGGTTATCGAACAACACCGAAGTCACTGCGTACATTCCGGGTGAGGGGCACAACCTGACAGAGCACTCCGTTGTGTTGGTTCGCGGTGGGCGAGTTCGGGACTTGCCTGGCGTGAGATACCATGTCGTACGTGGCACGAAAGACGCCGAGGGCGTTGAACATCGAAAACGCGGACGTAGCAAATACGGAACGCCGCGTGGCGGAGTAGGCTAGTGAGGTTGCCTGTGTGATGATTTATACTTTACTGGATTCGTAACGCCAAAGGGCGAGAGTGCCCTGTAGTAGCCGCAAGCTACGGAATCCGACATTAGCACAAACCGATCAACACATCGGGCGTGTCGGACACGAATCGAGATTGCGACGTTGTCGTCACCCTTCCATTGAGGGTCCGGCAACGAAGCGAGTTTGACACTGACCCACCACTGAGAAACTCATAAACACGCCACATGGCTAGAAGAAGAAGAGCAGAACGCCGCGCAGTATCTCCTGATCCGCGCTACTCAAGTGTTGAGCTGGCGCGATTCATCAATCGCGTAATGATTGGGGGGAAAAAGAGCAAAGCTCGGCGCGCAGTTTACCAAGCGCTATCGATGATGGCGCGTCGGCTCAACATGCCCGCGCTGGACGCATTCAAGCAGGCGATGTCTAACGCCACCCCTCTTGTAGAAGTTCGGCCGCGCCGTGTCGGAGGTGCCACGTACCAGGTGCCGAACGAAGTGCGCCCGGAGCGTCGCGAAGCACTTGCACAACGATGGATCGTCACCGCGGCACGTGCGCGTTCGGGACAGCCAATTGCCAACAAGCTATTCGCGGAGCTGCTCGATGCGGCGAACAACACGGGCTCGGCGGTCAGGCGCAAAGAAGAGCTGCAACGCATGGCCGAGGCCAACAGAGCCTATGCACATTTCCGCTGGTAGCCGCGGACGGATGACGCAATCCAAATTAGGAAAAATGAATTGACAACCACATCAATCAAAAAGAAGAAAGTGACTCAGCGAAGACATCTGAAGCCGGAGAAGTCCGGCAATGACCTGTCGTTGCTACGCAACATCGGGATAATCGCGCACGTCGACGCAGGCAAGACTACCGTGACAGAGCGCGTACTCTACTTCACTGGTGAAACATACAAGATCGGCAGCGTCGATGACGGCACGACGCAGACGGACCACATGGACCAGGAGCGTGAGCGAGGCATCACGATCACCGCTGCTGCTACGAACGCGTCGTGGAACGGGCACCAAATCAATTTGCTCGATACGCCAGGGCATGTCGACTTCACCGCTGAGGTCGAACGAAGCCTGCGAGTCCTCGACGGAGGCGTAGTCGTTCTGGACTCTGGCCCGGGTGTGCAGGCGCAGTCTGTCAAGGTATGGCGACAAGCAGACCATCACGGGGTACCGCGCATCGTATTCGTGAACAAGATGGACCGCATCGGCGCCGACTTTGATTACGCGACATCAACTCTGAACACCCGATTGCACGCCAATGCTGTTCCTATCCAGCTACCTATCGGCAAGGAAAGCGAGTTCAGAGGCACCATCGACCTCGTGACCATGCGAGCGTACGTTTACGGGACCTCGGACGCCATTGAACCCACCGAATCTGAGATCCCCGATGATCTCAGGGAACTCGCGGAGAATGCACGCGAGGAGCTGGTAGCGAAAGTAGCGGAATTCGATGATGAACTGACCGACATGTACCTCAATGGCGACGAGATCGGGCCGGAAATCCTGAAGCGAGTCATTCGCGCGGCTACTATCAGGATGCAGATTTTCCCTGTTCTGGCCGGTTCTGCCGTGATGCATCGCGGCATCCACCAGCTGCTCGATGCCGTCGTCGATTACTTGCCATCGCCGATGGACCTCCCACCGGTCAAGGGATTCCTGCCATCAGACCAGAGCATCGAGATTGAGCGTAAGCCACATGCGGATGAGCCGTTGAGCGCACTTGCCTTCAAGCTGGTGACCGACCGACAAGCAGGACGTTTGCTGTACATTCGCGTCTACTCGGGCGTGCTGAAGAGCGGCATGTCAGTGTACAACCCAACGGCGCGAAGCCGCGAGCGGATCGGCAGACTGCTCATGATGAGCGCAGACGACAGGAACCCAGTGGATGAAGCAGGACCCGGCCAGATCGTTGCCGCGATCGGTTTGAAAAACACGAAGACGGGACACACGCTTTGTAGCCAGAACGCCCATATCGCAATGGAGCAGATCGAGTTCCCCGACCCGGTGCTATCCATCTCAGTCGAACCGCAGAGCCGATCAGAACTAGACAAGATGACGACGTCGCTCCTCAAGCTAGTAGACGAAGACCCGACACTGACGCTACACACCGACAAAGAGAGCGGTCAGCAGATCCTGGCGGGAATGGGCGAGTTGCATTTGGAGATAATCCTCGATCGCATCCGTCGGGAGTACGGTGTGTTGTGCACCCGCGGGCGCCCACGCGTCGCCTACCGCGAGACGATATCAAAGGTCTCCGAGGCCGAAGGAAGGCATGTCCGTCAAACTGGCGGACACGGTCAGTTCGGGATCTGCACTTTGCGGCTCGAACCGTTGGAACCGGGAAGCGGACTCATTTTCGAGTCGGAGATTACCGGCGCGGTCCTGAAGACAGAATGGCACTCCGCTGTTGAGACGGGAGTTCGCGATGCCGCAAAGGGTGGCGTAATCGCAGGGCATCCAATCGTTGACGTGAAGGTGGTACTCACAGACGGGAAACAGCACGATACAGACTCGTCGGAATTAGCATTTGAAGTTGCCGGCTCGATTGCTTTCAAGGAGGCGATGCGACGTGGCGAACCGAAGCTGTTGGAACCTGTGATGCTGATAGAGGTGATCGCTCCATCCGAAGTCGTCGGACAGCTGATTGGCGACCTCAACGCGCGGCGGGCCCGAGTCCAGCGGATGGAAAACACCGGATCGAAAGCAGGCACAGGCATCGTCAACATCGGTGCTTTTATACCCTTGGCCGAGACGTTCAACTATTCAACCGAGTTGCGGTCGATCACTTCGGGTGAGGGCGACTTCACGATGCAGTTGGATCATTACGACCGCGTGCCGGACCACATCATAGAAGAGATCAAGGGAAACTAGGACCCGATGGTAGCAGCCAACAAGATGCGCATCACGTTGCGCGCGTACGACTCTGGGAAGTTGGAAATTGCCACGAAGGAGATACTAGACGCCGCCGCCCGAACAGGAGCGATGGTGTCCGGACCGGTACCACTTCCAACCAGAGAACGCAAATTCACCGTGATACGTTCACCACACATCAGCAAGGACTCACGAGAGTATTTCGTGCAGCGCGTCCACAAACGCCTCGTCGACATTACGCAACCGAGTGCGAAGACCATGGATGTGCTCCAGCGTCTCACCGTCCCAAACGGCGTTGCGGTCAAAGTGCAGGTGATTTGATTACCTATCAGACCGCAGCTTAATCACCGACCATATTAACTTCAATGACAACGAATTCACAAGAGCAGGAAGCGGGCGCAGTCGAAACCGTTTCACCCGACGAAACTGTCGGCTCCGAAGGGGCAGTAGACGGTGGTCTGCCTGCTGTCTCCGATGCCACTCCAGACGATGACGGTCCCGGTGAAACCGAGGAGGAAGTAATTCCTGACGCACCTGAGACGATGTCGGGATTGCTCGGACGGAAGATCGGTATGACTACGATGTACGACGACCAAGGGCGGGCCCGCGCCGTTACGCTCATTGAGTGTGGACCGTGCGTCGTAACGCAGGTGAAGACGCGACAACGGGATGGCTACCAAGCAGTACAAGTCGGATTTATCCCGTCAGACAAAGTCAATTCCCCAATGCGCGGACATTTTGAGCGGGCGGGAAGGACTTTCAAACACTTGTATGAGTTCAAGGTGGGTGATCTGGGAGAGTTCGAGGTAGGGCAGGAAGTTCGGGCGAATATATTCCAAGCTGGTGAAGGTGTGAAGGTTACTGGAAGATCGAAGGGTAAGGGATTCCAAGGCGGTGTTAAGCGTTACGGGTTTGCCGGCGGTCCCAAGACGCACGGACAATCAGACCGCCACCGCGCGCCCGGCTCGATCGGAGCCGGCACCTATCCAGGACGCGTCTGGCGCGGCACTCGAATGGCAGGACACATGGGCGACAAGAGGGTCACAACGCGTGGGCTGTCGATTGCGAGCATCGATCCCGCCAAGAACTACGTCTTCATCTACGGCTCGGTCCCGGGGGCAAGGAACAGCCTCGTAAGGATTGAGAAGCAGGCAGTTTGAAGTTACCGCGAAACTATCGGATTCTCACCATGGAAGCTCAGGTCAAAGACATAACCGGCGAGGTCGTCGGCAACGTTGAACTCAGCGATAGTGTTTGGGCGCAGTCACCCAACGACGCGTTACTACACCAAGTAGTAGTGGCGCAGCTCGCGAATCGGCGGCAGGGCACCCACGAGACGAAGACTCGCGGGCAGGTGTCGTACTCTACGCACAAGCTACGCCAACAGAAAAAGAGCGGTCGCGCCCGACTCGGCAGCCGGAGGTCTCCTACCCTGGTCGGTGGCGGAGTGATATTCGGTCCGCATGCCCGGAGTTACAGGAAGCGGACACCGCGAAAAATGCGCCAGCTCGCACTCCGAGTCGCATTGAGCGACAAGGTGCGGGAAAATCGCCTCACCGTACTCGATTCACTGGAGTTAGCAGAACCCAAAACCAAGCACATGGAATCGCTGAGAGCGGCGCTTGGTTGCGAAGGCAGTACGTTGCTCATAACCGAATCGCCCGAACGCAACGCGATACTCTCTGCCCGTGGATTGCCGAAGTTCAACGCGGTTAGCGTTGACATGCTGAATGCAACCCTGACGGCTACGGCCTCTAACGTGGTCGTGACCAAGAAGGCAGTCGAGAGAATCGATGCGATGTGGGGTAGCGATGTCGGAGGCTCCAGCTCATGATCCTCGCTAACGTGTTAAGGCGACCAGTGATCACCGAGAAGTCGACCATCCTCGGTGAGGAACGTAAGTATGTCTTTGAGATTGCGTCCGAAGCCGATAAGTACGATGTCGCGCGCGCCGTTGAGTGGGCGTTTGACGTAAAGGTCGTATCGGTGAACACATACAGGCGCAAAGGCAAGACGAAACGCGTCGGAACCCGTGCTCGGAAGCGACCTGACGTTAAACGAGCCATCGTCAAGCTCGCCCCTGGCGACTCGATAACACTCTTCGAAGGAGCATGATCTGGGATTACGAACGGCCCGATAACCGCTAATATCTAGCTCACTTTCCTATTAACCTCGCCCACTTTGCCATGCCTCTCAAAGAACTGAAACCAACGTCTCCAGGTCGTCGGAACAACATCGTTGACGACTTCTCGGACATTACGAAGCGCAAGCCAGAGAAGTCTTTGCTGGCGCCTCTGAAGAAGAAGGCGGGCCGGAATAACCGCGGCAAGATAACTGTGCGACGGCGAGGCGGCGGACATAAGCGGCGGTACCGCATCGTCGATTTCGGCAGGGATCGTCAAGGACGCGCCGAAGTGTTGAGCATCGAGTATGATCCCAACCGTAGCGCACGCATCGCACTGATCCGATACGAAGACGGCAGAAAGGCATACATCATCGCCCCGCAAGGTCTCACGGTGGGTAGCGAGGTTGAATCGGGTCCGAGCGCACCTGATCTAGCCGGCAACAACAAACCACTCCGCGACATCCCGCCCGGCACCATGGTTCACAATATCGAGCTAAGCCCGGGCAAGGGAGGACAGCTCGCCAAGTCGGCCGGCACTGGTGCCCAGGTGATGACTCACGAGGGCGCGTTCACTCTGTTGCGCCTCCCATCTGGGGAGATGCGCGAAGTGCGGAGCGAATGCACCGCGACGATTGGCTCCGTCGGCAACCCCGATCACAAGAATATGAGTCTCGGCAAGGCCGGACGCAACCGGCATCGTGGACGTCGGCCCAAAGTCCGCGGGTCTGCGATGGCACCCGACGCGCACCCGCACGGCGGCGGCGAGAGCCGCTCAAGCATCGGCCTGCCCCACCCGAAAACACCTTGGGGGAAACCCGCTCTGGGCTATCGGACACGCAGGAACAAGCGAACCGACAAATTCATCCGACGTCGTCGGTACGACCGATAGCGGCGATGCTCAGACCAGTTTATTTGATAATTGCATAGAAGGATCCGACAGTCATGACTCGATCGATCAAGAAGGGGCCGTTCGTTGACCCCAAGCTTCAGAAGAAGATAGACAGGGCTCGCGCCCAGGGCTCGCGCGCACCCATTCAGACTTACGCGCGCGCTTCAATGATCATGCCAGACATGGTCGGATTGACATTCTCCGTCCACACTGGCAATCAGTTCGTGGCAGTGTTGGTTTCCGAGAACATGGTCGGGCACCGTCTCGGAGAGTTCGCGCCAACCCGCAAATTCACTCACCACTCCGGGAACCGCTAGGGCGAGCTGAGATGACAGTAGCACGAGCCAAGAACATCGGCATCTCGCCTCAGAAGCTTCGCCTGGTCATGGACCAGGTCCGAGGCAAAGGCGTTGATGAGGCGTTGGACCATCTTCGTTACATGACCACGCCTAGCGCACGGGAGATTTATCGGGTATTGAACTCGGCGGCGGCAAACGCAGAGAATAACGATTTCCTGGACCGAGACCGCCTGTTCATCAAGAACATAGTCGCCGACAAGGCGATAACCCTCAAGCGTTATCGCCCAAAGGCGCGCGGCAGGGCGGGCGCATTCAATCGCCCGACATCGCATATCACTATTGAGGTCGAGGAGATAATCGACTGACCCGCAGTCAGTCGGTGTTGAGGAGTTAACCATGGGCCAGAAAACTCATCCGATAGGGTTCCGTCTCGGAATCGTCAAAGATTGGCATTCCGACTGGTTCGCAGGGAAGCCAGCCGGCTACCGGAAGTACGTCCAGGAAGATTACGAAATCCGCAAAATCGTCGAAACGGAGTATGAATCCGACGGCGGCATCTCTCGAGTCGACATCAGCCGCGGAGCAGAGATGAGCGTTCACGTGCACACGAGCCGACCCGGTATCATCATCGGCAAAAGCGGCAGCCGCATTGATAGACTGCGCCGACTCATCGAAGCTAAGACCGGCAGGCGTGTGAGAGTCAGCGCAGAAGAGATCAAGGTGCCTGAACTGGATGCCAAGTTGGTGGGTGCCAGCGTAGCCGAGCAGCTAGAGCGCCGAGTACCGTACCGGCGCGCCGTCAGGATGGCGATGCAGCGTACCATGGACGCGAACGCTCAGGGCATCAAGGTGTCCGTCGCGGGCAGACTGTCCGGCGCAGATATCGCGCGCACCGACAAACAGATGGAAGGACGCGTTCCATTGCACACGTTGCGGGCTGACATCGACTTCGCAATCTCCGAAGCCATCACCACCTTCGGGGTCATAGGCATCAAGGTGTGGATCTTCGCAGGAGAGGGTGTCGCGCTCAAAGACCGTGACCGTCAAGCCTCAAACTCCTCTTCCATTAGTCTCGGTCAGGCCGACCGGCACCGTGCCTAGACTCTGCCCTTCCCACCGAATCTGAGGACTAGTCATGTTACAACCACGACGCACAAAGTACCGGAAGCAACACCGCGGTAGGTTGAACGGGCTCGCGAATCGCGGCAGCAAACTCGCGTTCGGTGCGTACGGGCTTAAAGTCGTAGAACCTGGATGGCTGTCGTCGCGCCAGATCGAGGCAGGCAGACGCGCCATCACCGGCTACGTCCAACGTGGCGGTCAGGTCTGGATCAGGGTGTTCCCTGACAAACCTGTCTCGTCACGTCCCGCCGAAACTCGAATGGGCGGCGGTAAAGGATCGGTTGACCACTGGGTCGCACCAGTGAAACGCGGCCGCATAGTTTACGAGATTGCAGATGTAGCCGAAGACTTGGCGCGGGAAGCGTTGCGACGCGCAGGCGCGAAACTGCCAATGGGTGTCAAGATCGTCTCTAGAGCGGACGAGCTCTAGACGCTTTCTTTATCCCGTGGCACCAATTGATCGGCTTGAGATGCAGTCACAAGTGAAGCACAATGCACGTTAGTGAAGTAAGAGAGATGAGCACTACCGAGCTTTTTCGTGAGCTCGGCATACAGCAGCGCGCTATGATGAATCTGAGGTTTCAGAAAGTCACACGCCAACTCACCGACACGAACGAGATGCGAAAAACCCGCCGTACCATCGCACGCATCCTCACCGTAATTCGGGAACGACAAATCGTTGAGGACCTCGGGCTGGTAGCGGATTAGTGATCAAACTGCGTACTGATCGCGTTCATACAGCGAAAGATATCTGGCTCTAAAGGAAATATCGAGCGAACATGGCGAACAAACGAATGAGGCGCGTCGGCACTGTTGTGCGTGACGCGAACGACAAGACGATCGTCGTGGCATATACCTGGTCTCAGCGGCATCGACTCTATAAGAGGAGCCGACGACGCGTGACCAAGTTCGTTGCACACGACGAGAACAACGAGGCATCTCTCGGAGACCGCGTCGAGATCGAGGAATGCCGACCACATTCCGCAACGAAACGCTGGCGGCTAATCAGGGTAATCGCACAGGTTGACGTGGTTGCCAGCACCGAAGCTCCTGAAGTCATCAGCGAGACAGATGTCCCGCTTGCCGATACTGTGGACGACGCAACCGACACGGACGACGATGTTGCGACCGAGGCAGGCGAAGAACCTAGCGACGAGACCGTTGACGCAGAGTCGCCGGACGAGTCCGTATCGGCCGATAGTGAGCAACCGTTGGACGCGCAGGTTGAAGACGCGGTGCCTACTTCGCCGACCGTGCAGGAGGACAAGCCATCGTGATACAGCGTGAATCGCGACTGCGCGTCGCTGACAACTCCGGCGCAAGAGAAGCGCTCTGCATCAACACAACCGGCGCCAGCAACCGACGCTATGCAGGGTTAGGTGATGTCATCACCTGCGCCATCAAAGACGCCCAACCAGGTGGCGCAGTATCTATGCACGAAGTCGTGAAAGCGGTCATCGTCCGTACCGCGAAGGAGCATCGGCGCCCTGATGGCTCATACATCCGGTTCGACGATAATGCATGCGTGATAATCGAAGATGATGGCAATCCGCGTGGCACCCGCATCTTCGGGCCTGTCGCGCGCGAACTCCGGGAACGCGAATTCAACCGAATCGTGTCTTTGGCACCAGAGGTTTTGTAAGTGGCGCAGAAGATAAAGAAAGGCGACACCGTCCTAGTGGTGTCAGGCAGGAACCGCGGACAACGCGGTGTCGTTGAGCGCGTCAACAACAAACGCAAACGCGTGATGGTCAACGGCGTAAACATCGTCAAGAAGCATATCGGTTCCCGCCGCGGTGTCACGCAGACCGGCATAATCGAAGAGGCGGCACCGATACACGTATCGAATGTCGTGTTGATCGACGCGAACACGGGCGAGATCGGCCGGGTGCGATGGCGCACCCTGGAAGACGGCACACAAGAGCGAACGGTGCGAGGGAAGCGCAATGGCTGAGGTAACAAGCGAAACGCAACCCTCATCCTCGGTCTTGCCGAGGTTGCTCGTCCGCTACCGCGAAGAAGTAGCGCCAGTGCTCCGACGCGAGTTCGGCTACTCCAATCCGCTACAGGTTCCGACGCTCAGCAAAATCGTCGTGAACATTGGACTGGGCGAGGCGTTGGAAAACTCAAACGCCATCGAAGCATCAACGAACGACCTCGCCACTATCACGGGACAGAAACCCGTAGTCAACTTGGCGCGCAAGTCGATCGCCAACTTCAAGCTGCGCGAAGGCATGGCGGTGGGCGCATCTGTTACGTTGCGCGCTCATCGAATGTGGCAGTTCTACGACAGATTGGTCAACATCGCATTACCTAGGGTCAGGGACTTCAGAGGAGTTAGCCGCAACTCATTTGACGGGCGCGGTAACTACAGCTTGGGACTGTCAGAGCAGGTTGTATTCCCCGAAATCGACTACAATACGATAGATAGGTTGCGTGGTTTGCAGGTGGCTATAGTAACGACGGCGCTCACCGATGAAGAGGGACGCAGGTTGCTTGACCTACTCGGAATGCCGTTCGTTAGGTAACGCGCGCATTCGGACGCATATCACGAACCGACACAACTCAGAATTAACACCGAGGCAACCGAAAAGGACCATGGCACGCAAGGGACTCATAGAGCGCGAGAAGAAGCGCCAGCAGCTGTTTGAGAAGTACGCCGGACGTAGAGCGGAACTAAAGCGGGTGGCCAACGACCAATCGCGTAGTTACGACGAGCGCATGCGAGCCCGCAGGCAGCTACACCTCCTGCCGCGCAATTCCAGCCCGGTACGAAGGCATAACCGCTGCTTCGTGACCGGCAGACCCAAGGCATATATGCGCTACTTCGGCGTCTGCCGCATCGTGTTCCGGGAGCAAGCACTGCTTGGCAACCTGCCGGGTATCAGGAAAGGTAGCCTGTGAGATGCCCGTTACCGATCCAATCTCAGACATGCTGACGCGCATCCGAAACGCCGTAATGGTCGGACACGCGCAGGTAAAGATACCGCATTCCAAAATGAAACACCACCTGCTCAGCTTGATGCAACGCGAGGGTTTCATATCAGACTTCACAATCAAATCTGATGGCATCGCCACCGAGTTCACGGTCGATCTGCGCTACTACGAAGATTCCGATGAACCGGTCATCACGGGACTTAAGCGCGTCAGCAAACCCGGCAGACGAATATACGTCGGCAAGAACGAGATGCCGCGCTACCTCGGCGGTCGCGGAGTCGCTTTCCTATCGACACCTGCGGGCGTTATGACTAGTAGCGACGCTCGACGCGCCGGAGTGGGCGGAGAGCTCCTCTTCTACGTCTGGTAAGCCCCATTTCCCGTAGCGACAAGTCAATTCAACTGAACGAACATGTCAAGAGTAGGAAGGAATCCCGTCCCCGTCCCGGCGGGCGTAGAGGTCACGATCTCAAACGGAGAGGTCGTGGTCGAGGGTAAGCTCGGCAAACTAAGCGAGCAGATCCACGATGGCATCACGATTCGCGAAGACGGCTCGGTGTTGCACGTCGAACGGTCTAATGACACCCGCAATCAACGCGCCCTGCATGGGCTGATGCGTAGCCTGGTGAACAACATGGTCGTCGGTGTGAGCTCAGGTTTCACTAAGCGACTCCGCATGTACGGCACGGGATATCGTGCGACCGCCAAGGGCAAGAATCTCGAGCTTCTAGCGGGTTACTCCCATCCGGTCACAGTGGAACCGCTGGGTGCCAATACCCTCAGCGTAGACGGCAACACCACGATCTTGGTTACCGGACCCAGCAAGCAGGATGTCGGTCAACAGGCCGCCAACATCAGGGCAATCAGGAAGCCGAGTCGATTCCAGAGCAAGAACGCGCGTGAACCTCTTTTTGGCATCGCATACGAGGGCGAGCAGCTGCGCTTGCGCGTCGGCAAGACCGTCGCCGGAGTCGGAGCGTAACGTAGCCATGCCGAATCGCAAATTCGATCAGCGACCTCGCTGGGTGCGTCACCGCCGAGTAACGAAACGAGTGTCAGGAAACGCGGCGCGACCGCGTTTGGTTGTGTTCCGATCTAACAAGCAGACATACGCCCAGGTCATCGACGACACCGTTGGCAACACATTAGCGTCAGCTTCGTCAAACGAGCCCAATATTTCCGCTGGCACGAAGACTGAGGCGGCCGCCTCAGTCGGTTCAACAGTAGCGAAACGCGCGCTGGAACGAGGTGTGCGCAAGGTGGTGTTCGACCGCGGCGGCTATGTGTATCACGGCCGCGTCAAGGCCCTGGCTGATGCCGCGCGCGCTGAAGGATTGGAGTTTTAGGTTGGTTACTGAAGCCGCTAGCTCAGGCACAAGGCAAAGACGCGACCGCCGCCGTCCAAGGGGGCGTCGGCCGAGGTCCGACGAGATTGGCGAGGGACCCGAACTCATCGAGAGGTCCGTCAAGATACGCCGGGTGTCGAAGGTCGTCAAAGGCGGACGTAATCTGTCGTTCAGCGCGCTGATGGTCGTCGGCGACGGAAACGGCAAAGTCGGAGCCGCACTGGGACGTGCCGCCGGAGTACCCGAAGCAGTTCGTAAAGGAAGACAACGAGCGGAAGCGAACATGCGGCCAGTAGTCCTCAAAGGCGGAACGATACCACACGAAGTCACAGCGAAGTACGGCGCGGCCAAGGTTGTGCTGCTCCCCGCGGCACCGGGTACTGGCGTCATCGCTGGCGGCGGAATCCGAGCCGTGCTGGAAGCCGCCGGAGTGGATGATGTGCTATCCAAAAACTACGGATCGCGAAACGCCGTCAACACTGTCAGAGCCACTATCAAAGCTCTGGAGCTGCTCCGAGATCCGAGAATTGAACGCGCACGGCGCCTCGGTTACACGTACGAGCCTGAAGCTAAATCAGTCGAAAGCGAATCCGCCGAAGCGCAATCCGAAAACCCGCAACCGGAAGCACTTGAACAGCCATCGGGCAGTTGACCTGACCGTTGAATGCTCCGTACCGATTACCCACACGCAGATATGCCAGAGCTACGAGTAAAGCAAGTCCGCAGCTCAATCGGCACGAAGCCGAAGCACCGCGCGACTCTGAAGGCATTGGGCTTGCGACGCATAGGTCACGTCGTCATCAAGCAGGATACGGCGCAAATTCGCGGAATGGTGAAAAGCATTTCGCACCTCGTGGAAGTCGAGAACTGAGCCGCTGTGCTGGAGTATTAGGAACTATGTCCTCGCTACACACATTGAAACCCGCACGAGGATCACGCCGACCTCGCAAACGGATCGGCAGAGGCGACGGCAGCAATCGCGGCTCATACTCGGGACGAGGAAGCAAGGGCCAGAAACAGACCGGCAAGGTGCCATTCCTGTTCGAGGGCGGGCAGCTCCGAATTGTGAAGCGTCTGCCGCACATGCGCGGCTTCACTAACCGATTCCGAGTTGAGTACTCGCCAGTGAACGTTGAGTCGCTCAACATCTTTGATGCAGGTTCTACGGTCGGCGTCGAAGACCTCTACGACTCGCGCTTAGCACGGCGGCGAGGATCGCTGGTGAAACTGCTAGGCGACGGTGAGGTGAAGAAAAATCTAGATGTCGCTGTCCACGCCTGTTCCAAGAGTGCAAGGGAGAAGATAGAAGCGGCGGGCGGAACTGTCACGTTGATCAGCACGACCGACGCGTCGGCGGATGGCGAGGTAACAGCAATCGCTGAAGCAGATGGGGAGGTCTCGCAGACCGAGGCCGACGAACCGGACGGTAGCTAAGCCATGCAGATCACGGGGGCACAACAGGGCCGTCGCTCCGCCCTACCAGCGCTGTTCCAAGCTGCGGTACAGTCGTGGGGTGTCCCGGACCTCCGATTCCGGATACTCTTCACCCTCGGCATCCTCGTTGCATTCAGGTTCCTCGCACACGTCCCTAACCCGGGTGTAGACCAAGAGCTGCTACAGCGCGCCTTCGACGCGAACCCCATATTCGGCGTGCTAGACCTATTTAGCGGCGGCGCGTTGGGCCAACTCAGCATCGCCGCGATGGGAGTTTACCCATATATCACGGCATCCATCATCCTCCAGGTGCTGACACCCGTCATACCGCAACTACGCGAACTTTCGCGCGAAGGAGGCGAAGCAGGACGCAGGACCTTAAACCGCTACACCCACTACCTCACGGTCCCACTGGCCATCCTACAGGGTTGGGCGCTGTTGAACACATTGGAGATACAAGGTGCGATCGTCGGCATCGGGCTCGGCGGGAGCGAGTGGTTGAACACCACCACGATCATCATGTGCATGACTGCCACCACGTTGCTGCTGGTTTGGATGGGTGAGTTAGTCACGGAGAAAGGCATCGGGAACGGCATCTCACTGATCATTTTCGCCGGCATCGTCGCATCACTACCCGCCACTGTGGGCGCGCTGTGGCAACTGAGAGACCAAGCGTTCCAAGTTTCGATGTTGGTCGTTATGATGCTCATCATCATCTTCGTGGTGGTTATCTTCAACGAAGCCGCACGCCGAGTGCCAGTCCAATACGGTCGTAGCGTGTTCCGCGGCGGTCAGATGTACCGCCAGACCGGCGCATCATTCATTCCGCTCCGTGTGAACGCGGCGGGAATGATACCGCTGATCTTCGCATTCTCGATGATCACACTTCCGCTCACGATCGCGACCTACTTCCAGAACCCAGGTTCAAGCAGCATTACCGCAACAGTAGCCGACTGGGTCTCACGTTCACTCGCGTTCACCAGCACACCGTACTGGGTCGCCGTCTTCCTACTGACGCTCATTATCACGTTCTTCTATACGCTCGTAGTCCACAACCAGCAGAACCTTGCAGAGACCTTGCAACGAAACGGCGGCTTCGTCCCTGGCATCCGTCCAGGACCACCGACGCGCGACTACCTGATGCGGATTGTCATGCGCATCACCTGGGGCGGTGCCGTATTCCTGTCTGTCATTGCAGTCACGCCGTGGATCGCCAACCAGATAACCAACCTCGAGGCATCCCTGACGCTCATACAGAGCACCAGCATGATAATCATGGTCGGCGTTGCATTGGATACAATGCGCCAGCTGGAAGCACAATTGATGATGCGCAACTACGAGGGATTCGTCAGGACATAACCTGCCAGTTCAAGGCCGGGTATCAGCACGGCGGACGCGCCGGCCATCAGACGCACATCCAAGGAGCCAGACATGCGAATCGTGATATTGGGACCGCCAGGAGCGGGCAAAGGTACCCAAGCGGTAATGCTCGCGCGGGAGCGCGGTTACACACACCTCTCAACTGGCGACATGATCCGTGACGAGATGGCACGCGAAACCGAACTCGGAACGTTCGCGAAGCAGTTCTATGACCGCGGGGACCTCGTGCCCGACGACGTGATCATCGGCATGATCAAAAGTCGGGTGATGGAGTCGGAAGGCGTCGTGCTCGATGGCTTCCCGCGGAACGTTTCACAGGCGGCATCGCTCGACGACCGGCTTGACCGTGAAGGTGCCCCATTGGACAAGATCGTGCTGTTGAGCGTAGACCCGGACGAAGCGATTGAGCGCATGATGAAGCGGCGCGAGATCGAAGGGCGCGCCGACGACGAGCCGGAAGCCATCCGAAATCGACTAGAGGTGTTCGAGCGCGAAACCGCACCCGTAATCGACTACTACATGGACTCCGACAGGCTGATAGAGATTAACGGTGTCGGCGAGATAGAAGAAGTGAAAGCACGATTGAACCAAGCCCTCGGTTGATGGCGTCTCGCAGGAAAAATCGAAAGCGTCGAGGACCCGTCAAAACTGACTCGATGAATAAGAGTCAGGACGCGAACGCCGGTCCGCCAAGAGATCCGCAACCTAACCAGATTTCGCTCAAGTCCAATGCCGACCTCGCCACGATGCGCGAGGCCGGAAAGATAACATGTGCGGCGTTAGACGCGGCGTTTAACGCCATCGAGGAAGGAATCACCACCCGGGAGCTGGATGCCATCGCGGAAGATGTGATCCGATCGCACGGCGCAACACCTGCATTCCTCAATCTGTACGGGTTCCCCGCGACCTGCTGCATCTCCCTGAACGAAGAGGTCGTCCACGGCATCCCGAGCGACCGTCAGCTCAAGTCGGGCGATTTGGTGAGCATCGACTGTGGGTCAATCGTCAACGGCTACTATAGCGACAGCGCACGAACCGTCCAAGTGGGGTCGGCAACCGACGGACCGGGACGAAGGCTCATCGACGTATGCAAAGAGGCGCTAAACAAGGCGATCGAGCAATGCATGCCAGGAAATCGCGTGGGCGACATATCCAATGCCGTGGAGAGGTTCGTACGCGATGCCGAGTTTGAGTTGGTTCGTGAGTACGTCGGGCACGGCGTCGGCAGAAAGCTGCATGAAGCACCTGCCATTCCCAACGTCGGACATCCGGGTGTCGGACCGAAGCTTTTGGAAGGCATGACGATCGCAATCGAGCCGATGATTATGGCCGGCGGCTTCAAGACCAAGGTTCTCGACGACGGCTGGACAGTCTCAACGGCGGACGGTTCGCTCTCGGCACACTTTGAACACACCATCGCAATCACCGCCAACGGACCGGAGGTATTGACCGCGTAATTCGACAACACCTACGAAGTCGCTCATTCCCCACGTCGTTACTCTGAGCATCACTGACATGGACCCAGGAGAGGTAAATCTGGGCGGCGCAGTCGTGGCGGTGCTAAGCACCGGCGGCATCATGGCGGTGGATCATCTGGACGGTCCGCAACCGCTTGTGATAGTAGAATCGGGAAACACGCGGCGCGGATGCAACGTTGTGTAGATTATCATTAGAGAAATCTTGGCCAAGAAAGACGCAATAGAAGTGCAAGGCACCGTCACGGAGGCGCATCCGAACGCCTATTTCCGCGTCAAGCTGCCGAACGACCACATCGTCCTCGCCCACGCAGCGGGTAGGATCAGGAAGAACTATATCCGCATCCTGCCCGGAGACGAGGTGATGGTCGAGCTCTCGCCGTACGACTTGACGCGTGGCAGGATAACTTACAGATTCCGATAATCCAGTAGAATCGAGCCCAGAGATGAAGGTCAAAGCATCCGTAAAGGCAAAGGCACCCGGAAGCCGTGTGGTGCGGCGCAAGGGTCGCGTATACGTCATCAACAAGGCCAACCCTCGTTTCAAACAACGTCAGGGTTGAGCGGTGTGAGTCAACAACTAATTACAGGGGGAACGAATTGGCGATAATCGCAGGAGTAAACGTCCCGGACAATCAGCGGGTTGAGATTGGTTTGACATCTATATACGGTGTCGGCCGACACCGCGCTTCGCAAATCACCCGCGAGCTGGGAATTAAGCCAAGCGAGCGCATGCGCGACCTTGCCGAAAATCAGCTAGCCGGCATCAGGAACCAGATCGATGCCATGGGCTATGTGGTCGAAGGCGATCTACGTCGTGAGACGCAGATGAACGTGCGCCGTATCACCGAGATTCAGTGCTACCGCGGCACGCGGCACCGCAAGGGATTGCCAGTGAGGGGACAGCAGACGCGGACCAACGCCCGCACAAAGCGCGGCAAGCGTCAGACAGTGGCAGGAAAGAAGCGAGCACCTGCCCACTAGGCTCGTTGGTCGGCATCGGGCTTGCAACCCTGCTGTGAACGTTCGAATTAACCACTGATTGGGGATACTTTCCATCATGCCAAGATCGCGAAGGCGTAGCCGTGAGCGCAAGTTCGTGCCGCAAGGCCGGGCGTACATCATAGCCACGTTCAACAACACGCTAATCACTTTCACTGACACAGAGGGCAACGTAGTAGCGCAGAGCAGCTCTGGTGCCATGGCGTTTCGAGGTTCGCGCAAGAAGACAGCGTTTGCAGCCCAACGAGCTGGGGAATCGGCCGCCCGTGCAGCAGTGGCTAGCGGGATGCGAACCGTTGATGTTCGCGTGAAAGGTCCCGGTAACGGGCGCGATTCTGCGATCCGGGCGATAGCCAGCGCGGGGATTCGCGTGCGGTCTATCCAAGACGTCACGCCGATACCGCACAACGGATGTCGTCCGCCGAAGTATCGCAGGGTTTAGTGACCCCAGTCCCGGCGTCCGCGAACTTAGTGACTACAACGATTGGCGTGAAGGTCGTATCGCACCGTTTCTCCGAAGTGCTGAGCGCGAGTTTGTAAAATAGAACTTTGCCTCCGCGTCAAGTCCACACTCAGTGGTCGCGGAGCTTTAATCAAGACATCACCAATTAGGAACCCGAATGGCACGTAACACAGGACCTGTATGCAAGATCTGCAAATCGCAGGGCGAGAAGCTCTTCCTGAAGGGAGAGAGGTGTTACACGCCGAAGTGCGCGGTTGACAAGTCACGCGACCGTTCAAGTCGCGGAATCGGGTTCGGAGGTGCCAACACCCGTCGTCGAAGTCGCATCTCGGACCACGGCTTGCAGCTGCAACAAAAGCAAAAAGGTCGGCACATCTATGGCTTGTTCGAGCGTCAGTTCCGCAAGACGTTTGACCGTGCCGCTCGTGAGCCCGGAGTCACTGGTCTGAACCTGATGAAGCTGCTTGAACGCCGGCTGGATAACGTCGTGTACAGAGCCGGATTCGCGACTTCGCGCCCGCAGGCGCGACAGACCGTGAACCACGGGCACATCGAGGTCAACGGTCGCAAGGTCGATATACCGTCATTCATCGTCAAGACTGGCGATGTAGTGGCTTGGCGTGAGAACTCCAAGTCAACGAAACTTTATGCGCTGGCGACAGAAGGCGTGACGCGTCGGCGGCGCCAAGCTAACTGGATCTCCGTAGACCCTTCAGAGGTCACCGCAACCATCACTTCGATGCCGTCCGACGAAGATGTCGAAAGCTCTGTCGACACTCGCCAGATCGTCGAGTACTACTCCAGGAGATAGCGAACGAGGATGATTAGCGACCTTTCAACTCGGCTCAGCCCAAACGTCGGTTTCACGGACGAGCTGCTGGACTTCCAGCCGGAGCTCGCGACCGTGGAAACGGATGGCGGTTACGGAAAGTTCGAGATTATCGGACTGGAACGCGGTTGGGGCACTACTCTAGGCAATGGGTTGCGTCGTGTACTGCTCGGTGCTCTACCCGGAGTCGCCATCACATCAGCACGCATCACAGGTGTCGTTCACGAGTACAGCACACTGCCCCACATGCGGGAAGGAGTCGGCGAGTTTCTGATTAACGTCCGCGGTGTCAGGATCCGGTCACTATCAGAGACTACGCAAAGAAACTTAACCTTGTTTGTCGAAGGTGAATGCGAGGTGCAGGCGGGCGACATTGTTGTTAACCCGGCTTACGAAATCGTCAACCCACGACACCATTTGGCTACGCTCGACAGCGCCGAGGCTAGGCTTGACGCGCGTTTCGAGGTAGAACGCGGTGAAGGATACCGAGCATTCAACCCAGAAGAAAGGTCCGCGATAGGCAGATTGCCAGTAGATGCCATATTCACGCCGGTGTTGAAGGCTAACTATGCGGTGCAGAACCTCTCCGGCAGGATGTCCGGGCGCGAAGGACTGACCGTGGAGGTCTGGACCGACGAGACGATCACGCCGCTGGATGCCTTGCAAATGTCGGCAGACATCCTGAGCACGAAGCTCGGGATAGTCACGCGCGACCCGCAAGAAGCTCTTACGCCAACAGTCTCGGTGCCCGCCGGTTTGGAATCCACGGAAATCCGAGACTTGGAAGGCGTGTTGTCAACACGCGTTATCAACGCGTTGGTACGCCATGGAATAGGAACGATCGGCGACCTCAGCAAGTACACGCCAGAATACTTGAAGCGCGATGTTCGCAACTTCGGCGAGAAATCGTTCAACGAACTCCACGAGTACATGGTCGAAAAGGGCATCTGGTCCGCCGCCGAGTAGAGTATTCGATCCCGCGATAGCGACATAGAGACCAAGTATCTACCGGGGATTAATCATGCGCCACCGAAAGTCAGGACGTAAGTTAGGCCGCGCGAAAGCACAGCGCAAAGCGCTGTTCCGCATAATGGTTACGGACCTGCTCCGTCACGAGGTCATTCGTAGCACGCTCAGCAAGTGCAAGGAAGTCGCACCTCTCGCCGAGAAAATGGTGACCCATGGCAAGAAGGGCGACCTGCACAATCGAAGGCTGGCCGCGGCCTTTATCACCGACGGCGAAGTGCTGAAGAAGACCTTCGACGAACTCGCACAACGCTACGAAGACCGCGCAGGTGGCTACACTCGCATCACCAAACTCGGACGACGCAAAGGCGACGACGCGGAGATGGCGATTCTGGAACTCGTTTAGGATGTCGTACGTTCGCGGCATCTCCCGACCCCGTATGTGAACGCCTACACTACGCTGGACCAGTGCAACTAGTCGTTTGGGTGTCCCCATGAGACGACTCGCATTAATCGTTGAGTATGACGGCACGGATTTCAGCGGCTCGCAGTCTCAAGAAAACGCTAGGACCGTCCAGTCAGTGCTTGAGCACGCCGCCTCGGAGCAGTTGACAAGTGGACCAATTCGCATCCGAATGGCAAGCAGGACAGACGCGGGGGTTCACGCGACTTACCAAGTAGCCTCGTGCGAAACGCCATACAACATGACCACTGAACAGATTCGTGACGGCATGAACTCCAAGCTTCCTCAAGATGTCGCAGTCCGCGAAGTCTACTTTGTGCAGAGCGACTTTGACCCCTTGCGCAACGCTGTGAGCCGATGCTACACATACGTGATCAGCGTCAGCCGAGTACGGTCGACTTTGCGTTACCGAACGGAGCTGCACCTGCGACAGATGCCGCATGTCGAGACCATGCAGCAATCCGCACGATCGTTTGTGGGCGAACACGATTTCGCATCGTTTGCGGCGATTGACCGGAACAGCACTCCGAGACCAACTGTTCGGCGAATCGACGAAGTAAGCGTAACCCAAGCGACATGCGGCGCAAGTCAACGCGTGGTCTTTACGGTAAGCGGTAAGTCGTTCTTGCGGCAACAGGTTCGCCGGATGGTCGGCATGCTACTCGCGATCGGTTTGAAAAAGTCCACACCAAGCGAACTATTGGAATACATGAGCAACCCGCGCCGAGGTGCATACTCCCGTCCGTTGCCCGCGCACGCATTGACGCTGTCGCATATTGAGTATCCGCCTGACACCTTTGAGTGTCAGTCTGAATCCGATGCCTTGGAGCGCGTCGGCACGATTCCGAGCCTGCACCTAAATTAGAATTAGCATGTTATGCCTACCAAGTTGAAGCCATACAATCCGAGCCGCAACGACTTGAAGTCGTACTGGCACGTCGTAGATGCCAACGGCCAGGTCCTAGGGCGCATGGCGACTGACATCGCCGTCAGACTGATGGGGAAACACCGCCCCAGTTATGTCCCGCACATGCTTTCGGGCGATTTTGTGATCGTCATCAATGCCGATAAGGTTCGCGTCAGCGGAAAGAAGGCCGAGCAGAAGGTCTACCGCCGACACAGCGGTTACCCGGGAAACCTTAAGGAAGTCACGTACTCCCGCATGATGGCGCGAACACCAGCCCGCGTCATCGAACACGCAGTAAGAGGCATGTTACCGAAGAACAAACTCGGTAACAAAGCGATACGCCGCTTGAAGGTCTACGCCGGACCTGACCATCCACACGAGGCACAGGTCATCGGCAGCGAACGCGCCTTGAAGCGATTGGAAGCGGAAGTCGATGTGGACGAGATGGATGCGATGACGCACGACCAGACCGTCGCAGCGCTGGCCGATGGAACACAAGCCGAAGATCCTCCTGTAACGGAACCAGTGTCCGATTCGGCTGGCGCGCCAGCCGATGGTGCTGTTGACCAACTCGCAGATGACGCATCATCTGATGAGATAGCAACGGCAGACGTTTCCGATGAAGTTACTTCGACCGCCCATGCCGAGCGATCCACTAAACTGTCCGAGCTCGGTGTCAGTTCCCGAATAGCCAGCGCGTTAGCGGCCGAAGGCATCGAGACTGTGGCTGATGTAATGGACAAGACTAGCGATGAGCTACTGGAAATCAAAGGGTTCGGTACGCGTTCGCTTGACGAAGTGCGCTCCGCGCTCGCAGATGCAGGACACAAGATCGATTGAACCGTTAGTGGGCACAACTGCCACAGGAGTTGAACGGGTTGACGACTGACAATAGCGATATCTACTACTACGGCACCGGCAGGCGCAAGTCTTCCGTGGCTCGTGTGCGCGTTTACGGCCGCGAAGGCGGAATCACCGTGAACCGAAAGCCCGCCAAAGACGTATTTGCAGTAGACGAATGGTTGAAGGATGCTCTGCGGCCGCTCGATGCGACCGAACTGCGCGGCAAAGTCACCGTCATTGCGACGACGCAAGGCGGCGGATTGCACGGACAGTCGGGCGCATTCTCTCACGGATTGGCACGGGCGCTAGTCAAGTACGACCCTGACCTGCGACCTGCGCTGAAGTCGGCAAAGCTGCTGACACGTGACCCGCGCATGCGTGAGTCCAAGAAATATGGACTCAAACGGGCCCGCAAGGCACCGCAGTACACGAAACGCTGATGCTCCAGCTGCCGAACACGGCAACTCGTAGCAACATCCAACGCCAGACACGCTTTGACTGGCTCCGCACACTGTGCGCGGCCAGTGTGCACCTAGTTCGTTAACACGCGCACCTATGCCAATGATGTTTCGCCAAGTGAAAGACGCAACTACCAAGTTCCTGGCAGGACGAACAGGATTGATCCAGTGGTCAGTCCTAGCTACTGCCGCGTTCGTCCTCACATTCGTCGTCGTGCAATCACGCATCCAACCTGAACCGCGTGTCGCAGATGCGCAGGGACTGCCGCCTAACGCCGGATGGATAATCTTTGACGGCGAAGTCACAGTGAACGGACAACCGCCTGACATCACCGGATTCGAACTCGTAGCGCGTGTTGGAGATTGGTTATCACGACCAGTCGTCGTAGGTCGTCTCCCTCAGAGCCCCAACGAGTTCCACCACCTCATCGTCAACCCACCGCACGAGGGACACAAGGGCCAGCAGATAGAGTTCTGGGTCGCAGACGAAAAATCGACTACAACCGACTACTACGCAGTAATCACCGAGCTGACGGACGAGGTCTGCTTCGGCTGCCCATTCACCTTCCCCATCAGGCGCACCGTAAAGCTCGATTTCGCACGCATCCCCGCGCCTGCGTCAGACGCATCATCGGCTACAAAGACGGTGACACCAACCTCTACACCCACATCAATCGCAACTCCATCGGCGCCTCGTCCCGGTCCACCGCCAAACCACGGATGGATAATCTTCGACGGCCAGATCACGGTCAACGGACAACCGCCAGACGACACAGGATTCCAACTCTTAGCCCGCGTCGGAGATTGGGTGTCACGACCCGTCGTCGTCGGACGACTTCCCGAGAACCCTAGCAAGTTCTACCACCTCATCGTCAACCCGCCGCATGACGCATACAAAGGCCAACGCATAGAGTTCTGGATCGCTGATGAGCGTTCCGATACGACCGACTACTACGCGGTCGTCACTGAGCTCACAGGTGAAGTCTGTTTCAGCTGCCCGTTCACCTTCCCGATAAGGCGATCAGTAACTCTCGATTTCACACGCATCCCAGCACCTGCAACAATGGTGACACCACCTTCTACACCTGCATCAGTCGCAACTCCATCTGCGGCTCGTCCCGGGCCACCGCCAAACCACGGATGGATAATCTTCGACGGCCAGATCACGGTCAACGGACAACCGCCAGACGACACGGGATTCCAACTCTTAGCCCGTGTCGGAGATTGGGTATCACGACCCGTCGTCGTCGGACGACTTCCAGAGAACCCTAGCAAGTTCTACCACCTCATCGTCAACCCGCCTCATGAGGGACACAAGGGCCAACAGATAGAGTTCTGGGTCGCAGACGAGAAATCGACTACAACTGACTACTACGCAGTAATCACCGAGCTGACGGGCGAGGTCTGCTTCGGTTGCCCTTTCACCTTCCCTGTAAGGCGAGAATTAACACTCGATTTCGCACGCATCCCCGCACCCGAAATTCCAGACGCGCCTGCACCAACCAGCACGCCTACCGCGATACCGACGTTCACACCAACGCCAACGACTACACCCTCGCCAACTAGCACACCAGAACCGGCCACACCAACATACACGCCAACCGCGATACCGACTTTCACGCCAACACCGACAGCCACACCCAGTCCAACCAACGCGCCAGAACCGACGCGGGCTCCGGCGTTGACCTCACAGTCTTGGGCTGCTTTCATAGGCATCATTATGGAAACTTGTAGCAACTCCCAACTCCTGGAACGCTTCAACTGGCTCCGCACACTGTGCGATACCAGCATGCAACACATTCGTTGACACACGCGCACCTATACCAAAGATGTTTCGCCGAGTGAAAGACGCAACCACCACTATCGTGGCAGGACGGACCGGACTGATCCAGTGGTCAGTCCTAGCTACCGCCGCGTTCGTACTCACATTTGTCGTCGTGCAATCACGCATCCAACCTGAACCGCGTGTCGCAGATGCGCAGGGACTGCCGCCTAACGCCGGATGGATAATCTTTGACGGCGAAGTCACAGTGAACGGACAACCGCCCGACATCACTGGATTCCAACTCATCGCGCGCGTCGGAGAATGGGAATCGCGGCCTGTCGTTGTTGGTCGACTCCCTCAGAACCCGAGCAAGTTTTATCACCTCATTGTCAATCCACCGCACGAGGGACATAAGGGCCAGCAGATAGAGTTCTGGGTCGCAGACGAGAAATCAACTACAACCGACTACTACGCTGTCATCACCGAGCTGACGGACGAGGTCTGCTTCGGCTGCCCATTTACCTTTCCCATCAGGCGCTCCGTGAAGCTCGATTTCGCTCGCATCCCCGCACCTACACCGACACCCACATCGACACCTACTCCTACCGCTTATGTGGTACGTCCCGCGTTCTACAGCGGCACGGTGCGAACCGGCGGCGTCCTCGCGCCCGACGGCTATTCCGTCTACGCAGTGATCGGAACCGACTTCCGAACTGGCGAGGCTTCTATATCCGACGGGCGGTACTTCCTCACAGCAGACCCCGGCCAACAGCACTACGAAGATCAGCAGGTTCAATTCTTCATCATCGACAAGGGCAACCAAGCGAATCCATCGGCAGCTCTTGGAGCCATCTCCGCCCCTGCGATCTTCGTGCCTGGGAGGGAGTTCTCAAGTGTGAACCTCGTGTTCCCTCCGTTAGCGCCAACTGTGACGCCGTCTCCTACGCCAACGGAAACACCCACTCCTACGAACACTCCCACGGTGACTCCATCTCCAACTCCCACAGAGACACCCACGCCTACGCCAGAGGTGACACCTACACCTACGCCTACGCCTACAGACACGCCTACGCCAACGTTCACTCCCGAACCTACACGCACGCCTACGCCGATCGCGCCGCCGTCTGCGACGCCCACGCGCGTCTCTCCTCCCACCCGCCGCGCAGTCGCAACACCAACTAGGGTGATACCAACGGCAACGACCGAAGCCGAAACTGGAACCGAATCGAGCGGGCTGTTCGGATGCTCCTCCGCGCCGAACAGTTCTGGAAGCGTTGACGCTGTGATACCAGGCTCTGGCGCGCTGCTATTGCTAGTCTTGGCGTGGCGACTCCACTCAAGCAATCGTCGTAAAGACGGCTGATACCTCAACTCATTTTGGCTCGTTCGTAGCCGCTCGGAGGCGCGTTGTCGGGATTTCCGATGTTCGTTAGATTGCGCGTTCAACCGTTGCAGAGCGCGCTACCAATCCGCTACCGTTACTTCAAGCCGCTCAAAAAGCGCGCGCCTAACGCTCAATTCGCAATGTGCGAAGTTGGCGAACGCGGTCCGAACGGTAAACAACAAAGCGCACCCAACACACAAATCTCCCACAAGGCTTGGAAATGCAGATGGATTCAGGCTTCGGCGTCAAACTACCTTCAAACGCTTCCTCAACTGTGAGCATAGTTACAAGTCGCTCCAACAGCGCGTGGCTCATGCTGGGCGTCGCCCTGTTCGCGCTGGTCTTCGCTTCAGCAGCGGCGATTGTGCTTAGCGAAACCAGGGAGGCGGAAGCTCAGGCAATCCAGCCTCCTAGCTTCCCCCTAATCACCTTCAGCGGCAACGTAACAGTTAACGGTGAACCTGCCTCAACAGCCGGACTCACAGTAGTCGCGCGTATCGGCGATACGTGGAAATCGGAGCCGGCAGAGGTGGTCAACGGCAAATACTCAAATCTCAATGTGGTCGCCGACCAAGAATATCGGTTTGAACGGGTAACCTTCTGGCTCAACGACGAGGTAATGTCAACGCAGACATCGTTTTACGCACCCATAAACGATAGCGGCGAGGTCCTTCGCCAGTCCTGGCTCCTACCGATCCAGCGAACAGTCGCGCTCGATTTCCCATCATACCCTGAAGGCGGATACTCCGGAACGACCAGCGTACCTACACCGACTCCAGGTGCCTACAGCGGCCCTGCCACTTATAGCGGAACGGCCGCAGATGTGACAGGTGCACCACTACCAGATGGCACTAAGATCTACGCCATCGTCGGTGACTTCCCAACGCCTCCCTCTGCAGGCGGCATCGTCAACAACGGCATATTCACCCTCATCGTTGACCCGGGTTCAAGTGCATATGTCGGTCAAACTGTCCAGTTCGTCACGGTCGACACCTACAACCCGACGACGCCGGGTGCACAAGTCTACGCTGCTCAGCAACCGGCATTCACATCTGGCACAACCCAGACGAACTTCAACTTGACATTCCCTGCGCTGTCGCCGGCACCAACACCGACTCCGACACCAGTGCCGCCGACCGCAACTCCTGTGCCACCGACACCAGTACCACCAACCGCTACGCCAGTGCCACCGACACCAGTGCCACCGACACCCACACCAGTGCCACCGACACCAGTGCCGCCGACCGCAACTCCGACGGCAACGCCCACGCCAACTGCAACTCCAACACCCACACCTACGCCAACCGCAACGCCTACGCCGGAACCGACCGCAACGCCCACACCTGTACCGCCAACCGCAACGCCTGTGCCAGAGGCGACGGCACCACCCGCGACCGAAACCGCATCCACGGGCGGAGGCGGTTCTTGCAACGCGCAACCTGGAGCATCCGGTTCCATGGAGGCAACGGTGCCACTAATGGGCGCGCTACTGTTGGCCCTGGCAGGATTCAAGCTCTGGCGGATGCGTAACCGCGACGGCCTCGGCGACTAATTCGTCTTCGCGACCGCCGACGTATCAGCACCTAGCTGGCGACAACACGGTTCAAGTTGTCGCCAGCGGTGCGTTTATCTGACCTCAGATCCTGCACGCTCGCTGGTCACGCGCCAGAAACCTTGTCGAACCTCGGCAGCAGGTTAAACTCCCGAGCTGGCGGGCGATATGTGACCTGATGGTGCGCCAGCCTCAAGTAGTTCGGCTCAATGTCATATCCAATACACCGCCGACCCTGCCGCAGGGCCGCAAGCGCGGTCTGCCCGCCTCCTAGGAATGGGTCCAGAACCGTGTCCCCAACATCCGAGTACAGCAGAACGAGGCGGCGCACCAACTCCTCGGGGTAGGGGCAAGGATGGTCGATAGCGTTGGGCGGAACCGGTGCGATATGCCATACATTGTTGGCAATGTCGCGTTTGAAGACCTCATCGATCGGCATCGATGCCGATATACCACGTCTCTTTGCACCTGACTTCCGAAAGACGAGAATGTACTCGGTCATGATGTTGGGATAGTAGTACCCAGGCTTGGGGTGCTGGATAAAGATGCCTGCTCGCGTCACTCCGCCGGTCACTTTGTTCCAGATTATGTCCTGATGGAACTCCCAACCGAGGTCCATCATCCTCGCGGTGATCATCATGGGTGCTGGATAGTGTCTCCCTTCATAAAGGATAGTGCCAACCACGATGGCGCAAAACCCGCCGGGAGCGGTAACGCGCATCACTTCTGAGAATACAGATTCGATCTTGGCAAGGTATTCGTCGAAAGTAGCACCGAACGCCGCATATTCCCGCTCGCGATGCCAAACGCCATTGCCGTTTTTTGCGTGAACGTCGTAGTCGATCGCATTCCAGTATGGCGGCGAAGTTACAGTGAGCGCAACCGTCCCGGTCCCGATCTGTTCCATCCGTTCCGAAGACTGCAAAATGAAGCGAAAGCCGTCCCCGTTAATCTCCGCGCCCGTTGCGGTCGGCATCGGCTCCGCAGTTGTTGCCGCATCTAACAACATCGTCTGCACTACGCCGTCGTCCGTCGGTAGACTAGCAACATAGTTGGCGGGCTGGACATCCAAGCATGTTTCTCGAGTTCGAGTTGTCATCACCACTCCCGCAAGACAAGGAACTACCGCGTTCTAGGCATATGTATTCTCAATCGACTACGAGTCCGTATCGGATGCGAAGGAGCTTTCGGCAACCATCCCAGAGGCACGGTTGCCATTTATCTTGGCCGCAAGACAACCAACCGTCGCCCGTCTGGCAAGGATGACTTCGTTACGTTTTGGCGTAGCACGGGCTCAGTGGATTGGTCAGTGCCACCGATGTCTTGGTAGATAGCTTGCAACGCAGGGGTCTGCTCCCCCGATTCGCGGTCAATACCGTTGACGCACACCAACGACGGCTCGATCGTGCTGATTAGCGATGCCAACTCATTCGGCGCAAGTCGAATACGCGTCGAATCGATCAGCAGGACGTCAACGTGTCCGATTATCTGCCGCGTGCGATTGTCCGGCAGCCGGCCAGGATCACCCAACATCATTACCGCCAGCCGCTCGGCATCGATCCTGTAACCCGTGACGGTTGTCCGCTGTTCTGGTTGGTCAGATGCCAGGAGCGCAACGCCGCGGATCCCGAGCTCGCCGACCTCGTACTCACCAGGACGGTTAAGTATCGCAGGAGCGTTTTGTTGGTTTGGCAGCTGGACCTGTCGCTCCGACGAGCTGAACAGCAACGCCGATATCGCAGTGTCGTCGGCCGCCGAGGTTGCCACATATTGCGCCTCGTCAGCGTTGGAAGGATCGCATATCACTGCGCCCGCCGATGACTTGATCAGGAACGCAGAATCGCCGTTGAGTGAGATCTCCATGTATGTCGCCCGCCTGTGTTGATTTGAGATTCGATGTGGGATGCCCATTTACGAGTCTAAAGGTGCGTACGGAAGACGCATGAAGTACATCGGTCATACGCCGTTTCAGCTACGAAACACCTAGACGGCACATCCGATAGATAATATGTTTAGAGTGTCAACGCGCTTGGCGCGTCGACCGACCTTACAGATGCACGCACTACGTTGCCCCAACCGACCTTACAGATGTCGCAAATAGCACTAGAGGAACGCAGACGCGAAATACTGACCTTCGTGGTGGACAGCTACATTGAGAGCGGTTCACCAGTCTCGTCCAGACATGTGGCCAATCGCGGCGGTCTTAATGTCAGTAGTGCCACGATCAGGTCTGAGATGGGCTGGCTGTGTGAAGCGGGCTATCTAATGCGTCCACACGCTTCTTCGGGCGCGATGCCTTCAGCGCAAGGTTATCGCCACTTCGTCGAAGGACTCGAAGAGTCGCCGCCTCCAGCTGGCTTGACAACACTCTTCCAAGACTCATCCCACATTGACTTCGATGACATTGATGCCTGGGCTCGCGTAGCGTCAGCAGTCATTGCCGACTTGGTAGGCGCATTAGCATTCATCACCGCCCCGCGCGTCACCACGCCGTCAGTTCGGAGCGTGGAGCTCGTTGCAGTGCGAGACATGTTGATCATGTTGCTCGTCGTCTTGCAGGGAGCGGAAGTGTATCGCAGTTTGATCGAGACGGACCGCAAAGTTGAACCGTCGGAGCTTGACCGGGCGAGGAACGTTGTGACATCGAAAGTCGCGGGGCGCTCAGTAACCGATCTAGTTTCATCAGAGTCAGACGCTCAGGCATCATTAGACGACCCGCTATGCAACCAAGTGTGGGACGCAACCATGTCCACGCTGAAACGATCCGCCATGCTACCCGGCAGGCGGCATGTCAGCGGTTACTCTAAGATGCTGGCAGAGCCTGAGATGGTATCAGCCCCCGAACTTGGCGTTATCGCCATGGAAGTAATCGAAGATGATGCGACTTTCAGCTCAATGGTGTCGTCTGTCTACGAATCGAAGTCACCAGTAATCTCGATTGGCGCCGAAGGCGTCCGCGACGGTATGGAGAACCTCAGCGTGATCATGTGCAGCTACGGCGACGATCACGATGGACATGGCATCGTGGGATTAATGGCACCGCTAAGGCTCCAGTACGGGCGCGCCATCCCAGTAGTCCACTACACTGCAGAACGCCTCGGCTCCTACGTGGGCAGGCCGTAACCCACTCACCTTCGATTGGCGGTAAAGTAGAAGCCATGGCTGGACCTACGACAAGCAAGCGCGACTACTACGAGGTGCTGGACATTGGGCGCGGTGCCAACGAGGAGGAGATCAAGAAGGCGTATCGTAAGAAGGCGCTTGAGTTTCATCCGGACCGCAACAAGAGCGAAGGTGCGGCGGACCGATTCAAGGAGGTAAACGAGGCGTATCAGATATTGAGCGACTCCGATACCCGCGCGCGCTACGACCAGTTCGGACACGCAGGAGTGAACGGTAGTGCCGGTCGTGGCTTCGACGGCCACGCGGATGTCGGCGGTTGGGGCGACATATTCGAGTCGTTCTTCGGTGGCACCTCCGCAACTCGGACCACCCGCGGACGTGACTTGGAGATAAACCTCGAGATACCTTTTAGAGACGCTGTCTTCGGTGCCGTGCACTCTAGACGCATACGCCGACGTGTAGTCTGCGACCGATGCAACGGCAACCGGGCAGAACCCGGCACGAGCGTCAGCCAGTGCGGAACTTGCAATGGCACCTGTGAGGTCCGGCGATCAGCCCGAATGATCTTCGGCAGCTTTGAGCAAGTGTCCAGCTGCCCGACGTGCGATGCAACCGGCTCCTTGGTGAGTGACCCATGCCGCAACTGCCACGGCAGAGGCGTGGTAAATCGAGATTCCACCATCGAGATAAAGGTACCGAGCGGAGTCGACGATGGAACTCGCATCGTTATGCGCGGCCACGGCGACATCGGTGACGGCGGACGGAATCCAGGCGACCTGTACGTCCGACTACATATCGACGAAGACACGCTGTTCAGCCGGCGCGGCAATGATGTGCTCATCACGATGGAGGTCCATCCGATTACTGCGATGCTCGGCGACAGTGTGCGCGTGCCAACTCTCGATAGCACAGTGGATATGGACATCCCGGCGGGCATTCAAACAGGTGAGACGCTCGTCATCCCCGACGCAGGAGTTCCTCACCTGCACGGCAACGGCAGGCGCGGCGATCAAGTGGTCACAGTTTTCGTCAAGACTCCCACCCAATTCACGAAGCGCCAATCCGAGCTGCTACACGAACTGGCAGACGCGTTCGCCAAAGAGAACGGCGAAGCGCTGGATCCGGAGTTCGTTTCCATGAATCGGCAACGAAGTGGACGGCGTGGCGGCATCTGGGACTGGCTCCGCTCGACTTTCACGGGCGAGTAAAGCAGCCCGACAATCTCGGACGACGCGGCCTCTGACGGGATGTCGTCTAGGCGTTTTCATGTTCAACACCGTTGAGAAATGACCGACGGGCAACCAGCGACCTGGATCCAGCTGAGCGTGGATGTCCCGCGTGAGTACTCCGAGCCGGTTACTCATCTGTTCTCGAAACACGGCGACGGGAGAGTGTACGTAGGCGAGGTCTGCGATTGGGATGCCGACGACCATGATTCGCCGGAAGAGGCTTCTGACATCGTCAGCGTGACTGGATACCTAGACAATGATCACACCGTTGAACATCGCAAGGGGATGATCGACATTGGCATGCGGCTGATACGACAGCTGACAGCTGTCGGAGAAACCATGGAGCGGGTCGTTACCAGCGAAGAGTGGTCGTCCCAATCATTCCCAGTTACGCGAGTCGGCGAGTCGATTATCGTAGCACCGGCCGACGTATCGGACGATTCGGCAGGATTCCATCCGGGCGTTGTACGCGTTTCGCTGGCACCGGGACTCGCATTCGGAACAGGCACACATCCGACAACACGAATGTGTCTTGAGCAACTGGAGCGCGAGGCATCAACAGGCGCGCTGAAGGATGTCGATATCCTAGATGTTGGTTGCGGATCAGGAATACTGGCTATATCGGCGCTGAAGATGGGCGCGCACCGCGCCTGGTGCGTCGACTCCGATGAGAATGCGACAAGAGCTACGGCCATGAATATCAGGTCCTCTGGCGTCGTAGACCGGGCAGTCGTGCTGGCAGGCGGATTTCCTAACGATCAGATCGGCGACAGAAAGTTTGGCATAGTGTTGGCTAACATCACATCGCGCGTTCTGGAAGAGATGGCGTATCAACTGTGCGCGCGCGTCGCGGAAGGTGGCACTCTGATAATCTCCGGAATACTTGAAGAACGCGGGCACGAAACCCTAGCCGCGTTCGAGTCATGCGGCATGGCGGTTACTGAACGTCGAGCCGAATCTGACTGGCGCATGTTCCGACTGGTGCCAAGCGCAGGCCGATAAAGGGTTTTTCGCCATGCCCAAGTTGCGGGTTACTCTCTGCCTCGCGGTTACCGATCCGCCGCGGATGGCGGCGACTTTAGCAGTCTGCGCGGCGTTGGGAATGTACGAAATCCAGCCTGTCGTCAGCGATCGGGTCGACGACTCCGATATCGAACACTGGCACCGAAACGTCACGAACAGCGAATTAACAGCTGGAGGGGCGCTCACTTACTATCTGTCAACGCTTAAAGCGAAAACGCTGCCAGTGGCGAACATGTTGGATGCGATTAGGTCGCTCGCAATAGAAGGCGCACAGGTTGTCGTCCTGTGGGAGGAGGCTACGGAACCGACGCTGGTAGAGATTGTTGAATCCCTCAAGCAGGGAATGGGGCGGTTAGAGCATATCGCTATCGTTGTCGGACCGCGGCTCGGATTAACGCAGTCCGAGGTTTCGGATGCAGTTTCCAACGGCGCGCGTATCGCCACCATCGGCTCTACTGTGATTGGCAATCACATAGCCGCGATCGCCGGATTGATGGCAATTGAACATACCATGCGACATTGAGTACAGTTCGCGCCGAAATCGCTGTCTGAGCCGTAGTAAATTGTTCGCACACGGCTTGTTTTGTGATATGTTGTAGTCAGCTTGAAGGCAATCGATGTGTGATTCGAGAGATCGGAGTTAGTCAACCATGCAAAGTCGCCCTGGACCAGCTAAGAAAGCGATACTGATCGGTACCGATGGCGCGAGCATGGAGCTATGGCGACGCATGGCGGCGTGGGGTCGGGCTCCAAACATGGCGCAACTGTTGGCGAACGGCGTTTCGCGCCCGATGCTCGGAACGCATCCAACACTGACACCGTGCGGTTGGACATCACTCTTCAGCGGCAGCTGGCAGGGAACACACGGCATCATGTGGTGGGGTTCACACCGAGAGGGCGAATCGATGCGGACGGCGCAGTGGACCATGGCGGCGCACACCTCAGAATCCGAGCAGATATGGACCACTGCAGAGCGCGCGGGAAAGACTCCCATCATGATCAAGCAGGAGATAACTTGGCCAGCGACGCTAGAGCGCGGCATACAGATAGAAGGCTCGGGCCCTGGCATCTCCAACTATCACCAGATCGCAGGTTATCACCTCTTCGTTTCTGGGAACTGGCGGCCGCGTCCAGTCGGCGGCTCGATCGACCCGGAGGCCACCGATCCAAGTCGAGGCGGTAGCGACGCGCCCTACGACTACGTAGAGTTGCGCCCCGCATCGGGCTGGACGAACTTACCTGACTCCAAGCGCGAACCACTGGAAGCGGCAGTCGACATCGTGCCACTGAAGCGCGGGCGCGAGATTCTTTATCGCGGCCACTCGGGACGGACTAAGAATTGGTTCGCGTTGGTTTACTCCAGGGATGGTCAGGGATACGACCGCGTGCGGGTGTGTAGGGAGAAGGACGGTAACGACAAAGTGGCCGATGTGGGCGTAGGCGAGTGGTCTGAATGGGTACCGGAGGGGTTTGAGATCGACGGCGCTAGCGTGGAAGGCTTCGTATCTTGCAAGCTCATCACCTTGACCGACGATGCCTCCAACTTCGAGCTCTTCTTCCCGCAGATATGGCCGCGATATGAGTACTCCAAGCCCGCGTCGATATCGGCGGAGATCGACGCAAAGGTTGGCAACTTCCTGCAAAATCCAGGACGTGATGCCCTCGGTTACATCGACGATCGAACGTACATCGAGCTGTGCGACTTCCATCACGGTCGGATCGCGGATGTCGCTGAGATGCTGACGCGAGATCACGATTGGGACATCCTGATGGCGGAGACTCACGCCACGGACTACTCCGACCACTTCTTCATGGGATCAGCAGACCCGATCAGTGGAGCAGATCCGGACACCGTCGAGCGTTGCCTCAAAGGCCTGAAGGACACGTATGAATCGGCTGACACGATGGTCGGGCGACTCGCGGCCCTGGCAGATGATGACACGGTCGTCTGTGTGGTGTCCGACCACGGCGCGACCCCGAACCGAAGCGAGCCGGTCGATATCAAACAGATACTCGTTGACGCTGGACTTCTGGTATTCACCGACGAGATCGCAGACCAAGATGCAGCGCGTACAGGTCCGTTTGGCGCCGGAGAGGTACCTGACCGCGTCGATTGGGATGTGATGAAGCAGAACAAATACGAGGTGGACTTCAAGCGCAGCGTCGCAATCCCGATGAACTCAATCGACATATTCATCCCAGTTAAGGGTAGAGACCCCGAAGGCCATGTGGATCCATCAGACTACGACAAGGTGCAACGAAAGATAATCGATACGCTGATGGACCATGTCGACCCGTCTAACGGCGAGCACCCGTTCTCGGTAGTCGTGAGCCGCCAAGACGCCGAGATGCTCAACATCTGGGGACCGTCTGCCGGGGATGTCATCTACGCGGCTCGGCCTGAGTACGATGGCGTGCACGGCAAGCATCTGCCCTCCTCGGTGTTTGGCATCGGTAGCCAGCATTCCACCTTCGTGCTAGCAGGCGCGGGCGTCCGGCGCGGGATTGAGTTGGAGCGGAGCGTACGCGTCGTCGATGTCGCACCGACACTGTGCCACCTGCTTGGGCTACCAATGCCACGCGATGTCGAAGGCGCGATAATCTACGAGGCACTTGAAGACCCGAACTGGTACCTCAGGGCATGAGCTAATCCCGAAAGCGCGATGGCAAATCGATTGATAGACCCAGGAACTGACGATCGTTCGATCTAGTATGCGAATGGACCTAAAGGAGGTCGATCATGACGCAACTGCATATGCACAGACTCGAATTGAGGCTTGGCGCACTGGCCCTGGGGGTAATTGTCGCATTCATTGCAATTGTTGGTTGCGGCGGGGATGACCCGACCGCTGCTCCTGAACCCACGGCGGTACCCACAAGCGCACCAGCCGCAACTGCCACGACGGCTCCTGCACCGACTGAGCCCGACGACAGCATGATGATGGAGCAGACTGGCAAGCTCATCGTTGCGATCGAAGCCATTGGTGCTGGCTGGTTCACCAGCTCGCCGTACGATGACTACACGAGCGACCAGATGGGCGTAGCCGACCCGTTGCTTTACGCTGATTGGGCTGAGATTCCGCAACGCGGCAGCTTCAACCCGGCGATATCAATCGCAACGAACTGGGAAGTCGCGCCCGACTCTGGTTCGATCGACTTCGACCTGCGAGAAGGCGTGGAGTTCCACCACGGCTACGGCGAGTTGACTGCGGCAGATGTCGCTTGGTCGTTCAACGATGCCTTGAGAGAAGGAAACACCAACCCAAGATCAGGTTTCGTAGGGGAGTACCAAGGCACTTGGGAAGAGGTAGACACCTACAAGGTGCGGATGAACGTCAGGGATGGCGCAACACTCAGCCCCGTTTGGATGCTTGAGATGTCCAACGTCTGGCGCAACACCTTAACCGCCACGTCCAAGGCAGCTATCGATGATCTGGGTCCTGAGACGGGAGGCAAGAAGATCGGCCAGGGTCCGTTCGTCATGGTTGAAGGCGCGGCTGACGACTTCATCGAGTTTGAGTCGGTCAAGGAGCATTATCGGAAGGTGCCTTCGATTGCGGGCGTTAGGATGGTCGCGATCCCAGAACCTGCCACTCGAGTCGCAGCGTTCGTCAACGGCGAGGTGCACATCACCGGGCTGTCCGCACAGTTCGTTCTGCAGGCAGTTGACGGACTGGACGGTGCGAGATACCAACCACTCGGGGAGGGCCAGACCTTGCACATCTACATGGGCGGCAACTTCTGGCAGAAGAGTGATCCGATAACGGGTGAAGAAATATTCCCTCGCGAAGGCTGGCAGGCAGATGCTGACCATCCCTGGATCAGTGACCCTGATGATCCAGCATCCATGGAACGCGGTGCGAAGTTCCGACGTGCGTTGAGCATGGCAGTTGACCGCGCTGCCATCAACGAAGTGATCGGACAGGGTCTGTACCCACCACACTACACTTTCACTGGCTACACTTCAAACGACCCGCAATGGAACCCCGAGTGGGAGGTGCCGTTTGATCCAGAAGCCGCGAGAGCATTGATGGCTGAAGCTGGCGTAGAGCCAGGATTCGCCATGCCGGTCTGGCTGACTCCAGATTCGGGGTCGTTGCCGTACGACATAGCCGAGGCCGCGGTCAACCAATGGGCGAGCAATCTCGATCTCGATGTGCAGATCGAGGCTACGGCGTACTCAGCCCGGCGTCCGACTTTGATTGGCAGGACCATAGACATCCCGCTGTACCACCACATGAACCTCGGGTATCCGGACGAGCCGAAGGGGCGACTGATGTCTGCTGCGAAAGGCGGCGCGAATCGCGGAATCGAATTGCCTAACGAAGTCTTGGAACGCAGCTACTGGGCAAACCTCGTAGAGCAGGATTCGGCAAAGCGCATAGCGAACAACATCTACCTGACCGATTGGCTAGCCGAACAGTCACTCGTGATGTCAATGGTTAGGCAGAGCCAGTTGTATGCCGTGTCACCGGAGGTAACGGAGTGGAAGCCGCATACTGAGACGTTCGGGGCCTTAAACGGATTGGACACGATCGTGATGGGCAAATAGCACGGATCGCTTAGTTCACGTCGACCACTTGATGCGCTCGTGCTGAAGCTAGTTGCAAACAGAGTGCTTTGGGGCATCGCCGTTGCCCTGTTGATTAGCGTGGTGATCTTCGGCCTCTCAAGAGCGGCCGGAGACCCACGCAACATCTACCTGGACGAATACGCGACTCCAGAGGCTTGGGACGCTTGGGGCGAGCGCATGGGGCTGAACCGACCCTTGGTGGTGCAGTACTTCGTCTGGCTCGGACAAGTCGTGCGCGGCGACTTCGGGCAATCTCTCTACTACGACGTTCCTAGTATCAGGTTGGTAATGGAGCGGTTGCCCAACACCTTGCAACTTGGTGCAGCCGCATTCATCGTATCGATAGTGATCGGTATCCCATTGGGTATAGTGTCAGCCGTCTCGCGTGGTTCTTTCATCGACTACATCGCCCGCGGATTCGCCTTGCTCGGTCAGGCATTGCCCGTATTCTGGATCGGCTTGATGATGATACTGATTTTCGCCGCGCAGCTCCAATGGTTGCCTTCCAGCCGAAAGGAAGGTTGGGACCACTTCATCATGCCGGCGATCGCCCTCGGATGGCTACCCGCGGCCGGATTACTACGCATCACGCGCGGCGCGATGCTCAACATCTTGGATAGCGAGTACGTAAAGTTGGCAAGAGCCAAAGGCGTATCGCGCCTACGCATAATTTGGATACACGCCTTCCGCAATGCCATTATCGCACCGCTCACGCTCGCGGCACTGATACTGGCAGCGTTCCTCACCGGTACGGTAGTCGTGGAGACCGTATTCGCTTGGCCAGGCGTCGGCAGGCTGGCAGTGCAGTCAATCAAGAACAACGACTTCCCGGTGTTATCGGCGATCGTGCTACTCTTCGCCGGCTTCTACATATTCATCAATCTAGTCGTCGACCTGCTCTACGCACGCATCGATCCTCGCATCCGCGTCTCGTGATGGCAGCTGCGTAGCTGTGGCACAAGCAGCGGACAGAAACACCTTCGACTCACAGGCGGAGTCGCAGTCCACTACTCGCAACGGGATTAAACCGGCGGAGTATTGGCATGTCTTCTGGGGATTCATGCGCCGCTATCCCGTGATACCGGTAGTGATACTCGTGCTACTGGTCGCATGCGCCGTCTTCGCTCCGTTGCTATCACCTCACGATCCTGTGCGTGGCAACCTGCGCGCCAGCGGCATTCCCCCCGTGTTCATGTCCGGCGGCACATGGGAATATCCGTTCGGCACAGACATCCAAGGGCGCGACATACTAAGCCGCGTGATATATGGCGCGCGTGTCTCAACCATCATCGCCGGTGCAGTTCTACTCGCCGGCGGCATCGGCGGAACACTGATCGGACTCATCGCCGGCTACCGAGGCGGCATCGTAGACCAAGTCGCCATGCGCGCCGTAGATTTCACCCTGGCCATGCCATTTCTGCTCGTCGCGCTAGTAGTGGTGATCGTGTTCGGGCAGAGTTTGACCTTGATCATCGTGTTGCTGATCCTGTTCGGCTGGGACAACTTCGCGCGGGTGGTTCGCGCCGAGACGTTAGCGTTGCGCGAGGCCGATTACGTGCAAATCGCGCGCATTGCCGGAGCGTCAGAGCTACGCGTGCTGTTCCGCCACATCCTGCCAGGAGTGCTGGGCTCAGTCCTGGTGATCGGCAGCCTCCGCGTGGGTGCGCTGATTCTAACCGAGTCAACGCTCAGCTTCTTGGGTGTGGGCGTGCCGCCAAACACTCCCGCCTGGGGAATCATGGTGGCAGATGGCAGACAGCACCTAGGCACAGCGTGGTGGATCAGCACGATGCCAGGAGGTGCCATCTTCCTTGTGGTAGTAGGGTTCAACTTCCTGGGCGACTGGCTGCGAGACTGGTTCGACCCACGCCTGCGCCAGCTGCGCACGTATTGAGTTACTCGCGCGCGTTAGCACACAGCTACCTGTACAGTTGCCGCCAATCCGCTATCAGACCTGAACCTGCACGCCTTCAATCGCTGCACGCAGGAAATTGAGGCCCGCGACAAGGTCCGCTTCTGCATCAGAGTAGGACTCCGTGATAAAGGCACGGTATCTCTGATCGAATTCGGGATCAACAACGCTAATGATGCGTTGCTCTAGCCATAAGGCAACTTCCTCTTGCCGCACAGGCGCGCCGTGGCCTGCTACTCTCCGACAAAACCCTACCGCTTCATTCTGCGACGCGAGCAAGACCCAGCCGTTCATTATCAGGAACAAGTTGACTGTGGTTAGTGCCGCGCGCTTGTTCCCATCCACGAACGGATGATTCTTGGTGATCGACCATAGCAACGCGGCTGCTTTGTCCGCGATCGTCTCGTAGAGATATTCGCCGCCAAAGGTCTGTTGGGGCTGAGCCAATGCAGACTCCAACTTCGCCTGACCTTGATGACCACCTAGGTAAACGAAGTCACCCAAGCCGTCCTCGTAGTTCTCAAACAGAACCGGGACTAGCTTGGTAACCGTATTCTCAACAATCTTGACATCCAAGAAGCGCATATCACACACCATCGTTGACGCTGATGCCCAAGAATCAACAAGCCCATCACTAGGATGGGCTTGTCAAGAACTCTTGGAGAGGCTCGCGTCGCTAGTGCTTAGCGAGCTCTTTGAGTGCAGGCCCATATAGCACGGCGATGACTCCGGCCAGGACTTCAGCAGTCCGCTCATCATTAGGGAGCGGCCGACTCGAAAGCTCCTTGAAGAAATAACGGAGCGGGTCGTCTATTGTCGCCTTGCTTTGCGGTGCGAATGTATTCAGCGTGGTCATGCCTATTCCCTCCTGCCGTGATTGTCAGTATATTATACGCGTCGGCGGTACGGGCGCGAAACCCTTCCTCACATCAAGTATCAACCACCATCATACTTCGTGCTGAAGCTCGCGTTCCATCAGTGCACTGATGGCATCTACGGGGTTCACGCCTTCAAACAACACTTTGTGCGCCGCTCGCGTAATCGGCATCTCGACGTTCAAGCGTCTCGCCAGCTCAAACGTCGCACGCGTCGTCGGGACACCCTCCGCCGTCTGTCCAAGCTCAGCCAACGCATGCTCCAGCGACGTACCAGTCGCTAGCATCGCCCCTAGTCGGTAATTCCGACTCAGTGAGCTGAAGCACGTAGCTAGCGCATCGCCGATACCGCTGAGACCCGCGAACGTGGATGCTTGTGCGCCCATTGCGACACCTAACTTCGTAATCTCGTACATGCCACGCGTGACGTACGCCGCCTTCGCATTCGCACCCAGGTCTGCCGCATCTATGAATCCCGCTCCGATGGCGATGACGTTCTTCAGGGTTCCGCCAAGCTCTACGCCGACTATGTCAGTCGAGGCGTAGATGCGGTAATTTCTGCCACTCAGCATCCGCTGCACAAACTCTGCGACCGAGATATCTTCGGATGCTGCTGTGGCAAGCGCAGGCAAGCCACGCGTTATCTCGGGAGCCAGATTAGGACCAGACAGCGAGCATACCTTATGCGCCCGATTATCCCGTCGCGACATCAGAACATCATCAATCACTTCGCTCATACGCTTGCCCGTGGTGATCTCGAGCCCTTTCGTAGCACTCACTACAACGCTGGAATCGCGGAAGCTATCCGCATGCCTTTCCACGGTCTCCCGCATATGGACCGACGGGACAGCGATAATCGCACAGTCGGAAGAGCGTATGGCATCTCGTCCATCAGATTCGACGGTCAAGGCTTCCGGGAACACTGCACCAGAGAGGTACTGCGCGTTCTGCCGTCGTTCCCGTAATAGGTCGGCGGTCTGACTGTTTCGTGCGATCAGCGTAGTTTCGTGATCAAGCTTGGCTGACATTATGGCCAATGCAGTCCCCCATGCACCAGTTCCTATGACCGCTACCTTGGCCAACGTTCACTCACCTTTGCTACGTTGCGGGCTGGCGGCGCGTTCCGGTCTTGGGTTGGCCTCAACGCGTCGCTCCGTGCCTTTCATCAGCCGGTCGATGTTGCCAGAATGCCTGAAAAGTATCAGTCCGCATCCAATCACCGTGTAGATGACATGCTCAAGCGGCCAGCTCCAACCTGTGGCCAGAATCACGGTCGCCAGCAACGTGACACCGGCACCTATCAAGGCACCCAACGACACGAGTCGCGTCGCTACTACGAACAGCAGGCCAACAGTACCTGTGGCCGCCGCTATCGGCGACATGATGAGGAGAGCACCCCATCCGGTCGCGATACCCTTCCCACCCTTAAACCCTACATAGACCGGCCAGGTGTGACCCACTATTGCGGCGATCCCCACAGTCGCCTGGAGCAAGTCAGGGGCGAACACGTCCATTTGGGTTGATGCCAAGCGCACCGCTAGCACGGGTAGACAACCTTTGACGAAGTCCAATAGCAACGTCACGCCCGCCGCCACTTTGCCGAGTGTTCGTAGCACATTCGTCGTGCCCGTGCTACCGCTGCCGTAGTTGCGAATATCGATGCGGCGCCAAACGCGAGCCACAATCAACCCTGATGGCAACGCGCCGATCAGATATCCCGCGCCGACAGCGACGAGCCAAGTTACGGCGTCTAGCATCTCAGGAAGGGACTCAATTGGTTCGGTAGAAGACCCGAAGGGGAACAGCGTCGAACCCGTGGTCGCCGCGGATTCGGTTCTCTATGTATCGTTTGTAAGAGAAGTGAATGTTCTCCGGATGTTTGCAGGTTATCACGAAGGTCGGCGGACGCACTCCATCTTGGATGATCGAGCTGATTCTCGGCCGCCGTCTGCCCGTGCCGGGAACCGGACGCTCGCCCAGTGCCATAAGTAGCGATTGGCTCAGCTCGGAAGAATCAGCCCGCTTATCGAACTGCCTGTACACATCAGTGATAGCCGATGGGATGCCGTTCACGCCGTAACCGGTGATCGCAGAAGTGAAGAGGACAGGTGCATCGTGTATGAACTTGAAACGGTCACGCACCTGCCTGATCACTTCAAGTTTGTTGATCTCGAGGTCTTCCGATAAGTCCCACTTGTTGACGACAACTATCACGGCGCGATGTGCTTGCGAAGCGAAGCCCGCTATGTGAGTGTCTTGCGCCGTAACTAACTCGGTTGGATCAAGTAGCAACAACGTTATGTGCGAGCCCTCGATAGCCGCGATCGAGCGAATCGCGCTGTACTTCTCAATGCCTTGCTCCGTCTTTCCGCGGCGCCGTAAACCCGCTGTGTCAAGAAATGTCAGTCGCTGATCGCCAAATTCGTATGTGGCATCTATCGCGTCCCTAGTCGTGCCTGGCACCGGACTCACGATGGACCTCTGTTCGCCCGTGATGGCATTGAACAAGGCCGATTTGCCAACGTTCGGACGACCCGCGATCGCGACCCGTATCGAATGGCTGGTATCTGGCAGGTCATCGCGTGCCGGGACCAGCGCTAGCGTTGCCTCCATCAACTCGTCAATGCCCCTGTTGTGATACGCACTAATCGGCACAGTCGCGCTCCTGGTCAATGGCACCCAGTCTGCCAAACCCGACAGCGTGAACTCGTTGTCCGCCTTGTTCGCCGCGACCACATAGGGAATGCCAGCCCTGCGTACCATGTCCAAAACTTCGCGATCCGCCGGAGTGTCTCCCGCCCTGATGTCAACCATCACCACTGCGATATCGGCCTGTTGCAACGCTACTAACGACTGCTGTCTCACCTCATTCCAAAGCTGTTGCTCCGCCAACGGAGTGCCCTCGATGCCGGCGCTGTCAACCAATACAAATCGCACACCGTACCACTCAGCGTCCGTCGACACCCTGTCACGCGTCGTCCCGGGCGTGTCTGAGACGATCGCAATCCGTCTTCCCGCAAGACGGTTGAATAGCGTCGACTTGCCGACATTCGGCCGTCCGACGATGGCGATTATCGGCAATGCCATGGCAGGAAATGGTCAGCTCATGCTCTGGCACACATCAGGAACCAACCGCAATAGCCTCCATGAGAGCCATCTGTGCCCACATCCTGTTCTCGGCCTGTTGATACACGATAGAGGCCGGATGCTGAAGCATATCGTGCGATACCTCTTCGCCAGGGTGCGCCGGCATGTCATGCATGAACCGCGCCTGAGGTGATGCCTGTTCCAACAGTCCGGGGTTCACCTGATAACCCGCGAAGTCATTGAGACGCTTCGCAGTCTCAGCCTCCTGTCCCATGCTGGTCCAGACATCGGTGTAGACGAACTCAGCACCGCCGACGGCCTGGACAGGCTCGCGCGTCTGTATCACGCTCCCAACACTGCCTCCCTCTGACACGTAAGTCCCCGCGTCCATACGTGTCTCAATAGGCAGCTCGTACCCGAACGGCGAGGCGATCACAAGAGTGCCACCAGCACCGCTCACCGCATACGCCAAGCTGGCCGCGACATTGTTGCCATCACCTATATAGGCGACGCGAATGCCTTCTAGGCTGCCACGCACCTCATACATCGTCATCAGGTCTGCAAGGGCTTGACACGGATGCTCGGAATCCGTCAGAGCGTTTATTACCGGCACCGATGAAGCCCGCGCGAATTCGTCAAGCTTGGACTGCTCAAAAGTGCGAACCACAGCCATATCCGCCATCGACGAAACGACCTTGGCGACATCCTCCACCGGCTCGCGTACGCCAAGCCCAACCTCGTCAGGCGAGAAGTACAGCGGTCGCGCACCGAGCTTTTCCGCACCAATCCAAAAAGACAGCTTGGTGCGAAGCGAAGGCTTCTCAAAGAGCAACACGACGTGCTGGCCTGCCGATGCCCGGCTACACGACCCGGCCTTCAGCTCAACGGCTCGTTGTACCAGCGGTAGTATCTCGCTAGGTTGCAGGTGCTTAAAGTAAGTGAAGTGAGTATGCATACAGATAAGTCTAATTGGGGGATGCGAGCAAGTGGTACAATCGGCGGTTAAGTGTAAGCCCCTCAAGAGGGACAGTATAGGGCTCAACGCAGTAGCGACCTGATTTGACAGACCTGCGGAGCGTATCGAAAGGAACCAATTGATGTCGGAACGACCAGCCACCAGGATCCAACAAGGAAACCTGAACCTTTACCTCACTTACCTGACTGGGCGCGAGATCGCGACACCAGATTTCTACAATATCGAACGGTTTGACCACGAGAGCAAGCGCGGTTACCAGCGATTCTTAGTCCAACGTCGCGCTAACGAGCTTGCGAATTTCCTAAAAGACACACTGGATGATGGCGAGCATCCCGCCATCCCGACACCAGCATTCCTCGCCACCGAGAAGCACTTGACGTTTGACGATGCCCGCAACATGTTGTCATTTGACGATGAGGTCATATGCCCATTCAATGTCGTTGACGGACAACACAGGCTGGAAGGCGTTCGCGCCGCGGTACAGGATGATGCACGGTTGAATGACTTCGTGTTACCAGTGACTATCGCCGACGAGTTGTCCGAGGACCATCAGATGTACCATTTCTTCGTCATTAATTCAACACAGAAAAGCGTAGAGCAGAGCCTTCAACAGCGAATCACGACCAACTTCATCGAAAAATACAGGCTCTCGGACATGCCTCCACTCCCTCTGAGCCTAAAGCGAGAAGTCGAGCGCGGGACGCAGGCTGGCGCGACCCACATGGTGGACCACTTGAACCGGGACACTGGGTCCCCGTTAATGGGTCGGGTTCAGCTCGTCAACGATACAAGCCCGATTCGTGGTCGGTTGAAAGAAGCCCCTCTGGCCAACGTACTGAAACAACACGTGTACACCGCAAGCAACCCGATCAACGGGCGGGAGTCGCAGGACCGGATGTGCCGGATTATGGCGAATTACCTGTCGGCGATCGATCTGTACTATGACGAGCGGAACAAGGAACGAGAAGATTTGCTCATCTTCAGAACCAGCGGAATTTATTTCTTCATTGCTCTGAGCAAGTGGTTCTTCAGTGCTATCTACAACACAACGGACAGGGATTTCCGCGTTGAGACCCAGTTGGACCTCTTCAAACGAATGGCTGAAGACATTGATGACAACATTCGGTTTGTGTTTGACGCAGAGTGGTGGGTTTCTGGACGGGGAGTCTCGCGCATGAACCGCGCGGCGGCAAATCGGTACGTCACTCAATGCAACGAAGCTCTACGGCGCATACAGGGGGACGACGACCAAGGAGCTCGGGTTTGAAGGTCGATCAACTCGGTAGCGCATGGGACTATACAACTTATTTTCAGCTGTCGTCGATCCCTTCAGTTCCATCCCGGTCGGCCGTTTACGTGCTCTGCAACGTGTACCGCGAAGTCCTGTACATTGGGCAGTCGGTAGATGTCGCGAGGCGCTTAGGTCAACACCTTGAGGATCGGCGAATGACAGGGCCGGTGAAAGAAGGGCGGTGCTACCTCGTCTTCGTGAAGTGGGTGCCGAAACGAGACTTGCTCGATGAGGAGGAACGGTTGTTGTTCCGGTTCAAGTCAGTCGTCGGACGCTGGCCCGCGTTGAATCGCACCGGACCTTGAGGCACGCGTTGAATGGTTGATACCACATCGAGGGCGACAACCAGTCAGAGCTTCTCCTGTCACCTTCGAACGAGGTATGGTCGCGATCGCGAAACCTTCATCGACCTCACCAAAGCGGATGCGAACAGGGCGCGTTCACTGTGTGGATTCGTCGGCAACCGACATGTGCTTCTTCTGAGGAAAGAGTCCAATACCCCCGTGGTCGCGTCATCCACCCGACCGTTGCGCTCAACCCAACTTGAATGGCTGCTTAAGCCGGTTGTAGGCCGACCAGCCAAGTTTATCGGGAACTCGCCCTTCTTTCGCGAGTCTTCCGACAACGATGCTTAGTTGGATTCCCTCACCGTTGGCGAACGCTCGCGCGCTGTTTAGCCAGCCAGAACTTCGGTTTCCATTGCTGATTCTGTTCGCGAACTCCTGCCAGCGCGCGTCGGGTATCAGGGCGTTCTCCGCAAACCTGTTAGCGCGTCGCTCCGTGTCCGGTACTGAGGACTCGTCCTGACCGCCTTCGCTTTCTTCCAAGTCCAAGAAGTCCTGGTCTCCATGCAAAATGTGCGCGACTTCGTGATAAAAAGTGAACCACGCCTTGTCTGTCGCATTCCCTTGATCGTTAATCTGGATCATCGGCGCAACGTCGTCCAATCGTCTCGCGACTCCACGCACTCCGCTTCCTGGCACGTACGGGGTCGCGACGAAAGCGACACCTGCATCGTTGCAAGCCTTGCGCATCGCACGGAGAAAGACATCAGGCGGCTCGGTCGTCAGCGCGCGAAGGCCGTTGATACTGCCCTTGAGTGCGCTTTCGTTATAATCTGGAATCTTCGCAATCTGTTGCCTAGCTGACAGCTCGCCGCGTCGCAACCAAACGACAAGTGGTGCGGGCTTAGGCGAGAATCCGTTGTTGGATCTCTGGAAGTGTCCCAGTATGCGATTTTCGTATCCTTCAAGGTTCGGGATGCCCAACCAGTCGCAGAGGTATCTCGCCTGCTCAACCTTGTTGTGACGCCAAGGCACATCTCCGCTGTCGACGAGGTCCTTGATCGGGCTGACACCAGAGGTCAGCTTGGTGAAGTCTCGGTACGGTGTCATGTTGAATCGCTTGTTTTCTAAGATACGCGCTGAAGTAAGCTCAAAGTCCGTTTGAAGCTTCGTCCAGTAGTTAGGTCGCGTTCCGAGTGCTTTGCTGAGACCTTCCGCGATCGCCGTAGAAACGGCGGTTTCTCCAGCGATCAATCCTTGGACATCTTCTATGCGAAGACCCGAATCTGCCGCGAGAGTTCCTATCGGAATCTGACCGTCGTCGAAGAAGTCTTGGATGTGTTCGCCAGGGTGCGTCGCTACATCGGGCCAGACCCGTGCGTAACCGTTAGTCATAATGCCCTCCTACTTGCAATATCCGTATCGTGTCGGGAACCTCCGCTAACTCAAAGACGAGCCGATGCCTCCGCGTTAGGTGCATACTGTATTGTCCTGATCGATTCCCCCTCAGGGCCTCGAGCTTAGATTTAGGGTTGCGCGAAAAATCATTCCAGTCGTCGGCCGTTTCCATGTCTTGAATTATTCGGACGAACTTTGTCGCACCCGCCGGATTCAACCGGCGTACGCGCCTACGTTCATCTCCATGCAACCGAATATCCTCGCGCCGCTCCCATTCAATATGCATCCTTCAATTGTACATCAATACTATAAAAATTTCGCCGCGTGGCTGACGACCTGCCCCCTCACGCCGGGGCAAAATTCGGCAACGTGCACTCCTCGTTCACCTTCGTGAACACTACCTTCAGCGGCATCCCGACCTCTAGGTTGGCAGGATAGGGGTCCACTCCCACTATATTCGCTGGCATCTTCGGGCCCTCTTCTAGCTCCACTATGGCCGTTATGTACGGCACATCTTGGGCAAAGGCAGGATGCGGTGGCGCATGAACTATGGCGAACGTGAACAGCGTGGCATTGCCAGATGCGCGCACCCACTCCAACGATTCGCCCGGCGATATCGTGTTGATACCGCGCGGATAGAACTGGTACTGGCCGGTTCCAGTGTCGCGTTGCAACCACAGCTCTTCATTACGCACACCCTCCCAGTATCGGTCGGATTCCGGTTGCGCTACTGGCAGAGGTCTGTCAGGTGGGGTCATATGGCACGGTTCCTATCTGTGACTTGTGATTGGATTCGGAGGTTCGCTATGGACTCAGCGTGGTGGTCGAAACTCATGATCTCAGGATTCAACTCGTGCATCTATGCTTGGTCCGTTCGCCAGGTGTTTCCGATACGATACGGTCACGGCTTCGCTAGAACCAATGTCCCTGTTGACGAGAGATACCCACCGGTGCCGTGAGCTATGGCCAAGTCGCATTTGTCCAGTTGCCGCTCATCAGTCTCACCTCGCAGCTGTCTCACGGCTTCAACGACCACGAATATCCCATACATGCCAGGATGAGTGTAGGAGAGTCCGCCCCCGCTTGTGTTCAGGGGGAAGTCGCCACCGGGTGCAGTGCGCTGGTTCGCGACTAAATCCGCACCTTCGCCGGGTTCGCAGAATCCTAGGTTCTCCAGAGAGACTAACACGGTGTAAGTGAACGAGTCATAGATCATCGCCAAGTCGATTTCATCGTGGTTCACGCCGGCCATCTTGAGAGCCTGCTTGCCGGTGTTGCGTCCGAAGGCGCGCGTTAGGTCTGGCATCTGAGAGATCATCGAGTGGTCATGCCCCTCGGCTGCACCGAGAACCGTGACACCACCCTTGCGACAGCTCTTCGCGCGCTCGGGAGTCGTCACGACGATCGCAGCACCGGCATCAGTCACCAAGCAACAGTCAAGCAAGTGGAACGGCCAGGCTATCCAGCGGGAATCGTGATAATCGTCAAACTTCGCCGGGCGGTCATGGAAGTATGCCTTCGGGTTTAGGTTTGCCCACTTCCGAGTCGAGATAGCGATCTCCGCCATCGCCTGTCGCGTGCGTTCCTCACCGTATTCATGCATGTAACGCCGACACGCCATGGCGTAAGAGACCGGCGGGCCGATGATGCCGTACGGACGTTCGTACTGGTTCTGCGGAGTTCCCAAGTTGGGCGCCGCTGGTGCCCGGTCGTTGCGTCCGGCTTGCCCATGTGTTATCAATGCCACCTCGCAGTATCCCGCGGAGATGGCGGCCATGGCGTGTGCAACATGTATCACGAACGACGAGCCGCCGACAGATGTGCTATCCGTGAAGCGCGGCTGGATGCCCAGATACTCCGCAACATCAAGCGTTGACCAACCTGCAGTGAACATGCCATCGACATCCTCAAGCCCTAATCCAGCGTCGTCCAGCGCATTCACGGCGGCTTCGGCGTGATGCGCGAGCGGCGATTTGTCGGGGACGTTCCCAATCTCATCGGACTCCGCGACACCGACTATAGCGGCCGTGCCGGAAAGCTTGGCTAGTCTGTCGTGATTCGGCATGGTGTCAAGTTCCTATCGAGTATTCGTAGAATCGGTTCAACGTTGATCTCATGTCACTGCATCGGCGAGTACTCAGTTGGAGTCAGCAAGCGATTCTCAACATTCTCCACGATGATGCCGTCCCGGTGGGATTCCTCAAACACGCGTTGCCACTCCGGGTCTGCTCTAAACTCTGCCCAAGCCTTGGCGCGCTGGTTATGGTCCTCAAACGCGACCAAGTACACGAGCTCGTTGTTGGAAGGACCGACATCGTTCGTCCAATACCCGATGTTCCTAATGCCGTGCTTCTCAAACAACGCCATCGTGTGATTGGCGAAGCGGCTATGCAAGTCGTTCAGCTTGCCGCTAAAGCAGGTGTAGATGCGAAGTTCGTAGATCATGCGGAGGCTTCCTAGGCATGCGGTGTGCGGAGTAGTTGGGATAGAGTATACGCTACAGACCCTTGATCAGTTCAGGTTACGAAAAACTGCGGCGACCAGGGGTTCTTGATCATTAGCCCATTCTGGCATCATCTCGTGGACATCGCCCGCGAATCAACTTACTCCATGTCTCCCAAGAGACCATGCCACAACACTGGACGATGAACTTCCTTGCGCGTGACACGAGCAGTTGACCACGCGTGAGTTGCGTTGTAGACTAACGGCGTGAAAGTTATCATTTTGAACACGGACACCCAGAGGCTCTACCAGTTGCCGAACTCCCGGTTCGGCGGGAACCGAATCCCGAGACAGGTTACTCATTCCTTCTTGCGGTGCATTGACGAGATGGAGGCGTGGCCGTATACGTTCTCACGATTTAACAAAATCGGGTTCTTCGCGTGCGAGCCCCTTGCAGGGACCGAGGGCTACGACCATTGGTCCGTGTCGTTGGTCAGGGGCTATCGACTAATCGTTTTAGTTGACTATTCCGTCCCCGGTCCTGAGGAAGTTTGGGTTCTTAGGATGGAGTTCAATCCCGAAGGAGCCACACCGTGTTGAACAAAACTATCGCTACAAGCCGGTCCAAGGTGTGGTCGCAATCGCCTTCGCACCCGGGCACCAGCCTCTCCGCGGCTATGACCCGTCGACGTATCACCAACTATGATTTGGCCGAAGCTACTGGTACCACTCCCGAAAACATAGCTCAGATCATTAAAGGCAGAGGCTCGATCTCACCTGACTTCGCAATCGCTCTCGGCACAGTGTTTGATGGCATCCCGTCGCAGTTCTGGGCCAACCGTCAGACGCTATATGACGCAGCGATACTGCACAACGAAGAGAACGAACGACTTTACAAACCGCAGATCCGAGTATTCAAACGACATTTCCCAAACGATGTCTACAACGATCTAGTTGACCAGGAATACATCCAATGGGAGGCTCCGGACGCGGAGAGGGTTAGGTCATTGTGTGAAATGTTTGGGAGTGAATCGTTGGAGGAGTCATGCGAATCGCAACCCAAGAGGCGATTCCGCGACTCTCCCGTGAAGACCGGTGCCAAAGGCGCCCTGACTGCATGGCTTTGGAAAGGCGAGCAGCTAGCGGAGCGACGCGCGCAGCATGTAACGCAGAAACTCAACCGCGAAAAGCTGTCGCAAGCCGCTCGGACGTTGCGCGGTGCAACCAATAGCACCCAAGCTGAGTTCCTAGAAGCCATAGCAGATCAACTAGCAAGCGCAGGTGTGATATTCGTCGCTCTTCCTCACATCAAGAAGTGTGGGGTCAGAGGAGCATCGTGGCGACTTGACTCAGGGCATCATGCGATACAGGTGAATGACTACGGCAAGACAGCAGACCGTTTCTGGTTCACGCTGTTTCACGAGATTGGCCACGTGTTCAACGGCGATGAGAGCTCGCTAGACGCTGACGGCGAAGAAAACCCGATCGAACAGGTTGATCGTCGGGAGGAGTCCGCCGATCGGTTCGCGCAGGACTTGCTGATACCTTCCGACGAATGGAACACGTTCGAGCACGAGTACCCATTTACTTTGGCGAGAATCACCAGCTTTGCCAAACGAATAGGCGTGCACCCGGGCATCGTCGCCGGGCGCCTGGCTAAGCTTGAAAAGATTGACTGGGTGAGTGCAAAATCGCTGTCAAGCAGATTCGAATTGAGTAACCCAAGTTGAGTGACTGCGCAAACGGACGGCTTTCCCTTATCGGACGTTCGCGCTCACGCCGCCTGTCCTGTCCCGAATCAACATCAACGCCCGTTGCTCACCGTCCAGCCCTGACCATACTCATAGGCATCGTCCTACTGGTCGCTGTGTGAGCTGCTACTCCGCTGGGAACCGCCCGTCGCGCACCTCGCCCGCGTACTGAGATAGCGCACCGGTGACAGTCTCCGCCAGGTTCGCATACTGCTTGGCGTGTTTCGGCGCGAAGTCGGGGTCTATGCCTAGGATGTCGTGTAGCACCTGGACTTGACCAGCGCAATGCGGTCCGGCACCAATCCCGATGGTCGGTATGTCGAGCTCCGATGTGATTATCGCGGCGAGCTCGCTGGGCATCAGCTCCAAGACGATTGAAAACGCACCCGCTTCCTCGACCGCTTTAGCATCTTGGATAACTCGCTTCTGGTCCTCGCCTCTGCCCTGAACTCTGTAGCCTCCGAACGCGTGCAACGACTGCGGCGTGAAGCCCACATGTCCCATTACGGGAATGTCGGAGTTCACGATCGCCTCAATCGTGCGTCTTGATCTGATGCCGCCTTCCAGTTTCACCGCCTGCGCACGACCTCCCTGCATGAGCCGCGCCGCGTTGCGTAAAGCATCAGCGCGGCTGGTCTGATACGACATGAACGGCATGTCAGCGATCACTAGAGGTGTGGTACATCCGCGGACAACCGCCGCCGTTGCGCGGACCATGTCATCCATCGTGACAGGGATTGTCGAGTCGTACCCCAACGACACGTTGCCGTAAGAGTCACCGACTAGTATGGAATCGATCCCTGCGCGGTCCGCCAGCTTGGCCATGGCAGCATCATAGGCGGTAACCATGGTTATCGCCTGCCCTACTCGCTTCAGCTTAGCGAAGTCGCGCACTGTGTTTCGTTTCGCAGCTGGCATAGTGCAATTATCTATCGCGCGCATCATTGCATCCTTTGCAATTCACACGCCGCGATTCGCCGCGAACCGTTACACTTCTTTGCGGTGGGCACAACTCAACGATACAAGGCAGTCCAGTGAAATCCGCGACAAGACAGGTTCTGTACTACGAGCATTCGGCGGCTAATGCCGTCACGTTGCGCGTCAATCCGGGTGAATGGTTCGAGGTGCAGACACAGATGAACCGCGGACCAGACTCGGATCTGGTTCCAGACGACATCCGCGATCTCTACAACACCTATCGCTCCGACTCGCAACCTACTGATCGTGGCAACGCCTCCAGCGGTTGCATCTACGTCGAGGGAGCGACGCCCGGCGGTCTATTGACGGTGCACATCGGCGAGATCGAGACTCATCCCGTGGGCTGGACGCGCTATGGCGGTAGCACAGGCGCAATGCCGGGTTATCTCGGCCCGTCAAACATCGGTCCGCAGTTCAGGATTTGCCGAATCGAAGACGGCCGCATCATCTGGAACGACCAGCTCTCGTTCCCAGTTGAGCCGATGCTGGGTGTAGTCGGCGTGGCACCCGGTCGGGAAGCGCGGCACAACGGATGGGCAGGCCAATGGGGTGGAAACTTCGACATTCAGGAGGTCACCACGGGCGCGAGGCTGCACTTGGAGGTGAACCATCCAGGCGGACTGCTACACGTCGGCGACATGCACGCGCGCCAGGGCGACGGCGAGATATGTGGCGGCGGTGGCATAGAGACGGGCGGCACGGCGCTTCTGAAGGTTGAACTCGGTGCTAAACCGCCGGAGATGTCGTGGCCGCGTCTGGAAAATGACGATTACATCATGACCATCGGGGTTGATAAGCCTGCCGAAGATGCGTTCCGAATCGCGCTATCTGAAATGATCCTCTGGTTAGAAGCGGATCACGGCATGACACAGGGCGAAGCCTACATGTTCTTGGCGCAGTGCCTCGAGGCTCGTGTGACGCAGTTCGTCAACCCCACCTACACATACCTGTGCAAAGTGCGCCGCGAATACCTGCGCTGAGCACAAACCCGTAGCATACAGAGGATTAAGAGGGTCGAATAATGCCAATCGTCGATTACAGCGGCGGAGACAAGGAATCCTATCGCAACACGATGCTAGAGATGCTCCGCGGACGCAAGCGGCAGAATCCTGATTTCAAGGTGATCGATGTCGGCGGACGACACAACCCTTGGGCTGACGATGTGGTAGATGCCTACGTTGATTACATGGAGTTCGACACCGACAAGCGTCAGTACGTTGGCGATGTAAACGACGAGGACGTTTGGCGCGAGGTTGTAGCAGACCGCGTATACGACTTCTCGATCTGTTCCCATGTCTTGGAAGACATCCGCGACCCTATAGTAGGACTTCGGTGGCTTCCGAAAATCTCCAAGGCGGGCTTCCTCGGACTGCCAGTGAAGCACCGTGAGTTTTCCAACTCCAAGTCGTCGTACTGGTTGGGTCAACCACAACACAACTGGATCTACGCCGTAAGGCCAGAAAGCGCGCTCGGCAAAGATGTGTTAATCGCCCTGCCAAAATGGCACTCCATCCACTACTTCAACCTGAATACGAAAGACCATCCTCCGTTAGGCGAAGATGACACGGACCTCGGACCTAGGAGACTTGACTGGTACGACGAATCGCTATCTGGAAATGAGCTAGAGCTAGGGATCATCTGGGACACCGACATTCCATTCTGGACTCCTGACTACACGATGCTTCCCGCCGACCAGATTCGCATGTTCCGCGAGATGCTCGCAGACACTGTTTGATCCACATCGCACCGACGCGACGAACTATTGCGACATGCCCACTAGATTCCACGCCGTGTCGATCGACGCGAATGATGTTGAGCTGGTCGCTCGCTTCTGGTGCAATGCAGCAGGTTTCAATCTCAACGGCAACGGCATGCCGTACTTCGCCGAGCTACTCCATGCCGACAAAGCGATTCCAAGGTTCCTCGTGATAAAGGTGCCAGAGACGAAGTCCGTCAAGAATCGAGTGCACATCGAGTTCGCAGTCGACGACGTAGACGAGGAACGTGAACGGCTTGAAGCACAAGGAGCATCGTTTGAAACAGATCGTGAGTGGGGAAGCACCAGGTGGATCGTCATGCGAGACCCTGAGGGAAACGAGTTCTGCCTGGTAGAGGCTGCTACGCATGAGTAGATATCGACGCTCGCGTCAGCTGATGTCGCGCGCTGAGCGCGTCGTTGCCGGCGGCATTTCATCCCAGATTCGTCGCCTTGAGCCGGCCGGCGAACCGCTGTTCTTCACCCGCGGCCAAGGCGCATTGATCTGGGACGCAGACCGCAACGAGTACATCGACTACATGCAAGGGATGGGTCCGAACATCTTCGGACATGCCCCAGAGTTCGTAACCGAAGCCGTGGCGCAGGAAATGAAACGCGGTTTCGTTTTCGCCGCGCAGTTTGAACGCGAACTCGAAGTCGCTGAGATGGCGGCGTCCGCGGTTCCAATCCCCGATTGCACGGTGAGGTTCGCGGGATCCGGCACCGAGATAGTGCAGTTGGCGTTGCGTTTGGCACGAGGGTGGACCGGTAGATCGAAAGTAATCAAGTTCGAAGGTCACTACCACGGATGGCTCGACAGCGTCAACTGGTCAATCCACCCACCAATCTCAGACGCGGGCGACAAGTCAGCACCTCGCGCTGTGGGCGAATCTCTAGGTATGGACGACAGCGTGTCCAATAATCTGGTCGTTTGCGAGTGGAACTCCGTAGAACGGTTGGAAGCCGCTTTCGCCGCCAACAGGAACGAGATCGCGGCGGTAATCATGGAACCAATCAACGCCAACACAAACTGCATCGAACCTGCAACGGGCTACCTCGAAGCCGCGAAAGCGATTTGTGAACGAGAAGGCGCGTTGTTGATTTTCGATGAGGTGATCACCGGCTTCCGAGTCGCGCTAGGTGGCGCACAAGAGCTGTACGGCATCACACCAGACCTGGCGACGTACGCCAAATCTCTGGCAGCGGGTTTCCCAGTGGCAATGCTCGCAGGAAGACGAGAGGTCATGGATATGCTGGGAAGCGGAGATGTTTACCACGGTGGCAGCTACAACTCAAATGTGATGTCCATGGCGGCAGCACACGCCACCTTGAGTTACATGCACGACAACCGAGAAACCATGTTCGCGGACATGTCCGCCAGGGGTCAGCGGCTAATGGAAGGGTTGCAAACGGTCTCAGCAGAATTGGGGGCTGCGCTGCATGTTCAGGGGCTAGGCACAGTATTCGCCCTCTCGTTCAACGAAACCGGTAAGCCAATTACGAACTACAGGGACCACGCCAAGATGTGCGATGATGCGGCATACGCCGAGTTCGCGAAAGCGATGATGGCTCACGGTGTGCGTCTGTCGTCCAACGGAAGGATGCACATGTCAACAGCGCACACCGACGCACAGGTCGACGCGACGGTATCAGCTGCACGCGAGGTGCTGGGGCGCGGGATTACCAAGGATACACAGGATAAGCAGGATGATTAGGGGATAACACCCCTTATCATGCCCTATCCTGCCTATCCCTGTAAATACCGGCAGGCGAGATGAAGCTGATATTGTTTCTAGCCGTAATTGTCGCCGCCAGCGGTATCGGCTACTGGTTCGTCACCAACAACCCCGGCATCGTGGACTCGTTCCGGGAGGGTGTCGGTCAGGAATCCATTAGCACGCAGACAGGCTCAGCTGGTACTCAATCCAAGCGGGTGCTGGCAGAAACGCGAATCACCGTCGCACCGACCGCGATCACCTTGCCAACCCGCCGTACTCTTTCTACTCCCGAACCTTACACAACCATCCTCACGCCTGAACCTACGCCGACTCCTGCGCCTCCCACAGCCACCCCGTCTCCAACGCCATCGCCAACTCCAACACCCTCGCCGACACCGCGGCCGACACCTACCCCAGTACCACCCCCAGATACATCGCGGGGTATACCGTTCGTCTATGACCCGGCCATCCCAGCAGGGGTGTCGGACGATATCGTGAACGCGATGCGCAAAGACATGCTCAAGATGATCAATTTCGCACGCGGACAGGCAGGTGTATCACCTGTCACCCTCGGCCGCAACCATTCGCCCCAAGCTCATTCGGAGTACCAGCGCGACACTTGCATCGTGTCACACACGGGGTCTGGCGGTAGTGACATGGTCGATCGATGGTTTCAGAACGGGGGCGGCGACTACGCTACCATAGGTGAAAACGTATCTGGCTGGCTCGACTGTTTGTACCGTGTACCGCGTTCTCATACGCTGTACCGGTACGTCGCCGAACAATTTGACGGACTTATGGAGAGTCCAGGACATCGGCGGAACATCCTCCATCGAGACTTCGATGAAGTGCATCTAGGTTTCGCCGTCAGCCCCTATGGGTTATGGATAACGCAGGTCTTCGTTGGCCGGTGGTGATTTACAGGGATGGGCAGGATGGAAAAAACGCATACGCCGCGCAAACATAACTCGCATGTCGCTAGACAACGCCTGCCAACCCACACTCACCCTATCCTGAACATCCTGCGTATCCTTGTTAAACCCCCGCAACACTTGGAACCTAGTTGATAGAGTCGTGCAACTCGCGTTGCGCTGAGCAACCAGACACGGCCGCTCGGTCTTGGCCAGATTCTGATGGCAGTCGTCGGATCCGGCCGAGTCTCGGACATGTCTACATCAAGACAGTCTGGACATCCAAGATTCCAGCTGTACGTTAAGGTGACCCACTCTCGGTTTTTGCTTCTCTTACCTCTGAGCAAACCGTACGTGGTCAACCGATCCGTGGGACTAAACAACATCGCGTTACGCTAGACTTGAAACTACCGATCACTCAACCAAGAGCACACCCGACATGCACATAACCGACATCCGACTGCGACACCTTACTGGACACATGCCCGTTGACGGGCCATTCTTCGAGGATCGGTTGCTGCAACCTACTGACATCTACGACGAGTTCCGGGTCGGCGGGGACATCCATCCGCGTGGGCAACAACTTGACTCTGGTACCTTCGAGGTTCAGCAGGTCTTCGTCCAAATCGATACCGACGCGGGCGTATCTGGCATCTGCGGTGGCATGTTCCCAGGTGTTCCTTGGCACGTTTGGCAGCTGCGCGATCTGTTGATCGGGCGCGACCCGTTGGCGACCGAGTTCCTGTGGGACATCATGCACCGGACATCGGTGCACGGCAGGCAGGGCGAGCCAATGATGGCAATCTCGGTAATCGACAATGCGCTTTGGGACCTGAAAGGTAAATGGCTCAGCAAACCAGTGCATATGCTGATCGGCGGTCCATGTCGTAAGTCCATGCCCGCCTACGCATCAATGCTTGGTCACAACGTTACCGACAAGGGGCTCGTGCGCGAGCGTGCGGCGATGGTGGCGGAGATGGGCTTTACCGCGCAGAAGTGGTTCTTCCGACACGGACCAATGTCAGGACACGACGGCTTCAAGGCTGATGTCCAGATGGTCAAGACACTGCGCGAGACCGTCGGTGAAGGCATCGACATCATGCTCGACTGCTGGCAATCTATGGATGTCAACTACGCGATCAAGCTGGCAACCGCTATCGAGGAGTACGCACCTCGCTGGTTGGAAGAGGTTGCGATGCCAGACAGGATCGACTCCTATCGGAAGGTGCGAGAGAAGACGAGCATCCCGATTTCCGGTGCCGAGCACGAGTACACACGCTGGGGATTCAAGCGTTTCATGGATGCGGAAGCGGTTGATATCATCCAACCAGACCTGAACTGGGCGGGCGGACTGTCAGAGGTTCTCAAGATATCGGCGATGGCCACGGCGTATGACCTGATCACGATCGCGCACCAGGGAGTCTCGCCTGTCGGCATGGCGTGGTCTGCCGCACAGTCCCCGATTCACACACCTTACGTCGAGATGCTCCTGAAGCACGCTGCGTTGGGTTACTGGTTCGATGCCAACAGCGGACCGATACTCAACGATGGCATGCTCACAGTGTCGGACGAGCCAGGATTCGGCTACGTGATCGACGAGGACAAAGTCGAATCGGAGACCGAGCTTCGTTTCTAGTATCCGGCGGCCAGCAGGCTTTAAACCCGACCGAGTGGCGACGCCTCAGGCGCGCAGAAGAGTTGCGATGTCGGCGACCTTAACAGGACAGGCGCAGATCACCATCGGCAAACTTCACCTATAGCTTTAGCTCTAGGCGAGAATCGATCAAGCGTTGCGGCGTGTTCGTGTCGCGCATGAACTTCAGCATCAGTTGATGCAATTCGTTCGCAGTGTCAGTCTCGGACGCGATGATGTTGGACTGCTGTCGCGGGTCCCGTCTTAGGTCAAACAGCTCCGACTTTCCCTCATCCATCGTGTACAGCAACGAGTACCCACCGCTCGTAACCGTTGTCACCAGCGACGATGACATGCGCCGCGCGAAGTTGTCAACCGACCGGATGCGGTCATCCGGGTTCGCGAATGGCACAGTCGATATCGCGAAGTCGCGCGCCGACTCGTGTTTTGCATCATTCATCGCGGGGAGCAGAGACTGCCCTTGAACCTGATCAGGTTGCGACTTGCCCATGATATCGAGAACCGTCGGCATAACATCCAGCGCGGCAGTGAAACCGTCATACGCTCCCGATTGCACTCCCGGAACATGGATGATCAACGGAATATGCACCAACTCCTCGTACAGAGGCGAGAAGTCCCAGATCGAGTCGGAGTCGCCGTGGTTGTATAACGAACCGTCGGGCTTTTTCCCGAAGTGCATCTTCCCGAGCAACCCGCCGTGTTCACCGAAGTAGAAGCCGTGGTCCGTCGTGAAGATGATAGCGGTATCGTTCTCGATCCCCATATTCTGGACCTTGCGTAACAGGTAGCCGATCCAAGTGTCAACCATGGTGATCTCGCCCTTGTAGCACGCGAACGCCGTCTCAACATCTTGTGCAGTGAGATGATCAGTCTCGTGCCAAGCCGCATAGGGCGGCTGGACGATGGTCCCGTCATAATCCGGGTCGTACAGCTCGGCGTAGTACGCGGGAGGATCCCACGGCTCGTGCGGATCCCATGTGTCGACGTATAAGAAAAACTCCTCTTTGTAGTGCTTCTCAAGCCAGTCGCCCGCTTGCGTCATCGTCCTGGCCACGCAGCGGTCAGATTCCTTGCGCCAATCCGCTACGATGTCGCGCGATTCGTGGTTGCCGATCTGTGCGACTCGGGTGACGGAACCTTCCTGTCCGAGCACTGTGTAGTAGGTCTGGAAGCCTCGGTCGTAGTTCATCCCGCCGCGCGTGTAGAACGGCGTGTCAACGACCGCCGCGGTGTGAACTCCCTGCTCGCCGAGGATCTGCGCTAACGTCGTGGCATTGTCTGGTAAAGGTTCCCATCCCATGTATGACATGGTCCACTGCCCGGTGTGATGGTCTGCCCGTGTCGGCATGGTCGGGAATCCGCACGCGTAGTGGTTATCGAATCTGGTGCCGCGTGCCGCGAGCGCGTCTAGTACCGGCGTCTTGATCGTGCCGTTGCCGTACGCACCGAGCTGATCACGCCGGAAGGTATCTGCGACTATCCAAATGACGTTCATGGGTATTCTCCGTAGAAGATAGAGTCTGTCGCTCGCTAATGTTACTCGGAAATGTCGTTGCACCATGCAACCCACTCAGTCCGTCATCCTACGCGTGCGCCCCATCACGGACCCGCAAACCCACGGATGCGGTCGGCTAGATCAATTGCGTACCTGGCGTGGGCTCGCACTTCATGTTCATCCAATACGATTCGGTAGAAGTTCCTATGAAGCATGTATACACGGGCGAACGAGAATAGAAGTTGGCTGTCGCCAGTTTCACCGATCAACCAGTCGACTATCTCGCCGAAGTCCCGGTTCGACCAATGCCTCAACCCATTTCGCTCTGCGATCGCCTGCAACATGTGAGCAACAGCACCCCAGTACGCTTCCGACGCGATTATGAAATCACTAACCATTAGGGATGCATCGGCCGAGGCGCGTAAACTTTCTGAAGCGTCAAGATGCTCCTCACGCGTTGCCCGGCGCTCATTAAACGGGTCGCTCAAGTGCCCGTCACCAGCGGAAGACATTGTTAATAACCCGAAGCCCTGTCCGTGACTTGCGCCCACGTGGTCTACGGATCGAGGCGGAAACCCTCAATCAGTGTGCCAACCGCTCGTGCGTATGCTCCGACCATACGCTCTGAGCAAAGCTCCCCGCGATCGACCGCGTTCTCCGCAAGCATTATCGCGGAGACGAACCCATCGTACAGCGGGTCTTCGTCGATATTCACCGACATCTCTTGGCGGCGGGACGCGGCAATGTCCTCGTAGTACCTTCGCAGATCAGGCTCCCAGCCGCGCTCGTTGGAATACGCCTCCATCGCGTTGGCTGCTGCCTCCCAAATTCGACGGGAGGCACCGATCAGGTCGCCGCATTCCAATCTATCTAGGCCCATGGCATAAATACGTTCTGCTTCAGACGATGGTTGTACGGCGCGGGTAGTCATGACACTGATTGTAGCGCGGGAATCACTCGGAGCCGTCAATGCTACAACGGACCGTCTAGTTTCACATCTCGGGCAGTCACCGAGCTGCACGACCATGATTCCTTTGGCGATTCACGCGTCAACTAATTTCATGGCTTCGTCAACCACCGACCAGTGCCATCACGCGCTGTTTGAATCCTTCAATCAGCTCCAGTGTTGCCTCGATCTCGTCTATCCACTCCTCGGGGTCGTCGTCTTGGTCGATAGAAATGCGTATCTGGGTGTTACCGACGCTAGCGTTCGGCCCTAGAGTTCGTTGCAAGATCGGCTTGGCATCACCCACCGGCGCGTCAAGCGTCAATGTAGCACGGTCGCCAGTTACCCGAACCGCGACGACACCAGCAGCGCGCGCGAGCAACCTGATTCGTGCAGCAGCTACCGTGTACTCGAAGTTTCGCGGTACCGGGCCGTAACGGTCCCGAAGCTCTGATCTGATGGAATCGAGGTCTCGACTGGAACGTGCCCAGGCAACACGTTGGTACACGGCAAGGCGTTGCGCCAGGTCCTCGATGTACTCGCGAGGTATGCGATCGTCAAGGCTCAAGTACACATCAACCCGTACCGGGTCTTCTAGCGCTGCCGCCACGGATTCCTCAACATCCGTAACGCCTTCTGGGGTATCTGGGCGTCCGTTACGCGACTGTTGCAATCTGATCGCCTTGAGACGCTCAACCGCTTGCGATAGCAGCTTGGTGTACATGTGCAACCCAACAGCCGCCACATGGCCATGCTGTTCAGCACCAATCACGTTTCCCATTCCGCGAATCTCCAAGTCGCGCATGGCTATCTTGTATCCGGCACCGAGGTCTGATGCCGCTAGAATCGTGTTCAGCCTCGCGTCGGCCGCTTCGGTCAGCGACTTGTGCGGCTCGATGAGGAGGTAAGCGAATGCCTGACGGGCACTCCTACCGACCCGTCCGCGAATGTGATGCAGCTGCGCCAACCCGAACTTGTCGGCGTTGTCCACGATCAGTGTGTTCACGTTCGGCATATCAATCCCGGCCTCAACGATCGTCGTGCATATCAGCACATCCGCCTCGCGACTGTCGAAACTCGACACCACATGTTCCAGATCGTTTTCATGCATCTGGCCATGCCCGACTAGGAATTTAGCTTCTGGCACCAACTTCCGCAATCGCCGATGGATGCGTTCAATGCTCTTGACACGGTTGTGCAGGAAGAATGCCTGCCCGCCACGATCCAACTCCCGTAGTATGGCCTCACGGATTAGGCTGTCACTGCGCTCGGAGACGAAAGTCCGGACAGGACGCCGCTCCTCAGGTGGCGTCGCGATATTCGACATGTCCCTGATCCCTGCGAGCGACATGTACAGGGTGCGCGGTATGGGAGTCGCAGAAAGTGTTAGCACATCAACCTGGGCGCGTAGCTGCTTCAGATGCTCCTTGTGCTGAACTCCAAACTTCTGCTCCTCGTCGATGATCGCCAAACCCAAGTTCTTGAATTGAACATCGCGCTGTATCAGCCTATGTGTTCCGATCACAATGTCCAGGGTGCCATCCGCGAGACGTTCAACCGCGCGTCGTTGCTCCTGCGGAGACTTGAACCGTGACAAGGTGTCGATAGTCACTGGATACGGTCCCAGCCTATCCCTGAATGTCTGTGTGTGCTGTTGGGCCAGCAACGTAGTAGGCACTAACACTGCAACCTGTCTGCCGCTCTGCACCGCTTTGAAGGCAGCGCGCACTGCAACCTCCGTTTTGCCGAAGCCGACATCGCCGCAGATTATCCTGTCCATCGAATTTCCCGACTCCATGTCAGACTTGACAGCGTCTACGGCTTCCAGTTGATCACGCGTCTCGACGAACTGGAAGCTGTCTTCCAGGTTCTGTTGCCAAGGTGTATCCGGGTCCGATGCAATTCCCTGCAACAGCATGCGCCGGGCGTAGAGGTCAATCAGCTCTCCCGCAACTAATTCAGCGGCTCGTTTGGCCCGCTGGCGCGTCGTGTTCCATTCCTGAGTGCCCAACCTGGACAACCGCGGAGCTTGGTCGCCACCGCCTTGGTACAGCTGGATGCGGTCTATGTGCTCGGTCGGAAGATAAATCCGATCGCCACGTGCGAACTCCAATACTAGATGCTCTCGCGGGTCGCGCTTCCGCGGCTCTACATTCAGGAACTTGGCTATGCCGTGGTCCTCATGCACGACGAACGTCCCCGGAGTCAGGTTGTCAAGCTGCGTCTGCCGTCTTACAGCGCGTCGACGCGATTGAGCGCGGACCTTTGTGACACCGAACAACTCTCTGTCAGTTATCACAGCCACCCTCTTGCCATCATCGAACTCTAGCGAGAAACCCTCCGGCGCAAAGCCGTTCAGAATGATGACACGGACTGCATGGGATTCAAGAGTTTCTGAGTTGAATGCCGACGGTATGTCGGCGCTCAACAGCAGTTCGCGCAACCTTGCCGTGTGCCTCGAGATCGCTATGACGTTCGCTGAACCGCTCGCCAACGCATCGCCTATGCGCTCAACAGGCTGATCGGTGGAGACTGGATCAGCTTCGTCGTCTCGATCGTCTTGCATCGAAAAACTCTCTGGCATGAAGATAGGCGTCGCCGGTAACGGTTGACTGTCTCCCAGGTCGTCTGCGTCGATTCCGAACGGGCTCAGTTCTGCCCGGCGTTGCATCGACTCGATTCCGTAAAGCGCGTCGTTCCATGTCATTTGGGACAGTGGGAAGTTGCGCGGTATCTCTCCGCGTCGCTCCTTCAGGCTCCTGACCTGCTCCAAGCGGCGATCCAGACCCGCCGCGGCCTCACGCACCATGGCCGGCCTGCATGTCACCGCAACCGAGCCCTCTGGCATGTAATCGAAGACCGTCCCATGCTTCAGGAAGCCACCGTAGAAGGTTAGTCCTTCTGCGAGGTCACCAGTCGCCAGCAGAGACAGGTCCTCATGCATCCGCTCCACCGGCGCTTGTTGCAAGTCTTGCCAGTCGGTGTTGAGCCTTTCAGTAAGTGATTGGATGAGGTCAGGGTTGATGAGTTTGGGTAACGTCTCGCTGGCCGGTGGGACACGTACGCTGTTAACGCTTGAAACGGACCGCTGAGTCTGCGTGTCGAAAACGCGTACAGACTCGATCTCGTCGTCGAAGAGCTCAATCCTCAGAGGAGCGTCTGCGCCTACTGGGAATATGTCAATGATTCCGCCTCGACGGCTCATTGCGCCGGGGTAATCGACCGCCGGCTCCATGGCGTATCCCGCCGCCGCCCATCGTCGGACTGTGCCATTGAGGTCGATCCGGTCTCCGACATTGAGCGTCTCTGACGCGGCATTGAAAACCTCCGGCTGGAGGGTCCGCTCCGCTGCAGCGTGGATCGAGGCCACTACAATCGAGCGCGAAACGCCCTCCGGTGGATTCATTACCTTGTCGACGGCAGCAATTCGCATCTGCGCCGCATTCCGGTCAGGTTCGTATCGCTCCAGCGGCACTCCCTCCGACTCGGCGAACAAGACCACCTGCGTTTGCGGGTCATCCGAAATCCAGACCTCAATCTGGTCCGCCATTCGCTGAGCATAGTCCGGGTTCGGAGCTACGACGATTACGGAAGTTGCGAACCGTTTGGAGATCCCGACGATGAAGCAGGCGTTTGAGGCATCGGGACATGTCGCGCGAATCGTCGACGGCCCGCGCCTCCAGCGGTGGGCGAATGGACGCAGAGCCTCCGACGCTGCTACCTGCGACAGCGTCTGTTGGAGGTATGTCTGCCCTGACATCTCAGCGCGCGAATCGCCCGCGCGTCCGAACTGGTCGGCGGGTGCTAACGTGATTCTAGCAGGGCATCGTTGAACCGAAGAGGACTCTGACTGGGTTAAAGCCGACACGTCCTATTTGGCTACTGCCTCGGCGCGCGACTCGCGAATCACGACGACCTTGATCAGTCCTGGATATTGCAGACGCTGCTCAATGGCGTTAGCGATGTCCGCCGAGAGTGAACTTGCTTCAGCATCTCCGATCTTGTTCGGGTCAGCCATTACTCGTACCTCCCTGCCGGCTTGGATAGCGAAAACGCGTTGCACACCTTCGAAGCCCTTCGCGACTTCCTCGAGCTCCGCCAAGCGTTTCAGGTACGCCTCGTTGGTGTCACTTCTGGCACCGGGGCGCGCGGCACTGATGGCATCCGCTGCTCCTACGATGAAGCTCGCTACTGATGTCATCTCGCGGTCGTGATGCTCGCGTATCGCCAGGACGATGTCGTCACGCAATCCGTGTTGCGCCGCCACGTCTGCACCAATCTCAGCGTGCGGACCTTCAACTTCGTGCGTCAAAGCCTTGCCTATGTCGTGCAGGAATCCGGCCGTCTTGCAGATCTGGACGTTCGCTCCTATCTGACCTGCCATGAGTCCAGCGAACTGCCCAACCTCTATCGAGTGTTGTAATACGTTCTCGCCGTAGGAGTATCTGAACTTCAGTCGTCCCATCAGCTTAACGATCTCAGGACGCAGGCCCCGCACCCCTACCTCAAACATCGCAGCTTCGCCCGCCTTCCGTACAGCCTGGTCAACCTCGCGACGCGCGCGTCGCACCGTGTCCTCAATGCGTGCCGGCTGAATCCTGCCATCTTTGACGAGCCGCTCCAAAGCCACCCGCGCGACCTCGCGTCGCACTGGATCGAAGCATGAGATAGTTACAGACTCGGGAGCATCGTCAACGATCAGATCAACCCCTGTGGTCGCTTGAATCGCCCGAATGTTGCGCCCTTCCCTGCCGATTAACCTGCCCTTCAACTCATCGGAGGGTATCGGTATACTCGTCACAGATGCCTCTGCGACAACCTCGGATGCGTATCGTTGCATGGAGGCGGCCAGTAGCTCTCGCGCCCGTTCATCTGCATCCTGCTGGAACTGGATCTCAGCGTCTCGGTAACGCTTCTTGAACTCGAAGGCGTGCTCCTCCTCTACCCGCCGCTCAAGCATCTGGCGCGCGTCCTCGCGGTTGAGACCCGAAACGCGCTCTAGCTCCGCCGCGACACGCTCCCTCAAGTCCTTCTCTTGATGCGTCAACCGGTTGGAACGCTTGTCGAGCTCCGACCTTTTCTGCTGCAACGATTCGGTTGACCGCTCGATCTTCCGTTGACGTTGCGATAAGTCTTTTCGATCTCTGTTGTGTTGTCTGGCCGCGTTCTTGCGGTCCTTCTCTATCTCCGATCGTATCTGTTGCGCCGCTTTCTGCGACTCTTGCAGTATCTCTCTGCTACGGTTACGTGCCTGCTCGATCTGCTGTTGCAACGCGTCCTCGGTGGCTTTGAACGCGCGTGAGTGGAGGCGATTGTGACCCCAATATCCAGCTACAAGTCCGACTAGGACGCCGCCAAACGACATCCCTGCAAGCACGGCAAACCAAAAGGTGTCCATCCTGAGGCTCCTTCAATGTGCCGTGGAAAAGTGCGAGTGACCGCGTCGAGACGGTGGCCAGGTGGAACAAGCCGCGCGCCAAGTGTGCGACATTGAACAGCACAAGAAGCGCCATCATGTCAGACGTGGTGAATTGCACGCGGGTGTTCAACGTTGATTGGAACCGTGGGAGCGATCTGGAAAACAAGTCCATGTCCCATGTTACGCGATTCTGCGCCGCGAATAAAGCGCGTCTTTGTGCATAAACCCGTTAAACTGACCGATGAATGAGGCAAACGCCGCACGTAAGTCAGCGAAATACCGCGAATTGACGGGGACTAAGCAATCTGTCCGATTTTGAAGGCTCGCTACGCCGCGACGGCTTGGGGTGGTGCCAAGCCGCAGAACACCTCGTAGTCGATCAGTTCCGTGACTTCCGGCTCTTTCCCGCACAGTTTGCAGTTCGGGTTGCGGCGAACCTTGATCTCACGGAACTCCATCGTCAAGGCGTCGATTATCAGCATCCTGCCGGTCAACGTCTCGCCGATGCCCATGATCAACTTGATCGTCTCTAATGCCTGTATCGATCCCACGAGGCCAGGCAGAGCACCGATCACACCAGCCTCGGCGCAGTTCGGTACCTCGCCCGGCGGCGGCGGGTCCGGGAATAGGCATCTATAGCATCCCTCACCGGGAACATAAGTCGCAGCCTGTCCATCGAAAACCAGTATCGCGCCATCCACTAACGGCTTGCCCGCGAGGTACGCAGCATCGTTGACCAGATACCGAGTAGCAAAGTTGTCGGCGCCGTTGATCACGACATCGTAATCAGGGATGATGTCCATCGCGTTTGACGAGTTAATCGGCTCCTCGTGGATAATGACGTTCACTTCAGGATTGTGCGCCTCCAGCGTCTGCCTCGCCGACTCGACCTTTCGCACGCCCACATCAGCATCTGTGTGGAGAATCTGGCGCTGGAGGTTCGTGACATCGACAGTGTCGAAGTCGACGATGCCGATCGTACCGACCCCCGCGAGGGCGAGATAGAGCGAAACGGGTGACCCGAGCCCGCCGGCGCCAATCACGCACACCTTGGCATCCACGAGTTTGCGCTGTCCCGCGCTACCCACGTTGGGCATGATGATGTGGCGGCTGTAACGTCGCACCTGCTCAGGGCTTAGTGGCCGAGACACCGGCACCTGCCCATTGCCGCTGGCAAGTCCATTTTGCGAGTTGTTTGACATACTGCGACTTAATCCCCTTGCGTCCGATATTTGCAATACGGTGGCGGCATAAGTCAGTTACATCGGCTTCATGATGCTCATATGCGAACCGACCGCCATAATGCGATTCTAAACGCTATGAAGTCGCGTCTCCGCAGTACGCTCAGTTGACAGCCGCGGCGGGGGACGGACCCAGTTCCAAGTCAATCTCGGCTTCTATCGCCATCCGCATCTGCTTCTTAGCGAGGTCCTCAATGTTTATCTTGCGTAGGTACGTCTGGAGCATCTTCTCTATGTCCGCCCACAGTTCTCGTTGCGAGCACGCGTTAGAGATTAAACATAAGTCAGGCGAGTCTAAGCAGTCGATTGCCGAGAATGCATGGTCGACGCTATCGGCGACATCGCCAACTGTGATTTGATCTGGGCGCTTTGCAAGTCGCACACCGCCTCCAGGTCCGCGCCGGCTCTCAATGAAACCGGACTTGGCTAGGTCAGCCGAAACGCGGAGCAGGAAGGGTTCTGGTATGTGTTGCTGGTTCGCGATAGCGGACGTTGTCGTGAACGCATCGTCCGACTGGGATGCCAGATGCACGAGCATCCGAACTCCGTAATCTACCTTCATTGGTATCAACATGGCGTGGAGTGGTCCGTGATGTGCGAACTGACGAGACCAACAACGCAAAACCACACTGGTAACGTGGCTGCATAGGTGATCGCTTTACAGAGCTTGTGCGAAATTATATGACTAAATCGTTCAGGATTGTCGGACTCCGAGTCTGTTCGCTCGACGAAACTCATCGCTTCGCGGTCGGCGAGTGCACTGCGCGACAAATCCGCCTGCGGCGGCCGCGACGCGTGCATTGGTGGGCTTAACGCAAGATGCTTGAATAGAATCTATTCTTGGTGGCGCGACTTTCACGCGCCGATGCCACACCCACCACAGCGACAGTCATTAACACCCAGTCGGAGTTGCAGTCACGATGCCCGATCTTGTTCTAGATGCAGACCCGCGCGTTGCCATGGGCAAGAAGAACCGCGCTCTGAGGCGCGATGGCATCGTACCGATCCATGTATACGGACTGGACGAGTCGCCGCGTGCGTTGCAGGCGCAAGCAAGCCCACTCGTTTCGACCATCCGCTCCGCGGGCAGGACGACTCCAGTGACTGTCAAGGTGTCCGATGGAACAGAGTCGGTCACACTAATCCGCGATGTGGCAGTGCATCCAGTATCGGGAGAGCCGTTGCATGTCGATTTCCTGCGTGTTGACGTTACGCAGACGGTAGTTGCGCCGGTCCCTGTGGAGCTCATCAACCAGGACAACGCACCCGGAACGCTCGGAGGCGCGGGGGTCGTGACACAGGGGCTGTACGAGGTGTTGTTAGAGGCGCGGCCGGGGGATATGCCTTCGTCCGTCATTGCGGATTGCACTGTGTTAACCAGCCTTGACGTGGCGATACACTCATCAGACCTTGAACTTGGTCCGGGCGTTTCGATTGCCGGAGACCCAGACGAGCGCGTGGCTTGGATACAGCCACCGCGAGTCTCGGGCGACATCGACGAAGGCGAGGAAGAAGCTGAGGCTGAATCCGCAGCCACGGAAGAAGGCGACCAGCCAACAGAGAATCAGGGTTAGCTCGACCGCGAACTCGCACCAGACATAGATGGAAGCGAAGCCGTTGGAGCGGGAGACGGGATTCGAACCCGCGACCTTCTGCTTGGGAAGCAGATACTCTACCGCTGAGTTACTCCCGCAACGGTTGTGGCGCGTTGACGTCAACTAGGTTTGTATCACATCCTCGGCATCGGTTCAACTCTGATGCCGAGGATGCTGACCTAATGTCTTCCGTATAGGTTTATCCTATCTTATGCGAAACCCGTTGCTCAAGGTCCGTCGCGGACCGAGGCTGACACCGTGATCCGAGCAGGTCAAGATGAACCAAGCGCAAATCCTGAAATCGATCGGCAACACGCCGCTCGTTGAGGTGTCACAATTCAGCCCTAAGCGTGACGTTCGGCTGTTCGCGAAGCTTGAGTCGCATAACCCCACCGGTAGCGTGAAAGACCGCGTTGCGCTCTCGCTCTTAGACGGCGCGGAACGCGCAGGCAAACTGAAACCGGGTCGCGGGCAGGTCATCTTGGAGCCAACGTCTGGGAACACGGGCATCAGCCTCGCGATGGTCGGTACTCTACGGGGTTATCAAGTGAAGGTCGTGATGCCTGAGAGCGTCAGCATCGAACGGTTGCACCTCCTAGAAGGTTTCGGTGCCGACATCATTTTCTCCGCTCCCGAAAAAGGCACCAACGAGTCGATCAATGTAGCCAAGGATCTTCATGCCGATAATCCTGATTGGTTCATGCCATACCAATACGGCAATCGCGACAATCCTGACGCACACTACCGCTCGACGGGTCCGGAGATTACTGACGCAATGCCAGAGGTCGATGTTTTCGTGGCCGGTTTAGGAACCGGCGGAACGCTGATGGGATGCGCCCGCGCTTTGCGTGAACACGATGCCTCAGTCAAGATAGTGGCGGCAGCCCCTCATCCAGATGACAAAGTGCAAGGACTCCGCGCGATAGAGGACGGTTTCATCCCACCGATCCTAGACCTAGACGCGCTAGACGCTCGCATAATGGTCGAAGCTGAAGAGGCTTTCCACTTCACCAAGCGGTTACTCTCCGATGCTGGCGTTTTCGTCGGAGTCTCTTCCGGCGCAGTGTTGGCGAGTGCTGTGAGAGTCGCCAGCAGGCTCGAACGAGGTAACATCGTAATGCTCTTTGCCGATGGCGGTTGGAAGTACCTCTCAACAGGCATATATACCAAGCAATGGAGCGAATTCCAGCACGAAGTTGAGGGACAGACGTGGTGGTAAACTACGCATCGATCGCCGTACGCTAGCCATTTCGCACCTCTATCGTTCAGTCATAGACCATGACCATCACCGCAGACGCTCAATTATTGTTCACCCCCGCGTGGCAACAAAGAGAGTTGCTTCGCCGTGGCCAGATCTCAGGTCGTGAGTTGATGTCAGCGCACTTGGAACAGATCGGGTTGGCCAACCCGAGTGTGAACGCCATCGTAACGATGGTTGACGGCGACGAACTGTTGGACCAGGCTGAGGCATCTGACACGCGACGCGTGGTCGCTCCTGACTCCGTAGGGTTGCTCCACGGATTGCCAGTTGGCATCAAGGACCTGCAACCTACTGCAGGATTACGCACCACTTACGGTTCGAGAATTCACGCCGATTGGGTGCCGGAATTCGATTCGATGCCAGTCCGACGCTACAAGTCTGCCGGCGCGATAGTGGTCGGAAAGACCAACACTCCAGAGTTCGGCGCAGGTTCGCAGACTTTCAACGAGGTATTCGGCGCGACGTTGAATCCATACGACACTGGCAAGACATGCGGCGGCAGTAGCGGCGGCGCGGCGGTGGCGTTGGCATGCGGAATGCTTCCAATCGCGCAAGGCTCTGATTTCGGCGGTTCTTTGCGAAACCCAGCGGCCTGGAGCAACGTGGTCGGCATGCGTAACAGCATCGGCGTGGTGCCAGCTTCTCGGCCATTGGGGTATACCCATGAGTCGGTCGTCGGTGCCATGGGACGTACCGTGAAGGATGTGCAGCTGCAACTGCGGGCCATCGCCGGACATGATCCGAGCGTGCCGTACAGCCTACCGAGGGGCAGCGTAGAATTCTCCGGCGGCCTTGACGTTGATTTGAGTGGAAAGCGAGTCGCTTGGTCACGCGATCTTGGCGGTGCGACGATTGACCCCGAAATCACGAACACACTAGACAAGCAACGCGAAGTCTTCGACGATCTGGGTTGCATAGTAGAGGATGCCGACCCGCCGTTAGACGGTGCCGGCGAGATTTTCCACACCATTAGAGCAGCGTTATTCGCGCACCAGCATCGAGATGACCTCGACAACAATCGTGCCCTGCTGAAGGAGACGATAGTGTGGAACGCGGAAGCTGGAATCGCGTTATCCGCGATAGATTTGAAACTCGCCGAAGAGCATCGAACCGCGCTGTTCGAGCGGGTCGCATCTTTCATGTCCAAGTACGACTACATCGCTGCCCCCGTCACCTCGATCCCTCCTTTCAACATCGACATGGAGTACCCGACCGTAGTTGGCGGTGTCAAGATGTCGGACTACTTGGAGTGGATGTCTCCGTGCACTTGGATAACGGTTACAGGATTACCCGCAATCTCCGTTCCGGCCGGATTCCATGCATCTGGACTCCCGTGCGGACTACAGCTGATCGGACGTCGTTACGCCGACATGTCCGTGTTGCAACTGGCACATGCATTCGAACAGGCAACCAATTTCTGGAAGCGGGCACCCGAGCTGGCATTACCAAGAGGGAGCGTATAGATGGACCTGAATCTCGTAGGCAAGAAGGCACTGGTCACCGGCGGTAGCAGAGGCATCGGGAGGGCAATAGCTCGGGAACTGGCGCGCGAGGGTTGCGATGTGGCAATAGCCGCACGCAACTTCGAAGCGCTCGCAGCAACAGCAGGTGAAATCGCATCTGAAACCGGGCGTAGCATCCATCCGGTAGTCGTCGATACTGGCGACAGCGAGTTCGTCCGCCGGGCTGTGCGCGAAGCCAACGCTAAATTGGATGGCATTGACATACTCGTAAACAACGCGGCGCGCCCGTTGGGACGTGCACCCGTCACGGGAATCGAAGGTCTCGAGGACGAACAGTTCAACCAAGATGTAAACGTCAAGGTATTGGGGTATCTGCGTTGCGCCCGCGCCGTGGCACCGATCATGAAAGCGCGCGGTTGGGGCAGGATCATCAACATAAGCGGCTTAGCAGCGCGAAGCTCAGGCGCGATAGTGGGCTCAATACGCAACATATCGGTGAGCGCTCTCACGAAGAACCTGGCCGATGAGCTGGGACAGCACGGGATAAACGTAACGGTGATACATCCCGGCGCCACGCGCACCGAAGCCACGGAGCAGATGCTGGCCGAACGAGCGGCAGCGAACGGCACGACGATCGCCGATGAAGAGACAAACATGCATGATGCCAACTCGGTTAAGCAGATCATCGACGCGAGCGATATCGCCTACATCGCTGCGTTCTTAGCATCGCCGCGTTCCATCGCGATCAACGGCGATGCAATCGCTGCTGGCGGCGGAGTCGGAAACGCCATCCACTACTGAGCAACTTACCAAGGCCGACTCGCGGTTCCAATAGAATTGTCAAGGGCGCAGACGCGTTCCCGCCGGTTGGCTCGCGTCGCATGAGAAGTGTTGCCCTTGCCCGATATATCCTCTCCTATCACCCAGCTCAAACCCGATGCGTGACAACGAAATCGTCGTACGTGGTGCGCGTGAGCACAACCTGCGCGATGTCGATGTAAGGATCCCTCGCGACAAGCTCGTCGTGGTCACCGGCGTTTCCGGCTCTGGCAAGAGCAGCTTGGCGTTCGACACCATCTACGCCGAGGGACAACGACGATACGTCGAGAGCCTGTCCTCTTATGCAAGGCAGTTCCTCGGCCGCATGGAGAAGCCCGATGTTGATCATATAGAAGGGCTGAGTCCATCGATCTCCATCGATCAAAAAGGCGTGTCCCGCAACCCGCGTTCAACAGTCGGCACCGTAACGGAGATTTACGACTATCTGCGACTTCTGTTCGCCCGTGCAGGCCGCCCACACTGTCGCAACTGCGGACGCCCTGTTGAACGCCAATCTGTGCAACAGATAGTCGACTCGATATTGACGCTTGACGAGGGAAGTCGTCTGCTCATCCTAGCCCCGATGGTCACCCACATGAAGGGCGAGCATCGCGAAGTGATGGATTCGGCGCGTCGCGAAGGGTTCGCGAGAATGCGCGTAAACGGCGAGACGCGCGACCTGCAGGACGAAATCACGCTGAACAAGAATCAGTGGCACAACTTGGAGATTGTCGTTGACAGAGTCATAGTGCGGGATGTCCCAGATCGCGAAAGGCTGACGCAATCGGTCGAGACGGCTCTAGCTCAGTCAAAGGGCACCTTGCTTGTCTCGGTTTTGAATCCATCCGAAAAACTGAAATCCGAGCTGGTAGCGGGTACGCGGAGCGAGGCATCCAACCGAACCCTTCGCAAAGGCAGGCGTGGCAAATCCAAGGAGAAAGCGGAAGACGCCACACGCGACCTCATCTACTCGGAAGCCTTTTCGTGCCCGTCCTGCGACATCTCGATGTCCGAGCTTGAGCCTCGCGACTTCTCTTTCAACACTCCGTACGGCGCATGTCCCGACTGTACCGGCTTGGGATTCCGCATGGAAATCGATCCCGACCTTGTAATCCCAGACAGGTCGCTAACTATCGACGAAGGTGCGCTAGCACCTTGGCGGCGAGATGACTCGTACTCATCGATGGCCCAGACCGCCATCCGCGCGCTTTCGGACCACTTCGATGTGCCGACAGATGTGCCAGTTGGCGAATTGGATGTCAAGGATGTGAAGTTGGTCCTCTATGGGTCTGGCAGGCAGAAGGTACGCGTGACCCATGTAACACAACGCGGCGACACCTACTCATGGAACGCCGCCGTTGAAGGTGTCGTCACCAACCTCGAGCGGCGTTATCGTCAGACAGAATCGGAAAACGTACGTCGCGAGGTGGAGGAGTACATGGCACAGCGCGCGTGCAACACCTGCGGCGGAGACCGACTCAAGCCTGACGCACTTGCAGTAACCGTGGTCGGCATGAACATCATGCAGGTGGCACGGCAGTCCGTAGAGCGCGCTATCCGGTGGGTCGAAGCGTGCAGAAACGGCCAATGGCGGCAATCTGAAGAAACCGTACCCGAGCCCATGTCCCAGCGCGAGCTGGCAATCGCAGAGCAGATACTCAAGGAGATTGAGGCGCGGTTATCGTTCCTCTCACGCGTCGGTCTGGACTACCTGACACTCGACCGCTCAGCCGGCACTCTGTCCGGCGGTGAGGGGCAGCGAATAAGACTGGCCACGCAGATTGGTTCCGGACTGATGGGCGTCCTCTATGTGTGCGACGAGCCTTCAGTAGGGTTGCATCCGCACGACGGAGACAGACTCATTGACACGCTCAAGAACTTGCGAGATGTCGGCAACACTGTGTTGATCGTTGAGCACGACGAAGCGGTGATGCGAGCGGCGGACCATATCGTCGACCTAGGACCGGGCGCAGGCGAGCATGGCGGAAACGTGGTCGCCCAAGGACCGATTGCAGCCATAGAAGGGTCCGACGAATCGTTGACCGGAGCATACCTGAGCGGCAGGAAATCCATCGCCACGCCTAACACTCGTCGACAGCCGAACGGGCACCACCTCACAATCCGTGGTGCCAGAGAGAACAATCTGAAGAACGTCGACATCCAGATACCCCTAGGTGTCTTTGTTTGCATCACCGGGGTATCAGGCTCTGGCAAGAGCACGCTAGTCAACGAAATAGTGCTCAAGCGTCTCGCACAGTACTTCTACCGCGCGAAGAGCAGACCAGGAGACCACGATCAGATTGACGGGCTTGACAATGTTGACAAGGTGATTGACATAGACCAGTCTCCCATTGGGCGCACTCCGAGGTCCAATCCCGCGACTTACACCGGCTTGTTCACCCCCATGCGAACCCTGTTCGCCTCGATGCCAGAGGCGAAGGCGCGCGGTTACACGGCCGGCAGATTCTCCTTCAATGTCCGCGGCGGAAGGTGCGAATCGTGCACTGGCGCGGGTTACACGCAGATCGAGATGCAGTTCCTGCCAGATGTCTCCGTACCGTGTGAAGTCTGCGATGGCGCGAGGTACAACAGGGAAGCACTGGAGATCAAGTTCAAAGGACACTCAATATCCGATGTGCTCAATATGACCGTCACAGAGGCATTAGACGTCTTCGGGAACATCCCGACGATCCGCGGAAAGCTACAGACGTTGGCGGATGTGGGATTGGGTTACATACATCTCGGGCAGCCCGCGACGACCCTGTCTGGCGGCGAGGCCCAACGCATCAAGCTGTCAGCAGAGCTCTCAAAGCGGGGAACTGGCAACACGTTGTACATCCTTGACGAACCGACGACAGGCTTGTCATTTGAGGACGCTTCGCGGTTGCTGTCCGTGCTACACCGATTGGTCGAGACCGGTAACACCGTTCTGCTTATCGAACATCATCTCGACCTTATAAAGAACGCGGATTGGCTAATCGATCTGGGTCCAGGCGCGGGCGAGGACGGTGGCGATTTGGTTGCGGAAGGCACTCCCGAATTCTTGGCAAGCGTTACTGATTCCTATACCGGCTCTTACCTACGCGAATCCGCTGGCATCATCCCGGATGCACAATCCGAGGGCGCGGCTTATTCTCCATCGTCGGACATAAGCGGGGCAGTTTCAACCAACGGACAGCACAAGAACGGCCGCACCCCCTCATCTAGCGTTGTCGGTATATCAGAGGTCATCGGCGGAGCATCGCAGCAACGGGACCTAACATCTGTGGCCGGAGGTCGTGAGTCCGATAAGAAGAGCGGTCGCAATACTCGTAGACGCGGCCGCGGGCGAAGGTCCGGCCATGCCGGACGGTGACGGTAACAGTTGCGCGCCGCCGACCGTTTTAAATTCGGCACCGATATTTGTGCAGGATGGCTTATTCGGAAACTCCTGCTTCGGGTGCGGTGCTTGGAATGAGCGCGGACTCAGAATCAAGTCAAGATGGTACGGCGACATCTCGATATGTGAGTTCACGCCCAAGGTACACCACGCCGCCATGCCGCACGACATCGTAAACGGCGGAATTATCGCAGCTGTGATCGACTGCCACTCGGTATGCACCGCCATCGCGGACGCCTACAGACGCGCAGGTCGCCACGCAGGCGATGGGCAGCGGCCTCTGCTCTGGTACGCCACGGCATCGCTCAAAATCGCATACCACAAACCGACTTCAATGGCCGGACCCTTCAGAATCGAAGCACGTGTGACGAGTGTGCGCGGACGCGGCACAAACGTAGAGGCGCGACTGGTCGATTGCCGCGGCGAGGAGACGTGTGTCGCCGAAGTGTTGGCCGTTGAAACGCCAGACAGCTGGGCGGACGACAGGGGGCTTTTCGTATCCGCCGCACTGTAAGGCGGACCCGACAGCCAGGGTTCAAGCGCCAGCAGCTGAACCTGAGTTGAACTTGACTAGCTGACCCCAATCGATCCTGCCCGTGCGCGGTTCGCAGAAGTGATCAGCGAATTCGTTCTCAAACTGGCGCAGGATGACCGCCCGGTCCTCGGCGAAAGTCTGGTTCCGCTCCCTGGCCCGGTGCGCAAGCGGCTGAACAATACGAAGATAGAAGTCATCCTGGCCCGAAATGAACTGCCAAAACGACTGCCCGGCCAGCTTCCAGTAGTCGCCCTTGTCATAGGAATCCGATGTTCGGCCGTAACAGCACCCGTTCACCGCGATGACGTTCATAGCAGGGCTCCCTTGACGGATGATTTGCGTTGCGTTGCGGAAGTCCGTTCGCATCTTTGCCACTTGACTGGAGTTACCCCAATTCGGGCCCGACTTGATCGAAACGATGTAACGGGCATCGTCATTCTCCATCTCAAGGTCGATGCCAGTGATCCCAGACTTTCGGCCGCCGTAGGCGAGTTTGGCCACCTCAATCGCCAATCCCTCAACGAAGTTCCCGAACATGCCCTCTTCTTGAGAACTGAGATGAGCGTCCAGCATAGGAGCGATTAGATCCCGCGGATCAACGATGCCCTTAGAGCGAAAGAGGTAAGGATTCTTTCGTCTTAGCAAGAGTCTGAGATCCAGCCCCTTGAGACGCTCCAGCCTCCGCTCATGAAATTCGTCGATATGTGCGTCAACATACTCAGTGATTGCACGTTGGTCGATGCGGTTAGGAGCAGCCATTGGTCAATAGTTCAAGCACGCCATCAGGTCAGTGTCGATTGCGTGAGCTGATCGGCAAGTCGCTCAACTTCATCGCAATAGGTTTCGTTGAGTTCAACCCCGATGGCGTGCCTGCCTAGCTCCATCGCAACAAAGGCCGTTGTGCCTGAACCCAGGAACGGATCTAGGACCGTGTCGCCAGGGTCTGTGAATAGTCGGATGAACCAATTCGGTAACGGTTTCGGGAATGCCGCGCTATGGCTCCGGTTGGCGCACTCCGTGGCCAGGTGCAACACGTTCGTCGGGTAAGCCATATCCCGGCCGACCCAGTTCTCGATCCTCTTACCAAAGCCGCTGCCCACCCTTGACACATCTCTCGTCTTGTCGGTCTCGCTCAAAGATTTTAACCGTCCGTTCGCCCATTCTCCGGTTGGTACCATGACGGACTCTTGGTTCATCTTGAACTTACGAGCCTTGTTGAATTGCAGTAATCGCTCCCAAGCATCACGAAAGCGGTTGGGCCATTTTCCGGGATAGCTGTTCTTCTTGTGCCAGATGAACTCCTCTGTCCAGCGCCATCCCTGTTGCCTTAACGCCAGGATCAACTCAAGGACGTACGTGCTACGTTCACCGTCAGCAGCATGTTCCTTGATGTTGAGCACAAACGTGCCGGACGGCTTCATGACTCGATAAAGCTCATCAGATATCTGCAAGAACCAATCGACGTAGCCGTCGGCCCGTACTCCGCCGTAGGTCGACTTTCGCCGATCAGCATAAGGTGGCGACGTGAAGATCAGGTCAACCGAGTTCGACGCAACTTTGCGCAGTTCGTCCCGCGCATCGCCGCGGTATAGCGTGAGGTGTGGCATTGTGTGTCGGGTCTGGTGGCGGTCAGTCACCGTCGTGGCTTCGGATGCTGTTAGATGTTACTCGAAATGGTGGCCGAGTACGGTTAAAGCGTCGGCATTAGTGTGTTGTACTCATGATCCAACAACAAGAGTACTATTGAATGAAAAACCGAAGTTTCGACTTTACACCTCATTATAAACCAAACTTGACAAACCTAGGTGAATACGGTTACAAACGGCGCACCCGGCGACTTCCACCAAAGTTAACTGAAAGAGTTAGTGCGCGGACTAAGTATAGGGGACCTTCATGTAAGGTCCCCTATCTCTTCTGTCTCTCAGGTTCCACTGGAGCGGCATTTCGGAGTGGTGAATGAAGAAGGTCTGCAGAAGGGAGTGGATTCGAGAACAGTGTTGTACCTTGACGTGGTGGCGGAACATACCGCGAGGATCCAGGCGACAGGATTAACAGGGATAGGCAGGATACGGCAGGATGGTAACGGGATGACCATGTTAGCGTGACTCGCGCGTCACGGTACAACGCGCGAGTCAACCAACGAATCCCCTTTATCCTGCCTATCCCTGTGAATCCAGTCAACGGAAGGTCACGCTGATGCCCGCTAATACCCCTTGAACAACTCGCCCCATGGCGTCTTTAGCGCCTCCCGCACGCGCTTCCTGCCGATAAAACGCAGCCAGAACTCGTTGTGGTACAGGTTGCTCGCCACGAATGCCCAGGGTGTCAACGGTGAGCGCAGTAAGGCGTGTTCCAACGGCTTCAGCGGTCCCCAGTAGATCAGCTTCTGCCCGCGCGAAGCAAACGTGTTCTCCGACGATGAGAAGCACCAGTCAACACCAGCTATGTCATCTCCTCGGATTTCAATCTCCGTAGGGTTGCCCACACCTAAGCCCATCTCGTGTGCTATGCGGATCTTGGGAATGGACATCGGATCAAGCCCCATCATCTTTGCGGCGGTAGCGTCGATTGCAACTTGATCGGCCGATGCCAGTATCACATTCTTTGTGTGGATGCGCATAGCCCTTGGTCCCGGTCCGTCACCGGCGAAAGTTCCATCCATCACCGCGAAGATGCCCGAATGTATCTCGCGCTGAATCTGTAAGAGGTCAACTAACGTCTCGTGTATTTGCGCGTGCGTCCAGTGCCTATAGCGGTGTAGCAAGCCGCCGAACGCATTCTTCATCGCACCTGTCATCACCGTGAAGACATGGGTCTTGATCGTCGGCAGTTGCACGATGTTGGTGCCCAACATCAACTCCGGGATATAGATGCCATCTTGGTAAATATCATTCAGTACGAGCATCTCGGCATCGGGACGGTAGCGCACCCAGTTCACATCGTCGGTGTCCAGAATCACATGCGGCAACCCGAGCCGATCTTCGACAGCCGCATGCTTGTTGTTGATGCGACCTTCCACAGGGTCGACGACGACCGTCCCGTTGTGGGCCGCCAGCAGGTCGTCATATCCTCCCGCGCGCAGTGCGTTCGCCACCCCTTCAATCTGCCACGGCGCCGTTGAGCACGCCGGATAGTAGTGCTGCCACGATATGTTGACCTTCAACAGTGTCTTAGCACCTGTTGTCAGTGCCCCGTCGTACTCCGCCAGCCGCATCAACTCAGAGTAGTCGTCCAGCACCGTCTCGGGGGACGTGTAAAGGACTGCGACAACTCCGAGCTTCGGTTCTGCCCGAGGGATATCGGGCTTCGTCACGACGCGTTCCGCACCGCTTACCGCAGCTTGTGGTCTGGTAGTCAAACGAATAGCACCCGGTTCTTGGAAATCAGACCTGGGCGGAATAGCGTGCCCAGCATGATTCCATTATCCAACACCGTCTCCACGGAATCGCGAACCGTTACAGTTACACCATGCGCGTCGACTCGCTCACACATATCCTGCCTGGATACTTCGCTGAGAATCGCGATGCGATAATCCGCAAGGACCTCACGTTCGCAGAGCTGTTCGGATCGGTGCCCGACGCCAAGATAGGTTCGGCGAAGGCACTGCTCAATTCGATGGATGACGCTGATGTTGATATGTCGGTCATCGCCGGCTTCGGATGGACAGACTTGGAGGCGGCACGCCGCTCTAACGACTACATATTGGAATCAGCTGCTGCACATCCCGATAGGCTAATGGCATGTTGCAGCGTCAATCCTCGTTGGGGGCAAGCCGCGATTGAAGAGGCAAACAGGTGCCTAACCGCTGGTGCAAAAGGAATCGGCGAGCTTCATGCTGGTACACAAGGATGGGGCAACCGCATCGGTGACGAGCTGGACGACCTGATGGCGATAGCGGCCGAGTTCGATGCGGTCATGATCGTTCACGGCTCCGAACCTTATGGCCACGAGTACCCGGGCAAAGGTAGCACGACTCCCGACCGGTTGCACCGTCTCGCCAGTCGCTACCCTTCCAACCGTTTCGTTTTTTCTCACATGGGCGGCGGGCTGCCTTGGTACGCCATGATGCCAGAGATAGGTTCTGCGCTTGACAACGTGTGGTACGATTCCGCCGCAACGCCCTATCTTTACCAGTCAAACGTATACTCAGCCGCGGTAACCGCCGTGGGTGCTGGCAGAGTGATGTTCGCCAGCGACTGGCCGCTCATCGGCCAACGCCGCGCAATCCGACACCTCGAGGCGGACGATCGTCAATCCCTGGCCGACCGGGAACGATTAATGGGACTCAACGCGGCACGAGTCTTCAAATTGCCGATACGTTAAACGACTTAGCTTCATCAACCGCCGTCCGCGTGTATTATCAATGCGTATAGTCGCGACTAAGCTGTCGCGTAGCGATTAACCTGCAAAATCTGAAATGGCACTGTTACTAAACAGATCGGATGTCCAGAAGGTATTGACGATGCCCACGGCCATCAATGCCGTGGAAGCCGCATTCTCGGAGCTGGCACGCGGTACCGCTGTGATGCCGCAACGCACTGTCATGACCGATGACGATACGGGCGGATGGATCGCATACATGCCGTCCTACTTGAGGTCAAGCGGTGCGCTCGGGATCAAAGCCGTCACCGTGTACAAGTCCAATCCATCCGACTTCGGCTTACCCACGACGCTCGGCACCATACTCATCCAAGACAACCTGACTGGGCAGGTAGTGGCGGCCATGGATGGCGGTTACCTCACTGCCGTCCGCACTGGCGCAGTCGCCGGCGTTGCAACCAAGCACATGGCGCGGACCGAGTCCGAAGTAGCAGGCATCATGGGTACAGGCGTGCAAGCGCGCCAACAGGCAGTCGCAATCGCCGAAGCCAGCCATGTAAAGACCATGCTGACATACTCGTTGGAACCGGAAGCGGAGCGAAAACTGTTCGCGGAGTGGGTCGCAGATCAGACTGGGCTTGAGGTAATCCTCGCTTCAGACGGCGAAGAGCTATGCAGGTCATCCGATGTAGTCTCGCTTGCAACGACCGCCGCGGAACCTATCGTGAGTGGCGACTGGTGGAAACCGGGTGCGCACATCAACAGCATCGGGTCGCATGCTCCTGGGATACGGGAGACTGACACGGCCACAATACGTCGAGCTCGTGTTATCTGCGACCAGACATCCGCTTGTATGGCGGAGGCGGGCGACATCATCACTCCTGTTGAGGACGGGGAATACGCCTGGGACGAAGTCGCCGGAGACCTCGGCGATGTGATCAACGGTGATATTGCAGGCCGGACTGGCGATGACGAGGTAACGCTGTTCAAGAGCGTTGGTCTTGCAATACAGGATATAGCGTGCGCGGCATTGGTTTACGACGGCGCGATCGCGCAAGGAATAGGTACCGAATTCGATTTCAGTAGTTGATCGGCGTGCTCATCCCTGCAACGGGAAGTCGCGTGCCAAAAGCAAAAGAATGGAGCTGCTATGACACTCAAGGTTGCAGTAACGTGCGAGACGTTCGTTGATGTCAAGTCGATAATCGAATCGGCGGGCGACATCGAGGTTTCAATCCTCGGAGGTTTCCAACAGAGCGACGAATACATTGACGCGCTAAAGGACATGGATGGCGCGCTGATCGCGACATGGCCATTGACGGACCGGACGGTGTTGGAGGAATGCTCCAAGCTGAAGGTCGTGAGCCGTATGGGCGTGGGCGTTGACTCAATCGACCTTGATGCCGCGACTGAGCTAGGTGTGTTGGCATGCAACGTGCCTGGTGTCAACACTGTGGAAGTAGCAGACCACGCCATGGCATTGGTGCTGGCAATACTGCGTCGACTGCCTGAGACGATTGCAGACACACGACGCGGCAAGTGGTCAGACGACCCGGCTCTGATGCGCGAGCACCAGACGACAGTAGACAGAGTCGCAGGCAAAACTGTCGGCATCCTCGGAGTCGGGAACATAGGCCGCGCGTTTTCACAACGGGTACGCGGTTTCGGACCTAAGCGCGTCATCGGGTTGGACCCAGTGGTGCCACAATCGACCGCCGACCTATACGGAATCCAGCTCGTCGACCAAGACGAGTTCTTCACCGAATCGGACATCATATCGATCCATGCGCCACATGTGACCGCTACGCATCACATCGTGAACGCTGAGACTCTAGCGCAAATGAAGCCTACCGCCATCCTAGTCAATTGCTCGCGCGGGCAGATCGTCGACCAGGTGGCATTGCACGCCGCGCTCCGAGATGGCCAGATAGCGTTCGCAGGTCTAGACGTGACAGAAGTCGAGCCGATAGACCCTGAAGACCCGATACTAAGCCTCCCGAACATCTACGTAACGCCACACCTTGCGGGTTACTCTCCGACGTTCTTAGAGGAATGTGGTATAAAGCAAGCCGAAAACGTGTCACGCGCGCTCACCGGCTTGCCTCCGCACGGACTAGCCAACCCTGAGGTCATAAAGACGATCGCTGTAATGCGTTCGCAGGACGGCGGCAGATGGAAGGGTATCCCAGATTTCCGCACTGGAACAGGGTTCTAACCGATTAGCCAGAATGCCATCGGTGGATGTGTCAACAACCGCGTGTCGCGCGCTGCTCTTGAGCATCGCGACCAGCCGGGTTTCGCGTCAAGGTCACACAACGCGCTCAACTCGCCCTGTTCGGCTTCACCTCGCACTCCCATCGCAACCTCGCCCACTCGTGCCGACGGCGGAACTGATCCAGGACTTCATCCCGTAAAGCATCCGTCTTGATCAGACCGTCCTGCCGCGCCTTGTAGGTCGTTTCCTCAGGCGTCAACCTGTCGGATTTGTTGCTGTTGCAGATCGTGCACGCCATCGCACGGTTCCAGCAGTCATCGTTGGTACCGTCACGCCTGTTGGGCTCGATGTGGTCCAGATGCAGCTCGCGCCTGTCTGCAACCTTCTCAGTGCCGCAGTACCAGCACTGCGGACCCCACTGCCTGATGAACGCCCGCCAGATCTCCTCGCTCGATTCAACCGGGGTCTGGCGGAACCTGATCTCAGGCAAAGGCTCCGCGACCGTCGGCAGCGGCTCGTCGACCGTCGTGCGCTCGGGCAGCTGACCCGGACCGCGAACCTTGATCATGCGGTCGCCGTACTCCAGCTTCTGGTCTATCTCAGAGCCGTCCGGGGCATCAACCGCGATCTCGCCCTCGGTGACGATCCCCAGCTCCGGGTGCTTGTGGAACTGGCGGCGAACGACCGTCCACGCCCTGGGAGACATGTCGCACGCCATCCACCTCCTGCCAGTAAGCTGCGCCGCCACTGGGACGTACGCGCATCCCGCGAAGCAGTCGAGCACCATGTCGCCCGGGTCGCTGCTGGCCTCGATGATGCGCTTTGCCAATGCCTGTGGTTTCTGCGTAGGGTATCCAGTGCGCTCCCCTGATACGTTGATCAGAGGTTTGATGTCGTCCCAAACATCGCGTACGTACACATCCGCAAACGGTCTGCCTTCAGCGTCCGTATCGGTGTTGAAGAAAGGCTGGTCGTAGTAGACCCGTTCCTGCAAAGGCTGGTGAGAGTAGCTATTGGAGCGCACATAGAACAACAACGTGTCGTGCTTACGTGGCCAGTATCGCTTGCTCACGCCACCAGTGCGGTACGACCAGACGATCTCGTTGCGGAAATTGTCTTTGCCAAAGACTGCGTCCATCATCTGTCGCAGGTATGCGTTCGCCTCATGGTCGCAGTGGACATAGACGCTACCTGTCTGTTTCAGGATGCGCTTGACCTCAAGCATCCTTGCCACCATGAACGCGATATAGGCCGCGGTGCTGTCGCTGTGTGTATGCCGAGTCGCGTTGATCAGCCAGTAAGCACCCGGGCATATTCCTGCAAGGTCGCGCAACCACTCCTCACGAACCCGGACTCGAAAGCTCCAGATGTCCTCAAATGTAGCGGTGGTGCCAGACTGGTCTGGGTACTCAAGCCCGGCATCGTAGGCAGTGGCAACGTCGTACACCCCCCATGACTCCATGAGCTCCCGCTCAATGCGCTTCTCGTCTTCACTCAGCGGCGGCGTTATCTCACCCTCAAAGGTCTGTCGCTTGCCAAACGGCGGGTCAATGCACACCAGATCAACGCTCTCATTGTCCAGCGATTTCAGGAACGGCAGATTGTCACTGATGAACACCGTCCCGTCGAGTGCGTCTGTGTTAATGGATGGCATGTCGTTAACTGCGTGCGTCCAATCCGAGTTCGGCATTGCAGGAACGCGCGACTCCTCAAATGCTATCGGTCATGAATGTTCCGGGAATTCGTTACGCATCCGTGCGAAACTAAGCGCACTAGATAACGGTGCGACGGTCCCATATCTCAACGGTATCGGAATAGTCAAGTTTGTGCAAGCGGTTTGTGTCACGACGACGCGGCGATTCCTCGTCGTGCACGCAGCCACGAGACTACCTCGCCGCGCTACATAAAGCCAACAGCCGACCTCGCAGGTTATTACCCGCGGGTCGGCTGCTTAGCTGCCTCCTGTGCCTAGAAGTGGCTCTAGTAGACTCTCGCGCCTCCAACGTTCGCGCGCATCGCGTTGGCACGACTCTGCTGCTTCTCACGCTCTTCCAGACTCTGGTTCACAACGTCTATCCCCTGCCGTATCTGCATCAGCGTGCTGGATAGACGCTCCTCGAGCTTCATCAACATCCGCTTCGAGTATTCGTCCGTCTCCATCGTCTGGCGGTTCGAGCGCTCATCCGCCGCGCCGACGATCGTGTTCGCCTCGCGCTTGGCACGCACGATTACCTTCTCCGCCTCTTCGTTCGCCTGCTCGATTATCCGCTCCGCCTCAACCTTGGATGCCTTGATTACCGACGACTGATCGACAACCTCCATCGCCTTCTTCTTAGCTTGAGTGATGATTGCATCCCGCTCTTCACGCGCTTTGTTGCGCATCTCCTCAACCTCTTTCACCGCCAGCTGGCGAGTCGACTGCATGTAACCCTCAGCCTCACTGATCATTTCGTCGCGCTTCATAACGATCTGGTCAGACACCGAGGTGATCTTTGGCAGCTCGCGTTTGATGTCGCCGATGAGTCCCTCGACCTCGTTCAGCTTCATCATCGTCCGGCCGGTGCCACGCACCCTGCCATCGGCGGCCAACTTGTCAATCCGCTCCACCAAATCGAAGAGCGTTTGAGGTGCTGATGCAACCTCGCTGATGTCAGAGTTGTAGCTGACTGTGGTTTCTAGTGCCATTGGTTCGCTCCTAGCGTTGAGTTAAGTATTGCCATTCAGGTAGATTGTTGACTCTTATCAAAGCGTCGAGACACCAGATTCTGCGTAGCGCTAATTCCGCACATCCTCAAATCGCTTCACAACGTTCGGCGGTACGAGAGAGGTTATATCCCCACCGAGCAGGGCGATCTCCTTGACTCTGGAGGAGCTGACGTACTGCTGATCGATTGAGGAGAAGAGGCACACAGTCTCAACATCCGAATCTAGGTGCCTGTTCATCAGTGCAAGCGAGCCTTCATGCTCAAAGTCACTGCTGATTCTAAGGCCTCTGACGATAGCGGACGCGCCGGTTCGGCGTGCGAAATCGACAGTGAGGCCTTCGTAAGGTTGCACCTCAACATCTAGCCCTGCATCCTCAACCGCGTGAGCGAACATCGCCAGCCGTGTCTCCGTGTCGAACATCACTGGTTTGCCGTCCCCCGCGTAGATGGCAACGATGAGACGGTCGAACAGGTTGCGGGCCCGCATAGCGACATCGAGATGTCCGTTGGTAACCGGGTCGAAAGTGCCTGGGTAGACGGCTGTAACATCGCTCATCGGTGTTCTGGTTGTCGGTTCACTTGGTAGATAGTTAGCGAAGTATCGCCGTATTCTCTGGAACGATAGAGTGTCAGGTTTGCGTTCGGATCGGGTTGCGGTGGATCAAGTCGTGATGAGTGTTCAAGGATTACGTATGCGTCATGTGTTAGCAGATCAGAAGCCTCTATCGCGTTAATGAGTTCTTGCAAGTCGGTGGATTCGTAAGGAGGGTCGGCGAAGACTATGCCAAATGCGTCACTATCCGAACGCTGTAACCACCTGATCGTGTCCGCACGATGCACAGTTGCCCTATGCCGAAGTTTGCGCCGTTTCAGTTCCGTTTCAATGGCGGCTACTTGCCCTGCGTTGCGTTCCACGAAGGCAACAGATTCGGCACCGCGGCTGAGCAACTCGATCCCTACTCCGCCGGTTCCGGCGTAGAGGTCGGCGCATCGTTTGCCATGAATGTAGGCGGGACCCAGTATGGAAACGAGTGCGGCTTTAGTGCGAGATGTGGTCGGTCTGATCCTCCTGTTACGTTTGCTTTGTTGTGTGGTAAGTCGGCGCAACACAGTCTGCCGTTCGTAGTGTATCGGTGCTAGTCAACGACTCGTCGCACCGCGCTGGTCATCAACTAGTAACTACGATTATGCGATAAACACCTGCCTTGATTGCAACTAACGAGTCCGCGATTACCTTCGATTCGCGTGCATTGATTCCGCGTCATGTTCTCACGCAGACTAACGCCCCATCTGTAAGATTGATTCCATGACCGAGAGCAACAATGCGAACGATGCAGCCGACTTGAGCGGGGCGCATCCCGCGCCGCGCTCCGACCTAGGTGTTGCCGAGTCCAAGCTGCGTGCCGACCGCGTTGCTAAGATAGAGTCGCTCCGCGAGCGCGGTATCGACCCGTTCCCAGGACGCGTCACCCGTACTCACACGACAGCGGAAGCCAGGCAGCTGTTCATTGAAGTAGAAGCGGACTCCAACGTCGACGGCGACCCTCGGACAGAACCGGTCTCGATCGCCGGTCGGCTCATGGCGCGGCGCGGGTTAGGAAGGTCTGCCTTCCTTGACATCAAAGACGGTAGCGGCACCCTTCAGGTTCACGCGCGCGCTAATGTCTTGGATAGCGACTACGACCTGCTGTCCGATCTGGACATCGGCGATTTCGTGTCCGCAACGGGTCCCGTGTTTCGCACGCGCCGCGGTGAGATTTCGCTTGAAGCATCCGAGCTCTCTATCATCGGCAAGACGATACTGCCGCTGCCGGACAAGTGGCACGGACTGCGAGATGTTGAAACTCGATTCCGTCAACGGTACCTAGACCTGTTGATCAACGACGCCGCGGCTGCTACTGCGATGATGCGGTCAAAGGTCGTGTCCGCTGTGAGACGTTTCATGGAACAACGAGGCTACGTCGAGGTTGAGACTCCGGTCCTGGTCCCGATCCCCGCGGGAGGTTTCGCCCAGCCGTTCGAGACGCACCACAACGCCCTTGGACAGACGCTGTACTTGAGAATCGCCACGGAGCTCTACCTCAAGCAGCTGATAGTCGGCGGCATGGAACGCGTGTTTGAGATCGGCAAGATCTTCCGCAACGAAGGAATCGACGCTGACCACAATCCCGAGTTCACTACGATGGAGAGCTACGAGGCTTACGCCGATTACGAGGATGTGATGGTGCTCGTGGAGCAATTGGTGTGGCAAACCGCCATGGCGGTAACCGGCAGCGCGAAAGTGCCCAATCCAAATGGCAGCGGCGAGATTGACCTAGCTCCACCATGGCAGAGGCTCGACTTACGTCAGGCGTTGATCGACAATGCCAACATCGACTATCTGGAGTGCGCGGACAGTGAATCGCTGTCACTAGCATTGAGGGCAGCAGGCATCTACGCCGAAGACGGTTCAACGTGGCCGCAAATGCTGGACAAAGCGATATCGTCAGCAGTGGAACCAAATCTCGTGCAACCTACGTTCTTGGTCGATTACCCAATTGCGATGTCGCCGCTTGCCAAGAAGAAGCCTGGATTCGACAGCGTTGTAGAGCGATTCGAGGCGTTCGTAGCGGGTCGTGAGCTTGCCAACGCCTTCACCGAGCTGAACGATCCGGTCGATCAGCGGGAGCGATTCGAAGAGCAGGAACGCCAACGCACCGAAGGTGGCGACCAAGAAGCCGATCGCCTAGACGAGTCGTTCCTGCGTGCGATAGAGCACGGCATGCCACCAACAGGAGGACTAGGCATAGGCATAGACCGCCTAGTGATGCTCCTGACAGGTCACAACGTAATCCGAGAGGTAACGCTCTTCCCGCAACTCAGGGCGTAGGTTGTTCGTCGCGCAGCCATCCGCGCCCGCGGTGATTCTCGATTATCTTGCGCGTTGGAGTTCCGTTGAACGTAAGATACGTCGCGTGAAAGACGGACAATACGCGGTCTTGCGTTTAGCGTTCAGTAGCCTGCGGGTCGAACTCAAACCGCCGCTAACGGAAGTTACGTGCGGTCATCCGCCGGAACTTCATCATGGTTTCAACTGGTTTCATCATGACTTCAGGCCGATCTGGATCGTTCTCGGCATCCTGCAACTCTTTAATGATCGCATCGATCAACTCGGATGTAGTTAATCCTTCCCTGGAAAGGGCGTGCAGAGGATCGGCAGGAGTTTCGATCGACTTGGTCGCTTCTTTACTTGGCATTGGCAACTCCCGCCTCGTTGGTATCAGACAGCACAACTCAAACCCATGACTGTCATGCCTTGACGCGAAATCTATTCTAACCGATACCTAAACTCATGCCTGACAGGTCACAACGTAATCCGAGAGGTAACGCTCTTCCCGTAACTCAGGGCATAAGTGATGTGCGTCTGGTCCACATCCGGCCGTGGTGGTTCTCGATAATCTTCGTGGCCGCCGTACCGGAAAACGTCAGGTCTGTCGCGTGAAACACGGATAGAACTAAATCTTGTAGGACTTGGTCATCCTCCAACCTCTGCACATTGAGTCCCATGTTTTCCCCTTGCTCGAGGTTGATTGGCCTCCCATGCGACCCGAACTTGCTGAAGTCAGCCACCGTATCGGCAACACACGCCGCTCGCGCATTGGCATCATCATGCCCCTTGAACATGTAGGACTCCAACCATCTCGCGACCAGCTCTTTTGCTCTGGCCTGTGCGAGGCGGCAACTGTTTATCAGCCCAGGTCGCATCTGCGCGATAATCGGGTGCCACGCGGTGTTATGTCCCCTAACCCTGAACTCGGCATCAGCTTCCTCGAATTCACTTATGATCGCCTGAGCCGGCACGTAAACGAACCCGTTCGGCGTCGAAACTGGGACTTGCAAGTCAATTGGACCGAGATGAGAGTGTCGTCCCAAGACGATCTCATCCGCCGACAGTGCAATCATCGTAGCCGCCGACATCGCGGACACGGGCACAAAGACGCGAATATGATCAAACTTGCTTCTCAAGTAGTCGACGATGGCCTCCGCTGCATCAGGGTCACCGCCCCCGCTATGGATGATCAAGTCCAGCTCGCGTTCCTTGACGTTTGACAGGACTTCCATGAAACCCTGCAGGTCATACCGATTGATATGCAGGTCGCCCGATTGTTCAATGTCCGGCACGGTCCACGGGCTAGCGTAAAGGACCGCCGCGCGGCCAGTACGTGATGCAACACGTCTCAGGTAAGTTTTCCGTACTTCGTCAAACCGCAACCGGCCATCTTCGTCTGGAGACGACACGAGCACATTTCGAACTTCACCCCACGTCGGCATGGTGTCGCCGCGCTAACCCTATCGCGCCAGGGTAATCACCACCGTCCCGCCCTGCTCCGTTCCGTCATCTCGTTGAACTTCAACATATCTTCAATGCCGTTGATCACCGGCAACTTAATACTCGGGTCGGTCTTGGCACGCCGACAAAGCTCAAGATGCTCCTCTATGTACTGCTCGAATTCGTCATGCGTCAATGCGCGCCTAGTCTCGCCTCGCTCTTCTCGAGTCTTCATGTCCTATACCTCCAAATCGGTCGGACCAAGCCACTAGCCCGTCGGGTGACAGTACGGCTCCGTACTCGCAAAGTGTAACAGATCCCGAACAAGGGGAATCACCACCGTCCCGCCCTGCTCCGTTCGGTCATCTCATTGAACTTCAACATGTTTTCAATGCCGTTGATGACCGGCAACTTAACGCTCGGGTCCGTCTTGGCACGCCGACAAAGCTCAAGATGCTCCTCTAAGATCTGCTCTAACGTCTTTTCACCGTCCTGTGAGACATCGGTTCCCTGATCTCGCGCGTCTGTCGTCTTCATGGTTGTCGCTCCCAATCGGTCCAAGCCTCTAGCCCGTTGCATAGCATCATTGCTCTGTACTCTAGGAGTCTAACATTTCGCGAACACTGGACATCCAACCTCTGCTGAACGCCACCCTCGGGTCCGTCGCATCAGAGCCCAACAGGAACGCTCCGTTGCATCGCGTCGCTGCGACAACCTCACTCGCCGTAGGCGATAATGGTACCAAGGAGGTAACTCGCCCATGATTGACCTGAACACCATAGTGCAGACACCCGAAGCCGTGCGTGATGCCCTGCAACGGCGCGGCGAGGATGTAGGCACGGTCGACGCAGTGATTGAGTTGGATGCGCGGCGGCGGGAACTGATCCGAGAAGCCGACGACGCGCGGAATCGTCGCAACACTGTCTCGCGCGCCATCGGTCAGGCACGACGCAGGCCCACCGACGACGAGGTCCAAGAGATGCGCAACGTGGGCAACCGCATCCAGCAGCTCGCGGCAGAACAACGCGATGTCGAAGCCGAACTGCGCACGCTAATGCTCACGATCCCGAACATCCCGCTAGACGACGTGCCAGTCGGATTTGACGAATCGGCGAACATCGTTGTGCGAGCGTCGGATGTGCCACAACCGACAGAATGGGCGCAACCGCACTGGACCATCGGCGAGCAGTTGAACATCATCGACTTGGAGTCTGCTGCCAACATCTCTGGCGCCCGTTTCTATCTGCTCAAGGGCAAAGGCGCGAGGTTGCACCGTGCCATCGTCAACTGGCTGATCGACACACTCGTCGACGACTACGGATACGAAGAGATTGACCCGCCGTACCTCGTCAGGGAGGAAACGCTCATCGGTGCCGGTAACCTGCCAAAGTTCGCAGACGACCTATTCCGTGACACAGAGGCAGGCCTTTGGCTCATCCCAACGTCAGAAGTCTCGCTGAACGGCATGTTTCAAGACTCGATCATTGACCAGGAATTGCCGTTGCGCTACTGCGCCCGCACGCCCTGTTTCCGACGCGAACATGCAGCAGCAGGAAGGGACGTACGCGGCATGAAACGCGTCAAGCAGTTCGAAAAGGTCGAGATGTTCCGCTTCGTGCACCCAGAGGATTCTGTGCGTGAGCAGGACGACATGGTCAACATCTCGGTAGACCTGTGCGAGCGGTTAGGTCTCACTACGCGCGTACTGAAGCTATCCACCGGCGACATCGCATTCCAGAGTGCCAGGACGTTTGACATTGAGGTATGGTCGCCAGGCTCGGCAGAGTGGCTAGAAGTGAGCTCGGTGTCAACATGCACCGATTTCCAAGCCCGTCGGACGAACACAAGATATCGGCCGCAACCAGGCAAAGGCACAGCATTCCCACACACGCTGAACGGCTCCGCGCTGGGCATGCCAAGAGTCTTCATCGCAGTGCTAGAGTCCGGCCTACAACCCGACGGCAGCGTAGCCGTACCAGAGCCGCTACAACGATACACGGGCTTCGCGCGGATTAACAGGGATATGCAGGATGCTACAGGATGATCCTGCGTATTCTGCCTATCCCTGTTATTAATAGCGCGCCTGTTAGCAACATTAGCAGTAGCGCGATGCCGCTGGGGGCTGTGGCGCCTGTGTCTGGGAGGTCTTGCTCTGGGGCGGGTGTCGGTGGTATGGCAGGGACGGTGCCTAGCTTGGCTACTGCTACGGTGGCTGGCAGCTGCGACAGCGTGCCGCATACGGCCAGGTTGCCGGCGTTGGTGCGGACCTTCGTCGTCAGGATGCTTATGCCGCCGTCGGGTTTGCGCTCTACCGCTACCACGTTGGACAGGTCAGCGCGGAACTCCTGCGGGAACGGCAGGCACACGGTTAGCGGGTCGTCCAGGGTGTAGTCCGTCAGCGGTGCTTGTCCGGACTGCTGGATTGCGTTGACGTCGTAGTAGTTGCCTGCTACGGACATGCTGGCACCTGGGATGGGGATTGGCGGTGGCAATGCTGACACGGCCGCGGTTATGCCTAATAGCGTTCTGTCTGGGACTGCGCCGGCGGATGCTGACACGGTGATGTCGTCGCCGGTGAAGGTGCCACCGTCTACGGGCGTGAAGACGGTGTAAGCTGTGCCGGCGTTGTCTGTCAGTTCTGTGGGTATCACGCCAGTCGGGTTTACCGGTTCGGGTTGCTGGTCTGCTGTGCCTGGTGCCCTGGTGACGCGTATCGTGAATGTTGCGATGCACGGTGCACGGTTCGCTGCCGAGATCGCCGTAGCTTCGGCGTGGTGTGAATCGCAGACACCGTCCGGCTGCGCTTCTGCTGTGACGGTGTATGTTCCGGGCGAGCTTGGCGCGGTGTAGATGACTTGGCGACCGTTGCCAGGGTCGGCGAAGCTGCCGCCGCCGGGTCCCACTTCCATCCAACGGAACACTACTGTGTTGGACCCGCCGGTCGGGACGGTGTTATCCAGGTCGCCCTGCAATTTGTACAAGTTGACACCTAGTCTGATGTCGTTGCCTGCTCTGATGGTCACCTCGCGCACTTCGGGGAGTATCGACGCCAACTCCGGCAGTCTCAGGCGTGATGTCGCACTCGCAGACGCAACCGGGCTCTCGCCAGCTTGTGTCAGCATCTTGAGCTCAAACTGGTACGATACCCCGGATTCCAGATCGGTGATGAAGTGCTGCTGTTGCGCGTCTCTGTCACCCTCGTGCCGCAATGTGACCCAATCTGACCATTCCGCCGCCGTGCCCGTGCCGGTCGCGCGCTGCCTGTACTGGTAGCTGTCTGCATCGACTGAGTTGGGGTTCGTCCAGCGCATCACCAGCGTGCCAGATGCCACGGTGACCTCGAAGTCGGCGGGTGACTTCAGTGCGAGTGCTTCGACTTGGGCCGTCAGCGCCGTAGTGAAGCCGTCGGTCATGCCGCGGTAGACGCGCAACTCAACGTCGTACTTGACACCGCCGTCGAGGCCGGTTATCTCGTAGAGCAGTTGGGATGCTGCCGGTCTGACGGTTTGCCATCTTGACCACTCGCCAGGGTTGGCGGTGCGGGTTCTGAAGATGAAGGGGTCTGTGCTGCCGGGCAGTGTTATGGCGATTCTGCCGGGTAGTGTTGCCGTGTCGATGGCGTATCCGTCTGGGCGCGTTGCGGTACCGGTCACTTCTGCGCTTCCAGAGGTGGCTTGCGTTTCCTCAACCGTGGATCTGCCGACACCGTCGACAACGGCGCGCAGCTCGACGTTGTGCGCGACTCCCGGTGCGAGTTCAAGGGCGATAGCGGCTGTCCGAGTTGCGGGTATTGAGTCCCATGAGTTTCCGGACGGCCAGTTCTCGGTGGTTGCCTTGGTGCGGATTTCGTAACTGGTGGCATTGGTCACCGCGGACCATCTTACGTTGATCTCGCCTGGGAACACGCTCGTCGCAGCGGTGAAGGTTGCGGGCGGCGGTACCACCGGTGGCGTTGCGGTTGCAGAAACGGATACCGATGGACCAGCGCCGGTCATCACAGTTCGCAGCTGGATCGTGTGGCTCGCGCCGCCGACCAGTCCGCTGTATGTATAAGTAGTCACTGTGCCGACTGCGTTCCATCTTGACCAGTCGCCGGTCCCATGTCGGCTGCGAACCTCGTAGCGCAGGACAGTGATGCCAGTTGGCGCGTCCCATGACAGGTCGACCTCGCCCGGTCCGGTGCCCGTGGTTGCCGCGAAGTTCCCAGGCGCCGGCACTGGCGATGTCGTGTGTGATACGTGTTGCTCCAAGCTCATCTCACCGCCGGTCAACACGACTCGCAGCTGCACGTCGTAGCTCGTTGCACCTAGCAACCCTGTTAGATCGAGGGACAGGTCGTCGGTGAAGTCGTTGTTGTTGTTGGCATCTGGCACGCGCGCCCATGTCGTGAATGTCGAGTCGCCAGCGCTTGATTGCTTGTAGCGATAGTCGTATTGGGACACTGCGCCGGATGAAGGCGGGTCCCATGTGACTCTGAGCTCACCTGGGATGGAGCCGACGTTCGCTGATAGGTTGCGCGGCGGCGGTTGTGTCTGAGCGCGTGCGCTTACGGTGGCAGCAGCACTCTCCGGGCTGCCGGTAAGGAGAGCGCGCAGCTCGAGCGAGTAAGTCTCGCCACCAGTCAGACCGGTCGCGGTGTGAGTCGTGCCGGTTCCGGCGGACTGCCATGTGTCTGTGCATCCCGTGCCAGCGGGGTTGCATCGGAACTGGTAACCGGTTGCGCCGGGCACTGCGGTCCAAGAGAGGTTGATCGAGCCTGTGGTTGCACCAGGGCTGGCGGTGAAACCTGTCGGGGTTGGGACACCGGAGGCCGTGGCCATGGCGACAGCCGATGCCGCCGAAGCACCGACTGCGTCGGACCAGTGCAGGCGGATCTGGATGTCGTACTGGGAACTGGATGCAAAGCCGGTAACGGTGTGAGAGTCTGTCCGGTAATCACTTCCCGTGACGTCTGACCAAGCTCCGTACGTCTGGGCAGTAGAGAGTTTGGACCGATACTGGTATTTCGACTCTGCGGTACCAAATGCGGATGCCGTCCATGAGAGCTCTATCGCTCCAGCTGCGGTCGTAGACGGTGTCGCGGACAGTCCCTGTGGTGTGTCTGGTGAAGTTAGCGTGGTCGCCGTCGCCGTTTGCGGCGTGCTGGGCGGGGCGGTTCTGGACAGCGCCCTCAGCTGCACCTGATACGACGTTCCTGTCGTTAGTACTCCGCGAGATATCGAAAAGGATCCTGAGCCGCTTGCGCCGGCGAGGACGACAGTCTCCCATTCTTCTGTCCATGGGTCAGACGGGTTAGCCGGCGTAGCGCGTTGCCGCGACTGCAAGGCGATGAAGTCCGCGCCAAAGACGTAGCCGGCGGACACCGTGATCAAAGTGGGATAGCTGGTCGTTGTTAGTCCAGTAGGTGCCGGCGTGGTTGCACCTGTTACGTAAGGCGGCGACCATTTTGGCGACACATAGCAGTCGGGCGCGATTCCGCCCCAGTACGTGTGGCCCGCCGGGCCGGCCGTTCCTGTGGTCGGGCAGGTATCGGCGGAGCCTAGGTAAGCTGGTGGGGTGGCACGGTTATCGAAGTGATCAGTCGAATCTAGGTCAAGCGTGGTGGGAGTTGTGCCTCCAGCAGCTTCGGCGATGGCGGCTTTGATGGCAGTTCGCAATGTGTCGCCGGCGGTTGCTCCGGTGTATGTGACGACGTTCTCGCGCACGCCGGTGAAGATCTTGGTTGAGTAGTAGTGCTCAGTGATCGTGTTGCCAGCGAGGTGAAGCCCGAGCTTGTCGCGGAACGCGGCGCCAGTTGCGGGTCGGCGACCCAAGTTGGCTAGGTCCTCGAACCAGCGCGTGTTCACTCGCGTCAGGGAGTTGTCAGACAGGTCCAATCCGTTGAGGTACGTGAGCGGGTCGAAGACTCTGTCGGCGATGCCGGTGTAAGTGAGCGAATTGCCGTTCAGGAAGATCATGTTGCCCGTCGTGGCGGTGACTGTGCCCATGCCGGCGAAGAGGTCTGCTGGAATAGTGGTCAGCGAGTTGTCGCTGAGGTCCAACCATCGCAACGGGACGCCTTGGAACAACCGCGGCGGGAGTGTTGTGAAGGAGTTGCCAGACAGGTTGAAGTGCGTTGCGTTGGTGAGGTATGCGAAGTCGTTCATGTCCAACGCCGTCAGCTTCGCGGATGCGGGTGACGTCCTGTCGGGGTTCAGGTTCAGGGGGTTCGTCTCGCTCGTCACGACGAGGTTGGTGAGGTTGGTGACGGAGACGTTGCGTGTATCAGACGAGGCGGTGCAGTCTGTCAGGTTCATGACGGCGGCCGGAGTCGTAGTGATGCCCGGTGCGCGGTCGTTGTCCTTCAGCAGGCGTATGATCTCGTTGGCAACCGCCAGCGTTCGCGTGCATAGGTTCACCGTCTGCGACCCGGATTGCGACCGGGCCATCGCCTCGGTGTGATCGTGTCCCCATCCCTTCAGCACCGGGAAGGTCGTCGAGTCTCCGAAGTACCAGAAGTCGGTGCGTGTTGCGCCAGAAGCCAGCGCAACGCCAGCGGCGTCGTAGTCATCCCAGTTTGCGAACGGGTTGTTCGTCGCCGGCGTGTCGTAGTCCGTCACGGCGACCATGTTGGCCTTGGACGCGGTGTATGAGCTGTTATCGGAGGAGCTCGAGTTTTCCCAAGCCTTGCTTACACCGCTGTCTGTCGTGTTATCACCGACGCAGTTGGTGATCGTTCCGCCGAATTTCTGTCCGGCGATGAGCCCATGTTTTGGAAACAATCCTCCGTGGTCAATGGTCCCGGAGAAGTAGCTGTTGATGCACTGTCCGACGTTTGTGCCAGTGTTCGCGTTCCAGGTACCGATTAGTCCGCCCAAGCCCTGCGCTCGCCTGCCGATACTCCCTCCAAGCACGTACGAATGAGCAATCTTGCCCGCGTAGCCAGTGCCAGTGTTGAGCGACCCGGCGAGCCCGCCAATATGACCGCCTTGCCTGGTACTCCCGTTTTTCGTGTAGCTGCCGGTGATAGTACCCTTCAACTCGCCCGTTATACCGCCGGCGTTGGTCCTGCCAACACCGAAGCGCGGATTGATAACTCCGAGACCCTCAACGGTCGCACCTTCGCCTACGACTCCGATGACTCCGTACAACACTGCGTTGTCTTGGGTGCCACGCGACGCGTTCATGACACGGAACCCGTTGCCCACGATCTTCGCCGTCATGTTCACAGCACCCCAGACGCCGTCCTTCCCGAACGGCACGTACGTCTGCCCGGAGAAGTCGACGTCGGCAATCAGTTCGTAACCGATGCACTTGCGCTCGTTGGCGGTGTTGGCATCGTTGTCGTGGTCACGCAACGGGCAACCAGCGTTGGGCATCGCATTCGGGAACGACTCGGCCCAGGTCTTAGACGTCGTGTATCCGCCGCTGTTCAGCGTCGTAGGGCTGCCGTCGCCGTCCATGTCGTGGTGGATGGCCTGGAACTGGTCGCGCGTCCGCACCTCGATGAGGTTGTCGTCATCAAGGTCGTAGTCAATCAGCGGCGTGGTCTGCGCCGCCGAGTAGTCCGCGCTACCAGCAACGAGTCCAATTGCGAGCAGCAGTACCGCTGCGCCAACTAGAACTAATTTACGAAAACGGGGGGGGGTCCGAGTATTCATGGGAATTCACAGGTATATGCATGATTTGGCAGGATATCGGTGTACGTTGTGTGTGCTCGCGCGTCACCGCTCGACGCGCGAAGAATTATAACATATCACCCCCAATTATCCTGTACATCCCTGTTAACATTCCTTGCCATGAGCTCTGCGACACAACCTGCATCTGTTCGGCTGGATGCGCTATACGAGCGACTGGATGAGATATCCAAGGTGTTCGTCGGTTATCCCGTGAACTTGGACTTCGACTACTCGCATCTCTATCGGTTCTTGGAGTTCAGCATCAACAATGTGGGCGACCCTTACCACAGCAGCTACTTCAGGCTGAACACGCACGACTTCGAGCGGGAGGTGGTCGCACAATTCGCCGACCTGATGCGTATCGAGCAGGATGACGCTTGGGGCTATGTCACGAACGGTGGCACTGAGGGCAACATGCACGGCGTCTTCCTAGCGCAGGAGCACTGGCCAGACGGTGTGCTGTATTTCTCGCAAGATACGCACTACAGCGCGCTGAAGATAGCACGCGTGCTACGTGCGCGCAACATCATGGTGAAGAGCAGGCCGGACGGCGAGATTGATTACGACGACCTGCGTGAGACGTTGCGGGTGTACCGCGATGTGCCGGTCATCTTCTTCGCAAACATCGGCACTACGATGAAAGGGGCGGTGGACGACATCACCAAGGTGCAGCAGATACTGGAGGACCTGGCGATACGCCGCTCACACATACATGCAGATGCGGCGTTGTCGGGGATGATACTGCCTTTCGTAGACGATCCGCAGCCGTTCGGGTTTGATGCCGGCGTGGACAGCATTGCGATTAGCGGTCACAAGATGATCGGCTCTCCGACACCGTGCGGCGTGGCGCTGACGCGGCATGAGACTGCAACCCGCGTGGCGAGCTCGGTGGAGTATGTGGGCGTGATGGACACTACCCTGCCGGGTTCCAGGTGCGCCGTGACCCCGCTCTTCCTGTGGTCAGCATTCCAACAACATGGATTAGACGGCTTCAGGGATATAGTGGCGCGGTGCTTGGACACGGCGGAGTATGCGATAGACCGCTTCAACGAGTTCGGTATTCCTGCCTGGCGGCACAAGAACTCGGTCACGGTCGTGTTTCCAAAGCCGTCAGAGCCGGTGTTGCACAAGTGGATGATGGCGCCGCAGGGTGACATTGCACACATCATCACAATGCCGCACGTCACGCGCGACCACATCGACGAGGTAGTGAGTGACTGCGTGTCGGACGATCAGGTCAGGGCTTTGGCCGCCGACTAATCAGTATCAGCATCATCAGAAGCATCGTCAACATCACCAGTATCAAGGGAGTGAGTGTTCAATGATCAAAGAGATCGTAGTCTCAGTAGATGACGAGATCGGCGTGGTGGCCGACATAACGCAGACGCTAGCCGATGCGGGAGTGAACATAGAGACGATCTCGGTAGACGGCCTGGGAGACCGCGGCGTGATCATCCTAACCACAGACAGCTACGATGTGGCAATGGACGCGCTACGGCAAGCAAAGTTCGAGCTGGTGACACACGATGCGATGGTGTTGCGCTTGGAGGACAAGCCAGGTGCGCTAGGGAAGGTGGCGGCAAAGCTGCGTGACGCGCAGGTAAGCATCCAGAGCCTACATGTGCTGAAGTCAGACGGCGATTACGTCAGAGTAGCGGTAACGGTAGACGACCGCGAAAAGGCCGAGGCAATGCTGGACGCGGGCGAGCTGGGGTGAACTAACAAGGATATGCAGGATAGGCCAGGATGACTGTGTTGTCTGCCTTCTATCCTGCTACATCCTGCCTATCCCTGTTCGTCCCCGAAAAAGCAGACGCTGGCGAGCTCGGGTGAGTCAGCAACGGGGCTTCGGTGAACATCCGCAAGCGCGCTGACGAGGGCGGTACGGCTCCTTAGGGTCGCCGAGCTTACCTTTAGGCAGACGCTGAAACCAATCGATAAACGCATCCAAGGTTGCATCGTCGAAGCAGCTTCGATGACCTGGTTTCGTCGCCCTGATGTCCTCGCCTCCAAATATCGGCAATTCGGGTCCATCGCCACCGAAATAAAGAAAGTCTTTGCTGATCAGAACACGATTGATCTTCGTATCGTGTTCAGTGTGATCGATGCTCTGAGAGCCATCGGGATTGCTGTGAGCCGATGGGGCTTGTTTCCAAGGCGAATTGCTATCTCGCCGACTGTAGATGTTATCGCCGGCCAAAGCGATGTCGTCGCCGTTCCGCGAAGGCTTCTTGCACTTGAACTTATCCGCCGCCGAATATTCGTCGAACGTCACAGTGCAAGTAACGCGCATCGCATAAACGACGTGGCCGTCGCCGCCTCGGCTCTTATCGATGGAATAGGTGCCGATAACGTAGTCGCCCACCTGCGCTACACGCCGAATCTGGGGTTTGCAACACGCCAACGTCGTGAACCCGTGGTACGGGTTAGGCGCGAACCCTGAGTCGGACCTCATGGCATATGAGAAGAGTCTTGGCATGTTAGAACGGCCTAGAAATAGTCTCTCGTATCGAAGCAGCTGTCGAACATTCCCTTATCAACTGGGGTCCATGTGCTCCCATTCGTAATGCTAGACGCAGGCGAGCTCGGGTGAGTTACGGCCGGTCCCTCAGGTTGCAGAGTTCGTAGTGCAATTGACAAGGATATGCAGGATAGGCCAGGATAACTGTGTTGTCCGCATTTCATCTTGCGACATCCTGCCTATCCCTGTGAGTTCCCGCAATGCATGGTGGAGCTGAGGGGATTCGAACCCCTGACCTCTTCAATGCCATTGAAGCGCTCTCCCAACTGAGCTACAGCCCCATCGCTGTTCTCTAGTCTAATACCCGCCGCCGCGTAGCGCGTTTAACTCGTGGGGGCGTTCGTCTTTGTGCGGCGTAGTGCTTCGTTCCAGCCTGCTAGTAGTGTGGCACGGCGGGACTCGGACATATCGGGTTCGTAGCGGTGTGCTACACGGCGCAGGTTGGATAGCTCGCGTTCCGATTTCCAGATGCCGGCACCACGCCCGGCAAGGAATGCGGCGCCCAAGGCTGTCGTCTCGTCTACGGCGGGAACTTCGATTGGTATCCCGAGGATGTCAGCCTGGAACTGCATCAGGAACGGGTTGCGGCTCTGGCCGCCGTCTGCGCGCATCGGCTTGTCGGATGACCTGTTGTGCACCCTGAGGTGACCTTTGATCAACTGGACGACGTCGTGCACTTGGTATGCCGTCGATTCGAGCGCGGCGCGGGCTATGTGCTGTGCTCCGGTGCCGCGTGAGATTCCAGTGATGGATGCACGCGCGTTCGGGTCCCAGTGCGGCGAGCCCAGCCCTGTAAAGGCTGGCACGAAGTAGACGCCATCGTTGTCGCCGGCGAGCAATGCCATGTCGTTAGTGTCTGCCGGGTCATCGATGATGCCGAGCTGGTCGCGCAGCCACTGGACAGTGGAGCCGGTCGCGAATACGGAGCCCTCAGATGCGTATGACCTCTGACCGCCGACTTGCCAACCCACGGTGAACAGCAGTCCGGATGAATCGGGTTCGCTAGAGGATGAATGTGAAGGGCGCGTATGGCGAAACGTCGTCTGGGAGTTGCCACCGGCGTTAGCTAAGATGAATGCGCCAGTGCCGTAGGTGCACTTGAGGTCGCCGCGATTGAAACATGCCTGTCCGTAAGTGGCAGCCTGCTGGTCGCCGGCGACACCGGTGATAGGGATAGGCCTGCCAAACACGCTGGGATGCGTCTCAGCGAACATGCCGGCCGATGGCAGCACATCTGGCAGACAGACCTCTGGGATGTTGAAGAGGCTCAACAGGTCGTCGTCCCAAGTCAGACCGTGGATGTCGAACAACATGGTGCGGCTGGCGTTGGAGACATCGGTCTGGTGTGGGACAGCGCCGACGGTGCCGCCGGCAATATCGCGGCATAGCTGGTCAATCAGCCAAGCGTCAACATTGCCGACGCGTATCTCTCCGCGCTCTGCACGCGCCCTGATATCCGGAACAGCTAGGTTGTTGAGCATCCACTCGATCTTGGAAGCTGAGAAGTAAGGATCGATGACCAAACCGGTCGTGGACCAGACGTGTGAGCCGTGGCAGGTGTCGATCAGGTCGCCGCATCTCTGCGCTGTCCGTCGGTCCTGCCACACGATCGCGTTTGAGATCGGAGTACCTGTGCGTGCTTCCCATGCCACCGTCGTCTCGCGTTGCACCGCGAGTCCGATGGCGGCGATCGATTCGCTACTGGACGTTGCCTGCTTCACCGCTTCCTGCGCAACTCCAATAGTGGTCTCGGCAAGTTCCACGGGGTCCTGCTCGACCCAGCCAGGGCGCGGATAGGCCTGCTTGATTTCCGCCGCCGTCTTGGACAGAATGTTCGCTGCGTCGTCGAACACGATTGCACGGCTTGAGGTCGTGCCTTGGTCTATCGCCAGTATGAGATTGCGTTGCGTCATGAAACTCGCCTTATTCCAAGCTACAGGGCGCGAACGAACGTTGGTAGGTGTCGCGCGATTACTGCATGATTGCGGTCGGCGGTTGTATATTTGGATTAGTTGGACATTAGAGGAAGGAGCAATTCGCATGGTACAAGCTGCAATAGGACAGGCGGATACAGAGGTCGAGGTTCAGTTCGACGACTGCTACTATCACATTGATCTGGCCCAGTATGAGCGGGACGGTGCATCGTATGAATTCATGATCTGGCAGCGTCTCTGTTGGGAGGGCTCTTGCACCTTGTGCAAGGCTCGGACTGGTCCGAAACCTGTGATGCCAGTGAAGATGCGAAACTCGAAGTCGATATTCGCCGCGATCAAGCAGTGTGCCAAGCAGGACAACTTCATCTTACCTAAAATCTCGACGTCAGAGGCTGTGTTCCGCATCTTGTTGCGCAACGGGAACGAGCCGATGCGCCTGTCCCAGATAATCGACGAGCTCGTCTTGTCGTGGGAAGAGGTCATTTCGTTCAAGACGACCAACCCAGCCTCGTTGCAACAGATGCTGGACAGCGAGAACGAATACCGAATTAGCCGTACCGAAGCCCCCGCTGAGTGAGTCGCGGCACATGTGTCGGGCCGCATCGGCGGAACGATACGCCGGATGTCAACGGGGTTGAAGCGACAGGACTCTGGCGAGTGATCTAAGGCAGGGTGTCACCGTGGAGGAACTGGCAGGGAGACAGGATTTCTGGAACATCGGGTATCCCCTGCTGGGCTCGCTGGTCTACCTCGTCGCCCCGGTTGCCTTGGCGGCCATCGCGTACGGACTGTACCGTCGGTCGAGGATCTGGCGATTAGGTAAGCCCTTCGAAGAACTGGGAAGTCACAGGGACCGGCTCCGAGCGTTCCTGCGAAGCGGAGGTGTAGGGGTCGGCGGCCACGGCAAGTGGCATGTCAGGTCGGAGCTGTACGGCAGCGTGATGCACTTCTCGCTGTTCTGGGGATTCGCAGTGCTGGTGCTGGCGACTACGATTGCCGCGATTGAGTTTAATGTTGAGGAGTATCTAGGGTTCAGAGTCCCCACTGCCTACTACCGCGTCCAGTTCGGCTTCGTGTGGGACATACTCGGCGGCGGATTAGCGACAGTAGGTCTCGTAATGGCGGCATGGCGTAGGTATGCGTTGCGGCCGGAGCGCCTCAACACCTTCGCAGATGATGCGGCGGTGCTGACCTATCTGGGTATGTTGCTGCTGACAGGATTCGCTCTGGAAGGGCTGAGGGTCGGCGCCACCGAGCTCAACCCCGCGTCTGAGTTTTACGCCCCCGATGTCGCCATCTGGTCGCCGATCGGTTGGGCGTTCGCTCAAGCGTTTCTGGCGGTCGGATTATCAACATCGGCCATGGTGTCAGCGCATGCTGTGTTGTGGTGGTTTCACGCCCTGGTATTCGTTGCGGGTATCGCATACTTGGCCATCGGGTTTGGCAAGCTGGCGCATATCTTCGTCTCGCCGCTCAACATCTATCTGAAGCCGCTCCGGCCGAGCGGCGCATTGCCATCCGCGGGCGACCTGATGACCGCAGAACGCTTCGGCGCATCCGATGTTGGAGATTGGACCAGCCAGCAGCTGCTGAGCTACGACGCGTGCACCAACTGCGGCCGATGCGAAACGCAATGCCCTGCATGGTCAACAGGCAAGCCGCTGTCCCCTAGGAAAGTGATACAGGACCTGCGCGCCTACACAGAGTCGAGGAGTCGCGAGCTGCTTGGTGCTAAGTCGGTAGGAGCCGACGCGCCGCCTCCCAGTATGTCGATGCCACGCGATGCTGTCGGCGAAGATGTGCTGTGGTCATGCACGACGTGCGGCGCCTGCGTCGAGGCGTGCCCCGTTGAAATACGGCATATCGACTCGATCGTTGAGATGCGGCGGTATCTGGTGCTGGAGGAGGCATCTGCTCCTGACACCGCGTTGTCGGCGATGCAGTCCATGGATCAACGCGGACACCCGTGGGCAGGGACGACGCTAACGCGCGAATCTTGGCGGGACGGAATGGTAGATGTGCCGACGATCGCGGAGAATCCAGATGCCGAGGTGCTGTTTTGGGTCGGATGCTCTGGAGCCTTGGTCGAGCGCGGCGTGGATGTGACGCGCGCCATGGCATCCATCTTGGTCAAGGCGGGCGTCAACTTCGCGGTGCTGGGCGCTGAGGAGACTTGCACCGGCGACCCGGCGAGGCGCATGGGTAATGAGTACCTGTTCCAGATATTGGCAAGCCAGAACATCGAAACGTTGCACCGCCACAAGATCAAGAAGGTGGTAGCAACATGCCCGCATTGCTTCAACACAATGCGAAACGAGTACAGCCAAGTGGCGGAGACGCTGCCTGACACGGATTGGGATGTCGAGGTGGTGCACTACACGCAGTTCGTCGAGGATTTGGTCACAAGCGGCAGGCTCCAGTTCGGCGACGATGCACCAGACAACGGCAATTTGACATACCACGATTCGTGCTACCTCGGTCGGCACAACGGCATCTACGACTCGCCGCGAAACTTGATAGGCGCGATACCGGGAGTCGAGATGTCCGAGATGGCACTGTGCAGGTCACGCGGCTTCTGCTGCGGAGCTGGCGGCGGCAGGATGTGGATGGAAGAGCAAGGTGAACGTGTCAACAGGCGCAGGACAGATCACTTCCTGGAGACCGGCACAGATACCGTCGCAGTATCGTGCCCGTTCTGCCTCCAGATGTTCGAGGAAGGCATCAACGCCAAGGGCATGGATGCGACGAAGCGTGCCAAGGACTTAGTGGAGCTGCTGGACGACGCGACGGTGTGAAATGGGGCGGAGTGTGTCGCGCCGCGTGCGCGAGGTTATGGGTGGCAGTCGCGCTAGGTCGGCCGAGATGAGAACCGAAACGCGAATTTGTGGGAATGATAGGATACCATCAGGCAGTGCCCGCGGCCAGGGCGGTCTGCCGTTCAGCCGTTCTGAAAGATAAGGGAAACGATTACACGTTCATAGGAAAGCGTCATGTACCAGCCAAAGATTGACAGACAGAAATTCCGAGACCTGATGCTTTACTTGGCGTATTTGAGCCGCGAAGACCCGTATTTTGGTGCGGTTAAGCTGAACAAGATGCTGTACTACTGCGACTTCATCGCGTTTTCCCGTCTAGGGAAGCCGATCACTGGAGCAACATACCAGAAACTCCCGGAGGGTCCTGCACCTCGCCAGTTGCTAGATGAGCGTAACGTGTTGATCGAACAGGAAGAGGCCAGGTTGGAGCTCCGTCCCCACTTCGCCTACGTGCAACATCGGCTGGTGCCGATTCCAGAGGACCAGAGCCATTTGGAGAACGAGTTCAGCGCCGACGAGATAGGGGTCATCACAGAAGTGCACGGAGCGATGTCGCAGATGACAGCACGCGAGGCATCGGAGTTGTCACACCGCGAAGTCGGTTGGATATTAGCCAATCCCAAGGAGGACATCCCTTACGAGATGGCATCCGCGGTTCCGGTGCGAGACGTTGAGGTGGATGCGATGTTTGAAGCCGCTGAAAGCGGGACTAACCTATGACGCCCACAAACATGTATGGAGAGCCTTGGAAGGAACCGCCACCCGTAATAGTCAATGCTGTGCGCCATCTGATCGACGAGAGTGGTATCTTGGATTACCTTCCCGAGGATACCGATTTCGAGGGTGCGCTCGTATGGATGGCAGAGCGCATACAGAATGCTTCGCACGCGGATCACTTCGACTTTGAAGGAGTCCATAGGACACTCGGGACTCACAAAGTATTCCGAATCGGCTTGGAGTTCCAAGACGAACGAGAGAACAGCTACTACATCACCTACATCCGCCCGTTCCCTTAGCTCGCCTCTGGTGGCTGGCATCGGCTATCGGAACATCGACAACAAGCACCGCCAAGGGTCAACATGCGCGCCCGAGGTATGGTTACGAAGTGCTAGTCTGAGGCTAGGTGTTACCGACCGCAGTCGGCGCAGCCCCATAGTAGCGAATGACCCATAGTAGCGAATGATATGAGACAACATACGCCCCGCGTGTCGTCGGATGTCCGGTGCGGGAAACGTGTCCTTAAGGCAATGCAATCGGTAATTCGCGACTGCAAATTAATGGCATGTTGCCATTGGGCCACTCCGTTGTCTTCCCTGACTATTGCGAGGTTATCCACCATATGGCGCGGTGCCTTGGATATCAGCCGGGTAATGCCACCCATGCGGTCGGCCACGCAACAACTGACCAGAGTCGCTTGATGCCGACCGGCGCACCTTCGATCAACAAAGGAGACAAGACTCAACGGGCGAAACGCATGAGAGCGCGAATGGGTAAGCCATCACTTTCTATCTGCGTGAGTGGGCAGGTACGTCTTGCCCAAGTGTATTCCCGTTGGCGCGTTGGGAAAGTGGGTGCAACGATCAGTGGGCTGATCGGTGGATACTAACGTCTTACTTCAGGTTGATAGATATCAAGAACGCCTGACATGCGTCGCGAAACGCCTGGCGGAACCACCGACCCGAGCGCGCCGGCGCGGGACCACATGTCTATGAACAGCGTATCTTGCTGTTTTCGGTGACGCGTTTCGAATCCGACATGCGGATTGCATCGCGATTCACAGTATCTGACCGAATAATGCCGAGATTACAACCCCTAGAGCCCTCGCGGAGTGTGCCCAAAGTTCTATCATGAAGGGATGTTCCCGAGACGACGCATCCTGTTGAGGTTTGTCGAGCTAGCTGGCGGGCAGATCGAACGCCTTCGACTTATGAAACTTATGTTCCTGTACTCAGCGAATGAAGACTCTCCCAGTCAGACCCGTTATCAATTCGTGCCTTACAAGCTCGGACCATTCTCTTTTCTTCTGTACAGGGATTGGTCGCTACTTAAGGAAGTTGGCATGACATTAGAGCCCGACCAGCATCATTTCTCGCTGACGGAAGAAGGACGGGCGTACGCTCGGGCCCTCAACGACGAAGCGACTGCGATGGCTGACAGTGTTCACACCCGATGGTCCGCGACGCCAACAAGTGTGCTAATCAACTACGTATACAAGACCCACGAGTGGTATGCGAGCCGTTCCGAGCGAGGGCAGCACCAGCAGAATCCAACAGTGGAAGACCAGCCTTTTGGATCGTTTTTCAGCGTGGGTTATCAGAGTCTTTCGATAGACGCTTTCCTAGACTTACTGATGCGAAACGGCGTGCGAAATCTCGTTGACACTCGCTTCACACCTGCATCGCGTGTGTATGGATACCACACCCGTACACTTGCCAAGTTGTGCGAGGACGTTGGTATCGACTACAGTCTTGAGGACTCGCTCGGTGTCCCTAGGAACGAACGTCCGATTTCACATACCGTGGGAAGTGTCAGACAATTCGAGAGGGCCTATGCTGAGATCTTGCGCCAGAACGACGATGCTGTGATGCGCGTCGCCACCCTAGCGAAGGCCAAGAGTACCGCGATAATGTGTTATGAAGCCGATGTCAACGACTGCCATAGGAGGCTACTCGGCTTGCGGTTGCAACGTGCGACAGGTTTACCGATTGTAGAGTTGCGCGATGCTCGATTGGGTTAAAGAGAAGATCTTGATACTCGTCAAGACCTATCCGCATCCTTCGGCGACCTACGGAGAGTTAGTGTGCGTCGCGGGAATCACCGAACAAGGAGAGTGGCGACGGCTCTATCCGATCCCCTTCAGGGACTTGCCCACGTTAAGACAATTCAAAAAGTACTCTTGGGTGAACGTGGATGTCGCTAGACGGACGCAAGACCACAGGCCCGAGAGTTATCAACCCAATGTTGAGTCTGTTGAGATTGCCGGTTGGCTCGACACCGACTATGAGTGGCGAAGGAGACGGGGGTTCGTCGAAGAATTAAAGGTGTCAACCTTTGATGAATTGAAACAAGACCAAAGTTGCAGAGGTGTTTCTCTAGGCGTGGTGATGTCTTCGCAGGTTATCGACATTGAGGTTAAGGAAGTAGAGAGCGAGTGGTCAGAGCAGGCCGTGGCGAAGTTGAATCAACTCAAGCTTGGAACATCGGTCGCAAGAGAATTGAAGAAGATACCCTTTGAGTTCCGGTATGTCTTTAGGTGCAAGGATGATAGCGGCCCGCGAAAGGCATTGATCACCGACTGGGAACTCGGAATGAGGTACTTGAACGCAAGCAAGAGACTCAACCCTCGTGACGCAGCCGAAGAAGTTAGAGAGTTCTACCTCAATTTGACCGACGAATCCAAGTACTACACTCGCCTTTTCATGGGAACCACGCTCCCCTTCAACACATGGGTCGTCATCGGGTTGTTTTACCCGCCGAAAACGAAGCGACCTGAAACGACGCAAATCGGATTGCTATAGTACGACTGATGAACGCATTACCGCGATTCCGGAAAGGCCATGGACTTGCGACCGTGAGGTGCCGATGCGGGAATGTGCTCGGTCCATCGGCGCACCTCGCGCCGATCGTAGGAAGCATCGGTGGTGTTCGTTCCGCTACGATATTGGCAGGCACGGGTGTTAATGTATGAAGCGATTTTGAACAATTGCACGGGATGTCGATGCGATACTAGTTAAACGCCCCTCGCCGGCAGGTGCTAACGCCGTCCAAAGTCGGACTGCCCTTTTCCGAAAGGTTGTTCGGTCAGCATTAGCTAATGTGGGAGCCGAGGCTTGTCCGTGCCGCGAGCTCTTGCTGACCGAACACCCGCCCGCTGTACACTGGAAGGGGTCGTGGCACGGCGGGTTCGCAGGTGAACGATAACCAACAGTCTAAGGAGATGAGCCAATGGGAATCCCCAAGTGGACATGTTTCATCGTCGCGTGGATTTTACTGGGCGTGTTGATTTTGATGGACATAGGTGTGCGCATCCAAAATGTCGTTGCAGGCGAGGGTCTAACCATTGTCGATTTTGGGGTGCCAGGGACTCTTGTTGTCCTGCTCGTGGTGTCAATCGTGTTGTTTCGGGAACAACGTCGCAAAGCACAGAGTCGAGAGACTGACTTGGCTGACCAGTAGGCTCTCGTTGAGAGGGTGAGACGAGCGGCGATTCTTGGACCTGATGCGGGAGCGCGAGGTTGAGAACTCGGTGCCGCGCGACATCATTGAGGACAGCTGCTTGCTGTGTAGCGAGGCAGAACCTGAGAGGTGCCACCGCCGCCTCGTCATTGAGTATCTGTCAGACCACTGGGGCAACCTCCACGTGCAACACCTCCAGTAACCGCTACTCAGATGCCATGCCAGCCCGGTGCCCTTGTGCTGCGAGCCGCCCACTCCGCCGCGTTGTGTGCTGACTGTATGATCCCCGCGCCGTTCGAGTAGCTGATGGCAAGCGCGGCGGCGAATACGTCTCCTGCGCCCGTCGTCTCGGCACCCGCGTCTTGGATATGCGTAGCCGCCGGAATGTGCATGCCACGCGGGTCGCCGCGGCGATAGACAATCGCGCCGCGCTCGCCTTGCGTTACTGCTACATGGTCTGCGACCGCTAGCCAGTCCAGCAGTGTGTCGTGTTGCGCCTCTTGTTCTGACATTACGCAGATGTCCCACCCAGTCGCCATGCCAACCGGCGGCATCGGTTTGAGATTGACCCTGGCCGGTAGCGGTTCGTCCCATTGTCTGCACCATCCCTGTGGCACGACGCATGACACCCGTGGTGTAAACCAGTGCAGACAATCCGGCGGCAGTTCCTGGGTCAACGGACCAACGAACAGTATGTCCGGGTTGCGCCAGTCCTCTGGCACGTCGGCGATCTCTATCTCCGGTGCTCTTGCGATCAGACGTTGGTGTCTCACACCTTCTGAGTCGTAGCGGTTCTCGAACGTCGTCGTAGTGTCAGATTGAACGATGCTCCGAGCCTCTAACGGTGCGACCTCTTCGCAAGGGTAGTCTGGACCCGCAACGGTAACGATACCTGCATCGATCCCTTGCCGTCGCGCCGTGACGGTTGCGAATGCGGCTGCACCTCCGGGAGTCATCACGCCACCTTGATCTGGGAACGCATCCCAGGTCACATGCCCGATCGAGACCATTCTGGGCGGTGACATCTCGTTGCACCGAGGTCAGTCGTAGATCGCTGTAGTGTCCGACACTCGCTGGTTACCTACCTACGTGTCCGGTTTAAGTCACTGGAGACGCGGCGGCAGGTTGCGGTGGATGCGACGGTGGCGGTCGTCCAACATGACCTCGGATCCGCTTTCCGTTGAGCATAGTGCCTATAAACGTGTAGCGGATAAACGCCCAGTAGGTGACGAAACCTAACGCGCCCGTGATGACGCAGACGATGATGAACTTGAGGTCGGCGGGCCAAGGAAGCTCAAACATCAATGTGCCGATGACCAACACGACGGGCAGGTGCATGATGTAGACCCAATAGGAAGAGTCTGCTACCCATCGTACCCAGCTGCTGTGCGTGGAGAATGCTAGCTGGAACAGTCCGATCAGCCCGAAGGTGTAACACACCGTCGCGGTGGATTGCGTCAAGATCAACAGCAAGCCCCATTGCTCGGCGGCGGCATCGTCGGCAGATGTGACCACCGTCAAGACCAGCTGAACGGCGAATGCGACAGTAGCGACGCTCAACAGTGAGACCGTGGATGAGGTTGATGCGAGCGAGTCGACGATCTCGCGGCGCTTGTAGAGCCCGTAACCGAGTAGGAATGGGACAAGGCTGAACATGAAGTCCCATGCACCGATGGGCCAGAGCAGGTAATCTTCAACGTTCTCGATGAATCTGCCAAGAGTGATCACACTGAACAAGATGATCAATGGCACATGCCAACGGTTGACGAAGACTGCCAGGAGTATCCGTCCGAGAGGTAACGGGCGCGGTATCTTGCCCGCGATCCACCGTGCCGCGACCAGTATCACGTAAAGGTATACGAGGTGATAGATGAACCATAGATGGCCGATCGCGGGTGGAATCTCTAATGGGGTGACGAGGTAGAACTCTCGCCTAAGCGCGGAGTCCCAGATTGAAGGGATGATCGCCGCCATGATCAGCCCGAAGATGATCAACGGTAGCAGGATGCGATTGAGACGATCTCCGATGAAGTATCCTTCGCCGCGTCGATCCAGCACTAGGTGCGCGAAGAATCCTGCCAGCAGGAAGAATGTAGGCATGCGCCACGAGTGGATGAACGCAAAGATGATCCAGGAGAACGGTGACTGTTGGTCGTCCTGCGGCCAGAATGCTCCATAGTCGGCATCCGCTTCGCCTGCGAAGTATGCGAGCGCAGCGTGCAACACAATGCCCAGCATCATCGCGAATCCGCGCAGGGCATCAAGGCCGTGGTAGCGAATCGGCGGTTTAGCAGCGGTGCTACTCGCATCAGTTTGGGACGGGCGAGTACCGTCCGCCGCTGTCGTGTCAGGATTCATCGTGCATTGAGTAACAGCATCATCGCGAGTCGTCAATGTTAACCGTTAGCAGAGCGGACGAGAGAAGATGATCGGGCATAGCGGGCGCATCCGAGAAGCCGTCGGTTGCGCAACGTCGGTTGAATGTGTCTAGTAAACTGCGTTGTGTATCACTCTTGCCACATTGCGAATCAGGAGCTAATAATGTTAGAGCAGTTTCACGTTCCAGAGGAAGACCGCGTTTATGTCAAGCCGGACCGCATGCGTTCGGCAACGGAGGCGTTATTCATGCGGTGCGGACTCGACGCATCGGGTGCGAAGGCGTGCACCGATGTGCTGATCACCAACGACCTGCGCGCTGTTGAAACGCACGGTGTGTCAAACATGATGCGGAACTACGTCGCGGGTTATATGAACGGCAGCATCAACCCGACGCCTGAGCTGCGGACGGTCAGAGAGACTGCGACTACTGCAAACATTGACGCGGACGGTGCGCTTGGCATTCACATCGGCGCGGATATGATGCAGCTGGCGATAGACAATGCAACCGAGTACGGCACTGGTGCTGTCACGGTATCCGACTCGGGACATCTTGGTGGTTGCGGTTACTATGCTGCGATGGCGGCGGAGCAAGGCATGATCGGGCTGTGCATGACAGGCGGACACTTTGCCGGTGCTCGCCGTTCTGGCGGCATGGTGCCCACCTTCGGCGCAGAGCCGCGACTCGGAACAAACCCAATCGCATGGGCAGCACCTGCACGTTCCCAGCATCCGTTCCTCTTCGATGTGGCTTCAACCCAGATCGCCAACAACAAGGTAGGTCTGGCGCGCCGCGTCGGCGTTGATCTGGAGCCGGGTTGGATTACCGACATGGAAGGCGTGCCGTTCGCCGACGCGGTGACGCCTCCAGATGAATACTTCCTGTTGCCGTTCGGCGGTACGCGCGAGAACGGTTCCCATAAGGGATACGGCTTTGGAGCCGTCTGTGCCATCATGTGCCAGACGCTGTCGGGAATCGGCTTGTCCGGTTCCGCGTCTGAGTATCAAGGCGGGAGTCATTTCTTCGCCGCGTTCCAGATTGAGGCGTTCACCGATAAATCGGAGTTCCTAGACAACATGGACGATGTACTAGACCGCTTGGCGAACACTCCGCCGGCACCGGGTCATGATCGCGTGCTGTACCCGGGACTGATAGAGGGCGAGGAGACCGAGGCGCGCGAACGTGACGGCATCCCGTATCACAACGAAGTGATCGAGTGGTACGAGTCAATCGGCGCAGAGCTAGGCGTAGAGGTTGCGTTGCCGTAGCGTGCGAACAAGAAGAAACGCCCGAACAGGACGTAGTCACCGTTCGGGCGTTGCCCTAGCCGACTGAGTCGCTAGGGGGGCTAAACCCAATCATAACACATGAACGTCCAACGTGGGTGCGAGCTGTCGTCCGAAGAGTTAAGGAAAAAGGAACGCCCGAACGGGACATGGTCACCGTTCGGGCATTGCCCTAGCCGACAGAGTCGCTAGGGGGGTGTTAGCACGATGATAACATGCAAAGGTGGCGTGCGGACAGGGGTTTGTATGGAAAGAAACGCCCGAACAGGACGTAGTCACCGTTCGGGCGTTACCCTAGCCGACGGAGTCGCTAGGGGGGTGATTGTCTCCATTCTACATGCGAATTGGCAACGTCGTCTGCCAACTTGATTGAGTTAGTCACGGGGTCAAGTGAATCCCGTTTTCGTGACGTTCGTATCATGCTATGTAGCAGGGGGCAGTTCGTGATGGCGTGACTGCGTCTGCGTGTAACCACTAGGAGAACCAACATGAGCCGTGAATATGTTAACTTCGGAGGCGCTGGCGTCAAGGTGACGCGCATGGCGCTTGGGCTCGGATTCCGTGGTCAGAATGATGCCACGGATGCCAAGAAGACGATTACCACCGCGCTCGACGGCGGTTTGAACCTGATCGACTGCGCCAACATCTATGGACTCGGGGACGACCGACGGCGCGCGGGTACATCCGAGATGATCTTGGGTGAAGTGATGCGGGATCGAGGATGCCGCGACGATGTCGTTATCACCTCGAAGGTGTCCAGCCCAGTGGCGCAGGGCGTTAACGATTCCAACACTTCGCGTTGGCACATCATGCGAGAGGTCGAACGCTCGCTCAAACGCCTGCAAACCGATCGCATCGATGTCTACTTGGTGCACCACTTCGATGACACTGTCTCGTTCGATGAGCGCGTTCGAGCGTTGGAAGACTTGGTCAGAGCTGGTAAAGTCCGTTACACTGGTGTCTGCAACTATCAGGCTTGGCAGGTGGCGGAGACGCTACGCGTGCAAGACAGCATCCGAGCCTCAAGATTGGTAACAGTGCAAAACCCTTACAGCCTGCTCAATCGTGCGCTTGAGGAGGAGATGTTCCCGATGGTTAACCACTACGCCATCGGAATCATGGCGTACAGCCCGCTCGGAGTCGGGTTGTTGTCAGGCACCTACGGCCGCGACAGCGTTCCTGATCGGCCGACCCTGTGGGGAGGCAGACGTTCAGATGCGTATGCGCGGGTGATGCGTGGGCGCGTTGCAGACGTCGTTGATGCCAACGCAGCCGTAGCATCCGAGGTTGGCGCGACCCCGGCACAAGTCGCGCAGGCATGGGTGTTATCGCATTCAGAAGTATCGGTTTCGATCTCCGGCGCGGACACGGCGGAGCAGATGGCAGACAACCTCGGCGCGCTCGATCTGGAACTTGGAACCGAGCACATCGAGCGGCTAAATTCAGTCTCTGATCGCTTGCGAGTTGTGCTCGATGGCTCAGATTTCGAGTCTGACCGTTGAGAAGCGCGGTAAGTGTTCATACATGTATCGTTAGGATTTGATACAACTAATATAGGTGCCACTTTCACGGACGTTGCGATGCCCAAGAGAACCTATCAACCAAAGAGACGCCGTCGCCTGCGTGTGCACGGTTTCAGATCACGCATGTTCACCCGCGCAGGTCGTGCGGTGTTGGCGCGTCGTAGGGCGAAGGGCAGGCACCGTCTGACCGTCTAAACCCAACTGGGGTTGCACGCGTCAGACCAATCCAAGCTGACACACACAAACTAGGTATTCATGGGGCTCCCCAAGCATCGGCGACTCCGCCGGCCCAAAGAGTTCCGACACGTATTGAGTTCAGGAAAGCGGGCGCGCGACGCACTGGTCGCCGTCGCCGCCACGCGCAACAATCTGCGAGACCAACCGTCGCGCTTCGGCTTCTCTGTCTCACGCCGAGTCGGAGGCGCAGTCGTTCGCAACAGGGTGAAGCGCAGGTTGAGCGAAATCATGAACAACGCACCGATCCAAGACGGATGGGACTTGGTGGTAACAGCCTACCCCCCATCAGCAGACTCGGACTCATCGGCATTGCGCGAATCGCTCACTGCGCTGTCGTCACGCCTGCGGATCGCGCGGGACCAACACCGAAAGCGGATCGTCAAACACCCAGGGGCGCGGCAACGTGGCTAGTCGGCTTGCATTGGGTATCCTGTCCATCTACAAGATGGCGGTATCCCCGTATATGCCGGGCCAGTGCGTCTACCAACCGACCTGCTCCGAATACACTGCCGACGCTATCAGAACGCGCGGCGTAGTGCGCGGTACATGGTTGGGATTACGCAGGCTAATACGTTGCCACCCATGGTCAACGGGCGGCTATGACCCCGTGCCGGATAAGCGGAGCTGAAGGCTGTGTTTGATCTGCGAATAACGAGTCGCGCTCGATCCGCGTACGCTTTGCGATCGACGCGCATGCGTCGCGTCGCCATTGCTTCCATAGTAGTCGTCATCATGGCATTCGCTATGACCGCGTGCATCAATGACCTGACACCGGGCGGCCGGTGGTCGCAACCGGTCGAACACGAGAACTACATCTACGTTGGAAATACTGACGGCGCAGTGGTGCGACTTGATGCGGAGACTCACCAGTGGGATTCGAACTGGATGTATCCGTTTGAGATCGACGACGGCATCAAGAAACCGATGGGCGGTCGGGCGATGTACGGCGCGCCTACTGTTCACGACGGCATCGTTTACGCCAATAACTACACATGCACCGGTAACGTATGTCAGGCTAAAGCGTTCAGCGTTTCGATTGCAACTGGCAACTTTGCTTGGCCCACTGGCGACTACGAGGTGAACACGAAGCTTATCGGTCGCCCGGTCGTCACTGCGGATGGTTACACCGTGTTCGGCACGACGGCGATTGATCGCGAGCGCAATCCCCCCGGATATCTGTACGCACTAGAAGCGGGTCAGGACGTGTTGGGGAGGTTCGCATTCCGGGTAGCACTAAATGGCGAGGTGCAAGGCGATGTGGCGTACGATGCGGACAGGAACACGGTGTTTCTTGGAACCGATGCTGGCACTGTCTATGCAATCGACGTATCCCGTAGCGACATCTACGCCAACGATAACGATCCGCGGGTGCGATGGATGTACGAAGCGCAGGGCGCAATCACCGGCCCAGTCGAGTTTCTGAATGGCGCGGTGTACTTTGGTGACCTCTCAGGTAGGGCATACAAGATAAACCCAAACACGCAGACCGACGAGTGGGTTTACGACGCGCAGACATGGATCTGGACGCACCCCGTAGTGGACGCCGAGTCTGGGCGAGCTTACGTCAGTACGTTGGGCGGGCACGTTGTGGCTTTGGACGATGCGACAGGTGAGGCGATATGGGAGCAGCAGATTGAGGGGCAGATCGTAGGGCAACCGTTGCTTTACACGCGCAGTATCGTCGGCATTGACCAACAAGTGCTAGCGGTGCCGTCAGGAGATGAGGGCGTGCACTTGCTGAACACGGCGGACGGTTCCAATCTGGGCACCATTCCCACAGGTACCGGTGTCAAATCATCTCCCTCACTGATCAACGACAAGCTCTATGTCCATAACCTAGATGACGAGTTGCGGTGGTACAACGCGAGCGATCAGGGATATTTGGGATGTGTCAAGCTCGTGGACGGTGGCCGCTGTGGATGATCTATGTTCAACGCTGACTACTGCAATTCCGCTGTCGGCGAGGGTATCGGTCCTTCCCGGGCCGCATACGTCCGGGATCGGTGAGAGACAGGTGATCGGCTGATGGATATCTTCGGAGTCCTCTGGGAAGCTCTGGGAGCAGTCTGGGACGCGGGCATTATGCGCCCGATGATCAACAGCCTGGCCGTCTTGTACTTGTTGCTGTTCAGCAACTTCGGGCTCGCCATCATCGTTTTCACGGTCATCGTGCGCGTTTTGATGATCCCGTTGACAGTGCGTCAGACGCGTCAGATGCGTCGTTTGCAGGGTCTTTCGCCCCGCATGAAGGCAATTCAGACGAAGTACAAGGGAAAGAAAGACCCTGAGAGCCGGCGCGCGCAGTCTTCCGAGACGATGAAGCTATACCGTGAGGCCGGTGTCAATCCGATAGGATGCCTCGGTCCGATGGTGCTCCAGATACCGATCTGGATCGGCTTCTACAGGGCGATTCTGCGAACGATGCCGACGACACCTGAGGGCACTGCGAACCTCTCAGAGGCGTTCTACTCCTGGAACCCATCCGCTGTACTGGTGCCATTCGACCGGCTCTTCCTCGGGATAGACCTCGCAGACACTGTCTCGTCTGTCTATCTGCCGTTGAACTTCTTGCTACCTGTTCTGGTCGGCGCGTCGATGTTCATCACGACGAAGATGACTGGAAATATCGCAACAGATGAGCGTCAGCAGCAACAGCAACGGCTCATGACTTGGATGATGCCGATAATGATCGGTGTCTTCACGTACCAATTCCCGGCAGGGCTGGGGATTTACATTTTGCTATCGAACATCGTCGGCGTGGTGATTCAGTACTTCGTCGGCGGTCGACAACCTATTGAGCTGTTTGGCAGGCTGTATCTAGGCACGCCGGAGACGCGGGCGCAGGCGCTTGAATTGGCCGCGTTGCGGAGCTCGGCGACTGCGGATGCCGCCGCTGACGACAGCGAGGAGGAGAAACAAGATGATAACGACGAGTCGGACGTTCACGGGGAAGGACGTACAAGAGGCAACCGCCGCCGCGCTCGAAGCTCTAAACGCAGAGCTAGAAGACGTCGACATTAGGGTCATATCGCCCGGCAAACCCGGCATATTCGGTCTGGGCGGCGCGCTGGCAGAGATTGAGGTCACGGTCGCCGGTGCACAGGACGAGGCCGACGTTCCGCCAGACGTTGACGATGTAGAAGAGCCCGAGGATGTCGGTGAACATCGTCGCCAAGGGCGTCGCGGTCAACCGCGGAGGCAACAACAACGACCGCGACAACAGCGCAGGCCCCAGCGTCAGGCGCGCGACAGGTCTACCCGACAGGGCGATGGCGGTGGACGACAGTCCAACCGTGGGCGACAGTCGGGACGGCCGGCTCGTGAGCGTAGTGAGAGGCGAGACGATCGATACGAACGGCAACGTATGGAAGAACCAACCGCAGCTGACCAGCCTGAATCTGCGCCGCGAGTGGTACATGAACCCGAGCCGGTAGAGGAGCTCACACCAGAGGTGCGACAGCAGCTTGAGGAGGTAACCAGCGAAGTACTCGGTCGGCTAATCGGCAACATGCAGGTTCAGGTTGACGCATACGTCTTGGATGACCTGCGCGACGGTAGCCTCGTCTTTGAGATTGAGGGCGAAGACGCGGGTTTGTTGATCGGCAGGCGTGGCGATACCTTGCGGGATTTGCAATCGATCGTGCGGTTGTTGGTAGGTCGCAGATTGCAGCGCCGTCCGAACATCATCATTGATGTTGAGCAGTATCAGGACCGCCGCCGAAACAGGTTGCAGGATTTGGCGGAACGCGCGGCTCGGCACGCAACCCGCGCTGGCGAGGAGCGGATGGAACCGATGTCGTCGGACGAGCGCCGATTGATACATCTCGCATTGGCAGAGCATCCCAACGTGGTCACAGAGAGCGAGGGCGAGGGCGATGAGCGTCACGTCGTGGTAAAGGCCCGCTGATTGCGCGCGACGACGTTTGTTGCTGCCAATGCCGAGCGATTCGGAGTTGACCAGTGCTGAAGATCGCGGTCTGCGCCAAGCAGGTTCCTGACACCGAGATTCCTGCCAGCCAGTTCGTAGTTGACGAATCGGCCGTCGCGGTCGTGCCGCCTGCCGGTGTTCAACCAATCGTCAACGGCTTCGATATGAACGCCGTTGAAGTTGCGCTCAGGTTACGCGATGCCGGCATCCAGTGCGAAATCACCGTGTACTCCGTCGGTAGCAACTTCGTCATGGATGTGATGAAGAAGCCGCTGGCGATCGGTGCAGACAATCTTGTCTTGGTAGACGACGATGCGACGGGAGACTTGGATGCCATGGGAACGGCGCGAGCACTGCAAGGGGCGATCGATGCTTCCGGAGGTGCGGACCTCATACTATGCGGCAGGCAGGCATCTGACTGGGACCAAAGCCACGTTCCGCTGATGTTGGGTGAGCTGATGGTCATCCCGACGGTCACGCTGGTGAGGTCGGTTGAAATGAACGGTGACGAGCTGACCCTGGAGCGAGTCACCAGCGATGGATTCCAGCGGCTAAGCTCACCTCTGCCAGCACTGCTGACGATAACCAACGAAGCAGGAGAGGCGCGGTATGCGAATCTGCGTGGGATAATGGCGGCCAGTCGAAAGCAGCCCACCGTGTACGACCTAGCGGCGGTCGGCGTTGCAGATGCAGCCCCTGTGCTTGAGTTGACGCGACTGTTCGTACCGGAGACAGAGTCCGAAGTTGAGATAATCGAAGGCGAGAACGATGCCGATTCAGGAAGGTTGTTGGCGTTGCGTCTGCATGAAGCCGATCTGATTTAGCGAGCGATATGTTTGCCAACATTACCAATCGGGATGTACCACGAGTTGCACGCGATTCGCTGGGATTATGGGAGGCGTTAGCGGCATGAATGCCAAGGTCCTTCTGGTAGCCGAGCCTGATTCCTCTGACGCATTGAACGGCGGCATTGCCGAGTTGATCGCGCCCGCCCGCAAGCTGGCGGGCAACGGTGAGATAGCAGTGTTCGCACCAGTCGCCAGGCCGGGTGCGGATAGCGATCTGGCCAACCTAGACATAGATGTCGTCTATCGTGTATCGGATGCCAACGTAATCGAGGATTACGGTTCAGGCATCTATGATGTCGTCACTACCGCGGTGACAACATTGGCAACGCGGCTTGAATGCGAGACGGTGTTGCTGGCGAAGTCCGATGTGGGGTCTGTAGTCGGTCCGCGTGTCGCTGCGAGATTGGACGGCGCGTTCGCCGCTGACTGTATCGATGTGACATTGAACCAATCGGGACGCGTCGCGGTTACCCGCCCTGTGCATGGAGGGAACGCGATGGCGGTGTACGAGTTCCAAGGCAACACGCCCCAGGTCATATCCGTGCGTCCAGGTGCCTTTGAGTCCGCGCCCGTGCGGTCTGACGGGAACACACGAATTGAGGACGTGGACTTCGGCGATGCAGGCTTCAATACCAGAGGCGCGACGTTGCTAGAGGTCATCCAAGAGGCAGCAGAGGGCGTGCCGCTGGAGTCTGCTGACATCGTAGTAGCTGGGGGACGCGGACTTGGCGGACCAGAACCCTTTGACGAATTGAGGAGTCTGTGCGACATACTCGGTGCGGCGATGGGAGCATCGCGCGCGGCGTGCGACGCGGGTTGGATCGATCACAGCTACCAGGTTGGACTTACAGGTAAAAAGATAAGTCCCAAGACATACATCACCGTCGGCATATCTGGGGCAAGCCAGCACATGGCAGGATGCTCATCGGCGCGCAATATCGTGGCAATAAACCGCGATGCATCGTCTAACATCTTCTCACATGCGCGATACGGCGTTGTCGGAGACTGGGCGCAAGTACTACCAGCCTTCATCGCGACATGTGCCGAGCTGTGCGGCGACCGGTGAGTCAACGTGGTCGTTCAACGTCCGTATTTCAAGCCCAGATCGACTTCAGGAGTATACCGCTGATGCCAAGCAACGACCTGCCAAACATCGTCTTCCTGTTTCCAGACCAGTTCCGTGCAGACTTCGCGGGGTGCTACGGTGCAGATTGGCTACGCACGCCGAACATCGACTCCATTGCTGAACGCGGTATTCGCTATGCCAACGGTTTCTCGCAGTCCCCGGTGTGCGTTCCCGCTCGCACTGCGCTACTGACCGGTATGAACGCGCTACGCAACGGTGTAACGCAGAACACGCAGAACCTACGCGGCGATTGGCGCGAAGCCGGGATAGAAACCTGGCCTGAGATCCTGAATCAGCGCGGTTACTACACCGCTGGCATCGGCAAGATGCACTTTTACCCTTGGGACGAGCGGCGTGGATTCCAGTACCGTGTAGTCTGCGAAGACAAGCGCTGGCTGAAGGTGCGCGACGATTACTACCACTACTTGAAGTCACGCGGCCTTCGGAAGCTGCACGGCAACGAGATGGCAGGTTACCACGAGAATAAGGGCGCGGTGATACACGATATCCCCTGGGAGCATTCGTGGGACCGCTTCGTAGGTTCAGAAGCGGTGAAGTTCATTGAACAATATGGCAACGAGGGTCCATTCGCGCTGATGGTAGGATTCCCCGGACCTCACTGTCCATACGATCCGAATGAGGAGTTCGTGTCGGGAATAGACGAATCGCTGCTACCCGAAGCGGTGCCGGAAGTTCCCGGGATGCACCCGGAGTTGCGGCGAGTGAACGTTGAAGGCAACAGACGGCCATGGAACGGCTTGGATTACGCGGACTTCCCCGCCGAGGCGAAACGCAAAGTCAGGAAGCACTACTCGGGCTTGGTGCAACAGATCGATTACGAGGTGGGTGCGATTCTCGAGGCACTGGAGAGTGCAGGCGTCACTGACAATACCTATGTCGTGCTGGCATCTGATCATGGCGACTATCTTGGTGACCATAACCTGATAGGCAAGGCATCGTTCTTCGAGTCAGCGATTCGCATTCCGTTCGTGGTGCAAGGGCCTGACATACCCGGCAACCAGGTCGTTGACGACTTGGTCGAGCTGCGCGATGTTACCGCGACGATGCTGAAGTGGTCGGGCATAGACGACCTGCCGGCGTGGTACGACGCACGGCCACTGCCAGGCCAGGGCATGCCGGCAACCAGCGGCCGCGAGCGCATCTTCGGAATGTTGACAGACGGCTGGATGAACTACGACGGCCGCTACAAGCTGCATCACTACCGATGGGGCGAGTCAATGCTGTTTGACTTGGAGTCCGACCCGGCTGAGCAGGTCAACCTCCTTGATGACCCCGCATTCGCGAATGTGCGACATCGGCTGGAGGATGAGCTACGCGTGGAAGTGATGGACTCGATCGAGGCTTGCAACCAGGACCGGCTAGCGCAACGCGGCGATATGTCGCAGGGTCCCGCGTTCGGCCGCGAGGGTTGGCAGCGCACTTACCCGTATCCGCCAGTGATGTAACTCGACAGCTCATCGCCGCTTCTGACTCAGCGCAACGCCGTTGGTCCGCGCGGTCTGATGTCCAATCGCCATGGCGAGTCAGTAAACGAATAAACGCGTGTCACCCTCGCTTTCATTCGCGCTAATATTGCGGTATGACTTCATTGAACACACTTCCGACATTGATCGACTCAGAGACCGCTCGTTACGTTGAGGCGAACCGCAACTCCGAGTCGATACATGATCGCGCCCAATCGGTGTTACCCGGTGGCGACACTCGTAACTCGATCTTCTGGGAGCCGTTCCCGATATACGTCGATCATGCCCAGGGGAGCACAATAGTCGATGCGGACGGTAACGAACGCGTAGATTTCATCAACAACATGACGACGCTGATCCTCGGGCATCGTCATCCTGCCGTGGTCGCCGCTCTGGAGCAACAGTTGGCGCGCGGTATCTCGTATCCTGCTCCTGCTCCGTTGGTCGTCGAGTGGGGAGAGCTGATGTGCGAGCGTGTTGAGTCTGTAGACAAGATCAGGTTCGTGAACTCTGGCACCGAGGCGACCCTAAACGCCATCAGAGCCGCCCGCGCCTTCACAGGGCTCAATCTCTTAGCTAAGTGCGAGGGTGCGTATCACGGGAATCACGACTCGGTGCAGATTTCGGTGACTCCGCCAGTAGGCCGCGCGGGGGACGCAGACTCACCGAACGCCGTGGCCGGCACGCAAGGCATATCTTCGCGCGCCACCGACGAGATCGTGCTCTTGCCCTACAACGACGCTGATAACGCGGCGCGGGTAATCCGCCAACACGCTCACGAATTGGCGGCAGTGATCGTTGAACCGATCAACGGGCAGTGCGGGATGGTGCCCGCCGAGGCTGATTTCCTGCAAACGCTACGCGATCTGACATCCGAGTTGGGCATTGTGTTGATCTTTGATGAAGTGATAGCGTTCCGTGCCTCACGCGGCGGCGCACAGGAGTACTACGGCGTCTACCCCGACCTGACCTGCTTCGGCAAGACGATCGGCGGCGGATTGCCAGTAGGCGCGTTCGGCGGACGCGAAGACATCATGTCGCAGTTCGATCCTAGTGGCAGCGGTCCAGACGTAGCTCACGCCGGAACATTCAACGGGAACCCGATGACCGCGGCGGCAGGGTCCGCAACATTGAAGGAGCTGACGACCGATGTGTTCATCGACTTGGAGAGCAAGGGTGATTACCTCCGCGCCAAGCTACGCAACGCAATAGCCCGCGCCGAGGTCCCGATGTCTATCACTGGCGCTGCATCGCTGTTCGCCATCCAGTGCACGCCAGGGCCGGTCACCAACTACCGCTCGTACGCCCAGAACGACTCGCGCATGTTGGACTACATGTTCCTGTCAATGCTGAACCGCGGCTACCTGCTGTCAAACCGTTGCGCTGGCAACATAAGCACCGCGCACACGTACTCGGACCTGGACGGTTTCGCTACGGCGTTCGGGGATGTATTGAGTCGTATTGACGATCAAGTGTAGAAGAAAAGCCCGTATGCATGGCATGCTTTTCAAGATTGACGATGCAACCTGGTTTCCTTGAAGAAAACGCTATCTATTGCGGCGACGCGCGCGATCTGTTGCGCGATGTGCGTCCAGAGTCAGTGGCGTTAAGCTTCTGGTCGCCCCCTTACTTCGTAGGGAAGTCGTATGAGCGAGACATGGAGTACGAAGATTGGCAAGGGTTGATCCGCGAGGTGGTGATGTTGCATCACCGGATCCTTAAGCCGGGTGGTTTCTTGGCCATCAACGTGGCTGATGTGCTTGTCTTTCCAGACTCGGACATGCCGCGGATACAGGCTGATGTTGTGTCAAACAAGCGTTCGACGGTGACACGTGAGCAGGTTCTGGAACTCCAGTCGCGACGGCCGACGTTCAACCGTTATCAGATCGCGGAGTTGCTTGGTTGTAGCCAACAGACTGTTGACCGCCGCCTGGCCAATAACAATGCTCGAGGGGGAAGGCCGCCGTCCAAAGCCGAGTCAAGTTGGTAGGTGGGATGATTGAGGAGTGGGGAAGTGAAGCAGGTTTGTATCTGTACGACCGTCGTGTCTGGGTTAAAGATCCATGCTGGGAGAACAGCCGGTGGCACAGCCTATCGTACCGGTCAGTAGACGAGTTTGAATATATCTACGTATTTTGGAAGCCAGGAATTACAACGGTTGACCGGGCCCGGCTGAGTAGGTCGGAGTGGAGCGATTGGGGTTCTCGGGGAGTATGGTCGATACGCTCGGTTAGGGCGAACGATGTCCATGAGGCGCAGTTCCCGGCTGAGCTTGCAAGGCGAGTTATTCGACTCCTGACCGGGGCGGATGACCTTGTTGTAGATTGCTTCATCGGGAGCGGGACTACCGCGATGGCAGCGATCGAGGAACGTCGCCGCTACATCGGGATGGAGCTGTCGCCTAGATACGCAACGTTGGCTCGCGAGCGTTGCGAAAGCGTTGTACCGGCTCTGGCATGACGCTTGACTCAGAGACGCTAGTCGGGAACTTAGACCTCGTCGAACAAATCGAGAAGTCCACGCTGAGGATGGTGACGCAGGCGCTCTTGGATTTCGTGAATGAGGCGAGGGACATCTTCACGAATGAGACAGACCTTGTGGCGGACATAGGAGAGGACGTAACTCGCGAGGCACTGGACAGGTTAGGGACGTCTGCTGTACGTGCGCGTTTATACGGCAGAGTGGATTACAAGCGAGCTCGTTATGTATTCCATCCTGAGTACTCTGTCCGGCAAGCGATGTTCGTAGATTCCAAGGTAGAAAAGTTGGGCGGTTCCAATTCAGTAACCATCCAAACCGCACAGACTTCGATGAGGATTCGTCAGTTCCGATCTGGTTCGGAGATCGATGAGCTTGGTGCGCTACCAATGGTTCTCACGATCCAAGGTGTAGAGTTTCTGACGACCACCGTTTTCGTCAAGTACAACTATTTTGATGTCGAGGACGACTCTCCGAAAGGACTTCACAGCATTGCTGTTTGTTGTCGACCAAACGGTCTATTGCAGGCGAGGTACAATCCTGATGCTCGACACACGATTTGGCTCGCGGGCAGAAATGCACCTACTAGAGGAGAACCGATCCGAGTCAGGCGGAGCCTTCGCAGGTTGCAGGACGTTGCACCGTGGCGGGTGCAGTTGATCGGCATCGCTGATGGTCATACGCATCGCTGGGTGGACTGATACCCGGCACCTGTTCATCACAGCGGTCATCTGGGAGGGCCGCCCTCGTCAAAGCGCGCTACTATTCACTGATGACATCGGCGGGACTAATTCTCAACTTCACACATCCCTCACAGCCCTAGGCGCAGCTTCGTTAGCCGCCATAGTGCCTCTAGTGCTATCTCGAGGGACATCTTGCTCTTACCGGCTGTGCGTTCCATGAATGTGTAGGGTTGCTCCACTACGTGCAGTCCTGCTCGCTGCGTCCTATATGCCACCTCGGCTTGGAATCCGAAGCCGGTCAGCTCCAAGGAGTCTAGATCGATCGCTTCCAAGGCGGTGCGCCGGTATGCCTTGAAGCCTGATGTGGGGTCCTGGGCGTCGATGCCCATGATCGCCCTGATCCCTACGTTAGCGTAGCGGCTCAGCAGTGTGCGATGCTCTTGCCAGTTAGGGTCCACTCCGCCACCTTCGCAGTATCGCGATGCTACCGCCACGTCTGCGGTGGCGAGCCGTTTCAACAGTATCGGGACCAACGAAGGCGGGTGTGAGAAATCGCAATCCATCTGCACGATGTAACTGATGCCCGATTCCAATGCGGCGCTGAAGCCTTCCACATATGCGGTACCGAGGCCGAGTTTGCCCGCTCGGTGCAGGACGATCATCTGTCCATCGCTATCGGCTACCAGACCGTCTGCTACTTGTCCCGTGCCATCGGGAGAGTTGTCGTCTACTATTATGATGCCGGGTTTAGGCACTTCCAGCTCAAGGACCGCGGCACACATCGCCGGCAGGTTCTCCACCTCGTTGTAGGTGGGGATAACGATGGCAGTCTGGATGTCCAGCGCGAAGCGGCCGTTGCGACGCGTTGATCCTTCTTCTTCAGCTGTCATGCCACAGATTGCAGTCCGGTTACTGATTTGCGGCTAACCCGAACGCCTCGTGCAGCGCGTTAGCCGCGGCCGACAAGTCGCTCTGCTTCACGATGCATGTGATGCGAATCTCTGAGGTGGTGATCATCTCGATGTTGATGTTCGCATCTGCGAGTGCCTTGAACATGCGAGCTGCATAACCGGGTGCGTTCACCATGCCGTTGCCGACGATGCTCACCTTTGCGAAACCGTCCTCGGCGATCACCTCGTCGTACTGCACCCCTGACTGCTCTTGAACTACCTTTGCCGCATTGCTCAGGTGGCCTGAACTTACAGTGAACGACAAGGATGCACTTCCTTCCCTCGATACGTTTTGGACGATAACATCAATGCTGATGCCAGCTTCCGCCAATGGCACCATGATGGCTGCGGCGACACCGGGACGGTCTGTGATGCCCCGTAGCACAATCCGTGCCACGTTCCTGTCCGTTGCCACGGCTGTTATCGGTCTGTTGATTTCCATATCTGCACCTTCTGGCGGACTGCTTGAGATCGTTGTGCCCTCTGACACGCGGTTGAAGCTCGAGAGAATACGCAAGATAACATCGTTGGCAGCAGCCACTTCTATGGAGCGTGGATTCATCTTCGCGCCTAATGATGCCATCTCAAGCATCTCCTCGTAGCCGATGTGCTTGAGTGCACGCGCCGCTGGCACTAGGTTCGGGTCGGCGGTAAATATCCCGTCGACGTCCGTGTACACCTCACACACCTTGGCTGACAACGCAGCGGCGAGAGCCACAGCGGTCAGGTCAGACGCTCCCCTGCCCAGTGTGGTCGTGTCGTCGGTTGCGGTGAGCCCTTGAAAACCCGCGACGATCACCACGTTGCCGTTATTGAGCTCGCTGACGATGCGGTCGGTCTGGATCTGAGCGATCCTGGCCGCGCCGTGCGCGGTATCGGTCCGAATCCCGGCCTGTCTGCCGCTGAGGCTGATGGCCGGTACACCCAGGCCGCGTAGTGTGATTGCCATGAGTGATGCGCTGACCAACTCGCCAGTTGAGATGAGCGCATCCGACTCGCGGGCATTCGGCTGGGTGTCGCCGGCGAGTCGTTGCGCCAATGCAAGTAGCTCATCCGTGGTGTCGCCCATCGCAGATACAGCGATGACCAACGCCTTGTCGCGTTGTCGCCGATCGCGGATGGCGCGCGCTACGTTGCGTATCAGCGACTCGTTTGCAAGCGAGCTGCCGCCGTATTTCTGGACTACTACGTCGGTCACTTCAGTATGCGTCAGTGCTTCGATGCAGAATTGAGCTGTGGTTCTTCGCGGACCTGTGGCTACCGTGCTGATATGGCATCGGACTCGTTGACGATCTCGATGCCAGACGCGGTCAGGGAAGTGATCATGGGTTGCCCTTCAACACTGGCCTTTCTAGCTGCCTCAGCCATCTCGTATGAGATGGTCATATGTCGATCGGTTGCCAATGCCAGCACGGTTGGGCCGGCACCAGACAGAAACACTCCGAGGGCGCCGGCATCCATGGCTGCCCGGGCGATGACATTGAACTTGGGGAACAGCTTGGCGATTCTTTGCGGTTGGTGCAACCTGTCCTCGGTGGCGTGCCGTAACAGGTGGTGCTCTCCCGTTACTAACGCGTATGTTAGGAGGCTTGCGCGTGAGACGTTGAACACGGCATCAGAACGTTGCACTTCGTCTGCCAGCAACCCTCGCGCCTCGTTTGTGTGCATTAGGAAGTCCGGCACAAACAGCACGGCACGAAGCTCGTCTGCAACCGCTACGCGTTGCGAACGCCAAGCGTATTGACCATCGGAGTTGGTCGTTTTGTAACCGATCTGGCATGATCCGAATATGGCCGGCGCAACGTTATCGGGGTGCGCTTCTATCTCCGCCGCGATATCCAGCATTGCTAGCTTGGTGCCGTGATCGCTGATGTCTTCGCCGTATGCGCGCATCGCGATCGCAACACCGGTGGCTACGGCAGCGGAGCTGGAGCCGATACCCCTGGCGCAAGGTATGCTGTTGTCGCATCGAACATGGAACGGTAATGGGTCGCGCCGCATCGTCTTGAACGTGGCATCAGCACTGGTGAAGATGAGGTTCGTACAGTCCGTCGGCAGGAGCCCACTGCCTTCGCCATCGATGATGGATTTGCCTTCGCCTGGTGTTACTTGCGTCGTATTCCAGATGTCTAGAGCGATGCCAATGCAGTCGAAGCCCGGGCCTATGTTTGCACTTGTAGCGGGGGCGCGAACGGTGAAAGTCGAGTTGAAGTCGGCACTCATAGCGGAGTACGTACAGAGCCTGGTGCGTTCTCGTCTATGGGCGCGTGAAACAATAACGGGAATCGTATCAATGGACGCGTGCCAGATCCGCGGTTGCACGCATTACCTAGTATAATGCGCTAGTTGCGCGAGGTCGGAACAGGAACGCGCCCGTTCGCCGACGCGCCGAATCCATGCTTGAACAACATGACTCGAAAGGTATAGCAAGTTAAATGGCCGTCGCGGTTGTACTAGGTCCGATGTCACACCCTCGTGCTGGAACGAGGAATCAAGAGTTCGAGGCGGCAGCCTCCGGACACCCAGAGCTTGAACTTCGCTTCGTTGAGAGCGAACGTCCAGTCGACGAGGTGGCGGCAGATTGCAAGGATGCCGTCGTCATTATCGCCGGCGGAGTCAGATCGTTTGGCACTGAACTAATCTCCAAGCTGCCTTCGCTCAAGTTGATACAGACTCCGAGTGCGGGAACCGACTGGATTGACAAGTCGGCCCTCGCAGAGATGGGCGTGCAAGTTGCCAACAATGGCGGTGCGAACGCTGTCGCAGTCGCGGAGCATGCGATCTTGCTGATGCTGACGATAGAGCGCAAGCTGGACTTGCAGATCGACTCGGTGAAGGCTGGAACCTGGATGCAAGGAGTGGGCGGCGATCGCACCGAGTATCACACGCTCGTTGGGAAGCGCATCGGCATTGTCGGACTGGGAAGAATCGGTTCCAGGGTCGCAAAACGGTTACAGGGTTGGGAGTGCGAGGTCGTCTATCACGACGTGGTCGATTACGATGACGACTACATCGAAGCGGCAGGGGCTACGTTCGTTGAGTTTGACGACTTGCTGGCTTCGTCTGACCTGATTTCATTGCATGTCCCGCTTGAGCGCACGACTAGACACATGATGTCAGACCGCGAGTTCGGCCTGATGAAGCCCACCGCTATCCTGATCAATACCTGTCGCGGTCCGGTGGTAGACGAGGTGGCTCTCAAGCGTGCGTTGACGAACGGCGAGATATTCGGCGCAGGACTGGATGTCACTGAGGTGGAGCCGATCGAGGAAGATAACGACCTGCCATCACTGCCGAACGTCGTGGTGACCCCGCATATGGCAACCCGTGCGCTGGAGTCGGAGCACAACGCCGTTGCGAATGTCATTGCGAATGCGGCGCGAGTTGCGAGGGGCGAGCAGCCACTATGGGTAGTGCCGCCGGTATGAAGTGCAACATGAGAGCCGCTCACTATGCACTGCGATGGGATACTCCGGGAAAAGATGGGTCGTCGATTCGATTCTCGAAAATCGGCGATTGATGTCGAAAACAAGGGATAATGGTTACTAGGTATTGACTTGCCTCCCAGTGTCTTATCCTGATCCAGCAAAGTCGAGATCCGCAGCCGTGACTAGCGTCGCGGTGCCGGGCAAAGACCGCAAACTGCGAGAAGAGTGCGGCATATTCGGGGCGTACCTGCCTGGCGAGCAAGCGGCGCGTGACGCGTTCTTCGGGATATTCGCTTTGCAGCATCGTGGACAGGAGAGCGCGGGCATTGCAGCATCTGAGGGGGATCGGATCAACCTCCGTGCCGATGTCGGACTCGTGGCGCAGGTGTTTGAGGAGCATCACCTGGCGGACTTGAAAGGACATGTAGCAATCGGCCATACTCGCTACTCGACGACTGGCTCCAACCGCGCACACAACGCCCAGCCGTTGATGGCAGTGGGTCCGCGCGGAGAGATAGCACTGGCGCACAACGGCAACGTGATCAATGCAATGGAGCTCCGCGACCACTGCGAGCGAGTTTACGAAAGCGAGTTCACCGGTGGCACGGACAGCGAGGTGATCGCGGACCTCTTCGCCAAGACACCTGGCGACGACTGGTTCGCAGTGGCAGACCGCGTCATGGCGATGCTACGCGGTGCCTATTCGCTAGTTATCATGACTGCGACCTCGTTGATCTGCCTGCGTGATCCGCTCGGGGTGCGCCCGCTATGCCTGGGAACGCTGGGAGAGGACGGCTACGTCGTCGCCTCCGAAACCGCCGCGCTGGACAATCTAGGCGCGGAACTGGTGCGAGAGCTGCGACACGGAGAGGTCGTGATCATCGACGAAGACGGTTTGCGTAGCAGGTTGTGGCCCGGAGCTTCTGAGACGCACAAGATGTGCATCTTCGAGCATATCTACTTCGCCCGACCTGACAGCATATTGAATGGCAAGCTGGCTTACGAAACCCGTTACCGCATGGGCTCGCTGTTGTATCACGAAGGCCCGATTGCGGCTGACGTGGTGATTGGAATCCCCGACTCGTCTACGCCGCACGCGGCAGGATACGCTTCCGCCGCCAACCTGCCCTACTCCGAGGGTCTAATCAAGAATCGTTATGTGGGGCGAACGTTCATCCAGCCTGATCAGCACATGCGCGAGCTGGGAGTGCGGACCAAGTTCAACGCGATGCGACACATCGTTGAAGGCAAACGGGTAGTCGTGGTGGACGACACGATAGTCCGTAGCACGACGGTCCGTCACGTCGTCAAGATGCTACGCGATGCCGGAGCAGCTGCGGTGCATGTACGAGTCGCCGCACCACCGATAATCTCAACGTGCCACTTCGGAGTTGATATGGCGACTCTTGACCAGCTGGTGGCGGCGAACTACACGGTGGCAGAGATATGTGAACTCATCGGGGCAGACACTTTGGCATACTTGAGCATTGAAGGATTGCAAGAGGCGGTTGGTGCGCGTGATGATGAGTACTGCAGGGGTTGCTTCACAGGAAAGTACCCGATCGATGTGCAACTAGAGATGGACAAGCTGGCTTTGGACCGCGGTGCCGCTGTTCGGCATCGTAACGGCGTGCCACGGTCAGTGAGTCGGGATCCCGTGGCATCAAAAACCGCGGCCTTCGCGTAATGCCGTCGCCCGCGTCAAAGGAGTACGCGGCAGCTGGTGTTGACCTAACGGCGGCGGCTGGCGTTAAGCGCATCATTCACGGTCTGGTGAGTGAGACGCACGACGAATCGGTGTTGTCAGAAGACGGGGCGTTCTGCGGACTGTACGACGCCGATCCGGCAAGCGAATTCGTCTTCGCATCCTCTACCGATTCCGTCGGAACCAAGGTGCGAGTCGCGCAGGCCATGGGGCATCACGATACGATCGGCATCGACTTGGTCAATCACTGCGTCAACGATATCTTGCCATCCGGCGCCGAACCGCTCTTCTTCCTCGACTACATCGGCTCAAGCGGCTTTGATGCAGATGTCATCTCCGAAATCGTCCGAGGTTTGAGCCTCGCCTGCATGTTGAATGGTTGCGCCTTGATAGCCGGTGAAACGGCGGCTCTGCCAGGACTGTACCAGCCAGGCGATTACGACTTGGTCGGTTTCGTCGTCGGAAGGGTGCATCGGTCGGAGCTCAAGTCGGTCGAGTCGGTAGAAGTCGGTGACGCTCTGATAGCGTTGCCGTCAAGTGGTATTCACACCAATGGATTCTCCCTAGTTCGCAAGGTGTTCGGGATTGACGATGACCCAAGCGTGTTGCGTGAACGGGTGCCGCGACTCGGGCGCAACCTCGGTGATGCCTTGTTAGAGCCGCATATGAGCTACCTTGATGCGCTCCGACCGGTGAAGCACTTCGTGAAGACGATGGCGCACATAACCGGCGGCAGCTTCGCCAAGAACGTGCCGAGAGCGTTGCCGCATCGGCTGATGGGCAGGATCGTTCGCAGCTCCTGGGAAGTCCCGGCGATTTTCGATTTCGTCCAAGACCGTGGCGGGATCGAGATGGACGAGATGTTCAGCGTGTTCAACATGGGCGTTGGGATGATCCTTATCGTTGCGCCGAGCCATGTTGACGATGTGCTGTCTGCTTGCCAGGGTTCTTGGGTGACAGGAGATGTAATCGAAGCGCCGAGAGGTTCGGAAGGCGTCATATATGCGTGATGGAAGTCAACATCTGCCGGCCCACCGAGGCGATGCATGAGCAACAGATACGCGCTAATCAGCGTGAGCGACCGTAGCGATGTCGTTGAGTTCGCCCGTGTGTTGGTTGAATGCGGCTTTGGGATTCTGTCGACCGGCGGCACCGCGGCCGCTCTTCGCGCCGGTGGCATCGCTGTCACGGAAGTCGCAGACGTTACAGGCGCGCCTGAGATACTTGATGGGCGGGTGAAGACTCTGCACCCGATTATCCACGGCGGCATCCTCGCGCGGCGCGATGTGCATGAACATGCTGAAACGGTAGACAGACTCGGCATTCCGAGCATCGATGTAGTGGTGAACAATCTCTATCCCTTCACCTCGCAGGTTAGGCAGGGAGAAACTGCATTACAGGAAGCGGCAGAACTGATCGACATAGGCGGACCGGCCATGACGCGCGCCGCCGCCAAGAATCACCAACACGTCATCGTGGTGGTTGACCCCGGCGATTACGAACGGGTTGGCAGGATGTTGGCAGCGGGCGATGTACCACTGATCGAGCGGACACGTTTAGCATTGAAGGCGTTCCGGCATGTCGCGCGCTACGATGCTGCCATCTCCGATTACCTGCACGCCGAGCTCAGCATCGACGGCATGTCCGATCTGCCATCAGAGCTTGCCATCGGGTATCACTTGGTGACGCAGCCACGTTACGGCGAGAATCCACACCAGCCGGCCGGAGTGTACGCGAAGACGGGGGACGACTCGGGCATTGTGAACGCTGAACTCCTGCATGGCATCGAGATGTCTTATCTGAACTACTACGATGCGGATTCCGCGTGGTCTGTCGCGCAGGGGTTTGGTGACGAGGACGCACACGTCGTTGCAATCGTGAAGCATGCGAATCCGTGCGGATTGGCACTTCGCGCCTCGCAACCGGAGGCGTGGTCAGCAGCTTTGGCCGGAGACCCGGTATCCGCATTCGGCGGCATCGTTGCGTTCAACAGCGAGCTGCAGGCCGATACTGCCTCCGAGATGCAAGGACTGCTGTTGGATGTCATCGTCGCGCCGTCTTACGCCGATGGAGCGTTGGAGATACTGAGGAAACGCAGGCGTACGCGAGTGCTGAAGGTGCGTGCCACTGCCAACGCATCTGCGGGCATGGAGGTCAGGACGGTGTCAGGCGGCGCGTTAGTTCAGGCGCGGGACATCGTTAAATCCGAGGAACGCGCTGGCTTCAAGGTGGTAACGAAAGCAGTGCCGACAGCGCAACAGCTCGACGATATGTGGTTCGCATGGCGCGCTTGCAGGTTCGTGCGATCGAACGGCATCGTGTTAGCTAAGGGCAATACGTTGGTAGGAATGGGCGCAGGGCAGCCTAATCGCGTCACCAGCGTAGAGTTGGCGTGCAGGGTCGCGGGTATTGCGGCGCGCGGTTCCGCCATGGCATCAGACGCGTTCTTCCCGTTCCCGGATGGCATTGAGCACGCAGCGGCTAACGGTGTGACATCGGTCGTGCAACCTGGAGGGTCTGTCAACGATAATGCTGTAATAGCGGCAGCGGACGAATTGGGCCTGACCATGGTGTTCACCGGCACGCGCCATTTCTACCATTGAGGTGAGCGGCGTGGCGGTCTGCATTTCCTCAGCTCGTGGTTTGATGCTAGAGACGATATCCCCTAGCACGACTGAAGCGCAACCGCCTGCCTGCGTTGATCAGGAACTGAGACTAGAACAGATGCCATTTCAAGAGGAACTGCTCAATGGGCACATAGCGAGTCTGATCCGTCATCAAACCGCTGACCTGGGTTGGCATGTGCAAGAGGAAGCCAAGGGTTCGTTTCGGGACGATAGGCTGAAAAGACCAGACATCGTGATTAGCCGTGGCGACGCGCCGCCGGTAGTCATCGAGAACGAGTACGAGCCCGGACGGACACTGGAAGGCGACTGCATCAGCCGTCTGGGTCAAACCCTGGAACCGGACGCCAGAGGACGCAGCGGCGAAGTGGCGGTGGTCTTCGCGTTGCGATCCCCGGAGTCGTTGCGGGAATGCGCGCACGGGGACGAGGCAGAGGCGCTGTTGCGGGCTGGTGCCGAGTTGGAGTTCGCAGTATACCGTGGCAACCAAGACGATCACACGAGATTCCCGCGCAGCGGCTTCCTGCGTGGCAGCGTGCTCGACCTCGTCAACTTCATAAAGCCCGCATCGATTCCCGAGGACATCGTCAACCAGGCCGCCGATGCGCTCTCGCGAGGTACCAACGAAGCGGCTGCCATCCTGATCAGGTATTCTGCCACGCGTTACAACTTCGGCGCAACATTGGGTGAGAAGCTGCGTCAACCCTGGCCTGCCCCTTACGACGCGGTGAACGGCAAGCAGGCGAAAGCTGACTCCGAGGCAAGGATGCAGACGGCGAAGATGTGCGTGACGATGCTGATTAACGCCCTCGCCTATCAGCAGAGCCTGTCCGGACATCACGCCGAGATTAACGACCTGCATACCGTGCGCGAGCGTAGCGGGGCGAGTGAGTTGAATAAAGGCATCGTGCTGGAAGAGTGGCGGAAAATACTTGATGTCAACTACTGGCCGATATTCCATATCGCGATGGAGCTGCTGCTCGATCTGCCGATGGATGCTGTTGCGGAGATGCTCCCGGGGATGCTTGCGACGGCGGACCAGATACAGGTGGCGATGCGTCAGAACGACATCGCAGGCATCGTGTTTCAGAGACTGATCGCCGACAGGAAAACACTCAAGACCTACTACACCCGGCCGGAGAGCACGGTTCTAGTTGCGTACTTAGGAGTGCATGATGATGTGGATTGGTCAGACCCGAAGGTCGTGAAGGATTATCGGATTGCGGATTATGCGTGTGGCACTGGTGGATTGGTGCTGGCGGCGTATCAGCGTGTGCGTGACCTGCATCGTGCCCACGGCGGCAACCCGGACCAGTTGCACGCGTACATGATGGAGCATTCTCTCACGGCTTGTGACATCATGCCAGCAGCGGTGCACCTCTCATCGTCGTTGCTATCGTCAGTGGCACCGGGTGAGATATACGATGGCACGCGCCACATTCTCTACCCCTTCGGCGGCGTGAAACGTAGGAGCAAACGCGGAGAGTTCGTTAAGGACACCGATGGTAATCCCGTGCTGGAGCGGGATACGAAGGGTCTGCCCATCGTGCACATCGGCTCGTTGGAACTGCTTGACCTGACATCGACGAAACGACAGGTCGTGCTACCCATCAACGAGCAGATGGCACTGGGATCAAACGGCAATCGCCTACCTATAGAGGTTGACATGGCACCGTTGAGCCAGGACCTGGTCATCATGAATCCGCCGTTCACTCGTCCGACCAAACACGCGCCATTCAACGCGGATGGACATGTGGATCCCAGGAACCCCGCGTTCGCAGCCTTCGGAACCTCCGATGAGGAACAGCAGGCAATGAAGCGCAAAGAACGCGCGCTGGGACGAAATACGATCAGCGATGGGAACGCTGGCTTAGGCACGACGTTCACGGCGATCGCTGACAACATGGTCAAGTCCGGTGGTCGCATTGCCCTGATACTGCCGACAACCGCAATGATGGGCGGTAGCTACGACGCTGCGAAGGACCAAGCATATAGCTGGCAACGCTTGAGGGATTTGCTCTATCGCCAATACGATGAGATCGTCATCGTGTCCATCGCGCAAGCATCACCGTCCGATTCCGCGTTCTCGGCCGACAGTAACTTCGCGGATTGCGTCCTTTTCGCCCGACGAGCCGAGGGGTCTTCGCCTCAGAGTAAATCTGCCCACTTCGTGAATCTCCGCGCGCTTCCATCCAATCAGCTGGAGGCTCAGGAAACGGCGCGTTCAGTCAAGCTCGCGATTCAGGCAACGAACAGCGTAGGTTCCTACCAGGACATACGCATCGGCGACGAAATTACTGGGTTTGTCAGCTTGGAAGCGATCCATCCGCGAAAGAAGTGGACGGCGGTCCGACTTCTAGAACCCACTTTGGCAGTTCGTGCTAGGCAACTTGCGCAGGGCGAACTCAACCTGCCGCAACGCGCCGACCCGATCGCCATCCCCATATGTCATATCGGCACCATCGGGCGCGTCGGTCCCATGGACAGAGACATCACCGAGGGCAAGCGCGGACCGTTCAGGAAGGTCAACAGCTCAAGCACCGGGGACGAGTTCCCCATGCTCTGGGCCCTCGCACCCGTCGGCAGGCAGCAAGGCGTGCGCTTAAAGAACACGATGTTGACGCAACCAGATAGTCATGGTGTGGTCAAAGACGGTAGAACCGAGGATGCAGTCCGACTGTGGCGCAACGCCGCCCATCTGCACATCAACGCGCTGTTCCGTTTCAATGCCAACGGGACAGCTGCCGCATTCACGGACAGAAGATCGTTGGGCGGGCGTGCATGGCCTCCCCTCGCCGCTGGAAACATAGATCAGGAAAAGGCACTGTGTGTTTGGTTCAACGGCACACTCGGCATGATCAGTTACTGGATGGCGAGCAACCGAACCCAGGGCGGGCGAGGCGTGACGGGAGTCACCGCGATACCGAGCATTCCCACGCTTGATGTGACCGCGCTAACTCCGCAAGCACTGGCGGCGGCGGTCGCTATCTTTGACGACTTGCAGGAACAGGCCATGCTACCAGCGAACGAGGCTTATCGCGATCCGGTCCGCCAGGAGCTCGATCGCCGCATTCTAACAGAGGTGCTGGAACTTGACGACGAATCCGTTGAGCAGCTGGCGATACTTCGCGACCAGTGGTGTGCCGAGCCTACCGTTACCGGCACGAAGAAGACTGGCATCCAGTTTGCCAACACATGATCTTTCGTTGCATATCATTCGCTTATGACATCCGTTGAGATAGTGATACCTGTGCTGAACGAGGAGGTTTCCCTTCCGCGTTGCATCTCGCGCTTGGTTGAGTTCTTGGAGTCCGCTGACACTCCGGAATGGGACTGGCGCGTCACCGTTGCCGATAACGGTTCCACTGATGGCACACCAGAGGTCGGTCGTGTGCTGTCTGAGGCGGACTCGCGCATTGCGATAACTCGCCTTGAGCAGCGCGGCAGAGGCAGGGCCCTCAAACGCGCTTGGATGGCGAGCACGGCAGATGTTCGGTGCTTCATGGATGTCGACCTATCTACTGGGTTGGATGCGTTGCCTGCGCTCGTTGCGGCGGTATCTGATAGCGGGTACGGCGTTGCCATCGGTTCGAGGCTGATGCCCGATTCCAGGGTGGTCGGCAGGACGCTCAAGCGCGAGGTAACTTCGCGTAGCTACAACGCGCTGATCCGCATCATGTTTCCGCGCAAGACGTTCCGCGATGCCCAGTGCGGATTCAAAGCCGTATCGCCGGAGGTATGCCGCCGAGTGTTGCCGCTGGTGGCGAACAACGGATGGTTCTTCGATACCGAGCTGCTACTGCTGAGCCTGCGCGCCGGTTATCGGATTAAAGAGATACCTGTCCACTGGGAGGACGATCCTGACACGCGAGTGCGGATTCTGTCGACGGCGATGGAGGATCTTCGAGGTTTGATGCGCGTGCGTTTTCGTCCGCCGAAACGGTTTGTTGCGGATTAAAGGAATCAGTCGCACGCGGCGGTTAAGGTTTATAGAGCTTCGACATGAAATTTGATATACGCTTATTGCGAGGGAGGACCCGCCTATGAACACACCGAGTGAGGAGTTTGAGCTATCGTCGACGACGTTGCGCGGTGCAACGGCATCGATGGAGTACCGCAACGCCCGCGACATCCTGCGTGCTGAGCGGAAGAACCCGAACGTCTCATTTGAGGTTTACGCCGAGCAGTCTGGAGTGCTGTCCGGCATAGCCGAGGCGACTTGGTTCCTGCGCGCACGTCTGCCGCAAGTCTCTGGTTCCATCTCGTCATTGCAGGACGGAGACCGCATCGAGCGCGGTGAGACAGTGCTCTCGATAACTGCACCTTACGGGAACTTCGGCCTGTACCGCGATCTGATACTCGGCATCTTGGCATCCAATTCCGGTTGGGCGACAGCAGCCCGCAGGTGCGTTACCGCCGCCGGCGCAGTCCCTGTGATGGTCGCAGGCACGTCTGAGATCCACCCCGAAGTAGTTGGGCAGATGGAGTACTCGGCGGTCAAGGGAGGTTGCACGGCGGTATCCACGCCATTCGGCGGCGACCTCACGTCTACGACTCCGATGGGTTCCATGAGCCGCGAGTCTGTGCTGATCTGGGGCTCGGTTGGACGCGCTGCGTCGCTTTATGATCAGCACATCACCCAGGGCATGCAACGCCAGATGCTGGTCCCAACGATCAACGATGCGATACATGAGGCACTCGAAGCAGCCCGTGCGTTGAGCGGCTCCAGCGCGAATCCGTTGCGCGCAGTGCGCCTTGACCTGCCTGAGAACCTAGGCGGCGGCTCGCCGGACTATGTCAAGGAGCTGAAAGGCAGATTGATCGCCGGCGGTTTCGCCAGCGTTGACATCCACTTGAGCGGCAATCTGACACCTGAGATCATCGAGCGCTATGTTGCGGAAGAGGCGCCGATTGCGCTCTTCGTAGTCGGCAGGTACATAGGCTCAGCACCGACCTTCATGTTCTCATCGGCTGTGAAAGAGATAGACGGCAAGGCGGTCGCACCGCTAGGAATGGTACCGGGCAGGGGATCAACATCGCGCTTGGTGCGTAGCCAAGGCTGATATGCATTGGGTCGAGTCGCTGACCACCCGACTGGGCAGGGTGATTCGTCCTAACTGTCCGCCGGATCGTGAAACTCGATCTTGACGCACTTGGTGTCGTATTCCTCTACGCTCGCCCAATCATCGGGCGGGAATCCGACGATCCATACGATGTGCCCGAGAGTATTGACCACGACTGGCACGCTGTCCCGCTGGCCCCTCGGTATCTTGGCGTTCACCATAATGTCCTTCACTTTGCGACGCCCGGACCGAAATGGCGCGTAAATATCACCGGGAGCACGCCCTCTAACTACAAGGGGGCCATACATCTTGAGTTGTTCGTACGACAAGTAAACGCATTGATGCCCGCTCCGAGGAGCGTCCGCGAAGGTATCCGGTACGTCGACTATATTGGCAGTCATGCGCGTCCCATTGCCCAGGTCGGCACTCCCAGGGATTGGCAACTTCACCGCCTGAATCGGTGGCCTGTCGCTAGCACCCACGTCGTCTCGCCGCGTCAATGTCGTCTCGCCGCTACGATGTCGCAATATGACATTGCCCGGCAGATGCAGCTCTGCAACCGCATCACGCTTCACGAGTTGTAGCACCGCATCAATGTGAATCATCTCGATCTGGGACCCGGGCTCTGACACTTCGGCGTGCATGGTCTCGAGCAATTTGGCTGCCAGCGGGGTTGGCAAGCCTTGAATACCGTCGAGATTTGGGAGTTTGAACTGGCGCACGGCCGCTTCGGCCTCGGCTTCGATGAAGTCGTCGTGTTCGCGAGCGATTTTCGCTAGGCGCGTGATGGCTTGCACCACGGCGGGATTGATCTGTTTCAGCGCCGGCAACACATGGTGACGGATGCGATTCCGCGCATATCGATCATCGGTGTTTGAAGAGTCAAGCCTTGCAGTGATGCCGCGTTGCTCCAGAAACTCTGTCACCTCGGCTCTGGTCGCATCAAGCAGTGGCCTGATGACGCTGACCTGACTTCCTTCTGCTATAGCGCGTGAGTATGGCATCGCCGCGAGTCCGTGCAACCCCGTGCCGCGGGAGATGCGTAACAGGACGGTCTCGGCCTGGTCGTCGGCGGTATGTGCAACGGCGACGAACGGCGCGTCCAGTTCGCCCGCAGCGCGTTGCAGGAAGCGGTAGCGGAGCTCGCGTGCTGGGGCCTCGCTTATGCCGTCTGATGGCGCGAGCGCGCGCTCTACTTGTAGCGGTATACCGAGCTGGGCGCACAACTCCCGCACGAAGTGCTCATCCGCATCTGACTCCGGGCCTCGCGCCCTGTGATTGAAGTGCGCTGCGCCGATCGGAGTGTCGCGAGCCAGCAGTTGCGACAGGCCGAGCGTTAGCGCAGTCGAGTCCGGACCGCCAGAGCATGCGACGACGATCTGCTTCCCAGGTTCGTATCCCGATAGCCGCAGACCACTTTCCAGGCGGCTCAGCATCTTATCAGTTTGGCGGCGGATGTTCTGGATGTAGGAGATTGAGAGTTAAGTGGTGAGCTGGGAGGCGGTGCCAGTGCGTCACCGGGCTTTGCGAGCCTGCTCTGGAGCGATGCTCGTTATCTTGAGCAGTTGGATGCGGTTGCCATCCATCTTCACGACCTTCATCTCCATCGTCTCGCCGTGTTTCGCTTCGTCGTTGACTTGCGGCGGGCGTTGCAACTTGTCGATGAAGAACCCGGCGATCGTCTCATATCGCGGATCGAGCGGTATCTCCAGCCCTGTATCACGACGGGTTCGCTCTACCGAAAGCGCGCCCGGGACGGTGAGGGTATTCGAGTCTCGCTTGATCTCATATTGGCGTAGTGCCAGATCGTCTTCATCGCCGCGCATCAGCTCAAATATTCCCTTCAGCGTGACGATGCCGTTCACACGACCCTTCGCATCAACAGCGACCACCATCTCGTGTCCACGGCGGATCATCTCCTTGATGACATCGTCGAGATGTCTTGCACCGGGCATGTAGAGCGGCTCCTCCATCACATGCTTTATCGGCGTCCTCAGCACATCCGCCAACGGTAGGTTGGCGCCTAATCCACGGTTCGCGACCATCTTCACGACATCCTTTGTGTAGACCACTCCTGCCATCTGGTCGATGGTGTACCAGTAACCTGAAGGCTGGCGTTCACCGCGTTGCACAACGAATCCGGGCATCAGTCCGTGCTTGGTCGTGACTGCCGCTTCGTGCTCCTTGTACTTTTCCAAGAAGGTCTGCAACGTGTCATCGATGTTGAGCCAGATGATTTCGCTGGTGTGTACCCTGACTTCGTGATATCCGAGGTCTTTGTCTCCGAACTCGAGCAGGTTATCGATCATCTCGCCGTGCGTATCGTCAACGTGCGAGTGGTCGATGATCAAGGACAGCTCGCCAGAGGTGTAGATTGGCGTTTGCGTGTCCGAGATGCGGAAGCGTCGCATTAGGAAGACTGGCACCGAAGTGAAGATGAACACTACCGGTCGTGCTATCCAGATGAGTGCCGAGATGATGTGCGCGACGGCGAGAGACCATCCCTCCGGGTATGCCGCGCCGATCGTCTTGGGCGTCAGTTCGCCGACTATGTAGACGAGTATCGTAGCGAGTGCAGTAGCGAGGATGTTGGTGATGATGGTAGTCTCGCCGCCTGCGATAGTTGCGACGAGCAGGTTGCTAGCGGCGACTGCGACGATGATGTTGAAGAGGTTGCCGAACAGCAGTATGGTGGCAAAGAAATTCTCGTAGCGTTCAAGCACCGAGACGACCATGTGCGCGCGTCTGTCCCCGCGTCCTGCCATGTCTTCGATGCGCGACATGCGTGCCGAGAGCAATGCAGCCTCGGCACCAGAGATGAAGGCGCTCCCAGCAAGAGCAAGGGCAATCATTGAGATGCTAAAGGCCATCGAATTAACAGAGATATACAGGATGCTACAGGATAATCCTGCGGATCCTGCTTATCCCTGTTAATACTACTAGGCCTGTTAGGAGGGTTAGGAGCAGGAGGGTGTAACCTGGGGCTGTTGCGCCGGTGTCTGGGGTGTCTGCTGGGGTGGTGGGGGTTGTCTGGGTTGGGGCGGGGACTAGGCCTAGGCGGGCTACTGCTATGGTGGCTGGGAGCTGGGTCAGCGTGCCGCAGACGGTCAGGTCGCCGGCGTTGGAGCGGATCTTGGTGCTCAGGATGCTCAGGTCGCCGGTGGACTTGCGCTGGACTACCACTACGTTGGTCAGGTCTGCGCGGAACTCCTGTGGGAATGGGAGGCATGCCGTGGCAGGCTCGTTCAGCGTGTAGGACGGTATGGGCGGCTCGCCGGTGTCTGCTACGGCGTTTATGTCGTAGTAGCTGCCTGCCAGGGACATGGTCGCGCCTGGGACCGGGTCAGGCGTCGGTATGTCTGATACGGCCGCGCCTATGCCTACTACCGTGCGGTCCGGGATCGCGCCTGCGGGTGCGGTTACCGTTATGTCATCGCCGGTGAATGTCCCGCCCTTGGTCGGCGTGAAGACTGTGTATGTGCCGCCCTTGTCGTCCGTCATGCTTGTCGGTATCGCGCCTGTGGGGTCTACCGGATCGGGTCGCGGTGCCTGGACTGCCGGGATGCCTGAGACGCGTATTGTGAACGTTGCGGTGCACTGCTCGCGCTCTGCGTCGGTTATCTCTGCCGCGCCTTCGTGGTGGCTGGTGCATACGCCATCCGGTTGCGCCTCTGCGGTTACGATGTATCTGCCTGGCGAGCTGGGCGCCGTGTATGTCACGCGCCGCCCATTGTTCGGTGTCGCGAATGTGCCGCCGGCGGAGCCGGTGCTGCCGTCAGCGAGCTTGTCCTCCCAGCGGAACACCAGCTTGGAGCCGGGCTTGCCCGGGATGCTGTTGTCCAGCACCTCCTGCCCGTCGTAGATGTCCACGGTGAGCGCGATGGTGTCGCCGGCGCGTACGCTTACCTCGCGCACTGTCGGGCGTATGGAGTGCACCTCTGCAATGCGTAACCTCGCGCTGCCGGCGGAGCTGGCTACCGGGCTTGGTCCTGCGCCGGTCTGCATTCTGAGCTCGAAGTCGTGTGAGATGCCTGACTCCAGGCCTGTCACCCACCTGCGCTGCGTCGAGCCGCGGTCTCCCTCGTGGTCGACGCGGATCCATTCCGACCATGTCTGCGTTCCGGTCGGCTTTGTGCGGTATTCGTAGTAGTCAGGTGTGTACAGCGCCGGGCTGGACCACTGCAGCAGTATCACGCCGGACGACTCTCCCGCCGTGAAGTCCTCGGCTGCCACCAGCGGCGCCGCTTGCGCCTTTTTCGTCAGCGGCAGCGTGAAGCCGGTCGCCATCCCTGTGTAGGCGCGGACCTGTATCTCGTACTCGACGCCTGGTCTCAGTCCCGGTATCAGGAACTGATTCTGGCTCGCCTGCGGCGTCACCTTGAACCAGCGAGACCACTGGCCAGGGTTGACAGTGCGGTGTCTGTAGATGAACGGATCGGTGCCGCCGGGCAGATCGATGGCGATGCGGCCCGGTATGGCGGCAGCGTCCACGTCGTATGCGGCATGTCTGGCCGGCACGTTGGCGCGCTGGTCCATGAACGTCGCGCCGCGTGCAGATGCCGTGCCTCGTGCCACCATGGTGGACTTGCCTACATTCGTTATCGCGGCGCGCACCTCGACGGTGTATGCCGCACCCTCGTCGAGCAGCGTGATCGTCGTGCTGGGCGTCATCGTCGCGGCTACGCTGGTCCAGCCCTCAGCCGCCGGCCACGGGTCGGCGGATAGCGAGGATAGCCTGTAGCGGTACTCGTAGCTGGTCGCGCCGGTGACCGCCATCCAGGAGATGTCGATCTCGCCTGGGAATACTCCCGTCGTGGCGGTGAAGGATGCCGGCGTCGGTACAGGTGTCGGTGTGCCAGTGGTTGACACAGCCGCAGATGCGCCTACGGTCTGCATCACCGCACGCACCTCGAATGTGCGCGGCATGCCGGCGAGGAGCGTCGTGTAGGTGTAAGTCGTCGCGGTGCCAGCAGATGTCCAGGACGACCATGCGCCGGTCGTCCCTAGTCTGTGTCGCAGCTCGTAGCGCAGGATGGTTACGCCTGTGGGTGCTGTCCATCCGAGGTTGACCTCGCCCGGGTTGGTGCCGCCGCTCGCGGTGAAGCTGGTCGGCGGTGGGACCGGCCTTGCCGTCTGCGTTTCGAGTTGCGGCAGGCTGTACTGTATCGCCTGGTTGGCGAAGACGCGCACCTGCACGTGGTAGCTCTTGCCCGCCTGCAGCCCGCTGATCGTGTAGGTCGTCTCATCGCTCTGCAGCGTGCCCGTGTCGCCGCTGTCCGGCACCTCTGCCCAATGCCCGGCGCCGCTCGACGGGTACGTCGCAGCGGTCTCCAGCTTGTAGCGGAACTCGTAGTGCGTAACCGGCGCCGGCAGGGCGGGCCTGGCCCAGTCGATCTTTATGTCGCCCGGGTTCGGACCGTGGCTGAACGTCAGGTTCGCAGGTCCGGGTGTCGTCTGCGCCTGCGCCGTCCTGGTCGGAGTGGGCTGGCTGCTGCTGCCCGACACGACTGCGCGCAGCTGCACGTGGTAGCTCGATCTGGCGGTCAGCCCGGTGATCGTGTAGCTCGTGCCAGATCCCGCCGACGCCCAGTAGCCCGCGCCAGACGTCGGGTAGTTGGCGGTTGCCGCCAGCTTGTAGCGGAACTCGTATGTCGCGTTCGTTACCGCCGACCAGGACAGGTCGATCTCGCCGACATCGGAGCCGCTGCTGGCGGTGAAGCTGCCCGGGATGGGCACATTGGACGCGCGTGCGGTCAGCGTCGACGTGGCGGCGGATGCGCCGACTGCGTTGGACCAGTGGAAGCGCAGCTCGACGTGATAAGACACGCCGGCGGTCAGGCCGGTGAAGGTCAGCGAGTTCTCGTTGTACGCGTTGGAGTCGGCATCCGAGCCGTCGCCGATGTCGGTCCATCCCATGTCTCCGCTTGTTGGCCATTGGTCGGCGACCGCCTTGCGCCGGTACTGGTACTTGGCCTCGCTGCCGCTGGTGGCAGTCTGCGCCGTCCATGTGATCCTTATCGCGCCGGCAGTGTCCGTCGATGTTGATGCGCTGAAGCCGGCCGGGACCGTCACGACCGTGGTCGTCCCCCGCACGGACCGGGCGGCGGACATCAGCGAGCTGGAGGGCACGAAGCGCACCTCGACGTCGTACTGCCGTCCGTTCATGAGATCCGTCAGCGTGTGCGACGCGGTGGTGAGCCCGCTGCTGGCGATGTCGGTCCAGCCGCCGCCGGACGGCCAGCTGGTCGCCGTGGCGAGCCTGGAGCGCACCTGGTACTTCGCAGCCGAGAAACCAGTAGTGATCGCCGTCTGCGCGTCCCAGGTCAGCGATAGGGATCCCGGAGCCGTGCCGCCTGCGGCGCGCAGGTTCGCAGGCCGTGCCAGGCCGGAGCGGGCGTTAGTTGCAGATACTGCCTCGCTGTGGTAGTTCGCAACCTTCGGCGGCTCGCCGGTCGTGTCGCTGCCGTCGTCTATCGCACCGCGCAGCTGGATGTCGTACAGAGTGTAGGCGGACAGACCGGTGATCGTGTGCGAAGTCGTGTTCGCCGCCGGTATGTTGTTCCAGCCGAGAGGTGCGGTGGTCGGCCAGGATGCTGACGGCAGCTTGGTGCGGTACTGGTACTGCACCACCGCGTCGCCGGTCGGCAGTCCGGAGGTTGCGAGCGCGGTCCAAGTGATGTCTATCTCGCCCGGACCATCGCCGATCGTGGTATTCAGCGTGGTCGGCGCGGCTACCTCCTTCGCCGTCGCAGTGGCAGTCGTGCTGGCGCCCGGCTCGCTCGCGCCGGAGCCTGACTGCGCACGGATCTGCACCGTGTAGCCCACGCCGGCCCAGAGGCTGGTTATCGTGTACGAAGTCTCGTTGGACCGGCCGTCGCTGGCGGAGTCCGGGACGTCCTGCCACAGGATGTACGCGCTGTCGGCCTGTCCGGTGCGCTTGTGTCGGTACTGGAAGCCCGTGTGCGTGCCGCCGGTGGGCACCGTCCAGGCGAGGTCTATCTCGCCCGGGTTGGTGCCGGTAGACGCGGTGTAGCTAGTCGGCGGCGACTGCGGCTGGGCCCTCGCGGAGGCCGTAGAGACGGGACCGAATGTGTTGGCGGCGGTGTGTGCGCGCAGCTCGAAGTTGTAGGTGCTGCCGCCGGTCAGACTCGTCACCGTGTAGGCCGTCTCATCCGCCAGGCCGTTGGTGCCGCTGTCCGGGATGTCTGCCCAGTCGGTGTAGGAGCTCCCTGACGTGTCCTCCCTGTACCGGTACTGGAACTTCGTGATGCCGGAGACAGTGCCCCACGACAGATCCACAGTGTCGGTGACAGAGCCCGATGTCGCGCTGAAGTTCGGCGGCGCGGGTATCGCGGACGCAGTGGCGGTCGCAGTAGCCGCGGCGGATGCGCCGATGGCGGTGGTCCAGAAGAAGCGCAGCTCAACATCATACAGCGTGCCGGCACTCAGCCCGGTCACCGTGAAGGCGTCCTCGTCGTAGGTGTGCGAGTTGGTGTCGTCGCTGTCGCCGATGTCGGTCCAGCCCATGGTGGCGGTGCTCGGCCACGCAGTGCCGTCCGCCTTGATGCGGTACTGATGCTGCGACGAGCTGTCGGTGGAGTCCATCTGCGCGTCCCATGAAAGGTCCACGGCGCCCGCGGCAGACAAGGACGTTACAGCCCTGAAAGTCGTCGGGGTCGGCACCGCTGTGGGAGTTCCCTGGAACTTCGCCGCGGCGGATGTCAGCGAGCTGCTGGGCAGGAAGCGCAGCTCTATGTCGTACAGCTGTCTGTTCATCAGTCCCGAGAGCGTGGTTGTGAAGGTGGTGCGGGAGCTGCCGGAGATGTCCGCCCAACCGAACGGGCTCGCAGCAGGGAACGACGCGGTGGCAAGCTTGTAGCGGATCTGGTACTTGGCATCCGTGAAGGTCGAGCCGAAGGTCATCTGCGCCACCCAGGTGATCGATATCTCGCCCGGGTTCGTGCCGCCGGTCGCCTGCGGGTCGTCCGGAACTGCCAGCCCGGAGCGGGTGTTCGTGTCGGACGCGGAGCTGCTGTAGTACTCCGCCGTCGTCGCCGTGCCCTCGTCGTTGTCGTGGATCGCAGCGCGTAGCTCCACATCGTAGGCGGTGTACGCAGTCAGCCCGGTGATCGTGTAGGCCGTCTCATCGGCTTGGCCGTCCGCCGGATCATCCTGGTCCGGCACCTGCGCCCAGTTGCTCCAGTTTGAGCTGGCTGTGGTCTTCGTGCGGTACTCGTACCGCACCACCGCGTCGCTTACCGCCGGTGTACCGGGTGTTGACGGCAAGCCGCTCGATGCGAGCACGTTCCATGTCAGGTCTATCTCGCCGGGGTCGCTGCCGCGCGTCGCGCCGAAGCTCGTCGGCGCCGCCACGACCTGCGCGGTCGCCGTGGCGGTTGTGCCCATGCCGGGTGTGCTCGGGCCGTCGTTCGATTCGGCGCGTATCTGGATGTCGTAGCTGACACCGGCCCAGAGGCTGGAGATCGTGTACGAGGTCTCGTCGGAGCGGCCGTTGGATCCAGAGTCAGGGACGTCCGTCCATGAGCTCGGGTATGTGCCCTGTGCAGTGCGCTTGTATCGGAACTCGAACCCGGTGTGCGTTGCCGGTGTGGCAGACGGTGCGGTCCATGAGATGGTGATCTCGCCGGGGTTTGTGCCGGCGGTGGCGGTGAGCCCTGTCGGCGGCGCCTGCGTCTGCGCCGTGGCCGTCTGCTCCGCCGCGGCGGGACCGTTGGAGGACGCGGTGTGCGCCCTGACCTGGAAGTCGAAGCTGGCGCCGACAGACAGACCAGTCACCGTCAGCGACGACTCGTTGGCGAGGCCATCGCTGGCGGAGTCCGGGACGTCGGTCCAGACACCGCTCCCGCTGGTCGGGTATTGGGCCTGGCCCGTTGGCTTGTACTGGTACTGGTACTTCGTTGCATCTGTAACGAGGTCCCATGACAGGTCCACGGTTCCGGCGGTTGTGCCGGACGACGCCGTGAAGTTCGGCGGGGCCGGGATGGCAGACGAAGTGGCAGTGCGGCCCACGGACATCGAGTTGCCGAACGTTGAGTTCCAGAGGAATCGCAGCTGGAAGTCGTAAGACGTGTTGGCTGTCAAGCCGGTCACAGTGATGCCGGTCTCGTTGTAGTGGTTCGCGTCGCTGTCGCCGACGCTTGTTCCGCCGTCATCGACGGGGTTCCAGGTCTCGGTTGACCACGCCGCGGTGGACGTGAGCTTGTAGCGGTACTGGAACTTGGACGCGGCGAGCGTCGACGCCGTCTGCTCGTCCCACGACAGCGTGACCGCGTTGACGGCATCGGTGGATGTAGCGGCGGTGAAGTTGACCGGTGCCTGCACGATTCCGGCGCGGATGCCAGTCTGCGTCGGGATGTAGTTCGTGTCTGGCCAGTTGTGTTCACCGGTGGTGTTGAACATCATCCTGACGTCGTACAGCTCGCCGGCGTTGAGCCCGGTGAGTTGGTGCGAGTCCGCGGTCTCGTCGGCGATGTTGATCCAGGCCACCCAAGCGTTGGCGGATGAGAGCTTGTAGCTGATGTGGAATCGGCGCCACGTCTCGGTGTACACCGTCTGCTGCGTCCATGAGACGTCGATGGTTCCCGGTGCGGCGCCTGGGACGGCGGTCATACCTTGCGGATGGTATCCCGCGCGCACTTCGGACACCCTCGTAGCAGTACCCGTGGCTGTGCCGACGACGAAGCGCACTTCAACGTCGTATTGACGGTAAGAGGTAAGTGAGCCGATGGTGTATGAGCTCTCGTTGTATGCGTGCGAGTCGGCGTCGGCGCTGCTGTCTGGCACATCCGTCCAGGTGCCCCACGCCGCGGCGCCTGTGAGCCTCCACCGGACCTGGTACTTGGCGGTGGCGGCTGTCACCGATGTCTGTGCAGTCCAAGCCACGTCGATCTGCTGCAACGTGACGCTCGTCGTGGCGGTGGCATCAGCCGCTGTCGGCACTGCCAACGGTGTTGCGGACACCGACCCGGATGATGCCGACGCGCCGCTCGCGTCCGACCAGTGGAACCGCAGCTCGAAGTCGTAAGCGGAGCCGCCTTCCAGGCCGGTGACGGTGTACGTGTTTGTGGCGTGCGTCGAGCTGGGGATATCTGCCCAACCGAACGGGCTGGCAGCAGGATAGCTGTCGGCGGACTTCTTGAATCGCACCTGGTACTTCGCCTCGCTGTTCGTGGTGCCTGACTGGGCATCCCAGTTGAGCTGGACGGCGTTGTAGTCCGCCGTGGCACGCAGGCCGGTCGGCGCCGGCACGGTGGAAGCCGTTGCCATGGCGCGCACCTCTGCCGATGCGCCGAGTGCTGTGGTCCAGAAAAAGCGCAGCTGCACATCGTTCTCGGCGCCGTTAGCAGCCGGGACGGTGGCACTGGACTCATCGTACGTGTGCGAGTTCGTGTCTGCGCCGTCGCCGATGTCTGTCCATCCCTCGTCGCCGGTCGTTGGCCAGGATTCGCTTGTGAGCTTTGTGCGGTACTGATGCTTTGAAGCCGCATTGGTGGATGCGGACTGTTGGTCCCAGGTGAGGTCTATCGCGCCTGCGACGGTGGATGACGTGGTTGCACGGAAGTTCGTTGGTGCCGGCACGATTCCAGCGCGGGCCCGCACCACCTCCAGGGACGGGATATGCGTGTAGTTAGTGCCGTCGGGGGTAAAGCTGACGACGATGTCGTACAGCACGCCGGGTTGCAGTCCGGTGTACTGGTAGCCTACCTCGTTGTGCGAGTCCGAGTCGGCATCTGCCTGGTCACCGATGTTGATCCATCCGCTTCCGCCTGCGGGCCAGTTCTGGGGCGCGAACTTGTTACGCGTGGCGAACTCTGCTGCCGCGGCCTGGTTGGCAGTCTGCAAGTCCCAGGAGACGTCTATCGTGCCGGGCGCGCTCCCGGTGCGCGCGGTGAGCCCGCGCGGTTGGTAGCCGGCGCGGATGCGGTTCACCCTTGAGAATGAGCCGGGGTTGTCGCCCACTTCCAGACGCACCTCGAAGTCGTAGAAACGTCGGGGAGAACCCAGGCCGGTCACCGTGTAGCCCGTCTCGTCGTGCGTGTCTGTGCCGGAATCAGTGCTGTCCGGGATGTCTGCCCATGTGCCCCATGCGGTTTCGTCGGTCGCCTTGTAGCGCACTTGGAACTTCGTCGTGGGGGTAGTGCGTGCAGTCTGCTGGTCCCAAGTGAGGTCGACGGAGCCCGGTACTGCGCTGGGAGTGGCAGCCAGGTTCGCCGGTGCGGCGATGCCGGCCGCCGGCGTTGCGGTAACCGAGGTGGCGGCAGACCAGCCGAATGTGTTGTCCCAGACGAAGCGCACCTCGAAGTCGTAGGAGACCGGATCGAGTGCTCTGACGGTGTGCGAGGTAGTTGCGTGTGTTGAGCTGGGTATGTCTGCCCATCCGAACTCGCCGGTGGCAGGCCAACTGTCTGCCGTCTTCTTGTGGCGCACCTGGTACCTGGCTTGCGCACCCTGCGCGTCGGTCTGCACATCCCAGCTGAGCGCGACGGCAGCTGGTTCGCTAGGTGTGGTGGATGCCATCAGGTTCTGAGGTGCGGGCACCGGGGCGGCGCGCGCCTTTGCGGTAGGTTGCGCGTGTTCGAAGTACCACCCGTCGCACACGTTTCCAGTGATCCGCATCTCGTACTCCCTGCCCGGCGTCAGCCCAGTCAGTGTGTAGCCCGTCGCGTTATGGTTGCCCGTGTTTGGCGGAATGGGTGGGATAGCACCGGACCAGCGGCCGGAACCAGTAGGCCAGGGGTCGCCGACGGCCCTGTGACTACGTATGAAATGACCCGCGGTCGCCCCACAGTCTTGCCGGGTCCATGAGACAATGATGGTGCCGGGTGTTGTGCCGGGTCTGGCTGTATATCCTTTCGGCAAAAATCCCGAGATCACATTGGACACTCTGGTCGCAGGGCCGACGTTGGTGCCGATTACGTATCGCACTTCGACGTCAGTGCTCCAATTGGTCCGTTCCGCGTTGATGGTGAATTCGGTCTCGTCGTATGTGTGCATGTCCGCGTCGTTGCCGTCCGGGACGTCCGTCCAGGCGCCCCAGCCGGTCTTCGGCCAGTTCGTCCTACGCACCTGGAACCCGCCCGTCGTAACCACCGACTGCGCGTCCCAGGAGACGTCGATCCCATACGGGAGGTCGCCCGTCTCCGCTGTGACACTTGTCAGGGTTGGGAATGCGGTCGGTGTTGCGGTGGCAGACCTGGCGGCGGAGGTGCCTACTGCCGGACTCCAGAGGAATCGCACCTCTACGTTGTACGCCACTGCTTCCAGTCCGACCAACGTGTGCGAGGTAGAAGCGTGGCCAGAGCTAGGTATATCAGCCCAGCCCAAGCTGCCAGTGGTGGGCCAACTCTCGCTGGCCTTCTTGTATCGCACCTGGTACTTCGCACTGGAGCCGGTCGTTGCCGACTGCGCGGGCCAGCTGAGTGCGATGGATGCGGCGCCGGCGGTTGCGGTTAGCGAGGTTGGTCTAGCTACGGCGTTAGTGGTCACTGACGCTGACGCGGCGGCACCCGGTCCCACGCCGACCAATCGCAATTCGACTTCGATAGTTGAGTTGTTGCGTGAGCTGAAGGTGTAGCCGGTGGTGCCTGATCCTGAGCCTGGTATGTCTGCCCAACCACCGTTCTCTGGCCAGCTGGTGCCAGACACGCGGTGTCGGTACTCGTAGTGTGTCCCGCTCACAGTCACTGCCGACTGCAAGGTCCAGGACAGGGTGATTCGTCCTGGACCGGTTGCGGCGGTTGCATTCAAGCCGGCCGGCGCCGCGATGCCCGTCTTCGACTGCGTCGCCATGCCTGCAGCTCCTGCGCCGATGGCTTCACTCCAGAAGAAGCGCACCTCGAAGTTGTAGGAGCCGGATTCTAGGTCTGTGACGCTGTACCCGTTTGTGGAGTGCGAAGAGTTGGGTATGTCTGCCCAGCCCAAGCTGCCAGTCGCCGGGTAGCTCTCGGCCGCTTTCTTGTAGCGCAGCTGATACTTGGCTTCCGTGTTGGTCGTTGCAGTCTGCTGCATCCAGGACAGCGTCACGGCGCCTTGTGCGGCGGTCGCCGTAATGGCAGGCGCTGCCACTGCGCCCGTCGTACCAGTGGCGGTTACGGCTGCGGATGTCCTGACAGCATTGTTCCAACGGAAGCGCAGTGCCACCTCGACACTGCGGTTGTTCAGCAACCCCGTGAGTGTGTGTCCAGTGTCGGAGTGCGTGCTGCCGGCGATATCTGCCCATTGCGTCCAAGCGCCGCCGGTGTATCTGTAGCGGAGTTCGTATCCCGCCTGGCCATCTGACGTTGCCGTCTGCGTTGCCCATGACAGCGTGAGCGCGCCGGCAGTGCCGGCAGTTGCGGTGAACGTCGTCGGAGCCGGCACTGCCGTCGCAGTACCGGTGGTACCCGCGGGGGATAGCGGACCGTCAGTGTCGTTCGGGAGCAGACGCACTTGTATGTCGTACTCCACGCCGCCGCGCAGCCCGGTAAGCATGTAGCCCGTCTCGTTGTGCGCATCGGTGTCAGAATCGCCGCCGGTGCCGGTGCTATCTGGCACGTCTATCCACTCTGCACCTGCCCATGCCGCGCCCCTCGGCTTGCGACGCACCTGGAACCTCGTCTGAGCGTGTGTAAACGCCATCTGGCGCATCCAGGTCAGGCTGATCGTTCCCGGATCAGTGCCACTGCTGGCGGACAGCGATGACGGTACGGTATACGCAGCGGCGGTCGCGGCTGCCCTGTTTGTGAAGTAGTCGGCACCCGCGTCGGCATCGGTGTCATCGATGCCGCCAACGAGCTGCACGTTGTATGTAGCGCCGGCAGTGAGCTCTGTGCCGGCGATGGTATGTCTGGTCCCCGCGCCGGCAGACCGCCAGGCACCGTAGACAGTTGCGGACGACAGTTTGTAGCGGTAGAAGTACTCGGCGACAGAGTGCCCCGACGGCAGGTCAGACAGTCTCACGGCGGTCCAGTTGAGTGTGATGAATCCGGCCGCGGTGGTGCTGGTCACGGCGGTGAAACCTGAGAGCCAGTTGGCAGGCGTCGTCGTGGCAGTGCCATCTATGGGCGCACTCGGCGGGCCAGTCGTCGTGATGACTCGCAGCTGCACTGTGTATCCGACTCCCGATTCGGGTGCGGCGGCGGTTACCGACTTGGCGCCGCTGGCTAGCGTGATCGGTGCTATCAGCCACGGCGTCCAGGCATCGGACGCTGTTGGCCGGGATCGCAGCTGGTACGATACGAATGACGCGCTGGCGGTGTGCGTCCAATCTGCCCTAACAGTGCCGCGTGACCCGCTTGTGCTGATGCCGGGAGCCGACGCGGCGGTGTCGGCTGACTTGTGCGGCGGCGACCAGTGCGCCTGCAAGTAGCAGTCCGGAGTACCGCCGCCAACGTAGTCATAGCGGTCCGGGCCTGTAGTCCCGGCGCAGGATGTGACAGTCCCCGGCTGGTAGCCCGTCTCAGCCGTTGCGGCGGCAGAACCGGCAAGCGTGGTGGCGTAGAAAGACGTGCGATTAACACCAATGTCTACGTTCGCGATGCTGGAGTTCGCGGCATCCATGGCGGTCAGTATCGCCTGGCGCAGTGTCGCATCCGCCGTTGAACCGGTGTACGGGACAATGTTGTCTCTGATGCCCGTGAGTATCTTTGCGGTGTAGTGATGCTCAGTGACGGTGTTGCCGGCGAGGTGCAGCCCGAGCCCGGGCGTGAACTCGGAGCCGACGCGTCCGAGGTTGTTGAGCCGCTCAAACCAGCGAATGTTGATGCGTGTCAAGGCGTTGTCGGACAGGTCCAAGCCGTTCAGGTGCGACAGAGGGTCGAAGACGCGTCCTGACAGGCCGGTATCGGTCAGGCTGTTGCCTGCGAGTTGCAGCGAGTTGCCAGTCGTCTCAGTGACCGCGGCGACACCTTCGAAGAGGTCTGGCGGCAGCGAGGTGAGCTCATTCTGGCTCAGGTCAAGCCAGCGCAGCGGTATACCGTGGAACAGGCGCGGCGGAAGCGACTCGAGCGCATTGCCCGACAGGTCGAAGTGCGCGGCGTTCGGGAGGTACGCGAAGTCGTTGTGGTCAAGTGTTGTCAGCTTTGGCGATTCGGGGAATGTCCTGTCAGGTCGCAGGTTGAAGGGATGCGCCGCGCTGGTGACGACCAGGTCTGTTAAGTTTGTGATGCTGACCTCTTGCGTGTCGGTGGAAGATTGGCACGGCGAGAGCGCCATCACCGCGGCGGGTGTCGTAGCGACTCCGGTGCGTCTCACGTTGTCCTTGAGGTGGCGGATGATCTCGTTTGCAACGGCGAGGTTGCGGGTGCATAGGTTGACGGTAGCGGCACCGGAGAGGCTCCTGTCCGGCGGGAGTGTTCGGTCGTGTCCCCAAGCCTTCAAGGTTGGATACTGGGTCTCATCGCCGAATTCCCAGAAGTCAGTGCGCGGTCCGACTTCACCTAGTCGGTTGCCGTTGGCATCGTAGTCGTCCCAATGTTCGAACGGTCCTGAGTATCCGGTCGGCGCCTTGAGCTGTGCGGCGGATCTGGTGTACAGCGCGTTCTCGGTGCCGCTGGCAGACTGCCACGCCCGCTGGGTGTTGTTGTCTCTGCTGTTGTCGCCGTAGCAGTTCTCAAGCTGCGTGCCGCTCCCAACGGAGTGGGCGATCAGGCCCTTGTCCTTACCACCATTAAGGGTGTGGAGGGCATCGATGTCGCCAGAGAAGTAGCTGTTGACGCAACGCGCCTGGTTGTCGCCGTTCTGCGCCTGGAAATTCGATACCAGACCACCGACTGTGTTACCCCCGACAGAGCCTGAGAGGTCGGTGTCCCAACCATTGACGTACGAGTGGGCGATGAGCCCAGCGTAGGTGGCCCCCGTCTGGACCGATACGGCGAATGCGGCGTTTGAATTTCGGCCTACAATGCCGTCCTGCAAGTAGCTGCCGATGATTTTGCCTCGCAACAGTACGGTCATCGCCGCGTTGTGACCGTCTTCCAGGTCCACCCTCGCGCCGTGGATCCCCAGCCCTTCCACCGAAGCCTGCGGCTCGATGATGGCGATGAACGCAGCGCGACTCTGGGCAGTAAAGAATTGCCTCCGAACGTTCGGTCCGTTGTAGACGCGGAAGCCGTTGCCGACCAGCCGGGTGTTGAAACCCTCCCAATTCGCATTCGCTCCCGTCTTGCCAATCGGATTCCATACGCCGCTGGCATCGATGTCGGCGATCAGCTCGTAGCCGATGCAGGATGCCACATCATCGGTAGCAGGATCGTTGTCGTGGTCGCGCGGCGGACACCCAGCGCCAGGCATCGCGTTAGGGAACGATGTTACCCAATTGGCGGAAATTCCCTTAAAACTGCCGCGATTCTCCGGCGTGCCGTCGCCGTTCAGGTCGTAGTGGATCGCCTGCAGCTGATTCCGAGTGCGGACTTCAATGAGCCCATCGTTGTCCAAGTCGTAGTCGACCAACGGCGCAGTCTGCGCGCGCGAAGGCGACACGTCTCCCAAAAAGAAGACGCCAACAAGCAAGGCCGCCGCACAGATTAGTACTAGTCTACGAAAAACTGGGGGGGGCACGGGGATGTCATGATCAAGCGCAAAGCGTTCCATCCTGGCTATTTCCACAAGCAGTAAGACACGTCAATCCGACGCTGCGCACGCATTATATAACAAGGATCCACAAGATAAGCAAGAACAATCCCGCAACATCCTGCAATATCCTGCCTATCCCTGTTACGCCCTTGTTATCCTGGCCTATCCTGCCAATCCCTGTTAACCACCCGTAGGGGCGGTTCGTGAACCGCCCACGACCGCGCGCGGCCAGGAATTCACAGGGATGCACAGGATAGGCCAGGATAAGGGGGTTTGCTATCCTGCAATATCCTGCGTATCCGTGTTGACGTCGTCTGTGATCGTTGCATCTCTGAGGCGTTGAGATGGACGGGTCGTGGGCGGTTCACGAACCGCCCCTACGGGGGTCTTGGCCGGTGAACGACGCGAATTCACAGGATAAGCAAGATAGGGGCAGGATAAGGGGGGATAATCCTGCTGTATCCTGTGCATCCCTGTTAGTCTTGTGTTAGCGTTGTAGGTGTGCGTATAAACAATCCAGAGGTTCTCGAGGAGTTCATGAGGCGTCACCGTGAAGCAACCGACGCTGTCCTGCGTTGGAAGAGGCGTGTGCGTAGCACGGATTGGCGCACGCCGCATGATGCCCTCCGGCTTGTGTCAGGAGGTATCAACCTAGGGCGCAACCGTCTTCGTTTCAAGATCATGGGCAACCGTTATCGGCTTGTGGCGAAGGTGGATTACGTTGCGGGGACCGTGGAAGTGCGCTTCGTTAGCACGCATGGGCAGTACGACGATATCAACGCGCAGGAGGTTTGAACATGACCGACGTTGAACCGATCACGGACGATGCGGCTTACAAGCGCGCTCAGGCACGAGTTGGCGAGTTGATGAACAACTGGGCGGACGAGTCTGAGTTGGCGGAGCTGAAGGCACTTGCCGCGGCGGTGGACAGCTACGCCCAGTCGCGTTTCGAGCAGATTGATGACGCAGGTGACGGTGTGCTGGAGATCGCGTACATGCTGGACCACGATATAGCGACGCTCGATGAGCTGCTACCGGTTTTCGGCGGCATGGAGCAGTTCGTTGCGTTCATGACGCGCCAGCGCAATCTCAGCCCTGCGACGATAGATGCGATAGTTGCGAACTTCCACACGAAGCGGGAGTGGATCGATCTACCGTTCTGCAAGCCTGAGGGCTGGGAGGACATCACGCTGGAGAACTCGACGTGCTGCGACGAGGACCCATGCCCGATGGACGTACCCGAGTGGCGCGAGCGGCTGAAGGCATACAGGAAGCGCGAACTAACAGGGATGCACAGGATAGGCCAGGATAGGGCGGGGATCGTCCCCTGAATCATCCTGCGCATCCTGCCTATCCGTGTTAGTCTTGTGTTAGCGTTGATGGAGTGGATATCGTTAACGTAGAGGTTGTCGATCGGTTTGCGCGTCGTCATCGTGATGTTGCACAGCGACTGGAAGGCTGGAAGTACCAGGTCACCAATGCGCGGTGGTCTACGCCGCATGACGCGGAGCGCGAGGCTTCTGGTGTGCGTCGCATCGGCAACCGGAGGTTGATTTTCAACATCAAAGGTAACCAGTACCGGATAATCGCTGAGGTAGACTACGGGTCCGGCACGCTGCAAGTACTATTTGTAGGTAGACACGACGATTACATGAAATTCGTCTCGAGGGGGTTTTGAAACCATGCCGTTAACGCCGAAGATCACCACCAAGGCTGAGCACAAGCGTGCTTTGGATCGCGTGAGCGCGATGATGAACAACTGCGCCAACGATGCTGAGGTGGAGGAGCTGCGCGCTTTGGCAAAGGCGGTGCAGGCCTACGAGCAGGAGCATTTCGAGTTCTGGAAGCTGACGTCGGATGGCGCGGACCACTTGGAGTACATGTTGGACGAGGAGCAGACCACCCTGGACGAGCTGGTGCCGGTGTTCGGCGGGATGGAGCCGTTCCTGGAGTTCATGACCCGCCGGCGCGAACTGGACCCGGGGACTCTGGAGGCTCTGGAGTCCGAGCTGGGCATCAGGCGCGAGCGGCTGGACAAGCCTTTCTGCAAGCCTGAGGGCTGGGAGGACATCACGCTGGAGAACTCGACGTGCTGCGACGAGGACCCATGCCCGATGGAGGTACCCGAGTGGCGCGAGCGGCTGAAGGCATACAGGAAGCGCGAACTAACACGGATGCACAGGATAGGGCAGGATAGGGTGGGGATCGTCCCCTGAATCATCCTGCTTATCCCTGTTAGTATGAAAAACACACCGGCGAACGGAGGATGCCAATGGCCCAAGCAACCGACACGTATCCAGACCTCACCTACGAAGACATCAGCGACGAGTACTCCAAGTTCAAGGCCGATGTGTCCCCCACCAATGTCAAGGGCGTCAGACACCTCAAGCTAGTCATCGAACGGCCATTCCGCACGACCGATGAGCTCAGTGCATGGTTGCACGCCTACGTCGCCAGGCTCGAAATGGACATCGAAAGAAAGAGCGGTTACTCGGGTGATTGAGCAGGATGCAGTCATCGGAACGCTGATCGGTTTCGTCACTGGACTCGTGCCAACAGTAGTGATGCTCGTCTGGAGGCTGTGCCAAGCAAGGCAGATGCAGAAGGAACGGCAGGCCGAGAGGGAACACATTCTCGAAATGCAGAGACTCAGTAATCAGCGCCACGCAACAGCTATCGGCCTGCAAAAGTTCTACGAAGTGAATCTCAGCAACAACTCCGCAACCTACCGACCCCCCGCCGCGAACTAACAGGGATAGGCAGGATAATCCTGCGTATCCCTGTTAGTTGAACCTGTTCATGGCTGCTTCTATGCCGTCTGTTATGGCTGTGGTGGTGGCTTCGGCGGCGCGTTGGACTGCTAGTTTGAGGTCTGTCAGTTCGTCTGGCGACGGCGTGCCTAGCACGTGGTCTACTTGGCTGGAGCCAGGGTTCTGCTTGCCTACGCCTATTCTTATGCGTGGGAATTGGTCGGTGCCGATTTCGCTGATGGTTGATGCTAGTCCGTTGTGGCCGCCTGCACCGCCCTTCTTACGCACACGGATTGTGCCTACTGGCAGGTTGATGTCATCGCAGGCGACTAGCAGGCGGCTCGGTTCGATGCCGTGATGTTGGAGTAACACGCGTGCCGCCGCACCGCTGCGGTTGACGTACGTCTTCGGCAGTGCGACTATGACATCGTGGCATGCTATGCGTATCAATGCTTGGCGGCATATACCGCCATCAGTGAGTCGCGCCCTGTGCTGTTTCAGCAGTGTCTCGGCTACCCACCAGCCTGCGTTGTGGCGCGAGTCTGCATATTGCGGGCCCGGGTTGCCGATGGCGAGGACTACCCAGCCTCGCGCTCGGTCAACTTGCACAGAGTGCGCATCCGGGTCCGCCGACCGAGACGCGCGTCGGAAGGCAGTCATAGCGTCTGTTGCAACCCCGGCTGTGGCGCTGGCATCTCGCATCGCTCTCGGTCAACTGGCACAGTCTGCGCGTCTGGGTCCGCCGACCTAGACGCGCGTCGGAAGGCAGTCATAGCGTCTGTTGCAACCCTGCTGGCTGTGGCGTTGGCATCTCGCCTTGCTCTCGGTCAACTGGCGCAGTCCGCGCATCCGGGTCCGCCGACTGAGACGCGCGTCGGAAGGCAGTCATAGCGTTTGTTGCAACCCTGGTTGTGGCGCTGGCATCTGGCCTTCCAACGCTCGCTTGAACGCCGCTTCGTCCAGAACGGGTACTCCGAGTCTGTTTGCAGTTGCGAGTTTGCTTCCGGCGTTCGCGCCTGCTACAACATAATCTGTCTTCTTTGAGACGCTGCTTGATGCCTTCCCACCCAATGCTTTTACGGCGTTCGATGCCTCGGTGCGCGAGTAAGATTCCAGCGTGCCGGTAATCACGAACGTCAGACCCTTGATGGGATGGTCAGCCGGCATCTCGGGCGAGTCGTCCTGCATGTTGACGCCTAGCTTGCCGAGTTGGTTGATCAGCGCAATGTTCGACTCGTTCGTGCACCAGTTGAGGATCGACTCGGCTAGCACGTCACCTACGCCGTCGATGGCTAAGAGGACGTCTTTGTCTGCGTCGATCATCCCCTGCATCGTGCGGAAGCACCGCGCCAATGTGGACGCGATCTCGTTACCTACGCCGGGGATGCCGATGCCGAAGATCAGGCGCGCCAACGGCTGTGTCTTGGACTTGCTTATGCCGTCCAACAGGTTCGTTGCCGTCTTGTTCAGCGTCCGCTCGCCGGCGGTGTCAACGGTCGTCAATCTCTCAATTGCCAACAATCCCGTGCTGTCGTCAACCAATTGGTAGATGTCTGCGAAGCTGTTGACGACACCGTTGCGGGCAAACACTTGGGACATGACCTCGCCTAACCCCTCGATGTCCATTGCGTTGCGCGATGCGAAGTGTTCCAGCAGTCTCTCGAACTGTGCGGGGCAACCCGAGTTGACGCAGCGCACAACTGCATCCTCTTCGGACCGCACTACCTCGGCGGCGCATGTCGGGCATGTATCAGGGATTGCGTACGGTGCAGACCCGGCAGCGCGCACGTTGCTGTCGGCGGGTCCCACGACCTGCGGTATCACATCGCCGGCGCGTTGCACTACTACATCGTCGCCCGGTCGGATATCCTTGCGTCGGATATCGTCTTCGTTGTGCAGTGTCGCGCGCGCTACGGTGACACCGCCCACTACGACTGGCTCCAGCACTGCGTAAGGAGTGATTGCACCCGTGCGCCCGACATCAGTTTGTATCTGCAACAGCTTGGTTACCGCCTGCTCTGCCGGGAACTTGTAGGCGGTTGCCCATCTCGGATCGCGCCCGACAGCACCGAGCCGATCTTGCAGGCCAATGTCGTCGATCTTGATGACGATGCCGTCTATTCCGAAATCGATCTCTTCCCTGACGCCCTGCGCGTCTTGAATTGCAACCAACGCGGCATCGGGATCGGCGCATAGGTTCGTCCATTCGTTCGTCTTGCATCCCCACTGACGCATCAGTTGCAGGCGTTCTTGGTGGGATTGCGGCAACTCGCCGCCTTCAAACCAGCCCACCGCGTAGAAGTACATGTCTAGGGGTCGCTTGGCGGTCTCCGATGAATCGAGTTGCCTCAGCGAGCCGGATGCTGAATTCCGTGGGTTCACATAGATCTGCAAATCCACCTGTGTTCGCAACATCGGCAGTTGCGGGAATGCGCGCCCATCATCTTCCTGTGGCAGTACGACCTGCTTTGGAGCGTGCTGGTTGTATGTTTGCAGGTGCGCGGTCAATGCGCGGCGGTGCGCGAGCCTTCGCTCACCTATTGCCAGCTCCGACTCGGCGGATTGCAGTGTGCGCCGCAACGCGTTGAGCTCTTTCGACTTGGCGTTCAACCGCTTCGATGTCTCATTCAGCGGCTCCCTGACTTCTCTAACAGCCTGTCGCTTTGCGTTTTCTTCCCTGCGCTCACGGTTGATGCGATCAAACTCTGAGGTGGGGTAGAACACCTCACCGCGCAACTCAATCCTGCGCGGTACGTTGTCGCCGCGCAGACGCAACGGCACGGTGCGGATCGTCCTGACGTTGTTTGTGACGTTCTCGCCGGTGTTGCCATCGCCGCGAGTTGCAGCCTGCACCAACACGCCATCCTCGTAGACGACCGCTATCGCCAGCCCGTCGATCTTCAGTTCGCACACCATCGGCGCAGAATCGATCTCCAAGTAGTCGAGCGCGCGTTGGTGCCACGCCCGCAGGGAATCGGCATCAAAGACGTTGCTGAGGCTGAGCATCGGCAGAGTATGCTCCACCGTCCCGAAAGCGGTATCCGGCGGCGCACCTACTCTCAGCGTCGGGGAGTCAGGAGTCTGTAGCTCGGGATGTCGAGCCTCTAACTCTCGAAGTTCCCGCCATAGTGCGTCATACTCAGCATCGGTCAATGTTGGCGCGCTGCGTACGTAGTAGTCATGCGCTGCTGCATTGAGTTTGTCTCGCAGTGTTTGGGCTCTCGTCTCAGACATCATGGTTCGCGGTTACTGTTAAATGAATAGATGGATGGTGCGTTGCGCCATCGGTTTCTTTATATTGTGATATCTGTTTGGAAGTCTGAGAGATGGCAGAGATACGCCCGTTTCGAGGTTTGAGGTACAACGCGGCGGCGCAAGGTCGCGACCTGGGAGATTACCTCTCGCCGCCGTTCGACACGATCACGCCCGAGGAGCAAGCAGAGCTGTTGCACCGCTCGCCGCACAACATCGTACGGCTCGAACTGGTATCGGGCAATGAACGAGATGGCACACGCTATGAGCAGGTTGCGCGGATCAAGCGGAGCTGGATGGAGCAGGATGTCTTCATGACCGATGCTGAGCCTTCGATGTATGTCGCAGAGGAGGAGTTCGTCTACAACCAGGTCAAGCAGTTGCGGCGTGGATTCATCGTTGCGGTGCGCCTTGAGGAGTTCGATCGGGGCATCATCTTCCCGCACGAGAACGTTCGGGACGAGTGGGTTCAAGATCGGGTGCAGATGATGGAGGCTACACGGCATGCCATCAGCCCGTTGCTGGTCGTGTATCAGGATGACATCCGGCACTCGGTCGGCGGTGTTATCCGCGCAGTTGCGGGCGGTCCGCCGTCGGAGGTCGCCACGATGGCGGGCGGGCACACGCTCCGGCTCTGGCAGCTGACGGACCCGGGTACGCACCAGGTGCTGATCGAGCTGATGCGCGGTATCCCGCTCTTCATCGCCGATGGCCACCATCGCTACGAAGCGGCGATGAGGTTCCGCAGCGCGGCGCGCGTCAACGGCGAGATCGAACCCGACAGCGCGATCAACTACCGCATGATGCACCTCGTATCGATCGACGAACCTGGCCTCATCACCCGTCCGTTCCACCGCGTGTTGCGCGGCACGACGGATGCGCAACATCGCGATATGTTGCGAACTGTCGAGTCGATGTTCGATGTTACGGAGTGGGACAGTGATGGCAGCGTATCCGAGTTTGCCGACGCGATCGCCGCGTTGGAGTGCGACGGCGCTGCGTTCGGGATGTGCGGTTTCACCGATGGCAGATTCCTAGTGGCACAGATTGACCGACGCGGGCTGGAGGATCACATAATCTCATTCCGACAGGATGCATCGGAAGGCCCCGGGACTGCGAATCCTGGTCTGGTGTCGGCGCTGGACCTGTCGGACTACACGGTGTTGCATCGGTATGTGTTAGAGCCGGCGTTGCGTCCGCCGATATCGCCTGGCACGAGTGCAGACGATGCAGATGCGAAGGCGCGAGAGATGGTTGAGATGCGGACCGAGTATCAACACGATCCTGCGCGTGTCGATGCCAGTTTGGCATCATCCGACGCAGATGGCGCGTTCGTGATGCGTTCTGTTCCGATGCAGGAGTTTGTTGAGATCGTAAGCCGCGGCGACAGACTTCCGCCGAAAGCCACGAACTTCTATCCAAAGCCCCCGGCGGGATCAGTGTTGCAACCGCTAGACGGAACTGTTGGCAGTTTCGAGATTCGACCGTATCGGAATCGGGCGTGAAGGGTTGCTGAATGGCGTTGGAGGTAATACCCGCGGCGTGGCGCCTGTTCATAGCGGTAGAGCTTAGCGGGACAGCTCAGGACGAGCTGTTGCGCCGACAGCACGCGCTCCGCCGCTGGACCCGCAGCGGAGATGTGCGGTGCTCAAACAGGCAGTCGCTACATCTCACGCTGAAGTTCATCGGCAATGTTGCGCCGGCACTCGTCGGGGACCTGAAATCCGAGATATCGGCGGTGGCAGAACGCTCACGGAGCATCAGCCTGCGACTAGGTGCCAACGGATGCTTCCCTGGACCGCGCACGCCGCGAGTGTTGTGGGCCGGGCTCGACGGCGACACCCAGCGGCTGGCGGTATTGGCATCGCAACTGGAAGGTGCCATCGCCAGACTCCGTATGCCTGATGAGTCGCGCCGCTTCTTCCCGCACATCACATTGGCACGAGTGCGCCTGGGAATGCCCAGATGGGTCCTGGAGGAGATCGGAGACACCTGGACTGCTGAGCGCCGGCCGGGTGCAGCCGTTGAGGTCGATACCTTGACTCTGTTCAGGAGCCACCTGAAACGCGGCTTGGCACCGCGATATGAGTCACTACTCACCGCCAAACTGGCAGAGTGAAACCCGCGCCAGGTGGTGGGCGCCAACCGACGAGGTTGTAAGATGCACAACGTTAGCGTGCGTGCATCCATAGTTGAGAAAGGGAGTCATCATGACAACACAACGGCCGAACATCATCCTCATCCTCGCCGATGACATGGGTTATTCAGACATCGGGTGCTATGGCGGCGAGATCGACACCCCGAACATCGATGCGCTTGCGGGTTCTGGCATCAGGTTCACGCAGATGTACAACACTGCCCGGTGCTGTCCATCCCGCGCTTCGCTCCTGACGGGACTCAATCCGCACCAGACTGGAGTCGGGCACATGGTATCGCCGATTGAGAACGCTCCTGCCTATCAGGGTTACCTCAACGACAACTGCGCCACGCTCGCAGAGGTGCTAGGAGATGCGGGTTACAGGACCGGCATATCCGGTAAGTGGCACGCCGGCGGCGACCCTGCACGCTCTGATGAGGGCTTGCCGCAGTTCCAACGTGGGTTTGAGCAGGTCTTCTGGTTCGAAGGCGGCAACGGCTACTTCAATCACACCAAGTTTCACATAGACGGCGAAACCGTAGACGCATCTGGCAGCGACTACTTGACCAACATGATCAGCGACCATGCTGGGCGCATGATCAACGACATCTCAAATGACGATCGTCCTCTCTTCCTGCATGTCGCATACACGTCGCCACACTGGCCGTTGCAGGCGCTTGAACGGGACATAGCGAACTGCCGCGGACGCTATGACGACGGTTGGGATGTGCAACGTGCCGAGCGGTTCGAGCGCATGAGGGAGATGGGGATCATCGACTCGCAGTGGACGATGTCCCCGCGGGATGAGACCGTGGCCGCGTGGTCGGATGTCGAACACAAGGAGTGGGAATCGCTCCGCATGGCAGTCTATGCCGCGCAGGTTGAGCGCATGGATTACGGCATTGGTCGCATCGTGGACGCGCTACGACACAACGGCGCGCTAAATGACACGCTGATCATCTTCCTGTCCGACAACGGCGGCTGTGCCGAGTTCCTGTATGAGGACTCAAATTCACCAGACCCATCCCGCGTTATCCCGCTGACCCGCGATGGCAGGGAGGTAAAAGTAGGCAACAGCCCGGACATCACGCCCGGCGGCGATGACTCTTACATGAGCTATGACACGCAGTGGGCGAATGTGTCCAACACACCGTTCCGACGCTACAAGCGCTGGACGCACGAAGGCGGAATCGCAACTCCGCTAGTGGTCTCTTGGCCGAACCGCATCGAGCAAACATCGGGACAGGGCAGGATAGAGCACACACCGATACAGCTGATGGACGTGACCGCCACTTGCATAGATGTAGCGAGCGCACCATATCCGACGGAGCGACGCGGCCACGAAATCATACCGATAGAGGGTGAGTCGTTCGGTGCCGTTCTAGATGGCAAAGCATGGCAGAAGTCGAAGCCGCTCGCGTGGGAGCACGAGGGCAACCAGGCCATCCGTGTCGGCGACTGGAAGCTGGTGCGTGAAGCGGGCAGGCCCTGGGAGCTGTACAACCTATCGCGGGACAGGACGGAACTGGATGACCTTTCAGCCGGCGAGGGCGATCGTGTAGCGGAGCTGTCAGGCATGTATGCAGAATGGATGGCACACGCGCAGGTTGGAGAGTGGCCGCCGGGCGGCCGTGGCTCCTGGCAGTTCCCCGGCATGAACGACGATGGCACGTTCAACATGCGCGGCCGCGGGCACATCATCCCAAGAACGTTCGTGCGAGCCGCTGCTGATGCGGGCGGTCCGGACGCGAACACGCCGCCGACTAGAGGTTAGCTCAGTGGGCAGCGAGCATAGTCAGCGCAGGAGCGGCAACTGATGGCGACTTGGCGCGAGCATCTCGCGATATCCCATCGGTTTCGCGACCAGGGCTTGGCAGAGGTAGAGTCGGGCGACCTGCTGCAGGGTTCAGAGAAGCTCTGGGGAGCGGCGGCGCACGCGGTGAAAGCCGCCGCCGAGCAACGCGGTTGGAAGCACAACGGCCACGCCTACTTGCACAAGGTTGTTGATAACATCGTCTTGGACACGGGGGATAGACGGTTTAAAGAAGCGTTCAAATCCGCCAATCGCCTACATGTCAACTTCTACGAAAACACACTGGATGCGAACAAAATCAATGATCGGGCGCAAGGTGTATTGGATCTCATCGACATGATCGACGCGATTGTCCTGGATTAACGTTGATGCGACGCGGACTAGATGCGTTACACTAAAATCATGACCCTTGCAACTACAACCGCGACTTCAGCTGACCGGCTGTACGAGTCTGCCATGAGGCAGGTCGAGGCAGGCGAGTTGCGGGATGCCTCCGGCACGTTCTGGGATGCTGCCGTGGCCGCGTTTGAGGCACTGGCGAAGCGTCGAGGTTGGTCGATATCCAAGCACATGATGTACGAGGATGTGTACGATAAAGTGAGTCCCGAACTTCCTGGCGACGCGCTGTTCCGAGGAATGGACAGCGCGCGCATGCTGGAGCGCAACTGGGTTGAGAATTACTACCTGAGCGAATCGTGGGTGCGATTCTGCGCTGAACAAGTGCGGGATATGATCGACGCGTTGCAATCGGTCTAGCACGGAACGGAGAGCGGCAGGATCCGTGCCGCTTCCGCTGACAGACGCATCCGGAGCGTAATAAAAGACGGGAACTGTGTTACCCAAATCGACGAATACACTAGCAGATGCGCCGCTGAACGTGAGCGATTCGCAGTAGTAGAACGGTGAGTACCCAGCGGCATCCAACACGCTGTGGCGTGCTGGAGCTGAGGAGGAGCGGCGGATAATGGCGACTTGGCGCGAGCATCTCGCAATATCCCATCGGTTTCGCGACCGGGGACTGGCAGAGGTAGAGTCGGGCGACCTGCTCCAGGGCTCGGAGAAGCTCTGGGGAGCGGCGGCGCACGCGGTGAAAGCTGCCGCCGAGCAACGCGGTTGGAAGCACAACGGCCATTTCTACTTGCACAAGGTGATCAACGAATTAGCCTCGGTCACGGGGGATGAACGGTTGAATGAGGCGTTTGAAGCCGCCAACCAACTGCATGTCAACTTCTACGAAAACACACTGGATGCGAACAAAATCAATGATCGGGCGCAAGATGTATTGGATCTCATCGACATGATCGACGCGATTGTCCTGGATTAACGTTGATACGACGCGGACTGGATGCGTTAAACTAAAGTCATGACCCTTGCAACCACAACCGCGACTTCAGCTGACCGGCTGTACGAGTCCGCCATGAGGCAGGTCGAGGCAGGCGAGTTGCGGGCTGCCTCCGGCACGTTCTGGGACGCGGTGGTGGCCGCTTTTGAGGCACTAGCAAAGCGCCGAGGTTGGGCGATTTCGAAACATATGATGTACGAGGATGTGTACGATAACGTGAGGCCCGAACTTCCTGGCGAGGCGCTGTACCGCGGAATGAACAGCGCGCGCATGCTGGAGCGCAACTGGGTTGAGAATTACGAGCTGGACGAATCATGGGTGCGACACTGCGCTAAGCGGGTACGGGCTATGATCGACGCGTTGCAATCGGTCTAGCATGGAGCGGAGCGCGGCGGGATCCGTGCCGCTTCCGCTGACAGATGCCTGCGGTGCGTAACAAAAGGCGACACACGTGCCGCAGGGCTCAGAGAAGCTCTGGGCGCGGTGACAGATGCCGCCGAGCAACGAGCCGTTACACTAAAGTCATGACCCTTGCAACTACAACCGCGACTTCAGCTGACTGGCTGTTCGATTCCGCCATGACGCAGGTCGAGGCAGGCGAACTGCGGGCCGCCTCCGGCATGTTCTGGGACGCGGCGGTGGCCGCTTTCGAGGCACTTGCAAAGCGACGAGGTTGGGCGATTTCGAAGCACATGATGTACGAGGATGTGTACCGAAAAGTGAGTCCCGAACTTCCTGGCGACGCGCTGTTCCGAGGAATGGACAGCGCGCGCATGCTTGAGCGCAACTGGGTTGAGAATTACGAGCTGGGCGAAACAGGGGTGCGTCAGCGTGCTGCACGGGTACGGGTTATGATCGACGCGTTGCAATCGGTCTAGCACGGAGCGGAGCGCGGCGGGATCCGTGCCGCTTCCGCTGACAGATGTCTCCGGTGCGTAACAAAAGGCGAGAACTGTGTTACTGAACGCGACGAACAGACTAGCAGATGCGCCACTAATTGTGAGCGATTCGCAGTAGGAGAACGGTGAGTACCCAGCGGCATCCAACACGCTGAGGCGTGCTGGAGCTTAGGAGGAGCGGCGGATAATGGCGACTTGGCGCGAGCATCTCGCGATATCCCATCGGTTCCGTGACCAGGGACTGGCAGAGGTAGAGTCGGGCGACCTGCTGCAGGGCTCAGAGAAGCTCTGGGGTGCGGCGGCGCACGCTGTGAAAGCCGCCGCCGAGCAACGCGGTTGGAAGCACAACGGTCATTACTACTTGCACAAGGTGATCAACGAATTAGCCTCGGTCACGGGGGATGAACGGTTGAATGTCTGGTTCGACCTCGCCAACCGCCTACATGTGAATTTCTACGAAGACACACTGGATTCGGACGAAATCGACGATCGGGCGCAAGCTGTAATCGATCTTGTCGATGAGATCAACGCGATCGTCCTGGGCTAGTGTTGATGCGACGCAGACTGGAGGCGTTAAACTAGAATCATGACTCTTGCAACGACAACCGTTACTTCGGCTGACCGGCTGTTCGATTCCGCCATGACGCAGGTCGAGGCGGGCGCGCTACGGGATGCGTCCGGCACGTTCTGGGACGCGACGGTGGCCGCTTTCGAGGCACTGGCAAAGCGGCGAGGTTGGGCGATTTCGAAACATATGATGTACCAGGATGTGTGCCGGAAAGTGAGTCCCGAACTTCCTGGCGACACGCTGCTCCACGGAATGGACGGCGCGCGCGTGCTGGAGCGCAACTGGGTCGAGAATTACGAGCTGAGCGAATCAGGGGTGCGTCACCGTGCTGCACGGGTACGGGTTATGATCGACGCGTTGCAATCGGTCTAGCACGGAGCGGGCGCGGCGGGATTCGTGCCGCTTCCGCTGACGGATGCCTCCGGGATGGAGATAGTGGCGAGAACTGTGTTACTAACAGCAACCAACACACCAGCAAATTCGCTGCTAGACATGAGCGATTCGCGGTAGTAGAACGGTGAGTACCTAGCGGCATCCAACACGCTGTGGCGTGCTGGATCTGAGTAGGAGCGGCGGACAATGGCGACATGGCGTGAGCATCTCGCGATATCCAATCGGTTTCGCGACCAGGGATTGGCAGAGGTAGAGTCGGGCGACCTGCTGCAGGGCTCAGAGAAGCTCTGGGGCGCGGCGGCCCACGCGGTGAAAGCCGCCGCCGAGCAACGCGGTTGGAAGCACAATGGCCATTACTACCTGTTCAAGGTGATCAACGAATTGGTCTTGGTCACGGGGGATAGTCGGTTTAAAGAAGCGTTCGACGCCGCCAACCGCCTACATGTCAACTTCTACGAAGACACACTGGATTCGGACAAAATCGACAAGGAGGCGCAAATTGTATTGGATCTTATTGATATGATCAACGCGATCGTCCTGGACTAACGTTGGTCCAACGCATACTGGAGGCGTTAAACTAAAATCATGACTCTCGCAACAACAACCGTGACTTCAGCTGACCGGCTGTACGAGTCCGCCATGAGGCAGGTCGAGGCGGGCGAGCTAAGGGATGCCTCCGGCACGTTCTGGGACGCGGTGGTGGCCGCTTTCGAGGCACTGGCGAAGCGTCGAGGTTGGGCGATTTCAAAACATATGATGTACGAGGATGTGTGCCGGGAAGTGAGTCCCGAACTTCCTGGCGACCTGCTGCTCCACGGAATGAACAGCGCGCGGGTGCTTGAGCGCAACTGGGTTGAGAATTACGACCTGAGCGAATCATGGGTGCGTCTCAGCGCCTCACGGGTACGGGATATGATCGATGCGTTGCAATCGGTCTAGCGCGGCGGGATTCGCGCCGCTTCCGCTGACAGCCCTTCCAGAGCGCCGTAACGAAAGGCAAGGTCTGTATCACTAACAGCAACCAACACGCTTTGGCGTGCCGGAGCGGCGGCATTGGATGCCATTGTCGAAGCGCGAGGTTGGGAACGCGATCCCCACAAGAATTACCACGATGTAGAACGGATGCTTAAACATGAGATTGACAACAAAATCCTCACCAAGGGCATGAGTTCGATTTCTCTAATGCGTCAGAACTCGATTGACGACTACCGTCTGAGCGAGTCTTGGCTCAAGGATTGCGCCAAGGATATCCGTTCCATGGTTGAAGCTATAGAGGCGGTGACTTACCGTGACTAACCAAGAACAATCATCACCATACCGGTTACCGCGCAACGTCCTGCCAACACTCTACGACGTCCGCATACGTCCGGACCTGGACTCAGAAACGTTCGCCGGCACGGTGACAGCCTACCTCACCGTGTCAGAACCCGTTGACCACATCGTGCTCAACGCCAAGGAGCTAGATATCGCGTCGGCCACCATCTCTCAAGACGGTTCACCCGCGGCGTACATCACCAGCATCGCAACCGATGCGGACCTCGAACGGGTAACGCTCGCACTCTCAGCCCAGCTGGGTCAGGGAGATTACGAGCTGGAGATGGCGTTCAGCGGCATGCTGAATCGCAGGCTGGAAGGCTTCTACCTGTCAACGTTCACCGATGAGGACGGCGTTGAACAGAAGATCGCAACGACGCAGTTTGAAAGCACTGATGCGCGTATGGCGTTCCCGTGCTGGGACGAGCCGGACATCAAGGCAGAGTTCGACGTTGCGCTGACCGTGCCGTCGCACCTCTTCGCCGTCTCCAACGGACCGATCGACTCCGAAACTATGAGCTATGACGGCAACGAGCGCACGATCCGATTCGGCCGGACGATGAAGATGTCAACTTATCTGTTGGCGTTCGTTGTTGGCCCGTTTGAGGCAACCGAACCTGTAGACGTAGACGGTACCCCGTTGCGAGTGGTATACCCCATCGGTAAAGGGCATCTCGCGGCATACGCGTTGCGCGCTGGTGAGCACGGGTTGCGATTCTTCAACGACTACTACGGCATACCGTATCCGAGTGACAAGCTTGATCTGGTCGCGGTGCCAGACTTCGCATTCGGCGCGATGGAGAACCTGGGTTGTGTCACATTCCGAGAAGCGATACTGCTGGTTGATGAAGACGCCGCCACTCAGCCGGAGCTGCTAGTCATTGCCGATGTGATCGCACACGAACTGGCGCACATGTGGTTCGGCGACTTGGTAACGATGAGTTGGTGGAACGGCATATGGCTCAATGAGGCATTCGCTACGTTCATGGCGGCGATGTGCACTGATGCCTTCAACCCCGATTGGCAACGCTGGAACCAGTTCAGCTTGGAACGCTCCGCCGCTTTCGATGTAGATTCCCTCGCGTCAACCAGGCCGATAGAGTACGAGGTAAACTCGCCCGCCGATGCGGATGGCATGTTTGACCTGCTCACTTACGAAAAGGGTGGCTCTGTGCTACGGATGCTGGAGCAGCACTTGGGCGCCGAACGGTTCCGCGATGGCATCAGACGCTATCTGGCGAAGCATCAGTACGCCAACACGGAGACGTCCGACCTGTGGGATGCCCTTGAGGAAGAGACGGGCGAACCTGTGCGTTCGACGATGGACGCTTGGATATACCAGCGTGGCTTCCCGATCATCTCCGTTTCGGGTTGCGATCACTGCGAAAAGGTCATCGTGAAACAGCGACGGTTCCTGTACAGCGAAGACGAAGACGCGCCAGACTCCACTATCTGGCCCGTTCCGCTCGGCATCAGGTTCGCAGACTCGGATGGCGACACGCGTTCGGAACGCCGCCTCATGACCACCGATGACGAGGAGCTGGAGTCAGCGGCTGGCGCGACCTGGATCAATGTGAATGCGGGCGCGCATGGCTTCTATCGCGTCAACTGCGCACCAAACCTGCTGGCAGCATTGCGCGAGAACTTGCAGGAGCTGCTCCCGATTGAGCGATACAGTCTAGCCGACGACCAGTGGAGTGCGATGTTGGCGGGACACGCGACCTCGATGGATTACATGGAGCTCGCGCAGGGTTATCGAGACGATGATGACCTAGACGTTTGGACTTTGCTGACATCCAACTTGGCATCGCTGGAGCGGATGCTACGGTCAGACGACGCGCTGGCTGCCATGCGCCAGCTGCTGGCAGACCTTTACAGGTCGCCGTTGGCGAAGCTCGGTCTGCAACCCGGCGACAACGACACTCCGCGCCAGCTTGAGCTACGTGGTGTCATGTTCAGGTCGCTCGCTACTACTGCGCGCGACGCCGATGCATTGGAAGAAGCGCGCCAACTGCACGACGCATACCTAGATGGCGCGCAGATAGAACCGAACATCCTAGCTGCTGCGACTGCCGCGGTCGCCGTGCAAGGAACCGACTCCGACTACCAGACGTTCGTCGGCAAGTTCAAGGACCCCGCCACGCCACAAGAGGAGCGCAGATACCGGAGCATGCTGGCATCGTTCCCAGCATCAGAACAGATGGAATCAACACTGGAATTGTGCATCAACGGAGAAGTGCGGTCGCAGGACGCCCCTTACCTCATGGGCACGTGCCTTGGGAATCGCCACAACGGTTGGCAGGCATGGGAGTTCCTAACGTCCAATTGGGACGCGATGCTCAAGCAGTACCCCGCCAACTCGATAGTGCGAATGGTCGGCGGGATCCGCTCGCTGTCGCTGCCAGACCAAGCACACCAAGTCCGCGAGTTCTTCAACACCCACAAAGTCCCAACCGGCGAGCTAACGCTGAAGCAACACCTAGAACGCCTAGAAGTAAACGTAGCATTCCGCCAGCGCGAGACAGCAAGGCTAGAAGGGTGGATAAACAGTGAAAGGCAAGATACAGCAGGATAGTTGTTTCCTTTTTATCCTGTCCCATCCTGCCTATCCCTGTTAATTCATGCTTTCTGACTACATACTGCCACTGACTATCGCGGCCGTGACGGTCGTGGTGGCGTTGCTGGTGCAGGTGTTGGTGAAGGTGTTCGAGCGTGTTGCGCGCTCGCGGGCTGATACGCGTGGCATAAACCTGGCGTTAGCGTTGGCGCGCGCACTTGACGGGCCGGTCACGCTGATGGTCATCGTCTGGGGCGGTTCAGAGGCTATCGCTGAGTCCTTGCAGATTTGGCAGGCGGGACGCGGATTGCCAATCGACCTGTCTGTGGTTGCCAGACGCGCCGGCAATGTCGCCATGATCATTATCGGCGCATACATCGCGAACCAGGTGGTACGGTCCGCTCTCGCAAACATACAGACCTCGATCGCCGCGCACACAGAAACGTCCGTAGACGACAGGGTAATACCGGTTGCGCACCATGTCATGCCGATACTGGTCTACACGGTTGCGGGACTGCTGATCCTGAACGCTCTGAACATCGCCATCACACCATTGCTGGCGACGCTCGGCATCGGCGGCATCGCTGTGGCGTTGGCTGCGCAGTCAACGCTGTCAAACTACTTCGCCGGGACATACGTCATCAGCGAGGGCGAGATAGGCGTCGGGGACTTCATCGAGATCGAGGGCGGACCTTCTGGCACAGTGCAGGAGATATCGTGGCGCAGCACCAAGTTGCAGTCACGCTTCAACAATCTCATCATCATCCCGAACTCGATGATGTCAGAGAACATGATCACCAACTACTCTCGCCCTGTGCAGGCGCAGAACGTCGTGCTGGCTGGCGGCGTTAGCTACGACGAGGACTTGGAGCAGGTGGAATCGGTGTTGCGGGCAGCAGTTGACGATGTCGTCGTCGCTTCGGAATACGCGGTCACCGACTCGGATCCGATGGTGGGATTCAACGCGTTCGGCGACTCGAACATTGACTTCTGGGTCTTCGCCCAAGCCGTTGACCGGATCGGCAGTTACTACCTAGAGTCGCAACTGATCAAGGAGATACACAAGCGGTTCAAGGCGGCGGGCATAGTGATCAACTACCCTGTGCGACACCTGGTCTGGGACCATGACCGGAAGTTCCCGGTGTCCGCTGATGCCCGTGCGAGTGATCCAACCAATCCAGATACCGAGACGGGCTGATACCCATCGCGATATTCGCATGACACAATGCCACATGTTTACAATATATTTGTTAAAATTGCAATGTGTCGGACCACGAACAGACTCTTGAGTGGCGCGAGCATTGGAATATCGCGCTACGGTTCCGCCAGCGCGGCATCGCTGAGCTGCGCGCCGGCGACGACCTCGTCGGGTCAGAACTGATGTGGGGTGCCGCGGCCCGCGCGACAAAGGCAGTGGCTGCGAAACTTGGGATGCGGCACGGCAGTCACAGGGAGCTGTTCTGGGTTGCACAGCGATTATCCGATGAAGGCAAAATGGATGGATCCTCAGAATTGCTAGGGAAAGCATCCGCTCTGCACATACACTTTTACGAGAGCAACCTACCGCCGGATGAAATCCCGGCGGCCGTCGAATCGGCAGGCCGTTTCGTAGAGGCTGTAGGAGCGGTCCTTGGAGTTGATACGATAAACGGCGATACTCAGCAAGGATTCGAATTGGATTGATTGTAGGATCGAAACATGACGACTAGCACAGATACAACTCGCGCACCTGCCTCAAAGCTGGATGAGGCGCGCACGCAACTAGGACTCGGTAACCGACGCGAGGCATCGCGGCTGTATTGGGAAGCCGCGACGAGCGCGATTGAGTATGCCGCCTCCATCACAGGATTCCGACTCACCCGGCGGCGTCTGTACTCGGATGTCTGCGACTTGTTGGAACCCTGGTACACGCGCGAACGCGTTTTCGGACTCTACTGCTCTGTTTTGCTGCTGAGGACCAACGCATTAGAAGACTATGGCCTCGGGGATGTCTGGATGCGCGAGCTCGCGGACGATGTCCACGAACTCTTCGACATGCTCCAGTTCGCAGTGTCTAAGCATGACGAGTAGCACGGACACAACTTTCGCATCGGCTTCCGCGCTGGAGGAAGCACGCACGCAGCTGGACCTAGGCAATCACCGCGAGGCATCGCGGCTCTATAGGGAAGCATCGACTCAGGCGATCAGAGATGCGAGTGCGCGCATTGGCTGGCGCCTTGAGCGCCGCTCATACGCGGATGTCATGGACATGTTGTCTCCTTGGTTCCCGCTCAAGCGCACATCCAAGATCTACGACTCAATGTTGCTTCTACGAACCAATGCATTGGAAGATTGCGACCTCGGAGATGCCCGGATGCGCGAGATCGCGGACGATGTCCACGAACTCTTCGACATGTTCCAGTTCGCGGTGTCTAAGCATGACGACTAAGCCAGATGCAGTGCGCGCCTAGCTGCTAGCGCGTCTCTTCTCGCGGTGGGCTCACGGGCCCTTCGTTACCCACGGTTGCTTGCGTGGCTCGCCGATTGCCTGCAATAGCGCGGTGATGTAGCCGTACGCGAATGCGAACGCTGTGCCTTGCGGGTCTGTTCCTGCGATCTGCGGCACGTGGTCTGGCATCACCATGTACTTGTATCCGACCTCTTGGTATACCTTTATGCATTCAAACATGTTGATGCTTCCCTCGTCGGGGAAGACCTCCATGAAATCGAGTTTGTGTCCTCTGATGTTGCGGAAGTGCAGGTTGAATATCTTGCCGCGGGTACCAAACCATCGGATTATGTCGAATATCTCCTCACCCGGGTCGTCGAGCATCTCTGACACCGTGCCTTGGCAGAAGTTCAGCCCGTGGTAAGGACTCTCGTGCATCTTGACGAATCGCTTCAGACCGTCTGGCGTGCCTAGTACGCGAGTAACGCCGCGGTAACCGGGTGGAGTGTAAGGATCATGTGGATGGCACGCTAGTCGCACCTTGCTATCGGTCGCTACTGGCACCACTCGCTCCAGGAAGTAGTCGATCCGCTCCCAGAACTCGTCTTCGGATACGTCACCGGCGATGCCGGGTGCGTCCTCGTGCTTCACCTTTTCGTATCGGAAGGTCGAGTTGCGGGAGCCGCCCCTGCCGAGCTCTGGTTCCGAACGCGGTATACCGATTAGGTTCATGTTGTACTTCACCGCCGGAATGCCGACAGCAGCGCAGTTCTCGATCAGCTTCTGAACGACTTCTATCTCACGGTCGCGGTCCGGGTCTATTCCAAGCATGATGTTCGGTGACTGCGCCACCTCGATCGGCGTTGATGACAGTGGCAGCTGTATCATGTCGAGCTCGATGCCGAACGAGTTGACATGCTCGCGGTGTTTCGCGAGGTCATCCTTGTTCCAAGTGGTGGCATTCCCGTCGCGCGGGTCGGAGCACACATTGACCACTCCTAGCTGTGCCCATTGCTGGAAATCGTCATCGTTGCGTGCGCCTACTTGGGTTCCTAAATACATTAGCGAAATCTCCTCATGCCATCATTGCGTGCGGACTGTCCATATCCAAATTCGGACTAAGTGATTGATATTATGCCAAAGGTTGCAGAGAATGCCATCGGCAAATGAGACGTTTCGTGAGCATGGCTGTTTTCCGAAGAGCCATTGAATCGCAGAATCGTCGAGCTCACGACATCTTGGGTTGCCACTCGCGAGCGGACATCAGTGCTTGTGTCTCCTCGCGCCCGACGAGCAGCGGCAAGTTGGGCTCCGAGCCGTCGAAGTGCTCCTCTATCGACCAGACGATGACGCGCGGGCCTGTCCATGACCCTAGAGTAACGGACGGTTGCCTTCCGATCGCGCGTCTGATGTTCCGCGCCCGCGATCTTTCGAGCACGATCAGGAGCCCTGCCGCGCAACGCTCAGATTCCAATGCGCCCGCAAACGCATCCGCATCAGGGCGTCCTACTCTGGTGCCACTCTTGACTTGGAAGCCTATAGTCGGACGTTCACGCGCCGATACACCCGGTAAGTCAACTCGCGCCGTGCCATCAAGTCCTCTGTCGCTGGACTGCTTTACGTTAGGTTGCGCGCCAGGGATACGTTCGACTGCCCAACGCTCGAAATCGCGGGTCGCTCGATGCAGGTCTTCGCGCTCAGGCCGCGCCAGTGCGACTGCCGACTCGTAATCGTAAGGAAGTCCGTGCACTATTGGCTCGATGCCGCACCGCTCTCTTACGCGCCAACGCATCAACTCAACGGCTTTCGGTGCAACGTCAACGCCGATGAAACGCCTGCCCAAGCTGATTGATGCCTCGGCAGATGTCCCACAGCCGCAAAACGGGTCGATCACCAAGTCGCCAGGTTTGCTGGACGACTCGATGACTCGGCTGAGGAGCGCAAGTGGCTTCTGCGTTGGATAAGGCAACCTTTCTTTAGACCGCCTGCCTAAGGGCGGGATATCGTCCCAGAAATCAGTTGGCACTCGACCAGTCGATTCATCGAGGTAGCGTCGCAGACCGGCAACCTTTCGCTTCGATCCGGGAACGGTAGATTCGTGAACGATCCGTCCTTCTTCCAGCAGTTCGTTCATCCGATCCGGCGGAAATCGCCAGACGCGCGTCTCGCCTAGGAACTCGTACTCGTAGCCCCTGCCGCCCGGACCGGTGATGTTGTCCACGTTGTAGCGTCGCCCATCCTCATCGGTGTAGCGATACCAACTGTCCTGCGTCTCCGGTGTCAACGGTAGCAGTTGCGGCGTGAAGTGCGCGCCAGCGGGAGCGTAGAAGAGTATCGTGTCGTGACCTCTTCCGTACCGTGAAGCATCATTCCTGCTTCCGACCGATGACCGCCATGTGATCTCGTTTGAGAATGCGTCGTTGCCGAACAACATGTCCATCACGACCTTCAGGTAGTGCGACGCGTTCGGATCGCAGTGGACGTATATGCTGCCAGTTGGCTTAAGTGCGTTGCGACAAGCCAACAGTCGCGGTGCCATGAATGCCAAGTAAGCCTGCATGGCGCGCATGTCGTTGAGCAGCGACAGCAGTGCGTCAACTTTCCGCGACACCTGCGCGTCTTGTCGATGCATGTATGTCAGTCCCGCCTCCTGGGTCTCGCCCCATGACCATGTGTCTGCGAACATCGTCTCTTGCGTCCCGGAGTCGTGGACGACGTTGTAGTCCCGCTTTGAATTGAACGGCGGGTCGAGATAAATCAGGTCAACCGATGCCGGCTCAACGACGCTAGCGTCTGCCATCACTCGCAAGCAGTCCCCGAACCAGAGTGTGCAGTCAGACATTGTCAGGGTTGAAAAAGGGTGGGTTTCAAGTTGAACTTATCATACAGGAATCCGAGGTGCCCAATGCTACTTTCAACCATCCGCACGGGGTCAGGGGTTACCGACAGTCCCGCGTTGTGGCCGGTCCAGACGCTGTATTCAATCAGGTTGCCAGCGCAGGATCGGCTGGCGTGCCGCACGCGCTTCATCGAGGCGCGTGTTTGGCAGCGACTGCGGCGCCGACCTCACTACATCAGGATCAGATTCACTCTCCGCGTCTATCTGTAGCATCACATCAACGAACGCGTCTAGCACTTCCTTCGACTCCGTCTCAGTCGGCTCAACCATCAGTGCTTCCTTGACGATCAGCGGGAAGTACATCGTCGGCGCGTGGATTCCGAACTCAAGCAACCGTTTCGCTATGTCTAGTGCCTTGATTCCGCGGCCGGCTTGCCTTGTGGCGGCGAGCACAGTCTCGTGCATGCAGTAGCGGTCAGCAGCGAGGTCGTAGCGGTCCCGCAGGCGCGCTTGGATGTAGTTCGCGTTGATGATGGCGTTGCGTGAAATCTCTCGCATCCCATCCGCTCCGAGCGCAAGCATGTAGGTATAGGCGCGTACGAGAATTGAGAATGACCCGTTGAAGCCGTTGATTCTTCCGATGCTGTTCGCCGGACGTGTCGAGATGTAAGTTGCAACACCATCGGCATCTGCCACTTCAACGATCGGCTCGGGCAGGAAGTCTCGGAGTCTCTCAGTAACCATTACCGGGCCGGACCCTGGACCGCCGCCGCCGTGCGGAGTTGAGAAGGTCTTGTGAAGATTGGAGTGGCAGATGTCGATCCCAAGATCGCCGAGCTTCACCAGCCCTAGCAACGCGTTGAGGTTCGCACCGTCGGCGTACACCAACCCGCCCGCATCGTGGACTATCCGCGTGACCTCAAGGATGTTCGGCTCGAAGAGTCCCAACGTGCTCGGGATGGTCAGCATAAAGACGCACGTCTCTCGATCGGCGTGATCCGCGAGGTTGGTCAGATCAACGTTACCGGCATCGTCGGTCTTCACGGTCTGCACCTTGAGCCCTGCCATCGCTGCTGATGCCGGGTTGGTGCCGTGAGCCGAGTCTGGGATCAGTGCCACGTTGCGCTGGTCGGCTCCCGATGCTTCGAGCGCGGCGCGGGCGATTAACAGTCCTGCGTACTCGCCCTGTGCACCCGCCAACGGTGACAAAGCCACGCCGGGCAAACCACTAACCTCGCCGAGCCAGTCCTGCAACTCGTACATCAGCGTCAACGCGCCTTGAACTGTAGAGTCAGTTTGCAACGGATGCACATCGGCGAACCCGGGCAGACCTGCTGCCTGGTCGTTCAGCTTCGGGTTGTACTTCATCGTGCACGACCCGAGCGGGTAGAAGTTTGTGTCGATGGAGAAGTTGAGCCTGCTCAGCATCGTGAAGTATCTGATCACCTCGAGCTGATCGATTTCCGGCAGGCGCAGGTCGTCTTGATCACGCAACATCTCATCCGGCGGTAACTTGGTCTCTGGCACTCCTAAGGTAGGCATCCGGACCGCACGCCGTCCAGAGACTGAGCGGTCCATGAGAAGTGTCCGGTCTGTTGATGCATTCATCGCGAAATTCGCAAGCTTGTGAATTATGGGAGCAGTAAGTTTAACGATCGGCTTAACGGACCGACTCCGGAGACATGAGCGACAGGGCACGTACCAGATCGTCCATCTCTTTGCGTGTGTTCATCTCGGTAACGCAGACCAACATGCAATTCGGGATGATGTGATTAATGTCGAGACCGCCGATGATGTCAGCTTCGAGCAGCCGTCGGTTCACTTCCGCCGGCGGCATTGGGCACATCACCGGGAACTCGTTGAAGAACACAGAGCCGCCGGCATCATCGGCAATCATGGAGCCGGACACGACGTTCCAAGCCGGCAGCTGATCGATCCGTTCTGCCAAGTAGTGTGCATTGTGGTAAGACGTCTCTGCCGCTTCGCGGATCCCGGCAGGGCCCATAGTCGCGCAGTAGACAGAGACCATCAGGCCTACCAGTTGTGTACTGGTGCATATGTTGGAAGTCGCTCGCTCGCGCCTGATGTGCTGCTCCCTCGTCTGTAGCGTCAGCGCGTACCCTGTCTTGCCATTCGCATCGACCGTCTGCCCGATAATCCGACCTGGCAGCTGACGCAGATGCGCTGACTTCGCAGCCAGTAACCCGACATAAGCACCGCCGAACGAGGTCGGCACACCCAGTGGCTGTCCCTCAGCAGTGGCGATGTCTACATCGAACGCACCCGGCGGCTTCAGCATTGCACATGCAATCGGATAAGTGTGCATCACTGCCAGCGCACCAACCTGATGTGCAGCTTGTGCAAGCTCGGCGTTGTCTTCGATGGCACCGAGGAAGTTCGGCGATTGCCACGCAACGCAAGCCACATCGCCTCGCGCCAACGCGTCTGGTAACTCCGATCGCGGCACGACTTCCACCGATACGTCTTGGTAGCGGGTATAGGACTCGGCAACTTGGACGAGGCGCTGGTCAGCCGATTCCAGTATCAGCACGCGGTTGTGTTTGGATACGCGGCATGCCATAAGACACGCCTCTGCGAACGCCGTTGGGCCGTCGTACATGCCCGCGTTGGCGATATCCATGTCGAGCAGTTGACACACTGCGGTCTGAAACTCAAAGCCGGCCTGCAACGTGCCCTGTGATGCCTCAGGTTGGTACGGCGTGTAGGAAGTCACGAACTCGCCGCGCTGTAGTATGGCGTTGACGGTGGAAGGTATGAAGTGTCGATACGCACCGCCGCCGATGAATGACGGCATAGATGTGGCGTTCAGGTTCTGGGCGGCCAACGCGCTCAGTTCGCGCCAAACCTCAAGCTCTGATAAGCCATCTGGCAGGTCCAGGTCTGGGAAACGATGCTCCTCCGGAATGTCTTGGACCAACGCGTCGAAGTCGTGCACACCGATAGCATCGAGCATTGCCGCTCGGTCACCCGTAGTGTTCGGGATGTACGGGTGTTGGAGTTCTTGGTTGTCGAATTCGTTCGGCAACAATTCGTGCCTATCCCAGAGTCGCGGTGTAAGTCGCCGCGTCCATCAAGTTCGCCAGCTGCTCCAGCCCGTCCACTTTGACACGCAATAGCCAGCCCTCGCCGTAAGGATCGCTGTTGACGACCTCGGGACTAGAATCCAAGCTGGAGTTGACCTCGATGATTTCTCCTGCAACAGGCGAGAACAGGTCGCTCACGGCCTTGACAGACTCGATCTCGCCAAACTTGTCGAACTGGGCAACCTTGATGCCAGCGGCGGGTAGCTCCACAAAGACAACATCGCCGAGCGCATCCTGTGCGTGATGCGAGATGCCAACTTCAACGATGGCTTCGTCCTCGGACAGCACACGTGCCCATTCATGTTCTTCGGAGTATCTAAGGTCTTCGGGGTACATCGGCATCAAAGGAATGTGTCAGCGACGAACTCGCGCGTTCGCGCGTATATCACTGTACTACAGGGGGTTTAACGCGCCGCGACCACAGCGCGTTCCGCGAGTTTCGAGGGCAGGCGGATCTGAAGCCGGGTGTTTGTGCACACAGTAACGTCTACTTGACGAAATCCAAGTTCGGGATTATCTTTGAATGTAGCCTCCCTTGAGTAGTGCAAGGAGGTCGTGTTGTATAAGGTACCGACTTTCGTCAAGTTCCAATCGGCAACCTGCGCTGTGATGGATGCGCGGGTGTTCGGGACCGCAGTGTCACTCGGGGATTCGGGTGACGCACCCATCGACGGTGATGGAAGTGCGCCTAGGGGTCTGTCTAACTTGGAAGCGTTGTGGAGTGCCGCGTTGGCAAGTAGTAGGTTCGCAGAACTGGATGCGGATGGCAGATGTAGGTCGCTTTGGACGGTAGCAACGGTCGAGAGGGCGATGTTGGAGGGCGGCCTGTGACTCGCGGAGTCAGGATTACCGGCGTGAGATGACCAGCGGTTTCAGCGTGCGCGAATGAGCGACATGAGGCACAAGTGACATGCTCGAGGTGCTACTGTCCTCTGTCTTGTTCCCGCTGACATTCTTGGGCGGCCTGATCGTTCCTCTGTTGATGGGTGCGAGCGTATGGATTGAGCGGCGCAAACATCGTATCACATTGGCTGGGTTATCAACTGGCGATTGTTTAGACCGCCAGCACCGATTGGCCGTTGAACGTGAGCGTATATCGAGGTTCGCTCCGCGACACCTGGGACTGACAGACTTGGTCGGGGTTTGGCCGATCGCTGCGTTCGCATCCGTCTTGTTGATGCAGGCGGCGACCAGTACACATCCGTTCCTCGACGACTTTCTGTTTGCCGTACACCCGATCGTCTGCGTCGGTTGGTGGCTCAACATGCGAATTCGCGGCATCATCCGCGCGGAGGTCTATGCCATATCGGCCTGGATCTTGGCACACACGGCCTGGTCATTGTCGATGCTCGTGCCGCTTGAGCATTCAAATTGGGGCGACGGCCGGCTAGATGGCGACTTTGTGTCGTTCGTGGCGGACGGATTGGGAATAACGAGCGACCTAGCGTTGACACTTTGGCTCCTGTATGTGGCTTCGGGTATCGCTTGCGTGTTGGCAGGCGTCATACTCGCACGCGCAGATCGACCTATTGTCAGTCCGTTGTTAGCCGTAGCGGTATGGATACCGTTCGTCTGGGCTGTCTTGAACACAAATTACCTGTTCTTTGTGCTGGGTTTTGTCATGGCAGTCGGAGTGGCAGGTTTTAGCATCTCACGAGAGGTTCGTAGAAGTCAGGACGTTGCAGACATACGCGCAGGCGCGGCGATACTGGATTCTCCCGCAATGTTGCAATGGAAAACGTCAACCGGGCTAATCCTACGCACCGCGATAGTCGTCATCGTCTCTGTTGCAATCTGGATATCGGTCCGCGAGTCTGGCATGTTCAATCCCGCCGCGGAGGTCACCGCCACCTGGGCGGCACTGGTGTTTGCTCCGTCAGTGTCAGCACTACTGGCAAGACGTGACAACCTTCCCCGCGTCGCGTTGGCGTGGGCAGCTTGGACGTGGTTGGCGACCGCCAATGCGCTGGCTGCCTACCACTTGATCGGCCCCTCCTCTTCGTTGGTCTCAGGATTCATTCGGCGTGTCGATCCGGCCCCGCCAGGCTGGTTGTTTGACCTGATCATACACCCACAGGCGCTCGCGGTTTGGCTCGTCGCGGTCGTGTCGTTCGTGGTGGCATATCGCGCAGGAAAATTGAGGTCATACGGCGCGCTGTTGCTAGGACTGTTGTGGTTCCCGATTGCAACCTTCGCAGCCAGTCTTCAAATTGACGAAAATCAGATCGACCCAATCCTCGAACGATTCCCGGGACCACTCGGCCTCGCCAGCATCGTCACGATGGGCTGTATGTTGCTGGTGATAATGTGGCGCGTGTTCGGTCCCGGCGAACCCGCAGTTATTGACATGAAGACGAACTGGGTTACACCAACGCCCGATTGCAACGGACCAGATGCAAAATCGAAATCAGCGGCCACTGCACCAGAGTCAGCAACTTGAGGCATAAGTAACGTGCTTGAATATTACGCGTTTTGGATCCTCATGTTCCTGTCATTGTTCGGCGGTCTGATCGTGCCGTTGCTGATGGGTGCGAGCGTTTGGATTGAGCGGCGCGAGCATCGGATTAGGTTGGCAGGGTTATCTCCCGGAGATTGGTGGATCCGCCAGCGCAGAGCGGCCATTGACCGAGAGCGCATTTTAGGCTTCTCGCACCGTAGCTTGCGATGGTCGGACTTGATCAGGGTCTGGCCGATCACTGCGATCGTGTTCGTTCTGTTGATGCCGCCGGCTAACTGGGCAGGTTCCATCCTTGACGACTTTCTGTTTGCCGTGCATCCGATCATTTGCGTCGGATGGTGGCTCAACATGAGAAGTCGTGGCATCACCCATGCGGAGGTCTATGCATTGTCTGTATGGGTCACGGCATACGTCGCCTGGTCGCTGTCGATGCTCGCGCCTTTTGAACTTTGGAATCGGGGCTTAGACGGTCTAGACGGCGACTTCCCATCGTTCCTTGCCGAAAAATTGGGAATAACGAGCGACTTAGCACTAATCCTATGGCTCCTGTATGTGGCTTCGGGAATCGCTTGCGTGTTGACCGGTACCTTACTCGCACGCGCCGAAAGACCTATTGTCAGTCCGTTGGCAACCGTAGCCGTATCGATACCGTTCGTCTGGGGCGTGTTGAACACTAATCCGTGGCTCACTGTGCTGGGTTTGGTCATGGCAGTTGGAGTTGCAGGTTTCGGCATCTCGCGAGAGGTTCGCAGGAGCCAAGACGATGCCGACATACGGGCGGGGGAGGCGATTCAGGAAGCTCGCTCAACATTGCCCTGGAAAACGTCAAGGGGCCTCCTCGTGAGCACCGCGACAGTGATCGGCATAACGATTGCAATCTGGATTGCGGTCCGCGAGTCTGGAATTTCCAATCCGGCCGCGGAGGTCGCCGCCGCCTGGGCGTCCCTGGTGTTGGCTCCATTAGCTTCGGCACTTCTGGCATGCCTCGACAAACGTCCGCGCGTCGTGTTGGCATGGGCAGCTTGGGCATGGTTGGCAACCGTCAGTCTGCTGGCCTTCTACAACTTGGTTGGTCCCTCTTCATCATTGTTCTTGGTACTCAGTGGGAGTGAAGCCGCGCCGCCAGCTGACGGTCTCGACTCGACCATACACCCTCAGGCAATTGCGGTTTGGCTCGTAGCGGTAGTATCGTTTGTGGTCGTCTATCGCGCAGGGAAATTGAGGTCATACGGCGCGCTACTTCTCGGACTGCTCTGGTTCCCGTTCGCAACTTTCGCGGCCAGCTTGGGCTGGAGCGAACATGAAATCGATCTGTTCCCCGACCCTGTCGGCTTCGCCAGCATGGTTGCCATGGGATGCGTGCTACTGGTGATAATGTGGCGCGTATTCGGGCCTGAAGAAACTACAGCGACAATCAACCGGACATCTTTGGTCGCGACAACACCTGATTGCGGCGGACCAGAGGCAGAATCGAAACCGGTGGCCACTGCTCGAGAGTCAGCGACTTGAGGTACCGTTCACATGGTTGAGTATCTACCGTTCGGCATCCTAAGTGTCCTGGCGTTGTTCGGCGGTCTGATCGTGCCTGTGCTGATGGGTGTGAGTCTCTGGATTGAGCGGCGCGAACATCGGATCAGGATGGCCGGTGTGTCGCCAGCAGGTTTGTCGCCAATGGCTTTGGAGATCCTTCGACGACGCGCGACCGAAAACCGCGAGCGCATATCACGGTTCGCGCCGCGCCAACTGCAACGGTCAGACCTGGTCGGGGTGTGGCCGATCGCTGCGTTCGCATTCGTCCTATTGATGCCGTTGGCGACATGGACTGGCCCCTTCCGCGACGACCTGCTGTTCGTCATACATCCGATCGTTTGCGTCGGTTGGTGGCTCAACATGAGGGGCCGCGGCATCATCCGCGCGGAAGTATATGCCTTGTCCACATGGGTTACTGCATACGTGGCTTGGTCGCTGTCAATGCTCGTGCCTCTTGAAGATTCGAATCGAAACCTAATCGGGCTAGACGGCGACTTCCCATCGTTCCTGGCCGAAAGACTGGGAACAACGAGTGAGCTGGCAGTAGCGCTATGGCTCCTGTATGTAGTGTCAGGAATCGCTTGCGTGTTGGCAGGGGTCTTACTCGCGCGTGCCGATAGTCCCATTGTCAATCCGTTGTTGGCCGTAGCCATATCGATACCGTTCGTCTGGGGCGTCTTGAACACCAATTTATTCACCGTAGTTGGTTTGGTCATTTCTTTCGGGGTTGCAGGTTACGGCATCTCGCGAGAGGTTCGCAGGAGCCAGGACGATGCCGACATACAGGCAGGCGCGTCGGTCCGGGAATCTCGCTCCGCGTTGAGCTGGAAGACATCCGATCGTCTGCTCTTGCGAACCGCGTCAGTGGTCTTTGTCGCCATCGCAATCCCAATATCGGTCCGCGAGTACGGGATGGCCAATCCCGCCGCAGAGTTCGCCACCACCTGGGCGGCGTTGGCGTTGGCTCCGTTAGCGTCGGCACTGCTGGCACGCCTCGATAAACGTCCCCGCGTCGCGTCCGAGTGGGCCGCTTGGGCATGGGTGGCCACAGTAAGCGTCCTGGTTGCGTACCACTTGATCGGTGCCTCATGGTTGACGCTCTTAGAACTCATTCCGTGGGTTGAACCCGCCCTACCAGGCTGGTCGTTCGACAACATCATTCACCCTCAGGCGTTCGCTGTTTGGCTGGTAGCGGTAGTGTCGTTCGTGGTCGCCTCTCGCGTGGGAAAATTGAGGTCATACGGTGCGCTACTGCTCGGACTGCTTTGGTTCCCGATCGCAACTTTCGCGGCCAGCTTGGGTTGGAGCGAAGATGAATTCGATCCAATCCCGGACCCTCTTTTAGGATTCGCCAGCATGGTTGCCATGGGATGCGTCCTACTCGTGATAATGTGGCGCTTCTTCGGGCCGGGAGAAACCCCGAGCATCAACGCGCAATCATCAGCAGTCGCGACCGCTGATGACCCCGATGGTCCAGGGTTGCGAGCGAATGCAGTCCATCCGTTGCCCGAATCTCAACTGGATGGAAAGCAGACCGAGGCGGGGCCAATGCCGGAACGCCAGCCCACTTCGGCACCTGAGTCATGATCTGGATCCTCGCTATGACTGCCATTTTCGGACCGCTGGTCGTTCCGAGCGTAATGGGAGTCCTAGTCTGGATCGAGCGTAGCAAACATAACGCGCAAACGAAGCAACGGTTCCCTGACCCCACCGATTGGTGGCGGCAGAGGTCTAGCACCAGGCTAAGCGTAGCGAAAATCGGCGGCACCAGTCCACGGCACTTCAGGGCCTCTGACATGTTCAACTGCCCAGGCATGCTGTCGCTGGCGTTTACCGTGCTGGTTGCACCTGCGCTATGGCAGTCGCTGTTTCTGGCAGATTGGATGTTGGCAATCCACCCAATCCTCTGCGTCGCCTGGTGGCTGGCCCTGCGGCGGCGCAACGTGATCCATGCCGAAGTCTACCCGTTGGCGGTTTGGATACTGGCATATGTCGCGTGGGCCGCGGCATGGTTAGCCCCTGCAGAGTGGTTTCAGCATCTCGACGCAGAATCGAGCGACGGTCCAAGCATCGTCACACGCAGCTTGTGGCTGCTCTATATCGCTTCGGGATTGGCATGCTCCATAGGCGGTATCGCGTTGACGCGGGTGACCAAACCTCCGCTTAGCCCACTCCTATGCGCCGCCATATGGATCCCTCTCGCCTGCGTCGTTTGGGCAGTCAGCCCGCTGTTCGGGGCGCTCGCACTCGTGATGACAATCGGCATCGCAGGATACGGTATATCGCGTGAGATGCGAAGATTAGAGGACGTGTCCGAAGCCAGAGGCGCAGCAATTTCCCGACCATCGTCTCAAACGTTCCGACATGTCAGTTCGATCAGGCTAATCGCGGGCATCACCGGAATCGTAATCGCGGCAAGCGCGTTATCTATCGCAGCGCGCGAATCGGGTCTGTTGAACCTAGCAGGTACCATCGCCACAACTTGGTCCGCGACGGTGGCCGCTAGTCTGCTAGCGGCTTGGTTGGCACGCCGCGACGGTCCCACTCACAACGCTACAGTTTGGGCGGCAGGCACATTCGTAGCAGTGACTTCAGTGCACACATTCCAGCTGATGTTCGCCGAGACACTGTTGTGGTGGACAGACCCGTCATGGATATTGGAACCACCCGTTGAAGGCGAGCAGTCGACTCTCTTCCTGTTCACTTTCGTGCAGGCCACGGTCGTCGGACTCATCGCAGTTGCGCTGTTAGTTGTGGCATTGCTGAGAGGACGCGCACACGCATACGGCGCGATACTACTCGGCATCCTTTGGGTGCCGATTGCGCTCGCCACCGCGGGGATGCACTCCGAGTATGGGCGCTTTGCACTTGTAGACCCTGTCGGCGTATCCGGGGCAACCGTCATGGGATGCATCCTGCTCGTGATAATGTGGCGAGTGTTCGGGCCAGGAGAGGTCACAGCGGCAACCCGCGACTTCCGCGCGGTCACGCCCGGACACGACTACAAGCAGACATCAACACGATCGATCGCGGATGTCAACATTGACCGCGCCACAGGGTCGGCAACAGGCCAGAGTAAGCCAGATCGGAGATTGGCGTAGATGGACACACTAGAAGACATCATCCTGAGCTTCTTGTTCTTTGGATCTCTGTTGGTGTCTGCCATCGCCGTGACGGCACCGTTGGCGATCTGGTGGTCGGTACGCTCCGAGTCTAGGCGACGTCAGAAGTCGCAAGACCGCATTAACCTGACCGGCGCGAGCGAACCTACGCCCGTCAGCTTCGAATTGCACCACCTAGCACATTGGTCGCCGTTGCTACTACTCGCGTTGGCGGCCGCATCGGCAATCGGACTCCTGTTTAGCTGGACGGTGGCGATAATCCCGTTGGCGGCGTCAGGTTACATCGCGTTCCGGTGGCAGATTGCATTACGCCATCAACGCGTCAAGTGGCCGGTTGTCTACGCGTTGACACTCTGGATATTGCCGCAACTCGCTTGCACCGGGATGATCACTGCGTTCGGACCGGAGTTTCAATGGTCGGGCAACCCATACAGTGCGCCCGACTGGGTTTGGGAGGTCGCACACGGACAAACAGTGGTACAGAAGACTCGCCTTCTAGTTGCAACGGCGTTGTGGGCGGTTGCAGCGTTGGTCGCCGCTGTGGTGCTAACGCGTCTCAAGCGGCCGCCGGTCAGCCCGAGTTTCGTGGCAACGCTGTCATTCGCACACGCCTTCGTGTTCTGGTTCTCCAACCCATTCGGGTTCATGCTCGGGACCCTCTCAATGGTGCTGATCGGACATGCGATTTCTCGCGAGGCACGGGCGGCAGCGATCGACCTCAACGATGCCGGACGACATTCGGACAGCACACTTGACCGACGAAGGGTCATTCCCGTCGTCTTTGCAGGGTTGGTTGCCACCGCGACTGCCGTTGCCATCGCATACGGTATCTCCTTGGCGACCACTGACGCGAGTCTGTTGGACGGCGCAGAGTACGGCGGCATCCCGATCATGCTGTCGTGGATACTCGGCATCGCACTGATCGCGTTCACGCTGTGGGCCATCCTACGCGGCAGGCTGCAACACTATGGCGCGATTATCTGCGGGTTGTCATGGATACCGATCTCGTACTTGGTCTACGGATTCGATGGCGCAAGGACATACCAGGAGTACTGGTTGCACGCCTGGAGTTACTGGCAGACGGGCGCCTTTGCCATTGCCGCCGTGGTCATGCTGGCGATAATGTGGCGCGTGTTTGGTCCTGCGACGGTCTCCGATGTTCGTTGATTCCAGTATGGTGACGACACTGGTTATGTGAGTACGGAAGGCCAGACACAGTGTTCTTGTTACTTCTCTATGCCACCGTCTTTGGAGCGATGGTCGTGCCTTTGATCATGCTCGGGTGGTTGCTCATGGAACGGCGGCAAGCGGCACGGCGATTAGCGAGGCTGGATCCCGATGCGCCGTACGAGACGAGACGGCGCGCGGAACATGAGGCTAAGCAGAATCGCAATGTGCCAACACGTCACATTGAGTGGCGCGATCTTGCCAGCCCTCGCGCCATCGTACCTGCCACGCTCGCGACGTTGCTGGCCCTAACACCGCCATTAGCACCAGGATGGTCCGATTTCGGACTCATGATCGGAGTTGTCGGGTCCGCTATGTGGTGGTCCACGCTACAACGCTCCGGCGTAGCCCAGGCTTCGACATATGCAAGTGTGGTGTGGTGCGTGCCCGCGATGGTCTGGGTCGCTGTAATGCTGGCGACGGGTAGCACGTATCCGATGGACGACTACTATCCCTGGCACTACCAGATCTGGCATCGCGCGTTGACTGACACCGTCGTGCTGGCGTTACTGTTGGCATGTGCACTGATTCTGATACCAAGCGCCATCTATAGCGCCCTGAGACCAGAACTCAGTCGAGCCACGGTTGCGCTGACGCTGCTCGCGGTAATCCCGTTGGCAACGGTTGTGTTGGCGGGCTCAATCGCCGGAGCGGTCCAAGCTGCGCTAGGGGTAGGACTAATCGGATACGCAATGTCAAAGTCACGGCGGCGATTGAGCGACGCGGCTAGAGAGCGAGCGAGGGTTGACGCCTCAGCGCAGAGCGAAACGGGGATCGGGGTCGCGGTTCTTCAATTCAATCGTCGCGAAATCGTCATAGGCGCAGCATTAGTCCTGGCCATGGTCGTTGCGGTGAATGCATTGCACGTATTCCTGGACCTCGCCATTTTCGATGGTGATTGGCAGTCGCGGGTCGCGTTAGTAGCAGCGTTCGCCTTGGTGTCTGGCCTGGCATTCATGCGTCGCGGCGCGCGCGATGCACTCGTCCTGGGCTCCACAATAACGGTCGCCGCCGTAATCGCGCTTTCGTTGCAAACGGTGGGAAGTTGGATACTAGCTCCGCTGGCTTCGTCCGAATCGTCGGTGGACTACTTCGTTTTCCCTTGGAACACCTACGCACAGGTTGGGGTATTGGCGTTAGTGGGATTACTGATATTCGCGTGGTCCGCCGCCCAGCGCAGGTTGGCAGAGTTCGGTGCGATGTGCATCGGGTTCGCTTGGCCCATCATCATGGCGGGAATGCTAGGAATAAACGTCTTTGATGGAACAGGCTTCCTGTTTACGATCCAAGCATGGCTACCAGTGTCCATCGCCGCGCCATTTGTCATAGTGACGATGTGGTGTGTGTCCGGTCGCGAACCGATTAATGCAATCCAGACTGGCTGAGCGTAGACATTGATTCAGGTATTATATCTGTTCGGCATGTCGTTCTATGTGTTTGCCGCCATAGGGCCATCGCTCTGGTTGGCGGGTAGCTCAATCTGGGTTCTGGTAGAACGGTGGATAGCACGCCGACACATGCGAGCGGCACCGATGTCCGATCGTGGGACGCGTGTCTCACCCACTGAGACGGAATCGACTGCCACGGTCTATTCCTGTATCGGCATCGGAATTCCGATTCTGGCATTCTTGCTAGGTGCTTGGCAGTACCAAAGACTTGGGTGGGTTTTCGCCGAACAGGTTCTCGCCGCGGCGACGGTCTGCTGTGCGATCATTTGGCTCCGGTTACGTCGACGCGGTACGGCCAACGCCGAGGTGTACGCGATGGCGGTCTGGATACTCACATGCGTTGGTTGGTCGGTCATGATCGCCCTTGACGGCCCCACTTCGTTCGGCACACGCTGGACTTTAGTCGGAGGCACGATAGACAGCGACTACGGGATCGACAATCTGTTCGGCGGGAAGATGTTGACCCTGATCAGCGCCACTTGGGCACTGGCGGCAGTTACAGCGGCGTTAGTATTCGCAGGACTGCGGCGCCCGCCAATAAAGCCGTTCCACGTAATAATGTTGGCGATACCTTACTTGTGCGTGTTCTGGTTCACCGAGGCGATGGGTTGGTTTCATATGGCGCTTGCAATAGCGGCGATTGGATTTGCAATCTCCCGAGAAGTTAGGCGCATGGAAGACGACCGAATACGGCGCGGCGGCAATCAAGAATCAGGTACGGGGGTTCGTATCCGTCTCAGCGGTTTGAGCGCGATGTTGACTGAGCAGAATGGGCGGTTATCTTGTGCCGCCGTATTGGTCACCTTACTGACAATCGCTATTGGCATCGCGTGCTCATTGGCGAGTTCGATCGAGGTTGGATATCGGTTCGCCATCCTAGGGCTCACATTGGTGTCGACGGCATCGCTCCAGTTCTGGATCCTCAATCACGTACTTCGGCGGCGCGCGATTTGGAAATGGGTTGCGTTGCATCTAGTCTTTAGCATGGCGGTCGTGACTGCGACATATGCACTGGCGGCGATGCGGCCAGGCTCCATGGAGCTCCAGGTCGTGGCCACCGGCGGGATCGCGGCAGTAGCACTGGTAGTCCTCACACTGCGCGGTAACGACGGCCGGTACGGTGCCATGTTGTTGGGTAGCGTCTTCATGCTGCTGTTGGTTTATACATTTGACACTCAAGGCATAGGACCGCCGTGGACATTCGTGCAGTTTGCGGGCACTTCCGTCGCCGCAGTAGCAACTCTCTGCATCATGTGGAGCGTGTACGGACCTGGCTCGTTAACCGAGTCATCTGCCGCCTCCGACCGACCGCCGGAAACCGCAGATGGAATTCACTAACAGCGCCGTCTACATCGCCATCGCCGGCCCGTCGTTCATCTTATGGGCTGTCGGCATGGTGTTCGGAGCGGGCGTCGTGCCATTGTCGCTCGGAGTTGCGCTCCTGATCGAATCACTGCGCGGCAGGAAGCTCCGCGCAACCCTCGAGGACGGTCCGGAGCGCGGCCCCGGCACGGCAAGCGAACCGCGCGCCGTACAGCGAACCGACCTCCGCAACAAGACTGCCGTCATAGCTCTGATCATCCCTGTAGCAGTTCTAGTCGCGATGTCCATCTTCGCTTACTACTGGGTCTGGACGCTGTTCGGTGTGTCAACCGTCGTGTGCGCCATGCTGTGGTTGCGCTTGCGACGTGACGGTGTGCGATACGCAGAGGTCTATGCAATCGCCACTTGGATGTTGCCGCGCTTAGTTTGGGGCACATTCGTCTTGGTTCGAGCTGCCGTTACCGGAGACGACCTCTACAACTTCTTCCTGCAGGAGCCTTCGGTGTCCGGCTCGATGCTGTCCGACCTGTTTGGCGGCCCGCTACTGTTCGCGGTGGTACTCGCGGCTTCCGGCTGGGCAGTAGGAATCGCGCTGATGGCCGCATTGCGCAACGATGTCAACACGCGGCCACTTGCCATCATTTCGCTGGCAATCCCTTGCGTCGTGTACTTCTGGTTCGTCGAACCGTTCGGATTCGCCCACGCGGGATTCACCTTGATGGTCGTCGGACATGCCGTATCGCGAGAGATGCGCCGCATGTACGCGTCGCTCGGCGGAAATCCCGCTTCAGACACGCGCCTGGCTCACGCTCCGGGGTCCGCACCGCTCGCGACATCCCAATTATCGAGGCTCGATGCGTTACTGGTCAGCATCGCAATCGCCGTGGCAGTGTTGGGTATCGCATTGATTCAGAGCCTCGACGATGCCAACTCCGAAGTCGTTTCAATCGTCGGTTGGGTCATTATCGGCACGGCGGCGACGGCGGCGGCATTCCTGTTCCTGCAACGGCGACATGAGGTCATGCCGACAGTAGTACTGATGGTCGTGCTGTGCTCGATTGCCATTTCAGCACTGGTGCGTGATGTGCCGCGGTTGCCGGACGCTGAATTGTGGCCCGACTTACTGCTGTTCGTGCTGATACAAGTGCTAGTTGCCGGGAGCGCGGGTATCGTGGTGATGCTTACGGTGTGGCTGAAGGGTGTACACCTGCGATATGGCGCGGTTGCACTGGGTGTCGGCGCGTTGTTGATACTGGCTTGGGCATTCGACATTGCACAATTCGATACCGAGTTGGTAGCGTGGACGTTCGCTCAGTGGTTCGGCTCTACGATCGCCGTTTGCCTGGTGATTTGGGCGATGTGGCATGTGTTCGGCCCCGGCGCTGTTGACCAACCAGTGGCGCGTCGCGGCAACCCGACTTAACGCCGTTGCGCGATCTCTTGGCGTTGGACGCGCTACCCGCGCTCGTAGAACGGCGGCCGAGCCGTCACTCCATCAACCATGCGGCCACGCACATCCACGCTAATCTGCCTACCGGGAGCAACGTGCTTAGCGTCTACCATCGCCAACCCGATCGCCGACTTTAGCGTGGGCGAGAATGTGCCAGATGTCACCGTACCGATCTCGGTGCCGTCGGCGTGAACATCGTGTCCGTGGCGCGCGATACCGCGTCCTGTGAGTGTCAATCCCGTAAGCTTGCGCGGCAGGTCCGAGGCTCGGATGGACATCAAGGCATCCCTAGCGACATACTCGGCGCGGTCTGGAGTCACCGTCCAGCCTAGTCCGACTTCGTACGGATTGGTTTCAACGCTCATGTCCGTACCGTGCAGTAGCATCCCTGCCTCAAGTCGCAACACATCACGCGATCCTAGACCACAAGATGCCGCGCCCCATTCTCGGAGTATGTACCAGATCGTGGGTGCGTGGTCAGCATCGCACATTATCTCGAATCCATCCTCGCCCGTGTAGCCTGTGCGTGCTACCAACATACGCTCGCGGTCAATCGTCAACTCACCCACATGGTACCGGCGGATTTCGCTCGCATCCCCGTCTGAGATCTCGCTGGTGATACGGACTGCCTCAGGTCCCTGCAACGCGATCATGGCGATCTTGTCGGTAATGTCGCGCAGCTGGGCATCGTACGCCGCGGACTCCAGCTGGCCAGAGAGCCAGGCCCATACCACCGACACGTTGCCCGCATTGGCGACGAGCAGGTAGCGATTCCGCTGGATGTTGTACACGATGGCATCATCGATGATGCCGCCCTGTTCGTTGCAGATGACGTGATACTTGGCCTGACCGTGTCGCAACTTCGACGCAGGTTGACTCAGCACTGCATCTAGGAACCGTCCAGATTCGGGACCGAGCACTTCGAATCTTGCCATGTGCGACACATCAAACATGCCCGCGAAACTCCGCACCTTGCCGACCTCGTGAACAATGCCATCTGCGTACTGCACTGGCATGTCCCAACCTGCGAAGGGCACCATACGCCCGCCTAGTGCGATGTGAGTAGCGTGAAGCGGTGTGCGAAGAGTGGACATGACAATGCAAGTTTAACGGCGCGACTTGGGTGTCACTTCGTAGCTTTCAGATTGAGTATCGTCTTCATGAACTCGTGCAACCACAGATTGAACGCCCCGTAGTTGTCGTCCAGAGACGGCCAACCAGTCCAGTACTCCTCATTACCCATCTGCCGCAACACCAGTTGGGCGAAGTATATGTCGGGCAGGTCTTGATACCATAAACCCATCGCCTGCTCAAACAGATCGATCGTAGACGGGTCTGATGCCGGTATCGCCTCCATCTTCGCCACGATAGCATCAAGCTCGGGATTGCGATAGCGCGCCGTCGCCCATGGGTTAGCGGCAGTTTCGCCGATCGGTCTGAAGGTCTCCGATGTGTACAGCGAGAGCATGTAGTAAGGGTCAGCGCCCAACACACCTGATGGTCCCTTGCAACCAAGTCTGAAGTCGCGTTCACCGCGTCCGAACACTGCGCCACCGCCAGAGGTGCGGTCTAGGCTGGCGTTGAATCCCGCATCCTGCAGCTGTTGGATGATGTGCACGCCGTAGCGCGACATGAACGATGATGCGTAGATGCTCATGTCAACTGTCTCCCCGTCGCGTTCCCACATCCCGTTTGCATTCCGGGTGTAATCGGCGACTGCCATTCGTGCGTCTACGAGGTCAAGGTGCTGCGTCGCATCCAACGAATAGCGATCGTAGAACTGCTGCAAGCGGGTCTCATACGGCGCAAACCACGCGTACGGCGTGTAAGGATGAAACGCCAACTGACCCGCACCGTGCTCAGCCATCTCGACGACGGCAGCGCGATCAATGGCATAGTTCAACGCCCAGCGGATATCCCGGCTCTGCGCGACGGCATGATCGCTTGCATGGTTCACAAAGAGTCCCAACGGACACCAATCGAGGTAGCCATAAGGAGGCTCACGCTTGCTCCAAGTTAACGCCTTCGGGTTGGATTCGAATATGTCGAGTATCGTCTCGACGCTGATGGAAGGAGCGGCATCGATCTCGTTGGCGATGATGGCATCCGCCCTGCCAGACTCGTCCCGCGCAGGGATGTACACGACCTTCTGCACCTCCGGCAACGGCGCGAAACCGGATGTCGCGCCCCACCAGTCATCGCGCCGCACAAACACCTTCCGATCCTCAGATGCCTCAACCAAGCGGTACGGGCCGGTAGCAACGGGCCAGCCCTGCTCCGGATCGTAGAAACTGAACTCAGTGATGTCCTTGTCATGCCAAATGTGACGTGGCAGTATCTGTTCCGCAAGCCCATGGTTGGAAGTCAAAGAGTTGACCCACCAACCCGGCGACGACTGCTTGAGATGAAACCGAACCGTGTAGTCGTCAATCACCTCAGCACGATCCAGCAGATGTATCTCGGCAGTATGCGTCAGGTCATCCTGATTGTCCCGCACCGTGTTGTAAGTGAATGCAACATCTTCAGCCGTGAACTTCACGCCATCGCTCCAGAACACATCATCACGCAACGTCATCGTGACCACATCGTATGCGGCGTTGTGTTCCATCCCCGTAGCGAGCCAGAACTGATGCTCACCAGTAAGCAGGTTGAACATGATGAGCGGATCAGCCATAGTCTGCAACGGCCCGGTGTGCCAACCTCCAGCACCAGCCTGCACATAGTTGTTGAAGTTGTCCCAGTCGCCATACCGACCATCCTCGCCACCCATCATGACGATCAAGGTGCGTTCACGCGGTATCGACTCGTGGTCAACTGGAGTAGGTAGGGGCGTAGAGGTAGCGGTAGTAATAGCGGTGGCCGTTGCCGGCGGCACGGGTGTGGGCGAAGGAACATCGCCGGCAGTGCAAGCTGCCAGGAGGGCGGCAGATGCTACGGCACAGAGCGGGATGAGGTAACGCGGCATGGTGGATCTGAGTGAAGCGGCAGGACAAGGTGTGGCAACTACTGACTCTAACTTGACCAATGTACGCCGGTCTGTCCAAAGGTGTGATAACATAAGCGATAATGGGTGCTGTCCTTACTGGACCGCCCAGGAAAACATACTTTCCAGTTACCGATATCGGCGCAGGGCGAGGTCGGTAACGCAATCCTAAAGGGAGGAAATGATCATGATGACACCGCATCAGAAGGCGATTCGCGAGCGGCAGCTGGACCCGAACGACGACCTCTATTGGAAGTCCAGAGGTTGGGACAGCAAGCCCTGGGACTGGCAAAACCGATTGTCCCGGGGGGATGTGATAGCCCCACGCATTCGCTTTCCTGCGATGGGTACTCCCGTGGTTGCACCCTATCACCTCAATGTGAAACCGACTAGGATTTTCGGCGTGTTTGAGAGCAACCCCGACCATCTCGCCTACTGGCAAGCGCGCGGTTGGGATGAGATGCCAGACCGTTCGGAGAAGATGAATCCCAACAACGACGCGTACTGGGTGCTGAAGGGCTATGAAGAGCGGCCGGATGATTGGCGCAACCGGGTGTGAAATGACATCGATAGCCGACAATCCCGCAGTCATCGCTCAGGCGTGGCCGGAGCAGGACGTAGGGCGAGACTCGTCCACATTGGCACCATGACCGTCGACTCGCTTGCAGTCGGTGGTCGCCTATTGCAACCTCGCCATTGCGATACAATGCCTCTCAACGACAAAGGTGACATCGTCAAGTTGCCGGGCGTAATGCCGACCCACCGCATCGGTGCTTGACGGCGCACAGGCCCCTTCCAATGCTAAACAACACGCAGATAGACGCTCTGGTGTCCGCACCTAAGCGGATCACAGACCGCACGCCAGCGGACGGGTACCGACTCGAACACGGGAGCCGACGATGCGACCTGGATCTGGAGTCGATCGATGAGCCGAGACAGCGTTTCGGCGTTTTCGTGAGGCAGAACGTTGAGTTCATGGAGGACTTCTCGATTGGTCTGAGGTACCACAGCGACCATCCCCGTTACAAGAGCCTCACGCTGGTCCGCTACAACGGCCCGCACGGTGAGAGCAGCATCTCTAAAGACGGTCACTACAGTCACCCGCACATTCACTACATGCGCGAAACCGAGTTGAGTCGCGGGCACAACAGACCGGAGCCTCGGGATCGCGAACTCACCGATCGCTTCGCGACGCTGGACTAAGCACTCATCTGTTTCTTCACCGACGCGAACGTTGAGAACTACGATCGCTATTTCCCGTATCTGGCACAAGGTAACATGCTCAATGGACTTTGAGCCGATACAACATCAACTGACTCAGACACAGGGGGTCGATCTTGTGCAACGCCGGCCGGGTAAGCACCAGCTCATCGCGCCAATCTACCATGAAGACGGCGACATGTTGGACATCTACCTAAAGTCAAGTTCACTCGGCGACGGATATGTACGCATATGTGACTATGGGCTAGCACTGATGCGGCTATCCTACACCTTTGAGCTGAACACAGGCACGAAGCGCGAGATATTGAACTCGATTTTGAAGAACAGTAACGTTGAGGAGGATGACGGCAACCTCTACATCGATGTGGAGATCGATTATCTGTTTGAGGGCATAATGCAGTTTGCAGGTTGCGTGCAGAAAGTGTGCAACATGCGATACTGGAGTCGCGAGGTTGTCCGTAGCGCGTTCTACGATGACCTGGGCAGTCACGTAGCCGACTCGTACAAGGCTTTTGTACCCAAGCCCAAGTTGACACCATTACCCTCTCTTGATCTCACCGTGGATTGGACGTTGAGCCTGGACCGTCGCTTGTTTTACCTGTTCGGAGTTCGGGGCAACGACAAAGCGAATCTGGTATCGATTTCGCTACTCGAGTTCAAGTTAGCGCGATTAAGTTACGTCAGCATCGTCGTCCACGAAGACATGACCGAACTAGGCACGCGAGAACAGACTGTGTTGACGCGGCACGCGGATAAGCAGTACCCCAATCTCGATGGTTTCCGCGAGTCGGGCGTTCAGGACCTTCAACGTCTCGCAGGCGTGACATGAGAACAGCCGGATAGCACACTGAAGCGACCGCACTTCCACCGCGGTTAGGACCGCGTTAACCGTTGCCAAGTAGCCATGAAAACCCCAGAAATCCACCCAGATTCGCCAAGTGTCATCGCCCACATCAACGCGATGCAGGCCGTCATCCGACGCATGTCGGACAACAGCCGATCGTGCAAGCTATGGTGCGTGACACTGGTGTCAGCGACGCTGCTGTTAACGGCGAGCATTAGCGACGGAATCTATCCGCTACTCGCGCTCGTCCCGATAACCGCCCTCGGTTTTCTCGATGTCTACTACCTGTCGCTAGAACAACGTTTCCGCTATGCCTACAATGAGTTCGTAACGAAGTTACATGACGGTTCGTTAAACCAGACAGAGGTGTTCGTTATCAAGGCGAGCGGAGGGCCCGCGATGCATGTGTGGAAGAGCGTACGATCAACATCGGTGTGGGTGTTCTACGTGGCAATGGTGGCGGTGATAGTCGCCGTAGCGTGGTTCATGTGACCTTGAGGAGGAATACGGATGATTGAGAAGACTAAGTTGCGGCGACCTAACGGACGCATCGCAACTCAGCACAAAGTGTTCGTCAGCTTCCACCAATGCGACTCGCAGTGGAAAGAATGGTTCATCAAGTTGATGAAAGATCGGATCATTGACAAGTCTGTTGATACCGGTGACATCGACGATACCTACATGAAGACTGACGAAGTACGGCGCGTAATCCGCGATGAGTACATCCGGGACGCAACTGTGACCGTCGTGCTGATTGGACGAGAGACGTGGCAACGCAAGCACGTTGACTGGGAGATCGGAGCCAGCCTGCGCGCGACAGATCACAATCCGCGCACCGGACTCGTGGGGATTATCCTGCCGTACCATCCGAACCATGGCAACGAGCGGATAAACAGGAACCTGATCCCTCCGCGATTGGCCGCAAACTGCGACGATGATGACCCGTTCGCCAAGATCTACGACTGGCCGGAGCCGTTCGCACCAGCGCAGATTCACAAAGCAATCGCCGAGGCCTTTCGCAGACGCGAGGGAGCGTATCCTGACAACAACTACCCGCCGTTTGCAGAGAACCGGTCCGGCCATGGGATAGGGGTTGGCAGTAAGTCGACAGGAATGCGAGTATGAGCAGGCATAAACAGCGGGGGAGAGACGGAAAGCCGCAAACCAAGGTACGTCGGAGGAAGGTGTTCGTGAGCTTCCACGATGCGGACAGTAAGTGGAGGAGAAATTCACCAAGCTGATGGAGGGACGAATCGCGGACTATTCCGTCAAAGGCGGCGACATCAGCGTCAAGGGGCGTCCGATCGAGGATATCCTGCGCGAAATCCGTGAGAAGCACATCGCCAACGCGACGGTGACGGTCGTGCTGATCGGACCATGCACATGGCGCCGCCGTTTCGTTGACTGGGAGATTCACGCAAGCATCCGCTGTACCAACGCCAACCCTCGGACAGGCTTGCTAGGGATTGTTCTTCCATGCCACCCCGAATACGGAAAAACGATCAAGGACGAACACTTACTCCCGCCAAGGCTCGCGGACAACCTCGACGGGGACCATCCGTTTGCCAGAGTCTATGATTGGCCAGACCCGTTCAACCCATCACGGGTCGCAGGTTGGATCAACAAAGCCTTCAAGGATAGGGAACTGATAATCCCTGACAGCTCCAGAGA
>CBDATG010000003.1:0-910978 GCA_965200145.1 Dehalococcoidia bacterium
CACACTTGCTAACGTCGTCCGTTGAGACCTGAAACAGAGTAGCAACTCTCTCATCCAGCCTCCCGCGCTTGTGCGCATCGATCAATCGCCATTCGTTACCGTCGGTTGCCACCCCATATGGAATCCCGTCATTGTTTGCGTAGTGATCCACCTGTAGAGTTGCGTCGTCAAGTTGTTGATTATCCAACTTCTTTGCTTCAATTACTGCCACTGGTTTACCTTCCTGCATCAGCGCATAATCCGGCTTGTAGTTGCCCTTGCCCCCAAACGGTTTCTCAATCCGATGCTCCAACTCCACCACACTCGGATCCCCAACATCCCAGCCAAGCTCCTTCAGCAACGGGTCGATCAACACCTGCCTCGTCCGAGTCTCATCCTGACTCAGATACTCGCGGTGCTCTTCGATCCGCTTCTTCAGAAGCTCAAACGTCTTGAACAGTTCATCCAGTGCCATAGCGTATTCCCCAGTCGTAGCCAGTATGCAACTATCCTAAACCTTCCTTACTCTTTCCCACTCCCAGCACGCCGACTCGTGCCCCTGCTCCACCTCCGCCAGCCCCGGATCCTCGGCCGCACATCGCTCCACGGCGTAGTCGCAACGGGCCCGGAACGCACACCCTGCCGGCAGGTTTAGCGGGTCTGGCACATCGCCCGGTATCTGCACTAGCTTGTTGCCTTCGCGCCTTGCATCCAAGCGCGGCACTGAGCCCAGCAGTCCGAGGGTGTACGGATGCCTGGGTGCCGCGTAGATGCGTTCTGCCGACCCGGACTCGCGTATCTTGCCCGCATACATGACGTTCACGCGGTCTGCGTAGCGCGCCACTACTCCCAGATTGTGCGTGATGAGCATCAGCGCGGTGCCGAAGCGTTGCGTCAGCTCCTGCATCAGCTCCAGAATCTGCGCCTGTATTGTTACGTCGAGCGCGGTTGTTGCCTCGTCTGCGATCAACAACTTCGGGTTGCAGCTGAGCGCGATGGCGATCATCACGCGCTGCCGCTGTCCGCCGCTGAGCATGTGCGGATAGTCGCGCAGCCGTGACTGCGGGTCCGGCATCCCGACGATGTCTAGCAGCTCCATCGCGCGTTTCGTCGCGGCACGGCGAGGTAAGTTCTGATGCTCGCGCAACGGCTCGACGAGTTGCATCTCGATGGTCAGCACCGGGTTCAGCGATGACATCGGCTCTTGGAAAATCATGCTCACCTCCGCACCGCGCACCCGTCGCATCTCCCGCTTGTCTGCCTTGAGCAGGTCCCTACCATGCCACATCACCTCGCCGCCGGTGATACGCCCTGGAGGGTCAGGTACCAAACGCATGATAGACAAAGCCATAACAGACTTACCGCATCCCGACTCTCCTACGATACCGACGGTTTCCCCCTCGTCGATACGGAAGTCAACGCCATCAACTGCCCGGACAATCCCATCGTCGGTCGCGAAGACTGTCTTAAGCCCGCGAATCTCTAGTAACGACTGCGCGCTATCTATAGTCATACCATCTCCTTCCGTAGCGGCGGTTCGTGAACTGCCCGTCATGTGCCACCTGAGACCCCGCCGCTCCGACCGATGTTGTCATAACGCATCCATCCCTACCGGCGGACCACGTCAAATACAACCGTAGGGGCGGTTCGTGAACCGCACGACGCGGTCCAACCCCATCCTCAATCATCACTCCGCTATCCGAAGGCGCGATCCATGCCTTCGCAATTGCCGCTGCTCCGACCGATGTTCTCATAACGCATCCATCCATTCCGGCGGACCATGCCAAATACTCCCGTAGGGGCGGTTCGTGAACCGCCCGACGCGGTCCAACACCATCGCCAATCATCACTCCACTATCCGCAGGCGCGATCCATCCCTTCGCAATCGCCCCTGCTCCGACCGATGTTGTCATGACGCATCCATCCATTCCGGCGGACCATGCCAGATACACCCGTAGGGGCGGTTCGTGAACCGCCCGACGATGTTCCCCGCGCCGTTACCATTCTTGCCATTACAGGATAGTACAGGTTCGCACCAGGTCTGCCATGCGCCGCGACAACGCCGGCCATACCTATGCACCCGCGACATCCCGTAGACAGTCCAGCCCCTACCAGCCTTCCAAATCCCACGCCATCTGCCAGAACGCGCGCTCCCAGAGCCAGCACGTCCTATACGCCTCCGCCATGCGATCCCGTTCCGCTGCGCCTGCCGCATCGGCCAGTTCGTCGCACAGTGCACGCGCGGCCAGTGCCACTTCACCGTTCTCGGGACCGGCATACGTGTCGATCCACTCCGCATACTCCCTGACATCTGGCGCGCCCGCTGCCTTGAGCCGTTCTCCAACCTGCCAGTATCCCCAGACGCATGGCACCAACGCCGCCAGCAGCTCGGCAACCGAGCCTAGACTCGCCAACCGTAGCAGATAACTGGTGTAACCGTGCGTGGTCGGAGCGTGTTGTGCCGTTGCCAAATCTGAGGCACTGACACCGATACCGGCACAGTAGCCGCGATGCAGACCCATCTCGGTGTTCAGTATGTAGTCAACCGCCGATGCAAACCACGCCATCGTATCGGGCTCCTGTGCCTTGGCCGCCCCCATGGCGAGTGCACGGGCGTAATCGATCAGGAAGAGGTAATCCTGAATCATGAAGTGTCGGAACTTGGCAGGCGCGAGCGACCCGTCGCCGATGCCCAGAACAAAGGGATGCGACATCATGGCTTCGCGCTCTTCAGCGGTGCGTCGTTCCACCTCGTCGCAGAATGACACGGTTACCCCCTTAGCAGATGTTCGGTTTCATGGTTCACGGATGAAAGCCACAGCGTCGTTTGCCACGCTGATTCGGGACTCGATTCATCGGCGCGTCCCTCTAACGTATATGCAAATGAACGACATTTGGCCAGTGTCCGCCAAATCTGGTCTGGCATGTTGTTACTCTTAAGCGTATGTCAGACAGTAATCCAAATCCCGGCCACCTCGTGTGGGTAGACCTCGAAATGACAGGCCTCGGTGAGCGGCACGTCATCTTGGAGATCGCGACCATCATCACTGACCGACACCTTGAGGTGATCGCAGAGGGTCCGGTGATCGCAGTGCATCGCGCCCATTCCGACATCTCAGACATGGAAGACTGGTCAGAGCGCCAACATCGCAAGTCGGGACTGATCGACAGAGTGTTGGCATCGAACATCGACATCTGGAAGGCCCAAGACCTCACGCTGGAATTCGTGCAGCAACACGTCGGAGAGGGTCAGGCTCCGCTGTGCGGTAACTCGGTGTGGGTAGACAGGATGTTCCTGAGGCGCGAGATGCCGAAGTTCGAGGAGTACCTGCACTATCGAGTCATCGATGTCAGCACCATCAAAGAGCTGGTGACGCGCTGGTACCCGACATCCAACGGCGCGCCGCAGAAAGCTCAGGCGCACCTCGCGCTTACCGACATCCGTGAGAGCATCGCAGAACTCCGCTGGTACCGGGACAACTGCTTCGTCGATCCCGCGCGCGCCGTGCGCGCTTAGCCGCCGCGACGCTTCGAACCCAGCAATCGTCTAGCCGCCGCTTCCGTCTGCATCAGCGACGGTTCCGATTCCCGTCGCTCCCCGTATCGCTTCAACGCCTCGACGATTGTGGAATGGTTCCTGCCCCCTAGGAACATCCCAGTCTCTCCGATCGTCAATCCCGATTTCTCACGCAACAGAAAAACTGCCGCATCCCGCGCCGTAGAAACTGCTCGATTGCCGCGCCCTCCGCGCATCAATACCTCGACTGGTGGTCCGAATGCCTCGCTCACCGCGCGCATCACCTCATCCGATGTCGAAAGACGCGGCGACGGCGCGACGAGCCTGTTTCGTGACGCATCCGCCGCCATCGCAGTCGACACCTGTACTGTCGACCCAGGGTCAACCTTACCCGAAAGCTTGATCGACTCGGCAACCCTGGTAATGCCTCCTAGCAACGAACGGATATCAGATTCAGCGCGTTTGACCAGATAGTCAAGAGCATCCGGTAGCAGGTCCAGGTTATGCTGACCTGCGAACGACGCAATGGCACGAGTCTTTAACTCAACATCCGGGCTCTCAATGCGGACTTCAAGGCCTCCCGACAGCCTAGAGATAATCTCCGGCGACAGGTCACCTATGGGGTGTGCACTATTGGCAGATGCCACGACCTGTGAACCGCTGGCGAGCAGGTGATCCAAGACATCAAGGAAGAACACCTGTGTGCCGGGCTTGGTCACCATTTTCTCAATACCGTCGATGACCAACACATCGGCACCGCGATAGCGGTCGCTCATTTCCCGCACCTTGGACTCCCGGGCCGCATCGACAAACTCGTCGGTGAAACGCCAAGCGGTCACCAACACGACGTTCTTGCCGTTGGCGCGCAGTGCACCGGTTACGGCATTGCAGAGATGCGTCTTGCCTAAACCTGTTTCTGCAACGATGAATAGCGGGTTGTAGACAACACCCGACGACTCAACGATGGCGCGGCACGCTTCGTACGCCACGCGATTGCTCGACGACGTGAGGAAGTTGTCAAGCGTCATTTTGCCGCCGAGATGCAACGGATACCGCAAAGCGTTCTCCTTCGCAACAGATCGACGATGTCGATCCTGGTCGGCGGCACCCCACGATCGGTAGTCACCGTCCATGCCAGAACCGCTTAGCGAATCTAATCCCGGACCCTCTGCCGTTTGCAGGACGACCTTTGTGCCGGACCCGTAAACCGACTCAACGGTGCGGCGCAGCTGACCCATCAGCCGAGATCGGATCCACTCCTTAACGAACCCGTTCCGTACCTCTACTACAACATCGCCCGAATCGCTTCGCGTGCCTTTGGTATCGGCTACGAACGACTCGTAGTCGCCTCCGTTGGACATCTCAACTTGCAGCGAACCGAGAACGGCCCGCCACTCCACGCTTGTACCATCAGTTTCATCATGCAAATACCTTTGTCTTCTCAACTATTCTCCCTATCGGCGTTCGGAGTGACATCGGTGCTCGGACACAGGGGAGGCGTGACCAGTCCGAGCTGATAACCGCACGTAAGACGAGCCGCTCGCAACACCGCCTCCAAGGCATCGCAGCTCCCGACCAAGTGCATACTTAAAGATAGTCGCCGCGCGCAACCGTTACAACCCAATTTCAGTTTGAATCGAGGCAAGTTTCCCACTTTCGTTAACTGCCGTTAACAACGCAGATTTGACGATTTCGCTTCATGTCAAAGCATCGAAAATCCTGCCTAATGCGGATTCACTTCATTAATGCGACTTCTACCTACCTATTCCATATTCATCCTGCAGCTAAATTCCAGCGTCGCCGTGAGTCGAGACACCCAAACGCACGCGTTAAAAGCGGTCTTCTTCGGAACGCCCGCGCTGGCAAATCACACACTTCGATCGTGCATCGACGGCGGGATCAAGATACCGCTCGTATGCACCAGACCACCCAGAGCGGCAGGCCGCGGCAAGGCAGCGCAGGAGTCTCCGGTGCAGCAGCTGGCAAATGAGCTGGGCATCCCAACCATCGCGCCGCATCGGCTTGATGACGACGCGGCACACGCTATCCGCGAAGTACAGCCTGATGTTGCGATCGTCGTCGCATACGGCAGACTGATCCCAGATTCCATCCTCAATGTCCCGCGACGCGGAGCTGTAAACCTACATCCTTCACTGCTACCGAAACATCGCGGTCCAAGCCCTGTACAGACAGCGATCCTGAACGGCGACGGTCACACAGGCGCGACGATAATGTTGCTCGACAGCGGGATGGACACCGGGCCGATACTGCAACAGTCCGCTCCAGTGGCAATTAATGACGATGCGCGCGCCGATGACCTATCCGAAGTGCTCTTTCGCATCGGCAGCGAGCTGATGCCAGACACGGTCCGAAGATGGTGCAACGACGAGACGAACCCAGTACCGCAAGACGAATCACAGGCGACGATGACGAAGTTGCTGAGTAAGTCCGATGGCGAGATCGACTGGAGCGCGGATGCGGGACAGATTCTCGCCGCCGGCCGGGCCTACTATCCCTGGCCAGGTACGTTCACCACATGGCACGGTGTGAACCTGAAGCTGAACCGTTTCGCGCGCGACACGCTACCTGCCCCGGCCGCACACACCGAGCCCGGATCGGTATGGTCAACCGATGGCATGACGCTCCATGTCACAGCAGGAGACAGGCTTGCCGTTACACCTGTGGAACTGCAGCTGGCGGGGCGCAAAGCCACATCGGCGGCCGACTTCTTGCGCGGCAGGCCGGACTTCATATCCGCGAGACTCGGCAACTGAGAAAACAAAGCACAGGAGCGATCCAACATGATCATCGACGCACACATGCACATCTGGGAGCTACCGCCGATCGCGCCCGTCGGACCCACAGCACCGTCATGGACCGCCAACCACGACGAATCGGGAAATCTCGAGCTGTTAATTGACGACCTCGATGTCAACGGAGTCCATGGCGCTGTACTCGTGCAGTCCAGCGGCGCCACCTGGGACAACTCATACATCGCACGTTCCGCCAACTCCGACCGCAGCCGCTTCCGTTCGATTGGACTCATCGATCCGCTGAAGCCGAACAACCACGTTGACGCTGCGAACTGGATGTCGCAGTGGAACATGGACGGATTCAGGTTCCATCCCGACTACTATCCCTACTGCGACATCCTGACTCTGACGCTCAACACCAAACTCTGGCAGACGCTCGAATCACACAATGCGATCGCCAAGGTTCACAACCGCGTGGGCAACGCACACCAGTTGCAGGCGGTCGCGCAACGCTACGCCGGAATCACCTGGATCATCGATCACATGATGTATCCCGAGCCTGACATGGCTCCAGCCACCACCGGCCCATACTCGCAAGTGCTCGACCTCGCGAAGTTCAACAACGTCTACATGATGATCTCAGACGTGCACAACCGCTCGAACGAAGAGTTCCCATTCGCCGACATGCACGATTTCGTAAAGGCGGCAATCGACACGTTCGGAATAGAGCGATGCATGTGGGGCACCGGCTATCCGGGATACCATCGCGTCAACGCAGGATGGCTCACGCTGGCAGACGAACTGAGGCTGGTGCGCGAGGGTTTCGACTGGCTCACCGATGGCGAGCGCACGCGCCTGCTCTCAGGCACCGCCGCTGAGGTGTACGGCTACGCGTAGAAACGCAAACTGTTCAAGATCGGGTGTCGTCGCCCCCGCCGCCTGGCGTTGACTTGCGGTGGAGCCGTTTCAGATCCGACGCGCCCCTTTTGCCAGAGCGGTCAACGTTGTAGGTATGCTCCAGGTCCGCATCCTGCCAGCGAATCGGATGCGTGTCATTGCGCCGCGAACGCTGCTGGCGCGCGGAGTTACTTGAAGATGCCGGCGGTAGGCTGTCTGAAGCCATCGTGAATCCCCCGAGTCGGTATTGGAACGCGATCCGCTAATCCCGCATCAACGTGTACGGCGCAACGAAGGGCACACCCTTGGGGCGCAACCCTTCAGCCTCCAGCTGTTGGATAAACTCTGCCATCGGTTTTGTCCCCTTCTTGCTGTTACACGCACCACACATCAGCTGAAGGTTATCGAAAACATCCTGCCCGCCAAGCTCACGCGCAACAATATGGTCACGCGTCAGATTTCGGAAATCCGACAAACTCGCACGCTCCGCGAATGACATCATGCTAACGGTGGCTACCCTGCGTTCTCCGACGCCGACCACGGATCACGCCATACCGCGAGCAGACATCACGGTGTCAAGGTCCTTATCGCCGCGTCCGCTGAGCAGTAGCAACACTTTGTTGTCACGGCTCAACGTCGGCAACCACCGCTTCAGGTAGCCGATAGCGTGTGCGGGCTCAAGCGCTGGGATTATGCCCTCAGTGCGGGTCAGCAGATCGAAACCTTCCAATGCCAAATCGTCATCCACTGCGACATAACGCGCTCTGCCTAGGTCCCGCAGGAAGGAATGCTCTGGGCCCACGCCGGGGTAGTCCAGACCCGCGGATATGGAGTGCGCCTCCAGTACTTGCCCCCAAGCATCCTGCAACAGATAAGACAACGAGCCGTGCAATGTGCCAGGGCTCCCACGACTCATCGTGGCGGCATGGCGGTCGGTGTCGACGCCCTCACCCGCAGCCTCTACACCAATCAGCTCAACATCCTCGTCGTCGACAAACCCGCTGAACATACCGATCGCGTTTGACCCACCACCCACACATGCGATCACGTAGTCGGGCAATGCGCCGAACTGCGACAGACACTGCTGCCTAGACTCAATGCCGATCACAGACTGGAAGTCTCGCACCAGCATCGGATATGGGTGCGGACCCACCGCGCTACCGATCAGGTAGTGCGTCGTAGTGACGTTCGTAACCCAGTCGCGTATCGCCTCGTTGATGGCATCTTTGAGTGTGCGACTTCCCGACAACACTGGCACGACGGATGCCCCGAGCAGCTTCATCCTGTAAACATTCGCCGCCTGTCGGTGGATGTCCTCTTCACCCATGTACACGACACACTCAAGCCCCATCATGGCGCACGCCGTCGCCGTGGCTACACCGTGCTGCCCTGCACCCGTCTCCGCAATGATGCGCCGCTTACCAAGCCTATTCGCGAGCAGTATCTGACCCAGCGCATTATTGATCTTGTGGGCGCCCGTGTGCGCCAGGTCTTCGCGTTTGAGCCAAACCTGTCCGCCCCGCAAGCGGTCCGACAAGTTACGGGCACGGTAAAGCGGCGTGGGACGGCCTACGAAGTCCTTGAACAGCGCCGACAGGTCGCTCCAGAACGACTCAGAGCTGCGAACGGATTCATACGCCGACTCAAGCTCGCCTAGTGCTGCCATCAGCGTCTCCGGCACGAACTGGCCGCCGTACGCACCGAAGCGACCTAGCTCGTCAGGGACTTCGCGGATGGTTGGCGGTCCAATAGTCAAGGCGTGCAACAACTCATAGTTCAAAGGCAATTAGGGATATCACTAGTATATTGCGGTGCCAACGAAAACCCGCCGTCTCCACCACCAGCTCGCGCATCATCGCCAACCCAGCTGGAGTTAATCTGCGGCAACTAGCTGACAGCGTCCCTGGTCGGCATTGACACCGCACAGGCTCCTCACACACGAAACTGCGATAATGAGTAGCAACGCCATGTCGCCTCCCGCTCTGAATCGCCCGGCAGTCGACGCTCAACGGCCGCGCCTTACCCAACAATGTCAGCCACGAACACAGATAACCTTGACGGGACCGTATTCATTAGCGATAACCTGCCGTTTCTCAAGTCGCTCGACAACGACAGCATCGACCTGGTGTGCATCGATCCTCCATTCGGCAAGCGGCAGACATTCGAGGGCAACATAACTCCGCCACTGAGCGACGACGAACGGCGCATTGAGCGCGAACTCATGGAGTCATGGGACGTTTACGACGCGGCGACCGCTTACGAAGTCGGACTCGAGTACCCAGACCAGACGGGTACCACCGCCAAGTTTGAGGACATCTGGAGCTTCCGCGTGCGCGTGAGAGAGGAGTGGATGCAGCTCCTAGCGACCAAGTGCCCAGGCGCTTACTGGCTGATAAACGCTACTCGACACACTCACAGCGACGGCATCGCAGCATACATCGCGTTCATGGTGGAGAGGATGTTAGAGGTCCAGCGCGTCCTCAAACCGACAGGCAGTGTATACCTCCATTGCGACCATGAGGCGAACGCCTACTTACGCCAGATGATGGACGCTGTCTTTGGCAAGGGGAACTTCCGCAATGAAATCGCTTGGTGCTACACCGGACCTAGCAACACAACGCGCTGGTTCCCCCGCAAACACGACACGATACTCTTCTACGCCAATTCGAGAGACGCGACTTTCAATCGAGATGCAGTGCGTATTCCTTACACGCGGATCACCGGAACGGGGCAAAGTTCGCTCGCGCGAGGCCGGCGGACAGACGAGGAAGTGAAGCAGATTGAGGAGCAATACAGCACGCGCGGGAAGGTGCCCGAAGACTACTGGACCGACATCGCGGGCGGAGGTCACATACCGAGGCACGAGCGCACTGGCTACCCGACGCAGAAGCCGCAGGCTCTCGCCAAGCGAATCATCGAAGCCAGCAGCCACCGCGGAGACATCGTGCTCGACTGCTTTGCCGGTTGCGCCTATGTCCCGGTAGCAGCGCAAATCACCGCCAGGAGGTGGATCGCATGCGACATGTCACCGAGGGCTTGGACAGTGGTGCGCCGCCAGTTTCATAAGCAACCCGAACTCGGAATCCTCACCGAAGGCGAGATCGCAACCGACGACCCAACCGGCACCAAGATAGAGCAGAAGCTGGAGAACGGCAACCGCATCATCAGAGTCCGCGGTCCGCATCAGCTGCCCAAACGCACCACCGTAGATGAGCCCGCGCTTCCAGTAGCGGCTCCGCTTCCAGAAATCCAGTTCCGCCGATCGCCGCTGGAATCCAGCGACACGATCTGGCGCGCATTCATCACCGAGTGGGGGCCACAGTGCTGGTACTGCGGGACTGCCAAAGTCGCCGATCGGCGCGAGCTACATCTCGATCACATCGAGCCAAACAGACGGGATGGAACTAACGACGACTGTTGGAACCGGGCAATCGCATGCACCATCTGCAACAGCAACAAATCCGACCGGCTCGCACCAGAGCAGACGATCCAAACCGCCTACAACCAAGGCATCATCAAGACTGATGCGCTGAGGCAAGAAGTGCTTGAGGGGTTCCGCAACCGGCACACTTGGGCAAAGTTGCGTTGGGAGCGGGTTAAGCGTTCGCGGGATGACGTAGATTGAACAGCACGAATCTTGATGATTTCGTTGATTCACGGCTTCAAGTTGCATTACAATCTATCGCCAACTAGCGCCGTCACTGTATTTACGGAGGAGCATCATGGCTCTCACCACGAATTCCGTAGCCAAAACTTTCCACGAACAGGGTTATGTAAAGGTTGAGGGGGTCCTAGACCCCGAAACCGTGCTTGACCCGGTCATCGAGGAGTACAAGGGTGTCCTCGATACGCTCGCCTCGGAACTCTACGAAGCCGGCGAGATCGAATCCGAGTACAAGGGTTTGGGCTTTGATGAGCGCATCCTGAAGGTCTATCAAGAGACTGGACGGCAACATGCACAGTACTTCGACTTCTCGTTGCCGTTCCAAGACGTCAAAGCGGACACACCGTGCTGGTTCGGGCCAGCAGTCTTCAACGCACTGACCAACGGACCAACCCTCGACGTCCTCGAAGAGCTCATTGGTCCGGAGATATCGTCGAATCCGGTGCAACACGTTCGAATCAAGCCGCCGGAGAAGCATCTCCCGAAGGACGCGAACGGCCAGCCGATCATCGGCGCGACACTCTGGCACCAAGACCATGGCGTCGTGACAACTGAAGCCGATGACACCAACATGGTTACTGTGTGGTTCTCGCTGACGGACACGCCAGTGGAATCCGGACCACTCAACGTGGTGCCCGGTTCTCACAAGGGCGACCTCTTGACGCATTGCAACAGCTACGCCTTCAACACCACTATGGTGCAAGGCCGCCAGATCCCTGAGAAGCTGTTCGCGTACCAAGCCGCCGTCCCTCTGCCGACGAAGCGCGGAGATGCCATATTCATGCACAAGCGCACAGTGCACGGCTCACTGCCGAACGCCGGCGACACGATGCGCTGGTCCTTCGACCTGCGATATCACGACACCGGATCGCCGTCCGGACGCGAAGCCTTCCCGAGCTTCGTCGCGCGCAGCAGGTCCAACCCTGAATCCGAGCTGCACGACCCCGCCGAGTGGGAGCGAATGTGGATGGAGACGCGCAAGCGAATGGCAGTGATCAACCAAGGCGGGATGCACGACGTGCCATTCGGACGCTGGGTAGACGGTCACCCCGACTGCGAGAACTAGACGTAACGCACCATCAGCCCTTGCTACGAACCGTTGCAGGTGATTCAAGAGCATTCACCTGCAACGGCCGGAGCCGTCAGTGAATCAGGGTTGCGCGCCGAGCTGAAGCGCACATTCGGTTACGACGACTTCAAACCCGGCCAGCTCCGAGTAATCCGCCAGGCGATGTCGGGCGGACACTCTGTCCTACTCGCTCCAACTGGCAACGGCAAGAGTCTCTGCTATCAGCTTCCCGCGCTACTTAACCGCGGATTGACCCTCGTGGTCTCTCCTCTCATCGCCCTGATGAAAGACCAGGTCGACGGCCTGAAACTCAACGGCATAGAAGCGGAGTACTTGAACAGCCAGCTCACTTGGGACGAGAGGCAAATCGTCAAAACGAAGGTCACTTCAGGGAAGACAAGGTTGCTGTACGTCTCCCCAGAGCGTCTAATCTCAAGCGACGGCCTGAGGAATCACCTGCCTAAGCTGAACATATCGCTAGTGGCGATCGACGAGGCGCACTGCATTTCCGAATGGGGCCATGACTTCCGCGAGGATTACCGCCAGTTAGGGAAGCTCCGCGAGTTGTTGCCCGACGTGCCGTTCATGGCACTCACAGCGACCGCAACTGAACAAACTCTTACCGACATCGTTGACCAGCTCAAGCTCCACGGCACGAATGTCGATACGGTCCGTGTCAGCCTAAACAGACCGAACCTCAGGTACGAGATCATCCGCAAACCTACCCGGCGGGAGGCATTCGACGCACTGGCCGACCAGGTCCGCGCTCTCGCAGGCCACAGCGCGATCGTCTACTGCGCTACCCGCGACGCAACAGAGGAAGTCGCGGATTACCTGCGACAGCGAGGAATCAACGCCGACTACTACCATGCCGGATTAGAGAAGCAACGCGCACAGAAGCAGTCAAACTTCATGGAAGGCAACACGCAGGTAATGGTCGCAACTATCGCCTTCGGCATGGGAATCGACAAAGATGACATCAGGCTCGTCGCCCATTGGGACATGCCCAAATCGATCGAGGCATACTACCAGGAGACCGGGCGCGCTGGAAGGGATGGCATTCAAGCCAAATGCCTGCTGTTCTACTCACCGCAAGCCGCCAACACTCACATGTTCTTCGCGGGACAACACACAGACCCATCCATCAAGCAACACGCAATCACCAACATCAATTCCATGCGGAGCCTCTGTGAAACCTCAACATGTCGGCGCCGCGTGGTGCTCCGACACTTCGGGGAAGACGCACCGGGCGACTGCAACGGCTGCGACAACTGCACCGACGAAAGACGCAAAGTCGACGTCACCGAGCTAACCCGCAACATCGCAAACACGATCAGCGCCACAAACGGCTTCTACGGCGCACAGCACATCTCGGCAGTAGTCCGAGGTTCCAATGCTCGAAAAGTGACCGATGCCGGCCACAATCACCTTCCCACCTTCGGATCGGCACGCCGTTACTCCGAGGCCGAAATAATGGATACCCTCCAACTCCTAATCGATGGAGGCATTCTTGAACGCTCTTCGGGGCAGTACAAGAGCCTGAGTGTCACCGACCTGGGAAAACGCGCAGTCAAGTCCCGAGAACCGATTACCGTTCGCTTCAAGGTATCGCCGACGACGGCTGGCAAGCCAACCTCTACACCGCCTCCGAACAGGTTCGCGGCGCAACCATCTTCGCAACATGACACTCGACTGCTAGAGGAACTAAAGGTGCTGAGATCGGCAATAGCGCTGGAGATCGGCAAACCCGCGTTCGTAGTGTTTCACGACTCAACCTTGCTGGAAATGGCGCGCCTGACGCCCGCAAACATGACCGAGATGTCATCTGTCAAAGGCGTCGGCACAAGGAAGCTCGCCGATTACGGCCAACGATTTCTCAACGTGATCAACAAACGCGGTCGAATCTAAGCAGGAGCGGGTTCAGATAGACCGGCTGCGTCGCGGTGCTATGCTCGTTCGCATTCCCGCGAAAACGCCGCGGTAACGCGCGCCTATGCGTTGTATTCACTACAACGAAATTGCAAGTATTGAATCAGCGCGGGAACGCAACCAGGCGAAACACAACCGACCGCGCATTACTCAAGGAGGCGAGTCATCTGTTGAGCCAAAATCCCCGAAACGAATCCAATGTGATCGGACAGACCCGACCGCGACTGGCCAGTACCAAGACCATGCCGACGTTCGCTAACGCCATCTCCGAAGACTACACCGATGCAGGTGCCGTCGAGAGAGTCTGCGATTCGATTCAGCACGCACTCAATTCTGACACCGCCGACCTATGTATCCTGTTCGCCGGCGGTCCCGGGAACCACGAGATATCCAAAGCGCTGTCAATGATCCACCAAAGACTCTCGCCGAACGTGCTGATCGGATGCTCCGGTTTCGGCATCATCGGCGCGGAGAAAGAGATTGAGGAGGGCGCGTGCCTTTCGCTCGTCGCCGCGAAGTGCGATACCACCGGAATCAAGCCATTCGCATTCGAAGACAAGCATGCCAACTCAAAGGAAAGGGATGCCACGCCAGAAGTATTAGTCGAAGCCCTTGACATGCGACCCGACGAGGTAGACGGCAACTCAATGTTGGTACTCGTAGACCCCCTGACAGTAGCCACCGAGATCGCGCTGTCAACGATGGATTCAGCTTATCCGCACTCTATGAAGTTCGGAGGACTAGTCGGTGGCGGCATGGAGTACGGCGAAAACGCAATGTTCATCGGCGACCGAATATTGCGCCAGGGAGCCGTGGGGCTGATGATGGGCAACGCTTTCCAACCGGAAATCATCTCCACCTCCAACGAAGTGGCAATCGGCGAACCGATGTCGATCTCAGTGGCGAATCGCAACGTCATCCTGCGGTTCGAGGAGCGCGGTCCAGACGGAACGACACCGCTTGAAGTGCTCAAAAAGATCCAAGCAACATCAACGAGTCGCGAACGTCAACTGCTGGATCAGTCACTCATTGCGGGTATCGAGTGCGACCGTACTTCCTACGCCATTGACGGAAAGTTCGACTTCGTGATGCGGAACATCATGGGAATCGACGACGACACCGGCGCAATGGCAATCGGCGACTTGGTAGAAGAAGGGCAGGCGTTCCAGTTCCATGTCCGAGACCCCGAGTTGGCTGCGCCTGACCTGCGAGAAAAGCTAAACTCACGATTCCACGCAGCGGATGACACGCCAGCACCCGATTTGGCACTGTGTTTCAACTCGATCACGCGCGGCACTCGACTGCACGACGACCCAGACCACGACATCAGAATGATTTCGCAGTACATCGACGGCGCACCAGCAGCCGGCTTCTTCTCAAACGGCGAAATCGTCTCCGGAATCGGAGGATTCTTGGAAGATCAATACGTCACCAAAGTGAAGGGATACTCACACTCCATCACGTTGCTGTCAAGCACGCAGGATGGTCCGGCATGAAAAGACTGGACTCACAGGTCGCAGTGATAACTGGCGGCGCGCTGGGTATCGGCGGCGCCACAGCGCGCAGGCTAGCAGAAGAGGGCGCGGCAGTATTTATCGCCGACATAAACGCCGATGCAACCGAAGAAAACGTAAACCGCATAACGAATGCTGGCGGCACGGCGGTTTCGTCCGTAGTTGACGTATCCGCCGCCGCCGACCTCGAGCGCATGGTGAACGAAGCGGTTGAGCAATTCGGACGCTTGGACATACTCGTGAACAACGCGTTCAGCGTGATCGCAGCCGAATCGCGAATCCACGGCGACGCGCTCTCTGTTGAAGAGAAAGATTGGGATTACGGCATCGATGTCTTGGTGAAAGCGTTGTATCTCGCAACTAAACACGCAGTGCCGCACATGCGACGCAGCGGTGGCGGTTCGATCATTAACATCGCTTCAGTGCACTCATTCTTGCAAGAGACAGGCATGTTGGTCTACGAGACTGGCAAGGCGGCCGTCGTAGGGCTGACACGCCAACTCGCAGTGCAGTACGGTCCCGACAACATCAGGGCAAACGCCATCGGTCCTGGCCATATAGTCGGCGAGGGATTAGCCGAGATGTGGCGCCAGAACCCATCCGGACATGCTTTCTTCGCCAATCAATACCCCTTGAGACGCACTGGCAAACCAGAGGAAATCGCCGCCGGCATCGCATTCCTGTGCTCAGCCGACGCCTCATTCATCACTGGACACACACTCATGATTGACGGCGGACTCACCGTCCAGCTGCAAGAAAAGTTCGGGCTACGTCAAGCCAAGTACGCCTTGGAAAACCCCGACTCAAACTACACCTTCAGCGCGTTGGATTAACCCAGCGCGTTAAGGAGCAAGCGGCCGCAGTCCGCCAGTTGTCGCGCCGCAATCGCCTCTCTCCCACGACTACCCAGGCCGAATGGCTAAGGCGTTGCGCCTTTGCGGACAAACGCCGATTGGGGATTACGGTCTGACGGCGATTCCATAGCTCGCATTTCGTCAGGCAAGTTATCTTTCGGTCCGATACGACCCGCGGCGAACCCGCACATGACCTTCCAGCTCTCCGTCGGCACACCCAGCTTGGCATGCGCCGCATCGCGGTCGATACCTGCCATCCCATGTGTGTAGATTCCCAGAGTCGCCGCTGATAACGCCAAGCTCATCCATGCCGCTCCCGTGTCAAACTCCGCCGTCCTGAGCACGCGTCCATCGTCATCGACCGTGCGCGCGAAGATGAATCCCAACAGCGGTGCCTTGCTGGCCCAGAGCTGGTTGCGATCAAACAAGATCGAGTTGAATATCGCGCGATCCTGACCGTCAGTCTCGTACACGAAGAGCCACGGTTGGCGGTTGAAAGAAGAAGGCGCCCAGCGCGCTCCCTCAAACATCGTCGAAATCTCTTCGTCCGTCAGGTCCAGGTCCGAGAATGACCTCGGCGACCAACGGTCAATGAACAGGCGCTCAACTGATGCCTCTGCTACGCGATCTGTTTTGGTCTGGCCTTGCATATGGATTTGCCTTTCGATGTTCCCGATTGGAAGGTCGGCTCCACGACTCGGGCGATCGCCCGCATGATTGATGTAGGTCCGCACACGAGCGGGCCGGTCAAGTGGCGAACCTCTCGCCGCAACGAGCCATTCCTCATGAAGTCGTCGAATCGCGAATCTGACTCGATGATATCGCGTCACAGAACTCGGATGCCGGTATCGAAGTGAACATCCCTCGAAACTCGCTTGGGCATTCGTACTCCTCCCAACTCTGGAAGTTGCCATGCACATCATGCCGGCCGCCAACGACGAAGTTGCAACCTACGCCCTGAATCGCCCTCAGCGCATCAACGACCGCGGAACCGCTGCGCGTCATCGGGTAGAAACGTTCGTCAAACAGCCGGACGGCAGTGTCATAACCCACCACGAAAGTCGCACCGGGCATGACCTTGGCTTTGCCCGCGAATGTCGCCTCACGCGTCAGAACGACGACATCGCCAACCTGTTGGAACTGTCCTACGCGCTCACGCACTTCCGCTTCCGCGATCGCAGGTTTCTCTACATTCGCAACTGAGAGCTCATAGCACCGAGGTCGATCTCCATACTCGTCTGCGTACTGTGCACCGACCTCCAGCAGTCGCCGATGTGCCCTATGCAACGGCCTAAAAGAACCCGACAATACAATCGGACGCTCTGGTACCGCGCGACTCCAACCTCCAGGGAATCTGTATGTAGCACCATCGGCAACGCCCGTCAGCACATCCTCAAATATCTTCAACGACCAGCCGCTCCGTTGCAACTAAATCGACCTTCACCCTGGACTGCAAATCACTGGCATCGGCTAGCGCATTTAGCACCAGCGACGCACATATCGATTCCTCCTCGAGACGGGTCCGAATGTCCTTAGTCAAGGTCAACGAACTGACAGCACCACGCGTGCCGTCAAACCAAGCCACATGGCAACGATTGGCACCGCGTCTGGTCCGGTCGGTAGCGATCGCGGCGGTGCATGATACGCCGACAACCCGACCTGCAACAGGTTCGCGACCCGCATCCAACTCCACTGCCTGCATCTGCGCGGCGCGTGCCATCATCACAGCCTCCTCGGCGGAAACGTGACGCGGAGCCTGTTCTCCGAGATAATCGTCGAGTGCTACCCTGGCGTATGGTATCTGCGCGTCAATCACGGTGCGCGAGGCTCCTGCAACCGCGAATAACGCGCCAATTGCAGACATCCCTCCACCGGTAATGACCAAGCAGGCCCGAACGTCCGCGTCGTGAATTTTCCCGACGAGGTTCAACACAGCTGGGCTGTACTGTGCTGTCAAGCCAGAAACCTCGATTCACCCGACGTAGGTGTTTCTAGTCCGATACGCAGCTCGTCCGCATCGTCCCTAGGGTCAGGGCATGCCATTGCCACTGGGGTAAGGTTCGTTGAAGGGCTCGCCACGGTCTTCGGCCAAGCGTTTCCTGCCGTACCATGACTCAATCTCGAGAACGCGCCGTTCCCGAGCATCGAGAGTACCAGGCCGGTGACTCGAGGTGTCAGCACCGTTGGACGACACCCGGCGATGGTGCAAGAGGAACGTCGCATACTCCCACATCGTTCTTACATCTACCGACCCTGGAATCTCCTCGTCGAAATCCTCACCACGGTCATCCGCTTCATTCCATCGATCTACCCACGCGTAAAAGTCCTTCCGGCTCTTTCTGCGCCTCCATGCAAGATATCGCTCTGATAACACGACTGTCACCTCCGTGATCAAGTACGACACCGGACCAATCAACACGATGTACGGCATCGTGTTCGATATGATACTTCGCGTTTGGTGCCAAGCTGTTGGTTCATTGCCGAACTGCAACTCGAACCAGCTTTCAAACATGGCCGCAAAAACCGCTTGCAAGCTGAACACGATCCAGAATCGATCACGCCAACCTCGGCGTATGTCCCAGATTGATACGCGCTCATCCGCCGGGTCCACCTGGTCCGCTGGCGGCCAATCCGCAACATCCTGACTGGTCGGTAGTTTCGACATACCGCTTTACATTATACATATGTGCTATTCTAACGGTACTGCGTGTCAGCACATCTACGCATAATGCAACGAGTAGAGACATTTTCGGAGCCGAGACCTACTCTTATGCCGCCGTCAAGCCGCCATCCACGCCGTACAGCTGGCCCGTAACGTAACTGGCAGCATCTGATAGCAACCACGCCACTAGCTCCGCAACCTCGAGCGGATCGCCATATCTGCGTTGCGGAACCATCCGCTCTATCTTGCCACGCGCGTCCGCATCGCCGCCATCCACGCTCTGCATCATCGCAGTGTCTATCGGACCCGGACACACCGCATTCACGCGAATCCCGCGCCGGGCATAGTCCAACGCCGCCGCCTTCGTCAAGCCCGCAACTGCGTGTTTCGACGCAACATACGCGGGGCGACGGATTGAACCGCGGCGGCCGTTGAGCGAGCAGTCGTTCACGATCGCGCCGCCACCGTCTTGCGCCAGCATCGCCGACAGCTCTGCCGCCATGCACAGCCACAAACCCCGCACGTTGACATCCCAAGTCCTCGTTAGCATTTCAACATCCTGGGTATGCAACTCGCCTTCCTGCAACAGCACCCCCGCGTTGTTGAAGGCGCAATCCAGCCGACCGTAGGTCGCGAGCGCGTGCTCGACCATCTGCCGAACCGCCGATTCGTCCGTAACGTCAACGCGGATATGCGTCGCATTTCCTCCGTTCGCGCGTATCGCTTCCGCCGCCGCCGCACATGCATCTTCCCGCCGCGCCGCGAGGATTACCTTCGCACCATGTCCAGAGAGCACGTTAGCAGTTGCCAGCCCGATACCCGAACTGGCACCTGTAACCAACGCTATCTTGCCTTCAAGCATCATCTTCCAGTACGATCCCAAGCCCAGATTCGGCATGGTCTTGTTGTGTGACTGACATGATTTACTTGACACATCGGAATATCGGTGTTACTTTAATCCCGCGTAGCGTACGCACTCGTGACGCGCGACGCGGTTGTATATGTTGTATAGTGTTGCAACTATACCGCCCGTAAGTTGCGAGGCGATAACTGATTGGAAATGTCGTTGGCTTGAAGCCGCGTAAACCTGTAACACTGCGTCAGGAGAAGCGGAGTCAAGAACAGCGGTGTAGCCATGGAGGTAAATCAAATGAAACAAACCAAACGGACGCTGTATATGTCCGCCGTCGCGATGGCGGTCATCAGCGCCGCGGTGATTGCAGGTATCGCGTGTGGCGACCAAACCTCGAGTGAGCCAACGGCTGCTCCGAGGGCGACCGCGACCCCGGTACCTACACAGGCTCCGCAGGCCGCAGCGCCGGCACCCACAGCAGCGCCTGCAGCAACAGCAGTGGCACCCGCCATGGCGATGGAGGAAGAGCGTGAGGTCGTACTCGCGACGCGACGCGTCTCAGCAGTCATCGGACTGCCGACGATCGGACCTTACGCCGGCACGCCGACCGTCTCTGGCGGAGTTGAAGAGTACTTCTTCCACTTCGAAAACGGCGACCCGATGACGCCAGAAGTCATCGAGTCGTGGGACATCGATGACGCGGGCACCCGATTCCGATTTACGATGAAGCGCGGCGATGACGGCAACGGCATCCCGTTCAACTCGCCCGTCGGATACGAGAACCTCGACTTCGGCGTCGCAGATGCCGACAAGGTAGTTAAGTACTTCAACGACTCGAACGCCACCACAAACCCGGACACCACTTATGGAAACTCCGGCGACTTGGCGGCGATCTTCACCGCGGCAAAGAAGATTGACCAGTGGACAGTAGAGGTCGGGCTCGTTTCGCCTGTCTTCTTCTGCCTGCCGATCTCACAGTTCGGATGCCTGTCCGCCGCACGCGGACTATACGGACTGCACCACGCAGACACGCAGGGCGTTGACTGGGCACGCGAGCACCACATCGCAACCGGCCCGTTCGTGCAAGGCACCTGCACAGCAGGCGACCGTTGCACAACAGTCGCACTGGACAACCACTGGCGCGTCAAAGAGAAGAACATCGACAAGTTCACGCTGATACAGGTTCCTGAGAACAACACACGCATCGCAATGCTCAAGACCGGCGACGCCGACTTGGCAGGCATCGACTTCAAGCTCGTGCCGGGCGTTGTCAACGAAGGCTACCGATTCCTTGAGACGATGCCAGGCGGCTTCGTCGGACAGTCGATACTCTTCCCAGGCCTGCTCTGGGAGCACTCACACGCACGAACTGGCGACCCGCTAGAGCCGTGGGCTTGCAACAACCGCTCAGCAGCTGCCATTGACAACCAGTGCGGTACTGGCCCGAACGAGGGTCCGTACACGGTGGATTACCCGTGGATCGGCAACCCTTGGGGAACGCAAGATGCGCCATGCACCGATGGCGATGCGCCGGGTCGCGATAAGTGCGGAAACGCCCCTTACTCCGACACCGACAACCCAGCCGGCATGGACGACATGGAGCAGGCACGACTGGTTCGCCTCGCACTATCAGTAGCGATGGACCGCAACCAGATCAACTCCGACTTCCTGAACAACGCAGGGACTCCCATCTACTCCGAGTACATGGGTCCTGAGTACCCCGGCTGGGATGCCGACAGGGACACCCGTTGTTGGGACTGGGTTGGCAACGTGATCAGCTGCCCAGCTAACCCGGTCGGCGGAGAAGCATTCGCCAATGGCGTCCCGTGGGAGGTTCCCAACGGCGACCTGCAACTCGCAGACCAGCTACTGGAAGCGGCAGGTTACCCGCTCGTCAACGGCGTCCGACAAGGCATCGAAGACCTCACGCTACAGGCTTACGTAGCCGAAGCAGGTGAGGTCGGTCTTGAAGTCGCTGACTACATCACCTCGCAGTGGGAGCAACTCGGGATACAGATATCCCAGCTCATCGAGGACTACGGCGGAGTAATCAGCCAGCGGATGCGACGACGCGTCCAGTTCCTGCCAGTGCTGAAGAACGGCGACGTTCACTCGAACGTCTACCCGCTTGACTGGCCGCTGCCGACCGTTGACACTTCTTCCAGCCGACCTGGTTGGGGAGTTGGCTTCGAGTCGCAGCCCGGCGGCAAGTGGCTCTTCGAGATACTCGCAGAGAAAGACCGTGCCGCCCGCGAGCAGAAGCACTTGGACTGGGTCGACTACTCGATGTACTGGGTGCAGTACGCCGGAGTCTTCCAGGTTCCAAAGGGCATCATCGCCGGACCACGCATTGCAGCATGGAACGGACGACAGCAGCACTACAGCAACGTCTCGTCCAACCCTGAGTTCATAGTCCTCAGGTAGTTGCTGACCCGGAAAGTTCCCGCCGCAAGAGCCTCGGCACACGCGGCGGGAACGACCGGACTAGCCTTCAACATCCAATTCCTCCCTTCATCTAATGGCAAGGTTCCTACTAAGCAGACTGGGCACGTCCTTGATCTCAGTGATTGGTGCGACCCTCGCCATCTTCATTCTTGTCCACGTCAATCCCACTGACCCTCGAGAGCAGTTCGTACCGCAATCCGGCTACGGCCTAACGCAGGAATCGTGGGAGCGCCTCGGCGATCGCCTGGGTTTCAATCAGCCGGCGTGGGTCCAATATTTCCAATGGCTCGGCAGAGTAGCCAGACTCGACTTCGGAGTCTCACTCGGCTACCAAGTATCTGTATGGTCGCTCATCGTGGGTCGGCTTGGCGCAACAGTTCAACTCGGTGTCGGAGGATGGCTCATTGCCGTGTTATTAGGCATCCCAACCGGAGTAATCGCGGCCGTTTATCGCGGTGGCATTTTCGACTATCTGGCAAGATTCATCGCACTTGTAGGACAAGCAGCGCCCGCCTTCGTGACAGGCATCGTCATGATCTGGTTGGTCGCCATCGTGCTTCAAGAGTGGTTCCCAGATTGGGAATGGTTACACTTCCCGGCGGGCGGGAGAACGTCAGACGAATTCAGATGGAAAGAATACGTGTTGCCATGTCTGGCGCTCGGATGGGGCTCAGCTGCCGGATTGATGCGTCTCACTCGCTCATCGATGCTGGAGATACTAGATTCCGAGTTCGTAAAGATGGCACGCGCCAAAGGCGTCTCCAACACGGTCGTCATATTCAAGCACGCCCTGCGCAACGCGTTGATCGCTCCAATTACTTCTATGCTCTTACTCTTCGCCGGCTTCCTCAACGGCGCACTGGTCGTTGAGATCGTCTTCTCATGGCCCGGTATCGGGCAGGTAGCGTTGCAAGATGCCGTCCAGACAAATGACTTCCCACTGTTGTTGGGTACCGTCATCGTGTTCCTAGCGTACTTCGTGGTGTTCGCTACGATCGCGGATATCCTCTACACAATCATCGACCCGCGCGTCAGACTCCGTTAGTCAACCGACCGAGTCGATACCAGAACCACGTTTAACTCTTCCCCGAAATGGCGACAGAATCTCAAACTCGCGAACAGCAACCGCTGGAAGGCGCGGCCAATGTTGCCGTCAAGGTTAACCGTGGCAACGCGTTTCAGGCGACCTGGTACTTCCTACGTCGCTATCCTGTAATCCCCATCATCATCCTCGCCGCGCTCGTGGTCTCGGCAGTAATCGGACCGTTCGTCGCACCATTCCCGCGTGACAAGGGATTCTCACCAGATCGCAACCTAGGTATCTGGCAACAATCGCGCGCAGCTCAGATCCCCCTGCGCGGCGGCACCACGATTGAAGAGCTGGGCTACAGACCGTGCCCGCCCATCGACCCGAACCAGTCTCACACGCTCGCGGAGAACATGACACAGTGCGGTCCGCTACACATTCTCGGTGCTGACCACGCCGGGCGCGACATCTTCTCGCGGCTCCTGCATGGATCGCGAATATCTATCGCCGTAGTCACATTCTCGCTTACTTCCGGCATGGTGCTCGGCACCGCCGTCGGACTGCTAACCGGCTACTACGGCGGAGTATTGGACGAGATCGTAACGCGCTTCGTCGACATATGGAACGCATTACCTTTCTTGATGGTCGCCCTCGTCGTAACGCAGCTATTCGGAGCCAAAGTCAACGTCTTTATATGGGAAGTCGACATGCTCCTGTTCGTGCTGATGCTCGTCGCATGGGTGGGATTCGTCCGAGTAATACGATCGCAGGTATTTGTGCTGCGCGAGCTCGACTATGTCGCTGCCGCGAAGGTCGCGGGGTCGTCAGACGTGCGTATCATCTGGCGCCATCTGACACCCGGCATTATGAACACGGTCATAGTCGTCGCATCCCTCAACACTTCAGGTCTGATCCTCGCCGAGTCGACGCTTAGCTTCGTCGGCGCAGGCATCCAGCCACCGACTCCCGCTTGGGGTGTCATGACTAACGAAGGACGAGACTACATACTTGAGGCACCACACATCACGCTGGTACCCGGATTCGCCATTTTCTTAGTCGTGTTATCCATGAACTTCTTCGGCGACTGGCTACGCGACAGACTTGACCCACGCTTGCGACAGGTGGCATAAAGAGCGCGGGAGCCTAGCAATATGTCGGCAATCCATTTGAAGATCGTTCTGGCAGTTGTAGCGCTGTCCGCCCTCGCTACGCTGATCGCCGTTGCGTGCGGCGGTGCCACCCAGTTCCAGACCGTCCAGACTTTTGAGGCGGAAGAACGTGTCAGGATCTCAACGGCGACAGCAGAGGCTATGGTTGCCGCCGGTTTGGACCCAGATGCAGTGGTATCTGGCGGGGTAGCAGCGACATTCCGCGCCGAACTGGCCGCTACACAGACCGCCGAGGCCGAAGCAGGCGGCGGTAGCACAGGCAGCGGTAGCGGATCGGGAAGCGGTAGTGGTAGCGACACGAGCATCTCAACCGATGTCGGAGCAGGAGCAGCTGACTTCGTACCCGAGGTTCCTGACGGACCGGCCCAGGAAGGCGAAGCGAAAGTCACGATCACACAGGGAGTCTTTGACCCGCAAGTCGTGAAGGTGAAGGCCGGGACGACTGTCACTTGGGAAAACCTGTCAGGTGCCGCTTCGAGTGCGAGAGCAATTGATGGCCAAGCCGAGCAGTGGGACACCGAGGCCATCTGGAAATCTGCCTTTGACCGCACTGTGTGTTGCGGACAACACACCTTCACGATCACAGGTTGCCACGTCTACCGCTCGTTCTTCTCCAACGATCAAGGCGTCGGCGCAGTCTGCGTCGTAGAGTAACGCGTCACAGAAACCAGGCGTCCATGTCCCGCCCGGCCGCATGGTCAGAGAATGCCAGCATCAGCGCATCCGCCTTGTCAGGACTCGCGCCACTCGGTCCAGAGTACTTGCGCTTCGATTCCAGCTGTAGCTGACCTCTGCTCGTAAAACAGTAGCGCAACGCCGCCAACTCACCGACCAATTCACGGTCGTCGGGTATCTCAATGTTGTCGCGATTGAATCGCAGCTTCAAGCCGCTAAAAAGCTCGGCTCGCAGGTTGGCGAAACGCTCCGAATTGCGCGCCGCACGACCAACGTTAACGCCGACGCTCTCTATCCCTCCTACCTCGCGCATCCGGTCCAGTACACCACCGCCAATGCCCGACTCGTCAACCACGATGACATCCGCACTCCAACGGCGTGCGAACTCCAGCGCACGCCCGGAAGTCTCCATCGCGTCAGCACCCTTCCAGGCCTCGATCCCCAACACTCGCGATCCCATCCGAGCACAAGCCACGCTACGATCGTTGCCGAACCTAGCCACGTCTAATCCAACCACTACGTTAGGGATATCGCAATCTGCGCGGCCAGAATCCGCTCGATGATCTGGATCCATGCCTCGTTCGATATTGACCTTCCAACGTGCTATCGCTCGCTCGATGCTCGTCACAGATATCAACGAGTCTGCCGTCATTGATGGAAACTCGCCCAATACTCGTACCTGATACTCTGTGCTGTCCTCGCCCTCCAGTGCCGCCATATCCGCTACCCACGACTCTGTAACGAGCCTTGACGCCGCCTCGTCAGACTTGTCGGTTGCATTAATGCAGTCGAATGCCGTAATCTGAACCGTGTACCAGTGTTTGTACTGGCGATGAAACGCCTCGTAGAACGCACCCGATAGAGAGTTCGGATTACCAATCAGCAACATCTTTGCATGACGGCTCGTCATCGAACCGCGGATGGCGTTGAATATCGGGTCCGACACTCCCGACGCTTCGTCGACCACGAACAGTATCTCGCCAGAGTGGAATCCCTGAAATCGCTCAACACGATCGGTTGAGATGCCCAAGGCGTAATTGCGAGGGCTCAACTCCAAGCTCGTCTTGTTCATCTTGCCAGGCAACCTCGTCTCATTACGGTAGAAAGCGCCTCGTATCTCGCGCCACAGCAGCTCCTCGACTTGACGACCAGTAGGCGCGGTCGTGATGGCAACCCCCTCGTCACGCGTCATCACCCACCACAACACCGCGTGCGCCGCGAGAAACGTCTTGCCCGAACCGTTGCACGACCGCACCGCGACTCGCGGCTCATCTCTCACCGCTTCCAATATCTCGCGTTGCTTGAGCCAGAGCTCAGCTCCCAAAATCTGGTCTGCAAAACCACATGGATCATCGCCGAAACTCGCAAACTCCGACATACTCACTCACCTCACACAACTCAACCGCCAAGATGTCGCACAACATCAACAGCTACCAACCGGCCACACATCGCCTACTATTATTCACTCTAGAACATCATTGCCCGTCGCAACGCGCCCATTGCGATGTAATCGGCTTCGGCGTATCTTCTCGGCACAATGGCAACAGCGCAACGCCGCATCCAAATGCGTCCGATGCCAGACGCTCAACGTATCATGCACAACAGGCAAGGACGGTCACACCATGCGCTCTTTCATTCTCTCCCTTCTGCTGCTAGCGGCTAGCATACCGGTACTCTTGGCTTGTGGTAGTGAGGCTCTTGACGACGGATTCAATTCTGGGTCGCCTGGCAACGACTCCGCGCTCCAAGCGGTGGAATCGGCAGACTCACAGGGACAGGTGCTCGTCGAGAAGTCCGTAGAAGTATCCGATGGCTCCGCGCAACAGTTCGCAGTGGTCGAATCCGATGACATAGCCACCGCCGTTCCAGAACCTGCAACCATATCCACGTCCGGCGATCAGGAGTTCGCAAGAGAGCCGAACACGCAAGCAACCAACCGAGTCATCGTACGCAACGCAGATGTCAACATCGAGTCGGACGATGCCAGCCGCGCGATGCGAGAGATAGGAGACATTGCCGCGAGGCTCGGCGGATGGATCGTCGAGTCCAATCAAGCCACCAACAGCCCAGTCTCGTCTATCACCATACGTGTGCCTGCCGAGAGGTTCGAAAACGCCATCACTGCCATCGAAAGACTGGCAACAAAGGTCGTGTCAGCGCGGGTTGACAGCACAGACTTCACGCAGGAGTACACCGACCTAAACGCCAGCGTCGAAGTGCTGGAACGAACGATTGCCAGCCTGACCGAGCTCTTGGACACACGCCGCGTCAGCTCAGACATAGAAGGCATCCTCCAGGTGCAACGAGAGATAGCGAACCAGCAGACACTCTTGGAAACTGCACGTGGCAGACTCAGATTCATCTCAGAGTCCGCGGCATACTCCAAGATCCAGGTGACGATATCTCACCTTCCCATTGAGATGCGCATTCAAGTCGAACGCGAGTTCAACGTGCCGAGGAAACAGAACGCACAGTTCGCAGTCACGTTCTGGCCACCTGATGATCACGACGTATTCACCATCACCTGGGACTTCGGCAATGCATCGGCTCCGATTCAGACGACCCGCGCGATTAGGTCCTCAGACGACTCCAGCGCGTTCATTTCTTCTCCGGTAACGGCAGGATTTCCTGACGAAGATAGAGATCGCTATGTCGGCAATGTAACGGTGCAGGCCAGCTCCGATAACAGCGTGGCACGCGGGACGGCAAACTTCGCAATCAACGTCTACGAGCTTCCCCAACTCAGCCCGCTGGTTGAGGTGTTGAACATCTTACCCGTGCGACCTAGTGAGGATGTCGTATTGCGGGCATCGTTCAACGAGCATCGCAATGTGAACGACTTGCAATTTGAGTGGTCCTTCGGCGATGGGAGCGAACCCGTCACCGGCGACATCCAGGAAGACGAGACCTCAATCTCGGTCACCCACTCCTATACCAGATACGTCCCATGGAACATGCAAGTTGCACTCAAACTGACCGGCGACAGCGATGCCGGCGATGTCTCGGAAACCGCGTATGCCGATATCTATATGGAGGAGGACCCAACCATCCAACCGTCCGTGTTCGCACCAGGAACCACCGCCACGAACGCCGCTAACTTGCTCGTGATTTCAGCAGGTTACATCGGCAACGTGGTAGTGTTCCTGGCCGTCACATCGCCATTCTGGCTGATCGTCGCAGGAGTGATCTTCCTGATCATCTGGCTGCAAAGACGCTCAGATCGTCGAAGGGCGGCAACGCTTCGAATCAGCGACGAACCGCCCACCGATCAAGAAACAGATACACGCACGGATACCGAGGCGGCCGAGGGTGCCGACAACGAGGAAGACGACGCGACCAACTCGGCGCGCCAATAATCCAGTCTTGAACCTCTAGTTGGCGTGGCCGTTTCCGTTACGCCGGCCATTGATGTCGTCATTTCTCACAACACCGCGGTCCTCGCCCTGGTAAACATGGATGGCAACCGCATCGCCGTCTACCCCTAGCTGTTGCGAGATGTCGTTGATGAAGCGATTGGCAATCTCTTCTGCCTCGGACTCGCTGACATCCGTCCGCACTATCAATGTCGCGTGAACCATACCTGTCGGGTAGTGCACCTCTAACCGCCCGATATCGCGGTCATCTTCGTCGATCACGAAGAGCGACTCGGAGTACGGCGTCCTGACCTCTCGCTGGAATCCATACTCTGCCATCTCGTACTCCTATGGGAATAAACCCGACTCAAACGGGTCGGCGAACTTCAGGCGCGAACCTGGCCATCGCCCTCTACTATCCATTTGTACGACATGATCTCGCGCATTCCCATCGGACCGCGGGCGTGCAGCTTATTCGTCGATATCGCGACCTCTGCGCCAAGTCCGAACTCACCGCCGTCGTTGAAGCGCGTAGACGCGTTCGCAAATACCGCCGAAGCATCCACCTCGTTCAGGAATCGCTCAATACTTCCCGCATCTTCTGAAACTATCGCCTCTGAGTGTCCCGATCCGTATACCGCGATATGTTCCAACGCCTCCGACAGGTCATCGACTACCTTGACTGCGATGACCTTCGCAAGGAACTCCATGCCGAAATCCGAGTCTTTAGCCCGCACGACCTTGACGGCAGACCGCTTCGGGCCAAGAAGCACCCAGGCGCGTGCTCCAGCGCGTATCTCAACATCCGCTGCACCAAACCTATCCGCCAAGCGGTGTAGGAGGTCCGTAGCAACCGACTCATGCACCAGCAACGTGTCCAACGCATTACACACCGTATGGCGTTGCACCTTCGCGTTGAACACGATCTCCGTCGCTTTGTCGACATCTGCCCCGGCGTCCACGTAGGTGTGGCAAACACCGATCCCGCCTGTGACCGCCGGCATCTTCGCCTCCCGTGCAACCATCCGCACAAGTTCCGCGCCACCGCGCGGTATCAACAGGTCGATATAGTCGTCCATCTGTAGCATCTTCGCCACCAGCGCCCGATCAGTCGATGAGATGCACTGCACAGCATCGGCAGGAAGTCCCACCGAGTCCAACGCATCCCTAACGATATCGGCTAGAGCTAGGTTAGTGCGGATGGCCTCTTTGCCTCCTCGCATCAGCAATCCGTTGCCAGACTTGATGCAAAGTGCACTCGCATCCACCGTCACATTTGGCCGCGACTCACAGATGAGCCCAATGACCCCGAGCGCGGTCCGTACGCGCTTGATGCGTAAGCCGTTACCCGCGACATGTTGGGAAAGCAACTCGCCCACGGGGTCGTCCAATTCCGCGATCGAGCGCACTGCCGAAGCCATGTCTGAAAGACGCGACCTGTCTAGTAGCAAACGCTCCGTTACATGCTCGTCAGTCCCGTCGGACATGGCCGCAGACACATCCTCAGCATTCGCCGACAGTATGTCGTCCGCGCGCGTTTCCAAGCCCGATGCCAGCGCACACAAGGCTCCATTACGTGTAGCTGTGCTAGACGCCGCCAAGTACCTCGCAGACTCGCGGCAGGCGCGCCCCATCAGATCTAAGTCGTCGCCGGCTGTTACTGTCGCCATATCCCGTTCCTCGCTCGCGAAAATAGACAACTCTGTGTCAGCTCATCGCCAAGTTGTCGCAATGGATGATCTCGGTCCCATGGTAGTGTTCCAAGATGTCGCCCATCTGGCCAGACTTGAGCCCTGCCACCGCTGCAACATCGCAGGCATCGTAGTTCACAATCCCATACGCCACCTTGTCGCCAGATGGTGAATTGACCGAAACGATATCGCCGCGTTCAAAGTCGCCGATGGCTTCGGTAACTCCCACAGGCAGGAGGCTGAAACCTCGCTCCAACGCCGAAACTGCGCCCGCATCTACTACGATGCTACCGCGCGCCTCTGTGCTACCCGTCAGCAACCAACGCTTCCTATCCGTGCGCGGGATGTCCGATGACACGAATCGCGTCCCGATAGACTCCTCAGACATGATGCGTTCCAGAACGTTCGGCTCGTACCCGTTGGCGATCACCATGTCGATGCCCGACATCATAGCCACCTCGGCAGCTTCCAACTTGCTACGCATCCCGCCAGACCCGCGGTCGTCTCTCGGACCGCCGGCGTAGCTCACGATCTCAGGTGTCAACTCCCCAACGACTGGGATCAAGGTCGCATCAGCGCGGAGTTCCGGATCCGCCGTGTAGAGGCCGCCAGCCTCACCGAGCAGGACCAGCAGGTCAGCATCTAACGCATTGGCAAGCATCGCAGACAGACGGTCATTGTCGCCATACAGCACACCTTCCAAGTCCTCGGCACCCACAACATCGTTCTCGTTCACAACCGGGACGACCTGCCAACGAAGCAGACGATCTAGCGTGTTGCGAACATTCAGGTAGCCAGTCCGGTTGTTGAGGTCGTGTCGGGAAATCAGAGCCTGCGCTACGTCAATGTTGTACATGCCGAAGAGTCGTCGGTACAACGCCACCAACTCTACCTGCCCGATAGCAGCAGCTGCTTGGCGCGACCTGAGATTGCGTCGTCGGCCCAGCTCACGCGACCGTCCCATTACCTCCAGGACTCCTGCGCCCGCGCCAACAGCACCAGAAGAGACCAGTATTACATCATCCCCGGCAAGTCGCCGGCCCGCCAACTGTCTCACCAACTCCGAAAGCGTTGATTCGTCCAAACCTCCAGACTTGAGCGTTACCAAGTTGGTGCCGAATTTGATTACGACACGCCTGCTTACCTGCTTGCCGGAGGTGCCGACACCGACTTGGGCACGCGACGCCTTCATGGCAACAGATTATAGCGGCGTACCAGAAGCGGATCAGGATCTCAGACCGCCCCGTTCGCGAACGACTCCACCCTGCGCCTAGCATCATCATCGCGCATCTGGACCGGCGGCGACTTCATGAAATACGCAGACGCCGGCTCTACCGCACCCTCGATACCGCGGTCCAACGCGATCTTGGCGCAACGTATCGCATCTATCGCAACGCCAGCTGAGTTCGGACTGTCTTCAACCTCAAGCTTCAACTCAACATTGAGCGGAACATCGCCCCATGACGTGCCCTCAAGCCGTATGTACGCCCATTTCCTGTCTTCCAACCATGGCACATGGTCACTCGGTCCTATGTGCACATCATCAGTCGGCAGCTCTTTCTCCAGCTGAGACTGCACCGATTGCGTCTTCGATACCTTCTTCGTTAGCAGTCTCGTACGCTCAAGCATGTTGTAGAAATCCGTGTTCCCCCCGAAGTTCAGCTGATACGTGCGGTCTAGACGCACACCGCGGTCCTCAAACAGACGCGCCAAGACACGGTGAATGATCGTCGCACCCACCTGCGACTTGATGTCATCGCCCACTACTGGCAAACCCTTGTCGGCAAAACGCTTCTGCCAATACGGCTGATTGGCGATAAAGACCGGGATGCAGTTCACGAAGGCGCAACCTGCCGCCAATACTTGCTCCACATACCACTTCGTCGCCTGCTCCGAGCCGACAGGCAGGTAGTTGATGACTACATCAACCTCGCGCTCGCGCAGGATGTTCACGATATCAGCCGTCGAACCGGGTGCCTTCTCAACCAAGTCAGACAGATACTCGCCCAGACCGTCATGAGTCATCCCACGGTCCACCGTGACCCCCATGCCGGGAACATCGTGAAACTTCAACGCGTTGTTCGTATCCGCAAAGATAGCCTCGCTCACATCACGACCCACCTTCTTCTTATCAACATCAAACGCAGCGACGATGTTGACATCTCCGATGCTGTAACCGCCCAAGACGTTGTGCATCAAACCAGGCACCTGCGCCGATGCATCATCCACCTCGCTGTACTTGTGAATCCCTTGCACCAACGCAGACGCACAGTTGCCAACTCCGATAATTGCAACGTTGATCCGACCATCGCTACTCGTAGACCTAGCGACTGTCCCGATCCTGGTCATATCAGACTCCGTCTCGCCTGTCGCGTCAACATCCTGGACCGCGGATGCCATACCCGCATCCGATGGACGTTCGGCAACCGCCGTGGCCGATGCAGTCGGTGCCAAGAGTTCACCTAGTGTCTCCTCAGAGACGCGCCAGGTATTACCAACCTTCGTGCCCTGTATGACACCGCCTCGGAGCCAAGTGTAGACAGTCTTGCTGCTCACATCTAACCGCTCCGCAACCTCTCGAACCTTCAAATTCGCCATGTAATCTGTTCCCCGTTATGTCAGTGTTACAAAACGCCGTGATCTTCCAACTCAAAACGCGAATTGGCATCACTGCTCATTCCTCAATTATCTATAAAACTCCAACTAAGTGCAAACCCGATGCCAATACGGCGCATTATCAGGTTCATAGACTTCCAACTCGGCGCATCAGGATCGGAGGGCTGAAACACGGGAGGTATGCCACATTTTTCGACATCGCGGATTTTCGGATATGATGTTTGATTGGCAGTGCAAACGAACGCGCGCCTTGGCTGTCGCGGCGCCATCCACCTCCCTCTGATATGCGAATCGCACAAGTATCGCCTTATGACGTCTCTTACTTCGGAGGCGTTGTGGCGCACATGGTAGACCTCAGCGGGTCCCTATCGAGTCGAGGGCACGATGTCACCATGTTCGCACCGTGCGCTAGGCAGGCGCCCGCACCAGACCTCGGCAAACTCAACCTCGTCAAACTTGGCGGAAGCGTCCCATTCGTTACCGGAGACTCCGTATCCCGAATATCGCTCAGCCTCCGCGCGCTGCGTCATCTGAGAAAGGTATTGAGTACCGAGAAATTCGACATCGTGCACATCCACGAGCCGCTAATGCCATTCCTGGGAACCTTCGCAAGCGCATTCTCCCCATCTACAACCGTCGGCACATTCCACGCATACAACGAAGGGTTGAGCCCCGGCTACATCTTCTGGCGGCCCATTCTGAAAGTCGCAGCCGATCGGCTGAACGGGCGCATCGCTGTGTCTGATCCCGCTTCCGAATATGCAGCACGATACTTCCCAGGCGATTACAAGGTCATACCCAACGGATGCGAAACAGCCAGATTCGCAAAACCACTACCTCGACCAGACACACTCCGCAGCGATTCCATCAACCTGCTCTTCATGGGAAGGCTGGGCGAGAAACGCAAGGGACTTAACCATCTGCTCGCCGCATACAGCACACTCAAATGGCGACATCCAAACCTCAGACTCGTCGTTGTCGGACCAGGCCCGCCAGACATGGCATCATACCGAACAATGGGCGAACGCGGCATTGACGATGTCGTGTTCACCGGACCGGTATCTGACACCGAGCAGCCAGCGTACTACCAGCACGCCGACATATTCTGCGCCCCCAACACCGGCAAAGAGAGCTTCGGGCTGGTATTGATTGAGGCTATGGCAAGCGGCACCGCCGTCGTTGCAAGCGACATCCCAGGCTTCGCAAGCGTAGCCACCCACGAACGCGATGCCTTGCTGGTCGAACCCAAGAATGAGACGGCGTTGGCACAAGCTATCGGCCGCCTAATCAACGAGCCAGCGTTCAGGCAGCGACTCGCAACCAGAGGCAGGTCCACCGCCGCGAGCTACCGTTGGCGCACCGTAACCGACCAAGTCGTCGACTACTATCACGATGTCATCGCCCGTTCGCACGTTCCCGTAACAGCACCGCCCAGCTATGCCGGCGGCTGACGGCCCGGGCGGCTTGCAGCAGGCGCGCCTGAAACTCCGCGCCGCCGTCAGAGAGTGGTTCGAGGCACCCATCACCGGCGTGCTGATCCGCTTGGGCGTTCCAGCAACCGCCGTGACGCTCTTCGGTCTCGCGCTAGCATTCGTAGCCGCATACTTCGCCGCAATCGGGGAGTTCGTAATCGCCGGTCTGATCAGCATTCCCGCCGCCATCTCCGACATGTTCGATGGCGCAATAGCACGCGCTAAAGGCCAAACAAGCGACCGCGGCGCTCTCACCGATTCCACCATAGACAGAATCTCCGAAGCCGCCATCCTTCTGGGGCTGGCAGTCTACTGGTTAAGCGATGCAGGCCGACACGACCTCGGTGTCATGTTGTGCTTCGTCGCAACCGTCGGCTCAATCATGGTCAGCTACATACGCGCCCGCGCCGAAGGACTCGGTTACAGCGGCACTTCGGGATTCCTGACACGTCCAGAACGCGTCGTGATAATCACCATCGCCCTCCTTATCTCGCAACCGCTGATCGGTATCTGGATATTAGCGGTCGGCACCCCGCTCAGCGCGGCATACCGATTCTGGGTCGAGTGGCGCAACGCAGGCTGAGCCGCAGTCATTCAACGCGCGAACCGATTCCCAATCTGTTTCCCACATATACCGAACGCATCAAACCGACCGCCATCCGCTTGCACCGTCGATTCAATCCCACTAACATTCACGTTCGTATCTGACAAAGATGCTCAAGCCAAGCGTTTATCCAAACCACTAAGCGATGCAATCATTCAACATTCAGCACCCGACACTCGCCGCTCGACTCACGCGTTGGATAGCGCCAGTGCTCGCGTGCGGCATGATCGCCCTCGCAACTGCAACCGGAACCGTATTAGCGCAACAATCAGAGCCGGTGCGGTTCGTTGATGCTGGACTCGTCAGCAACTTCCCTGAAAGCATCAAGTTCCACGCCTCGATCGATACAGAGCTCGAGGTCGAAGACATTCGCGTCCGATTCGGAGTCGGACACGGCGACAAGAACAGATACAACTACCTAGACCTGGACCGAGGCCAAGGCGCGCTCATGAACGGCGAGCTTGACTGGATGTTCAACACGACCGGCAGATACATCCCGCCAGGCTCTATCGTGCAGTTCCACTTCGAGGTGTTAGATGCCGACGGCAACGAGCACCTGTCACAGGACTACGAGACGATAATGCATGACGCGCGCTACGAATGGGACGAAGTCGACTCCGGGTCGATCAAGGTCTACTACCACGGACCAGTCGAGACCCGCGCCACGCGTTTAGCAGAAGCCGGTTCACAGCTGTTGGACTTGATGCAACCCATCACCGGCGGCGAGACAGAAACTCCCATAGCGGTAACCCTCTACAACAACAACGCAGAGATGATCGGCGCAGTGCAAGGCCGCTCCGCCACCACAAGCCGCGAACTCATCACCGAAGGACAGGCTTTCCACGACGAGAGTGTCGTCCTAGTGCTAGCCGGCACGCGCGACATCGGCACACTCACGCACGAACTCACACACATCCTCGTCGGCCGCGCGGCCGGCGGTACTTCCGCGCTGGTCCCGCTGTGGTTGAACGAAGGACTCGCAGAATACGGCAATCTGGACCAGGGACTGTCATACCAGTACTACCTGGAGTGGGCAGTCGATACCGGACGGTTGAAGCCATTCACCAGCCTTAGCAGCTTCCCAGGCGAACCCAGCCTAAACCTCGTCGCATACGGCCAGAGCCGCAGCTTCGTTGAATACCTGATTGAGGAGTACGGCGGCACCAAGATCGCCGACGTGCTGGCATCAATCCGCGAAGGCAACAACGGCGAAACTGCAATCAGAACCGTATACGGTGAGCCGTTGCTCGATCTGGAAAACGAGTGGCGTTACAAATTGGGTGCCGACGAGTACATCCCGCCGCGGTCGTTCGCCGCTCCCGCCACCGCGACTCCTGAACCAACGCCAGCCCCTGTCGTCCAACCAACTGCCACGCCTACACCCATACCTGAACCTGCACCAGTCGAAGACACACCCACAGTCGAGGCAGAAGAGCCAGCCGAAATCATTGAGCCTACCGCTACACCCGAGCCCACGGCAGCTCAAACCGAGGCTGAACCTACAACGGTCCCAGAAGAGACCAGCGGCGGCACTTGCGGTGCGCCATCTGAAGACGGGATTATGGATGCCAGCATAGCGGTGTTAGCGGTAATATTCGCAGGACTGGCTGGATATCAGACGATCGTGCGAAACCGCCGCCGATAATCCCAGACTCACCCTGCACGCACCTGGCCGGCACCCGCCGCTACCAACCCAGCGCACTGCCATCCTTGCGAGGCTCCGTGCCCGCCGTCAGCACTCCGGTATCGCTGTCACGCGTGATCAACTGCCCGCCGCCGAACATGGTGCGGTCGTAACCCCCGATCACGCCCACATCATGCCCACGTGATCGCAGGTCAGCAACGACCTTCGCATCCAGGTCTTCCTCAACCCTCACCGATTTGTCGCCAGTCACATCGATGCTGAACCGCAACGCGTCCAAAGCCTTCTGCGAATCCAGTCCGAAGTCAACCAAGTTCGACACCACCTGCAGATGCCCTTGAGGCTGTTGGAACCCGCCCATGACTCCGAACGATGCGTAAACCTCACCGTCGCGCGTCGCCATCGCCGGAATGATCGTCTGGTACGGACGCTTCCTGCCTTGCAGATAATTCGGATGCTCGGGATCGAATGAGAACAGCGACCCGCGATTCTGCAACGCTATACCCGTCGTGGGAACCACAAGCCCTGTCCCAAAGCCAGAGAAAAGGCTGTTAATCAACGAGCAGGCATTGCCATCGCCATCCATCGCAGTGCAGTAGATCGTGCTACCACCTCCTAGCGGATCGCCGTAACTCACATCCGGATGCGCACGACCCGCATCAATCGTCCGCCGCCGCTTAGCCGCGTACTCATCCGCCAGCAGTGCCTCGATCGGTACATCTGCAACTCGCGGGTCGGCGACATACTGAAGCGCATCCTCATACGCCAGACGCATCGACTCGATCAGATGGTGATACGCGTCCGCAGTTTGATTTCCCATACCCGCAATGTCAAACCCCTCAGCAAGCTTCAGCGCCATCAGCGCGGCGATACCCTGACCGTTAGGCGGACACTCCCAGACCTCTGTGCCTCGATACTCAACTGATATCGCCTCATCCCAATCCGATGTGTGCGATGCGAGGTCTGCCTCTGTCAACCATCCGCCCTCACTCTGCACAAACTGCGCCAACTTCGCAGCAATCGCGCCCTCGTAGAACGCCTCGCTCCCACCGTCCGCTATGGACTGCAACGACCTGCCCAGCTCCGGTAGCGCAACGACCTCGCCACACCTGGGCGCACGCCCATTCACTGGCAACATCTCCGCGCCAGAAGGACAGTGCCTAAGCTTCACCTCCGAGCCTTGCCAACCCTCGGAAATGACCTCCGACACCGGATAACCGTTCAGAGCGTAATCTATCGCCGGTGCCAACACTTCCCGTAGTGTCATCTCCCCATACGTATCAATTGCCGTTTCCCAACCATGCACAGTCCCCGGTACACTAACCGCCATCGCCGCTCCATCCCCTTCATTTGGGATAGCGTCAAAACCCGCACGCCGCACATCGTCCACATTCGCAGCCGACGCAGAACGCCCACTACCGTTCAGTGCAACAACACGCCGCTCAGAAGCCATCCAGATCAGCGCAAACATGTCGCCGCCTATACCCGTTGACATAGGCTCCACCACATTCAGCGCAGCCGCCATACCTACTGCCGCATCAACAGCATTCCCAGAATCCAACAGAATACGCAATCCCGCCTGCGCAGCCAGCGGCTGACTCGTCGCCACCGCACCATTACGCGCTACTACGGCAGACCTGCGAGATTGGAAGTAAGTGCGTTCGTAAGGATCCATCGTCTACTCCTCATGTTGCGGTTTATGGCGATTGTTGCAGCGTTTCGCGTCTCACCGGACAGCGTCGAGCGAACCCGGAGGCGCACCAGTGCGATTCGCAAGTGTCCGTGGCATCAGGTCATGCTTCGTATCGTGTCCCGCTGCGAACCGTTGCAACTCATCAACCATCTCGCTGAAAAACGTTATCCCACTGCCATCCGTCGTACTCGCAATATGCGGCGTCAAGAAGACGTTCCACATCTTACGCACCGGCGAATCGGTCGGCACAGGCTCGGGGTTGAACACATCCAAGCAGGCATAGATATCCCCCAGCGAAAGGCGGTCAATCAACGCCTGCGTCTGCATCACCTGACCGCGCGACACATTAACGAACACCGCACCAGGGCGTATCAACCCAAACTCGCGCTCGCCCAACATACCCTCCGTCGCAGGAGTATGCGGCACCAGACACACTACGACATCCGGGACAGATAGCACCGCGTCCAACGATGTCATCGTGAAGTCCAACGCCGCCGCTACCTCGCGCGGCAGGTACGGATCATGCACCAGTATCTCTACCCGGAACGGCTCCAGCAGCTCAATCAAGCGTCTCGCGATATTGCCGCCGCCAATCAATCCGACAGTGCGACCCGTCAGATCGCCCATCATCTGAAACTCCGGCGCAGTTTGGCGTTGCGCACCTGTTCCCCAAAGCTCATCCGACATCAAATGCCGATAGTGCGCGCCTACATTCTTCAGCCCCATGAGCATCATCGCCAATGCCCATTCCGACACCGGCAGACTGGACGCATGCGTCGTATCAACCGCCTTCACTCCTCGCGCAATGCAAGCCTCAACATCAATGCGTTGCGCAAACCTATCGCCCTCCAACTCTCCCACAAGGCGCACATTCGGCGCACCATCAAGCACCTCCGCCGTTACGCGCGGCGAACCATGATTCACTATCAGCGCATCAACCGAGCTCGCAAAGGCAGTGAAGTCCGCTATCGTTTCAGGAGTCGACACCGGCGGTGAGTACCAGTCAGAGGACTCGTTGAACTCCCGCCACTCAAACGTTGCGAACTCCTCAAGCCGATCCAAGAGCTCTGGCTTAATTGCACGTTCTGCAACATGGCGGTTACACGCCAGTCCTACCTTCAGCTCCGTCATATCAATCCTCCTCTGTCCATGGGATCTTGCACGCTACCTCGCCCGTGGGTTCAGGATATCGTTTAACGCATCACCGATGATGTTCCAACAGAAAATCATTATCCAGACGACGACGATCGGCGCCAATAGCTGCTCCGGATGATCACGCAACGTCGAAACCGCCGCACTGCCACTGCGCGCCGTTACATCGCCAATCATCACTCCGAGACTCGGGCGCGGCGGTTGCACTCCCACGCCGAAGAAACTCGCTATCACTTCGCCCAACGCCACTGCGCCCATACCGAAACTCGCACTCACGATTAGCGGGCTGATGATATTGGGCAACACATGACGCGCCAGTATCGTATGCGTGCGCACACCCATCGACCTGGCAGCATCAACATACGGCGCGTCCCGCACTACAAGCGTCTGCCCTCGAATCAATCGCATCGTCCCAAACCACGACAGAGGCAAGAAGGCGATACCCAGCACGATGTAATCTATCGCACCGGACGACACGATACCGCTGATGAAGGTGTTGTCTTCAATCGCATAAGCCATAGTCTTGATGCGCGGCCGGATCGTCGCAGCGATTATCAGCAGCAATAGGATATCTGGGAAAACCGCAAACACCTCTCCCAAGCGTGTGATTAGGATATCCACGATCCCGCGCATATATCCCGCCGCCAGGCCAAACGCCAATCCCAGTATCAGACTCGAAGTCAGGATCGTGATCACCGTCAATATGACCGTCGACTGGATCCCCCAAACCACTCGCGAGAAGATATCCCGACCCAAGATGTCCGTACCCAGCCAGTTCTCCAAGTCCGGCCCAGCCTGCGTCTTCATCAGATTAGTCTCCGAGTAGTCGTGTGTCGCAACTACTGGCGCCAACAGTCCCACTGTGTAAAGCACCAGCAGCACGAAGACCGATATCAAAGCCAGCTTGCGCCGTCGCAACGAACGCCATAAGTGCCGCCAGAATCCATCCGGCGCCTCAAGCTCAACAACGCCGACCTGTGCGGCAGATCGACTCTGTGGAATAGACTGCATCGTCAATCGCGTTCCGGTGATACTCGCGCGCTACGAACGCAATCGGATGCGCGGGTCAACGACCGAGTACAGGATGTCAATCGCCAGGTTCGCCACCACCAACATCGTCGCACCCAGCAACGTCAACGCCATCAGGATCGGATAGTCGCGCTGGAATACCGCCTCCAGAGACAGCCTGCCCACTCCAGGTATGCCATAGATCAGCTCGATGATCAGCGAACCGCCAAACAGCCCTGCCAGTGAGAAACCTAGCACCGTCAGTATCGGTATCAGCGCGTTGCGTGCGATATGCCGGCGGTTAACCGTCATGTTGGACATGCCCTTGGCGTGCGCAGTCCGCACATACTCCTGCCCCAGCACATCCAGCACAGAGGCGCGCATATACCGGATGAACACGAACGCACCAGGCACTCCCACTGTCAGCGCAGGAAGTATCGCCTGCGTGCTGAACGGACCTGACCATCCCGCAACGGGCACCAAATCAAGCCAGACCGCAAATACCAGTATCAAGAACGGCGCGGTGAAGAATACAGGCAACGCGTAGATCAACAACGCCAACGTGATAACCGTCGGATCCTTCCAAGTGCCTTGGCGCATAGCAGTCCAAAAGCCCACCGGCAGACCAATCGCCAAAGTAACGATGTATGTAACCAGGTTCAGCTCCAGCGACACCCTCAGCTTCGGCAACAGCAGCTCCATGACATCGCGCCCCCGATATCGATAGCTCTCACCGAAGTCCCCGCGCATCGCATCGCCGATGTAGCGCAGATACCGCACCATGAACGGATCGTTCAGGCCGAGCCGTTCCCTGACCCGCGCGATGTCTTCCGGGTCAGCACGTTGGCCGGCGATCAGCTGCGCCGGATCACCAGGCGCAACCGTACCGAGCGCAAAGACGAAGAGACCGGCGAAAAACAGCAGCACCGGCGCCCAGAGCAACCTGCGGGCTACATAGATCAGCATTGCGAATGCAATGCTATATCAAGACAGCCAAGGACACCGGCGCTACCAGCTCAACAACAGACCACGATGATCCACCAGATTAGATCAGCACCGAGTTGACCGCCATCAACCCGTTACCGATTCCTCGATCCAGACGTACTGATACTTCGGCGATGTCATCGGCGGGAATGTGTAACCTTTAACATGCTGTTTCACCAGCGCGTAGCCTTCCACGCCCCACCAGAGCGTCAACCAAGGCGCATCGTCCATGATCATCTGCTCCGTCTCCTGGTAAAGCTGAATCCGCTTCGCAGGGTCAGGCTCTACAGCAGCGCGTGCCAAGTTCGCATCTACATCCGGATTCGAGTAGTTCGTGTTGTTGATCGAACTGTCCGACCGGAACAGCACATCAATGAACGTGTGCGGGTCAGGATAGTCCGCCGACCAGCCTAGACTGAACGCCTGCAACCGATTCCGATGCAGGTCTTGCAGATACGTCGCCCACTCGACCTGCTCTATCTCAACCTCTATGCCCAAGTTCTTGCGCCACTGGTCCGCCAGAACCTCCAGCACCAGCGTAGGCGAACCTCCAGTGCCTGACGAAGTGATCACTATCCGCGGACGCTCTTCGGCATACTTCGACATGGCAAGATGCTCCTGCGCCTTGTCAAGATCAAAATCGTAGCCGCGCAAATCCTCGTTGAACCCCACGAAACCCGGCGGGATGATCCCAGTCGCTGGACGCACCAACCCAGAGTAGATCGTCTCCGCCACCAGCTCCTTGTCGAACGCGTAGTTCAGAGCCTTCCGGAAGTTGATGTCATCAAACGGCGGCTCATCCACGTTGTAACCGATGTAAGACGTCGTGAATCCCGGCTGCACCGTCACCAGATCCCTGTTGATCGGCTCGTCCGGATTCCGCACACGCTCCAGGTCTGCCAACGAAACGCCCGTGATATCAATCTCATCATTCTCATACTGCGCCATGCGGGAACCGCCCGCCAGCGTCAGACGCACAGTGTCAAGATGCGCCAACTCGCCCCAGTAGTAATCGTTGCGCGCCAGCACGATCTGCACACCAATCGTGTAGTCATCCAGCACGAACGGACCTGTGCCAACCGGCGAATCCGTCCAGCTGTCACCGCCGCGTTCAACGTTGTCACGGCTCACCACGAACGTTATCGGATACGTCAGCTTCGCAATGAAGTACGGCTTCGGCGCATCGATACGCACCTCGAGCGTCTGCTCATCTATCACCTGTATCCCAGATGCAGCCGTCGCGGTACCGTCGATGATGTCGCTGATGCCGATGATGTCCCCCAGGAACTCTTCCACAATCGGCGACTCGGTGTCCGGCAATGCCGCCCGTTCCCACGACCACTTGAAGTCGCTCGCAGTAACCGGTGAACCATCGCTGAACTCCAACCCATCACGCAGCTTGAAGCGGTACGTCTTGCCATCATCACTCACCGTGAAAGACTCTGCCAAGTCGTTCACCACCTGGCCATCAACGTCGATCTTCATCAATCCGCTGAACACCTCGATCACGATGCCGTACGAAGTGCTGTCCGTTACCAGCGCAGGATCCAGAGTGGGAGGGTCTGCCCATGAAGCGCGCAACGTTCCGCCAGAGCGGCTCAACGATACGGACGGCCGCGTAGGTTGCAAGTCCGGCGCCACCTCGACCGAACGCGTCGGATCAGGCCGCGCCGCACGAGTCGGTAGCGGTGTCGCAGTCGCCGCCGCGGTCGCAGTCGGCGCAGTGGTCGCAGCTGTAGTCGCAGCAACCGCCTCCGTCGGCGGTACAGGAGTCGCTTCTTCGGGTTGGGAGCAAGCCGCTAGTATCGCAAACGCCCCCAGTGCAAGTATGGCAGACAGCCACATCGCTCGTCGCATAGGTTCCATCTCTCCGTTAAACCAGTTTGTCCAATGCTTGATGAATCTTGATACGAATGCCATTAACGCCTAGATTGATGCCAAACCATACCAATTCCGAACGCCCAACTCCAGCGCGGCGATCCAACCGCCCTAGTCCCCTGTTGCCGACATCGTGTTTCGCAAGTACGCCTGCAGGAACGATTGCAACTCACCATCCAGCACCGCCGCGGCATCAGACGTCTCGTGATTCGTGCGGTGATCCTTCACCATCTGGTACGGATGCAACACATAGCTACGAACCTGATTCCCGAACTCCGCCGACACATGCTCACCCTTCAGTGCCGCCTGCTCCTTCGCCCTGCGCTGCTGCTCTAGGTCGTTCAGCCTCGCACGCAAGATACGCATCGCAACCTGGCGATTCTGCGCCTGCGAACGCTCATTCTGCACCGAAACCACAATGCCACTCGGACCATGCGTGATACGCACTGCCGTCGAGTTCTTCTGCACTGACTGGCCGCCATGACCACTCGCCCTAAACGCCTCAAACTTCAAGTCGTTGGTATCAATCTCAATCTCACCCGCATCTTCTGGCTCCGGATAAACCTCAACACCGGCAAAACTCGTATGCCGCCGATTACCAGAATCGAACGGCGACAGACGCACCAGCCTATGCACACCGCGCTCCGACTTCAGGTAACCGTACGGATACTCGCCAACCACACGTATCGCCGCCGACTTCAATCCCGCCTCATCACCCGGCGTGTAGTCCAGCAGCTCAGCATCGTATCCCGACTGCTCTGCCCATCGCAAGTACATCCGCAACACCATCTCCGACCAATCCTGCGCATCAACACCACCCGCACCCTGGTTCACCGCGAGTATCGCAGGCCGTGCATCGTTGGCACCCGCCAGCTGTAACTCAAGCTCTCGCCCTGCCAGCTCCCGTACCAGATCCGCCAGATCCGACTCCAGAGCCTCGACCATCTGCGCATCACCCTCGCCCTCCGCCAGCTCGAACAGCTGCACCAGATCATCCGAACGCGTCACCAGCCCTTCCCACGTCTGCACCACCTCCCGCGTCTGCGTCAGCCTGCGCATATGCTGCTGCGCCGCCTTGTGATCGGCCCAGAACTCCGGCGCAGCCGCCGCACGCTCCAATTTCGCTACCTGCTCACGCTTACCCGCTAGGTCAAAGATGCCTCGCAATATCGCAAACGCGATCACGCAACTCGGTAGGGGTCGTAATCATCCAAACTCAACAAACTCAAACGGCACGAACCACTCGGATCGCGCCCCATCACAATAGAGAACGCCCACACTCCTTAGTGTGGGCGTTCCCTCAGCTGCGGCCTGCGTACCGACCACTATGGCGCAATGTCGCCACCCGTGTCGTAGTACACCCAGATGCCAGTGCCGATCGTGATCGGACCGTCCGGACGCATGCGCTGCCACTTGTTGTCTATGTTGTTCCAAGTGTAGGCATTGCGGTAATCACCCAGGTATTGCGAAGCGGAGATCGGTGCCTTCTTGCTGTTCAGCAGAGTCTGTCCAGCATTGTCCTCTGTCTGATCGCCGTCCACATCAACGACACCTACGAAGTTCCAACCTCGCGATGTCGTCGGGATGTCCGTCGTCTCATTGAAGAGCGGGCCAATGCGGTCTCCCTTGCCTACGAGCTTCACTGATTGCGTCACGAAGCCCTGCGAGTGCACCCAGTAGCCGTAACGTGACTCTACATCGTTAAGCACCGCGTAGTCCTCGCCCGTCGTCCAGACGCCATCCACTCGCGTGGCAGCCCGCCATGGACTGTTCGGGTTCGTAGCATCCCAACCGATCACCTGATCGATATCCGGCTCCGTGAACACCGCGTGTAATGCACGATCCTGCGGATTCGCAGGGAACGAGATCGTGTTCCAACCCGCCAACAGGTTCAGCGCAAACGGCAACCGCTCACGCACCGTGAACTTGTACTGGAAGTCAGTCGTGTTGTTCGCAGCGTCGTTCGCCTCTACCTTTACCGTGTAGTTGCCGATATCCAGCGGCTCCGGCCAGTACACGAACCGGTTGTCGTCCAGCGTCTCCACCTGGCCCAGAACGTCAACGTTGTCAATCTCAAACTTGGTAACCGTCACCGGCGTCTTCTCTGAGAAGTCGATCAACACGAACGGGCGCGGCTCCGAAACGGCCTCGTCCTTGTTCGGGATGACCTCACCACCGCTGCCGCCTTCGGCGGTCGGCGATATGAACGTGCTGTCCAATGTGAAGCCCGCCCTAGCAGTGCCGTAGTTCGCTACTGTGTCTTCACCACGCTTGAAGCCTCCTCGGTCGCGTCCAGTTACGACAATGGTTAGATTGCCGTCACGCAACATGTCAAGGTTGCTCCACTGGTACTCCCAGTTGTTGCCGCCACGCTGTAGCGCAGTGATCGTAGCAATCCGAGCAGGATTCGCCTTACCATCATCATCGGTCGGGTACTGGCAGTTCTCCTGTTGAGTGTTGATCTGCGCCCGCACAGGCTCGGCCTCTGCAAAGGTCGAAGTCTTCATCGAACCAGTCCGCACCGTGACGTACCTATCGATGTCGTTGCCCTCGCGTTGCGTTTCCTTTTCAGCGTCCGTGTAGGTCTGGCCGGCCGGCAATGCAGTGTCGTACCAAGTGAAGTTCGCGCAAAGCACCGCAAACTTCGGCGCACCCTGGATCGCCTCATTCGACGCTATCTTGACAGTGATTCGGTCCTTCGTGATCTTGTCAGGTCCGTAATCCGGTGCCAGCTGACCCGAACCGCCGCTCAACGTCACCGTGAACGTAGGCAATATGCCATCTGAAACCTCAATCTCTGTGAACTCCCGCGGCACCGTCGAGTTGCCCGCCAAGTCGCGGATAACCTCACCGGCTGCCAAGTCAACCTTCGGTGTCGCATCCGGCGCCAGGTCCTCTTCCAGTTCCAGGAACACCTTACGGCCACTGACCGCATAGTCAACAACGGTCGCATCCGAACCATCGTCAAGCGTCACATCAAACGTCGATGTCGTAATCGTGGTATCCGAAACCGGCTTGTCGAACACTACCATCACGCCGCGGTCAGAGATCTGGTCCTCGTCGTCCTCTCTGCCGAAGAAGCCCGTTGCAGACTCGTCCGCCTGTACCGCTGGGTCAACCAGGTCAAGGAACAGGATGTGGCGAGAGTACCAACCAAGAACGTTGTGCTTGTCGCGCTTCCGGTCGGTCGACTTCACTCCGTACTCGTGAATGAAACGCGGACTCGACGGCTCGCTATCTGAGAAACCGAGGTTGCCAGCACGGTCCATTACAACCGCTTGGAAGTCGATCGTGTTGTTGAACGTCTCGTTCGGCAACTCACTCGCAAAGTCAAACCGTATGCTCTGGTCGAACTCGCCCGTGGTCGCGCCATCATCATAGTCCTCGGCACGAACGATCTTCCGGAACGCGATCCGCAACGAGGCGTCATCCTTCGAGGCGTACGTGCTCGCGGCGCCGTCCTCTGGCAGGTAAACCTCACTTGCTCGAACGATACCGAACGTCGTGTCATCCGTATTCGCGTAACCAGTGTAGCTTCCCGCAATCTCGATCGCGTCAACGCCAGTCGGCGTCGTCACTATTCCGCGAACGCCGGCTGCCCGCGCTGGATCGCCAGCACCGTAAACCTCCAAGTTAAACACCGGAGTTCCGTTGTTGCCATCCTCATCGGTGTCATCCTTATTGTCGGCGAACAGCCGGAATGACTCCTCTCGAAGCCCAGACCCAGCATCGCTGAACGTGCCCGACAAGTTCGGCGAAGCATCACGCGTCGATGTCATGTCCGCAGGCGCGTCCACCGTGATCGTCGGCGCAGAGGTATCGATCATGATCGACATCGTCTGCTCATCGTCATCAGTATCACGGTACCGCAACGTAACCGGACCGCTCTCAACACCTATAACCGCTGCACCTTCAATCATCGCCGTGGTGTTGGCACCGCCAGCACCGTGACGCACCTTACGACCCCAGTTATCGGCTGGAGCGTCAGAACCGTCCGCGTTCTTCTTATCACCCGCCTCGGTGCCATTTCCATTTGAGTCGGTCAGCCTAACGTATCCAACGTAAGTCCCCGTGAAACGGCCAGTCTCCCTCAGCCACAGGTTACGGCTCTCCCGCTCACCATCGGCTCTGACCGCAACAAGCAACGACTTCGCGTTTGACGTTGCCGATTCATCCGAACTGAAACCAGGATCCTCCGCTGCGAAGGCATTATTCGATTCGGCACCTTCTTCATTACGGGTGACGTAGTTGTCAGCATCGTATTCCGCTTTGTTCCTGCCACCAACTATCTCCTCGCGTTGACTCGTCTCGTAGTAGACGAACATGACTGTGATGTCCTTGGGCTCCGGCACGCTGGCACCGACTTGCACCCAGGGGGAAGAAGTATCACATGCCGAGTCGGGGTCCTCAAGAGTCGGGTTGACTGGACAACCATAGTCTTCGTCCAAAGGAAGGTAACTGGTGATGTCTCGGAACGCTTCCGTACCGGTCCCCGGCATCACCGCGTTATTGCCGTTAGGTTGCAGGAACCCGAAAAACTTCACCTTGCCTAGCTTCAAACCGTAGTTGTCATCGTCATTGATCGGCGCAATCGGGTTGTCATCACTACCGGGACCACTCAGCGTCAGCTGTATCTCGCCCGATTTTTCAATGATTCCTGTGGGCGCGCCTTCCACTACGAACCCAGCGCTAGTGGACGACAGGTCAAGCTCCGCCGGGGCGGCTGAAATCGGATCTGGGTTGCCCTGGGCATTAACGTTATCGAGATCAGCGGCAACCGGTGGCGTGTAGAGACCAGCGGCCAACGCATCCACATCTATTGCGTCTGAGATCACCTGGAAGTAGTTGTCTAGGTCGCTATTGGCATCGCCATTTCCATCAACGTATCCATCCAAGGTGCTCAGCCGACCACCAGCTCCGTAAAGCACGCCGATACGCTTGTCTCTACCTGGGTCCTTGATGCTCACACGAATCAAGTCCGCGTTGTACAGGATCGCCCTTGGGCTCTCGGCGGAAGTCCGTGGGTCTACCGCGTATGTGGCGTAAAGCATGTCCGTCTCGGCGACATCTTTGCGACCCGCCACATCATAAGCATCGCTACCCTGACCGTGCAAACAGTCAGTCTTCCTGAACTCATCCTCATCGGATGCGTAGCACGTGCCGACGTTCAACGCATTGATCTTGCCAGTGTCGGCAGACGCGTCAGGCAACTGGTCCCTCGTGGCGATGTACATGATCGCCAACGAGACGATAGCCATTGCGGTCAAGAATCTCGCTGCAAGCTTCACAGCTCCGGTCCTCCTGTTGGTTGTTGCTCCGTGCTGAACGCGCGTTCCGCGTGCTGAAACCTCATCTGATTGAGGCACTGCTACGTGGGGTTTCGTGTGCGTCATTTGTCCGGAACCTTTCGCCTAATAGCGTGTGTGTATGCGTGCGCGCCGCGCCCGACTCACAATATGATACCCGATTCTAGTCATTAATGGGGGGATGTCAATAAAGGTTTTTCAATGTAAACCGCAATCAAATACATCATACAAACTCCAACAGCAGGAGCGTCGCCGCGCTAGGTCAGCGGCATCAGGGTCGACATCAAGGCGGTAATACTCACCCCCGGCGTCCGTAGAGGCCGCGCGTGCGCAACCTCCGGTCAATGACACGTTCGCAGGGCATGGCATCAATACTACTACGCCGGCTGTCCCAACTGTGACACATCAGCCCAAGCGTCGCCCGCCAACCTGTCGGTACGCCGCAACGGGTAACGCCACTCCAGCCGCTCGGTGCCCACAACCGTTAAATCCGGCATCATGATGTCGCCCCTCCACACCGTCCCAGACAGCACACCACTCAGGAGCGGAAGGTAAGTCAACCACATTGCTAAATCGTGCCGTCACCACCATGCTTCCGTACCCAGTCCGCGAACGCTCTGTCAATCACCCCATTCAACTCATCGTCAGTCTCCGACACGATATACGCCGCCTCGTAAGGTATCGTATCACCGTCCTCGGCGATGATCCAACCAACCTCGCTGCGCGAGTAGTCAGCCGCCTCAGATGCAGTCATGCCCGACAGAGTCTCCAATGACCATCCTATCGACTCAAGCTCTGGATCGGAGAACATCCCATCAAAGTATGCCGACTCAACCAAAGGCACCAAACGCTCCTCGTCATGCTGTAATACCACACGCATCTCCATGCACGCCAGCCCCGCCTCGATCAACTGGCGCCGTTGGCGAAAGAACTCGCGGGGCATTGGACCATGCGCCTGCCTAATGTACTCAGCACCTGTGATAGGTGCGCCAGTGTGAGCGAACGCTGTGTAGTCCGAGTAGTACAGCAACTTACACAACTTCGTCGAACCGAAATAGTCAGCATCCCGACACCGATACGCCAGGTACAACATGAGGTCGCGAAACCTCTGGGCGTCAAAGTGCGGTTCATACATCGTAGACCCTCCATAGATGCCGGCAGTGTCCGGCGTTAATCGCCGGGCATTCCAGCACAGCACCACATCACATACGTGGCGACGTGCCAAAACCCTGACACTACGAAAAGGCGCTCCCCGACGTTGTTACACATCGGAGAGCGCCCGTCCCGTCCTCCTGTCCAGAAGGGTATTGGAGATGCCCGTTACGGCGCTAGGTTGAAACCGTCCGCATAGTAGACCCAGATACCATCACCAATCTCAACGTTGTCACCGCCCTCAACGACGTTGAACTGGCTCTTGATCGGGTCCCAGGTGTAAGCCTGCTTGAACGTGCGCAGGTAGTCGGTGGCGGTAACCATCTCGTCCTTGGAGTTCTTCAGCTCCTCACCGAAGTCACCATCCTGAGTCTGGTCACCATCAGTGTCTACAACGCCGACGAAGTTCCAACCCTTAACTGTCGCTATGCCGATAGGTCCGGCAGGCGCATTCGCAGCAGACTCGCGATCCGGGACACCCGCAAGCATCACATCCTGATCAACGAAGCCGTTCGCATGCACCCAGTAGCCCATACCGGCAACGATTGTGCTCAACGGTGCGAACTCAGCGTTCGTCGACCAAACACCATCGACCTTCGTCGCTATGCGCCAAGGTGCATCCGGAGTGGCGGAATCCCAGCCAACTACCTGGTCTACCTCGTCAATCGTGAACACATCACCAATCGCCGGGCTAATTGGCATGGCCGGCACTGATACGGCGTTCCAGCCGGCAAGCAGCTCAATCGTGAAGGCAGTGCGCTGCTTGACTTCGAACTCGTAGGAGAAGTCCTCCTCATTGCCCGCTGCATCAACAGACTCAACCTCAACCTTGTGCTTACCAAAGCTCAACGCCTCCGGCCAGTACAGGAACCGGTTGTTTCCAAGCACGGCGATATCCTGGGCTGTGCCGTCAATCTTGAAGCTGTCCACAGACACCGTTGAAGCATCAACGAAAGTCAACAAGACGAATGGCCGCGACTCGAATACGTCGGCGCCTTCGCGCGGCTGGACCGAACCGTACATCGCAATGTTCGCAGGAGTATCGCCCCGGGTCGGAGGCTCTAACTCCGAGTCAAGCTCGAACACCGACGTCGCCGCACCCCAGTTGAACGAGTTATCCTGCGATCGGCCGTAATCATCGCTCCAACCGTTGGTATCACGTCCGAATGCGACTACCGTCACATTACCATCGGGCAAGTGAACCGACTCGCCATCCGGGTTACGCCACTGGTACTCCCAAGTGTTGCCCGGCCTTGAGTAAGCAGGCGTCGTCGTGATGGTGAAGTCCGTTCCATCGCACTCGCCTTCGTCGGGCTCGATCGTCGTCGAGTTCTGTGCACCAAGCTTCCCGCGACGGTTCGCAACTAACCCGTCCAGGTCACTAGCTTCGTCATCCGTCGTCGCATCAGTGCCCATGGTGTCAGTCCAAGTGAACTTGTCGCAAACGAACGATACACTCGGTGAACTCTGAATGTCCTCATCCGATGTGATCCGAACAACTATGGAGTCCTTCGTCAACTTGCTGGGACCTTCATTGCCGGTGCCGGTACCGCTACCATTGCTCAGCTCTATGCTGAACGTCGGCGGGATACCATCCTCTGACTCCGCCTCACGTGCCTCGTCTCCAACCCCATCGAGGTCATCGTTGCTCGTAAGCGCGTTACCCGCAGGGTCGCGCACCGTCCGACCACTGTTGATCGACAGCTTCGGGGTGGCATCAGGAGCAAAATCCTCCGACACCAACAGGTACACAGTGTCACCAACGACATCAACATCGGCGACAGATGCCGCCGCCGGATCAGCGCCCGACACCGCGTCAAGCTCAACCCGGAACGTACTGTTGTCAACGCTGCCAGAATCGATCGCACCATCAAACAGCAACATCACACCGCGAACGTTCGCTTGCGGCTCGTCGTCATCGTTCTCACCGTAGAAACCAGTTACGGCACGACCAAGGCGCGGCTTCTGCTGGTCAATAGAGATGATGTGACGCGAGTACCAACCGAGAACGTTGTACCTCTTAGCTTTGCGGTCAGACGGCTTCGTCCCGTAGTCATGGATGAACGTCGGTCCCGTCACGTCGCTGTCCGTGAAACCGATGTTACCCGCGATATCCAAAACGAATGCCTGGAAGTCAACCGTATTGTTCAGCTCCTCACCCTCGGGAATCTCGATGTCGAGCCGCGCAATGTCGTCAAACACGCCCTCATCGGCACCATCGTTGAAGTCGTCAGGGTCAATCTCGGCGTACAACGTATTCCCATCAGCGTCCTCAAGTGACAGGAAAAGATCCGACGCGCCAATCACGCCGAACTGCTGTGCACAGTTCGGTGTCCGTTCGCCCGTGTAATCCTCCGTCAACTGCACAACGGGATCACTAGCATTCGTCGGGTTCGCAATTCCAACACAACCATACACGCCGCCGTCGTCATCGGACGGATCTGCGTCAACGGAGAAATTGAACACCACTTGGGCAAAATCCTCACCGTTCTCGTCATCGTCATCCTGGTTGTCCAAGAACAACCGGAACGAGTCCTCTCGCAGTCGAGACCCATCATCTCCAAACGTCCCGACAACGCGAACGCGCTGATCCGCAAAGTTCTCCTTGTAAGCAGGAGACTCCACCAAAATCTCCGGCGGCTCAGTGTCGATCGTGATCGGGACGGACTGGATGTCGCCCTCGTAATCCCTGTAACGGATGGTCACCGGACCACCTTGCACTCCGAGTACTGCAGCCCCCGCAATATCCGGCGTCGTGGCATGGGCGGTAGCGCGACCCCAGTTCGTGTCGTCATCAACCGTGTTACCGTTCGCATCAGTCAAACGAAGGTAACCCTCGTAACGACCGGTGAACCGGCCAGTCTCCTTCAACCACAAGTTTTGACTCCGGGCGGTCCCATCGCCATTACTTTCCAGTAGAACGGCGTTCGGGTCGTCTCCAGACTCGTCCTTGGTGAATCTAGGCGGCTCAGTGCTTCCGTACTCTGTACCTTGCTTCTTGCCACCAATGAGCTCCTCGCGTTCACTCGTCCGGTAGTACACGTAGCGGATGTGAATCTTGTCGCCTTGACCTACGCCCATGCCGAATGTAATCCATGGCGCAACTCCACCGTCAATCTCTTCCCTGGTGCTACCACTTCCAATGTCTTCGTCAAACCTCACCAGTCCTGTGAGATTGCAGATCTTGGCGGTCGTCAGCCCTGTGATCGCTGCCGCCTCGGCCTGCGTAACAGGCGCGGTGCATCCGCTCTTGCCCGTAGCACTTTCCAAGTAACCATAGAAACGGATCACAGTGTCGTCGGACAGGGCGTTACCATCGAACTCTCGATGTAGGGGCAGGTAATTCTCGCCCGCGGGCAAGTGGACTTCAAGCACGTTTCCAGAAGGACGAGAGTCCGTGAACGTGACCGCCGCGCTACCGCGCTGGGCAGTAACAGTCTCTCGGTCGACGAATGTCTGCAACCGATCGTAATCAAGCAGAGTGTCGCCATCCATCGGCGCAGTCGCGAAGAATTCGTCGTTGATCAGCTTGTAGACACCGCAAAGCTCCCGGTCGTAGCCATCGATTGTGGAACTACGCGCCGCAGTAGGATTGAAGACGCCATCCGCGTTGTAGCAATCCAAAGCGGCCGTCAAAGTGGGATGCTGATCTCCACCGGCGCGCAGCAACACTGGCGTGCGCCGGTCTCGGCCATCGTCAAGGATGCTTACCTTGATCAGGTCTGAGTCTTGAAGCACAGCTCGCGGCTCCTCCGCCGATGTCTTCGGGTCTACCGCATACGTCGCAAAGATCGTCGACGCAGTCTCCAAACCTTGAATGCCAGAGTTGCTACCGGTGTCAAGGCGGTACGTGTCAGCGTCATCATTGGCGTTGTCGATGCAATCATCCTCTCCGAACACATCGGAGCTGGTTGCGTAGCACGTTCCGACGTTCAGGACGTCGATCTTGCCTGCTGCTGCGCTAGCGTCGGGGGTGTAATCCCTCGCGGCGACGTACGATATCGCGAAAGCGATAGCTAGTGCGGTGAAGATTTTCGCTGCCAGTTTCACAGCTGCAGTCCTCCTGTGTGGTGTCGTCCCGGTTGCGCACACGCGCGGCATGTCCGACAGCGGCTTAATGCCACCATCTTCCGACATCTGCAATGTTAACCGATCCGTTGCCATAGCATGTTGGTAAGGCTTAACACCCTACTCGGCGTTGCGCACATGAACGCACGCGCGCAAACCCGACTCACAATATGATACCCGATTCTAGCAACATACGGTGTTGTGTCAACCGACTTTTTCAGCGTAACCCCGCGCGTTCAAGACGGTTCAAACGTTTTACAACCGCAACTATGTCGCCATGAGCAGGAATACCCTGACATGCTACACCATTACGGTCACGGTCAAGACTGATCAACTCCGGATATCGGCTAACCCAGGTGTCAAACCAAGACTGCGCCTGCTCCCAGTAATCAAAGTCATCGCACACATATCGCATGTCAACCGGCACCAGATCAGCACCAGGTCGGTCGAACATCGTATCGCAGGGAATGAGATTGCCGTTTGAGTCCAACCCATCGCGCACTCTTACATCACCACGGTGTGCATCCCAGTAGTCCGCCGCCGCCTGCCAAGTCGCAAACTCCGAACACCGAGTAACAACCGGCACCGAAGCACTCGAAGCGAACCCCAGATATCCAACCGCCGACAGCACACACACGTTAAGAAACAGCACCAAGGCAATCGACAATCGCGTTGGCGTGAACCTGACAAGCGATTGCATGGCGCGTCGGAACATGGCCTCAAGGCGTAACAACAAACGGCGCACGAGTAAGTTGCAACCGTACAAACAAAAACGGGGCGGTCCCTTGAGACCGCCCCGTTCCACGTGCGGGAGGGTTAATCCCTCGAGCTACGGCGCAATGCCCGCATCGAAGTAGACCCAGATGCCCTCACCTATCTTGACGTTGTCGCTACCCTTCAGGACCTGGTAGTCATACGTGATGACATCCCATCGGTATGCCCTCGCAAAGCCCGCCAGGTAATCCTTAACCTCGATGTCGTCCTGCTGGCCAACATTGGCCTCGCCCGCGACATTAACAATGCCATCCTTCAGGTTGGAACCTGCCCGACCTTCTGTCTGGTCGCCGTCCTGGTCGACCACGCCAACGAAGTTCCAACCCGGATAGGTCGGCACGCCCGTCAGCAACGGAACGTCACCAGTCTCGCGGTCAATCGGACCCTGCAGCTCAACCGAGACATCAACGAACTCTGTCGAATGCACCCAGTAGCCGTACTGCGCCTTCATGGTGTCCAAGTTGGCGGTTTCAATGCTCGACATCCAAACACCATCAGCCTTGGTCGCTATCGCCCAGGGACCGGTAGTCGACGACGGAATCCAACCGATAACACGGTCAACCGCCGACTCGCCGAATATGTCCTCGAGCGTGTTGGACCGAGGATCCGCTGGGAACGATATCGCATTCCATCCAGCGAAGAGACTCAACACAAACGGATCGCGAGACGTAACCTCGAACTTGAACGACTGGTTCTCAACCTTGTTATCCGCAGCATCGCGCGCAGAGAACTTAACCTCATGCTCGCCAGAGCTCAACGTCGCCGGCCAGTACAGGAACTGGTTCTGTCCACGATTCTCAATGCTCTCAGTGACATCAACGCCATCTACCATCAGCTCCGTCACCGTCACAGTCGTCGGCTCACCAGAGAAGTCCAACAGCACGAACGGACGACGCTCTGCAACCTTGTCATCCGCCGCCGGAAGCACTCGGCCTCCTGACTGATCGGACAATGGCGTCTCAAACGTCTCGTCAAACCGGAACTGTGTACTCGTCGAGCCCCAATTCTTGATCTGAGAGTCGTTATCACCAGCATCGTACTTCAGGTACTGGGAGCGGTCATTACCCCAAACGACGACCGTCGCCATCCCATCCGGGACACGGGACTTGTTACCCGCCGGGAATTGCCGCCACGTGTACTCCCACGTGTTGTCACGCCGCGATAGCGATGTCGCAGGCCGGATACCGTAGTTGTCTGCCGTGTCAAGTGTCCCACAATCAGGGCCACCCTGAACCGAATCGCCCGCGATCGTGCCAGGCTGACCCGATGACGTAGCACCACTCAGACCACTAACGTAGTCCGATATGTCACTGTCTTCATCATCGTCCGTAAGGCGGTAGATCAGGTTCGAACACACAACAGCAACCTTCGGTGCACCAGATATCTCTTCGTCAGAGGTGATGGACACCTTGATCGTCTCGCGAGTCAACCGGCTCGGTCCCTCGTTACCGGTCCCAACACCGGAACCGTCACTCAGATTCACCGTAAACACCGGGAGGTTCCCATCGTTCACAGTAACCGCCTGTTGCTCCTCTGAGCGTGTGACACGCCCAGCCAAGTCGCGAACCTCTTGACCACCGGCTATCGTCAGCTTCGGAGTCGCATCAGATGCCAACTCATCGTCGAGCTTCAAGAACACAAGCTTGCCGGAAACCGTGGTGTCAATCACTGGCAGCGAAATCTCGTCTTTCTCTCCCATCGTCAAGATAAACGTCGCTGTATCAATGCTCCGAGAATCCACCGGACCGTCAAAAACCACCATCACTCCAGCGCGGTCAACCAACGGCTCGTCATCACCGTCAACGTCATAGAAGCCCGTCACAGTGCGCTTGTCATCAATGATCGGGTCGACATTGTCAATGTAGACCACGTGCCTCGAGAAGACACCCAAGATGTTCGGCAGAGGCGCGTTCTCGCCCTCACCAAGCCTGTCCGTCAGCTTCGTGCCAAGATCGTTGATGTAGCGGGGATTCGCCTCATCGCTGTCGCTAAAGCCGATGTTGCCAGCCGTATCACGAACCAACGCGTGGAAGTCAATCGCATTGTTGTAAGGGTCGTCGTCCGCCGCGGTCCGGAAGTTGATCCGCACAGAGTCACGGAAAGCAGCATCAGAGTCACCGTCAGCGTGGTCCTCAGCATCTATCCCCTTGATCAGCGCAGTCGACGAATCGTCGCTTACATCCAGGTAAATGTGGTTGGCCTCGACAACTCCAAACGTCTGAGCGTCTTCAGTGAAGCCAGCATACTGGGTCTCGGTAGCAATCACACCGTCGGTCGCGTCGCTACCTGCGTTGACAACACCAAGCTTCTCAGGTTGAGTCGGGGCAGGGTCAGTTCCCGATTTCACGAACAGACCGAGCGCCGGGTTCGCGTCAGTCTCATCGTCATCGTGATCCACGTACAGAGCGAACGAATCCTCGGCCAAGCCAGACTCAGAATCGTTCAGCGAACCCGCGAAGTTTATCTCCTCGTCATCGCTCCGACCATTGTTCTGAGGACTCGATACCTCAATCGTCGGCGGCTCTATGTCAATGGAAACCGTGAAGCTGTGCGTAGTGCCATCGGTGTCCTTGTATTCGATCCGGACCGGACCGTTGTCAACACCGATAACCGCACCAGTGTCGGGTTCAACGAGTCCGTCTTTCCGATCGTCGGCGTTAGCCTCACCCGGCGCATGACGCACTTCAATACCCCAGTTCCCGCGTACGGCGTCATCTGCGAAAAGGTCGTTGGTTCCAACTTCCTTGCCGTTGCCGTCAGAGTCGGTCAAGCGAACGAAACCCTCAAAAACACCAGAGAAACGACCCGTCTCCTCAAGGTACAGATTGCGATCCGTCTGGACTCCATCCGCAGACACCTCTAGCACGAACTTGTCGTAATCACCGAAGTTGTCACCTAGCTCGTCATCTGCACAAGCCGCTTGATTGTCTTTGATGTACGCCGCGACGGTGTTCGGGTTGGCCGTAAGCTCCCCATTCACTGTCAACCGGCTTCCCTCATCCGTATCTGTCGCAGGATCGTCGACAGAACCACTCAACGGGAGGCAGGTCTCACCACCCATCATGTACTCAACGTCACTCGTCAGGTAGTGGATCGCACGCAACGTGATCGTGTCGCCAACACGAGGGTTCGCCTGGAGAGAAACGGCCGGAGCTCGATTCGTCGAGCCCGGTACTACGTCTTCGTCCCACGTCAAGAAGCGGTTAAGCTCCCCGAACGTGATGTCTTCCAAGTCGTCCGCGTTGCCATCGGTGCCGTCTTCACCAACATTCGTCACACTCCCGAAGAAGCGCATCTCACCGCGGTCAACTCCACGAGCAATCGGTTTGAACTCCGTCCCGGAGAGGATCAACTCAACGATGCCGGGTTGGGTAATTTGGACACTGTCATCGTTGTTAGGTACGCCACGCATGGTGAACGAGAACGTAGTCTCAACTGCAGGAACGTTGTCGATTCCCGAACCCGATGGTCCATCGTAAGCGTAGCCATCGATCGCTGCGGCAACTATCCCGCCCAAACGCGACTCCGGACCCTCAGTCGTTGGAGTAGGCGTCGTAGTGCCATCATCGCGAGTGGGGTCGAGCTCGGTCTCTAGCGTCAGCGGTGTGCCATCGGCTTCCGACTTCCGGCTAATCAGCACGCCCTGACGCACATCTCGCCCTTCATCATTGATGCTGATCTTGACAAGGTCCGAGTCGTCAAGTATCGCCCTCGCCGGCTCGTCCGCCGTCCGCGGGTCGTGTGCATACGTCGCGAAGAACCGCTCGCCCGACCTGATCTCGACCGCTCCTTCCAAACCATCCCGATTGAACTTGAAGGTCTGGTAGTGCGAGTTGCAGTCGTCCTCTTTGAGGACCTTTGCATCCGTCGTATGACACGTCCCGACGTTTAGGGCAGCTATCGTGGCTGCAGCAGCGTCAGTGCGTTGCGCCTGGAAACTTAATCCGGCGACGAATGCGACGGCGAGTGCTAGCGCCGTTAGCGCAGTTATGAGATTTGCTGTCCGCTGCACGCTACAGTCCTCCTAGTGACTACTTTTCAACGTCGGCAGCTGCCACGCAAGACCAAGCACCGCAGATGCGATGCAAGACAATGGCGTTGGCGGCCGATGTTATGCGTTGGGTATGCATGTTACTAACTAGCGCGCTTTCGCGCAATGCACAACGCGCGCCATGCCAGTATATGATAATCAATCCCTGTTGCGCGTGTCTACATACAGAATTTTCCGCGTAACTCGCACAATCATCAATAGCATAACACAAACGCGGACTAACAGGGATAGACAGGATGGCGCAGGATGCAAGCGTACTGTCGTCTAATGCACGCGCGCGCGAGGCGCAGACGCGGCATCGCCCCCGGTGCCGCTGGGGCGCCGGAGGCGATGCGTTGCGCGATTTCGTAGTTGCGGGGATTAGCACACCTTACGGCGCCACTCCCTCACCGTAGTAGACCCAGATGCCATCGCCTATCTCTATGTCATCCGTAGGCTCCAACGCCTCGAACTGACTGCGAGTCGAGTCCCAGGTGTAGGCACGGACGTAGCTGCCCAGGTACATGCGACCTGTCTGCACAACATCGCCCTGCTTCAAGCTCTGACCCCAGTCGTTCTGCGTCTGGTCACCATCCTGGTCAACCACGCCAACGAAGTTCCAGCCCTCAAAGGTCGTTATGCCAACAGGAGCGCTAGGCAAGTCAGCACTCAAACGCTCCGGACTGCGTAGCGGGATCGACTGGTTCACAAAGCTGTCTGTGTGCACCCAGTAACCTAACCCGGCCGTGATGTCGGTCAACTCACCGTAGTTCGTCGTCCAGACTCCGTCCTGACGCGTTGCAAGCAACCACTGCGGCGCATCGTCCTTGTTCGGACGCAGGTAGCTAATCACCTGATCAATCTGCGGATTGGAGAATGCCGCCTCCAGGCTGCCATCAACCGGCTGCTGCGGCAATGACACCGCATTCCAGCCCGCCAACAACCTGACTACGAACGGCGCACGGGTTACTACCTCGAACTCATACTGGAATGTTGCCTCGTTACCTGCGGCATCGCGGGCGTCTACCTCGACCTTGTGCGTGCCAAAGTTCAGACCCTCCGGCCAGTAGATGAACCGGTTGCGCTCATTCGACTCAACACGCGTGGTCACGTCGACATCGTCAACTTGCAGCTGCTCAATCTCTATCTCCGTGTTCTCACCAGAGAAGTGCAGCATGATGAACGGACGACTCTCAGAAACCTTCTGGTTAGGCGTCGGCAACACAGTGCCAGCAGTGCTGTCAATGTTCCCACTCGCGATCAAAGGCTTAAGCGTAGTGTCGTACGTGAACTTCGTGTCCGCCGTGCCCCAGTTGTGCGTGTTGCCACTGCTGTCGGCCGTGATCTTGTACTGAGACTTGTCACGCGCGAACACTACTACTCGCAACTCGCCCTCAGGAACGCCGTTGTCGCGCCAGGTGTACTCCCAGTTCAGACCGGGACGCGTGTACATCTGCGTCGGAGTCGGCGTTAGCGCAGGAGCGGTATTGGCGGTCCCGCAACGGCCTTCCGGCACGTTGTTCGTCGGGTTCGTCGTCAACGCACCAGAGCGCGCCTCGGTAAAGTTGTCAATGTCCTGGTTGCGCACGTTGCTACCGGATGCGGCATACCGGAAGTTGGAGCAGATCACCGAGAAGTACGGCGCACCCTGCAACTCCTCATCCGACGTAACTGACACCACTATCGTGTTGCGCGTCAGCGATGCCGAAGACTCGTTACCCTCGCCAGTGCCAGAGCCATTCGACAGCGATACCGTCAACGTCGGCGGCACGCCATCTTTGGCCTCAAACGCTGACACCTCGCGCGCCTGCAGCTGGTTGCCCGCAAAGTCTTCAACGCGCTGACCAGAGGCTATCGATATCTTCGGAGTCTCGGACGTCTTCAAGTCCGCAGTGAGACGCAGGAAGATGCGCTTGCCCTGCACCCTGTAGGCGTCTACAACGGCCTTCGACCCATCATCCAGCTCAACATCAAACGTGTTCTCCGTGATGTTGTCCTGACTGACATCGTTGTCAAACGTGATCATGATGCCACGACGATGCGCCACCGGCTCGTCATCCGAGTCCAAACCGTAGTAGCCAGTGATCGTGTTGTCCTTCTGGAACTCGGGATCCTTGTCGTCCAAGTTGATCACATGGCGGCTGTACCAACCCAAGACGTTCGGAAGCGGCGGGTTGCCGGTTTGGCCTAGCCTGTCAGACAGCGCGGTGCCCAAGTCGTTGATGAACGAAGGCGCAGCAGGGTCTGCATCGGAGAAGCCGATGTTGCCCGCAAGGTCAATCACCACGCCCTGGAAGTCAACCGCGATCTCGCGTCCGTTCGAGGGGTGTCCCTCATAACGGGCGTCGTCGTCAAACGTGCCCTGGCCGTCACCGTCATCGTAGATATCGGCATTCACGACCTTACGTTCCGCATCGTTATCGGTCTCGCTCGCCTGTGGGTTATCCCCGGTCGACGTGAAGTAGATCGAATTCGAACCAGAACCTTTCAATCCACTTAATACGCCGAAGAGCGTTCCGAAACTGTCAGTGGAGCGGTACTCGGCCCTCAGCCTCACCACCGCGTTGTTAGCACGGCCGGTAAGATTGGTTACCGGGATATTCAACACCGGTGCAGAGTCCTCCAGCGAATCGCCAACACTACCAGCGCCGCCATCCGTCTTGTTGTCAACGTACAGCTTGAACGTGTCATCCGCCAGTCCGGCACCGCCATCCTCAAACGTGCCGATGAAGTCAGGCGAACGGTCATCACCGCTGGAATTGTGAACCGGCGAGGCGATAGTGATCGTCGGCGGCTGGATGTCGATCTCTATACCCATCGTGCGAGTCGCACCGTTCGAGTCCTTGTAGGTGATCGTGGCCGGACCACTCTGCACTCCGATGATCGCGGCACCGTTGTCGTCGTTCGTCGCCGCTAGACCATCACGGAAGTTCAATCCCCAGTCTCTCGCGGAGGTTCCATCGTTCCTGCCGTCACCATCGGCATCGGTTATCCGAACGTATCCCGTGTACTTACCGGAGAACCTGCCCGATTCTTTGAGGTACAGGTTCTGGGGGTCCTCGCCGTTGTCACCTTGGACACGCGCCGTGAGTGCTGTGGCGTTGTTGAACTCTGAGGTCGTGTAGACCGGGTTGGTGTTGGACTGAATCGGCTTGCAGTCACCAGCGTCGATGTCATCGTCCGCCATCGCCTCATTTGCGGTGTACACATCGCACTTCGCACCTCCAAGGATGACCTCCTCATCGCTGGTCTCATAGAGAACCGCGACGATCACAAGGTCCTTGCCGTTGGTCACATTTGCCAGAACCGAAAGCCACGGAGGCGTGTCGCCGCCGCCAGAGGAGCGATCCTCATCCGCAATTAACGACTCAGCTGACCCGGCACCCAGAATCTTAAGGTCAGCGACCCTAGCCTGAGCTCCTGCCACATCATCCACATCGCCAAGCACGCCAGTTCCAACCCCACCTGTTTCGTTTACCTCAAACCCGAAGAAGAGCACAACGTCGTTGTCCTCATCGTCGGAGAGTGGCAGAAATTGGTCGGGTGAAGTGGACTTACGCTTGAAGTTGAGGGACGTGGTGCCACTGTCGTTGATAACCGCTTGTCCAGTGGATACCCTAGGCCGAAACAGAGTTATGTCTTTGCTCTCGAACCCCGTGATGTTCTGCTCATCCGTTAGCATCTCCGCGAAGTCGCTCTCACCGATCAGTGACTTGATCTTTGCGACGACTGGGGCACCGGCGGCACTATCAAGAAGGGTCTCATACGAAGTGGTCCCGGTGATAGCCGCCGGGTACAAGACGCTGCGCCTGCGATCCCGTCCCTTGTCCGTAATCGTCACCTTGACCAAGTCAGAGTTCTGAAGTATCGCCCTAGGCCGCTCAGACGCAGAGATCGGGTCATGCGCGTACGTGGCGTACACCGTCTCCCTCTCTACAATCTCATCGCGGTCGCCCACGGTGAACGTGGTGTCGGAGCCGCTGCCGTCATCGCAATCCGACTCCTTGAACACGGAGTCGTCCGTTGTGACGCACATTCCTACGTTCAGCAGGTCGATCGTAGTGGTCGCGCTCTGCGCACTCAGGATGCCTGAGCTGCTAACCGCTACCACGGCTACAACCGCGGCCGCTAAAGCACTCAACGCAGTCAGCGCGCCGGTTATTCTCACTGATTTCTGATTCATTCTGTGTCACTCTTCTGCAAGTTGTGAACCTCAATAAGATCGACCCTGAACGACTACGCGACTACACACATAGACGCACGTAAGGGCAGTCATGTTCACAACTTTAGCGACAGCCAACCAGCCGATTCAACACTTCACAACGCGTCTAAAACAGAATTCAGATTCAACTAACAGGGATATGCAGGATATGGCAGGATGAGGCCTACCCTCATCATCTTTGCCTATCCTGCTTATCCCTGTTAATTCACGCGATAGGGCAATTGGGAAACACTACTTCTCAGTAATGCTAGACAAGAACGTGTGATTGTCCGGCGCCTTGCCTAGACGCTCTAGGATGCGCTCCGATGCCTCCGTCGGGTTGCCGCCTTCATACTGCTCCTGCAACAGAGACAGCATGCGACGCAGTAACCACACCTGACGCAGCGTCTCTGGCGACTGCAACAGCTCCTCATGTCGCGTGCTGCTGCGTTGCATCGCAACCGCCGGATAGACTCGCTTCTCCGCCATCTGCCTATCCAAGTGCAGCTCCATGTTGCCGGTGCCCTTGAACTCCTCATAGATCAGGTCGTCCAACCTGGATCCCGTGTCAATCAGCGCGGTTGCGACGATCGTCAAGCTGCCGCCTTCCTCGCAGTTGCGCGCCGCGCCGAAGAACTGCTTCGGCGGATAGAGCGCGAGCGGGTCCATGCCCCCAGACAGAGTCTTGCCGCTGCTCGGAAGCTTCACGTTGTAAGCACGCGCAAGTCTGGTCAGGCTGTCCAACACCAACAACACATCCTCGCCCGACTCAACTAGCCGCTTAGCTCGCGCCAGCGCTCGCTCGGAAGTCGCGCATTGATGCTCAACCGCCTCATCAAAGGTCGACGAGTAAACCTCGCCCTTGACGGTGCGCCGCATGTCCGTGACTTCCTCCGGACGCTCTCCGATCAGCGCGACCACGATGCTGATAGAGGGATAGTTCTCAGCAACCGCGTGTGCGACATCCTTCAGCACCACGGTCTTGCCGGCCTTCGGCGGTGCTACCACTAGCGCGCGCTGTCCCTTGCCGATTGGCGCGATTATGTCGATTACCCGCGTGTTCATGCGGTCCCGCGTCGTCTCCAAGCAGATCTGCTGATCGGGATAAACCGATGTCAAACTCCCAAACTTCGGACGCGTGCGAGCTGCCTCCGGATCACGACCGTTCACCAACTCGGCATAGAGCAACGGATTGTTGCTGCGCCCGCGAGTCTTCTCGCCCTGCGACTTCACCGGTCCCGCAATCAGATCACCAGGTCGCAGACCATGCCGCCGGATAATGTCGTTCCTGACATAGATGTCGTCATCACTGCCCGCACCGCCAATGGGCCGCAGGAAGCCATACCGTTTATCTGGCATATCCAGCACGCCCGCACCTATAGACACTCCCTGCTCCTCCGCCCGGTGCGACAGCACGATCAACGCCAGCTCACTGCGTTTGGAAGGCAAGTCCCTAACGCCAGCCTTGCGTGCCTCCGTCATCAGCTCCTGCAGTGACATCGCACCCACATTACCCAAGTCGAGCTGCGGGATCACATCGCGCACTTCGCCGTTGTTGGAGGCGCCTATCTGCCTGCGCTGGGCAAAGCGATTAGTTGGTGTGGTTCGCGTTGGAGTACGTGTCATTAATACCTCTGAGGAGATTGCTCAGACGCGATTGCGCCCGAGTCGCACGGTGTCAGGTCGGTTTGCCAGTTAAAGAAACGAAGGCGGTGCAAAGTAGGCGTTCTGAGTCGGCAAATCGCCAGCAACCTCATCCCTATTCACGAGCCCTAGAGCGGTGCTCAACCTACTTCCGCAAATATGTTAATGAATAACAATGCACAGAGTCAAGCGGAATTTCAGACCATAGAAGGGGCGCGACCGACCACTTCGCTGGTGATCAGTATGGGTTGCCCTTCAAACGGCGTGCACTCAAGCGCGCAACGCAGGAACTCGTTGAATAGAGGATGCGGACGGTCTGGACGCGACTTGAACTCCGGGTGGAACTGGCTTCCCAACATGAAGGGATGTGACGATATCTCGGCAACCTCAACGAGACCCAACCCGGGATTGATGCCACTCGAAACGAGCCCATGACCCTCAAGTTCCGAGCCGTAATCGTTGTTGTACTCGTATCTGTGGCGATGTCGCTCCTCAATCGTCAACGCCTCAGCGCTGCCGTCTGCACCATCCCGCAAACGCAGGTATGCCTGGTGCGCGAGAGTGCCCGGCACCAGACGGCAGTCGTATACACCGAGCCTCATCGTGCCGCCGGAATCGGAAATGCCGCGCTGAGATTCCATGAGGTCAATGACCGGGTTGGCAGCGAACGGGTCGAACTCCCTTGAAGTCGCATCCCTAATCTTGACGACATTGCGAGCGAACTCGATCACCATGGTCTGAAGCCCAAGGCAAAGGCCGAGGTACGGGATGCGGTTCTCACGGGCGAACTGAGCGGTGGTAATCATGCCCTCCGTGCCGCGCCTGTCAAATCCGCCCGGAACGATGATCCCTTGCGTCGAACGCAGGTGCGCGGCGGCACCATCGCGTTCGATGTCCTCAGCATCGATCCAAGACAAGTTGACCTTCACGCCGTGATGTATCTCCGAATGCCGAACGGCCTCCGCAACCGATAGATAGGAATCCTGCAGTCCCGTGTATTTGCCGACTATCGCTACCTCAACCTCCGCGACAGAATCGTCAGTGTCGACACCTGTCGGGAAATCCGAGTCGTACGACCACCGCGGCGTTGAAGTGCCGCCAGATGCCGCAATCCGATGCCACGCCTCGGGTACCGAAGGCGGCGCATCATCCATCTCTAACGCGCGCAGAATCACATCTCCCAATCCCTGATCCTCCAACCACATCGGCACCGCGTAGACGTTGTCTAGCGTCGGAAGATAGATGATCGCCTCACGTGCGACGCCGCAATGGATACTGACCTTCTCCTTTAGGTTGCGAGTCTCAGCATCGGAATCGGTCGGATCGTTGAGACGACACAGAATCGCGTCTGGCTGTATTCCCAAACTTCGGAGCTGGCGGACGCTGTGTTGCGTCGGCTTCGTCTTCAGCTCGTTCGTGGGCTTGAGCATCGGCACAAACGCCAGATGCAAAGAAAAGGAACGCCCTGGTCCCACATCTTGGCGCATCCAACGAACCGCCTCGATGAAAGCCTCCGCCTCCATGTCTCCCACCGTGCCTCCCACCTCTACGATCACCACATCCGCTCGCTCAGCATCGCCGAGGGCACGAATCCGACGCGCCACAGTCTGAACAAGATGCGGCACCACCTGCACCGTCTCACCGAGAAAGTCATCGCCCTTTCGCTCACGACGCAGGAGCTCATCGTAAACCTGCCCGGCAGTAACGTTGGACAGCGACGACAAATCCTTGTTCAGAAAGCGCTCGTAATGCCCCAAGTCAAGGTCGGTCTCAGTGCCATCGTTCGTCACGAATACCTCGCCATGCTCGTACGGCGACATCGTGCCAGGATCGACATTCAGATAGGGGTCAAGCTTGATTATCGATACGTTGATGCCCCTGTTCTTGAGCATCCTGCCAATCGAAGCGCAAGTGATGCCCTTGCCCAACGCACTGGTAACTCCCCCCGTGACGAAGATGTATCGCCGAGACGAGTTCACAGCGTCCATTCACTAATGCAACTCTGAGCGTTCACTCTTATGATGTTAACCGCCGCAAGCATCACTACGCAACGATAAACCCAAGTAGCGCGTTATAGTGAATTAGGTAGGACCGTTTCGCCGACACCACTATCCTCAGGTTCATCACACATGGCAGACACCATACTCTCCACCGCCGATGTGCAACACATCGCAACATTGGCGGCGATCGACATCAACGACGATGCGATTGAGGATATGCGTCAACAGCTATCTGGCATCTTCCGCCACTTCCAACGGTTGCAGGAGATCGACACCGAAGGGCTTGAGCCGACATCCCACACAACGGATGCCAACACCGTCTTGCGTGATGACGTTGCCTCCGAACCAATGTCCAGGGACGATGTGCTTTCCAACGCTCCCGACCCCGATGGCGAGTTCGTAAGGGTCCAACCGGTTCTAGAGTGAGACGTTACTCGAGCTGCACTCGATCCGCCAACCCGTAAACCTTTTAACTGCACTCAGCCTTAAGTGAACGCGCCGTCAACAGCAGCCGACTTGCACAGATCGGCGCGCCACTTGAGTGGCGCGTACCGGCGCGGCGAGACTTCCGCCGTTGAAGTCGCAGAATCCTACCTCAAGCGCATCGGCGATACTGAGCCGCTGACCAATGCATTGCTGACTGTCACCGACCGCGAATCGTTACTGGCAACCGCCGCTGAAGCCGATGCGATGCTCGCGGGCGAGTCTGAGTCACCGCCAACGACGTTGACGGGCATTCCCGTCGTCATTAAGGACAACCTATCGACGGCCGGCGTCGAGACGACGGCCGGCTCAAAGATTCTCAAGGGATACGTACCGCCATTCGACGCGACGGTCGTGGACCGATTGAAACGCGCCGGCGCGCTCATCGTCGGAAAGGGCAATCTCGACGAGTTCGCAATGGGTTCCTCAAACGAGAACTCCGCATTTGGACCAGTCGTGAATCCGTGGGGCGAGAACCGAGTCCCAGGCGGAAGTAGCGGAGGAGCCGCCGCCGCTGTAGCAGCCGCAGAATGTCTGATCGCTCTCGGATCAGACACCGGCGGCAGCATCAGACAACCTGCTGCTCTATGCGGCATCGCAGGTTACAAGCCAACATACGGCGCAGTGAGCAGGTACGGACTCATCGCATTCGGGTCTTCCCTAGACCAAGTCGGACCACTAGCACGCACTGTCGCCGATTGCGCCGACACCACGACAATCATCGCGGGCGCCGATCCGTATGACTCAACATCCCTGCGACTTCCCTTCTCCGATTTCGGCGAACAGATCGGCAACGACATCTCCGGACTGAAAATCGGCGCGCCTCGAGAGTACCTCGTAGATGGGATCGAGCCGGGGGTACGATCAGCCTACGAAACGGCGGTAGAGAAGCTGATTGACCTAGGCGCAACCGTAGAAGAAACGACTTTGCCACTCACAGACTACGCACTCGCCATCTACTACATAATCGCACCATCCGAGGCATCGGCGAATCTGTCGAGATTCGACGGTGTCAAGTACGGCAGCTCGGCGCGCGCCGACGGGAACGCAAGGGCAAACATCGAGGCAACACGCGGCGCATTTTTCGGCGACGAAGTGAAGCGGCGCATACTAATCGGGACTTACGCTCTTTCCGCAGGCTACTACGATGCCTACTACAAGAAAGCGCAACAAGTCAGAACACTCATACGCCGTGAATTCCAAACCGCATGGGAAAGCTTCGACGCGCTGGTAACTCCCACATCTCCAACCGTCGCCTTTGAGTTGGGTTCAAGGACATCAGACCCAGTGCAGATGTATCTAAGCGATGTCTGCACCATACCCGTAAACATCGCCGGATTGCCAGGCATATCGGTGCCTTGCGGACTCTCCGACGGTCTACCAGTAGGGTTGCAGTTCATCGGGCCACAACTCGCAGACCGTACGGTGCTACAGGTCGCACACGCTTACGAACAGGCCGCGGAACTGGACCTCCGGCCACCGACTTTCCCATAACCTCCCACTTACGAGATGCAGGATGCTAGTCATGCAAGATGACCGTCGACAAACCAATAATCTGGGAAACCAAGGACTGAGGCAAAACCGTAATTGGAAGTCTGCCCTGTTCATATTGCTACCGCTACTCGTCCTGGCGGTGTTCGCTTGCAACAGCAACGGCGAGGAATACACGGCATGCCCAGTGATTGAACCCTCAGGAGAAGGACCAAGCGGACCTCCGGCACTGCCTTACATCTTCGAAGGCACCTACTACGTCGACGGCGAGCCCGGACCACCAGGGATGAAGATTTGGGTGCAGATGGCGCGCTCATTGTCACAACCGTCCAGAACATTTGACACCAGACACGACGGCGAATTCCTTAACGTCATACATGGTCCCATATATGACGAGGATCATGAGCACGGCTTCGTCTTCTGCATCGGCGAAATGGATGGCAATTCCGTTATGGCATCTTCAACACCCATCCCGTACGAACCAAAGGGAACCTTCCACACCGTCAAAGATACACGCGTCGACTTCCCGCGCCTGCCGTAAATCCGGCGGACGCTCCTGCAACGCTACATACACCCACCAATTGCTAAGCGAACTTGACGGCAAACGACCCGTAGTGGAACCGTCCGCGTACGTCGTCGAGACTGCCCATGTCATCGGCGATGTTGCGATCGGTGCCAACTCCAGCGTCTGGCCCGGCGCGGTGATAAGAGCGGATTCGGGCAGCATCAAAATCGGCGAACGCTCCAATGTGCAGGACAATACCGTTTTGCATGCCGATGCCGACGCGGTCATCGGCAATGGCGTCACAATCGGCCACGGCGTCGTATGCCATGCGCGCTATGTCGGAGACGGCGCGCTGATCGGGAACGGCGCAGTGTTGAACGACGGTGTGGTCGTCGGCGCAGGATGCCTAATCGCCGCAGGAGCCGTTATCACCGAAAACACCGAATTCCCGCCAAACTCGCTCGTTCGCGGAGTACCGGGAAAGGCAATCGGACGCATACGCGAACGGCATCGCAAGTTACAGGAAATGGCGGCCGAGTCATACGTGCGGAGGATCGGCCGTTACAAGCAGACACTACGCACTGTCGGCTGAGACCTCTACATCTTGGCAGGCGCGTTCATGCTCATGATCCGCAACACGTTCGCCAGCACAACGCGCGCGGATGCGACAAGTCGCAATCGTGCCTTGCTCAACTCAATGTCCGAGGCATCTCGCGAAAGCACGCGGCACTCTTCATAGAAACGTTGCAGCTCGCGCGCTACCTCATATGCATAGTGTGGCAAGTGGTGCGGTTCCAATGCCTCTGCCGCGCGTGCTACTACATCTGGCAACTCATTCAGACGACGCATCAACGCAAGCTCCTGGGGATGAGACAAAAGCTGGACATCCCCGTCGCCGTAGTCAATCCCACGATCCGCTGCCGCTTCTAGCACCGAGCACAATCTCGCGTGGGCATACTGCACGTAGAAGACTGGATTATCGGACGATTCTCGGGTCGCGAGCTCAAGATCAAACTCCATGTGAGTCTTCGCAGTGCGCTCCATGAAGATGTAGTGGCAGGCATCCGGACCCACTACGTCCAGCAGCTCGTCCGCCGACACGAAGTTATCCGCGCGTTTGCTAAAACGAACCGTCTCGCCAGACTCCTTCAAGTTCACCATCTGATTGATGATGATCGTCATCGACTCTGGCGGCGCGCCCAGAGCTTCGACGACAGCATGCATCCTGGCGACATGACCATGATGATCAGCGCCCCAAACATCAACGATGCGATCGAACTCCCTAACGAACAACTTGTTGTAGTGATAAGCGACATCGGTACCGAAATATGACGGCCCGCGGTCCTGACCGCGGATCATCACGCTGTCCGAGTCGAGCCCGAGTTTTGAACCCAGGAACCACAACGCTCCTTCACGCTCGGCGAGGTATCCGCTTTCCCGTAATCGCTCAAGCGCGGCATCCCAGTCTCCGCTGGCGAACAGTCCACGCTCGCTGAACCAAGAGTCGTACTCAATACCGAGTCGTCCGAGAGTGTCTCTGATCGTCCCGATAGACTTCTCCAGCCCAAGCGGACCGATCTTCGCTAACGCCTCTTCCTCGTCCGCATCAACCAGCTCATCGCCAAGCGTTTCGTATAACTGTTTCCCTAGCTGAATCACAAACTCACCAGGGTAGGACTCCGCTGGCAGTTCAACATCCCGTCCCGCCGCCTGCAAGTAGCGCACATACACAGACTCCGTGTAGACCCGCATCTGATTCCCAGCATCGTTGATGTAGTACTCCCGCTGTACTTCGTAACCAGCGGTCTCCAGCACATTCGCGATGCCATTACCGATGACAGCGCCGCGGACATGGCCGATGTGCAAGGGTCCAGTGGGATTCACGCTCACAAACTCAACCTGTACGCGCTTGCCAGAGCCCATATCCAAGCTGCCGAAATGTGAACCCGCCTCAATGATGGCGTTAACCTGATAGCGAAGCCAGTCATCCGAGAGAGCAAAGTTGATAAAACCCGGTCCAGCTATAGAGACGCTCCCAACCATCGGGTCTCGAGGGAATCGACTCGTTATGCGTTCTGCGATTGTGCGCGGACTCATCTTCGCACTCGATGCCAGCGTCATGGCGACCGATGTGCTGAAATCACCATGCTCCGACTGCTTCGGTTTCTCAACCGCGATGCTCACGCTACCGATGTTCGGTAGGTCGCCAGATTCGACCGCACTCGATACGGCAGCGTGAATCAGCTCGGATATCTTGCGTTGAGGGTGTATAGTCATATGCCAAACCCCACATCCAATGAACTAGGCGGACAATGCCACCTCCTCTAGTTAAGGATAATCTTGACGTAACCGCTATTCCCGCATACGAAAGTAGCAAGCTGGGCAACCAAAAGTCACAATCATGGATCAAGCCACAAATTCAACCAAAGATTCGCGATCCGCGGCGGAGTTGACCAATGCCACCGAAAAACACGGCATCGCGCTCACCGCTGATCAAGCACGCATGGGAGCGGAATGGCGCAACGCAATGCTCAACGCCGTGGAGCAAGTCAGACAACTTGATGTTGAGGGGTACGAACCAGCGGCAGTATTCACTCCAGTCGAACGGTCAAGAGAGACTCGCGGAGGGTAACTTGGCAGAACGTCGAACATCAGATGACCTCGCGTGGGCTTCGATAGACGAGTTGGCACCACGCATCGCCAACGGTGATGTGTCCCCTATCGCGCTAACCGAATTGATGCTAAGCCGCATCGAGTCGGTCGACGCGAAGCTACGCGCTTACGCCGAGGTGTGGATGGAAGACGCTATCGAGAGCGCGACGGACGCGACAGCCGAGATCGAATCAGGCACGTACCGCGGACCGTTGCACGGCATTCCCATCGCTCTCAAGGACCTAGTGGACGTAAAGGGAAAGCGAACTGCCGGCGGCTCGAAGGTACTGGAGAACAACACCGCGTCGCGGACTGCTACCGTCGCAAAACGGCTCACGGATGCAGGTGCAATCGTATTGGGAAAAACCAACCTAGTCGAGTTCGCGTTCGGACCGACCGGCGTTAACACACACACCGGTACCGTCGCCAACCCATGGGATACCAGGCGAGTAACTGGAGGATCCAGCAGTGGTTCCGGGGCATCGGTCGCGGCAGGTTGCGCGTTCGGTGCAATCGGATCCGACACCGGAGGCAGTATTCGGATGCCCGCGTCGATCTGCGGCATCGCGGGACTCAAACCCACCTACGGCCTCGTGCCAAGAACCGGCGTGTTAGACCTCTCGTGGAGCCAAGACCATGTCGGTCCGATGACTCGCCGCACCATCGATTGTGCACACTTCCTCAATGCAATAGCCGGACCGGATGACGCTGACTTCACTGCCGCACGCCGCGCCAGCGACAACTACGCAGAGGGGATACGCGAGGGATTGAACGGACTCAAGCTGGGACTTCCAGAACACTACTTCTTTGACACAGACATCGTTGCACCCGAGGTCGCCCAAGCAGTCCACGATGCTGTCCAACTTATGGCGAACAACGGCGCCGAAATCGTGCCGATTACGACTTTGGAATTCGTCGCCGATGGACGACCGATTAACGTCGTCATCTCCCTCGCGGAAGCGGCCGCCGTTCACCAAGAAATGCTGGCGACAAGCGCAGACGAATACACAGACATGGTGCGCTCTCGAATGCTGCCCGGATTCGAGATCAGCGCTGTCGACTACATACACGCACAACGCGCCAGGAGACACTTCGCACACGCCATCGCAGCAGCTACGGCGGACATTGATGCCCTCGTAACACCCACTATCCCAGTGCCAACCCCAACGATTGCCGAATGCACGCCCGATGACGGTAGCTCCGTCGCACCACAAGGCGCAGAGCTACCACTGCTCACTTCCATCTTCGACGTCACCGGACAACCGTCACTCTCGGTGAACTGCGGCTTTGACCGAAACGGGATGCCCATCGGCATGATGATCACCGCTGATGCTTTCAATGACAAAACCGCGCTACGAGTCGGACACGCCTACGAGGAACTAGCGGGCTGGCATCGCAAAAGACCACCCATCGATAGAACGTGAAGCCCGACAATGACAACGATGCCAATCCCGCCGACGGTGTCACAGACCTAGAGATAATCGACCTGCGTTCCGAACGCCACGAACCGGCGGCCGGTGTCGTAACTCCCAGTTCACGGGCTCGCGGCAAACGTGGTCGATATGTGACTCGGCCGTCACTGTTGGCAGACCGCGGCTTCGCCTGTGTCGCTCTAGATCGTCCTACCGACACCGTCAACGTAGGCCACGCGCTACGAGCCGCTTTCTGTTACAACGCACGCCTGCTGATTTTGGGCGGAGACACACTGCCAGGGTCATTGACGAAGGTCGTCACAGACCCTAATCGCACCTATCGGCATATTCCCGTAATTCGCACCGACTCCGTCTTAGACGCACTCCCTGAAGCTTGCGACCTAGTCAGCGTAGAGATTGATCCCGATGCCCGACCACTTATGGAGTTCATTCACCCCGAACGCGCCTGCTACGTCTTCGGACCTGAGAACGGCAGTCTGGCGACCGAGATCGTCGAGCGAAGCCAACACAAGGTCATGATCCCAACGACTACGGCGTTGAACTTGGGCATGACGGTGAACACTGTGTTGTACGACCGTCTCGCCAAGTCTTGGTTGAAGATGAAACCGCGCCTAGCGCAATTAGAGTCGCAATCCGGCGGCGCGAACAATACTAGCGACCTCGCGGTTTGACGGGCGACTCGCCAGGTCGCAGCAGGTGGCCAACGAACAGCGGCAGCATCTACTTCGGTTGGTACCTGCTAGCAGGAGCCGCCGTCATAAACGGACTCGGTGGATCAGTCCTCTGGCAGGGCTTCACCGTCTTCTTCATACCAGTATCTGAGAGCCTGAATCTCACAGCGTGGCAGACCTCCCTAGCGTTCTCACTGGCACGCGCTGAGAACGGAGTGCTCGGTCCTATAACGGGATGGGCACTCGACAAGTACGGATTCCGCATCTTGATGTTCGCCGGCACGATGGTCACCGGAATCGGATACATCATGCTCGCGGGAACAAACTCATATCTCGCATTCATGCTCGTATATCTATGCGTCGTGTCCGTCGGTTCATCAACATCGTTCATGCAAGCGACGACGGCTGCCATTAACACCTGGTTCGTGCGGATGCGAGGGTTGGCGATGTCCGTCAACAGCGCAGCTTTCAGACTCGGTGGCGCCGCCATGATCCCGCTCCTGTCTTACGTCGTATTGACGTGGGGTTGGCAAATCGCGGCGGTCGCTGTCGGCGTCGGGATGCTCATCCTGATACTGCCTCTAACGTTGTTGTTTCGGCGGTCACCCGAATCCATGGGGCTGTCGCCAGACGGTCGCCCAACCATCGCCAGCCGTCGGACCAGACCCGACGGCAGTGATTTAGTGGAGTCCGCCGATGATGCTGGCGATTGGACCACCAATCAGGCATTGCGCTCGCCGCAGTTCTGGGTACTCGTCGCCGCTACCACCCTTCGCATCTCCGTGCATGGAACGATCTTCGTCCACTTCATTCCGATCCTCGTCTCCCTCGGCGAAGACCAACAAACCGCCGCCAACCTGTTGGGACTACTATCCCTCGTGGCAGTCCCCTTGATTCTGGTCACCGGGTATCTCAGCGACCGAGTCGGCAGACCCATCATGCTCACCGGCCTCTACTCAATGGCAGCCATGAGCCTCCTCGGATTGACTTTCGTAGAGGGAACCCTGCCAGTATTCCTAGCCCTCTTGCTATTCGCAGGGTCCGAGGCTGGTAGCTCACTGAACTGGGCGATTGTCGGCGACCTGTTTGGCAGGAAGCGATACGCCTCCATTCGCGGCATGATGGCACCCGTGTACAACGGAGTGTTGATCATCGCACCGGTCGCCGCCGGTTGGGCGTATGACCAAACGGGTTCTTACCAGAGCGTTCTATACGCAGGAGCTGCGTTGATGATGCTGGCAGCGGTAGTGTTCCTCGCGTTGCAACGAGTAGTAACGAGGCCAACCGAGCAGATGGCGCAGACGCAGTAATGTGCAACGCGTCGCGGATCGATCAATCGACGCGCTAATCGGTATCGTCCCAATCCCAAATCCTATCTTGGTGCGCGAACACCTGCGGCAGTCCCCCTGAATGCAAGAACACGACCGGCACCGAGGGATCAAGGGCACCGCGTCGTACCTCACCGATCAGACCGGACATCGACTTTCCCGTGTAGTTAGGATCGAGTATTATCCCTTCGGTCTTGGCCAACAGGTGCATCGCCTCCAAAACACCGTCATCCGGTACGCCGTAGGCTGGACCCGCGTAGCCATTCAACACTTGCACATCATCCATATCCAAACCGTCTGCCAGACCCAGCATCTTCGCTGCGAACATAGACCTGTCCACCGTCTGACTCGCCAGCTCAGCATCCGCGTCACAACAGTTGATACCAGCCCCCAACGGTGTGTACCGTACCGCCGTAGTTTCCCAAGGCAGTCCTGACCAGTTTGCATACATCTTCAAACCTGCGAGCGAACGTCCCGTCAGCCCCCAGATACGCATCGGTCGACCAGTCAGACCTAACGTTGACAGCTGAGTTTCAAGCTCGGCACCGGCCTTGAAGAACGCCAACATTCCCGCCACGTCCGCAATTTCGTGGTCGCCGTAAATGACCGTTCGTCTACTCCTGCCGCGTGCGTCATCCTGCAAACGCACTGCTACTTCCCTAGCGTAGTCTGGCGGCACGCGGTGTATCTCCGCACCAAATAACTTAGCCAACAACAGATTACCGTTCAGCGGCGCGTCAACCATGTCGAACGCCACAAGGTGGCACTCCATGCCTACCTTGGCGCACGCGGCTGCGATGAAACGCGCTTGGTTTGAGTGGTAGTGGTTGATGTTCACTACTGTCTCAATCTCCGCATCAACGAACTGCGCGAAGGAAATACCCATGTGCCGCGCCTTGTTACCTCCGAAACCAAATCCCGTCAAGTCATCGCGCTTGATGTAGACCTCCGGAATCGCAGCCCCGCATTCAGATCGCATCGCTTCCCTGAAATTCGTCAGTGCGTGCAACGGCGTCGGCGTGTGCGCCAAGCCAAGGTCGGGGATATCAACGAGGGCAACCATAATGCAACGAATGATAAACGCCGAGCCCGTCGCTCACGGCAACCGTTGTGTACAGTTGCAATTCGGTTGCGATCGTGGCGCACCGGCCAATCGTCCATCGCTACCCACGAACCATTTGATTAAATGAGCAGAGGTCACTTATGGCGAAACAACTACGGATCGGACTTGTCGGAGTTGGGCAACGCGGACTGAACCACCTACAGCAGCTCGTTCGGTTGCAGGACGAGGAGATGTGCACTCTCGCCGCACTCGCAGACCCCTTCAGCGAAAACCTCGATCCAGAAAAGATACGACGCTACGAATCCAGCTATGACGAACGCGGCGTCTCCCTGTTCTCATCCGCCGACGAAATGATCGAGTCTGGATCAGTCGATGTCATATGGTTCGCCATCCCACCCAATCAGCATCGAGGCGAGGTCGAACGCGCCGCCAAGGCCGGCTTGGCGATCTTCGCAGAGAAGCCACAGACACTGTTCTTTGACGAAGCTCTATCGCAGTCTGAAGCCATAACCTGTGGCGATGTTCCAAACGTCGTGGGTTTCCAGATGCGACACCATCCCGGGTTCAAAGCAGTCCGAGACCACCTAGCAGACAAGTGGGTTGCCGGGATCACGATGGTAGCGGAAGGCGGCATCGAAGGTCACGGCGTGAAACACACCCACACCGAAGAACGCGGCGGACCGGAGAACCGTATATGGACCGCGGACAGAGCTTGGTCTGGCACTTCGATGGTTGAAGCCGGAATCCATCAGACAGACATCATGCGCTACTGGACAGATGACGACATCGACTGGGTGCGAGCCAACTACGTCGAGAGACCAGCAGAACTGCACGCCGAAGAAGGCAACAATCCCATCTACTACACGGTCACTTACGGTTTCAACAAGGGCACCGTCGGCACCCTGATCTTCACCAAGCCCGCCAAGTCTTACTACTTTGGACGGTTCGACTGCATCATCTGGGAGCACGGCACAATCAAGTTTGAAGACGGCGACATCGTCGACTACCACTACCCCGGCGATGACTGGTCCCCAAGCCTGCGGCCTACGGTTGATCAGACGCGCACGGTTCTGCTGGATGACACGGGCCACGACGGCATGTCATTACAAAACACATACGAGCTAGCCAAGACATTCGTGGAATCGATATTAGCCTCAGAACCCAGCTTGACTCGCAACAGCTACGCGTCCTCACTCAACTCACTGGCAGCAGTCCTCGCCGCGAACGCGTCAGCAGGTATGGGCGGACAGCAAATCAGAATCGAGGATTTCATGTACGCCGATGAGTTCGCGAAACAGAGGAGCCGTACAGCATGACGTTTGTGCAATCCCTCCATCTGACATGTTCGGTGCATCAGCGGTATGTAAACCGATCACCTGCCCACAGTGACTATCGCGAGTCAACTCCGACAATCCTACGAGTCAGGTCGAAGAACGCTCGTTTGCGAGGTGTGTTGATCCCCCAATTAATCGGCACGTTTTGGTAACCATTGATGTAATCGCCAAACGCCATCACGCCACCGGCACCTTCGCCAGCATCAAAGTAGCCCCAGGACGCGTACTCGCTCACCGCAGCGAGGTAGTTATTAACCGGAGCATCGAAACCGAAATGATCGTCTTCGGTGAACATAATCGGCTTCGGAGTGTAACTGGTCTTGGCACGCGTTTCACGCACCATCTCCGCGATCCTTCGCGGTTCCGTAACCCCGTTGCCGTGAAGCATCGCAAAGTCTGATGACTCAAGTACCGAATCGTCCGGAACGCGACCGCCGCCGTATGAAGTACCCGTGAGCACATGCCTGCCATCAACGCCACAACGCGCTTTCGCCTCCTGTATCAACTCATGCACCCGGTGCGGTTGCAACACCTCATGCTCGTACCGGGGAACATTAGTCTCGTTGTTGATCTCCAACAGAACGTTCGCATGTCCCGCATCAAGTAACCAATCTCGGACTCCGACCACCGCGTTCACGACCGCATCTTCATTTAGAAGGCGCTCATCCTGCCCGAAGTAGAAGATGCCGAGAACCACAACCATCCCAACATCGTCGCAAGCATTGATGATGCGTTCGGCACGGTCACGGTAAGTCGGTAGCAGCTCGCCGTCGGGAGTGAAAGCGGCGTTATCCCACGGCTGCGAATCCTGACCGGGCAGACCACGCCAGACCTCTCCGTCGCCCTGCCGGATACCGCGATCGTGCATAACCTCGCGGAATGCGGCCTGGCGATAATAAGCCGTCGGGCTGCCACCCTGCAAGTTCACCGTGACAGCTAGCAGACCGTGAGATCTGTACAGCGGCAATGTTGCGACGAATTCGGCCACATTACGTTCAGCATCCCATGCCCCAGTGTCCGGATACGCCCACAAGTGACGCGTCAACGGGTTTGCGTCGTCGAACATTGCATTCGCCATCCTGCTGTTCAGTAGCAGTCCTTCCATCCGGCACCCATTGAACTCCCGACCCGCGTACGTCGGTTCCTCGTTGATGGTCCAGCTCTCGCCACTGATGCCAATCTTCGTATTCCCAGGCATGGTGTCACCTCCACTAAAGCGGTCGCGTCAACGGCGAGCACTGACTCTAACCGAACGGGCAACAAGCGCGAAAGTACTCTGCCGCGGCACGACACCTCCCGCTATACCGATAGAATGTGAATCAGCGACACCCTCGCGAATAATCGGAGTTGGCAACGCTGTGAAAGACCCTGTTTTCAATCCTGTCGATGGCGAGCACGACGTAGATTTCGTAGCTCTCGAACGCAAATGGTTAGAGCGTTGGTACGCGCCCGACCAATCTGGCACCTCAATCATTGACCGTTACCTGACTCGGAACGAATCGTCCGAGAAGCGCCACTCCTTCATCGACGGGCCGATTACCGCCAACAACCCGATGGGCGTACATCACGCATGGGGACGCACATACAAAGACCTGTTCCTACGCTTCCGAAACATGCAAGGTTACCGTCAGCGGTTCCAGAACGGTTACGACGGGCAAGGACTCTGGATCGAAGTAGAAGTCGAGAAGCAACACGGATTCAAGTCGAAGCACGAGATTGAGAGTTACGGCATTGGCAAGTTCGTGCAAGAGTGCAAAGACCGAGTTGACAGATTCGCCGACATAATCACAGAGCAGTCGAAGAGACTCGGATACTTCATGGATTGGGACGACTCGTACCATACGAAGTCGGACGAGAACAACTACGCCATCTGGGGTTTCTTGAAGAAGTGCCACGAGAACGGTTGGCTGTACGAAGGCGAGGATGTCATGCCGTGGTGCCCCAGATGCGGCACCGGCATGTCCCAACATGAAATCGCAACCGAAGGCTATGCAGATGTCATTCACCCCGGACTCTTCCTAACGTTCCCACTCATCGATCGACAGGGCGAGGAACTGTTGATCTGGACCACTACTCCGTGGACGCTCGCTGCAAACGTTGCAGCGGCAGTCAACGAAGCGAACTCCTATGTCAAGGTCGGCAACGTAACTCCAGACGGTACCGAGCGACTGTTGTGGCTCTCCGAAAACCGCCTGCACATCTTGGATGGCAAACAACAAGAGTTGGAACGTCTGCCCGGATCAGACATGGTCGGTTGGCGTTACGCGGGCCCTTTCGACAACCTGCCCGCGCAGTCTCGCGCAAAGGATGAGCATCGGGTCATCGGATGGAAGGATGTAGGCGATGACGAAGGGACCGGCATCGTCCACATAGCTCCCGGTGCCGGTACAGAAGACTTCCAACTCGGCAAGGAATACGGGATCGAAGCCATCGCACCGCTCAACGAAGACGGCATCTACGTTGACGGCTTCGGCGAACTCTCAAGCAAATCCGTCGACGAAGTGAACCCGCTGATCTTTCAACAGCTACGCGACAAGCAAATCTTCTACAAGGTGGAAGACTACAGGCACCGGTACCCCGTGTGTTGGCGATGCAGTTCTGAGCTCGTCTTCAGGCTCGTCGACGAGTGGTTTATCAGCATGGACGAAATCCGACACGCCATGAAGTCAACCACCAAGACAATCCGATGGATCCCTGAATTCGGACTCGCCCGCGAGCTTGAATGGCTGGACAACATGTCGGACTGGATGATCTCAAAGAAGCGGTACTACGGCCTGGCATTGCCAATCTACCCTTGTTCCGAATGCGAAGAAGTAAACGTCATCGGATCGCGGGCCGAACTCGAAGCGCGGGCCGTTGAAGGGTGGAACGAATTCAACGGACACGCTCCGCACAGACCATGGTTAGACAGTGTCAAGGTCTCGTGCGTCGGATGCGGTTCGCCCACTGAACGCATCAAAGATGTTGGAAACGCTTGGCTCGATGCCGGCATCGTCAGCTTCTCGACCCTTCAGTACTACGATGACCGCGACTACTGGGCGGATTGGTACCCCGCCGACTGGATCTCAGAGTCGTTCCCCGGCCAGTTCCGCAACTGGTTCTACTCACTCATCTGCATGGCAACTGTGCTGGACGGCACCGCGCCCACCAAGACAGTCTTCTCTTACGGTCTGATGCGCGACGAACACGGCGATGAGATGCACAAGTCGAAAGGCAACGCCATCGAGTTCGAGGCCGCCGCCGACAAGATGGGTGCCGACGTAATGCGCTGGGTCTACTCGCGACACACACCACAGAACAACCTCAACTTCGGATTCAATGTCGGCGACTTGGCGCGTAGACAGTTCCTGCTACCGCTCTGGAACATCTACTACTTCCTCGTAACCTACGCCAATCTGGACGAATGGTCACCATCGGTCGGAGCGAACGACAAAGGGGATTCAGTAACTCCGAGCATGTCGGGAGCCAATGAGCTCGACAGGTGGGTGACATCAGAGCTCAACATGCTGGTAAAGAACGTTACAGACGACTTAGAGGATTGGCGCGTCGAAGTCGCATCGGAGAGGATTGAGAAGTTCGTTGGACGTTTGTCGAACTGGTACGTCCGGCGCAGTCGAAGGCGTTTCTGGAAGAGCGAAGACGATGCCGACAAGAAGTCAGCATATGAGACGCTGTACAGCTGCGTCACGACGCTGTCTCGCCTTCTCGCCCCGTTCATGCCATTCATCGCCGAGGAGGTCTACCAAAACCTCGTCAGGCGACTTGACCCATCTGCTCCAGATTCGGTGCACCTGTCTGACTGGCCCGTCGCAGACGAATCGGCAATCGACGAGGAGTTGTCCCGAAACACCGACCTAGCGATGCAACTTAGCTCACTCGGACGAGCAGCACGTGCCACTATCGGGGTTAAGGTCAGGCAACCGCTCGGTGCCGTAATCGTGCAACTCCGAGACCCGCATGACCAAGCGCGTCTCGGACAGATCACACAACAACTCCGAGATGAGTTGAACGTCAAGGAGGTGCGACATGCCTCGGAGACCGACAGCCTGCTAGCCCACCGCATACGTCCTAACCTGCCGTTACTAGGACCGAAGTACGGACGACGGTTAGCGGAAGTCCGACAGTTGCTAGAAGATGCCGATGCCTCAGATGTGGCGCAGAGAGTGGAAGCAGGAGAACGGATAAATCTGAACGGTCTGACGCTTGAACCGGAAGAGGTTCTCGTCGACGCCGTAGCAGCCGACGGTTACGCAGTTGAGAGTGACGGACGATGTTCGGTCGGGGTTTCAACTCAGATCGACAACGACCTCCTTGCGGAGGGCATGGTCAGAGAAACCGCGCACATCGTGCAGCTAATGCGAAAGAACTCAGGACTCGAAATATCCGACCGCATCGTTTTGTGGCTCAACGCCGAGAACAGCTCATTGTTATCTGAGGCACTGACCTCGGGAGCAGATTACATCGCAACCGAGACGCTTGCGGCATCTGTCCGACACGACCAGCCCGTCAATGAAGCCAGCCGCGAAGACCACACAATCAACGGCGACAAGATCACAATCGCACTGCGAGCGTGCTGACGGACTGCCGACCTGAAGCGTACGTCAGCTGCCGGTCGCTCGTCAGCCCGTTTTGCGCCACCTGGCCAGAATGTGATGACCACCGCGGCTACCTGGTTTGATGATGTCGTTCAGCACCGTCACAAGCTGACGGTTATCGATGATCCCGGCTCGATGCAGAAGCTGAGCCTCAGCCTCTTTGGCGTGGTGAAACGTGTGCGCTAGCTGCGTCACATCGCGCCGAGTCTCCAACTCCAGTTCCCATTTGGCCGCGAGGTCTTCGGGCGAAGGGTCGTCATGGCGATACAGGGATGAAAGCAAGAACCTACCGCCGGGCTTTAAGACTCGCTTGACCTCACCCATCTCGTAGACGTCCGTAGATACGACCAAGTCGCAGCTAGCACTCTCAAGCCCCGTCGCGCTAACCGGTGCAACGAAGAAAGTGCATCTGTCTCCGATGTCCTCAATGTCCGCTAACTCGGTGGCCACTCCTATCGCTTCACGATCAATGTCGTTCCCGTAAACCCGACAGCCATAGAGCGACGCGAGCCACCGTCCGTTACCTCCCACTGCGCACGCCATGTCAAGCGCGACCGTTGAATCGTCTAACGGGATGCCGTGCAGGCCAACGCGGAGGATCGTCTGGTTCGCACCAACATGCATGTGCTCGCCATAAAGCACGCTGTCCGCAGCCGGACGCTCGTCATACCACTGCTGAAGCCGTTGCGTCTTATTCATGCATCCTCCTCAGATGCGCTTGGGAAATCGGAAAACTCGTCCGCGGGTACGCCACGCGTAACTAATTCTCTACGTTCCCAAGGATGATGTCGCAGACCTGTCGCATGTCCTCTGCGCGTGGATAGTCACCGTGCTCGCCAGCTGGGAAACGCCCATATCGGTCCAACAAGATCGCGTCAATACCAGCGGCCTTCGCACCATCAAGGTCCGACTCCGGCTGGTCGCCGACCATCACAGCAGAACTCGAATCGCTGGCACCTGAGCGCCGCAGTGCCTCAGCGAATATCCTGCCATCAGGCTTTTCGCAACCTACCTCGCTCGAAGTAACCGCAAAATCAATGTGCGGACTCAAGCCTAGATTCGACGCAAGGCTCGCACCATCTATCGCCATGTTCGACACAATTCCTACTGCAACTCCCGCTACTCTGAGTCTATCGAGACCCGCAACCACGTCCTCGTAGAGAGCCAGCTCGTACCGTTGCTGCGAGACCGTCCGCCAGATTCTGCGCGCCAAGTCAACATCTACATGGAACCCTGCACCGTCTAACACCTTCTGCTCAAACTTGGCGAAAAAGTCATCACGCTCTGCCTCCGACATCAACCTGACAGGACGTTCAACGTTCTGGTGTGTCATATATGCCTCTGCGACCGCGTAACCCGCTTCGATGCCCTCACGGGTCAAGTTGACACCGAACGCCGCCGCCGCTCGAGTCTGGATGGTCCCCCGATCGGGGCTCCATGTCGCCAAAGTCCCGTATACGTCGAAGAGCGCGACCCGGTACAGGGTTTCCCCAACGCGCAACCGTTCTGTGCTGGACATCGCCTTCTGGCTTTCCTGCTTCAACTCGCCGAGACTCTATGCGACAGCATCTCAAAACGTGCGAGATATTTCGCCATCACTTCTTCAACCTGTCTCACCGTCAATCGCTGCCGTCTCCTTCGCGAACGTCAACGCTGACACCCGGTCCGCGTTTGCTCGCTTGAGTGCTGACGCGCAGGACATCAAGGTACTACCCGTTGTCGCGACATCATCTACCAGCATCACATGCGCGCCTGCAAAATTAAACTCGGCCTCAAACGCCCCACGCACCGAGTTGGAACGCTCCTCACGGTTCAAGTCAACCTGTGATGGCGTGTGTCTGACCTTACTCAATCCGCGTTCAATAAGCATCGTGCCTGAAACGCCCGCGACCTCTTTCGCAAGCAACGCCGCTTGGTTATAGCCGCGCTCACGCACTCGCTTCGCATGCGATGGCACAGGCACAATGCAATCGATGGCACCGCGCGTCACCAACGGTTGCAAAGACATAGGTCGCGCCATGATCGGGGCGATCGACTTCAACGATCTGAACTTCAACGCCAAGACCGCACTACGGGCTGCACCGTGATAACGGTAGACAGACACAAGTCGGTCCAACGGCGGAGGAGCGATCGCGCAACTGGCACAGACCGTCCGTTCCACACCGACGAGTTCGCCGCATGACGCGCAACGCGCACCCTCCACCCGTTCAAGCCCCGCGAAACACTCGTAACACAGCAACTCACCCTCGCGGCGACAGTTGACGCACGCTTGAGGCAACAGAAAACCCGTAACAGACCTCAAGGCGCGCCGAAACACTCCGACTGGCACCGAAGGCTCGTACATTGTAGACTGCGTCAATCTAGCCATCATACCTGTATATCGATACCTCGCCACTCTCAAACACCTTCCTCACTCCGAGGTGCTCCATGTCGTCAAACTTCCCTATACCAGATTCGGGATAGATCTGCCTTTCCAGTTCGCCCACGTAAACGTACTGGACGCCGTACCTTTCTAGGAAGTCCAGCGCCCCAGAAGCGTCGCGCGTCGAGTAGAAGTCGATCACATCGTTGCGGCGGCGCGACACGTCGTACGAGTAGTCAAACCGCTGCTGCGTCTGATGCCAGTCCCAGCCTATGACGGTCGGTAGCCCAGTGTAAATCGATACGCGTTGCGTCCAAGTGTAGAGGTGCCAAGCAGCCTCCACGATGGTCGGACTACCAACAACGTTGGAGCGCAACCACTCTATCCCTTCCTTATCGTGTCGCAACTTGACTTCTACCGCGTCCCTCCGGTACACAGCGTTGTCCATATACGCCTCGCCGTCAATTCCCATGCCGATGTGCTCAAATCTCTCCGACATCTTCTCGCGGGTCGCCATCACCGGATAGACGAGTACACCGATCACGAGCATCGCCAGTACCACGAGCCAGACAGTACCGCCGAAACGCAAACGACGCAGAGAGAAGCATCCCAGGTCCCACATTCGCCACAACGCGAATGTCGCCGCGATGGCGAACAGCCACCAAGCCTGGATGTAGAACTTGAATATCGTATTCTGACGTCCAATGTCGTTCTTTACCGTGATTACATCGACCGCGGCCGTCAACAACAGAGCCGCGGCCGCCAAAATCGCGGCGATGGCAATGTAGCGATGTGCAGGATGCCTCGCCGAGTATGCCAACGCCGCCGTCACACCAAGGCAACCAGCACCCAGAACCGCCAGCATCGCCGTGATGTAATCTGCCAATAGCGCGCCGAGAATCACTACAAGCGCGCCCAACACCATGCCGAGTCCGAGCGGCATCCAGACCGACACTCGCGGAACCGACCCCGTCGCTCGCATCAGGCTAGCAATGCCAAACGCGCCGCGTCGCCATTCAACGAACACCCAGCTGAAGATGGCGAACAGGAACAGGCTGTGGATCAAGACGTACCGCCATAACGGTGTCTGGAAACGACTGAGCTCAATTCCGTCGCTGAATAACTCGAAATTCGCATGGAACGGCAGGTAAACCAAGTAACCCACCGCAAACACCGCAACTGACTTGATCGCGACAGCGACCACCCTGCGGTAGAAACCGGCGTGTCCCAGGAACATTTCAGCAAGCGCAACGAGTCCAACCGAAAGTAGCAGCTGCGTTGGGAAGTCCCATGAGTTGATCAAGCGCAACGAACCCACCGTTACTCCCAGAAGCACGATCGTGCCGATACCTTCCCACCGCAAGTTCCGTGGCACGCCAACCCTCAGCGCCGCCACGATAGCAAGACCCAATGCCAGCATCGCAAACGGCATCGCGATCATATGAGCGTGCAAGTCCGCGTAGAGGAACGCAAAGAACGGGAACTCAGTTATCTCGTTCCCACCCGTTCCGGGCTCCAACATGCGGGAACTGCGCCAGTAATCGAACCGCCAAAACGGCAGGTCATCAACCAAAGTCCCCCATCCAAGTTGCGCCAGCTGGATCAGACCATCAATATTCGCCGCCACCGCCACTAAGATGGCGGCGAATACTCCGAATGCAACAGGAGACCAGCCGATCCGCGGAGCACCCATCGCCCGCTTAGCCGCCGCAATCAAGTTGTAGACCAGCGAATAAACGGCGCCAACCGTCAACGCGAAGATCAACGGCACTGCTAGGTTGTATGCCACGGTCGGGACGATGCCGGTGAGTCTGATCACCGTAGCCACGATGAACTGCCCATAGTAGTAGTAGTTCAAATAGCCGCCCGCGTACCAGGGGTCGTAAGGCGGCATCAACGACGAACGAGTTACTGCATTCAAATACGCGAAGTCCATCGGCTTCTCACCTCCGCGCCAAACATGCCATAAATCAGGGTTGCCAAGGCGAATCAGCAGGAATCCAATGAACGCCAACAGGAACAACACCTCCACCACCGCGATTGTGCGAACGTTCGCCCGGAAATACGCCGCCATCTCGGCACGCTTCCGCCAGTACAACACTCCAGATACCGCGGCAACTGCAACCAACGCCAACGCTACGCTCCACACGCTGAAGTCCATCAAGCGATAGCTGGCGAGCAACCAAGCGATCGTTGACACCAGTAGCAGACCGAGAACCTTCGCGAACATGTACCCGCGATCCGCTAGCGGACGGAATATCACGTAGCTGATGGGTAGCGCCGCCAATGCAATCACTTGAACCACGATCAACCAAACCAGCCAAGCCAACTCATTTGGCAAACCTCGCAACCAGTAAACCGCGTTCCAGCTGCCGCCAGACTCCTGAGATGACCTATCGGCCGGGGTCATCAAAAGCCCAATTTCCGGTACTAGGGTCTCTTGTCTGAGCTGGGCCAACAGACGACCCACTTCCAGTGACTTGTAGATCGAGTCGACATCCCACTCACCCACGCGCTCGAACACCATCGATTGCGGATGCTCGTAAACCGTGTGGCTCTCGTCGGCCCAACCGTACCAATCAATCGAAAGTAAGGAACCAGCCGACCTCTCGATACCCGAGGGGTAGCCGATGGGGACGCGCGCATAGGCGTCGTCGCGGTACATCACGCCAGCCGACGATGGGAACCTATCAGCAGTAAACCTCAACTCGTAACCGAGTCTGCCATCAAAAAGAGAATCATAGAACCGAGTTGTAATCGGATAACGATCGGGAAGCCTCGGTAACGTGGCCGCTAAGCGATTGGAATAGAGCACGAAGTAGTCGCTCTGTGCCAACTCCGAGATGATCTTCTCCCACTTCTGCTCAGACTCATGTTCGTAGAACGGCAACCGATCCTGGACGCGTATGAACCCCGGCCTGCCAGGAATGCCCTCTTCCCAATGCTCCTGAATGACCGTAGAACCCGGCCGCGCGTTCGCTTCCAACCAGTCGGATACCTGATGTGCAGGATGCGGACCGTCGAACACACGCATAAACGCAAATGCGTAATGGCCAGTGCCAATGAACAGCACCGCCAGAAACAACCCGAGGGCGAGCTTCAGCGCGACCCCTCTCATTCCGAGCACCTTGCATCCGCACCATCCGATGAATCCGCCGGCGAAAACCATCAGCAACGGCGTCGCGGGCAACATATATCGCAGGAACTTGACTTCGAACGTCAACACCAACGCCAAGTAGGGCAACAAAAACGCCAACACCACGAATGCGGCGCGGTCCAATCTCGCTAGCGACCTGAATACACCCCAGAATAGTCCGACCCAAACCGTGACGCCCAAGAAGATACCAAGCCCGTAAGTCGATAGCTGCTTGACTTGGTACCAAACCATCGCAGTGTCGATGTACTGGCGCGTGTATGGCAGATCGATCGTCCTGCGCACCATGCGCGACTGGTAGAAGACATCGCTCACCCAAGTACCGAAGTCGATGAACATATAGGGCTGCGCGACCGCCAAAGCCACCAAACCAGCGATGCCCGACACCAACAGGCCTCTGATCAACCGCAACAGATGCGACATCTCTATCCGAACCGTGACGTTATCCCGACGCGGATCCCAAATCCGTAGCACATGCGCCGCCAGCACCGCAGCGGCAACGGGTGCGGCAGCGAACTTCGTAGCGACCGCTAAACCAACGAACACTCCCGCCAATGCTGCATCCAGCAACTTGCCACGGTCTACATACCTCACAGACCAATACACCGTACCGACGATCAACGTCGTTGTCAGAGAGTCAACCGTGGCGTAATGGGCGTTCTGGATGGCGATTACAGACAACGCCGCCAGAAGCGATGCGAAGAGTGCCGCTGGCGTGCTGAAGAGTCGCCGGGTGATTAGAAACACCAGCAACACTGTGACAGTGTCAAAGACTGCGTTAACGCGCCTGCCGTTACGCTGGAGGTCAAAGATGCTCCAATCCTGCTCCACGAACGGCGACGACAGCGCTTCCAAGCCCGCCACTACATAGAGATACAGAGAGCCGTAGTTGAACCACCGCGGGTTCAGGCGCGACTCAGGCGTAAATAGCGTGGACGGTTCCAGCAGCTGTCCGAAATCAAGCTCATGTACGCGTGCCGAAACCGCACGTTCGTCTGGATGAAACGCTCCACCCTGGTCCCAGTCCACACCATAGAGCCGTAGCATCAGCGATAGAACCAAGATCGCCGCCAATGCAACGTAGGTCCAAGGAACGCGCCCAAGCAAATCACCGATGCCAACACGCGGACGCGTCGACGCGACAGGCGCTACTGCATCGCCTCTTGGGCTACCGAGCTGCGTGGTCAAATCCTCGCCGCTAGTTTCGTCTAGCCGCCCTGCCGGTACGGATTGGGAATCGTCAACAACCGAGCCTCTGCTGTCCGTCTGGTTCACCATGAAGCCTAGATTCTATGACGCGCGGTTGGCATCAGAGCCGCTTGCCAACATCGCTGGCATAACATGAACTGTGAAACAGATACGAAACCCGCAACCGCCGGGATCACAGTGGACAGGCGAACATGACGCAAGAAAGAGTCGCATACTTCAACGGTGAGATAGTTGAAGAATCCAACGCACGCGTCTCCTTTAGAGATCGCGGCTTCAAGTACGGAGACGCGGTCTTCGACATGACGCGGACGTTCGGCCACCGCATCTTCAAACTCGATGAACATCTACAGAGATTCTGGGACTCACTCGACTACGTCGGCATCGATCCCGGTATCACCATCTCGGAGATGCACGAAGCGACGATATCGGTCTTGGAACGCAATCTGCCGCTGCTCGCAGACGACGAGGACTACTGGGTAGGTCAGAGGGTCAGCCGCGGCATCGACCTAGTCGGCGGCGACATGTGGGAAACATCGGGCGGACCAACCGTCGTCATCGAGTGCACCCCGTTGCCGCTCGAACCTCGCGCCAGACTCTTCAAAGACGGAATAGACGTCTGGGTTCCTGCCGTACGCCGTACGCCTCCCGATTCATTCAGCCCTAGAGCCAAGTCACACAACTACCTGAATCTTATTCTCGCAGACATGGAAGCGAAAACCGTAGACCCCGACGCGTGGGCGATACTTCTCGACGGCAACGGCTCATTGACAGAAGGAATCGGGTCCAACATATTCACCGTCAAGGATGGCCAACTCTCGACTCCGCGCGGCAAGTTTGTGCTAGGCGGAATTTCCAGAGAGACGGTGATGGAGTTGGCAGAGGAGAATCAGATCCCAGTCGTCGAGCGGGACATAGACTTGTTCGACGCGATCACCGCTGATGAGGTGTTCCTGACCTCGACATCGCTCTGCATCTGCCCAGTCAGCACCATCCAAGGACGCACCATCGCCGACGGCGATATCCCGGGTCCGATCACCGAAACTCTCATGGACGCTTATGTCGACCTAGTCGATTACGACTGGGTCGGGCAGTATCTGAAGCGTCTTGACATCTAGTCCGACCACCGCACTCGGGTCCAAACTTTGACAGCACCCGACTCGCAACCGGCGGAACGGCCAACGACCACTAGCACGAGTCAATCACGAAACGCTCCTGCCGACCGACGCCAACCGCTGACGCTCGGCGCGGGGGCGTTCGCATTCTTCCTGTCAGCACTGTGGGGCGGGCAACCCGTTTCCCTCAAGGCTGGACTCGCAGACGCTCCACCGCTCCGAATCGGGTGGATGAGGTTCGTTATCGGTGCCGTAGTCGTGCTGCTATGGGCCGCCGCGGCAAAGCAGAGCTTCAGACTCGAAAAACGCGAGGTCGTGCCGCTAACTCTGTTGGGGTTGCTCTTCGCAGTGCAGCTCGCGTTCATGAACATAGGACAGAACCTAACCACCGCGGGACATGCCGGAGTATTGATCCCAACTTTCCCTCTATGGGCTGCGGTATTCGCCCACATATTCATCCCCGCGGACAGCCTCTCTAAACGCCGCGTCGCAGGAGCGCTGATCGCGTATTCCGGTGTTGTGGTCGTCTTCGCGCGAAACTTGCTCGGCGACTTCCAGTTCGACAACGCTCCCAACCCTCTACTCGGCGACCTCTTACTGCTGTGTTCTGCCTGTCTGCTCGGGTTGCGTCAGGTCTACATATCACAGCTCGGACAGGAAACGACGCTCCTAAAGATACTGATGGCGCAAAGCATCTTCGGAACCCTCTCGTTCCTGATCGCGTCGTTGTTGATCGAGACCGAGCCCATGCGCATGACATGGGTTCTCGTAGCATCGCTCCTCTATCAAGGCGTGGTAATCGCCGGATTCGGATTCATAAGCCACGCATGGCTCCTGAGCCGATATCTTCCCAGTCGTGTAACGATAATCTCCCTGAGCCAACCAGTTGTGACGGCCATCCTCTCGTGGCTGATACTGGACGAAGCCATCGGACCAGAACTCATCGCCGGAGCCGCCCTCGTGATAATCGGATCATACGTCGCCCAACGAAAATGAGAGATGTACAAGTGCCATGTAGACCATGAAAGCGGTTGGGATGCAAAAGAAAACATACGTCCTGCTAGCCGAACAACACGGCCATCGTTGTAAGCATGACGAAGAAAGCTCTAGGACGAATTCACCGACGCGCATCTCGTTCCTCGATGCCACCAAGACATTCAGTGCCGAGCGGTGGCTCATCGATAAGCGATGGGGCGGGCGGGGCAAAGATCAGAAGCCCGTTCTGCGATAGCTACAACATACTCCACTGCAAGACTCGCAAGTCGCAACCCTCCCGCTGCCGCGAGTGCCGCAAGATGTTCAATGTCAAGACCGATACCCTGATGCGCGGGTCCAACATCCCGCTGTCCAATGGCGGCATCGCCATCTATCTCTACTCGACCGACCTGAAGGGGCTGTCGGGCATGAAACTGCATCACGAGCTGGGCATCACCCAGAAGTCAGCGTGGTACCATGGCGCAACGCATCCGGGAGGCTAGGGAGAATCCGACTGACATCTTCGCTGGCTCTGTCGATGTTGACGAGACCTAAGTCGGCGGAAAGGAGGGTAACAAGCATGAGTGGAAGAAGCAGAACGCTGGGCACGGACCAGACTGCAGGGCCGTGCCGAGGGCATGAAGGACCGTGACACCGACCGCATAGAGGTCATGCCATTGGACAGCGCCGATGCCACCACTTTGCAAGGTTTCGTGCACGAACGGACGAAACCTGACACAATGGTAATCACCGATGAGGCACTGGCGTACAACCGGGGTGCGTCTGCCGCACCCGTCTGAATCACGGTATCAAGGAATTCGTCAACGGCATGATACACACCAATGGCATGGAGTCGTTACTGGCGATGCTCAAGCGGACATACGTCGGAGTGTACTCCCACATCGGCGCGAAGCGCCCGGACGAACCTCAAACGGGTTCGCAGGCGGGCACAGCGTCGGACCGGTGGGCACCGAGTTTCAGATGGGCGTACTGGTGCAAGTTTTGTTGGCAAGCGGCTCCTTCTCGGTGATCCGATCGGTCCCAAGCCGACACGTCGTCGCGAGATGACCAACACCTGGAACACTGGGGAATAAGAAGGAAAATGATGGCAAAAAGACTCTCGAGAAGAGCGAAGCGAGGAGGTCAGAGTGTGCTAAATGCACCCAACTTCGCCAACCGCACGCTCTATCACGGCGACAACTTGGAGTTCCTTCGAGGCATGAACGACGAATGCATCGACCTGATAGCTACCGATCCGCCGTTCAACACCGGACACAATAGATCAAGCACGGCTGGATTTTACGAGGACGACTGGAAGTGGTTGAAGGAAGGCGAACCCAAACCCGACCAATGGAGCTGGGAGGGCGCAGTGCACGAGCACTGGTTGGAAGAAATTAGAGACGCGGAGGAGTCGTTGTTTAACGCAATAGAGGCCGTCAGGCGTTCGCACAGCGAGGGCATGGCTGCCTTCATCTGCTTCCTGAGCGTGCGTCTGCTTGAGATGAAGCGGGTGCTCAAACCGACTGGAAGTATATACCTTCACTGCGACTCAACCGCCAACTCTTACATCAGGATGGCCATGGATGCCATTTTCGGGCAACGCAACTTCTTGAGCGTAATCACCTGGCCGAGGTACGCCACTCATAGCCTAGCTAAGGGATTCGACAACGTAGCTGATACTTTGTTGGTTTGCGCCAAGGACGTAGAAAAGGTGGTCGTCAACAAGGTACTTGGCAAACCGACCGAAGAACAGATACGGACCAAGTTCCCGTACCTAGAGGAGGAGACTGGCCGCCGGTTCCAGCACATCGCATTGGAGCAAAGCTCGAATTCGGCGACTGCAGGTGAGACGCGACAAATAGGCGGCAGGACCGTCGACGGTACGATCGGCTGGCGTTGGTCACAAGAGAAATTCGACGAGGTGTTGTCCATCAACCCGCGAGCGATCTACTGGACCAAGAGCGGAAGACCAAGGTATAAGAAGTACGCGGACGAGTATGAAGGAGTACCGTTGAGCAACATCTGGATGGACTTGCCGTATCTGGCATCCAATGACAGCGAACGGACGGGGTCGCCCGATCAGAAGCCACTTTCGTTGTACATGCGAATCATTGAGGCTGCCTCTAACCCTGGTGATTGGGTGCTCGATCCTTTCTGCGGTTGCGCTACAACTCCCATCGCGGCTGAGGTCCTCGGCAGGAAATGGGTCGGCATCGACCGCCGGACCGATGCCGAGGGGCACATGCTGAATCGCCTGCTCTACACTTCAAAGCGAGCGAAGAGCCAGCAGTTCATTCCATTCGATAAGAAGACGAAGACGTTTGACGCGGACAGGCTCCAAGAGGCTCGCAACCTGATCGCGTCGATGAATTTCGTGTTCACCGATGTCCCGCCGCAACCTACGACGACAGTCAAGAACGTTCCAATCCTCAAGACGGTCGCGGGAGTAAAGACGCTTCGCAAGAACCGTTACACCTACAATGAGATGAAGGACATCCTGATCAAGCTGTTCGGTGCCATGTGTTGGGGATGTGGTTATAGACCGCAAGTCTCACCACTCCACGATGCCAAAGACTACCTTGAACTTGACCATATTGACCCGGTGCGTGACGGCGGTAGCAACGAGTTGACCAACCGTGCCCTGCTGTGTGCGCCCTGCAACAAGTTCAAGTCTTCCGAAAAGACACTCGGCGCCGTACAAGCGGAAGCTGGCTTTCGAACGGGCTACAGACGTCGTGGCACACCGCCCCCAATTGAACTGAAGCTTGCCCGCGAGGTTGTCAGGGATTATGTTGAAAATGATGCGAAACAGGCTCAGTTCGCAACATCAGCATGATATGGGGGCGACGATACCCGAAGAGAAAGCACGAGAAGCAGTTTCTCAACAGACAGGAAACGCTATGCAATCCTGGAACCGATCAACGCAACGCCCGATGAGGTCACCCCAGAAGCTGCGTTCAGAGAAGGGGTATACGAAGGCAACCAGGAGACAATCATGACCATCGACGAAACAACCGAGATTGAATGTGACCACATATGGGTGAACGCGCGATGCCCAAAGTGCGCTGCGGTTAGTTCCGAGAGAAGAATGCGCGAGTTTCTTGAACAGAGTGGAGCTGACTACGTGGCCGAGCACGGAGGACCAGGGCCTAATGGGAACATTGATGTCGCTCTGTACAGATCGATCGTATCCACCTTGTTGAACGTGGCAGACCACTTGGAAGAGAGGGATCGTCGCAACCTCTTTGAGCATACCATTGACGCAGTTGATTGGACGCTACGCGTGGTGGGCATCTATACGCTGATCAACACAGTATTGGGCTTAGCATCACGGCGAGACGCATCCAGCTACCGGGAACGATCCAAGTTCTATGGCTAGCAGTATTGATTATTCCCTTTCCAAAACCATGCCTGATATCCCAGACTCCCTCAAGCTCGGTTCCACGGGAAGCATCACCCGCGTGCTCTCCGACGAGGTCGTGCAACACTTCGCACAACTTAGCGGCGACACTCAACCGTTGCACCTCGACGACGATTACGCCGGCCAGACTCGCTTCGGTCGGCGGATCGCACACGGCGCGCTACTCGTCGGCATGGTCTCGGCAGTCTTGGGTGTAGAGATGGCAGATTCCGAATTTACCGTGATTTTCCTCGGGTTAGATGTCAGATTCGTCCAACCGGTATTCATCGGCGACGCGGTGACCGTCAATTGCGAAGTTACCGATGTGCGGGAAGACAAGCCGATTGTGACGCTGGCGACGGTGTGCAAACGCGGCGACAACGAAACGGTTATGACAGGAAACGCCGTAGTCTACGTTGACCCTCACCCGGCCAACGAATGATGGACAGACATGTCGCGACTGGATTGACCGCGGGCAGGTGACCAGGAAAGCCCTAGTAGGTCTCGCCAGACTCCATCCTCAACAGACGCTCTTTGAGTCGTATACCGCTTGATCCGCCGAACCCCGTCAATTTCCCGTTGGAACCTACTACCCTGTGGCAAGGAACCAGTAACGGCACCGGATTCGTTGCCATCGCCCGGCCTGCTGCCCGACTCGCAGCCGGGTTTCCAGCCTGTTCTGCGAGCCATCGATAGGTCCTCACCTCGCCGCGCGGGATCGTCCTGCAAGCCTCGCGTACCTCGCGTGTGAACTCCGTGGCACCAGAGTCGTCAACACTGACGCTTGTCAGGTCAACAGGCTCTCCAGCGCAGTAGCTTGCGATCATGTCCATCACCGATTCCACGAAGTCATCGACCTCTTCAGTATCGGGACCAATCTCGGTCTCTGCCATCCGCAACAGCGCGGACAATTCGTCGGGCTCTGGTAGCGTCGTGCGGATCACCGTTTCCTCTGAGACCGCTAAACCAACATATCCGAGCTCCGTCTCAAAGACTCCGGCCGTAGTACGTTTCTCGGTCATCTGTAATCTGCTCCAATCTCAGTCGCTTTGCCTAAATCCGAACGTGGGATCAATCAATCTCCGATACGCAACTCCTGCGCCGAGCCGAACATCCGACGCACTCGATGCTTGAATAGCGCGGTGGCGGCGGTACGCCAAGCCGAGCGCAAATCCGCATCCTCGTTCGTAGTCGCACCCTCCGGTAGGCCGTTCGCGGCATCCTCGTCATCGCACCGGCCTCGCGAATCAGCCAGCGCTCCTGCTAACGGACCGCCGTAAACTCGCGCCTCATAGTTGTCGATTATCAGTTTCGCGGCCTGCGGTGTATGCTCCGATACGCTGCCTAATCGCTCACCGTACTCGCGCGCAGACATATGGCGCGGCCTGCGGTACCCCAACAACATCGCCACGCGCGTCCACTGCGTGTAGGCCCTGACGGCATCATCTTGCCCCCTCAAATCCCATCTCCAAGCCATCCAAATTGCGAACAATGCAAGCATTCCGGCCGCGCCAGCACCCATCAACATCCACGGTGGCGTGAACGACCCGCCTTCACCCCGATTTTCTACACCGAATCGGGAAATGTCCGACGGCAGTTCTGCGTCCAACGCTAGCGAATCCAGATATGCGAGTTCGGCTAGGAAATCGGGATCGAACTCCGCCGATCCAGTCACCGGCGCCGGTATATCGTTTATTGGCGCTGTCGGTACCCGTAGGTTCCGCGGAACCGCCGCTCGTCCCGGTGTGACTTCTAAGTCGATCCAACCGAAAGGAGGCAGGTAAACCTGCGTCCAGCCATGTCGGTTGCGATCCCTGATAAGGAACTGCCCCTCGGACGGTAAGTACTCGCCAGCACTCCATCCCGCAATGAATCTGGCAGGAACGCCGTTCGCACGCAGCAGAACAGTCGCAGCAGAACCGAAATACTGACTGTACCCCTTGATCTTCGACTCGTCACAACCCCGGTCGTCAGAAGGACACGGCTCGCCGACTGTCTCGAACAGAAAGTAGTCCAATGCATCGCTGAACGGATTCGGTCCATCGATCTCCAGCGAGTAGACCTGATCCTGTAGGAACGCCTTCACCGCCTGCGCTTTCTCCCAAGGTGTCTCTGCCCCGCTGTCGCTCACGACTCCCGTCGCTAGGGCCAGGACTCGCCCCGGTAACGACGCAGGAAGTTGAAGATACCTGTCCTTGATGTATCCCGGATATTCATCGTTCGCCCATTGGAGGTCATCTTCCTCCGCGATGGAAACGCTGGTGCTCACCAGGAACTGCTGATTCGCTACGGCCTGATGTCTTAACACCACAACGTTGTGTTCCACAGGCGCGTCCCTAACGATGCGGACGTATCCAACACCAGAGCCGTCGCCGCTGTCGATGAAGTTGAAGGTGAACCGCTCCCAAGGTATGTTCGTGTCGTAGTAGTACAGCGATCCCACCGCCTCATCCACCGTGTCAAGATCCATCGGCGGTTGATTCTCAATCGTGAATCGTGTGCCATCAATCGACTCGATCTTGTTGGCTATGTTCAACAGCTCATATCGTACGGCGTATGCGAACTCGCGAAAGTCTTCGGGAAGGCTCTGTAACGCGTCTATCGGGCCAGTTAACGGGAAGTCCCATACGATCGGCTCCAGAACGTCCACCGCGGCAGGTAGGTTGACGGAGCGTACCCCGCCGGCGGGAACCACTAGATTCGATGCACCCGCCGGTTGCACGGCTAACTCCACAAGCTCGCGTTCTATCGTTCCAAGATACTGCTGATCACTCTCCAATCGGGCATTTGACGGAGCTGCGATCGTGACGCTCGGAGCCGTCACCCAACCTTGAGACGTGTATTCCTGATAGATGCGTCCAGGATGCATCTTTGCAAATCGACTACGGACGCGGAAGAGCGGGTCATCCGTCAGCTCGATCGCACCTTTGAATGGCAACACCGGTTTGGGAGCCTCCAGCACTTCATCCTTGCCACTGGGTACACCCGCCAACAGACGCTGGGCAGTAGAGCGCATACTGAGGAACGGGTCGAGAAACACCGCATTCCAACGATCTTTTAACGTCACAGAACTTATCTCGTAGAACGGCATCAACGCGGCGATCAGCACAATCAGAGCCCCCAACACCAAGCCGTCTCTTGCAGACTGCCACTTCGCAGACCTAGGCGGTTTCAGCCCAAGCAACAACCAACGTTCAGTCCGGTTGTAGGCAATCAGATGAGCGAACAGCGCCGTGGCACCGATCACGAATAGGTAGAACGTGTACTCGAACTGTCCGCTTCGATGGCTGAGGTTAGTAAGTAGACCGAATCCCAACGCCATCACTGGCACCCATGGGCTCATCGTCTTAAACGTCAACGCCGAGACAGAGTAACCCACGATCCATGTAGTAGTCATGAACAGCATAGCGAACGGAACGGTATCGCCAGAAACTCCGCCGTTAATCGCGATGTCTATCCAAAGCTGAAACCGTGCCCAAGCGTCGATCGAACGCTCAATGACATTTCCGCCATCGGCAGGAAGACTGCCCTGCCAGAAGATAACCGTCGTGCCCGCCAAAGCGAACATAACCAGCTTCGCCGACCAGTTGACCCGAAGACGTGACATAGTGAAAGCTACGGCCGCGCCAATGATTGCGGTTGGAATGATGTTCGGCAAGTCGCCCCATCTAGCTAACTGCACTGACCATCCCACCATCGCCAGCATCCAAATCAACAGAACCAGTGCTATCAGTTCGCTCGCGTTGGGCCAGATCCAGACCTCCTTGAACCAAGCCATTCCTCCTGCGCGCGTCGAATCTCGACCCGAATCCATCGGATCCGCAGGAACCGCGTCAACGCGATCTGTCTGCCCCAGTGCCGCGCTCGTAGTCATCCCTGCGCCTCACCATGTTCGACATCCTGCGTTACTGCTCCGTTGCCCTCGGCTTCAGGTTCTGCCATCTCAATGCCGTCATACCCGATCCGTCGCTCGAAAGGCGCTGAGAGAGCGTCACTGATATCACAACCTAGCGTGACCCTGTACGAGATCACTCCGTTCCCGGCTAACGAAACGAGAGCGTCTTCGTTTGAAGCGCCTCCGAAAGATGCCGCGTCCATCACGACGCAGATAACTTTCACACCGCGACGTTGCAATGTACCCAATGCCGTACACCAGTCCCCGTGGCGCGCACCAGTGACCACCACCAATGTCGAGCCGACATAGAGGTCAGCGTCGAGCGATGCAAGCGCATCGACCAACGGCACTTCGCCCGTCGGCCTGCTCCCGGCGATGTGTCTAAGGACCCTTTCCCGATGCCACGAACTCGTCTCCGGCGCAGCGACCAGTCCACGCGATCCGTGCCCCACATATCCGACGGGCATGCCGCGTTTGACGTAACGCTCAACTGTCGAAGCCACAACCGTAGCGGCATACTCATCTGACGATGCCAGTCCTTCCCCCGACTGCGAATCGACGTGCTGATCGAAAACCACCCACATCTCACCAGATGAACCCTCATCAAACTGCTTAACCATCAGATCGCCAGTGCGAGCAGTCGTTAGCCAGTGGATCCTTCCCATCGGGTCGCCGTGCTGGTACTCGCGCACCGAAGAGACATCGGTAGATAAGACGTTGCTACGTTGCCTCCGCAAGTTCTCACCGACTATCTGGTAGTGCGCCGCCGCGAAGTTCGGCACATTAACGACCCGCGGATAAACGAGGACTTTGTCAGTCCCGGCGTACTCAACCTCTCTGGGAAACAGCCCGAACGGGTCAGATGCGCGAATAACTAGCGGTCCAAGGCTGTACTCACCACGCTGATTGAGCGTCGCCGCCAAATCGACATTGCGGTACGAAACCATGAGACCCAGACTCACAACTTCGCGGAACGACACACCAGGCAAGTCAGTAACATCCTCAATCTCTACCCACGCCTTCGACGCACGACTGACGTTGCGGATCGATATCCGTTCCCGAAGCGAATCACCGACAGCGAAAGGGCCAGTCGGCCTGCTCACATTTGCAGTCAGCTGGGCCGTGCCCAGCTTTGACCACACCCAAGAGACAACAAGCAAGAGCACCAGGACGTAGTTCAATCGAACCAGCAGGTCAAATCCCGTTGCAACACCGGCGACGAATGCAACCAACATCACCGCCACAATCCCCGACAGCACGGGGTAACGCCGAATCGACCGGACTGTGCGACGCGTCGCGCCGAGAGATGCATCTCCCTCCAACGCCGCCGATGAGCTATCTTTGACGACGTTATGCAACTTGTGACCCGAAACTTGCAACGGCCTGTGTCGCCGCGCGAAGAGTGATCAGATCCTGAACCCTCGCGCCGCCGCACCTCCCGCTCCCGGAACTTCTGCCTCCGACAAGACCGATGCAACTACATCATCCTGCACCATGCCACGCATTCTGGCCGACGGCGAGATTAGCACGCGGTGCGCCAAGACCGGCACCGCGACCGCCTTGACGTCGTCTGGTGTCACAAATTCTCTACCCTCAGAAACCGCGTAAGCCTTGGCAGCACGCATCAGATTGATGCTAGCGCGCGGTGAAACACCCAGCGTTGAGTCCGGATGCTCTCGCGTCGCTCCTGTGATCGCGACGATGTAGCGTTTGACCAGATCATCGATGTAGACAGTGTCGGTGTATCGTTGCAACGCCACAATGTCCATCGGTTCGCAAGACGCCTCAAGGTTATCGATCGGTTCAACGTTCTCTCGATCATCCATGATGGACACCTCTTCGTCTGCACTCGGATATCCCAGAGAAATACGCATAAAGAATCGATCTAACTGAGCCTCGGGCAACGGGAACGTGCCCTCATACTCGATCGGGTTCTGCGTTGCTAGCACCATGAATGGGCTCGGCAGCTGGCGAGATATACCTTCCACGCTCACCTGTTGCTCGCCCATGGCCTCCAATAACGCAGATTGAGTCTTAGGTGTCGCCCGATTTATCTCGTCCGCCAACACCACCTGCGAAACGACCGGACCAGGACGGAACTCAAACGTCCCGGACTGCTGGTTATAAACCGATGCTCCTGTGACATCGCTTGGCAACAAGTCAGGTGTGAACTGAATGCGTCTGAACTCACAACCCGTCGTGATTGCGATAGAACGCGCCAGCATCGTCTTCCCAACACCGGGGACATCCTCGATCAATATGTGTCCGCGGCTGATCAGCGATATCGTCGACAATCGCACAGTCTCCCGCTTGCCGATGATTACCTTGCTGATGTTGGACGAAATTCGGTCCAGCAGGTCCGCAAGGTCTTCCGCCGTGTGAGCCTGTGAATCGGAGGTCGGGGACTCTGAAATCAATAGTCACTCCTGGTGTTCATGTCAAACCTCGTGCCATTGCAACTCGCGCGCGAATCGGTGCCAGATGTCCCGCGCTGAGATGTTCATACGCCACACCTCTTCTATAGACCCGAGCCAGTCGGCGAGACGAAAACACTCTGAATGAGATACGCATCAACGCGCGAATCGGCTTCGTTGCAGCAGCTCGACATCGCGCTGGAGAATGACGCCATCCGATGACATCCGTCAGTCAACGGCTGGTTGACGAGGGTGTTCAGTTTAGTCATCGCGGCGAAGCTGAATCCGCTAACAGGTCGCGCAAGATAACCATGTGTTCATCTGGCAACCCCGGAGAATCAAGTGCCATGCCGTTCTGAATTAGATGCGCGATGTTGGATGTACCGCATATCACTGTAGAGATAGCCGGGTGCGCGGCAGCGAACTTGTACCCGGCGGACACGACGGAGTCAACATCTCCCTCAACGAGCCAGCTAAGCCCATCCTTCAACTTCGGATGGTCAACATCAATCTCGCCATCAGCACCCCACGCTTCGATCAATCGTTTGAACTCTCCATTCCGCGTGAGCGTGTACCTCACCGGTGCCATATTCAGAATGCCGACTCCGTGCTCAATCGCCAACGGCAACACCGATTGCGCCGCGCATTGGTTGAGGATGCCGTACTTCAACATGATGGTGTCCCACAAGTCCCCATGACGAGTCAACGCCTTAAACGGAACCGTGTGCCTTGGATCCTCAGTCATCATCTCCGAGAAACCAATGAGCACGGCTTTCCCACTCCGTTTGAGTTCTTGCAATGTCTCAGCGTAACGGTCAACCGCGTCTTCGTACACCTGCTGGTTCAAGCCGTGAATCTGCATGATGTCAATGCGGTCTCGATGCAACCGTTGCAGACTGCGGTCAACCGATAACAAGAGTTCTTGAGCTGGCGGCAACACACCGCGCTCTGCTCCGCTACGCCAGCTCCACTTCGTGGCGACCATCGCATCGCTCGAACCTACCGCGTCGAGCGCATCACCCAGCCAATCCTCCGAATCGCCGTATCCTGCTGCCGTGTCAAACAGGTTGACACCGAGGTCAACTGCCTTGGCCACCAGGCGCGCACGCTCTTTCCCTGTGAGCCCGGCCGACGCGCCGAACCGACTCGGTCCGCCCGTGCCGTAAGACATCAGAGAGACATCTATGCCAGTGTCGCCCAGCTTGCGATATTGCATCTATTTCACGGAGACTATGGGAACCGTTGCGCAGTCCGAATGCGTCAAGAGGTCGATCGCGGGAAACCTTCGCTGCCATCGTGTGGCTAATCGTAGACCATGATGGCACGCCCTAGAATCTCACCACTCTGAAGGTCATCGCACGCCTCGTTTATCTGATCGAGCGTGTACCGGCGGGTAACCAGCTTGTCTAGCGGGAACTTACCCTCTTTATGCCACCTGAGAAACTGATCGAAGTCACGCTCCGGATATGTAGCTCCCAATGATCCGCGGTACTGCTTCTGGTGGTACATGAACTGCCCAGGGTCAACTGTCATCTGTTTCGCCGGCATGCCGATCAAGACGGCCATCCCACCGTGATTCTCCGCGCCTGGCCCGCCGCCGCGCACTGAAGGCAAAATCTGCTCACTAGTGATCTGCAAACCAATCGCATCAAACGCGTAATCGGCTCCGCCGCCAGTGATATCACTTATTGCCTCGATCGGGTCCGTCTTCAGAGCGTTCACTGTGTGCGTGGCACCCATCTCTTTCGCGTATTCCAGCTTGCCGTCGTCAATGTCAACTGCGATAAGCGGATGCGCCTGCAGGATGCTAGCCATGATCAACGCCGAGGTACCTACGCCGCCAATGCCGTAGATCGCCACGGAGTCGCCAGGTCGCACACGCGCCGTATTCAACACAGCGCCAGCGCCCGTCAATACCGCGCATCCGACAATCGACGAAACGTCTTTCGGATTGTCATCGTCGATCTTTATCACGTATCCCCCCCATACCTGCGCGTCAGTGCCCCACGTGTACGTCGATCCGTTGAGTGGCTCCTCACGGTAAGTCGCACCGCCGGGATCCGGCGACCAACGTCCCCGAATCGGATCCTTCGGAACCCATGTGACGATCGCCAAATCGCCCTCTTTCACATGGCTTACATCGCTTCCAACATCCGTAACGACTCCCGTTCCTTCGTGCCCCAATAGACAGGGCGTCGGCGTTTCTGGATTGTGCATTTGGTGCAGCTGGGAGTGGCACACGCCGCTGGAATATAGCTTCAACCTGACCTGGTCCGCGTTTGGCGGCGGAATCTCGATATCGTCAACGACCAGCGGCTTGCCGTGTTCAACATGTATTGCTGCTCTGGGTGTCATGGGTGCGCTCGCTTATTCTTTCACCGGATTATGCAGATTGAGTAGAACCGCGTTCGCGGACCGTATGCGCAATGATACACGCATCGTATCAGGCTCCAGGGCGCCCGCGGAATCCCGACAGTAGGTGCGGCACCTAACCGCGCTCTAACAAGCAATTACGGAGCAGGCCAAGAGCGTTCATCGCCGCACGACGACGGTCCGGCGGCTTGCTACCCGCCGTCCTGACATGACGTTCCGCAACCGTTCGGCCGTCATCCACTACTACATAGGTATCGCCTTCTGCCAAGTTCAATGCCTCGCCGTCGAGTCCCGCAACGCCGTGAATCGCCACGCCGTAAGTCGAACCGGAGCGCTCCCGCACTGCTCGCGCCAGTGCAGCGGCATATTCCAAACCGGATTCGTGGTCAGAATCATCTCGGAGCAACCTGGCCCTGGTCCCAATAGAGTTCGCGATGTGTCCTTCGACGAACCTGTCACCAGCAGTCGTTCGCAGTACCTCCGCGACGGCACCTCCGCTTAGATCTTCGTAAACCGCCACGCTAGCGTCGAACTTCGCAAGCAACTCGCCCACCACCGATTCGATCGTCTCATCATCAACGCCGAAGATGTGTTGACCAAGAATGGCTCGCACACGCACCTCCATCGGCTCGATCATCGCCAACGCATCCACCTTCGACTCCGCCCGCGATGCAATCCGAACATCGACCTGCCCTGGGCGCGCTAGCACGCCCAAGGTGGGATTAGATGACCCGGCGATGAGATGCCCTATCTTGTCGTCAACGGCGCTCTCGCCCATGTCGATGACCTTGAGCACCCTGTAATGTATCGTCTCGCGCAGGTCGAATCTGCGCTGGAGATAAGGAATCACCTCCTGCGTCATCAACCACTTCATCTCAAACGGAACACCAGGCAGACAAATCACCGTTGCGGTTTCGCCTTCCATAATGAACGCCGGGGCGGTCCCGTTCGGGTTCTTCACCACCTTGGCGCCACTCGGTATCTGCGCCTGTTTTTCATTGTTCTTCGTGACGATGAAGCCACGTCGCTGATATCTATCTCGTAGGTCGCGCAGTGACTCCTCATGAGTAACAACATCTACACCGAAAACCTTCGCAACTGCTTCGCGCGTCAGGTCGTCCTCAGTGGGACCGATTCCTCCTCCCGTTATCACCACGTCTGATCGGTCAACCGCCTGCGACAGCACTTCAACCATGCGCCGCAAGTTGTCGCCAACGGTCGTCTTGTAGTAGATATTCGCGCCGACTTCGGCAAGGCGCTGCGAGATCCAAGCCGAGTTCGTGTCGACTATCTGGCCCAGCAACAGCTCAGAGCCGATTGATAAGAGTTCGATGTTCGGTGTCACGGCCGGTCTTTGCTCCTTTAGTGGCGACTGTCAGCGAAACATTATGCAACAACCGAAGCACTCCGCGACGCGGATTGAGATTTGTAATTTATTTCTGGAAATCTGTTGACAAATCCTGTTCTAACATTTATGTTCATAAAGATACCTGTCATCCATCACTCGGAAAGGAGTGGACACCATGTCTCCAGCCACACTCGAAAAGACTACTCCCGTCTTCGCGCCGAGGGAATTGATACCCCTCAAGACTTTCCCGAATCGGGAGCGCAACGTCACCCTTAGTGACTCTGATGGCATAACAAGAACCAGAATAGGTTCTCGGTCATCGGGGCTAGACCGTCCGGCCTGCATCGGGTCCGTCATCACGGACCGCGACGAGCTCGGCAGGCAGATCGCCACCGCCGCGATGAGCGGACAAACAGCCAACTTCGCAGTGGCATGCCGTTCAACAATGTTGGCGACCAGCTTCGCTACTCCTCTTCGAAGTCTTCTGCTCGCGCTGAGCAGTGGATTCCAAGGGATCAGCATAACCGTCTCCCCCAACCTGTTACTTCACACATATCCGGCAATGGAGTCACTCGTGCGGCACCTAGAGTCAACTGGGTGCCAGGTGCCTTGGCAACCGGTCGGAGAGCGAAGTGTCGGGCTGGGCTCGGCTAAGCATATGTTCGTTAGCTACGACACGCCAGTGCGAGAACATCCGCGACCCAGCAGGCCAAATCTCCTGTTGGAAATCGTTGGCGCACACCTGATCCCTGCGGGCTGGTTCGATGCCATCGTCGCTCCCAAATGCGACTTTGATCGACTCGCAGTCGTCTGCTACGGCATGGTCGGCATCAAAGGCTCGCTATTTGAACGCGTATGGAACGACAACGGAACCCGCGGACTCCTGGGAACTACCGGATAACGCGAACGCGAACCCTGCCGAACCACAACAGACCTGCGAACTGCATCCGACGGGCACCAAATGCTAAAGCGCGAGCCCATTCTCAATGTCGATGAGACCGAAGTTCCTCGCCCCGCACGCAAGCGGCGGAGGGGAACTCCCGAGCAATCCGCCTATGTCGACACCGGTTGCGAGCTTGCGGCAACGTGTTTGGACTGCCCATTGCCCAAGTGCAAGTACGACGACCCCCACTGGCGGCAGCGCAACGACCTGAAGACGCGCGACGCCCGCATAGTCGAGTTACGCAAAGCTGGCTATACAGTCAAAGAGGTGGCCAAGGAAATCGGCGTAAGTGATCGGACCGCGTACAGGGTTTTGCTCCGAGAAAAGCGTGGGGAGCGCAACGCCACCAGGAAGGAGTTCGCCGTTCACGTAGAAGCCGTAGACCGCGCCACCGTCATGTCGTTGGAGGACCTCGCCAAGTGGCGGCCGGTGACGGAGCATGCGGCGACAGAGGTACCTGATTCGTGTGGAACCAGCTAACCTTGTCGCAATACTACGCCTGCTACGTTTCATCAACCACGCAACATCGCAACTGCATCCTTTGACCCGCCGACCATAACACCCTTCGCTATGTAGATCGCACGCTCCGCTATGTTCGTCGACCTGTCCGCGATGCGTTCAATATTGTGTGCCGCCCACAAGAGATATGTCGCACGCTCAGATACTTTCGGGTCTGCACGCAACAGGTCGAATATCTCCGACTGCATCTCAGCGTAGAGCCTATCCACCTCATCATCATCCTCTTCAATCCCTAGCGCAATCTCGCTAGCACGGTCAGGGTCAGAAGTGATGATCGTCTCGATGCTCCGCTTCATCATCGAAACCGCCAGGTCGCCCATGCGGGGAAGGTCGTCCATCTGCTTAAGCGGCGCGTCGTACCCCATCTTCAATGACATCTTCGCAATCCCCTCTGCATAGTCCCCAATCCTCTCCAGCTCGTTGGCGATGAACATCATCGCGATGATGCGTCTCAGATCAGCTGCAAGTGGTGCCTGCCGCCGTATTTGCTCGACAGCGTTGAGCTGGAACGCGTTCTCCATTTCGTCGATGCGATCGTCTTCTGCAATCACCGTTTTCGATGCGTCCAAGTCGCGCGACCGCAAGGCAGAGATAGATTTGAAGATGGCAGTTTCTACGGCGCCTCCAAGCAGTAACACCTCTGCTTCCAACATCGCCAATTCGTGATCAAGTTGCTCGTTTGGCATGATTGAACTCCCGCCGTATTCCTCTTGAACTCGCCATCTAGATTAGTCGGCTCAACCGATCCTGCCCGTGACGTACGCCTCGGTTCTCGGATCGATCGGATTCCCGAACACCTGCGAGTTAGTGCCATACTCCACTAAGTGACCCACACGATCCTCACCCACCATCATCACAGCCGCATAGTCGGAAATGCGAGTTGCCTGCTGCATGTTATGAGTAACGATGATTATCGTTACCTCATTAGCGAGCTCGCGGATCAGGTCTTCTATCGCTTGCGTCGAGATCGGGTCCAGCGCAGATGCCGGCTCGTCCATCAGCACCACGTCGGGGTCTACAGCCAGTGCCCGGGCTATACAAAGCCTTTGCTGCTGCCCACCAGATATGCTGAGACCGCTATCGTTCAACCTGTCTTTAACCTCATCCCACAAAGCAGCCCGACGTAGCGACATCTCAACAGTAGCATCAAGGTCATCGGCCATCGAGTTCACCCGCGGACCGAAGGCGACGTTGTCATAGATGCTCTTCGGAAACGGATTCGGGCGTTGGAACACCATCCCGATGCGGAATCGTATCTCCGTCGCATCAACGTCATCCCCGTAGATATCCTGCCCGCCATAAGTGATTTTGCCCTCTACGCGAGCTCCAGGTATCAGGTCGTTCATCCGATTAAAGCACCTCAACAGGGTGCTCTTACCACATCCCGACGGGCCGATCAGCGACACTATCGCGTTGCGTGGTATCTGGATGCCGACCTGCTCGATCGCGATCGCATTACCGTAGTAGACCGATGTATTCCGCGCTTCTAGGACGATGTCCTGATCATCGAATGTTGCTATCGCTTCGCTCATGACACCGGCAACGCGGCTCCCGCGGTATACATCCCACGCCGCTACCGTCAATCTTACCGAACTCCTGCTAAATCTGTCACTACGCCGGGAAGAACCCCACGCCCACGGCGCAAGATATCCGACCGAATATATGCCACACGAGTTAATTCAACTTAACAATACCAACGCACCGCATTCTCACTTCATTGCACTCTTTCCCAGACAGCGAACAATCGCGCAACGCGCTATCTGGGTTCAACCGTGCAACGCGTCGGCATGTCGACCGCGACAGTTGCCCATCCGAACCCACGACCACGCATGCCAGCACCCGTATTCGGCGAATAGAACTCCCGAAACTCGCGACTCGCCATCGCCACAGAGTTCGCCTCAATGTGCCGCGCCTGTTCGTCGAAACCGTGCCGTCTTAACCCTCGCGCGATCAGCCAGTTCAAGTTCAAGCTGGCTGGGCCTCGCCAAATGCGAGATTCCCCATCGGGGTCATACGTAGGCTCCGATGCCGCGACGCTCGGAACAGGAAACCGCGTACCAAAGTGCTGCGGGTCCGTTAAGTATCGAGACACTACCGACTCCACTGTGGACCTGTCCATACGTCCACAGATCAGAGGCATGATCGAGGCGACCGTGAGAGTCTCCACCGCTCGTTTGGCCTTGCCAGCCAGATGGACCCAGCGTCCTAGACCCTCATCCCAGCATTGGTCGTTCAGTGACCTCATTGTCGCGTCCAGAAGACGAGAGGCCTCACCGGCCGAACGCTCGTCGCCAGCCAAAGAATGCAGATGACAGAGCACGTCCAAAGCGTCGCAGTACACGGCGTTCACAAACGGATCGATCATCACGAATCGATCCCGCTCCCTCGCAATCGCGTACTCAAACCCGTCGCCCAACCTCGCGTTGAACCTGTCCAATAGCCAGTTGCGCCACAACAGCTTGCGGCGCGTCGGCGGCACCGCACCAAGCAATGCGTCATAAGCAGGCGAATTGTCCAAGCCCGTTTCATAAGGCGAAAGAACGCCAATGAGACCATCGTTCCCAACTGCCCTGTTGCGTCCCAACCAGTCGTAGTGCGCCTTAACCTTGGGCAGATAGGTCTCGAGCATCCGCAAGTCGCGAGTAGCAGTCCATAACGCCAGAAGCGCATGCGCCAGCAGAGGCGGTTGGATTATCGCAGTATGCCCAGTGCGCCAATCAGAACATCGGCCTTGAAACGACAGCGCGCCCGCAACGCGCCCAAATCGTCCCCAAAACATGATGTGCCCGATGAACCCGTCTTCATCCTGATGCGCGAGCAACGTCTCAAACTCTGAACGCGCCATCTCAACATCCAGACGCGCCAGCGCAATCACATGGAAACACGAATCCCAAGACCATTGCCACTTGTAACGACCCGGCGATGGCTGAACGTATTGGTAATGCTTGCGGAGGTAAGCATCCCAACCGATTCGCGTGTTTCGACGCATCTGGTCCAGAGCCTTAGAACGGAGCACCTCAAATCTGGCCGACTCACTCGTCATATCGTGTGAACCATCCCGGCTACGCACGCCATGGTAGTCAAAGAATAATGCCGCACTGCTAACGCAGCTTTTCCCGTATGCTGTATAACCTGTTCACAGTGCATCGACAACTACGGATAGGAAGGTAATGCTCATGACGCACCACGTTGGAAATCCCAGACTGCAGGGGAAAGCCGCCATCGTTACCGGCGGTGCGTTAGGCATCGGCGGCGGCACCGCACGCAAACTGGCTCACGATGGCGCGAAGATATTGATCGTGGACATCGAGCTCAATGCGGCTAAACGCAACGCTAACCGCATCAATGAAGCAGGAGGCACCGCTGTTGCAATTGAAGGCGATGTGTCAAAGGAATTGGTCGCAAAGTCAATGGTTGAGCGGTGCGTTGACGAGTTCGGGCGACTAGACATACTGGTGCAAAACGCGTACGGCGGCGGCATTGGCCGCGACGGTAGCGCTGTCGAAGTCGAGCCCGAGGCATGGCGCAGCGGCATGGATCTGCTAGTGGGCGCACAGTACCTCGGCGCAAAGTACGGAGTACCGGCGATGGTCGAATCCGGACCGCCAGACGGCTTCGATCTCGGACCATGGGAGGGCGCAGGACGTCGACACGGTGAGCCGCCTGCATCTGAGGTGGGAAGAATCGTAAACATCTCGTCAGTCCACGGGCTACTCCAGGCACCCAGAGCACTCGTGTATGAAGCGGGCAAAGCCGCCGTAGTTGGACTGACCCGTCAGATGGCAACCGACTTCGGACCGCTCGGGATCACCGTCAACGCAATATGCCCGGGGCACATCGTTACCGAACGCGGCGAAGCAATGTGGCAGGAAGTCAGTAACGATGCCGGATTCAAACTCTTCGAACTTCAATACCCCGTGCGACGCACCGGCGTGCCGGCAGACATCGCAAACGCGATCGCTTTCCTGTGTTCACCAGACGCGTCGTTCATCACCGGTGTGATACTGCCAGTCGACGGCGGGTTGTCGATACAACTGCAAGAGAACATCGTTATGAACGTAAAGGACTTCATCGTGCAGAACCCAGACTTACGCACACACTTCGATCAGCGTAACTGAGCCATCAAGTGAGCATCATCGTAACCGCTCAAAGTTGCTCGTTTTTCCATCAGGACGTAATCAGCACGTGTACATCGATCAATCCTTCTTTGCGAAGGAAATATGAAGGTGGCGCCACATCGCTGGGATAGAGTCAGAATCTGTGCGTTGGTCAATCCCCTCGGCGGGAGAACACTCTGCACAACCCATCGGCATTCCCATACGCAGATAACCAACTCCATGGAAACGAACCACTCAACTCCCGAGTCCAGAATTGAGGCCAGGGAGTTGCGAAAGAGCTACGGCGACCTAGTTGCTGTTGACGGAATATCGTTCAAGGTACGGCCCGGTGAAGTCTTTGGAATGCTGGGACCCAACGGCGCGGGCAAGACGACCACGATCGAGATTATCGAAGGACTACGCGATGCCGACTCCGGAGACGCCTTTGTGAACGGCGTGAGCGTGTCGGAAGACCCGCGCCGAGTGAAATCCATGATTGGTGTGCAGCTGCAACAGGCCAGCTTCTTTGACCAGCTCAACCTGCACGAGATTATCGATCTCTTCGCCGCGCTGTACGAGACTCGTGCCTCCGCCGACGAGCTACTGGACAGAGTTGGGCTGTTGAGCAAGCGGAAATCACGGAGCAAAGAACTGTCAGGTGGACAGCGACAGCGACTATCAATCGCAACAGCGTTAGTGAACGACCCAGTTGCCGTGTTCCTCGATGAACCGACCACCGGACTCGACCCGCGAGCCAGACGCAACATCTGGAACATCGTCTACGACATCCGCGACTCCGGCAAGTCGCTGGTGATGACGACGCACAGCATGGAGGAAGCCGAGACACTATGCGATAGGGTGGCAATCGTAGACGCAGGCAAGATTGTCGACTCAGGGACCCCTGCCGAGTTGATCAGCGACCTAGAATCTCGCGGCATCGAGTCAATCAAGGGCGGAGACCTGACGTTAGAAGATGTCTTTATCGACCTGACCGGACGCAGCCTGCAAGAGGATGAGGGCGCGGACCAATTTGACGATGACGAAGAGTAGCAGCACTCACGTCATGCTCACGTCCTGTCTCGCACATCTCCCAACATCTGAACCTGCCAAGTCCCGTTTGGAACTTGCCGACAGATGCAGACCTGTTTGGAAAGGCCGCTACTGGCGATGAGAACCCAACTCGCATTCATCATCGCGGAATTCAAGATGTACTACCGCGACCGCCTCGCCCTTTTCTGGTCACTGGCATTCCCGATTGTGCTGATGCTCATTTTCGGATTCCTGAACTTTGGCGATGATTTCGCGCCTCCACGACTAGCCATCGTAGACCAAGCAAACAACGAGACATCAGGCGCACTGATCGCCGGGCTTAACGAGGGTCCAGGCGCGGTCGGCTCCATCGAAATCCAACAGTCCAGCGATTTAGAAGCCGCGCGAAACAGCATCCGAGACGGCGACCTAGATGCAGTGCTCATCATCCCCGACTCCTTCGGAACGTCCGATGATGTGGCAGACCTACAGGTCGAATCCAATCCAGAAATCCTCCAGCCGGCCTTCGCATCGGTCGCGATGATTGACGAGGTTCTGCTCGATGTATTCATCGAGGCGGCCGAAGTGCCAGAACGCTATAGGTTGGCGAGTTGGGCTAATGTATCGATGTCTCCGGTGCCAGCCGTCGCAGACGACAATGCCGAACGCGACTTCGACTACACACCATTCGTGGTCACCGGCGTAGTCGTCATGGCGATAATGCAGAGCGGAGTCTTCAGCGTCGCCTTTATCTTCGTGCGCCTTCGTAGCCAAGGCGTGCTACGCCGCTTCAAGGCTTCCCCAGCCGGACCAATGCACTTCCTGATCGCAATGATCATCACACGCATGGTCGTCGTCGCTTTGCAAACCTACGTCATGCTCCTGTTGGCAACCGCAATATTGGATGTCGACGTGGGTCCCGGCAGACCGTTTTCCTGGATCGAGCTGGGCATCATCGCCATATTCGCATCATGGGTCTTCATCGCGTTGGGACTGATCATCTCCAATGTCGCCAAGACCGAGAACTCGGCAGCTCCATTGGCAACTGGCATAACACTACCGATGATGTTCCTCTCCGGAGTGTTCTTCCCGCTATCGGTCCTGCCGGATTGGCTCTCCACCGTCACGCAATACCTGCCTTTGACATTCTTGGCAGACGCATTCCGGCCAGTCGTGATACTAGGCGAGCCGCTCTGGTCACAAGGCACAGAGTTACTCGGACTAGCCGTGTGGGCTGCCATCATCTTCGCAGTAGCAGTTCGCGTCTTCCGATGGGAGTAACGCCGCGCCACGACGCAGAAACGCACTACGGAATATAGTTAGACTCACAGTTACGGACTCGCCACGAAGTCCTATAACGCGGTCCTCCAACACTTGAGGATACCCACGATGTCTAGGATCGTTCCCGGACTTACCGCTCCGATCACTCCACCTAATGCATTCCGCCGCTAACACGAAAGTCGTCGACAAGCTCGGCAGGAGTCTGCGCGACCTCCGAATCTCAGTAACCGATCGCTGCAACTTCAGGTGCCCTTACTGCATGCCGGCAGAAATCTACGGCGAGCGGTACGAATTTCTTAAGCGCGAGGCGTTACTGACATTCGAAGAAATCGAACGACTCGCACGCATCTTCACGCGGCTCGGAGTCACCAAGATTCGAATCACTGGCGGCGAGCCGCTCGTCCGCGCTGAACTACCTGTGCTGATCGCAAAGCTACGCGGCATCACGGAAGTCACAGACCTGGCGATGACGACCAACGGGTTCCACCTCCGGCGTTACGCCGACGAACTGCGCGACGCCGGATTGGACAGGATCACTGTCAGCATGGACTCACTGCAAGATGATGTATTCAAGGCAATGAGCGGCAGGAACTACGGACCAGACAAGGTGTTGGATGGTATTTCCGCCGCGCACGAAGCAGGATTCGCGCCGTTGAAGATAAACGTCGTCGTTCAGAAAGGCATCAACGATCACACAATCCTAGAAACCGCCGAGTATTTCCGAGAAACCGGCGACATCGTTAGATTCATCGAGTTCATGGATGTCGGCAACCTGAACAGTTGGGACCGGTCACAAGTCGTCGGCGGCCGCGACATCGTCAAGGTGATCAGTTCCGAATACCCACTCGAACCTACCAACCCCAACTACGTCGGAGAGGTGGCGACTCGATACCGATACGCTGACGGCAACGGCGAAATAGGTATCATCGCGTCGGTCTCGCAACCTTTCTGCGGAGACTGCACGCGCGCCCGACTGACAACCGACGGGCACCTGGTAACCTGTCTATTCGCAACTGGCGGTGTAGATTTGAAGACTCCTATGCGTGACGGTGCCAGCGACGATGAACTCCTTGAGATGGTCGCGCGAGTGTGGTCTCAAAGACGCGACAGGTACTCCGAGATTCGGTCCGCGATCACCATGTCCTCTACCGCCACTTCTGCAACCAGCAGAGAAAAGATCGAAATGTTCCGGTTAGGCGGATGAGTACGTCTTTATTAACCATTCCAGTTCGATACGTGATTGAGTCGACTCGGCACTGCGCTCGGCGCATGTCTCTAGCGACTGGAGAGAACACAGCATGACTGCAACACAGACTTTCAACCCCCTCGGAACAAAGGCACGCATTTATTGCGGCGTAGAGTGTAGACCTTGGGACGGTTTCGGCATCTTCACCGTGTCAACCAGGCTCGGAGATGATGAGCTGCCAATGCAGGAGGGAGCCATAGATGAAGGTGCCACCTTCATCCGATGCGCCTTGATGGCTGCCGTGACCGGTCTCAAGAATCTGCCAAACGAACAGTTGCACGTGGACATCGTCACACCTTCCACTTGGGTCACGGAAGTGGGCAACGCGTCCGACCAGATGGGACGCTGGCGCGAAGACGGGTGGAAAAGAGAAGATGGAGAGGAGGTGCCTCACGCTGATCTTTGGCAACAGCTCATGGACCTCTCACTTCGCGGCGAATCTGGGCGACCATATGAAGTCAGCTTCACCTACTCCGGCGAGCTGGGTCCAGACCACGACAGCGGAATGGATGTCAACGGTGTGACCACGGTGATCACGAACGGCAATACACCTGCCGTTGACGCGACCAAAGCCATCGACTGCCAAATCTCATACAACGTCGCTACTCTCGGCAACTCGGGAATCGGCGCATACGTGATCCGACTAGACATGCCCGGACAGACCAAGGAGATGTCAAGCAAGCTCGAAGTCACTAACTACGCCAGATTGAACTTGTTGGCATGTATCGACGCGGTTCGCACCACGATCGATATCCTCCAACCGCGCGGCAGCGGTCCGACGCGACCGCAGCGAATTCAAATCTCTACCCCGTCTGACTTCGTCGGTGATGCTGTGAACAAGGGCTGGTTAGTGCGCTGGAGCCAAAACGGCTGGCAACGCAACGATGAGGAACGCGTTCGCAACGCAGACCTTTGGCAGCAGTTCTACAGACTGACGAAGCAGCATGAGATATCAGTGCAACTCGCCCTTGACACCATGGAACTCGAAAAGCTGGGCATTCACGCCCGCGAGCTGGCGGTGAGAGACAACACGAAACTCAAGACTGACGAGGAGTTCTACAAATCGGAAGAGTTGGACGTACGAGAAGGCCGCACGATCCGAATCTACAGCGACGGTGCCGCACGCGAAAACCCCGGCAACGGCGGTTGGGGAGTAGTGATCGAATACAAAGGCAGACGCAAACCGCAGAGCAAGGGCTACCGGTCCACCACCATCAACCGCATGGAACTAATGGGACCAATCTGGGCACTCGAGCAACTGGTTGACCTCACTGCACGCGGCAAAGTCCCCGATGATGTCAAAGTCATAGTAGTTACCGACTCGTCTTATGTCGTAGATGCGACAACGAAAGGCTGGGCGAAACGTTGGCGCAAGAACAAGTGGATCAAGCAGAACGGCGAGAAGGCGAAGAACACCGACCTATGGAACCGCATGTTGCGCGCGATTGACCGGCTGAAGCGCGTAGAGTTCCGATGGGTGCGAGGACACGCTGGAAATCAAGCCAACGAACTCGCAGACGCACTGGCACGCAAAGCCGCCGACCAACCGGCAGAATCCCTAGCAGAAGACGAAGGGTTCGAAGAATAACTGCGTCCTCTGCCGCTCAACCAGAAAGTCGGCCTAGATCAGCTGAAGCCGTTTTGAGAAAAGCGACGGGAGGTCACGTTCCCTGATCCGCAGCGCAGTGCCGCGGTTGCGAACACCTCCGCGCTCATTCAGGTGCATCCGAATGTCGATCAACGCCGTGCCTCGGCGCAACGATTCGTGAAACTCAGCGGGTCCAGGATCTGAGACCAATTCAGCATCAACATAGTGAAACTCCTCGGGACCTGTGCCCTGCCGCCGTGCGTCTGCCTTCACCAACAGCAACCGTTCAAACTTCGTGACGAACTTCCCGACCAAGTGATAGATGCTCCAGGTCGCCAACGCTTGACCAGAAGATTCGTGCAACACGGACACCGACATTTCAGGTCCGTTCGTCAGGGTTAGTATCAGACCTTGAGTATTCGGTGACATAGCGCTAACCGTGCTCTTAAGTGCCTGCCTGCCCTTGTTGTCGACGTAACCGAACTCCTTGATCACCTGATGCTGGGGGATTTGCCAGACGGACCTGTTGAAGGTGAAGAGCGAAATCAGCGGTGAGCTCGACCTGCGAGTCGCCTTAACCTCTACGCGTCCGCCGATATCCGGGATCGGCAGATTGTTCTCGCCAAGTCCGAGCCGCTGTTCCAATGTGTAACCAACCCCAGTAGAACCATGCCGCAAAGTCGGGATAAACCCCGCGTCTCGCAGTTCTTCAAGCCGCGTCCTGAGTTCCTCGATACGCAACCCTCTACCTCTTCCTGCACACGATCACCGTCTCGTGCCGGATTGTCGGAGAACTCGCGCCAGCAACATTGGTCGGTGAGTTTGAGTAAGGCATGCGTTTGTTGGGAATGTTTCGTTGGAACGTGCGCACGAACTCGAAGCCGTTCAATTCAAATAGCGCGATCGTTATCTCGTCCGTCGGAATCGTGACTCCGCGAACCGTTCGATTACCGACCACATAGCACGCAATCCCGGACCGGCGGAGAACATCCGACACGTTCGCTATTGACTTGCTGTAGTCCAAGAAGAAACTCGCTACATCTGACGCGCGCTTGGTATCAGCAGACGCTATTCGTTCCAATGTTGAGTCAACGAGCTCAATCCCGAATGACACCGACACCGGTCGCCTCCGCCCTCCCATGAGATCTGAGTCCAGCGATTGCGCGTCAGCGAATCCTAACCACTGATTCGACAACCGCGAGAACTGACCATAAGCAACCGTCGTGTGAGAGTCGCCATACGGCGGCGATGTCACGATCAGGTCTGCTGTACGTGGCGCGACAATACTCTCCGGAATGCCATGCACCGTGTTGAAGGAGTGGACACTCGTTGCGCCGAACGAATCATCAAGGAGCGTACCGAGCTCAATCATCGCTCGACGGTTGCGCGCCATCACCTGGACCATCACCGCTCGGGCATCCGGCTCAAACTTCGCCATCTGCTCAGCAGGCATCCTAACTAGCTTGAACTCCGATTTCTTCGTCCAGGAACTCTCTCGAATCGCCAGGCTGAAAGCAACGCGCGCGAAATCACGCAAGGATGGGCAACCTATCCCAGCCACGAAACTACGAATCGACTCCAGCTGTTCCACCACTTCACGGGAGAACCAGTAATCGCGGTTCAGTATGCTCGGACTTACATGAACCTTCCCATTCGACGACGGCGCAAGCGCGTGACGCTCGAAGTCCGACAGTAGACCATCGATCGCCTCAATCGACAAGGGAGTCGTCTTCGCTCTGCTGATCAAGCGTGCCAACGGATTCAGGTCCGTTCCCATCGCGTCCATTCCCGCCAAGTTCGCCTCTAGCAGAGACGTCCCAGAACCGCAGTACGGATCAAACAGCAACCCACCATCGGTGCCGTACTCCGAGATCAGACGCTCCGCTACCTGAGGCACCATCTTGGCAGGATACGGATGAATCCCGTGAGTCAGCCCATCCGTTGACTCGGCGCGAAAATCCCAGCCAGTGTCTGCTACGCTTAACATCATGTCAAAGATGGACGAGCCAAGGTGGAAGAAATTTGAATAACCTGCCTAGCACAGACAGCCTAGAGTCATCTTAAACCATCTAGAATCATTCGTTGCATCCGTGTCACTCGCATGGCCAAACCTATGATTAGGACATCAATCCGCCAATGAACTCATCCAGACCTATCTTGGTTTATACCGATGGCGGAGCGATCGGCAACCCCGGACCCGGCGGGTACGGCATCGTCATCCACGACGGCGATGACATCGTCGAAAGGTCGCAAGGATACCGTCTCACAACCAACAATCGCATGGAGGTCATGGCAGTCCTGGCAGCACTGCACGCCACAGCGGACGCGGGCTCCGCAAGGGAAACAATCGTGTACAGCGACTCAAGATACGTGGTCGATGCCATGGAGAAGGGTTGGGCTACGCGTTGGGAATCCCAAGGCTGGAAAACGAGAGGTGGACGGGCGAAGAACACCGACCTATGGGCGAATCTGCTGAAGCTGGTCGCTGACCGTAAGGTAGAGTTCCGATGGGTCAAAGGACACTCGGGGCACCCCGAAAACGAGCGATGCGACGAATTGGTGCAAGAAGCGAGCCGCTCGCCACGCGACAAACTGAAGATCGACCGCGGATTCGAAGACGGAAACAGTGCCGCAGAATGGAACGGACCAGCCCTGTTCGGCACCAAGTCGGGACCAGACGCCGTTGAACAATCCGAAAGCCCACCCGATTTCAATCACCTTGGCTCAGACGGCAAAGCGAAGATGGTGGACGTGTCGCCGAAGTTCCCGACCGTTCGCCATGCCGTTGCCGCGTGCGACGTAATCATGTCGGCGCAGACACTAGCAGCCATCAAGTCAGAAACCTTCGGCAAGGGCGATGTATTAAGCGTTGCGCGCACCGCAGGGATCATGGCAGCTAAACGCACATCCGAACTGATCCCCATGTGCCACCAGATCCCGCTATCCCATGTCCAAGTCGACATCTCTGATCTCAGTGACGGAAGTGGATTGCGTATCGAAGCGTCTGCCCAAGCAGAAGCTAAGACCGGTGTGGAGATGGAGGCGCTCACGGCCGCTAGCGTTGCCGCGTTGACCGTTTACGACATGTGCAAATCCGCCGAACGCGGCATTAAGGTCACTGAACTGAGGTTGATCAGCAAGAGCGGCGGCGTACACGGTGATTATTCAGCCGTGTAACCGTTGATTGAGTCCCCCGTCGATGTTGACCGCCCGCTACTTGCCGCGTAACATGGAATCAGAGCGATTGAACACGCGACGCGGCTCACACCTTCGGCCGCGAAACGACTGTTGCGTTCAGCGCGTGGCGATGTAGCTCAGCAGGTTAGAGCGAGCGCTTCATAAGCGCTAGGTCACAAGTTCGAGTCTTGTCATCGCCACCAACATCCAACCCGCAAAGTAACCTCAAGGCGTTCGGCGTCAAACTTGACTCGCGTCGAGTCGAAAGCCAAAGGTAGAATGAAACGCCAGTCGGAAGCGCGAGGTTAGCGTCAATCGCACTTCAAAGGGCGGTTAGCTCAGCTGGTTAGAGCGCATGCTTCACACGCATGAGGTCGGAGGTTCGAGTCCTCCATCGCCCACCATCACTTGATCACAGTTTCGCCAAGGGTCGCGGTAACACCGATGCTTTCTTGGCCTCACCGCGTCGGGCGTCTATCGAATCCTCCGACGGCTCGCGATCAATGCGATTCCCGCTAGGGCGGCTAGCGCGAAACCTGCCAACGCGCCGAACCGAGCTACCTCATAGCCGATCGACGCTGCTCCCGTGTTGGGCAAGGCCTCCGAGCCCTCTGTCCCGGCACTGGCAATCTCCGCATCGGTAAGCGCAATCGGCGCACCTCGCACTCCTACCGCTAATCGCGCTGGTAACTCTGAGACGCGGCCACACACCACGTATCCGCCATCGTCAGCACGCGTCAACTCCGTGCCAAGCACGGTGAGCGATGTCTCAACCTCATACGCCACCAAAGCCACATCAGCCAGTCTTGGCATCAATGCGCGCGGCATCGGGACACAAACAGTTGACGGTTCGGCCAGACGATAGCGCGAGGATGTTGCGCTTTCGTCCTCCAAGGCGGTTAACCCATAGAACCTTCCGCTCAGCGTATATCTGTGCTCTGTTTGCCCCGCGTTAGACGCGGCACCTTCGTCTGTCATGCGCAAGCCTAGCAATGTACGATCCTCGATTGCTCCCGGCGGTACTGTGACCCACCATCCATCGCCTCGGTAAGCCCCGCCCTCCGCGGGTGTTACCACAGAATAAGCTTGACCCAGTGCATCCAGAAACGTCTCGGGGATAATACCCGACGGGTTCACCGGTGCCGCAACCTCAGCAGTTGACGACTCCCGATACGATGTCGGCTGCACTACCACTCGAAATATCGCCGTGCAGTCATCGGCATCGTCGCAAAGCGATTCATCGACTTTCGCCGTCACCGTGTAAACACCTGGCGTAGTGGGCGTCCGGAATGATCTGAGGCGCTCACTGCCATCCGACAATGTCCCATGTTCCGAGCTCCAAACGACCTCGATCTCAGATGTCAACGACGCGCCCTGGGAACCTATCAGGTCAACAGAAAGTCGGACATCGGCACCAGTCCCGACTGTCAACGACCTGGCGTTCGGCCGCACCTCCAACACGCGCACAACTGGCCCAGACGAATCTTCTGGCGCGGACTCTGAATCCTGTCCGTCCCCCTGATTCTCTGCACCTTCCGCTAACACATTCGCCGGCGCGGCAAACGTTATAACCGCGGCGAGCAACAACATCGCTGAGACAACCGCTAACAATTTGGTGTTTGCGAACATCACTTACTTCTCCAGTTACCAGATCCCAGCATGCTGAGTCATCAATCTAACACGGTTTCACAGACCGGCCGCACTGGAAGCGAACTACGCTTGATGTTTTCGTTCGTCGAAAACCTAAGCGACGATCGCATGTTCAATCGTGCCTTGAAACAGGTCCGCGTCAATGTCAGGGCGTAACTTGTGGACGGTCAACAGCGCATACCTGTCCGTCATCCCACATACATAGTCCGCGGCAGCATACTCAGGCTCTAGAGAGAGAGAACGCATCCAGTTGGGAATCGCATGCGAGTGCGTTGCGTAGTGATCAAACAGTATCTCCACGATCTCGGCGGCGCGTCGACCTTCGGTCGATGACGATGTTGGATGATACACCCGCTCAAACATGAACGACCTTAGCTCCGTGACAGCGGTAGATACTGTGTGTGACATCCTGATCCACGGCGTGGCCGTCGGCGCACTGTAGCCCGCGCAGTCGTATGAAGCCTGAATCACATCTGACACCATGGCGTCGATGCGCTGAGAGTGACGAGTACCAAGCGCGTCCGATACCGCTGGTGGGATATCCGCGTCTGTGATCATACCGACATTGAGCGCGTCGTTAATGTCATGCGCTAGGTACGCGATGGCATCTGATATGCGTACCACTTGCGCCTCTAAGGACATATCCGCTACCGCATCTGCCGCTATGAACTTCCCCTCAGGTTTCGAGTGTCTACGTACCGCTTCTAGCACTGCATCGGTGAGATTCAATCCCTCGCCGTGCTTCTCTAATACGCGCAAAGTCCTCACACCCTGCCTACTGTGATGAAAACCGTCCGCGAGTCTGCTGTCCAAGACGCGTTCGCCAATGTGTCCGAAAGGCGCGTGTCCTACATCATGAGCCAACGCCGCGGCCTCAACCAGGTCCTCGTTCAACCTCAACGCGCGAGCAATGGTCCTAGCAACTTGGGCAACCTGTTGGACATGTATCATCCGCGTCGCGAAATGGTCGCCCTGCGGATTTACGAACACCTGGCTCTTGTGTATCAGTCGACGATAGGCGTAGGAGTGAATCACCCGATCGCGGTCGCGCTGAAACTCGCCACGCAGAGGCGAAGGCGACTCTGGCCGCTCTCGCGTTACGTCCCCCGATTTTGTTGCATACGGAGACATCCGCGCCTCTGATTCGGCGACGGCATCGTGAATCCGCAAGCTAACGTCGTCACTCATGCCACAGTCACCGTCTTGGCAAGATTTCGCGGTCGGTCTGGATTAATCTCTCGCGCAAGCGCGCAGTGGTACGCAAGAAGCTGTAGTGGCGGCAACATCAACAACGGCTCCAACTGTATCGGAGCATCCGGCACCGACACCACACGGTCCGCGATAGCCACATGTTCTGTCGAAACCTCGCTCGCAATCGCAACCACCGTGCCACCGCGCGCCTTGACCTCGTTGATGCTCGACAGCATCTTGGTTCGTTGCAACGGATCCGCAGACACCAACGCGATCGTGGGTGTTACGTCATCTATCAGCGCGTTTATCCCGTGTTTCATCTCCGCTGCTGAGCAACCCTCGGCATGAATGTATGCCACTTCCTTCAGCTTCAGCGCGCCTTCCAAAACGACGGGATATAAACCACCTCGACCGATGACTATCGTGCTGGTCGCGCTAGCGAACTCGTTGCGCGCCAGGTCCTCCATCAAGTCCGCTACGTTCAAGACGCTGTTCATAAGGCGCGGCAACAACGAAAGCGACTCCATCAGCTCGACTGATCTCGATGCATTGGGCACTGGGACCGATACGTGACCGCGCCGGTTCCGATCAAGGCTAACATTTGCAAGATGATGCGCAACCAGATAAGAGGTCAACAAACTGCTAACAACTGTTTTCGTTGCGGGAACCGCCGCCTCGGTTCCAGTGCCGATGTCCAATGCGATATCCGAAATCCGCGCCCCCTCACTATGAAGGTTAGCTGTCAACAACACCGTCGTCGCACCTCGGCTTCGCGCTTCTTCTAAAGCTAGCAACGTATCGAACGTCTCGCCGGACTGGGTCACTGCCACGACAAGCGTGTTCGGAGTGATCACCAACCCAGAATCCGACAGATCGCCCGCGTACGCCGGCCTCGCCGGAATGCCAGCAATGCTTTCAATCATGTTGGCAGCCGAAATCGCAACGAAGTAAGAACTGCCCATACCGATAACCAGCACGCGGTCGATATCGTCGCAATCGATACCGTACGCGCTCAACTCCGGCACCTCTATCCTCAATGATGTGAAATCTACCCGACCGCGCAACGCTCCCTGCACAGCCGAGGGCTGGTCCACGATTTCTTTAAGCATGAAGTGCTGGTAAGCACCCCTCACGGCCAATGAATGCCCGTTGAGAAATCGAGCGGGCTTATCTACAACCTCCGAACCATCCAGCGTCGTCAGCACTGGTGATTCGTCCCGACCGATCTGCACCGCCTCGCAGTGATCTATGTCGATGACCGACTTGACATCTGACGGCATCCCCGAAACGCTACTCGTTAGGTAATAGTCACCCTCCGATGATTGGCCAAGTATCAGGCTTCCCGCCCATCCCGTTCTGGCCCCGACCACCACGCTGGGCTCTTCCGTTGACAACGCGAGGATGACCGACAGACCATCAAGAGAAAGAGCGACTTCGCGCGTAGCTTCTAGCAACGAATCCCCCGATCCACATCTCAGCGCGATAAGATGTGCAATCGCCTCGGAATCAGTCTCAGAAACGAACCGTATTCCGCGCGAGGTCAGGTCTGATCGGATTGCGCCGTAATTCTCAACGATGCCGTTATGGGCGATGACTATCTTGCCATCAAAACTCGTATGAGGGTGCGCGTTCGCCTCGGTAACCGAGCCGTGTGTTGCCCAGCGCGTGTGGGCTATCCCTGTACAACCTCCGGACAACTGACCATCCACCCGAGACCGCAGGGTAGACACTCTGCCAACCGACTTGACGGTATGTATCTCGCCGTTCTGTTGTTGCACCGCTATGCCTGCGCTGTCATAACCGCGATACTCCAACGCGTCCAACGCCCCCAATAGCGCGGCGATCGCATCCCCACTACCGCTATATCCAACTACTCCGCACATAAATCAATACCGTGATTCTTCGGAACGGTACACGATCCAGTTCCCGCTACGACGATCTGAAACATGCCGCGACATGTCCAACGCCGCCATCAATCGCTCGCGTTCGTGAGTCTGAACTCCGCGATGTCGCAGTCTGCATACGTGCCCCGAAAGTCCATCGGCAACTGCTTCGCGATACGGTACATGATCTCGTGCGTCGCGTTCCGTAGTTCCTGGCGGTCCCTCGGGTTCGCGTTCACCTTGAACGGCTGACCTACCGACATCACTATCTTCCCAGTGGGCACCACCGTGCGGAGAACGACCTGCATTCGCTCCGTACCGTGGATCCCGATCGGCAACACTGGCGCGCCTGTCCAGGACGCTAACAGCGCAGCACCTATCTGACCACGCCTAAGGCCAAAATTATCGCGGCTCCGTGTGCCCTCAGGGAACATCATCACAGTTCGATCATGCTCTAACACCCTGCGCATGAACGACAACGCTCCGATGTCGGCCGAGTGACGTGTCACCGGATGGGCACCCCAACCCCGAAGCAGAAAGCTGAAGAACCTGTTGCGGAAGAGCTCGCGCTTCGCCAACGCAATCGGCGCGCGCGGCAACGCTGTCGCAACCGTTGGCGGGTCCAAGTTCGATATGTGGTTACACACGACGATCAGCGGGCCGCTACGTGGGATTCGCTCTCGACCCGGCACCTGCACATTCGCGAACATCGCCAAAGTGCCCCGATACGCGTTGTTACAGATCGGGTAAAGCCACTGTCGCGGAATCGTCATTTCCCTCTCCATACAGCCGACTGAGTCCCTGCATAGGTCTCAACAATGCTCTCGACGACCTCAACAACGCTCAAAGTGTCGGTATCGATCTGCAACGCATCCTCAGCCCGCATCAAAGGGGAGTGCGCCCTGCTCGAATCGTATTCATCCCGACGTTCAATCGATGCCAGTATCTCTTCGTACGAAACCGCCGCACCTCGGGCTTGTAGCTCGTTTGCTCGGCGTCTTGCTCTGGTAGATGCGCTAGCCTCCAGATACACCTTAAGCGGGGCATCTGGCATCACGACAGTGCCGATATCCCTGCCTGCCATCACTATCTCACCTTCGGTACCTATCTCGCGTTGTTTCGCCACCAAGGCAACCCGTACATCTGCGACTGCACTGACGCGCGAAACAGATGCAGTTACTTCATCCGAGTACAGCTGGTCGACGACCGGTAAGCCGCAGATGATCAGGTCGGACATGCCCCGCTCGGAATGTCGCAACCGAAAGTCAAGTGAAGAAGCTAACTCCCCCAGGTCAGTTCCATCCGATAGGTCAACCTTACGCCGTATAGCGAATTCTGTAACACAGCGATACATCATACCTGTATCCAGAAACCTGTATCCCCAACGAAGTGCTAGCAAGCGACCGACAGTCGACTTCCCCGAGGCTGACGGACCGTCAATCGCAACACGGCCAGGCTTTTCATCTGTCTTCCTCATTGCCAGATCAGTTCCATCGTTAGACGCGCGGGAATCGCAACCTCGACTCGTTCAATACCGCGCTCTCAACCGTGATTTGCATATCCCCGCTTCAGTACGATTTGATTGTAAGTAGACATCCTCCATCCGTCCTCAGTTCATGATTCTAGACTTCGTGCTCGCCGTTACCCTGGCTTTATTAATCTTTTGGGGCTATACCAACGGCGTGGTCGGAGCGTCAATATGGTTCGTCGCCGTATTCGCATCCGTCACCGTCGGCGCGCAGACCGTCGGGAGGATTGTCCCAGCCCTAGGATTCCCTGCGAACTGGGAGTCGTTCATCGCATCAATCGGTTACGTCCTGGTTTCAGCTGCGACCTTCTTCGTGGCGCGTCTAGTCGCTACTTCCGTAAACCAGGCCGCTTCCCTCACACCCCTCAAGTGGGTCAATGTCGGCGGCGGCGCACTCTTCGGGTTCGCGCTCGGCGCGGTTGCGGTAGCAGCCGTCGTAGCGGGGCTAGCCACATTCACATACGTGATACCAGACCTCGACCTGGGATCGGGTGTCCTAGGACGTGCAACCGCCTTCTCACAGGGATATCTCTTTGACCAACCGCGCCTATGGCTGGACCAACAACTAACCGAATCGTTTGCGGTCAAGGGCGCTCTCAGCCTGCGGCCACTATTGATCCCTTTCGCTCCCGAAAACGTAGGTGTGGCGATAGATGTTTTGGAAAGCCGCGCGTTGCGTTAAGAAGCCGCCGACAAGTGGCGCGGCGACCCGCGCTTCAAGCTCCGTCTGAGCCCATCAAACCGTCAAGTGGTATGAATGACAGTTACCATTAAACAGGTACGGTGATTCGCAATGACTTCAGGCAACCGAATTCTCATCAGGGAGCGGGTTCTGGTGTTGAACCAGAACTATCAACCTCTCAACATCTGCGACGTTAGACGCGCAATGTGTCTGCTCGGCAAAGGCAAAGCCGAGCAGGTGCAGGCCGGCCAGGAGTACATCCACACCGTAAACGACATCTTCGAGCGTCCCGAGGTAATCCGCTTGGTGTACATGGTCCGTAAACCTTTGCACCGCCGCAAACTGTCACGGCGCGAAGTGTTCCTGCGCGATGGCAACCGTTGCCAGTATTGCGGCGCTAACGGACAAATACTGACGCTGGACCATGTCGTGCCGAGATGCAGAGGCGGCCTGCATTCATGGGACAACGTCGTGACGGCTTGTCGGCGTTGCAACCACCGCAAGGCAGGATTGACACCAAAAGAAGCCGGTATGAAACTGCTAAAGCCACCAGCTGAACCTAGACCTAACCCTTACGCAGGGTTCAGCATAGACCGCGTCGACCCGGCATGGTTACCATTCATGCCATGGCTGGCATCCGAAGCAGCTTGAGTTACACGCGCCTATCCACCTGCGGCCGCACGTTCCAGATTCAGCTCTAACAGACGCTCCAATACCACATCGTCGGTAAGCTCGCTCGCGTCTTCGCTCCAACCGTATGCCGCGAATACCGCTTGGTCTAGGTCCAAGTGATGTTCCGCCAACCATCCGGGAAATTCGTTGTACAGGCGCGTCATAGTGAAGTTAGCACGCTCTTCAGGCTTCGCAGTCTCAACACGCGCCAACCACCGCGACCGCGCTTGATGCAGCTTCTTCGCGGCATCAGCTACAGATTCACGGACTTCAGCACTCGGCTCAGGCAACGGGAATGTCTCGAAACATGTCGTGTGCGTGTATCTTGGCCGAGATTCAAGCTGGGTTCCGGTTGCCAACGACCAAACTACGTGCACTCGTGACTGCAACACCCCGAAGAAGAAGTCATCGTCCCGTGCAAATACTACCACCGTGTGCTCGGGCAACGTCGGTGCTTCTATCCATTGGAAGATACGATGTTTCGACACATGTGAGGTGGCGAGGTATCGCGTCATCCCGGCGATCGCATCACGTACAGCTCGACCCATCGGTCGGCTCTCCCACCAGTTCACTTTACCAGTGCGTTGCGGATCGAACAGCTTCCGCAAATATTCCCACGGTTGCTCATAGTGGCATGCATCAAACGCCGACATCTCAGTACCGAAATCGATAAGCCAACGGTCGCGGCTGACATCGTTGATCTCTCGCCCCGTAACTATCGGGTGCAGCACATCCGCATTCGTCTCAGGTATCGGGTTAGGGGCATCCATCCACGCGCGCGCCTTGGGACCGGACACCTCAAACTGCGTGCGCCGATTGATACCTTGATACGCAATCCCCAGGTTCGCCCCGAGCCGGACCGCCTTCGTGACATTCGCGTTCCGTGATGTCAGGTTTGAATGAATCGTCGAAACCACGCGGCCATCCAAGTACTTCGTCGGCTCCGAACCATCATCAAATCCAACCATGGATATATGCACATTCGCACCATCTAGCACCCACGGCCTGTCCGAAATCGCGAAGAATATGCCGCCTGTCTCAACGATCCTGTCCAACACCTTCCTAGACCTACCACCACGAATGCCTTGCGTCGCCAAGAGGCCAGCACGACTGGACTTACCCTCGGATATCTGCTGCCGTGCCTTCTCAAACCAATAGGCACAGAGGTCTACACCGTTAGGCACAATGCCATCCCATGTCGCATACAACCGATCAACAGCATCGTGTCCCATCACCCCTCGCATCATCTTGTTGCCCAGGAAAGGTGGATTCCCAACGATGCAGTCCACTGCAGGCCAATCCGGGATAATCGAGTCCCCATTGGAAGACACGACCGCATCGCGACACTCAATGTTGTCAAGATGCTCAAGTATCGGATCGCGGCTCAAGAAGTCGGTACCCGAACGGGAGCCATTCTGGATGTGACCGATCCATACCACCACGCTCGCCAACTGCTGGGCATACTCGTCTATCTCTATCCCAAACAGTTGCCTCGGATGCACTCGCCCATCCGGCGGGTCAACTCCGGCCGCAATTGCCCAACGCAACACTTCCCATTCAAGGCCATGTAGCAGGTTTAAGCACACATATAGGAAGTTGCCAGACCCGCAGGCGGGGTCAAGCACGCGCAACGCGCCTACACGATCGACGAATGCCTGAAGTTCAGCCGCCAAACGTGAACGATCCACATTACGACGACGTGCGTCGCGAATGGCCGCCCATTCCTCCCGCAGCGGTGCCATGACCACGGGCTCTACCACCGCTTCGATTTCTTCCCGCGATGTGTAGTGCCGACCGAATTGGGCACGTTTCTCAGGGTTGAACACTCGCTCAAACAGAGTCCCGAAGATCGACGGCTCGATGTGAGACCAATCCAGCGCGTCGGCTTTGCGCAACATCGGAATGATCGAAGGCACCACAGATATCCCGGCAGGAACCCCGTCAAACAGTCCTCCGTTGAAGTGCGGAATTGATGGGGTGTCGTAGAGCGCACCTTGACTCATCTTGTCTATCAGCGTGGCCACCTTGATCGGAAACACCTCAGATGGCGCCGGTCCCAGCCCCTCAGTGAGCTGCGTAACCTGCAACTTGGGCAGTAGACCGATGTCGCTTGCAAACATCGCGAATAAGAGCTGCGACAGAAACTTCGCTATCTCGGAGTCTCTGCCGGGGTTCCAGCGCGTGAGTTCATCAGCCACTTCCTTGAATATCTCCGCTGCTGCCTCCGTCAGCTGCTCCGGCGTCTCCAACGGCCTGAGTCGAGACGGCACGAAGAAGCAGGACTGCAATGTTTCGTAGACCGTGAGCGGCCCTTGAGATTCGACTCCCACGGCGCTTCTATGACGCACCTGGCGATCAAGGTCAGTTAGGTCGTCAAGTGAGATGTAGTAAGTCTCCGAAACGGTGCCAGTGAAGTTCGTGTGGACACGTATCGTCTCGAAATCGCAAACGATGATCAGCGGCGGATTCCCAAGACCATCGCGATACCGCAAAGCCTGAAGATAGGCCTCATCCAAGTCTCCGCCGAGACGCTTGTACTCCATCACGAATCGGTCACGTAAGAAAACATCGGCGACACCACTGCGATCGCCAGGAGTCGGAGCACTCCGTTGAAATGTGAAGTCAGCGTCGCCAACGCGATCAGCCGGCGATTCATGCCCGACTATCTCGCAAAGTCCATTGAAATGAGATTGATATTGAGATACCTCGCTACCCGAATATCCCGACCAACGCTCCGCGAAACCGGAAGCAGTAAACTGCGCGATTTCAACTACCGGGTTGCCTTCCATCAACAACGACTGTGACCCGTGCAAGTCTCTGATGCGCTGAGCCATGTTTAACGATCCGATCAAACAGCGTCATCGCGGTGCCAGGGGCCATTGCCGCGACGACCAACTACATCAAATGTTAGTCGCCCGAAACCAACACGTTGCCCGTGTGTCAGTCCCCGTGAAACGCCATCGAAACCGCAAGTCGGTACCCGCATTGTGTGACGCGTCCAAACCCCGTCACCCTGACAGGTCCGGCAGTTCCAACATCATCACCTCTATCGCCAGCTGCGGCAACGTGTTCGCGTTCACAGCGTCACGTGTCTCTTCTATCGCCGCCAGAGCCAGACCGATGTCACCGTCCGACATCCGCCCTGCGATTGTTTCTAGCTGCTGGCGGTCGTAGGTCGCGGGGGTCTTTTCGCCTAGGCCATGTTTGACTAACGCGATGTCGCGGACGACCTCTGTCCAGCGCGTCATCTCATTCACAATCGACGGCCGATCTCGCCTGAACTTGGTCCCGATATCCATGGCATAGTTGAATCGCTGCTCCAGGCCACTCGCCAGTGTGGTCAATATGCGAGATGCGGACTCGCGTGCGTTGTCTACCATCGAAGGGTCGCTGAGTGCCGCGATTGCCCAACCGGGATTGCCGCCGCTCAACGCCGCAAGATTCCTTGCATCTGCCTCAGTGGCACCAAAACGCGACACTAGGGCAAGTGCGATCGTGTCAATCGGCACAGGGCGCAGGTTGATCACATGGCAACGCGAGACGATCGTAGACGGCAGCTGCGTTTGGGACGGAGCGGTCAACAACAGCCTGACTGATGCAGGCGGTTCCTCCAACGTCTTGAGTAGCGCATTAGCAGCCTCGATATACATTTGGTGCGCACCATCAATCAGGAAGACGCGGTGGTTGCTTTCGTACGGCTCAAGTATCGACTCGGACTGCACGTCGTTGATTAAGTCGATGGGTATCGATACCCGTTTCGCAGCGGCGTCGGGATCTGTGTCCTTTGATGTCGGAGTAGTGACGTTGATCAGTCGGACATCGGGATGCGCCAATCTACCAACCCTGTCACACGCCGAGCATTCACCGCACGGCACCGCAACGCGGTTACCGTTTGATGTCGCCCGTGAACAGCAGAGAGCCCGAGCCAAATCCATCCCCAGCGTTCGTTTCCCGACTCGGTCAGGACCTGTGAAGAGGTAAGCATGGGAGACTCGGCCGCGTTCGACCGCCCCCTGCAACTGTCTGACCGCAAACTCGTTGCCGATGGTCTGCCAGTCACCTATCGCTAAATCGCTCGCCATTTCCTAATATGGGTCAATCCCATCTGCATTCATTTCCAATTGGGAAACCGCGCGCTAAGGCGTTCGTCGCTTTGGAAACCCGCCTATCACTCGTAAACCGCAGTCGACAGCAAGTCGGAGTATGTCTCCCTGCGACGTATCAACCGGGCATCTCCGTGCATACCCATCAGGACAACCGCAGGTCGTGGCTCCATGTTGTAGTTCGATGCCATGGCTAGGTTGTATGCACCCGACGCGGGCAAGGCGACGAGGTCGCCCGGCCTCACCGCCGGCACCCGTACATCTCGCGCCAACACATCCCCAGACTCGCAGTACTTCCCGGCGATAGTAACCGTCTCAGTCGCGGGCGAGGCAGGTTCGCGCACCGACAGCACCTCATACTGCGAGTCGTAGAGGGCAGGACGGATGTTGTCCCCCATTCCACCATCCACGCTCACGTACGTCCTGACACCCGGAATTCGCTTGATGCCACCAACCGTGTAGACGGCCATTCCGGCTCGCCCAACAATCGAGCGGCCCGGTTCAACGGTCAACGACGGTAATGGCAACTCATTCCGTTCGCACGCCGAAGCGATCGCACACGCGATGGTACGCGCATAGTCATCAATAGATGGCGGTATCTTGTCACCAACATACCCGATCGCCATGCCTCCGCCGGGGTTGAACTCGTGCAACTGGAAGCCGTAACGGTCGCGCATCTGCTCGGCGAAGTCGATCACATAATGGATCGCATCTTCGTAAGGCTCAAGCTCAAACAACGGTGAGCCTAGATGGAAGTGCAAGCCCAAGACATCAAGGTTCGGCTGTTGCAACGCCATCTCGACAGCGCGCTCGGCATCTCCAGTTTCAATCGAAAAGCCAAATTTCGAATCCAGGACTCCCGTCGATGTGAGACGGTGGGTGTGAGGGTCAACACTCGGAGATAGTCGCAACATCGCAGATTGCCGTACGCCCGCGTCGCCTGCTACCTCATCCAGCAGCTCGATTTCATGGAACGAGTCAATCGTGACGCGCCCGATGCCGACATCCAGAGCCTCAATAAGCTCTTGACGCGTCTTATTGTTCCCGTGGAAGTTGATTCGTCCCGCAGGGTATCCCGCCGCGAGTGCCACCGCGAGCTCGCCGCCAGTCACGACGTCTAGCGACAGCCCCTCATCCCGCACGACCTGCAAAACCGCGGGATTGGTGAACGCCTTGGATGAATACTCAACCGTGCTGTCGTCATAACGTTTCCCGAATGCCTCGACAAACGCTCGGCACATACCGCGGACGGTTGCCTCATCGTAGATGTAGAGCGGTGTCCCATATTGGTCCGCAAGCTCGCTCACCTGCAAACCGCCAACCGTCAGCGCACCGTCTTCCGACACATCGGCCGACATCGGCAATATTTGTTGGATATCTTGGTCAAGCATTGGACGCACGGCGTGATCTCTGGGCTGTTTGAGCACTGTCTACACCTTCATTGATTCAATTGTGAGAGGCCGGAGCGATTGCGTCAAACCGAGTCTTCATTCCGCAAAGCGATAATGTTACTTGGCGGTAATCGACAACAAGGACATGCGACGCCGTGGTACCACGGCGCGCGTCGGAATTGAACATGGCGACACGAACTCCGCGGCTGACCGAGCTGGCCAGCTGCGCCGGTTGAGCGGGCAAGCTTAGCCAAGGCGAACTCGCCCAGGTCTTGGGCGGGCTGACATCACACGCGGCGACAGACCCAAACCTGCTCGCAGGACTCGGCGCGGCCGACGACGCGGCGGTGTACAGAATCAATGACGACAACGCACTAGTGTTGACCGTTGACTTCTTCGCCCCTGTCGTAGACGCCCCGTACGACTACGGCTACATCGCCGCCGCTAACGCAATGTCAGATGTCTACGCCGTCGGCGGCTCTCCGATACTGGCACTCAACATCGCATGCTTTCCTCGCAGCTTGGACACGGCGACATCGCGCGAGATTCTTCGCGGTGGCGCAGACGCCGCCAGACTCGCCGGCGCGATAATCGTCGGCGGGCACACCGTTGAAGACGACGAACCCAAATATGGGCTCGCAGTGGTTGGACATGTGAACCCGGGACACCAGATCGGTCACGACGGCGCGCAAGCGGGCGACATGATCGTATTGACCAAGCCGATCGGGAGCGGCATCCTAACAACCGCGATAAAGGGCGGCAAGGCTCCCGAAACGCAAATCCAGTATGCCATCGATGTCATGAAGCAACTCAACCGCGAGGCCTCCGAAGCAATGCGGGTTGCCACCGCTCACGCTGCTACCGACATAACGGGATACGGACTCGTCGGGCATCTCTCGAATATCGCGGCCGCTAGCAACCTAACGCTACAAATCAGCGCGTCGGAAGTGCCGTTAATGGCAGGTGCGCCAAAGTTGGCGGCCGATGGCTGCATATCGGGTGGATCAATGCGCAACTTCGAGGAGTCCGCCGATTTCGTTGAGTGGGACGACGAGATAGACGAATTGACGCGACAGGTGTTGTGCGACGCGCAGACATCAGGTGGATTAGCGATAGTGCTACCGCCAGATCGCGTTGACAGACTGCTTAACGAGTTGCAAAGACGGCAGGTCAGCGGCACTGTAATCGGAACCGTCACCGAGAAATCTTCCTGCTTGATCGAGGTGATTCAGTAGCCGGACATCTACGACTCCCGAGTCCGTGCAAGACGATATATCTGGCTCAACGTCAGTCACGCCACGCTAATCCGCGGCGGCTTCCGTCCAAATCCGTTCGCGCTCTTGCACATCGAGGTCAGAGAGGGCGGTTTCCCCTGCCATCTCCTCTGCGCGCAGGATGCGTGCTCGCAAGCTTAGACAGGAGAGCCTTAACGCAGATTCGGGGTCAATGCCAGCAGCTTGCACCTCAGTAATGCGGGACATCAGCATCCTACCCGCTGAGTCTTCTGTAACCTGGCCGGCACCTGCTGCTACCTCCGTGTACTCACTCAGGTCAAGTCCAGCGCGTGATGCCCGCCGGACCAGTATCGAAGCGAATGCGGCGGCTGGCAGATCGCGCGGCACCGTCGCGACTATGGAGCGCACTCCGCCAGCCTCCTCACGCTTTATGCGCTCCCAACGATCGACTACATCGTCCGCCGCCTCAATAGCATCAGCGTCGCCGAACACGTGCGCATGCCTGCGGCGTAGCTTCTGATTCGTCGCGTCACAGACATCGTCCGCATCGTAATCCCCGTTCCTATCCGCGATATCGGCGTGGAACATTATCTGAATCAAGAGGTCGCCTAGCTCCTCCTTCAATGCAGATGCATCCCCGTGGTCCATCGCCTCTAACGCCTCATAGCACTCTTCTAGCATGTTCGGACGCAATGACGAATGTGTCTGCTCGGCATCCCACGGACAACCACCGGGACCGCGCAGTATCCGCACCGTCTCAACGAGCCTGTGATAGGCGCATCCGCTAGAGTCTTGTTGATCATCCGCAACGTCATTCATTTCTTGGTAGCCTCTTCCATAATTTTGTTATATTTTAACATATTTGTTTTAGTATTAACTTCATGCGCGTCGATTCAAACACAATCCGCATTGGCATCGCATTCTGGACGAGGTACTCAACAGTCAGCGTCCGGAACCTCAGCACAGCATTGTTTATACTTCACAACGATCCCGAAAACTTCGCCAGCCGATATATCAATGTTGACACTCCAAGAGGTGAGTCGCTAATGGCATTATCCGATGCCGTCAAACAGGTTTTAAGCATCGTCGATGTGGTCTCCGAGTACGTGCCCTTGGACAAGCTGCATACGCGCTCGCCCGAGGCACCGTGCCCATTCCACGAAGAGCGCACGCCATCGTTCAAACTCAACTTGGAATCCGACACATGGCGATGCTTCGGAGCATGTGGCGAGGGCGGCGACATCTTCTCGTTCGTGATGCGAGCCGACGGAATCCCCTTCGCAGAAGCACTGGACAAGCTGTGTGATCAAGCCGGCATCGAGCGCAGGCCGCGCACAGATTCCAACGAAGAACGCCGACCGACAAAGACGGAACGGGAGTCAGTATATGATCTGAACGCCCTTGCCGCCGACTACTGGCACAAGCAACTCCGAGGCGAGGGCGGCACCGTCGCGCGGGAGTATCTAGAGTCGCGTGGCATCGACATTGCCGCCGCTCAACGGTGGGGCATCGGCTATGCTTCCAGCGGCGCGAGCTCGCTGTTGCACTTCCTAGCCGCCAACAAGGTACCGAAATCTGCCACAGCGCATTCGGGGCTCTTGACCAAACCGGAGCATGGATCCTGGCGAGACATGTTCACCAATCGCATCATGTTCGCCCTCCGCGATCGCAACGGCGACATCATCGGCTTCGGCGGACGAGCCATGGACGATTCCGAAGCCAAGTACATCAACACATCAGAGACGCATTATTTCCAGAAATCCGAGCTAGTTTACGGTTTGGACCGTGCTGCCGACGCCATTTCGACTACTGGACGCGCCGTCATTGTCGAGGGTTACATGGATGTCATCACCGCGCACGAGCACGGCTTCCGAAACGTCGTCGCCTGCATGGGCACCGCCGTCACCCGCCAGCAACTCGCCGCCATCGCGACCGCACTGCCGCATGATGCCAAACCAGCGCGACAGGTGGTGATGTGCTTGGACAACGACGATGCAGGCGTGAACGCCACGCTCAACAGTCTGGGGGTTGCCTTCAACCAGTTCACCAGCGCGAACGACTCAAGTTCAAGTCCAGTCGATATCAGAGTCGCACGCCCTGTAAGTTCCGGTGACGGCGCACCGAAAGACCCCGACGAAGCGATTCGCCAAGACCCACAGGCTTGGTGGCGGTCAATAGAGACCCCGGCCGAAGCGTACGAGTTCGCATTCGAGTCGCGTTTGAACGTTAGCACGGTCGACGACGCAATTACCGCCGCCATGCCATTCGTAGGTAGAGTGCCGCCTAACACCGTGGCGGCGAGGCGCAGGATTGAGTGGATGTCTGAAAAAGTCGGCATCCAGTACGACGACCTGCTCGACCTGCTAATCCAGAAGCGCAGGGATCAGTCCGCCGGTCAGACAAAGAATCGATCACGACGTGGACCCGCACGGCGAAACAGCGCAATGCAACCAAATCAGCTGCTGGAACAACAGAATCTCCGTTTCAAGCCGTATGAGTTCGTGCTAGCCGCGTGTTTGGTGCAACACGAGCCCGCCCGTGACTATGTCCCAAACCTGAATCCTGACCATTTTGAGTCCAGCGAGCTCGGCGCAATAGTGGAGCACGTGCTGAGGTACGCATCCTTGCAGGAGGCGGCACGCGCCGCCGCAATGGATGACTCCATAGATGTGCTGTACGCGGAGCTGATGCAACACCCAATCGAGGTGGAACCCGTCGGAGAGAGCGACGAGACTGGCGATCTATCGAAGGTAGTGACTGCCAGTGCGAAACTGGTGAAACAGAACCACCTTCGCAGGCGCAAGGTAGAAGAAAGCGAAATCTTCAAGCAGGACGAAGTGTTGTCAAACGACGAAAGATTGGAAGAAATGCTGCAACAGGCCAAAATCAACAATCGGCAGCTGTCAGAGTTAGCAGCGTCTTAAAGCATCACACACATTCGGACGGCGATAGCGACATGGCGAATGACGGACTACATCGATCAAACGGACTTGGCTCCAGTGGTGCTGGAGTCCTAGAGCCTGAAGACGCTACATCGCGCGCAGATTCGTCCGAGTACATCGAGATTGACGAAGAAGGAGGCGCAGATAATCGTGGAGAGACGCTAACGTTTGGTTTAGAGGGGCACGACGAATCGGAGAGCGATGCGGGCACCGCAGGCAGTACAGACAGCGTAGCGTTGCAACTCATCGCGTCGCAACCCGGCCCGGTGCCGTTCGATGGATCGGACCAGACTGATGAACTGGGCGCGGTGCCAACAGATGCCGCTGATGCCGCCGCTCTGGCCGAGTTGAGCGATAGCGCAGATGGCGCAGAAGACCCCACACGCGTCTACTTGCGCGAGATCGGGCTGGTCGACCTCCTGACGGCCAACCAAGAGCGGTTATTGGCACGACGATACGAAGTCAACGCAAAACTTCAAGAAATCCGAAACGAGTTGGCCGAACGTCTCGGCGAAAGTCCAACCGCTACAGACATCGTCATCGCATCGTTGCAAGGTATCACAGACAACTCCAAGCTGGCGCAGGCTCTCTTTGAAATCGCAACCCACCACTGCGGCGGTGTTACAGACATATTCGCACAGATCGCACCAGCCCTAGCCAATCCTTATCTCCCTTCCCACATCCGATCTGTAGCGCGCTACCTGCGAGAACCGCGACAAACCGCACGCCCTGGCCGCGACATCGGCGAAACAGCGGTCGCTGTGATGAATGATCTCACCGCACTGCCAGACGCAATCTTGGCAACGGCAACTGATCCCGAGGGCAGACGCGATCTCGATGAGGCTATGTGTACGTCCGGAACCGACGAGTTTCGGCGCGCGCTCGGTACATCCCTAGAAACTGCGCGAAGGTTACAACGCATCAGGAAGGCATTAAGGCCAGACATTACGCTGTCCGCGCTGCTATCTGACCGGTGCATCGTGGCCGCGTTGCGTTCCCCTTACAATCCTGATGCCGTCCAGACAGTGCAAACGTCTCTTGGTTGCTCCCAAGAAATCGCCATCGCGACGATCACAGATTTCGGTCGCAACTCGCAGAGCGCGATCAAGACGCTGACGAGCCGCAAATTCCAGCAAGGCTTGCGAAACGCGGAGTCCTCGGCCGTCGCGCGCCGCCTGCGGTGCCGCTCCGCCGTCGCGGAAACTCTCGTGGAAGTGGCGCACGCGTCTGCTCAGGTGCAATTGACCGATCTGTTACACAATCCCAACAGCTACATGTTAGAAGCACTCGCGCATCCCCCTTCTAACGCCCAGATCGATTCGTTGGCACATAGGTTAGGGATGGATGAGCATGGGCAACGGTATCGTTCCGAACTCAAACGACGATGGAACGCCGCCGGCCGTGCGATTGATGCCGCCGTTGCCGACCCATTTGACGATCGCGCCCATGTTCAAGTTATTGCTGCCATAAAGGAGTGGTTCGACCAAACTGTCGAAGATGAGACGGTGCGTTGGCTGATGCACCTAAAGCGAATACGAATCACCTTGGACGACCCGTACCAAGATGATGTAGTACGCGACCTAGCCGCACGCACGGGAATGGAAGCGGATGCAGTCATCGAGGGGTTGCGATCTTTGTCTCTGCTTTCGCACCTCGTGTTCCCAGAGTGCTTGGACGCATTGGACTGCGACCCGACGCTGGTGCAATTGGCTACTGTGCTACACGAAGGCCGCACCGTCGCCGATCTCACGCTCTATGAGAATCTCTCGGACGCGCACTTCGACAAAGTCAAGCGACTGTCCGAGAATGCAGAGGAACATCTGACACGCGCAAACCTGCGATTGGTCGTATCGGTGGCTAAGAAGTACATCGGCCGCGGCATAACGCTGTTGGATTTGGTGCAAGAAGGTAACATCGGACTGATTCGCGCCATCGGCAAGTTTGAGTACCGACGCGGTTTCAAGTTTTCCACCTATGCCACCTGGTGGATACGACAGGCTATCACCAGGGCAGTGGCAGACCAAGCGCGCACGATTCGCATTCCCGTGCACCTAGTCGAGTCGATCAACCGCATCATGCGCATCACCCGACGCTTCCTACAGGAATACGGACGCGAGCCAACCCCGGACGAGTTGGCCATCGAGCTATCGACCTCGCCGTCAAACGTTCGAAGGATCCAGCGTGTCGCGTTGATGCCAATCTCGCTGGAAACACCCGTGGGAGAAGAAGAGGACGCGACGGTCGGCGATTTCATCCCCGAGACCAGAGAGGACAGCCCTTTAGAGTCGGCGACTAAGACCATGATGCGCGACAGCGTCAACACAGTATTGTCAACACTCGAAGTCAAGGAGCGCCAAGTAATCGCCATGCGCTTTGGCATTACAGATGGCGCACCTCGGACTCTGGACGAGGTCGGCAGCTACTTCGGCGTTACACGCGAACGGGTGCGCCAGATCGAAGCACGCGCCATCCGCAAACTGAGACACCCAACCCGTAGCCGCAAGCTACGCGGATTCCTGGACTCCATAGGCGTGGGTTAGCCTTGAATTATGCCAGTCTGCGGTGGTCCATACTGAGTCGTCCAGACACGTGGTGTCGCGATGACGACAGGCCCGACCGAATAGATTGCCGCTTAGCGCTCTGTCAAAGCACCGCCGTTGATGTTGATACCTTGCCCTGTGATGTAAGCGGCGCGTGAGCTACAGAGGAACCCGCACAGCTCGCCGACTTCCCAATCTTCGGCAGGCCGGCCGATAGGTATCTGCGCGGCCCGCCCCCACCACGTGTCACCACGACCTAGTGGGTCAAGCCGCGATGTCTCCGTCATTCCCGGGCAGACCGAGTTAACCGTTATCTTGTGTTCCGCCAGCTCTTTCGCCAACGCCTGAGTGAAACCGTCCACAGCGAAGTTGGCAGCGTTGTACGCCGCCATGCGCGCACTGCCACGCTTGCCAGCAGTTGACGAGATGTTCACAATCGCACCGCCGGTGCCTTGAGCAACCATCTGACACGCAACCGCCTGCGCACACAGGAACGTGCCTACCACCTTGACATCAAGGACTCGCCGAAACACCGATTCCTCTACATCTACGACTGGCACCCTGTCCTCGCCGTATGGCGCAGCCGCGTTGTTGATCAGAATGTCAACGCTTCCCAGCTCCGACACTGTCCGATCCACAAGTGCCTTTACTTCATCCGACTTCGTAACATCCATGACTACCGTCAAAGCCTTGACACCGTGCTCGCGCACTTCCGATGCAGTCGACTCAATGTCGCGCCAATCTACTTCCTTCTCGTCAGGCGGGAACGTCGCAGGATCGCGACCTGTCCCTGTAACCACGACATCTGCACCCATGCGTGCTAACACGTTCGCCGTAGCGCGGCCGATTCCGCGCAAACGTCCCGCACCGGTGACTATCGCCACCTTGCCTGCCAACTCTGATTCCCGTGTCATACGCGTGCCTTCCTTCGCCATTTAGTGTCGCCGATTCACGCGATCAGTTTAGCAGGGTTGACATGAACCCACGCGCGCCGATCCGATTTCACTGGCTAGGCTACGCCCCGGGCGATGCCAAAGTGACCGTAATCTCAAGCGTCGTTCCGCCAGCAGAATCAGGACGAACTGCCGTGACCACGACATCTGCGCCTTCTGGATGAGTCTTCAAAAACTCGGTGAAGTCGCGTTGACTACGAATCACAGTGTTATCAATGCCCACAATGATGTCGTCAACCATGAGTTCGGCCGTTGCAGCGGGAGAATCCGGGTCAACGTAACGAACGCCGAATCCCGCCTGGACTGGCAGTTGCAACAGTCGCGCCAGCGTCGGGGTCACATCAATGCCTCCCACGCCTAAATAGCCTGGCGGCGGCCTCTTGCCCAGATGCACCAGCTCGTCTGCCGATTCGACCGCTCTGTTCGCCGCCAGCGCGAAATTCGCACCCTGACCAGCCGTTGACAGTCCGATGTTGATGCCGATGACCTTACCCTCAGAATCGACCAATGCACCACCGCTGCTACCCTGGTCTATCGCCGCATCCGTTTGGATCAGGTGCGTCAACAACTTACCGTCATTGTCTGCAACTGTCCTATCCAAACCGCCGATAATGCCGCGACTGACACTCGGACCACCACCGAAACCCAACGAATGGCCAATAGAAACAACGTCCTCGCCTACTCTCAACTGATCGGAATCACCGAATTCGGCGGCGTGTAAACCATTCGCGTCAACTCGCAGTATTGCCATGTCGTACCGAGGGTCCTCACGCACCAACGTCGCCGGCAGCTCGCCGCGGTCGTACAGTTCAACATCAATCTGCGAAGCGCCATCGACCGCGTGCCAGTTCGTCAAAATGTGCCCGTCAGCACTGTAAACGAGTCCAGAGGCAGACCCATCGCTATCGGCGTAACGAGCCTTCACCCTCACAATCGACGGCTCTACAGCTTCAACGATATCGGGAATTGAGAGAGACGCGGACTCGATCGATGGCACCGGCCCAACTTCACTTCGCAATCCCGTCTCGACAGTATCGGCCGATGGACGAAGAGTGACGACCGCCAATAACGCGACGATCGCCAGAATCGCCGCGCCGAGGGCTGCTGCCGCTTTCTGTCGAGTTCCGAATCCCAACATTGAAGTTACATGCGCTCGCATCGTTAACGCACTCGTTCGTAACGATTATATCGGGTTTACCTGCCATGTTCTTGACAACTCCTTGACAACCAAGTCATCGATGGATTCGTATGCGTACTAGCCGCCTTCTCAACGCGCGATATTCTTGATTACCGGTACCGTGCCTCGAAGCAATGCGCCATCGTGCTAGACGCGTCTGGGTGCCACATGCCACATCCGTCGCTTCCATCAAGTAGCTCAACGCCCTGAACTTATTTCGGTTGACATATCGCCGCGTTGCCGGTGAGAGCCGTCTGCTGATCGGCGCATTCATCGGAGCGTTGATCACAGCGACGGTCGTAGCAGGCGCGCCGATTTACCTACGCACGCTCGAACACGCAGGCGTCAGAGACGCTATGCAGTCGGTAGGCGCGACTTACAGGAACATACAGGTAAGCTCGTCTTGGGTACCGCTAGACAGGCAGTCAGCGAACGAAGCCCAACGCGAGGTGTTAGCAGCAGAGGAAGCACACATCAGCGGTGCGGCTTTAGGACGGTCGGAGATCATCAGGACGCGCTCAGCGTTCTGGGGAAGACCGGGGGAATTCATACGCCGAGACGTATTCGCGTCCAGGGCGTTCTATGTGTCAGCGTCCGATGTAAGTCAACGTATCGTTTATGTAGAGGGTAGGCCACCATCAGGGCGAATCGAGATTGTCGACGGTTTCCCCGTTGTTGAGGCAGCTGTAGTCGCGAGTAGAGCTGCGTACCACAACCTATCACCCGGCGACATCGTCGAAACAGTCCCAGAAGACCGCGGCATCGGGTTGACGCGCGCGACGGTGACCGGAATATTCGCAGTAGTCGATCCACGGGACCAGTACTGGTACGCCATGTCTGGCGTGCTATTCGAACCAAACCCGCTAGCAGAGGGCCAGGCGCTGCCACTCGCCATGCTCGTAGACCGTTCCACGATGCTCGGTGCAATCTCGCAGTCGAACGCCGGGTTACCCGCCAACTACTACTGGAACATCTACGTCGACCGTGGATACTTCGAGGGAATCCCTCTCGGAGAAGCGATTGAGCGACTAGACAGCTTCGAGCAGCAGATAACACTCGATATTCAGCGCGGTATCACCCTGTCCGCCATGCAGTCAAGGTTGGCATCCTTGCAGCGCAGGATGCTGTTTGCGAGGATCCCGATGTTACTGCTAGCAGGACTCGCTCTCGCTTCCATCGCGTACTACCTCTTCATGGTCGCCGGCATCATCGCGCGTCGCCGTGCGAACGAGAACTCGATGCTCAGTAGCAGGGGCGTCAACGTCCTGCAAGTCGCATCTACCTACGGTTGGGAGAGCGCGTTTATCTCCGGGGTCCCTGCCGCCACTGGACCTCTCATCGCCATGGCAGTAATCGCGCTGCTGGGTCTGCTCCCGATGTACGAACCGATCACTAGCGGCGGGTTAATGCGCGTTGAAGTCACATGGCAGGCCTGGCTGTGGTCGCTGGCAGCAGGTACCGGTGTGCTCGCAGTGCTACTGCTACCCGCCGTACTCGCGGCGCGACGCGGCATTATCGACCAACGCCAATCCGAAGCACGGCCTGACAGACCTCCGTTCTTCCAACGATACTACCTCGACGTCGTATTCCTCGTGATCGGCGGCCTCGTGTGGTGGGAGCTGACATCCAGAGGATCTATCGTCGCGGAAACCAGACAGGGCGAGCAGACCGTTGATGTAACGCAGCTGCTATCTCCTGCCATATTCATGCTAGTAGTAGCGTTGCTGTTCCTTCGCATCTTCCCGATCCTGGCGCATGTGGTAGGCATAGTTGGCGGTTGGATCACAGCCGCCGATGTCTCGGTGGGATTGCACAGGTTGCGTCGATCCCCTTATTGGTACGCCTGGCCGGTGCTTCTGCTGATACTGGTAACTGGCTCGGGCGTTGTGTCCGGCACGCTCGCATCGACGCTTTCACGTAGCAACAACGAGCAGATTTTCTACTTCACGGGGTCTGACCTTAGGCTCGTACCGCGCAACCCGATCACAAACGAGATGGTGGAAGATGTACGAGGAGTGCCAGGCGTGCTGAATGTCGCTAGAGCATTCCGCGCTACCGGGCAAGCCGGCACCACCGACTTGGGAAATCCCTTTGACCTGCTGGCAGTTGACGAAACTGACTTCACTCAAGCCGCATGGTTCAGGGAAGATTTCGCCGACGGCGACATCGCGGACATGGTCGAAGACCTCGCTGTCAAAGTCAAGCCCGAACCGATACACCTCCCAGTAGGAACCGTTAAAGTCGGTGCTCTCGCTAGATCAGACCCCAGAGTGGAAAACCACTTCCTCTGGTACGTGCTCAAAGATGCCCGAGATCGTACACGGACTATCACTTTGGGACAAGTAGCGGCCGATTGGTCCGAGCAGACCGCAGAAATTGCCAACCCGTTTGTAGACCCTGTAGAGCTGGTCTCAGTGCAGACGTTCTCGCAAGCCGGGAACGACGGATCAACGCCAACTACCGTGTACCTCGACGACCTCTTCGCGGAAACAGCGGATGGAAAACAAACACTGTTGGAAGACTTCGACGGACCTAGCGAATGGGTCGGAATGCCAACTTCCAACGGATTAGATGTTCAGTTCGCCGTCGAGCAAGAACCTAGCGGACTCACCCTAGCGAACGGTGTGGGCGCAGGTACCGGTATTGGACGTGTCGATATGTCTTACGGCAATGATCAAGGCGTGCGAGGAGTTTACAGAACTGCAACCGGTCGACCCCTGCCCGTTCTGGCAAGCGAAGGGTTCATAGCCGAGAACCTAGTGGAAATCGGATCCCAGATGATAATCCGCGCCAGCGGTGGATTCGTGCCAATAGAGATAGTTGGAGCTGTGCGATACTTCCCAACGCTGGACCCCGGACGTCGGCCATTCCTCGTCGCAAACGTCGACTCTACTCTCGCCTTCCTCGAGCTACGCGGACTGTCGATCCGCAATGCTACAGAGCTGTTCATCAGCGTAGATGCCGATGCGAACCCAGAGGTGCTAGAAGATGTGCGCGAAGTCGTTGGTTTAACCACGGCAACTGATCGGGCTGCGTTGCTACAAGACTCAGCAGTCGACCCCATCGTCGTAGCTGGTTGGCGCGGTATGAGCGGCGTCGCAATCGTTATGGCTGGAATCGCCGCCGGATTCGGTTACTTCACCTACCTGGTCGCACACGCATTCCGTACCCGCCGCGAGTCGGCGTACCTACAGAGCATGGGCATGCCCGCCAGGGCCTTCGCACGGTTGATAATCATTGAACACCTGTTGGTCGCGCTGGTCGGGATCGCGGTCGGCGTTGGAAGCGGGCTGTACATCAGTCGAATCGCCGTAAATAGCATGACCTTTACACAGACCGGCGGACGACTCCTGCCACCATTTGTGCTGGACACCAACTGGATCCCTATCGGATTCCTCGCGGCTTTGGTCGGCACCGTCGTGATCGTGGCGATCATCAACATCATCATCGACTACCGCCGCCTTCCGATCCACTCCCTAACTCGAACGGGCAACTAAGTCAATGTGGCAGAACATTGAGATGGAACCGGCAACCCTCGCAGGCCAGAGCAGAGCTCATCGCTCTTCAAGGCGCGATGTAACCGTGTCGCATGGAGTAAAGCGACCGTGACTCGCAACGCTATCGGCCTGATCCTGAAGCGGACGCTAGCCAACTGGCGACTGCTGACGGCCGTCATAATCGGCTCCACGCTCGCCGGCACCATTATGGCAGCATCGGTCGTCTACTTCGAGTCTCTGCGCGACATCGCTTTGCAGAAAGAGCTGGCAGACCAAGCGCCCGCGGACTTGGACATCTTGATGGAAGTCGACAAGGTCCCATCGACGCGCGAAGCGGATGCCGAAGTCGCGGCGGTGATGCAGGAAAAGGTCATCAGCCGAATCTCGAAATTCACTAACCGCGTCTCAACTTCCAAGCGAACATGGACATTCTTCGTTGACGAACCGCCAGAGCTAGTGCCTTCGAGCGACTGTCCGTGCCGTCCCACGGTCGCAGAGCCAGACTACGTCGATGAGGATGGCAACGAGTTCATTGAGTGCGACTGTCGGCGAATCCAGTGCATGACCGTCGCAGACGAAACCACCTACACGGAGATCGTAGAAGGTACACGTCCAAATCCCGTCCGTTACGCCGGCGGCTCAGAACTCACCGTAGAAGCAATGCTCGACAGGCCGTCGGCCGAGGCGTTCGGCGTCCAGGTCGGCGACATAGTCCCTGCGCGGCCACATTGGGACGAGCCACGGCAATCGGTGAACATCAAACTGACCGGCATCTACCAACGCCGTAACGCCGACTCGGTCGATTGGCGCATCCATGATCAGGCGTTCGGCAACCGCAGCAGCACCCTCACCATCGCACAGTTCGTGTTCCCGCCGGCGACGATATCAGACGCGCTCGCCCTGTACTTCCCGAACATGGGGTCAGAACATGCATGGTTCTTCGACATCGCCCCGGAGTTGATCCACGCAACCGACACGACCAACATCCGCACCACGCTGGAACTGACAGAAAACGAACTCCGGTCAGTCGTCGACGGATTCGTGATGGACACCGAACTTGATTCGACTCTGCTTCGGTTTGAGGTCGAGCTATTCTTCAACCGCCTGCCGATGTTCATCGTGCTGATACTCATCGTGCTGGTCGTCGTCTACTACACATCGACGCTAGCAGGCCTGCTAATCGACGCGCAGTCGTCAGACATGGCATTACTGCGGAGCCGCGGCTCAACATCAAGGCAGCTCTTCGCAATGTTCCTGGTGGAAGCGGTGATTCTCGCAACTTTCGCAGTGACGCTCGGACCGGTGTTGGCAATGGGCGGCGTGTCACTCATCGGCACCATACCGTTCTACGACCAGCTGACCGGCGGAGAGCCGATGCCTGTCAACTTCACCACCAACGTCTTCCTCATGGCCGTACTCGCCGCCGTCATGGTGCTCGTCGCATTGCTGGTGCCTGCCATCCGCGCTACCCGTCGCAACGTGCTGGCTGAACGCGCCGGAAGAGCACGACCGCAACGACTCGCATTCATTCAGCGGTACTACATCGACTTGGGATTCCTCGCCCTGGTCATGTTCATGTTCTGGCAACTCACTCGGCAAGGCTCGTTCGTCGCTACAAATCTATTCGGCGAAAACGTCGTCAATCAGGTCATCCTTGCCGTGCCAGCCGTATTCCTAGTCGCCGCCGGAATCGTCCTGCTACGGTTGTTCCCGCTAGCCATGGAGCTGCTAGCACGCGTGTTGGCAAGCCGTTGGGTCTCAAAGGTCACGCCACCCGCCGTCGTACTAGGCATCTGGCAGATGGCACGCAACCCATCGCACTACTCACGCATATCGCTGTTGCTGATACTCACCGCCGGACTCGGTGTCTTCGCTGCCAGCTTCGCCGCAACGCTCGAACGCAGTGCCAGAGAGCAAGTGTTGTACAGCACCGGCGCAGACATCAGGGTTACCAGCGTGTCAACCCGCGCTGGTGGAAGGTCTGTAGATGTAGATACCTTGATGTCCGAACTCAACGGAGTCGAAACGGCAACATCGATCTACAGACTTCGCGGGTCGCTGATATCCGGTTTCAGCGCGGACCAGTTCACGCTCTTCGCCGCCGACCTCGACGCTATCTCGGACGTCGCTTGGTACCGCGACGACTTCGCACCTGCATCATATGCCGATCAACTGCACCAGATTAAGACTGGCTTTGAACCTGGCCTGCTCCTGCCGGAGCAGTCGCGTTGGATATCCGCACGCATCAAGCCCCTCGTCTCCATGCAGAACGTCGCATTGGTCGCGCGCATCAGCGACAAGAATGGACGCTTCTACTCCGTCGGACTCGGCACCCTGTTACCCGATACTCCCAACAGACAAGGCTGGGACTGCAACCTACGATTCGCCGACCCGGAGACCGCGCAGTACCCAATCCCGACATGGTGTCGCATAGGTGTCAGCCTGCAACCTATAGCTTTCGGACGCAATCGACCGTTGCAACCCGAACGCCCGTTCAGGTTACATTCCATAGGAGTCACAACATTCGACGGCGCGATGCCTAGCGGCGCAATAGACATCGACGACATCGCTGTCCACCTCAACATCGTTACCGACATGCGAATCATCGAAGATTTCAACTCCGCACCGGAAGAAAGATGGACTGTGATGCGTCCCACAACCGAGTCGTTCGCCGACGCACTCGAACCGTCACCACTAGGAGCCTGGGAATCCGAGAATCCCGGCTTGGCACGCTTCCGCTGGACAGAGGGAAACCCTGGGCAATTCAGAGGCATCACGTACGGCTCAGGATTATCGCACTCGCCAGTCTTGGTGAGCCCGTCATTGTTAGATGACTTCGCAGCTGAAGTCGGCGAAACCGTCGGAGTGAATATCGAGAATGAGCGCATCGATCTAGAGATAGTCGGAGTCATCGACTACTTCCCGACGCTAAATCCAGATACATCGCGCTTTGCCATCATGGACCGCGACTATGCCGAGAGTCTCATCAACAGCCGCCGCATATCAAACGAGCGCCGTCCGAACGAGATCTGGGTCTCAACGGAAACCGGTATCCCATCGCCTGCTGACCTGGAAACGTTGCTCGACGAGGTCGGCACAACGTCGGTCAGCTACGCCGCCACCGGGCGAGTCAACTCATCGCTCAATCGGCTCGGATTGCGTTCCGGCGCAGTCGTGGACCGACTGCGGTTGCTATCCGACGTCAGCGTTGACCCGCTCGTCTCTGAAGGATGGCGCGCCCTGCTCGGTGTCGCATTCGTAACCGTACTCGTGGTGACTGCTGTCGGATTCCTAGTGCACACCCGAGTGTCGTTCCGCAACAAATTGCAAGAGTTCGCGTTGCTACGTACCATCGGACTCTCCATGCGCCAGCTCATGCTGCTCGTCCTACTGGAACAGGCCATTGTTATAGGTGTCGCAATCGCATTGGGCATATTCATGGGAACACGACTCGGCGACACGATTATGCCGTATCTCGCCAGCTCAGGTCAAGAGGCAACCGTGGTCCCACCGATGACACTGGAAATCGCTTGGACTGGGTTCCTAACCACATTCGGTCTACTGGCCGTCGTCTTCGGGCTACTGGTGATTATCGGATTGATCCAGGTCTATCGCATGGCCATTCATCGCGTCATGAGGATGGGCGAAGCCTAATGACGCGATATCCTTGTTTACGCAAGACAGGTTGCAGTTATGACAAACCAAGATACTTCAACTAATCACAACGCCGACATGACCCCATACATCGTCTGTAGCGGGCTGTTCAAGATCTACAAAGCAGCGGGACTTGAGGTCGTCGCCCTACGCGGATTGGAGCTCAACGTCTTCCCGGGAGAGGTGATTGCCATCGTCGGCGCATCAGGATCTGGCAAGTCAACGCTGTTGAACATCTTGGCAGGTTACGACGCACCGTCCGCCGGTACCGCACGCGTCGGGCAATACGACCTGCTCAACATGACAGGAAGGGAAGTCGTCAACTACCGCCGACACGAAGTCGGATTCATCTGGCAGGAAACCTCTCGCAATCTCTTCCCATATCTCAGCGCCGCTGAGAACGTCGAGCTACCCATGGTGTTGACAGGCGTTTCGGCTGGCGAACGCCGGGCGCGCGCAGAGAAGCTGCTCGGCATGGTTGGCCTCGACCATCGGCTCGAACACAAGCCCGCGCAACTATCCGGCGGCGAACAGCAGCGCGTCGCCATCGCAGTTAGCCTCGCAAACGACCCACCGCTGTTGCTCGCAGACGAGCCGACCGGCGAGCTCGATGACCTGACAGGGCAGGAGATACTAGACCTATTCAACGAAGTCAATCACGAGCTGAGCACCACGATCGTCATCGTGACACACGATCCCGCCGTCGCCACCAGCGTAGGGCGCGCGATCACGATCCGAGACGGACGCACCAGCACCGAGACAACACGCAAGATCTCTTTCGAAAGGCGAGTCGGCGGTCAGGCCACCGATACCGAGGAGTTCCTCATTGTTGACTCGGCAGGCAATGTGCAGATACCGCGCGACATGTTGGACGAGTTGCAAATCCAGCGGCGAGTTCGTGTGGCAATCAACAGAGGGAGGGTGACGCTTGAATCAGACGAATAGCAAACCGACAATACAAGCGATCGACATCTCCAGGACCTTCCAGCTCTCCGGAGAGACGGTAACCGCCGTCAAGAAGATGACCTTCAACGTCTATCCGGGACGTTTCATCGCCTTGGTCGGAAGGTCAGGATCAGGAAAGACAACACTGTTGAATCTCTTGGCGGGACTCGATCATCCAACCGCAGGTCAGGTCCTCTTTGAAGGACGCGACATGGCGAAGTTCAAAGAGAAGGACTTCATCCAGCTCCGCCGCCATCGCATCGGAGTCGTCTTCCAGTCCTTCGCCCTGCTACCACTGCTCTCCGCATACGAGAATGTCGAGCTCCCAATGCGTATCGCAGGACTATCTTCAAGCGACCGTAGGCGGCGCACGCAGGAATCGCTAGAGATGGTCGGACTAAACCGTCGCGCACGCCACCGTCCATTTGAGCTCTCCGGCGGGGAGCAGCAACGCGTTTCTATAGCTCGCGCCGTAGCCATGGAGCCAGACATAGTCCTCGCAGACGAACCGACCGGAGAACTCGACTCAACCAACGCACAAGCGATTTTCGGACTCTTCCGCCAAATGGTCACCGATCAGGGAATGTCTGTCGTCGCCACGACGCACGATCACACCCTGCTAGACATGGCAGACCAGATCTACACCATGCAAGACGGCGAACTCGAGCTAACCGAAAACAGGATCGGTTAGGAAACGGTGTACCTGTGGCCACTGCGGGTCGATTCGGCTGATTAAGCGATTGTCAACCCCTGACTCTTGTCATCGTGGACTCAGCCTGTTATCACGGAGTGGATGACGAAACGACGCTCAAAACACCGAAAGACTACATCCACCGCCCAACCCGTTGCGGGCACGAGCGAGTAGTAGGCGTCAGAGACCGTGAGACGAACACGGTGGCGGGCCGAGGCGATACATCGCACGGATGCGCGCACGCTGACAGACTCCGTGCACGCGTGGACAGAACTGGCTACAGTAGTCTCCACCGACGAGGCACCGTCCGACGACCGATTCAACCGACCACATCAGAGCAAAAGCACAGCATCGGGAAATATGTGAGAGGCATGGCGCACACGAACGGGATCGAGTCGTTCTTGGCGATGCTCAAGCGCGCCAACCTCGGAGTGTTACGCCACTTCAGCTTCAAGCAGATGTATCGCTATGTCGCCGAGGCCACGGGCAGGCATAACGTTGCACATGTCGGAGCAACTGCGCGTCACCGTCATCAGCGCGTTCGCCAACAGGTTGCCATACGCCGGCGTCATCAGACCTAAGCATCACGCCAACCAGCGTTGATCAAGAACTGGGAGTAGACACATGCCCTTCGACGAAGCGCAGCTCAACGGGCGGATAGCCGGTCTGATCCGCCATCTGACCACGGACATAGGCTGGCATGTGCGTGAGGAAGCCAAGGGGGTCCTACTGGATCACAAGCTCGCGAAACCCGACATCGTGATACGACGCGGCGACGCGCCCCCGGTCATAATCGAGAACGAGTACGCGCCCGGTTCAACTCTCGAGCAGGACTGCTTGAGCAGACTTGGACTCATACTGGAAGAACATCAAGGCGGTAAGGGCGGGTTGGTGTCGGTAGTCTTCGCACTTCGCTCCCCAGGTGAGTTGCGGGAATGCGAAACTGGGGGCGAGGCAGAGACCATGCTTCAGATCGGGGTGAACCTCGAGTTCGCGGTGTACCGCGGGAAACCGGAATATTACTCACGCTTCCCACAAAGCGGTTTCCTTCGCGGCGATATGCGAGACCTGGTGAACTTCGTCAAGCCCGCATCCATTCCCGAGGACATCGTCGCTCGAGCTGCTGACACGCTGACACGTGGAGCGAATGAAGCCGCAACGATACTGATCCGACATTCTGAGCGCACGGCCTTCGGGGCGAAGCTGGGCGAAAAGCTCAGGCAACCATGGCCCGCCTCAGTCGATATTCCCAACACGCAAACGGGGATAAGACAGGAGAAAGCCGATGCTGATGCGCGGTTGCAGACCGCCAAGATGTGCGCCACCATGCTCATCAACGCCTGCGCCTACCAACAGAACCTGTCGAATCACCATGACGACATTAATGACCTTGCGACTGTCCGCGATCTCAAGGGGCGAGGTGAGTTGAGCAAGTCGCTCGTGGCGGACGAGTGGAAGCGGATACTCGCCATCAACTACTGGCCGATATTTCATATCGCGAGGGAGCTGCTACTGGAACTGCCGACTGAAGCCGTGTCGGAAATGTTGCCTGGCATGATCGACGCGGCGAACTACATCCAGGCTGCGATGCGTCAGAACGACATCGCGGGCATCGTGTTCCAGCGGCTGATCGCCGACAGGAAGACGCTGAAGACTTACTACACCCGGCCTGAGAGTACGGTTCTAGTCGCTCATCTCGGAGTGCACGATGACATCGACTGGAGCAATCCGGATAGAGTCCGCAACTATCGCATAGCGGACTATGCGTGCGGCACAGGTGGGCTATTGCTCGCGGCCTACCAGAGGGTCCGCGACCAGTACAGGGCGCACGGCGGGAACCCCGATCGTTTGCACTCATACATGATGGAGCATTCGCTGACGGCTTGCGACATCATGCCGGCGGCGGTTCACCTATCGTCGTCTCTGCTGTCTTCGGTTGCACCAAGCACTGCTTACGAGGGGACGCGCCACATCCTCTTCGGGTTCGGCGGTGTGAAACGCAGGGACAGACGTGGTGAGGTCATCAAGGATGCCGACGGAATACCAGTTTTGGAACGAGATGGGAAGGGACGCATCATCGTCGACATCGGGTCGCTTGTGCTACTTGACATGAAGTCATCCAAGCGACAGATCGTGCTCCCCATCAATGAGCAGATGGCACTTGGACCCAGAGGCGAGCGTAGCACTATTGAGGTCGAAATGGCTCCCATGAGTCAAGACCTAGTAATCATGAATCCACCGTTCACGAGCCCCACCAAGAGTTCGCCATTCAACGCGGATGACCATGTAAAGGACCACAAGAACCCCGCGTTTGCCGCTTTCGGAACGTCCCGGGCCGAGCAGAAAGCCATGAAGCAGATGGAGCTCATGCTGGGTCGGAACACGATCAGCGACGGCAACGCAGGACTTGGCACCACGTTCACAGCGATCGCAGACAACATGGTCAAGTCAGGAGGGCGTATCGCCTTAATACTGCCGACATCCGCCATGATGGGAGGTAGCTACGACGTTGCCAACAGGCAGGCCTACAGCTGGCAACGTCTCCGTCGTTTAGTCTACGGACAATATGACCAAATCGTGATCGTGTCGATAGCGCAACCGGAACAAGCGGACTCTGCCTTCTCCGCTGACAGCAACTACGCGGATTGCATTCTCTTCGCAACCAGGACCAGCGGGTCCGCAACTCAGCGTAAGTCTGCCCATTTCGTAAACCTCCGCGCGCGACCGGCCACTCAGATCGAGGCGCAGGAAACTGCACGGTCGATCAAGGACGCGATCCAGCGGACCACCCGTATCGGTGCCCACGAGTACATACGCATCGGCGACGAGGTGGTAGGGTTTGTCAGCTTGGAGACGATCCATCCCCTAAAGAAGTGGACGTCTGTCTGTCTTCGGGATCCGAAATTAGCCGCTCGAATCCGGCAACTCGCCAGAGGCGAGCTCAACCTGCCCCAACGAGCCGAGACCATTACGATCCCCATGTGCAGCCTTGGCCAGATCGGGCGTGTTGGCCCGATCGCCAGAGACATCACCGGGCCCGACCGTGGTCCATTCAGTAAGGTCAGTGGTGCAAGCAATTCGGACGAATACCCGATGCTTTGGAATCACGCTCCCATTGGTAAGAAGCGAGAATTGTTCCTGCAGGACACAATGCTTACTCGGCCGGATAGTCATGGCGTGGTCAAAGAGGGATGGAATGATAAAGCCGCACAAATATGGCGTAGTGCTACGCATCTGCACATCAACGTCATAATGAGCTTTAATGGCAACTCGACCGTCGCCGGATTCACGGCGAGAAGATCTCTCGGCGGACGGGCATGGCCCACTGTCAAAGCTGAGAGCGTCGACCACGAAAAAGCGTTGTGTGTGTGGCTAAACAGCACGCTAGGCATGGCAGTCTACTGGCTTGAGAGCAACCGGACTCAAGGCGGACGTGGGCAGTCATCGCCCACCGCAATCCCAAGCGTTTCGGTATTAGATGTGCGCGTCCCCCCCCCCCCCCCCGCGTCTCCGCGGCGGTCAAGATATTCGATGACCTGCAAGACAAGGTCTTGCTACCTGCGAACGAGGCCTATCGTGACCCAGTACGCCAAGAGCTCGACCGCCGTATTCTAACTGAGGTTCTGGGACTCGACGACCAATCGGTTGAGCAATTGGCGATACTCCGCAACCAGTGGTGCGCCGAACCCACCGTTACCGGAGTCAAGAAGACAGCCATACAGCACAACACGCAAGACCTTAATGCTTGAAGATACAGAGCATCAACGGCCTAGGCGCTCTTGCACTCCGATCCTGCATATAGAGCTAAATCGCAAGGTATCCAGCATGTCCGCCGAAAAGGTAGCAGACACCATTAAGGAACCCGACGAGTAATGCTAACGGCTTAACACCTAGATTGCCAAATGCGCCCTGGCCACAGGTTTATCATTCCAACCAGTTAGCTCACGAGCCTACCAGCATTCCGCGCCACCGAGTCCTTTACCAGCCGCGCGAGCAACTCCCTTAGCGCACGCGGTGATGACACCGATGTTCGCGCCGCGGACACCCCCGTGCCGATCTTCACGGTATAGGTGTGCACCGCCGGCACTTCGCTCGTCAAGTGGCTGAACAGATCCTCATCAGTGCGATCATCCCCTGTAACCAACACGAAGTCAAACGGGCCGAATCGCGCCAACACCGTGTCATATGCTCGCGCCTTCGTGAATGCCTGCTGCCTCACTTCTACGACCTTGGACCCGCGCAAGACCTCAACAGGTTCGTTGCGCTGTGAGTTCTCTAGCAGCGAAACCAGCTCCAGCGCCTGCCACTCTCCCAGATCTTCCTCCACCTCGCGATAGTGCCAAACCAATCCCGATGTCTTGCGCTCTATCCGCGCTCCGGGAGTGCGGTTCGTGTAATCGAGCAACACCGTCTCGATGTTCTCTTGCCAAGTCGTGTCGACTATCCCAAGCGTCTCCCACTCCGGAGAGTCGGCATTTCGCATGCACACACCATGTTCCGCGATGAGGTAGATCGGGCAGTCCGCAAACCACTCGCCCAGGGTGTGCCTATCCCTCCCAGAATTGATGGCGACAAACGTGTTGGGCAACCGACTCAGCTCGGTCAGCAGATGAATGATCTCCTTGGTTGGCACCGCGTCCTCAAATCGCGGCGTCAGCTCGCGCAAAGAGCCGTCATAGTCAAGCATGATGAGCGCGTTGCGCGCATCCGAGAACGGCGATGCAAGCGAATCCGCGAGCACCGATGACATGACCAGCGGCGGGCTCCCGATGCTGGTTTCGTCGGGAGTCCGCAACGACCGTGTGAAACGGCGCAACCAGCTACGAACATCCATCTGCGCCACTCGCGCACGCATCGGTTGCATACGCTCATTGCGCTCGCCCAAGCTCATCTCCAATCCGCGCTCCAGCTGCCGCGCTGTGCCCAGGACATCCCAAGGGTTAACCCGGAGCGCCTCGCCCATCTCGCTCGCCGCACCAGCGAACTCCGACAGCACTAACGCACCACCACCATCGCTCCTGACCGCAACATACTCCTTCGCAACGAGATTCAGGCCATCCCGCACAGGAGAGACGAAGCAGATATCTGCAAGACGATACAGCGCCGTCAGTTCGTCCAGGCCGACCGACTGATACAGATAGCTGATCGGGCTGAACGTCGGTTGCCCGAACCGTCCGTTGATTTCACTCACCCGCCGCTCAACCTCAGCGCGCAGCTCCTGATACGCCGGCACGTCAGGACGCGTCGGAACTGCCAACTGTATGTAAAGCGTGCGTTCTGCCCAGCGCGAAGAACGCTCAAACAACGCCTCGATAGCTCCCAGCTTGAGCGTCAAGCCCTTTGAGTAGTCCAGACGCTCCACGCCCAGTATCACCTGGCGGTCTCCCACCTCGCGCTTCATCTGCGTCAGGTAACGCTCTGACTCTTCGGAATCCGCAGCCTGCATGAGCGCACCGACATCCACGCCAATCGGGTGCGCCTCTACCCTCACCGAGTGCCCACCAGCGCGCACCGCACCTTGGCGCGACTCTAACCCGAGCACACGTCGGACGCTACGCAGGAAGTGGTCGCAGTAGTCCCACGTATGCATCCCGATCAAGTCACTGCCAAGCAGACCGCGTAGCAACTCAACGCGTTGCGGCAGGATGCGGAACATCTCCGCGCTAGGAAATGGGATGTGCAGGAAAAAGCCAATCTCAAGGTCCATCCGCAACGAACGCAGCATCTCTGGAAGAAGCATCAGGTGGTAATCGTGAACCCAGACCGTGTCTCCAGGCTCAGCATGTCGCGCGATCACATCCGCGAACTGTCTGTTGACCGTCCTGTAACTCTCAAACTGGCGCGGATTCAGAATGCAACGCGCTGGGAAGTAGTGGAATAGCGGCCACAGCGCATCGTTCGCGTAGCCGTCGTAGTAGTCGGAATACTGTTGCGGATCGAGGTCAACAGGCATCAATCCACTGGCGATAAGCTCAGCGTTGGTTTCCGCGTCCGGCTTGATACCGGGATAACCGATCCACATCGTGTCCGGCTCATTCTGCAAAGGCTTCAACGCCGCAACCAACCCACCAACGGAGTGCGTCAGAGACTGCTTCCCTGTTGCAGCATCCTGCCGTATCGTTACGGGCAGGCGGTTAGATACGAGAATCGTGCGGGACATATCAGCTGGTCAGTTCGTTATGCGGATTCGGATGGCACGGATGACTCACACATCAACGCCAACGTCGGCCGATGATTGGGATATCCAGATTTGCTCAGCACATCATCCGCCAGAGATCGCTGGCACAAAGTGCACCTCCGTGTCCGGCTCCAGCGGTTGCAACATACCCTGACGCGTCGCGACATGCCCCACCACAGCGGCAAGCCCCGGCTTCAACCGACCATCTTCTAAGATGTGCTCCGTAATTCCGGGATAGGCCGACTCCAAGTTGCCAACCAGCGCCCCAAGCGTCTCGCCAGGAACCTCAATCTGACCTTTACCGCCAGTGTAGCTACGCAACTCGTAGGGAAGGAATACCTGTGCCATACAACATGACCTCGCAACGCGGGAAGGAATTCGGCCAACATCCGCCAGCCGCTACCAAAGATTGTTGGGATATCAGGATATCACCGAAACTCCGTCTCGGAACAATCCGCGAGCAGAGGCGACGCAGTCTCAGTTACAGGGGCGATCAGCTGGATAGTCAGGATGCGTGGTGTCAACCGTCACGCCGCTCAGGTTCAGAGGAACGTACGGCGATGGCTGGTAGCCATCGATCCACTCCCTGACAACCTCCCACTTCGTCGGACTTCCCCATGCAATCGGTATCGCCAAGGCACGATCGAGGATGTGCTCTTCGATCTCGGTATAGAGCTCTGTGCGTTTGATCACATCAGATTCAGCGGCGGCAGCATCCAGCATCGAATTTAGCTCCTCAACCTCGGGTGAAACCGCGTTCGCCCCGAACAGGTTGCGGAACACGCCGATCACCTCCTCCGGGCTGTTGCGCGTCGGTTGCACCTCAACGAAACGCATCGGTAAAGTGCCATACACCAACCTGGCCTCGTAACCCTCAATGTGTTCCGCGCTGATGGTGTAACCAAAATCCGTCTCCTTAATCCCGCGGACTTCCACATCAAGACCTAGCCAGCGTGTCCAAAACCGCGTGATGATGTCGATGTCAAACGGTGACAGTGAGTCAGTTACCCATAACGACACACTTAAGGATTGCGGCGAATCGGAGTACGGTGATGTCTCCGCAATCGCTGTGGCCGTTGCTCTATCTGGCTCTAGCGCGTCCCGCGCAACGAATCCGTCCATGTTCGGCGATAACAGACCCGTTGCAACATCGCGACGTGCCGGTGCTGACACGAGGTATCCGAGCTCGCGATTGTCGGCGGCCGCGAGCAACGCGCGCCTGAACTGCACATCGTCAAACGGCTCTATTGCTGTATTGAAGGCGAGAAATGCGACCTCTGGAATGCGTTCAGAGACGACGAGGTCGTAACCGATTAGCGGTACACCGTCGTAAGTTTTCGGGAATCCCCTATCAAAAGAGAAAGCCACTCCCCGGCCTACCTCGAATATGTCAAACTCGTCATAGGCTGGTCGTTGGCCTTGACCATCCCCATAGTTCGGGTCTCGTTGAACCACCCTCACACCCGGAGCGTCGCTCCAGTAGAAGCTGTTCGGCGTGAAGTCCGCGTGATTACCCAAGTCTCTAAGTTCTGCTACGCTGAGTGGACCCGTACCGGCTGGTAATTCCGCGAGGTAACTCGTTGAGATATCATGCTTGCCTCGCCTCGTCCACTCGGATTCCCAAAGGCCGACGTTCTTTTCGCTAACGATTGACGCGACCGGATGAGCGGTCTTGGCGGCGAAATCCCAATCTGGAGCATCCAATCTAATCTCAATCGTCGAATCATCTACGATCGTCACGCCTACCAACTCTGTGGCCCTGCCGTTCATCACGTCTTGCGCACCGACGATCCCACCGAGGACATACTTGGCAGTTGTCGCGGGCCGTTCCGTTAGAGCTCGCGCGAAGCTGAAATGAATGTCTGACGGTGCCAGAAGAGACCCATCGCTGTATGCGACATCCTCGCGAAGCCGGATATTATAAATCCGACCGTCTTCGGAAACCGTGTAGGAGACAGCGAGGTCAGGCTCAACATCTCCAGTCTGCGCGTTGATCTTGAACAGCCGAGAGTACACGAGCTCGTACGGAAAGCTAGAGCCGAAATCGTATCTGGCTGGGTCAATCTCGATGAAGTCCTCGGCCTTGATGACGATCGTGCCGGTCGGGCATGCCTCGACATCATCGGGAAATGCAACGGAATCTGGCGCAACGGCATCTGTGCTCGGAACGACCGCCGTTTCCAGAACCACGATCGGCGCGCTGGGAGTCGTTGAGAACCACGTAGTCGTTACATCCGGGACATCGTCTCGCGTGGAACACGATATCGCGGCGACCAGTACAACGACGGCCACGCCAATGAACTTATCGGCGCTGACCAATCGTTTCATGCCGAATCTCAACGGCGCGGCGCTATCCTCTCCTTGTCGCTCCACGCGTCGCCCAAATTAACCCCGTCCATTCCCGCCGTTACTCGCCGCGAGTCCCTCCAAGATCCGTGCCGGCTTCATCGGGTGCGTCGTCAGCCTGATGCCTAGCGCATCGTTAATGGCATTTGGTATCGCACCTAGCGGTGGTGCAATCGGCACCTCGCCAACTCCGCGCACGCCGAACGGGTGCATCGGATTCGGCACCTCAACGATGTGAGCGTCAATCATCGGCAGGTCCAGCGATGTCGGCATCCTGTAGTCAAGGAAGCTGAAGTTCGCCATCGAGCCGTCGTCGTGCATGAAGTACTCTTCGTTGAGTGCCCAGCCTATGCCCTGCGCCGCGCCACCTTGCATCTGGTTCTCGACGTACGAAGGGTGTATCGCTGTGCCAGCATCTTGGAATGTCGAGTAGCGCACGACGTCCGTCTTGCCCGTCTCCGGATCGATCTCAAGATCGCAGATATGCACCGCGAACGCGTTACCAGCCGCCGCCAGATTCACAGACGCCGTCGTCGATACCGGTCCGCCCGTGTCGCCTAGCTTGCCCGCCAGCTCCTTGAAGCCCATGGCCAACTCAGGGTCGGACTTGCTGCTGAACGCACCGTCTTGGAACTGCACATCATCAGAATCGATACCCCAAAGAGCAGCTACACGACACTGAAGCTCGTCAACCATCTTGGTAGCAGCTTCCCAAGCGGCATACCCCGTCGCATAAGTCACGCGGCTCCCGCCCGTGGTGCCGGTGTAACCAATCTCGTCAGTGTCCGGGACGCGCGGATTGATGTCTTCCGCAGATATGCCTAACACCTCCGCCGCCTGCATCGCTATCGACGCACGCGTGCCGCCGATGTCTTGCGAACCCTCGTTCAGCACAACCGTGCCATCGTCCTGCAACATCAGGTCAGCGGTGGACTTGCCGCCGCCGTTCATCCAGAACCCAGTCGCAACGCCACGGCCGCGAACCGTGCCCGGCGCAGGCGTACCGAGGTCGGAGTTCCAGTGGTCAGACTCGCGTGCCGATTCTAAGGTCTCCACCAGGCCAATGCGGTTGAACAGCACGCCATTGCCGTTTCTTGAACCTTCTGAAGAAGCGTTGTCGAGTCGGAACTGCATCTTGTCCCAACCCTTCGTCTCACAAATCTCGTCAACTACCGTCTCTATCGCATAGCACACCTGCGGCGAGCCGGGCGCGCGGTATGCAGCAGATTTGGGCTTGTTGACCAACACATCATGCGCGTCGATGCGCGAGTTGGCAACATCGTAAGCAGCACGGATGCAGTTAACACCAGCTGCGATCGATGCCCCGGGGAATGCACCGGCCTCGTAACGCAGCTCAGACTCGAAAGCGTGTATCTTGCCCGCGTCTGTAACTCCCATCTTCACGCGCACCTTGCCACCAGGAGCCGGACCGCTGGCCTGGAACACACTCGGACGGTCCATCACCATCTTCACAGGACGACCGCCAGACTTCTTCGAAAGCAACGCCGCGACCGGGGCCAAGTAGGTCTTCGTCTTGCCACCGAATCCGCCGCCGATCTCTACGGAGCGAGCCGTAACTCTCGACTCTGGCAACCCAAGCATCCCTGCAGTCTGATCACGCACTGCGAACATGCCCTGCGTGCTCTCCCACACATCGATGTGTCCGCTCTCGTCCCACACCGCCGTTGCGTTGTGCGGCTCGATGTAACCCTGGTGCACACTCTCCAGCGATACTTCCCGCTCTACTACCAAGTCGCAAGCGGCAAAGGCACCGTCAGGATCGCCAAACTCGAAGCGCACCTTGGTGGCGACGTTCGTGTTTGGAGCAGATTGCCCGAAATGATTCCCAACCAAGTCCTCGATCAATATCGGCGCGCCTTCCGCAACGGCCTCATTAACATCGCGCACAGGGGGCAACGTCTCGTACTCCACCCTTATGCGTCGCACCGCCTCAGTGGCCGTGTTGCGGTCAACGGCCGCAACAGCCGCAACGGCGTGGCCGCGATACAGAACCTTATCGGATGCCATAACGTTCGACTGATCGCGCTTGATGTTGACGATGTCCTCTCCAGCCTCGATCTCGCGGTCCTCACCTGTCGGAAAGTCATCGTGGGTAACTACCGCGAACACTCCAGGCATCGCTTCCGCCTCGGATGTGTCAATCGACACGATGCGCGCATGGGGGTGCTCAGACCGAAGCACATCGCCCCAGATCAACCGCGGAAGCTTCACATCGCCACCGTAGATCGCGCGACCCGTGACCTTGTCCCATCCATCATGGCGAATCGGGCGCGTGCCGATGACCGAGTAGTCGGTCTGTTGCTCAAAGGTTGTCATTACCATGTGGCACTCCTTGTAACGGAAGCAGAGTAGGCAGGTCAGCCGCGACGCACGCGCAACCGAGTGCTAAGCGTAGCGGTTGTTGATTACATGTATGTTAATTGACGCAGGAAGGGATGTACAAAACACTGCTGCTCTCCACTCAAGCGGATGTCAATTGGAAGTCTTGTAACCTGTAAGCTAACCCAGAGTCAAACAGGACAACACGGCTGACTGGACAAGATGCGTCTGATTATGCAAGAAGCACTCCGCACACCAGCGGCGTACATCGCGCCATTGGCGGCGGTATTGTTCATCGCGGCATCAGCATGTAACGCACCAGAACCGACCGTCAACTTGAGCGACATCTCCGTAGACGGCACCACTCCTGCGACCGCCGATGGCGACGAAGGTTCATCGTCGCGCAGCGCAGTACCGCGCTCCGGAGGCACGCTAAATGTGCTACTCGGTTGCAACGACTCGCTCGACCCAGCTGTAGGCGACTGCCACGAGCTCTACGATGAGGTGTACGCGCGGCTGACATCAATCACAGATGACCCTACGAGCCCGATCGTCCTAGACCTGGCCGAAACCTACTCGGTCAGCCCGGATGGCATGACCTACACATTCACGATGCGGCGCGACCTCAAGTTCAGCGACGGCACGCCACTGACCGCGCAGGACTTCAAGTGGAGCTGGGAACGCGCCCTCAACCCAGAGACGGGTTCGGCGGAGGCACACAATGTGCTGGGTACGATCAAGGGCGCCGACTTCGTCGCGTCGGGAGACGTTGAGACATTGCAGGGCGTAACGGCGGCTGACGACCGAACCTTGGTCGTTGAGCTGGTCGAACCGAGTCCACTGTTCCTGTACCAAGTAGCAGACCACGTCGCCGCGCCCGTAAGTCGCGAGAACGTTGAGACTTGGCAGGCTGATTTCGGGTTCTACCTCCTGGCCGGCTGGCAAACTGCCTACGATGACTTGCCTGTCGGCACGGGTCCGTTTCGAGTGTCCGATTACGACTTAAGAGTTCGAATCGAAGCCAACCCTCACTACCACGGCGCACCGCCGACGCTGGAAGATGTGATCTACGTTCCCTTGAGTTTACAGGCAGACGGGGCAGGACAGGTTGACCTCGTGGACACGATGTTATCCATGTTCGAGTCTGGCGAAATCGACATTGTCCCGATCGCTTCCAGTGATACCGAGACCCCTGATGGCACCAACGTTCGGCGCACATTGCCGGCCAGTATCGGGTTTCTTGCCTTCAACACCGCCGTCTCGCCTCTTGATGATGTGCATGTCCGCCGCGCGCTAATCGCAGCGTCAAACGCCGCCGAGCATCAGGACCCCTTCGCCGCATTCTCACTCTTATGGGAAGGTTTACCTGGATACGATGCCGAGCTCGCAATCGACCGGTACGAACCAGATGTTGCGACCGACGAACTCGCGGCATCAAGTTACACCAGCTTCGATACCTTGACATTGTGCCATTGGACAAACCGCAGCGGCGGTACGACGTTTCGCGTCGGTGTTGCAGACCTGCTGAACGATTGGAAGATACAACTAGGAATCGATGTCGTCGAACTGGAACTCGCTGAAGACGAATGCATAGCGGACGCGGCAATCATCGCCGCATACATCGAGCCCGCGTTCCCAGACCCGCACGCCGTGCTCGGTCCAGCTGCGACACTGTTCGGAGAAGACTTACAGGTCCAGCTGGATGAAATCGCCGGCATCGCCGACACCGTCTCGCGATTCGCCCGATACTCGGAGATCGAACGCCAATTGCACGAAGAGGCGTTAGTGCTCCCATTATCCCAAAGCAGCACGACCATCACTGAGCATGTCCGCAACAATGTGCGCGGCTATGATCCTAGGCCACACGGCGGCTCGCTGTACAGCTCGGTCTGGTTAGACGAAACACCCTGATGCGAACCCCGAAGTAGCATCAGCTGGATACGTCCTCTGTTTGCCCTGACGACAACCTGCTCGCCGTCAGCTGCACCGCAACGTACGCGATCACATACTGCAAAATCGCCAATGCCGCCAGTATCAGGGTCGCCTCGAAGAAGAACCTCTGTGGGAACAGCAACAGCAACCAGTGGCGGAACGGGTCCAGCTGCCAGAGGTCGTTAGCGAAGCTGAGCTGATGGAACAGCGTGAAGACCCAGCCGAAGTTGATCAGCGACGCGGATAGCACTACCAGCACTGCGATGCCCCAGACCAACGCGGTCCAACGCAACCACGAAGCCAAGTAGCGGAACACACGCCGGCGGTTGATTATCCAACACAGTCCGGCAACCAACGCGAGTAACACGCCCGACCAGAGCGTCAACGCATCCATGAACTGCATGATCACCTTCACATCGATCATGTGCAGTATCTCCCGCTCTACGAAGATACCGACCTCGCTACCACGTGCCTCAACGAACACCTGCAAACGCTCAGCGTCGTCCCTGAAGTACTCCTTGATCTGGTCCGCCGCAGAATCAAGCTCTGTAACCGGGAGCCCAGTGCGTTCCGATATGCCGTTGCGCCACCAGTTGAACGAGTAGAGCCAGTTCGAGAACGTGATGAACCCCACATTACCTGCGATGAGAAACACGGGGAACACTGCGCCAAACACGATACCCAGCGCGAATGTGAGCCATCCTTTCGGACCCGCGGTACGCGCTGCTCTGTTCCAGTTGTTGAGACGAGTCATGTGTGGTTAAGGTGCTTGGAATCATCCGCCTGATAGAAACCGCGAACGCGCTAACTTCGTTAATCGTTACTAGGATATGCGTTGGAGCCCAACCAAGCTCGCCACGCGATCCTCGTAACCAGTGAATGAACGACATTTGATTCAGTACAATCGGATTGAACACTTGATCGGGCCCCTCCGAGATGCGCGATCTGAAACGAAGTTGATCAGCACGTGCAACATAGCAGCCACTCCAACGGCGCGCCTCTAATCCTGAGCCACGACCCGACCAGTTCCGCGGACTTGCGGTCGTCCGACATGGCACGGCAAGCCTATCCGCGTCGCCTGTTGCTACGCGCAGTGATCGCAGCCTGCTCGGCCAGCGCACTTGTCGCTGGCATCGTCGCTTGTGCCAATCAGGCAGAATCGCCGACTCCCATTCCAGAGGTGACAGAGGCTCCCGCATCTCCTGCTAGCACCGAAATTCTCGCTCCCGACGCCATTACGACCACCGCATCTACGGCAACGGATCCAACGCCAGAAGGCACGCGCGAAGTCGTGTTGGCAACCGCATTCGCCGATTGGGGATCCACATGCTTGAATAACACATACCCAGACATGGCACCCAAACTCGAAGACGTAGACACGGCAGACTACCAGACAGATGACCAGGGCGTGCTATACCACACAATCATCGAAGGCTATGGGGCGCAACCCGGTCCCAACTGGGAAGTAGAGGTGGCATACACCGGTTGGTTGGAAGACGGTTGCATCTTCGACTCGTCGTACACACGCTCAGAGCCTACACGTTTCCCGGTCAACGGCGTGATCGAGGGTTGGCAAGGATCACTGGCGCAGATGAAAGAAGGCGAGCGAAGAAGAGTAGAGATTCCACCACAACTCGCATACGGTGAGCAAGGCTCCCCACCGGTCATACCTGCAAATGCCACCTTGACGTTCGACATCATCCTGATCGAAGCCTCCGATCCAAACGTCGAAATTAGGCAGGCAACCCAAACCGCAGAGGACCGGTTGGCACAGGCAACCGCTCAAGCAGGAGAGACCAACGCAACTTCCTTGACGTTTGAACCTAACACTATCGACGTAACCTCTGACCCAGACGGCTTCTTCGCCTCGCTACCGCCGGGGGAAGTCACTTGCATGACCGCTTACGCAGGAAGCCGCGAAGACCTCGAGCAGCTCTTCTCATTGCAATCACCCGTCACCAGCTCAAGGTTAGTCGACCAGCTTGACGAGTGCCTGTCAGACACCTCAACCAAGAACATCCTAATCGGCAGAATCGTGCTACTCGGCGGACCATTCACCGACGAGACGATCGGGTGCATGGAATCAAAAATGGCCGTGCCTACGTTGCGCCCACTGTTCGGCGTGTTCGAATCCACCGAAGACACCGAGCAATGGGTGACAACTCACTTCTGCATGAACGAATCAGAACGCGTCGCATTCGACCGTGCACTGTACGCAAACAATCCAGAACAGCAACCTGGAGAATCAGGGTTGACGTTCGTAGACATCCAAGAGTGCATGGTCGACAGACTAGGCGCCGAGAAGTTCTTCGCTCGTGTCACCAGGCCAGACCCAAACAACCCGGCGGAAGTGTCCGCGTTCTACGTGTCGTTCTCAGAGTTCCTGTTAGCAGATATCGACTGTCAGCGCAGGGACGAAGGCTTTACAACAACTGATGGTCTCACCTTGACGTTTGAAGCAACCGAGTGCGCCATCGCTGCACTGGGCAATGAGGAGTTCGGTATAGCAATCCTGGGGCGCGACTGGACACCGTCCATCACGGAACACACACAGACCGCCGGCGTGTTCACCGATTGCGGCGTAACAACCGACTTCCTGTCCATGCCCGAGGCTATCGGGCATCTCTCACCCGACAAGGTGACTTGCCTTGCAGACGAACTGGACAACTCCCCCGATCCGGCAGAGAGCTCCCTGCGCGCTTTCGCAGAACTCGGAATCCGAAAGCAGATCATCGCCGGAGACCTTGTCGCCCTGCTATTCGCCACTCAAACATGCGGCATAGAAGTGGAAGGGATCCCGACAGCATTCACGATCGACTCCGAAAGTGCCAGCTGCATCGTCGGCAAGATTGACGAAGCGAACTTCCAGATCGGTAAGTCAGAGATACTCGCCGATTTCGACCGCGCATTAAGTCAATCTGCTGACTGCGCGCCCTGACACGCTGCAATCCCGCCAACCTGGGCTGAAATCGCGCCCAAATCCTAGCCCAAGTCGGGTAATCTATGAAGCGGAACGCGACACACAGCGCGCGCCGACTTATAGACACACCGCAGGACTACTACTATGCACTTCGATTTGCTGATTATCAACGGCACAGTCTTTGACGGGACCGGCGCGCCAGGTGTGGCCGCAGACATTGGGATCAACGGAAAGAGAATCGACCAGGTCGCCGATCTGTCAGATGCGACCGCGTCACGTGTCATCGATGCCATCGGAATGGCGGTTACTCCCGGTTTCATCGATGCCCACTCCCACGCAGATGCCGAGCTGCTTCGCAACGGACAGCACGCCAACGGAATCCGACAGGGAATCACCACCGAGGTCATCGCTCCAGACGGATTGACCCTGGCACCTCTCTCCGCCGAGAACTACGACATGTACTCCCGATATCTGCTCGGAATCCTCGGACCCGCTCCCGAAGGACTAGACATGTCAACTATGGAAGCGAGCAAAGCACAATACCACCAGAAGACGAGTTGCAACGTCGCAACCTTCCTCGGACACGGCCCGTTGCGAATTGAGGCAACATCAGGAATGCTCGATGTGCCACTGACCGGAGAAGCGCAATCCAAGGCCGAGACGATCATCCGCGAGAGCATGGAGCAAGGCGCATGCGGATTCGCAACCGGACTCTCCTACTATCCAAACTCCTGGTCCGACACCGACGAACTCGTCTGGATCATGAACATCGTTAAAGAGTACGATCGGCCGCTGTCGATACACCTACGCAACCACAACACCGATCGCGGATTCGCAGGCGGCGGCGTTGAGGAGGCGATGGAAATCGGCAGGCGGACCGGCGCGAAGATTCACATCGAACACTATCGAACGCAACCCAACTCCGCCGGACAGTTGGAAGAACTGCTCGCACCAGTCGAACGCGCGAAGGCGCAAGGAGTGGACGTCACACTCGAAACTTATCCTTACCCAGTCGGCTCCAGCTTTCCGCTGTCATTCTTCCCGAGCTGGTTCCACGAAGGCGGACCCGATGCCATCCTCCAAACACTCGCCGACGAAGAAGGACTCACTCGCGTCCTAAACGACCTGCAACCCGGCACGCGAGGCGGTGTCAACGGCAATGTCTGGAGCTTTATCAACACCGAAAAGTATGCCGCATTGGAGGGCATGCTGTTTGATGACGTGGCAACGGAATGGGATGTCAGCACAGCCGAGATGATGTGCGAGGTCATGCTAGAAACCGCGCTCGGATGCGGATTCAGAGGCGCACCGCCGTCGTCAACTCGTGTCTGGCGACAAGTAGAAGCCGACATCATGACACTCATGCAACGGGATGACTACATGGTCGGATCGGACGCGATCCCAACCGGCGGGCAACCGCACCCGCGCGCTTATGGCTGCTTCCCCCGCATGATCGGGAGATTGCGCCGCCGCCACGGTGTGCCTCTCCCATTGATGGTCCAGCGACTCACGCAGGCAGCAGCAGACCGATTCCTGCTCGATGACCGAGGCGTGTTGCAACCCGGGAAATTCGCCGACATCGTAGTCTTCGATCCAGACAGAATCATAGACCGCGCCACGTTTGAGGACCCCTGCCAGTATCCGGAAGGCATCCCGTTCGTTATCGTGAACGGTCAGGTAGCCGTTGATCATGAGCGAATCACTGGCGTCCTAGCAGGCGAAGCGGTCTAGCGCAAGGCAGAATCACCTAGTGTGACACATTCAAGATTTATTCGTAATTTCATTGCAACATTGGGGGTGTTGATAGATGGACGGAACCAGAGAGGAGTTGCGATATGAATTACTGGAAGCCTTGCCCGAAGTGCCAGACCGGAACCCTGAAGATCAGCGGAGACCAGTGGGGCGACTACCTGCGTTGCATTAACTGCGGATTGACATCAGACCTGCCAGAGAACTGCCGAACACCCGACCAGGTCCGAATGGAACTGCTCAGACTTCACCGCCAGTTCGCAGGTGCAGGTGTTGCAACGGCAGCCGATACTGCGCTGGTTGCCTAGGAAACAGGTCCTACAGGTTGCGAATCGTGTAGCGGCGACACTCAGCTGAGGATGCGGCTGACGACTTCGCAACCTGGGAACTGGGCGGCCATCTTCGACCTGCCATCTAGGAACCCCAACTCTACGAGCACAATCAGGGCTACGACAGAACCGCCAGCGCGGCCAGCTAGGTCTGCCGCCGCTAATGCTGTCCCACCAGTCGCGAGCAGGTCGTCTACCACGGCAACGCGTCTACTCTCAATCGCAGCGATGGAATCCGCATCCGACCGAATCTCCAAAACCTCAGGGTCGCCATACTCCAACTCGTAGCGATTTGCCAACACTGGCGGCGGTAACTTCCCGGCCTTTCTCACTGCCACCAACGGGAGTCCGAGACTGTAAGCCGCGGGCGCGCCGAACAAGAATCCTCTGGCATCCAACGCCATCACGACCTCCGCATCCACCCTCTTGATCTCGCCCGCGTACCAATCCACCCCCGCGCGAAACGCATCGGGGTGCGCCAGAATCGGTGTCACGTCTTTGAACAGGATGCCAGGTTCAGGATGGTCCGGCACCTCGCGTATATACCGCGTCAACTCCAACATCATTCAATGCCGTAAACGCTCGTGTCAGGGAAGAAGTCGTTCCATGCGAACCAGAAAATGTTCACCGCGTGCACCGAACCCAAGCGGCGGCCGGAATAATCCCCTGACAATGCCTGCCCCGTCAATGGCAACCAACGCGTCCCCGTCGCATCATCTACCAACCAATCACGCGGACCGGATTCAGTCGACTCCTCTTCGATCCTGAACATCAACACGGCCTCATCAACGCGACGATCAAAAGCCGTCGCTGTCTCCGTTTGGGCATGGTAATAAACCACGATGGGTACTCCGTTCAACTCGGTGTTGACCACTGTCTGTCCTTGTAGCACCGAGTGTGGGAAGGCATACGCGCCATCGTCGAATCCCATGCCGAGCACCAGTTCTTTTCTGGGTAACCGGTCATCCCGATTCGACTCCCCGATCACGCCAGGATCGCTCCTCTGGTAGTAAGTCTCATAAGGGTCGTAGACCCGTCCGCCGGTTATCAGCGCCTTCGTGTCAGGGAATGAGCGCTTCCATTCTCCCCAAGTAGTTAGCACCAGCGGAACGTTCCGCAAACGAGTTCCGCGATACTCGCCGCTAATGCCTTCCGACAGGAAATGCGACCACAACGAGTTCGTCTCCCGGTCAAACATCACCAACGCGTTCATTATCAGCTTCCCGGAAACCCCGAACGTCAGCACTCTGCCATTGACATCTCTGGAATACCCGATCCCAGTAAAGCAAAGCGGTCACCAAGTCACCGCGACCGGCTCACCCCCGATCACATCGTTCACGATCTCATGGCGACTCATCAACGGCACCGAGAACGCGCGCGCGTCGCCGTTGATCTCAATACCAAGCACAAGGTCATCGTCGTCATAGGTTTCGTCAGCGCTATCTGTCGTGTCGTGGTAACCAGGACTGGTCAGCGCAGGTATCGCATCTGGAGGAAGAAGCGTCACTACATCGAAGTCACGCTCTGGTGCCCCTTGGGCAGAGTCTTCCGGGCGTCCTACCGTCGGAGATACCGTCGCGGTCGGCGGGGGCGCAGTGGCAGTAGGCATCACAGTGGCGAGAACGCTGGCAACAGTAGCCTCCGAGGGAGTTGATGTGACCTCTACGGTCGCCGGCACCCTGGTCGCCATCTCATTGGCGGGTGTCGGCGTGGTTGTCTCAGACGGCGCGGGCGTTTCTGCTTGACTTGGCGCCCCAGGACCAGTGGTGCCGGACATCGGTGTGGCAGGTGTAACGGTTGAAATCTCCACGCGTACTGGAACCGCAGTCGCCTGATCCCGCTGCGCCGTCTCGGATCGAACGGGTTCAGTGGCATCCAGGTCCGACGAACCACCACAAGCCATAACTGCCGCAATCGAGAAGACCAACATTGCTGGGAACGACAGCAGACGCGACAAGGCAGTATTCTTGAATCTATGCGCTTCAGTGAACATGTTGAAGTTGAGGTTGATTCGCTCGCGGAACTCGCGATGTCTTGTTGCTCTGACATCAATACCTATTTCGCCGCTACCATCATGGTAGAATTCGCGAACGCAACCTGAGGTTGCAGTTTGACGCGGAGTCAACTGGCACGGTATACGAAGTTGTAACATCGATCGGTTGCACCGCACGGAGTTTATGTGAGGACGCTTTCACGGAGGTTGCCACGATGTATCTGCGAAGATTGCGCCTCTCGGGATTCCGCAATCATGTTGACACAGACCTGCCGCTCGAACCTGGGACTGTCGCCATAACGGGCGGCAACGGACAGGGCAAGAGCACTTTGCTCGAGGCCGCTCACATGCTTAGCGTCGGCAAGTCAAGCCGCACGAGCAACTACTCCGAACTCGCAAATCACCAGGTAGCGACAGAGGGAGGACGCTCCCACATTCTAGGCGTTTTCGTGGAAGGTGAGGTTACCTCGCGCATCCAATTCGATATGCAGTTCGATCAGCCGTTCGGAGGAAACGACATCCGAAACGCATCATCAAAGAGAGAGTGGCGTATCGATGCAGTGAACCAGAAACCCATCGATGTCGTCGGACGCGCCAATGTCGTCCTGTTCGAGGTTGCAGACCTCGACTTGGTATTAGGCGGTGCCGCCATCCGCCGACGATACCTGAACATCCTCATCAGCCAATACGATGCCGAATACAAACGCGCGTTGCTGCGGCTCGACCATGTGCGACGTAGCCGTGTCGCACTCCTGCACGGTGCCCGTGCCGGTGCGGACATCGGAGACGACATCGTCTTCTGGGACGAGCGATTCCGAGACGAATCCGTGAAGATAACGCTCACCCGGCGCGACGTCGTCGACCAACTGGCACAACTCGCACGGCCGATCCATAGCGCACTCAGCGGCGGAGAGTCAATGGAAATCAGGTACACACCTGCACTCGGACCCAAGTCGCGCGAAGCCGACATGGCCAACATCGATGCCGCGGGACTGTCCGAGCTGATTGAGCAGTCGCTGGCAGAGGTGCACCAACGCGAGGTCAGTGTTGGCAGGATGCTAATCGGACCGCATCTTGACGACTTCGAGATACGTCTCGGCGACTACCGTGCTCGCAACTTCGCTTCACGTGGACAAGCCCGCACCGTCGCACTAGCGCTACGGCTGGCAGAAGCCGACATGGTACAGCAACACACACAGCGAACACCAATAGTCCTATTTGACGACGTCATGTCCGAGATGGATGCCAACCGGCGCGCGCTGATATTGGAACGAACATCCGACTTCGATCAGACGCTGATGACTGCAACCGATGAAGCATCACTAGGCGGCAATCCGAACGACTACGCACAGCGGGTGCACGTTCACGATGGAATCGCGACCACTGTTGAATAAGCCACAGATGCGGTCCATCAAAATGCAGGTCGCACCGCTCTATCGGCGAACGTTCTCGGCGATCATTCTGAGTGCATCGTAACTCTCAGACGGCGGTGCCGCCCGCGAGACCGATTCCAGCGCGCTGTTGATGTACTCCGAGGCGCGTTGCTCCGACTTGACGATCCCGCCGCATGAGCGTATCGAGTCAACCATCTCGCCCAGCATCACCTCGCGCTCTTCGTGGGATGCCATCAAGAACGTATCTAGGTCGCGAGCACATTCGCTATCTTCCGCCGCCATCAGTGCGGGCAACGTCAACTTACCCGATAGCAGGTCCTGATTTACAGGCTTACCGAGATCCTCAGCCGTGGACTCATAGTCAAGAACATCGTCCCGAATCTGAAACGCCATCCCAAGCCTGGTCCCATAGTCGGCAGCTGCAGAGATGCCCGCCTCCGTCGCACCTCCTAATACCGCGCCACACTCAGAGGCAGTCCGGAACAGTGAAGCTGTCTTGTCGTAGGTGCGCGAGAGGTAGTTTGGCACATCGTACTCGGGCCTGTCGCTAGCAGACAGCTCGAGCATCTCACCGCGCGACAGCTCCGAGATCGTGTCGGCAAACCGCCGCACCACACGCATCGAACCCGTTGCTGTCATATACCTGGCAGATGCCGCAAATACATAGTCACCCAACAGAACCGCGTACTTGCCGCCCCATAGGTCGTAAGCGGTAGCATGCCCACGGCGCGTCTTCGCAGTGTCAACCACATCGTCGTGGATCAACGACGCAATGTGTAACAGCTCAACCGCCACCGCGAGCGAAATCTCCTTGCTACAGATTTCTTCACCCCACAACTGGCAGGCCAATAACGCGATCGCCGGCCGCATCCTCTTACCCGGCGTGCTAAGCACATGCATCAACCGGTCAGACAGATGTTCGCCATCGCGGTAATCATGCCGACCAGCTTCCGAAGTCGCTACCTCCACGATGGTGTCAACCACGCGCTCCAAGTGCGGACCGATCGGCGCATAGGGGTCCGAGGCCAAAACTTCTGTAGATGTCGTAGGTATCATCGGCTATTGTTCGCGATCAGCATCGCATATGTACATGACTGCGCCAATTCTTACTCCCACCGGAAGCGAACCAACAGCACGCAACTTCGCATTTGGCATCATCTGGAGTTGAGTTGCACCTCAAGGCGCGCTTTTTCGTCTTCAACAATGCTCGGGTCCAACTTCTGGAAGAGCGGAACTGGGGCAGGCAGCAAACTTCCTGGTTCAACGTTTCGCCTTGCCCAGCCGTCTGACAAAACTGCGCCATCAAATCCCAATGCAGAGTGCAGCTTCTCGCTACTGAAGGGCAAGAACGGATACCAGACAGTCCGCAACGTGGCGATGACTTCCAGCGCGACATTGAGCGTCGTGGCGGTGCGGGCCAGATCGGTTCGGCGCGTCGTCCAAGGCTGCTTCGCATCAAGATAGCGGTTGCCGACGCGAGCAAGCTCCATAGCCTCATACAGCGCGCGCCGGAAGTGCCGCGACTCAATCGAACTCCCGACCTTATCAAGCACCATATCGCACTGCGCGAGCGTCTCACGATCCAAATCATCAAGCTCGCCGGACGCCGGGACCCTGCCATCAAAGTTGCGTACCGTCATGGAAAGCGTCCGATGCACGAAATTGCCAAAGGTCCCCACCAGCTCATTATTGTTGGACGCAAGAAACCCATCCCAAGTAAAGTCCGAGTCTGAGCTCTCCGGCATTATCGATGCCAAGTAGTAACGCAACGGGTCAGGCTCGTATCGGCTGAGGTAGTCGGGCAACCACACTGCCCAGTTCCTGCTACTTGAAAAACCCTCGCCAGCCAAGTTCAAAAACTCGTTCGCCACCACATCGGTCGGCAGATTCAAACCGCCATAACCCTTAAGCATCGCCGGCCATAGCACCGTGTGAAACGGCACGTTGTCTTTCCCCTGGAAGTAGTAAGACTCGGCCGAAGAATCTTCCCAGAAGTCCCGCCAATCAATACCCTCAGACTGTCGCGACAACGCCTTAGTGGCAGAAAGGTAACCGATGACAGCCTCGAACCACACGTAGACACGCTTCGCATCGTATCCAGCACGCGGCACCGGCACGCCCCATTCAATGTCGCGTGTCACTGCGCGATCATGCAAACCCTCGCCTAGATAACCCAAGGTTTGATTTCTGACATTCGGCCGCCAATCTTCCTTGTTGGAAACCCAAGCCTCGAGCTCTTCTTGGAACGCACTCAGCCTGAACATCAGATGCGTCGTGTCGCGGAAAACAGGAGTTGAGCCGTCCCTGATTGACCGGATGTCTATCAGATCACTAGGGTCCAATGTCCTACCACAACCGTCGCACTGATCACCACGCGCCGATTCGTAGCCGCATATGGGACAAGTGCCCTCTACGAACCTGTCGGACAGAAAACGCCGCTCAGTCTCCGCCCATGGCATCTGCTGGGTATCTTCGTAAATGAAGCCACCAGCATCCAGTCTCTGCAGAACGTCATGGGTTACCTCCTCGTGCACATCGGTGTGGGTATGCGTATAGAGGTCGTAGGCGAATCCCATGCGCTCCATGCACTCGGACCAGATGGCATGGTAGCGGAACGCTATGTCCGCCGGGTCAACGCCTTCGTCCGCTGCGCGCAACGCCGTAGGCGTACCGTGCATATCGCTACCTGAGACCATCGCAACCCTGTTGCCAACCAACCTGTGATAGCGCGCGAATATGTCGGCCGGCACATTCATGCCCGCGATGTGGCCAAGATGCGGCTCGCTGTTCACATACGGCCAGGCGACGCAGACGAGGATTGTTCGAGGCATAGCGAAAATGGAACGATAGGTCAGACGCGCTATAGATGGAGAGATATCCCGCGTCTACTATCATTCTATCGGCGTACAGCCATCGATCCCAAACTTCACTCGCGCTTGATTAGGGCCTGGTACACCTCGCGCCTACTCAAGCCCAGACGTTCAGCCACGACCGATGCCAACGCCCGAGTAGACATCCCGTCGCGCCGCAGTGAATCTGCAACCGTGAGAATCTCCTCACCGGAGTGAGAGCGCGACTCAGCCCCTGCCGAATCAGCAGGGGCGACCACCATCACGAACTCCCCACGTGGCGAAACGAAATGCGACGTGGCATCAGCGACAGTGCCGCGCCAAATCTCCTCGTGCATCTTAGTCAGCTCCCGGCAGACTACAATCCGCCGATCTGGCATCACTTCGGCCATGTCCGACAACGCTTTGACAACACGGTGCGGTGCCTCAAAGCAAACCGCGACAGTTCGGCAATCTGCAATCTCAACGATCCGTCGTCGGCGCTTGGAGTTAGATGCGGGAAGATAACCGAACGACGTGAACTCGTTGAAGCTGAAACCGCTGACCGATAACGCCGCAATGATAGAAGACGGCCCGGGCAACGCAGTAACCGAGACTCCCGCTGCCGCCGCTCGCGATACCAGCTCCGCCCCCGGGTCATTCACACCCGGAGTTCCAGCGTCGCTGACTAAGGCAACGTCCGACTCGGCGAGTAACGCCACGATGCGCTCAAGCGTCGATTCCCGTGAATGCCGGTGGAAACTGAGAAGGCGCGGCGACGCTTCGAGATAGCTGATCAGTCTTCGCGCAACACGAGTGTCCTCAGCAACCACGACCGGAACCGACTTGATGACCTCCGACGCACGAATGCTGATGTCGCCGAGATTCCCTATCGGAGTCGCAACGATGTACAGCGTTCCCATTCGTAAACCGCCTGTGCGAGCGCATCACGAAGCCGTAACGATCTGCCACCCTGCCTAACCACGCAACGCAAGCAGGTCTTCAAGCACGGCATCGTGCTGTTCGTCAGCGTGATACGACGAACGAACTAGCGGACCAGATGCAACATGCTTGAAGCCCAACTGCTTACCTACCTCGGCCCACTCCGCGAACTCGTCGGGATGGTAGAAACGAATCAGCGGATGATGCCGTTCCGAAGGACGTAAGTACTGGCCGATCGTCAACAGGTCGCAGTCGTGCGCCCTCAGGTCCCGCATCGTTTGCAGTACCTCATCCTTCGTCTCGCCAAGCCCTACCATCATCCCAGACTTAGTTGGCATCATCGGGTCCAGCTGCTTGGCCCGTTGCAACAACTCCAGAGACAGGTCATATCCACCCTTCGGCCTCACTTTCTTGAAGATGCGACGCGGTGCCTCGATGTTGTGGTTCAACACATCTGGCCGAGCGTTCACAACGCGTCGTAAAGCCGAATCATCGCCCGCGAAATCGGGTATCAGAACCTCAACCTTGCAGCTGGGGGACAGCCGGCGGACCTGAGCTATCGACAGCGCGAATATCGACGAACCGTAGTCTGCTAGGTCGTCGCGGTCCACCGAAGTGATCACCGTGTATCTTAGTCCCATCGATTTCACCGTCTGCGCTAGTCTGAACGGCTCTGCCCAGTCAACCGCTACTGCACCTGGCCAACCAGTCTTCACGTTGCAGTAAGAACAGGCGCGCGTGCAAGTGTCGCCGAGAATCATGAACGTAGCGGTCCGGCGGTCCCAGCAGTCCCCGATGTTCGGGCAAGCCGCCTCTTCGCAGACCGTGTGCAATCCCGCACCACGAAAGCGTTGCTTTAGATCAGCGTAGTTCGATCCGCCCGGTGCCCTGACCTTGAACCACTCCGGCAAACGACGACGCACCTTGTTAGACGGGCGCGCCTCGACCGTGATCGATGGCGATGATGTACTCATGAGAGGTGTCTAAATGTATAAATGCGAAAGAGGAACGCTGTGTTCCCTGATGCCGACTCTTCCAATCTATCAAATGCCCATCGCGTACGTGTCAACCCGAATCGCAGATCAATCTCCACTTTTCGCGTATCCGAGGGAGTTTCGGCATGGCTAAACGCAGGCGCAGGCGGCGGTATACGGGACCGGACCTCACCTCGGCCTCAGGCCTTGCCGTCGGCGATACGGTCTCGATTATGGCCGGACCATGGGATGAGCGCGGCTACGCTACCTCCGCATTGCGAGGTGCGCCAATCTCGCTACACGGTGCCATCCCAGGCGAAACTGTCACCGCCATAATCACCAAGGTGTTCCCAGAACGCGTTGCAGCCACAACCGTCGACGTAGAGTCTCCTGATGCCGACAGAGTCACCCCGAGATGCCGCTACTTTGGCGAATGTTCTGGTTGTCAATGGCAGCATGTGAGCTACCCACGCCAGCTCAAGACTAAGCATGAAATCGTCCTCAACGCGCTACGTCAATTCCCGGAAACCTCAACCGCGCCCGTAGAGCCTGTCATTGAGAGCCCAATGCAGTACGGCTACCGCAATCATGCCCGATTCAGCGTCGGGCGTGGCGACGAGTCGGGCGTGGCAGGATTCGTGAATGCAGACTCTCGCCGATTCGTCCGCATCGACGAGTGTTTGATCATGGACGATCAGATCAACCACACCCTCTCCAAATTGCAAGGTCGGTTGCATCGGATGACACAGTGGTCAGTGCGAGTAGGCGCGAATTCCAGTGAGCAGACGGTTCAACCGCTACTGCCAGCTCACATTCAAGACATCGAATCGGGAAGACAGCACTACGTCGAGTCGGTAAACGGCATCGACTTTCACGTGGCAGCATCCTCCTTCTTCCAAGTGAACTCGCACATGATACCCATCATGGCACACACGATCATCGAAATGCTTGAGCCGGCCGGCGACGAGAATGCCATCGACCTGTATTGCGGTGTCGGAACCTTCGCGTGTCTGCTTGCGGACAAGGTCGGCAAGGTGATCGGCATCGAGGAGTCCGCATCCGCAATAGAGAACGCAACACGCAACGCAACGCCATTCGACAACGTTGAGTTTGTTGGTGCTAGAGCTGAGACCGTTGCAATGGAGCTGAAGCAACGGTCGATAACCGCCGACTTCGTCATCGTGGACCCGCCGCGTATCGGTTGCGACGATGCAACTATCGCAGCGATATCAGACATGCAACCCCGAAAAATCATCATGGTCTCATGTGAACCCGCGACACTCGCACCGGACTTGGCCGACCTCTGCCGCGCAGGGTATACACTGATAAAGGTCCAACCGCTAGACATGTTCCCACAGACAAGGCACATAGAGACCGTCGCACTGTTGGCACGATAGGAAACGCAACGAGGCGTTGAGGCACACACAACGACGGGCACTCGCCGAGCCGAGCGTGAGCGTTCCCACAGCTTCCAAATGCGGACCGATATGCGGTATCTATCCCATCGATCGAATTGCGTTACTTGCTCGCATCTACATCTAGACGCCGCTTCGACATCATGACCGCGGCATCCATGACGTTCGTCGTACAGACAGGCACGCCAGCGGCCGAGGCCACCGAGGCGGACTGCGGCGGAGCTCCGGAGGTCACCAGAGTAAACGCAATCGCCAAGTTGCGTAGCGTTATGGAATCAACGCGCGGCAGACTGCCATGGGACATCGCAATCGTGGCGGCAGACACTCTAGTCCACAGCGGAAACGACATCTACGGCAAACCTAACGATTTAGCCCATGCCCGCCAAATGCTGGACGAGCTCCGCGGTACCAAGCACTACGTCACGACCACGGTCGCTATGACCTTCGCGCCGCACAGGCAGGCAGCCGAGGTGCTCTCCCATTCCGTCTCATCGCGGATCCAGATGCGCCGATTCACCGACCACGAACGCGAGCGGTATCTAGCTTCAGGATTGTGGCGAGAGCGCGCTGGATCGTACGGCGTGCAAGATGCAGCGTTCAACCCGACAGAATCTGTAGACGGCTGCTACCTCAACGTTGTCGGCCTCCCGCTATGTGCACTCTTGAAGATGTTACCCCCTGGTAATCGCTCCTTCGTGAACTCACACATCTACGCAACCTGCGCCGCACACCTTGAGCGAGATACGGCATGAACTTCCTAGGCATAGGCGGGTTAGAGCTCGTAGTCGTGATGCTGGTCGCGCTCTTCGTCGTGGGCCCAGTACGCCTCGTTGAAGGCGCGCGCACCGCGCGGAAATACATGACTGAGATCCGACGACAACGCGAGGAGTTGACCCAGATGATCGAGGAGGCGGCCGATATCGAGGGCATGAAAGAGGCACTCGACCAAGAAGGCATCATCGGCGAGATTAACGAAATCAAGTCCGAGTTGCAATCATTCGGAGACGAGGCCGCGACGATATCTGACGACCTCGAGGAAGTGCGAAACGTAGCACGGGCCGTCAAACGCCCGATGGGATACACCCGCGAACCGAAGCAAGCAACGAAAACGCGCGAAGCGTCACCCAGCGACGAAGGCGAAACGAAGGATTGAACGACCGCCCTCTCCAACTGATGTCGCACTTCGCGGAGTTGCGACGTCGCTTCTACATCTCGCTAGCAGCGTTGGTTGTAGCGACAATCGTCGCGTTCGTGTTCTACAGACCCATCCAAGACTTCATACAGCAACCCGCCGTCGACGCCCTCGAACGACTCCGGCCAGACGAACCTGCACGTTTAGTGCAGCTCGACATCACTGAGGGATGGTCAGTCACCGCCAGAGTCTCCATAATGGTCGGATTCGCAGCATCGTTCCCAGTCCTGCTCTACCACATCCTGATGTTCCTGAGACCGGGACTGAAACGACGCGAGCGATTGACGATGTACATGTTGCTCGTCTCAGGCGTCGCGCTGTTCGTTACCGGATCAGCTTTCGCATACTACATCGCCGTACCCAGAGCGATCGCCTTCCTTCTCGAGTTCGGGAGCGAGATTGCTATCGTCGCGCCGCGCCTATCCTCTTACGTCTCACTGGTAACTACCCTGACGATCTGGATGGGACTCATCTTCGAGCTGCCAGTGATGATGTTCATGCTGGGACGAATCGGAGTCCTAAATCCCGAAAAAGTGTCGAAACTCCGCCGATGGGTCATACTCTTCGCGTTCGTGCTCGCAGCCATCGTCACGCCCACCGTCGACCCGATGACGCAGGCGTTGATTGCAGTGCCGGCCGTGGTCCTGTACGAACTCGGGCTGATTATGATGAAGATCGCGGCACGCTCGCGCGAAAAACCAGCTGCCCTCGACGCAGACGCGCTGACCTAACTGGACTTCGACTCTTCGCCGCTACCGTTCTCGGTCGCAACTTCCTCAGATTTCGCAGAGTTGCGGTTGCCGATCGAGCCGCGAAACTCCTTGATCGCAGTGCCTATACCCCTGCCAACCTCGGGCAATCTACCCGCACCGAAGATGATCAGCACGACGACGACGATCAGGAATATCTCTAGTGGGCCTATCCCTCTGAACATGGCGACTTGTACCCGCGTTGACTAACCACCGTGCGGTGTAAGTCCGCACGCGCTTACGCGATTGTACCACTATCGCTTGACCGTCGAACACAATGTTCGACGGTCAGAAGCAATATCCGCCGTCTTGCACGACTGGGAATGGCGCTGCTAATACTGCCGCATCACGGCGATCGCCTTGCCTTGGATGAGGCAATCCTTCGCCTCTACTTCGATGTCGTCCATCTCGGGATGTGCAGGTTGCAACCGAATCCTGTCAGCGCGCGGGAAGTATCGCTTCAGCGTCGTCGTCTCGAACTCGCCGTTGCGACTTATCCGCGCCGCAACCATGTCGCCACGCCGGACAGCACGAGTCGACTGGATCAGCACCGTGTCACCATCGCTGACCAACGCATCGATCATCGAGTCACCACGCACCTCCAGCGCAAAAACCTTGTCGGCAGGGCCGATGAGCTGCTCCGGCACATCGATCTGGTCAAGGTCGCTCGCCATGTCTGCCGACTGAGAATCCGGCAACACGAAATCCGTCGCCGCTCCAATCGGACCAAGCATCGGCACCTTCACGAAGTTGATCGTCTGAGTCGGAGTAGGCTCTTGGTTCCAGTCCGGCACGTTCAACGCACGCGCCTTCTTCGTCGTGCCGATGAGCTGCCCGGCTTCCAGCATCCGGTCTACGTGATACTTGGCGTTCGACGGCGAACTCAGACCGATCGTCTCCTGTATCTCACGCAGCGATGGCGCAAAGCCATTCTGGCGGTGGAAGTTCCGGACGAACTCTTGGATGTGTCGCCACATCCTCAACGTCTTCTTCTGTGGCTTCGTTGGCATAACTTAACTCCTACTCTGTGTTGGAAAAAGTCTCATTCGCTAAAGCCCACCAGTCATTGCATCTGTAGTCCAGTGCGAACTGATTTACAGTCAAACCACCGAGGGCTTTGCAATACACATTACAATTCTGTTCTAGTATTGTCAAGTCACAATGTCAATTTCATGGAATCAGTGTGCCATGATGATCCACCGCCGTCGCCGACCGCAATCAGCCGCGAAACGCCAGCCATGCCACTGGGATAGAATCTGCACTATCTCAAGCACTTCCAACAGGTTGCAACGTAGTATCTAGACCAAACGGATCACAGAATGCACAGCGAAGACACTACCACTACCGGCACGGCCTCGACGGCCAACGATGCCGAGCCAGCCCGATACGAACCCGCGATCATCGAGCCGAAGCAACGCGCCAATTGGGAAAACGCAGGAATCTACCGTTGGCGGCCCGACGATCACAGCAAACCGAAGTGGTTCGTCCAGTCGATGTTCCCATACCCGTCCGGCGACCTGCACATCGGACACTGGTTCGCATTCTCCGGCGGCGACACCGCTGCCAGGTTCAAGCGCATGGAAGGCTACAACGTGCTACACCCGCAAGGATTTGACGCCTTCGGACTACCGGCAGAGAACGCTGCCATCAGGGAAGGTGTACACCCCAAGAAGTGGACATATTCGAACATCGCCAACATGCGCCGACAGTTCGAACTCATGGGCAACTCATACGACTGGTCGCGAGAGATCGTCTCGTGCGACCCGAAATACTACAAGTGGAACCAATACTTCTTCCTCAAGTTCCTCGAGATGGGACTCGCCTACCGCTCCGACGGCGCAGTCAACTGGTGCCCGCAAGACCAGACAACACTCGCCAACGAGCAGGTCAAAGACGGCAAATGCGAACGTTGTGAGACAACCGTCGTTAAACGCTCCATGCCGCAGTGGTACTTCGCCATAACGAAGTACGCCGATGAACTCCTCAACATGTCCGATATCGAGTGGCCGGACGGTGTCAAGACAAGCCAAACGAACTGGATCGGTCGCTCAGAAGGCGTTGAGATAGAGTTCGACATTGCGGAGTACGGACTAGACACCAAGTCGATCCCGGCTTTCACAACTCGCATCGACACGATCTTCGGCGTGACATTCATGGTGCTCGCACCTGAGCACCCGCTCGTGTCGCAACTCACTCAACCTGAACAACGCGCCGCGGTACAGCAATACGTCAACAAAGCCGCAGCCGAGGCCGACATCGCACGCACCGCACTCGATCGCGATAAGACCTGCGTGCCCACTGGCGCGTACTGCACCAACCCGCTAAACGACGAGCGCATCCCCGTCCTGGTCGGCGACTACGTCCTAGCCACATACGGCACCGGCGCGGTCATGGGAGTGCCAGCGCACGACCACCGCGACTTTGAGCTAGCGGTCCAATACGACCTGCCGATCCGAGTCGTTATTGCGCCTCCTGGATGGAACGGCGAACCATTGCAATGCGCATACATCGAACCGGGCACGCAAGTCAACTCTGGCAGATTCGACGGCATGACGAGCGAAGACGGAAAGTCCGCCATCGCCGACGAAGTCGAAGCACTCAAATGCGGCCACCGCACCGTAACCTACCACCTCAGAGATTGGCTCATCTCCAGACAACGCTACTGGGGAACGCCCATCCCGATAATCTACTGCGATGCCTGCGACATCGTCCCAGTCCCATACACCGAGCTCCCAGTCGAACTGCCCGACGATGCCGAGTTCCAACCATCAGGCAAGTCGCCACTCACAAACCACGAAGAGTGGGTCAACGTCAACTGCCCGCAATGTGACAAACCCGCCAAACGCGAGACCGACACCATGGACACGTTCATGGACTCGTCCTGGTATCACATGCGCTATCTCAGCCCCGACGAAGACGACCATCCCTTCGACCCAAACCTCGCAAACAGATGGGGACCCGTAGACCAGTACACCGGCGGAATGGAACACGCAGTGATGCACCTGCTCTACGCCCGATTCTTCAACCGTGCCATCCGAGACATGGGACTCGTCAACTTCACCGAACCGTACAAACACCTCTTCGGACACGGAACACTAATCACAGAGCAGGGCAAAATCTCAAAACGCTCCAACCCGCTAGCACCTGACCCATTGGTCGCAGAATACGGCGCGGACACCCTCCGCTGCTACCTGCTATTCCTAGGACCATGGAACAAAGGCGGCATCTGGACCGACTCCGGTATCCACGGCATCCGTCGCTGGCTGCATCGAGTCTGGGACACATGCCTGCGCGATGTAACCGGTCGCTCCATCACCAACCAAGCCGCTGCCCGAAAGCTGCAACGTGAAGCCCACGCAACAACGAAGCAAGTCACAACCGACATGGGCGCCTACAAGTACAACACCTCTATCGCCGCATTGATGTCTTACGTCAACGCCATGAACCGCGCATGGGAAGATGCCGGTATTGATGCCCAATCATGGAACGCACATGTCAAACGACTACTGCTACACCTAGCACCACTAGCACCACACATAGCAGAAGAACTATGGACACGCCTGGGACACCCGTTCTCAATCCACAACCAGCTACTGCCAACCTACGACCCTGAGATGCTAACCGAAGACACGATACACATAGTAGTCCAAGTAAACGGCAAAGTAAGAGCCAACATAGACGTCCCAAGCACCGCGACCGAGTCCGAGATATCAGCGGCGGCACTAAACGACAAGTCCGTGCAACGCCACACAGCCAACAAGCCCATCCGCAAAGCCATCTACGTCCCCGGCAAGATCTACAACGTGGTGGTATAGAAGGCGAGGCAAGGAGGTCATACGCTGAACGGTCATCGGCGCACGTTTCGCCACATCCCAAAAAAAGTCAACGTCCCCTGCGATAATCACCGCAGAGGACGTCGCTTGGCTAGGGATCCCCACTAGGTGGGTCACACGAGGCGCCACTCACGCTTAACCCTACGAATCTTCGGTAAGACCGAAGCCTTACCGTGATTCCCCTACACCATTAATTGTAGCATAAGTCTCATGAATAATCGAAAAAATTCGCAATCTGACCGACTTGCCGAACTCGCAGCCGAACTAGAGATAAAGCCCGGTCTAGTCTTTGGATTGGACATCGGGATAGCTTCCTGCGGATGGGCCGTTGTCAACGTTGACACCAAGCACATCCACGCCATCGGTTCGCGTTGCTTCGATGCTCCGGAAGACCCGAAGACAAAGACGCTTCACAACGTCGAGAGACGCACTAAGCGCGGAATGAGGCGCGTAACCTATCGACGCAAAGGCCGCATGAAGGCAGTGCGCAGGTTGCTCCGAGAATCAGGGGTATGGAATAACCCCTCACCCGATTACTTCCGCAACTTGGCAAGCGACGCGCCTGACCCGTGGCAAGCTCGCGCCGACGGCGTAACCGAATCCCTCGAACCTGAAGACACCGCCGCCTCGTTGATCCATCTCGCCAAGCACAGAGGCTTCAAGTCGAACGCGAAACGCGATACCTCCGACAAAGAGGGTGGGAAGGTGCTGCAAGCAGCTAGAGAGTGGGACAAGAAGCTCGGCGAACGAACGTACGCACAGACCTTAGTGGAAGACCATCCAGATCGAAAACGAAACCGCTCCGGCGAATACAACTTCATGCCACGCCGCGAGGTACTCGTCGACGAAGCCCGCAAGATAATATCGCGTCAGCGTGAGCTCGGTGCCGAGTGGGCAACCCAGAAATTCGAAGACGAATACGTCAAAACAGCGTTTGACCAACTCCCGCTCAGAAGCAGCGAAGGTTTAGTCGGCGAATGCCCGTTTGAGCCGAATGAACGACGCGCCGCAAGATTCTCTTACTCTTTCGAAAAGTTCCGCCTCCTCGAGAAGTTGGTCCATGGTTGCAGGGTCACCACAAAAGATGGCGAGCGAAGCCTGACCATCAACGAGCTGGAGATCGCGACACGCAACTTCGGACACTCTACAGGCCTGACTTTCAAGCAGTTGCGCACTAGATTAAATCTGTCCGACGACGAGAAGGTCCCAGCTGCACTCACCGAGGATGACCTGAAGCGGGATGTCACAAAGAGTGCGTCCAAGGCAGCACCTGGCTCGTTTGCCCTGCGCAACGTGATCGGCAGCACAGAGTTCAACAGGCTCGTCAAGACACCAGCTGTCCTTGACCGCATCGCCGAGATCATCACGTTCAACGAAGATGACTCCGACATACGTTGGGGTTTCAATCAGCTAGACCTATCGCCAGAAACCGTCCAGGCGCTAATGGACGGCCTGTCGATAGGTAAATTCTCCAAGTTCAAAGGTACCGGTCACATCTCGGCAAAGGCGGCGCGCAATCTGATCCCAGAGATGCTAAAGGGCAAGCGGTACGACGAGGCTTGCGCCGCCGTTGGGTACGACCATGCCGCCGCACGGGGCGTGAGGATAGAACACATCAAGAATCCAGTTGTGCAACGTAGCCTGAATCAAGCCATAAAGCAGATTGAGGTATTGGTCCGCGAGTTTGGTAGACCAGAGCGGATACACATCGAGATGTTGCGTGACGTAGGCAAGAGCGCCGAAGAGCGCGGCAAGATCACTCGTGGGATGGAGCGACGGCGTAAAGAGCGAGAGGAATCCGAAGCCGAATTCAAGGAATCTGCTGGCATCAGCTCCTGTAACCGTGACCAAGTGCAGATGTACGAGCTCATGAAGGAGCAGACGTTCCGCTGCCCTTACTGCGACAAGCACCTCACACCAAACATGATCGCGTCCTCCGATGTGCAGGTCGATCACATCTATCCACGTAGTAGAAGCCACGAGGACGCGTACGTCAATAAAGTCGTGACCTGCGTGCCGTGCAACCAGCAGAAACGCAACAAGACACCATGGGAATGGCGTGGCGATTCGCAACCGGATTGGTGGCGTGTGTTCGAGAGCCGAATCAACTCATTCAACATTGCAAAGCAGGAGAAGCGAAGACGGTTACTGAGCAAGACGTTCGGCGACCGTGAACTCGATTTCATCGAACGCAACAAGGTCGATTCAAGTTACGTAGCACGGGCGCTGTCAGGTAAGCTTCAAGACCTCTACCCAGAGAGCTATGCGGAGGGAGCCATTATTCCAGGAGCCGAAACTAGAATTCGTGCCCGTCCCGGTCAGATGACACCCAAGCTACAACGCGCTTGGTTCGGCGATAGGTACAAGAAAGACCGCGAGGACGATCGCCACCACGCCATGGACGCGCTCACAGTCGCGTTCTTGGACGAAGCACTCTATCAGAAGATTGCAAGGGTTTATCAACGTTGGGAAGAGACTGGACAGCAACAACACTATGTCCCCGACATTGACCCGCCATGGTCGAGTTTCGCTCAAGACTGCATGGATGCCTACGATGGCGATTGGCTCGTGTGCCGAACCGAGAGACGGCGTGCACGAGGTGCGTTGCACAAGGAGACGATACGCCGACGCACTGTTGACGCGGATGGCAGACTGACTTACTGGCAACGCGTACCGATCGCGGAATTTGAGGCATCATATAAGAAAGCCAAAACGGAAAAGGCTAGAAACGACCTGATCATGAAGATCGGCGACAGCCAAGTTAGAGATTCGGTGGCACTTTGGTTATCGAAATCAGAGGGGCAACGCGAGGGAAGACCACGACTCAAGAACCGGACCGAGGTGCGTAAATTGAGGTTGCGATCCAAACTAGCAACTGCTCGCCAAATCAATCGCACGCACACAGGTGGCCGGCACTTCCGCCGACAGGGTGGGTTCGTTGAGAATGCGGACATTGTACGTGTCGACGTATATCACGTCAAAATCTCCAAACACGATTCGGAGTTTCGTCAAGTTGACGCTGGTTATCATCTGGTTCCCGTGTACCCACATCAGATTACAAAGGATGACCGCCGCCCTCCAATGAAGGCTATCGTTCGCGGTACTCCCGAAACGGATTGGCCCGAGATGGACCCACGAGACTTCGCATTCTCGCTACACAAAGACAATTTCGTGGAATTCACGAAAAGAGACGGCGTAACTGTTCGCGGATACTACAGATACACCAACCGCTACGATGGCGGAATACACGTATCCCATCCTTACCTGCGTGATCCTAAGGTACCCAAGTACGGGTCAGCGACGATCCAACCCGGTTCATTCCGCAAGTTCCATGTTGACCGCCTCGGCAAACTCCACGAGATCAAGCGCGATCCCTGGCCTGGCTCACAACACGAGTAACCAATGGCCTGGCGCGGCGTACACCTCTCCGAACCCGCTACCGTCTCCCGAAAGTCCAACGCCATCCTCGTTGAACGCGCCGGACACCCTCCCGTCCGGTTACCGTTTGAGGACATCGGATGGATCATCGTTGACAGCCGAGAGATCGCGCTCTCATCGTCCGTCATGGCATCGTTCGCGGAGCACGGCATCGCCGTAGTGATCACCGATGACACGCACGCTCCCTGCGCAACACTGCTACCGTTCGCCGCGAACTACGCACAGGCGGAAGTCGCCAACCTACAAGTGAACTCGCCAGGTGCCCTATCAAGGCGCCTTTGGGCACGAGTAGTTCGCGGCAAACTCATGAATCAGTCGGCTAACCTGAGACGCATACTGGCTCCAAACTGGCAGTACATTCGCGGACTGATCAAAGACATCAAACCCGGCGACCCGACGAACATCGAAGCCCGTGCCGCTCGCAGGTACTGGGGGTCCCTGCTACCTGGTTTTCGCCGCGACACCGACGGCGAAGACCGACTAAACGCCCTGCTCAACTACGGATATGCCGTGACCCGCGCCGCCATCGCACGATCCCTCGCCGTAGCTGGACTCGTGCCTGCCATCGGCATCCACCACCGTTCCATAACCAACGCCTTCAACCTAGCCGACGACATCATCGAGCCGTTCCGAGCCATCGTCGACTTAGCAGTGTACGAGATGCGCGAGCCGAACGGCTGGGACCCGCCCTACCATCCGGATGTCGGACTCTCCATCAACGACCGCCGCGACATGGCAGCCGTCCTTACACGCCAAGTCCAGATCGCAGATCAGCAGATGAACGCGTCGGATGCGATAGACAACTGCGTCGCGAGTCTGGTACGCTCTATCAGAAGCCGCAAAGCCGGCGACTTGCAACTACCAGAGATGCAATGAGATGATCGATGCCAGCCGAAGGAAGCCGCTACTTGTGGTTGTTCGTGCTGTTTGACCTGCCAGTCAAGACGAAGCCACAACGCCGCGTCGCGACCAAGTTCCGAAAGTTCCTGATCGACGACGGATACATCAGGTTGCAATATTCCGTCTACGCAAGAGTGTGTAGAGGTCAGGAAGCAGTCAACAAGCATGTCGGCCGGCTGTTGAAGAAGCTGCCCAAGGAAGGATCAGTCAGGTCCCTCCAAGTAACCGACATGCAATACGCCCGGATGAAGACGCTAGTCGGAACACGCGCACCAGAGGAGGAGCTAGGAACCGAGCAGATGATCATGTTGTGACCGCCAACCCGCGAGACGCTACTGTGGCTCCAAGTAGCGAAAGTGGAACGCAACGCGGTCCGAGTCGGCTCAAGACGTGCGCCAAGAGGCAACTCCGCCAAGCGGGGTTCCAACTTGGCGGATTATAGCACCCGTGAGTCTGTAGGGGAACCACGGCAACTCGGACGGGTTCGCGCGCCACGTCACGATTATAGCACCCGTGAGTCTGTAGGGGAACCACGGCGTTGGATGAGCATGGCGGTTTCGGTCTGCTATTATAGCACCCGTGAGTCTGTAGGGGAACCACGGCTCGCCAGTCGTAGCTCGGGTGCTCACTCACATTATAGCACCCGTGAGTCTGTAGGGGAACCACGGCTCTCAAAGTCTGTCAGCGGATATCGGGCAGATTATAGCACCCGTGAGTCTGTAGGGGAACCACGGCCATCGGCGTTGCCCATGGCCAGCGATTGCAATTATAGCACCCGTGAGTCTGTAGGGGAACCACGGCCATCGGCGTTGCCCATGGCCAGCGATTGCAATTATAGCACCCGTGAGTCTGTAGGGGAACCACGGCTCTGCCGTCAATGCGTAATTCGCACCGCTGATTATAGCACCCGTGAGTCTGTAGGGGAACCACGGCCCACTTCTTCTAGTATAACACTTAAATGTATTATAGCACCCGTGAGTCTGTAGGGGAACCACGGCCGAGGGTCCGATAGCAACGGACATAAGCAAATTATAGCACCCGTGAGTCTGTAGGGGAACCACGGCGACGATGAACACGCCCCGCGCGCGCAGCAGATTATAGCACCCGTGAGTCTGTAGGGGAACCACGGCCACTTGGCAATTGCCTATCTGGTCGCGCGTATTATAGCACCCGTGAGTCTGTAGGGGAACCACGGCCTCGTCGCCGTCCGCACGCAGATACTCGGAATTATAGCACCCGTGAGTCTGTAGGGGAACCACGGCCGCCCTTGGCGAGCTTGCGTGGCGTCACCCATTATAGCACCCGTGAGTCTGTAGGGGAACCACGGCTAAATACAACCTGAACTCCGATGTGGAGGCATTATAGCACCCGTGAGTCTGTAGGGGAACCACGGCCGTCGCGTAGCAGGCGCTGCGTGGCCCGAAATTATAGCACCCGTGAGTCTGTAGGGGAACCACGGCAAACTTCATGCACGCTTTGAAACGTGTGCTATTATAGCACCCGTGAGTCTGTAGGGGAACCACGGCGCCACCCGAGTCGTAGAGGATGCGGCTGCAATTATAGCACCCGTGAGTCTGTAGGGGAACCACGGCGCAGGCCGTACTTCGTAGCATTCTCGATGGATTATAGCACCCGTGAGTCTGTAGGGGAACCACGGCACTGGTAGCGGTGGCAATTCTGCTGTTTCCATTATAGCACCCGTGAGTCTGTAGGGGAACCACGGCTGCGATTGTAAGATACTCACAATCGGGGCAATTATAGCACCCGTGAGTCTGTAGGGGAACCACGGCACGAAGCTGAGCGAGTTCGCTATTACCTGAATTATAGCACCCGTGAGTCTGTAGGGGAACCACGGCTGCGTATGCGCGCTTGCACAGTCAATTCGGATTATAGCACCCGTGAGTCTGTAGGGGAACCACGGCGTAACCTGCACCGGTAAGCGGATATAACCGATTATAGCACCCGTGAGTCTGTAGGGGAACCACGGCCAACACCAACGACCGCACGGCGCCGCCGATATTATAGCACCCGTGAGTCTGTAGGGGAACCACGGCTGACGCAGACGCAGTTGCAGACGCACCTGCAATTATAGCACCCGTGAGTCTGTAGGGGAACCACGGCGATCTGATCAAGGGCGGCGTTACGAACTCGATTATAGCACCCGTGAGTCTGTAGGGGAACCACGGCGCTGGGGTAGCGCGCTCGCCTTCACCCGAAATTATAGCACCCGTGAGTCTGTAGGGGAACCACGGCCGATCACTATCGGCTTGCGAGCGGTACGAAATTATAGCACCCGTGAGTCTGTAGGGGAACCACGGCTTAACCTCGAACGCAGTCCCGTCGCCGCCAATTATAGCACCCGTGAGTCTGTAGGGGAACCACGGCCGTTGGAAGCAGGCTTGCGACCCACTTGCCATTATAGCACCCGTGAGTCTGTAGGGGAACCACGGCTACCCGAACCAGCGAGACTCATCCCAGTCGATTATAGCACCCGTGAGTCTGTAGGGGAACCACGGCCTAAAGAGCATCCTGGATGTCCAACGGACGATTATAGCACCCGTGAGTCTGTAGGGGAACCACGGCGCGTAGGCCGTCGCACGGCCAGGGATTTCGATTATAGCACCCGTGAGTCTGTAGGGGAACCACGGCTCACATACACGTTCACGGCCACTTCGCAGAATTATAGCACCCGTGAGTCTGTAGGGGAACCACGGCAGTTATTCATTCTCTGCGCTCCTTGCAGGTATTATAGCACCCGTGAGTCTGTAGGGGAACCACGGCCAGTCATGACGAACCTTATTCGGAGGTTCGATTATAGCACCCGTGAGTCTGTAGGGGAACCACGGCTTTTAGCAGGCCACTCATACGAATTGACTTATTATAGCACCCGTGAGTCTGTAGGGGAACCACGGCTGCAAGCCCGCGCACGGTAGCGGCCCTTTGATTATAGCACCCGTGAGTCTGTAGGGGAACCACGGCCCGCGTCAACGACGACGTTGCGGAAGTCCAATTATAGCACCCGTGAGTCTGTAGGGGAACCACGGCCGGCGGCGGATCGACCTGCTGCGTCTCACGATTATAGCACCCGTGAGTCTGTAGGGGAACCACGGCCGGCGATTGGCACTGCGTCACACCAGCACCATTATAGCACCCGTGAGTCTGTAGGGGAACCACGGCGCATCCGCTCGCGTCCGAAGAGCGGACCCGATTATAGCACCCGTGAGTCTGTAGGGGAACCACGGCCGTTCGCGGTGCGATAGATCGCATGGCTAGATTATAGCACCCGTGAGTCTGTAGGGGAACCACGGCCGCTCACGTCGACCATCCGCAGACTGGCCAATTATAGCACCCGTGAGTCTGTAGGGGAACCACGGCGATTCGGGCAAACCTGAGTACAACAGATTCATTATAGCACCCGTGAGTCTGTAGGGGAACCACGGCCGACGAACGGCGCGCCCGACAGCGCTCCGCATTATAGCACCCGTGAGTCTGTAGGGGAACCACGGCCCACCCGACTGCCACGCCGCCGTCCATGGCATTATAGCACCCGTGAGTCTGTAGGGGAACCACGGCGCCTCTGACTTGCGCTCTTCCCATGCCGTTATTATAGCACCCGTGAGTCTGTAGGGGAACCACGGCGACCGTCTCGTCGGGCACGCGCACTGAGGTATTATAGCACCCGTGAGTCTGTAGGGGAACCACGGCTGACTGGTCGGACGACGATGCGCTGTTCGTATTATAGCACCCGTGAGTCTGTAGGGGAACCACGGCACACCGGAGGGAGTGGTGATCGCAAGACCTATTATAGCACCCGTGAGTCTGTAGGGGAACCACGGCGCCGCATGCGTGCTATATCACGGCGATCCGATTATAGCACCCGCGAGTCTGTAGGGGAACCACGGCACGTAGAGGTGGCGGTAGCGTCAACTGCGCATTATAGCACCCGTGAGTCTGTAGGGGAACCACGGCCATGATGTGAAGCTCGACCCCGTTGTCTACATTATAGCACCCGCGAGTCTGTAGGGGAACCACGGCATCGCATCGTCCGGTCGAGCTATAATGGACTTACAGATCGGAGGATTGACACGCATCAAAACATTGAGGCTAGAGATGTTTCGCATGAAACTAGCGCTGAGCCTGTCAATCAAGCGAATGTCGAGCCAGGTTTACGGTCGTACCCCGGCAAAATAGACACGATAAGAAAACTGCGATCCATCAGAATTGACATCAAACATACAATCAATGCGCTCGCGAAAGCGACATTGGAAACGGAGAACATTAATATGAAAAGTTACAACGCAACAGTTATTGTATCGAGTCTCACCAGCGTGTTCGCCATTATCGGTTTCTCGCTGTATGCACTGATCGGTGTACTAACGGACGAGTGGAACTTTGGATGGATAGGGATCTATCTCGCGATGTTGAGTTATGGGGCAGGAAACGTCTATGCAGCTAAATCTACTCGCGATAGAGCTGAACAGTACAACGACCTAGCCAACAAGCTCGACGCGATCGCAAGTCAGCAGGAAGCATTGATCTCGCTCGTGCAGAGCCCTCCCCCTCACGCCACGGAAGAAGCCCCGAGCCTAGACACACTCACCAACAGCGTTGACTCCATCGAGGCCGCCATTGATCGCGTCAGAAACTCCTTGAACTCAGACTACCGCGCATAGCCCCCTACAGCTCCGTCCCCTCCGACAGCACGTCCAGATACTTCGTGTACTTGTAGACCCGATTCGTCTCGCGGCCCGTTATCTCCGCTACCAGGCCCAGGTCCTCTAACGCCGACAACGCCGCACTCGCTGTCGGGAACGTCATGCTCGCCATCCTTGCCACCTCCGTGGCAGTCAACAACGGGCGCCTCATGAACGCCTCGTGCACTCTCAGCACCGAGCCCGTGCGTCTGCCCAGCTGTTGTGCCGTTCGGCGGTCCGACTCGAACATTCTGCGCAGACGAGCCGCCGCGTCTGTTGCGCCTTGGGCAGTCTCGCGCACGCCGTACAGGAAGAACTCCATCCAATCGTGCCAACTGCCCGTCAGACGAACCGAGTTCAGCAGGTCGTAGTAGTCGCGCCGATGTTGCTTGAAGTAGAGACTGAGGTAGAGCAACGGCTCATCCAGCACCTGCGCCGCTAGCAGGATCATCGTGATCAGGATGCGCCCTATCCTGCCATTGCCATCAGCAAAGGGATGTATAGTCTCGAACTGCACATGTGCGTAACCTGCCCGGAGCAGCGGCGGGATGCCGGGGTGAGGCGAGTGCAGGAACTGTTCCAGGTCACCCATCAAGTCCATCACCAGGTGCGCCGGTGGCGGCACGAAAGACGCCCGTTCCGGATCTCGCCCACCAAGCCAGACCTGTGAACGGCGAAAATCACCAGGCATCTTGTCCGACCCGCGACCACGCCGCAACAGCAACCGATGCATGTCGCGCAGCAACCGATTCGATATCGGGAAGTCAGCGTTCAACCTCTCCCGACCGTGCTCCAACGCAGCGACGTGGTTGGACACTTCCGTCACATCGTCGTTCGGCACGCCCGACGCAGCAGACAACTCATGCTCCAGAAACTGCGACAGCGTAGAGTTCGTGCCCTCTATCTGCGACGAAAGCAGCGCCTCCTTGCGAACATACGAGTAGAGGAAGATCGCGATATCCGGCAACTGCGACGACACCTGCCGCAAGCCACCCAGTGCCACGCTCGCCTCCCAGAAGAGGTCCAACATCGCACCCTCCATCGCCACCGGCACCGTCGGCGGCATCGGCTCAGGGACGAATGCGCGCACACGCTTGCCGTCCGCAAACGCGTCGACGTAGCTACCAGTCATGTTGGGAGTTGAGACCATCGTCAAGCTGATCAAAGGTTACTGCGTGAATTTTAATCGAACCTCCCACCATCAAACAACTTTGAATCAGCCCGACCATGATTCAATTTTACGCACCAACTTTGAATCCAGCCCGCACACATCAAACATCTTTGAATCACGCCAGCCCTTATTCACTCTACGTGAACAGTCCACTCACTGTTCACACTTCACAGCACATCCGTGAATAGCAGGTCCACTGTTCACGAAACGTGAACACCGCAGCTCGCCGCCTTGCCCTCCTGGTCGCACGCACACACGCACGCTATGCTACACTTGCGCCAACGCAACACCGTCACCGCGCCGATCATACACGCGGCGACGCGGGCGCAACATACACACACCAACAATCGCTCACACACCAGAAAGGCGGCGGGCAAAACATGGCTAACGACACCACTCTCAAGGAACGCATCCGACGCGGTGACATCGTCATCGGCGTAAATGTCGCTATGACATCTACTAAGGCGCAGCTGGAGGACATACTCGGCAAGGACGACTACTCATTCATCGCCGTTGACAGCCAGCACAGCCCATTCGCAGAGCATCAACTCGTCGAACTCTGCGCCACTGCCGCCGAAGTCGGCATCCCAGTCCAGTTCCGAATCAAGCACACACGACACGCATACCTAGTCGGTAACCTCGCCGACCTCGGACCGCTAGGCATCGAAGTGCCGCTAGTCGAAGAGGAGTCCGTCGTTGAAGAGGCGTTGCGTTGGTTCTACTTCCCGCCAAAGGGCAGACGCAGCTGGATCGGTGGTAGCAGCTACGGATTCTCAAGAGGCATCGACCGACTTGACTACGCCCAGTACTGGAACAACAACGGATACCTGTGCATGCAGATCGAGTCGCTACGCGCAATGGAAAACGCCAAGCAACTAGCCAAACCCGGCATCGACTGCCTCACATGGGGACCAGCAGACCTCTCATTCGACATGGAGAGCAACCCGAACCACGCCCTAAAGACAGACGACGACTGCGTCCGCCACGTAGTAAAGCAGCTAGAAGGCACAGACACCAAACTAAGCTACCGCTCCTACGACCCAAACCTACGCAACAAGTACCTAGACATGGGCGCGACGGTGCTGATGGAGTCGCCTAAGGGCTAAGGCCGACTGCGGCCGAGGTTGGTGCCACCCTATGGAGGCGCGCGACGATGCCTGAGATCGGACGAATTGAAGAGGTCGACATCAGAGAGCTGTGGCCCGATGAGGCCGCAGACTTCACGCCTTGGCTCGCTTATCAAGGCGGGCTCGAGAGCCTTGGAGACACGTTAGGCTTGACTTTCACATCGGCTAAACACGAGGTGCCAGCGGGTGCCAACAGGGCGGATGTCGTCTGCATGGAAGTGTCCAACCCAGACAGATCCGTCTTAGTGGTCATCGAGAATCAACTGGATCGGCTTGATCACGGCCATGTTGGGCAAGCCCTGACTTACGCCAATACCTTGGAAGCAGGGATTTGCATTTGGATAGCCACTGAGTTCCCAGAGGATCATCGATCTTTCGTTGAGGCGCAAAACGCGACTCCAGGCCGGAAGGTCAACTGTTACTGCGTCCGCGTCTCAGCGTACAAGGTCGATGAATCAAACCCGGTGCCAGAGTTCAAGGTAGTCGTCCGACCGGACTCTCGAATCCCTTCTGATTTGCGCACAGTACCGAGTCAGTTTGCCACGAGGCCGAAGCACCGTGTACCGACCAAAGAAGGTAACGCGGTCATCAACGCATTCATGGATAGGTTGAAATTTGAACTCGGACGAAAAGGCTACTCGGCAGGATGGGGCCAGCCTCTCAAGGGCAAGCCGCGCTACCTGCTAATCGACATCGGTCACAGACCCGCACGAATCGCCGTAGCCCATGACAGGGGGACAACCCGAGTCCGGCTTCACATGTATGGCAAGGGTCAGAGAGCACTCTACTTTCGACTATCACGGTACAAAGACTCCATTGAGGAAGACATCGGTGCGACCTTGCAGTGGCCGTCCAACGCGAGACGAAGTTCGATTGACTTAGGACGCGAAGCCGTTCTCGACGACAGGTCAACATGGGATGAAGAGATAGCTTGGTGCGTAAGCAAGGTGGGGCTCCTCTTGGATGTGTTCAACTGGCGACTAGAAGCACTCAAACGAGGAGAGTCGATCGACCCATCAAACAAACCAGAGGCGCAACGAGCGGGCGATGCGTTGGCCGGTTGACACCGGTGCACGCAACGTTGCTTAGTAGACGACTTCTCAGGACAAGAGACGCATCCACGCAGTAAGATTGAACCTAGATGTTGAACGAACTGTAAGCATCAGGAGGAACGCAACGTGTCAACACATGACGAACGATACCAACATTTCTGGCAAGGGCTCGACACCCACATGGCCAACTGCAAAGGGTCTGTTGCGCCCCCGATCCTGAGCGATGTGAACTACGTCAAGTTCCCGCCGATCCTGCCCGGTTTCCAGCTGTGCGCGGCCTTTGACGCAAGGAGGTCAAATCGTAAGGTTGAGCTACTGATCACAGGGCCACTGCGGGGAGAGTACGCGCAGCAACTCATGTCACAACATGCGGACATCGAAGCAGAGGTCGGATGCAGTCTTGATTGGAACATCAACCTCAGGGGCGAGAAGAAGGTCTCTTTGTGGGACCGGGGGGTCAATGTCTTCGCAGGGTTACCAACCGACCACTACGCTTGGTACGCTGACAAGCTGGAGCTGTTTCACCGGGTGTTCGAGCCGCGGATAAGACAGGTTACTGGATCGTGAAGGTGACACAGACAGCTACTCACACATCAACTTGATCGAACTAATCGGTACATAGCCGAAACGCGAGGAGCACATATGCCGTCAGAGATTAAACTTGGACAACTTGAAAAGGTCGACCTGAACAAAGCCTTTCCCGATGAACCAAAGCACTTTACACCTTGGTTGGCTGAACCCGGTAACTTGGCATTGCTGGGTAAGGCACTCAACATCACTCTGGAATCGGGCTCAACGGAGGAATCCGTAGGGGACTTCAGTGCCGACATCGTTTGCACGGATGCATCCAATGGCGACACCGTGTTGATCGAGAACCAACTGGGAGCGACAGACCACACCCACGTCGGCCAGGTCCTCGTCTACGCGGCGGGATTGGACGCGGTCAAAGTGGTGTGGGTTGCGAAGGAGTTTCGGGACGAACATCGGGACACCCTTGATTGGCTCAACCGAAAAACAGACCCATCCATCAGGTTATACGGGTTGGAAATTGAGCTCTGGAAGATCGGCGACTCGTTTCCTGCACCGAAGTTCAACATCGTCGTGCAACCAGACGATAGGGGAAACGCTGGACTAACGGAACCCCAAAGGATAAATCTAGAATTCTGGGCATCAGTCAACGGTAAACTCCACAAGGTCTTCAAACCCAAACCGAGCAAGTTTCAGTCGTTGTCGTTCGGCGCACTACGAAAATACTTCAAGCTTCGTGGTTCTTTTAACAAAAATCAACTTGAGGTCGCATTAATCATTGACGGGCCGAATGCATACGACCACGCAAAGTTGTTGGAAGTCGGAATGGATGACATTAACGACTCGATCGGTGCTGAAGGCGCTTGGCAATTCAAGGAGCTCGGCGGCCTCAACAAGTTCTTCCTTAACAGGGCCGGTAGCGTTCAGAAGTCCGGCGCAGTCCCCGATAGCCGCGAATTCCGGGAACTCGCCGGCTGGATGGCATCACAACTGGAGCTATTCCGTGAAGTGTTTTCAGACAGGGTTCAGAGTCTCCAACTGACTGACGGTGAACCCGAAGGTGGCGGTAGCTAACCTTCCAGTCTCCAGCCACCGCCCTACCGGCGCATCGTGCGGGTGTACCATAAGCACAACCGCATCAATCCAATCCCTACACAGGGGACTCCATGCCGACTCTAGAACGCCTAGAAACCCTTGACCCGCGTACGCACTGGCGCGACGAAGCGGCCGACTTCACGCCGTGGGTATCAAGCCCGGAAGGACTCCAGCTGATCGGCGAGACGCTTAACCTCGAACTCGAGACCCTGTCATCAAGCTCGGAGGTCCAGGTCGGTTCGTTCCGCGCCGATGTAGTCTGCGTCGATACGAGCGAGTCAGACAATTCTCTGGTGCTGATAGAAAACCAACTCGCTCCCACCGACCATAACCGTGTAGGTCAGGTGCTGACATATGCGGCTGGACTTGATGCCGTCACCATAATCTGGATAGCGTCCGAGTTCAGAGAGGAACACACCGCCGTCATTGAGTGGCTGAACCGAATCACGAACGAGCGTTACCGTTTCTTCGGTGTCGAAATCGGATTGGTCAAGATCGGCGATTCGGACCCCGCGCCTACATTCACCGTCGTAGCGAAACCCAACGATTGGTCTAGGGGTATCAGGCGACAAGCCGATTCTAATCTAGCAAACTCCGGTCTCCACCGTCAGTTCTGGACGAAGCTGTCTTCGTATGTGAAAGAGAACGACATTGACATCAGGCTTGGGAATCCACCCCGGTGGAATTGGATGGGGGATCGGGTGGGGACCCAAGGACCATGGCTGAACGCCGTTAGGTTGCAAAAGCCGATATCACTTAGGGTCGAATTGCATTTCAAAGTGGAACGGTTCCGCACTGCTTATCTCGCCGCTTTGGAACAACAGAGAGCAGAAATAGAGTCAGAACTCGGCTTCCAGTTGATTTGGGACGACGCAAGGATCTCCGTTACAACTCCCAAGGACCCGCGAGACCAAGACGATTGGCCTGCCCAGATCGAATGGTTCGCAGAGATGCTACAGAAATTCGATAGGACGTTCCGGCACCGCATCGAGTCCGTTGACCCCTCAGACTGGTCGTCCTGATAAACGAACTGGGCCGAGCTCGCCCATAACCTCACCCCATCCCACGCATCTGCCGGCCTCCCAGCACGTGCAGGTGCATGTGGTGCACCACCTGGCCGCCTTCCCTTCCGTTGTTGACTACCAGACGGTACCCGCTCTCCGTTATCCCCTTGACGCGTGCTACCTCTCCCGCCGCTAGCATCATATCGCCTAGTAGCTCGCGGTCTGCTTCGGTGCATTCGTCCGCCTGCACTACGTGGCGTTTCGGGACTACCAGCACATGCAACGGTGCTATGGGGTTAATGTCCTCAAACGCCAGCACCGTGTCCGACTCGTATACCTTCGTGCATGGTATCTCCCCTGCGACAATCTTGCAGAAGATGCAGTCGCTCACATAGTTCGGCATCGTCTCGAGCCTCCTAGCTAGTCTCAATCATCCACGTACTGTGCCATCACATCCCGCGAGTTATCCGTGTCGCCGTACTCCGCGCGCCACGACAGCACGCGCCTTGTGTACAGATGCAGGTCGTGCTCCCATGTGAAACCTATCGCGCCGTGGACCTGGTGCGCTGTCCAGCACACCTGCGGTATCAGAGTGTTGGCAGCCCATTTCGCCTGCGTCACGTACCGTATCTGCGTGTCTCTGTCGTCAACGTTGCCCTTGGCCCACGCCGCGCGGTTTACCATGTGTTGCGCGGATTTGACCTTGAGTGCCATATCTGCCATGTAGTGCTGTATCGCCTGGAACGCGCCTATCGGCCGTCCAAACTGCCTGCGCGTCTTGACATATTCCAGTGTGCGGTCTGATACTGCCGTTCCCGCGCCGACCATCTGTATCGCTCGCGCCGTCGCACCCGTGTATCTAGAATACCGCTCAATGTCCATCCACACTATCTCATCCGACAACAGAGCACTGTTCGGACACAACACCTCGTTGAGCTCCAAGTTGAACGTCGGCACGCCCGATGCCATTTTGACTTGGCTAAGCGACAGCGTGCCGGAGACCGAGTTGGGATCCAATGCAAACAGCAGTTGGCCGAAATTCGTCGCTGCGATCAATATCAAGATGTCTGCCGAGTTGGCATAAGGCACGAAACGAGCGTTGCCATCCAACACCCAACCGTCGCCCGTCTCGCTCGCGGTGATTGTTGCGTCATCCGAGTTGGCGATGTCGGACGCCGGAATCACTACCGACTCACCCGATGCGATACTAGGAAGGAGCCTGGATTTCGCCTCATCCGAGCCAAATCCCGTGATCATATCGACCGCGACAATGCTCGACTCGACGAGCGGACCCGGTGCCAGCGCTGCACCCCATTCATGCAACAGAACTGCCATATCGGCAAAGTGCATTCCTGAACCGCCGTACTGTTCCGGTATCAGCAGTCCTAGCCATCCCAGCTCTGCCAACTCGCGCCAGTACTCCGCCGTGTATCCCTGATCATCCTCCGCCATCGCCCGCACGAACTCCGGACCAGACCGCTCCGACAGCCACTCCGCGGCGGATGCGCGGATCAGCTCCTGCGTCTCTGTCAGGCTGAAATCCATGACATCACCGTCGCGGCAGGTCCAAACCGCGATACGCAATGATGTTCTTCTGTATCTCGTTCGTACCCGCCAAGATCGGTCCAGAAGTGTAAGACATGCGCGTACGGAACAGGCGACCAGCAAGACTGTCGCGCTCCTCAGGGTCGTCGATCAAACCCGCACCTCCAAGCAGTTCCAGCCCAAAATCCAACACCGCATTGTTAACCTCAGTCGCTGCGATCTTGCACATGCTCGCTTCTGCTGACGGCGGCAAACCCTGCGTCTGCAACCACGCCACTTCGTACGTGATAAGGCGCGCCATCTCGATCTCAGCATCCAGCTCCGCCAATCGGCACGCGACCTCCGGATGATCAATTGGCGCGTCACCGTCGGCTCTCCGCGGCATGCGCGCGTAGTCAAGAATCTCCTCCCAATGACGCTGCGCCCACGCCACATAGTCGATGTTCCCACGCTCAAAGTTGAGCAGATTCATCGCAACATTCCAACCGTCATGTAATGCGCCGACCAAGTTCTCTCGCGGCACACGCACATCGTCAAACGTCACCTGGTTGAAACTGTGATGCCCCGACATATTCACTATAGGCCGCACCTCCAATCCGGGGGAGTGCATATCGACCAGCAGGAAGCTGATACCGTCATGCCGCGCCGCATCGCGGTCTGTGCGTGCCAGCATGAACATCATGTCCGCACGATGTGCCAACGATGTCCAGATCTTCGAGCCGCGCAACACGAACTCATCGCCGTCTATCGCAGCGAACGTCTGGAGTGATGCGAGGTCAGAGCCAGTATCAGGCTCTGAGTATCCCTGACACCACTGCATCCCGCCGGAGGCGATATCCGGCAGATACCGCGCCTTCTGCGCCTCGGTGCCAAAGTGCATCAGCGTCGGGCCAAGCATCCGCGTGCCAAACCTGTCATTGCCCGGCGCACGACGATACGCCATCGTCTCGGCAAATATCAGATTCATGAACGGCGACGCATCTTGACCGCCGTACTCACGCGGCCATGCCATCGTCAAGTAACCCCGTTGCGCCAACGCCCGCTTCATGCGAACGTTCAGCTCCCAGCCCTCATCTGTTGACTCGTCAACGGGTCCGACCCACCCTTCCGGCAGTTCGTCATCCAGGAACGCGTTCAGCTCGTCGCGAAACGCGACCTCTGCATCTGTGAACTCGAAATCCATAGGACAGCCTTACCGTGCGCGATCGGCTGGAAGGGTGGCCGGTTGAAAGTGTCTGACGTGTTAGTCCGCCGTGACTGCCAAGCTCGTGATCGTCTTGACGATGCCGGAGACCTTGTGCATCTGCGTGCTGACGATGCCGCCGATATCCATCAAGTTGTCAGCCTCTACCACCGCTATGATGTCGAACGGCCCTGTGACCATGTCGACCGCTTCCATCTCTTCAATCTGCTTCAGGCTCTCCGCAACCTGTGCAGTGCTGCCCACCGACGTCTCGATCAGGATGTATGCTTTCGTCTTCATAAAAGAAGGTTCCGCCTTTCGCTATGTATTCGCGCCCGCAAGTCAGTAATCGCCTGACACTGCTGGCATAGACTAAGTTAGGATAACCTAATTCGCGCACTTAAGCGAACTTGACTCCGAACGCGTCCGCGATTGCCATGCGGGATTTGACGCTTAAGTTAGCCTTTCCAAAGCGGGACACGCGGCAAGATCATCTGTCGCGGTCAGAATCCGAGGGCTAGTCCATCGCGGCGCGGATCTGCCGCACCGAGGTAGGTACCATGGCGCGTGCGGTGTATCGCATGGGCACCTCCAACCGCAGTAGTGAACGGCGGCAACAGCTCAAATTCGTGTCCCTTGCCACGCAACGTTTCCTGCAAATCCGAGCCGAAACGCGACTCGAGGTACAGCCTACCCTTGTCGTAGTACCGGAAACGCGGATGCTCCACTGCCTCCTGAATGTTCAACCCGCCATCGACGAAGGCATGGATGATCTGCAACGTGGTGTGCAGGATGCCATAGCTACCCGGCGTGCCGATCGACGCGATCAATGTGCCATCTTCTGAGAACAGCTGCGTAGGCGCAATCACGAAGTCCACCGCCTTGCCCGGTGCAACATCGTTCGGGCTGCCCTTGCGGATGTCAAACCACTTGCCCATGTTGTTCAGGAAGATGCCCGTCCCTCGAGGCGCAACACACGACCCGAATCCGCCGCCAAGAGTCTGCGTAACGGTTACCACATTGCCCCATTCGTCTGCCGTAGCAAAGTGTGTCGTCATAGGCGCATTGGCACCAGAAGCCGGCGACCACGGGTCAGGTAACAGCTCGACTTCAGACCTGTCGAACCGCTCCGGCGGCATCCCGGCAGCACGGTCCACACTGATCGAGTCGCGCAACTCTGCCGCTCGCCCATCAGAGAGCAACTCATCAACCGGCACATCAACAAAGCGCGGATCACCAGAGCACCGCACACGCTCATCTGCCGCCTTCAGCACAGCTTCGACCATCAAGTGCAACGCGTGCCCCGTGCCAAACTCCAAATCGTATCCCGACAGGATGTTCAGCGTCTGCAAGATCTGAAACGCCGACGAGTTCGGCCCAGGCGCACGCACCTCGCGACCGCGATACGTCGTCGAGATTGGCTCCTCCCATCGCGGCTTGTACTCTGCCAACTCATCGCGGCTCATCAAACCGCCAACCTCTTTCAATCCCTCCCAGATCTGATCACCGAGTTCACCTTGGCTGAACTCATATGCACCACCGCCCGCAACACGTAACATGGTCTCCGCTAACAATGGCTGCTGGAGCAACGCCCCGGGTTCCGCAATGTCAAAGACCAACGGCGGCGGAGCACCCTCGGCAGTCAACGACTCTATCCTCGGCGCTGCATCGGCAACCGTAGTCGCCATAAACGGTGTCATCGGAATCCCACACTTCGCCAGCCCTGCCGCGTAAACAAACAGATCCGAGAACTGCAACTTCCCATGCGCCTCGTGCATCGCGTGCCAACCGACGAAGTTCCCAGGAACCAGCACACTCTTGGGGCCAATCTCAATCTCAGCTCGCGTTATGCCATCTGGATCAACCGCATTCGGCATGTGACCAGAGAAATTGATCACACGAGTCTTACCGGCGTAACGGGACCGATCACCCGCGGCGGCAGGATTGCCTGGCCGGTCAGAGACGTACACCAAGCCGATGCCTACACCGCCCATGCTAGACATGAACGGCTCCGCCACCGCCAAAGCGGCGGCAGTAGACACAGCAGCATCTATCGCATTACCGCCGCGATCCAACGTCCACAGACCGGCCAGAGTAGAGTGCTGACTGGCGGATGCCACCATACCGGTAGCACCGGTAGCAGGTGGACGCGTCGAATTGCCGTGCGGTGAGATACCTGTCTGAGTTGCCATATCGCCCCCTTCTGTGCTCCAATCTATCGTTTGTGCCAGATTAAGTCGCCGTATTCGTTAACCGCGATATCTCTCACTCACCAGACACCAGCGATGCGAGCCATTCACGCGACGCCAACTTGTCGGCGTTCGTACCATACGCCATCGTGTAGTGACCCTGATAACCCGCCGACTCCAACCGGTTCATGCAACCGTGCCAATCTATCGTCCCCTCTCCGGGTATCAAATGCACCTCGTAATCGCCCGTGTTGTCTGCCAGCCTGACCTCGCCGATGCGCTCAATACCGAACGCGTCCAGGAAGCCATCAACCCCCTCAGGCACCAAGTGCGCATGATTGACCGTGAATGACCATCCCAGCTGCTCTGCACCCACTGCATCGAAGACACGCCGGCACTCCTCGACGTTGTGCGCCAAGTACCGCACTTCTGCATGTTCCGGCTCGCGGTTCAAGTTCTCTAACAACAACCGCTGACCCGTGTCTGTTGCATACCGCGCAATGCGTTGCAGGCGCGCTATGCCAGCCTCAAGCCGCGCCTCAGCGTCAGACGTGAAGTGGTAACCCGCATGAACAACCGTCCACTTGCAACCGAGGCGATTTGCCAAGTCAACGCAAGCCCGCATGTAATGCTCCACGCCACGCGCAACGTGCGGCGAGTACTCCGCTACATTCACCGCGCTGAGTGTGTGCAGACCCAGCGAGATGGCGTTGCGGTCACAGGTGTCGCGGACCGCGGCAACGCGATCGCCAACCCACGAGTCCATGTGATTAGCACCAGAGTCAGCGTTGAAATCAACGAAGTGGAACCCATTGGCAGCCGCAAACTCCAGCGCATCCTCCAGACGCGTCGTCCCGGCGTCAAATCCAATTCGCTCCGTCAAGTTCATGATTCAGTCAGGGTGGCACAGTGAGATGCAAGAGTCGTTGTGCGAATTCTATGCGCGAATCCTACGCACTGGACGACTAACCGCGCTTGATTGCGTCGCTAACGACGCGCCGTTGTAGTCTAGCGAGTCGTCTGTGCAACGCAGACGCGCGACGCACTGACCGTATCCCACCTAACGCCTCACCGTGAACATTCGCCCACGAAACAATTCGCTATTCCGCGCCCTACGCAACGAGCCGCGCGACGCGTGGTTGCTCTACCTAGGCAGATTCTCGCGCGACACCGGGCGCGGACTGCTTGCAGTCCTAGCAGTGCTATACCTGCGCGAAATCGGTATCGGCAACGCTCAGATAGGACTGCTGCTTGGAATAAGCCTAGCAGGCGGTTTCGTCACTTCGCTTGCAGTCATGCTCTTCGCAACACGGTTTACCGCAAGATCATGGGCAGTTGTCATCGCTACCGTCACTAGCATCGCCGGAATCGTCCTGATCGCAACCGACCAGTACTTTCCGCTGCTGATCGGCGGTTTCTTCGGCTCTTACGCCGCCAGCGGTGTCCACTGGGGACCAATGCTCCAGGTAGAGCAGACAGGACTCTCCAACCTATCGCAAGACAGACATCGCACCAGATCGTTCTCATTCCTGAACATCGCTTCCTCAATCGGCCGCGCCCTAGGTGCTCTGCTGGCGGGCGGTGCAACACTGTTGGTTGCCGCATACGAGTTCGAGCTGGTCGACGCATACCGCATCATGTTGGCGGTCTACTGCGTGCTCAACTTCGTCAGCGCAGGCGGTTACCTCTTCCTCTCCTCAGCCCCAGATGGTGCCAACAACAGCCAGCATCAACAGGCGACGATCCAGAATCCCTTCAAGGCTCGCGCTCGCAGGAACATACTCACCGTCTCCGGACTCTTTGCCATAGACTCCTTCGCCGGCGGAATGATCTTCGAGTCGTTCCTCAGCCTCTGGATGGTCGAAAAGTTCGGCAGCTCTACCGCCGAAGTCGGACTCATGCTCGTAGCAGCTCAGGGCCTCAACATCGTCTCACTAACACTCGCTCCTACCGTAGCGGCAAGGATCGGCTTACTCAACACACTCGTCTTCACGCAAGTCGGCTCCAACCTGGCACTCATCGCATTCGCTTTCGCACCGTCCGCATGGATCGCAGTAGCACTTTGGATGGCGCGCTCCCTACTCGACGAGATGGATGTGCCAACGCGCCAGTCATACATGATGGGAATCACAGAACCGGACGAACGACCAATGATGGCAGGAACAGCAAATCTAGGGCGCGGACTGGGACGAGTTGGTAGCCCAGTCATCACCGGCGCACTATGGGCAGGCGCAATCACCGCAGCACCTTGGGTGTTAGCAGGAACACTGAAACTGGTCTACGATGCCGCAATCTACTTCGCATTCAGGAACGTCACGCCGCCCGAAGAATCCGCCAAGCGCACCCGCTGACATCAAGCACCGCGCACGGCAATCGCATCCGCAAACAACGGCACCGCGGCTCTAGACTCGTAGACGGACTACTGGATTAGCTAACTTCAGGAGTGACGCGCAGCGATCGCCCGTTCCAACAACGGCAGTGCAACTCCCGCTTCGGCGCGAACCACGACATCCGATATCGCCGTCGCCTTAGTCAGGTTGGGATTGATCTCAACAAGAGCAGCATTCTGACCCTCAGATTCTCGGCGATGCGTCGCAACCCAGATCAGACCGCTAGCAGGACGAACCGTCGCCGAAGTCCCAATCGCCAACACGCAATCCGCACGATCAAATTCCGCACGCGCCGCGGCTAGCACTTCCGCCACCAGAGGCTCGCCGAACATCACCGCATCAAACTTCACTGCACCACCGCAATCGGAACACGGACCGGGCGCAAACAACGGAACGAAGTCTGCAAGATCAGCGCGCGCACCACACTCAATGCAACGCAAACGCTTCCTATTGCCGTGGATCTCGATGAGCCGTTCCGCCGCCAATCCTGCGCGCGCATCCAACCCATCAATGTTCTGCGTAACAACTGACCGCACCCAACCATCGCGCACCAAACGAGCCAGCGCGTAATGCCCGGCATGAGGCTTGGCACATTGCAAACGATCACGCAAATGCAAGATGTGCGCGTCAAACTCAGCATTGAGCTGCCGATCCCAATACCCCTGCGGGTCAGCCTTGAACTCGCGGAAACCATCCATGCTAGGCCGACCAAATCGCGTCCAAAGGCCATCTGAACCACGAAACGGCGGGATACCAGACTCCACAGACATCCCAGCACCAGTCATAGCAACAACATACTCAGACCGACAGAGCAAGTTCGCAACTTCACCAATCGACCGGCGGACATCATCAGAGGTCGCACCGCCAACACCGGCTCGAACACCCGCGCCCAACGATCCTTCACTGTCCAAACGAGTGCCCACCAACATACTCCGTAACAACACAGAAGCCGACAGCAGAAGACGTGTGAGATAGGAAGTGGCGACCCCGAGCAGATTCGAACTGCCGATCTCCTCCTTGACAGGGAGGCGTGTTAGGCCACTACACCACGGGGCCGCATAAAGCAAACAGCAGGCACCGCACGGTCAAGCCGCGCGTGCGAGCTGTTGCACAAGTGTAAGGATAACGCAGAGGTGTGGTGTAGTCAAGTGGGCATTGTGTCAATCGGATTCCCGCGGGCGCATTCAACCGGTCAGCTCAATGTGACTCAGAGGCGCGGCGTAACGATAAACCCGATAACATCAACTAAGAGGAAAGGATGCCGTTCACCCGATGCCACCCCAAATCGCACATCAACCTGCCCGTGCAAACCGTATCAATGTCGCCAATCGAACCGTGCTACACGGCGACAACCTCACATTCCTCCGCGGCATCAACACCGGCACGGTTCACCTGATTGCAACCGACCCGCCCTTCAACAAGAGCAAGGACTTTCATGCAACCCCCGACAGCCTGGCCGCGGGAGCACGGTTCAGCGATCGTTGGAAGTGGGACACGGATGTGCACCCCGATTGGATCGATGCGATACAGGACGATTGGCCTGCCGTATGGCAGGTCATCGAGGCCGCAAGAGTGGCATCAGGGACGGACATGGCAGCCTTCTTGTGCTGGCTGGGCGTGCGACTGATGGAAATGCACCGAGTGCTACGGGACGATGGAACCATCTACCTCCACATAGACCACACAGCACACGCGTGGGTGAAAGCTCTAATGGACGGCATATTCGGACGCAAGAACTTCCGGAACGAGATCGTGTGGTGCTACAGCGGTGCATCCTCGCCTAAGTCAGATTTCAGACGAAAACACGATACGTTGCTACGCTACACAAAGACGAACACTTACACCTTCAATGTGCAACATCAGCCTTACAACAACCCGGATATCCTCCGGAGGGCATCATCTAAGGGTATGTCGGCGAAACGAGGTATGGACTATCGGGAAGAAGGGATGCCGCTAAATGACTGGTGGTCCGACATAATGCAACTCATCAATTGGCACAAGGAACGCGTCGGGTTCCCGACGCAGAAGCCCTTGGCGTTGTACGAACGCATCATAATCGCATCCAGCAATCCCGGTGACATCGTGCTGGACCCTTTCGCAGGTTGCGCCACAACGCCCGTCGCGGCCGAACGTCTAGACAGGCAGTGGGTAGGTATGGACATCTGGGACGGTGCATACCAGGTGGTACTGGATCGGTTGCAGGCCGAGGGGTTGGCGGTCGATGGTGAGAGCGACCGCTTACTCACACTAGGCGACATTCACTACTCAACCGCACCGCCGATCCGCAGTGACGACGACGAAGTTGCCGCACCCGCTTTCAAACTCAAGGCACGCCGTTACGAAGAGCCGCCGGGACCGCGTATGACGCGCGCCGAAATGAAACAGACTTTGATCGACGACCACGGCATGGCATGCAACGGCTGCGACCGCCAGTTCGACGACCCGCTATACCTAGAGCTAGATCACAACACACCACGCTCCGACGGCGGCATCAATCACATAAGCAACCGCGTGCTACTGTGCGGCCCGTGCAACCGAATAAAGTCAAACACGCTAACGCTAACAGGCCTGCGCCGCCGCAACGCCGGTCTGGGTAGGATGCGGGGTTGAGAGGGAGGACTTCGTGCGGTGCCCACTAGCTCAGAGAGAGGAGAAATACCGATGCAATTGTTATGCGAGGGGCTGGAGGTCATAAGGAGCGACCGGGACAAGCCGACCAACACATTCACCGTCGCAATGGAATTTTCAAGCCCGATAAACCAACATTTCTCGGACAGTGACGCTATAGAACTTGCGAACACGCTAAAGCAAAGACTCAGCGGTTGCAATGATGGCCGGGTTGAGATCATCAACGACATTGACCCCGTGGTGCGAGACAACGTGGACCTTCCTACCGGCTGGTTCGATGAGTACGTCCTCCCCGAGGTAGGCATAGCTACCACAAGCTACATACTCAGGCACGGACAGGGACAGCACAACATCAGAAGGACGATCAACCGTTTGAATACCCTGCATAAGCGTCGTTAGCGGTGGATGTTCGTGAAGTGGGTCGCTTACACGGTCACTGGTGGTGTTCTAGCGGCATGGGCGGTTGTGCAGTTAATTGACAAACTCTTGGGGATATATTGACATCAACAAGGAGTAATGCGAGCGGTGGCAGTGGGCGATAACGCAAGAAGTCTCGCTTGATAATCCCATAGATCCCTGTTGTCCGCCTTGTGCCGTTTAACGTGGACCCGTGCTCATGTTACAGCACCAAGTCCAACTCGCCGGCGTTGACAGACTCCGTACTCGCGCGGTTGAAACCTGCGATACTGGTTTGTGATGACGCACCATGTATCGGCCAAGGATCGTCATGCCTAGCATCTAGGGAGCTCGTGAAAGACACGGTTACCACAACGGCATAGCATCGCGTTAGCGGGATGCGGCCTATGTCAGAGAATCAGAAGGACCAGCACGCGAAATGGCAACGCACAAACCTAACCCTCAAGACTCAAGCCCAAACGGAAATCAAAACTTCCCAGACAACGTCCTGTACGAGATGGACAACCTAGATGTGCTACGCGGCATGAATTCGGAGACCGTCGACCTTATCGCGACCGATCCCCCTTTCAACACCGCACGGAATCGCGCTGGCTCGGCAGGCTTCTATGTTGACAAGTGGAAGTGGGGTGACACGGGAATCCTGCCCGATCAGTGGAAGTGGAATGAAGTACATCCCATATGGCTGGATGAGATCAAGGACGATAATCCAGCGTTGTTTCAAGTCATTGAAGCGACGCGTGGATGCCATGGTGAGGACATCGCGGCGTTCCTCTGCTTCATCTCCGTTCGCCTCTTGGAGATGCACCGAGTGTTGAAGGACACCGGCTCGATTTACCTGCACTGCGACCCTACCGCAAACGCCTACATCCGGATGTGCATGGATGCCATCTTCGGCGCGTCAAACTTCCAGAACGAGATTGTGTGGCGTATCGGATGGGTATCGGGATTCAAGACGCAGAGGCGCGGTTGGATCCGGAATCACGACACGATCCTGTACTACACGAAGACTCCGAAAGCCTTGCCGCTATTCAACAAGGAGTATCTTCCGTATCCTGAAGGCTACGTCCGACGAGATGGCAAGCCGCCCAGAGGAAAGGGTATCCCGATCGAAGACACTTGGAACTGCCACTCCGGGGATGTCTTGGATTCGATCATGATCAAGAGTTTCGACACAGAGAAGACAGGGTCGCCGGATCAGAAGCCGCTCGCGCTCTATGAACGCATGATCCGCGCCAGCTCAAACCCGGGCGACCTTGTGTTAGACCCGTTTGCCGGATGCGCCACCACACCCATCGCCGCAAGAAACCTGGGCAGACGCTGGGTTGGAATCGACCGACGCACGGACGCACGCTTCCATGTAGTATGCCGCCTTGCAGGCTTGAAGAAGGAAGATGCCGATGAGATACGAAAGCGATCAGACCTAGTCGAGTGGTTGGACCGCAAACTCGCCAAGTTCGAGGCTCACTACGAAACCACTGCACCTGTGCGAACAGACGACAGAGATACTGCAGCTCCTTACCTAGGCCCTGTGTACACGAGCCACGACCGGTCGGTCTTCACTCACAAGGAGATGCACGCAATCCTCATAGAGCAGTTCGGTCCCATCTGTTGGGGTTGCGATTTCGATGGCTCCATCTACGAAGAGCGCGGACCACGGTATCTCGAGTTGGATCATGTGAACCCGAAATCTTCAGGAGGTCACGACCACCTAGACAACCGAGCACTGCTGTGTGGACCTTGCAACCGTGAGAAAAGCGACCGCCAGACGTTAATCCAGTTGCGCCGATCCACCATGGGGGCGCGTCGTGCACGCAATCATCGCATCAACCTAGAGTCGGCAGGCAGGTGGTGCCGGGCACGCCTAGACCAGGAGTACGCGAAAAGCTGAAGTCGGGCGGGGTGCATCGGTGCGTGGTCGCTGACTCGCGACCAAATCCTTCCTACATGCCCGTGGGTACTAGACAAGATGTTTGCGTTGACAGGCCTGCGTCGCCAAAGATGCGAGAATGGCCGGGTACCAGTTCGGGGGAGATACACGCTCGGTCATCGTGCTTCCCGTTGATCCTAGGGCCGCACGCGCACTAATATCATAAGCCAGTGGGCGAGCACAACACCATTTGAAGTCCAGAAGAAGAAGACGTGAGCATCCACGCACATCTGCCGACTCAAAACGTGCTCCAACGGACGCGAATAGTTCGCTTCAACGCCGCACCGTTAGTCGGCGACAGGGATCGTTACCGCACTGGAATCTTGATCGACTGGGATGAACAGCAGTTCCTGATTACATCCAAAATACTGTTCCAATCGTTCGGTGCGCCCCATCGTTTCTGTGAACCACCGTTACAACTCGATATGCATGTAAACGGGCTGTGGCAGACCTACGCCGTTGAAGGGTACGGTTGGACTGCCACTGACTTGGCGGTGCTTAGACTCCGGACACGCGTACCTTGCCTTCCTATCTCTTTGGGTTTCAGAGAAGTGGAACTCGGTCAGGAAGTATTCTTTCTCGGTTTCGCGAATGGACATCCCAACATCGGACCGCCGCCTAAATCCGACACCGTGCCATTGGTAGGCCGTGGCACCCTGTCAAGCTTGGGAGAGGGAACGTCTTTCTTCTTGATTCAGTGCAACGGGTCTCACAGTTTCTACGGTGGACCAGTGGTGTCAATGTCCAATCCAGACTTGCCACACGTGATAGGGGTCGTTAGCGAGTACGGCAGATGGACGAACAAATCGGAAGATGACATAGGCTTTGAAGTCCCTACCGGATTCGTGATGTGTTCGAAAGTGAACACGGCACTGACGGCGTCCATCACCCGGTCGCACTGGGTCACTCAAGTCGATGAGTGAGTTCTCGTCTTTTCCCTATATGCCCAAACTCCATTCCTTCACATCCGCCATCGTAGCTGTTGCGTCGGCATCCAATATCATTAAACCCCATGCACCCCGCAGACACCACGCACCCTCGAACCTCCCCGCTTGCCACTTTGCGCCCCCTATGGCGAGCGCTCCGGCCATTCCAAGCCCCGAAGAACGGTCTCGTCCTCGTCCCGCTCGTCTTCAGTGTCAACATCTGGTGGACTACCGATGATCTCGTCGGCATGGCATCTATCGCCACGCGCGGCATCGTTGCAACCATCGCATTCGTGTTGGTGTCGTCCGCGATCTACCTGCTCAACGACATCGCCGATCTGACCGCCGACCGGGAGCACCCGCACAAACGTCACCGGCCATTAGCTTCCGGCGCAGTCCCGGTACCAGTCGCATTCGTAACCGCTGCCATTCTTGTTGTTATCGGTGCCGGACTCGCGTTAACCATCAGCTTGACGCTGATGGGCGTTGTGCTTGCCTTCGTGATCGTCAACATCCTCTATAACCACTACCTGAAACACATCGTCTTGCTCGATGTGATGTCCATCGCCGCCGGATTTGTCTTGCGCGCCGTTGCGGGTGCGGTGGCGATTGACCAAGCGACGTTGCAGGTTGACGGCGTAGTCACCGTTATCGACATCGTCGTCTCGCCGTGGCTCTTCCTCGTTACCGGATTGGGCGCGATGCTACTGGCACTTTCCAAACGCCGCGCCGAGCTCGCACACGCCGGCGACCGTGCCGAGCTGCAACGACCGCTGCTGAAGCAGTACTCCTTGCAACTGCTGGACATGCTGATCGGAATCGCCGCGACAACGTCTGTCATCGCTTACGCACTCTACACCTTCAGCCTCGGCACCACTGGCGGCAATGTGCCGTCCAACTCCAGCATGATGCTTACCATCCCGTTCGTTGGGTATGGGATCATGCGTTACCTGTATCTGCTGTACGTGAAGGGGGACGGCGAGGCACCAGAGGCGATACTCTATTCCGACAAATCGATGCTGATCAACCTCGCGCTCTGGCTCATCACATCCGCGACGATACTGCAATGGGACAATCTGACAGGTGGATAGCGTCAACACATCGAAACAGCAAGGAGCTTGCCATGGATCCAGATACAATCGCAGCACAACTCGCCGAGCTGAAGGCATGGGAACGCGACGAGGAAAGTGGCGGCATCGTGCGACGGTTAGAGTTTCCGCAGTTCGCAGACGCTATCGCATTCGTGAACCGCATAGCAGCGGTTGCTGACGAACACGATCACCATCCCGACATCGACATCCGCTATCGTCGCCTGAAGGTCGTGTTGGTCTCACACGACGTAGGTGGACTCTCAGGCCGCGACTTCAAAATGGCAAAGCTGATAGACGAGCTCGCCGCGGACTAGCCCAGCGACTGACTGCCATGGGAATTACTCGGCTCCCGATCAAGAGCCGTATTGGTCGGGGAGCCGGGATTTGAACCCGGGACCTCTTCGTCCCGAACGAAGCGCGCTACCAAGCTGCGCCACTCCCCGTCCCATTTAAGCCGCAAGCTTAACGCGCGGCAACATCTCCTATTGTACTGGACTAATCCGAGAAACGGCGGAACGCCAACGCCGCGGCACCTAACAAACTCACATCATCGCCCAACTCTGTAACCGACACTGGCACACCTCGAGTCCGATAACGCGGCAGCCCATACAGTCGCACCGCGTCGATCACCTCATCCCAGCGCCGCGACAAACTGTTCACGACGCCACCGCCAACGACCAACGCCTCCGGGTCCAGCACCGCCAAGATGCTCGCGAGTCCGCGTCCCACATTCTCTATCACCTGCGCCACGACACGGTTTGCAAGCGCGTCGCCCGTCGCTGCAACATCGAAAACCATCCGCGCGTCCATCGCGTCGGCTGAACCATCTGCCGCCGACAACAATGCCTTACCAGCTCGGTTATCCGCCTCAACCGCTGCCCTTGCCATGCGTGCTATGTTCGGACCAGATGCGTTGCCTTCAAAGCAACCGTGGCACCCAACGCTGCAACTCAACGCGCCGGGATCAGTGCGTACCGTGATATGACCTACCTCGCCACCCTCCCCAGAAGAGCCGGTAATCATCTCGCCGTTTGCCACTATACCGCCGCCGATGCCGGTGCTGATCGTCACGTAGACCAGATTCTGCGCGCCCTTGTGAGCACCCAAGTTCGTCTCAGCAAACGCCGCTAGCGTCGCATCGTGGCCGATCTCAACCTGAACTCCCAGCGCATCTGCCAACAGCGGCTTCATCGTCTTACCATGCCAACCAGTCAAGTTCGGCGGATGCCCGTACTCCCCCGTCTTCGGGTTCACTGGACCAGCCGTCGACACTCCGAGACCGACGACTGCCGTGCCGTCAACAACCTCTTCAACCGCCGTGGCCAGTCGCGTTGCCGCATCCTCAATCCCGCGCTCGGGCTCCGTCGCGATCGCAACCTGTCGCGACACAACACCGCCGCGGCTGATCAACGCGGCGCGCATCTGCGTCCCACCGATGTCAGCGGCCGCGGCGTAATCCGATGTTATGTCTTGCGTTATCGCCATCTTGAAGTCATTTCATGCTCAACGCGCTACCTGCCGCGAGCACATAGTGCACGCCTAGGCGGTTCCTATCGATTCGCGATAATCTTCGGCATCGTCGCGTGGTGCATACCCGATCACTTCGCGGGCGTGTTCAATGTCCCAGAACCGCCACCGATTGTTCGACACGCCGTAGAACACCTCGTACCGCAACGGGCGCGTCAAACACAGATGCACAAGCTGCGCCAAGTCACGGTGCGACAACCACGTCGCCAATGCACGGATGTTCGTCGGCGCATCCGCACGGTTAACAGAGCCAATACGCAGACACGCCACCTCCAAGCCCAAGTGCTCTGCGTAGTACCTACCCATCGCCTCGCCGAACACCTTGCTCACGCCATAATCGCTGTCAGGACGGATCGGCACCCTCCGGTCTACCGGCGGTATCTCGCTCGGATCGTAGTCCACCAGCGAGTAATCACCGCGCACGATGCTCGCGTAAGGCTCATCCAACTCAAAGTTGCCGACCGCATGATTCGAACTCGCGAAGACAACGCGCTTGACACCCGCACACCGCGCCGCCTCATAGACGTTATGCGTTGACGCGATGTTGTTGCGAAGAACATCCGGCCAAGGAGTCGAGACCGGCGCATTGGCGGCTAGATGCACCACACCGTCCTGTCCCGCGAAAGCCTGCGCTATCGCGTCGTATTCAAAGCAGTCGGCGACGGTGAACTCGGAGAACTCGCCATCAGACGGGCCGACGATATCGAGACCCGATACTTCGTAATCGCCCAGCTTCGGCAGACGCGCCGCGATTGAACCGCCGATCAGCCCGCTGGCACCTGTAATGAGAATCTTCATGTAACCTGTCAATCCTGTTTCCGCGGATCTGTGTCGATGACACTGCGTATCACCGTCGTGCTCTTGCAGATTATCATGATAAAGTCGCCGATACCAAACGCGCCGCGACCCTATAATTCCTCACTGCCATCCGCAACGCTACACAGCGGCATCAATATGCATCTAGGCGCGACGCAGTGCCCCCTTCAACTCACACTAGCAATGTCGCACACACGGGCAACGTTCCTGCGACACCCGATCCCAAGGCTGAACCGGAGGATGTCGAGTCCTTAGTAGCAGATGCCATCCGCGATGTGGGATTCACGCCGAACGACCTGCAAATCAAGCTGCTCATGCGCCACGCACAACTCGTTGATTCAAGCAACTCGGTGTTCAACTTGACAGGTGTACAGGGCATCGGCAACATCATCGCGAAGTTGACCGTCCCGTCGATCAACCTGCTCTCACCCGCTGGCGGATGGCTGCCAACAACCGAGTGGTGGAGCGGAAAACGCGTCATCGATGTTGGCAGCGGTGCAGGCTTCCCGGGAATCCCGCTGGCGATAATGCTCCCAGAATGTGACTTCACGCTACTCGAAGCGCGTGCCAAGAAGTGCAACTTCCTGCGCGAAGCTGCCGCCGAACTGGAACTCCAGAACACCGCGGTTGAAAACTCCCGAGCTGAGGACGCTGGCCAAAGCCCCCTACATCGCGAACAGTACGACGTGGCAACCGCGAGAGCCGTAGCACGCATGGCGGAATTGGCAGAGTTGGTACTGGGATTCATCAGCGTCGGAGGCACGGCAGTACTGCCAAAGGGCGGCAGTGACCAGGAGCTCGATGACGAACTCCAGCACGCGGCAACTGCATTGAATACCCTAGGCTCCGCTCCGCCTGTCGTCATGCCGCCGCTCAATAGCGTCGTAACCGCAGACTCCCAGGAACGGTTGGTCTATCTGATGAAGCTCGCGCCGACTCCCGCGACTTATCCTCGCAACCCCGGCGTGCCTAGAAAGCGGCCGTTGCAATGAACAGTTGCGTCCACAAGCGGATGGATTGCCGCAGGACGGTACACGACGCGTCATGAACAACGGCGACCGCCACATCGGGCTGGAAGAGCTGCGCCGTCGGGCATTCTCGGTACCTACGATGGTGGGGCTACTTATCGGGATCCTGATCATCGGTCTGGTGCTCAGACAATTCCTTGACTTCGATTGGGACGATTTCGCCAACAACATCTCGCGCCTCAACCTGAGGTTGTACGCACTCGCAGCAGCCTGTTACTACATCAGCTTCTGGTTCCGAGGCATCAGATGGCACTCCATCACACGAATCGCCATTTCCAAGTCAGGCGGCGATTCTCAGACGACCCCAGGCTCCCTGACACTCGCGGGGCTCATACTCGCGGGATGGTTCTTGAACTCGGTGATGTTCTTGAGACTCGGTGATGCATACCGCGGATGGGCAGTATCTATACGCTCCAGCCTAAACTTCGGTGGCGGACTCGGGACAGTCTTCGCAGAGCGGGTGCAAGACATGGGCATCGTGTTGGTGCTCGTCATCATCGCCGGCGTTTGGGCGCTAATCGTAGACGGTTTCGCAGCTTCCGGACCCCTCGTCGACGCCGCAGTAGGAGTCGCGATATTCGCAGCAGGATTCGTCGTCGCACTCGTCGTCCTAGTGGTAACGATGCAGGCGCTCGGAGACCGCATCGCGCAGATGCTACCTACCGGTGTCCGATCGCAGTACAACAGCTTTCAATCCGCAACACTCGACACCCTCAAGGGTCAACAGCTGACGTGGCAGTTCGTGCTGGGCGTAGTAGGTTGGGCTTGCGAAGTGGGAAGGTTCTACTTCGTCGCTCAGGCACTCGGGCTGGACATGGCTCTGAGCATCGCAATGTTCGCCGCTCTTGCAAACGCAATACTGAGCACCGCGCCCATTCCCGGCGGATTCGGACTCGTGGAGACCGGACTGATCGGCATCCTGCTGCTGACTGGCGTTAACGACACCAACGCGTTCACACTGACAGTCCTAGACCGCGCAATCTCATGGGTCAGCATCGTGATTCTCGGTAGCATCCCCTTCATCTACTTCGCGATCAAACGCCCACGTAACGGCAGACCCAGCACACTTACAGCCGACCAACCCTCCACCGACAAGTGGCGCCCCTGACAGGACTCGAACCTGTGACACACGGTTTAGGAAACCGATGCTCTATCCTCTGAGCTACAGGGGCAAACTCTGAAACCACATAATTCAAGTCTAACGCCGATTGACACGTTTAGATATGCCGTCAAACGCGCGACCTCCCCTACACTGAACGCGGTCGTGCAAACGTTGGGGTCGCACCTTACCTGCGGGTCACTCGCAAAGATCGTTCCTTGCGTTCGTCAACCTCAATCCGATTGCGGTTATCTGCTGGATCTCGGCGGCAGATGACTGCAACGCCAAGTCAAGCAACAGGTCCACGCCGGGAGTTCCGGGTGCCAAGTTATACAGAGGCTCCAGCGACGCGGCATAGCCTTCGGACTTCTCGGCGATCTGGAGAACTAGCTCCTCGATTTCCTGCATAGATTCCGGCGCGTCGCCAGCGCGGATGTCGGCCGCCAGTTCGCGCAGCTCCCCGACACTCTCCATGCCGTTCATCTGGAACTCGTCGCCGAACAACAGTTGGATGTCGTCTTGCAACGCAAACCAGTCCGCCGCCACATTGCCCAAGACCGTCGTGAACGTGGCTTGATACCCATCGATTTTCGTGATGTATTCTGCCTGCTCAGGTGTCGGGCACTCCGCCGCCACCTCGGGAACCGATGTCGCAGTCGGCTCAACCGTAGCGGTCGCCGAAGCGGTTGGCTCCGGTGTTGGAGATGCGGCAACAGATTGACGCGTCGGGGCCGGAGTCGATGTAGGTCGCGGAGTCGCAGTCGGAAGTGGCGTTGATGTCGGAAGCGGAGTGGAAGTCGGATCGGGTGTCGCAGTCGCCGGAATCGGAGTCTCCGTGGGAACGGGCGTAGACGTTGGGACTGGCGTTGCCGTCGGCTCGGCTGCCGCAGTGGCCGCCGGGATAGGCGTCGGGGCTTGCGTCACTTGTGCACACGACACCGCCAACAGACATACCGACACGACCGCTCCAGCCAGCACGACCATTGCGACGCGCGCGTATTCGACTCTCGTTTGCATCCGTCAGCTCCTAGCTCGCATTCGTCACCGTGAATCGATGCCCTTATCCATCATGCTAAATGTCACGCATACTCCGAATCTTCATGTCCCGGATCAGAATCAGTGAACCTGGTCGATTACGGAGTCTGGAAAGATGTCCAATCAGTAGAATCGATTACGATGGCAGAGACACTCCAGCTGGCCCATCATGCGGCAGACGAGCCGATCGCGGCATCCTCCAACGGCGCAGATTTTCGCTTCGAGCGCGCTGTTGCACCGCAAAGAGTCGCAGTCATCGACATCGGCTCTAACTCCACACGCATGGAGGTCCTGCAAATCACCGCCGACTACGACCTGCGCGTCGTCTCAGAGGTGAAGTCACTGCTGCGTTTGCAGAGCCGCATGAACTCACACGGACTGCTTGAACGCAGCGCAATCGAAGACCTGAAGCGCGTCGTTAGAGACTTCTCCGCCGTCGCAGCAGCCTCGCGCGTTGACATCCTGCAGGCCGTCGCAACAGCAAGCATACGAACCGCCAAGAACGGACAGAGCGCGCTGGACGAAATATCTGACGCAACAGGTGTCGACATCGAAATCGTGGACGGCTTCACCGAGGCGCGCTACGGCTTCCTCGGTGCAATTGCGGCATTACCCGTGGAAGATGGTTTACTCGTCGATATCGGAGGCGGCAGCGTAGAGCTGACCTCGTTTCGAGACAGGAAACTCGTTGATGCCAAGACGACTGGTCTCGGTGCGCTTAGGGTAACGGACGAGTTCCTGCGACACGACCCACCAGCAGACAAGGAGGTAAGAGCACTCCGACGCCACGTCAAGTCGATCCTCACAGATGCAGACGTACCCGAATTGCCGTCCCACGGTACCGTCGTAGGCGCGGGCGGCACGGTGCGCAACATCGCGAAGATCGATCGTGCAAACAAACGCCGCACTTTCTCAAGGTTGCATGGCGCAGTCGTCAGCTACAACGGCATAAAGCGAGTTATCCACGACCTGAAATCCGTAGACACCGCCAGGCGATACGCTATCGCCGGACTCAACCCTGAACGCGCAAGCAACATCCTCGGCGGAACGATCGTGATGGGCGAGGTCGCTAAGTTCTTTGGAAAACGAGACTTCGTCGTCTCGGGCAGAGGACTCCGCGAAGGAATGGCGTTGGCTCAAATCCTCACAGAACTCCCATCCATCGAAGAGGTCAGACGACGCTCCGTTTACGCACTTGGGCAACGATTCGACACATGGAATCGCATCCGAGCGGACAGGCGCGCTGCGCTCGCAACCAAAATGCAGGCTCTCCTCAGCAATCAGTTCAATGGCGAGATGGGTGCCAACATCGCACACGCCGCACGAATCATCGACACGGGGCGCAGCATCAACTACTACGACCGTTACGACCACGCCGCAAACATCATCGAGAAGGGCGAGCTGGGAGGATTCTCCCATCGCGACATCGGCCTGATGGCAGCGGCGATCCGGTACTCCACCGACTCCGACTTCCCATTCAGTGACTATCGCCCTTACGTTAAACGTCGCGACATGCGCGAGGTGCGGAAGGCATCCACCATATTGCGAATTGCAGACGAGATGGAACGCCGCCTAGACTCGACGAACTTCTCACGCATCGCCATGAACGTTGACGACGGCGAGTTCGTCGTGACCGCTCCTGAGCTCAAGAGCTGGGACCCGGGACGCCTCTCAACGCGCTTCCGACGCCTCTTCAAGATGCCGTTCGTCGTTCGCTGACCTCCGCTAGACCGAGCGCGGCACCGTTACCCATCAGCGTCCGTCAATCCGGATGCTCAAACTGCAACGCGCCACACCGCGCCAGCATCTAGTGCATGTTCGGGTTGATCGCGAACTTCACGCCCTCGCCGCGCGCTGACGCATCGATACCATCCGCGACTTGCGAAAGCGGGAACGTACCGGAGATTACACCATCCAAGTTCATCTTCAGCAACTCCGCCGGGACGCGATGTGACACGCTACCTTGACCGAACGCGCCCATCAGCTTGATCTCGCGATAGTGCATCTCCCTCAGATCGGTCGGCAGCTGACTTTCCTCTGGTGAAACGCCAATCATCAGCGTCTGGCCGCGAACCCGCGTGTTCTCCACACACTTCGCAACGAGTTCCGGCTTCCCAACTGCCTCGGCCGTAACGTCAAAGCCGCGCGCCTCGCCGGTCAGCTCCGCTGTCAGCTCCTCTAACGGCTGCTCAGCAGGGTCGTGCAACACATCCGCACCGAACTGCGCCGCCACCTCCCGTCGCACCGCAATCGGCTCCGACACCACCAGCGTCTCCACGCCGTGAGACTTCAGAAACGCCGCCGTGAACAGTCCCATAAGCCCGGCACCGATCACCAAACCCGTAGCGCGGTACGGAATATCCAGCATCTCGACACCAGATAGACAACACGCGGCAGGCTCCGTCAACGCGCCTAAATCAGTTGGCAGGCCATCAGGCAGCTTGGTCGCCGACCGAGCAGGAATGGCAGCCCGCTCTGCGTAGAAACCGTTGCTCGGACCACCACCTGATGCATTAGTGCACCGGCCGTAGCTCCAATTGCGGCAGTTCCAGCACTCGTAACAGTGGTTCGTACCGCTCAAGCAGACGCGTTCGCCAATGCGCTTGCGGTCAACTCCCCGGCCAACATCAATGATCACGCCGGAAGCCTCATGTCCTATCACCTTCGGACAATCAGACGGGAACAGACCCTGCGTGATGTGCACATCGGTGCCGCATATCCCCGTCGTATCGATCTCAACTAGGACCTGTCCTTCCGACGGCTCAGGGTCAGGGATCTGATCCAAGGTGAATTCTGGACCACCGCGCCAAGTAGATGCCAACATGTTCATACTCCCTGATTAAAAGGTTCGGCCGCTATCCGATATGTGCATGGTAACCTGAACTTTGCACAGTCAACGCGCGCTTTTGCGCCAACATCGCAACCGCGCGCGCAATGCAACGGCAAACCATATTCCCAACAACGCGACCAAACGGCGCATCTTCAGAGGCGAGGCAATGTCAAACAACTCAACCGTCACGATCCGCAACATTCGCACAATCATGACCGAGCCCGACAACATACGGCTCGTCATCGTCAAGGTAGAAACGTCAGAACCCGGCCTCTACGGCATCGGTTGCGCTACATTCACACAGAGACCCACCACCGTCAAAGTCGCCGTCGATGACTATCTAACACCGTTTCTGGTCGGGCGGAACGTCGCAGACATCGAAGACATATGGCAAAGCGCATACGTCTCCTCATACTGGCGCAACGGGCCGGTCCTGAACAACGCGCTATCGGGAGTTGACCAGGCGCTGTGGGACATCAAAGGCAAGATGGCAAACATGCCAGTATACGACCTGCTCGGCGGCAGAGCGCGGGAAGCCGCGCCAGTCTACGTACACGCAAGCGGTAGCACTAAGGAAGAGACTGCGGACCGCATGGCGGAGCACATGGAGCGAGGACACCATCACATAAGGGTGCAGGTCGCAACCGAGGGTTACGCGTCATATGGGTCGCACGGTGCGAGCGGCGACGGGTCCGTCAACGCCCGCGATGTCTCGAAGGGACCGATACCCGTAACATCATGGTTGCGTCAGTACGACTCGAGTAAGCTGTACGCGCATCAAGGCGGCGTATTTGAACCAAAGCCATACTTGCGCGCCGCTCTAGACCTTTTTGAGCACATCCGCAACAGATTCGGATACGGCATCGAGATACTCCACGATGTCCACGAGCGCATCCCGCCCATACTCGGCGTATGGTTCGCCAAGGAGGTCGAGAAGTACCAGCTATTCTTCCTAGAAGACCTATTCAGCCCTGAGGACAACGATTACTTCCGCATGGTCAGGCAGCAGTGCGCGACTCCTATCGCCATGGGCGAGCTGTGGAACAGCCCACACGAGATAATCCCGATGATCAAGGACAGACTCGTGGACTTCCTGCGAATGCACATGTCCCAGATCGGCGGCTTGACTCCCGGCAAAAAGATCGCAGCCATGGGCGAGCTCTTCAATGTCCGCACTGCTTGGCACGGGCCTGGCGATACGAGCCCCGTTGGACACGCCGCCAACTTGATGCTGGACCTCAACTGCCACAACTTCGGCATCCAGGAGTACTCAATACCACCCGAGCGAACGGTGGAGATGTTCCCTGGCTTCCCAGAAGTTCGCGACGGCATGATGTGGCCAAACGGCAAGCCTGGCCTCGGAATTGACATAGACGAAGACATGGCGGCCAAGTTCCCGCACAAGCCTCGCGAGTTCGGCGGCGCGTGGGATACCGTCAGGCGCGCGGACGGCGGCATGGTAAAGCCGTAACAGGCACTGTACCATCCTGTAGCGCATCGGGAGCAGATGAACGCCAACAACGGGCAACCTTCCGACACGACACGATCTAGCGCGTCGTTCTATGATCGGATGTTGCCCGCGAGCGCGGCCGGCATCATCGGTGCCGCCGCCGCAACGGCGCTGTCGTTACCACTGCGATCACCAGATGACCTCTTCGCAAATGCCGCATCTGTCGCGATCGCATCCGCTATTGCGGCCGTGGTGCTCGGATTAATCTGGGCGCTGTTCGATCGCTTTTCCGGTACGCGACGACTGGTCGCATTCTCTGCGTTCAATGCCGTTGCGTTTCTAGCAACGGTCACCGCCGCCGTAATCGCAGAGCGCGTTGAAGACCTATCCAACGTTGCCAGTTTCACCGCACCGCTAGCTGGTATTGTGCTGGCCGTGGCATCTATAGGCACACCTATCGCCCAGCGATACTGCCCGGTGAAGTGGTCGCGCTATGCGGTGCCCCTGTTAGCAGTCGTCTTAATCACCGCCGGTGTGCTACTGACCGTCAACGAGATCGGATTCAACGAACCACCCAGCCTGTCACTGCCACCTCCGCCATAGACGAATCGGGCGAACCGAGTCACTGAACGGTGGACAATTCGCGATTGGCAGCTCATACGCTACTGAAATGCAGTAGAATCACGGATAAGCAATCGGAGGTTCGACCGACAATGCACTCCGAACTTTCCAGAAGACTGATTACGCACGCGATGCTCATCGCGGCACTGGTCGCCGCGGCGACGGCACTGCTAGCGGCCGCTTGCACTTCCTCGGATGACCCATCCGGACAAACTGACAGCTCGTCAGCGGATTCCATCGCCGTCGGCGCGCTGATACCGTTCACGGGCGACCTCGGCGTCTACGGTCAAGACACTGCCACGGCTTACACGATTGCCTTCGACATTATCAACGCGAACGGCGGCGTTAACGGAAAGCAGATACGGGTTGCCGAGCGTGACACCGCTACCAGCGAACAGATCGCCGTAGACGCTGCCAATGCTCTGATCAATGTTGACGGCGCGGTGGCAATCCTCGGAGCAATGTCGTCCGGCGTAACCCTCGCCGTCGCCCGCGCCGCTACTATCCCAGAAGGAATCGTGCTCCTCACTCCAGCATCCAAGTCCCCGGCAATCTCTACCCTCGACGACAACGACTTCGTATTCCGCACCAGCACAAGCGATGAACTGCAAGGCGGCATAGAAGCCGATGTCGCAACTGCGCTCGGATACACGAAACTCGCGACGACCTACATCAACAATGCTTACGGCGAAGGATTGACACAGGTCTTCAGCCGCGAGTTCGAGGCGAATGGCGGGACAATCACCGACCAGGTATCGCACGAAAGCGGTCAAGCCAGCTACGTCTCCGAGCTGAGACGCGCTAAGGAATCCGGCGCTGAAGCATTGCTCGTCGTCGCATATCCCGAGTCTGCATCCCTGCTACTCCGCGAGTCGGCAGAGGGCGGATACTTCGACAACTACATGTTCGTTGACGCGGTGCGCGCGCCTTCAGTCTTCGACCATGCAGGATGGGAACCCTTCGAGGGAAGCTACGGCACCGCGCCAAGCGCACCAGATTCCCCTGCCGCCGAAGCTTTCCGACAGCTATACAAGGCAGAAACCGGCAAGGACCTGACAGACCCGTTCGCACCGTTCGCGTTTGATGCCGCCGCCATAATCGCTCTCGCAATCGAACACGCAGACTCCGAAGACCCGACCGACATCCGAGATTCCATCCGCGCGGTCGCCAACCCTCCCGGCATAAAGCTAGGGCCAAGCGAACTACCCAGAGCACTGGAAATGTTGCGAAATGGCGAGGACATCGATTACACCGGAGCCGTCGGCAACCACGACTTTGACGAACGCGGAGATGTGCTAAACACCATCGAGATATGGCACATCGTCAACGGTGAGATCGTCGACACGGGCATACACCTACTTCCAGGCGACCCGATACCCGAATTACCGTCCGCAAACTGAGCTAGGTTTGCACCATCGTCAGCGTGAGCATCAGGACATGACGATTGAACCGTAACTCGCCGACGCAACGTAAACGCATGAAGGCGCGCCAGTTATAGAATCGAACGCATCCGATTCTCACATAAGCTCACACTCCAACTCGCTCATGTCATCATCAAGTTACCTCCTTACTCAATTACGTCGCATGTTGTCGACGCGGACACTCGCTGTAACTGCATCGGTTGCGATCGCGCTCTTCGTTGTTTCATGCGGCGGTGACGACCCAACGCCGACACAACCGCCCACGTCAACGCCGGCTCCCGAACGCGCTACGGAAGCACCCGAATCGCCAACAGCCACATCGGTCCCAGCGCAACCTGCCGAGTCCAACGGCACGGTGACGATCGGCTCCGTCGTGCCGAGCACCGGCGACTTGGGAGTTTTCGGACCAGACATGACCGCCGCCATCGATGTGGCAATCAACGCGGTGAACGCTGCCGGCGGAGTAAACGGCAAGCAGATCGAGGTAATCCATCGAGACTCTGGCACAAGCGAGCAGCTCGGCGCAGATGCCGCCAACGCCCTGATAAACGTCGACGGCGCGGTCGGCATCATCGGCGCAATGTCATCCGGCGTATCGCTCTCCGTCGCCAGGTCCGCAACCATCCAGAACGGCATCGTCCAGATCTCGCCCGCGTCATCGTCTCCCGCGCTCACCGCATTGGACGACAACGACTTCGTATTCCGCACCAACGTATCTGACGCCCTGCAAGGTGGCATCACTGCCGACATCGCAACCGAACTCGGATTCACGACGATCGCAACCACATACATCAACAATGCATATGGCGAAGGATTGACCCGCGTATTCACCGAGGGATTCGAAGGCAACGGCGGAACCGTAACCGCGCAGATCGGCCACGAGAGCGGACAGGTCAGCTATCTCTCAGAGCTGCAACGGACAGCCGATGACAACCCTGATGCATTAGTCGTAATCGCATACCCGGAGACAGCCTCAATACTGCTGAGGGAATCAGTCGAAGGCGGCTTCTTCGACAACTACATCTTTGTTGACGGCGTGCATTCTCAGTCCATATTCGACGCGGTCAGCAGCCCGACCATTGAAGGCAGTTACGGCACAGTCGCCGGGGCACCAGAGAGCCAAGCGCGAAGAGACTACGTCGACCTCTTCCGACAAGAGACCGGCGGCGAGTCCGACAACCCATACCCCGGCTTCGCCTTCGATGCCGCGGCGATAATGGCACTGGCAATAGAACACGCAGACTCCGAAGACCCGTCGGCGATCAGAGACTCAATCCGCGCTGTCGCCAATCCTCCTGGCACATCAGTGGGTCCTAAAGACCTCGCTCGCGCCCTGGAATTGATCCGCAACGGCGAAGATGTCAACTATGTTGGCGCAGGCGGAGACCAAGACTTCGATGAGTTCGGCGATGTAATCAACACCGTCCAGCTGTGGCGCATCAAAGACGGCGAGATTGAGGACTTGGACATATACCTGAAGCCAGGCGACCCTATAGAGCTGCCGGACGACTCCACTAGCATGTCCGACTCGCAATCTTCCAGCTCGGACGCAAGCGCAACAACAACCACGCAATTCCAAGTCGGTGAAGGATCCGAAGCCATCTTCAAGGTGGACGAGACACTCAGAGGCGTGGATGTCGTCGTCGCGATGCAGACGAACTCACTCTCCGGTGCAGTCGACCTGAGCGGTGCATCCGCCAACATCGAGATTGACTTGCATGCCCTTACGAGTGATCAGGCACAACGCGACCGTTACGTCCGAGAGCGGATGTTCCCAAACTACCCCGTGACCACGGTCGCCTTCTCTGGACTGGGCGATGTGCCAGGCGACTTCACCTCAAGCGGCCAGGAGTTTGTAACGAAGATTCCCGCCGCGGTAACCGTCAACGGCACCACTGTAGACCTAGATTTCGACATCACTGCACGCGTTGACGATGGAACAGAGTTAGTCGCGCTAGGCAAAGCCGCATTCGTCTGGAGCGACTTCGGCATGACCGCGCCTGTGAGCAACTTCTTCACCGTCGAAGACGATGTGACCGTGGAGATTCTCATCCGAGCATCGGCAATTCAATAGTCTCCGCCGTCGCGTATCGAACCATCTCTCGAGTCCGCGAACAGCCAGCACCAGAAACCGTCTACGATTTTCGTTGAAACCCGTGCGCGACGAGTCGCGAATCCGCGATTAGAATCGATAAGCGCACTAAACGTTAAGAAACCACGCTCGATAACCGCAAACTACCGGAGGAACCGAATGGCATTCATCGCCAACACAATTCGCAAATTGCCAACCGCAGGGCGCATTACCGCCTTGGCAGCGTTGCTGGCCATAGCAACCGTAGCCATGGCAGTAGCGTGCAGAAGTGCTGACCCCACTCCCACGCCTGTTCCACCAGCTCCGACCGCAACTCAAGCGCCGGCAGTGCCAACTTCCACGCCGGCTCCAACGGTAACACCCGCTCCCACGCGGGCACCAGACCCGACAGTCCCAGCCGTGAAAATCGGCACACTCCTAGACGCAACGGGCGACCTAGCAGTATACGGACCGCCGATACAGAAAGCCGTCGACCTGGCGGTGAAGCTCGTGAACGATGCCGGCGGTGTAAACGGCGCAGAGCTGGAAGTGATTCACCGAGACTCCGGCACCAGCGAGCAGATCGCAACCGATGCCGCCAGCGCACTTGTAAACGTCGACGGTGTCGGCGGAGTCGTCGGCTCTCTATCGTCCGGCGTAACTCTCGCTGTCGCACAATCGCAGACCGTCCCGAGCGGCGTAGTGTTGATATCCCCTGCATCCACTTCACCCGCACTGTCAACGCTCAACGACAACGACTTCCTGTACCGCACCACGGTTTCTGATGCCCTGCAAGGTGTTGTGCTAGCGCAATTGGCGCACCAGCTCGAGTTTGACAACGTCGCAACGCTCTACATCAACAACCCCTATGGCGAAGGCCTAACGCGAAACTTCGCCGACAAGATGCAGGAGCTCGGTCGCAACGTGTCCCAACAGGTCGCGATTGAAGGCGGCCAGGCATCATACCTCGCAGAGCTGCGACGCGCCGCTAGTGATGGTGCAGAAGTCCTGCTGGCAATCGCATACCCCGAAACAGCTGGCGTGTTCCTGCGGGAAGCATCCGAAAGCGGACTGTTCTCACAGTTCCTATTCGTCGACGGCACCAAGAGCCAAGACATGTTCGACCAACTCGGACTAGATGTCTTCAATGGCAGCTTCGGCACCGCGCCCGGCGCTCCGGCTGGCAACCCGAACACCCGAACATTCCAAGACCTATACTCGTCCGGCACCGATGGCGACCCCAGCTCACTCTTTATCGCAGAAGGATTTGATGCCGCCGTATTACTGGCATTGGCAATCGAGAAAGCCGACGCCGCAGATGGCGCGTCCATTAAGGCCGCCATTCGCGATGTCGCCAACCCGCCAGGCACGAAGGTCGGACCCGGCGACATCGCCCGTGCATTGCAGCTGGTCCGCGACGGCCAGGACATCGACTATGTCGGCGCGGCGGGAAGCCAGGACTTCGACAACCAAGGCGACGTGCTCAACACCATAGAGGTCTGGCGAGTCGTTGACGGCGAAGTCACTTCCACTGGCCAGTTCGTCAACCCGGGCGAAACCATCAGCCTGCCCGCCGATGCTGGCACAAGCGGCGCGATGGTCGGCGCAGACAGCCCAGTACGCATCGGCACCCTGCTAGACGCTACCGGCGACTTGGCGGCGTTCGGACCTCCGATACAGAGGGCAGTCGACCTAGCGGTTGAACTCGTGAATGAAGCCGGCGGAGTAAACGGCGCCGAGCTTCAGGTTGTGCATCGCGACTCCGGAACCAGCGAACAGATCGCGACCGACGCGGCAAGCGCATTGGTAAACGTAGATGGAGTCGGCGGAATTGTCGGCTCGCTCTCATCCGGCGTGACGCTCGCAGTGGCGCAATCGCAGACCATTCCCGGCGGCGTAGTGATGATCTCACCCGCCTCAACTTCGCCCGCGCTAACCACTCTCAACGACAACGACTTCCTGTACCGCACAACAGTCTCGGATGCCCTGCAAGGCGTCGTCCTAGCGCAATTGGCGCACCAGCTTGAGTACGGCAATGTCGCAACTCTCTACATCAACAACCCGTACGGCGAAGGTCTGACACGCAACTTCGCCAATCAGATGCAGGAGTTGGGCCGCAACGTATCTCAGCAGGTCCCAATCGAAGGCGGACAGGCGTCATACCTCTCAGAGCTGCGTCGCGCCGCGAGCGCTGGCGCAGATGTCCTGCTGGCAATCGCTTACCCCGAGACTGCCGGCGTGTTCCTACGGGAAGCATCCGAAAGCGGACTGTTCCAGAAGTTCCTCTTCGTAGACGGCACCAAGAACCAAGGCATGTTTGACCAACTCGGGCTGGATGTCTTCAACGGCAGCTACGGAACTGCCCCAGGCGCACCGGCAGGAAACCCGAATACACAGACGTTCCGAGACCTATACGCCACTCGCACCGACCAGGACCCAAGCGCCCTGTTCATATCAGAGGGCTTCGACGCAGCCGTGCTACTCGCCCTGGCAATCGAGAAAGCCGACGCCGCGGACGGCGCGTCAATCAAGGCCGCCCTACGCGATGTCGCGAACCCACCAGGAACGCAGGTCGGACCAGGGGACATCGCCCGAGCATTGCAGCTACTTCGCGACGGGCAGGACATCGACTACGTAGGCGCGGCAGGAAGTCAGGACTTCGACGCTAGCGGCGATGTGCTGAACACGATTGAAGTGTGGCGCATCGATGGCGCAGGTGCCATAACGTCTACCGGCCAGTTCGTCAACCCCGGCGAAACCATCGACCTCCCTGCTGATGCCGACGGAGACAAGATGACCGCATCAGATCCGGCACGCATCGGCACGTTGGTTGATGCGACTGGAGACCTTGCAACCTACGGTCCCCCAATCCGCACCGCCGTCGACCTCGCAGTCCAGCTCGTCAACGCCGCGGGCGGAGTGAACGGCGCGCCACTCCAAGTGGTACACCGCGACTCGGCAACCAGCGAGCAAATAGCGTCCGATGCCGCAAGCGCATTGGTCAACGTCGACGGTATCGGCGGGATAGTGGGCTCGCTCTCTTCCGGCGTAACCCTCGCAGTCGCGCAATCGCAGACCATCCCGGGACAGGCTGTATTGATCTCGCCAGCCTCAACATCCCCGGCGATTTCCGTACTGGACGACAACGACTTCCTGTTCCGCACTACCGTCTCCGACGCGTTGCAAGGAGTCGTCGCAGCGCAACTCGCACACCAGCTCGAGTACGACAATGTCGCAACGCTGTACATCAACAATCCATACGGCGAAGGCCTGACACGCAACTTCGCAGATGCCATGAAGGACCTCGGACGCACAGTGTCCGAACAGGTCGCCATCGAGGGAGGCCAGGCATCCTACCTGTCTGAGTTGCGACGCGCGGCAGGTAGCGGCGCAACTGTACTCATGGCAATCGCATACCCCGAGACGGCCGGCGTGTTCCTGCGCGAAGCCATCGAAAGCGGGTTGTTTGAGCAGTTCCTATTCGTAGACGGCACCAAGAGCCAGGACATGTTCGACAACTTCGATGCCACAGCATTCGAAGGCGCATACGGAACAGCACCAGGCGCGCCAGCGGCAAACCCCAACACGCTGACATTCAAGAACCTCTATTCCTCGATGACCGATGGCAACCCAGAGTCGCCATTCATCTCCGAGGGATTCGATGCGGCAGTACTGCTCGCCCTCGCCATTGAACAGGCAGACTCCGCTGACGGTCCAGCCATCAAAGCGGCCTTGCGTCAAGTCGCCAACCCGCCCGGAACTAAGGTCGGACCGGGCGACATCGCAAGGGCCCTGGAACTGATCCGGTCGGGGCAGGACATCGACTACGAAGGCGCGGCAGGCAGCCAAGACTTCGACGAACAGGGCGATGTGCTGAACACCATCGAAATCTGGAGGGTCATAGGCGGTTCCATCACGTCAACAGACCAGTTCGTTAGACCCGGCCAGACCATAGACCTCGGCCAGTAGTCTCGATCCATTGACACGGCACACTACACCGATGCATGGGCGGAACGCGCAACCGCCCATGTCTCACCTAGCCCGTGAACTCGCAACATAATCCCACGCCGTGATCCACGACCCTAAAGCGGCACTCTTTGATCTTGATGACACACTCATCGGACGCAGTGATGCATTTGAGGCAACTGCGCGGGAGCTGTACGATACACAACCTGCCATCAACGAAACAACTTCATGGGAAGTTGCCTACGCCTTCACGTTGTCTCTGTCTCCCCATGGCACAATAGACGCGCAAGCCGCCGCGTTGGATCTGAAGCAGCGGTGGCCAGACCTAGACATAGAGCCCGAATCCTTTGAGGAGTGGTTCTTCCACGTCCTCGCAACGCACGCCGTACCGCTCCCCGGCGTGACCGACATGCTGAACGAATTGAACGACGCGGGATTCCCATGGGGCGTCATTACCAACGGCAAGAAGTTCCAACTTACCAAACTCAGAGAGTCAGGGCTCGTTGACATAGTCCCGTTCTCAGTGATATCACGGCTCTTCGGCGCCGACAAACCCGACCCAAGAATCTACAAGGCGGGGATGGAACGCCTCAAAGCATCCTACGAAGGCATCGACGACATCTCCGAGGCCGACGTGCTATTCGTAGGCGACAATGTCTACACCGACATCACCGGTGCATTCAACGTCGGCATGCAGACTGCATGGGTCCGTACTGACTATCCCTATCCATCCGATTTTCCTGCTCCCGACTACACCATCGACTCAATAACCGAGTTGCGTCCGGTCCTAGGATTGCCAAGCTGACAGAGCTTGACGAAATCTTGATACCGTGCGACTCAATTGGCAGTAGAATTACCGACACACGACAAGGCTCGCGCAACAGACACACTACCGAGAACAGATAGAGATGCAGTACCAATACCCCCAGCAAGACTTCGAGGTCTATCAAACCTACGAACCCGATGAGGCAAGAGTCCGTGCCGGCCTGCAACGTTTCATGTTGCGCGTCTACGGCTACATGACATTCGCGCTCATCCTCACCACAGCGGTCGCAGTCACCGCATACACCATGGCCGTCGATCAGGTCGCACCAGACGGCACCATCTACCTGACAGATTTCGGCAACAGCATCTACAACTCATGGCTGCGATGGGTCATACTGCTCGCGCCGTTGGGAGCCGTGATCTTCATGTCAGTCAGAGCGTGGTCAATGGCACCTAACACCGCGAGGATGATGCTCTGGATCTTCGCCGGATTGATGGGATTGAGCTTATCGTCGATCTTCCTCATCTACCCGAACCAGGTCATATTCCAAGTGGCAGGTATCGCCGCCGCCATGTTCGGCGCAATGAGCCTATACGGATACACAACCAAGCGCGACCTATCCGGCATCGGCAGCTTCCTGATAATGGCGCTGATCGGACTGATTCTCTCCTCGATAGTCAACATGTTCATCGGATCGGGAACCTTCTCGCTCATCATCTCGGTAGTAGGTATCCTGATCTTCTGCGGATTGACAGCATACGACACCAACCGAGTGAAAAACCAGTTCCCACATGTGATGGCAGACGAATCGGCAAGCACAAGACTGGCAGTCAACGGCGCGCTAAGCCTCTACCTGAGCTACATAAACCTGTTCCTGCTACTGCTGAGCCTAATGGGCGGCCGTCGCTAGCGGCCCGGCCAACTTCCGAGTACTCGGCGCGTATTTAATCCGAAAGGGGATAATTTTGAACTACGGAGTTGCAGTACTTGGCACCGGACGAATCGGCGGACGATACATCGATGTCGTCAAGCAGACTCCCGGCGCTACGATTTCGGTCGTCGCAGAGCCTCGGGAAGATCAGACCGCCGCTCTTGCCGACCAGCATCAAGACGTAGACTTCGTCGCAGACTATCGCGACGCCATCGCTCGCGACGACGTGCAAGTCGTAATCGGCACTTTGCCGCACTGGTTGCACTACCAAGCCGCACTTGACGCAGCCGCCGCAGGCAAACACATCTTCATGGAAAAACCAACCGCCGTCTGGGCATCGGAGGCCGAGGAGATGCTCGACGCGGCATGTGCAAACGGTGTCAAGCTCATGACAGCACACACGCAGCGGTACTATCCCGCCGTGAAGGCCATGAAGGATGTCATCGATTCCGGCGACCTGGGCGATGTCATCATGGCATACGACGTCTGGCACAAGCCTTATGGCCCGTACAACCGGCCCGAGTGGATGCTCGATCGCGCTCGCGGCGGCGGAATGGGGCAGATGGACGGCACGCACCAAATTGACCGCCTGTTGTGGTTCAACGGTTACGATGTCGCGACAGTGTCAGCGCAACAGGGGCAGTTCACACACGCACGCGAAGACCATCCCAAGATTGATTGCGACGACACCGGCATGTACTTCATCCGTTGGAAGTCAGGCATCGTCGCGACCGTGTCCAGGATCGCATGGGCAAACGGCGCAACAGAGTACGGCGGCGATGTCTTCTTCACCAACGGCATGGCAAAGTTCCGAATACCCTACGGCGGCGGCGACAAACCCGCTCTCTTCATCGCAGACCAGCCCAACGGTGAGTACCAACGACATGAAGTCCCAGACCGCGACAGCCTGCTGGACGAGTTCACAGACTTCATCAAGGCATTGCAAGACGGCGATGACGACACGCCCATCCCGCAGCGGCACGGTCTCTACGTCCTGAAGGTGCTAGAAGCAACCGAAGAGTCAGCGCGCACCGGACGCGAAGTCGAGATAGAGCTCAAGTAGCACCTTGCCGATTACCATTAAGTTCCCGTAACCGTCATGCAACCATCAGACCTCAAACGCGCGCTCGCCGAGGGCAAACCCGCATTCGGTTTCATGCTCTTCGCAATTGAAGGCCTGCGCTGGGCAAGGATGTTCGAAGGCAGCACACTCGACTACATCATCATCGACTGGGAACATGCATCCAGAGACCGCACCGGACTCGCAAATCTCATCACCAGCGTCAAATCATCCGGCACGACCTGCATCGTCAGAACCCCGGACACCGAAGACGTATACGTCGCAGAGGCATTAGATGCGGGAGCCGACGGTGTCTTGGTGCCATACTGCGAGACTGTTGAGGAAGTGCAACGTTGCGCTTTCAAGCTGCGTTACCACCCGCTCAAAGGCGAATACTTCAGGCGCGTTGCTGAGACCGGAGAGCTTCCCAGCGACAAGACACGCGAATATCTGGGCAACCGGCACAAAGACCACTTCTTCATAATGGGCGTCGAATCCGTGCCAGCAGTAAACCGATTGGACGAGCTGCTGGAATGCGCCCCGATCGACGGCATCTTCGTCGGACCCAACGACCTCACGACATCCATGGGCATCCCAGACGAAGTCGAGCATCCCGATTACGTCGCAACACTGAAGCGCATCATCGATACCGGCGAGGCGCACGGCGTGCCAACCATGGTGCATCAGCAAACGATGGCGGCATCCACGACCGCCATAGAGCTGGGCGCGCGCTTCGTGCTGCACTCCAGCGATGTTGGCACCCTGCTCCGAGGCGTGCAAGACGAGTTCGCACAGCTACGCGAAGTAGCAGCTACCCAGTTCGGAGAATTCGCGTCTGCGGAAGCACGCGACACGCTAGACACCATCTAGCGCACTGCCAAGCTTCCATCTTGGCATTTCCTTGATATTGCAGATTTACCTTTATCGGTAAATCTAGCTTTCACATCAACTTCTGGGAGGATGAAAGTGAACCCCTTGCAAAGACTCACAGGTGCAACAGCAGTAGTCGTAGTGTCAGGTTTGACACTAGCAGGCATCATCTTGGTAGCTGCCCTCGTAACCGACGCGTTCAGCGCAGGCAACGAAGGCGGAAGCTTCCCCGATAGGATGGCGCGCATCTTCGGAACCGACCGGGCGGATGAGATGCACGATGACGAACCCTGGGACAGCGAAGCGTGGCACGACGAGATTGAGAGACTAAAGGGCGGCGCTTACACAATTCCGGGCATCTACCTGCATGTAGACGGTGACCGTGTGGAGTGCGAAGTTGACCTCAGTCCCGAAACTCCACCTCGCGGTTCGGACCTCCACATTGATGAAGACCTGATCCTCATCAGTTGCCCAGAATCCGTGCTCTACTTGAAAGACCCTGACTCCGACGAAGATTGGATTGACGATTGGTTCCTAGAAGATGCAATTGACAAGGATTCAGACCTCAACGATGACGACTCCGGCCGGCTCCCAAGATCAACCGAGGACCTGCTAGAGACGCTGCTAGACAGATTCGGGTTCGAGGACGGCGACCACGTAACGTTTGACTTCGCTGATGAGGATGATGCTTGGACAAAGCTGGACGAGGAAGAATCCTACAGCCACGGCGAAGTTGAGCGATGGTCCGAGGGTCCATTCACATTTGAATACGGCGACGGCGAAGTCTTCACCTTCAGGTTCTCCGACGGCGATGGAAACGAGTCCGGCGGTGAACTAGAGCGTTACTTCTTCGACGAGCCATGGTCCGGAGGCCCTTTCACGTTCCGCTACAGCCTCCCTGACGACGACCACGAGTACGAGTTTGAGATGTTTGACGAGCGTTGGGGCAAACCCGATCGCTGGACTGACCATTACGGCTCTGACGATGACTGGTCAAAGCGTCCCTTCTCATTCCGAGACTGGCGCGACAGCGGCGATGATGAGCGGTGGTTCCCGTTCGACATGTTCCAGGACGAATGGTACAGCGATGAAGACAACGGCGACTACGAATTTGACGAGTCCTACGGCGAATGGGCTGAAGACTTCGATGACCTGTTTACCGAAGAGGGTGCATACAGCTTCAGCGAGGATCTGACTCCTGAGCAGGAAGAGCTGATGCGTCAGATGATGCAGCGCATGATGCACATGTTCGGATTCGACGACCTCTTCCCTGAAGACATGTTCGATCACGACTACGGCGATGACGACTCCGACGACCATCACGAAAACGGTGACGACGATGACAACGGCGCATCCTCGTACCACGACTCAGACAGCACCGCGCACCCAGCGCGCTACTAGAAGACCCACATCGTAGGTTCCGCGCGCCTCCTGCGGAACCTACGTTCCCATATCGCGCGCGTGCTACGCTTCCGCCGTGCTCCTGCGTTCCCAGCCAGGCTTGAACATACGCAGGAAGTTTGACTTGCCATAAGGATGTCGTGCAGCCTCAGACTCGTTCAGATCAACTCCCCAACCCGGCGTATCCGGGATGCGTAACTTACCGTCGCGTACGCGCTCGAAACCCAACAGCACATCTGATGTCCACGGCTCCAAGAACTCGTCAAAGCACTCCTGGATGTAGATGTTCGGTGTCACCGCATCGATGTGCAACGCAACCATAGTCTTCAACGGGCTCTCCGCGTTGTGCGGTGCCAACTGCGCGTGGTGCGCCATGGCTATGCCTGCGATCTGTAAAGTCCGCCAAACGCCGCCGACTCCCAACGGCTCGGGATTGATGATGTCCGTAACATCCGCCGCGAGGAAACGCGCAAAGTCGTGAAGCTCATGCATCCTCTCACCCGCTATCACCCGCACAGGAACACGCCTCGCAACCTCAATCAGCGCATCAACATCGTTTGACAACACCGGAGTCTCAAACCACGTGATGTCGTACTGCTCCAACCAATTGCCAATCTCAACCGCCGCTCCAACTCCGAACCTGTCATGCGCCTCGATCATTATCTCTACATCATCCCCCACCGCCTGACGGACCGCCGCTAGTATCGCCTGCGTCTCACGCGTCTCCTGCTTCGTAAGCGTCGAGTAGGCAGTACCAAACGGGTCGATCTTCAACGCAGTGTACCCTCGTCCCACTACATCCGCCGCGCGCGCCGCAATCGCCGCCGGTGTGCGCTCGGAAGAGTACCAACCATTGGCGTAGACGCGAATATCATCGCGCACCTTGCCGCCAAGCAACCGATGCACAGGCTGACCAAGCGACCTACCAAGGATGTCCCAACACGCCATCTCGATTCCCGCCATCTCACGGTTAACATTCAGGAATCCCGCCAGATACAGCTCTTGCCAGATCGCATGGATATCACGCGGATCGCGCCCGATAACCAGATGTTTAACCTCATCAACCGCTGCCACAGTCGGTTGCGTGCTCAAACCTCCCGTCGCCTCGCCTAGCCCAGTAATCCCAGCATCCGTCTCTACAACCACATAGATCCAGTTCTTCCAAGGGTTGCCAACCACCACCGTACGGATATCAGTGATCTTCATTCATGCGCTCCCATTCATTTGCACTGAACCAATTCGAGATACCCAACCGTATATCACCGCGACATCATGAGCGAAGGCTCTGTCAGCCGTTGAACATCCTCAGGCGACCAACCCGGTGCCATCTTGCCAAGCACCATACCTTCGGGCCAAATTGTGATATTCGCAATGTCCGTCACAATCCGCGTGACGCAACGTTGCGCCGTCAAAGGAAATGTGCACTCATTCAGAATCTTCGGCTCGTTGTCCCTAGTAGTGTGCTCCATCGCCACGATGACGTGCTTCGTGTTCGCCGCCAAGTCCATCGCTCCGCCGATCGAGCCAATCCCGCGTTGCGGAAGCATCCAGTTCGCCAAGTCACCACTTCCTGACACCTGCATCGCTCCCAGTATCGTGGCATCGATATGCCCGCCACGAATCATCGCAAACGACTCCGCCGAGTCAAAGAACGCCATACCCGGAACCTGTGCCATGAAGTTGCCGCTAGCGTCTATCAAGTCTGGATCCCCCAGCTCACGCGGCAGAATCTCACCGTAACCCAACACCCCATTCTCAGCCTGATACCGCACATGCACACCGTCCGGCACATAGTCAGCGCAAAGAGACGGAATCCCAATGCCAAGGTTGACAACCCAACCATCACGCAACATCGAAGCCGCCACCCGCGCAATCTCAGCACGCGTACGACGAGGCGCAGGATCTATGAAATCAGAGACAGACATGGATAAAGTGTGTTTCGTCCAACACCGGCCATCATCCTAAACATCCTGCCAATCCCTGTGAATTAAGTGGGTCTCGCGACCAACACAAACCCAAAAACTGCTTTAGGCGACCCATACGACGTAAACCAATCCGAGTATCAGAATCACCAACAACGCACCCGCGATCCCCAACACGGCCAATTGCTTGGCGGTTCGATCGCTGATTCGCTTCAGCTCAACTTCGCCGAACTCGAAGTCTTTGTACTTCGCTAACCGAAACCTAAGATCAGGCATTGACAGCTTCCCCTCCGACGAGGGGCGTTGCCGATACCTTGGCCTTGTTGAATTGCGCCTCCTCCCATGCCGCCCGATACAACATCAACGCAAGCTCACGTATCTCCTCAGCCTGTTCTACTGTGTAAGTGTGTTTCGTCCGATACTGGCCATCCTCCTCGCCAATCCCGTAGATTACCACTCGCTCCTGGGTCATGTAAGTTCGTCCTTGAGCTAAAGAGCCGCTCCGTTAACAAACAGTGTAACCCATCGTAGCAGAAGACGTGCATTCAACCCCTCAATCCTGTGAATCCCAACGCAACTGGGCAACTCTAAGTGGGGTCGTCCTCGCCGTCCCGGTCGTCAGACGACTTGCCTTTCTCGGCATCGAGTGACCCCAAATGAGGCATGTCGAGAATTCTGTTTAGCAGTGCATCATGCGTCTTCTGGGCTTGTTCCCACGTTTGAAGCTGCGACAAACGCCGGTCCTCTAATCGCTTGACCTCCTTACGATATTGGCAGTACATGTGCGACATCCATGCAGCTAGCAGCGCCAAACCCACGACTGCCACTAACAAGAGCGACCAAGGGCCAGGTTCCAAGCCCCCGAGCCAGTCGAATAAGTCAGACAAACTAAGCGTGCCTACTCTTCAACGTCGTCGTCCGGAAGCTCTGCCAAATGGGCGCCGTAGACGATGAGCTTCTCACCATACTCCTTCATGTAGGCTCCGATCTCGGCATTCGTCCGGAACTCTCCGCCCAGGTTCAGCACCAAATGCCGCTTCCCGTCAGGGGCCTTGCCAACACCAAATCTCAAGTCGTTGGATGTCGTCAACATGGCTTCAACCAAAACCTATGCTCTCCGTTAACAGCGGAATCCCCGCATCGGGGGTGGGCTCCGAAGGAACCCAATCAGGATTCATCCGACAGCTTCTCTATCCGAGACCCATCCTTGATCAACTTCTCGCCAAACCACTTCAACGCGTCGCCCATCTCACGGTTCGTGTCGAACACGCCGCCGATGTTGATCGCCAAGTAATTCATCCCCCAAGACGACCTGCCTATGACATACCTGTAATCCGTGTCGTTCTCGGTCATGACATCACTCCTGTCTAATGACGACGCCGTACATAATATCGTACCACATCATCCTGCCATATCCTGTGCATCCCTGTTATTCCGGCATCACAACCGTCCCTGGTTCGCCAACGCCACGAAGGACTCTAGCGACACTATGTCAACCAACTCCGGATTGCGGAGATGCTTGTCCAATCCGCCCGACAGGTAGAAATCCTTGTACCGCCAACCATTACCGCCTAGCACCAGATACGCCTTGTAGAAGCCTTCATTCTCAACCCTCGCGTGCGCTAGGCTGATAACCTCGAACGGTATCTTGTTCTCCGCGGTGCCTTTGGACTGTTGCCACTTCAGTGAGATTAGGTAACTGCGCCCTCGAGAGTCCTCGGCTAGGACATCCACCTTGTGCTTAGTCTCTCCCAACCGTAGGCCAATGTCTGCCTGCTCCCGAAATCGATAACCTCCCATCGCGAGCGCAGGTAGTACCATTTGCTCCATGACCTGACCCGTCTTGGTGTTGCGCGGCGACATCCCTCACACAACCTCCGAGTCCGAGTCGCACAGACGCATCGCACCGTCTTCCGATGCAGATGTAACGATATTCGTAGATATATCGCCATATTTTGACGAATATACACCATTGCCATACCCATTTGATCCGATTTTCGTCGGGGGGGGGGGGGGGGGGTAAGCTCCGCTAGCCGGCGGGACGCTATCTCCAGGAACGCGGCATCCGCATCAATGCCCACAAAACGCCGACCTTCCGCAATCGCCGCCACTCCCGTGCTACCAGAACCCACGAACGGGTCCAACACCAAATCATCAACGTTCGTGCTCGCACGCAAACACCGCCGCACTAACGCCACCGGCTTCTGTGTGCTGTGACGACCATGACGCTTCTCATCAGCACCGGGCGCAGTGTAACGCCACACAGTCTTCATCTGTTTACCACCGTTCTCACGCTTCATCTCACCGTAGTTGAAGGTGTACTTGTGCTGACCGCCTTTCGCAGCCTTCGTCGCCCAGTACACCAGCTCCGTCGAGTGCGTGAACGTCCTGCATCCCAAGTTCGGCGGCGGATTCGGCTTCTCCCAGACGATGTCATTCAGAATCCTCAGCCCCGCCTTCATCAATGCCACTCCCACTATGGGATGGATATGCAGCGTCCCAGATACCCAGATGCATCCCGCCGGCGTCAACACCCGCTTGCACTCCGCAACCCAGCTCTCGCAGAACTGCATGTCTTCCAACAACCCGTTCGACTTATCCCACGCGCCCTTGTCAACCAGCACCCTGCGACCTGCTGAGCATGAGATGCCGCCGTTCGACAGCAGATAAGGCGGGTCCGTCCAGACGCACTCCACCGAGTCAGGTTGCAACGCCGGCAGTATCTCAAGCGCATCGCCATGCACTAATACTGCCCGGCCGTCGGCAGAACACCAATACGGCTCAACACGCTCTAACAACTGGGAGTCAACGATCACCATAAGCTGATCGTTGATCAGATATCGCCCGTTGTCAACCCCTCAATCCTGCCATATCCTGCCTATCCCTGTGAATTAGCCCAGTTGCGACGCGAGCCGCACCGCCGATTCAATATCCGGCAACACGCCGCGCTCCGTAACCACCTCAGCGTGCGCCACCGTAGAGTCCAGATCGATCACGAAGAGCGAACGCGTCGGCATCCCGCGTTCCGCATTGAACACCCCATAGCTCGTGCAAACCTCCCCATGCGGCCAGAAGTCCGACAGCACCAACGGCACGTCGATATCAGCATCCCCCAACGTTGCCTTGACCCACGCCGTCTGTATCGGCATCGAGTCGCAACTCACCTCCAGCAACGCAACTCCAGCTTCGCTAGCAGCATCCGCGCTCGCCCGGAGCGCAACTAGCTGATTCGTTCAGCCACCCGTAAACGATGCCGGATGAAACGTCAGCACAACACGCTTGCCGGAAGCCAATACAGAGCGCAGTGCCACGGTCGCGCCAGTATGCGCGGCCAGCGTGAAGTCAGGTGCAAGGTCGCCGGGTGTCAAGTGCGCCATGAGGATACGTCTTAGTTGACTCGTAGAAGTGGTGATTACAACGCCTTCAGTATACGAGCGCGCAACTCGCATTAGACGCGTTAAACTATGCACAGTGCAAAACAGTAACGCGTGCCATCGAAACGTGCCAACTCGTCAAGTTGGAACAAGACAACACACGCACACTCCATATATACCGAGGTAACCTACCAATGCTCTACGACTCGCCGCACGGCAACATAGGACAGGCATTCCGACCGCCGCAAATGGGTAGCAAGGGCGCCGTCGTCGCAAATCACCCCTTGGCCGCACAGGCGGGCATCGTCATACTCCGACGCGGTGGCAACGCCGTTGACGCCGCCATGGCGGTCGCATTCGCACTCGGTGTCGCAGAACCCGCCGGATCAAGCATCGGCGGAGACGGATTCGTCATGACATATTCCAAACAGGACGACACCGTCCAGGTCGCCAACGGCACCGGCGCAGCGCCCGCACTCGCCACGCCAGAGCAATACCCAGACGGTATTCCCGTATACGGACCACTCGGAATCTCCGTCCCGGGCATCCTCGACGCGCTGCTCGCAACTCACGAACGCTACGGCAGCCTACCGCTGGCAACATGCATCGAACCCGCACTGGAATTAGCCATCGACGGCGTGCCAGTCTCGCACAGCCAGGCAGAATCCGCGATGCAACACACTCTACTTCGCGAGGCACCAAGCTCAGCGCCAGTCTTCGCGCCCAACGGCAAGTGGCTCAAACCCGGCCAACTGCGACGCAACCCGAACCTCGCAAAGTCTTACAACCAAATCGCCGCCGAAGGGCGAGATGCCTTCTACACCGGCGACATCGCCCGCCAGATCGGCCGCTGGTGCGAAGAGGCAGGCGGACTGTTGCGATACGAAGACCTGGCACAACACCGCATGAAGTGGCAAGAACCCATCAACGTCGACTATCGCGGGCATCGCGTATACGAAGCACCGCCGAACTCGTCCGGCCATGTCCTATTGCAGGAGCTGAACCTAGCAGCACACTTCGATATCGCGGGCCTCGGTTACCTGACTCCTGAAACGTTGCACCTGATGACCGAGTGCAAGAAACTCGCATTCGCAGACCGAGAGGCATACATGGCAGACCCCGACTATGTCGACGTGCCAATCGAAGGCATGTTGGACAAGGAGTACGCCGCGTCGCGCGCCGAGCTTATCGACCTAGAGCGCGCCTTGCCAGACGACTTCTGCGACGAGGGCGACCCGTGGGAATTCATGGACCGACAGCCAGACCGTCGCCGCAAGTATCGCCGCGACGGCATGTTGCACCATCCCGAACGGAAAAGCTCTCGACGACCTGCTATGGCAATGGCAGGCGCAGCAGGGTCAGACACGACACACTACTGCATCGTCGACAGATGGGGCAACGCTGTCGGCGCATTGCAATCCATACAGACCGGATACGGTTCATGCCTCATCGCCGGCGACACTGGCATCCTCATGAACAACAGAATGACATACTGGCACATCGACCCGGACCACATCGATCACCTACGACCCGGCCAGCGCGTCCGACACACCATGAACCCCGTAATGGTGTTCTCCGCGCCAATGGGCGGCAGGTCGCAGGATGACGCTCAACTCGAACTGGTATGTGGTACACCCGGCGCAGACACGCAGGTGCAGACCAACTTCCAGATCGTTACCGGCATCATAGACCACGAACTCAACGTCGCCGAGGCGATTGAGGGACCACGCTGGACCCACTACCAAGCCGCAACATCGTCGACCTACCCGCATCACGACAACAGCAGGCTGGAGATCGAAGACCGCGTCCCGACCGCGCTGGTCGACTCTTTGCGCGCCAAGGGGCACACTGTCAACGCCATCGCACCATTCGCCGGCGCAGGCAGTGCTGGCGCAATACGGCTGCACCACGACAGCGGCACGATGTCCGCCGCGTCTGACCCACGACGCGACGGCGACGCGACCGTCTGGTAGCGCGGCAAACCGCGCGCGAATCCGCACGCGACCAACACAGCGCCCTACGGCTCCGGCGTCCCCGTCTCCGCCTGTTGCGTCAACTCCGCCTCGGCTGTGAATGTCTCGTCCACGAACTCCGAGATCGCTGTGATTGTCGCCGCCGCCGCTTCTGATACCGCCGTCGCCGTAGAGTTCGCATCTGCAAGCGTGACAGCATTCACCAGAGTCACGTCAAATATCAGCTCCGCATTCCCGGGTATCACCGGCGGACGACCTGACCCACCGTAACCCAAATCCGGCGGGATGGACAGACGCCTGCGCTCTCCCACCTGCATATCCAGCATCGCCTCACGCCAACCCGGTATCACCGCCGACAGGAAAAAACGCACCTCGCCCTGCTCAATGTACGTCGTCCCGAAGATGCAACCATCTTCCAACCATCCCGTGTACTTCACCGTGACACGCCAGTCGATCTCCGGCGAGTCGCCATCACCCTCGGTCAGCACCACTTGACGCAAGCCGCTCGGACTAGTCGTCCATGCCGCGTCCTCGCCCACCGCATCGAACTGCGGCGCGTCAGCAGGATAGTGTGGATTACGACACACGCGGTCAGATACAGTAGGCTCAACGAGCGGTATCACTATGTCACTCGCGCTGGGATTCGCTCCACCGCCGCGGCAACCCGCAATCGCAACGGCAGCAAGCAGACCAGACAGCGCGACCGCGAATATCCACAACCTAACCATCGCTACTGGCCGATGCCGAAACAGATCGGGTTGGTCAACACCGGGCGCACGCGCCTTGGCGGCTACGGCGCGGCTCGAAGCGTCAATACGCTCACTTCAAGCGGTCATTCACTACCGACATGAAGTTCGCAGCGCCTGTGTTCAACCAGTCCGGAGTCGTCGTGAAAAGGAACTTGACGCCCATATCAACATACTTGCCAACATTCGCAGTCGAGCAGATCGCACCAGCTGTCCTGCCCGCCGCGATGATACGCTGCATCGCATCATCCATCGTTCGCACCACTTCCGGATGTCCCGTATCGCCCATGTGACCCATCGACGCGGCGAAATCACCCGGCGCAACGAAGAACACTCCGATGCCATCAACCTCGAGTATCTCATCTAAGTTCTCATACGCCACGATGTCTTCTATCAGGATGATTAGCAACGTCTCATCGTTGGCACGTTGCAGGAAGTCCGACACGCCCAACCCTTGGCGACTCGTGTACTGCCCGCGCATCCCCAGCGGCGGAAACTTGCCGCCCTCAACAACGTTGCGCGCCTCGGCAGCGTTGTTAACATGCGGCACGACTATCGACTGCGCGCCACGGTCAAGCGTGCGATAAATCATGCCCTGATGATTCGCATTGATGCGCGCTACCGACGTCAATCCCCACAGGTCGCAAGCACGAGTCAAGTTGCCCATCTCGGGAGCATCTGACCAACCATGCTCACCCTCGAGCCAGATGCCATCAAAACCATGCGCCACAGCGATCGGACCAAAAGCATCAATGTCGTCAGGATGCGTCATACCGCCAACGACTATCGCGGTCTCGCCACGGTCGATCTTCCGTTTCGCCCGATTAGTCCGAATCTCCATGATTATTCTGTCCTCCATATCCTGCCTATCCCTGTTAATACCAACAAGCCCAGCACAAACGCCAGAATAACATACACGAATGTCGGCGCACCACCGCCAGTCTCCGGCGCCTCAACCTCCAGAGTCGGAGTCGGCGCAACGATCACGCCGAAATCGCCACGACTCGCCGCTACCACAACGGCAGGAAACTCACTCACTGCTCCGCAGAGGGTGTAACCCTGCGTCGCATGCCGGCGAACCTTGGTCGTGAGCTCCTGCACGCCACCGCCGAGCTCACGCAACAGAGTCAAGCCCGACAACTTCGCACGGAACTCATCCGGCAACGGCACGCAAACATCCGCAGGACGACCGACCACCATGTTCGCCAGCTTCGTGCCATCCGCCGATGCAGCATCCACCGCATACCGCATACCACCTGCCGTCCAATTCCCGTAACGTGCCCGAGTCGACGCTCCTGCGTCCGCCGCAACGTACGCACGCAAACCGACGTAACCGCATCCGGACAACGCACCACGCGGAACCGTGACAGAAACCGAATCGCCCATGAACTCGCCACCCTCCGCAGGCGTGATCACCGAGTACTCGTTGCCATCCTTACCATCAATCGTCGCGGGGACAGTCCCGGCAGTCGGACACGGCGTGGGCTGCGGCGTAGCAGTCGAGGCAGCCCGCACAACGTTCACCGTGAACACCGCAGCACACTCGGTCGCACTGCCATTGCACGCCCAATCCGGCGTGATTCGCGCCGTGACAGTATGCCGACCCGGAAGACTCGGCGCACGCCACATAACCTCACGATCGTCGACCTCGCCGTCACGGTCCGAACCACTGCCGCGCGACTCACTGAACGTGCCACCACCCGGGTCGGTCCAGACAATGGCCATCGAATCATGCGAGAACAGGTCGTTATCCAACGCATCCTGCACGTTGTACAGCGCGAAGCTGAGGCGAATCTCATCCCCAGCCTTAACGGTGAACGACCTAACCAGAGGCACAACCTTCGACACGATCGGTAACTCGATACGCTCATGGAACGTCGGAGTGGATGTCGGAGTCGGAGTCGGCGGAACAGGGGTCGGAGTCGCATCCGAAATCTGCGCCCCCGTCAAACGGTCCAGACGCGTCAAGAAAGGCAACGACCGACGATACTCCGCAAACTCCTCAGGTGTCGAACGATCAGGATTCGGAAGGCCAATGCGAAGCAACCTCAAGTTAGACAAACCCTGATTCGCAAAAACATCCAGGAACAACGTGTTGAAATTGTTACCCCACAAATACAGCGACCTAAGCTTCGACATGCCGTTGAAGATACCAACCGGTAAGTCCTCCGCATCCAAGTCATTCAGATGCAGAAACAACACCCGCATCTCACCCAGGCCACTGAACGCATCGGACGGAAGACTGCTCAACCTGTTCTGGCCGAGGTTCACCTCCCGAAGATTCCGGGTGTTGCGGAACACTCCATCTGGAAGACTCGTCAGCAGATTGTTATAGAGGTTCAGCGTCTGGAGACTGGTCAAATCATCGAAGATTCCTGGAGGCAAGGTGGTCACCAGCCCGTTCTGCATTACAAGGTTACGCAAATTCGTCAGTCCGTCGAAGATACCCGCAGGAAACTCACGAACCTCTGTCGATCCGCCAAAGGAACTTGTGAATGCCAAAGAGCGCAAGTTGGTCAATCCCGCAAAGTCGTTCGCATTCAGATTCTTCTTGCTCGAGTAGGAGTTCAAACTCCGGACCCTGGTCAAGTCGTCGGCAGTCATCAAGTTGCACAGCGCGGGATAGATTGTCGTCGCAGTCCGCGTCCCTGCAGGACCATGGCGCGACTGCCAAGAGGATAGCGAGAACGGCCATCTGGTTTGCAACGCCGGACTCGGATTGCTCGCAACTGCCGCCGGCCACTCATCCGGCGCACTGAATGCCCCAAGCATGATCCGCCACACTATATCGATCGTCCGACCAGTCAGTGTGTGACCAGCACCGCAGTACGCCTGCTCCTCACGCGTGCCATCATCCTCTGGTATCACCCGCGGCCTGGCAGGAAACGGATCCTCGAAGTACACCTGCGTGTGCGGCAACGCGGCCTGCAACGGCGCAAGTGCTGACTGCGGAAGCGAATTGTCCCAGAGATTCAGCACCCTCGGAAGGGACGGCTTACCAACGTGAACACCAAACGTAATCGGCGGAAGACCATTGAACCAACCCGTTGACACAGATGTCAGCTGGTTGTCATCCAGTTCGACGCGGTCAAGCGACGACAGGCCCGACCATAAACCATCCGGCAAAGACGATATCAAGTTCTGCTGCAGGTAGACCCGATCCAACGACGACAAACCGCTATATAGGGTCGCCGGCACTGTCGTGAGCTTGTTACCGTCCAACCGAACAGTCCGCAACCGGGTCATGCCACTGAACAGTCCGGCCGGTACAGACTCTATCAGGTTGTAGTTAAGGTAGATGTGCAAAATGCAGTTCGTCGGATCAGACGGACCAGGAGTAGCAGGCGGTTCGCAAGCACCGCCGTTGAACACACCATCATCAACCGTCCTGATCAGATTACCCTCAAACCAGACCGAGCCGCCTGTATAGATGCTAGGGCTTGAGATCCAAGTCACACCCTGGAACACACCCGTCTGCAACTTCGCGATACGGTTTTGATTAACCCGAATCGTTCGCGCATTCGTCATCCCTGAGAAAACGCCCGTCGGCAACTCAACTATCCGATTATCGTCCAGGTGCACCGAGTGCAACGCGTGGATCCCAAAGATGTTCGTCGGAAGGTCAGGGTCCGGACCAGTACTACCGTCCGATGTCAGAAGGTTCTCCCTCAGGTTGAGCGTCGTAAGCGTCGGAATACTCGTAGAAAGGAACCCGAGCTGGTCAGAGGTCAGGAAGTTGTCGTTCACATTGATTGACGTGAGTGCAGGCAAGCCTTGGAATATCGTCGAAGGCAAACTCGCAAAACGATTCCCACTCAGAACAACCAGCCGAAGGGAGTTCAATCTGCTTCCGCTGAACACCGTCGCAGGCAACGCCGACAGCTCGTTCTCGCCCAAATAGAGCGATTGAAGCGAACTCAAGCCGTTGAACGCACCTGCCTCTACCGATGTCAAACTGTTCTCGTCAACCCACAACCGCGTCACGCTCGACAAACCCGAAAACGTATTCGCAGGCAACGACGTCAGGTGGTTGAACCGGAGAAACATAGTTCGGACACTCGAAAGACCGGCGAAGTCCTGCGCACGAAGCTGTGTCAATCCGTGATTCGCGAAATTAAACGTTGCCGTTATGCTAGCCAAATCCGCATTCGTCACATCGCTACATGTCTCAGACGCCGTAAGCGTAGTAGCCGCCTTCAGCAGGACCACTATCTCATCCACAACTCCCTGCGTCCTACCATCCAACGGATTGCCACTACCGCAACTCGCGGCACCGCCAACCCCGCCAGACTGGGCAAATGCAGACGGACCACGATCGCCGACACCAACGGCAATCAGCACCACCGCGACGACAACCGCCGCCGCCATTCCAACCCTAAACAGCATCATCCTGCCATATCCTGCCTATCCCTGTAAGTACCAGCACGCCGAGCGCGAATGCAAGCATAACATACACCAATGTCGGCGCACCACCGCCAGTCTCCGGCACAGCAGCCTCCGGCGTAGGCGACGGCGCCACCGTGACTCCGAAATCGCCACGACTCGCCGCCACCACAACCACAGGGAACTCGCTAACAGCACCGCAGAGTCGGAAGCCCAGCGTCGCATCCCGCCGCACCGTGCTAGTCAGCGGCTGCACACCACCTCCGAGCTCGCGCAACAGCGTCAAGCCAGACAGCGTCGCACGGAACTCGTCCGGTAAAGGCACGCAAACATCCGCAGGCCGACGCATCACAACATTCGCCAGCTTCACGCCGGCAGACGACGCAGCATCCACCGCGTAGCGCATGCCACCAGCAGTCCAGTTACCATAACGCGCACGCGCCGACGCTCCAGTCTCCAACACCGTATACGCACGCAAACCGATGTATCCACATCCTGACAACGCTGAACGCGGAACAGTCACCGACACTCCCTCGCCATTGAACTCGCCACCCTCAGCCGGCGTGATGACGGAGTACGTATTGCCGTCCGCATCATCAACGGTTGCCGGAACAGTCCCTGCCGTCGGACACGGCGTAGGCTCCGGCGTAGAAGTGGACGCAGCACGCACGACGTTAACCGTGAACACCGCCGAGCACTCATTCGCACTGCCATCGCACGCCCATCCCGGTGTGATACTGGCAGTAACCGTGTGCCGACCTGGCAGACTCGGCGCACGCCACATAACCTCGCGGTCATCTATCTCGCCATCACGGTCAGCACCGGTACCGCGCGACTCGCTGAAGGTGCCTCCGCCAGAGTCAGTCCACACGATGGCCATCGAATCATGCGTGTACAGGTCGTTATCCAACGCATCCTGCACGTTGTACAACGCAAAGCTGAGACGTACCTCATCACCCGCCGTGACCGTCAACGACCTGACCTGCGGCACGACCTTCGATACGATCGGCAGCTCGATCCGCTCATGGAACGTCGGGGTGGCGGTCGCCGTCGGAGTCGGTGTTGGTGTCGCGGCCAACACCGGCGCACCGGTCAGGCGATCCAGACGCGTCAACGAAGGCAACGAACGCTGGAACGCAGCGAACTCCTCAGGCGTCGTACGATCCTCGTTCTGCTGCCCAATCCGCAACGTCTTCAAATGAGACAGTCCCTGATTCGTGAACACCTCTAGGAAGAGCGTGCGGAAATTGTTCTCCCACAACGTCAGAGACCTGAGATTCGACAAGCCGTTGAATGTGCCGACCGGTAAGTCCTCCGCATCAAGATCGTTTAGATACAACCTCAGCGTTCGTAGCTCCCGGAGGTTGCGGAAAACGCCCGGCGGAAGACTAGACAATCGATTCTGTTGCAGATCCAACACACGGAGGTCGGTTAGGTCGTCAAACACTCCTGCCGGTAGGCCTGTCAAGAAGTTGTAATCCAATTGCAACTCGCGGAGATTAATCAGACCATCAAAGACCCCCGTTGACAGGCTCAAAAGACCCGCGTTGTATAGCCGCAGGGAGTTGAGACTCGTTAAGCCGTTAAAGATACCAGAAGGCAACTCCCTGATCTCGTTTGAAACATTCCACGGACCCCGGAAGTCCAGGTACTGTAGATTCGACAAACCCGCGAAGTCACCAGACTCGAGACTCACCAACCTGCCGTATATGGTCATCGATTGGACACGTAGCAGGTCGCCGGCGGTGACGACATCGCAGTGCGCAGGGTCGATCGCAGGCGGGTCGCCAGGACCAGGCGTCGTGCCATGAGAAGATTGCCACGCTGACAGCGAGCCCCAGCTCGATGCCGTCACTGGCAAAGCACTCCACGCGCTCGGCGACGAATAAGCGGCAAGCATGATCCGCCAGACGACCTCTCTCGTTCGACCAGTCAGCGTGTGTCCAGGACCACAGTTCGCCGTGACCTCGCGCGTGCCGCCCAGTGTTGGAACCTCACGGGTAGTCGTCGGCGCCGTAGTGGACACGACCGTCGCCGTGGTCGGGAACAGCGCCTTCACCGCGTTAACCTCCGACTCGGGCATCGGGTTGTCGCCAATGTATAGCGAGCGCGGACGCTGTAGCAGACCCAGGTTCGCACCAGACGTGAACTTCGGCAACCCATCGAACACATTCGCCGGCAACGACATCAGCTTGTTGTCGTTCAGATTAAGGGTGCTTAAGCTTTGGAAACTCGAAAACAGACCCGCAGGCAAAGTCTCTAGAAGATTCTGATTCAAGCTGAGAAACGTTATGCGCGATATGCCCGTGAACAAACCCGCAGGCAACGTAGTCAACCTGTTACCACGTAAGTAGATGTTTCGAAGCTCCGTCAACCCACTGAACAATCCCGCGGGAACCGATTCAATCAGGTTGTAATCAAGGTAGATGTAAGCGATACAGTTCGTCGGATCTGTCGGCATCGGAGACGGTCGCGGCCCACACGGACCGCCATTGAACACTGACTCATCCACCGTCGTCAGCAAGTTGCCCGTGAACCAGATCGAACCACTCCACGCACTGGTCGACCAGGTCACACCGTCAAACACTCCCGACTGTAACCGCGTAAGCCTGTTGTTCTGGACGCGGATCGTCACAACACCAGACATCCCCGAAAACACGCCCGAAGGTAACTCCACGATACGGTTATCGCTAAGATACAACGAAGTCAGATTCGGATGGACCCCGAAGATGTTCGTTGGCAAGTCAGGATCAGGCCCAGAACCACCCGAGGTCAGAAGGTTCTCCCCCAAGTAGAGCCGCTCCAGCGTCGAGATCGGAGTCGCAAGCCAACCCAATCTGTCGGACGTAAGGAAGTTATCCTCAACGTTAATGGTGTCAAGCGCAGGCAAGCCTTGGAACAACGTCGCAGGCAGGTTCCGAATCTCATTGCCGGGCAAGTTGATCGTCTCCAGGGCGTTCAAGCTGCTGACACTGAAAACATCCGACGGCAATGTGCTGATCTCGTTGTTATGCAAGTAGAGAATCCGCAACGCACCGAGCCCGTTGAATGCACCGCTACGAATCGTTGACAGCTTGTTATCATGCAGGAAGAGTTGCGACATCGCTGTCAGACCAACGAATGCATCTACCGGAAGCTCAGTCAGCGAGTTGAAACGCAGGTCCAAACGCGTCACGCCACTCAACCCAGCGAAGTCGCGAGCACGCACCTGCGTCAATCCATCGCGCAAGAGCGAAAAGATGCCTGTGACATCCGCCAAGTCCGCAACATCCGTCACATCGCTACAAGTCTGTGACGCGGTCAGCGTGCCAGCCTCCTGCAGCTCTGCAACAATGACATTAACAACACCCTGCGTGCGCCCATGCAAAGGATTGCCACTCCCACAATCAGCAGCACCACTAATCCCCGCAACCTGCGCAGAAACCAGCCCCCGACCAGAATCCCCAGCCAGAGCAACAGCAACCACCGCCGCAACAACAACCAAGCCCTTCAATCCTGCCATATCCTGTCAATCCCTGTGAATAGCTCCCACGCGCAATCAGCATAACACACCGCAACCCAATACGCGACACAACCCAAGAAAAAATCACACCAACACCAACATCCTAAATATCCTGCCTATCCCTGTGAATCCCCCTCCTCCGCGTCGGCATCGTCGCGCGACCTCAGAGCCATGTCGCGCTCATACATGCCTCTCAGCGACTCGTCAATAACGCGCCAAATCTCAAGCATAGCCCTCCGATGTTCCCTTTCGCGCTCCTTGCGAATTCTCTCCATTCTCTCCTGCGAGCGGCGCTCCGCTTCCCGGTCACGAAACTTCCAGTACATGCGCGCAAGAGTAACCGCCACAAACGCTACTCCAGCCAGTGCCGCGATGCCGAAGGCCCAAGGGCCGGGATCTAGCGACACCAGCCATTCGAACAGGCTTGACAACCGTAAACCTAAGTCGCGCCGTTGGACGAATGACCATCAACTTGGCCACGTTCCAGCAACTGTTCGCCCGACTTCCTGAGGAACTCCACAACCTCCTCGCCCGTCTCAAACTCACCACTCAAGTTGACAACGAGGTGTTTCGTGCCATCAGAAGTCTCGCCGACCGCCATCTGGATATCTGGTAGCGTCATCTCCATATCAATAATCCTCCTAGTCGCTCATCACCCACAACGGCACGCGGCCGTCTCGCTCAACCATGTCGATCCGGCCAAGGCACCACAGACTCTAACATACCATCAACCAGCAACTGCCACTGGATCAACGCGCCCCGACCCTTGCTTTGATTTGGCGCGTATCGATTCCGCAAGACTATCCGCGTGCCAGATTAGCCGTTGACCATGCTCCCGCATGAATGCGCGCATCTCCGCATCAGTCCGAAACGCGCCGCTGATGTTCATGACAACGTTCTTCGTGCCGCGCGGCGTCTCCTCTATCGCAAACCGGAAATGTGGGTCCAAAGACTGCATCGCTCGCTCCTACAACTTCAATCTAAGACAATTCTATCCTAAATATCCTGCCTATCCCTGTGAATCCCAACCCTAAGTCCGCGTCCGCGTCTCCGGAACGATACCAGCAGGCCGCAACATAAGCACCGCAACGATCATCACGCCAACCACGATGAGACGCATGTTCGGGTCGCTAAGGAATCCCGGCAGGAACTGCGAACTGCCGATAACCGCCCACAGCACAGCCGCACCAAGTATCGCACCGCGGTGATTACCGCTACCGCCGATTATCAGCATCGCCCACACAACGAACGTCGCGATGAACGGCTCGAACGTCATCGGCGTGATCGAGTGCCGCGCGAACGCATACAGCGCACCGCCGACGCCCATGATCGCGGCACCGAACGCGAACGCCTGCAACTTGAAGCGGAACACGTTCTTGCCCACCACCTCTACTGTGTCCTCATTCTCACGGATCGCCAGCAACACGCGCCCCCACGGTGCCGCGGCGAGACGTTGCGCTATCAGATACACCAACAGCAATATCGCAAGCACCACTGGAAGGAAAATCACATCGTAGTAGCGCGGGTCAACTATGTTGTCCAGCACGCGCGGAATGCCCGGCAAGCCGCGCGTGCCATCCGCAAGCCACGCCTCATTCGTGAACACTAGACGCACTGCCTCGCCCAAGCCCAACGTCGCGATGGCAAGGTAATCCTCACGCAGACGTATCGTCACGACCCCGATCAGGTATGCCAATATCGCGCACGAGATGGCAGCCGCAAGCAGCACTATCGGGAACCACAGGTCTATACCGATGCTCTCAACGCCCAGGATGCGCGCCAAGTCGCCGCCGAACTTGTACGCATGGAACAGGTCAGGATCCGGCGGCGGGATCGACAGGAGCGCAGCCACATAGGCGCCCAGCGCAAAGAACGCCGCCACACCGACGTTGAACAAGCCCGTATGTCCGTAGTGAACATTCAGGCCAATCGTGATGACAGCATACACCCCGGCGATCAGCGCAAGGTTCGCCACATAGAGCATTATCCCTGTCAGGTCCATATCGTCGTCCCCGCGCCTCTATACCCTGCTCGCCCCGAACAGACCGCGCGGCCGCACCAGCAGCATCACGATTATCGCTCCAAAGAACACCGCCGGCTTGTACGTCGGATCTAGCCACTCCGTAGACACCTCGCCTATCACACCGATCAGCATTGCCCCCGCGAAAGCACCGTAAGGGTTGCCGATGCCACCTGCTACCACTGCCGCAAACATCGGGATCATCAGCTTCCAGCCCGATATCGTCAGCAGCTGACCCTGACCCGCCGCGAACAGAATGCCCGCCGCACCTGCCGTAGCGCCTGCTATCGCCCAGGTCAGCATGTGCGTCCGCTCAACATTGATACCCGATATCGCAGCCAGATCCTCGTTATCGGCAGCCGCACGCATCGCCTTGCCGGCCTTGGTCAAGTTCAGGAACAGGTACAGCACCAACGTCAGCACGACCGCCGCACCGAACACGAAGATCATGTCGGGAGGCACAAGCACCGTCGTGTCCAGGAACTCCACATCCCAGCGCAGGAACTTCTTCGACTCGCGCGGATAGTTCTGGATCTCAGTGCCCCAGATGTACTGCACCAGACCACGCAACGCTATCGCCACGCCGAGCGACGCCAGCGTGATAACCCCTAGCTGCGCCGCCTTCAGGCGCAAACGACGATAAACAAACCTGTCTACCAACACTGATCCAAGCGCGACTACTGCCATGCCGATTGGCAGGGCGATGAAGAGAGTGTACGGGAACGTGAACATGCCGACAGAGTTCATCGACCACGTCTCCGGCAACCACGTAACCATAACCGCAAGCGCAACGAACGCAGCCGCCGTCATCGTATCGCCATGTGCAATGTTCGGGAAGTGCATGTTGCCATACACCAGCGACAGACCAACCGCACCGAGCGCGTACACGCCACCGATCAGCAACCCGATCACCGTCAGATCCAACCGCGTGACCAACACCCAAGCCGCCACGGCTGATATCAGCGCAACGATGACCCACACGATCCCACGCGCGCCACGCTCCCCGACGCGTGACACGACAGCGTCGCGGACGGTATGCGTATTGATGCCCAGCATCTCCATTACCGCGACTCCCCTCGCCGATCGCGTGAATCCGCATCGGGTTCCAGCCCACCAACAACCGATGGCGCACCATCATCGTCATCATCATCCGCCGAGTAATCCTCCAACTCAGCACCGGTGCCAGACGTGTTTGACAGACCCAAGAACACCTTGCCAATGTCCGGATTCTCTAACAACGCATCAGCCGAATCCTCGAAGTAGTTGCGGCCTCTTGCAAGCACATAGGCGCGATCACTGCGCTTCAACGCCTTCACTGCATTCTGCTCAACAAGCAGTATCGATACGCCGCGCTCATTGATCTCCGACACACGCGTCAGCACCTGGTCAACTATCTGCGGCGCGAGCCCAGCCGTCGGTTCGTCCAACAGCAACACCTGCGGGTCCGTCACCAGAGCCCGTGCCAGCGCAAGCATCTGACGCTGACCACCTGACAGATGGCCTGCCTTACTACCCCAACGCTCATCCAACACCGGAAACAACTCGCGCATCTCGTTCACGCGACCTCCGATGTTACCCGACATCGAGTATGCGCCCATCTCAACGTTCTCTCGCACCGTAAGCGTCGGAAACACATTAGCAGCCTGTGGAACATAACCGATACCCAGCTGCACAAGGCGGTCGGTTCCCAGACCTGTAGTCGCCACTCCGTTCAGCGATATTGAGCCGCCCTCTATCTGCGTCAAGCCGAAGATCGACTTGATTACCGTCGACTTCCCGCTACCGTTAGGACCGATTATCGTAACCAGCTCGCCCGCGCGCACCTGCATCGTGATGCCGCGCACTATCAGCGTCGCACCATAGCTCGCATCCAAGCCCTGAACGTCCAGCACTACGTCACTCATGCCTCTACGCCTCCCAGATACGCATCCAACACACGCGCATCATGCCGAACCTCATCCGGACTGCCTGCCGCAATCACCTTGCCTTGCGCTAGCACTATCACCTTGTCGCAGATATCCATGATCAACGGAACATCATGCTCTACGATTACGAACGTTATCCCACGATCATCGCGCAACTGGCGGATAGTATCGGCGATAGACCGCATCAGCGTAGGGTTAACACCAGCCGCCGGCTCGTCAAGCAACACCAGCTGCGGATCCGCCATCAGCGTGCGCCCCAGCTCCAGCAGCTTCTTCTGCCCTGTAGACAGGTTCGCAGCCAGCTCATCTGCCACATGGTCAAGCTTCAGCAGCTTCAATGTCGACCACGCGCGCATCCTGACCGCACGCTCCTGCACCTTCACGCGGCGATGCCAAACCAACGGCGCCCACATCGTCTCGCCAACCTGATTCTCCGGCACCAGAGCCAGATTCTCAAGCGTAGTCATACGTCCCAACTCGCCCGGTATCTGAAACGTCCTAGCAATACCGAGACGCGCCACCGAATGGGGCGGAATGCCATCAATGCGACGACCATCGAAGTGGATGCTCCCAGACTGCAAAGGCGCAATATCCGTGATCAGATTGAACAGCGTCGACTTCCCCGCACCGTTCGGACCGATCAGCCCAGTAACAGAGCCGCGCTCAACCTCGAAGGAGCAGTGATCGACCGCCACGACTCCGCCAAACGCGCAGTAGGCATTCTCAACTTTCAATATCGTGTCAGACACAGTAACAATATGTAACACGGGTAACGTAACAGCGGGACCAGCCATGTCAGCCGGCATCCGCGCTGATATCTATACTTTTCGCATAAATCATAACCGACAACAACCCAACGCGGAAACAACGCACCACTCAATAACGGGAGGTCCACAAATGTCAACCAAAGCTCGCAGACGATCGTCCGCTCGCAACGGCGCACCAGTCCTGACTCCCAGCGACGTGCTCGGCGACAACGGAAACCCAGCATCCCGAGAAATACGCACTCATGCACCCGGTCCGACCGGCGCATTGCCGTTCACTGCCGAGTTCCTAACCGACAGCCCTAGCGGCGACCACTTCGGAATGACGCAGAACGCCGGAATGGGATGGAACCCTGCAGAACTCACTCGACCGCAATACATCATCCTATCTACTGCTGGCGGCATTCGCGAACCCGACGGCTCACCCGTCGCGCTAGGGTTGCACACCGGACACTTTGAACTCTCAACAATGGTCGCCGCCGCATCTGAGGAGTTCCGTAACCTCAAGACTCTGCCGTTCGCTACTTTCTGCTCCGACCCTTGCGACGGACGAACTCAGGGAACTACAGGCATGATGGACTCATTGCCGTATCGCAACGACGCGGCAGTTGTCTTGCGCCGACAAGCGCGATCACTGCCGACAGCACGCGGCGTAATGGGTGTCGCATCGTGCGACAAGGGATTGCCTGCCATGATGATGGCACTGGCAGGACTGCACGACAAGCCCGTCGTCATAGTACCCGGCGGCGTGACACTCGCACCCGAATCGGGCGAAGACGCTGGCATGATCCAATCCATCGGCGCACGATTCGCTCAAGGAGAGGTCACACTGGAGTACGCCCAAGACGTAGGTTGCAGAGCTTGCGCCTCACCCGGCGGCGGATGCCAGTTCCTAGGCACAGCAGGCACCTCGCAGGTAGTCGCAGAAGCTCTGGGCCTCGCAATCACCCACGCCGCGCTATCGCCATCCGGCACTCCCGCATGGATGGATGTCGCTGTCAGGTCTGCACGCGCACTCGTTATGTCAGAAGCCAACGGACTGACAAGCCACGACATACTCACCGATGCCGCTTTCGAGAATGCGATGGTAGTACACGCTGCATGCGGCGGCTCAACCAACCTGCTGCTGCACACTCCCGCCATAGCACACGCCGCAGGCAGGCGACGCATGGACGTTGACGACTGGCGGCGCGTAAACGCCGAGGTCCCGCGCATCGTAGACGTCCTACCCAACGGGCCTGTCGGACACCCTACCGCGCAGCTCTACGCCGCAGGCGGCGTGCCAGAGGTGATGCTACACCTGCGAACGCTAGGACTCATCGACACATCCGTAATGACCGCAACTGGCCAGAACCTAGACGCCAACCTGGACTGGTGGGAGCAGTCAGAGCGCAGACACGAAGTACGCACGTTCCTGCGCGACAACGACAACGTCAACCCCGACGACATCATCATGTCGCCCGATCGCGCCCGCAAGCGCGGATTGACCAGCACCGTGACATTCCCAAGCGGAAACCTCGCACCCGCAGGCTCTGTCATAAAGAGCACCGCAATCGACCCAACCGTAGTAGACGATGATGGCGTGTATCGCAACCGCGGCACCGCACGCGTCTTCATCTCCGAACGCGATGCCATTCGCGCCATAAAGTCCACCGATGATGACTACAAGATCAAGGCCGGACACATCATGGTGCTAACCTGTGGCGGGCCGCTAGGCACCGGTATGGAAGAGGTCTACCAGATCACCGCCGCGCTCAAGCACCTCTCATACGGCAAACACGTCGCCCTGATCACCGATTCCCGCTTCTCCGGCGTCTCAACCGGCGCGTGCATCGGACACGTCGGTCCGGAAGCTCTGGCAGGCGGTCCAATCGGCAAAGTCAGAGACGGCGACATGGTCGAAATAATCATCGACCGCGACAACTTGGTCGGCTCGATAGACCTAGTAGGCAACGGCGACGACTTCCAAGGCGCAGACTGGGGCAAGACAGAGTTAGCAAGCCGTCCGGTCCCAGACGACCTGGCACCGCACCCGCAGCTACCAGACGACACAAAACTATGGGCCGCCCTGCAAGCCGCAAGCGGAGGAATATGGGGCGGCTGCGTCTACGACGTAGACTCCATAGTAGAACTAACAAGGATGTCGCAGGATAGACCAGGATAGTTAACTCATCCTATCCTGCCATATCCTGCCTATCCCTGTTAACAAAACCAGTCCCAGCGCTATCGCCAATATCACGTAAGCGTAGCTAGGCGCACCTCCACCAGTAGCAGGCGCATCTACGACGCTGACCGTAGGCGTAGGAAGCGTTGCGACCCTATCCGGACCAGCAGCACTGACCGTCGAAGGCAACTGGCTCACAGCGCCGCACACCACCATGCCGTCCGATGAGCCAACCCGCACCGAACTCGTCAACGGCGATACTACATCCCCTATATGACGCACAAGATTCACTCCGACCAAGTTCGCACGCAACTCTGCCGGTAATGGAACGCAGACACTGGCAGGCCGCGCGAGCCGCAAGCTAGTCAACACATCGCCGGTCTGCACATCTATCGCGCCCACCATGTACTGGGCTCCCGCCACGGACCATCCGTTGAAGACCATGTCGCTCGTTCCATCTCCGCTCAAGCCGATGTTCACTCCCAACGCGGTACAACCCGGCAACGCTCCAGACGGCACACGTATCGAACCACCGCCATCAGCAGACTCGCCGCCACCCGCTTGCGTCACGACTCCGTAGACCGTGCCATCAGACTGCGTAATACTCTCCGGCCAATCACCAGTCGTCGGACACGGCGTCGACTCCGGAGTCGGTGCCACGGACTCCCGCTGCACATTCACCGTAAACGTCGCGGTACAGGCGCTCGCTATACCATTGCAACGCCAAGACTGCACAAACCGCGCCGTTACAGTGTAGCGACCAGGCAAGTTCGGCACATCGTATTCCACCTCGCGGTCATCCGCCAAGCCGTTAGCGTTCGTACCAACTCCGCGAGGCTCCGTAAAACCCCCAGAACCACCGTCTGACCACTCCATCGCTATATTCTTGTCGACGAGCAACCCGTCGTCGCGGCTGGACTGGGCGTTATACACCGCGAACGAGAGACGAATGCGCGAACCAGTCGTCACTGTCAGAACACGCACCACTGGCACAACACGCGTCACGGACGGCAGCTCAATCCGCTCCTCTAGAGTCGGAGTTGGGGTCGCAGTCGGGGTCGCAGTCGGCGGCTCCGTAAACACCGGAACCGGAGTCGGTTGCAACAACGAGTAAGAGTTCTGCCAGTTCACAAGCCCGATACTCGGCAACTCCGCCTCGATCGCCGCACGCTGCTCCTCAGTTGAACGCTCCTGAGACTCGCCAACCTCAAGCAACCGTATCTTGTCAAGACCACGTCCAGCGAAGTGCCCAAGGTAGATCTCAGTCAGCGGATTCGGCACCAACCCAATCGAACGCAGCTCCGAAAGACCCTCAAACACCTGCAACGGAAGAGTCATCAGCTCGTTGCCACCAAGCCAAATAGCTCGCAACTCGGTGTTCTCGATGAACAACTCCTCTTGCAACGTCGTCAGATCATTGTTCCTCAGTTCCAACTCCCGCAAGCGCGTCAGCTCATCGAAGACGCTATCTGGTAGCGTCGTCAGCATGTTGTTGGACAGATCGAGGGTCACCAGATTCGGCAACGAGTCAAAGATGTCAGACGGCAGCGTCGTCAAACTGTTGTTGTTGATACTGAGGCTCACTAGATTCGGCACCGGATCGAAAATGTCAGACGGCAGCGTCGTCAACCAGTTGTAACCAAGGTTCAGTTCACGAAGGTTGGTGAGACCGTTGAAGACACCAGATGGCAACGAGGTCAGCTTGATCTGGTCGAACAGATAGCTGAACGACAGGTAAGTGAGATTCGTAAGCCCTTGAAAATCCCCAGCACGCAAGCCAGAAACATTCATAATGCTCGAGCTCCCCAGGTCCAGATTAGTGATCGTCAACAGGTCAGCCGCCGTGACATGAGAACAATCCTCTGAGAACGACAGAACTCCAGTATTCTGTAGATACGCGACGAGATACTGCACGAGCTTCTGAGTCCGACCATCCAGCACTCCGCTGCCACAACTCGCAAGTAGCTCTGGCATCCGATTCGGGAACGGTGCAGTCCGCGGAAATACGAACCGCTCAGAACGCACGACGTTCGCTACCGGACTCAGCGCCATGATCGCCGTCGCATCTAACCCCGTCTCGATTATCTCAAGCTGCACCAACCTTCGCGACGGAAAACGATCCACCGTCAGAGTCGACAGAGGGTTGTAACTCAGATACAGAAAACTCAGCGCAGAAAGTCCAGTAACAACATTCGCGGGCAACTCCGTCAAACGGTTCCGAGATAGCGTCAGACGCTGTAGCGCACTCAACGAATCGAATACGTTCGCAGGCAACGTCGCCAAACGATTCGTGTCAAGCGTCAAGAGCCTAACCTTGGTCAGACCAGTGAACCACGCCGCATCCACCGAGGTCAGAAAGTTCTGGCCTAGCTGAAGCGTCTGCAACTCCGTAAGACCTGAGAATACGTTTGACGGCAACGTGCCAAGGCGGTTGCGATTCAAATGCAACACCGTAAGACTCGCCAGCCCGGTAAACGCGTCCGACGGCAACGTCCGCAGCTTGTTATCCGACAGATACAGCTGGGTCAACGCGGTGTGACGACTGAACGCACCACTAGGCAAGTCAGGATCAGAACCCGTACCATCGTGAGTCAGCAGGTTCTCCGAGAGGCGCAGAATCGTCAATGTCGGAGTCATCGCAGGAGCCGCCGTGACGAACGACGAAGACGAGGTCAGGAATCCTAGATCGTCTGACGCCAGGTAGTTCCCGCTAACATTGAGATTCGACAACGCTGGCAAACCATCAAACACCGTCGAAGGCAGCGAGGTCAGAGCGTTATCGCTCAGGTTAATCGTCCGGAGAGCGGTCGAACCCGTAAAGGTATCTGCCGGGATCGTAGTTAACTTGTTCGACACGAGATTAACGGTGTTGAGGCGGGAAAACCCACTGAAGAGACCAGACGGCAACGATGCAACGCTAGTGACATCTATCGATATCTGCTCAACACGGTCCAATCCCGCGAAAGCTCCCGACGGCACTGACGACAGATGCGTCTGGCTCAGATGAACCCCGAAAACGTTATCCAATCCCGCAAAGTCACCAGCACGGATTTGCGAGATATCCGTCCGAAGGAAGTCCAGCGCAGCGTTCAGGTTACCCAGAATTAGCGGTGTCACATCACTGCAATCCTGCGCACTCGTCAGGTCGCCAGCAGACTTCAGCTCCGCAACAATCTCAGCAACAACCTTAGCAGTCCGCCCATTCAACGGACTAGTCCCACAACTAGCAGTAGGCTCAGACCCCGACTGCGCCACCACAGGCGCACCAACATCCACCAAAGCCAACGCCGCAACCAACCCAGCAACCACAATCAATCGAAAAACGCGAGAAGTCACAGAGATAACCAAGATAAGCCAGGATAAGGTTAGACGCCGCTAGTCTACAATACTATCCTGCGCATCCTGTGCATCCCTGTGAATTCACCCATGTCTGAACCCTTCTTCAACAACCCAATACTCAACTCCCCCTACTCCCAGCCGATGCGCCACTGGGAGCTTGACGCCGACAATCAGCCTACGCACACAGTAATCGAATCGCGCCGCGATTCAAGCTTCATCACCCCGGTGCCACCACCTCGCCAGGCGGGCAGTGCCGCCACACAGTCAGGTTTGGTCATCGACAACCCGGAGCAACTGGCGAACGAGCGGCAACAGTACGAGACGACATCAGGCATCAACGATGTCCGACTGCACGTCGACGAATGGCGCAGACTGCCCAATCCCAACGATTGGGGCGTCACATACACGACACGCCAGCTGCTAGAGCATTGGCGGTCCGACGACTTCGACAGGGAGCGACCTTTCTTCTGCCAGGTCGAGGCGCTTGAGACTATCATCTGGCTCACCGAAGTCGCACCACACGTTGGCCTGACCGGGAGGAACATCCTAGACCGCCTGCGGAACACGAGCGAAGATGCTAACCCCGGACTCGAACGCTGGGCATTGAAGATGGCAACCGGCTCAGGCAAGACAACCGTCATGGCTATGCTCATCGCCTGGCAGACGCTAAACGCCATCGAACACCGCCGACCAAATGTGTTCACCAACAACTTCCTAGTAGTGACACCAGGCATCACGATAAAGAACCGTTTGCAGGTCCTGTTGCCTAACCATCCTGACAATTACTACGAACAGCGTCAGCTAGTGCCACCGCACATGCTCGCCAAACTGCATGAAGCCAACATCGTAATCACCAACTATCACGCTCTCGCACCACGCGAAAAATGGAACCTATCTAAATCCCAACGCGACGTCCTCGAAGGTCGAGACTCAGAGGCACTCCGCGATCGGACCAAAGAAACACACGGGCAGATGATGCGACGCGTCATGCCGTTGCTGATGGACAAACGACGCGGAGTCATGGTGCTCAACGATGAAGGACACCACTGCTACAGACGCAAACCGGGCGAACCAGACGAGTCAAAGCCAACCGGCGACGAGAGGTCAGAAGCGGAGTCAAACGAAGAGGCTGCTCGCGTATGGATCACCGGACTAGAAGCCATACAGAAGCGCGTCGGCATAAACCGCATCGTTGACCTCTCTGCGACTCCGTTCTTCCTGCGCGGCTCCGGTTATGCCGAAGGCACACTGTTCCCATGGACGGTCTCCGACTTCGGGCTGATGGATGCAATTGAGTGCGGCATCGTAAAGCTGCCACGAGTCCCCGTCGTAGATGACGCACCCACTGACCAACCTGTCTATCGCAACCTCTGGCGGTACGTCGCCAAAGATGTTCGCACCGCTACAAAAGGCGCATTCGGAACACTGTCGCCCGAACTGGTGCCAGCACAACTCCAATCCGCCATCCGCGCCCTATACACCAACTACGAAGCCGTCGATGCCAGCTGGAAACGGGCCGGCATCGAGGTGCCACCATGCTTCATCATCGTCTGCAACAGCGTGAAGACTTCCAAACTCATCTTCGACTGGGTCTCGGGCCGACGCTACGACGATGATGACGGCAACCTGCGCGAGCTGTACACCGCGCAGTGCAGACTCTTCAGCAACTTCGACGCGGACGGCGCACCACTAGAACGACCCAATACCGTCCTAATTGACAGCCAGCAGCTCGAATCTGGCGAAGCACTCAGTGCTATGTTCAAGCGCGTCGCCGCCGCCGAGATCGCCGGATTCCGACGCGAAGTCGCCGCAACACGCGGACAGGGCGCCGCCGACAACATCAGCGAAGCCGAACTTCTGCGCGAAGTCGTGAACTCCGTTGGCAAAGCGGGACGACTCGGCGCAAACATCAGATGTGTTGTCTCTGTCTCCATGCTCTCCGAAGGCTGGGATGCCAACACCGTGACGCACATCCTCGGAGTCCGCGCATTCGGCACACAGCTGCTATGCGAGCAGGTCGTAGGGCGCGCGCTCAGACGCTACTCATACGAACTTCAGCAAGACGGCACGTTCGAAGCACAGTACGCAGACGTGTTCGGCGTACCGTTCGACTTCACCGCCAAGCCGGCCATCGCGCCGCCGAAACCGCCTAAGCCGACAACGAGAGTGCGCGCATTGCCAGAACGCAGCGACCTAGAAATCAGGTTCCCGCGCATTGAGGGTTTCACAGTCAGCCGCGATCGCATCCAAACGCTCCGACCGATGTTCAACAAGGACTCTGAGTACCACCCTGCCCTGTTAATCCCGCAGAACGTCATCTTGACAGGCATTGCAGGGGAGCAGGTCGTCGTGACCGACCACCTGCTCCAGAACACGCGACGACAGACCGTTGAATATCTCATCGCGAGTCGGTTACTAGAGCGGATGAGAGGCGGTGTTAACTCACGCGACGCTGACGCGGAAGAATCCGACGATCGCGACGACGACATGTTGGACTACCGTTGCTTCTTCAGCCTCAGGCAAATCGTGGCGAAGTGGATTGACGAGTACTTCGTGAAAGTGTCGCCGCGAGCCATCGCACTGTTGCAGTTTCGAGAATACTCCGACACCGCGTGCTCAAAGATTATCGCAGCCATTGACAGACAGCACGGACCGACGACTTCTACGGTCAGACCAATCGTCAACCGATACGCCCCTGACGGCTCCTCCGCGTACGTCGACCTGACAACCACCAAGGATGTATACCGAACCGACCCTGACAAGTGCCACGTCAGCCATGTGGTCCTCGACAGCACTTGGGAGCGCAACATGGCACGGCAGCTTGAGCTGCACCCTAACGTCATCGCATACGTCAAGAACGCAGGACTAGGACTGGAAGTGCCATACATTGCCAACGGACAGCGCAGGTCATACCTCCCAGACTTCATAGCGCGCGTCAACGCCGGCAACGACGAGCCGCTCAACATCCTGATCGAAGTGAAGGGACTTCGCCGCGAAGATGTAGCAGAGAAGTCAACCGCCGCCAGAGACTACTGGATCCCCGCAACCAACAACCTAGCCCAGTACGGACAATGGGCATGGGCATACTGCGACGACGTAACAATGTTCCGCAGCGAGCTAGACAAAGTAATCCGCAACCACACAGCCCAACGCAACACAAACCGCATCCTGCCCCATCCTGCCAATCCCTGTTAATCCCATGAAGACATCCGAGTACTACAGGAACTTCGCGAGGCATCGACATCCTGAGATAACCGAGGAGGCAGCGCACGAAGTGATACGGAACCCGGTGCATACGAAAGTCCAACTCAATGGCAGGGTTCAATACTACGGAGAGGTGACTTTCGCGGACGGTTCGCATAGCATGTACTTTAGAGTCATAACACTACCCGACGGCGAGACACTCGATAACGCATTCCCAGACCATCACTTCACAGACATAGCTAAGGGGTTTGAATCTTGAAGATCACATACCATCCCGACGTTGATTCGCTCTTGATACGGTTCGACGACGAGTTCGGAAAAACTACCGTGAACATAACCCACCTGGCACGAGCGTCGCTAGGCAACGACGACCGCATCAAGACCATATCGATCGCGAAGGCGTCCCGCCAGTTCGTGAACACCGACCTCGCCACCTCAACTCCAGAGGTCACGTGGCAAGTCCCAGAACACGGCATCAACGTCACGCTGGCAGGCGGCTCCAGTAACGGAATCGCACCCAACGACAAGCTCACTGTAGCGTTCTTCCCAGATGGCGATACACTACTCCTGGAATTCACCGACGGTCCTTCCGACATCGTCGTTGACATCACCAACTGCGACATCGCAGACATCAACAAAGATGGAACTCTGAACGGAATCACGCTCGCATGGGCAACAGACCTACTACAGATAGAAGACGTCACCACATACATCCCTGAGTTCCAATGGAGCGTCCACGAGCGCAAACGCACACCAACCGCCACCACGACATAACCACGCGTAACAGATACTCCCATCCTGCCATATCCTGCTAATCCCATGACTCCGAAGTCCACCGCCGACCTGCGACACACCGCCGACACGCGCACAAACCTGCCATCCGCCGAAGATGCCACAACCATGTCGGCAGACGACCGACGCGCCATACCCTACTACTACGAGCGCAACCGTGACCTTGACCCGCAGCTAGTCTGGCGCGGCAAAGACACCGAGAACGACGCGCCGCTAGAGGTGATGGCACCGCCAATTTACGTCCAAGAGCGCATCCGACCCAAAGCCATCATCGACGACCTGCGAAGACACTCCGATAACAACCCCGCGGACGACGCAGCACAGCCCCAGATGTTCGCAGACTTCAACGGACTACCATCCCCAGAAGCACGCACCGAGTTCTATCAGCACCAAGCCAACTGGTCGAACCGCATGATACTAGGCGACAGCCTACAGGTCATGGCATCCCTAGCCGAGAAAGAGGGCTTGAAAGGCCAAGTCCAGTGCATCTACATGGACCCGCCATACGGCATAAACTTCAGCTCAAACTGGCAGTGGTCAACCAACAACAGAGCAGTCGGCAGCACAGCCAAAGACGTCACAAGAGAGCCGGAGCAGATCAAAGCATTCAGAGACACATGGCGCGACGGGATCCACTCGTACCTGTCCTACCTACGAGACCGTCTAGTCATGGCGAGAGAGCTGCTTTCGGACAGCGGATCAATCTTCGTGCAGATCGGCGATGAGAACGTGCATCGGGTTAGGGTGTTGCTGGACGAAGTGTTCGGGGATGAGAACTTTGTGAGCATCATTACATTTACAAAAACTTCGCCTCTCGGAGGCAAATTGTTACCGGGCATTTGCGATTTCATTCTATGGTTCGCTAAAAAGGCTGATGTGCTCAAATATCGAAGCCTGCATTTGGAGAAATCTTATGGCGAAGGTACTGGTTATCGTCAGGTTCAGCTGTCAGATGGCCAGCGCAGGCGAATGAAAAAGGGCGAGTTGGCAGGTCGGTCTGATTCGGATAAAGATGCCGTTCCTTTCTCGTTGGAAAAGCTAGACTCAACTGGCTTCACCGAGACTTGTTATTACGATTTCAAGTTTCAAGGTAGATTGATAAAAAGTTTGCGAAAAAGCTGGCGCACCACTCCGGAAGGAATGAATCGACTCATACGCGCCAACCGGATTTGGTCTCGGAACTCAACTCCCCAGTATGTTCGCCTGTTTGATGATTATCCGGTCAGACAGCTGGACCACCTCTGGTCCGACCTCCGTGGCGCGACGAACATGCGCTATGTCGTTGAAACCAACGTCAATGCAATCCAACGTTGCATCCTAATGACAACCGACCCCGGCGACCTAGTGCTAGACCCAACGTGCGGAGCGGGCACCAGCGCGTACGTCGCCGAGCAGTGGGGTCGCCGCTGGATCACAATGGACACCTCTCGCGTCGCGTTAGCACTAGCCCGCGGTCGTTTGATGGGCGCACGCTACCCCTACTATCTCCTTGAAGACAGCCCAGATGGTGCGACAAAACGCGCCGAGATTAACCGCGGTGCCCCCCCCCCAGAACATTTGTTCTACTATGGACGTGCGTCAAGGCTTCGTTTACCGTCGCGTGCCTCACATCACTCTTGCAGCTATCGCAAACAACACAGAGATAGACATCATCTGGAAACGGTATCAAGAAGACCTGGAACCGCTCCGCGAGCTGCTCAACGAAGCGTCCGGCACCTCGTTCGAAGAGTGGGAAGTGCCACGCGAACCTGATCCTAGCTGGTCAGACGAAGCGCGCCTTGTGCACGCCGAGTGGTGGGAGCAACGCCTAGCGCGCCAGCGTGAGATAGATGCATCCATCGCAGCGAACGCCGATTACGAGTACCTCTACGACAGGCCGTACGAAGACTCCAGCAAGGTGCGCGTAGCTGGACCCTTCACGGTTGAGTCGGTCTCGCCGCACCGGATGCTACCGGCCGACGACGGCTATGACGACGACTCAACTCTGCGCGACTCCGACGGCCACGGCGATAACTACACATCGATCATCTTGGAGAACCTTGCAATATCGGGCGTGCAACAGGCGCACAAGAGCGATCGCATCACGTTCACCAGCATCGAACCCTGGGCGGGCTCAACGTACATCTCCGCCCAGGGCCAATGCAACATCGGCGACAATGACAGCACGCCGCAACGTGCCGCCATATTCATCGGACCAGAATTCGGCACCGTGACGCGCCCTGACCTTGTAGAGGCTGCACGCGAAGCCGCCGAGTCCGGATTCGACATGCTCGTAGCCTGCGCCTTCCAGTACGACGCGCAGACTACAGAGATGTCCTCACTCGGCAGGATCACAGTGCTACAAGCCCGCATGAACGCAGACCTGCACATGGCAACCGACCTGAAGCCCAGCGAGCGCGCCAACCTCTTTGTAGTCTTCGGCGAACCAGACATCGAGTTACAGGACGCGCCCGATGGCAAGCTGCAAGTCAAGATCAAAGGCGTAGATGTCTACGACCCGACGACTGGCGATGTCAGGAGCGACAACACCGATGGCATCGCAATGTGGTTCATAGACACAGACTACGACTCCGAGTGCTTCTTCGTCCGGCACGCCTACTTCCTGGGTGCCCAAGACCCGTACGAACGCCTAAAGACATCCCTGAAGGCAGAGATCAACCGAGAAGCATGGGACACCCTCAACAGTGACACATCCCGCCCATTCGACCCACCCAGCACTGGACGGTTGGCAGTAAAGGTAATCAACCACCTAGGCGACGAGGTAATGAAGGTGCTAAGGCCGTAACCGCCCGGCCACCTCTCCTATCCTGCGCATCCTGTACATCCCTGTAAATATTAGCGCGCCTAGCAGGAGGGTTAGCAGTAGGACTGCGTAGCCCGGCGTAGTTGCACCAGTGTCGGGAGCATCCGCCGGCGTGGACGGAGTTGCAGGCGCGGGAGCGGGGACTAGGCCTAGGCGGGCTACTGCTATGGTGGCTGGGAGCTGGGTCAGGGTGCCGCAGACGGTCAGGTCGCCGGAGAGGGAGCGGATCTTGGTGCTCAGGATGCTCAGGTCGCCGGCGGACTTGCGCTGGACTAGGACCACGTTGGACAGGTCCGCGCGGAACTCCTGCGGGAATGGGAGGCAGGCCGTGGCAGGCTCGTTCAGGGTGTAGGACGGTATCGGCGGCTCTCCATCGTCTGCTATGGCGTTTATGTCGTAGTAGCTGCCTGCCAGGGACATCGTGGCGCCTGGGACCGGGTCAGGCGTCGGTATGTCCGAGGCGGTTGCGCCTATGCCTACTACGGTGCGGTCCGGGATCGCGCCCGCGGGTGCTGTTACCGTGATGTCGTCGCCCGTGAACGTCCCGCCCTTCGTCGGCGTGAAGACCGTGTATGTGCCGCCCTTGTCGTCCGTCATGCTGGTCGGTATTGCGCCTGTCGGGTCTACCGGGTCGGGTCGCGGTGCCTGGACTGCCGGGATGCCTGAGACGCGTATCGTGAACGTTGCGGTGCACTGCGCGCGCGCTGCGTCGGTTATCTCTGCCGCGCCTTCGTGGTGGCTGGTGCATACGCCGTCGGGCTGGGCCTCGGCGGTGACTATGTAGTTGCCTGGGCTGCTGGGCGCTGTGTATGTCACGCGCCGCTCATTGTTCGGGGTTGCGAAGGTTCCGCCGGCGCTGCCGGCGCTGCCGTCAGCGAGCTTGTCCATCCAGCGGAACACCAGCTTGCTACCCGCCTTGCCCGGGATGCTGTTGTCCAGCACTTCCTGCGTGTCGTAGATGTCCACTGTCAGCGCGATCGTGTCGCCGACGCGGACGCTCACCTCGCGCACTGTCGGGCGGATGGAGTGCACCTCCGCTATGCGCAGCCTCGCGCTGCCGCTGGACTTTGCTATCGGGCTCGGGCCGGCGCCGGTCTGCATCCGCAGCTCGAAGTCGTGCGAGATGCCGGACTCGAGGCCGGTCACCCACTTGCGCTGGGTGGAGCCGCGATCGCCCTCGTGGTCCACGCGGACCCACTCCGACCAGGTCGCGGTGCCGGTCGGCTTGGTGCGGTACTCGTAGTAGTCCGGTGTGTAGAGCGCAGGGCTGGACCACTGCAGCAGTATCACGCCGGACGACTCTGATGCCTCGAAGTCCTCGGGTGCCTCCAGCGGTGCAGCCTGCGCCGTTGCCGTCAGCGGCGTCGTGAAGCCCATCGTCGCACCGGGGCCGGTATAGGCGCGCACCTGGATCTGATACTCCACTCCCGGCACCAGGTCGGGTATCAGGAACTGGTTGGCGCTCGCCTGCGGTGTCACCTTGTACCAGCGCGACCACTCGCCAGGGTTGGCGGTGCGATGTCTGTAGATGAACGGGTCCGTTCCGCCGGGCAGCTCGATGGCGATGCGTCCCGGTATGGCTGCCGCGTCCACGGCGTATGCGGCATGTATCGCCGGCACGTTCGGCCGCTGGTCCATGAATGTCGCGCCGCGTGCTGATGCCGTGCCTCGTGCCACCACAGTGGACTTGCCCACATTCGTTATCGCAGCGCGCAGCTCGACGGTGTAGCCCACGCCTTCGTCAAGTAGCGTGATCGTCGTGCTGGTAACCGTCGCGGCTACGGACTGCCACGTCGCGTCGTCTGGCCATGTGACGTTCGACGAGAGTGTGTAGCGGTACTCGTAGCTGGTCGCGCCGTTGACCGCCATCCATGAGATGTCGATCTCGCCGGGGAATACTCCCGTTGTCGCGGTGAAGGATGCCGGCGTCGGTACAGGTGTCGGAGTGCCAGTCGTCGAGACCGGAGCAGATGCGCCGACGGTCTGCATCACCGCACGCACCTCGAATGTGCGCGGCATGCCAGCAAGCAGCCCTGTGTAGGTGTACGGGCTCGCCGTGGCCGATGTCCAGGACGACCACGCGCCGGTTGTGCCTAGTCTGTGTCGCAGCTCGTAGCGCAGGATCGTCACGCCGGTGGGCGCGCTCCAGCTCAGGACAACCTCGCCGGGATTCGTGCCGCCGCTCGCGCTGAAGCTTGTCGGCGGCGGGACTGGCCTGGCGGCCTGCGTGCCGAGTTGCGGCAGGCTGTACTGTATCGCCTGGTTGGCGAAGACGCGCACCTGCACGTGGTAGCGGGTGCCCGCCTGCAGTCCGCTGATCGTGTAGGTCGTCTCGTCGCTCTGGAGCGTGCCCGTGTCGCCGCTGTCCTGCACCTCTGCCCAGTGCCCGGCGCCGCTCGACGGGTAGGTCGCCGCGGTCGCCAGCTTGTAGCGGTACTCGTAGTGCGTAACCGGCGCCGGCAGGGCGGGCCTGTCCCAGTCGATCTTTATGTCGCCCGGGTTCGGGCCGTGTGCGAATGTGAGGTTCGCAGGTCCAGGAGTCGTCTGCGCCTGCGCCGTCGCAGTTGGAGTCGGCAGGCTGTTGCTGCCTGCTACGACTGCGCGCAGCTGCACGTTGTAGCTCGACCTGGCAGTGAGTCCGGTGATGGTGTAGCTCGTGCCGGATCCCGCGGACGCCCAGAAGCCTGCGCCAGAAGTCGGGTAGGTGTTCACGCTGGTCAGCTTGTAGCGGTACTCGTACGTCGCATTCGTGACAGCAGACCACGAAAGGTCTATCTCGCCGGCATCTGAGCCGCTGCTGGCGGTGAAGCTGCCCGGGATGGGAACATCGGATGCGCGTGCAGTCAGCGTCGCGGTTGCGGCGGACGCGCCGACTGCGTTGGACCAGTGGAATCGCAGCTCGACGTGATAAGACACGCCGGCGGTCAGGCCGGTGAAGGTGAGTGACGATTCGTTGTGTGCGCCATCAGTACCGGAATCGGCGATGTCGGTCCATCCGTACGGGGCGGCCGCGGGCCAGCCGATCGTCGGTCCACCAGTCGCTGTGGACTTGCGCCGGTACTGGTACTTCGCCTCGCTACCGCTGGTGGCAGACTGCGCCGTCCAGGTCAGGTCTATCGCGCCGGCAGTTGACGCGGCGGTGGACGCGGTGAAGCCGGCCGGGACTGGCACGACCGTGGTCGTCCCCCGCACGGTTGCGGCGGCGGACATGAGCGAGCTGGAGGGCACGAAGCGCACCTCGATGTCGTGCTGTCGTCCGTTCATGAGATCCGTCAGCGTGTAGGACGCCGTTGTCAGCCCGCTGCTCGGGACATCGGTCCAGCCGCCGCCGGACGGCCAGGAACCGCCCTGCAGCCTCGCGCGGTACTGGTACTTGGCAGCCGAGAAGCCCGTCGTGATCGCCGTCTGCGCGTCCCATGTCAGCGCGATCTCACCGGGGTTTGTGCCGCCTGCGGCGCGCAGGTTTGCAGGCCGCGCCAGGCCGGAGCGCGCACCCGTTGCGGATACCGCCTCGCTGTGGTAGTTGGCAAGCTTCGGCGGCTCGCCAGTCGTGTCCGTGCCATCGTCTATCGCGGCGCGCAGCTGGATGTCGTACAGCGTGTATGCTGTCAGGCCGGTTATCGTGTACGACGTCGTGTTCGCCGCCGGTATGTTGGTCCAGCCCAGAGGCGCGCTGGTCGGCCAGGACGCGGATGCCAGCTTCGTGCGGTACTGGTACTGCACGACAGCATCCCCAGTCGGCAGGCCGGCGGCCGCGAGCGCGGTCCATGTGATGCCTATCTGGCCAGGGTTGGCGCCGATCGTGGCGTTCAGCGTGGTCGGCGCGGCGACCTCCTTCGCCGTCGCCGTGGCAGTGGTGCTGGCACCCGGCTCACTCGCACCGGAGCCTGACTGCGCACGGACCTGCACCGTGTAGCCGACACCAGCCCAGAGGCTGGTTATCGTGTACGCCGTCTCGTTGGAGCGGCCGTCTGAGCCGGAGTCCGGGACGTCCTGCCATTCGATGTACGCGCTGTCGGCCTGACTGGTGCGCTTGTGGCGGTACTGGAAGCCGGTGTGCGTGCCACCGGTTGGCACCGTCCAGCCTAGGTCTATCTCACCCGGGTTCGTGCCGGTCGTCGCGGTGTAGCTAGTCGGCGGCGACTGCGGCTGTGCGTTCGCAGTATCCGACGAAGTGGGACCAAAAGTGGCAGCGGCGGTGTGCGCACGCAGCTCGAAGTCGTAGGTGCTGCCGCCGGTCAGACCGGTCACCGTGTAGGAGGTCTCATCGGCGAGGGATGAGCCGGTGTCCGTGCCGTCCGGGACGTCCGCCCAGCCGAACGGCGATGTCGCCGGCCAGTCGGCTCCCATGAGTTTGCTCCGGTACTGGTACTTCGTGATGCCGGACACCGCATCCCATGACAGATCCACAGTGTCGGTCACCGAGCCCGATGTCGCGCTGAAGTTCGGCGGCGCGGGTATCGCGGACGCAGTGGCGGTCGTGGTCGCCGCGGCGGATGCGCCGACGGCTGTGGTCCAGGAGAAGCGCAGCTCCACGTCGTACAGCGTGCCGGCGCTCAGCCCGGTCACCGTGAAGCCGTCCTCGTCGTAGGTGTGCGAGTTGGTGTCGTCGCTGTCGCCGATGTCGGTCCAGCCCATGGCGCTGGTGGTCGGCCATGCAGTGCCGTCCGCCTTGATGCGGTACTGATGCTGCGACGAGCTGTCGGTGGAGTCCATCTGCGCGTCCCATGAAAGGTCCACGGCGCCCGCGGCGGACAAGGACGTAACAGCCCGGAAAGTGGTCGGAGTCCGCACCGCCGTGGGAGTGCCACGCACCTGCGCGGGGTCGGACATCAGCGAGCTGGAAGGCACGAAGCGCACCTGCACATCGTGCGCCTGGCGGTTCGGCAGCCCGGTGATGGTGTGCGACGCCGTCGTCAGGCCGCTGCTGGGGATGTCGGACCACGTCACGCCAGTCCAGGCGGTCGTCGTGGCGAGCTTCGTGCGGAACTGGTACTTCGCAGCCGAGAAGCCGGAGCTGATCGCCGTCTGCGCCGTCCACGTCAGCGCTATCTCTCCCGGGTTCGTGCCGCCCGTCGCCTGCAGCGGCGCCGGTATCGCAAGCCCGGAGAGCGTGTTCGTGTCGGACGCGGAGCTGCTGTAGTACTCCGCCGTCGTCGCAATGCCCTCGTCGTTGTCGTGGATCGCCGCGCGCAGCTCGACATCATATGCAGTGTACGCCGTCAGACCGGTGATCTTGTAGCTCGTCTCATCGGCTTGGCCGTCGGCAGGATCGTCCTGGTCCGGCACCTGCGCCCAAGAACCTGCACCAGTGGTCGGGTACGAGGTTGCGCTGTTCAGCTTGTAGCGGTACTCGTAGCGCACAACCGCGTCGGATACCGCCGGTGTCCCGGGCGTCGAAGGCAGTCCAGAGGTGATGGCGTTCCACGACAGGTCTATCTCGCCAGGACCAGTGCCGCGCGTCGCGGTGAAGCTCGTCGGCGCAGCGACTACCTGTGCGGTCGCAGTCGCAGTCGTACCCGCGCCGGGAGTGCTCGGTCCGTCGTTCGATTCGGCGCGTATCTGGACGTCGTAGCTGATACCTGCCCAGAGGCTGGCGATGGTGTACGAGGTCTCGTCGGAGCGGCCGTTGGATCCGGAGTCCGGGACGTCCGTCCATGAGCTCGGGTATGCGCCCTGTGCCGTGCGCTTGTATCGGAACTCGAACCCGGTGTGCGTCGCCGGTGTGACTGACGGTGCGGTCCATGAGATGGTTAACTCGCCGGGGTTTGTGCCAGCGGAGGCTGTGAGCCCCGTCGGCGGCGCTTGTGTTTGCGCCGTGGCCGTCTGCTGCGCCGCGGCGGGCCCATTGGCGGACGCGGTGTGCGCCCTGACCTGGAAGTCGAAGCTGTCGCCGACCGCCAGACCGGTCACAGTCAGCGAAGACTCGTTCGCAAGGCCATCGCTGGCCGAGTCCGGGACGTCGTTCCAGGCACCGCTCCCGCTGGTCGGGTACTGGGCATCGCCCGTGGGCTTGTACTGGTACTGGTACTTCGTTGCGCCTGTGACGAGGTCCCATGACAGGTCCACGGTTCCTGCCGCCGTGCCGGACGATGCGCTGAAGTTCGGCGGCGCCGGGATGGTGGACGAAGTAGCAGTTGCTGGGACTGATGTCGAGTTCCCGTATGTCGAGTTCCAGAAGAAGCGCAGCTGGAAGTCGTAAGACGTGTTGGCAGTCAGGCCGGTCACATTGACGCTGGTCTCGTTGTAGTGGCTCGCATCGCTGTCGCCGACGGTGGTCCCGCCGTCGTCCACGTCGTTCCAGGTCTGCGACCCCCAGGATGCGGACGCGAGCTTGTAGCGGTACTGGAACTTCGACACGGCGAGCATCGATGCCGTCTGCTCATCCCATGACAGCCTGACCGCGTTGACTGCATCGGTGGATGCAGCGGCGGTGAAGTTGACCGGGGGCAGGACGATTCCGGTGCGGATGCCAGTCAGCGTCGGGAGGTAGTTCTGGTCGGGCCAGTTGTGTTCACCGGTGGTGTTGAACATCATCCTGACGTCGTACAGCTCGCCGGCGTTGAGCCCGGTGAGTTGGTGTGAGTCTGCGGTCTCGTCGGCGATGTTGATCCAGGACTGCCATGCGCTGGCGGATGAGAGTTTGGTGCTGATGTGGAATCGGCGCCACGACTCGGTGTACACCGTCTGTTGCGTCCATGAGACGTCGATGGATCCCGGTGCGTCGCCTGCGGTGGCGGTCATACCTTGCGGGTGGTATCCCGCGCGCACGTCGGACACCCTCGTGGCGGTACCCGTGGACGTACCGACGACGAAGCGCACCTCGACTTCGTATTGACGGTACGGGGTAAGTGAGCCGATCGTGTATGCGCTCTCGTTGTATGCGTGCGAGTCAGCGTCGGCAGTGCTGTCTGGCACATCCGACCATGTGCCCCACGCCGCGGCACCTGTGAGCCTGTACCGCACCTGGTACTTGGCGGTGGCGGCTGTCACCGATGTCTGGGCAGTCCAAGTCAGGTCGATCTGCTGCCACGTGACGCTCGTCACGGCGGTGAGATTGTCTACTGCTGGCACGGCTAACGGTGTTGCGGTGACTGCCGCGGCGGCGGATGCGCCGACTGCGTTGTTCCAGTAGAATCGCAGCTCGAAGTCGTAAGCCGAGCCGCCTTCGAGTCCGGTGACCGTGTGCGTGGCCGTGGCGTGAGTCGAGCTGGGTATGTCGGCCCATCCGAACGGGCTCGTTTCCGGCCAGTCCGCGCTGGACTTCTTGTATCGCACCTCGTATTTGGCCTGGGTGTTCGTTGTCGCCGTCTGAGCGGTCCAGCCGAGGTCGATTGTGCCGTAGGTAGCGGTTGCGTTCAACGTCGAGATCGCAGCGACGGCGGTTGTCGTGACCGTGTCCGAGACGGCGGCGCTGGGTCCGGTGTAGTGGAACCGGATCTGTACCTCGATGCTCTGTCCGTTGGGAGCGTCGAATGAGTAGCTGTTAGTTGCGTGATCGGATCCTGGGATCCTGGTCCAGCCCTGGGTGCTGTCTGTGGGCCAGTTCTGTCCGGAGATTCGATATCTGAACTGGTAGAACGGGACGGAGGTTTGGACGGCTGTCTGTGCAGGCCATGAGAGGCTGACCTGTCCTGGGTCTGAGCCTGCTGTTGCGGTCAGGCTTGCCGGAGCGGTCACGGTGAGCGGAGTAGCAGTGACCGCCGCTGGTGCGGACGCTCCGATCGCGTTGCTCCAAACAAAGCGTATCTCGAAGTTGTGTGAAACGCCCTCCACGCCCGTGACCGTGTATGAGTTCGTGGCGTGTGTGGAGCCGGAGATGTCGGTCCAGCCTTGGGTTGCGTCTGTTGGCCAGCTGTCGGTAGCCTTCTTGTATCGTACCTGGTAGTCTGCCTCGCTGTTAGTGGAGGCAGTTTGCGTGTCCCATGCGAGCGCCATGGCTCCTCTTGCGGCGGTTGCCGTTAACCCGGTCGGTGCTGCGACTTCCTTTGCCCGAACGCCCTCGACACGCGGGATGAATTCAAGGTCATTCCACGGCCAGGCGTTTCGGTTCGTCAAATGTGCCATGAACATAACCCTGACGTCGTACTCCACGTTGTTCTTCAGTCCGGTTAACTGGTAGCTCATCTCGTCATGTGTGTGTGAGTCCGCGTCGGTGCTGTCGATTACTTCATTCCATGAGCCCCAAGTGTCGGACGTGGATGGCTTGGCACTGGCCACGAATCTCTGGTGCTGACCCGTTACCTGGGTTTGCTTTGTCCATGTCAGGTCGATTGTGCCTGGAGTGCTGCCGGGGACGGCTTCCAATCCGCGTGGCTGGTATCCGGAGGTGATGTCGTTGACGCGTGCGAATGGACCCTCGACATCGCCGATGACCATTCGTGCCTCGATGTCGTAAGTGCGGCGAGTCCCCAATCCGGTGAAGGTGTATGCCGCCTCGTCATGTGTGTGCATGCCCGTGTCGCTGCTGTCAGCGACATCGGTCCAGGCTCCCCATGCAATGGCGGAGTCGAGCAAAGTCCGGACCTGGAACTTGGCATCGTCTTCTGTCACCGTTGACTGCTGTGTCCATGAGACGTTGATTTGTCCTTGCAGGAGGCTGGTCGCGGCGTTGAGTCCGGCCACGGCAGGCACTGCGGTTGGTGTTACGGTGGCACTTGCCGCGGCGGACGCGCCCACTGCATCGTTCCAGTGGAATCGCAGCTCTACATCGTATGGCACAGCATCCAGGCCGGTGCCGCCGTTGATTTCATGTGAGTTCGTCGAGTGGTCGGAACCGGAGACCGTTACCCAACCCAAACTGCCGATGGTTGCCCAGCTCTCGCTCGACTTCTTGTATCGCACCTCGTATTTTGCCTGGGTGTTCGTTGTCGCCGTCTGAGCGGTCCAGCTGAGGTCGATGGCGCCGTAGGTAGCGGTTGCGTTGAATGTTGAGATCGCAGCAACGGCGTTTGTCGTGACCGTGTCCGAGACGGCGGCGCTGGGTCCGTCGTAGTGGAATCGGATCTGTACTTCGATGCTCTGTCCGTTGGGAGCGTCGAACGAGTAGCTGTTAGTTGCATGACCGGATCCTGGGATTCTTGCCCATCCCTGTGTGCTGTCGGTAGGCCAGCTCTGTCCGGAGATTCGATATCTGAACTGGTAGTACGGGACGGCGGTTTGGACGGTTGTCTGTCTTGTCCATGAAAGGCTGATCTGTCCCGGGTCGGAGCCTGCTGTTGCATTCAGGCCGGTTGGAGCAGTTATTGTGAGCGGAGTAGCAGTGACTGCCGCTGGTGCGGATGCTCCGAGCGCGTTGCTCCAAACGAAGCGGACCTCGAAGTTGTGTGACACGCCCTCCACGCCCGTGACCGTGTGCGAGTTCGTGGCGTGTGTGGAGCCGGAGATGTCGGTCCAGCCTTGGTTTCCGGCTGTTGGCCAGCTGTCGGTTGCCTTCTTGTATCGTACCTGGTAGCCAGCCTCGCTGTTATTCGTTGCGACCTGCGTGGTCCATGCGAGCGCCATGGATCCTCGTGCGGCGGTTGCCATGAGTCCGGTCGGAGCGGCGACGGCGCCGGTCGTCGCGGTGACCGTAGCGGCCGCAGAATTGCCGATCGTGTCGTTCCAGTGGAAGCGCAGCTCGACATCGATTTTTCGGTTGTTCAACAGTCCGGTGATGGAGTGAGAGGTCGAGGAGTGAGAGCTGCCGGATATTGTCGCCCATCCTTCCGTGTTAGTCGTCGGCCACGGTTCGCCCTGATACCTGTAGCGTATTTCGTAGTTTGCATTGCCGCTTATGTTGTCGGACTGTGAGTCCCAGGTGAGTGAGAACGCGCCTGGGTTGCCGGTTGTCGCCGACAGCCCGGTCGGAGTTGGCGCGGCGGTGGCAGTGGCAGTGGTCGGCGTGGCGGTCAGAGCACCGAGCGCGTCGGTCTGGTGCACGCGCACCTCGATATCGTACTCCGCGCCGCCTCGGAGCCAGGCGAACGTGTGGCTCGTCTCGTCATGCAGGTCTGTCCCGGAGTCGCCCGGACTGTCTGGCACGTCTTCCCACCCGAACGGCGAGTCCGCGGGCCAAGGCTGACCCTTCAGCTTCCGTCGGATCTGAATCTTGGCCTGGGAGGTGGTGGCTACGGTCTGTTGCGTCCAGGTCACGTTTATGGTGCCTGGAGCTGTTCCGCCGGTCGCACTCAAGTCGGCAGGGACTGCGTAGGCGGCGGCGCTGGCGGTGCTGCGGTTCGTGAAGTAGTCAGCTTCCGAATCGGAATCCGTGCCATCGATGCCGCCGACGAGCTGGATACTGTATGTGGTGTCTGGCGTGAGTGAGTTGGCGGGTATGGTGTGGCTTGTGCCGGTTCCAGCGGTCAACCATGCGCCGTAAGACGCGTCGGACTGCGGTTTGTAGCGGTAGTAGTACTGGACAACCGAGTGGTTGGCGGGCAGTGCGCTGGAGCTGATGGCGTTCCAGCTGAGGGCGATTGTGCCGATCGTCGTTGTGCCAGTAGCCGCGCTGAATCCGCTGAGCCAGTTGGCAGCAGTGGTCGTGGCGGTGCCTGCGACAGGCGTGCTGGGCGGGCCGGTAGTGGTCAACACACGCAGCTGGACCGCATAAGCGACTCCAGATTCGGGAGCGGGTGCGCTAACCGACTTGGTGCCGGATGCCAGCGTGATCGGTGCCACCTGCCACGGTTGCCAAGGTTCGTCCGCGGACGGCCGCCATCGCAGCTGATATGCGACGAAGTTCGCGCTTGCGGCGTGTGTGAACTGCACCGATACGGAACCGCGCGCACCGTTTGCGCTGATGGCGGGTGCCGTCGCGGCGGTGTCTGTAGTCTCGTGCGGCGGAGTCCAGTGCGGTTGAATCTGGCAGTCTGGAGCATTGCCGCCGACATAGTCGTAACGCCCGGGTCCCGCACTCTGCGTGCTCAGGCACGAAGTCACGGTGCTTGCCTGGTATCCGGTCGTAGTTCCGCCGGCGTTGAACCAGTAGTCGGTGCCGGTCAGTGCCAGGTTTGCCACCGTCCTGCCGCCGTGCGGCGCGGCGATTACGGTCTCTATCGCCGTCCGAAGCCCATCGCCTGCCGAAGTGTTCGGGCTCGTAGTGTCGACGTAGGGTGTGATGTTCGCCAGCACGCCTGTGAAGAGCTTGTTGGAGTAGTAGTGGTCGGCGACAGTGTTACCCGCGAGGTGCAATCCCAGCGCGTGAGTGTATGGCCCGCTCGCACTGGGCTTGTAGCCGAGGTTGACGAGCTTTTCAAACCAGCGTGTGTTGATACGTGTGAGTGAGTTGTCGGATAGGTCCAAGCCGTTGAGGTGTGGCAACGTGTCGAAGATTCGTCCTGGCAGTCCGGTGTCGGTGAGCTGGTTGCCGTTCAGCAGCAAGGAGTTACCGCCGAGATCGGTGACGGCAGCGACACCGGCGAACAGGTCGGGGTGCAGGGCGGTCAGCTTGTTGTTTGAGAGGTCGAGGTGACGCAGGGGGAGGCCTTGGAATATCCTTGGCGGTAGCGATTCGATGTCGTTGCCGCCCAGTTCGAAGTGCCCTGCGTTGGTCAGATACTCGAAGTCGTCCCAGTGAAGCGCGGTGAGGCGCATCGACGCGGGGAATGTCCTGTCGGGCCGCAGGTTGAACGTGTGATCTGCATTCGTGACGACGAGGTCAGTGAGGTTGGTGATGGAGACGTTGCGCGTGTCTGCCGAAGAAGTGCACGGTGTCAGAGCGGTCACGTCGGCTGGCGTTGAGGTGACCCCGGCGCGTCTAACATCGTCTTTCAGGTGTCTGATGATCTCGTTTGCGACTGCCAGTGTGCGGGTGCATAGGTTGACGGTGTCCGCGCCTGTCTTGCTCCGGTCGAGCGGCAACGTCATGTCGTGTCCCCATCCCTTCAGGACGGGCAGGTTGGTCTCGTCGCCGAAGTACCAGACATCCACGCGCGGCTCTGTCGCATCGAGCGGTGTAATGGTGCCATCCAGTGGGTAGTCGTCCCATCCTGCAAATGGTCCCGTGTATCCGCTGGCGGCGGTCATTACGGCGTTGGTAGCGGCGATCGTGCCCGCGCCCGCACCTGTCGTGGTAGTGGAGTTGCCGCCGTCGTTTGCATCGGTGGTGCTGTCGCCGACGCAGTTGATGTATCTTCCCTGCCCGTTCTGATTATCGCCGACGACGAGCCCTCGCTGACCCTGATCGACATCTCCGGAGAAGTAGCTGTTCAAACATGTGGACTTGTTGACGCCGCCAGTTCCGCGTTGGTGTTCCATCTGTCCGACGAGTCCGCCGTGCCTCAGGGTAATATTGCCGACACGCGTGCCTCGGACGTAAGAGTGTGCGAAGATCCCGTAGCCATCGGTTGCATGGGTTGCGACCCTTCCTACCAATCCTCCAGATATACCGGAGCGGAGCCATCCGCCCTCGACATAGCTTCCGATCAGCTTTCCCTCAAGTCTGGAGGTGATGCCGCCTTCCGGATTGGCGGTCTCCTCGTGGAAATCGGGCGCTATGACACCGAGACCTTCAATCGTCGCCGAATAAGCGACCTCCGAAAAGGCACCGCTGTATAGGGTAAAATCGCTTTGCGTCTCGTGTCGCCTTAGACCGGACAGTCGGAAGCCGTTGCCAACGAACTTGGCGGTGTACTTATCCCGCCCACTTTCGCCATAAGAACCGATTACTATGCTTCCGCCGTCGGCTAGGTCGATGTCGCTGATGAGCTCGTATCCGATGCATGAAGCCTGGTCGGCGGTGGCAGGATCGTTGTCATGGTCTCGCGGCGGGCACCCGGCGGCGGTCATTGCGTTGGGAAAACCAGTCGCCCAAGGGGTGTTCGTCCCGTGCCACGGTGCAGAGCGGGACTCCGGAGTGCCGTCGCCGTTGAGGTCGTAGTGGATGGCACGCCACTGGTTGGCGTTCGAGACCTCGATGAGCCCGTCGTTGTCAAGGTCGTAGTCGAACGTCACAGTCTGCGCGCTGGAGAACCGCGCGTCGCCGGCCAAGATCATCGCTGCGAACAGCAGCAACGCAGCAGTACTAATTAGTACTAGTTTACGTAAAACGGGGGGGGCACAGGGCTGTTGAGATTAACAGGGATATGCATAATATAGCAGGATATCGGTTCATGTTAACGGTGGCTCGCGTGTTGTGGTTTGACGCACGCCGCTATTATATATCCTGCCTATCCCTGTTAATCAGGACGGCGGAGCACCCATTGCTCTCGGTCTGCGATGTCGCGGTCGAATACGATGCGGTTGATGACCACGCGCTGCCAGGTGATGCCGCCGGATGTTGCGCGGCGCACGACCATCAGCACCGCGAAACCCACGCAGAAGTAGAGCGTAGCGTCGTGGCCGACCATCAGCCATGCCCAAACTGGCATGAGCGCAACGGTGATCAACCACCAGAGTCCGGAGTCCCGCCACGGTGTCGCGAGCGCCATGATGACTGGCAGTGTGCCGAAGAGCACGATGAGCGGCGTGGCAAACGCGCCCAGCGCACCGATGGCAACCGATATCGCCCTGCCGCCGGAGAACCTGAGGAATACAGGCCAGTTGTGTCCCGCAACCGCCGCCAGCGCAACCAACGCCTCGGTAGCATCACCCAAACCCAGCACCCGGTCCCCCACGACATACACCGGGATCCACCCCTTGACGAAGACGTCGAACAGCGCGACTGGCACGATCCATACCTTACCGACATGCGTTGAGATGTTGGATGCGCCAACATTCCCGGAGCCGTACGTGCGAATGTCAATGCCGCCGACCCACTTGGCGATGAGGTAAGACGACGGGACCGACCCGATGAGATAAGCCGTTGCAACGGCAAGAACTATTAACATGGATATACAGGATATACAGGATGTTGGATTCAAAATATCTTGCGTATCCTGCCTATCCCTGTTAATTCGTCATGCAATCTCTGCCTGCCACTTGCCCACGCGACAACGTCGAGACGAACATCTCGTGTGCGCGTTGCGGCGACCCGATCTGCCCGCAGTGCATGGTGTACACGCCAGTAGGTAACAAGTGCACGGGATGCGCCAATATCGGCGGTCCGGAGATGTTCAAGGTCGGCAGGGACGACATCGTCAAGGGCGCGATAATCGGCACCATAGCTGCGCTTGCCCTCGGCGTGGTTACAGGATTCGGACTCTGGGCGTTGTGGGAGTTCCCGCTGTTCGTAGGCCTGCCTGACATGGCGTGGTACATCGTGATCTTGGTCATCAACGCGGCCGGAGCCTTCGCGTCGGGTTACACGTTGCGCTACGTCGTCGGCCTGAAGTACTCGAACAGCCTGCGAATACTGGCAGCACTACTGGGCTTGGTCTTCTTCGTAGCAGAGACGGTCACAGTAGTCCAGCTGGGTATCGCCCCGATAGTGCTGAACCTGTCCGGGATGATCGGCTTCGCGGTAGGTGCCTACTATGTGATGAACCGCTTCAAGGTGCCGCAATAAGACTCGGGGGAGCAGGCGTGGCGTGTGGTGTAACATAGCGGTAACCGTTGACAGACGCGATACGCAAGATAGGAGTTGGACATGGCGAAAGTGCGACACGTAAACTTGTGGTTCGGAGATGAAGATAAACTTAAAACCAAGCACCAATACACTATGGAGCAAGCGCGCGAGCTGCAGGAGATCGCGGCCAAGGCCGCGGATGTGGCTCTGAGGACAGGAGGTAGACTCGTGCCGCAACCGGTAACCGTGGTGAACGAAGACTGAGACCGGGTCCGAACAAGCCGTGTTAGCATAACGGCAGCCGTTGACACACGCGATGCGCAAGATTGGAGTTGAACATGGCTGAGTTGTCACATGTGAGCATGAAGTTCGGAGATATTGACAAGATACGCACGAAGCATCTCTACACTAGAGAGTAGGCGAAAGAGATTCAACAGATTGCGGCTAAGGCCGCCGAGATCGCATACAAATACAACGTCGAACTCGTACCGCTACCGGCCAAAGGAGGGGAATTGATTTCGGATTAGCCGTGTTAGGATAACGGTTACCGTTGACACACGCGATGCGCAAGACAGGAGTTGAACATGGCGATAGTGCGACACGTAAACTTGTGGTTCGGAGATGAGGATAAGCTTCAAACCAAGCACCAATACACTATGGAGCAAGCGCGCGAGCTGCAGGAGATCGCGGTCAAGGCCGCGGATGTGGCTCTGAGGACAGGAGGTAGATTCGTGCCGGAACCCATAACAGAACCGAGTGACGAATGAGCACGAACGGTACAAGAGGAGCAGTCGATGTGCGCCTCAGAATGAATAGCGAAGGCGCGAGCGGCGGAATCGTCGCGCGGGGACTTAACCAATCCAATATGCGCTGGTTTGCGATTGGGGCGTTCGTTGTCCTGTCAGGTATCGGATTTAATCAGTGGGCATCTGGCATCATTCGCATTATTCAAGCGATCGCGGACTGATGTCCGCCCCACTTCAACCTGACATGGGGTAGCAGCTACAAGCGCGTTGGGCTCACGAACTGTTGAGATACGCGACGGCGCCTCTCTTCTGTCAAGTCTGCGCTTGGTCGCCGACCAGTGTCAACTAATCCAACACCCAGCCGTAACAGACGCGTAGCCATCACCGCGCTCGCGTTCGTCGGCATATTAATCCTGATGAGCTTGGTGACCGTCATCCTCCGCTCTCGCGCCGATCGGGAACTCACCGCGGCATACGAAGACCGTTACAGGGCATACCTGCTGGCAGACCAGTTGCGCCAGTCGTCCGATGACCTGACGCGTCTGGTGCGAACTTACGCCGCCACCGGCGAGCCTCGCTTTGCCCAATACTTCCAGACGGTGCTTGACATTCGCAACGGTGTTGTACCGCGTCCGACCCAGTACGATTCCATCTACTGGGACTTTGTGACGGCGACAGACTCGTATCCGCGTCCGTCAGGACCGCCTGCATCGATCGACAGCCTGATGATGGAAGCGGGCTTCACCGACAACGAGCTGGCGTTGTTCCTCGAGTCTGAGGACCAGTCAAACGACCTCGTGTTGCTAGAGAATGCGGCGATGTCGTTGATGGATGGTCTGGCACTGCCTCCCGAAGGCAATATCACTGATGTGATCACGGGTAAGCAACGCCAAGCGGTGGCAATGTTGCACGGTCGCCAGTACCATGAAGCGAAGGCGCGGATCATGGACCCGCTGGAGCGCCTGTTCGAGTCGCTGGAAGCGCGCTCCCAGTCTGAGATCGAGCGACTCAGTGACCGCCAGAGTCTCCTGCTATATGCGCTAGAAGGGCAGCTAGGCGTGGCGATAATACTGGTAGGCATTGCGCTGTACTTTGTTCTACGACGCAGACCGAACGAGAAATCCCAGCCTACGAACATCGATAACGACGCGGAGGGCCAACCATGAAGAAGACACGTATAGAACGGCTTGAGACTATTTTGTGGAGCCGCTGGCTGCTGATCAAGATCCATGCAGAAGATGGCACGGTCGGCATCGGTGAGGGCGGAGTGCACGGCTGGCAGCGACCGACGGAGACGATGCTGCAGGAGATGTCACGGTACCTAGTCGGGCAGGACCCGGACCTGATCGAGCATCACTACCAGTACCTCTATCGCAGCTCACACTTCATGGGCTCGGTGGTCCAAGGCGCGCTCTCTGCGATAGACATAGCGTTGTGGGACATGAAGGGCAAGCGTCTGGACACGCCCATTTACGACCTCATGGGCGGCAAGACTCGTGACAAAGTGCGGTGCTACATGCATGTAGTCGGCGACACTGGCGATGATCTGGCGGAGGATGCGCTGCGTGCCAAGCAGGCAGGTTTCACAGCAGTGCGCTTCTCGCCGTTCCCGCCGGATTACTACCTGCACAAGTCCTACACGGAGTGGGCAGATGAAGCGGTGCGACGTGTTGGCATGGTGCGCGATGCCGTCGGCAACGATACGGACATCTGCGTTGAGATACACCGCCAGATGAATCCTGCCGAGTCGATCTGGCTGGGCAGGCGCATTGAGCAGTTCAATCCGTTCTTCTACGAGGATCCGATGTTGCCGGACAGCCCTGCCAAGATGGGCGAGGTGCAGGCGCAGTGCAACATACCCATCGCCACCGGCGAGCGTTTCACGACGATATTCGAGTATCAGCAGCTGCTGGAGTGCGGTGCGTGTGCTTACGTCCGGCCGGACTTGTGTCTCTGCGGCGGATTGAGCGGTTGCAAAAAGGTAGCGGCAATGGCGGAGGCGCAACACGTCAAGGTCATCCCGCACAATCCGCTGTCGCCGGTGTCCACGGCGGCGTGCGTGCAGCTGGATGCCTGCATCCCGAACTTCGCCCTGCAGGAGTACACGGGCGAGTCAGAGCCGCCGAAATCAGACCTGCTGGTAACGCCGCTAGAGCTGGAATCGGGTTACCTAACAGTGCCAGAGGGACCCGGACTGGGCATCGAGCTGAACGAATCGGCGCTAACCCAGTACGGCGAAGAGCGCAAAGTGCTAAACACGCCAATAGGCTACGACGGATCAGTCCAAGACAGGTAACTAACAGGGATGCACAGGATGATGCAGGATAATATATCCTGGCCTATCCTGTGCATCCCTGTTAATATCCGCTCCCGGGTCGTCTAATGGTAGGACGAAGGACTTTGAATCCTTAAATCCAGGTTCGAATCCTGGCCTGGGAGCCAAGTGTAGCTAACTAGCGTCTCACCGCAGCGGCGGACTGTTCCATCGCCGACTCTTCGTCGTAGATCGATGCCTGCAACGCCTCCTCGGTGGCGATACTCCACGGCGTCTCCACTACCCAGTGGTTGGCGCCCTTCTGCACCAGCGGTGGTCGCTCGTTGGCGTACTGATGGTTGGGGTCGACATCCAGCGGGCTGCGCTCCATGAAGACATCACCCGGCGGCGGATCGATCGGCGATACCACTTCGCCCGGCAGGATGATCTCATCGCGGTTGATGTCCGGGTGCGATGGCAACGCGGCAGATATCAGCGCGTTGGTGTATAGATGCATCGGGTTGTTGAAGATCTCCTCGGTATCGCCCATCTCCTGCACTACGCCTAGATACATGACCGCCATCTCGTGGCACATGTAGCGCACGGTTGCCAGGTTGTGTGCTACCAGCAGGTATGCCAGGCCGTGCTGATCCTGCAGGTCTACCAGCAGGTTCATGATCTGCGCGCGGATTGACACGTCCAAGGCCGACACCGGCTCATCTAGGCAGATCAGCTTGGGGTTTAGTGCCAGCGCGCGTGCGATGCCAATGCGCTGGCGCTGACCGCCTGAGAACTCATGCGGGTAGAGGTTCATCTGGTACGGGTTCAAGCCCACTTCCGTGAGTAGCTCGCCGACGCGGGCGCGTATCTGTTGGCGCGACATCGTCGTTGCGATCTCCAGCGGCTCTCCGACGATGGCTTGCACTCTCATCCTCGGATTTAAGGACGACCAAGGGTCTTGGAACACCGCCTGCACTGAGCGACGCAGCTCGCGCTTGCCAGCGCGCGACATCGTTGCAATGTCCTCGCCTTCCCAGTAGATCTCACCCTCCGTAGGCGTCTCGAGGCCGAGTATCACCTTCAAAGTAGTCGTCTTGCCACATCCCGACTCGCCGACCAGTCCGAACGTCTTGCCTTGGCGGACATCGAAGCTGACATCGTCAATCGCCTTGAGGAATCTGGCGCGTCCAATTCCCAGGAACTGTCCGCCGACGTTGAACCACTTGCGTAGGTGGCGCACATTCAGGATGGCATCGGATGGATTCGATGCGCCCGGTACGACCGATATGCCGTTGGATGCTGCGTCGTCTGTTGTCATGTTGCGTGTATCCTCTCCGCCAGTCGAGCGTGTGGTTTAAGTGACGGCTTGGTGTCGGTATCTCGGGTCGATGCGGGTTTTGTTACGTTGGAATCTAGTAGTTAACCAAGTGTGCGAACTTGTCGAAGTCTGCTACCGACGCTCGCGACATCTGCACCAAATGACCCGGCTCCACCTCTACGAGGTCGGGTCGGACCATAGCATCCTCCGGCTCATACTCCAGCGGTGAGCGCGGCGCGAATGCATCGCCTTCGGGCAGATTGTAGAGCAACGGCGGTTGACCCTCGATCTGTGGCAACCTGCCCGTCTTCTCCTCGAGCTTCGGCACAGAGTTGATGAGTGCCTTGGTGTACTCATGCAGCGGCGAGTTGAAGATGGTGCGGACATCTGCCGACTCGACCACTCTGCCGGCATACATCACCGCTACTCGGTCGCACATCTTGGCGACTATGCCGAAGTCGTGCGTGATGAATATGATGCCAACTCCCGCCTCGCGCTGTATCTGGCGCAGCAGTCGCAGGTATGCAGCCTGGATCGTTACATCCAGCGAAGTCGTGGGCTCGTCTGCGATGATGATGTCTGGGTTAGTTGATATGCCGATTGCACCGACCACGCGCTGCCGCATGCCGCCGGATAGCTGGTGCGGATAGTCCTTCGCACGCGTGTCGGGCGCGGGGATCCTGACCTTGCGCAACGCGTCCACGATGGAGTCCCACAGATCGCGACCGCGCAGCTTCTGGTGAATGCGTATCGCCTCGCCTACTTGGTTCTCTACGGTGAACACGGGATTCAGCGCGGTCATCGGGTCCTGCAGGATCATTGAAATCTCGCCGCCGCGCACTTGCGTCATCTCGCGCTCTGACAGGTCCAGCACGTTGCGGCCGTTCAGATTCACCTCACCGCCGACGATGTGCCCCGGGGGAGATGGCACCAGGCGCATGATCGATAGTGCTGTTACGGACTTGCCGGAACCCGACTCGCCGACTACTCCCAGCGTCTCGCCGCGGCGGACGCTGTAGCTCACGCCATCGACCGCCTTCACAGTCCCCCAACGCGTGGCGAAGTGGGTCTGTAGGTTCTTGACATCCAACACTATCTCTGAACTGGCGGTGGACGGTCCGAAGCCGTCCGTATCCACTTCCAGCGCGTCGTCTAGTATCGCCTCGCGTTCCTCGGCGTTGGCTACTGCGGTATCTGCCATGTATGTGATCCTTATGAGCGGGCTTTGTGTTGCCGGCGGTCTGCCCTGCACCGCGGGTTGCGCTAATGTTACATGCTATTCCGCGAACGCGCCATAACGCAAAACATCGCGGAGCGCGACACGACGCACACCGCAAGCGGCGCGAACTGTCAGCTCTCGCATATGCAAGATAACAGATTTCGCCGCGCGTTGCAATCCAAACTTTGAGTGAGTTAACAAGAACGCAATGCCCGCGTTCCAAGTTGCAAGCCAAGCCCTAGTTGATGCCGAGCTCAACTTCCAACTGCGAAATGGCAGCATCCAAGCCGTCTACTATCTGATCGATCTCATCGGTACTGATGATCAACGGCGGGCAGATTGAGATGACATTCGCGGCGCGGAATGAGATAATGCTCTGTGCATCGATCAGACGCGGCAAGCGTTTTGCCAGATTCGCGTCTGGCGGGAACGGTGTCTTGGTCGCGCGGTCTGCGACGAGTTCCACCGCGGCGAACAGTCCCAATCCGCCACGAACATCGCCGACTATCTCGTGTTCGCGCAGTCGCTGCAACTGATCGTGCAGGTACGCTCCATTCCGCCAGCTGTTGCCTACCAAGTCTTCGTCGGCGAAGATGTCGAGATTCTCCAGAGCCGCCGCCGCACTGACCGGATGCCCGCCGAATGTGATCAAGTGGCGGAACTGCTTGTCACCCTCGCCTTCAAATACCTGCGCGATTGGTTTGGACACGATCGCCGCTCCGAGAGGTGAGTAGCCGCTGGTCAGCGCCTTCGCTACCGTGGTGATGTCCGGCCGGATGCCGAAGTGCTGTGTCGCGAAGTACTCGCCCGTTCGTCCGAAGCCAGTTATCACCTCGTCGGCGATCAGCACCACGTCATACTTGTCTGCAATCTCACGCAGTCGGTGCCAGTACTCCGGCGGTGGTATGTGTATACCGGATGCCGCCGAGATCGGCTCGGCAATCATCGCGGCGACAGTCTCTGGTCCGGTGTGCTGTATCGCCAGCTCGAATTCGTTGGCGCAACGTATCGCAGCGTCCACAGGATCGCCATCAAATGGCAGGCGATACGAGTCCCAGTTCGCAACGTTGATGGCACCCACCATGTCTGGACCGCACGGGTCGGCGGCCGGTGTGCGTCCGAGGCTGACCGCCAGTGCGGTAGCGCCATGGTAGGAGTAGCGGCGTGCCAGCACTTTGTAGGCTGCGGGCTTGCCGCTGAGCTGCTGGTACTTCTTGGCAATCTTGATGGCCGTCTCAACAGCCTCCGAGCCGCCGCTGACGAAGAAGATGCGAGCATCGTGGTCTGGATACAACCCGGCGACGCGTTGCGACAGCTCGATTTGCGAGACGGTTGCGGAGTTGGCAGGTGGCGTCTCAATCTTGAGTATCTGGGCATGCATCGCATCTGCTATGGCGCGTCTGCCATAACCTGCCGCCTTGTACCACAGGCCGCCCATCATGTCGATGTACTGGTCGCCTTGTATGTCGGTTACCCAGACTCCCTTGCCTTCAACGAAAATCTTGAGTCCGCCCTGCCAATCTGATATCTGCCCGCCGTGGATGAAGAGGTGATCGCCGGCGATGCCTTGCAGCTCTTCAATGCGCTCGCCCGATATCGTGGTATCCATCGCCAAGGTCATGCCATAATTCCTAATGTCGTGCAGGGAAGGTGTTGGTGTCTATCAATTCTAATCCTGACCCAAGCGCTTTACCGACAGGAAATGCGAAGAATCGACTACTATCAACATACGATACGCAGCTGCTGAAAGCGCGGTCGCTTGACCGTCGCGGCATTTCTACATCAGCGTCAGCGTATTTCCATGGCACGACGTTGTTGCCGGGGCGCGAACATATATATAATGTGACTCGGTGAACGCCCGATGTCGTTGATACCCACATCCGCCACGCACGCACACACAAATGGGTGCGCTTGTACATGTCCCTTGCGGGGGATGATGTTCAGCGCGTTTGCCTGATCGCTTAACGCCGAGTCATACTAAGACGGAAACTCGCCCCCTGCGTCCTCAGAGACCGCAAGGGGGCTTTTTGTTTGCCATTTCACCGTACCACTACGCCACACGACCTAACGCGCATACCGCTAACAATGTTTAGGAGCACAGATTGACCATCGCACCTGCCACGGATCCTTTGACCCTAGTCGCCGACGCACCGCTGCCATTCGCAGAAGACATCGGCGGCAGGGTTCTGGGAACGATACCTGATGCCGAGATCGCCAGACTGAATCGCGAGTTCGAGGACGCGGCGCCGATGGACATTTTGCGATGGGTCGACGACACTTTCGGCGACCGGGCAATCCAGATGTCGTCATTCGGCATCGAAGGCATGGCAATCTGGGACATGTTCTGGACCGTCAACCCTAAGGCAAGGCTGGCAACGCTTGACACGATGAGACTCTTCGAGGAGTCCTACGACCTGATGGATCGCATCTCACAGCGTTACGGCGTGGAGGTTGAAGTGCACTACCCCGACATCCGACAGGTGCGCGGGATGATACGCCAACACGGCATGAACCTCTTCTACAAAGGCGTGCAGAACCGCAAGCTGTGCTGCAAAATCCGCAAGGTCGATCCGTTGAACAAGGCACTCAACGAGGCTGATGCTTGGATAACGGGATTGCGGCGCGACCAAGGCATGAAGCGGGATGAGATTCTCGTGATTGAGGAAGATGTCGCACACGATTCCTATAAGATCAATCCGCTGGCGAACTGGACGATGGAGCAGGTGCGGGAGTACGTCAAGGAGCATGATGTTCCATACAACGTGTTGCACGATCGCGGCTTCCCCAGCATTGGTTGCGCGCCTTGCACCCGTGCAGTGGCACCCGGAGAGGATGAGCGGGCAGGACGCTGGTGGTGGGAAGCCGACCCGGACGCGAAGGAGTGCGGTATACACGTCGTGACACCGTCTAATTGATTTGCCCAACAGGGATATACAGGATAATCAGGATAGGGTGTTGCCTGGCCGTCGGCGCGGCGCACGTCACGATCCGAGCATCCCACCAGTTACACCGCCGTGGACCGTCCGCGAGGACCTGCACCTCCACTCAACGGCATCTGACGGCACCTTAACGCCCACGCAGCTCATCGACCTCGTCGCCGAGACGACGTTGCGCATCGTCGCACTCACGGACCACGACACGACATCCGGCCTGGCAGAAGCAACGGCGGCGGCGGCACGATATCCGCACCTGACACTGATTCCCGGTGTCGAGCTCTCGGTGGCACACGGTGACGCGGAGATACACATGACGTGCCACTACATCGATGCAGGGAATGTGGCGTTGCAGGATGCCCTGACTCGCATCGTTGCAGACCGCGAGGGACGCGCGCACGAGATGGTCTCGCGGTTGGCAGACGTCGGCATTGAGCTTGACTGGGATGCCATCGCCGACGCGGCTGGCGGTGCCATAGGCAGGCCGCACATCGGGCGCGCCATCGTCAACGCAGGACACGCCGCTGACCTGCCAGAGGCTTTCACAAGATACCTGAACCCAGGACAACACGCCTACGTGCCACGCGCCAAGTTCGACATCTTCGAAGCGTTGGAGGTCGTGCATCAAGCCGGCGGAGTTGCAACGGTTGCCCATCCTCGCACTGCGCGGGATTTGCACACCTACATCGGCGCGTTGGCAGAGGCGGGATTGGCGGGAATAGAAGTGTACGCCGAGAAGTACGATGCCGAGCAGATTGCGTACTACGGGCAGCTGGCTGACCAGCACGGATTGGTGAAATCTGGCGGCACGGACTACCACGCCAACGGCAACGCCAACGAGACGCTCCCCGGCATGAACGGCCCACCAAGCGGCACAGCACGCTCGTTACATCTTAATCATCCTGCGCATCCTGCCTATCCCTGTTATTAATAGAGCGCCCGTTAGGAGAGTTAGTAGTAGGACTGCGTAGCCCGGCGTAGTTGCGCCGGTGTCTGGGGTGTCCGCCGGAGTGGACGGAGTCGTAGGCGCGGGGGCGGGGACTAGGCCTAGGCGGGCTACTGCTACTGTGGCTGGGAGCTGGGTCAGGGTGCCGCATACGGTCAGGTCGCCGGCGTTGGAGCGGATCTTGGTGCTCAGGATGCTCAGGTCGCCGGTGGACTTGCGCTGGACTACCACTACGTTGGAGAGGTCTGCGCGGAACTCCTGTGGGAATGGGAGGCAGGCCGTGGCCGGCTCGTTGAGCGTGTACGACGGTATGGGCGGCTCGCCGGTGTCTGCTATGGCGTTGATGTCGTAGTAGCTGCCTGCCAGGGACATCGTTGCGCCTGGGATTGGGGCCGGTGTCGGGATGTCTGATACGGCCGCGCCTATGCCTACTACCGTGCGGTCCGGGATCGCGCCTGCGGGTGCGGTAACCGTGATGTCTGCGCCGGTGAAGGTTCCGCCCTTGGTCGGCGTGAAGACCGTGTATGTGCCGCCCTTGTCGTCCGTCATGCTTGTCGGTATCGCGCCTGTGGGGTCTACCGGATCGGGTCGTGGCACCGGCACTGCCGGGATGCCTGAGACGCGGATCGTGAACGTTGCGGTGCACTGGGCCCGCTCTGCGTCGGTTATCTCTGCCGCGCCTTCGTGGTGGCTGGTGCATACGCCGTCGGGTTGCGCCTCGGCGGTTACGATGTATCTGCCTGGCGAGCTGGGGGCTGTGTATGTCACGCGCCGCCCATTGTTCGGTGTCGCGAATGTGCCGCCGGCGCTGCCTGTGCTGCCGTCAGCGAGCTTGTCCTCCCAGCGGAACACCAGCTTGGAGCCGGGCTTGCCCGGGATGCTGTTGTCCAGCACCTCCTGGCCGTCGTATATGTCCACCGTCAGCGCGATCGTGTCGCCGGCGCGGACGCTCACCTCGCGCACTGTCGGGCGGATGGAGTGCACCTCTGCGATCCTGAGCCTCGCGCTGCCGGCGGCGTTGGCTACCGGGCTTGGTCCTGCGCCGGTCTGCATCCGCAGCTCGAAGTCGTGCGAGATGCCTGACTCCAGGCCGGTGACCCACTTGCGCTGGGTCGAGCCGCGATCGCCCTCGTGGTCGACGCGGACCCAGTCCGACCACGTCTGCGTGCCGGTGGGCTTTGTGCGGTACTCGTAGTAGTCCGGCGTGTACAGCGCCGGGCTGGACCACTGCAGCAGTATCACGCCGGACGATTCTGATGCCTCGAAGTCCTCAGCCTTGACCAGCGGCGCCGCTTGCGCCTTTTTCTTCAGCAGCGGTAGCGTGAAGCCGGTCATCGCGGTGTACGCGCGCACCTCGATGTCGTACTCCACGCCGGGGGTCAGGCCTGGTATCAGGAACTGCCTGGCGCCCGCCTGCGGCGTCACCTTGAACCATCGTGACCAATCGCCCGGGTTGGCTGTGCGGTATCGGTATATGAACGGATCGGTGCCGCCGGGCAGATCGATGGCGATGCGGCCCGGTATGGCGGCAGCGGCCACGTCGTATGCGGCTGGGATCGCGGGCGCGGGCGGGTTCGCTCTGGCGTCCGAGTCCGTGAAGCTCGCGCTACGTGCCGATGCCGACGCGGATGCGGCCATGGACCGTCCCACGTTCGTTATCGCCGCGCGCACCTCCAGCTGGTACGCCGCACCTTCGTTGAGCAGCGTGATCGTCGTGCTGGGCGTCATCGTCGCGGCTACGCTGGTCCAGCCCTCAGCCGCCGGCCACGGGTCGGCGGATAGCGAGGATAGCCTGTAGCGGTACTCGTAGCTCGTCGCGCCGGTGACCGCCATCCAGGAGAGGTCCACCTCGCCGGGGAATGTTCCCGTCGTCGCCATGAAGGATGCCGGGGTTGGGACAGGCGTGGGAGTGCCAGTGGTTGACTCGGCCGCCGATGCGCCGACGGTCTGCATCACCGCACGCACCTCGAATGTGCGCGACATGCCAGCAAGCAGCCCTGTGTAGGTGTACGGGCTCGCCGTGGCCGATGTCCATGACGACCACGCGCCGGTTGTGCCCAGTCTGTGCCGCAGCTCGTAGCGCAGGATCGTCACGCCGGTGGGCGCGCTCCAGCTCAGGTTGACCTCGCCCGGATTGGTGCCGCCGCTTGCCATGAAGTCGGTGGGCGGTGGGACTGGCCTTGCAGTCTGCGTGGCAGTCACGGGCAGGCTGTTGCCCACGGCGGTCACGGCGATCAGCTGGACGTCGTAGCTGACTCCCGCCCAGAGGCTGGTGACGGTGAACGACGTCCCTGTGCCGGCGGATGCCCAGTTCGAGTACGCCGATCCCGCCTGCGTCGCGCGCTTGTATCGGTAGTCGTAGCGCGTCGGGCTGCCCTGCATCGGTGCCAGCCATGTCAGGTCCAGCTCGCCGGCGTTTGTGCCCTGCGCCGCGGCGAAGTTGCGCGGTCCGTGCCGTGACTGCGCCTGCGCCGTCCTGGTCGGCGTGGGCTGGCTGCTGCTGCCGGAGACAACGGCGCGCAGCTGCACATCATAGCTCGCCGCGTTCGTCAGGCCCATGATGGTGTAGGACGTGCCAGAGCCCGCGGATGCCCATGATCCGGTCCCGGTTGCCGGGTAGTTCGTCGCGCTTGCCAGCTTGTATCGGTACTGGTAGCTCGCGTCGGTAACCGCTGCCCATGTCAGGTTGATGGATCCGGGAGCGGAGCCTGAGCTCGCCGCGAAGCTGCCAGGGATTGGCACGTTGGACGCGCGCGCCGTCTGCGTCGCGCTCGCGGCGGATGCGCCGATCGCATCGGACCAGTGGAAGCGCAGCTGCACGTGGTACCATGTGCCGGCGTTCAATCTGGTGAAGGTCAGCGAGTTCTCGTTGTACGCGTTGGAGTCGGCATCCGAGCCGTCGCCGATGTCTGTCCATCCCATGTCGCCGCTGGTTGGCCAGCTGTCGGATACCGCCTTGCGCCTGTACTGGTACTTCGCCTCGCTACCGCTGGTGGCAGACTGCGCCGTCCATGTGATCCTTATCGCGCCGGCAGTGTCCGTCGATGTTGATGCGGTGAAGTTGCTCGGTACCGCCACCGCGGTGGGAGTTCCCTCCACGTCTCGGGCGGCGGACATGAGCGAGCTGGAGGGCACGAAGCGCACCTCGATGTCGTGCAGCTGGCCGTTCATCAGGTTCGGTATGGTGTATGACGCCGTCGTGCGGGTGCTGCCCGGGACATCCGTCCATCCGCCGCCGGACGGCCAGGTCGCCGTCGCCGGCGGCGGCGGCGATGCGATTCTCGTGCGGTACTGGTACTTCGCCGCGGTGAACCCGGTGCCGAAGGTGGTCTGCGCGTCCCATGTCAGCGCGATCTCGCCAGGGTTCGTGCCGCCCGCGGCGCGCAGGTTCGCAGGCCGCGCCAGTCCGGAGCGGGCGCCCGTTGCGGATACCGCCTCGCTGTGGTAGTTCGCGATCTTGGGCGGCTCGCCGGTCGTGTCCGTGCCGTCGTCTATCGCGGCGCGCAGCTGGATGTCGTACAGCGTGTATGCTGTCAGGCCGGTTATCGTGTGCGAAGTGGTGCTCGCCGCCGGTATGTTGACCCAGCCCAGAGGTGCGGTGGTTGGCCAGGATGCGGAAGGCAGCTTCGTGCGGTACTGGTACTGCACCACCGCGTCGCCGGTCGGCAGTCCGGTGGTGATGGCGGTCCAGGTGATGTCTATCTCGCCGGGACCGTCCCCGGTCGTTGCATTCAGCGTGGTCGGCGCGGCTACCTCCTTCGCCGTCGCCGTGGCAGTCGTGCTGGCTCCAGGCTCACTCGCTCCAGAGCCTGACTGTGCACGGATCTGCACCGTGTAGCCAACGCCTGCCCAGAGGCTCGTGATCGTGTACGCCGTCTCGTTCGCGCGGCCGTCGCTACCGGAGTCCGGGACATCCGCCCAATCGATGTACGCGCTGTCCGCCTGACCTGTCCGCTTGTGTCGGTACTGGAATCCGGTGTGCGTGCCGCCGGTTGGCACCGTCCAGCCGAGATCTATCTCGCCCGGGTTCGTGCCGGTCGTCGCGGTGTAGCTAGTCGGCGGCGACTGCGGCTGTGCGTTCGCAGAATCCGACGAAGTGGGACCAAATGTGGCAGCGGCAGTGTGCGCACGCAGCTCGAAGTCGTAGGTGCTGCCGCCGGTCAGACCGGTCACCGTGTAGGAGGTCTCATCCGCGAGTCCGTTGGTGCCGCTGTCCGGGACGTCCGCCCAGCCGAACGGCGACGTCGCCGGCCAGTCGGCTCCCATCAGCCTGCTCCGGTACTGGTACTTCGTGATGCCGGACACTGCATCCCATGACAGGTCCACAGTGTCGGTAACCGAGCCCGATGTCGCGCTGAAGTTCGGCGGCGCGGGTATGGCCGACGCAGTGGCGGTCGCAGTAGCCGCGGCGGATGTGCCGACGGCGGTGGTCCAGAAGAAGCGCAGCTCAACATCGTACAGAGTGCCGGCACTCAGCCCGGTCACCGTGAAGCCGTCCTCGTCGTAGGTGTGCGAGTCGGTGTCGTCGCTGTCGCCGATGTCGGTCCAGCCCATGGTGGCGGTGCTCGGCCACGCAGCGCCGTCCGCCTTGATGCGGTACTGATGCTGCGACGAGCTGTCGGTGGAGTCTATCTGCGCGTCCCATGACAGGTCCACGGCGCCCGCGGCGGATGTGGACGTAACAGCCCTGAAAGTCGTCGGGGTCGGCACGGCGGTGGGAGTCCCCTGGAACTTCGCCGCGGCGGATGTCAGTGAGCTGCTGGGCAGGAAGCGCAGCTCTATGTCGTACAGCTGGCGGTTCATCAGTCCCGAGAGCGTGGTTGCCAAGGTGGTGCGGGAGCTGCCGGAGATGTCCGCCCAACCGAACGGGCTCGCAGCAGGGAACGACGCGGTGGCAAGCTTGTAGCGGATCTGGTACTTGGCATCCGTGAACGTCGAGCCGAAGGTCGTCTGCGCCACCCAGTTGATCGATATCTGGCCAGGGTCTGTGCCGCCGGTCGCCTGCGGGTCGTTCGGGATTGCCAGCCCGGAGCGGGTGTTCGTGTCGGACGCGGACGCGCTGTGGTACTCAGGCGTCGTCGCCGTGCCCTCGTCGTTGTCATGTATCGCCGCGCGCAGCTCGACGTCGTATGCCGCGTACGCCGTCAGACCGGTGATCTTGTAGCTCGTCTCGTCGGCCTGGCCGTCGGCAGGATCGTCCTGGTCCGGCACCTGCGCCCATGCGCCTGCACCAGTGGTCGGGTACGATGTCGCGCTGTTGAGCTTGTAGCGGTACTCGTAACGCACCACCGCGTCGGATACAGCCGGTGTACCGGGCGTCGAAGGCAGTCCAGAGGTGATGGCGGCCCACGACAGGTCTATCTCGCCAGGACCAGTGCCGCGTGTGGCGGTGAAGCTCGTCGGCGCAGCGACTACCTGCGCGGTCGCGGTCGCAGTCGTACCCGCGCCGGGAGTACTCGTACCCTCGGTCGCAACTACGCGCAGCTGAACGTTGTAGCTCACTCCTGCCCAAAGGCTGCCTATCGTGTACGCCGCCTCATCAGCTTGAGAGTTGCCGCTGTCGCTGCCGTCTGGAACCTGTTGCCATGTTGCAGGGTATGCCGCCTCGGTGGTGGCACGCTTGTAGCGGTACTCAAAGCGCGTGATCGTGCCAGCCGTCGGTGCCACCCATGTCAGGGCGATCTGGCCAGGGCTGGTCCCAGTCGAGGCGGTGAAGCTGGTCGGCGGAGCCTGCGTCTGCGCCGATGCAGTCTGCATCGCAGCAGTACTCTCTGCTCCGCCGCTACCGACCGCCTTGAACTCGAAGTTGTAGCTCGTGCCACCCGTCAGGCCAGTTACCGTGTACGCAGTCTCATCGTACAGGTGCATGTTCGCATCGCCGCTGTCCGGAACATCAGTCCAGGTGCCCCAGGTGTTCGTGCCGGCTGTCCTGTACCGGTACTGGTACTTCGTCGCGCCGTTCACTACGTCCCAACTGAGGTTCACAGTGCCACCAACAGTGCCTGCCGATGCCATGAAGTTCGGCGGAGTCGGCACCGTGGACGCCGTCGCCATCGCACGCACCTCAGTCGACGTGCCTAGCGCAGTAGTCCACAGGAAGCGCAGCTGCACATCGTACGCCGCGCCAGCCGTCAGGCCAGAAACGGTGACACCGGTCTCGTCGTGTTTGTTGTTGCCCATGTCGCCACCGTCGGCGACTGCGGTCCAGCCTTGCGTGCTGGTGGTTGGCCAAGACACGTTCGTGCGCTTGATCCGGTACTCGAACTGCGCACTGGCGTCGGTCGAAGCCGACTGGGCATCCCATGACAGGTCTATCGCAGTGGCGGCTGATTGAGAGGCTCTGGCGGTGAAGCCAGTGGGTGGCGGCACGACTCCAGCGCGTGCCTGCACCACCTCCAGAGATGGAATATGCGTGAAGGCCGTGCCGTCGGCGGTGAAGCTGACGACGATGTCGTACAGCGCTCCAGGAACCAGTCCGGTGTGCTGGTAGCCAACCTCGTCGTGCTGGTCCGAGCCGGGATCGCTCTGGTCGCCGAAGTAGACCCATCCGGTGGCGCCACCAGGAGGCCAGTTCTGGTTCGCGAATTTGAGACGCGTGGCGAACTGCGCCTGCGCAGCCTGATTCGCAGTCTGCAAGTCCCAGGACACATCTATAGTCCCAGGTGTGCTTCCCGTTGCAGCTGTCAATCCGCGCGGCTGGTATCCTGCACGGATGTCTCGGATCAAAGCGGGGGTACCAGGCGCGGTTCCAACCATCAGACGCACCTCGAAGTCGTACGGACGGCGGGGGTTCAAGCCAGTGACGCGGAAAGCATCCTCGTCGTGCGTGTTCGTGCCAGTATCAGTGTCAACGCTGTCGTCAGGAACGTCTGCCCAGGACTCCCAAGTCGCAACATCAGATGCCTTGTATCTAACTTGGAACTTCGTAGTGGCGGTCTGGTGCGCCGTCTGCTGGTCCCAACTGAGGTCTACGACACCGTGCGTCGCGCTAGAGGTGGCACCCAGGTTCGCAGGCGCAGCGATACCCATGGGTGTTGCGGTGGCTTTAGCGGCAAGCGATGTCCCGATGGAGTTGCTCCAGTGGAACCGCAGCTCGAAGTCGTAAGATGCCGGCTCAAGCTGGCTGACCGTGGCGGTCGCAGTGGAGTGGCTCGATCCGGAGATGTCCGCCCAGCCGAACGGGCTGGTGATCGGCCAATCATCACTCGTCTTCTTGTATCGCAGCTGATACTTCGCCTGAGAACCCTGCTCCGCGGTCTGCGCGTCCCAAGTTAGTGTGACGGCGGTGAGAGCACCGGCAGCGGCCCTGAAGTTCGTCGGCGTCGGCGCAAACGATGCGCGGGCCTGTACGACGGGTTGGTTTTGTTCGCGGTACCATGCGCCACAGACGTTTCCAGTAATCGTCACCTGGTACAGTGCGCCCGGCGTTAGTCCGGTGAAGGTGTGACTCGTGGCGTGGCCGAGACCGCCGGACCAACTAGGCCAGCCGCCGCCGAACGCCCTGTGTCGGATTATGTAATCCCCGCCGGAACAGCCTAGCCCATGCGCGTCCCAGGTGACATGTATGGAACCGGGCGCGGTTCCGGGCGCGGCGGAGAAATTACGTGGGAGATAACCTGATAGCACGTTGTTCACTCTGACGGGAGTTGACCCGGACGTTCCGACTACGAATCGCAACTCGATGTCGCAGCGGCCTCGGGTCTGCGGGCAGCCCATGTTGTGACTCGTCTCGTCGTACTGGAACGCGTCCGCATCGTTGCTGTCAGGAACGTCCGTCCAAGCGCCCCACGCAGTCTCTGCCGCCGCCGATAGCTTGGCACGCACCTGGAACTTGGAACCAGCCGCAGTCACAGTCGTCTGCTCGTTCCATGTGACCCTGACGATGCCGGGCGCGGCGCCTGTGACAGCCCTGACGTTCGTCAGAGTCGGGAATGCCGATGGTGTGCCGATTGCCAGAGCGGGGGCAGACGTACCCACAGCCTCACTCCAGAAGAAACGCAGCTGCACAGTGTAAGACACGCCTTCCAGACCGACGACAGTAGCAGCAGCCGTCGAGTGGTCCGATCCAGATACATCCGCCCATCCAAGGTCGCCCGTCGTGGGCCACGGATCTGCCGCCTTCTTGTAGCGCACCTGGTACTTGGCAGTGGTGACGGTGGTGGCAGACTGCGCGTTCCAGGTGAGACTAATTGATCCGTAACCCGTGGTCGATTGCAGCATGTCGATGGCGCCGATGGAGGCAGGTGTCACGGTGGCAGAAGCTGCCGCGCTTGGGCCGTTTACATAGAAGCGCAGCTCGACCTGTGTGTTCGCACCGTTCTGCGCGCTGAAGCTGTGGCTGTTCGTAGTCGGACCTGAACTCGGGATGTCCGTCCAGCCGCCGTCTTCGGGCCAGCTGCTGCCAACGACGCGGTGGCGGAACTCGTAGTGCGGTCCAGTACCAGACACGGCAGTCTGCATGTTCCAGGTCAGGTTGACCTGGCCAGGAGTAGTAGTCGCGCTTGCGGAAAAGCCAGTCGGTGTTGCGATGACGGTCGTCGTCGCGTCCGCAGTGCTAGCAGCTGATGCACCAACTGCGTCACTGAAGTGGAAGCGCAACTCGAAGTTGTACGCAACGCCCGATTCAAGGTCTCTAACAGTGTGTTGCGCGGTGCCGTGTGCTGAACCCGCAATGTCTGCCCAGCCCATGTCGCCGCCAGTTGGCCAGCTCGCACTCGACTTCTTGTAGCGCAGCTGATACTTCGCACCTGCACCCTGCTCCAACGTCTGTGCTGTCCAGTTGAGTCGGACGGAGCCTTGCAAGGCGGTTGCGTTCAGACCAGCAGGCGATGAGACCGCTCCCGTCGTGGCGGTCGAAGTAACTGCAGGCGACGCACCAACAGCGTTGCTCCAGTGAAAGCGCATTCCAACCTCGACGCTGCGGTTGTTCAGCAACCCCGAAAGAGTGTAGCTGTTCGTCGCATGACCACTGCCAGAGATCGTAGCCCACTCTGTCCATGTGCCTCCGGTGTACCGATAGCGCAACTCATAGTTGGCCTGAGCGCCCTGCTCAGCAGTCTGGCGAGTCCAAGTCAGGTTCAGCGCACCGGGGGTACCAGTCGCAGCTGAGAACGAGGCAGGAGTCGGAACCGCCGTCGCAGTACCCGTAGTCGACGCCGCCGAGAGCGAACCGACAGTGTCGTCGCGATGCAGGCGCACCTCTATGTCATATTCCACACCGTTCAGCAATCCGGTGAGCCCGTAACCGACCTCGTTGTGTGCATCGGTGTCTGCATCGCCGCCGGTACCACTGCTGTCCGGGACATCCGTCCACGGCACGCCTTTCCAGCTGGTAGTTGTGCGCGGTTTGCGACGCACCTGGAACCGCGTCTGAGCATGCGTGAAGGCCGTCTGGCGCATCCAGGCAAGGGTGATAGTACCAGGCGCAGTGCCGCCAGTGGCGGTCAGCGTCGACGGTATGGTGTTAGAGGTCGCGGTCGCGGTTGCACGGTTGGTGAAGTAATCCGGTGCCGCGTCGGCATCGGTGCCGTCTATGGCACCGACCAGCTGGACGTTGTAAGACACGCCGGGCGTCAGCTCCGCACCGGCGATGGTGTGGCTGGTGCCAGTGCCAGCGGAATGCCACTCGCCGTACAGGGACGCAGACGTGCGTTTATAGCGGTAGTAGTACTCAGCGACAGAATGGCCAGACGGCAGGTCAGACTGCATCACAGCAGTCCATCCAAGCACTATGAAGCCCGCCGCGGTGGTGCTGGTCGTGGCGGTGAAACCCGACAGCCAGTTCGCAGGCGTAGTCGTCGCAGTCCCATCGATGGGTGTGCTCGGAGGCCCAGTAGTCGTGATGACGCGCAGTTGCACCTGGTAACCGACTCCAGATTCGAACGCGTCAGCGGTTACTGACTTGGTACCGCTGGCGAGTGTGATGGGTGCAATGCGCCAAGGCGTCCAGGGATCAGCAGTGGAAGGACGATAACGCAGCTGGTAAGCGACGAATGCCGCGCTGGAGGTGTGCGACCACTGCGCCATGATCGAACCGCGGTTCCCGCTGGTGCTCAAGCCAGGAGCCGCGCTGGCAGTGTCAGAAGCCTTGTGCGGCGCTGACCAGTGCGGTTGAGCAATGCAGTCCGGCGTCGTGCCGCTGATGTAGTCGTAGCGGTCCGGACCCGCTGTGCCAGCACTCGCACACGATGTTACCGCAGCAGGTTGGTAACCCGTCTGCTTCAGAGTCGCAGCGGAACCCGTCACCGTAGTGGCGTAGAAAGAGCTAGAGTCCAAACCGATGTCCAGGTTCCCAATGCTCCCGCCAGCCGCCAGCATCGCCGCGATGATCGCACCATGCAGCGTATCAGCAGCAGCAGTAGTGACACTGTTCTCGGTCGTGTCAACGTATGGCACGATCTTCTCTCGGACTCCCGTGAAGACCTTGTACGAGTAGTGGTGCTCGGTGATGGTGTTGCCCGCAAGGTGCAACCCCAAGCCAGGGGTGAACTCCGACCCCCTGCGTCCCAGATTGACTAGCTTCTCGAACCAGCGCGTGTTGATGCGCGTCAAGGCGTTGTCCGACAGGTCCAAGCCGTTCAGGTGTGTCAGCGGGTCGAATACGCGTCCTGGCAGGCCGGTATCGGTGAGATTGTTGCCTGCAAGCTGTAACGAGTTGCCGGTCGTCGCAGTGACCGCGGCCACGCCTGCGAACAGATCGGCAGGCAACGAGGTGAGCTCGTTCTGGCTCAGGTCAAGCCAGCGCAGCGGGATGCCTTGGAACAGACGCGGCGGAAGCGACTCAAGCGCATTGCCCGAAAGATCAAAGTGCGTGGCATTCGTAAGGTACGCAAAGTCATCCCAGTCAAGTGTCGTCAGCTTTGGCGATTCCGGGAACGTCCTGTCAGGTCGCAGATTGAAGGGATGCGACGCGCTGGTCACGACGAGGTTTGTGAGGTTCGTGATACTCACCGCCTGCGTGTCGGACGCAGATTGGCACGGCGAAAGCGCAGTCACCGCGGCGGGAGTGGTCGTGACACCGCTAAGTCTTACGTTGTCCTTCAGGTGACGGATGATCTCGTTCGCAACGGCAAGGTTGCGCGTGCAGAGGTTGACTGTAGTGGCACCGGTCAGGCTCCTATCAAGTGCAAGCGTGCCGTCGTGTCCCCAAGCCTTCAACACCGGCAGATTCGTCTCGTCACCGAAGTGCCATACGTCGACTCTCGGCTCGTTGGCGGCGAGCGGCTCGAAGGAGCCGTCGATGGGGTAGTCGTCAAAGCCGGCGAACGGCCCGCTGTAAGTGACGGGAGCAACCATCGCCGCCTTGCTCGCAGAGATCGTCCCGGCACCGGCACCCGTGTTGGTCGTCGAATCGCCGCCGTCGCTTGCATCGGTGGTGTTGTCGCCAACGCAGTTGATGTAGCGGCCCTGCCCGTTCTGGTTATCACCCACGACTGTGCCGCGCTGTCCAGAGTCGACGTCTCCGGAGAAGTAGCTGTTAATGCATGTTGACTTGTTGACCCCGCTTGGTCCGCGCTGGTGTTCCATCTGTCCGACGAGTCCACCGTGATTCAGGGACGACCCGCCGACGCGCGTTCCGACAACGTATGAATGCGCGACGACCCCGAAGCTGTCGTCGCTCGTCGTGACTCTTCCGGCGATGCCGCCGGAGACGGCGTAGCCGACTGAGCCGCCATTGACGTAGCTGCCGATCAATTTCCCTTCTAGTCTGCCGACGATGCCGCCGTCGGGCGGGCCCTCTGAGGACCAGAAACTCGGAGAGATTACGCCGACGCCTTCCACGGATCCGCCTGGATCAATCTTTGCGAAGAGTCCCTGTGCTTGGAGATTAGTGTTTTGGAGCCCACGAACTGTGAAGCCGTGCCCAACGAACTTGGCTGAGTAACCGTCGAAGTTTTCCGAATGCCAGTGACCGATAACCACGCTGCCGCCGGTGAGGTCGATGTCCCTGATCAGCTCATAACCAATGCAGGATGCCACATCGTCAGTAGCAGGATCGTTGTCATGATCGCGCGGCGGACAGCCCGCAACTGGCATGGAGGAAGTGAAACCGTTACCCCATAGCACGCGCCTGCCCAGATATGGTCCTGATCGGTCCTGCCCTGCTGTAGGATTCCCATCGCCGTCCATGTCGAAGTGCACGGCGCGCAGCTGATCCGCCGTGGCTATCTCGATCAGACCGTCATCGTCGCGGTCGTAGTCGATCAGCACGACTTCCTGCGCGCTGGAGTAGCGCGCATCACTAGCGACAAACGCCAGACCAACGATTAGTGCAACTGCACTAATTAGTACTAGTCTACGAAAAACGGGGGGGGGCACAGCGACCTCGAGCTATCATCCTGCGTATCCTGTCTATCCCTGTTAATGTCATGGCGCCAACACCAAGGTCAACGAATTATATAACAAGGATAAGCAGGATGCTACAGGATAATCCTGTGAATCAACGCTTTCGGGGCCAGCTCGCGCAAGACTGACCCCCGAAAACGTCGATTAAAAGGGATGCATCCTGCGGATCCTGTATATCCCTGTAAATATTAGCGCGCCTAGCAGGAGGGTTAGCAGTAGGACTGCGTAGCCGGGAGCAGTTGCGCCCGTGTCTGGCGTCTCGATGTCGGGCATCGGCGTTGGAGGCGGTGCTTCGACTGCGCCTAGCTTGGCAACGCCTACTGTCGCCGGGAGCGTTGACACGCCGCCGCATACGTTCAGGCCGCCGGGTGTCTGGCGCAGCTTGCTGGTCAGGATGCCGTAGCTGCCGTCTGCCTTGCGCTCTACCAGCACGATGTCGGATATGTTCGCGCGGAACTCCGTTGGCAACGGCAGACATGCCGACAGAGGCTCGTCCAGCTTGTAAGCCGACACAGGTTGGCTGTTCGCCTGGATGCCCCTGATGTCGTACAGGTTACCTGCGATCGTCATCAACGCTCCGGGTACCGGCTCTGGCGCCTGCTCATCAGAGACTGCCGCGCGCACGCCGATCAGCTGTCGGTCTGGTACCGCACCTGCTGCCGCCGAGACGGTGATGCCCGTTCCTGTGAACATGCCGCCCTTGACGGGAGTGAAGACATCGTACGCGTTGCCGTCAGCGTCGGACAGCGAGCTCGGGATGGTCCCTGACGGGTCAATCGGGTCCGGGGCCTGCACGGCTTCCGCTGGCGCGCGGGAGACGCGCACTGTGAAGGTTGCCGTGCATGGTGCGCGGTCAGCGTCGGTGATTCCGAAGTTGGAGTTGTGATGGCTGCGGCAGATGCCGTCCGGACCGGCGACGGTCGTTACTGTGTATGTCCCGGGCAGTCCTGGCGCCGTGTACACGACTCTGCGCACGTCGTTTGGAGTTGAGAACGAGCCGCCGGACGGGTTGTCGCTCCAAGTGAAGATCAGGTTGACGCCATCTTTGTCCGGTATCGTGTTGTCCAAGATGTCCGACAGCCCGAGGATATCGACTTCAAGGCGCACTTGGTCGCCAGTGCGGATGCTCACTTCGGTGATGGCGGGTTTTATGGAGTTGATCTTCGGCAGGTTGACGTTAGTACCGCCGCTAACCATGTCCTGGTTGGGTAATGCCACTGACAGCGCGCGCAGTTGCACTTGGTAGACCGTCTGGGGTTCCAACCCGAATAGGTCAAACGACTTTTCGCCGGTGGTTGAGAGGTCTACGCTAAGTGTCCTCCAGGCTTCCGTGCCAGAGGTGCCCCAATCTGTGTTGGCGTTATCTGGACGCACCCGGTATCTGTACAGGTATCTGCTGATGGTGAACGGCTCGTTGTTGACCATTGGGTTGTGAGTGAATGCCACACGGATGCTGCTGCGTCCTGACAGGGCGCGCAGGTCGTCAGGCAACGGCGTCAGGAAGTTGAAGACAGGGTTTCGAGCGTTGAACTGCTCCTCAATCAGTTCGCGTTCTTCCTCATCCTCTAGCGCGATTCGCGCTGCCAAGCCTGCTGCCGCCTGCCCGGTCGTTATGCCTGTGCCGCTTAGCCCCAGGAGTGCGTTGGGCAGTAAGCGGTATATTTCCGCCACGGCCTCGGGGCTGGCTTTGGTTGCGGGCGTATCTCCGCTGGCGGGAACAGTGTTGAAAGCGTCTGCGTTGCCGCCGAGGCCCAAGTACAGGATGTTGGGCGCGCCGTCGCCGCGGATTCCGTCCGCGCGATCGAGTCCGTAGACGAAACATTGGACAGCCGGGAAGTCAACCTCCGACGCGGCGATGCTCAATCGTCGGAGGTTTTTGAAACGCGATATGATTCCCGTCAGTTGGTCTGACGCGCTTGTTGAATCGCACCCGTTGAACAGGTCAGGGTTGGTGCTGAGGCTCAAGGTCTGTACGGTATTGAGCGCGCTGGCAGTTGCGAGCCCGTCCACTACGGCGTCGAGCTCGTCAAGATCGAGGTCGGAGCCGTCGAGGTAGAGCGTGCTGAGTGATGAAGGCTTGAGTGTCGCGGGCAGCAGAGACTTGAGCTTCGCGAACTGAGCGGTTGCCGTCGTGCTTGAGATGGGGATGCCGCCAATGCCGAGTGTCCCGAGCCGGTCTAGTGCGGGCTCTTTGTGCGGTTCCGTTGCCGGCGGTGGGACATCCATCGTGTCGATCATCGCGTTGAACTGGGCGGCGGACATGTTGGTGCCGGAGATCTGCAGGCTGACTAGACCGCGCAGCTTGGTGAAGAGCTCGGTTATGTCGTCGGTCGGTACGGGAGTGAAGGTCCCACCTGCACCTGGTCGCTTCCACAGGTTCGGGTTGCTCGATACATCGAGCAGTTGCAACGTCAGCAGCCCATCGTTCTCGAACTTGACATCTATGCTGTCGATGATCGTCTTGAGCTGGTCGAAGCTCAAGTCGGTGTTTGCGAGTTCGAGTTGGAATGTGCCCGAACGGAAGGTTGCAGGTTTTATCGGGATGCCTGTCAGCAGTCCCTCAAGATCGGTGGTCGCAACGCCTGTGAACAGTCCGGGGTTGTAGGAGAGGTCTAGCACCCGTAGTCCCTGGTTTCGGTACTGTTTCCCTTGGTTGTCGGTCACCAGCGGATTGTCGAAGGCTTCGTCTGCGATCTGTCGGATCAGAGCCTTTGCCTCCGGGAACGTGATGTCCGTGTTGATGAGTCTCAGCAGCCACAGGCTTCCCCATCGTGAGTAGTCGATGGCCTCTATCTTGCTGACTCCGAATCCGTCGCCGAAAGCGTTGGGGTTCGATACGAGTCGGAGTCGGTGCATAGACCGTTGGGACAGGGTTTGCAGCAGTCGCTCCATCTGCGCGTCGCTGAAGTCGGAGTTCATTAGCAACATCCAGTTCAACGCCCTAAACTTTGGGATGTTGCTGATGAAGGTGTCTTTCTGCGCGCTAGTCAGACATAGCGGCCCGTAGTTGGTGGACCACGAATCGACATCGCCCACAGATTGAATGTCAGGTCGGCATGGGTCGTTGAGTGAGATGTTCCTGACTAGGTTTGTGCCGGAGTCCGCGGTGTTGGACTCGAGCTGCCAGTTGTAGTGCGCCCAGCTGGCGGCTATGGTGTCCGCGTCGATCTGATTACCTTCTAGGTGGTTGGGGTTGCCTAACCACTTCGGCGGGAGCGACTCGCCGATCCTGCTGGATATGTTGTCGTAGAACGCGTCCTGCCCATCCGGATGCATCCCGTCAAGGGTCATGAGCGCAGTCTCCCACCAGAATGCCCCGAGGCGGCTCATCTCGAACACCGCCGGGTCGATGGTGGTCATGTACGTGCCGTCTATCCACAGCGTGCTGAGGTTCATGCCTGAGAGGTCCATGGACCGCATTGGGTTGCTGGAGAGGTATAGCGAGCTCATTCCTGAGCGGGCACTTTCGGGTAGCCAGCTGGATTTGAACTCGGTCAGGAAGTTGTTGCCGATGTTGAGTGACCGCAGACCCTTCAACGGCGTCAGGAAGTTCGATGTTCCGTTGAAGTCAGCATCGTCGAGCTTGTTGGACGACAGTGTCAGCCCTGTCAGGAACGGTGCCTCTGCGAACGTATCCGCAGGGATGTTCTCGATGCCGGAGCTACGTATGGTAAGAGAGCGCACATTGTAGAAGTTTGCGAAGTCTGACGGTTTGAGTGTCGCGCCGAGATTCGATAGGTTCATATCGAATCCCTGGTGGTAGGGGTTGCCTCGCTTGAATGCTAGGCCGTGGAGCGTCGGGTCAGGTGTGCCAGTGTGCAGTGCGCCAGTTGCCTTTACTACCCATTCGGCTGGGAAGACAGGGCACTCATGGATAGTGGGAACGCTTTCCCGTGCGTGTCTAATGCCGCCGGCTTCGGTGAAGAATATTCGTGGGTCGTTCCATGAGTCGGGCAGGTCGCTAGAGACATGTCTGAACTGCACCATCAGAGTCCGCCAGATGCGCTCGGTTCGCTGACAGGGTTCGATGCCGTATTGGTTTGGAGCCCTGAAATTGCTGTCGGGAACGTTTACGGTGTTAGGAGTTTCAACGGCGGCGACGATTGCAGCCTTGAGTGCTGCTACGTTCGCGGTGTTGCCCGGGTCGTATGCCACCTTGTTAGTTGCGCCGGTAGCGTAGTACCCGCCGGTGTCGCTGGAGTAGTGGGCAACGACAGGGTTGTTGTTGAGCAGGACCTGCGTGAGTGTAGTGAGTTTCTTGAACCATCGGGTGTTTACGCGTCCGATTTGGTTGTCGTACAGTTGGATCCGTGTGACGGGAGTGTTGTCGAAGACATCATTGGCGATTCCGAGGTCGGTGATCTGGTTACCTCCGAAGTCGATTAAGGAGTAGCCGCTGGCGGCGGCTGATGCACCCCAGAACATGTCGCTCGGCAGCTCTTTGAACGCGTTCCATGCGAAGTGGACTTCCTTGATGGCCATGCCGTTGAAGATGCCGAACGGCAGCTCGGTGAGTTGGTTGCCATCGGCGATTATGTTGGTTACGTTGACATCCTTGAAGTCGGTGAACTTGAGCTCGGTGAGCGACTTGTTGGAGATATCGAGTCTGTCGGACCACACGAGCATCTCGGTGTGAGCGGTCAAGTCTGCGCGCGTGATTATGGCGGTCTGGGCTCCCGCGCATCCGAAGCCCTGGGCGGCGTCGTAGCGTGTGTCTGCGGTGGGCTGAGCTGCACCCCACTCGCGCAGGTCTGTGATGATCGCTTCGGCAACGGCTCGGGTTCTGTGCGACGTGTTGCAGAGGTCCAATGAGCCGAACGACGAGATGGTCGCGTGGACGGTCACCTCAGTGGTTGCGAGATCGAAGGTGTTGGTAGGTTGCTTTCGGTCTGTCTCTGCGTTTATCGCGGCGACTAGGTTGGCCAAGGTGGCATCAGTCCAACCTCGGGTCGTCTTTGCGCCGTTGGTCCACTTTTTGCCATCTCCTTCTTCGTAGAAGAATGTGTCGATCCTCGATTGTGAGAGGAGGAGTCGGCCGTTGGCATCGCCGATCTTAGTGCTCTCGAACCATCGTGTGTTGATGTGTGCGATATCGGTTTGCATCAGGTTCAACTGATTGAGTTGCGGGATGCCGTCGAAGATGTTGTATGGCAGGCCTTCGTGGGTGAGAAGCGTACTGCCTAGCACCAGGTCAAATCTCGTAGATGTGGCTGCACCCGCAAAGAGGTCTGCCGGTAGGGACGTGTATCTTGCGCCCCAGGAGTTGATGTGTCTGAGTGACACACCTTCAAAGAGTCGGGAAGGCAGCGTGGAAGCTTGTGCGCTGTTGTTGTGTATCCAGAGGTTGTCGTTTAGTCCTGCGAAGTCGCCGCGTTTGTATGATGCTGAAGGAACGTCGAGTGCAGTTGCCCACGTTGTGAAACTCGTGTGTGCTTTCAGGTTAGTTGCGGAGACGACGGCGGTCTCGCCAGTAGCGCAACCAAATGCGCCGGGGGTGTACGAGCCGCTGCTGTGGTCGCCGGCGGTGCCGTAGATGGTAGGTTGCTGCGTCCGCAGGTGTTCTACGATCTTGGTTGCGACGATGGTCGTGCGTGTGCAGATGTCGTATGAAGTTACAGTCTGCGCAGATGCGTAGAGGAAGTTGGACGCCAGCAAGATGCCGACAAGAGCCATTATCGCACTACTATATAGCAATAATGTACGAAAACGGGGGGGGGTGTAGCGGTCTCGAAAGGCTGGCTGCGCGGTATATGTCATGTCAATGTTCCTGGTCGTGAGCATGTCGACGGTTCGCGAATTATACATGAAATTAACAGGGATACACAAGATAAGCAGAATATGTTAATTTTTATCCTGCCATATCCTGTGTATCCATGTGAGTCCTGATTCGCTGGCGGTTGCGTCGTGCGGCGTATAGCAGGTATGCCACCGCGCCGATGAATGCTATTGATACCAGCACCCAGAGCGTGGTACCTAGCACCAGGTTGCTGCCGCCGCGTGAGCGTTCGAATATCTCCAGCGCTAGAGCGGTGCTGGCGTAGCCGTGTACGGGATGCTCTATGACGATGTCTATCGCCCATACTCCGTGCTCTTCCACTTCCATCCTGCCTAGGTAGTACTCCGGTTCGGCGGGAGTGTTGAGCGCGGGCGCGACTTGACGCTCGCCGCGATCGGCAGGGGTGCCGTAGACACGCACTATGGCATCATCAACGAACGAGTCGTCGCTCGCGAGTCTGACCTGCACCGCATACGTGAGTGTGCCAACGATGACGCGTTCGGGGGATTGATGCACTGTCAGGCGGTATGGTCCCGCCACTTCGTCCGCCGCTACGATGTACGGACCTGTGGTCATCGTCAGCGGCTGTGCGTTTGCGGTCACGCTCGCCGTTGCGGAAACGAGCGCGACTGCTACGACGGCTGTTGACAGTAGCGCGAATCGCAGGGTGTGTGAGAACAGTGTCTTCATCGCGAGCTGCGTCGTGGCGCGGAAGTGATTATCGCGGTGGTGATGCAACTGACAGCGGAGGCGACTCAACGGGACTGGGCGATTGGACAGCGACGAGCCCGCATCTGGCGAGGCTACGCGGTGGCATCAGCGCGTCTGATCATCATCAGGCCATCGCGGACAGTGAGCATCACATTGACCACTCGGTCATCTGCCTGCACCAGGTCGTTAAGGGAACGGATGCTGACGGTTGCGCCGGACTCCGGCTCTTCGGCAGGGAGTTCATCTCCCAGGACTCTGCCGCCCCACAGGACGTTGTCGCACACTATGACACCGCGCTTGGAGAGCAGTCCTAGCGCGAGCTCGTAGTAGTTCGAGTAGTTGACCTTGTCGGCATCTATGAATACCACGTCGAACTCCGGTTTGAGCGACTTGATGGTATCGACGGCGGGAGCGAGTCGCAGGTCGATCTTGCTTCCTGCGGGATGTCGTGCCCAGTGCTTTCGTGCGATTGCGGTGAACTCCTCGCTAACATCGCATGTTACCAGCTCGCCGTCGTCAGGCAACGCTTGTGCCATCATCAGCGCGCTGTAACCGACGAAGGTGCCGACCTCCAGCACACGCCGCGCACCAGTTATGGCGACGAGATTGTTTAGGAAGTAGCCGACGGTGGGACCGGACATCATGCCGCTGGCACCGGTCTTTTCGCGGGCATCCCTGGCTATGTCGGCGAAGACAGGATGCGGCACCGTGGTGTGTTGCACGGCATACTCGTCCGCACCGTCAGGAAGTATCGTCAGCAATGCTAGGGACCCTCCGTCCTTGCTTCGTGTTGGATATCTTGGAGACCTGAAGTGCGAACGGTTGACAGCATCAGTGGCGTATCAGCTGTAGTTGCAACCGATGCCCTTGTAACCGATCTCAACGTCGCCGTCCGCCGTCACCATCACTGGCGTGATCCTGTCACCGCCGGACAGTCTCTCGACCTCGTCCCACTTGTCAGGATGCTTTGAGACGTCGACCTCTTCGTATGCGACGCTGTTGGCGCGCAGGTCGTCCTTCAATAGATCGCAGTAGCCGCACGTTGGGTGCGTGTAGACGATCGCGAGGTCGCGGGCTGGCTCTTTGCTAGGCATAGATGCAATTCTATCCCGTGACGTGTGTGTCCGTCACCGGAATCTGCGAAGACGCAGGGCATTCAGCGAAACTGAGAGGGATGAGAGTGCCATCGCGGCGGCCGCGGCGATAGGGTTGAGCGTACCTTCCGCGGACATGACAGGCCGCAATATGGCAGGAGCTGAAGACTCGGCGAACACTGGAATTAGCACTCCCGCCGCGATGGGAACCAGTAGCAGGTTGTACCCGAATGCCCAAGCTAGGTTGGTGCGGATGGTTCGCACTGTGGCGCGCGCGAGGCGTATGACCCGCGGCACGGCGGATAAGTCGTTGGACAACAAGGCGACATCCGCCGCCTCGATCGCGACATCTGTGCCTGCACCCATTGCGATGCCGACATCTGCTGTTGCGAGTGCCGGTCCGTCGTTGATGCCATCGCCAACCATTGCGACGGTTCGCCCCTGATCGCGTAGCCGTTGCACGGTGGCAGATTTACCGGTCGGTGATACCTCTGCCCAAGCGGCATCTACGCCAACGGCTTTGGCGACCGATTTGGCGACATCTGCGCTGTCACCGGTCAGCAGATGCGCTTGCACGCCCATCGCCTTGAGCTCTGCGATGGCATCGTGCGCGCCTTCGCGGACGCTGTCGGCGAGCGCGATGATTGCCACTGGCGCTGCGTCAACTGTGACCAGCACAGCGGTCTGGGCATCGCGTTGCGTCTGGTCAACGGCTGCCGACAGTGATTCCGGTAGGTCAGCGGCGGCAGTTGACGCACTCCGGGCGCGAGAAACCGCGACGTGTCTACCGTCTACACGTCCCGAGACTCCCACTCCGGGCTGATTCTGAAAGTCCTGGCACGCTAGGGTGGCAATACCTCGGCGGTTGGCATGGTCAACGATGGCTTTGCCTACGGGATGCTCTGATTGGCTCTCGACGCTGGCGGCGAGTGCCAATGCCTGATCGCGCCCAATACCTGTGCCGCGCTGTACATGTGTCGCTACCAGCTGCATTTTGCCATCCGTAATCGTGCCGGTTTTGTCAAAGATGGCGGTGTCCGTAGCAGTGAGTCGTTCCAGCGCCTCGGCGTTGCGGATCAACGCGCCCATCTCTGACGCGCGTCCGATACCGGCGACGACGGCTGCCGGGGTTGCTAGACCCAGCGCGCAGGGGCAGGAGATGACGAGCACGGTCGTCGCGGCGATGATGGCAGACGGCAAGCTAGGTTGCGGTCCCAACACGAGCCACAGCGCGAAGGTCAAGATTGCGATACCCAAAATAGCAGGCACGAAGTAGCGAGTTATCGTGTCAACCAGGCGCTCTACGGGTGCGCGAGATGTGAGCGCACTGGCGACATGACGGGTTATGTCTGAGAGCAGAGTCTCGTCTCCCACTGCCTTTGCGGTGACGCGAACTGCGCCGTTGACAGACACCGTGCCGGCGTATACCGCATCTCCGGCGGACTTGACGGCAGGGACTGATTCCCCAGTGAGCATCGATTCATCGACTTCGCATGTGCCGCTGTCGATGATGCCGTCCACAGCAAAACGCTCACCCGTCCTGACTAGCACTATGTCGCCGAGGCTGACTTGGTCAATCGGCACCTCAACACGTCCTCCATCAATTTCTACGGTGGCAACCTGCGGGCGCATCTCAACGAGTCGCTTGACCGCTTCCGATGACTTGCGCCGAGTATTCGCCTCCATCCACCTGCCAAGCGTGACCAGCCCGATGATTGCCGCCGCAACCTCGAAGTAAGTGTTGCCGTCAGTGGTCGCAACATCTCCGATGACGTTCGCGTTGCCAGTCCAGATCTGGGCCACGGTGACGGCCGCGCTGTAGCAGTAAGCGGCGGACACACCGACGGCAATCAGGGTATCCATGTTGGAAGTCTTGCGCTTCGCCGCCGCCCATGCACCTCGGTAGAAACTGCCACCGACCCAGACCATCACCGGCGTCGCAACTGCCCAAGCCGCGATGTTGAGTGCGATTGCAAATCCTTCGTCGAGCCCGGACGCGGCTAGGGTCCACATGGCGGCCATGATTGCCACAGCGGCGGCGATGCTCAAGAGCGCGCGGGTCAGTAGCTGGTTCGCACTGTCTGACTGGTCTGTTTCCGCTCGCGAGTCGAGTTCGGCGGACGGCTCGATGGTCATTGCCGCGTATCCCGCCTGGGCGACGGCGTTTGACAGCTCGCTCGGCGTCAGCTCCCCTTCGCGATAGACGACGTTGGCAGATTCCAACACCAGGGATACGTCTGCGCGCACCACGCCCGGCACGGACTCCAGCGCCGTTGTGACCGTGTTGACGCACGCGGCGCATGTCATGCGCTTGACTGCCAGTTGGACTCGGGCCGTCCCGGGATCTGCGACGTGTTGCATGGTGTTGACTGGGAAAACTGACGGTTCTGCTGGGCTTGATTCTAGCAACCCGCAAGGCGATTCAGATTTTTCTCGAGAACTTGGCGAATACCACTTGACAATGCGCGAAAAAAGTGTTATCTTGAAGTCTGTCGAAGTGTCTGCTATTCGTCTTCAAGGCGCAATTCAACTGTCTACCCTCAAGCTCGGGCTGCGTTACGCGAGCTGTTTGCACGCGCGCGCCCGTCGCACATCCCGAAGATGCGACAGGAACGCTGTCGTCTAATCCGACAGTCTGCGCACCTGCCCAACGGCCGTCCTTAACGGCGTTTCGGGCTATTTACGTTTTTCGCTTTTTTCTCGCCACTACAACACCAACGAAACTAGGAGCATCAAATGGCACTCGCCGCAAGTGTAACAGCATCCGAAGTCAACGGTTCCAACGGTCACCGGAACCTTGGGCGGACGGATGTTGCGTTTGACATACCTGATCTGATCGATGTGCAGCGGAGGTCGTTCGAGTGGCTGCTCAATGAGGGCTTATCGGCGCTGCTGGAAGAGGCATCGCCGATCAAGGATTTCACCGGCGAGCGGTTCGAGATGTCGTTCACCGGGTTTGAGCTTCTGGACCCGCCGTACAACGAGGCCGAGTGCATGGAACGTGAGATCACGTATAGCGTACCGCTGCACGTGACGGTGGACCTGAAGGTCAGGAAGGAAGGCATCGACGAGAGCAAGGAGCAGATGATCTTCTTCGGCGATATCCCGCTCATGACTCGTAACGGTACGTTCATCATCAACGGTGCTGAGCGAGTGGTGATATCCCAGTTGGTCAGGTCGCCAGGCGCATACTACAGCGCCACGGCTGACAACGCAACAGGCAATCGGCTGGGATCGGCGAAGCTCATCCCGTACAACGGCGCATGGGTAGAGCTGGAAACCAACAACCGTGATGGGCTCTTCGCCAAGGTAGACCGGAAGCGCAAGATAACGATCACTTCGTTGTTGCGCGCCATGTCGACCGTATGCGACGGGACGCTGGCGGACCGGTACCTGGGGCTCGATCACAGTGAACGCTTCGAGAACGACATGCAACGCGAGCTGTATGAACAGCTGAGCAACGACGGTTACCGCGCCGCGCCGCGAGTCGACCTGAATCCGAGAGACCAAGTGGTACCTGACGTCCGGCTCGCGGGCGATGTCGCCGTCTTCGGTAACGATGGAACCGAGCTGATCGTGATGTTTGACCAGGACCCGTCGGTTAATTCGGATGCCGAAGCTGCCGACGAAGGACGCTACGAACTGCTTGCCGAAGAGGGCTGGAACGTGCATCGAATGTGCGGTGCGGACTGGTATGGCGATGAGGCATCTCGCCAGAAGGCCTACAACGAGCTGTTGCAGGTTTGCGAGACGATGGGCATCGCACAGTGGACCGAGCCCTGGGGAGTGAACGCTTGGGACTCCCTCGACATCTTCAAAGTGCTGTTCCCAGAGCCGAAGAAGGAGGAAGTACACCTTCAACGCTCGTTCGTTGAGGACACCTGGCTGCGAGACCCAGGGTCGCATGATGAGGAATCGGCTCTCAAGGAGCTGCACAAGCGTTTACGACCGGGCGAGCTGCCGACTGCGAAGGGTGCGCAGGACCTGATCGACCTGACGTTCTTCCAGCCGAAACGCTACGACTTGGGCGAGGTAGGTCGGCACAAGCTGAATCAGTCTCTCGGTCTGAATGTCAATCCGCGCATCAGGACGCTGACGAAGTGGGACGCGGTGCGCCTAGTCCGTCGCCTGATCGCTGTCAACCGCGACGAGGTACAGCCTGACGACATCGACAACCTCAAGAACCGGCGTGTGCGTACGGTAGGTGAGCTGATCAAGAACCAGCTGCACACTGGTTTTATGCGGATGGAGCGGGTAGTCAAGGACAGGATGACAACGCATCCGGCGGAGACGACGCCAGCGGCGTTGATCAACATCCGCCCGATCGCCGCGGCGTTGAAGGAGTTCTTCGGCGGCTCGCAGCTGTCGCAGTTCATGGACCAAACGAATCCGCTGTCGGAGCTGACGCACAAGCGCAGGCTCTCCGCGCTGGGACCAGGCGGTCTCACGCGCGACAGGGCGGGTTTCGATGTCCGAGACGTGCACCACTCGCACTATGGACGCATCTGCCCAATAGAGACGCCTGAAGGTCCAAACATCGGGCTGCTCGGTTCACTTGCGACATTCGCTAAGGTCAACGAGCACGGCTTCATCGAGACGCCTTACAGGAAAGTCAGGAAGACGATATCGAACAAGATCGAAAAGGAGAAGATCATCGGCAGGACTTTGACAAAGGAAGTCACGGAGAAGTCCCGGGGCAGGACTCGCGCGTACGCTGGGACAGTGATTGACGAAAAGCTTTACAAGACGTTGCACCGTCTGGGTGAACAACAGCTAGAGGTGGAGCCGTACATCACCGATGACGACGATGATGTTGTGTACCTCGACGCCCACGAAGAGTCTGACAAGCTCATCGGAGAGGCCGGGACCGTCATTGACGAGCTGCTCCGTCTTCCCCCTGAGGTGCGTTGCCGTGCGAGCGAAGAACGCTACATAAAGGCCCCGGCGCACGAAGTTGACTACATCGACGCATCGCCCGCGCAGACAGTGTCGGTGTCCACCGGTTTGATCCCGTTTCTGGAGCACGACGATGCCACGCGCGCGCTGATGGGTTCAAACATGCAACGCCAAGGTGTGCCGCTGATACTGCCGCAGGCGCCCGTAGTGGGCACGGGTCTGGAGGAGCGGGCTGCCAAGGATTCGGGGCAGGTTGCGCTGGCGGATGCGGCCGGCATCGTTACCAGTGCGACAGCTGAGGCAATTGAGATTATGACGGATGACGGCGAGTTGCGCCGTTTTCCATTGGTGAAGTTCGCGCGTTCAAACCAGTCGACGTGCTTCGATCAGCACCCCATCGTGAAGAAGGGACAGATGGTCAACGCTGGCGACCCGCTCGCAGACTCGTCTTCTACCGACGGTGGCAAGTTGGCGCTCGGGCAGAATCTGCTCGTGGGATTCATGAGCTGGGGCGGCGGCAACTTTGAAGATGCCATCATCCTAAACGAAGACCTCGTAAAGGAAGACCGCTACACATCGATCCACATCGAAAAGCGTGAGATCGAGGCCCGAGAGACGAAGCTAGGCCCGGAAGAGATAACGCGCGATATTCCCAATGTCGGCGAATCGAACCTTGCCAATCTGGACGAAAACGGCATCGTCGTCGAGGGCACCTGGATTAAGCCTGGCGACATCTTGGTTGGCAAGATATCTCCGAAGGGTGAGACAGAGCTGACGGCTGAGGAGAAGCTGTTGCGCGCCATCTTCGGCGAGAAAGCCCGCGATGTGAAAGACACTAGCCTCAAGGCGCGCCACGGTGAGAAAGGCAAGGTCATCAAAGTCTCAGTGGTCGACCGCGAGGAGGATGAAGACCGGGAGCTGCCACCGGGTGTAACCAAGATGGTTCGCGTCTGGTTCGCGCACTCACGCAAGATTACCGAAGGCGACAAGATGGCAGGGCGGCACGGCAACAAAGGCGTCGTGGCGATGGTGTTGCCGCGAGAGGATATGCCGCACATGGAAGACGGCACCCCGCTGGACATCGTGTTGAACCCGATCGGAGTTCCATCGCGCATGAACCTCGGACAGCTGCTGGAGACACACTTGGGCTGGGCAGCACGGGCGTTGGGCGATAAATACAACACGCCAGTGTTTGACAGCGCGACTGATGTCGTGATCGAGGACCTCATAGCACGCGCTTGGTTCGTCTCGGCGTCCGGAGCGATTGAAGCCAAGTCGCTGGACGATCAACGCTTTGACGAAGCCGTTGTGTCCGCTTGGCTGAAGGAACGCGGGCTCAACTACCACGAGATGTGGGACGAAAAGACGCGGGGTGTTGCTAGCGAGGCGTGCCTCAGGGTGTGGCTGAAAGAGAATGCGTCTGGTGTCACCGCAAAGGCCATCGATGCGATGAGTCGTTACGACCTGTTTGATCTTGCCCGTCGGATAGACCGCGAGGAGAGCAAGGCAGCGCCGGTACTAGGCAAGCAGATGCTCACAGATGGCAGGACGGGAGAGAAGTTCGAGCGCCCAGTGACAGTAGGCAACATCTACATGATGAAGCTGAGCCACCTGGCAGAGGACAAGATCCACGCCCGGTCGACTGGTCCGTACTCGCTGATCACTCAGCAACCGCTCGGCGGTAAGGCGCAGTTCGGTGGGCAGAGATTCGGCGAGATGGAAGTATGGGCGCTAGAGGCATACTCTGCACCGCACACATTGCAAGAGATGTTGACCATCAAGAGCGACGATACCCGAGGACGCGTTCTCGCGTACGAGGCGATCGTTAAAGGCGAGCCGGTTACCTCTGCCGACACACCAGAGTCGTTCAACGTGTTGGTCAAGGAGTTGCAAGGACTCGGTCTCGCCATCTGGTTGTCAGAGGAGACGCGCGTTGAATCGGACGGCACCGAGTTCAGTCCGGCCCTTGGCTCTGGCGGCTTTGCGGCTGTGGAGCCTGTCTCGGAATCAACCGGCGGACCGAACGGCATAGACGTGCTCGATTCCGAGGCGGAGCTGCCTGCGCCACCTATGCCGGACGACTTGGAGTCGCTGTTCGGCCTGGCACCTGACGAAGACGAAGGTGAAACCGATGCCCGGAATGGCGACGGCGACCCTGGCAACGGTTCGCCATAAGGAACAGGGCGCGCCAATCACTAACATCACCGACGCAGACCTACTACCGATCGCATTAAGCGAACAACATTCGTAACAAGGGGGCAGACAAGCACATGGCGTTCACACCAATAGTACCGGCATCGCATCAGATACCGACGACGACGCAGAAGAAGTTCAGCTCTGTCAAGATCTCTCTGGCATCACCGACTCACATCAGGAGCTGGTCTCACGGCGAGGTCTTGAAGGCGGAGACGATCAATTATCGCACGCAGAAGCCTGAGAAGGACGGTCTATTCTGCGAGCGGATCTTCGGTCCGGTTCGCGACTTCGAGTGCTACTGCGGCAAGTACAAGCGTCACCGCGATCGTCCGAAGCGTCAGAGCTTCACATGCGAGTCTTGCGGTGTTGAGGTCACCCGCTCAAACGTGCGGCGAGAACGCCAGGGGCACATCGAGCTGGCAGACCCCGTCGCGCACATCTGGTTCGCTAAGGGCACACCATCGCGCATGAGCATGGTGCTGGACATCGCGCCGCGCGAGCTGGAAAAGGTGCTGTACTTCTCGTCCTACATCGTGACCAGCGTCAACGAAGAGGAGCGTCAAAGGGCGCTTGAGACGTACGAACTTTACCGAGTGCAGGAGCTGGAGCGCATTGAGGAAGAGCGCCAGTTGGAGGTGATGCAAGGCGGCGCGGACGACTTCCTCTCGCGTCTGATCATGTACGTAAACGAGCTGCGAGAGCGAGTCGACACGACCGAAGAGGAGCCCCAGCCGCGGCCAAAGGCAAGCATAGAGCAGATCATCGATCTGAAGATGGGATACATGCGCGTCCTATTCGAGGCAGATTTAGATGCCAAGGTTGAGCGTCTTGAAGACATCCACGTGAAGATGACGCTGAACGAGACGCGTTACCACGACCTGAAGGACGAGTTCGGCGATGTGTTTCAAGCGGGCATGGGCGCGGACGCCGTCCGGAAGCTACTCGAGGTGACCAATCTGCCGGAGATCAAGGAAGAGCTCACGACACGCATTCGCGAGTCGTCGGGTCAGAAACGTACCAAAGCGATCAAGCGTTTGAGCGTGATCGAGGCGTTCATCACAAGCGGTAACAGGCCGGAGTGGATGGTGATGACCGTCCTGCCGGTGTTGCCGCCGGAGTTGCACCCGATGGTGCAGCTCGATGGCGGTCGCTACGCCACCAGCGATCTGAATGACCTGTATCGCCGGGTGATAAACCGCAACAACCGACTCAAGCACCTGAAGAAGCTTTCTGCCCCGCAGATCATCCTGCGAAACGAGCGGCGGATGTTGCAGGAAGCCGTGGACGCCCTAATCGACAACGGCAGGCGTGGCCGCCCGATCATGGGCAGGCACAACCACAAGTTGAAGTCGCTCACCGACCTGCTACGTGGCAAACAGGGTCGGTTCCGCCAGAACCTGCTCGGAAAGCGAGTCGACTTCAGCGGTCGGTCTGTGATCATCTCCGGTCCGGACTTGAAGCTGAACGAGTGCGGTCTGCCCAAGCAGATGGCGCTGGAGCTGTTCAAGCCGTTCGTAATGCACAAGCTGATGGCAGACGGACACGCTCACAACATCAAGACGGCAAAGCGTCGGACCGAAGAGGCGGACGCGACAGTGTGGGACGCAGTGGAACACGTTGTCAACGGGCATCCCGTGTTGCTGAACCGCGCACCTACGCTACACCGTCTAGGCATCCAGGCCTTCTACCCGCGTTTGGTGGAGGGTTCTTCCATCCAGCTGCACCCGTTGGTCTGCACCGCCTTCAACGCCGACTTCGATGGCGACCAGATGGCGGTTCACGTTCCGCTGTCGGAGGGTTCCAAGCGCGAGGCGGAGAGGCTGATGCTCAGCACGCGCAACATGCTGGCACCGCGATCAGGCGCACCGATAGTCACTCCCTCGCTGGACATGCTCCTGGGCACCTACTTCCTCACGGGCCCAGAGCTGCAACACGATGTGCTGGACTCGATGCCCGATGCTGAGTCTAACGGCGACGCTTCGAAAATGCGTTTCTATCGAAACCGTGCTGAGACACTCCAGGCTCACCAGGCTGGCGTCCTAGGCCTTCGTGAGCCGGTCTACATCCGAATGGAGGGCGGCACGCTGGTGCATTCCGCCGTCGGTGAGTCTGAGACGATTCAGGAGCCGTATGCGTGGGTCAGGTCGACCGCCGGCCGAGTCATCTTCAACGACATACTTCCGTCGGACATGGGCTACTACAACTGCATCCTGCGGGAAGACGATGTTGAGGAGATAGTGCGCAAGTGCTTCGATATGCATCGTCACGAAGCCACCGCCGAGATGCTGGACGCGATGAAGGCGCTCGGGTTTGAGTATGCAATGCGCTCTGGCACGACGATCGCGATCAAGGATGCTGTTCCGCCGCCAATGAAGGATGCGCTGATACGGGAGGGACAGGCTACGGCGAACACCTTGAACGAACAGTTCAACGATGGATTGATCACGGAAGAGGAACGCCACCAAGCGACGATCGACTCTTGGATTGAGGTGTCGGATGCCGTGACGGAGGCTGTCAAAGAGCACCTTGAGGAGTACAACGGCGTATTCGCCATGTCCGATTCCGGTGCGAAGGGCAACTTGCAGCAGATCCGCCAGATGTCTGGTATGCGTGGCTTGATGACCGCACCGAACAAGCAGTGGACGACGCAAGCGAACATCATCGAGACTCCGGTGGTCTCCAGCTTGTCGGAAGGGCTCACCGTCCACGAATACTTCGCGTCAACACACGGATCGAGGAAGGCACTGACCGACACTGCACTTAAGACTGCCGAGGCGGGATACCTTACGCGTAGGATGTCAGATGCCGCGCAGGATGTGATCATCAACGCCAAGGATTGCGGTGCCAACGTCGGCATCACGATCACCAAGGATTCGTCGGAGGAGCTGAACGTCCCGTTCAAGGAGCGCATCGCGGGCAGGTACCCAGTGCGCGACATCGTCGATCCCGACACTGGCGAAGTGCTTGCGACGACGAACGACTTGGTGCAGGCCCGTTTGGCAGCGCGGATTGAAGCATCATCTCTGGAAGAGGTTGAGATGCGCTCTAGCGTAGGTTGCACACTGCCGCGCGGTGTCTGCTCGAAGTGCTACGGCGAGATGCTTGCCAACAACCGGCCGTCTATCTTGGGCGAGGCGGTCGGCATCGTTGCGGCGCAGTCGATTGGCGAGCCGGGCACGCAGCTGACGATGCGGAACTTCCACACTGGCGGAACCGCTACCGACCGCGACATCACGACGGGTTTGCCCCGCGTCCAAGAGCTGTTCGAGGCGCGCGTTCCGAAGTCGCCCGCGATACTGTCAGAGATCGCCGGCACGATAGAGCGGCGTGATGATGCCGGCGGCGAGGTGATCGTCGTTAACGCGTCTAAGACCTACTCCGAGACCGTGCAGATAGCTGATGGCTACAAGAAGACGGTGAAGAACGGTGACTGGGTAGACGCAGGAACCAAGATTGCCGAGCTGACAGCGCGTGGCAGGAAGTCCTTGACGAACGACGCCGGCGAGCTGGAGGCCCAGGAAGTTCTGTTGTCGCAGTATACGGGTACTGCCAGCATCGATGGCGACTCGTTGACGGTTGAGTGGGAAGAGCTGGACGAGAAGGCTTATCCGGCACCGTTGAACAGCGAGATCTTGGTTGCTAACGGTCAGACGGTAGAGCCGGGCTCTCAGTTGACTGGCGGTCAGCGTAATCCGCATGACATCCTTGAGACGCAGGGCATTCCTGCGGTGCGCAACTACCTCGTTGACGAGGCGCAGCGCGTCTATCGTTCGCAGGGTGTCAAGGTGCACGACAAGCACTTCGAGGTGATCGTTAGGCAGATGCTCTCGAAGGTCAAGATCGTTAGCGCCGGCGACACGAACCTGCTAATCGATGACGTTGTCGAGCGGCGCGAGTTCGAAGAGATCAACGAAGAGATTACTCAACAGAGCGGCACGGTTGCCGAAGCGAAGCCGGTCTTGCTGGGCATCAGCAGGGTCGCGCTCATGTCCCAGTCATTCTTGGCTAGGGCGTCGTTCCAGGAGACAGAGCGCGTCTTGACCGAGGCGGCATTGCGTGGCAGCGTTGACAAGTTGAACGGCTTGAAGGAGAACGTGATCATCGGTCGCATGATTCCCGCTCGTCTGGACAAGTCTCCGGAGGGTTTGGAGATACTCGGTTTGCCGCCGACTTACGGGCAGGAGCAGATATCCAGCGCAGACCTGGATATCGACTTCGAATCGGCACTGAAGGCCGTGGCAGAAGATGATGACCAGGCGTATCCGGCCGCAGACCTAGCGCAGTTCGCGGCGGAACCTGGCTCTGGCACTGCGATCGGCTTCAGCGGCGATGACGATTACGAACCCGAGTCGGAAGACCTGATGTCCATCACCCAGACGTTCTTCGCGGCTTCCGAAACGGACGAGCCGACGACAGTAGGCTTCGACGACGAGTAAGCTGCGTTACCTGACTAACGCGGCACTGTAGGGCGTGTTGCGCGACGCGCCCTGCAGTGTTGGAAATACTTGAGATCAGCGCCTCGGCACTGCCGGGTTGGATTACAGCGTCAGCCGCTAGCTGCTGTCGCTGTATCACCGTCCGCCATGACTACACCATCGCCAACAGATAAAACGCCGACGGCTGAAACTGCCTCTGTGCGCGGCTCGCACCTCGCGTCCGATTTCACGTCGTCACTGGCGGTTGACCGTCGGATGTACCGGGAGGACATAGCTGCGTCGATTGCACACGCCAAGATGCTCGGCAGGCAGTCGATCATCCCGCAGTCGGATGCGGACGCGATCGTTGAGGGCCTGGCAACGATCCGAGCCGAGATTGCGGACGACACATTCGCTTGGCGGCCTGACCTCGAGGACATTCACATGAATGTCGAGGCGCGCCTCTACGAGCTGATCGGTGATGTTGCCGGTAAGTTGCACACTGCGCGGTCGCGCAACGATCAGGTTGCCACGGATTTCCGCCTCTACACGATGCGTCGTGCCGGCGAGAGCCTAGCAGCATGCCGCCGACTGCAACGCGCCCTGCTAGACCAAGCCGAAACGCACCGCGCAACGTTAATACCCGGCTACACGCACCTTCAACGCGCGCAACCTATCGTGTTCGGCCATGTCATGATGGCATACTACGAGATGTTCGGGCGCGATGCGGATGCATTTGCGTCAGCGCGTGATAGTGCGGACTGCTGCCCATTGGGTAGCGGCGCGTTGGCAGGTACGACCTACGAGATCGACCGCGAGTACGTCGCGCGCGAGCTGGGCTTCACGCGTATGAGCCGCAACTCCATGGACGCGGTATCAGACCGCGACTTCGTGCTTGATCAACTGTTCGCCGCGGCGAAGACTGGTGTCCATCTGTCTCGCTTGGCGGAAGACATCGTGATCTGGTCTTCGCAAGAGTTCGGATTTGTGAGTTTGAGCGCCAGCTACTCAACGGGTTCCAGCATGATGCCGCAGAAGCGCAATCCCGACTATGCTGAGCTGGTGCGCGGTAAATCGGGACGGCTGACGGGTGCGCTAGTGTCGATGCTGATGACGCTGAAGGGTCTACCGATGACGTACAACCGCGACCTGCAGGAAGACAAGCAGCAGCTGATGGACGCTGCTGATACCGTGCAGTCCGCACTGGAAGCGTGTGCTGGCATGGTGTCCGAGATGGTCGTAGATGTGTCGCGTGCGTCTGAGGCGGCAGCTGACCCCGCGCTGTTGGCGACCGACGTTGCGGATAGGCTAGTACGCAAGGACGGCGTTCCGTTCCGCGAGGCGTATTCCCGGGTCAAGGCGCACGTGCTATCCGAACTGGACAGCGATGAAGGGCTGCCTCTGTTGACAGCGATGAGGTCAGTGGCGATGCGCGATGTTGCGGGAGGGACTGCCCCGGCGCGTGTCTCGGAGTCGGTGATGCGCGCGTATGGGGAGTTATGGGCAGCGCGGTTGCGCGGCGAGTGGTAAGGGAGCCACAGCGACTGGGTAGGGTTAGTTAGCGGGTGCGGCGGTTAGCGAATCGATCGTGGCGGGGAGCCGCTCCGATGCCTCAGAGTTTTCTTTCCTCTTCGTGAAGTAACGCTACGGTGATTCGGAAGGGATTCCGTACGTGCGCCGCTAGCTTCGTTCTTCTGCGTCGATCCTTGCGCGTAGGCGTTCGATCATCTCGGCGAATTCGTTGGGAGTCGGGCTGATGCTCATTCGTAAGTCTGCCACAGTGGATCTCAGCTCTGCGACGGCGGATTTCAGCTGATTGAAGGCTCTGTCAATGTCCTTCTCGAAACGATTGAATCCAGTATCGACTTGCTTCTGAAACGCGTCGTGTTGGAGTAAGACGGCCAGCAACATCTTTTCGGTTTCGACCAACCTCTCTGTTGACTCTCCGTTTTCTGTTGCCATTAGGTCTCCGTCCTCTCCGTCAAGCAACGCTACGGCGGTTTGAAAAGGATTCCGTATGTGCGCCGCTAGCTCTGTTCCTGTGCGTCCAGCCTCGCGCGCAGGCGTTCGATCATCTCGGCGAATTCGTTGGGGGTCGTGCTGACGCTCACTCGCAAGTCTGCTACAGCGGATGTCATCCCAGCTACAGCGGAGTTCATCCCAGCTACAGCGGAGTTCATCTCTGCGACGGAGGATGTCAGCTGATTGAAGACTCTGTCGATGTCCTTCTCAAAACGGTTGAATCCGGTGTCGACTTGCTTCTGTAACGCGTCGTGCTTTTGCAAGACGGTCAGCAGCATCTTTTCGGTTTCGACCAACCTCTCTGTTAATGCTCCGTTTTCTGCTGTCATTTGATCCATCCTCTGGTCCTGCCTGTCGTCGCGGCGTGTCAGCTGGATTATAGTGTGGCGCAAGAGCCAAACTGCCGTTCCAGCGATAACCGCGAGCGTGGCACCGACCACAAGTGCGAATAGCTGTGATTGCGTGAAGATGCTATCTGTCATGTGAACATCATATCATGTCGCGCCGCTTTCGATCGCTTTGTGTCACACCGTTCCCGAGACTTAATCCTCGGAGGACTCCACAACAGCGTCCGGGTCGAACGGCGTTACCAAGTCGAACTTCTTGAACGACTCGGCGAACTGCGTGTCCGCCTTCTTGCCGAGCTCGGAGCGCCACTTCCGCATCCAACCTGGCACCTTGTCGGGTTGGTCCAACTGGCTCTTGTGTGCTAGCAGCGCCTGAATGGAACGCTCCACGTCTTGTTCCTCTAACGGGTGGTAGTAGTCTGCCGCCCTATCAAACATCATCACCCATACCTGGTGCACCTTCCAGGAGTCCAGACCTTCTGCCAACATGTCAGTGTCCCAGAGGTGATCGCGTGCTGACGGGAATACGGCTGAGAGGGTGGCCTCGCCCGCGGCGAAGTGATCGGGGTGTCCGATGTAACCCTGCGAGCTGAGCTCGCGTTGCGGGTTGGTCGTCAACAGAATGTGCGGCCGGTGCTTGCGGATCATCCTCACGATCTCACGACGCAACTCGATCGTCGGCTCCAGGTATCCGTCAGGAAAGTCTAGGAACTCAACAGTCTTGAGTCCCAGGATTCGCCCGGCTTCAATCTGCTCTTCGTGACGGATGGCGGAGAGTTGGGCGCCAGTCAGCGAGCGATCTTCAGTTCCCTTGCTGCCATCGGTGCATAACACATATACGACTTCCCATCCGAGCCTTGCCCACTTAGCCGCGCTGCCGGAGCATCCCCAATCGGCGTCATCCGGGTGTGCAACTACGACCATCGCCCGCGAGTGCGGCTCAAGTTCTGGATTCGTGATGGCGTCGTCCGTGGTCATGCTGGTTCCTTTCGGTTTGCGTTGTGATTTGGTCGCGTTCAGTGTCGCAATGTCGCGTTGCACTGCGGTCGTTGGCAGCGCACGCGCCGTGTGTACCTAATACGATTCTGTAGCACAAGGCGCGCTTATGCAAGGGTACCGTGTCAGACGCAGGTCGGACAATTGCGCTATCCTTGTAGGATTAGAAGTTGACGGGCTTTCACATCGCATCGCCCAACGCAGTTTCGCGCAAGAACCCAGTAGCACCAGCACTTGATATGACTTCCGGACCGCAAGTAGGTGTGATCATGGGTAGCACGTCTGACTTGCCGACGATGCAGCTGGCGGCGGATGTACTCGGCGAGTTGGGCGTGCCGCACGAGGTTCGCATCGTCTCGGCGCACCGCACGCCGGACATGATGGCAGAGTACGCCAAGTCAGCTCGTGGACGCGGCATGAAGGTCATCATCGCAGGCGCAGGCGGCGCGGCGCACCTGCCGGGCATGGTCGCAGCACACACTACCTTGCCAGTGATCGGCGTGCCAGTGAAGTCCAGCGCGCTGTCAGGGCTTGACTCCCTGCTTGCCATCGTGCAGATGCCACGCGGCGTGCCGGTTGCCACGGTGGCGATCGGAGAGTCTGGCGCAACGAATGCTGGGCTGCTGGCGGCGCAGATACTCGCCATTGATGATGCGGAGTTGCATGGGCGGCTCGCTGCCAGACGTGAGCAGTCGCGCGCCGAGGTGACGCGGGAGTCGGAAATCAGCGTGAGCAGTTGACGCGGTCGCGGGATCCAGTTGCTGCACACCGTGAACCGACCTGCACATGCGTGACCTGACCGTGCCGCGTCTGCCTTCCCGACATGATGCGCTTACTGGAGGTCCACAATGTCTTCTGACTACCTGAAACCCGGCTCGATGCTGGGTATCTACGGCGGCGGCCAGCTCGGTCGCATGTTGGCGATGGCGGCGCGGCGCATGGATTACCGCACTGTGACGCTTGACCCCGATCCTGACAGCCCGGCAGCGCAGGTCAGCGACCGTCACATCGCAGCTGAGTACGACGACATCGATGCCGTCGCGGAGCTGGCGCGCCTGTCGGACGTGATAACTTACGAGTTTGAGAATGTCGACGCGACAGCGTTGGAGTCGGTGTCAGAGCGGATTGAGATAACGCCATCGGTCTCCGTTTTGCGTATGACGCAGGACAGGGCATTGGAGAAGACATGGTTGCAGTCTCACGACATTCCAGTTGCGGAGTTCCGCGTTGCGTCCGACCTTGATGCGGCAACAGATGCGGTCAAGAGTGTTGGACTGCCTGCGATCATGAAGACGGTGCGCGGAGGGTATGACGGTAAGGGACAGAAGTTGATGCGCGAGATCGATGATGTCAAGTCCGCCTACGAGGCGTTGTGTGATGGGACGGACGGAGGCACCGTAGTCGTGGAGCAGTATCTTGATGTGAAGACGGAGATATCGGTTATCTGTGCGCGGTCTCGCGACGGGACTATGACGGTGTTTCCAACGTTCACGAATCTGCATGTCCGCGGCATCTTGGACTCCACCGCGTCCTTTCCAGATCGAGAGGAGGCGCATGAGTACTTGAGCACATTGGCGGCGAACGTAACGGAAGGCTTGGGCGTTGTTGGGCTGTTGACGGTGGAGATGTTCATTTGTAGCGACAGGCGCGTATTGGTGAACGAGCTTGCACCTCGTCCGCACAATTCGGGTCACCTGACGATAGAAGCCGCGCGCACTTCACAGTTCGAGCAGCTGGTTCGCATGATGGCGGGCCTGCCGCTGGGCAACCCGGGTCTCTATGCACCGGCGGCAATGGCGAATCTTCTGGGAGACATCTGGCTGGACGCGGGCGATGGCGGTCCGCGATGGGACCTGCTTACCGAGTTACCACTCGCGAAGTTGCACCTCTACGGCAAGAAGGAGCCACGGCGCGGCCGCAAGATGGGGCACATCACCGCGATGGACGAAGACGCAGACACGGCGATAAACACGGTGCTACAAGGCAGGGAAGTCTTACTGGCGGGCGGGAACTAACAGGGATAGGCAGGATGCACAGGATAAAAATTGATATATCCTGCCATATCTTGTGTATCCCTGTGAATTATGGTATGTTACAATTTACGTCGGTTCGGCCACGATTCGTTGGAGCACAGCAATGGACGACAGGAACATAGGACACCGAGGGCAACGCGTAGCCCGGCCGCATGAAACCCCGTGCCCCCCCCCCGTTTTCGCACATTATTTCAAATAACAATCGGCGTATTAGCACTAGTATGCGCCTTCGTAGCAGGTAACCTGCGCGACATACCGAGCGCTTCCGCACATCCGCACGACGATCAGTACGACCTCTGCACACGTACACCGGCCGTCACCAACGTCATACTCACCGATTTGCGCGCTTGGGGTGCCGCACAGTCCCCGGCCGACACGCGCTACGATGCCGCCTCCAACTTCGGATGCGCCGCCGGGCAAAGTGCAAACATCTCCGCCACTGACCTCTTCGCACACAAGTCATCAGCAGCAAAGTGGGAGTCGGCCGCCAACCTCTTCTCTCTAGACTGGCAATTGTCGTCCATCAAGCCCGGAGACTTCGCCGGTCTCGATATTTTGGCACTGGAATTGTTTTGGACGAGCATCAAGGAGCTACCAGCGCGGGCTTTCGACGGGATGACACTCAACCACTTGTTCATTCACCACGCTCCACAGCTCGAAACGCTACACGTCGACGCATTCAAGGGACTCACAATCGACAACACTCGATTCGTGCTCGAATTCGTAGGCTCCATGAAGCTGACAGCCGAAGACATCCCGCCAACTGTTTTTGACCCGCTGGGCGACCAAGGCTTCGTCGACGCCAACGCAAGCGTTGACTTCTTCAAACTCAGTGGGCCAACAATCTCACACATCAACACTCGATGGTTCGCAAGCTTCGCAAAGACCGGCACTCAAAACGGGGACGGAATCGGCATAAACCCCCACTGGCAAGGCGGCGTCGCCGCCGGCAGAGGAATCATCGACACCTATTATTACGACGACGGCGACGGACGATACACCGATGGCACTGAGACCACACTCGGCGAGGTAAGCGTACTGTCCGCAACTACCAAGGCAACGCTTGGAACCGCGATCACAAACGAGGTAAAGCGTTACGCAGAGGCAAAGACAGGGAACACGTTCACGATAGGCAGCGCACCGGCAGCCACCGTCGTCGAGGACTTCTCACAGGGCGCCGACAACGCAAACCCGTTCATCGTAACCCGAACACACTGGGGCAGCGTAGACATATGCTCACGCACGCCGGCAGTCCGCGACGCGATCATCGCAGAACTGCGCACCGAGCAGCCAACTATATACGGAACCGACGCAGACCACACCGCCGGCAGTTACGCCGTCAGCGCAGGATTCGGCTGCGCCGGAGGAACAGAATCCGCCATCGTAACCAAAACCAACCTCACCACTCACACCGACTGGGGAATCGGAAACACACGCCTCAACCTCGACCGGAAAAACATCAATGCCCTCCAATTCCACGACTTCAGATACCTAGACGTCGAAGAGATCGACCTCAGCCGCAATCCCATCGAGAAACTGCCCGACAGAGCCTTCGCCGGACTGACACCGCACAGATTGCAGTTCTGGTTCTCCAGTCTACGAGAGTTAGGCAGCAACGTCTTCCACGGCATCGTCAACGCCGGCACCATACCCACCGACGGAGTCCACATCGGACTCTCCAACAGCAAACTCACAGATGTCGGCATCGCCCACGACGCCTTCGACCCGTGGACAAACCTCACGCTCGTCGTGCTCGACGCAAACCTCATCGGACGTGTCAACACGCGCTGGTTCGAGCGACTCGTCAACCTCGGCAACGGCGCAAGCTGGTTCGGACTACGATTCGATGACCCGGGAGGTGCCACTGCAAGCCAAAACGTCTTGCGCAACAATCCAACCGTCGCGCACTTCTACAACGCGAGCGGCGGTTACAACGACTCCGGCGCGACCGATAAGGAGGACTACGACCCCAACGTAGCCGCAGATCGGAACGCGTTGCGGACCGCCATCAGCGGAAAGATCGCGGCATATGCCACCGCAAACGCCGGAATCACCGACAACTCCGACCTGGCAGGTGCTAAGTTCACCGCACCCGTAGGGCTCGGCGTGGACCCGTGCGACCGCAACACGGCCGTATGGAAGGAACTCATGCGACAGTTCAACTTCATCAGAGACGACCTTGGCGAAACCTTAGAGGCAGGGGCATACCCGAACTGGACCATCGACAAACAAGGGCTCGGCGTAGGTGACATACGCCATGAGCGGTACAACAACATCACAAAGTCCCAATGCGCCGTGCTACCCGCACAGTGGGTCACAGCTGCCACCGGCACACCCATCGCCGACCAGACAGCACCAAACTCAACGACAGACGTGCTGGCGATACGCGAGGACCTAGCCCGCGGACATCACAGCGCGAGCTTCCGACTGGACGGATCAGACCTCTCTACGCTCACCGCCGCTGACATGGCGAACTTCCACGCCGTCCAAAGGCTGTGGATGAACGGCGCAAACGTCGAGAACCTCGGCGCAACAACATTCGCACACATGCCAAAACTGACGCACCTCAACCTGGCAAACAACAAGATCGATACTGCCGACTTGAGCGCCAGCTCAAACTTCCTGTCACCGCTCAACAACCTGGTCCAGCTGAACCTCACCGACAACCTGCTCACTCGATTCAACGCCAGCTGGCTCACTAGCTCCGCGCGAACTGGGTTGCGCGAACTTTACATCGGCGGTAACCCCATCGCAAAGACAGACCTTGAAGGATTGAACGTCACTCACCTCACCATCGACCGAACTTCCATCGTCGAACTTGATCCTGCCATCAGCGACATGAGCAACCTCCGAACATTCTGGTGGTGGGGCGTCCGCGCTCTACCTCTTGACGGCGTCTCAACCTTCGTCGACGGACTGCCGTCAGGACTCACGCTCTCCATTCCTGACTACAGCTTCGGTAACCCTGGCGACCTAGAAGGTACAGACCTAGATGCCGCTACCGTCGAACTGTCACTAGCGCACAACGCTAAACTCGCAAGCATAAACTCCGCAGGCGGCGGGAACCAGGTGACATACATGCAGCTCGCAGACCCCTGTCGACCTACCATCGGCGCCGCCGGCGGTGCAGACGCATGGGCAAACACCTACGGCGACCTGTGCCTCACCAGCGCACAGAAAGACTCATGGATCTCAAGCATCGACAGCTTCGACGCCGCGGAACACTTCATCATCAAGAACGGAAACCTAAACGACGCACAGATGGCAACTCTGCTTGGCAAGCTGGCAAGCCAGACAAGCGTCACTGGCATCCAGTTCAACGGAAACCCAGACGCTTTCGGACCAGGTTTCTCAGACTCCGCACTCAGCGTGTTCTCGCAACTCAACAGACTATGGCTGCTACGGTTGCGAAACCACGACCTAACCTACGCTCAGGCAAACACCATCTTGCGGAACTTTGACAACCCAGGCAGGGCGACTATTACGTACACCTCCGGCGGCAGGGACATCACCGCACGCGGCGGGCTCATAGAACTGGACATGTCGTTCAACTCCCAGCTCTTCAAGACGCCCGACGCAACCGACCCGACAATGATGGTCGATGTTGATCCCGAAGACCTGCACAACTTCCTGACTGGTGTCTTCAGCACCAACGAGACCGGACGGTTGAGGTTAAACCTACGGGCAACAGGCCTCAACTTCGACCAGCTCAGTGCCATCCTCTGGAGCATCGAGACCGGAAGCCTGCCAACAGACCTATGGACAATATCGACACTTGACCTGTCTGACAACCCAAACCTCTGGGAACGACGCAACCAATCCGGCATCTGGACAGACGTGCCGGCCGACGAGATTGAGGCACTCCTAGCGCGATTGGCAGGTGTAAAGAACCTATCCATCGGCGGCACCGGCATCACCACGCAAGCGATGATGGAAGCAGTCTTCAACGGACTGAACACCGCACCAAACGCCAACAAGGCAACCGACCCGCGAGACACGACGACGCTTGAACGACTGAGCCTGTTCTCGCTAACAGGCACCAACCTGAGCGCCACCACCGACCTCCAGGCTCCATTCGCCCAGTTCGCAACACGAAACGCACTGCAATCACCACAGCTCGCAACGCTCGGACTCGGCAACACAGACATCACGTACGCACAACTCGAAGAGATCACCGACGGACTCCAAATGGCAGACCTGCTCGACGGCGTCACGACGTTGAACCTAGCAGGAAACAGCGACATCTACTCAGGCTGTACAGACGGCAGCGCAACCAACCCTCTGGCTGCGCTCATCGCACGATACACAAACCTGCGATACCTGAACGTCTCTGACTCTAGCCTCAGCTTCACCGACCTCAAGTGCGTCACCGAAGCTCTCGAACCGGACAACGCCATATTCCTAAACGCTCGCAACAACGCTGGCCTATTCACCGGACAAACCGCGGACGACGTGGCAGAGATGCTGGCACCGTTCGTAAACACGCGAACTAACCTGCAGAATACAGGGCTTACCGCTTCGCAGGCATCCGCCATCGCTACAGCGCGCGCCGAAGGACAATCCGAGGAAGACCAACGATTGACCGAAAGGCAATTCGCCGCCCAAAACCCATCGGGACACTCCGCCGGACTGACGCCGCTGCCGCCAGCGTCTGAGATAGATGTGCAATCTGGCAGAGGAAGCCTGCGGGTAGAGTTCACGCACGACCCGAAGGACAGCGACGGCAACGCTTTCACCATACTCCGATACGAGTACCGCTACAGGGTGCGACCGAGCGATACCACTACCGAGTGGGGCACCACCGGCACCGAGGCATGGCGCACTGCATCGCTCGACCTCAGCACTTCCGGACCCAATGTGAAGCTCCGATTCGACATCTTCGGACTGACACCGCAAACCGTCTACCAGGTGCAGCTGCGCGCCACCTCCGTTGCGCGACCGAACATGGTGACGCTGACCGGCGGAACCACCGTCAACCTGCCAGAGATAAGCAGCATCAAGCCCGCAATCACAGAAGTCAACATGCGCGCCGGTGACACCGTCAGACTCGAAGTCGACATATACGGACTAGCAGACATAGTGGACAACACACTCTACGGCAAGACGGGTACCAAGCTGTACTTCACATGGAGCGATAACCCGTCCGGCGGCGCCTTCGCAGAACCCAACGACCAGCGCAGGGTCATCTACACTGCTCCCGCACTACCAGGCACCTACAGAGTGATGGCGGAGGCAGGCCCAGAAGGCATCTGCATCGACCACCATGACGCCCCCTTCGGCATCTCCGACGCTCAACGTGAGGATTGCCAGGCGACCTTCACAGTGCGGGTGACACGCGCACTGTCGCCAACAGAGCCGCCCGCAGAGCCCGTAAACCCTGCCGGCCCGATCCCAACTTCGCTGGCAGGCCCGGGAGGCGTGCAATACGACGTATTCACGCCAGTTGCAGGCGGAACCTTCAGCGGCGAGGGAATCACCGTCACCGCCGCGAAGGGCGCAGTCCCAGACCGACAGCTGATCGGTGTGCGAGCGGCAGTCTCAGCCGAGCAGGCTCCAGCGCCCACGCCAGGCGCAAGGATGTCCATCTCCGCCACACTCTACGACATCAAGGGTGTCCAGGCAGACGGCACCGCCGTCTCCGGATACAAGCTGGACGAACCGCTGTCCGCATGCCTACCGCTGCCAACGGAGTTCCGCGCCAACATCTCCGATGTGGTGATCGTGGAGCGCAAGACAGACGGCTCCTACGGCATCCTAAGCAGCAAGCTGCGCCAGACTGCAAGCGGCTTAAACGTCTGTGGCGGCGTGTCAACGCTCCCAGCCACGATAGGCGTAGCAAAGCTGGGCATAGTCCCGACACCACCTCCAACACCGACACCCGATGTCGCGACTCCAGACACTGGCGCAACTGCACCTAGCGGCGTGCTGGTCGTGCTGATCCTACTCGCGGGCTTGGCTGTACTCACAGGGATAGGCAGGATACGCAGGATGCATCCCTGTTAATTTGACGTTTTCGGGGGTCAGTCTTGCGCGAGCTGGCCCCCCGAAAGCGGGCTAACAAGGATGGGCAGGATAGGACAGGGAAGTTGTTAACACGCGTTAATCGCGGCGTGTAGTATTGAATCCTGTGTGGGATTCATCGTACGGTTGATGGTGTTGACTGGATGTGGATCGCGCTGGTTGACTCGGACTCGAGACACAGGATATGGAAATGGAAAGAAGCGAACATGCACGGACGCCGCGACGACTACCCTTGGACCCCCCCCCGTTTTCGCAAGTTTGTTCTAATAGTTGGCGCGGCGTTCGCACTCACGCTCGCACTACTCGCAACTAACCTACGCGAAACTCCCGTCGCTCTAGCGGCGCACAGCACGACGGAATACAACCTGTGCGACCGTTCCCTCCATGCACGGGGCATCATCATTCGGGAGCTCAGAGATTGGGGACGAACCAACTCCGACACCCGATACGATCTCGACCAACGATTCGGGTGCGGACCCCACGATCACGACCGCGATAACCAAACTCCCCCAGTAGCGCTCTCGGCAATCATCTCCGCCGCCGACCTGCGCGCTCACACTGACTGGACAACCTACAACGGACGCCTCCTGATTCGTACTAGCGCAGCACGCGAACTGCAAGCCGGAGACTTCGCAGGACTCAACGCAACCATCTTCGACTTCAACGGAACGAGCCTACGCACGCTGCCCGGACGACTCTTCGAGGGATTGACCATACAGCAACTCACTTTCTGGAACAACCAGGACCTTGAGTCACTCCCGGAAGACCTCTTCGAAGGTATCGTCGGTACCGGACCAGGCATGGGATTCACCTTTGAGCTCAACCCAAAGATCACCAGCGAGTCACTGCCGCCTACCATCTTCGACCCGCTCGGTAACTCCGCCGAAGCTCCCAGCAACAACCTGCGCGATAAAGGCGGCATCCAAGCAATCACCTTCCGACGAAACGGTGTGTCACAACTCAACACCCGATGGTTCGCACACTTCAGACAACTCGGCGCAACATACGACTGGGGAAGCATAAACCTATCCGACCCAACCGCACAGGATAGAACCGAGTACTGGGACTCCTACTACTACGATGACGGCACGGGCAAGTACACCGACCCAACCAAGACAACACGCGGCGTAAACAGCATCACCAGCTCAACGACAAAGGCCAACATCGCCGCCGCCATCAAAGCCGCCATCGACAGCGTCGGTGATGCGTCCGATGTCAAACCCGACTTCACAACCGGCAACACACTGCAGGTCACTACCGGCAACTTCGGCAGCGTAGACCTGTGCGAACGAACCCCTGAAGTGCGCGACGAGATCATCAAAGAACTCAGAGCCGAACAATCCGCCATCTACGGTTCTGTCTCCAGCGGCGGCACCATCACCGACGGCACATACGGCGCATTTGGTTGCTCAACCGGCAGAACCGCAATCGTCACAAAGACAAACCTGACAGCACACACAAACTGGGACACCGACGCGGGCGGCATGAACCTAGACAACAAGAACCTGACCGCTCTACGATCACACGACCTCAGGTACCTCGACCTGGAATACCTCACCTTCGGCCGCAACTCCATCTCCGAGCTGCCAGACGACATCTTCTCCGGCCTGCCCCTACGGACCCTGCGGATGAACCGCATCGGGGTCACCAAGTTGCAGAGCGGACTCTTCAGAGGCGTGAACCCCGCAAACTTCCAGATACTCGGACTGGCGGACAACGCCGACCTCTCCGACCTTGACATCGCCCCCGATGTCTTTGACCCACTGACAGAACTGCGATTCCTCGACATCAACGATAGCGCAATCGGACGCATCAACACACGATGGTTCAAGGAGCTAACCAAGCTCGGTGAAGGCGCAGGTTGGCACGGACTGGTCCTCTCGGGGCTCCCCGTCGTCTCATACTTCAGCAGCGAAACCGGCGGTTATCACGAAACCGGCGCAACAAACAAGGTCGCATACAACCCAACTAGCACGACTGACCAAGCAGCACTGCGCACCGCAATCATCGCCGCAATAGACACTCCGCAACCAGACTTGAACATCGCAGGCAGCAAGTTCAGGCCGCCAGACGCACTTGGAATTGACCCATGCGGTCGAAACGAAGTCGTGTGGAAAGAACTCATGCGGCAGTTCGGACACATACCTAACGAAATTGCCGGCGCTTGGCACAACACCCCGCCCATGGAGACCGTCTTCCCAGTCTCCGATGTCCGATACGAGCGTTACGCCGACATCACGCTGGCACAGTGCCGCGTGCTACGCGCACAGTGGGTAAACGCTCAGACTGGATTAGTCACCAGCCAGGGTGCACCAAACTTCGGCGCCGCTGTGCTCTCGATTAAACCCGTGCCGTGGCACGCACACCAAGCCAGCTTGGCAAGTAGCGAGCGCGCTTTCAACCTCTCAGGCGCAGACCTCTCGCGCTTGACCCCCAGCGACCTGGCAAACCTGCACGCATTCGAAGTGGTGCTGATGCAAGATGCCAACTTGGAGGCACCAAACGTAACCCTCTTCTCGCACATGCCCAACATCATTGAACTAAACCTCGCAGGAAACAGCATACGAACTTCAGACTTCAACGCAACACCGAACTTCCTCTCTCCGCTCAGGAAACTAGAGAACCTCAACCTCAACGACAACCTCTTCACCACATTCAACGGCGACTGGATCCCTGCGTCAGCGCGCTCCACTTTGGAAGTACTGCGCCTAGAAGGCAACCCGATGACGCGCACCGACCTCGAGAACCTGAACCTACGCGTGCTATCAATCTCGCGTTCGTCCATAACTCAACTCGACGCCGCAATTAACGACATGACGAACCTCAGGGAACTCTACTGGTCTGACTTACGCGCCCTGCCGATAGATGGTATTGATGAGTTCATACAGAACCTACCCGATGCGATCACACGCTCCGAACCGGGCGACAGGATCGGAAACCCTGGCGACCTAGACGACAGCGACCTAGACGCGGCGATAACCAACCTGCAGATGGCATACCTGACACGACTGCGCGACATCGATGTCGAACCGCTACACTTCGCTGACGCTTGCCGACCTCCTATACACGAAGTTAAGCCTGTCCTTGCGACAACACACCAATGGGCGTGGGAGCAAAACTTCGGCAACCTATGCCTAACTGATGCGCAACGCAACACGTTCATCAACGATCTCTACGAATACGGACCGGTCGAGGAGTTCGACCTGGTAAACCTAAACCTAAACGATACCCAAATGGCAGACCTCCTGTCGAAAATCAAATTGCAGATCCGAGGCCGCAATCTATGGGGAACCGCGGTGTATCAGAAATTCTCAACGCTGCGACTCGTCGGAAATCCAAACGCATTCGGAGACGGATTCAACGACGCAGCATTGGACGTCTTCGATGACCAACACAGCGTCACAGAACTCACCATCTCACACAGCGACCTCAACTTCACTCAAGCCAACAGCATACTACGCGACCTGGAGTTGGCCTTCTCCACAAGATCTTGGGCCCTAGGGCTGATAACGCTGGACCTCAGCTTCAACAACAGACTCTTCACCGACATCGACCCAGACACCGCAAGGCCATTACTGCGCGGCATCATGCAAGTCCCAAGGAATGCAACGCCAGTCGACATCAACCTACGGTCTACCGACCTCAGCTTCGACCAGCTCAAAGCGATGCTCGACGGTATGGATGGCGCTCCACTCTGGAACCGTTCCGGTGACGGTGCGTTCGGAGACCTGCGGCGAATCCGAACCCTAGACATATCAGACAACGCAAACCTTTGGAAGCGCAAGAACCAGAACGACGAATGGGTAAACGTCCCAGCCTCAGAGATCAACGAGTTGCTAACCCGACTGCCCGGACTTACCACATTGCGCGTCGGCGGCACCAGCATCGAGTCGCAAACCGTGCTCCAAACCGTCTTCAATGGACTGGACCACGCACCCAGCACATACCGCTATGCAGACCAGCGAGACACTTCCACGCTCGAACGGCTGCAAGAGTTGGACCTCTCCGGCAACAACCTCATGGCACTGACCGCCGCCGAACTGGAAGCCGAGTTCGCAAAGATGGGAACACGCATCGCACTCCAGTCACCGCAACTCCGCACTCTCGGCCTCGGGTACACCCAGATAGACCTCGCGCAGCTAACTGCAATAGTCAACGGACTGGACACCGCCGACCTACTGGATGGCATATTCACTCTAGACCTATCGGGCAACATCAACTTGGTGTTCTGCCCAACTGGCAGCTTGAGCGACGACCTATCCGCGGTCTTGGCAAGGTTCACTAACCTGCGACACTTGGACATTTCCGCCACTGCTCCGATCTTCGAGTCATTGAAGTGCGTCGTCCACGGTGTAAACGCCGGCGATGGTAACGCGCAAGACGGATTGGCACGCAACCTAATCTCTCTAAACCTGCGCGACAACCCACAGATATTCGACCTGTCAAGCAGCGACCAAAAGGCCGCTAATGATGATGTCGCACAAGTCTTCGCACCGTTGCGAAACACACGCACAAACCTCGTCAACACCGAGATCACCGCCGCACAGGCAAACGCCATACTCCAATCGCGCACCATGGGACTCTCTGAGGACGAGCGGCGCGAGACCGAGCGACGATTCACCGCACAGAACCCCGCATTCGGGTTCAAGACTCCGCTGCCGACCGACACGAGATTGCTTAGCGGCAGGGGAAGCCTCCGAGTCGCCTTCGTCCACAACCCAATGCGCGACGGCGCGGCCTTTGAAGTACTGCGATACGAGTACCGATACAGGGTGCGTCCAGAAAACGCCGACACCGAATGGGGCAACACCGGTACCGAAGCATGGCGAGACGCTGAAGTCGACCTCTCAACTACCGGCGACAAGAACTTTGACATCTTCGGACTAGCAACACAGACTGTCTACCAGGTGCAGGTCAGAGCCACCTCTGTCGCACAGCCCAATATCCTGATGCTGACCGGCGGCACCACCGTCAAACTGCCAAAGGTCAACTCCATCAGACCCGCCATAACCGAAGTCAACATTCGCACCGGTGATCAGATACGCCTGGAAGTCGACATCCTCGGACTGTCAGACAACTTGGACAACGCGCTTCCCACCAAAGAAGGCATCAACCTCATCTTCACCTGGAGCGACAGCCCAGCCGGCGGATCATTCGCCACTCCGAACGACACGCGACGCGTCACATACACAGCCTCGAACCTGCCCGGCACCTACACCATAACCGCCGAAGCAGGCCCGGACGGCATCTGCCGCAACCACCACGACTCGAACTTCGGCATATCAAAAGCTGACCGCGCACCGTGCACCGCAACATTCACTGTGCGTGTCTCACGCGCTCCAGCCATAGCCGTACCAGACACAGAGCCGATCAACCCAACAGGAACTATCCCGAGCTCACTAGCCGACGCCGAGGGAACTGCATACACAGTCTTCACCCCCGTCAACGGCGGAACATTCAACGGCGAAGGGATCACCGTAACCGCCGCAAAGGGCGCAGTGCCAGACCGACAGCTGATAGGCATCCGCGCAGACCTCTCCGCAACCCAGGCTCCAGCACCCGTACCAGGCGCAAGGATGACCATCGCAGGTAGCCTGTACGACATCAAGGGCATCCAGGCGAACGGCCAACCTGTCTCTGCCTACAGGCTTGACGAGCCGCTGTCGGCATGTCTGCCGCTGCCAACGGAGTTCCGCGCAAACCTCACAAACATCGTGCTAGTAGAGAGCAAACCAGACGGCTCATACGGCATCCTGACCAGCAAGCTGCGACAGACGGCCGGCGGCCTCAACGTCTGCGGCGGTGTGTCAACACTCCCGGCAACCGTCGGCGTGGCAAAACTAGGCGTAGTCGAAGCACTACCGCCAACCCCCGTGCCAGAGATCGAGACACCAGACACCGGCGCAACCGCTCCCGGCATCATAGCACTAGCGATCATGATGCTAGCGGGCACACTACTATTGACAGGGATAAGCGGGATACGCAAGATAAGGGGGTAGTGCGTGCGCGCCACGGGCGGCATCGCGTGTTACCCTTTTATCCTGTAACATCCTGTACATCCCTGTTAATCCACGTTAGGTTGGTGCCATGCTTGAGCGATTCAAAGTCCCGGAAGAAGATCGCGTATACGTCGAACCCAATCGGATGCGCCACGTCACCGAGGCCATCTTCCAGAAAATCGGCATGGACCGCGAGTCATCCGAGGTCTCTACGAGCGTACTGCTCGGCAACGACCTGCGCGGCAACGAGTCACACGGCGTCTCCAACGGACTGCGCGGTTACGTGCGGTCATACGGTGAAGGCACACTAAACCCGCGTGCCAACTGGCGCGTCGTACGACAGACAAGCACCACCGCAAACATCGACGCGGACGGTGCACTCGGCATCCATGTCGGCCCGCACGCGATGAACATGGCGATAGAGAAGGCGCGCGAGCACGGTGTCGGCATCGTCACCGTCTTCAACACCGGACACCTTGCAGGGTGCAGCCATTACGTCTTGCAGGCAGTAGAGGCAGGAATGCTAGGCCACGCCATGACAGCAGGAGGCGCAGGCATTACCATCCCAACATGGGGATCCAAACCCTTCCTCGGCACCAATCCCCTCGCATACGGCGCCCCTGCACGCACAATGCCGCCATTCATGCTCGACATCGCCACCACACAAGTAGCGGCAAACAAGATCTGGCTGCTACGGCGCACCGGTGCAACCGTCCTACCGGGATGGATCACCGACACCGACTACGAGCCGCAGATGGAAGAGACCGAGGCGCCAGGCCCAGACTCTCGCGGCAAGTATGGCATGTTACCCATCGGCGGCTCTCGTGAGAACGGCTCGCACAAGGGCTTCGGCTTGGGATTGATGAACGAGATCTTCTGCAACGAACTGACCGGACTTGGACCAGGACCGCTACTGGGACACCAAGGCGGCCATCTGCTGGCGGCGTACGACATCGAGGCATTCACCGACCGCGACAAGTTCCTAGACGACATGGACGAACTGCTGCAAGCCGTCGCCAACCACCCACCAGGCAAGGGGCACGAACGCGTCGTATACCCCGGCCTATTGGAAGCCGAAGAACAAGCAAAGCGCGAAAAGGAAGGCATCCCGTATCACACTGAGGTCATAGACTGGTTCGAGAGCCACTGCGCCGAAGTAGGCATACCCTGCGACCTGCGTTAGCAGCACCTATCCTGAATATCCTGCCTATCCCTGTGAATCAAAAGGACATAACAAACCGATGATGAACCGCAACATGCTCCAACAAGCACAGCAGATGCAAAAGCGTCTAGCGCAAGTGCAGGACGAGATCGCAAACTCCGTAACTGAGGCATCTGCAGGCGGCGGCGCAGTAGTCGCTACCGTAACCGGCGGCAACGCATTGACCGACATCAAGATAGACCCAGAGGTCGTTGACCCGGAAGACGTCGAGATGCTCCAAGACCTGGTCATGGCAGCGGTCAACGAGGCCATGGAGTCGGCCCACGAAGCAGCGGCGAAGAAGATGAGCGCGATCACCGGCGGACTCAACATCCCAGGACTAGGACTCTGATCCAGCACCTGTAACGCGAGCTACGGTCAACAGCGGCAACGGTTATCAACGACATGGCGGCATTCCGACCTGACCCCCCGCGACCCTTCGGCAATGCCACAGCCAGCACAAACGGCATGCCAGGCCTGGCACCGCCAGTCGCACGCTTGGTGGCAGCCTTCAGACGCCTACCCGGAATTGGACCAAAGTCAGCTCAGCGGCTGGCATACCACATGATTCGTAGCCCTGAGCACTTCGCCGAAGAGTTGGCAGGTGCAGTAATAGGTATCAAGCGACAGATCGTCCTGTGCACAGTCTGCACCGATATCACCGTCACTGAACGCCCAGTATGCAACGTGTGCGCCGATGACCGCCGGGACAGCACTGTTATCTGCGTCGTCGAAGAGCCACTAGATGTCGTCGCAATAGAGCGCACACGCACATATGCCGGCACCTACCACGTCCTGCACGGCGTGATATCCCCCACTAACGGCATCGGACCCTCAGACCTGAAACTCCGAGAGCTGATGTCCAGATTGCAGTCGCCCGATTCGGCAGTCGCCGAGGTCATCATCGCAACGAATCCCAACCTGGACGGCGAGGCAACCGCCATGCACCTGCAACGCACCATAGAGCCGCTAGGAATCGCAGTGACACGCATCGCACGCGGCTTGCCTAGCGGCTCGGACATAGAGTTCGCCGACGACGCCACTCTAGCACACGCTTTGAAATCGAGATCCACCCTATAGCTGAGGCCAGAACCCACCATGATGAAGATCGAACACGTTGAGACGTTTCTAGTTGACCGCTTCCTAGTGGCAAAAATCACCACGGATGACGGCACTTACGGCATCGGCGAGGGCTGCTACTGGGCATACCCGCGCGCCGCGCAGGAGACAGTCCACACATTGGGCAAGGCACTGACCGGCTTCGATGCCCGTGACACGGAGCACATCTACCAGTACATGCAGCGGTACAACGGCAGCTTCAGAGGAAACAGCATCGGAGCAGCAATATCCGCCATCGACACCGCGCTCTGGGACATAAAGGGCAAGCGGCTAGGAGTGCCAGTGTGGGATCTGCTAGGAGGCAGGGCGCGCCACAAAGTGCGCGGCATCGCTCTAGGCGTCGGTGGCGAAACTCCCGACGAAGTCGCAGCATCAGCCCAAGCGGCAAAGGACAAAGGCTACACGGCGCTGAAGTTCACGCCAATGCCACGCGAGTTCCAGCTGCTGACGTATCCAGAACTAATAGACGGCGCGGTCGCAATGCTTGCCGCGGTACGCGAAACCGTAGGCAACGACTTCGATATCGGCATCGAGATACACCGCAACATGCGCCCATCAGAAGCAGTAGTCTTCTGCGAAAAGGCAATGCCTTACAACCCATACTTCATAGAAGACCCCATCGTGCCAGACTCCGTCTTGGCAATGGGCAAAGTGGCAGACAAGATGCGACTGCCGCTAGCGGTAGGCGAGCGCAATGCAGGCGTATATGAGTTCCGCGAGTATGCAGAGCAGACGAACTGCTCATTCTTCAAACCCGACATAGCAGTTGCCGGCGGCATCACCGGAGTAAAGAAGATCGCAACCATCGCCGAGTCGCACCACATCCTGATCGCACCGCACAACTTCCAAGGACCTATCGCCACCGCCGCCTGCGTGCATCTAGGCATATCATCCCCTGCCTTTGATGTGCTAGAAGCGGTAGACGAAGACAAACCGCCACGCTCCGACATGGTAGACGCCCCCATGGAAGTCGAATCCGGCTGGTTCAAACTGCCAACACTCCCCGGTCTAGGCATAGAGTTCAACCCCGAAGCTCCAAACCTACACCCATACAACCCAGCAGACATACCACCACCAATAAGAGAAGACGGCAGCATAGGCCTAAGGTAACCAAACCCACACCGTACACGCCCGCCCCAAACCCTATCCTGGCCTATCCTGCCTATCCCTGTGAATTACCGTGGATTCAACGCCGAGGGCATCGTAGTCCGCACGCGCAACCTAGGCGAATCAGACCGCATCGTAATACTCCTAACCCCAAACCGCGGACTGATACACTGCGTAGCACGCTCTGCCCGCAACACCAAATCCAAGATCGGCGGACAGACAGACCTGTTGCGACACATAACCGCAGGCTTACGCACAGGAAGGTCGGACCTGCACATCATCAATCAGGTAGAAACGATCAACGCACACTTAGGCCTGCACACCGACCTAGACCGCCTGACGCTAGCATCACACATGGCGGAGACGGGCGAGCAATTCTCAACAGAAGGCGTAGCGAATCCCGACGGATTCAACCTCCTACGAGAATCACTGACATATGCCGAATCGGCAAACCCAGAAAAACTGCCGCTGCTGAGACTCTGGCACGATGTCCAGCTGCTAACCGTATCCGGCTGGGAACCCGAACTGCACCACTGCGTAAGAACAGGCATCGAACTAACCGAAGGCGACCACTGGTGGTCAGCCACCGAAGGCGGCGTAGTAGCACAAAACTACGCAGACATAACACACCGACAGCACAGCGCACGAACAGCAGCGCCCGCATCCCAAGACGACCCAACCCTAACCGCACCGCTAACCCCAGCCCCAGTGAACGCCCTAAAACTCCTACGCTACATAACCCGCCCAACAACAACCTGGCAACGCCTATCAGCCCTAAACACAACCGCAACACAGACATACGCATCCCAAACACTGATAACACGCCTAACAGAAGCAGTCCTAGAAACCCGCGAGAGCCGCAGCGCAAGAGTAGCCCGTGCGGTTAGGGCCGGAGCGCGGCGTTAGAAGGGCGCGGGACCGTCGCGGTCTAGCGTCCCTTCCCGTGCTCATCAGCCGCTACCAAATCGTCGAAGATATCGAAGTCGTTAAGGAACCTCTTAAATGCATCGGCGGTGCCGTACTTCTTTGATTGATTTAGCACTTCGCCACGCCTGTTGATCCTAAGGCTAGTCTTTTGGTTGTCGGTGACTTGATAGGTATCTAGCCTGATGTTGTCGAAACGCTCCACATCCGATGTCCTAAAGATGTAGAAGTTAACGGTGGCTTCATCCCAAACTTGAACCCAGACGTAGAACACGCGTCCGTCTGCTAGGTGATACCTGATTTTCGGGTGGAAACTGTAAGTCCGCTCTTCGTCCCGCTTACCTAGGACTCCCTCCGATGTCTTGACCTGGATGAAGCGCTCAACAATCCGAAGCGAATCCTCGTGGCACAACTCACACAGGTTCGTCACCACCGGGGTCCTCTTGCGCCCCTGGTAATGCGTCTCGCGTTTCCATGCGTCTCTGAACCCCTTACACGAATCGCAGTACGTCTTCATGATGACAAAGTCGATCGTCTCGTCGATGTAGGCACGATAAACCTGCCAGCCGCGTTGGTGCAGTTCCATCGCCAGTCGCATTTCGCCATAGAGGCCGATGACCTTCTTGTCGATTGTCTCACCTTGGGCCATAGTCAAGCTCCATCCAGTCGCTTCCAAAAAGTCCCAGCCGACGTCTAACGTTAGCCGTTATCGCATCGCGGAACTCAGCTTTATTGATTTCGATGCCAACGCCTACGCGCCCTGCCAGCTGCGCCTCGATAGCCGTCGTGAAACTGCCCGCGAACGGATCCAAGACCGTCTCACCTACGCCACTGAAAACACGCACAGCATACGCTGGAATCTCCGGCGGAAACGGTGCAGTGTGGCCCAAGATGTTCTCGCCTCGAGAATTGATCTTGATCACGGGCGGGAAGTTCACGACATCGCGTCGCCACATCCGCAGTAGGTCGCTGTCAACCCGGTTGTCATCGGTCTGCAACTCGTTCATGACTTGACTCCGCGCAGAGAAACGCTTACCGCGGTTACCGACCGAACGCTCGGTACACTCCAAGTTCTTGCACTCCCAAGACTTGATGCCAACACCAGAGTACGCATTGCCGTTGACCTTTAAGCATCCACATATCGGGCAGGGATACAAAGTGTCATCACTCCGATGCTTGTAGAACACGAAGATGTGCTCATAGCAGTTCACCGGGTACTGATACAAAGGGTACGGACGGTCGCCGTTCTTGTGACGTTGAGACTGCACTTCACCCTTATCCCAGATGAAATCGTCAACGAACTTGAATCCCGCCTCCTCAAAGATCGTTGTGAAGTACGCTCCCAACGGGATGCGACGCTTGCCCCACGACGACTTCGTGTGCAAGTTATCGTTGTCAAAGATGTCCCCCACGTTGAACACGAATGGGCGATGGTTATCAAGAACGCGGTAACTCTCGCCGATGATCACCCGCATGTCGTCCAGATACTCAGTCAGGTTGCGCCACTGCGAGTAATCACGCGCGTTGTAGTACGGCGGCGATGTCACCATGAGTTGCACGCTCTCAGACTTCATACCCCGCAACGCGTCAAGACAATCCCCCCAGATGATCTTCAACTTATCAGGATCAGAACTCAGGAACCCATCAAGCTGCGCATCAAACGGATGCCCGGACCGATGCACCTCCTTAACAAAGTCGTAGTAGACACGCAGGAATCCATCAATCGTCTCACGCAGGTCGCCGGCAATCTCCGCGTAACACCGCGACATCAATCGTCCAACCTGCTCCTGCGTGAACGCACGGTTGAGGTAACGCGCACTAACCTCAAAGATGCGTTCGAGGTACGTGGGACGGGGGCGGTAAGCCGTTGGTCCCAGGAGTGGCGCCGCCGGCTTTACCGGGATAAGAGTCACAGTCCCATTTTGCGTCCGAGGTCGCGGGAACATTCGCGGGCGATTCCCGTACTTTCTAAGTCTTCGAGACGAGCGGTTGGTTTCGCGCCTAGCCACGTAAGTCGTCCCCCGTACTCGACTCGGATCAGCCCATTGCCAGCCTCTCGCAGGGATAAGAGTCACACGACCAGGGTGCTGCCTAGGTCGCGGCAACCTACCCCGGCGGATTACGCGCACCCGGGGGATTCGTAGCGAGCGGAGGCGGTCGCGCTCTAGCACGTAACTCCTCACCTGTACTTGACTCGGATCAACCCTATGCCAGCCTCTCGTTTGAAGCGCGCCGAACCGCTCCTTCCTACGCACATGTCGTCGGATAGGCAAAGCGGCGGTCCTGTTGTCGATCGTTTTCAACGGTAGGTGCGGAACATCAGCGAATGGTAACACAAGACAGTAGAGTCCGTCGGTGTCGGCGACCTTGTCAAGATTGCTGACCCTCACACCGGTGGGTCACTGCCTGCGGCGCTTCTTGACACCGTTGACCATGTCAGTGTAGTGCACATGCTCCACCTCCTCAATAAGTAACAACAGTTTTTCGGCAGCTCCTTGAAATTTCGCAAGTTCGTCAGCGTCGTTGACAGGTCGATCAGGAAGGTCGTAGTGCGATCCGGCGTTGGCTGCGCGCACTAGCGCGTGAATGTCTTCGTCAGAAAACCTCTTCCCTCCGTAGCTCAGGTAAACCTGCCTCAGCTTTCTTTCGAGACCGATGTCGTCGTCAAAAGTAGTAGGTGCCATGTTGAATAGGAAGCCCTCTATACACAGTCTGATGGAATTACCAGGATTGCTTACAGGCTTGGAGTCAACGGCCATGTCATACACTTCCTCAAATGCAATATGGTACCGAAAGCGAGTCGGAGTCTTGACTTTTACAACAGTCGTTCGTCGATCTTGATCGATATATCCCTTTGATGACCGCATCTCGAAGTATTCGGCATCGATTCGATGCTGCTTCAATTCCCTCCAGAGTCGATCCAGAAGTCCGAGGTGATGCGTCAGGAAGAAAATCTGACCGACTCGCCGATCCGAGCCGCGTATTGAACCTGTCCGGTATAGGATCTTAGTGATTGCATCGATCATTCGCTGATCGTCAAAGCTGGTGATTGGGTCGTCAAACACGACTATCGCGCCTGCCGGTTTGAATGAGTCGTCCTCCAATCGCATCAGAAAGTACATCAGACCCAACGCGTTGTGCTCGCCTTCACTAGGTTCGATCAGCTTCTTGCCTCCCCTTACAAGCCGGAACGTTGAACCATCCTCGTTGAGTTCAACCGCTATTTCGTGATGCCCAACGAACTCCCCCAGCAACTCAGTCAGTTGAGCCGCCGCGCGGGCCTCTGAACGGGATGCCCTGAGCGCGACTTCACGTTCGCGTGTCTTTACTTGAATCCCTGCCTCTATGGAGGCTATCTCCCGTTCAAGTCTCTTAACCTCGCTCGTGCCTCGGTTCAACTCCGGAGCAATACCCGCGACTTGGGCTCGTTCATACTCTCGACCAAGTCGGACTACCTGCCCTTGATCGTTATGCGTACGAATCAACTGGTTGACTTGGCCGATGGTACCGTCAACCCACCCTTCCAACGAACCCTCCACCCGCAATGGAGCGGAAAGGTCCGTTCTCTTCCTCTCGAGCATGTTCAAGAGGTAGCCGGCTGACTTACGGTGGCGATTGATCATCCGTTGCAACTCATCTATGCTCCCTCTGTAGTCACCACGCAAATCGACTCGTAGTTTTTCTGGATCGGGCAACTCCGAGTCCGCGACATCATCTAGCCAATCCGATATTTCACGCTTGAGTGTGTTCACCCGGTCTCCGAGCTCTCTGTGCGTGCCCGTAAAGTGGCCCCGTAGCTGGTCGACTCGGTGACCCGGGATGCTCTGCTCGCAGAACGGGCAGTCGTCACCATCCTGCATGAGAGCTAACCCCTTCTCCAACCAACTTGCTAGTCGCGGATTTCTGCTGAGTTCGTCAAGAAGCGAGGATCCCAACTGCTTGGCACACAATTCGGTCGTGTCTTTGAACCATCGACTTGAATCGGGGCGTCGGATAGTCACATCAGGCACCTTGGGGAACGAGTGGTCGGCGATCGCGCTGGAGATTAACTTGGTTCGATTTTCGTCTCTTCTGTAGCTCTTGGACTCGTCGCCGATCTCCTTCGAGACACGGTCAACGTCGCTTTTGTCGAAATTCCGCCACCGTAGGTCCGCCCCCTCCACCCTGGCGATTGGACCAAGGCCATCGCGTATCCTTTTTCCGCAACTTATCTTGAGCTGGTCTAAAGACGACATCTCCGTCTTGGCCTCCTCTTGAAACCTGGACAGATCGGACTCCAATTCGTCGACTTTCATTTGCAACGCGTCAGCTCGGTCGCGTTGCTCCTTAATTTCACTCCCTAACACGATCGCCATCGGATCACGACCAAACACATTCTCCTCAACGAATTTACGATTGAACACCCGAATCCGGTCGGAGAGCTCACCTTGAGTGAACTCCGAACTCCTGATTATGCGTCGATTGTCTAGATGGACCGTTGCTGTGCCGGGTTCAATGCCACTGCTGTTCTCTGCCGCACGGAAAATCTCACTGACCAGCGTCTTACCTGTGCCGTTTCGCCCGTATATGACATTGACATCCGCGAAGTCGGCCTTCACATCCGCGAGCGTCGCTCGGTTCTTTATCTCAAGTCTTGTGATTTTCAAAGCGCGGACCTCCTCAGTCCTGTTGGACCTCGCCCGTGGTTGGTGTGTTTCACACAAGTTTACTACGTTTTCGCGGGGCGTCAAGCTATCATGTCACATCCGTCTCATTGTATTGGAACACAGTTTGCCGTCGCACCTATGTAAATTGGCCGTTCTGATGGCATGTGCCACATGGTGGTATCCATCACCCCTCAAACCCCCTCCCGCGCCAAGTTCAGCTCCAGCAGACGCGCCAGCACCAAGTCCTCCAGCATCGTAGCAGGATCCTCGTCCCACCCATACGCCGCGAGCACCGCCACATCCAGCTCAGCGTGTCTCTCTTGCAGTTGAGTCGGCGTTAGATTCCCACGGGTGGCGCGGGTGCCCAAGAGGGAGCTGAGCACGGCGTTAGTCAATCCTGTGCTTCAGCTTCAATTCCTGAAGTTGCTTGCGCTGGTCAAGCGGCACAGACTCGTTCGCTATCAGTTTGTTAACGTGTTCTTTGTTGAGGCCCCACTGCCAATGGTCAAGCTCGTACTGATCGAAATACAGCATCAGCTTAGCGTACTCCTTCGGGAAGTCGTCAACATCAACCCGATGGAAAATCATCCCGAAGGTTTTCGATTCCGATTTATCGGTAGGAAAGTCAATCAAAACATCCACGACCTCACGGGACGCAGGCAACACGACAGGTATCAGGGTCAGCAACTTCCATACCTCGCCATCGACCAAGCCTGACGGAAGACCTCTTCTTCTGTGTGACAGATGCTCTCGGAGCCACGCGTTCCAGAGCTTGGTGCGTCGTTGAACATCCATGCGTCTCAACATCGACCTAATACCGATAACGAAATCCGCGATGTCATCGCCGCGACTCTTCGCATCAGCAGCGGTCGCACATAGCAATCGGAACAGGTCGTGGGCCTGCTCTGATTCTCGAGTGCAACACAGGTAGGACACGAACCGAGCGACACCCAGGCCGCGCTTGGTATCGATCCGTTGCCGATTGGCAATCGCGGCTTTGGCGTGACCCAACATCTCGTTGGGCATCCATAGCGTACCTTGGAACGTCCACAGGAATCCTTCCCATGCTGCTTCAAACCCATCCTGTGAGTCTCCGAACATTGGCACCAGTGCCCCTCTGGCCCATTCCTCATCAAGTCGATATAACACATGGAACCAAGCGCCCAGTGTAGCCTTGCCGACCGTTGCCCTCTGAGATTCGGACTGGACGATCTCATAAACTTCGCTCTTCAACTTTGTAGATAACGGCTCCGACTCAAGACTACCATCTATCAGACGTCTAGCGACTTCAACCCAATACATCGGAATCTGTCCCGCCGCCGAATTCCACGAGGCGACCAAGGCACCGTTACTCATCCACCCATCGGCATCGTCACTGTTCTTACACCACATAGCCGCAGCAAGTTGACCCGCGCGTTCAAACAGGTCCGAGCCTTGTGCGCCCTTGGCAAACCTCACTAACACGAATGCTATGTCACGCGACAGATCTTTCCGGCAACCGATAAAGGTCAACGCGTCAAGGACACTTGACCAGTCGACAACCGAGCAACTCTCGTCCTGCCATGCCGTCAGTATCGCTCCCCACAAATCGGTGCTTGAGTTATCGCGATCGATCAAATCTCTTGATAAATCCTTACTCCAGCCGAAATTGCGAACGCAAGCCAGCCGAACGTTGGTCAACAAACCGTGCCTCTCATCGCCCCATATCCAACCTCTGGGACGTTTCCACGAAAGCAGGTCGTGAACCCACGCACCTGCAGGTGCCTCCAGTAGCTCGTCAATGGAGAACGGCTTCGGATGATGAATGATTCCTGCCTCACCAACGCTAACGGGCCGCTCAGGGTAAGGATGAGCGTATGCTCTCTGAGAACGACGCCTAAGGAGTCGGAGCTCCCTCTCAACAGCTTTGCTGTTCGGGTCCGACCGCCTGAGGAGCCGCAACCAACGAGACTGTTTTGCACTGACATTGTCTTCATGTGTCTCTTGCCGCGCCTCACCGTCCAACAACCACGCAACAACTCTCTCTTGGCTAGCGTCGCTCAGATCGGCGAACGTCTGCGTCAGAAGACGCGAAACCTCGGTCACCAGTTCAAGGTCTTCGATTTCCGTCTGTTCCATCAGCCACTTTGCCTTGGCTTCTGGATCTTTGTCATCGCATGCCCTAACCGCGTCCACTGCCAACCTTCGCAGGATCGGGGCGGGTGCGGCAACCAGCCTCCGAATTAAATCGTCCGCGAAGTCGCCTCCAGAGTTCGCCACAGAGTGAATTTGCCGTCTAGTCGTGTCACAGACAAAGTCAAGTCCCTCAATCTCTCCTGGTTCGTCATTACGATTGATCGGGTCGTACACAGTCGACCACGGGTCGCAGGCATCTGTACTCTCACCCCAGACCTTGAGTAGCTCGTGCCGCCGCTCGAAGCTTCGGACCCCGATTTCCATCATTCGTCTACGGACACTCTCATCCTGCATTTCCAGCGTGTCAACACAACGGTGGATGGCGATGTTCGATCCATCTGGCTGAATTGTGACTCCCGTTAGCACTACATGGCTACCGTGTCCTGGCGGGTAGTACTGGGACCCGATGTATCTCGGAGCACATAGGAACTCGTAAAGAAGTAGAGCCGCACTTGCATCGCCATGACGATGACACGCATCTGCCAACGAACCTAAAGCAAACCCTTCTATGTGTTCAAGGGGTTGCAGGAGTAGAATAGTAACCCATTGTGCCAAAGACACTTCATTTGTCTCGTTGTTGCAGTTTGCGAAAACGAGCTGCCGCCACAAGTGATCAGACATCACGAAACCATGCCGTTCAATCAGGCTTAGCAGGTACGCTGGGGCATCGCGGATGCACAGGCGCGCTAGGAGACCCGCGAGCGGTTCCTCTAGCGGTGTCAGCGCGCCTTCGTTAAACAGAGGCGCGAGATAACCTTCGTTGTCTAGCCATCTGACCCAGGCAACGTCATTCGCCGCCTCTGCGAAGTAACTCGTCGTCTCCAATCGCCTCAACGCAAGTCTGATGGTTTCCTCGGCAGATTCCCGATCAAAGCCCGGGCTGGCGGCCGCCCGGATCAGCTCCCGCCATTCGCCCATATCAAGGTAAAATAGGTACCCCAATCGTAGAAGTGACCCGGAAAGATGGGAGTGATCGTCGTTCGATGTCGATTGGTACTCAATGACCTTTATCCCGCTTTGCGAGTCGATCGGCGCGTCATCCTGTCGGCGCAGCATGTAGAGGCTGCTGGCAGACGCTTCGCTGACAGCGGTCAGCAAGTAATCCGGTAGAAGGTCGTTGCCGCTGTATCCCACGAAAAGAATCGTGAACCGCTCTGCAAGTTCGGCGAGAAACGTGGTCGCCCACCCCGGCTTCGTGTAGGCACTTCCGAAGTCTCCCTTTGTGAGGATCATTGACGTTTCGTCCTCAATCGATCCGTGAAGGTGTACGATGCCTCGAAAGTCCGCCGCTTGCGGTAATGCAGGAGCTGTGTAACTCTTGACTTTCCAACCAAGAGATACGGCAGACCCTTCAAACATCAAATCGAAGTTCGTGGTCACCAACCGTACAGCACCATTCGAACCGAACAGCTTGAGCAGGTTCGCGTGATTCACGTTAGGCTGCGGCTCACCTTGACTCAACTGGAGAGCCACCTCTGCGTTGACTGGTACCCGGTGGGGCTCTGATTTGAGACGACCCAAGTATTGATCGATGGTCTCGCGCTTACCACGCTTCAAGCCAGTTGAAGATTCAAAAATGCTAACCAATCCATCAAAGTTCGGAAGAGAGGTCGGAGCGTCCATAGACACACCCGCCCCCGCGAACACCACCAGCCTGCGCTCCAGCAGCGCGCGTATCACCTCGTCCGGGTAGTCGATCCCACCGATGCGAGTTGGCTCATCCCGCGGTTCAATCCGTTCAGGCTCATCGGCCATCCCCCCTCAAACCCCTTCCCGACCCAAGTTCAGCTCCAGCAGACGCGCCAGCACCACGTCCTCCAGCATAGTCGCAGGATCCTCGTCCCACCCATACGCCGCGAACACTGCCGCATCCAGCTCGGCGTGTCTGTCGCGCAGCTGGCGCGAATTCTCACCGTACAGCGCGGCTAGACTGCTTGGAACCGGACCGTTCTTGTCTTGCGATTCGCGTTCCTGTTTCCAATCGTTCCTGTGTTTTACGAGTCGGTCAGCGGCATCTCGGATTCGATCCTTGACCACGTCTGGCGGGTTAGGAAATGGGAACGTCTCGAAGCAGGTCGTATGTGTGTATCGCGGAACCGAAGTATGTTGGGAGCCGTTGGCAAGAGACCAGGCCTCATGGACCGTTGACTGCAAGATACCAAGCAGATAGTCATCATCGCTTGCAAAAACTATCAGCGCGTGATCGGGTAGCGTCTCACCGTCAACCCAGTCAAACGCTCTGTATCTTGAGACGCTGGATGTCGCGATGTATCGCGAAAGTCCTGCCAACGCGCGACGCATCGCGCGCCTAGGCCGGTGAAGAAGCCACCATCCGTCTGGCGTATCGCGACGCACTCCGATGTTCTCGTAGAGGTGATTGTACGGGGCGAAATAAACCTCAGCTTCATCCTCAGGCATGTCAGCACCGAAGTCGATGACCCATCGATCCGCATTCTTGACCATCAGGTCTGCGCCGTTCATCAAGGGCTTCAACACATCTTTCATGTCGCGCCCGTCTCGGGTTCCAAGTCTGAGCCACCTCGCGGCACGCTCAGCTGAGACTATGAATTCCGGTCGGCCAGTAATGACTCCCTGATACGCGATGCCCTGATTCTCAAGCAACCTCTGCGCCTTGGTTACATCAGCAGCCCTGGCCGTAAGGTCGGAGTTGATTATCGACACTCGCTTGCCGTCAAGCCAGTACTCAGTGTCAGAGCCATCGTCAAACCCAACCATCGAAACATGCACGTTGGTGCCCGCAGGCTCCCATGGGCGATCAGACTCGCCGAAATAGATGCCGCCGGTGTCAAGGATCCGCTCCAAGACCTTACGGGACTGGCCTCCCCGAATCCCCTGCGTCCCCAACAGTCCCGCTCGCTTCGCCTTGCCATGCTCTATCATGTCGCGGGCCTGCTCAAACCAGTACATGCAGAAATCTGCGCCGTGCGGCACGCGGCCTTCCCACGCCTCGTGGATGCGCTTGACCTCTGCCTTGTCTAGCTCACGGCGCAGGTTGCGGCTGCCCAAGAATGGCGGGTTACCTACTATGTAGTCAACCTCCGGCCACTCCGGGATGGAAGGCTCTTCAGTACCGTTGACGATGGCGTTGGCGCAATCGATGTTGTCTAGCGTCTCCAGCACCGGATCGCGCTCTGCGATATCTACGCCCGAACGCATCCCATGCTGTATGTGTCCAATCCATACCACTACGCTTGCGAGCTGATGTGCGTATTCGTCTAGCTCTATGCCGTACAGCTGGCGCGGGTGCACCCTCGCAGTCGGTCTATCGAATCCCTGTTGGAATGCCCAAGCCATCACCTCGCGCTCCAGCTGGTGCAACTCATTCAATGCGACGTAGAGGAAATTGCCCGAACCGCAGGCAGGATCGAGTATCTTGACGGAACTGATACGGTCTACGAACTGCTGCAAAGCCGCTGATGCCTCGCGCTTCCGTGAGTTCGGTGCCTTGTACGTCTGCTTGAGTTGCTCCCACTCCGCACGTAGCGGCTTCATGACCACCGGCCCGATTAGCGTCTCAATGTCGTTTCGAGATGTGTAGTGCCGTCCGAATTGGCTGCGTTTCTCGGGGTTGAATACCCGTTCGAACAGTGTGCCGAAGATGGAAGGCTCAATCTGCGACCAGTCCAGAGCATCAGCCTCGGCGAGCGTGTCAACGACGACGTTGCCAATGTGAATGTCAATGTCCGCACCATCGAACAGGCCGCCATTGAAACGAGGGATGCGCGGCGAAACCAGTTCATTGCCTTCCGCCATGTCCTGGATGAGTTTGGCGATGCGGCGCGGGAACAGGTCTGCCGGAGAGTTACCTAAGTCGCGTGTCAGTCTTGTAACCTCATCCGTACTGAGGAGTTGCATGTCGCTGGCGAACATGCAGAACAACATCTGGGACAGGAACTTCGCAATCTCAACATCCTTGCCCGGGTTCCACTCCTGCAACGTCGTCGCGATGCGGTTGAACACCGCCGCCGCTTGCTCGGTCAGATACTCCGGCGTCGCCTCGGGTTTGAGACGCTCTGGAAATCGGAAACAGGCCTGCAACACCTCAAACACCGACAGCGGACCAGTGCGAAACTCGCCCAGCGCGCTACGATGTCGCACCTTGTTGCCGATGACACGTAGGTCATCCAAGGTGATGTAGTACACCTCCGATACGGTGCCAGTGAAGTTGGTGTGAACCCTGATCTCTTCAAAGTCGGACACGATCGTCAGCGGCGGGTTACCGAGACTGTCGCGGTACTTGACCGCCTGCGCGTACGCCGCGTCTAGACCCCCGCCGGGTCGCTTGTACTCAAACACAAAGCATCCGGCCTTGAACACATCAGCGAATCCCTTCCCGCCAATCATGACGGGCGTTGCTACCTGAAAGTTGAACTCGGTAGAGTTCGGATCCTCGGCAGGGCTCGCGTGGCCGATCAGATCGCAGATGTCGTTGAAGTGACCCTGATACTGGGCAGTCTCGGATAGCTCATAGCCCGCCCAACGCTCTACGAACTCGTTCGCCCTGTCTTGAGTCTCACCGTTCAGGTCATCGCCGCCATCGATCATGATGGGCGCCTGCACGGGTGTTGCGAGTTCAGGTCGCGACGCGCTGTTCCGCATGACTCAGTTTCTTCGTGGCTCGGTTATCTCGTAATCCAGGCGCGATGCGGGTGTCTAACCGCCTCACGCACCTCCCTTAACCGTACCACGTTTTCGCGGATTCTCAGGTCAGACGCGAATCACGCACGCCAACATCCCAACGCCACCTCCCGCAACCCCTACATCACTCCTCGTCGTTGGCAGCGGAGTCGGTGTCTGACTCCTGTGCCACTACGCCTTGCTGTTGCAGGTAGCGGAATAGCGGGGAATCGCTCTCTAGCACTACGAGAGTCTGGTCGTCGATAATGTTGGCGTAGGCTTCTAGGGAGCGGCGGAACGCGTAGAACTCAGGGTCTTGCTCTAGTGCCTCTGCCAGTATGCGTATCGCTTCCTCTTCCGCTTCACCACGCAGCTTCGCCGACGTACCGTTCGCCTGCTCCAAGATGATCTGAACATCGCGGTCAACCTCGGCGCGTATCTCCCTGTCCCGCTGGGTTCCCTCGGCGCGTAGACCGCTGGCGATCTCTGCACGCTCTGCACGCATCCGGGCGTAGACCGAGTCCTCAATCGTTGATGGGAAGTCAGCACGCTTGATGCGGACATCCACTATGTCAATACCCAGTTCATCCCTGAGCGGGCGGTAGTATGCCACCGTGTCGCCGTTTAGCTGGGTCGGGGCGCCCATGCGCTCCAGTTCAGCGATCTGCTCCACGGTTGCGAATCTCGCCCGTCGCACTGTGCCCTCACCGACTGCAGGAGTAATCAGCACCGTTATCCCGGGCGCACGCAGATTGTTGCCCGACAGCTCCAGCGCACGCGGCCCAGTTATCTCCGAGCGATTCGATGCATCGGCAACACGGCGCATCACCTGCTCACGCGTCTCAGAGATAACCTCTGACTGCGTGTCCAACGCCACCTCACGGCGTAGCTGCGTGCCAACGATGTCTTGCACACGCAAGTTCGCCTCGCCCTCGGTTCGCAGACGCTGGAAGAACAACAACGGGTCGGTAATGCGGTAGCGAGAGTAGGAGTCGATGACCAAGTTGCGCTTATCGGATGTCAGCAATGATGCCGGTGGCGAGTCTACCCTCAGCAAGCGGCTATCCATCTTCACAACCGTCTCAACGAACGGTTGCTTGACATACAGCCCAGGAGTCCGATAGTCGCGTTGGAACGCGCCGAAACGGGTAACGATAGCCAGCTCCGTCTCATCGACGGTGAATAGCGTCTGTGGCAGGAGTATAGCGACCGCTACGACGACCACCACGACTGAAACGATGAGCCTACCCATGACAGACTGCCTCCGTCGCTGGACTCAAGCTGTCGCCACGAGCAACATGAGTTGCGCCGTCACGCGTCGGTCCTGTCGTGTTGTGGGTCATCTTGATCAGTTACCGGTCGATGTAGTCTGCTGCGATGTCGTGTTAGTTGCGCTACCGGAGCCCGCTATCGGCGAGTCACCCGTCAGGGCGCCCAAGCTATCCAGCGGTAGCAACGGCAGGGCATCGGAGCTAGATGGCAAGATGATCTTCGACTTGTCAGCTAGCAGAGTTTCCAAGGCTTCAAGGTACAGCCGCGTCCGCGTGACACCGGGCGACCCCTGGTAACCCGTCAAAATCGCCTTGAAACCATCAGCTTCACCCTGAGCGCGTGCAATGCGCCCTCGTTTGAAACCCTCTGCCGCCTCGATGATCTGTGCCGAGCGACCCTCGGCGCGCGGTAACTCTGCTGCCTTGTACGCCTCCGCCAAGTTGATATCGCGCTCCCTGTCTTCGCGTGCCTTCACAACATCGTCAAAGGCGTCCTGCACGGCAGACGGCGGGTTGACGTTCTGCAACAGCACCTGGAGGATGTCCAAGCCAGTGTCATAGTTGGCAGCCAGTTCGCGCATCTTTAGCTGCACATCGGTCTGCACCTGCTCCTTCTCCGTCGTCAGCACATCATCGATGTTGCGCGCGCCAACTACCTGGCGCACCGCGGTCTCTGCCATATCACGCAGGGTCGCGCCTTCTGGCGACCCGACTTGTACGCCCCTGTCGGCATCACCCGGATCATCCACTTCGAAGAGGAAGTTGCGTAGGTTGGATATGCGGTACTGGACAACGACCTGCACGTCAACAATGTTCTCGTCTCCGGTGATCATCTGCGACTCGCCGAAGACTGGCGTGAAGCTACTCCCTTCGCTCGAGCTGCGGAATCCAAGTTCAAAGCGGCGTGTGTTGGTTACCGCGACTACGTTGCGAACCCCTACCGGTGACGGCCAGTGCCAGTGCAGACCCTGGTCAGCAATTCCTTGGAAGCGTCCGAACGTGCGCAACGCCGCCTGCTCTTCAGGCCCGACCGTGTAGATACCAGTGGCAGCCCACACGCCGACCGCAACGATGATTATCGCGACGACCGCGCCGATTGGTATGCGTCGCCGACGCGGCTCCCCAGTGCTAGATGCGTTGCCGTTGTTGGACGAACCGCCGCCACCGCCATCGTCGCCGCCACGGGCCGATCGGAAGCCTTCCCGGATGCGCTCGATGATATCGCCTAGCGACACATCCTGCTGATCGCGGTTCTCCGGCGGACGGTACATCTGAGAGTCCTCGGCAACATCGCCGACAGAACTGGATGCGGTTCGGGTTGACATGGAAGAATTAATCGGGCAGGCGCGTCGAGTCGCCGGCTATGCTATTGACTTGATACGCACTTGCCTGCGGCAGGGATTGCACACAAGTCTAAATGGTGCAACCGTCTGCAACACGTGGACTCTATTGTAATCCCTGCCGCGCAGTTTTGGTGTCAATCGCCGTAAACCTAGGCGCCGTTCTGATTAGCAAGGCCTTCAACGATGCGACCCGCATTCATCGGAGTCTCGCAGAGCCTGATGCCCGTTGCATCCTTGATGGCATTGCCAACCGCGGGTATCGGCGGTGCTATCGGAACTTCGCCAACACCGCGCACACCGTAAGGATGCACAGGGTTCGGAACCTCCACTATCACCGTCTCTATCAACGGCAGGTCAAGGCTCGTCGGCATCCTGTAGTCCAGGTACGACGAGTTCGCCATCACGCCGTCGTCGCGCATGTAGTACTCCTCGTTGAGCGCCCATCCTACGCCTTGCGCCACGCCGCCTTGCATCTGCCCCTCTACATACGACGGGTGTATCGCAGTACCGGCATCTTGCACAATCGTGTAACGGACTACATCGGTCTTCCCAGTCTCTGGGTCGATGTCGAGGTCGCAGATGTGAGTGCCGAACGCACCACCGGCAGCTTCTAGGTCAACGCTACCGGTAGAGCTGACCGGGCCGCCGGTGTCGCCGATCTTGCCCGCAAGCTCCTTGAAGCCCACGTTCAGCTCTGGGTCAGACTTGGATGAGAAGGTACCGTCGTCGAAATCGACATCGTCGCGGTCTATCGACCACAACATCGATGCACGCGTCTTCAGCTCCTCAATCATCGACAGCGAGGCCTTGTAAGCCGCGTAACCCGTTGCGTAGGTCACACGACTACCGCCCGTAACCGCGGTGAAGCCCACGGTGTCGGTATCAACCACCTGCGGGTTGATATCCTCAGCGGATATGCCCAATGTCTCGGCGGTCTGCATGGCAATCGATGCGCGAGTGCCACCGATGTCCGTTGAACCTTCTACGAGCTCAACCGTGCCATCGCCGTTCAGTGATAAGTTCACGCTGGACTGCAGGCCGACATTGAACCAGTAGCCGCTGGCGATGCCGCGGCCGCGCAACTTGCCAGACTCTGGCTCACCAAGCGGCGCCTTGTAGTGCTGGCTGTCCCTCACCGCATCCAGAACCTCTTCCATCCCGATCTTCGGGAAGATAGGGCCGTCGCCGCGGCGCGTGCCTTCACGAGAGGCATTGGCACGTCGGAACTCCCACTTGTCAAAACCGACCTCGTCGCACAGATCGTCGATTAGCGTCTCAATCGCGAATGCAACCTGCGGCGAACCCGGAGCGCGGTACGCGGCGGACTTGGGCTTGTTGACTAGGACGTCGTACCCATCAATTCGCATGTTCGGGATGTCGTAGCAGCTGTAGACACACATGCCGGCAGCACCGACGGCTGATCCGGGATAGGCACCGGCTTCCAAGTAGATCTCAGAGGTGGCGGCTACCAACCTGCCCGCTTCATTCGCACCGATCTTAATGCGAATCACACCACCAGGAGCAGGGCCAGTTGCTTCAAATACTGACCGACGCTCCATGACGATCTTCACGGGGAGTCCACCCGATTTCTGGGAAAGGATAGCGGCTATCGGCTCAAGATAGATCGGGATTTTGCCACCGAATCCGCCGCCGATCTCTAGCGGCGTGACCCTGATATCCGACTCCGGTATCTGCAACACTCCTGCCACCGACTGGCGCACCGTGAACGCGCCCTGCGTGCTGGTCCACAACTTCAACCTGCCGCTCTGGTCCCAGACCGCCGTTGCGTTGTGCGGCTCGATGTATCCCTGATGCACCATCTGCATCTTGAACTCGCCAGACGCAACATGCTCGGCTCCTGCCATCGCACCGTCCGGGTCACCGAACTCGTGGCGGAACTCACGCACATAGTTGGGATGACCACTCTCCTTCGCACCCGGCGAGTCAACGAACTCGTCATGGATCGCAACCATGTCGGGAGATATGGCATCATCCACGTTCGTAGCCGTCGGCAACACTTCGTACTCAACCTCAATAGCGCGCAGTGCCTCCTCCGCCGTGTAGCGGTCTACCGCGGCCACGGCCGCGACGGCATGTCCAGCGTAGAGGGACTTGTCGGATGCCAAGATGTTGTCGCACGCCCACTTCAGGTTCGTCGCGCCCTCGCCAAGATCGATCATCTTCGACTCTGGCGACGGCAGATCAGCGTTGGTAACAACCGCGTGCACTCCCGGCATGGCTTCCGCCTCGGACACATCCAGCGTCGTGATGCGCGCGTGGGCATGCGGCGAGCGCAAGACTGCGCCCCAGATCATTCCCGGCAACTTAATGTCAGCACCGTAAACCGCCTTGCCCGTCACCTTGTCAACGCCATCATGGCGGATCGGACGCGAGCCGATTACCTTGTACTCTTGCTTCTGTTCAAATGTAGTGACCATGGTAAGCCCCTTGTCTGTAGCGACCGATTTAGTCGGTCAGATACGATGCGGTTCCGTTAACTCGCTATCGTTGAGTATCAGCCCATCTCAGCAGATGCCTTCTGGACCGCGCGCACGATCTTGTCGTAACCGGTGCAACGGCACAGATTGCCAGCAAGCCAGTGGCGGATGCGGTGCTCGTCCGGCTCCGGTTCGTTGTCGAGCAACCCCTTAGCCGCAACGAGAAATCCCGGCGTGCAGATACCGCATTGCAACGCAGCCTCCTCTAGGAAAGCCTGCTGCAACGGATGCAGACCGTCCGTGCTCGCCATGCCCTCGACCGTCTCCACTTCCTTGCCATCTATCTCAGGGCCTAGCACCAGACAGGAATCGACAATCTTGCCGTCCAGACTCACCGTGCACGCGCCGCAGTTGCCGTCCAAGCACCCCTCTTTGGTGCCAGTCAGCCCAACGATCTCGCGCAACGTGTCAAGCAAGCTCATGTACGGCGGCACCAAGAATTCATGCGGACGACCGTTAATGGTCGTCCGAACATGCACCTTCGCCGGGCCTTCAACAGTTTGCGTCGTCATAGCGTTGTTCCTCCATTCAGAAGAGTCGAAGAGTGGGCAGTTAGCCGCGCGCTCGCTCTACAGCTTTGTTGATCATGCGTCGCGTCAGCACCTCTGACAAGTGCTTGCGCTGGTCTATCGTGCCGCGCATGTCCGCGATCGGACGCGCAGCAACCTTCGCAGCAGCCGCAGCCTTGGCAATCGTGTCGTCATTGACAGGATTGCCTATCAGAGCATCCGCAGCTTCTGGCACCACAAGCGGAACAGGCGCAACCGCCGCCAGAGCGACGATGGCATCCTCAAAGGTGTCGCCCACGTCATTGAGCCTCACGCCGACACCGGCACCACACACTGCTATGTCCATCTCGTTGCGCGGGATGAAACGCACATACGCCGCGCCTGAGTTGCGCTCCGGCGCCGGTAGCACCATCGCAACCAGCATCTCACCGCGTTGCAGAACGTTGGAACCCGGCCCTGTGCAGAAATCTGCAACTGGCACATCTCGGTGTGCTCCCTCGCCGCCTGGACCCGCGATGTGGCACACCGCCTTGTAAGCGATCAACGGGCAGATACCATCCGCGCTGGGTGACGAGTTGCAGAGGTTGCCGCCCAAGCTTGCGCGGGACTGAATCTGGATGCCGCCGATCATCTCCACGGCATCGATGATGCCGGGATACTTCGCGCGCACCAGATCATCTTCGTAGATCTTGTAGCACGGTGTCGCCGCACCGATCGAAGTGCTGCCATCCGGGTAGTGAATAATCTCGGTCAGCTCTTGGATGTTCTTGACATCCACGATCGCTTCCAGGTCCCAACGGTTTGCCCGCGCCTGAACGAGGACATCTGTGCCGCCTGCGATCGGTCTAGCTTTGTCACCGTGTTTCTCTAGGACGGCAACCGCATCGTCGATCGTTGACGGTGCTTCATATGCAAACGGGTGCAACTGCCAACTCCTTTCGCAAGATTCCTATTTTGTCAATGTGTAATCCCGATCGATCGCGGGGCGCGGTGCCCTCGCGAGCGAAAAGGCTTGCGTAAGAGTGTATGCGCGATTCGCAAATCATGCAACGCAAATCGGTTAACGAACGCGCAACATCCCAACTAAACGCCGAACATCATCGGAACTAGCAGTGTGGAAAATGCGACAGCGGGCTAGATTCTCCGCAGTGCCAACATCCAAACTGTCGCCGTTGCAACGATAACGAGCAACCCTCCGACGGCGAATGCAGACGGTGCGTCGGCAAACTGGGCAATCGCGCCCATGAAGACTGCGCCCCCAGCCTGCGCGCCCCAAGTGAACATCATCAGGCTCATCACACGACCGCGATACTCGTCGCTGGACAACGTCTGCACCACAGTCGTGCTCATCGTGCCTTTGACAACTGCCAACATGCCAATAACACCTGCGACCAATAACGCAAGTGCGAGCACGTCAACTGCTGCAAAAACGATATAGGTGATCCCCACGAGGACTCCCGCGCCTGCTAGGAAACGGGCAGGATTTGCACGCCTCCCGAGTAGCGTAATCCCAAGCGTCGCGACGATGCCGCCGATGCCGATGAACAACAGGAACCGTGAGTAGGTCTCGGTTCCGCCGCGGAAAACCTCATCCGTAACGACCGGCAATAGCGTCTCTACCGGCGACCCGATGACACCGATGATGATGCCGTAACCGATCACGTACGCTATGGCTGGATTCGAGCGCACGTATCGCAAGCCGTCCAACAGTTCCGCGAGCCGGGAACCAAATGCGCCGCGTTCGCTCTTCCCTGGAACCTCTTCCGCCACACCGGATACCGGACTTGGCGCAGACGTCTGCGGTTGCGACGCGAAGCTTGAGCGTTGGTGTAAATCAGGATTCATCATCCACAACGTGACCACAGTCAACAGATAGGAGGCCGCTACGATCGCGAAGACTCCTTCCATCCCGCCGATCCTTTCGAGCAATGGGAAGAGGATCGGGCCAACAATCGCCGCGCCTCCGAAGACTACGGCGTACAGCGATATCGCGCTGGCAAGCTGGCCTTTGTCAACGATCGAAGCGACCATTGCAGACCGCGCCGGTATGTCAAACGCCAACATCACGCCAGTCGCAGTGGCGATTCCGATGAGTATCCATTCATTCATCGCGCCGGCTGCGATGAACGCGGCTGTGATGAAGCCAGATGCGGCGAATAGCAGACGCGTCAGCTGCAACACGCGCAATCGATTCAGCCGGTCCGCCAGGACGCCTCCCCACAATGTGAACACCAAGATCGGCACCTGAGTCGCCGCCGTCACGAGTCCGAGCATCACCTCGCTGTCGGTCAGCGAACGCATCAGCCATAAGCGGCCATAGATCAGCGTCCACATCCCGACATTCGAGAATGCCGCCGCTATCCAGAAAAGACGGTACTCGCGGAGGCGGAAAACCGCGAACCCGGTGTCGCTGAGACCCAACCTAGCTAGCGACCGCATCGGCTAGCACGTCCGTCTGGTGGTGGCTACAGGAACGCGCCGGTGATGCCAGCGCACTGCTGTCATTCTAGGTTCTTCACTGTGACGACATCATCACCGATGTCGTCGGCGGGTGTGAATCCGAGCACCTTGCCGTAGAAGTAGAGCTCTGCCTCCTGGGCGCGAACTATGTTCGCAGCAACGCGGAAACCGTGCTGCTCGCCAGGGAAGCCGATGTACGCGTGCGGCACACCCTTGCCTTGCAACGCTGCCACCATCAGATCAGCCTGTGATGGCGGAACTATCGCATCCTCGAGCCCTTGCAGGATGATCATCGGCGTTGACAACTGGTCGATGAAGTTGATCGCAGACCGATCGTGATAACGTTGCGCCTCATCAGGATACGGACCAACGAGCGAATCTAAGTATCTAGATTCGAACTTGTGCGTGTCGCCGATAAAGACCGACAAATCGGCGATCCCGTAGTAAGCCGCGCCGGCCGCAAACTCGTCGCGGAACGTCAACGCATTAATCGTCGTGTAACCGCCAGCCGATCCGCCGCGTATCACAACGCGGTCGGGGTCAACGAGTCCCGCGGACTTCAGATGCTGCGCCGCTGCGATGCAGTCATCAGTGTCGTAGATCCCCCATTTCGTCTTAAGCGCGTCCCGGTAGGGACGACCGTATCCAGAAGAACCGCGATAGTTGACATCAACCAGGGCGAAACCACGGCTCGTCCAGTACTGCAACTTCGGATCGAAACCAGTCCCGGACCTGCTCGTAGGCCCACCGTGGCAGACGACCATAAGCGGAGGGAGCGTGCCAGACGGTGCTGCATATTCTGGATTAGTCGGCGGGTAGTACCAGGCGTGCGCCTCTGCATCATCAGTCGTTGGGAACACGATGGGCTCGGGTAACGATATGTAAGCGGCATCCAGACCAGAAACCGTCGTGCTCACCAGCTCGTCGCAGACTCCCGTCGCCACATCGCATCGAACTATCGCGTTCGGCGATGTTGGCGACGCACCTACGAAGTAAACAACATCCGACTCGCGGCTTGCTGTGAGATAAGTCATCTCGCTGTACGGCACCTCAATCTCTCGGGGCGACCACGCTCCCCTTTCAACCAATATCAAGCGCCCAGCGGTGTCTCCCCCTCTGGCTACGACTACGCGGCCGTCCGACAAGAATGTGTAACCCGAAAAACCGAACTGCCAGTCCGGTCCCACAACATCGAAATCAGATCCCAACACCTCCACTTGCGCACCCTCGCGCCACGCGTACAACCGCCACCATCCAGACTCGTCAGACGCGTAGTGCAATATCCCATCTGGACTCCAACGCGGCTGAGCGATGCTAACATCGTCATCGCCCGCGAGGCCGACAACTGTGATTATGGCGAGTTGGCCAGAGAACGGTGACAACGAGCCGGACATAAGCACCGAACCGTCCCACGGCATGTTCGGATGGTTCCAAGCCAACCATGCCACGCCGTTGTGTGCCGCACACACCCGCGGCGACGAGCAAAAATCCGCGCTCGTTGCCATCAAGCCGACATTGCCGCTAGACGTATTGACACACACCACCTCGTTACGCGCCTCTTCGCCGTCGTCAGAATGCGTCTCGCGCACGCATATCAGGAACCTGCCCTCTCGGATTACCGACAAATCGGCATAGCGCGCGCCACGAGGTATGTCAGGCACTGGCGTTACCGCGATAGGATCCCCGCCGCGACTTTGCGAGTAGATGCGCTGGTCCTCCCAGTTCGTGAAGTACACCATCCCGTCGTGCACCGCATAGCTACCACCGCCATACTCATGCACCGCATTCCGAGCGTTATACCCAGGCAGAGTCACGTCACTGATTGCGCCACCACTATCGCATCGCACGATAACATGCCTCCCACCCTCCGCCGGTCGAGCCTCCAACCAGTACACGTCATCCCCGTCAACCACGATCTCGGAAAGACGGACCCCGCCCGAGGCGACCATCTCTGCTGTTATCGGCGACTCCCACGAGCCGTATGGTGAGATCTTAGACATACACTCAATCGTAAGTCATTCGCGTTACGTTCGGAGCCTTACCTCAATAATCTTCACAATAGCACTTACTAGGCAACCATCTGTACGCGACAAAGGGCGGCAGCTCGTTGGAGCTGCCGCCCTTGTTCCCGATGCGGCGAGTGCCTGACCGGCAGGCCACATGTTGTCGCGAACTGCCCTAACTCAGTAGGACGCGCCGCCCAACGAGAACCTGGCACCGTGTCCAGCGCCTCGCCTGCCGTGCTCACCGCGCCCTGCGCCAGCCATCTCCTCGAAACTGTCCATCAGGGTGCCAACAATCTCCGGCTTGCCGTTCCACCAAACAAGCAACGCATCAGAGTCAGCTTGCGTGATGACTCCCTTGCCGACGAGCTCATCTAGCATCGCATCAACATCGAAGTCCTCGATCGCATCATCGTCCGCTTCGCCGGCCATCATGGCCTTGGCGATCTTACCGACGTTGAAGCTGAAGTCCGGCATTGCGTCGACCCATGTCCGGATCTCGTCAGCCTGCGCATCGGTGATCATGCCGAACTCAGCCAGCGCGTCGAACATCGACCCGAAGCCTTCGTGATCAGCATCGCCCTCGCCGTCAAACAGCCAAGCCCTGGCCTTCGCGTTGAAGCTGGCACTGACCTCAGGCATCGCGTCAATCCAATTCAGTAGCGCATCCGCATCTGCCTGGCTGATGGCACCCGCCGCGACCTTCTCAGCCAACTCGGAAGCGAGATCAGTCTCGCCGTCATCAGTGTCGGCGTAGTCATGCGCGTCTTCAACGGTGTAATCGTCAAGGAAGTCGATATCCGGCTTGGAATCCAACCACGACTGCAACGCGTCAGCATCAGCCTGGGTAAGAATGCCCTTGTCAACAAGCATCGACAAATCGTCTGCGAAGTCGTAATCCTCGTCTCCGAGGCTAGCACCCCAGAATCCCTTCGCCTTGCCGTGATCATCGCCAAAACCAGGTATGTCAACGTCCGGCCTGGTCGCCGCCCAAGCGGTCAGCGCATCCGAGTCGGCCTGCGAGATGATGCCCTCGGTTACCAACTCTGCCAGTGCTTCCGACTCGTCGCTCGCCTCGTAGACCCAGAACTCCGGCACACGCTTCTCACCTGTGATCGTGATGTCTGGCTTCGCGTCATACCATGCCGTCAATGCGTCCGCATCCGCCTGCGTGATCTCGCCTGCTTCAACAAGGCGCGCCAGCTTGCTCGACACACCATCTGCGCCCGGCGACCTGTCCACGCGCTCGGGTCGCTCGCCAAGCGCCCCAGCTACCGCACGCAACGGGCTGACCTCTCGCTCGACAACCGCTGAGGATCCAGATTGGTCGGAATCGCCACGCTGCGCGACAATTGTGCCGGCGATAACCGCAAACGCAGCCACGCTGGCAACGACCGCTCCCCCGACCACTAGGACCAACTTCTTTTTCAACATCTTGAACCTCTGCTCTCTGTTCGTGATTTCCGCGGTTCCAGCTGCTTAACGCCGCCAGTCGCTTCCATCTCCGGCCGCAACTCCTGCGACCACTTGGATTTAGTTCTACTGGTAGGTTATCTGGAAACCTACAAGGCAATGTCAAGATTTTGTGCAGAATCGCAGGCAGACAGTGCGCCAACCGCTCTTACAACTATCGGGCATCGTATAGTTAACCGTAACAGTGCGATCCCCCAACGACCGCAGGCTCAACACATTCGCGAGGAACAACATGACAGTGGGAATCGACCTAGTCGGCAAACGCGGAGTAGTGTTCGGCGTTGCAAACCAACGCAGCATCGCCTACGCAATAGCCGAAAAACTAGCCGCCGCAGGCGCCGAACTGGCGTTCACATACCTAAACGACCGACTCAAACCCGGCGTAGAGAAAGCCATCCAGGGACTCCCGGTCTCAGATCAGCTGCTGTACGAATGCGATGCTACCGATGACGGCGATGTTGAGGCCGTCTACGACCAAGTAGCAGGGCGATGGGACGGACAGCTCGACTTCGTGGTCCACTCAATCGCCTACGCCGAACGCGACGACCTAGGCGGAGACTTCTCCACAACCGGCAGGCAAGGATTCCGCACAGCACTAGAGACAAGCGCATACACGTTGATGCCAGTAGTATCCCGCGCCGCTCCGTACATGCAACAAGGCGGATCGGTAGTAACAATGACCTTCGACGCATCAGCACGCGTCTATCCCGGATACAACATCATGGGCACCGCAAAAGCCGCACTGGAAAACATAGTGCGTCAGCTAGCAGCGCAGTACGGACAGCAAGACATACGAGTAAACGCAATATCAGCCGGACCGCTACCCACGCTAGCCGCACGCAGCATCCCTGGCTTCCGAGAGATGACAAGAGCACACAGAGAGCGCTCCCCCCTTAAGCGCAACATCACCCACGAAGAGGTAGGCAACACAGCCCTATTCCTGCTAAGCCCAATGTCCAGCGGCATAACAGGCGCAACAATCCCAGTAGACGCAGGCTACGGCATCCTGGCGATGTGAGGGGTGGGATGGCCCCGGTTGGTCGGGATACTTCGAGGGCAGGTCTACTCACAGGCAGGACTGCCCTCTGTTTGTCTCAATCGCAATCCCGACCTGTCAAGTAACCCCATTCGCATAGCTTCCCGCGGATCGCATCGACGTGAACAGCTAGAGATCGGGAAGATGCACCGACAACAACACCTTTATCAGTCGGTGGTCTAGGGTAGCCCCGGATTATCATGCCTACCACCTCCATGTCCGTGTTCAGCACGACAGCACCGCTGTTCCCGGGAAATATCTCGGCCGTCAGAACGAAGTCATCACCGTCGTTTTCGAAATCCGACACAATGCCGTCGATCACACGCTGGCGCTCGCCGCTGGCTTGGTGAACAAAATGCGGGTCCGTTGTAACCACGCGGACCGCGTCATTCACATCGACACGATCGTAAGGTCCCGCAAATTGCAAGAGCGAGATCCCAGGCACTCTGACACGACGCTGTTGGATAACGGATATATCCAAGTCAATGTCACTATCAAGTGGGATGCCATTGTTGGGAAAGATTCGATTCTCTCCTCCTCGCACCCTGCTCTGCAAGAATTTGGATCCTTTAACGACGTGATAAGCCGTGAGAATGCACACGAATTCGCCCGAACATTTCTGAAGTGGTGATTCGAAAGCGAATCCGACCCCGTGCTTTCGCGTTGCCAGTGTGTCTGGTGCGTGAATTGCAGATAAACGAACAACATTCAGATCGCCGATGCCGGCGAAAGCGGTCGGCACAGGTGTGGATGTCGGCAGCGGCGTTGGAAACGCAACCGGCGTCGCCGTAGGTGCTGGTGTGGCAGTAGGCAACGGAGTCGGGAGCACTAGTACCGACGGCGTTGCAGTGGGGAGCGGACTCGGGATCGAGACCGGCGTTGCGGTCGGAGCGGGAGTGGCCGTGGGCAACGGCGTCGGGAAGATTATTGCCGATGGCGTAGCAGTATGGAGCGGGCTTGGTATCGAGAACGGTGTGGCCGTCGGTAGCGGTGTAGGGAACACAATCGGAGTGGCAGTAGGCGCAGGCGTCGCCGTCGGCAACGGTGTCGGGAACACCACTTCCGAACAGGCAAGCACAATCACCGACGACACGGAAGCGGCGAACAGCAACAGCATCTTGAGCTTCATAGGGTCTTGCCTCCGACTAGACAGGGTCATCGCGCTACGCGACGCGCTTCGTCGCGCTGCGCGTGCATCAAATCAATCCTAAACACAATCCACCCACCCGTCGTGTCCAATGATTAATCCTGGCCCTCTGCGAGGGCGTTGAATGCATCTACATCGAAGTCAAACGGCGCGCGCGGCCAGGTCGCGGGGTCATACGGGGGGAGCTCAGCTATACGCTTCTCCAGCTCCGTCATGTAGTCCGCCGGGTTGGAATTCGACATGTCCCCCTCCAACTCAACTACATCAACGAACTTCCAGTTGCCGTTGGCATCGCTCTTGCCCTGGCCCTTGATGTTCACGAACGAGTTGGCGTGTTGTTTGAACAGCAAGTCGTTGGCCGGTGCAAAGCGCAACGGCACCCAGTCGCCACCTGCCAGACGCAGACGCGCAGTGCGGTCATGCCAGTTGACCTCCTTCAACCAACCGGCGATATGCACTTCGACCAATCCGGCACGCTGGACCTTCACAGATTGTGTCTCCTGACGATTACTAAACCAGCCCTATCTCAAGTCATCCAGTTTCTCGAACGCGCGCTGGAGGTCAGCCGACGACAGAGTCACCGACTTGCGTGAAACGCCTTCGTCAGGAGCATATACAGCGAACCCGACACAGGATGGCAGACGGTCTCCTGTCGGGGTGGTCTCGATTACATCCCCCTCGTCGTTCATGTGTACCTGTGTAACATCCTAACCTGGGACTACACCATTTCGGGGTGTTAACTCTACACTCTCGTGCCAACGGCTGTGGCAAAAGCGCGGGCCATCCCACGTTGACAGTACGCCCGGCTACAACTCATCGCCATCCCGCGGCGATCACGCACCTCGCGTAGATATCACCTCCACCATCCCGCGCACTTGATTCACCAGCTTCTGATCCTCGGTCGCCAGTCGACAATCCAGCATGTAGGCCGTCGCCGCGATCCACAGGTCCGCTTCGGAGGGTCGTTGGCTACCGCAAAGGTGCTGCAACTCGGCGGCAGCGTTCACCAGCTCCTCGTTCGGATAAACGACCTCGTACTCGTCAATCTCTGCCAACCACTCCGTACGCATCCGAGTTGGCATATTACCGTTCAGCATTCCCGCCCGCAGCTCCTTTGAAGTCATGAACGAAACGACCAACTCAACATCGGCGAGTTCCCGTTCGTAGAAGTCGACCAGACTTACGTTGTCACGCCGCCATAAGTAGCTCACGACATTCGTGTCAACAACCACGATGTGGCGCGTGCCAGCGGTGTGCAACGATTAATCCTCGCCGTCAACCAGGGACATGAAAGCATCAGGGTCAAAGTCCCACGACGCGCGTCGGCGATTCCTGATATCGCGCTTTGGGCGTGCCGCCAACCGCTTCTCTAGCTCCGTCATGTAGTCCGCCGGGTTGGAATTCGACATGTCGCCCTTCAACTCGACTACATCGACGAACTTCCAGTTACCGTTGGCATCGCTCTTACCCTGGCCCTTGATGTTCACGAACGAGTTGGCGTGTTGCTTGAACACCAGGTCGCTGGTCGGAGCGAAGCGCAACGGAACCCAGTCTCCGCCTGCCAGACGCAGACGCGCAGTGCGATCATGCCAGTTGACCTCCTTCAGCCAACCGTCGATCCGTATGCCAACCACGCCGGGAAGATGGACGTACACAGACTGCGTCTCCTGCCGATTGCAAAGCCGGAACGATGTCAAGTCATCCGGCCAGTCGTCAGGTATGCTCAGCAGCGTCCGCCTGACAGCGGCCGGCAACGACCGGTCGTCGCCGGCTCCCGACCACGACAGCAAGCGGTCTCGCGCCTGAGCTCCCAATCCCGGATGCACATCGTGCTCAAGCACCAGCGAGCCCTCGCGCACGCCTCGCCAGATCAGCTCGCTCGCCCGTTCGATCTCAGATTTGCTGGTCCGAGTGTCGCTCGTTTTGGCGATGGCGCGCACCAGCTTCTCAAACGCGCTCTGAAGCTTCGCCAACGACTTAGTCATCGACTTGAGCGAAACGCCCGCATCAAGCGCACAACCCTCAAATCCAACATCCAATGTCAGACTGTCATCTGTTGTCGTAGTAGCCTCGATTGCACCCTCCTGTAGTTCAAGTTTACCCGTGCGACACACTATGTCGGGATAGCACGGCTTCGGATATCCCAATCAACTGCCTAATGCCCCTGGCTGTAAGGCACTCCTGCCAGCAGTCCGGCATCGTCCATAGCATTCCACTCATTCAGGAAGATCGTGTTCCACTCATCCGTCAGCTTGGATTGCATCATCTGCTCGAATATCGGCCAGAACACTATGATCCCGTCCGCACCATCTCTCAACGCGGCGTGCGCCGTGTCGGTCGACCGCACTAACGCCGCCGTTATGTACGGCCTTTGGTCCCAACCAGCGAACACCTGCCGCATCTGACGTATCAGCTTGGTCGGGTCGCCCGAGACATCGCGGTAAGGCTCGCAGAACGGCAACACATGAGTGACACCCGCCTGCGCCACCGCCACGGCCTGGTTCAATGTGAACACCGTGGTGCAGAACGTCTCCACGCCCGCTTTCTTGAGTTCCGCGAACGCACCCAACGCGTCGACCGTGCATGGAATCTTCAGTATCACACGCTCGGACATTCGCGTGAAAACCTCACCAACATCTAGTAGCTCCTGCGTCGAGTGACCGTCTATCTCTACCGCAACCTTCTTGTCCGTGATATCGAGATAGCGTTGGATGACATCAGTCATCTGCCCGTATTTCTGCACCATCTCGTTCAGGACTACGGTGTTTGTAACTATGCCAGCGGCACCGCGGTCCATCCACGGCTTCAGGTCTTCGGGGTCGCCCGCCAGCCAGACTGCAGGGCCCGAACCTGTGGCTCGCGCCATCGCGGCCTCGCCCGGCACCGTAGCATTCATCGTCGCGCCGTTGGTGGAGGGTGTAGTTTGTAGCATCCCAGTAGCTCCTTTCGCATTGCGTGTTGGTATGTGTGCATGAAGTGTAACGCCTTGACAACGTCAAAGGTGACAGAAATCCGCGTGCATTGCGCATCATGTCTGATAGCATCATGTTACCTACCCGCGTGCAACCAACACCTCAGGAGTGCCCGATGTCTATCGCAGTCGTCACAGACTCGACCGCCGACATACCTAGCGAACTCGTCGAAAGCGCAGGGCTGCACACTGTGCCAGCATATGTGCGGTTCGGCGACGAGCAACTGCGGGATGGCGTCGACATAACCGCCGACCAGTTCTACCAACGCTTGGCATCGAAGCAGGACGAGCATCCTACCACGAGCCAACCGTCGCCCGGCGATTTCGCAACCGTCTTCGGCGAGATACTGGAATCGCACGAGCGGATAATCTCGGTGCACATATCCTCCAAGTTCAGCGGCACGTATGCATCCGCCGTACAAGGCGCACGAGAAGCAGACCCAGAAGGCACGCGCATCACTTCCATCGACTCGAACACCGCATCCATGACAACAGGATGGATCGCGATCACGGTGGCGCGGACGCTAGCTGAAGGCGGTAGCTACGACGAAGCCGTAGAGGCTGGAAGGTACATGACCGACCGCAACCTCTTCGCCGGCACACCCATGACGCTCGAGTTCCTACGCCGCGGCGGGCGAATGAGCAACGCCCAGATGATGTTGGGCAACGTGTTGCACATTCGGCCAGTAATCGGCGTCGTGGACGGCGTCATAATCTCTATGGCAAAGGTCAGGTCGCACCGTCGCGCCGTCGGAAAACTGGTTGAGCAGGTTGAGCAACGCGCGCCTCTGGAGAACCTCGCCGTTATGTACACAACCGAGTCAGACGAGGCTGAAGAGCTCGTCGGGCAGTTGCGACAGTACCTGAAACCCGGCAACGATGCCGTCACTGCGAGGATTGGTGCCGCGATCGGCGCGCACCTCGGGCCTGGCACAGTCGGCATCTGCATGACATGGTAAGCCAGCGGCGATAACTTACCTCATTCCCATTGAGTACATTCCGCTCCGCTCCGTCTGCCAAATCCGCGCGCGAGCAGGCTGACCTGCTCATCAACGTGCTCCAACGCGAAGCTGATCGCGGCTACGACAACGGGGCCGTAGTCGGCGGCTTCGATGAGATGTGGCAGCAGTTCCCTGGCATCCAGGACGAAGTGCGCGACCTGCGTCCTATCAAGGGTCAGCGATACGCGATGCTGTTGCCGCACCAACGCCGTGCGTGGCACACCGCGGTCGCAAACTGGCACACAGCCAGGGAACGCACTAACCCTAGCGCGACTCCTGGCGGCTCGGATACCTCAAATGCAAGTCCCAATCAGCCTGATCCATCGACGACACAACGCCTGCCTAAAGGAAGCGGCATAGACACTCGCGTAGCCGACCTGAAGCACATACACCATCGATCCCGTGCAGCGTTACAGCAGTTGGGGATCACCACCGTCCGTGACGCATTGCGACACTACCCGGTACGGCACATCGACTACTCCATCCGTACTCCCATTCGCCAGCTGATGCCCGGCGTCGAAGCAACGGTGATTGGCGAAGTCACGGGCTCACGACACAACCGCCACATGCGACCTCCCGGTGCATCTACAACGATCAAAGACGGCACAGGCGTGTTGCGCGTCTCATGGTTCAACATGCCATACATGGCAGACCGCTGGAAAGTCGGAGACCGAGTAGTCTTCAGCGGCCCGGTCGGCGAGTACAACGGGCGGCCGACGATGACTAACCCCGAGTACGACGACCTCACCGCGTCCGGCAACGAAGTAGGCCGCGGGTTGATCCACGCCGGCACACTGGTCCCGGTCTATCCGCTGGTCGATGGCACGAATCAGCGTAGCGTGCGAAGTGCCATATTCCAGATACTGGAGATCGGCATCGACTCCATACGCGATGCGCTCCCAGACGACATACGGTCCGCACACGAGCTGGACACTGCCCGCCAAGCAGTCCGACACCTCCACGCCCCGCGGAGCTGGACCGAACTCGCCGCGGGACGCAGACGCATGGCGTTCGACGAGTGCCTATACAACCAGCTCGCCGCATTGAGAAGAATGGCAGAGTGGAAACTCGGCGCAACCGGGGCATCTGTCGACCCAAACAGAGACGCCGTCAAGAGTTACATCAACAATCTCAATTTCACACTCACCGATGACCAACAGAAGACACTAAACGCACTCTTGGCAGACATCGATTCCGGCGAACCAATGGCACGCTTGATCCAAGGGGAAGTAGGCTCCGGCAAGACAGTAGTAGCCATCGCCGCTATGTTGTCGGTCGTCGTCGGTCGCGTATCCAAACAGGCCGCTTTGATGGCACCGACCGAAGTCCTCGCAGAGCAACACTTCCTCAACCTCATGAACGACTTGGAGTGCACACCCGCTTTCGGAGTCCGCGCGCCAATATACGAGTCGCAACGCGTTAGCGTGAGCGACCGAGGCGGTGACCCGCGTCGTCTTCGCATCGGACTCTTGACCGGCAGCTTAAGTGAGCGCGCGAAATCTACAGTGCGCGAAGCCTGTGCCAACGGTCAAGTCGATATCGTCGTCGGCACTCATGCATTACTTCAGGAGTCCGTTGACTTCCGAGATTTAGCACTCGTCGTGGTCGACGAGCAGCAACGCTTCGGCACAGAGCAACGTGCCACCCTAACGCGGCGCACACCACGACCGCACCTGATCGCAATGTCCGCAACTCCTATACCGCGCACACTGCACATGGTCATGTACGGCGACATGGATGTGTCAGAGCTCAAGACGCTACCGCACGGCCGCACGCGCATCGCCACGCACTGGATCAGAACGCCGATGGAACAGGCCACGGCATTCGCCAGGATGCGCGAAGAGATTCACGCCGGGCAACAGTGCTTCGTCGTCTGTCCGTTGATTGAGCCTTCAGAGAGCCTGGAAGCGGCATCGGCACTCGACATCTACGAACAGCTACGGACGGGCGAATTCGCTGATCATCGCGTCGACCTGTTGCACGGCCGCATGACTTTGCCAGAGAAGCAGAATGCAATGGAGCAGTTCCGATCCGGCGAGACACAGGTGCTCGTCTCTACCACCGTCATCGAGGTCGGGGTAGACGTGCCCAACGCAACGGTGATGATGGTGATGAGTGCCGACCGGTTCGGTATGTCACAGCTGCACCAGCTACGAGGACGCGTTGGCAGGGGCGAACAACCCGGCACCTGCTACCTAGTGGCAGACACGGAGTCGGATACTGCTAAGGCCCGGATCGATGCACTCGTGAGACTGAGCGACGGATTCGCCTTAGCGACCAAGGACTTGGAGATGCGAGGGCCAGGTCGCAACCTAGCCCGCGAGCAGAGCGGTTGGACAGGCTGGAAGTTCGCCAAGTTCACCGACTTGGAACTGATACGCGAGGCACGGGCCGCGGCAGAACACATACTGAAGGAAGATCCGCACATGTCATCAGCAAAATACCGAGACCTCCGCCGCAGCATGAGCCGCGTGATTGTTGACGCACCATCAGAATTCGCGTAAGCACCCACGGGAGAATACGCGGTCATTGCAGAACATCTTTACTCGGGCAGATTAGGGATACCACCAGGCGCGAACTCGCGATCGAAACCGATCTGTACCATCAGGGTGGGACCATACGATACCAATGCATCGCTATCGGGAACTCCTCCGCTCCCGAAACCTGCTTCAATCGCGGTCAAAAATGGGGCCGAACTGTAACGACGAAGGCAACCTAGCTACACGCGAGGCACCGACCTGCCGGATCAGATATGGACCGAGGCCGTATCTGCGAGCTGCGTCATGAGATGCATCAGGGAAAGAGGGATATGTGTCCACCAACTGTTCGTCGTGAAACACCACCCACTCGCCGAAATGGTCCATCTCAAGCTGAACCCTCATCTCTTCATAAGCCTCTATCTGCTTGCTGAGTGCGTCCATGGCATCCCTCCGTTCAAGGTGCACGACGGCGAGTCAAGATTGATATTCACCATTCTAACCCAACTGCCCAACTGTCAACCCAGCCCGCGAGCATAGCAGATGGACTGGCAGGAAGTTCGCCAACTTCACCGGCTCGGAACTGATTCGCGAGGCTGAGCCGCGGCAGTGACACACTTCGTACACCAACGCGCGGAAACCGCTACACTGGTAGTGTCAGATGAAACGCCGACCTGGTTGGCCTGAAGTTGATCGATAACTAGACGTAGACACATGCCTTACGAGGAAGAGCAGCTAAACGGGCGCATAGCCAGCATCATCCGTCGTCTAACCAGAGACCTCGGCTGGGATGTGCGCGAAGAGGCGAGAGGTGTCCTACTGGAGGAGAGGCTCAGGAAGCCCGACATCGTGATTCTTCGCAACGACGCACCTCCCGTCATCATCGAGAACGAGTACACACCAGGAGCTACCCTTGGGCTGGACTGCCTTGGCAGACTCGGACGTACTCTTGAGGCAGACTCGGTCCGTGGCAGCGGTAAGGTATCGGTCGTCTTCGCACTTCGCTCTCCTGGTGAGTTGCGCGATTGCGCCAACGGGGACGAGGCGGATGTGATGTTGCGGAACGGCGTGAACCTCGAGTTCGCAGTGTACCGCGGGAAACCAGATCACCACTCACGCTTCCCGAAGAGCGGTTTCCTGCACGGAGACATCCGCGACCTCGTCAACTTCATCAAACCTGCATCTATTCCGGAAGACATCGTCTCAAAAGCCGCCGACGCTCTGACACGCGGCGCAAACGTAGCCGCGTCGATAATCACAAGCTATTCTGCCACGCGTTACAACTTCGGCGCAACGCTGGGCGAGAAGTTGCGTCAACCATGGCCGGCCACCAATGATATTCCCAACTCAAAGGCGGAGTTAAGGCAGGCCAAAGCCGACGAGGAAGCACGGTTGCAGACCGCAAAGATGTGCGCAACGATGCTCATCAACGCCCTCGCATATCAGCAGAGCCTATCCAACCATCACCCTGACATCGCAGACCTGTCGACTGTCCGAGAACTCGAAGGCTACGGGGAACTGAACAAGGACATCCTGATTAAACAGTGGAACACGATACTCGAAATTAACTACTGGCCGATATTTCACATAGCCCGGGAGCTGCTACTCGACCTGCCGACCCAAGCAGTAGGTGCTGCGATGCCGAGCATGATTGACACGGCGAGTGCGATCCAGGTCGCAATGCGTCAAAACGACATCGCGGGCATCGTATTCCAGCGCCTAATTGCAGACAGAAAGACGCTGAAGACCTACTACACACGACCTGAGAGCACGGTCTTAGCAGCCCACCTCGGAGTCCACGACGACATTGACTGGAGCAACCCTGAGACCGTCCGCGATTATCGCATCGCTGACTACGCGTGCGGCACCGGCGGCCTGGTGCTCGCAGCATATCAGAGGGTACGCGACCTGCACCGAGCCCACGGCGGCAACCCAGACCAATTGCACTCGCACATGATGGAGCATTCCCTGACGGCTTGCGACATCATGCCGGCCGCGGTTCACCTCTCATCTTCGCTGCTATCGTCAGTGGCTCCAGGTGAGACATACGATGGGACCCGTCATATTCTCTACCCGTTCGGCGGTGTGAAACGCAGGGGCAAACGCGGTGAAGTAATCAAGGACGGCGATGGAAATCCAGTCCTAGAACGGGACCCGAAGGGACAACCCGTCGTGCACATCGGGTCGCTGGAGCTGCTTGACCTCACGTCTACAAAACAACAGGTCGTGCTACCCATCAACGAGCAGATGGCACTTGGGGCGAATGGCAAACGCCTACCGATAGAGGTCGACATGGTGCCGTTGAGCCAAGACCTGGTCATCATGAATCCGCCGTTCACACGCCCGACCAAGCACGCACCGTTCGACACGGAAGACCATGTGGACCCCAGGAACCCCACGTTCGCAGCCTTTGGCACATCCGACGAGGAACAGCAGGCGATGAAGCGCAAAGAACGAGAGCTGGGTCGGAATTCAATCAGCGACGGCAACGCAGGATTGGGCACGACATTCACCGCAATCGCAGACAATATGGTCAAGTCCGGCGGGCGCATCGCCCTCATACTGCCGACATCCGCAATGATGGGCGGCAGCTACGACGTTGCCAAGAAACAAGCGTACAGCTGGCAACGCCTCCGCGGTTTGCTCTACGGGCAATATGACCAGATCGTTGTCGTGTCGATAGCGCAACCCAAGAAGATGGACTCGGCGTTCTCCGCCGACAGTAACTTGGCAGATTGCATCCTCGTCGCCAGGCGTAGCGCGGAGCCAGCTACTCGGAGCAAATCCGCCCACTTCGTTAACCTCCACGCACTTCCATCCACGCAGCTGGAGGCACAGGAAACGGCGCGTTCCATCAAGCTAGCGGTTCGGCAAACAACACATGCGGGCTCTTACGAGGAGATTCGCATCGGCGACGAAGTAATTGGATTCGTCAGCTTGGAGTCTATCCATCCGCAAAAGAAGTGGACGGCAATCCGTCTTTCTGATCCCATATTGGCCGCCCGGATAAGGCAATTCGCACAAGGCGAACTCAACCTGCCTCAACGCGCGGAACCCATTAAGGTCCCCGTGTGCAACCTCGGTGCCGTCGGCAGCGTCGGACCGGTCCACAGAGACATTACCGAAGGCACGCGTGGACCGTTCAAGAAGATCGAGGGTTCAAGTATCCAAGACGAATATCCGATGCTTTGGTCGCACGCGCCTATCGGCAAGAATCGTGGCCGGTACCTGCAAGACACGATGTTGACCCAACCCGACAGTCATGGCATCGCCAAAGATGGCAAGAACAAGGATGCCGCCAAGATGTGGCGCAATGCCACGCATCTTCACATCAACGCTATTTTCGGCTTCAATGCAAACTCTACCGCCGCCGCGTTCACCGAGAGGCGATCGCTGGGCGGCGCGGCGTGGCCCACTTTCACCGCGGCAAACATAGACCACGAAAAAGCATTGTGCGTCTGGTTCAATGGCACACTCGGCATGGCAAGCTACTGGCTGGAGAGCAACCGCAGCCAAGACGGACGCGGCCACACCACAGTCACGTCAATGCCGAGCATCCCCATCATAGATGTGCGCGCGCTAACTCCGCAAGCTCTGGCAACAGCCGTTGCCATATTCGACGACCTGCAACGACAGGTCATGCTACCCGCCAACGAGGCATACCGTGACCCGGTGCGTCAAGAGCTAGACCGCCGCATCCTCACCGAGGTGCTGATGCTTGATGACGAAGCCGTCGAGCAGCTAGCGATACTCCGCAACCAGTGGTGCGCCGAGCCGACTGTCACCAGCACCAAGAAGACTGGCATCCACTTCAACACATGAGCACCCAGCAGGAAGAGCAGAAGCGCACCGATCTGCTCGGCATAGACTACCACGCGCTTGAACGCCTGATTACCGACCAGTTCGGAGCACCCAGATACCGCACGCGGCAGGTCTGGGATGCCATACATCGTCAATGCCGACGCTCCGTTGACGACATCGCTACTCTGCCCGCCGACCTCCGCCGCGCGCTAGCCGCAGAGTATGTAGTCTCATCCCTCAAACCCGTCGTCCGGCTCAAGTCTGCCGATCGCTCTACCGACAAGGCACTGTACCGGCTCAGCGACGGCGAGCTGATAGAGACGGTGCTCATGCGCTACGCGGCGGACGGCCACCGACGTCCACGCAAGACAGTATGCGTGTCCACGCAGGCAGGTTGTGCGCTCGGATGCACTTTCTGCGCCACTGGACAGCAGGGATTCCGCCGGCAGCTGTCAGTCGGCGAGATCGTCGGGCAGGTCATCGACATGCAACGCGTCGCTGGCGAAGATGCCCCTACTAGCGACTCCGCCGGCATCACGAACGTCGTGTTCATGGGCATGGGCGAGCCGCTGGCCAACTACGACAACACACTCGCCGCTATACGAATCATCAACGACCAGCGCGGAATTGGCATCGGCGCACGACACATCACCGTGTCCACCGTCGGACTTGTGCCGCAGATGTTGAGACTCGCTCGCGAGGGGATCCAGGTCAACTTGGCAGTCTCACTGCACGCGCCAGACGATGCTACACGCTCCGAAACCGTGCCGATCAATCGCCGATACCCCCTCGCAACGCTCATCAGCGCATGCCACCAGTACGTAGAGGCGACAAGCAGACGCATATTCTTTGAGTACGTCCTACTACGCGGCCAGAACGACTCGATAGACCATGCCGAACGGCTGGGTGGATTACTAAGCGGTTTGAACTGCCATGTGAACCTCATACCCGTGAACCCGACCGGCGACGGCCCTTACGGTCGCACCAGGCGAGGTGATGCCTTGAACTTCCAGCAGGAGCTCAGGACATGGGGCGTGCCATCAACCGTTCGAATGGAAAAGGGCATCGACATCGATGCCGGATGCGGACAGCTACGAGCACGCGTCCTGGACAATGACGACCACCAGACAGACGCAACGGTGTCAACCCCAGTTTAGTCCCACGACTTCCAGTCGCGCAGTGATCGCCGACTAATGCCGTAACTCAACCAAGCGTGGCAATCGTCGCCGCATCGCCACCCTTTTCCTCAGGAGCGGTGTACCAGCCCGATACCTGCGATTCGCGTCCGAGGACTTCCCTGACCACCTCGCGCAACGCACCAGTACCACGGCCATGGATGATGCGAACCGTAGACAAACCCTGCACGAACGCGTGATCGATGAACTGCCGCAACATTGACTCGATATGATGCGCCCTCGATCCCCGAACATCCAGATCGGCAGATGGCATGTAAACCGGGTCAACCCCCAACTCCTCGCCTTGATCGCTCTGCGATTCGTCAGAACCTGCCTGTTCGGATTCCTCTACCAGCTCCAGCAACCCGATCCTCGTATCAAAGCTCATCGGGCCGGCTTTCACCGTAGCCTTGCCTCCGCCCCCGAGCGATTGAATAGTCCCGGAAACTCCCATGGACGACAGGCGCACGGTGTCACCAACTTGAAAGACATGTCGCTGTTTGCCTGACGTAGCACCGTTGGAACCGCCATGCTCTATAACTTCGTTGACATCGCCGCGATCCGCATGCGACATTCCATCTTTGGCTACCCCGTCAGCCGTGCCCCGCGCCATCCATGCATCTGACCGGATAGGCCGCGCTACGGCATCAACGGCACGACGCGCTTCACGCCACGTCTTACCCGACTCGCCAGTCCGCACTGCCCTTCGCAACTCGCGGCGCACACGCTGCGCCTCCTGCAACAACTGCTCGCGTGCATGCTCCACCATCTCTACCGACTCGCGCTCTGCACGGGCCAAGTCGGCTTTGGCCGCCTCCGACATCTGCTGAGCATCTGCCAGCTGCCGAGTCGCCTCGCGTTGCAGCTCGGCAAGCGTCTCCCGCTCACGCCTCGCCTCCTCGCGCACACGCTCTATGTACTCCTCCGCCTGCTCACGCCGCGGATCGATCATCCCACGGGCGCGTTCCAACACATCTTCCGCGATACCTAATCGCTTAGCCACATGTAGCGCATAGCTGCGTCCAGGCGCTCCCATGATCAGGTTGTAATTCGGAAGCATCGTAACCGAATCGACTTCAACTGATGCATTCTGCAACTTTGGATGGCCAGCAGCGAAATCCGCAACTGTGCGATGATGCGTCGTCACACATACCCAAGCGTCGCGGCTCACCAAGTCGTCAAGCACCGCACGCGCCAACGCCGAACCCTCGTCCATGTCCGTACCGGTGCCAAGCTCGTCCAGCAGCACTAGCGCATTGGAACCTTCGCCGCTACGGGCCGACAACTGTGCCACACGGCGCGAGATATTCACAACACGTTGCATGTGCGACGAGAACGTCGATACAGACCTGTCAATGCTCTGCGCATCGCCGATGTCGGCATACACACCACTGAATACTGGTATCACCGTCGCCTCGTTACACGGCAGCTGCATCCCACACTGATACATCATCGCAAATAGCCCAAGCGTCTTCATCGCAACCGTCTTGCCCCCGGTGTTGGGCCCAGTTATCACCAATCCGCGATACTCGGCATCGATCCGCAATGTGATCGGTACCGCCTCTTCACCAAGCAAGGGATGTCGCGCATCAACGAGCGATATGCGCTGTATGCCAGTAGCATCAGCCGACGATGGCGTGATGGCAACCGACTTCGTAGCACGCGCATATCGGGCCCGCGCCATTGCAACATCTATCGAAGCCGCCGCCTGCATCGAGACCAACGCCGCCTCTCCCGAGCTGCCAATCGCCGCCGACAGCGACCTCAGCACTCGCGCCTCTTCCCGTTGCGCCGCGTCCAACGCCTCATGCCAACTGTTACCCGCATTCACCGCAACCGTAGGCTCGATAAACACCGTCTGCCCACTACCAGACACGCCGTGGATTACGCCCGGAATGGAAGACTTGAACGAGGACTTGACCTCCAACACCATGCGACCATTGCGGGAAGCAATCACATCCGACCGCAACGCTTCCCGAGTCGCCTGCTGCTGTGTGAACCGTTCCAGCTGATCGACAAGCCGCTTGTATGCGATAGAAACTTGCTGGCGCAGCTTGCCCAAGCGCGGTGTCGCACGGTCCAGCACTTCGCCACTCGGAGACAAGGCATATTCGATCCGATCTGTGACATCACGCAGGTCGTGTATCAGCTCTGCCTGCTCCGCCAACAACGGGATACCATCACCCATGCTCTCCACTGTCGACTTGGCAACCCACGCCGAGTCATATACCGCGCACACCTCCCGTATCTCAACGCCATCCAACACTCCACCGAGCATCGCACGACGCAACGCAGGACGGATATCCACCAAGCCGGTCAGCCCGATATCACCCTTAGACTCCAGCAACGACCGAGCCTCCGCCGTCTCGGCCTGCAAGCGCGCCACATCATCTGGATGCCGCGCCGGATGCATCGACAGGACAAGCTCCTGCGCCATGATCATCCTAGCCAGTCCTGCAACATCTGCACGCACGCGGTCAAACTCCAGCAACCCTTCAGCCTCAAGCTGCAACTCGTCAACATGCAGCACCTCATCCAACGGACGCGCCGGACCATCCTGAACATCCGAGTCGAACGCAGGTGTCGTTGCGAAGGCATGTCGAGCAGCAGTCATCACAAATCCGATTCTAGTATTTTTCCAACACCTGATAGACTCGTAGTCATGCAAGATGCGTCAGTGGAAGCGATCCGTGCGGCGGGTGATGCGCTAATGTCCTACTCTGGACTGCGCTACGAAGGGCGTTACATCAACGCGCTCGAACGCAAGGGAATCCACATCATGGAGTTCGGCGACGGACATCCCGTCGTCCTCTTGCACGGCGCAGGTGCGGGCGGCGCAATATGGCACAGACAGATCGCAGCCCTCGCCGCCACGCGCAGAGTCATCGTCCCTGAAATCCCAGTCTTCGGACTCTCAGACCTGCCAACTGACGTCCCTCCGATACGATCCGGCGTAGGCGAACTGGTCAACGCCATACTGGATGTGTTAGACATCCCGCACGCCGACATCGCCGGCATGTCGCTAGGCGGCCTAGAGGCGATCGGCGCAGTGCTGCACTCCCCAGACCGCTACAACAAGCTAGCTCTAGTCTCATCCGCAGGCCTAGGCTCCGACCTGCCATACATCTACCGACTAGCACGCATCCCAGTCTTGAAGCGACTACTCGCAAAGCCCACACGCACAATGTCCGACAGCTTCTTCAACCGAATGGAAGCACAGATGTCCGACCAGTCGCCCGAACGAGACGCATTTATGAACTACCAGTTCCAAGTATCGCAACGCACCAACCGCGGCAACCGAATCCTAGAAGGCATCACCAGATTCTCAAACTGGCGCGGCCAGTCCGACATAGTCCCAGACGAAGACCTGGCAAACATCCGCACAAAGACACTAGTAATCTGGGGCGACCACGACCGCTTCTTCCCCCTAACACACGCAAACAGAGCCGCAACCATCATCCCAGAAGCAACCCTAGAGGTCATCCCAAACTGCGGCCACCTAACAGCAGTAGACGCACCCACCGAGCTGACAACAGCAATGGTGCGCTGGTTTGGGGGCGGGTGAGAGGGTCAGGGGCGGATAGGAGCCGCAACGGCAAGATTCCATCGCCCCGCGTCGTATATATTGATATATATACTTGCAACACCGAACACCCACGCCACCGTCGGTGGTGAGAGATCGAGACGTAGTACACGTTTGGGGAGACATAAGCGACATGGTTACTTCTGAACAACGCAGACCAACAGTCGATCAGACGTTGCCCGAAGATCCGCTTGATACCGAGCCTGTCTTCAAGTGGTTCGAGGTGGCACTGTGCGAACGAGGGGAAGACGGCCAGGTCATCGTCAAAGACAGACAGAAATCCTTGATCCCAGAGTACACCTTCTACGAGGGACTACACCCGGGCAAGTACTACGCTCAGGCAGCACGAAGGGTGGAAGCAAGAGACGGTACCGTCTTCATCGGCGATTGGACCGACTTGTCAGAGTGGCGAAAGCCCACGCGCGCGAAAGAAAATGAGTGAGTTATGGGACGCACTCCTTGAACTAGATCGAGAGTTGCCGGCCTGGTGGCGCTACTTGGCGACAGCCGCCGGCGCTATTGGACTATCGAGAATCGTTCAAAGGCTCTGGCGGTGGCTACATAACCGACAAAAGCCATTCAGATGCGGTCCGTTTGTCTGGAAGAGAAACGAAGAGGGCGACGTTTACGCCGGCCTCCGCGCCATCAAGTATGACTATCCGATCTGGTCAACCGGGAAGTGGGTTGAAGACGACACGCCAGCCGCTAAAAAGCCAATTGACGACAAGAAGGACAGCGAAGAAGACGAACCCGCCACGGACTAAGCCCGCCGCAACTGCTCGATAAGCACTGACTCAACCGCGTTGATGGCATCCTCGTCGTGTGAGACGTCAATGTCAAGTCGCCTCTCGATAAGCTTGCCAGTGTCCGGGTCAGCAATCACCGTCAGCTTGACAGAGTTGACCTTGACGGCTGATGGCACCACCGTCTCGGTGATTCTTCGTTGGATAGTACTCTGCATGGCAACCGCGTCCGTGGCTGGTAAGTTGATCCGGCGGCTCAGGCGAAGCCGCGTGTCGCTAGTGTATCAGATTCCGCCAGACGCGCAATACCAGCTGACGGATAAGTGATGCGCAGGATTCAGGGTAGCGTTGCAACAGCACGACCCCTTCTCGCCGAATCGTATACACTTACAACATCGCCAGCAGCCCCGACAAGGAACACCACAGCACCATGTATTTTCGCAAGAACCGCAAACCGTCCAGCAACGACTTACTGCCGAAAGAACCCGTTGTGACCGGACCCGTTAACGAATGGTTTGAAGTGGCCCTGTGCGAACGAGGGGACGAGGGGCAATTCATCATCAAAGACATCAAGAGGTCCTTTACGCCGGATTGGACCTTCACCGAAGGGCTACACCCGGACAGGTACTACGCTCTGGCATCACGGCGAGTGGAGATAAGAGATGATGCGATCATAACCGAGGACTGGAACGGCTTGAGGGAGTGGCGCAAGCCGAACCGTCCACGCGGGGATGGATGAGGTTATGGGATGCCTTACTCAAACTAGGTCGGGTTTTTGCCGAGCTGACGGTACTCGAGGATGTTCGATAAGCGCAGACGCAACGGCGTTGATCGCATCCTCGTCGTACGAGAAGTCAATGTCTAGCGTCTCTCGATCAGCTTGCCTGTGTGCGGGTCACCGGCGACCGTGTTGCCCACCCAACTGCATCCGTGACTCCTTGGCCGGTTCTTCGGCTTCTCTGTCGGAGGCTTCATGGAGCCGTTCTAGATGTTCGCGCCTGCTGGCATCCAACGGCTTAGTCGTAACTTTCGGCCGACAGATTGCTCTCACCACAAAAGGCAAGAAATACATGGTACCTTGTGCTGGCATGGCCGGCAGTATAGTTATTTCATGTTATCATAGGGGAATTATATACCTGTTTACCCAAATCGCTTGACAAACGGGTAAGTATCGATTAATATTGTGGGTATGACGCAGAAAGCACCAGGTCAATCTCACCGCAAGGGGCTATCGCTGGTTCAGCTCACTCGCAAGTTCTCCACGGAGGACAAGGCGGAGGCGTGGTTCGTCAAGCGGCGATGGCCGAGGGGCGTGCGATGCGTGCGATGCGACAGCGACAACGTGCAGGTGCGACCCACCCGCAAGCCCCAGCCCTATCGCTGCCGCGACTGCCGGAAGGACTTCAGCGTCAAGACGGACACGGTCCTGCACAACTCCAAGATACCTCTCTCGTCTTGGGCGATAGCGTTCTACCTCTACTCGACGAACCTCAAGGGCGTGTCCAGCATGAAGCTGCACCGCGATCTGGGAATCACCCAGAAATCGGCATGGCACATGGGACACAGGATCCGCGAGGCTTGGGGTACAGACATCGACAAGTTCAACGGCCCGGTCGAAGTCGACGAGACCTACATCGGCGGGAAGGAGGGCAACAAGCACGAGTGGAAGAAGCAGAACGCCGGGCGAGGACCCGTCGGGAAGGCCGCGGTGGTGGGCATCAGGGACCGCGAGACGAACCGCATAGCGGTCATGCCGGTCGACAGCACCGACGCCGCCACTCTGCAAGGTTTCGTACACGAGCGGACGAAACCTGAGACACTGGTATTCACGGACGAGGCGCGGGCCTACGACGGGTTGCGTCGTCCGCACCAACGAGTGAAGCACAGCGTCAAGGAGTTCGTGAACGGCATGATCCACACCAACGGCTTGGAGTCGCACTGGGCGATGTTCAAGCGCGCCTATGTAGGCGTGTTCCACCACGTGAGCCAGAAGCATCTGGGTCGCTACACGAACGAGTTCGCCGGCAGGCACAACGCCCGCCAGATGGACACCGAGGATCAGATGACCGCTCTGGTGCAAGGCAGCGTCGGCAAGCGGCTGCCGTTGGCCGACCTGATCGGTCCGAAGCAGACACGTCAACCTGCCATGTTGAACGCTTGGAACGCCTGGGAATAAGGAGAACGTGATGGCATTAGAATCGCGAGCGAAGCGAAGCGGGGGGAACGCGAGCGAAGCGAAGCGGCCCCCTTCAACGCCGTCAACCGAGGGGTTTACATCGCCGATAACCTGGATTTCCTGATGGGATTGAACGATGAATGCATAGACCTCGTTTGCATCGACCCACCGTTCGCCAAGAACGACACGTTCAGCGAAGACAAATTGCGGCCGCCTTTGAGTGATAGCGAAAGGTCAACGGAGACCAGATTGCTTGATCGATGGGGCATCCACGACGAGCGGCAAGCGAGGAAGAAGGGTATCGCCTATTCCAACGCCGGATACAAGGACATCTGGTCGTGGGAAGATGACGTACATGAGGAATGGATCGAGAGCATTGAGGCAGACTATCAGGGTGTCAGCAAATTGATCGATGCCACACGCTACGTTCACGGCGATAGCACGGCCGCCTATCTCTGCTACATGGCGATAAGACTGATCGAAGTCCATCGGGTATTGAAGCCGTCTGGTACCTTGTATCTGCATTGCGACCATACCGCCAACTCATACATCCGACAGCTGCTGGACGGGATTTTCGGCAAGTCCAACTTTCGCAACGAAATCGTCTGGCACTATGGCAAGATGTCAAACAGCCCGCGCAACTTCCCGCAGAACCACGACACGATATACCGCTATAGCAAGACTGATTCGCAGTTCAAGTTCAGGCCGATTAGGGGCGCAGAATCGGAATACAAGGTGCGCTACGAGCGCTTCCTGTCGGGTAACCGCGTTCTATGGGGCAAGGTCAAGCACAAGTCCGACAGACTGATACACGGCAGGGCGCGGAAGGTTCGAAGAGAGCTCGGACGCGACCTGCGAGACGATGATGTGTTGTTTGACTTCGATCAGGAGTTCAAGCAACAGTCAGATGTGGTGTACGTCCCTATTCTCAAGGGCAACTCAAAGGAACGCACTGGATATCCGACGCAGAAGCCGATAGCGTTAACCCGAAAGCTGATTGAGGCTAGTACCGATCCAGGCGATATCGTTTTGGATTGCTTCGCAGGCTGTGCGTCGTCTGGTGTAGCGGCCGAGATGCTTGGTCGACGTTGGATTGCGTGTGACATGAACCCACGCGCGTGGACGGTGTTCAAGCGTCAGTTCGGTAAGGAAGATTTGGTGTTACTCAGATGTAACGACGAGACCATCGATCAGCAAGTGATTGGCACAGAACCTGTAGTCACTGTTTTCGGGCCGTCGGAGTTACCCGAAGCGACCTCGCCCAAAAGCGATATTCGACCTCCTGTCTTCACTCCCCCCGAACGCAAGTTCAAAGTCCCGGCAAGTGTCATCCCAGAGAGGGAGATGCTGGAGATGTTGTTGGAGTTGTCGAATTACGAGGCTTGGTGTTGCGGTTTTGCGAACCGCAAGCCTGACGGCAAGGTCATTCGGACGACGCGCAACTTCCACCTTGACCATATCGACCCGATCAGCAGGAAGGGAACTAGCAATGAGATAGTCAATCGTGCGCCATTGTGCCCTCATCACAACATCCGCAAGGGTAATCGCCGCATAGGTTTAGCGGAGTACCGAGATGAGATAGCTCACGCTCAAGAAATGGCGGTAAACACCATCGGCGACCTCATCGACCTCGATGAAGCGCGGCACAAGGCAAACCAGATCTTTCTCCGCGAACATATCTCGCGGACGAATCCTCTTCGGATTTAGGAGTACCGATGAACGACAAGGAACCAATCAAGCGCGAGCGTGGACGACCGCGCAAGTACCCGTGGGCAGAGAAGATAGACGCAACGCCTGAGGAGATCGCCGAGAAGGTGCTACAGGTCAAGCCTCCGAAGCGCTGGAAGTACTTGGAGCAAGCCAAGCGTGCTAGCGATTGAACTCAATTTGGGTAAACAGGTATATAATTCCCTATCATAGGGTGATAGCACACACTAGAGATGTGAGAATGGCACCATCCCAGACCAACCGAAAGAATTCAAGTTACACAATCCCCTTAAGATGCCTCCACGGTTGAGTTCGCCTGGACGCTCAACATACCGCCTCCTAAGCATCGGAACTACGTTCAGCGAAAGCCAGAGCAGGTTGGGGAGGTTTGAGAAGGGTCTGGGTGATTACTCAGCACAATTCAGACCGAGCGCATCTATCGAGCATCAGGACGAGCCCGAACATGGACATTGAACCTAACGTCATATCCGCCGCAGGCCGTGCGACGAGGGCGATCGCCAATACGATGGGGGTGCCTTTAATCACTCGTGCTTGGTTGCAAGGCATTGGTCAGAAACAACTAGCTAAAGCTAACAGGGAGGCATCTCGGATAGACGATGCAACTGCTATGGCGACAGCTCGCAATGATGCCGAGATCATGCGGGTCATGGGTTCGTCAGTCGACTCCTTAGCCAAAGAACTTGGAATAACCGATCCAACAACCAAGGTCCAGTTGCTCGCGAGCTTGCTGTCCACTGATGTCCGTTCTTTGACTAACTTTGGAACAATAGTGACCAGAGCCGACGAGTTACTTGAAGACGACATCCAAGTTCCCTGCGAAGGTCCGTCAGATGAGTGGTGGCATCGATTCTACGAATGCGGCAGATTGGTCGCGTCAAGTGAGTTACAAGACTTTTTCGCCGCGATGCTCGCAGGTGAGATTGCGACTCCAGGCAGCATGTCATTTCCAACCATTGAAGTGGCGAGGAGGCTTGATCCTGGGACTGCGGTTATGTTCAGGGAATGGGTTTCAATGTCTATTGGCTACGATCACACTGGTGACAGGTTCCTCTGCACGCTTGGATTGGACGTAGGGACGAACGACCTTGACGATCTCGGTTTGTCCTATAGCGTCGTGAATCAGCTGATGGATATCGGATTGATTAGTACCTTCAGAGCGAATTTCGGTCCGTTTGAAGTTCCGATCAACCGTTTCTTGGAAGTCACGTACGCTGGACGAACGTGGCGCATGGAACGGGCCGATCAAACGGATACTTCACCGCTCGAAATCAAGTTGCCGTGCATGATCGCCTCAACGGCGGGGAAGGAACTAGCGAAGGTCGTTCCGATTAAGGAAACCTCAACGTACACAAACCAGTTGCACGTATATCTCGAAACCCAAAGGTTGCGTTTAACCAATTTTTATCAGGTCCACTAAGGTTAGCTAGTCTAGCCGCGATCCAATAATTACCTATAGTTCTGTATGACGTTTGATACTATATACCAACCCACGATGCGTGGAACGATCAGAAGTGATGCGTGCAATATGTGTGAAAGAAGACGGTGACTATATAGAGGTCTCGGTTGTTGCCTCTCGGTCCGAGGACGTGTTGTTCAACGGTTTTATCGGACAACCTACAGGGTTCGATTCAATGATCTTACGAATACTCCTAACGCCCGCAACGCGCGTGAACCCCGATGGCCATAGAACTCGTTGGTTATTGACCTCTCTTTCTTCGTATGTTGAACCAATCACAATTCCTAGCATCTGCCACTCATGAGTCTCGATATGGCGATACGCAACCATACCCCCGGACATACCTCCTGCGGCATGCCTGTCCACCAAGAAACTATCCTCAGACATGTCGGCAAATGCTATGGAACCGCGAGTGCAAAGAGGGTCAGGGTGACCAGCATGGATAGCCACTTCATCATTGGCTAACAAACCGTGGGCATAACCTAGACAGACCACGTCTTGTCCCAGACAGAATCCTGTTTCGCCGCTTTGTAGATGGATGTCCCGTGTCACGTGTGGGAATGTACTAGCCACGACGCTGATATCCTTCTCTTGGTCATGTCCCACGACACGCACAGGGAACAGCTTAGGTTGTCCTTCATGGGCGATGAGCAAGGCATCGGGTCTACCAATCTTGAATACGTGGGATGCGGTGGCTATATACTCTTTGCCGCCGTGTACGATTAGCGTGCCGGTCCCTTCCACGAACTGACCATCGTGTCCATAAAGTGCCAACAACCTACTCAACACATCTTGTGTTGGGAGTAGTGCCGCAGGCACGGTCGGTACGCGTTTTGAGTCAGACACAGTCTCTGTCCTCCTAACCCGGAAGGTTAGTAGATGATTGGTGGGTCGTCCTCATTGTACAAGAGCCTTGTGATGTCGTCTCAGATCTTCGACTTCACTCGCGACCACCTTCCCTTTCACTAGTGTGAGCCACCTGTCCTTTCGCACAGAGAGTTGATGACGGTCCAAAGCGCTGCCCAGCTGACCGTGGCGATCAGGCATAGCTCGATTATTTCCGAACTCTGCCCATCGCCCAATGCGAAAAAAGTTACGCCCAAGGACAGGGCTGCCATCGCTCCGAACCAGACAACCAAAATCAGGCCGAAGGTGTCATCAGTTCCTCGTTTGTAGAGTTGTCTCTTCATTGTTGAGTTACCTCCGTTGGTTGTGACCCGCCGCTTCCATGATCTAGGGCGACGTACCGACCATTATATGGCCTTGGAAATCGGAAGCTGAAACGGACTCAAGGTCGACGATCGCGTCCCGACAGCAGCGTCGCCGCTCTTGGCAAGTCCGTTTCGCCACATTCGCATCAAGTTCCGAGACTTTCGCGTAACCTGCGGGTCAAGTGCTGATGGGCGGCGCTATCGCCCCACCTTGCAACTAACGCCGAACTTGACAAACGAGGACAGTCAACATGCCAACATTCAGACCGTCGCAAACCAGTGACGCGAGGAGCGTCCCTACCGAATGGCTGCTGGTGCAACGACGATCAGACATCTTTGATGAGATGTGCAACGAGTTCATTGACAAGATCCGACCCCTGCCGACAGAACCGATTCCAGGGTCCTTGCTGGTGCAAGATGCCGAAGCTGACGAAATCGGTATCACACTGCCCATGTGCGCCCACGATCACTACCTGTTCGCCCTCGACAACGCTCTTGGTGCCAGTAGGTGCGTCAAGGACCTTACACTGTCACATGCCGCATACTCATGTGCAAGAACCGTGCTCGAAGCATGCAGCACGCTTCACTGGCTACTGGAACCAGGAGATACGGCAGAAACCAAGGCACGATTCGCACAGTTAATGCAGTTGTACGGTCGCGATGTTTGGAGCAACCGTAACTCCGAATTGCGTGTCGGCAAGAAAACAGGAACGACTGAGGATGATATCAAACTCTCGTCTGAGCAGAAGATCCAAGGTTCCATCGCCATCGCATGTGAATTGGGCATCGAGCATAAACGAAAGAATCAAGAGGTCAGACCAACCTTCGCCCCGGAGTACAACGCGACTGAGCGAGCTGGCAACTTCGTCAAAGGCGGAGACTCAGAGTACCGGTTGTACTCTGAAGTAGTGCACGGTAACAGTCGCGTACTGGAGAAAACCTGGATGGCAACACCAAATGTCTTAAATCCCAATGACATTGAGTACCGTCCCGAGAGAGGACTGCGATTAATCGAGAACCTCGCAACCTGGATCGCCCGTGCGACGCACGAGTTTTACGCCTACTGTGGCCACGACCTCGACGATCTCAACAAGCGCCTTCAAGTATACTTGACTCACCTCCGCGTTCACAAATCGCGTCGGACTTGGGCTGCCTAGACTAAGCCGAGGTGATCCGCATCTCGACTATGTCGCCGTCCACGCTGTCGCGCGATACCGTACCGGTTGACCATGTTGACGAGAAACCAAACACGCTTAGATGCATAACGGCATCCGTCCGGGCTGATTTTTGGATGCCGCGCCCACCCCGTCGGGCTCAGAGTGCCGCGAGCCTCCATCGTCTACGGATGTCCGCCCACGTCGCCGGACTGCCACGCTGTCTGAAACAACCAAAGAGTAACAGCCCATGCAAGTCTCAGCAGGAAATCCGTATTGAGAGTGAGCTCAACTCGAGGAGCGGATCGATCCGACATACCGTAGCGGACGACATCGTAACTGTCGCCCGTGCTCAGCAAATTCTCAACTACATCGTTCTCGTCGGTTACCGCGCGCGGTGAATCATCGGGGCGAAGCAGTGGCATGGAATTGAACAGCCGCAAGACATCAACGTGCACATCATCCAATCGTCTCCAGGCGTTTATCAGACTATGACCAATTTCAGTACGGAACGCATTGGCATCGGCTCCAGGGTTATTGTATGAAAACAACGACTTCAAAGCCAACTCACAGCACAGTGCGACCGATTGCATCAACTCGATATGCATTCCGATCATTAAAGAGCCCGAATCAGTCAAGCTCGTCCCGTTGGCCTCGCGACAGTCGGAGAGAAGATCGTATTGCGCTGTTACCGACTCAAGTCGACTCGGAAGAGATAACAATATGTCCGACAAGTGCCATGCTCTGCTATGGGTATCCGTGTCGATAACGGGGCTACGATCGCCGTCAGTTATCCAATTGAGGAGAATCTGATTCGTTGAACCGAAAAGATAGCCTGCCGATTCATAATGCAACAACCCAATGGAGCATTTTGACAACTTATTGATATCGTACCGTATCCGGTTGTAAGATCGACTAATCGGGTCGAACTTCTCACCGTGCAACCGCACCCTGTGGGCAAGTTCCTGCCATCTCATATCACGAGGCAACGCTCGTTGTTCGGTGGTGGAGTCCATCTGCATTCTCATTTCAGGTTGATAGGAGCTCGCACGAGCGCAGATACGCGCACCACGCGAGCGCGATGTGTATCCAAGGCTCGAATGAAGTCTCATTTGGATATGCCCCGGACGTACCGATATATCGGACTGTCTCAAATGAATGACGCGTGAGTCTCAGTCTTTCGCGCACAGTGTCAGCAGTTACGTTCATTGGCATGAAGACAGGCATGGAGTTCAGAGCTGTGACCAACCAGCCGTGTTCACCGTCCAATCGATCCCACGCTTTCAGTAAATCATGTCTCATCTTTCGGTGGTAGATTCTAGGTTTGGCATCAGGGTTGACGACGCTGTACAGTGTCTTCATGGCCAGCTCACAACCGAACGCTGCTGATTGCACTCCTTCGAAATACATTCCCTTTGCCGCGATAAGCGAAAACGGTTCCCTTTGCGCGTCGTAAAAGTGTCCGTGCTGATCCAGGCGCGAAGTAGTGGCTTCAAGGTACCCGGGTAGCACCAGCTGCATCTTGCAAGGGTCCCACCCTTCGCTTGGATTGTGTGCCGTGCAGTCGTGTCGCCCGCGGTTAGGCACCCGTTCGCTCAGATACCAAACCCGCAAGATGGCGAGTGTTGACCCGACGCAATAGATGTCGTCGTTTCTGGAGTGTGGCAGTCGAAAGCGCTCGCAAGGTCGGACCTGTGGGACGTTGGTTGATCCGGCCGATCGACCGATGCGGCGAAGGATGTCGTTGAGTGCGGTAGTCATGTCTCCATCTTAACACAAACAGACATGACATGAAGTCACTCCCTACGATGGGTGAACCCGACGACTGATCGCAGATGTCGCTGCAGCTAGGTTGAGATCGATGCAACCCGAGACCGGTCGCGCGCTATCATATTTCGGACTCAAGAGATACCGAGACTCCGAACAGGCATCAATCCGCCCAGGCCCACAAGTCCGAAAAGCGTATCGAGTACGGCTCCGATTCTCCCTCGTATAGACCAGTGCAGAGACCGATGCCGCCTGGTCGTCGCGTGACTTGGGCCCCTGGTGCATGCATAACTCTTTCGCCGTTCAGATAAAGGTAACTTCCGCGCCACGTAGTCTCAAATTCCAATCTGTTTTTCTTTTCGACATCTGTGCTGAGTAGGGTCGCAGGAAACCATTTTGTTACGCTATCCTTGAATTCGCCCATGTCATAATCCACATGTTCAACGCGGTATCGCGAACCGTTCCAGGCTAGAATCATTCTCGATTGCCTACCTCCAGTACCGTGATAAACCAAGCCGAAGGACCAGTATTCAACAGATGGCATAGCAAAATCCAACACAACCCATGAATCCGTCGAAGAGTTTGCCAAGTGTGCTGGGTCACTGGGACTCCTTGGGCAGCTTATGCTCTGGGTGTCACGATCGTTGCGGCTTAATCGCCCCGACACACCCGCTCGTGTGAACCGTGTGCGCAGGTCCGAATACTGGATCGAGTACGGTACGCCTTCCTCGGTGAAGAAACCTACACACAGTTGACTCCTACCGGGTCGGCGAATTAACTGCGAGGGAGGCACCTCAATCACTATCTCATCATTGAGTCGCAGGATGGTCCCATTCGATGTGGTTCTGAATGCCAGTTCATTCTGTCCGGACCGGAGAACTGACGGAGAGATCCGTTGGATAAAGCGATCGACCGCAAGTTCGCCGTTGCTCACCACGGCGTTCTCCGCCAAGAGGTCGTTCGGTCCTCTACCCCCTATCACAGCGGACGAATTGTAACCGACCCCTAGGTGATACATGAATCCGATACTCCAACTCCGCACGTCAGGAACCACGAACCTGACGAAGGCCGCGGAGTCGATGGCATTAACGGAAATTACGGTGGGATCATGACGGTTTGAGGAACACCCTATTCTTCCGTCGTCAGGATCGTGCACCAACTCACCTGTTACACCTGTCAACGGCTCGGCTGTCGGCGTTGGTGTAGGAGACGGAGTCGGCGATGGCGTACTGGTAGGTGTAGGTGTTGGAGTCGGCTGCGGTGTTGGAGTCGCGGTGGCGGTCGGTGTAGCTGTCGCGGTTGGTGTAGGTGTCGGTACCGGAGTCGGGGTGTACGTCGGCGTAGGCGATGGCGTGTCAGTGGGAGTTGGCGTAGGTGGCGGCGTTGCTGTCGCCGTGGCCGTCGGGGTCGCGGTAGCAGTGGGCGTGTCTGTGGGTGTCGCCGTGGGCACCGGGGTCCATGTTGGCGCAGGCGTTGGTGTGAAGGTGGGCTCAGGAGTCCATGTAGGCGCGGGTGTCCAAGTGGGTTCCGCCGTGGGAGTCCATGTCGGCTCCGGTGTCCAAGTGGGCGCGATTGTAGCCGTCGGTGCGATCGTTGGCGATGGGACCGCTTGCGTGCATCCCACGACCACCGCCCAAGCGGCCGCGAATCCCACGCCAACCGCGAAGGCATACGGCCGCAACCACCGTGCATATGGGATCCAGGAACGCATCAGCGTAAGCATATCACTGCTCCCCGCAAGATGTGTCACAACGTTGTGGACGATTCGGACAACCCTGATGGGGAGAGTCCACGGCGCATGCAGTGCCCATTACCCCGCTATCCAACCCACCGTCACTCGGCCCATGCCCACAGGTCCGAGAAGCGTATCGTGTACGGCTCCGTCTCGCCGCTGATTAGTCCCGCGCACAGCCTGGCGGACCCTATCCGCCGCGTCAGGTCGCGACCGGCAACGTCCAACACCTTTTCGCTGTCCAGGTACAGCGAGCTGCCACTGCTGGTCGTCTCAAACTCTAGGCGGACTCTTCTGCCCGCAGGCAATCTGCTGGACGATATGAATTCTCGAGGCGCGTCGATGAATTCGCCGTCCTGATATGTTGAGTGGTCTGCGTAGTTTGATGTGCCATTGCGGTAAACGTACGATCTGGAGTTCCATCCATCAATGCCGTGGTAAATGATGCCGAACGACCATCTACCAACGGATGGAACCGTGAAGTCGACAACGAGCCAAGTGTCTATCGCGTTGCTATCGATGTACGCGATGTCCGTCGTGTATGTCGGGCACTCAACCTTGTTGTCATCTGGAATTGAATGGCTCAGGCTTCCCGACCCGCCTTCTCGTGCAAACCGTGTACGCAAATCCCGATACCTGATTGAGTACCGGTCATCTTCGCTGGAGTGGAACCCTACGCACAGTTGGCTCCAACCAATGCGACGTGACAACTGCGATACTGGTACCTCGATAGCTGCCTCGTCATTGAGTCGCAAGTATGAACCTCGTGATGTAGTTCTGAAAGAGAGTTCGTTCCATTGTCCCGATCCGGTCTTGAGGACGTTCCGCCCGATCCGTTCGCTGGGAGGTTCATGAACAGATTCCCCGTTTTGCCTGGTCCAGTGCCTAGCATATACATCGCCGGGCCCGTCGCTCCATATGATCGTCGCTGCGTCCGTACTTCTCTCGTCGGGGTTGTGATACAGGAAACCGATACTCCAGTCACGGACGTTTGGAACTTCAAAACGAAGGAACGCAGCGGAATCGATGGTGTCATCAGAAATTACGGTTGGATCGAACCCGCTAGTGGCACACCCAATCCGTCCATCGTCCGGGTCCTGTACCAGCTCCCCTGAAGCACCAGTCGACGGGCCCACCGTGGGCACTCTAGTAGGCACCCGCGTCGGCCGTGGCGTTGGACTCGCCTGGACGGTGCGGCCCACTTCCAGATAGTCCAGCTCCTGCTCTACCGTGCGCATCGATATCGCGAAGCCTATGTTTTCTGCGGTTACTGGATCGCGCCTCGATGACACTATGCCGACGACCTGGCCGCGGGCGTTCAGCATCGGACCGCCGCTGTTGCCGGGGTTGATCGCCGCATCTGTCTGTATCAGCCAGGAGCGAGACTCGTCATGGAATCCGAATGACGACACTATGCCCCTTGTTACCGCTAGGTCTTGACCGATACGTCCGCCCGGGAAGCCTAGCACTGCTACATCCGAGCCGACATCCACCCTGTTCGTTGCGACCGTCGGTAACGCCTCCCATCGTGAGTTGCAGCAGATCGTCAGCACCGCCAAGTCGCGGATTTCGTCCTGCCCCACGATGGTTCCTGTTCGGGAACCGCCAGTCCCAGAGAGCCGCACGGTCACCGTTCTCGCACCCCTGATGACATGCTCGTTGGTCAGGATCCATGCCTTGCCGTTCCGGTCAACGCGATACATCCAACCCGTGCCAGTCGACCGACTGGTGAAGATCTCGACCACGCTGTCCCGCGCCAGTTCGGTCATCCGAGCCGTGTCGAACACTTGGCGCTCCGGCGTGGGCGACGGTGTAGGGGTAGGTGATGGCGTACGGGTTGGCGTAGGTGTACGCGTCGGAGTGGGTGTCGGCACCGGAGTAGGCGTTGCTGTCGCGGTGGGTGTACGAGTTGGTAACGGCGTCGGCGTGTAGGTTGGAGTTGGAGTGTCAGTGGGAGTCGGCAATGGCGTAGGTGTAGCAGTAGCCGTCGGAGTAGCGGTAGGCTCCGGAGTCGGTGTGTTCGTTGGCGTGGCGGTCGGCTCGGGAGTCAGTGTGGGAGTTGCAGTTGCTGTAGGTGTAGGTGTGTCCGTAGGAGTCGGCGTTGGCACCGGCGTCCAAGTAGGCGCAGGAGTAGGCGTGTAGGTCGGCACAGGCGTCCATGTAGGCGCGGGTGTCCAGGTAGGTTCGGCTGTGGGCGTCCAAGTAGGCTCCGGAGTCCAGGTCGGCGCAATCGTAGGCGCAGGCGGCGCAACCGAGCATCCGACCACCACGGCCACGGTGGCGGCCAGGCTCAGCAGCGCGACGCACCAGTACCATCCTGCCCGCGAAGCATCCTGCCTATCCCTGTTAATCACCCAAGACATCCCCAGCCTGCACCGGGCTCTCTGCCGCCGCCACCTTCGCGCCCCTACCAGCTCGCACACGTTGCACCTGCACCACGCCATCGCCTGTGCTCACGACCATGCCGCCGCCGTCCACGGCCAGCACCGTCCCAGGCACCGTTGCCTTCTGCCGCCCATCAGCGCGCACCGCGCTACCGTACACGCTCAGCCTCTCCCCGCGCCACGTCGTCCATGCGCCAGGTTGCGGGTCGCCGCCACGGATCAGGTTGTGCAACTGGGCCGCCGGACGGTGCCACTCGATCTGCGACTCCGCCCTACCGCACCAGCTCTCGTAGGTGGCTAGCGACTCGTCCTGTTGGATACGCGGTGCTGTGCCACGCGCGACCATATCCACCGACTCCACCAGCGCGTCAACACCCATCGGGAATAGCTTCTCGAAGTAGAGGGAACCGACCGTGTCATCTTGGGCGATGTCTACCTCGCGTTGCATCAGGATCGGTCCGGTGTCCAATCCCGCATCTGGCCAGAATATGGTCAAGCCGGTGCGCGTATCGCCGTTGATGATTGCCCAGTTGATCGCACTTGGTCCGCGATGTTTTGGCAGCAGCGAAGGGTGATACTGGATCGTGCTATATGTCGGTGCGTTGATGATGTCCAGCGGCACGATATCGGTCACATATGCCATGACGCACAGGTCAGCGTGCAACGATTGAAACGTTGCGACACACTCCGCATCTCTCAAGCGTTTGGGTTGCCACACCGGCACTCCCAGATCAACCGCCGCGGCCGCCAACGGCTCCTGCCCTCTTGCGCCATCGGGAGCGGCGAACACGCCAACGACTTCATGGCGATTGCCAGATGCGAGTCTCTCCAACACCGCCTTTCCAAAGGCAGACTGCCCGATCAGCACAAGTCTCATGTGTGAGGCTCCGTGGCGAGGGCAGGCGTGTCATGAGGTAGATGTTGATATCGCATGTAGCACAATGTAGTCATGGCATCAGATAGTCTAAACGCTAAACATTCGGGCGCGGAAGGCAGGTCGCAACAAGCGGCACCCGCCCCGGTGCAATTCGACGCGATCGAGAGCGAGTCCGCTGATGACGCGCCTGTGAAGACACCGGACACGGCGGACGAGTACTTCCAGCGCGGGTTGAAGTCGGCGCAACTCGGACAACCCGACCGCGCGGCGGCAGATTTCGAGGAAGCGGCTTGGCTGGATCCCGACAACGCCACCATCCAGTTCAACCTTGGCACCGCATACTTGAGCATGGGCATGTTCGAGCAGGCATTGGTCAACTTCGACCGCACATTAGCGTTGCAGCCCGACATGTCAGATGCGCTAGGCAACCGCGCAGTTGCACACACCGCGTTGAGTCAAGACGATCGCGCCGCCGCCGACATAGCACGTGCAATAGAGCTAGGCGCGCCGCCAGACGGGATACACGCCGTAATCGAATACGTGAAAGCACGCCGACAACCGCTGGCGGATTGATGTGCGGCGTTCACGCACAACGGCATCGCACGACCCAGGCCGGCCAACATCGTCGTAGGGGCGGTTCGTGAACCGCCCACGACCCGTCCAAGTCGGCGCGTGGTTTAACAAGGATAAGCAGGATGTGCAGGATGACAACAACGCGGGGGTAATCCCAACCCCCTTATCCTGCCCTATACTGTCAACGCGATAGAATCGTAGGCTTAGCGACACATTCGGGTTGGGACCCACCATGACCAAGACACGCATAGGCATCATCAACGTTACCGGTTACGCTGGCGCAGAGCTGGCGCGGCTGTTGCTGCGACATCCCGATGTTGCACTGGTGCAGGTGACAGGGCGCAGCGCGGCCGGCAAGATGCTCGGTGATGTCTTCCCGCACCTCGACGGGGGCGACATCAGGATCGATCCCGCGCTGGACGCATCGGTCGACTTCGTATTCTCAGCCTTGCCTCACGCCGCCAGCGCAACCGCCCTTGGTGAGTTCATCGACGCGGGCATCCCATGCGTTGACATCAGCGCAGACTTCCGCATAAAGGACCTCGCAACTTACGAGGCGTGGTACAAAGTCAAGCATCCCTGCCCGCAACACATCAATGCAGCAGTCTACGGACTGCCAGAGCTGTATGGCGACGATATCGCAAACACCAAGCTAGTGGCGAACCCCGGTTGCTATCCCACCGGCGCCATTCTCGGACTAGCTCCAGCCCTTCGGAGCGGCATGATTGAACCCGACATCATCGTCGATGCCAAGTCGGGAGTCTCCGGCGCAGGGCGTAGCGCGGATGTCCGTTTCAACTTCTCAGAGCTGAACGACAACATGTCAGCATACGCACTAGACGGACACCGACACGCGCCAGAGATGACGCAAGAGCTGAACGCCCTGTCCGAGTCGGGCGATGTCACACTCACGTTCGTGCCGCATCTGGCACCGATGACACGCGGCATTCTAGGCACATACTACGCAAAACTCCGCGACAACGTCTCCGCCGGGCATGTCAGCGCGGCGTATCGCGCCTACTACGCCGACGCTGCCTTCGTGCGCGTCGTCGACACGCCACCCGCGACGAAGCAGACATGGGGCAGCAACGAGGTGCGGATTTACGCAACCGTGGACCGGGCAACCAACCGCCTGATAGTGGTCACAGCGCTGGACAACCTGGTGAAGGGCGCAGCAGGCGCAGCAGTGCAAAACATGAACATCATGCTAGGCATCCCGGAGACGACGGGGCTGGAGGCTCTACCCATCTACCCGTAAGCGCAAGTCCGCGATCGCGTCCGCGCGCCTAGATGCCAACCGATCACCCGCGGCTGCCAACGCAGATGTAACACCGAGCCACACAACGCGTGCACACAGAAGTGATATCCTGATACATACAGGCGCGAGCGCGAAGCTGAACGCGAGCACTGGCAAGCAAGCCAATGCCGCAAACGAGTCAGCCGACCGCCAAGCGTCTCACGACAACCTGCCCCGTTGGTGCAGCGGCCTAGCACGTCGGCCTTTCAAGCCGGAGATCACGGGTTCGAATCCCGTACGGGGTACCAGGTGTTAACGGGTCTTGTTGCGCGCAGTGGCGGTGTCGCTATAACCTAGTATTCCTGTATGCGTCCCAACAGGCACATCATCGACAATCGCTTCGGGGATTATATACGTGCGCACAACCGTGGGTGATCCAATGAAAATCTGCCGTATTAAAGGTTGCAATCACGCCTGCCCCTGTGTGTGCGAGTTGGCGGAGGCATTGGATCGCATCTGGTGGCGCACCTTGAACGCGAACGCCTGCGCCGGGCTGCTGCTGGAGCTGAACACATCTGAGATCACGCTGGTCGGTGCGACCGCATCTGAGTTTGACGGCATGCACGGTGCGCACAACCGGGCCAGGCTAGGGGGATGCGGGGGTGAATGCAAGTGATCGACCGTTGTACGCACGTATATTTCCCATCGCGATTCCAAGATGCCCCTGTCTCACCGGAGACTGATGGAGACATGGAGCTGGTATCGTCATCGGTGATCAAAGAGTGAACACGAACATGTCAAGCACACAGCTAACCAACCAAATAACCGCCGATGTGCGCGCGCTGAGGTCCGGCGACCTTGCGGAAGGCGCGATGAAGCTGTTTCGCACCTTGGGTTACGAAAGCACACGCGTGGTACCAGATGTCGACGACGATAGACCGGCGGCTTTCTTGGAGCGGTTGCAAGCCAACGTAACCGATACCCTCTCGGAACAGGAATTCCGCAAAGTGGTGTCGTCGGTCAAGCTGCTCTTCCAGGTTACCGACAGCGAAATCCAGAGTGCCGGCAGTCAAACGGCCGACATGTTCAGTAGCATGGCGGACGCATCGGACACAAACATAACCCAAAGCTTCTTCTTCGCCGTGGCGGAACTCAAGGACGAGACGTACCCTCGCGGCGTATACGCACGCGTAGCACGCGAGATCAACAAGAGGCTACCGTTAGCGACCGTGGTCCTCATGCGAAACGACTCCAACAACGTATCCCTGGCCTTCGTAGACAGACGCGAACACCGGCGGCAACCAGGAAGAGCTGTCCTAGGCAACGTCGCCCTGATGCGTGAGATCGACACCAAGGTACCGCACCGGGCACACCTAGACATCCTCTCCGAGCTGGCACTCGATGACCGGCTGGGATGGATGGCCAACACCGGCACCCCCAACGACTTCGCCGGACTGCTAGCATCTTGGCTCGACGTGCTGAACACCGAAGAGCTGAACAAGCGGTTCTACCAAGGGCTGTTCAAGTGGTATCAGCGGGCGATGGAGGTCGCGAAATTCCCGACCAGCGACGAACCTGTAGAGGAGCAGGTGATAAGGCTAATCACCCGACTGATGTTCGTGTGGTTCATCAAAGAGAAGCAGTTCGTCTCAAAGGAGCTGTTTAACGAACAACAGGCATCGGAGATGTTGAAGGATTACGATGCCGCGGACGGCGATTCCTACTACCGCTGCATCTTGCAGAACCTGTTCTTCGCGACGCTGAACACGCCGGTGTTGGATCGCAAGTTCGCTACCGATGCGGGTGTCAAGGCAGACGACAACAACGCATCAGGCTTCCGCTACAAGTACGTTGACGAGATTGAGCAAGTCGAGGAACTTCGTGAATCGTTTCACAACTCGCCGTTCGTCAACGGCGGTCTGTTCGACTGCCTTGACGAACGTGATGAAGCAGGCGGCAGACTGATCGAGGTCGTTGACTGCTTCAGCGACAAACCGGAGCACATCAACAAGATATCTATCCCGAATCGTCTATTCTTTGACGACGATGGAATCGTCACTCACTTCAACCGATTCAAGTTCACGGTCGAAGAGAGTACGCCGTTAGAGCAGGAAGTGGCACTCGATCCGGAGCTACTGGGCAACGTCTTCGAGAGTCTGTTGGCGGCATATGTTCCCGAGACTAAACAGACCAAGCAGGCTAAGACGGGATCGTACTACACGCCGCGCAAAGTCGTTGACTACATGGTTGACGAGGCATTGAAAGAGTCCTTGCTAGCACGAGTGTCGGACGAGCTCACGCATAGCACCGACCTTGAGGAACGCATCCTTGACCTGTTTGATTACGGGGTCACAGAGCAGGACTTCTCTGACGCGGAGGCGCAGACACTCGTACGCGCAATCGCGGAGACAAAGATCCTGGACCCGGCCGTCGGGTCCGGTGCGTTCCCGATGGCCGCTCTACACAAACTGACTCTCGCGTTGCGGAAGCTGGACCCGACCAACGACCTATGGCGCGATCACCAGCGCGACTTGGCAATGGAACGTACTGAAGAGGCATACGACGCTGATACTCAGGCGGACCGCGACGAGATGCTGCAAGAAATTAGCGACGTCTTCGAAACTTACAGGGACAGCGACTACGGACGCAAGCTCTTCCTGATACAGAACTGCATCTTCGGCGTGGACATCCAACCCATCGCAGTCCAGATATCCAAGCTACGTTTCTTCATCTCTCTCGCTATCGAACAGCAGCGGATGGACAAAGGGGACGAGAACTACGGCATCAGGGCGTTACCTAACCTGGAGACTCGCTTCGTCATCGCAGACACATTGCTGCCTCTCGCACAGCCTGAGCAAACAACTCTCGGCGACTCTGAGATCATTGGCGCGAAACTTCAGAACCTCATGGCAAACAGAGAAAGACACTTCCGGGCTTACGAACCCGCGGAGAAGGACGCATTACGGCGGACCGATGACGCGCTACGTCGCGAGCTCGGGGCGCTCTTGCGTCAACGCGGGATGCCGGTGACCGATGCCGACCGACTGGCATCATGGGACCCGTTCAACCACAGCTCCGTCGCGCAGTGGTTCAACGCCAAGTTCATGTTCAACATCCAGGACGGCTTCGATGTAGTCATCGGCAATCCGCCGTACGCTCAACTCCAGAAACAAAGGTCGCTTCTAGCGGAGCGATATAGCACCGCTGGATTCACGACACTCCGCAAGAGGGGCGATATCTATCAATTGTTCCAGGAAGCGGCACTGTCCTTAGCAAAGCCGGAGACCGGCTTAATCGTGCTGATTACCTCCAACAGTTGGATGCGCGCAAAGTCCGGCGACGGGACACGCGAAATCTTGAAGTCCGACGCTCAAGTGTTAAAGCTCATCGAACTAGGGAAGGGCGTGTTTTCTAACGCGGTTGTGGACACGAACGTCCTGATCGCGCGCACTGGCTCGTCGCCGCGCCTACGATTGGCGGTTGATGTTGAGCAGTCACGCGACGGTTCGTTCCCTCCGTCGCCTTGCGACTGGGTCTCTCTGAGTGAGACCGACGGCGATTCCTGGAGCCCAATGTCTACGGATCAAGAAGAGATTCTGAGAACCATGATTCAAAGAGGTGTCCAGCTGAGTGATTGGAACGTGAAGATCAGGATGGGGATCAAAACTAGCTGCAACGAAGCGTTCTTGATCGACAATAGCACGAGGACCGCGCTCATCTCGAATGATGCCTCGTCCTCCGATCTGATAAGTCCAGTGTTGCGCGGTCGGGATATCCGAAAATGGCATTCAGAATCCGAGTTGTATCTCATAACCTCACACGGAGGTTACGGGCCATATGAACATGTAAATGTGGAATCGTATCCCGCTGTTAAGGAACATCTCGACCAGTTTATGGATTCCCTGGTTGAACGTCGCGGCACGTTCGTCACGCCGTACAACCACGCACGCTCCACTTCATGGGCTCAATTCAATGAGCCTAAACTGATTTGGAAAGAGCTGTCGAACGGCGGTTGTTTCACGTACGAAATAGACCAAGTATACTGCGTTAACACCGCGTACGTCATGACAGGGGATTCGATAAAATATGTTTGCGGCGTGCTGAATAGTTCCGTCGTCGCATGGTATCACCGTCACATTTCTCTCAACACTGGGATGGGGTTGACACGCTGGGTACGGTTCGTTGTCGACCGTCTGCCGGTCCCAAAGTCTACGTCGGATGATCAACTGGCTGTAGAAGCACTAGTGGACCGACTGACAGCGGCCACGGCCGAAGGCTCCGACACGTCAGAGTTGGAGCGTGAGCTTGACGGGATGGTCTACGACCTCTACGGCCTGACGGAGAGTCAAGTGGAGGTGGTCGAGGATGCGATGCGGTAGTGGCCTAGGGCCACCGCCGGCACCCTGAGGACCTCGTTTAGCGACGGGCGGAGCGCGGACCGTTCCGCCCGTTCACCGTCCCTCAACGCTTAAAATCTTTGATGAATCCAAGCGGCACTAACACGATACCCGCAGCAAAGCTTATGAATCCAGCACCAGCGAAGAAGGCGGCGGCCGAGGCTACAGTTCCCTCGTTCATTCCGACCGCCATCCCGAGTATGCCAGTGCCTATTAGGACCACTCCCGACCAAGTCATCTTGGTCATCGTTCGAACCTCAATTCCGAATTTGTCGACATTAATATATCAAAATATATCACTCGGCCAGGATTTTGTCAAGCAAGCGTCTCGCCAAGACCAACGTTGGTATGGTGACCGCGGTGGTTGAACCAGCTTGTCGGTAGAGATACCCTGTCGATGGTCATCGAAAATTCCCAGCACGCGGTCCGAGCCTCTCCCACCTATAGCCAGAGCGTCCACGCCCGATTCCCGCACGGGTGTGGCTACGAAGGTGAGCGCGGACTAGCGGCACTTCGCGATCTGCGTCCAGCCACGGGCTCGTTGAGCCCGTGGCTTAGAAGTCTATCTCCTCCGCCCAGCTCCCTCGGCGATTGCTAGTGCGATACCCGAGACTGCCGCGATGGGACCACCCACTACTCCGCCGACCCCAAGGAGCCAGTACAGAGCGGCTGCGGCTGACCCTGGCTGCTCGCCGTTCGCTGCGGCTATCAGGAGTATGCCAACCACAAACGCTATGAATCCTGCACCTGTCAGGCTTATGTTCATTTCTCTGCCCTCCGCAATCTGAACACCATCACAGTACCTTCAGTATAACACCGTTATCGGTTCCTGTCAATTTGTCGTCTCTCTCACCAGTACCGCAGCCCCGAACACATGCACTCGCAGATTCGCATCCCACCAGGATCCAAGGTCCAACGAAATCCCCTTGCACACGGTAGGAGTTACGCTATACACTAGCACTCTTGTATGCAACCTTACAAGCACATCATAGACAATCGATACACGGCGGCGGCTGACTATCTGCGCGCCGCTCTTGCCGATGCCGAGCGCCTGTCGCTGGTGTCGGCCTACTTCTCTGTCTACGGCTTCGAGGCTTTGCGCGGTGTGTTGCGCCATCTCAAAGAGGTGCGATTCCTTTACGGCGACCGCAGTTCCGTTGAAGATGTTGACCCGAACCGGGAGTCGAAGGCGTTCGGGTTGCGCGATGGCCAGCTTGACCCGTTGCATGCCTTGAAGCAACGCGCGTTGGCGAGAGAGTGTGCCGAGTGGGTAAGCGACAAGGGTGTCCAAGTTCGCGCCGTCACCCGCTCTAACTTCATGCATGGCAAGATGTACCTCGCCGACGGTGGTGATGCCGAACCGAAGGCACTGGTAGGCAGCTCAAACTTCACGAAAAGCGGGCTTGGTAGGGGCTTGGCGCGCAACATGGAGATCAACCTGGCGGTGGAAGACGCGCAGGTGCTCTCAGAGCTTCACCAGTGGTTCAACGAGGTCTGGGATGGCAAGTACACGGAGGATGTCAAGGAGCAGCTGCTGGCGGAGCTGAACCGTGTAGGCGCAAACCACTCGCCGCGCGATGTCTACTTCAAGACGTTGTATGAGATATTCCGTGCGGAGATAGAGTCCGGCGAGTTCGGCGACCTCGACCAGCGGATCAGTTCGTTGAGTGGAACCGCGATTTGGGAGGCGTTGTACGCCTTCCAGAAAGACGGCGCCAAGTCCGCCATCTACCGCCTCCAGAACTACAACGGTTGCATCTTGGCAGATAGTGTGGGCCTGGGCAAGACCTATACCGCCCTAGCGGTGATCAAGTACTACGAGTTGCGCAACGAGCGTGTGTTGGTGTTGTGCCCCCGGAAGCTGGACGAAAACTGGTTGGTCTATCAGGCCTATCGCAACGACCGGAACAATCCGTTCCAAGACGACAGGTTCGGATTCACCGTGCTGTCGCACTCCGACTTGACGCGTGACAGGGGCTCGTCGAACGGCGTTGACCTGTCTACATTCAACTGGTCCAACTTCGACTTGGTGGTACTCGACGAATCCCACAACTTCCGGAACGACACGGGCCGGCGGTATGAGAAGCTCACAGATGCCGTGTTGCGACAGGGTGCAAACACGAAGGTGCTGATGTTGTCCGCGACTCCGGTCAACACGGCGATAACCGACCTGAGGAATCAGATACAACTCATGGCCGGTGGCGACCTTGGCAGGCTCGCCGCGAATCCTCGACTGGGAGTTGGCAACCCGCGGACGGTTCTGGATTTGGCGCAAGCGAAATTCGCCCAGTGGGAGAAATCCACCGCCGCGGGCACACGAGATAAGTCGGTGCTGATCGATAGCCTCGGCACAGATTTCAAGCGGTTACTTGACGCTCTCTCATTGTCCAGGTCGCGTTCGCATGTTGAGACTTACTACTCTGCCGAGATGGAACGGGTAGGCAAGTTCCCAATACGCATGGATAACGTCGAGTTATCTCCCCCAACTGACACGGAGAACAAGCTGAAGTACGACGAACTCGCCGACGACATCTCGCGCTTCACGTTCGCTCTGTATCAACCTTGGAACTACTACACCGGTGCGAGCCAACGCGACCGCAACTACGAGCAGTTCCTGGCGGGAATGATGCGAACCAATTTCCTGAAACGGTTAGAGAGCTCGGCGCAGTCGCTCACGCTGACGTTGGACCGCACCATAAAAAAGATGGACAACATGATTTGCAGGATTGAGAGATTCGAATCGGGCGACATGTCCAACGACACAGTGGCGGAGCGAGACATCGACGCGGATGGGGACGAAGACCTAGAAGACGCACACGAAGGCATCCACATCGGCCCGCGAACGCTGACATTCGGAGAGATGAACCTTGAGGAGTGGAAATCGCGCATCATTGTAGACCGCGATGCCCTGGATGCCGCGCGTGTCAAGGTCGATGCCATCACGCCCGAACGCGATGCAAAGCTTCGCGAACTCAAGCTGGCTATGGAACAACGGTTTGAGAACCCCAGCTTCAACAAAGGCAACGACAGTACGCCTAACCGCAAGCTGATCGTCTTCACGACCTTCAAGGACACTGCGACATACCTCTACGACGAGTTGCTAGCACTAGCGAAGTGTCACAACGTGCACATGGGCATGGTTGCCGGCGACGAAACCCGCGCGACGATAGAGCACGGTTCGCTGCGGTTTCACGACATACTCAACCATTTCGCTCCCGTCGCGAGGAACAGCACCGCAACAGTAAGCAAAGACACTGAGATCGACCTGCTGATTGCTACCGACTGCGTTTCCGAAGGCCAGAACCTCCAAGACTGCGACAGGATCATCAACTACGACATCCATTGGAACCCGGTTAGGATTACGCAACGATTAGGCAGGATTGACAGGATTGGCAGTCGCGCTTTGGAAGTCGGGATGATCAACTACTGGCCGACTGCCGACATGGAGCAGTGGCTCAAACTCAAGCGGCGTGTGCTGGCGCGCATGGCAATCTCCGACCTGACTGCCACCGGCGATGACGACCCGTTTGGAGACGACCAACCAGAGTCCAGAGACGAAAACCGTCTGTTGACGCTGAGGGCAGAACAGTTCGAGGCGATTCGCGACCATACAGTGCCCATCGAAGACCTAGACGGTTCGGTTTCTCTGGGGGATTTCACGCTCGACCACTTCCGCAGGCAGCTGCTGAGCTTCCTTGAACACAACAAAGCCCGACTCGAACAGATGCCCCTAGGTGTCTACGCAGTAACCGCACCCAAGGACCAGGAGAAAATGACCGCACCGACTAAACTGCAACCGGGTGTGATCTGGTGCTTCCGTCGTACTAACTCCAGCGCAACCCCCGACACGGTATCGCCTAGCGATGTCTTCCCGTGCTACCTCGTATACGTCACGAGAATCAACAACAGGATACAGATTAGATTCGGTTGCACCAAGCCCGCGGACATACTGCAACTCTTCGACGAAGCGTGTTCCGACCAACGGGAGCCGCTACAGGAACTGTGCGACCAGTTCGACGCAGAGACGCGGCTAGGTCGTGATATGGGTAATTACGAGGAGCTGCTAACAGAAGGCCTAGCGCATGTTCAGCAGGAGCACCAGAGCTCAGTATGGGATCAGATAAAATCGAACAACAATCCGGGCTTGGTACTACCACTAGCGTCCGATACGCCCAATGCAGATGAAGACCTGGAGTTAGTATCGTGGTTGGTGATCAAAGAGTGAACGCTACAATCTCAGGCACAAGACCTCGCGACATGAGTACCGCCGATGTTCGCTCGATTACCACCAGCGACCTCGCGCAAGGCGCGACGAACTTGCTCTGCTCACTCCGTGCGAATGTACGCCAGACCGTGTGGTGGCGTTGAATATACGTTTAACTCTTGTCACCCGCTCTATCCGTCCCTATCGCGCCTACTACCAGAGCGTCGAGACTCTGTCCCAGACTAGTGTGAAGGCGAAGACGAGTGAGGTAAGCGCAATCGCTACGATGGCAAAGGTGGCCGCTTCGGCGAGGCGATTGACATCTCGCTGAGACAGCCCGGTCAGCTGAATCCCAAACTTACGAGCCTCAATGCTCCCGTCATTGCCCACGGCCTCACGGGCAGACTCAATGACCATCTTGTGTACCTCTTCCGCTTGGGCGCGCGTGTATTCGTGCTCTGTCTCGTAAGTTTTGCTACCCATGTGCACGGTGATGTGACGAGTTATTTCCGTTTCGGCAGTCGCTTGCATGGGCTCAACCTCCATGGTCCGATGTTCGTGTCATCGTGTAGTGAATTATATACACGCGCATGAGCTCCCCGTAAGCGAGCGGCGATCAACTGTCCCTTCCTCAACCTAACGCCACAGCGTCGACACCCGATCCCAGACCACCACGAAGCCGATGATGACCGGTGCCGCTACGATGGCCGTTGAGATGGCGACGACCCTGATATCGGCCTGCGCCAAGTCTGGGAAGTGAATCCCAAACCATCGTCCGCGCCAACCGGCTTTGAGTTGCACTCGATTTTCGTCATGTTGATGCTGTTTCTTGTCGTTGTAGTTCCTCATTCGGTTCACCCCATCGGCTTAACCTTGAGTGGCCGGATACTCCAGTCATTCCCTACGGCTGCCCGGGCAGAATCGACGACCATCTTGCTGACCTCCTCCGCTTGGGCGCGCGTGTACTCAAGCTCGGTCTCATACTTTCGTTTGCCCATCTGTACGACCAGTTGGTAGGTAACTTCCGCTTCGTCAGTTGCTTGCATGGCGTTAACCCTCGGTGCCCCGATGTTCTCATGTCGTACAGCCGATTATACACGCATGCATGGCGATAGGTGCGTCGGGCGCGGGCGGTTCGCGAACCGCCCCTAAGGGTTGTGGCCGGCCTGGGGCTTTTCGTCTGCCAGAACGTCGGACTTAGTGGTCCGACCGCACACTGCACGCGATTGTTGGTGCGCTGAACGTCAAGCAAACCTAACCCGGCGGGCGGTTCACGAACCGCCCCTACGGGTTCTTGCGCGGCGGGTGCGCTGTTGTTATGATGTATGGCATGTGCATCACGCTTCAGCCGGAAAGGGGAGCATCAAGCATGACAACGGACACGACTACAGACACCGGCAGGTTGACGTTCCACGACATCATCGAGGATGGTGTGCCGTATAGGACGCAGCAGGTGTACACGACGGAGCAACAGGAAGAGGTCAGATACATACTGCTCCGGGCGTTGCGGCTTAGTGTAGGCGCGTTGCGTCCCGACCTGGTCGACGAGGTGGATGTGAGCCTGAGGTTTAGCGACAATGCCTGATGGCGACCTTGTTCTCAATTTACCCGGCGCGCGTTTCGCTGGCAGCGCACGCGGCGTCAGTGATAGGACGGTTCTGATACTGGGCTGACCGCAATCGGCGCGTTCTGTGTTACTGCAATCGTTATCACGCTGTTAATCAAGCTGCTCTAGCGCGCGCGGGCGGTTCACGAACCGCCCCTACGGGTTCTTGCGCGGCGGGTGCGCTGTTGTTATGATGTATGGCATGTGCATCACGCTTCAGCCAGATAGGGGAGCATCAAGCATGACAACGGACACGACTACAGACACTGGCAGGATGACGTTCCACGACATCATCGAGGATGGTATGCCGTATAGGACGCAGCAGGTGTACACGACGGAGCAACAGGAAGAGGTCAGATACATACTGCTGCGGGCGTTGCGGCTTAGTGTAGGCGCGTTGCGTCCCGACCTGGTCGACGAGGTGGATGTGAGCCTGAGGTTTAGCGACAATGCCTGATGGCGACTTTGATCTCAATATTCCCGGCGCGCGGCTCTCTGGCAGCGCACGCGGTGTCAGCGAAAGGGCGGTTCTGATACTGGGACTGTCCGCAATCGGCGGGTTCTGCGTTACGGCAATCGTCATCACGCTGTTGATCAAGCTGCTCTAGCGCGCGGGCGGTTCGCGAACCGCCCCTACGGGTTGTGGCCGGCCTGGGTATTTGCGTCTGCCGGAACTTCGGGCTTAGTGGTACGACCAGCTGGTTGTACGCGATCGTTGGTGCGCTGAATGTCAAGCAAACCTAACGCGGCGGGCGGTTCGCGAACCGCCCCTACGGGTTTGTGGCCAGCCCGGGTATTTGCGTCTGCCGGAACGTTGGGCTTGGCGGGTCCGAGCGGCTCGTTGCATGCGATTGTTGGTACGCTGAACGTCAAGCAAACCTAACGCGGCGGGCGGTTCACGAACCGCCCCTACGGGTTGTGGCCAGCCCGGGCTTTGCGTCTGCCGGAACGTTGGGCTTGGCGGTTCAGACCAGCCAGGTGCACGCGATTGTCTCCACTCTGATCGTCAAGTTGCCCTAGCGTGTGGGTGGGTGCGCGGTGTTGCGCCAACAGTTTTTTGGGTTTTCGCCATGTTGACTTGACAGTGGCGCGAAATTGTGTAACATAAGTTGTGTTATGAGCACTCTCTTTGAATTGATCATTGACTCGGCCGTTTCGGTCACCATCTTCCTTGCGTTAGCGGGAGCGATTGGGGGTCTGTTAACATACATCTTCAGGCGAACCATCAGGGAGCATGATGCTATGACCACAGAAGTCAGGGAAATCAAGGCAGAACACATCCGCTTAGCGGCCGAGACGGCGCGCAACACCGATTACTGGGAGACATCGAGGCAAGTCCAAATGGAGTCTCTCAAAGCGGTTATTGGTCAGGTCGAGGCTGTCTCGGCGCGACAGCAGTTCTTCGAAGGGAATATGGCTGATCTGCGACAGCGGCAATCGGAAGCCGAGCGTTCCCAAGACGGCTTGCGCCAAAGACTCGACAAAACGAGTAACAGCCTGAACGACGTGAAGCGCGTGCAAGATGACTTCAAGGGCAAACTTGACAGCACGAATAACAGCCTGAATGATGTGAAGCGCGTGCAGGATGACTTCAAGGGCAGACTAGACAAAACCACTAACAGCCTGAACGATGTGAAGCGCGCGCATGATGACTTCAAGGGCAAGCTTGACAACACGATCAGCAGCCTGAGTGGCGTGAAGCGCACACAAGATGACGTCAAGGCCAACCTCGACAGCACGGATAACAGCCTGAACGACGTGAAGCGCACACAAGATGACGTCAAGGCCAACCTCGACAACACGATCAACAACCTGGATGATGTGAAGCGCACACAAGATGACGTCAAGGCCAACCTCAACAGCACGAATAACAGCCTGAATGATGTGAAGGGCAACCTCGATAACGCGATCAGCAGCCTAGATGATGTGAAGCGCGTGCAAGATGACTTCGAGACCAGCCTTGACAAAACCAATGACAACCTGAATGGCGTGAAGCGCACACAAGATGACTTGAAGGGCAGCCTTGACGACGCGATCAACAGCATGAACGATGTGAAGCGCGTGCAAGATGACTTCGAGACCAGCCTTGACAAAACCAATGACAACCTGAATGGCGTGAAGCGCACACAAGATGACTTGAAGGGCAGCCTTGACAACGCGACCAACAGTCTGGATGATGTGAAGCGCGTGCAAGGTGACTTCGAGACCAACCTTGACAAAGCCAATGACAACCTGAATGGCGTGAAGCGCGCACAAGATGACATGGAGCGCGTCCATGACGACTTGAAGGGCAACCTTGATCACACGAAGCATGGTCTCGAAGAGATGCATCTCGTTATCAAAGCTGACCAACGCAGCCTAGAAGAGATACAACAACAATCCGTCGGGATGCGGGAAGACTTGGGGATACTGCGGACAGAGTTGCAGCGGCTTATCGACCGACTTGAATCTATGGACTAGTGCGAACGGGCCCGCGCATCGCGATTATCGGTGCCTGCCACAACGCTCGCGTCTGGACGCGTCTTGATGCATGCACGCCGGGGCACAACCGCATTGGTCGCCGCTTCGCGTCCAGGCGGTTAGATAATGGAACGCATCCTCGCGACCTCTATGGCACGCGACAGCGCGATTACACGCTATGACTTTCCTGCAAACCGGTATCAGCCTGACGCACGCCCCGCTTGGGGTGTTGGAACGCGTCGCGGTTTCGGGTGACACGATCAGTAGTCATGCGAGCGAGCTGTCTGGCCTGCTCGGCGGACCGGGACGCGCTACTATCCTCTCAACCTGCAACCGGACCGAGTTGTACGCATATGTGCCAGATGCCGGGACTGCGATGGAGTCTATGGTCGCGTTCATGCAACGGTTGGCAGACCGGCGGCGTGATCAAGGTTCCGTAAACGTCGCGTCCTATATCACTACGCGAACGGATATCGAGTGCGCCCGTCATCTTTTTGCGGTGGCATCCGGACTTGATTCCCTCGTTGCGGGCGATGCACAAGTGTCAAGCCAAGTGCGTGGTGCGTTGCACGCAGCTAGCGACGGATCGGCGGCGGTTGACCATGGACTGTCTCGTCTGTTCCATGCCGCGTTGCGGACCGGTCGGCGTGTACGGAGGGCGCAGGGCGAGAAGGTTGCCGATGCGACGGTGCCAGCTGCAGGTGTTGAGCTACTAGAGGCACGCGCAGGATCGCTCGCCGGTGCCAACGCCATGGTCGTAGGAGCGGGTGAGACAGCGCGGTTAGCGGTTGCGGAGTTGCAGCGGCGCGGTGTAGCCAGGGTGTTCATCACCTCGCGCAACGCAGACAACGCGGCGCGAGTCGCCGATGCGATGGGAGCGGCGGCAGTAACGATTGACAACATAACGGACGCGTTGACGGGAGCAGATGTCGTTGTCGCTTGCACATCGTCGCCGGTTCCTGTCGTCAGTGCGGATGTCGTATCGGCAGCGATCAGTCTACGTGGCGATGCATTACGTCCGTTGCACATTCTCGATATCGGCGTTCCAAGAGATATAGACGCTCGAGTGTCAGACCTCGATGGTGCGCATCTCTACACAATTGAACACTTGCGCGATGCTTACGGCGAGCTGCGCGATGCCGCTTCAGACTCGTCCGCGGTCGCTGAGATGGAAGATATCGTTGAGGAGTCTGCTGTAAGATTCATGCGCGACTGGGACACTCGCGACGAGATACGCGAGATTGGGCGCGCTGCTGAGGCTGTGCGGTTGCGCGAACAGCGTCGCACTTTCGGCGCGTTGGCACACCTGTCCGACAGCGACCGCGATGCGATAGAGGCGATGACGCGCGCTATTGTTAAGGGCGTGTTGGCAGGACAGATCGATGAACTACGCGAACGCTATGAGTGAGACGGTTTTGAGATGGCAGTAGGTAAGCAATCTGCGCGGCACTTCGATGCCGCGGCTCGACTAATTCCCGGCGGCGTCAACAGTCCTGCCAGGGCCTGGGCCCGCGTCGGAGGTAACCCGCTCTTCATCGAGCGCGGCGTGGGATCCAAGGTCTGGGATGTTGATGGCAACGAGTACATCGACTACGTATGCTCCTGGGGTGCGCTGATACTGGGACATTGTCACCCCGCGGTGGTCGAAGCGGCGGAGTCTGCGATGCGTCGCGGTTCATCCTTCGGCGCGCCGACCGCCATTGAGACTGAAGCCGCGCAACTCGTGGTCGACGCGGTACCGTCCGTTGAGATGGTGCGCTTCGTGAACTCTGGGACTGAGGCATCCATGTCGGCGATACGCTTGGCGCGCGCCGCTACAGGCCGCGACCTTGTGCTGAAGTTCGACGGCGGATATCACGGCCACGATGACGCGCTCCTAGTCAAGGCAGGCTCAGGTGTCGCATCCTTCGGCATCGCAGACTCCGCCGGCATTAACTCCAGGCTCGCCTCGGATACTCTCGTAGCTCCGTACAACGACTTTGAGAGCGTTCAACGTATATTCGCGGAACATGCAGGAAAGATAGCGTGTGTGATCGTAGAGCCGATCGCTGGCAACATGGGCGTTGTGCCAGGGAACCCTGAGTGGTTGTCAACGTTGCGCGAGCTGACCAGCGCGGACGGTTCCTTGCTGATATTCGACGAGGTGATATCTGGATTTCGTGTAGGCGCTGGTGGCGCGCAGGCGTTGCACAGCATCGAACCGGATTTGACATGTCTAGGTAAAGTCATCGGCGGAGGTTATGCCGTGGGCGCGTACGGCGCATCGGCTGAGCTGATGGGGCATGTTGCACCACTCGGCGAGATGTATCAGGCAGGCACGCTGTCCGGCAATCCCGTGGCGATGGCGGCCGGCGTAGCGACGATGCGGGAGATGTTGGCAAGCGGGCAGTACGAGGTGCTCAGGTCCAAGACTGCACTGCTGGCTGAAGGAATCAACGATGCCGTCGCCAGGACGGGTTCCGAGTGTGTGGTCAACCACGTAACCAGCATGTTGACGCTGTTCTTCACTCCAGAGCAGGTTGTCGACATGGACACGGCAACGGCCGCGGATCACGACCGGTTCGCAAGGTTCTTCCGCGCAATGCTCGAGTCTGGCATCTACATTCCGCCGTCGCCTTTCGAGGCGTGGTTCGTCTCGATGGCACACAGCGAGTCGGACATCGAGCGCACTGTGTCTGCTGTCGAACGCGCGCTTAGACGGTCCGCATAGCGACTAAGTCGGAGGCGCGAATTCGGTGTTCAGGATGCGCTGTTGTCCTGCGAGCGGCGGCGGAACAGGTATGAGAAGAGCGCGCCGAGGGTTGCGCCGAACCAGGTGTACGGCACTAGCGCGATGCCGATGACCAGCCAGAACGCGCTAGGAGCACCCAACAGCGTGTCGGTGTCCAGCAGCACCCAGGCGACGATGATCGACGCGGCTGGAATGAGCATCAATCCTGCCAATGCGAGGCCGAACCAGATGACCTTCGCCTCGTCGGCCTTGGCAACTCCGCCGCCTACGAAACCGGCGACGAACGGGCTGATCGGTATCAGCACGAAGTGCGCGACCGGTATGGGTATCGCCGCGAGCATTATGGCGGTTGCGACTGCGATTCCCTTTACCATTATGCCTGTGCTTCCATGCTATGCGTGCCAAGTGGCAGCGTCAGATGTTGATGTTACAACTTGCGGTGGCTCTACTGGGCATAGAATGCATGATGTTGACAACTCGCGCGGCAGACGTGACTCGTAATGGTAAGATTCCTTCGTAGGTAGACAATTGACGCGGGTGGGACCCGCGGTTAGCACGATGGAACACGAACGTACAGACATTTTGATCATCGGCTCTGGCGCGTCTGGCGCGGCCGTGGCCTGGCGGTTGGCAGGTTCGGGATTCAGCGTGCTCTGCTTGGAACAAGGCGATTGGGTGAGCCCTAGCAGCTATCCGAACACGTCGGAAGACTGGGAGATTCGCGCACGCGGCGACTGGCACTTCGATCCGAACATGCGCGGATGGGATGTGGACTACCCCGTCAATGTTGACGAAAGCTGCATCGACCCGCTGATGTTCAACGCTGTCGGAGGTAGCACAATCCACTACACCGCGCATGTGCCGCGGTTTCATCCATCGGACTTCCGCGTGAAGTCTCTCGATGGCGTGGCTGACGACTGGCCGTTGAGCTACTTCGACCTGGAGCCTTACTACGACCTCAACGACGAGATGATGGGTTGCTCTGGCATCAACGGCGACCCTGCGAATCCGCCACGCAAGGCGCGTCCGATGCCACCGGTGCCAATTGGCGAAGATGGAATCCGACTAGCGAAGGCGTTCGATCGTTTAGGTTGGCACTGGTGGCCGTCCGACAACTACGTGAACTCAGAGCCGTATCGCGGCAGGTTGGCGTGCAACAACTGCGGCAACACGGGCCTGGGATGCTCGCGCGGCGCGAAAGGCTCCACCGATGTCACTTACTGGCCGGAAGCATTAGCGCGCGGTGTCGAACTTCGCACAGGAGCACGCGTTTCGCACATCAACACCGGCTCCGATGGTAGGGCAACCGGCGCGACATACATCGATTCCGAAGGCGACGAGCATTTTCAACCTGCCAACGCCGTAGTCCTGGCAATGAACGGCGTAGGTACTCCGCGCATCATGCTCAACTCGAAGTCGGACTCGCATCCTGACGGTCTCTGCAACGCCAACGGTCTAGTCGGCAAGAATCTCATGTTCCATCCTTATGCGATGGTGGCGGGATACTTCGATGGCGACCTATGCACCTATCGAGGCGTCGTCGGCAATATGATCATGTCTCAGGAGTTCTACGAGACGGATCGGCGCCGAGGCTTCGTGCGCGGTTACTCCTATCAGGTGATACGCAGCTCTGGACCGGTCAGTACCGCCTGCGGCTTCCTCGGCGAGCCTGTGCCATGGGGTGCGACGCACCACCAAGAGTTCGCCAGTCGGTTCGGCAACTCGGCGACGTTGGCGGTGATCGGCGAGGATCTACCCGAGATGCACAACCGAGTCGAGCTAGACCCCGACCTGACCGATAGCTCTGGCATCCCCGCGCCGAAGGTGTTCTATACGCTGAGCGAGAACTCGCGGCTGATGCTCGAGGAGGCTGTAGCGAATGCTGAGACGCTACTGCGAGAAGCAGGAGCAGTGGAAGTGGCGCCGACGCGGCTGCTCAAATCAGCAGGATGGCACCTGATGGGCACTGCGCGCATGGGTTCTGACCCTGCCAACTCGGTCGTGGATGCATGGGGGCAGGCACATGAGGCAGACAACGTCTTCATCGTAGACGGCTCGGTGTTCGTGACATCGGCAGGAGTTAACCCTACTCCGACGATAGGCGCGTTGGCACTCAGGACTGCGGATTACATTCAGCGGGAACGGGGCGACCTAGCCGCTTGAGGTTAGGATGTCAGAGCAGGAAGGATTGGTAACTACGCAATGCCAGATGCAGCGCACAACCTGACCGATGCCGACCGTGTCGCGCTGGTAGAGGTGTTGAACCGCATCGTGCCGGCGGTCGACGGCCTGGCAGGCGCGGGCGACCTTGGCCTGGCGCAGCGCGTGGAAGAGGTTTCGCGTGCGATACCTCGATGGCACCTGGGACTGTTACGTGTGATGGATGCGGTCTCACTTGACCCGAGCGCGCGAGCTGCTGGCGGATGGGTTGCCCTAGAAGAGGACGAACAGATACTCGCTTTGGAGACGATAGAGTCCAACCTTCCGGAGCATTTCATCAACTTCGTCAGCACTGTCTATGCCGCTTACTATTCCGATAGCAGAGTTCACGAGCGGATAGGTTGGAGATCAGGCGCGCCGCAACCTGCAGGATGGGACATGCCGCCGTGGGACCCGGCGGTCCTCGATACCGTGCGCCAACGCGAACCGTTCTGGCGCGAGGCACCGGAGTGAAGAACCGTCAAGTGTCAAGCTATCGCCACTGTGATGTGAGTTTCGGGCATTCCAACGTAGTATGAAGTGAACGCCGCCGGTCAACGCGCGGCTTGGAACCTGAGAGAAATCGCCATGCCGAAACTGCAACGCCTGCTCTACATCAGTGCCGAGAGCACTCATCCACAGTCGCCTGCGCTATCCGCAGCCATCTACGAGCCGGTGGCAGGGAACGTGTCGCAGCTCGATCCGACGACGACAGAGTTGCCTTACGATTCAGTGCATGCGGCCGTGATTGATGGTTGGCGGGTCATACAGGCACCCGATCAGTGGGCAGGAATCACATCCGAAGCGGCGGGGGATGTGATCGGCTACCAGTTCATCTTGGAGAAGATGGAGGACTACGACTGACTCGTGCCGCTGACTGAGCTACGTCCAAACCGCTAAACGTCAAGGATTGAGTACCAATGACCATGAACACCGCGACCGATACACAACACCTGCTGTCCGACGATGAGATGGTGTCATTCGTCATTAACGGGTATCACATCGTTGAGCCGGAGTTGCCGGACGGGTTCAACACATCGGTGTACGAAGAGCTCGATGAGCTACCGTCGAACCCCGGAGATGGCATCTATGATGCGGTGCCGAAATTGAAGCAGGTGTACGAATCGCCGGAGATGCGCGGTGCGCTGACGAGTCTTCTTGGCCAGGGCTACGCGATGTTTCCGCATAGGCACTGCCACCGCAACGCGCCCGGCACTCCGAGCCAGCAGATACACCAAGACAACCTGAACGACCTGCGTATCCGCGACGGTCAGGTGCGCGCGCCAGGCAAGGTCGAGCTGCTGCTTGCGATGTACTACCCACAAGATGTCGCATCGAACATGGGGCCGACGGTCGTGCTACCAGGGACTCACATGTTAAAGGCGATGCCGGACCGCATGGCATCACAAGGCAACTTCAAGGGGCAGTACACCGCAACGGTCAACGCGGGGTCGGTAGTCATACTGCATTACGACATCTGGCATGCTGGATCAGCGAACACCTCTGAGACGGTGCGCTACATGCTGAAGTTCCTCTTTCAACGCGCCCACCTGCCAGATGTTCCCTCGTGGGACCACGACTCGGCAAACGACTCGCGCATCCGCGAGCGGCTGGAGTCGGAGTCGCCGATGGCGTTGCAACGATCGCTGAACGCGAAGCAGCGGCATATGCGGCTGCGAATGTGGAACTACCTGTCAGGTGCCGCGACGCTAGAGATGGGCTACCGCGACAAGTGGCGCGGGCCGTGGCGTTAGGGCTCGGGGTAGCCGCGCGCGTGGGTGTTTGGTCCGGTCTTGCATGGGAGTATAATATCATATGATATCATCACAGTTGCACAACTGATCAGCGAGCGTCAACTCAAGGAGACGCGTCATGACTACAGAAGAAGTAGAAATTTTCAGGTTTAAGATCAACGGCATTGAAATTGCCTCTGAAGCCTCACGTTTGAACGTAGGTGAGGTCCTTAGGCTCGCAGAGGAGCATCAAGCGATCCCCGGCGCTCCCGAGGATTACATGCTGGTCGGCAAAGAGGGAGAGTACAGGCTGGTTGAGGAAATCGATATCGAGATTGACGACCTGTTAATCTCCATCCCAACCGGTCCGACGCAGGTGGCGTAACGCGTCAAGCCATGGTTTCTAACAGCCTGATAAGGATCCAGAATGAACTAGCTGGGTTGGGCTACAGCACAAGAACGTTCGGTAGCCCTCAGGGCGATGTCGTAGCATTCGTGTACAAGATCGAGTCTGGGAACCACGCGGGCCGCGAAATCGAATTGGGATTAAGCTACGATTCAGAGGGGGAGTATCCTGAGTACCCTCCGCATTGGATCCATCTATCGGAGCTCATCGACGACGGACGAGGCGGTGCCGTCCAGCAGTACACGGATGATAAGGGAAGGTCTTGGGTCGCGTTGAGCCGTCCGCCGGGGGACATGTGGGATCGGTTACCGACTAAGCACATCAAGTACTTCATCACTGAGCACCTCCGACGATTTTGGAACGGTATATGAGCCGCTCGATTGCATTCACTGAACGCGCCCAGGCCAACTCTTCCGAACACCTGCTAACCCACATTCGGCGCGGTGAGCGGCAAGAAGAGCTCTGCTTCGCCCTGTGGCGGCCGTCCACTGGGCTCAATCGTCAGACCGCGATCGTGTACGACATTGTGTTGCCAGAAGAGAATGAACGCAACCTGCATGGGAATGCCAGCTTTGAACCCAGATATCTTGCTCGTTCAATACGACTTGCCATGGAGCGCAACTCTGGTCTAGCTTTCATGCACAGTCATACGCGGCCAGGATGGCAGAATACCAGCGTGCCCGACATAAAGGCGGAACGAGAGGTCATAGCTTATCCGGCCGGCGCGACTGGCTTGCCGTTAGTGGGTATGACGATCGGTTCTGACGGGTTTTGGAGTGCGAGATTCTGGGAATTATCCGACAGGACGATGAAACAATATTGGTGTGAGTCCGTCAGAGCAATAGACGATCAATCTTATGCACTGTATTTCAACGATAATTTACGGAAGCCAACGCCGCGACGCGAAGTGCTTAGGCGAACGTTTGATGCCTGGGGCACCGCCTCACAGAACGACATCTCCCGTATGAGGATCGGGATCGTAGGTTTAGGCAGCGTCGGTTGCATTGTTGCGGAAGCATTGGCGCGCATCGGTGTCTCAGAAATCACGCTGATTGATCCTGACCACATTGAAGAGCACAACCTAGATAGGTTGCTGTACGGAACGAGTAATGATATCGGTCGATCCAAGGTAGAAGTGGCGGCCCAGTACATTAAGCAACATGCTACTTCTGATTCCATTGCTGTCAATTCGCTCGCGCTGTCAATACAGGACGCGGATGCCTACAAGTCTGCTATTGATTGTGATCTTCTGTTCAGTTGCGTTGACCGCCCTGTTGCACGGGATGTCCTCAACTACATCGCCAATGCGCATCTCATCCCAGTGATCGACGGCGGCGTGTCGGTTGAGACAGACCGCCGTTCTGGCGGTCTGTTCTCGGCACATTGGCGCGCACACATCATCACACCGTCCCATAAGTGTATGCGATGCAACGGGCAGTACAACTCTGGGATGGTGGTGACGGAGCTAGATGGGTCCCTTGATGATCCTTCGTACATCGCCACTTTGGAAGCGGACCAACGGTCCCGGAACCAGAACGTGTTTCCGTTCGCGCTCGGGGTGGCAGGAATGGAGGTCAACCTTATGCTTCGATACGTATTGGGACAGGACTGGTGGCCAGTCGTGAGGCAACAGGAATATCAGTTCCTGACGGGTGTTACGCGCGTCGTGAATGAACAGTGCCACAGGCACTGCGCTTTCGTGCCTCGTCACGCGTTAGGAGATGCGGTCGCGCCTAGCTACCTAACATCCGTGGCTACCACGATGCCGCGGACATCCCGATTCAGCTTCGGTCGGTTTATCGCTACGATTCGCGATAGGATATTTCGGAGAACTTGACTTGGGTTGGCAAACCAGACGTACGCAGTAGCGCTTCTATCAACAATCTCACGCTTCCGCGGTGCGTAACCCTCGGGCCTAACGTTATGCAGCTACCAGACTGAAGGACCTCACGCGCGTCAAGTGCATTGCATTCGATATAGTGTCGTATGCGCGGTGACTGGTCATTCATCTCTTCATATTCAAACAGTACATCATCCCGGATCTTTTCTTCCCATGGCACAACGAATCTACACTCGCGCTCATAATCGTACGCATCACTCTTGTGGAGGTACTGGACTTGAGATAGTATCTTCCAAATTGATGCGGATAATACTCTCCGAATCCCACTACTTAACTCACACTCCGAAACGATATGATCCATCTTGTTCAACAAAGTTGATACTACCGTGCATGTATAACTCATACCTTCCTCACCGTATAGTACTTTGCGAACTTTGTCTTTATGAATCGAGATAGAGATTGAACAACCTTCACCGTTGTTTCCATACGTTCGCCAATAGACCAGATTATCTCTGACGTTTGCGTTATCGTTAGGCTGAATGAAGGATGCGACGTAGGCGTGGTGCGCTTGTCGGTCTTCGATCCAATCGTACTTCTCATAGAGACGTAGGGAGCGAACGAGGTATTCGCCTTCATCTTGATCATTGGAATGCTCCGTATCGTATAGACGGATTGACGATGGTTCGCGCTGGGCGAAGGATAGCGCATCATTAGGGACCGATCCACTGATTGCCTCTTTGCGATTTATGGCCTCAGCTCCCCCTAGAATTGACACTAGCGCCGCGATTGTAGTGTAGTGGATCAACACAACCGAACTGCCACTGCTGGACGTATCCGCGTCTTCGTCGCTCAGCAAGTACTGTTGACGGAGCAGTCCGCCTGCCTCCTTTTCGATGCATTTCAAGATCGGTCTCACTTGCGCATCGAACATGACTGATGCCAAACGTTCAGTCCGCTGGAAATACCCCATATTTCGGACGAAAGCCGTCTCCAAGTCACAGAGCAGCGCTTTAAGATTCTGCATCTCAGTTAGTCCTCGTGATCACTGCGACCTACGCCTACCCCAGCTGCCCCCAGCGCTCGCCGCTCTTTGTCTCTACTAGTAGCGGCACGCGCAGCTCCATGGCTGACGGCATCAGCGTCGTTGCCAGGTCCTTCGTCTCTTCCATTTCGCCTGGTGCCACCTCGAAAATCAGCTCGTCGTGGACTTGGGCTATCATGCGCGATTTCATCACGCGTGTTTTGAGCTCGGTGTCTATGTTCTTCATCGCGATCTTGATGACGTCGGCGGCGGTACCTTGGATGGGCATGTTGACGGCGACGCGCTCCGCGGCTGCGGCCCTGCCTTGGTTAGTTGAACGCAGGTCTGGCAGGTATCGTCGTCTGCCGGACAGCGTCTCGGCAAAGCCGCGTATCTTGGCGATGTCTTTCTGGCCTTGGATGAAGAGCTTTATGCCGGGATACTTCCCGAAGTAGAGGTCAATGAACTCCCTGCCTTGCTGTTGAGTCAGGTCGGTCTGCCTTGCCACGCCGGCCGGACCGAGCCCGTATATGACTCCGAAATTGAGTATCTTTGCGATGCTTCGGTGGTGGCTGCTCACCGCCTCAACATCGTACATCGCTCTTGCGGTTGCGTCGTGTATGTCTTCGCCGTTCTGGAACGCGGCCAGCAAGCCGGGTTCCTCGGACATGTGAGCGAGTATCCGCAGCTCAATCTGTGAGTAGTCAGCCGAAAGTAGCAACCAACCGCGGTCGGTGTCTGTGGTGAAGGCATCGCGGACGGTGCGTCCGAGGTCGGTCCTGACGGGTATGTTCTGGACGTTCGGGTCGTTAGACGCCAATCTGCCGGTAGCAGAACCTGCCTGGTTGAACGTCGAGTGGACTCGGCCGGTGTGAGGGTTTACGAGCTTGGGCAAGGCATCAGAGTAGGTAGACTTGAGCTTGGTCAGCTCTCGGAATCTCAGCACCGCGTCGATCAGCTGGTACACTCGGTCATCAAGGCCGGTTCTGTTTCGCATCCTGTCGAGCGCATCGGCATTCATTGAGTAGCCCGTCTTCGTTCTGCGGGTCTTGGGCGCACCCCATTCATCGATTAGGATGTCGGCCACCTGCTGGTTGGACGCGATGTTGATGTTGCGACCACCGACGAGCACGCCTACCGCCTGTTTGATCTCGTCAATCTCTACCCCTAGTCTCTCCGAGAGGGCGCTAAGGCGGCCGGGGTCGACCACCATTCCATTCCGTTGCATCTCAATGACGGCGGGTAGCAATGGCATCTCGATCTGCTCGAAAACGTTGCGAGCGTTGTGCGTGTCGAGTTCCGGCTCGAAGTGCTTCCAGAGTCGCCAAGTGAAGTCCGCGTCGGCAGCCGCGTAGTCGGCGGCGGCTTCGATGGGCACTTCGGCCATGGTAATCTGGTTTCGTCCGGTGCCGATGAGCTCGGTGATAGGAGTCATCTCGGAGCGAAATAGGTGAAGTGCCAGGTCCTTGAGTCCGATCCTAGTGTGGCCACACAGTGAGGCGGCAATCATCGTGTCAAAGGCCAGCCCTTTAACTTCGACACCCGCGGTTTCCAGCACCATCAGGTCGAAGTTTGCGTTGTGCGCCGCCTTGGGAATGTCTGGGTCGGCGAAGACCGGTTTCAGTCCATCCAGCGCGGCTCGCAAGTCGACCTGCTCACCTTGTAGATGTCCTAGCGGCAGGTACCACGCTTCGCCTTCGGAGTTTGAGAACGACATACCGACCAGACCGTCGCGCATCGCGTCTGTGCCGGTTGTCTCTGCGTCAAAGGCGAATCCTTCGGCGGTCGAAATACTCTCGATCATCGCAACCAGCGACTCCGTGTCGGCTAAGGTCTTGTAGTTCCCAGTCGGCGGTGCCGCCGGACTTTCCGATTTTGAGGACGATGCGGCGGCAGTTTTCTTCTCTGCGAAGAGGTCTCGTTGCGTCGTTGCAGATTGCGATGGAAGCGGGAACTCGCCAGCCGCCGCCTGTTCGGCCTCAGGTATCTGGCGAACTATCGTCCTGAACTCCAAGCCCAACAGTGTCTCCACCAGCTCGTCGCGGTCGTAGGTGCCGAATCTGGTGTCTGCTAGATCGATATCGATCGGTACATCCGTGACGATGGTCGTTAGTTTGAGTCCGTCATATGCGACTTGCTTCCCGTCCTTCAGTCGTTGCATTATGCCCTTGGCACCCCGCAACTCGCTTGACGGGATTTCGCCGACTGCATCGAGATTGGCATACAGGTCGTCGAAGTGTCCGAAGCGCGAGAGGACTGTGCGCGCGGCTTTCTTGCCCACTTTGGGAATGCCGGGTATGTTGTCCGAAGGGTCGCCTTCCAGTGCCTTGATCTCTGCCACGAAGTCCGGACCCAGACCGTCGTATCGCTCTGCGACGGCTGCAGTGTCGTACACCTTCACATCGCCGAATCCAGAGTACATGAGCAAGTTCGTGTGCGCGTTGACTAGCTGCAGCTGGTCGGCATCGCCAGAGAGGATCAAGGATCTGATGCCGGTGGCCTCTGCCTTTCGGACAATCGTCCCTACCAAGTCGTCGGCTTCGTAACCGTCGATCTTGTATACCGGGACTTGCATTGCCTCCATGATCGATTCGACCATCGGTATCTGCTCATGCAGCTCTGGATCGATCGGTGGTCGTTGGGCTTTGTACTGATCAAACAGCTCATCTCGGAATGTTGGCGCGCGCGTATCGAACGTGACGGCGACATGGGTAGGTTTGTGTTCTCTCAGTGTGCGTATCAGCGTCGTCAAGAAGCCGTAGGCACCGCGGGTATCTGTACCGGTGCCGCTGGTCAGTCGGCTTGGGATTGCGAACCAAGCTCGGAAAACCATTGAGTGCCCGTCTATAACGAGCAACAATGGCGGTCGATCGAAGTTGTTGGATGCGTCAGGAGGTGTCATGTTGACTATGGGCCGGGATTGGGTATCGCACAAAGATCGGTCTTATGCCGAGCTGGTTGCGATTATATGAACTGCAACGAACGGCCTGGCATCTGGAGTCCGCAGGATGTCGTGCTTGTTGCGCGATCAGTGGCGCGACTATGGGTCAGCGGTCTGCTCTTCAGTTAGCGATGCGTATGCACCGACAAACACTTGCATCAACGCGTCTTCGATCTGGTCAAGTCGCTCCACCGCCTCGGCGGGGACAGTGCACGATGCACCCGTATCGCAGTAGCTGCTGAACTCCGTTTGGACGACGTGGAGGCTACTACATGCATCAGCGACAGCATCTGCGTATTTACCCTCTGGTAACTCGTCCAAGTTCGATGCTTTGCACGGACCGTTCTGGAACGAGACTCCACTCCACTCCAAGGGCTCGTCTGCGTTACGCATGATCGTCATACGCTGGCGGAGGTACGGCACGACGTTTGAAGGAACGGCGATTCGGAGCTCAATGAGCGGGACTGAGAACTCGGTGGTGAAGTACGGCAGATTCTCTCTCGCGCCGGAGTAGAAGCCAGGTAACACGATCAGGATTGGTATCGTCACCACGATCAGCGATAACACGATGAATGTTAGTAGTGATGGGTTGCGTAGCTGCCGTCGAAAGCGAGCGACGACCGAGCTGTCATCTCCGAACTCGATCGGTGCTAAACGGTATTGCTTTGGCTCTGTCGACATGCGGATGGGACGGGTGCGCGATTGCGGGATGTTCACTGCCCGATAGACGGGTTGCCGGCTACGGGCGTCACTGCGACTCAGGTGCAGCACAATTTCAATGTTAACGAAGGGCGCAAATGACGGTATGCGACGTAGCATCGACAGTGTCGCGTTGCTTTCTGATCCTGTGCGACATCAATACGGCCTCGTAGCATATTGCCAAGGTCGTACCCAGTCATCCTGTATCTCCATCCCGAAGCCTGGACTATCGGAAGGTTTGATCTTACCGTTAATGGGCATCGCCATACCTGGTATCGGTACGACCTCGTCTAACGGGATTCCGGGAGGCGTACCCAACCAGTACTCCTGGAACGGGGATTCGGGAGCTGCCATTGCGAAGTGCTGGCCCCAAGGTGTGTTTGCACCCCCGTGCGGTATGGTTAGGATGCCCGCGGTCGACGCGATGGTGTGGACCTTCATCGTCTCGGACAGTCCGCCGCCCCAGCTGATGTCGGGTTGGACGATGTCAACGGCGCGCTTTTCGATAAGCTTTGCGAACTCAAAGCGTCCACGGTGATCCTCGCCAGTGGCCAACGGGATCCATGTGATACTGCGCTTCAACTCGGTATGCCCTTCTATGTCATGTGGAGGCAACGGTTCTTCGAGCCATCGTAGGTTGTAGGGTCGCAGTCTCTCTGCCAATCGGAGAGTGAACTCAACGTTGAACGACATCACGGGATTGATCATGAGTTCGGCATTCGGGCCGACGGTGTCACGGGCGAGTGCCACATGTTCCTCAATCCGCCTCAGTCCCTCGTCGCCTTCGCTGTAGTGCGCAGGGTTGGTTATCTTGAAACGTGTGAAACCTAGTTCTTGGCTCCAGTCCAGATGGTCGTTTGTCGCATACAGCTCGATGTGGTCGCGCACCGGACCTCCTAAGAGTTCGTAGACTGGCCTGCCGAGCAGCTTGCCCTTGAGGTCCCAGAGGGCGAGGTCCACGCCAGACAAGGCGGTGGCGACCAGTCCGGCGATGCCGTGGCGGTGTCCAGCGCGAATGACGAGGTCGTTCATCAGCTCTATCGCCATGCAATCCCGTCCTTCAATCAGAGGTGCGATGATGTGATCGATGTATGAGGCGACGGGTTGCCCAAAGCTGCATCTTCCGTAGCCTGTGGCGCCGTCTGCTGCTATAGCCTGTACCCAGACTTCGGGCAGGCCTGCACCGGGCATCTCTTGCGGTAGTCGTGAGAACTCCGCGTAGTGGTTGATGGGCATGGCGCGCGGCACGTAGCGCGGCCAGGGTTCGCGGCGCGGCGCGGACTTGGGCGGCGTGCGCGGGATGTCGATGTGGACAGCGCGGATGGAAGTTAGGAGCATGGCAATGGTGATGTGCGTGTTAGAAGGACCAGTGCTGGGAGCGGAAGAATTCCAATAGGTTCATGTGCGGGATGCGTCGCATCAAGCAAACGTCTGGGATCCTGATCCAACTGGAGTATAGGCCGTCCTCGTTCCAGATCTGACCGCTCCCAGAAATCGGTTTCGGGTCGTCTGGGTCCATGGTCCTTAGACTCTCCCCGCTAACGATAGCACAACCTAGAACCTCGGCCGCTGCAAGCAACATGGGGTCAGCCGGTTGACCGTTCCGCCAAGTCTGATGTTGGGTAGCGATTACGGATGTGAGCGTTCTGATTTCCGTTACGGTCGGTAAGGGAACCACGTCGTTCAGTGCCGTTAGAGTTCCCTTCGCCCAACTGGCGGTCAGTACGCCATTGCCACGAACGTTCCTCGATTGATCCTCGGCTTGGGTTTCAAGTTCGCGGATCACTCTGTCAACTGTGACCAGGCATCGCTGTTCCGCCGTCTTCGTGACCTCCTGGTTCAGACTATCGAACACATCAGGGGAGTACCACTCCTCGCGCAGTTGAATGATTGCGGATGTGTCGATTACGGCGGCAATTTCCGTCGCTATCACGGCAGATATCCAGCGTGTCGAGCGAACCGATCGACCTGAATGGGCCTGATGTCTAGGAAATATGCGGCTTCCTTTATGCCAATCTGTTGATCTAACCACGTTGCAATGACAAGCCTGACATACTTGGCACCGAGATTCCTCCGATGGGCCAGATAATAATTCCCGCCGCCGCCTCTTGGCTTCGTGCTACTTAGCTCGCTGCGGAACTTGACACGGAGCTGCGCGTACCTCGCCCATGAGATGAGCGACAGCTTCGCCGCTCGAATTGCCACCGCATCGCGGCTGACGCGGAACTCACGCGCTATCGTCTCGACGGATCCGCTCGGGTCGTTATCGTCGTGTTCGTGCCAGCGCGCATCGAAATGCGCTTCGGGCATCAGCGCGTTTGCGGCGACATCGTCGCAGAAAGATTCGACGTTGTGCGTTCCGTTCTTTCCAGCTCGTGCCTGCAGTCCAGCGGTTCCTGAAATCCCCGGCTGACCGATCCAAAGGTGCGTCAGTTCGTGGAACAGCGTGAAAATCCTGCCTGCCTCGGCATCCTTCGAGTTGACGACGATGAAGGGAGCGCTCGAGTCTGCCAAGGACAGCCCTCGCATCTCGTCTAGGTCAATACCGTTTCCACCTTGGTTGCTGGTCTGGCAAACGAACACACCCGCGTTGTCGTTGAATGCTGTAATCCAAGCCTTTAGCGCATCCGAGATGCTCCGGAAACTGCGCTGAGACGCAATGTCGATGTCCAGCATGTCCCGCATCTTCGTCGCCAACGTTTCGGGGTCGATGCTGTCAATCGTCTCGCTCCCTATCCAGTCTTGATGCCTCAGCTCCCAGTAGGGTCCGAACTCCCTAATGAACTCCTGACGAATCTCCATGGTCCTCAGCAGCCACCTGAGGTTTCTGCTGAAATCGCTTGCGATTGTGCCGTTGCTGTCGGGTGTCCGGAAGTCCGGCATCTCAGGAGGGCGAATGTGCGAAGGAATCTCGCGCAAGCACATCAACACGTCGTACCTGTACAGCTCGCTCAGCTGGTTAGCCTGCGCGTAGGTCGGCAACTCGTCGTGATCATCGCTCTCCCACTTGCGGATCGTTTCGACATCCTTGCGAACGCGTCTGGCCACCTCTTCCTCGGTACAACCCGCGATGTCGCGCAGTTTTCGCAAGGAAGATGGGATGAACGGTAACTTTATGGAACGGGGCATGACAGCGGGTTGTCGGGTCGCTCAGAGACGCAGTCGCTTCTGAACCTTACTGTACAAGCGACTCTACACCTTGGCTGGAGATAGGCGGAAACAATCCTGAGATGTAAACAACACTGTGTGTTCTCGTGTTGTACACTGCGGATTAACCCAACTGGTTGATGGATGGGCTACATGATTAGGTAAACGAAAGGTTAAGGCACACACAATGTCTTTGTGGGTTAAATCCCGCATGGCATCGTGGCGGATGAGCACGGCCGCATTACTAGCGGTTGTTGCGTCTGTCGCGTTGTCAGCGGCTTGCACAGGAACAGATCCGACACCAACGGCACAGGCTACCGCCGTGCCAACGGTAGCAGCTACGAGCACTAGCGTACCTGCTGCCACGCCAACGGCGCAGGCTACAGTTGCGCCGACGCCAACGGTTCAAGCTACTACTCAGCCGATGCCGGCACCTACGAGCACTCGAGTCCCGGCAGCCACGCCAACGGCGCAACCCACACGTGCGCCGGCGCCTACACCGACTCGCGTTCCGACCGCCACGCCTACGGTTCAAACCGTGGACAATCTCTCGGTCGTTACGAGCACTAGCATTCTGGCAGATTGGGTGCGTGCAGTTGGCGGTGATCGCGTCACGGTCAAATCACTGGTTCCGCGCCAATCTGATCCCCATAACTTCCAGCCTGGCGCACGCGATATCGCCGATGTCGCCGACGCGGATGTTATTTTCGTCGTGGGATTGGGTCTCGAGGAGTCGTGGTTGGACGACCTGATTCGCAATGCGGCGAAGAGCCCCGAGACGATAGTGGAGCTCGCGGATGGGATCGATCCGATTCCTTTCGCTGAATTCGGCGGTGGGCATGATGACCACGACGAGGACGAGCATGGCGACGAGGACCACGAAGGACACGACCATGACGAAGACCATGAAGGCGAAGATGGCGATGAACATGACGAGGACGAGCATGGCGATGAGGACCACGAAGGACATGACCATGACGAAGACCATGAGGGCGAGGGCCACGACGAGGATGGTGATGAACACCACGAAGACGAAGATGGTCACGCACATGACGAAAACGAGGATGGCGACCACGAAGGACACGATCATGAGGACGAGGATGAGCACGGGCACGACGAGGACGAGGACGCTCATGGCGATGATCATCACGGTCATGATCACGGTCCCAACGATCCGCACTTCTGGTTCGACCCGGAGCGGGTTAAGATAGCAGTCGAGACGATAGAGCGTGAGCTGTCCGCCCGCGCTCCAGGGTTGCACGATGAGTTCCACGACCGCGCAGACGCGTACATGGAGCAGTTGGATGCGTTGGACGCTTGGGTAGTTAACCGCGTTGCTTCTGTCCCGCAGTCCGCCAGGTACCTCGTCACTACTCACGACTCATTCGGATACTTCGCAGCTCGCTACGGCTTTGAGATCGTTGGCGCTGTCATCCCGGGTGGTGGCACGGAGGTTGAGCCGTCGCCGACCGAGCTGGCCGCGCTGGCGGAACTGATCCAGGAGCACGGCGTGGCTGTGGTATTCTCCGAGGAGCAGCTGTCGGACGCTTTGACAAAGACCCTGGCATCCGAGGCGGGTGCTATGGTAGTCGGCGGGCTCTACACCGGTTCGTTGGGTGCAGAAGGGTCGCCCGCGGCGACCTACATTGGCCTGGTGAGGAATAATGCCGAAGTGATCGCGAATGCGCTGACACCTCGCTAAGTGCTGCTATCATGCACGATCCAACAAGGAGACTTGGCACGCTATGGGCGCGAGGGCGGCCGTAAGTTCACACGGCGCGGCAGTTAAGTTCGGCGCGAACACCGTCCTCGACGACGTGTCCTTTGAGGTGCCGACTGGCACCCTAGTCGGCGTCGTTGGTCCGAACGGCGCGGGCAAGTCGACGCTGTTGCAGGCACTAGTCGGCATCCAAGACTTGGATGCCGGCTCGGTGCTGATCAACGGCAACCCTCCGCACAAAGCGCGCGGAGAGGTCAGCTACATCCCGCAGGCCGAATCGGTGAATTGGGATTTCCCTGTGTCGGTGCGCGATGTCGTCATGATGGGCTGCACACCGCGCATCGGTGCGTTTAGGTTGCCGTCGCGTCGCCATCGCGAGCTAGTTGATGCGTCGCTCGCGCGGGTTGGTCTCACTCATCGGTCTAGTGATCCTCTGGTAGAACTCTCCGGCGGTCAGCGCGAGCGGGTATTCGTTGCCCGTGCATTGGCGCAACGCGCCGATGTGCTCCTGTTAGACGAAGCTTTCAGCGGTGTTGATGTTGCATCTCAGGAGGGCTTGTTGGAAGTCCTACGCGAGCTATGTGATGAGGGGAGGACTGTCATGATGACGACACATGACTTGGCGAAGCTAGAGGATAATGTTGATTTGCTGTTGTGCTTGAACTGCCACGTCTGTGCGTTCGGTCGTCCCTCTGAAGCATTGACGCCTGAGGTGTATCGCGAGCTCTACGAGGCACACGGTGCGCCGTTTACCAACATGGATTAGTGCATCAACGCGCCCAGTCGCGCGTCTGTTGGGGTCGGTCATGTGTGAGGACTGTATGGAGGTTAACGGTGTGGTTTGATTCAGTTAATTTCTTGATGGAGCCGATGAGCTACTCGTTCATGGTCCGCGCGCTGATCGCGTCTGTGCTAGTCAGTGCTGTCTGTCCAATGGTTGGTCTGTTCGTCGTGACACGTGGCTATGGGTTCATGGGCGATGCGCTGGCGCATTCAGTGTTCCCCGGCATGGTAGCGGCGTTGGTGATAGGCCTCGCTCCCTGGTTCGGTGCCCTTCCGGCCGCCATCCTATTCGCCATCCTAGTCGGCTTCATCACTCGCAAGACGGGACTGCGTGCTGACTCGGCTATCGCGATACTCTTCGCGACGATGTTCGCGCTCGGAACGATAATGATCTCAATCTTCCGGTCGCAAGTGAGCATTGACCTTGAAAGCTTGCTGCTAGGGCAGATTCTCGCGGTTTCCCGCCCAGACCTTTACACGATGGCCGCGCTCGCAACCTTGACAGCGGTTTACGTGGTAGGCTTCTACAGGCCACTCGTGTTCGTCAGTTTCGACTCGCTCGGCGCAGAGGTGGCAGGAATGCGGACCACTGCGATTGAGTACTCGTTGATGGCAACGATCTCCGTGGTGGTGGTGTTGACCGCGCAGGCCGTGGGAGTGATACTAGTGCTTGCGATGCTGGTAGCACCGACCGCCAGCGCGGCGTTGATCCTCAAGCGACACGTAGGCGTAATCTTCTTGGGCATCGGGTTCGCTCTGTTCGCTTCAATATCTGGCTTGTACCTGTCTTACTACCTGAATCTGCCGTCTGGTCCTTCCATAGCGATCGTGTCGGGTTTGTTGTTCGGTTGTGTTGCGCTACTGCGTCGACGCGTCGCTTAGCATCGATAAGGGCGCGGCGTTAACGCCAGTCGCGTCTGCCCATAACTCGTTTGCGTTAGAGTTGCATCTGTCACTCCGTCCGGCTTGGATTTCCGGATGCGAGGAAAACATCTGACTGCTACGATGACACCACACTACTTCGCAGGTAACCCACTTGACCGTGGCGACGTTGTGCGGCGTAGCGAGTCCGAGGTTCGGCGGATCATGAGCTCTGTCGAGTCGCGGGTCGTGTTGATGCGCGATTTCGAGCCGCTGGTTCAGCGCGTCGGAGGTCGCGTCGCTCTAGCCCTGCTTCCGGCTCGGGATGCTGCTCGTGTGTGTCGGCAGGCATCTCGGACAGAAACGTACTTGGGCAGTAATGCAACAGGCTGCCATCTCGTTGCGTGGAACATCGCCGCGGATGGGATGCCTGACCCTGACGAATCTCTTTCGATATTGGCTGGTGGCGTGTTTGAGTTCATGGAGCCCAGGGCGGCGGCCGAATTGTTGCCGCGATTTGAGACCGGCATTCTAGCGCAAGCGAAGTCCAACTTGGATTGGCACCTGCGTCACCGTTATTGCGCGCGTTGCGGCGGCGAGACGCGTTCAGGGCGCGGTGGTCAACAGCGCTCGTGCGAGGGTTGCAGGGCGGAACACTTCCCGCGAACGGACCCGGTCGTAATCACTCTAGTCACGGACGGAGATAGGTGTCTGCTGGGGCAATCTGCGGGGCGTCTACGTGCCATGAACATGTACTCTGCCCTAGCTGGATTCATGGACCAGGGCGAGTCGATGGAGGAAGCCGTGCGTCGCGAGGTGAAGGAGGAGGCGGGCATCGAGGTGGGCCAGGTCAGGTATCACTCTTCCCAACCGTGGCCATTCCCGAGCTCGTTGATGATCGGCAGCCACTCGCAAGCGTTGACAACTGAGATAGAGATCGACGAGTTCGAGATGACGGATGTCCGTTGGTTCGATCGTGCAGATGTAGTGGGCGCGCTGGAACGTCGGAATCCGGACCTGAGAGTTCCCGGGCCGATAGCTATCGCACATCATCTGATCAAGTCTTGGGCGTACGGCGAGGCCGGTGCGTTCGGCGTTTAATCTCACGACCCGCTACATTGACAGCCGACCCCAACCTACGAATTTGCACACTGCTACCCAGTGCAACGGAGATCGCGTACCTGTTGGGATTGGGACCAAACGTCGTTGGCGTGACTCACGAGTGCGACTATCCGGATGACGTGCAAAGCAAACGGCGCGTGGTGCACACCAGGATTGACACGGACGCGGACAGCGGGGCGATAGATGCTCAGGTCAGGTCATTTCAAGCGTCTGGACAGTCGGTCTACGAGCTCGATGTCGCGGCCGTGACAGATCTCGCCCCGAATTTGATCATCACTCAAGGGCTTTGCGAGGTATGCGCCCTGCCGTACGACGATGTGGCATCGTTTGCCAAGCAGATGGATAGCGAACCTGACATCGTGTCGCTCAATCCCACATCGCTCGACGATGTGTTCGACGATATTGTCCGAGTGGGCAAAGCGGCTGGCATCGGCGACATTGCACGCGCGAAGGTCGCGGAACTGCAACGGCGTGCGGACAGCGTATGCGAGCGCGTGAAAGATTTACAGGTGCGTAAGGTCGCCTGCTTGGAGTGGCTTGACCCATTGATGGTCGGCGGCCACTGGGTCCCGGAGATGGTTGAATTGGCGGGCGGACGCGATGTCTTAGGCGTCTCGGGCGAGCCAACCCGCCGAGTCTCAGTCTCAGAAGTAGTGGAGTCAGGTCCGGAAGTGATTCTGCTAATGCCTTGCGGATATGATGTGGCAAGCGTCGTCAAGGAATCGGAATCGTCCTGTGCCACTTCTCAACTCTTGGCGGATGCCGCTTTACGTAGCTGCGCTGTCTACGCGTTTGACGCAAACGCCTACTTCAGCCGCAGCGGACCGCGCCTTGTAGATGGCATTGAGCTGATGTCGACGCTGTTCCATCCAGAGCTCATAGATGCCGGCAGGCAGGGTTGGGCGGTTAAACTCTCTTGATGCGAGTTGAGTTTAGAGCCCTGAGTGAGTCCAAGTTTCGGATATCTCAGCTGTATTCGCGATAGTCTTGAAAATTGCAATAACATATACGCGGTAGTTCGTCACGACGCGTGGCGACCGATATGACTGTTGCCAAGTCAGAGACGGCGGAGTATTCAGTTGCGCCCGCCTAGGAGGTAATCCATTGGCAGATATACCCAAAGACAAGCTGGTACAGATGCTAGAGCGAATGTGGCTCATCCGTCACTTCGAGGTTCGAGTGATGGAAGTGCACTCGGCGGGCGAGTTCACTGGCGCGGCGCATCCTTACATCGGTGAGGAAGCAGTTGCCGTCGGTGCATGCGCGGCGTTAGAAGACACCGACTACATCGCCGGCAACCATCGCTCACACGGCCATCCGTTGGCGAAAGGCGGTAGCGTAAAGCGCGCCATGGCGGAGCTCTACGGCCGAGTTGATGGCTACTGCAAAGGCAAGGGCGGCTCAATGCATCTGGCAGACTTCTCGATCGGCATCTTGGGGGAATCCGGTATCGTAGCGTCCTCGGTTCCCGTTGCCACTGGCGCTGCGCTTGCGGCGAAGATTCGCGGCGAGAACTTCGTCTCGATGGTCTTCTTCGGCGACGGCGCGTCGAATCAGGGCGCTTGCCATGAGTCGATGAATCTGGCATCCCTTTGGTCTTTGCCAGTCATCTTCCTGTGCGAGAACAATCAGTATGCGGTCACAACGTCTTATCACGACTCGGTAGCGGTGGAGCACATCTCAGACCGCGCGTCGGCGTACAACATGCCCGGCGTACTAGTTGACGGTCAAGACGCGATTGCGATGTATGAGGCATCGAGCGAGGCGGTACGGCGTGCGCGAGCGGGTGAAGGCCCAACGCTCATCGAGGCACTGACATACCGCTACGAGGAGCACTCGCTCGGCCTAGGACGGGTCAGGCGTGGCGAGTACCGCACGGCCGACGAGATTGGCGAATGGCGCGAGCGCGATCCTATCGATGTCTTAGAGCGAACTCTAGTTAGTCAGGGGATACTGTCTCGCGAGGAGTGCGATGCGATATCCAAGGCAAAAGAGGCAGAGGTTGAGGACGCTGTAGAGTTCGCGCGCAACAGCCCCTACCCCGAGCCGGAGGAACTCTTTGAAGACATGTGGGCAAATCCTATACCTGCACCTTAGCGCAGGCGGATCCTACGAACAAAGCTTACGGATTAATCGTGTCAACTCAAAGGTTATGCGAACGGGCTCGGAGGCTGGACTGGTCACCTATCCCGGAATGGAGAAATAGACGATGGCGACGAAAGCAATCTACGTAGAAGCCCTTAACCAAGCGATCATGGAAGAGATGGCGCGCGACGAGAGCGTCTTCATCATGGGCGAGGACATCCGTCGGTCCGTCTACGGTGCGACTGCCGGATTGCTTGACCGCTTCGGTGAGACGCGCGTATTGGACACTCCGCTGTCAGAGAACGGTTTCTTCGGCGCGGCGATCGGGGCATCGCTAGTTGGGATGCGTCCCATCGTGGAAACTTTGACGAGCTTCATGTGGGTTGCTATGGACCAGTTGGTGAGCCAGGCTGCGAAGATGCGCTACATGTTCGGCGGGCAGGCTAAGCTGCCAGTGGTATATCGTGCCACCATGTTCTACGGTGGCGGATCAGCAGCGCACCACTCCGACAGGTCATATCCGATGTTCATGAACATGCCCGGTTTCAAGATCCTCGTCCCGGCGACTCCGCGCGATGCCAAAGGGTTGCTGAAGACTGCCATTCGCGATGATGATCCATGTATCGTGTTCGAGGATGGAACGCTATCGGGGTCGTCAGGTGAGGTTGCCGAGGGCGATGACGCGTTGGTGCCGTTCGGCGTTGCGGATGTCGCGCGCTCAGGCGACGATGTGACCGTGGTTGCTATAGCAGGCGCCGTGTCAATGGCTCTGCGTGCCGCGGACGAGCTAGAAGCGGATGGCATCTCCGTGGAGGTGATCGACCCGCGCACGCTAGTGCCTTTAGACAAGCAGACGATTCTGGAATCGGTCGCCAAGACCGGCAGGTTGGTCATAGCTGATCCGGCGCACAAGGTTTGCAGTGCGGCATCAGAGATCGCATCGATAGTCTCAGAGGAAGGCTTCTGGGACCTGCAAGCCCCGGTGATGAAGGTAGCCGCCGAGCAGGTGCACATCCCTTACACGCCGGTGTTGGAGCGTCTTGTCTATCCGTCTGCTGACAAGATCTCGGCGGCGGTGAAAGCGACTTTGCAGGATTAGCGCGGCTCAGGTTTGGGCAGTGCCGTGGCTGTCCATCACAGCAGGCCTAGCGACTAAGTTGGCGAGGTAACGGACAGGGGCGCGAGTCTCTCCTTGAGTGTGACACACGCGCTTTGAGTTTCGCGCGAGTCATGGCATCGTTATCGGTGTCATGCTGTACGTCAACGGGCAGTCCTACGAATGGGACGAGGATAAGCGCGCCTTGAACTTGGCGCGGCATGGTATCGATTTTGAAGCGATAGAGTACTTCCGATGGGAGACCGCCAAAGTCAGACCATCTGATCGTGGAGGCGAGACCCGATATCTAGCACTCGGGTTTATCGGTGACAGGGTACACGCCGTGGTTTACACTCTAAGGCACGACAGGACCCGGCTCATCAGCATGCGCCGCGCCAACAAAACAGAGGTAAAGGAACATGAAGAGTACCTACGTGCAACCGATTTACCCGACTGAAGAGGAAGACGCCGAGATCACCGCAGCTGCCGAAGCCGATCCCGACACTTGGATCCTCAGCGAAGAAGAGTTGCGCCAGATGCGTCCGGCGGCCGAAGTCCACCCAGAGCTCGTTGCCGCTTACATGAACGGAACGCTGCGCATCAGCACTGAGACGCTCGCCAACATGCGCGGACCGAAGGAGGAAGTGACGCTGAGCCTTGACAAAGGGTTGCTGAAGTACTTCACGCAAACTGGCGAGGGATGGGAGCAACGCCTCAACGACATATTGCGCGGAGTGGTGTTCAACGAACGAGAAAAGCTGACGGTGTGCTCGGGCGATGTCTATAGTTGTGCCTGCTCTCAGTGATGAGGAACACCGACATGCGACCGATCTACCCGACTGAAGAGGAAGACGCCGAGATCACCGCAGCTGCCGAAGCCGATCCCGACACTTGGATCCTCAGCGAAGAAGAGTTGCGCCAGATGCGTCCGGCGGCTGAGGTTGACCCAGAGCTCGTTGCTGCTTACATGAACGGAACGCTGCGCATCAGCACGGAGACGCTCGCCAACATGCGCGGACCGAAGGAAGAAGTGACGCTGAGCCTCGACAAAGGGCTGCTGAAGTACTTCACTCAGACTGGCGAGGGATGGGAACAACGCCTCAACGACATGTTGCGCGGCGTGGTGTTCAACGAACAGGAAAAGCTGGCGGTGCACTCGGACGATGTCAACAGTTGCGCTTGCTCGCAGTGATACGAGATTCGGCCTCCGCGACTGAAGCGGCACCATAGACAGCGCGCGACGCAACGGTCGCACATCGGAAGTGTGACACGCGCGCTTTGAGTTTCGCGCGAGTCATGGCACCCTTAACGGTGTCATGTTGTACGCCGGCGGACGAAGCTACGATTGGGATGAGAATAAACGCGCCTTGAACTTGGCGCGCCATGGGCTGGATTTCCGCGATGTGGGTCGTCTTGACTGGGACGCAGCAACCATCTACAGAAGCGATCGCCACGGCGAATCCCGACGGATTGCGTTCATAAACAGTGGAACCGAGTTTTTGGCCGTAGTTTATACTGTTCGCGAAGAACGTATACGCCTGATCAGTTTCCGACATGCGCGTCAGGATGAGGAGCATAAGTATGCCACCACTAAATCCAAGGGACATCACGCCAACCGACGAAGAGGACGCTAAGATTTTGGCAGCTATCGAGGCGGATCCTGACACTTGGATTCTGTCAGACGAGGAATGGGCGCAGATGCGACCATTGGCCGAAGTTGATCCGGAGTTCGCCGAAGCCTACAAGAACGGCGCCATGCGAATTAGCAGGGAGACACTTGCCAACATGCGCGGGCCTAAGGAAGAGGTGACGCTGAGCCTTGACGAAGGCCTGCTGTTGTACTTCACTCAAACCGGCGAGGGTTGGGAACAACGCCTCAACGACATGTTGCGCGGCTTGGTTTTCGACGAACGCGAAAAGCTGGAGGTGTGCACGGGAGATGTCTACAGTTGCGCCTGCACGCAGTGATGCCACCACTTAATCCAAGGGACATCACACCAACCGACGAAGAGGACGCTAAGATTTTGGCAGCTATCGAGGCGGATCCTGACACTTGGATTCTGTCAGACGAGGAATGGGAACAGGTGCGCCCCATTGCCGAGGTTCACCCGGAGATCGTCGCTGCGTACAAGAACGGCGCCATGCGAATTAGCAGGGAGACGCTTGCCAACATGCGCGGGCCTAAGGAAGAGGTGACGCTGAGCCTCGACGAAGGGCTGCTGTTGTACTTCACGCAAACTGGCGAGGGTTGGGAGCAACGCCTCAACGACATGTTGCGCGGCTTGGTCTTCAACGAACGGGAAAAGCTGGTGGCGTGCTCGGGCGATGTGTACAGTTGCGCCTGCACACAGTGATGCCACATCCGATTTTCCTTGGCACAAAGCTACGCCATTCCTGACTCACGCGACTTTGCTTAGGGTTGCCGCAATCTAAGGCAACGGGTCGTCTGGCGTGCGTTGGACTAGCCTCTGCACATAAACACCCGGCGTGCCTACCCGCCCAGGATCGATGCCGCCAGGCTGCACGATATCGTCCACTTCCGCTATCGTCACCTCAGAGGCTGGTGCCATGACGGGGTTGAATGCTCTTGATGTCCCGGTGTACTCCAAGTTGCCGAAAGTGTCCGCCCTGTATGCTCGGATCAATGCGAAATCTGCCTTGATTGCATGCTCTAACAGGTGCGTCCTTCCGTCAAAGTCGCGATGTTCCTTGCCCTCCGCTACGGGAGTTCCGACTCCCGTCGGGGTATAGAACGCCGGGATTCCAGCACCGCCTGCCCTTATTCGCTCTGCCAGTGTGCCCTGCGGGACAACAATTACCTCTGCTCTGCCCTCGCGCCAAGCCTTTTCGATCTCACACTCGGGCCGCGTCTGCCCAGGTATCGGGAACGAGCAGATTATTCGGGATGCCCGTCCGCGCTCGAAGAATATGCCCTGGTCGATCGGTTCCAGGTGCGGCGGCCAACCGTAGCCGGTCGTCTTTGAAATACCTGCCACGTTTCCGATGATGGTCAAGTCGCGAACATCTCGGTCTGCCAGTGCCAGCATCAGTCTCGTCGGCTGCCCTCCAGAGCCACCAAAGCCGCCGATCATCACTGACGCGCCGCTTGGGATGTCTGCTACGGCATCGGCGAATGAAGCGGAGATGTCTGGCATGGCACCAGATCGAAGCTGACTGGAATCTGTTCGCGCGTCAGTTCCGCGTGCTCACTGCGTCGTTCCCGCGCGCGATCATCCTACGGGCATGGTGCGCTTAGTGTGAGCGCGACCTGCTCTTGCTACTTCTTCATTGCCGCCCGAGACGACTCGGACGCCGTTATCAATGGCGGCTGCGATGGTGTCTGGAGTACCGCCGCCGAGGAATTGCACGCCGTTCGCGGCGCAAGCTACGCGCACCCGTTCCGTCGCGGCTTCCACGCGGGGATCAAATGGCTGGTTCGGGACGCGTTCCACACCGTAAGACATATGCAGGTCGCCCGGACCGCATTCTGCAAACGTCAGACCCGGCACAGCAAGCATAGTCTCAATGTTTGATACACCTCTGACGGATTCGACTTTGATGCCTAGCATCAGCTCGCCGTCCGGGTTCAACGGCCACGGGTCGCACTTGGCAATGTAATCGGCGTTATCAAGTCCCCATATCGCGGCGGCAGATGGCTCGGAGCCCACGCCGCGTGTGCCTCGTTCGAGGCCGTGACCTACTCCGGCGGTAGCGCGTGGATATCGGCACGACTCGACGAATGCTCGCACTGCGTCCGGAGTCTCCGCTTGACACAGCAGGATGCCATGCACGCCACGAGCGAGTATCTGCCGGAACTGCCAGGCGTTATATCGGACTGCCGCCTCAGTTGACCCATCGATCGGCGCCTCAACGATCACGGTCGGCGTACGATGGCCGCTATTCGTAGGGCCGCCATCAACCAGACCCTGCATGTACGCTGCGAGCCCTGTCATGTCAAAGGCACCGTGCTCCATGCCGATGTTGATGTAATCCGCCCACGTGTGCGCATCCTGCTTGCCCTGTTCGTATGTCAATACTGCGCCGGTGTGTCCCCCGACGTAGTAGACAGGTTGGTCCTGCGAGAACAGCTCAATAGCTCGGTTGATGCGTGCGGGTGTCATGGGTGTAGTCTCTTTCTATGGGATGGCGTGTTGTGGACGGGACGCGTGGCGATGTCACGAGTCAAGTGTATCGTTGATACTACATGCAAACCTGTGATGTGAGGACTCGAACGGCAGGTTCGGGTTGCGATGTGCCTTCGATGCTGTCTAGTCTGAGTTCATAGCGGATTGCTTATCGAGAAGTTCCCGATAAACGACGAGTGATGTGCCTAGCATGATGCTCAACACAGCGTCGGCTTGCGTTGGTGTGTCTTGATCGTGAACAGGCTTGCACGCGGCTCTGTAGGCATGGTAAACAGCCTCAGACAGATGCCAAGCCATTGGCCTGGTATCACCATCGGCTTGATTCGGGTGGTCTATGTGTTTGTTGATCCAAGGCGCATCCCTGATGTTGTCAACGACACCTCTCATTTGTTCCATCGCCAACTTGCACTTGGGATTAGGCTTGCTGTTCACAGCATCCCAGGCTTCCTTGATGCGCTCAACCTCCGAAGGTTTGGCGACCGGGAGCGCTTTGGAAACGTGGTGTTGAACTTCATCTAAGTCGGCGGACACAATCTCATTGTCCAAAAGTGAGTAAGCGATGTTGTGAATGCGAAAGAGCGTGTTGATCCGTTGGACGTACTCGCTGGACTCACGCCGGGCGCTACGGAGATCTTCTAGCGTCAGCAAACCGAACAACGAGGTGGAGAAAGGTACCGAGTTGTGTTTACGAAGGGAAACTGCCTCAATGATGTCGTAGAACATCCACCATGGGCAATTCATCAAGGCATCATCCGACTTATCCCAATCGTGATACCAACGGGTCATATCGTGAGGAAGTTCGCCACGAATCGCGTCGATAGCAACTTGGCGCAGGACATCCCAACCAAGTGCGTCTACCGAAGCCTTAATGGCCGCCTTTCTGAAAGGCTCTGGCGCGTCTTCGGATATTGGAGGAGCAGTGACGAGTTCGGGTTCGATGCCTGTTCGTTCTGAGAATGTCATGCCTCTACCCTAACCCTGCGCCTCTCGCTTGCGCTTGGCTATCGCCGCTCGGCGTTTCTCGAGGTAACGCCATTCCTGTGGCGGAGGCGAATTGAGGGTGACGCGCAGGACATCGTCCACCGGCGCGTCAAGAATAGGCTTGGGCATGTCGGAGCGGGTGTGCTTGACTCGCATTGCATTACTCGCTTGAAAGGCAGTGGCGTATAAAGGAAACCATACATTGGGTCGGTGTGTTGTCAGTAACTCATCCATCCGTCTTGTTTGTTGCGCTGGCGCAAGCCCTCTAGAGTCAGTGTTTTCGACCTGACTCGGTTGCACGGTCCGCACAACAGTAGGCGGTTGCTTATATGGTTGATGCCGCCACTGGAACGGGGCGTATTGTGGTCGAGTTCTAAGTACCGCTCGTCGTCAAACTCCCGGTCGCACCCCGGCACACGATACCGCCTTCGTCTATCCGCGTAGCCTTCATTTCAGCACGGGTCATATTGGTCCCTGGCTCTCTTTGTCGGCGGGTCTTCAGTGCAAAAGCACGCGCGGCGACAGCGTTGTCATGGCTCCGTATCGGGGGTGCCGTCGAGTAGTGGACATCCCCGAATGTCAACCGCTGTCCATCGCTCTTCCACTCCACTGCCAGCCCCTCATCTTGAACTAGGTTCAATCAGTTCGGCGTAGGGGAGCTGCTTGTCAACGCAAGCTTCCGCGAGTTTCATGAGTTGTCGTCCCACGACTGCCGGATGCGGTGAAGCATGTGCCACGCGGATTTCTGGGTGATGCCCAGTTCCCGCGCGAGCTCGCAGGACGAGATGCCCTTGAGGTCGGTGGTTATCAGGTGGTATGCTATCGCCCAGTGCGTTAGCGGCAGCTTGGACGACTGCATGACGGAACCCGTCTTGACGCTGAAGCACTTGCGGCACTCCGGCTTGGTGCATTGGAACGGCATGGGATCCCGGCTTTCGATCTCGCACACCGAGCGCTCGCCGCACTTCGGACATGTGATGTTCGCCCGTCCGCCCCAGCGCCTCTCGATGAACCACTCCTCAGCCTTCGCCTCGGTAGCGAACATCTGAGCGGCTTGCATGAAGGTGATGCCTTCACGGGTTCTGGCGGAGGGAGGGTGGACGTTAATGTCGGTGTTGGGCTGTGTCATGTAACTCATTATAACTGATGATTATGATGTTGTAAAGTGAGATGTCGCAGAGATTCTCTGTTACTTCGACTTGCAGGATCGGAATGCCACCGTCTCTCGTAAGCGTGCGGCCATTAGGAACCCTCCCTTTAAGGCTTGGCGTGAGAGCTCTTCTAATCCCCCATGCGCCTCTGGCTGTACAGGATCGCTTAAATGACGATTGTGATGGACCCGCCGAAGATGGCGAGAATCACCAGGCATAGTGTGAGGAACGCCACTACGCATGCCGACCAAGCACGAATCCTTTGATATTGAATGGTCCGCCGCTTGGCCGCCCGCTCAAGATGTAGAGCCAACTCCTCGTGTGACAGTGAGATGACTGTGTCACGCGCATCCAACAGCGCTCTGTCGAAGATGTACAGGTCATTCAATAATGCTTGGGTGTCAATGATCATGAACGACTTGCCGTGCTCATCACAGACACCTTCTTGTACCCACCTGTCACCTCCAATCGAGTATTGTCTCATGTCGGCTGTTGGCTGTCGGCACTCGTTGCAAGACAGGTTTGGAGCCGAGTGGTGTATGAATCCGGTTGACATAGTTTTCGCATGCAAGCGCGTAAAGAACTGGAACACGATACGCTTCCTAAGACTGTAGAGGAACATTCTGATGTTGAACCAAAACATGGTGCTTTCTCCTGTGTCGAACTGCGAACGTCCATCGCCCGCTGTAACTTATAATAACACCAAACTATGATGTTATCAGATGCTTTTGACAGAGCCACGGATAATCCGAATCACCTGTTTCTGCCCCTTGCGCTCTGCCACCAAGCCGATTGCATCATAGGTTGGTATGTAGTATCCAACGATAAGGCACTATCACGCTGTGTCCACGGCGTTCGTTAACGCCTAGCGGTCCGGCTTGCGCCCTTGGCACGGTTCGCAATCTTCGATTAAGTCCCGAACCCCCGAATGGCTTGATGCGGTGCGTGCAAAGCCATTAATACGGACAGCGTGGACCGCATGCGAACTTGACGCACTTGGCATCTTATGCATCAAGTGTTGAACCGTATACCCGTCTTCTTGGTGTCAGTTACCGTTGGCTCGGCGCACCACTGGTTGCGGATTATCGCGAACTGGTCGTCGGCATCTTCGCCCAGGTCAAGCACGTCCACCAAGAAGCGGCGGTCTATTTCATGACGCACAGGATCGCGATATGCCTCATTAGCAGGCAATAATCGCTCGCGGCAGAGGTCCTCGAAGATAGCGACCGCTGCCGTGAGCTGCGTGTCAGACAATCGCCGTACATCCAACGTGGCGATATTCGTGATTGCGGTTACTGATGAGCCTCCTCTCGCATCTTGTGTCCGGTTGCTATCAATCCAGTAACACATCAATCCAAGAGTTGAATTGAACCACGCGCATGTAGCCCGTTCGTAGTCTGGTGACTCCATCTTCATGCTTGGCCATGACCTACCGCCACCGGTTGGCGATGTTGTGTATGCGGCCGCCGTGGCACTCGCATTGAAACGCATATCGGTGCCGATGTGCAGGTTGGAAGCGCGCTGCCAGTAACCGATACCTATAGCCCTCGTGCTTTCGCGCAGTTGCCCTGACCGGTCTGGATCCAACAACATAGTGAACTGGGTTCTAAAGTTACGGTTCCACAAGAATTGATACTCACTGTCGACGGTGCAATCATTCGACATATCGAAATTCTCTCTGTACCTCAGACTGTGCGGTCCGACCTCTCCGATATTCCCAAGCCGCGTAATCGGTATACCTACGGGGGAAGGTTGCAACGGCAGGTCAATCTGTCCGCGGGACAGTCGCACGATGCGTCGATACATCCCACCGTTCGCAATACGTACTGCCGACCACTTGCTGTGCGGGTCGATGTACTCTAGCGAGACTGATCCCACCTGCTCAGAACCGATCACGATATTCGCTTGGGTGTCAGGTTCTGTTAGGACGGTAACCACCGATCGAATTTCGCGGGCGACCGCTTGTGCTTCCAGTTCGCTATCGGGTCGCTTATGCAGATTCACGAAATGGGCGGTTCGTCTTGGACTCTGGCCTTCTTGGAGTTGAGTGGCTATGATCACGACTTCACCCATGTGGGTATCAGCTGAGAATGCGTGGTCCGTTGGAGTTGATGCAGATATCGAGACTACTAAGATGTCAGTGTAGGACTTGGCGAGCATCATCCGGAACTTCCCCCAGCTGTTGGGACTCTTGCCCTTGTAGCCTCCGCCAACTGCGGCTGACAACGGGAGTATCATGGCGACGCGGCCGCCGGGCTTTACCATGTTGTTTGCAATGGCGGCGAACGACGTCCCAAGCCCAGCGTTCCAATCGGCGATCGTGTTCTTGTTAAGTTCACTCTCTCGTTCACTCATGGCCGCTTGCTCTTCTTTGGACGTGCCGAAAGCGGCAAAGCGGGATACCCCCTCCGAATACCGCGTGAACGGTGGATTCATGATCACCAGGTCCTGGCTCGCAGGTGCCATCTCAACCTCTATCGCACGCCGTCGACCGTTTGAGCCCAGGGCCATGCTCTCGTCCAGCGGTAGCACCACCTGGAACTTCGTCGAGCACAGGTCCAGGAGGTCCAACGCACCCAGGCGAACTACCGCCTTGTCGTTGCAATCACGTTCCAGCTCACCGTCTGCGTTGCGAACGCCGCCGAACGGGTACAGGATGTTGCGTGTCCCGCGATAGGTCTCGGCAGGCGCAACCGAGGACAGCAGCGACGACGACAGGTGAACCGCCGCCGGCATGATGTCGCAAGCGGTCAAGGATTCCTCCATCATGTGCGAATGCAACTTGTCAGGACGGCCGCCATGCGACCGATGCAGGTCGCGCACACGCTGATACGCCGCCAGCACCAAACCTCCGGTGCCACACGCATAATCCGCTATCCGATAATCCTTCACGACGGCCGGATCTGACCAGTCCACATCGTCATGCACACCGAGATGCGCCACGAACACCGCGCTTTCTGGTCGAGTGTAGTAGGTCTTCAATGTCTTTCTGTCCGCTATCAACCTCTGGAAGACGATGCCTGCGATATCGTTCTGACGCATGGCTAACTGGATGCCATCCGCAGTTTTCAGCATCACGGGAAGCATGTCGGCTACTGCGTCCATCGTGAGGTTCGCCACCAGTTCTTCGGCGATGTGGAAAATCGGCCAGTAATTGATCTCGAGTATCTTCCCCCACTCGACCAGCAGATCGCCTTTATTCAACTCACGGCCGCGGAGACTCCTGCTCAAAGTGTGCAGGTCTTCTATCTCATCATGATGGTTGGACAGGTTATGTTGGTACGCGATTGCGTTGATCAGCATAGTCGCGCACATCTTCGCAGTCTGCAACCTCGACTCGGCATCGGCTTTGGCCTGCTTGCCGGTCGCTGTGTAGTCATTCAGGGGCCAAGGTTGATGCAGTTGCTTCCCCAGTTTCACGCCGAAGTTAGTGCGCGCATCCGAGTGGTGCACCAGGATGGCGGCAGCTTCGTTGGTGCCTCGCGAAAGCGTATCGGCGGCTTGGTTGACGATGTCTTCCGGGATAGATGCTGGCTTGACGAAGTTGACGAAGTCGCGGATATCGCCACGCAGGAATCCATCACGCGGAAACCTCGTGTAGTCGTCTTTGTTACCGCGGTATACTGCGAACTCCAACTCTGCACCTGCGCGGAGCAATTTATCTGCTTCGTCCCCGTGCGCGCATTCTCGTATCACATTGGGCGTCCGCAAGGCGAAAACTACAGACACTTCGCCGCTGTCACCACGGGCATCTGGCTCCAACGTCCTGCCGATCCTGCTGAGACAGTCATCGGCCAGTGTGCGCCCGGGGGCGTACTCGTTCTCAATGACCACGGGCGGTGCGAAACCGCGACGTATCACGATGTCAGGTTTCTTCAGCCTGTCGTGCTGAAACGAACCCTTGGCTTCCTCTTGCACATGCCAGCCTAAATCCGAGGACTGTTCGCGGATCAGACTGGCTATGCGTCCGTTCAGTTGTTCCTCTTCAAGTGGCATATGTTTCGCTTCCAGCCCTTGATCAACGCCGGCTTAGCGTGTGTGCGTAGGTCAAGTGGGTTGATATGTCTCTAGCATCTGCAATCTCAGATCCGCGACTCTCACACAGTCGCTCAGACATCAGAGTCTCTGCTTCCTCGTTCAATGCTAGTGCAACCATGTTCGCTTCAAACTGCGCCTGCCATATACCAAGCTCATGTGTCTGGTCAGCTGAATGAGAGTCTAAGGCAAAGACTGTGTGTTGTCGCATTAAGTGGCAAACCGAGGTCACGGTAAGTAGGCCGATGGATTCGGCAACCCTACCGTTAACTGTCGTTGCCATACCCGTCTCCAAGCAACTCGGACAACTTGGAGGCGGAGATAAGTTCGCGTTGCCATGCCTTTACACAGAGGTCAGAGTAACGCCCGTATTGCGGCTCTTGAAGGGGAGGATGAGGGTCAGGTTCTCGTTTGCGCCATCCGCGATAACTCAACCGCATCTGATTCTCTATGTAGTCCTGTTCGGGTATCAATTCAAGTTCGCGGCCTCGTCTGTTCAACGCGGCGATACTGCAACCGAACTTCCCCTTCAACGCGAGTAAGGCATCTAGGGAGTGTGACTCGAATTCCTTCTCGTACAGGTCGCGAGGCATCAGGAAGGCAGACGCAAACTGGTCAGAGGACACCTCGTCAAACTCGTCATCCGTTAAGAGATGCCCCAGCTCGTGTGCGAGCGTGAAGCGTTGGCGGTCAACAGAGACGTCTTTGCAGAACGCGATGGCCTTATCCCCACGATCCGATTTCACCACGCATCCGTCCATCAGCCCATGTGCAGCCTCAGACGGGGCATCGAACGGCAGCAGCCTAATCTTCGCATCCAAGATTGCGTGGATGTCAGGCTGGCAGTCATGCGTGCCAATCCCCAACTCAGCGCGCACGTTGCTCGCGATGCATTCAACCTCATCAATGGTTGCCGGCAACTGAGAAAACTCATGGAGACCAAAGGAGCCAGCAGGTGGATGGGGCTCCTCCAGGACATCCTCAACGTTGTAGTAGTTACCGAACGCGATCTCTATATCGATCCTGATGCGATGCCTATCCCGTTGCGTCAACTTTCGACGGTCGCGGTGGGATATGAATTCTGCTACTGGCCAGGCGCGAGTCAGATAGACAGACGGAACCGCCAAAGCTTTCGCCAGCTTCCTACACGCTTGGAACGTAGGAGTATCCTTCCCGGATAGGTAGGTAGATATGTCGCTTGCCGCTATTCCCGTCGCCTCTGAGATCCGTCGCAAAGCCATGTTGCCGCTTGCGGATTTGGCGACGCTGAGTCTCCTCGCGAATGAGTCGACTGTCTGTTTGTCTAGAGTGGTGTCCATAGCCTACCTCTAAACGCAATTGTAGATGTCAGCGCTGTCCGCAGCGGCATCTTAACCAACGCGGCGAGACCAGGCACCTGGCCGCGGACTCAGCCCAGCACCCGTACACCGTCTCCCGTGCGTATCGTCCCGCCTCCGTCTACGGCGGTTAGCGAAACGGCGAACTGCGGGACTTCCTGTCCGATGATCTTAGTGAGCGTTCCTAGGATGTCGGCATCTCTTACACCGTCTGCGGGGTTTACATGCGTTGCCAGACACCGCTGCACTGGCTTTATCACCTTCAGCGAGACATCTCCGACCTTTAGTCTGCTGCCGCGCCATCCGAACTCCGACCATGCCTTGCTACCTTCGATCACGATGTTGGAGCGGAACCTGGTGTCATCCAGCCGCTGTAGACCGAGCGCCTTTGCCAGCTCTTCAACGCTTGTTTCAGAGTGCATCGTCGTGTTGCCGGCTTTCGTGTCGTGATACTGATGCCTGCCGTCAATCCCGTGGCCTACCAGCGTAAAGCCGCCCTTGCGTCGCGTATTGCGGCCGGTATAAGTGGTCGCGTACCAAGCGGACAGCACCTCAGAGAAATGGGCGCGAACTTCCTGATCGTTGGGGTTACCAGAGATGGAGAACTCGCCGCTCGGGTCATCTATCGACAGTGTGCCAGACTCTGCGTCATAACTGCTGCTTAGCGTTGCCAGTTCGGGAATGTGCTGGAGTGATGCATAGTTCGTCTTTGGTAACCAATCGTCTGGGTTGTCAGGATTGACAAACGCGAACCTAAACGCAAACACCCTGTCCCCTACGACCCTGCCATCGTCGGTTATCTCCAGCCGATCAAGTGGCTCCGGGCTGAGCGACTTGACGGGATACCGGTATAGTCGCGCTACTTGCATATCGTGCGTCATCTGTTTTGGGTAGGTCGCGCGAATCGTTCACGGGCAGTCTGCCTTACCTTGGCGGCGACTCGTGTGTGGGATTCCAAGGTGAGTGTCAATGGGATGGCTAGTATCAGGACGATAGACATGATGGCGTAACCCGGCCGGTAAGATTGCGTCAGGTCAAATGTGAATCCTACCAGCAGCGGTCCTGCTATGCCAAATACTGCGCTCACAGAGCTCACGATGCCTACGATAGAGCCGTAGCTGCGTCGTCCGAAGTAGTCTGCCAAGATGGCGAGTCGCAACGGGATTGAGGCACCGAAACCGAGCCCGAAGCCCATCACGAACACTGGCAACGGTATCAAGCCCCAGTTGAATCCCATGAAGTCGGCATTGATCAATGCCAGCGCACCCACTCCGAGGATCTGAATAGCAAACGATATCGCCAGTAGCAGCTTCTTGCTGAAGCGGTCGCCAACTATGCCGATGCTCACACGTCCGGCGATATCACCTATTGCAACGGCTCCTGCCGCCGCCGATGCCAACCAGATGTCGATGTTGTAGTCCAGGAGTGCGGGCAGGTGGAACAGGTTGGACGAACTGACAAGCTGTCCCAAGCTGGTTGCGATAGCTATCTGCCAGAATGCGCGCAGTCGCAACGCATCCCGCACACTCACCGCTAACTCCCTTGGCACCCGGCGCGAGTCCCCTGGGCCACCAGACACGTCGCCGGCGTTGGCAAGAGGGGCATCGCCGTCAGGTCGCAGCCCATAGTCCTCAGGTCGTCTTCGCATCAGCAAGGAGAGAGGAACGCCTAGGATCCAGAATCCGATGCCTACGCCTATGAGCGTCGTGCGCCAGCCGTATGCGTCGATCACCCATACCAGCGCCGGTAACGCAAGGGCACCGACGGCGGAGAAGGTCATGAGCGTTGCCAGTGCGCGGGCGCGTAACCTTACGAACCAGTTGCCGACGGTTGCTACGAACACGATGAATGTTCCGAACGACATTCCGAGTGCGAGGAGCATCACGGATAGGTAGAACTGCCACAGGGAGTTCATGAGCCCCATCACTATGAATCCGCATCCCGTGACGAGTATGCCGAAGAGCATGACGCGTTTGGGACCGAACCTGTCGATCATCGCGCCGACGAATGGCGATATGAGTCCGCTCTCGCCGCGTTGCAGCGATATAGCGGCTGCGAACCATGCCGACGACCATCCGGAGAACGACTCCAAGATGGGATTTACGAATGCTTGGAAGCCGCGCCAAAACACAACGGAGGCGTAGCCCTGCATCAGGCCGCCGCCGATTACTATCCACCATCCGTAGAAGACGCTAGATGCGCGTTCTCTCAGCGTGACATCGCCTCGCAGTCGGATCCAGGTGTGCGTAGATGCGTTTGGAAGAACGGGGTAACCGCTGCAAGGAATCCTGTCGGATTGTCGCCAGGAACGCGGTGGGATGCGTTCGGCACTCGTACTGACCTGCTACCCGCTACCGAGTGGACCATGCGCTCCACGGTTTCGGGTGCCACCATGCGCGAGTTCTTGCCCAACACGAACAGAGTCGGCGCGGCAACTTTGGCGAGCGCACTCCAAAGCTCGTCAGGTGTATAGCTAACTCGGTGGTAGTCAAACAGACGCGGGTCATGCTTCCATGTCCAGCTGCCGTCTGCGTTGATGCGGACAGCCCGTTCCAGTGAACCTCTAACAGCCTCAGCCGTGCGCAACGGGCTGAGCTCCGTTACACGTGCAACAAGCGCGTCGAAACTGCCGCTACGTGGCAGATTGTCAATGAACCTCCTGACACCACGGCGCGCCTCACGATTCAACTCAGGCGCCACATCTACGACAACGATCGAGTCGACCGCGTCCGGATCGGAAGCGGCGTGCAGATACGCCAGCTGACCGCCTAGCGACAGACCGCAGATTGAGAACGATGCGATACCCGCACTTTCACGCAGGTGTGTGGCAAGACGCCTGAGGTCCGAGTGGTAGTGATGCGTCGTGAAGTTCGGATCCTTGGGATGGCAACTATCGCCGTGGCCTCGCAGGTCTAGCGCGTAGCACGAGAACCGGTCGCGCAGAGCGAGGCATGTGAAATCCCAAGAGCGGGCCTGTTGCAGGAATCCATGAATGAAGATGATCGCTGGCTTGTCCGCGGACATGCCCCAGTCGATGTAGCTGAGTTCACAGTCTTCGCCAGGTATTACTCGCTGCGAAGGCGGAGTCTCATCGCTAAAGCTGATGCCGGCTGACCCCGCCGCGCGGACGGTTGACTCGAATGCTGGTATCTGTTTGTCCACGACGGCGAATGTTGAAACGCTTGAGAGCTAGAATCCATGATATCCAGTACAGTTACAAAGGTGCATTAACCATCCGAGGTTCAAACTCAAACACGCAACACTCGACACCCAGAATGTACCAAGTGCAACCCTGGTCGTAGCATCTACAACATGCGAATAGGCAAGATATTCAACATACCCATCATCCTGCACTGGTCATTGCTGATCGGCCTCGGCTACTTCGCGTTCGATGTGCTACGTTCGGGATCACCGTTCCTGCCGGCAGACCTGGCAGGCGGTCAGCGTGTTGTGATGGCGTTGTTCATCTCCTCGTCGCTCTTCGCCTCGATACTGGTGCATGAACTCGCCCACTCGTTGATGGCGAAACGGCTTGGCTATGTCGTGCTGGATATCACGCTGATGCTCTTCGGCGGAGTCAGCATGATCAGCGGTGATACAAGACGCGCCGCACACGAGTTCGCCGTTGCCATAGTCGGACCGGCATCCAGTTTGGCTCTGGCAGTGCTGGCTTTCGCCGCCCTCCGTTTCGGTCCGTTCGATGACAACGCGTTGGTGAGAGGTTGGTTGATATACATGACGATCGTCAACGGGTTCGTAGCAGTATTCAATATGCTGCCGGGTCTGCCGTTGGACGGCGGACGCGTTGCACGTTCTGCCATCTGGACGATCACCGGAGACCGTGTGCGTGCGTCTAGATACGCTGCCCTTGGTGGCCAGGGGCTTGCGCTGTTGTTAGGCGTAGGGGCAATCGGATTGATGGTGTGGCAACAGGACTTCACCGCTGGCATCTGGATCTTGCTGATCGCGGGATTCCTATGGTTGGGTGCAACCCGAGAGATGCGGGCTACAAGACCAGACGAAGAGGACTTAATCGGCGTGCCTATTCACGAGGCGATGACTCCCATCCCTGCTGTGCTCTCCGCCGACATGCCACTGGGCGAGGTGCTGTCCTACGGATTGAGGGTGTTCCGTCATCTTGACTTACCCGTCGTTGGCAACGGTGCCGTGATCGGTTTCGTGACCTTGGCAGACATCGAGAATCGTCGCGTGGACTTTGGTTCTCAGTCGCAACCTCTGACGGTTGGCGATGTGTTTCGCAGGTGTAGGACTGGCGTGGTGCGCTCCGATGCCGACCTGTCTGTGGCTGCCAATTTGCTTGCCAGAGGCATCGAACGCCTAGTCGTGTTCAACGACGGTCGCCTTGTCGGCACGATAGGGCGCGATGATATCGTGCGCCACAGCAGCGCCGCCAACCAGGACGGACTCTAGACCGACGTTACCGCGCAGTGCACGCGCCGGTCTCCAGACCAGCGTTCAATCTCGGCGAGCTGGGCTCAATTCGCAGTCTTGACGACCTCGCTCGGTGCCTTGATTCCGCCAGAGAATATCAGGTTCATCGCATCACCTACCGACATGTCGATGTCGTACACCTCTTCAATCGGTACCACCGCGACCCATCCAGAGTTCGGCGTAGGCGCGGTCGCAACATAGACGACCCCCATCTCCTGACCGTCTATGACCGTCGTCGCGGTCAGGAACCCGACCATCCAAGTGCCTGCCTTGGGGTACTCGATGAGCACGACTCTCTTGAAGCCGGAGTCAGACTTTCCTGTGAACGAGTCGAAGAGCTGCTGTGCCGGCCCGTATATCGCCTTCACGATGGGAATGCGCATCAGCAAGGCCTGGAAGCCCCGTACAAACCAGCGGCCTGTCCGACCTTGCAACAGCACACCGACTATGAACACGATGACGACCATTAGCAGGATGCCGATTCCAGGTATCCTGAATCCCCAAGTCGAGTCGATCCATTCGTTGATTCTGTTTCCTGCGATGCCCTCGATGATGTTGTAGATGAATCTCAGTACCCAGAACGCGAGTGCGATCGGCACGACCACGAACAGTCCCTGGACGAAGACGTTGCGAATGCTGCTCAATTGAGGCTCCTTTGTAGATTCCGAAGGTCAGCGCGTCGTTGGTGGCACGTGACCCTCAGGTTGTCTCAAATACACGCATGATTGTAACCGCGCTTTTGGGCGACACCATCGGACGCAGATCCGGTAGCGTGGCAGGCGGTGTTCATCTCGCCACATTCTCTACGCTATGGTGAAGACTCCGGCCAGAGTGCAGCGCGGCGGTGTGTGCCAATGCCGATGAGCCTGTCATGCTCGACCTCTCGAGCCTCCACATGGAAGGTGTACTTCGTGCCGTTGACTTCTAACAGCTCGGCAGTCGTCCTAATCGCAGCACCGGGCTTTGCAGGCGCAACATGCTTTACGTCAACGTGAAACCCCACGGTGAACCCACCGTCTGGCATGTGAGGGTCCAGCATCTCGGTCGCAGTCAGCTCCATCTCGTTGATCATCGCCGGGCTTGAGAGCGTGCTGTTCGCAGGATCACCGCCAGGCGCATACAGCATGTCGTCCCTTACCACCCAATCGCGCCCGTGAACGGTACCAACCGCAACGATGTCCGATTCGTGATGCATGTCAAAGATGTTAGCCCTGTTACCGCGATGGCAACGGCGTGTTGATCATCGCCGGGCTTGAGAGCGTGCTGTTCGCAGGATCACCGCCAGGCGCATACAGCATGTCGTCCGCCACCGACCAATTGCGCCCGTGAACGGTACCAACCGCGACGATGTCCGACCCGTGATGCATGTCGTACATGTTAGCCGCGTTACCGCGACGGCAACGGCGTGTTGATCATCGCCGGGCTTGAGAGCGTGCTGTTCGCAGGATCACCGCCAGGCGCATACAACATGTCGTCCGTCACGGCCCAATCGCGCCCGTGAACGGTACCAACAGCGACGATGTCCGACTCGTGATGCATATCGTACATGTTAGCCCTGTTACCGCGATGGCAACGGCATCGTTTAGTCGCCGTGGGCGGGATGCGGCGGCGGGTGCGCTGCGAAGTATATGCCTTCCAGGTTCGTTGGCGGACCGTCAGGCTCGTCGGCCTGCCCGAATGCCATCCAGTGAGGCGGATCACCATCAAACACTAGGAAGGCAGATAGCTTCTTCGACAGAGCGTTGTGCCCGCCCATCCAATCAACGGCGGGCCCATCGTGTAGCTGCACATCCTCCCCGCCGACGGGACGCCTGACATCAGACTCGCTGAATTCGCTGGTTCCGGCCGGACCGATGCCCCATCTAACGACTCTCTTGAAATCTGCCGGCACGACGAATCGCCAACGCGGCAACAGTCCCGACCACGGCCCGACCTCTACTGCCGCTCTGTCTTCCTTGCCGTCAACGGGGTGATGTACGTTCCATTTGAACTGCGAACCGGGACGGTCTGTCGATGGCGCGCCTACGGAGTGAACATGCTCGTGTTGATGATCGTGATGCGGGTGGTCGTCATGCCCGTGACCGTGACTGTGACCGTGTCGCGCATGTTCATCGCCACGCGATCCGTTGTGCTGACGCACAGCTTGCGCCTTGACTAGTGTTGGCTAATCAGCCGCCGCGGACGCGTTCGCCCGCGCTTTGTTGTGCCTCAGCATCAGCCTCGACTTCTTGCGGGCAGCTTGGTTGCGATGTATGACACCCTTGCGAACTGCAATGTCAAGCGCACGTGCTGCTTCCCTGACAGACCCGTCCGTCGCGTCAGCGCCCGGATCATCGTCAATGGCGCGCCTGGCGACGCTGGTACGCGACCTGATGTATGACTTAACTGACCTGTTGCGTGCGGTGCGTCGCAGATGCACCCGATGTGACTTAGCAGCTGGCATTGGCATCCTTTCGGAGTAAGGTTGTTGCACAGTCCATTGTAACACCAACTAACAAGGATAAGCAGGATGCGCAGGATGACTACGCGGGGGTAATACCTGCCCCCCTATCCTGGCCTATCCTGTGTATCCGTGTTGATTCGCGCTCCCTGTACGCCAGCAGGTGCTCACGCCACTCGCCTATGCCCATTGGGCACGGGTCCTCGTCGCAGCAGGTCGAGTTCTCCAATGTGATGTCCTGCCAGCCCTCAGGCTTGATGAACTCCTTGTCGATCCAATCCCGGTCGATATCGAACTTGACGGACAGAGCATCTAATGTCATCTCATCCAGGTTGCGCTTGCGAGTCATGAACTCGATGAACGGCTCCATGCCGCCGAACACCGGTACAATCTCATCGAGCGTCACCATCCCCTGGTCAAGCATGAACTCGATGTGGTCCGCGGCATCGACATGCACCTGGTGGAACTCGAAATGTGTCTCGGCGTAGTTGTTTATCGCCTCGGCGAGAGCCTTCAGCTCCGCCAATTCCGCCGCGTCCGCCCAGTTGTTCATCAACTCGCCAGCCCGAGCCTCGGCGCGCTTGTAACCAGCATCGTCGGTGATTGGTTCAACTTTGGTCATGGTCAAACCCCTTTGGGATTGATGTCGTCATAGCTCGCGTGGGTGCCGATGAAGCGGATTTCCAAGGTGCCTGCCACATAGTCGACCTTGGCAACAAGTCTATACTGGTTCCCCTTGATGTTGAAGATAAGCCGCCCGTCTCCCAAGATCGTCACGCCGGTCCAATGATCAACGACTTCGTGAGGTGTCTTCCAATTGGCAAGCCTAACCATCTCCTTCCAGTCGCGCAACCGCGCGTCTGTGTCACGGTGGCGTCTCACAAAGTCATTGAGCACTTTCGGATTCGTGATTATCACTGACCGACAATATTAACAGGGATAGGCAGGATACGCAGGATAATCCTGTAATATCCTGTACATCCTTGTTAATGCCTCCTACGCGTTCTCTGAGATGCGTGACACGTTGTCTACGCCTTTGAGACGGTCGAAGCGCGAGAAGAGCTGGCTTAACTCGTGGACGCTGTCGACGTAGATCGTGAAGGTTACTACGGACTTGCCCGGGTTGGCGCGTTCACCCGTGGACATGGCATGCATGTTTTTGTTTGCTGAGTTCAGGATACCGGTAATCTCATAAACCAGCCCTACGCGGTCTGAACCTTCTACTCGGATCCTGACCGGGCGCTGGGTGTTGGTGTGACCCCAAGCTAGGTCGATGATGAGATTCGGGTCGCTCGCGTACACGATGTTGGGACAGCTCACATGATGCGCGGTGATACCCCGTCCGCGGGTGATGTAGCCGATGATCTCGTCGCCGTAGACGATTGAGCAGCACTTCGGGATGTTGATGCGGCTGTTGGTCTGTCCCATTACTACGATGCCGTGTTCTGTCCGATGTGCGTCTGGTGGCGGCGCTGATGTTGTATCTATTTCGATGGTTGGTTTTGGGACGGACTTTCGCTGGTCTTCGTCGATCGCATCGACTACCGCGTCAACGACCGCTGAGACCACGGCCTGCGACGTGCCGAGGTCGATCAGCAGCGCGTCAACGGATTCATAACCTGCGCCTTCGGCGACCTGCTCGGGTTTGCACCGGTAGCCCATCCGTTTCAGCTCATTGATCACCTTCTTCATCTGCACCTTGCCGCCCTGCAGGCTGGCTTCCCGGTTCTGGCGGCTGTACCACTGTCTGACCTTCGCCAACGCCGACTTGGTCACGAGGAATCCGTTGCGTGGATCGCGCCAATCCAGGCTGGGTGCTTTGCCAGAGGTTCGATTGATGCGGATCACATCACCCTGCTCCAGCCTGGTGTCGAAACCGACCATCTTGTTGTTGACGATGGCACCAGATGCCTCATGACCGAGTTGCGTGTGGATCCGGTAGGCAAAGTCAAGCGGAGTCGCGCCGTAGGGCAGCTCAATGATTTCACCTGCCGGAGTGAAGACTTGGACCAAGTCAGTGTCGAGTATCTCCTCGCGCACGGTGTCGATGAACTCCGCCGGGTCTCCGCCGGTACCTTCAATCCCGAGGAACTCCTTTAGACGCTCCATAGTGCGAACGTAGACATCGGCGGTTTCGTCGTTGGGTTCGCCATCCTTGTAAGCCCAGTGCGCCGCAACACCTTCCTCGGCGAATCGATGCATCGCCCACGAACGAATCTGCACCTCCAACGGCTGGCGGTTCGGACCCATCAAGTTCGTGTGGATCGATTTGTAGCCGTTCATCTTGGGCCGCGAGATGTAGTCGTCATATCCCCCTGGCATGGCTTCCCACAGCCCGTGTACAACACCCAACGCGGCGTAACATGCCGGCTCATCGTCAACGATTACGCGCAACGCTATCAGGTCGTGGATGTCATCGAACGACCGACCCTGCGCTTCATATCGCTTCTTCTTCTGGTAGATGCTGTAGAGATGTTTGGCGCGCCCGCTGATGGAGGCATGGATGCCAGCCTTGTTCACGACCGCATCGGTCAGCATCTCAACGGCGCGCTTTGCATACTCCTCGCGCTGATCGCGTTTCTGGTTCACCAGACGCTTCATCGTCGCGTACGCTTCAGGGTCCAGGTGTTGGAAGGACAGATCTTCCAAACGCCACTTGATGTCATACATCCCCAGTCGCTCTGCCAGTGGTGCGTAGACCTCAATCGTTTCGCGCGCTGTCTTACCTCTGCTCTGCTTGTTCTTCTTGAACTTGAGCGTCTCCATGTTGTTCGTGCGGTCTGCCAGCTTTATCAGCAGTACGCGGAAGTCTTCGCCGGCGGTAGCGAACATCTTGCGCAAGCTGGCGACGCGTCGCCGTTCGCGCCGATCAGCGTGGCGACGCTTGGTGCGACCTGCCTGGGGCTGTTCGTCAAGGCGCAGGTCGATCTCGTCCAGCTTGGTGACTCCGTCCACCATGCGCGCCACTGACTTCCCGAAGTATTCCTCGAGCTGCTCCACCGTTACGCCGGTATCTTCAACAGTATCGTGAAGCAATCCTGCCGCGAGGACATCGGCGGGCAGCTTGAGTTTGGCAAGCTCGTCGGTCACGCCGATCGGGTGCACGATGTATGGCTCGCCAGAGTCTCGCGGTTGTCCTTCGTGGCACTCGGCGGCGAAGTCAAGCGCGCGCTCGACAAATGCGGCATCGTCGTGCTGCAGGTATGACCGCACTCGCTGCATGAGCGCGTCGCCGGCGGGATGTCGCTTGGAACTCACAAAGATTCGCAGGATGTAGCAGGATAGAAGTAGTTACCCCCTATTTTATCCTGCGCATCCTGCCAATCCCAGGGAATCAACACGGATACACAGGATAGGCCAGGATAGGGGGGCAGGTGTTACCCCCGCGTAGTTATCCTGCGCATCCTGCTTATCCTTGTTAAACCACGCGTCGACGTGGACGGGTCGTGGGCGGTTCACGAACCGCCCCTACGGGGATGTTGGCCGGTAAAAGACGCCAACCAACAGGGATAGGCAGGATAGGCCAGGTGGGTATTACCCCCTAGCTGCTATCCTGCGTATCCTGTGCATCCCTGTTAGTATTGCTGCGCCTGCTAGCAGCATTAGCACTACTGCTATGGCGCCCGGGGCTGTTGCGCCGGCTTCTGGGAGGTCTTCCTCTGGCGCAGGTGTTGGCGGCAGCGCAGGGACGGTGCCCAGCTGTGCCACGCCTACTGTTGCTGGCAGCGTTGACAGCGCGCCGCATACCGTCAGGCCGCCACCGCCCGCGTTCGTCCGCACCTTCGTCGTCAGCAGCGCGAAGCTGCCGTCAGACTTGCGCTCTATCGCTACCACATTGGACAGGTCTGCGCGGAACTGCTCTGGGAACGGCAAGCACACCGTCAGCGGATCGTCCAGATCGCCGTAGGATGCCAGCGGCGGGTCGCCGTCCTGTGCTATTACGTTGATGTCGTAGAAGCTGCCCGCTACCGACATGCTCGCACCTGGCACTGGCGCCGGCACAGGTATGGTAGACACCGCCGCCATCACTCCCACGAGTGTCCGGTCCGGGACCGCGCCCGCGGGTGCTGATACGGTGAACCCAGCGCCGGTGAAGGTGCCGCCGTCTACCGGCGTGAACACCGAGTATGTGTTTTCGGCGTTATCCATCAGGGATTCTGGTATCGGTCCGGCAGGGTTGATCGGGTCGGGTTGCGGACCCAGATCCACGGCAGCGCGGGTGACCCTGATCGTGAACGTCGCGATGCACGGCACGCGTTCTGCCGCCGTGACCTCCGTGGCACCCAAGTGATGGCTCAGACAGATGCCATCCGGCTGTGCCTCGGCAGTGATCGTGTATGTCCCGGGCGAGCTCGGCGCAGTGTACGTCACGCGCTGGCCGTTGCTCGGCGTCGCGAACGAGCCGCCGCCAGAGCCCTGTTCGCTCCAGCGGAACACCAGCTGACCGTCCAACTTCCCAGGAAGCGCGTTATCCAGATCCCCCTGCGAGTCGTACACATCAACCCGCAGCTGTATCGACTCGCCAGCGCGCATCGCGATCTCGCGTATCGTCGGCTTGATCGTGTCTACTTCTGGCAGTCCGGTGTATATCGTGCCAGCAACGCCTGCCGACTCGCCATGTCCTGCCATTCCGACCGCGCGCAGCTGGATGTCGAATGCTCCGCTGAGCCCGGTTACGTATGTGACCTGTCGCGAGCCGCGCGCGCCGACGTGACGCACCTGCGTCCACGCTGACCACTCCATCGCTCCGGTCGCACGCGTGCGGTACTCATAAGCCTCTACATCGTGATGCGCCGGACCATCCCAGCTAAGCTTCACTACACCAGATTCCTTCTCCACGGTGACCGTCATCGGACGCTCTGCAAGGATGACCTCATCGGACAGCGCACCCGCCGCCGAAAGAGTCCTCACCTGCACCTGATACGCCTTATCGGCGTCTAAGCCCGTTATCGTCACCGTCTTGTCGCCATCCGATGGCGTTACTGCGACAGATGCCCAGTCCTGATCCCAGCCCGCGTTGGCATCCACTCGGAGCGCCCTGTAGCGAATCTCGTAGGCAGCGAACGTCGCAGAGTGTTTGTGCGTGAAGGTTATAGTCATGCTGGTGTCATCCTGCGCCAACAGCGCACGCGGCACTGCAACGGTCGCAGCGGCACCCAGCAGCGGCGCAGACCAGTGCGGGATGATGTAGCAGTCAGGCAATGCGACACTCAAATACGCTAGATGACCCGCACCGACAGAAGCATCGTCAGGGCAGGTCGTGCCAGCCGTCTGGTATCCTGCGTCGGCGCCCTCTCGCACATAGTAGTCGGTCGTCGTCAGGTCAAGCGTCGTGGGCGTCATTGGTGGCGTAGTGCCTCCACCGGCGCCAGCGGTGATCGCCGCCTCGATCGCACTCCGCAGGGCAGCACCGCCAGTGTATGACGTTACGTTGGAGGTGATACCCGTGAAGAGCTTGGTCGAGTAGAAGTGCTGCGTCACCGGATTGCCGATCAGGTGCAGTCCCAACTCCGTTTGCAGTTGCGCGCCGGTTGCAGGACGACGGTACCCGAGGTTCCCCAGCTGCTCGAACCAGCGGGTGTTCACCCGTGTCAAGGCGTTGTTGGAAAGGTCAAGCGTGTTGAGCCAAGTGAGCGGGTCGAAGACACGGTCTGCAATGCCAGTGTAGGTCAGCTGGTTGTCATCGAGGAAGAGCGCATTGCCCTCAGTCGCGGTAACCGCCGCCAGTCCTGCGAACAGGTCGGCGGGCAACGTCGTCAGCGCATTGCCCGACAGGTCGAGCCAGCGCAGTGGCAAACCCGTAAACAGGCGCGGCGGCAGCGTCTCAAACGCATTGCCAGAGAGGTTGAAGTGCGTAGCATTCACAAGGTACGCGAAGTCGTTCGGATCTAGCGAAGTCAGCCGGGTGTCAGATCCACCAGGTCGCAGGTCAAACGGATTCGCAGCATTCGTCGCGGCATAGTCACGCAGATTGTTGATCGATACATTCTGCTCGGTAGACGCGGTGCACTCTGTCAGCGCCATCACATCTGCAGGAACTGGCCCGGCGACGCCGGGTGCGAAAGTGTCGTCCTTGAGCAGCCTGATGACCTCCTTCGCAACGGCGGGTGTGCGTGTGCACAGGTTCACCGTGGCGGTGCCGCTGAGCCCGCGGCCGAGTGCCAGTGTGCGGTCGTGTCCCCAGTAGTTGTGCACCGGCCAGTTGTTCGAGTCTCCGAAGTACCAGAAGTCAGCCCGCGGCGCACCAGATGCTAGCGATGTGCCATCGGCGGCGTAGTCGTCCCAGTTGTCGAACGGTCCGGTGTAACCGGTAGGTGATTGCAGCTGGGCTCTCGTGCGGGTGTGTGCGGCGGTCTGGTCTGCAGTAGCGTTCCCCCAGGCGCGTTTATCTGCACCGTTAGTTGTGGTCGAATTGCTGTCGCCATAGCAGTTGTCAAGTTGGGTACCGGTTCCGACTTGGTATGCGATGAGGCCGTGGCGGTGTGGGACGTTGGCGAAGGAATTGATGGTTCCAGATGAGAATGAGTTGAGGCATCTGGCTCGGTTGGTGCCGGTCTGGTTGCTGAACTGGTATGCCATCAAGCCCGAGTACTGATGGCCGGTGTTATCTCCAACTTTGACACCACGAGTGTATGAGTGTGCGATCAGTCCTGCGTGGTCGCTACCGGTCCGGACGACACCGACCAATCCGCCAGAGCGTCCCCGATGGAGCTGCCCGCCCTCCACATAACTGCCGATTACGCTACCGCCCAAATCCGCTGCTATCATGCCGTGGTGTCGTTCGCCAGTAGCGAACTGCGGGTTGACCAAGCCCAGACCTTCCACCGAGCCTGTGCCACCAATCGCCGAGAAAAAGCCAACCCAGTTGGCGGTTGTTCTCCGATCGGCGTTGGACACCCGGTATCCATTGCCGACCAGTTTGGCGGTGAAGTCTGATCCCTTCGAGGCACCGTACGCCTTCCCGATCGGCACCCAACCTCCTACTGCGTTGATGTCGTTGACCAGCTCGTAGCCGATGCACGATGCCACTGGGTCGGTAGCCGGGTCGTTGTCGTGGTCTCGGGGGGGGCAGCCCATAGCGGTCATAGGCGCGGGATAAGCCGGGCTCATGCCCGTGGCGTAAGCGGTCGGTGCAGACGGCCAGCCGCCGCGAGACTCTGGGGTGCCATCGCCGTTCAGGTCGTAGTGTATCGCCTGCAGCTGCGCCTTAGTCTTGACCTCGATCAGCCCATCATTGTCAACATCGTAGTCAATAAGGTGCGACGTCGCCACGACAGAGTGCCGCGCATCGCCCGCAACAAAGACAGCGGTAAGCATCAGCACCGCCGCCGCCGCAACAAGCGCAACATTGCGAACAGACTTCAAAGGAATATGCATGGTAGGCAAGACCCCCAATCAACGCGGGAATTCACAAAGATATACAGTATATTACAAGATACCACCCCCAATTATCCTGCCTATCCTGCACATCCCTGCGAACTAACAAGGATAGACAGGATAGGGCAAGATAGGGTGGAAATGTTAAGTTGGGATCGCGTGCCACACCTTTGGCATCCTGCGTATCCTGTGCATCCCTGTTAATCTGTTGCTCGAAGGGAGGTTTGATCTTGCCTGAAAACATTAAAGTCACAAACGATGCGGAGCACGCGGCTGCTATGAAGCGCCTCGATGCGGTGATAGAGACGGATGTTGATCCGTCAGAGGTCGAGGAGTACCGTGCGCTGGTGCAGGCGATTGTGGCCTACGAGCAGGAGCATTTCGAGTTCTGGAAGCTGACGTCAGATGGCGCAGACCACTTGGAGTACATGTTGGACGAGGAGCAGACCACCCTGGACGAGCTGGTCCCGGTGTTCGGCGGCATGGAGCCGTTCCTGGACTTCATGACACGCCGGCGCGAACTGGACCCGGCGACTCTGGAGGCTCTGGTGTCCGAGCTGGGCATCAGGCGTGAGGACCTCGACAAGCCGTTCTGCAAGCCTGAGGGCTGGGAGGACATCACGCTGGAGAACTCGACGTGCTGCGACGAGGACCCATGCCCGATGGACGTACCCGAGTGGCGCGAGCGGCTGAAGGCATACAGGGAGCGCGAACTAACAAGGATAGACAGGATAGGCAAGGATAGGGTGGGGATTACCCCCTGATCATCATCCTGTGTATCCTGTGCATCCTTGTTAGTCTTGCATGAATGAAGATTACCAACAGCCCTGATGTTGATCGTTACACGCGGCGTTACCCTGATGCGGCCAATCACTTGAGGCGATGGAAGCGTAAGGTCCTTGATGCACAGTGGCGCACTCCGCATGATGTTCCGCCGCAGATTAGGCGCATCGGCAACAGGCGGTTGATATTCAACATCAGCAAGAACAGATATCGCCTAATTGCCACAGTGAACTACCAACTAGGCACCGTACGGGTCCGTTTTTTCGGCACCCATGCGGAGTACAACGAAGTCAACCATAGGGAGGTTTGAGACCATGGCAGAGATTAAGCCGATCACGACCGCGTCGGAGCACGCGGCTGCTCTCAAGCGTCTCGATGCGGTGATGGAGATCGAGTTGGACGAGGCACAGGTTGAGGAGTACAGCGCGCTCGCACAGGCGATCCAGGACTACGAGTCGGAGAACTCATGGCTCGCGAATTTGGAAACGGATGCCGTGCACGAAATCGAGTTCCTGCTGGACGAGGAAGATATCATGCTGGACCAGCTCCTACCAGTGTTCGGCGGAATGCAACCCTTCATCGAGTTCATGACGCGCCGGCAGAACCTGGACCCAAAGACGCTGGAAGCACTGGTCTCAGACCTGGGAATCGATCGCGAGGAAATCGACAAGCCGTTCTGCAAGCCTGAAGGCTGGAATCACATCACGCTGGAGAAGGTAGACTGCTGCGACGAAGACCCCTGCCCCATGGGCATAGGCGAATGGCGAGAACGCCTACTCGCACACAGAGAACAACCACTAACACAGATAGACAGGATAGGGCAGGATAACAGGGTCGGGATTACCCCCGCGTAGTTATCCTGCGTATCCTGTGCATCCCTGTTAATACTACCGCCAGGCCCGTCAGCAACATCAGCAGTAGCGCGACGCCGCTGGGTGCTGTGGCGCCGGTGTCTGGGGTGTCTGTTGGGGTTGCGGGTGTCGTGGGAGTGGGGGCTGGGACTAGGCCTAGGCGGGCTACTGCTATGGTGGCTGGGAGCTGGGACAGGGTGCCGCATACTGTTAGGTCGCCGGAGCGGGAGCGGATCTTTGTGCTCAGGATGCTCAGGTCGCCCGTGGACTTGCGTTGGACTAGCACTACGTTGGACAGGTCGGCGCGGAACTCGTCTGGGAACGGCAGGCATGCCGTGGCAGGTTGGTTCAGCGTGTAGGACGGGATGGGCTGCTCGCCAGAGTCTGCTATGGCGTTTATGTCGTAGAAGCTGCCTGCTATGGACATGGTCGCGCCGGGTATCGGTGTTGGCGGTGCTATGTCTGATACGGCCGCGGCTATGCCTACTACCGTGCGGTCCGGTATCGCGCCTGCAGGTGCGGTTACCGTGATGTCGGTGCCGGTGAATGTGCCGCCCTTGGTCGGCGTGAAGACTGTGTACTCGCCGCCCTGGTCATCGACCATGGTCGTTGGTATCGCGCCAGCCGGATCGACCGGGTCCGGTTGCGGTGTCGGCGGGCTGGGCGCGCGTGAGACTTGGATCGTGAACGTTGCGATGCACGGTGCGCGCTCTGCCTCTGTTATCTCTGTTGCGCCTTCGTGGTGGCTGTTGCATACGCCGTCTGGTTGCGCCTCGGCGGTGATGGTGTATCTTCCTGGCGAGCTGGGCGCTGTGTAGGTCACCCGCCGCTCATCGGTCGGGTCGGCGAAGCTGCCACCGCCGGTACCCTGCTCTGCCCAGCGGAACACCAGCTTGCTGCCGTCCTTGTCCGGGATGCTGTTGTCCCGCACCTCCTGCGTGTTGTAGAGGTCCACTGTCAGCACGATGGTGTCGCCGGCCCTGATGCTCACCTCGCGCACTGTTGGTCTGATGGAGTGCACTTCTGGGATGCGTAGGCGTGAGCTGCCTGCGGAGCTGGCTACGGGTCCCGGGACGGTTCCGGTCACCATGCGCAGCTCGAAGTCGTGCGAGATGCCCGACTCCAGGCCGGTTACGTACTTGCGCTGCGTAGAGCCGCGGTCGCCTTCGTGGTTGACTCGGGTCCAGCTTGACCATGTCTGCGTGCCGGTCGGTCGTGTGCGGTATTCGTAGTAGCTAGGGGTGAAGATGCTTGGGCTGGACCACTGCAGCAGTATCGCGCCGGACGATTCGGTTACCGCAAAGTCCGCGGGTGCAACCAGCGGTGCGCCTCGTGCGGTAGCGGTCAGCGGCGTTGTGAAGCCCTTCGTCGCCCCGGGACCGGTGTAGGCGCGCACCTCGATGTCGTACTCGATGCCGGCGACGAGGCTTGGGATGACATACCGTGTGTCGCCAGCCTGCGGTGTCACCTTGAACCATCGTGACCACTCGCCCGGATTGGCAGTGCGGTATCGGTATATGAACGGATTGGTACCGAAGGGCAGCGTGATTGCGATGCGTCCTGGGACGGTTTTCGCATCAATTGCGTAGCCGGAAATGGCGGTTACGTTCTGCCTGCCGTCATCGAAGCTACCATCGCGTGCGGATGCCGATGCCGTGGCGACCGTGGACTTGCCTACGTTGGCAATGGCGGCGCGCAGCTCGATGGTGTAGTCCGCGCCTTCGTCCAGCAGGGCGATCGCAGTCGAGGTCACCGTGGCAGCTACGACCTGCCATGTAGCGTCGTCTGGCCATACGGTGTTTGACGACGGCGTGTATCGGTACTCGTAGCTGGTTGCGCCAGTCACTGCCATCCATGAGATGTCGATCTCGCCTGGGAATATGCCTGTCATTGCGGTGAAGGATGCCGGAGTCGTTACCGCTGTCGGCGTGCCAGTGGTGGAGACGGGAGCGGATGCGCCGACTGTCTGCATGACGGCGCGCAGCTGGAATGTGCGCAACATGCCGGCCGGTAGGCCGGTTAGTGCGTGAGTAGTCCCTGTGCCGGCAGGTGTCCAGCCAGACCATGCTCCCGTTGTGCCCAGGCGGTGTCTGATCTCGTAGCGCAGGATGGTGACGCCTGTGGGTGCTGTCCAGCTCAGGTTCACCTCGCCCGGGTTGGTGCCGCTGGTGGCGGTGAAGGCGGTCGGTGGCGGGACAGGCCTGGCAGTCTGTGTTCCGCGTTGCGGCAGGCTGTAGCCCGTCTGCGACGACGCGTAGACGCGGAACTCCACATGGTAGCTCATGCCAGCTTGCAGGCCGGTTATCGTGTACTCCGTCTCGTCGGCCTGTCCGTCGGCAGGATCGTCCTGGTCCGGGACCTGCGCCCAGGAGCCGGCGCCACTGGTCGGGTACACGTCGACCGACGCGAGCTTGTATCGGTACTCGTAGTGCTCCTTCGGCGCGTTGTTGGCGGGCGCCGTCCAGACGATCTTGATGTCGCCGGGGTTGGGACCATGGCTGAAGGCGAGCGTCGCAGGCCCGGCTGTCGTCTGTGCCTGTGCGCGCACGGCGTCAGTCGCGGGCGACTCGCCGACATCTGTGGCGCGTGCGCGGATTTGGATGTTGTACCACATGCCGACGGTGAGGTTCTCTATGGTGTATGATGTGCCACTGCCGGCGGTCGCCCAGGAGCCGTACGTCCCCGCGGACTCCAACTTGTAGCGGTACTGGTAGTCCGTGATGCCAGAGAGCGCGGTCCAGGAGAGGTCGATCTCGCCCGCGCCGGAGCCAGAAGTGGCATCGAGGTTCTGCGGTGTCGGTACGCGGGATGCCGTGGCGGGCTCCCGCGTGGTGGCGGCGTTGGACGCGCCGATGGCATTGGACATGAAGAGGCGCAGCTCGATATCGTATGACTGACCAGCCGTGAGCCCGGTGACGGTGTGGCGCGTCTCGTCATGCGCGTCCGTGTCGGTGTCTGCGGACGAAGTGTCATCTGGCACTGGCGCCCATGTGCTCCAGCTTGAGCCGGCCGCCGTCGACCGGGTTCGCACCTGGAAGGTCGCGGTGCTCGCCGTGACGGCACTCTGCGGGTCCCACTCCAGGGCTATCGCGCCGGCAGTGGTCATGGAAGTCTCTGCCATCAATCCGGTGGGAACGGCGATGCTGGTTGCGGTGCCAACTACCGCGGTGGCGGCGGAACTGCCGAGCGCGGTCGATACATAGAAGCGCAACTGGATGTCGTAGGGGTCGCCATTCATGAGGCCGGTCAAGGTGTGCGAGGCGGTGGCGTGTGTGGAGCCGGAGATCGGGGACCAACCGAATGGCGACGTGCCAGGCCAGTTGTTCGTTGATTGCGGCTTGTAGCGGATTTCGTAGCGCGCTGTGGCGTCTGTGAAGGCGGCCTGCTGGTTCCATCGCAGCACGATGGAGCCGGGAGTCGTTTCGGATGCGGTAGCGCGCAGGTTGGCAGGTTTGGCAAGGCCGGCGTATGTGCTCAACGCGGACATGACCGCGTCGCTGTGATACTCGGCAGTGGCGGCAGTGCCCTCTGTGCCGTCTGCTATCGCGGCGCGCAGCTGCACGTCGTGCTGGGTGCCAGGTGTGAAGCCGGTTATGGTGTATGACCCGGTGTTGGCATCTGGTATGTTGATCCAGCCGAGCGGCGCGGCGATGGGCCAGGCGGCGGCTGGTTGCTTGGTGCGGTACTGGTACTGCACGACAGTGTCGCCGGACGGCAGGCCGGTCATGATGGCCGTCCATGTGATGTCAATCTCGCCCGGGTTGTCGCCTATGGCGGTCGTCAGGCCGGTCGGTGCTGCGACCTCCTTTGCTTTTGCCGACGCTGTGGTGCTCGCACCCGGCTCGCTCTCGGTGGTGGCGGACTGCGCGCGTATCTGCACCGTGTAGCGAACGCCTGCCCAGAGGCTGACGATCGTGTAAGAGGTCTCGTTCGCCCGGCCGTCGCTGGCGGAGTCCGGGACATCCTGCCATAGGATGTATGCGTCGTCTGCCTGGCCGGTGCGCTTGAGTCTGTACTGGAAGCCGGTGTGCGTGCTACCAGTGGGCACGGTCCAGCTGAGGTCAATCTCGCCCGGGTTGGTGCCGGTAGCCGCGGTGAATGCCGTCGGCGGCGCCTGCGGCTGTGCCTTCGCCGATGCCATCGCGGCGGTTCCGAACGTGGTGGCGGCAGTGTGCGCTCGCAGCTCAAAGTTGTAGACATCTCCGCCGGTCAGACCGGTCACCGTGTAGGAAGTCTCATCGGCAAGCCCGTTGCTGCCGCTGTCCGGGATGTCTGCCCAGGAGCCGGTACCCGTCGACGGGAAGCTGGCGTCGTCGATGCCCTTGTAGCGGTACTGGTACTTCGTGATGCCGGTCACTGCGCCCCATGCCAGGTCCACGGAGTCGTTCGCCGATCCCGGTGATGCGCTGAAGTTCGGCGGCTCAGGTATCGTCGATGCCGTAGCCGTAGCCCTCGCCGCGGCGGACGCGCCAACGGCGTTGGACCAGTGGAAGCGCAGCTCTATGTGATAGGACTCGCCAGCGGTGAGGCCCGTCAGTATCGTCTCAGATTCGTTTTGCGCGCCATCGCTGGCGGAGTCCGGGATGTCGTCCCAGCCGAACGGCGATGCTGCAGGCCAGCCGGTGTCCGCATCACCGGTCGATGTAAGCTTGCGGCGTATCTGGTACTTGGCATTCGTGTCCATGCCGTCGGTCTGCGGTATCCAGGACACGTCTATCGCCGCAATGGTCGCGGATGCCGCGCCAGCGGTCATGCCGCCCGGCACCGGCACGGCGGTCGGAGTGGCCTGCAACTCCGCGGCGGCGGTTGTCAACGAGCTGTTTGGCACGAACCGCAGCTCTATGTCATGGAGCTGGTTGACTGGTAGCCCAGAGAGCACATGGGCGAAGGTGCCCCGGTGGCTGCCGGCGATGTCGGTCCATCCGCCGCCAGAGGGCCAGGCAGCGGAGTTGAGCTTGTAGCGTATCTGGTACTTGGCAGCGGTGAACGCCGTGCCGAACGTCGTTTGTGGCGTCCATGTGATCGATATCTCGCCGGGGAATCTGCCTCCGCCAGCCTGCGGGTTGGCAGGGCTCGCCAGTCCGGAGCGGGTGTTCATAGCGGACGCGGGCGCGCTGTGGTACTCCGGCGTCGTTGCGGTGCCCTCGTCGTTGTCGTGTATCGCGCCGCGCAGCTCTACATCGTAGGCGGTGTATGCCGTCAGGCCGGTGATCGTGTATGCCGTCTCGTCTGCCTGCCCGTCGGCAGGGTCGTCCTGGTCTGGCACCTGCGCCCAGGAACCGGCACCGGAGTCGGGGTAGGCGCTCGCGCTGTTCAGCTTGTAGCGGTACTCATAGCGCACCACGGCGTCGGATACCGCCGGTGTACCGGGCGTCGATGGCAGGCCGCTGGATGCCAGCGCCATCCATGTCAAGTCGATCTCGCCGGGATTGTCACCCATGGCTGCTGTGAAGTTCGTCGGTGCGGCTACAGACCGCGCGACCGCCGTCTTCGTCGTGCCCACGTTTGGCAGGCTCAACGTGGTACTCGTTGCGACGCGCAGCTGCACGTTGTAGCTCACGCCTGCCCACAGGCTGGTGATGGTGTACGCCGTCTCGTCGGCCTGTGAGTTGCCGCTGTCGCTTCCGTCTAGCACCTGCTGCCAGCTGGACGGGTAAGCCGCCTCGTCGTCCCGCTTGTAGCGGTACTCGTAGCGTGTAGCAGTGCCAGTGGACGGCGCGCCCCATGTCAGGGCAACCTGGCCAGGGCTGGTGCCAGTAGTGGCGGTGAAGCTAGTCGGCGGAGCCTGTCTCTGCGCCGTTGCGACGGCAGTTGCCGGCGGGCTGTTCGTACTGCCAGACACCGACCGCAGCTGGAACGAGTACGTGCCGCCAGCCGTCAGGCCCGAGCTGATTGTCAATGCCGACTCGTCGGAGGAGTCCGAGTTGGAGTTTGCATCTGGCACATCAGCCCATGAGCCCGCGCCAGTGGTCGGGTAGGTGCCGCCTGCGGCAGTGTAGCGGTACTGGTACTTGTCAACGCCCGCAACGACATCCCATGAGAGATCGACGTTTCCGCTACTTGAGCCCGGCGTTGCAGTGAAGTTTGCGGGAGTCGGCACGGTGGACGCGGTCGCGGACGCGGTGACCGATGTTGAGCTGCCATGTGTTGCGTTCCAGAGGAATCGCAGCTGGAAGTCGTAGGTCGAGCCTGCGGTTAGTCCGGTAGTAACCGTGACACCCGTCTCGTTGTAGTGGTTCGCATCGCTGTCGCCGACGGTTGTGCCGCCGTCGTCGATGTCGTTCCAGGTCTGCGACCCCCAGGATGCGGACTCGAGTTTGTATCTGTACTGGAACTTCGATGCCGCCGCGGTGGACTCCGTCTGGGCATCCCACTTGAGGTCTATGGCACCGGACGTTGAGGGGGACGGTGTAGCGGTGAAGTTGGTCGGCGGTTTGACGAAGCCAGCGCGGACGTTCTGCAACATCGGGATGTAGGCCGTGTTGGGCCAGTTGTGCTCACCGGTGGTGTTGAACATCATCCTGATGTCATAATTCGCGCCGACGGTCAGCCCGGTGAATTGGTACGAGCTGGAGGTCTCGTCTGCGATGTTGATCCAGCTCTGCCACGCGCTGGCGGATGAGAGCTTGGTGCTGATATGGAAGCGGCGCCAAGTCTCGGTGTATACCGTCTGCGGCGTCCATGTGACATCGATGGTTCCCGGCGTGATGCCGGGGGTTGCCATCATCCCTTGCGGTTGGTATCCCGCACGGATATTGGTCAGACGGACCGCGGGTCCCACAGCCGTGCCGATGGCGAATCGGACCTCGATGTCGTGCAGTCGGTGGAATGTCAATCCCGTCAGCGTGTAAGAGACCTCGTCGTATGTGTGATTTCCGGCATCGCCGTCTGCGCCGGTGCTGTCGGGGACGTCCTGCCATGCGACCCATGAGCCGTCAACTGACCAGGTTGCGCGGTACTGGAACCGTGCATTTGATGCCGTCGACTGTGTCTGTGCACTCCATGAAAGGTCGATCTCATTCAGCCTGGGGCTGGTCGTGGCGGTGAGTCCAAACGGCGCCACCACGCTAGATGGCGTTGCGCTGACTTGCGCGGACGCGGACGTGCCAGCGGCGTTGCTGTAGCGGAATCGCACTTGGAAGTCGTAAGCCGAGCCGCCGTCCAAACCGCTCACGGTGTACGAGCTGCTGGCGTGGTTGGAGCCGGGGATGGCAGCCCAGCCCAAGCCGACTTCGGTCGGCCAGCTCTGGCTGCTCTTCTTGTATCGCAACTGGTAGTGCGCCTGCGTCCCGGTAGTGGCAGACTGCTGGTCCCAGTTCAGAGTGACTAAGTCGTAGCCAGCACTCGCCGCCAAGCCCGTGATTTCTGCCACTGCCTCCGTGGTCACAGTCGTCGATGCCGCGGTGCCGGGACCGTTCCAGTAGAAGCGAACCTGAACTTCAATGCTGTTGCCGTTGGTCGCAACGATGCTAAGGCTGTCCGTTTCGTGATCGGAGCCCGCGATTCTCGTCCATCCGCCGCCGACTGGCCAGCTACCGCCGGCAACACGGTGGCGGTACTGGTAATAGGTCATGCCGTCCGACGTGGCGGACTGGGCATCCCATGCCATATCGATCTCGCCAGGGTCGGAACCGGCGGTAGCAGTGAAGTTGGCGGGCGCGTCCGCAGCCTTGGCAGTGGCGGATGTGTCGATCGCCTGCTGCGCGCCAAGCGTGTCGTCCCAGTAGAGGCGCACCTGGAAGTCATACTCCGTGCCTGCCGCGAGCCCAGTTACCGTGTAGCCCGTCTCGTCGTGCACATGTGGGCCGCTGTCGTCGCCGTCTGGCACATCCAACCATGCAACGCCAGACCAGCTCCCAGTACGCAGCTTGCGCCGATATTGGAACTTCGCCTGCGAAGTGGTCGCCAGAGTCTGTCGCATCCACGTCAGGTTGATGCTTCCCGGCAACGTACCGCCGGCGGCACTCAATCCGGCAGGCGCAAGTAGCGGTGTCGCGCTGGCAGCACCGCGATTCGTGAAGTAGTCAAGCGTTGAGTCGGCATCCTCGTCGTCGATGGCACCCACCAGCTGGAAGTCGATAGTCACGCCCGGATCGAGTCCCGTGGCGATGTAGCTGGTGCCAGTGCCGGCGGACCGCCATCCGCCGTACAGGGTTGCGGACTCCGGTTTGTAGCGATAGTAGTAGCCGGTCACGGCGTGGCCGGTAGGCAGGGATGATGTGTTGACGGCGTTCCAGTTCAGCGCGACTGTTCCGACCGCCGTGGTGCCGGTTGACGCCCTGAACCCAGAGAGCCAGTTGGCAGCCGTCGTGGTGATGCTCGTCGTGGCTGCAAGGCTCGGCGGGCCAGTCGTGGATAACGACCGCAACTCTACCTGGTGCGCCAAGCCGCTATCCAACGCTTGGGATGTGATCGACTTGGTGCCAGCGGCAAGTGTGATGGGTGCCACCTGCCACGGAGTCCATGGATCAGCGGTTGATGCCCTGTAGCGCACTTGATACGCGACGAAGGCGGTGCTGGCTGTGTGGGAGACCGACATTGATATCATGCCACGGCTGCCGGTCGGCGCAGTGATCGACGGCGTTGCAGTGGCGGAGTCGGTTGACTTGTGCGGCGGTGTCCAGTGCGGCTGTATCTGGCACTCGGGAACTTCGCCATCAACGTAGTCGCCGCGTCCTGGTCCCGCCGTCTGCGTTGTCAGACACTGCGTTACAGAGGATGCTTGATATGCCGGCGGGCTGGTGGTGTTGAACCAGTGGTCGGTTGAAGCCAAGTCAAGGTTTGCGACGCTAGCGTTTGCGGCTGTGATGGCGGCGATTATCGCAGTGCGGAGCGTATCTCCGGCGGTAGTGCCGGTGTATGCCGTGTTGTTTTCCTTCACGCCGGTGAAGAGTTTGCTGGCGTAGTAGTGCTCTGTGATGGTGTTGTCTGCGAGTTGCAGTCCGAGAGCATGTGTGTACGGCGGGCTGGTGGCAGCCTTCCGACCCAGGTTGTTGAGTGCCTCAAACCAGCGGGTGTTGACGCGTGTGATGGCGTTGTCGGAGAGGTCCAAACCGTTCAGGTGTCCCATGGTGTCGAACAGCCGCTCTGGGATTCCTGTCTCGGTGAGCGTGTTGCCGTTCAGCAACAGCGCGTTCCCTGTAGTCTCCGTAACAGCTGCGAGACCGGCGAATAGGTCCGCCGGAAGCGTTGTCAGCTTGTTGTTCGACAGGTCGAGCCAGCGGAGCGGGATGCCTTGGAACAGGCGCGCTGGGATCGATTCAAGGTCGTTGCCGCCGAGGTCGAAGTGCGCCGCGTTCGGCAGGTAGGCGAAGTCATTGGCATCCAACGTCGTGAGACGGTCTGACCCCGGGAGCGTCCTGTCAGGGCTGAGGTTGAACGTGTTTGACGCGCTGGTTACGACGAGGTCTGTCAGGTTTGTGATGGAGACGCTACGCGTGTCTCTGTCGGATGTGCAAGGTGTCAGTGCGGTTACCGCCGCGGGAGTGGTGGTGACACCGGACCGTCGGTCGTCATCCTGTAGGTGTCGGATGATCTCGTTTGCGACTGCGAGTGTGCGTTCGCATAGGTTGACCATGTCGGCTCCCGTCAATGCGCGTGCAGGAGGTATTGTGTGGTCGTGTCCCCATCCTTTTAGGGTGGGTAGAGTGTTAGTGTCTCCGAAGTGCCAGAAGTCGCTGCGCGGCACTGAGTCTTCCAGTGCGGTGCCATCGGCGGCATAGTCGTCCCATAGTGCGAACGGTCCGGAGTATCCTGTCGGCTCGGACAGCTGTGCTTTCGAGCGCGTGTATCTTGCATTGTCTGCGCTGCTCGCACCATGCCAAGCGTGGCTTGTTCCCGAGCTGCTAGTGTTGTCGCCGTAGCAGTTTTCGATGGCTGACCGTGAGCCGCCGGGTTTGCCGATGAGCAGGCCTCTTGACCGGTTCCCGTTGTTGGCTGTAATCTGTCCCGAGAAGTAGCTGTTTAGACACCGGGGCCTGTTTGTGCCGTCGTCGTCCCACATCTCGCCGACCAGTCCGCCTTCTCTGCGCGTCTGTCCCACGTTTGGTCCGCGGACGTATGAGTGTGCTATCGTGCCGGCGAAGTCGGCGCCAGCCTGGAGTTGGCCGGCGATTGCACCTGTCTCCCATTGCCTGAGGCGTCCGCCTTCGACATAGCTGCCGGTAACGAGGCCGGAGAGCCGCCAAGTCAGACCTCCGCCGTTGCCGCCTTGCGACCAGAAGTTTGGATTGACCAGGCCGAGACCCTCAACCGATCCGGTGGGTCCAACATTTGAGATCAGGCTTGTGAAAGCGTAACTACCGGACTTTGTCGGGTTCATTATCCGGAACCCGTTACCGACGATCTTGGCGGTCAAGGGCACGGTGACCCAGGATCCATCGACCACAGTCCACCCGAGCGGGTGATAGGTGTTGCCGGCGTAGTCGATGTCGTTGAGCAGCTCGTAACCGATGCAGGATGCCACATCGTCGGTAGCCGGGTCGTTGTCGTGGTCGCGCGGCGGGCAACCGGCGTTCGGCATCGCGTCGGGATAAGCCGTGGTCCAAGCGGGCTGGCTCCCTTGCAAAGTGACCAGATTGACCGCGGTACCGTCGCCGTCAAGGTCCTGGTGTATCGCCCGGAACTGGAGCCTGGTGCGAACCTCTATGAGCCCGTCATTGTCAAGGTCGTAGTCGATCAGCACGGTCGGCGTAGTCTGTGCTGCCGAGTAGTTGAGATTACTGGCAAACGCCGCCAAAGCCAACAGCAGAACGCCTGCGCCAACTAGAACTAACCGTGTCATAGGGGATTGCACAAGGATAGACAGGATATGCCAAGATAACCAGTATATTACATGTTAATCGGATTATACCCTAATACATCCTGCAATATCCCGCATCATCCTGCCTATCCGTGTTAATCCTCCACTTTCGCAGGCTGGCGGGATTGTCTACTGGCGGCGATTGGTTCCTGCCCCACTCCACGTAGGCGACCTCCGCAATGTAGACATCGCCGCGGGAGTCTACTGCGATGCCGTGCGGCCACAGGAACTGGTCTGGAGCTTGGCCGAAGTGCGGGTTGCCGAAGCGGTCGATCATGTTGCCGTGCCAGTCGTATATGCTCACCCGATTGCCGATGTTGGCGACGCCGCGTTGGACAGGTGCGGGACCCTGCTCGCCAACATACACCGTAGCGTCTGCGCCCCTGCCTACGACGCAGACAGCAGTGGCTTTATGCACCTGCCACTGGCGCACGAAGCTGCCGTCGGTGGTGAACACCTGCAACCTGTGGCTCTCGCGGTCGCAGACGATGACCAGGTCGTCGTCAAGCATTGCGATGTTGTGTGGCAGGTTGAAGCAACCGTCGTCGGTGCCGGGTTCGCCCCATGAGAGGATGTGAGTGCCGTCGCCATCGAATCGGTGGACGCGAGAGTTGCCGTAGCCGTCGGTGATGAACACATCGCCTGTCGCGGGGTTGACCACTGCGTCGGTCGGTCGGTTGAACATGTCGCCGGACTGTCTGGGCGCCGCCTCGCCGGAGCCGATGGTGAGCAGCAGTTCGCCGGTGGTCGAGTACTTGTGGATCTGGTTGCCGACATCGTCAACGAGCCAGAGGTTGTCGTCGTGGTCGCAGGAAATGCCGTGCGGGCGCCAGAACCAGGTGTTCCAGAACTGGAGCGCATTGCCGTAGGGGTCCACGGTGATCCTGTCTGCGCCATCAGGGTCGTCGGTGCCCCAGGAATCAATGAGGTTGCCATCGGTGTCGAATACGAGCACAGGGACATTGCCACGGTTGAAGACATACACCCTGTCCTGCGAGTCAACGGCGATGGAAGTCGCTTCGCGAAGCCAGATGCCATGGGGTATCTTGGCCCAGTGCGGTATGGGAGTGTAATTCACAGGGATATGGGATTCACAGGGATATACATGATATAGCAGGATGCTATGTTGTGGCTACTTCTGCAGGGCGGTTGCTGACATTGGGCTCGTGTGAGATTAGGTCGCGCCATTTGTGTATGTCTGCTAGGTCTGGGCCTAGTGCGTCTGCTACTGCGCTGTCTATGGCCGCTCTGGTTGCGCATTCGTGAGCTTGCGGCAATGGCAGTAGCGTTGACTCTGCGAGTGCGTCGTAGGCAGATGCTAGCGCCGTGATTGCGCCAGGGACGGTGTCTGGGTCCGGGAATGGCAGTGAGCGCAGGCCGTCCATGGAGAATCGGGGGTATGTGAAGTCGCGCTGTCTAATCGCTAACATGCCTAGTATGCCGGCCGAGGAGTTGGACCATATGCACCATGCCGCGGCGATAGTATCTGGGTCCAGCGAAAAGTCATTAGGGGTAACAGACTCCCATGCGGACCCCAGCACGGGGGTGTCGCACAAGGCCGATGTAATCCGCGTTAGGTTGCACCTGAATCGATTGGCTATGAGGAGCCTTGACGCGTGCGCCCATCTTGCGGCGGCCGCCGATTCTTCGCCGACTTTCGGAGCGATGAAGCTGTCTGGTTCTGCCGCCATTGTTGTGCGTTCTGAGGTCTTGTGTTCCCAGAGCGCGCGCATATCGGGGCTCTGGCGCACCCGTACGCGTCGGAATGCGGCCCTGACTGATCGTCCGCCGGGCGCTAAACTTGCCATCTCGCCCAACGGTCTTAATCGCCCTTCGCAACCGTTGCGTAGGCTTCGCGCCGCGTCTGTCAGCTCGCCGTTGTAGAACAGCATCGGTAACCAGTCACCGGCGGCCATGTGCTCGGCTGAGTTCCAGTAGACGGTGCCCCAGTTGGCGAAGTCGCCGCGTTCGGCATCCGCGGCGAGGGTCAGGGCTTCAAACGCCGAAGCTGGGTTAGTCGCCAAGTTGATGAACCTAGTCGGTTGAGGCCCCTGACCGCTCTCGCGGCGGCGGGCGACCATCAGCGATTCGGTGATATCCGTATTCTCTGAGAAGTAGATCCGCTTTGGGTCGTGGCTTGTGATAACGGTTTCGACCTGCCACCTTTCGTTGTAGAAGATGCGCTCTTGCAATCCGGATGTGTTCGTCCCAGCGGTAGAGGGCATGACTTTGGCGAACGTCGACCCGCGGAACTTGCACAACTCATCGGCGAGCAACGTGAACATCGGGCTTATGCTAGTGCGATCGGTAAACCAACTGGAACCGAGTTGTTCAAGTAACGCGCCTTCCGCCTTTTTCAGTTCTGCCTCATCCTCACTGCCCAGCTGGTCATGTCGCAAGCTATCACGCGTAAAGGGGGGATTCATGATGACCAAGTCGCACTTACCGTGTAGGTCGGGGTATTCATCCTCCTCGCCGTTATCTGACGCACGCTGAAAATCTGGGAATGGCAACCTTGGTTCATTACCACGCAACAGCTCCAAGCTACCCAGCCAAGCCTTGCACCCGTTGGCTCCACCGTTGCGCTCGACTCCGAACTTGGCACGGTAAATACCCATCTTGCCGAAGTCGACTCTTGGATCCGACAGCGCGAGCATCGACGCGGCTAAGTGAACTGCCGACAGGTTGATGTCCATGCCGCGTAGCACGTCTTCGACCATGCTCAGCTGCATGAGCTCATTGGAATCTCCGCCGCCGTTGGATACCAAGTTTCTCTCGCGACAGATTTGCGCGACTGCCAGCAACAACGTACCCGTGCCGCACGCCGGATCGCATACGCGCAACTTCGCAATCTCGTTTAGATCCGACCAATCGACTGCGTCGCTAGTCAAAGCAAGGCGCGCGAGCAGTATGGCCGCGGGAGTGCTGGTGTAGTAGCTGCCGTCAAACGGCGCTGTATCTAGCAACCTGTGGTAGATGCGTCCTGCTAGGTCTGACCGGATGTCGGGTGAGGACATGATCACCTTGCCCGCGGCGGATGCCAATTCTCTCAAAGACTCTGCGCCTTGCTTCCCTCCTGGGATCGCATCCAAGGCCTGAATCGCAGCGTTGTAGATGGGATGATAGTCAATGTCATGGATAATGTGCCAGATCTCGGTGAGTTTCTCCTTGAGCTCTAGACCTGATTGCACGATGCAAAGTTCTAGAGAAGGCACACGCAGGCCGTGTTCGAGGAATACATTGGCATCGAACAGCCTCGATTGCAACACCATGCCGTTAATGATCAACATGCAACCTATCTTTGCCGCCTTGACGTATTCCCTATCCGCCTGCAGCTGCTTCTCCGCGCCTCCGTTCGTCGGCGGTTTAATCGAGTCTCCCGGCAAGTCAAGAGCTAACGCCATGCGCTTCCTGTCCTCGCAGCTCAAGTTGTCGACGGCGCGAACTATGGATCTGTCGACGTCTTGAACCAGACGACTCGCGACTGCATCGCCGGCGTAAACGATCGCGGTTGCCAGATTCCGCCAATCGCCGCGGTACCATTCGCCCGTCGGACCGTCCTCCGACACCTCGACAAACTCGAGCTCCGATGACGACCTCAAGGCGCGCGCCATCGCCGAGTTGTTGGCCCGCCTGGCGATGTCATCAGGGTAGCAAAGGGCAATCGCGGCGTACGCGTTCGCGTTGGAAGTCAATCGGCTGACCGCGTCGGCGATCGCCGCTCTACGTTGGCTCGTCCCAGTTCCAACCTTGGCCTCGATCGATACCCATCTGAATTGGCCGTGATGCGGCTGTACCCGCAGGTCGGGTGCCTCTCCACCGCTACCGGGACTGGTGGCTTCACCAATGACGTTAAGATGCGCCTCATCGGTCAGCACCCGCGCTAGGGCGCCGTTTATCGCCCGTTCGTTGATTCTGTGTTGCATTCGGTGCGTACCGTTTGGTGCGCGTGGTTGAGCTGTCAAGCTCGTACGCAACAGCGATGCGGATTTCGTCATGGGCACGCCTAATCCGTGTCACATGTTGTGGTCGCGCAGTATCGCAGGTGCTCGGTCCAGGCAGACTCTTCCTGTCTCAGGCCTCTGTGGCATTACCCGCTCACACGCTCTCGATCTGGATTATCTCCCTGTGCGCTAGGTGGCCGCGGACGCGGTCTACATTGGCCGCCCACCAGTCGCTGCCGTAGAACTTTGCCTCTTTGGCTTCGATGTCTGCCTCGGAGTCGCCGTATGCTCGGATCCAAATGAACTGTGACTTCTCGGCGTTGACCCAGTGTGTTACGACCTCTATACCCGCCTCTTCGGTTCGCGGCACGATCTCTTCGCGGAAGAGCTTGAGCCATGAGTCCATCTGTCCCTTGTTGACGGTGTATATGCGTAGGTGTGCGATTGTCATTGCGTCGGTTCCTTTCCGCCGAGTCAGGTTGATAGCCTTATGCTACATGTTGGTTTTTCAAGTGGGGACCCAGTATCGGTTCGTCTAGCGTTCCATGCCGAATCTAATTTGACACCTCTGATGGCTAAGCGCGGATAGACACTCAGTTCCGCTCCCACTCCGCTATGACGGCCTCTATGAGCTCGTTCGCGTCGAGGTCATTCGTGGACACGAAGTATGCGGATTCATACGGGATGGGCTCCCTTTCCGGTGTGACCCGCCATCCGACTTCGCCGTGGGAGTACTCTGTTACCTGCGCCCCGGTCATGCCACGCATGCCGCGGTCAACCTCGTCGATCATTTCACGTTCGGCTTCGGAGAACTGTCCGATGAATTTACTGGTTGGGATTAGTGGTACGAGGCGCCACTGGGTGAAGTCACCAGCCTGGCGGGTTTCTGTCCTAACGGTGCCTTCGGCTTCCATTTCCCGCATCGTCTCATAGAGATGCCTCGGCAACGGTCCGCGCTTTTCCTTCAGGTACTCAGACCCCGTGATTGACTTGCCGGTGCGGACGAAGGCGCGCGTGTCGCAGTAGTAGAGCAGCTTGCTCAACTTGGTCAGGCCGAACGTTTCGGAGTCTCTGTTCTCGTGCGCTAGGTAGAGCATCAACGCCTTGAAGCGTTGCTTGTCGAATACTGGTTGATACATGGCGGCTCCTCGTGTGCTGATTTTTCGTTATTGTATACCAAGAATCGTTTCAGTGGAGCGCGAGTTGCGGAAATTTATTCGTTGCGGGAGAGTCACCTTTGGGCGATCCTATCTAGGTGAATCCCGTTATCGCAAGCCGCCTAGCATTCGCATCACATCCTTTTCGTTGTTGGCGTTGTTTAGTTGCTTGAACATGCGTTGCATGTTACGGTACTGCGCCAATACTTGGTTCACCTGTTGGGCGTTTGTGCCGGAGCCTCTGGCGATGCGGCGTTTTCGGGAGCCGTTTAGGATGGTCGGGTCAGCGCGCTCTGCCGGTGTCATGGCGCAGATTATGGCTTCAACATGCTTCATGCGCTTGGCATCGATGTTCTGCTGGATGTTGGAGCCGCCGCGGAAGCCGGGTATCATGCCTAGTATGTCTGACAGCGGTCCCATGCGCTGGACGGTCTTGAGTTGGTCGAGCATGTCGGACAGGTCGAACTCATTGCGGCGGATGCGTTGCTCTAGCTCCTTGGACTTGTCGGTGTCGATCTCGCGCTGCGCCTTCTCAATCAGCGTGGTGACATCGCCCATTCCGAGGATGCGTTGCGCCATGCGTTCGGGATGGAACTCTTCGAGCTGCTCCGGACGCTCGCCTAAGGTGACGAACTTGATGGGAACGCCGGTGACGGAGCGCATTGAGAGAGCTGCGCCGCCTCTTGCATCGCCTTCCATCTTGGTTAGGATGATTCCGCTGATGCCGATCTGGCGGTTGAACTCGCCGCCGGAGTTGACCGCGTCTTGGCCCGTCATCGCGTCCATCACGAGCAGCGTCTCGCAGGGCTTAACAGCATCGCGGATGTCGGCTAGCTCACGCATCAGGTCGTCGTCAATAGCGAGTCTGCCGGCGGTGTCTAGCAACAGCCAGTGGCAGTTCTGGCGTGTCGCGGCGGTAACGGCGTTCTTGGCGACCTTTACGGGGTCTGTCTTGCGCGGGTCTTCGCTGTAGGACAGTGCGCCGACCTGTTTGGATAGCGTCAGTAGCTGTTCGATTGCGGCAGGGCGTTGCAGGTCGCAGGCTGCTAGCATGGCGGTCTGTTTGAGGTTGCGCTGGATGTGGAGCGCGAGTTTGGCAGCCGTCGTCGTCTTTCCTGCGCCTTGCAGTCCTGCTAGCAGTATGATGCTCGGCGGTGAGTCGGCGCGCTGGAGCTCTGCGTGCGACCCGCCTAGTATCTCCACCAGTTGCGCCTGGACGATCTTGATGACGGTCTGTCCTGGTGTCAGCGAAGTGGCGATGTCTGCGCCCTTTGCACGCTCCCTGATATCGGCGACGAATTGGCGCGCCACTTTGAAATCAACATCGGCTTCGAGTAACGCCATGCGGACTTGGCGCAACGCAGTCTCAATGTCCTTGTCGGAGAGCCTTCCCTTGCCGGTTAGTCCGGCCAGCGTGGCGTTTAGGCGTTCTGATAGTGACTCAAACATAGTGGATTTGCCCTCTAGCCTTCAACCGTGGGAGCCGCGGTGCGAATGCTCGGATCGCGGTCCCAACCGGTCAGCAGGTCTGATGCAAGTTGCTGCATCACACGGCTGATGTTGGAGAACGTCGCTATCCCTACCAACTCGCCATCCGTTGACACCACTGGCAGTCTAGAAACTTTGCGCTGTGCCATGACTCTTGCAGCTTCCAGAACATCGGTCTCCGGCACGGCGGTGTGAACGGGACTGCTCATGTGCAACAGTATGGGAGTGGACCACGGGTCTTCGCCGCCGCCAACGCAACCGACTCCGATGTCCCAACTTGTGATAATGCCTTCAACGGCCCCCTTACGTACGACGACGAGCGAACCGACGTTGAGGTCGCGCATCCTCTGTGCCGCATGTGCGACGGAGAGTTCGGCGGTGATCGTGTGCACCGGCCGCGTCATTACATCTTCAAGTCGCATCTCGTGTAGTGGGTATCGTCACATCAGAAACGTCTAAGGTATATCATGCTTTACAGGATTAACCGCGCGCCCTGGGTCATCAATTCTAGGCGCGACCAGTTAAGTCCGTTTTTTTGCCAACGCATAACACACATCCAACCGGGAATACAGCAGATGTCGATAGTTGCCATGATTGTCTTAACCGTAGCGTCCGTAGGCGCGATTGCGCTTGCTGTCGCGTTCATTGACCCTGTGTAGCGTCTTCAAGCGGGTCGCATGCCCGCCTATGTGGAGACCCCAGAACACCAACTCGCGCGGTGCGTTATCGCATCGGCCCATGTTACGAGCCGCCGTTTACTGATCATCATCACTGCTTCGGAGACAGACAGACATGCTGAGAATCAACGCCAACATCCAGTTCATGTTCAACGAGTATGAGCTGTTGGATCGCTACGATGCTGCCGCGCGTGCGGGTTTCAAGGGCATCGAGGTGCAGGCCCCCTACTCCGAGAGCGTGGCAGACATCAAGGGTCGGCTTGACGCGCACGGGCTGGAGCATGTGATCATCAACATGCCTGTCGCGGATCCTGACACGGGGTTGAATAATCTGCCACTGTTGGCATCCAAGCGCGACCTGTACCGCGAACGCGTCGAGCTCGGAGTTCGATACGCGTCTGAGCTAGGCTGTGTGGGTGTCAACACTGGCACGGGTCAACTCCCGGAAGGGATCGAAGCGTCGGAGGCGTACGACACATTCATAGAGAATCTGCGTTATACGGCGGACGCGTTGGCGTCAGAGGGCGTGAAGGCGTTCGTGGAGCCGCTCAACACACGGGACAACCCTGGACAGTTGATATCGACATCGGCGGACGGCATGAGGGCGATCAAGGATGCCGCGCATCCGAACGTTGAGTTGCAGTATGACTTCTATCACATGCAGATAATGGAAGGCGACCTGATCGAGACGTTCAATCTGTTGCTGCCGAGCATTGGGCATGTCCAGTTCGCAGACAACCCTGGTCGTCACGAGCCTGGCACTGGAGAGATCAACTACGATGCCGTGTTCGCCGCGGTGGATGCTTCAGGCTACGACGGCTGGATAGGTGCAGAGTATCACCCATCGGTCCGGACTGAGGACACGCTGGAGTGGTTTCGGCGCGTCGGCGGGTGATGTCGGCCGGCGTGATCGGGGTAGCGCACTCGTGCGGTTGTACTGGCTCGCCAACCTGCTAGCGACGGGGCTGTACGTCGCCTACTTGACGCCGTACGCCAAGGCGACATTGGCGAGCGCGGTGACGGTCGCGGCGTACTATCTCATGGCATCCACGGTTGGTCAAGATGACATCGTGATACGCGGCGCGACGGTGATGGTCGTAGTCGCTGTTGTGAGCGTCGTAGGTGTCTGGGCGGGTCGTGTCGTGGCCGTACGTGATGAAGAGGAGGATCCGGGACGTGTGGTGATCGACGAGGTGGCGGGTCAGCTGCTGGTAGTCGTAGCGTTGCCGTTGGAGGCGGTTTGGATGTTTGCCGCATTCGTCGCGTTCAGGCTCCTGGACATCATGAAGCCGTTCGGCATCAAGCGGCTTGAACAGATAGGCAACGGTGTCGGTATCATGTTAGATGACTTGGCGGCGGGACTGGTAGCGGCGATTGTCCTGACGGGGGGCTACTACGCGTTGGAACTGCTACGGTCCTGAATGTCCGACCGCCTCCGCCGGCGCGGTCGGTGCGCGCCGAAAGGCCGAGTGTTCACGATGTCAAAGCATTGTGATATACGCTAATCCTGATGAGGTTGCAACACCCGCCAGTCACTCCTGGTCCTGACCCAGACAACATTGATCACGATGCCTAACCTTTCAGATTGCAAAGCCCTAACTTTTGACCTGTTCGGAACCGTTCTGGACCTAGGAGGGAGTCTGACTCCTTACATTGCGGAGTTCGTTGAACGGCGTGATGCTCTCGACCAAGTCGATCCCGCTGCATTCTGGGGGCAGCTACGTCATAGGCAACGGATCGAGCAGTATCAGGATTCGTTGGTGCAACTGGGTCACACCGGGTATCTTGAGACTGCGCGGAAGGCGTTCGTCTATGTGGCACAGTTGAACGACTTGGCACCCAGCGACGATGAGGTAGATGACTTCATGCGCGGTTGGCAACAGCTGAATCCGTTCCCGGATGTTGCTGACGGCCTGCGTCGCCTGGACGAGCACTTCGACTTGGTTGCGCTGTCGAACGGTAATCCCTGGTTCTTGGATCATCTAGTCCGCAACCGCATCAGGTTTGATTTCCACGATGTCATCTCAGTTGAAGTGGCTGGATCGTTCAAGCCGCATCCGGGTGTTTACCGCAGCGCGACGAGGTTGCTGGGGCTGGAGCCTGGCGAGGTCATCATGGTTTCTTCCAACTCGTTCGATGTCATGGGCGCAAGAACGTGCGGATTGCGTGGCATCTTCGTTAACCGCGAGCTGGTCCCATACGAGGACACAGATGACCAGTATCTGCCGGACTTGGAGGTTGCGGACTTCGGCGAGATGGCGGATGCGCTGTTGGGTTGACCGTTGGCGGTCAGTTGGTAACATAGATGCCAGCCGTCCGTTGACTACTGGCATGCTGAATGTCAACGATGCATAGATTTGTGAACACAACTGAGGGATAAGCCAATGCCATCGAACATAATCCTGCCGCAATGGGGCATGGGAATGAACGAGGGCCAGGTGGTCAAGTGGCTGAAGTCGGTTGGGGATGCCGTGGCCAAGGGCGACCCGCTGGTAGAGATCGAGTCGACGAAGGTGAACGCCGAGGTTGAGGCGACGAGTGACGGCGCGCTGGGCAGGATAGCGATCAACGAGGGCGAGACTGTACCGGTTGGCACGGTGTTAGGTTACATCTTGCTAGAGGGGGAGACGGAGTCTGACCTGCCAGAAGTGGCGCCGAAGTCTGGTGCAGCTGACGCTGGTGCGGCTCCTGCAGGTTCTGGAGTGCGTTCGCGTCGACGCGGTGCAGTAGGCGGCAAGGTGGTTGCCACGCCGCGGGCGCGCAGGCTCGCAAAGCAGCTTGAAGTCGACATCGAGTCAATCGCATCTGGCACCGGCCCTGGCGGGAGGATCACGGAAGACGATGTTCGTGCAGCGGCAGAAAGCGGAGCATCTGGCGCGTACGAGCTGGGTATTGAGCCGGCTGAACGGGTGCCGCTAACAGGGATGCGCGGTGTTATCGCGAAGCGCATGACGGAATCGGCAGCGGCGGCGTTAGTCACATTGCACACTAAGGCGGATGTAAGTCCTGCCGTGGCGTTTCAGCGCGAGCTGTTGCGGGCTTGGCGGCGCGAACGGGTGCGTCCGCAGTATCAGGACCTAGTAATCGCTGCAACGGTGCGTGCATTGAAGGAGCATCGGATTGCGAACGCGCATCTGGTCGGTGACGATGTTCTGCAATTCGACCAGGTCAATCTGGGATTTGCGCTTGCTGTACCGAACGGTCTGCTAGTGCCGGTGATTAGAGATGCTGGATCGAAGTCCACTCTGGAGCTCGCGCGCGCGGTGAGGGATTTGGCGCGCCGCGCGAAGTCAGGTGAACTTGGACCGGAGGACCTGTCTGGTAGCACATTCTCGCTGACCAATCTCGGCGGCTATGGCATCACGAACTTCACTCCGCTGATTAATCCGCCAGAAGTGGGTATTCTCGGAGTCGGTGCTGTTGAACAGGAGCCGCGCTTCAATGCAAACGGGGACGTCGAGCCACACTCAATGGGCTACTTCAGTTTGACGTTCGATCATCGTGCTTGGGACGGTGCGCCCGCTTCGGAGTTCCTACAGTCCATCGCGTCCCACCTCGCGTCACCTGAGTGGATGCGGGACGCTTAGGCGGTCCGCGCCAGTCTCGGGTTGGTTGCCCGCGTCGCGCTACCTCATGACAGGGAGACTGGCCAGAGGTTCCGTCGTCGGCATCATCGCGAATCCTGCCGCCGGCAAAGACATACGGCGACTAGTGGCGCAAGGGCGGGTCGTATCGAATCAGGAGAAGGCGAACACGGTCAAACGAGTACTGGCGGGCTTGGAAGCAATGGGCGTGGAGCAGGTGCTGCTGATGCCGGATCGATCTGGCATCGCGTACGGTGCTATACGCGACTGGCGCGGCGCGATGGAATGTCAGCTGTTGGACTACGAGCCGACGGGATGGCAGATCGACTCGACGCGTTCAGCGGAGATGATGCGTGCGGCAGGAGCGGGATGCATAGTAACGATCGGTGGCGACGGCACCAACCGCGTGGTAGCAAAAGGAGCCGGCGATGTTCCGCTGGCACCGATATCAACGGGCACGAATAACGTGTTCCCAAGGCTGATCGAGGGGACATTGGCTGGACTTGCTGCCGGCGTAGTTGCGACCGACCGGATAGCGCGAGATGCTTCATGCCGGCGAGCGTGCAAGTTGGACATCTTCGTCAATGGCGAGCTACGCGATATCGCGCTCGTGGATGCCGCGCTGTCGCGTCAGTCGATGATCGGTAGCCGGGCGATATGGGACATGGACGCGCTCAGGCAGGTTTGGTTGACGACGTCGTTGGCGACCTCGATCGGCATATCGAGCATCGGCGGCAGGCTGAAGACTGTAGGGATGTTCGAGGCTAAGGGCTTGCGAATCATCTTCGCGGACCCAGCCACGGATGGGCGCGCCGATGCGTCTGAGGGAACCGTTGTCCGCGCGCCGATAGGTCCCGGTATCGTAGCCGATGTGCGGGTTGTCCAATGGTCGGAGATGCTCCCGGGAGATTCTATGGAGATAGATGCGGCGGGTTGCACCATAGCGCTAGACGGGGAGCGCGAGATCGAGCTGATACGTGGCGACAGGGCGGCGGTATCCTTGAATGCGAATGGTCCCATGGTGGTTGACTTTGAAGCAGCGTTGGAGCATGCGGCGCGCAGTATGGGGGGCTCACGATGAGCGCCGATCTGTTTAGCAGACGATAGATCGCGGCCAGGAATACCGGATGCGCCGATTTCCGTAGCGGCCGGCATGTCTCGAGTATCAGGGGTGATCCTGTTACCTATGCAAACTGCCGCATGTTAGAGTGGGATAAGCGGGAACGCATCGTTATGGAATCTGGGAACACACAACTCAATTTCGACATCAGTCACGCCCTCCTTAAATCACTGGAAGGGGCGGCTGACCGCGCAGGCGTGAGTGTCTCGGAGTACTTGTGCGACGCGATACGATCGCAGCTCGTAGCGGATGCCAAGGCGCCGAAAGCACCTGCGAAGTTCGGACCCGAGACGGTCCGTAGGATTCGGGAGATTGCCGATCGGATACCTGAGGATCATGTCTTGCCAGGCGATTCAACAGAGCTGATCCGTCAGATGCGTAATCCAAAAATCGATTGGCCTTGAGTAGTTACGTCGTGGTTGACGCGAGCTTGGTTGTGAAATGGGTTTTGCAGGAAGAGGATTATGAGGAAGCCCGCAGGCTGAGCGACTATTGGTCATCGACAGGAATCCGACCCGCTGCTCCTAGATTGCTCTTGTACGAACTCGCAAACGTCCTGCATCTCAGGGTTCGGAGAGGTCAGTCTCAGATCGACGAGGCGTTGGAGGCGTTCACCGACCTGACCACATACGATATTGAGATAATCGACATGGAGTCAATCCACGCACGAGCCATCGAACTCGCAACTCAGCGCGTCAGTTGAGATGTGCCGCGTGTTAGAGTAAGAAAGGCGGGTACGCATCGTGATGGAATCTGGAAACACGCAACTCAATTTCGACATCAGTCACGCACTTCTTAAATCACTGGAAGGGGCGGCAGACCGCGCTGGCGTGAGTGTCTCGGAGTACTTGTGCGACGCGATACGATCGCAACTTGTCGCAGATGCCAAGGCGCCGAAAGCACCGGCGAAGTTCGGACCCGAGACTGTCCGTAGGATTCGGGAGATTGCCGATCGGATACCTGAGGATCATGTCTTGCCAGGCGATTCAACAGAGCTGATCCGTCAGATGCGTAATCCAAAAATCGATTGGCCTTGAGTAGTTACGTCGTGGTTGACGCGAGCTTGGTTGTGAAATGGGTTTTGCAGGAAGAGGATTATGAGGAAGCCCGCAGGCTGAGCGACTATTGGTCATCGACAGGAATCCGACCCGCTGCTCCTAGATTGCTCTTGTACGAACTCGCAAACGTCCTGCATCTCAGGGTTCGGAGAGGTCAGTCTCAGATCGACGAGGCGTTGGAGGCGTTCACGGAACTGGTCGCGTCCGCAATTGAGTTAATCGACATGGAGTCAATCCACGCACGAGCCATCAGACTCGCAACTCAGCTAAGTCAAGGTGCGGTCTACGATTCCCACTACCTCGCCCTTGCGGAACACCTCGACTGCGAGTTCTGGACCGCTGACTTAGCCTTCGCTCGCGCGTCCGCGGGCATCACAGATCGGGTGCGTGTGTTAGCCTCGCGATAGGCGGCGGTGGTTGCGTAAGGTTGCGTAGCGTTGCCCCGACCGTCCAACCCTAGCGGACCCTTCGCCACCGCGCGCTTGCAACTTTGACCCCGTCTCGCGTAGACTGCCACTATGCCTGAGCCTAACTTCGCCAACCGAACTCTTTTTCACGGGGACAACCTCGACTTTTTGCGAGGTATGAACGACGAGTGCATCGACCTCATCGCGACCGACCCGCCGTTCAACACCGGCCGGAACCGGGCCTCCAGCGCAGGATCGTACGAGGACAATTGGCGGTGGCACCAGGAAGGCGAACCTCTACCTGACCAATGGCGTTGGGAGAACCCTGTGCATTCCCATTGGATGGAAGAGATCAGGGATGACAACGAGGCGTTGTTTCACGCCATAGAGGCGGTCAAGCGTTCGCACAGCGAGGGCATGGCGGCTTTCGTATGCTTCCTGAGCGTGCGTTTGCTTGAGATGCGACGGATACTCAAACCGACAGGTAGCATCTACGTCCACTGCGACGACACCGCCAACGCGTACATCCGAATGTCCATGGATGCGATATTCGGTCGAAAGAACAAGCAGAATGAGTTGGTCTGGCGTCGTTACGGCTCACACAACGACGCGAAGCGATGGGGACGAATTCACGACACTATCCTATTCTACACGAAGACTGATACTTATACATGGACCGGCGAGGCGACAGAACCTTACTCGGACGAGTATCTCGCAACATCATACCGGGACCAAGACGAGCGTGGCCGCTATGCTACTGCGCCCTTACACGCACGCGGGCTTAGCGGCGGCGGACACGACTTTGAATGGAATGGTGTGCGCGATGTTTGGCGTTTCACCAAAGACCGTCTTGACGAACTTGATAGTCAAGGGTTGATCCATTGGCCAGCGCGCGGACGGATACCAAGACGCAAGGTGTACTTGGATCCGGAGAGGGGTGTGCCGGCCCGCGACTTGATACTGGACATCAAGCCAGCTCCGCGAAACGAGAAAACCGGATCCCCAGACCAGAAGCCACTCGAACTCTACAAACGCATTATCGAAGCGTCAACGAACAAGGGGGATTGGGTCCTCGATCCGTTCTGCGGGTGCGCGACCACTCCCATAGCGGCAGAGATTCTTGGCAGGAAATGGGTGGGCATTGACCGGCGAACCGATGCCGAAGGGCACATCCTCAATCGCCTGCTCTACACATCCGACCGCGCCAAGAGCCAGCAATTCATCCCATTTGACCAGACCGAGAAGACGTTCGATGCGGAGAGACTCCGAGAGGCTCGCCACCTGATTGCTACTATGGGCTTCGTGTTCACTGATGTCCCGCCGCGGCCGACCACGCCGGTCGAGAACTTCCCGGTGCTCAAGACTGTTGCGGGTGTGAAGACGCTTCGCAAGAACCGCTACACCTACGACGAGATGAAGGACATCCTGATCAAGCTGTTTGGTGCCATATGTTGGGGATGCGGCTACGCGCCGCAAGTGTCGCACCTCCACAACCCCAAAGACTACTTGGAACTGGACCATATCGACCCGGTGGCGGGTGGTGGCAGTAACGAGTTGACCAACCGTGCCCTGTTGTGTGCGCCGTGCAACAAGCTCAAATCGGATTCAAAGACACTCCTAGCGGTGCAACAACAGGCGGGCTTCCGGACCGGCAACAGACGCACCGGAGGCACTCCTCCCATCGAACTGAAGCTGGCCCGCGCAATAATCCAGGACTACGTTGACAACGACGCGGAGTAGGCTCGGTCGGCGCGCAGTCATGAACCGTAAGGCGATGACATCGTTCACTTCCTGTGAAAGAGGCCAGCAACGCCTAAAGGAATCGGAGATATACTTTACTTGGCAGATGGGATGTGTCAAATTCTTTTTCATCTCAGCCATGTCGTGTAAAAGAATGATGGGTATGCTTTACATGTTGTATCACAGATGATTGGAACCCATCAGGCTGACTCCGTGTTGGACGGTAACAACTAAGTCTAACGCGTACTCTATGCTGGCACCAACAGAGATTCAGAGTAGATACAAGATGACGCTACCTATGCACACGATAGGTTTGATGATGCAACAGGTCCAAGCCAACAACGTTGCGATGCGTCAGGATAATGAGCGACGAATAATGGCATTGATCGAGGAGGTTTCCCAAGCCATACCGCTGGACGGGTCATTCAACGTCTGCCGCGCCCAACTGGTTCATCACGACGGCGACGATGGTCACACGGGATACTGGTATGGCTCAACTACATCGTTATCGTTATGGCAGGTAACCCAATCCCAAGAAGCAATGCAGTTCCTGCCACCACTGTCGAGGTCACACCCTCTACGAAAGCAATGGGACGCCAGGTTCGCGGTGCATGAGATTAGAACGTTTTTAGAGCACGCCATCCACGTGTATGACCAATGGCTACACTTGGAAGACGAGCTAGGCGCGGATTGGTCGACGCAAGAGGCATTTGCATTGAATCACCAACACACGTTCGTCCGTGTCAATTCGTTCATGGCACTGGAGAAGGCTCTAAAGACTCTCTGGTCCCTAGAACACCCGAACGAGCGGTCTCCTGTCGGCCACCAAGTAAACGCCATCTATAGCCGCTTATCCGACCGTGTCAAAGCTGATTTGTTGACCAACCTGCAAGACATCCTTCTGTTCAAGTTCCCTGAGCCCAATCCAAGCGAAGCAATGGTTGATGCTTATTTGGAACGAGCAGGAAAGACTTACATGCAGTGGCGTTATCTTGAATCATCTGACCAGACAGATTTGCTTTGGGAACTGCCAGGTCTCGAATTCCGCTTGACTACTAGCGCGCTAGTCACCATCGAACAGTTGCAGACCAAGACAACGCAATGAACGAACAGGCTTTGAACGCCTGCGTAGCCGAACTGCTAGAGTCGCAGGCACCACTAGGCTTCTCAACAGAGGCATGGGAACGCACACTGGTTCCAGATGTCGTGGTGAGCCTGCTGTTCGGGGCGCTGGCGTTCATCGAGACCGGCGAAGGACGGTTGTCCTTCGCCGATGCAAAGCGCAAACTCGGCTACCAGTGCCCGCAATCGCAGACCTGCCATCCAAGAACATCCTGGCGTTGGGCTCGCCCTCCGATGTGATGGATAACGAACGCAGGCATGCCTTGACCAACGACGAAACCCTCCAGCGATCGCAAATGGTGACAGGTTCGTCCACTGATGTATCCGCCATCGCAGTCGTCCCATCTGATCCCGTATCATGACGAGTAGCGAACATAGGAAGGATGGCATCAGGTCTGCGCCGAACCCTAATGTGCCCAACGACGGGCTTGCGTCTTTGACAGAACTGCCGCCGCTCGATTCGACTCCGATCATGACAGCGTGCATCAAGGCGCACCGGGCGTTGGCGGAGCTGAAGGGATTGGTCTCGGCGGTCCCTGATTCTCACCTTCTGTTGCAGGGCTTGAACGTCCGGGAGGTCCAGGCTAGTTCGGCTATCGAGGGCGTGTTAACGACGAACGACTTGCTGTTGCAGTACGGCGCAGTGGGGGCGGATCGCGCCAATGCCGCGACAAAAGAAGCACTGTTATACGGTCCGGCTTTCGATATCGGTACTAGCGTGTTGGATTCGCGTGGCGGATTCTCTACTGCGTTGTTTGTGGAAATCTGTCGTCAGATAAAGCCGGTGGTTGACGACATCAGAACGCAGGAGGTGTACATCGGGAACCCCTATCGGCGAACACGGTCTTACACGCCGCCTGCCAACACCGTCATTATCAAGTCCATGCTTGATGACTTGGCCATTTTCATGAATGATGACTCTTCGCCGATGGACCCGCTGGTTCGCATGGCGGTTGCACACTACCAATTTGAGGCCATCCACCCGTTCATCGATGGCAATGGCAGGACCGGACGCGTGTTGAACATCCTTTATCTCCAGCACCATGGCCTGCTTCGCGCGCCGGTCCTGTACCTGAGCGAGTTCATCCTCAGACACCGGGGCGACTACTACGAGGGCTTGCGCAACGTGACGTTCAATCACGAATGGGAGTCCTGGGTCTGTTACATGTTGAGCGGAGTGTCCGAGGTTGCGCGGGATGCACTCTACAGGATCAGACGTATTCTCAGGGTTCGCGCCTTGGTTCGTGAACGTGCGGTTGGTGAGTTTACCCGGCCGCCATCAGACGCACTGTTGGACATCTTCTTTGCACGTCCCTACTGCACGGTTGCAGATGTGCAACAAGCTGAAGGCATCACGCGCCCGACGGCTTCCCGGCGACTCCGAGACTTAGAATCGGCGGGCATCCTCGAGAGTCGCCGTCTCGGTAGGCATCGCCTGTTCTATATCGCGCCGCTAATCTCTATACTGACCGAAGAGATGCCGGGCGACGACCTCGTTACTCTCTCCGAAGATACGCTCGATGGTTGGTAAGGCCATCTGCCGTTGACATCCGGCCGGGCAGGCTCACGCGAACAGCGGGTTGGTGGAACCGAACGCGTCGATGGCGGTTCCTGTGACTGCGCTACTGGCATCGCTGGCAAGGAATAGGGCGAGCTGAGCGATCTCGTCGGGTGCAATGAGTCTTGGGTTGTCGGCTCGGCCGGCTGTGTTGAATGCCGATCTGTAACCTTCTGTGTCGGTGCCACCTGGGCAGATGCAGTTGACGCGGATGCCGTCGCACCATACCTCTGCGGCTACCGATTCGGTCAGGCTGATCAGCGCGGCCTTTGTGACGCGGTATGCGCTCCTGCCCTTCGCGCCAGTGCGTCCGCCAATGCTTGAGATGTTGCAGATCGAACCGCCGCCAGCATCGCGCATGATCGGGATTGTGCGCCGGGTGAGCATCGCGGCGGCATTGAGGTTGACTTCAATGACGTCGTACCAGAGTTGCTCGTCGAGTTGCTCCAGATCAATCCTCGGGTGGATGATGGCGGCGTTGTTTACCAAGATGTCTATACGCCCTAGCTCTCGTGCCACTGTTGCCGGGATGGCGGTCACTGCATCGCGGTTGAGGAAATCGACTTGGCAGATATGCACCCGGCGGCCTTGACCGGTGATAATGTCCGCGGTGCGTGACAGACCGTCCGCGTCCCTTCCCGTGATTGCCACATCTGCGCCAGCGCGTGCGTAGGCCGCGGCAATGGCCCTGCCGATGCCCTTAGACGCACCCGTTACCAGCGCGACCTTGCCAGACAGGTCTACGGATTCATGTGCCAGGTCAGTTCGTGTCATGGGGCAATCTCGATCTCGTGTGTAGTACGTATCCGTATCGGGTTCGTTACATGTCAGCGTTGCACGCGTCCGCTTGTGTCGCCGCCTGCGACAGACATCACCTCAGACACGGTTACGAGGTTGAAGTCACCGTGGAAGGTGTGTGCCAACGCTGAGGACGCGACAGCGAAGTCAAGCCTCTGGCGCGAAGTCCAGTCTGGTTGCAGGTTACCGTAGATAAGCCCAGCGCTGAACGCGTCGCCACCGCCGACCCTGTCAACTATGCGTACCGGGTACTTGCGCCCAAGCAGTATCTCAGATCCGTCGTAGTAGATGGCGGACCAGTCGTTGTCATCTGCCGATTGCGATTCTCTGAGGGTTATGCCGACCTGTGAGAATCCGAACTCGTCAACCAACCGGCTCACGACCGGCTCGTATGCGGTGGCATCAATCTCGCCAGAAGTTACGTCCACGCCTTCAGCGGCAATGCCGAGTGACATCTCTGCATCTTCCTCGTTGCCGATAGCGATATCCACATGTCGCATCATTGGACGCATTACGGCTTGCGCTTCGGTTGGTGACCACAGGTTCTTGCGATAGTTCATGTCGGCGGACACGGTGAGCCCCATCTGCTGCGCGATGCGTGCCGCCTCGTCGCATGCGGCCGCTGCCGACGCAGATATGGCGGGTGTGATGCCGGTGAAGTGGAACCAATCCTTGCCGTCAAAGACACGCTGCCAATCGACATCGCCGGGTTCGATCTCCGCGATGGAAGACGCTGCACGGTCGTACACGACCTTGGAAGCGCGCATTGCCGCGCCGTTCTCCAGGTAGTATGTGCCTAGTCGTTTACCCTGCCGGAGGATCTCGGAGGTGTCAACACCCCATTGCCTGACATAGTTGATACAGGCCTGTCCGATGTCGTTGTCGGGAATGGCTGTAACGAACTGTGCATCAACTCCGAAATGTGCGAGTGAGACTGCTACGTTGCACTCGCCGCCGCCGTATGTGACTTCAAACTCCCGAGCCTGTGTGAAGCGTTCGCGGCGCATGGTGGCCAAGCGAAGCATGATCTCGCCGAAAGTTACGACTGATGGCATCTGTCTGCTCCTGTTTCTCCTGCGGCCAGAGAGTCGGCCGGACATTGTGGTTGTGGTCAATACTGGGCGTTAGTGCGACTGTTCAGTAGAACATGGCAGAACCTGAATCTGCGTCCTGCACTCCTGCGAATGCGTCGGCATGACACTGGTCTGCTGCCACTTTCAGCAGGCGCACATCTGAGCCTATCGGGAACCAGGTCATGCCTTGGGCTATGCGTTTCGCGGCTTCTGCGCCGTCAATGCAATGGATTCCCGTCGCTACACCGTGCCGCTTGCCCGCATCAACGACTCTGCTCACGGCTTCAACATGTAGAGGGTGCTGATTGTCCAATCCAGTCGGCACACCGAGCGAGCTGGCAAGGTCGTTGGGTCCTACGAAGCATACGTCTAGGTCCTTGACCGCCATGATCATGTCGATCCTGTCAATAGCGGCCCCATCCTCAATCATGCAGACTACTAGCGTTAGGTCGTTCGCCTTCGCGTAGTAGTCCTGACCGTACACGATCTGGCCGCGAGTAGACCCGATGCCGCGCAATCCCCTAGGCCTGTACTTGGCTGCCACGACGGCGGCTTCGGCCTCGTCTTCGTTCTTCACATCAGGGACGACTATCCCTGCAAATCCTATGTCGAGCACACGCTTGACCCAGGTCGGGTCGTTATTGGGGATACGTGCGAAGAGCGGCTTACCGGAGCCGTTCGCAGCGCGCAGGCAATGGATTGCAGTCGAAACGTCAATGGGGTTATGCTCAAAGTCTATAGTTACCCAGTCAAGTGCCGAAGTGTGAAGCAGCGTCTCGATCACGGTCGGGTCGCCGGAAGTCGACCACGTACCGATTGACGGCTTGCCCATAGCGAGGGTGTTTTTCACGGGGTTGGAATTCATTGCGGCGGCTCCGATGATTCAACGGCTTGCAGGTTAGATACAACGAGGGCGATAATCGAGTTATGCGTTATGAGATTACAACACTTTCCTAGTCAACACAGCTGGGATTGGTATGTAGCATTCCAACTGAGGACGATTCAGCGAAAGGTCAATGGATTATGGCAAGACACTCCAAACTCAAGACACTCAACACGATGCACGATATTGGCGTAGTCCCTGTTTTCTACAACGGGGATGTTGGCAAAGCGTGTAAGGTCGCCGAGTCGTGTGCAGAGGGCGGCATCAAGGTTCTGGAGTTCACGAATCGCGGAGACCATGCGTGGGAGGTTTTCACAGAGCTCGAGCGTTTCTGCGCGTCGGAGCTACCAGACGCCATACTAGGCGCCGGGTCGATAGCGGACGCCGGCACAGCATCGATGTATATCGCGAGCGGTGCGAGTTTCATCGTCGGTCCGGTAACCAATCCCGATATTGCGAAGGTGTGCAACCGGCGCAAGGTGCCATACATCCCCGGATGCGGCACTGCAACCGAGATAGGCAACGCCGAGGAACTGGGCGCGGACATCGTAAAAATCTTTCCCGGGACGGCGGTAGGTGGCCCTGGATTTGTGAAGGATGTGCTCGCGCCGATGCCTTGGTCCAGCATCATGCCGACTGGCGGCGTTGACATCACTGAGGCATCGCTCCGGCCGTGGTTCGAAGCGGGAGTGTGCGGAGTAGGCATGGGTTCCAAGCTGGTCAGCGCGGATGTCGTGGCAGATGGCGACTGGGACACGCTGGTATCACGTAGCAGTGAAGTCGTGGCGCTAGTGCGTCGGTTGCGGGGGCGATGAAACCGTTGCCGGGGAAGTTGAGTTTAGACGGACGGTCGAGCGGCTCTGTCCGCCGACTGACACGACTGCTTTGAGATACCGAAAACTTCGTGTAACCTGAGATTTCACCTGCCCGTAGTTGCACCATGTCACGCCATCCAGAACATGAACAGACGCTTAATGTCTACATGGCCAAGTTGCTGTCGTCCGGCGGGCTGGCCGCCAAGCCTGAGGTTGCAAGGAGCATCCCGGACGGAGGCAGGGCGCGCGTCGACATCGAGGTGCGGATTGGTCCCGCCTGCATCGCGATCGAGGCGGAGCAGGGACAATCCACCGAAAAGCGGCGCTCCGCCATTGCAGATGCCGATAAGCGAATCGACCAGGGTCTCGCTGACTGCGCTTTGGCGGTGTGCTACCCGGAATCCAGCAACGAGCTGAACCTCCCGGGAGCGGAGTTCCTCTGGTGCGTGCGCGATGAACCGGGTTCGGCTCCGCGGTGGCGCAGCGGCGACCTGGAGCGGCTGACCTCTGTTATCCGCCTGATGCCGGCCCAACTGGGCAACCCGGATTTCGCCGCCGCCGCGCTATCGGCCAGCCTCGATGCGGCCGTGGAGCGATTGAACGACCAACAAAAGCAAGGATTGGCCCGGGGGATGAACCTTCCTGCCGGCAAAAGGGGACGACGAGGGACAAACGTTTGGGACCGGCCAGCCAAGCGGGCATTGTTGGTTGTCGCAACTGCTGTCATGTTCCACGCGCGGCTTGACGAACACACCGCGGAGATCAAACCCTCCCAAGACAGCCGGTACGCCGGGTCGGTCCCGTTCGAAGGTGCTTGGCCGCCAAAACAGGCGCACCTTTGCGAACAATCAGACGATCCAGTCAACGAATTTCGCGACGCTTGGAACCTCTTCCTTGCTGCCGATTACACGCCGATTTTCAGGACCGCTCGAGCCGCTCTGAACGCCTGCACGCCAAACCCCGCCTTCTCGGAAGCCGTCCGCATCACTTCAAGGGCGGCGCTCGTCGTAGTCCAGAACATCGCGGGGATGCGACATGACCTGCTCGGCAGGGTGTTCCACACCGTGCTCGACAGCGCGCGGTACGACGGCTCGTTCTACACCACCACGGCTGCTGCTACGCTCCTAGCAGCACTTGCGATAGACGAAGACATGTGCGATTGGCGCGACATCGGCGCGGTCTCGGCGCTTCAGATAACCGACCCCGCGTGCGGCACCGGCACCTTGCTGATGGCGGCGGCTGAACGTATCCGCGAGCTCGCCATCAGGGAGCAAGGAAGCGAGACCGACGAGGTCGCGCGGATTCTGATAGAAGACGTGCTGACCGGATTCGACATCAACCTGACCGCTACCCACATGGCAGCGACGACGCTGGGTCTGCTATCCCCGACCACGCAGTTCAGCCAGATGAAGATCGGACAGACCTTCCTGGGAGTCGATGACGAGGACGGCAAGGCCTATCTGGGGTCGCTGGAGTTCCTGGACACGCAGCCAAAGTTGATGCCCTGGCCCAACGGGAACGGCAACGGCCGACCGAAGCAGGTGGAGTCGCACGAGGAGTTCGCGTCGGTAGCGCCGTCTGATCTGGTGATCATGAACCCTCCGTTCACTCGCGACAGTCTGCGGCATGACCAGTTCAGCGCGGAAGAGGAGCGGCGCATCAAGGAGCGCGAGAAGGATATCTTCGCACGCACGCCGGTGCATCTGTCTGGCAACAGCGGCGCGTTCATGTATTTGGCGGACTTCCTTTGCAAGCCGGACTCGGGTACGGTTGCGTTCGTGTTGCCGTTGGTCATAGCGACGAACGTTTCGGCATTGCCGATGCGTCAACACTTGGCTCGGTCATTCCACATCGAGACGATCGTTACGTCACACGATCCAGGGCGCATCTACTTCTCTGAGAACACGCGGATAGGCGAGATACTGATCGTCTGCCGACGCGCGCCGCTCGGCTCGCGCGGTGCAACACGAGTAATCAACTTGGCTGACAACCCGAAGAATCCCGCAGCCGCGATGGCGCTGTACTACTCGATTCGGGAAGGTGCTGTACGAGAGCGGGGTTTGGGCACGGAACAGCACTGGCCAGCATCGCGCATGGAGTCAGGCGATTGGGGTGCTGTGCAGTGGCTGTCGCCGTTCCTGAGTGAAAGTTACCAACGGCTGAAGTCCGGCGAGATGTTTCGTGTGCTGCAGATGGGCGAAGTTGCAGAGGTCGGACCTGCCGGTCAGGCTGTCCGAGAGACCTTCGTACGAAGCACGTTGCCGACCTCAGAAGGGATGCGCGCGTTGTGGGACCACAAGACTGACATGACCCGTAGCATGTCAGCAACCACTGACACGGCGGTCGCTCCACGCCCGGGCTGTACTGACAAAGCACGCGTCTACTGGGGGCGGAGAGGCAGGTTGATGCTTCCGACTCGGGCGTTTCTGCGGACGACTCGTACCATGGCGGTAGTGCTGCACGATGCTGCTCTCGGCTCGGCTTGGGTGCCGTGCAGGTTCACAGGGTCAGAGGTTGACTCCGAAGCGGTCGAGAAAGCAACAGCGGTCTATGTGAACTCCACGGTTGGGGTCCTGTCGATCCTAGGCGACCGTAGCAATCGGAAACCCACATACCCGAACTTCTCGATCGCCGACCTGAATGGACTGGTTATCCCCCGAGCACTAGTCGAGTCGGAAAAGACGGTGGCACGATTATCGGCGACGTTCGACGCGTTTCGCAACGAGGTTCTAGAACCACTACCGCTTATGGCGTCTTGCACCACGCGGTTGGCATTGGACTCGGCGGTTTGCGACGCGCTGGATCTGAGTTCCGATGCCGTCGCAGCTATTCGTCGCGACTTGGCGGCCGAACCCTCCGTCACTGGCAAGCCGTTCGTTGGCTGATGCCCATCTCCCGCTAGCATCCCGATTCCAAGAACGTACCGGGTCGTCAGCAACGATATCCCGTGCCAGCATCCTCTCGTATTCAGGGCGTATTGACACCCCCAAATTCTTGTTTGCACAGTTAACGATTCCGTAATATACTATCGGATTAGCAGTCGCGCTGTTTGACTGCTAACGATTTACAACCATCCACCTGTAACCTACCACCAGAGAGGAGACCAGCAGTGAGTTTGAACCTCAAGCCGCTCGGCGACCGCGTCGTCATCGAACCTACGGAAGATGCCGACTCAACGAGCCCGGGCGGGATCATCATCCCGGACACCGCGAAGGAGAAGCCGCAACAGGGCAAAGTCGTCGCGGCAGGGCCGGGCAGGACTAACGACGACGGGAACCTCATTGAGATGAGCATCGCGGTCGGCGACGATGTCATCTACTCGAAGTACGCGGGCACCGAGTACTCGCAAGGTGGCACTGACTACCTGATCGTCCGCGAGTCGGACATCTTGGCAGTAATCAGCTAACCGTTCGCGAGCGACAGCGTCACAACGATTCTCACCGATTAGCTAGATCGTTCCCGCTCTCGATTGCGAGCTTGCGGGAGTAGAACTAAGGAAAGGAAAACAAAACAATGCCAGCAAAAGATCTGCTGTTTGAAGAGGAGGCTCGATCCGAGCTCAAGGCCGGTATCGACATCCTCGCTAACACCGTCAAGAAGACGCTTGGCCCGCGTGGTCAGAACGTCATCGTTGACAAGAAGTTCGGACCGCCGCAGGTTAACTCCGACGGCGTGACGATCGCCAAGGAAGTCGACCTTGAGGAGCCGTTCCAGAACATGGGCGCGCAGCTGCTCAAGGAAGCGTCCAAGAAGACGAACGACGATGCCGGTGACGGGACGACGACATCCACAGTCCTCGCACAGGCGATAGTCCGCGAGGGATTCAAGAACGTTGCGGCGGGTGCTGACCCCATGGCCATCAAGCGTGGCATGGAGAAAGCCATGGGCACCGTGCGCGATTCCATCAAGGGCCTGTCCACTCCCGTTGAGGGTCCAGAGCAGATTTCCAACGTTGCCACGCTGTCTTCCCACGATGACGAGATGGGCGCGCTCATCTCCGAGGTGATGGAGAAGGTCGGCAAGGATGGTGTCATCACCGTTGACGAGTCTAAGTCGCTCTCTTACGAGACAGAGTACGTCGAGGGCATGCAGATTGACCGCGGCTTCCTCTCGCCCTACTTCGTAACCAACCCCGACCGACAGGAAGCGGTTCTCGATGACCCGTACATCCTGATCACTTCGCAGAAGATCTCGGCAGTGTCCGACCTGCTCCCGTTGCTGGAGAAGGTCTTGCAGTCATCCAAGAACATCGTGGTGATCGCCGAGGATGTCGAGGGTGAGGCACTCGCGACTCTAGTGGTCAACAAGCTGCGCGGCACGCTGAACTGCGTAGCGGTCAAGGCACCGGGCTTCGGCGACAGGCGCAAGGCCATGTTGCAGGACATCGCGATCCTAACCGGCGGCACGGTCATCTCCGACGAAATCGGGCGCAAGCTCGACGCGACGACTCTGGAAGACCTCGGTCGTTGCAAGCAGGTCGTTGTCAAGAAAGACGACACCACCTTCGTGGATGGCTCTGGCGATGCGGACGACATCAGGGGCCGCATGAAGGAGATACAGGCGCAGATCGAGGAGACGACCTCCGACTACGACCGCGAGAAGTTGCAGGAGCGTCTTGCAAAGCTCTCCGGCGGCGTGGCAATCCTCCGCGTTGGTGCCAGCACTGAGATCGAGATGAAGGAGAAGAAGCAGCGCGTGGAGGATGCCCTAGAGGCAACTCGTGCCGCTGTGGAAGAGGGCATAGTCCCTGGCGGCGGGACAGTGCTGATCCGAGCTGCGAAGGCGGTATCGGATTTGAGCTTCGATGACACGGATGAGCAGACTGGCGTGCAGATACTCTCCCGCTCATTGCGCGAGCCGATCAGAATCATCGCCGAGAACTGCGGTTTCGAAGGCGCGGTGATTCTAGAGAACGTCTCTGCCAGCGATGACAGGAACTTCGGCTTCAACGCCATGACCGACGAGTATGGCGACATGCTCGCGCTAGGCATCGTCGACCCGGCGAAGGTTACTCGCTCGGCAGTAGAGAACGCAGTCTCCGTAGCAGGAATGATCCTGACGACGGCTGCGCTGATCACCGAGAAGCCAGTAGAGCCATCAGGCGCACCAGCAATGCCACCTGGCGGCGGGATGGACTTCTAGAGAGGTCTGCGAAATGACCCGCTAGGCTGACGCAGCTTAGCAAAGCAACGAACACCGCCCACGCGTGCAAGAGTGCGCGTGGGCGGTGTTCGTGTTTCTGGGGGCTCGCATCGGTGCTAGCATCGAGGCATTATGCCCTTAGTCAGATGCCTTACAGATTCCGGGATTCGCGAGTTTAGGGACTACTTGGCGCGACATCAGAGTGACACTACGGAGGTCGCGCCGCCGAAATCGCTACTCACGCACAGTCGACATTCTGGACCGCTGGAGTCGACAGATGTCGAAGTTCATCCGCGCGAGTTCGGGTCTAGGTTGGAGTTCGCGCGATACTTCCACCAGCAGGTATCGGAATCTGGATTCGATGGAGCCTTGGATGCGCTAGGAATGTGGGAGTGGCTGACGCTCTACTACTTCGATCAGTTGTGTCCTATCCGATCGGACGGTTCGAGAAAGATCGGCAACGTTCAACGATACATCCCCACTACCAACGTTCATTCGCACTACCTACATCTCCTAAAAGGCGCATATGCCGCCTTCCTTGAGCAAGCGAGCCGCCCAGGTTCCGACTACGAGTTGGTGTTGTCCGGACTTGTGAACGATCATGGAGCCGCTTTCGATCAACTCATTTCGAGGCCTCGTCTGCGTACCAGCCCTGGAGTTCAGAGCGCGGCGCGGCTTCTGTACTTCGACGAACGCCATCGGGTTCCTAAGAGTCGATTTTCAGTGGGACCGACTAGGATTGGAGAATTCGCGAAGCACCTTCGTAATCTCCCACCGGAGTATCATCTACAGTCGATGTCGGTTGAATCCGTGCTGTCACTGTTGCCTTCGGAGTTTCTGGATTGGTTGGATGACGAGCGGCGCGACGAGGTAACGTCCAATCGCTCAATGTTCGGTATCACTGATCAGCCGGACGACTCAAACCCTTCCGACATCGCTGACATTCTGACATCGTTGGAGTCGCGTCGGCTCACGCAGGCTCAGCGTCGTATGCGGTCCGACAGGTTCCGAATCGGCGTAATGTCGGCTTACGAATCATCGTGCGCTATCAGCGGGATTGGACTAGCACACTCATCAGGACGTGGCGACATGCGCTTCGAGGTAGAAGCGGCGCACATCATCCCTGTAGCCCACGGTGGCAACGATGTAGTGCCGAACGGTTTGGCACTCTGCCGCACGTTGCATTGGTCGTTCGACAATGGGATGGTATGGGTCGATAGCGAACTGCGCGTAAAAGTCGCGAACGAGGTAATGCGCGATAGTCGCAACGAGTGGTTACGACAGTTCGCCGGTGTGCGGTTACAGGTGCCAATCGGCGCGAATCTGATGCCGAGCGCCGAGGCACTGCGCTGGCATGCGGAGCATGTTGCGGGTGTTGAATTAAGCTGAGATCAGAGGGACGCGGTCGGTGCGAAGTTGAGGTTCATGCAGTAACATGCCTCGGCGTAAAACCTCATCAATTGACACTAAGGAGACAGTGGCGATGAATCAGTGCACAGATTGTTCAGCGATCGAGGAAGCCGTGTCCGCGATGACGAAGGCATTAGAGTACAGCCAACGACGATTCGCCAATGATGGATTTGTTTCGTACAACCACGACGAGGCCATTAGGTTGGCGCGGGAAGCTGTGCGGGCATCGGATGCAACTCCCGTCAACCATTCGCACAGCGTCTCGTACATGAGCGAAGAAGACGACTTCGAGATAATGGAAGTCGAACCAAGTGCTTTCTACCAGATCAAGGAGCACATCTCCGACCACGGGGCGCAAGAAAGCATCTACAAGTCGATGCCACTGGAGTTGTGGGCTGACCACATCGAGTGGTGGAAGTAGGCTTTCGGTAGGTTAGAACTGTGGCTAGTTGCACGATTCTCAACAGGGATACCGAGACGATCCTCCTTCTCTGCGACTGAAGATGACGTAAACTAGTGACGGAGACCTCTTTCGGTACACGGATTACCCTGTCGTCGCCTTATCATTACACCATGCTGTTTTGGTCGTCATCAAAATTAGACTCGCGCACCATCGGAATCTGTTACTCGGCATGCGGACTTGCCGATCTGATGGCATACACCATCTCGATTGGATCGAATACCACGTTGGGCTTCGTCAACACCGGCGGGTCGGTAAAGACGTGAGTCAACCGCCCCCTGCCAGCGACCGCGACAGCGTTGTTGTCAACCCTGCACTTAACCCTACTGACTACCACGACGTGATATCGAAGGAGTATGTAAGACTTACCGCCGCTCGCCTCGGTTTCGACGCTTACGAACCAGGCAAGGACCGCACGGGGGTAGACTTGGTCGTCGCCGGTGGAGCAGACATGTACCCACAACTCGAATTCCAGTTAAAGGGCACCAGCAATCTCCGACTACGTTCGAACGGCCGGATAGGGTTTAGTTTGACGCGTCCCTTATACGAGAAGTATCGATCTCCTAATCGGATCGGCAAACTAATTTTCGTATTGGTGCATTTCCCTGCACTGCCGAGCGAGTGCATCGAGGTGCATCAAGAGGAAATCGTTCTTAGGGCGAGCGCGTACTTCACGGTACCGAAGGAGTGGCCTGCATCCTTACCCGACGCACGCTCTGTCGAAGTGCCGTTACAGACATCAGACCGTTTCGATGGGGAATTATATACCTGTTTACCCAAATCGCTTGACAAACGGGTAAGTATCGATTAATATTGTGGGTATGACGCAGAAAGCACCAGGTCAATCTCACCGCAAGGGGCTATCGCTGGTTCAGCTCACTCGCAAGTTCTCCACGGAGGACAAGGCGGAGGCGTGGTTCGTCAAGCGGCGATGGCCGAGGGGCGTGCGATGCGTGCGATGCGACAGCGACAACGTGCAGGTGCGACCCACCCGCAAGCCCCAGCCCTATCGCTGCCGCGACTGCCGGAAGGACTTCAGCGTCAAGACGGACACGGTCCTGCACAACTCCAAGATACCTCTCTCGTCTTGGGCGATAGCGTTCTACCTCTACTCGACGAACCTCAAGGGCGTGTCCAGCATGAAGCTGCACCGCGATCTGGGAATCACCCAGAAATCGGCATGGCACATGGGACACAGGATCCGCGAGGCTTGGGGTACAGACATCGACAAGTTCAACGGCCCGGTCGAAGTCGACGAGACCTACATCGGCGGGAAGGAGGGCAACAAGCACGAGTGGAAGAAGCAGAACGCCGGGCGAGGACCCGTCGGGAAGGCCGCGGTGGTGGGCATCAGGGACCGCGAGACGAACCGCATAGCGGTCATGCCGGTCGACAGCACCGACGCCGCCACTCTGCAAGGTTTCGTACACGAGCGGACGAAACCTGAGACACTGGTATTCACGGACGAGGCGCGGGCCTACGACGGGTTGCGTCGTCCGCACCAACGAGTGAAGCACAGCGTCAAGGAGTTCGTGAACGGCATGATCCACACCAACGGCTTGGAGTCGCACTGGGCGATGTTCAAGCGCGCCTATGTAGGCGTGTTCCACCACGTGAGCCAGAAGCATCTGGGTCGCTACACGAACGAGTTCGCCGGCAGGCACAACGCCCGCCAGATGGACACCGAGGATCAGATGACCGCTCTGGTGCAAGGCAGCGTCGGCAAGCGGCTGCCGTTGGCCGACCTGATCGGTCCGAAGCAGACACGTCAACCTGCCATGTTGAACGCTTGGAACGCCTGGGAATAAGGAGAACGTGATGGCATTAGAATCGCGAGCGAAGCGAAGCGGGGGGAACGCGAGCGAAGCGAAGCGGCCCCCTTCAACGCCGTCAACCGAGGGGTTTACATCGCCGATAACCTGGATTTCCTGATGGGATTGAACGATGAATGCATAGACCTCGTTTGCATCGACCCACCGTTCGCCAAGAACGACACGTTCAGCGAAGACAAATTGCGGCCGCCTTTGAGTGATAGCGAAAGGTCAACGGAGACCAGATTGCTTGATCGATGGGGCATCCACGACGAGCGGCAAGCGAGGAAGAAGGGTATCGCCTATTCCAACGCCGGATACAAGGACATCTGGTCGTGGGAAGATGACGTACATGAGGAATGGATCGAGAGCATTGAGGCAGACTATCAGGGTGTCAGCAAATTGATCGATGCCACACGCTACGTTCACGGCGATAGCACGGCCGCCTATCTCTGCTACATGGCGATAAGACTGATCGAAGTCCATCGGGTATTGAAGCCGTCTGGTACCTTGTATCTGCATTGCGACCATACCGCCAACTCATACATCCGACAGCTGCTGGACGGGATTTTCGGCAAGTCCAACTTTCGCAACGAAATCGTCTGGCACTATGGCAAGATGTCAAACAGCCCGCGCAACTTCCCGCAGAACCACGACACGATATACCGCTATAGCAAGACTGATTCGCAGTTCAAGTTCAGGCCGATTAGGGGCGCAGAATCGGAATACAAGGTGCGCTACGAGCGCTTCCTGTCGGGTAACCGCGTTCTATGGGGCAAGGTCAAGCACAAGTCCGACAGACTGATACACGGCAGGGCGCGGAAGGTTCGAAGAGAGCTCGGACGCGACCTGCGAGACGATGATGTGTTGTTTGACTTCGATCAGGAGTTCAAGCAACAGTCAGATGTGGTGTACGTCCCTATTCTCAAGGGCAACTCAAAGGAACGCACTGGATATCCGACGCAGAAGCCGATAGCGTTAACCCGAAAGCTGATTGAGGCTAGTACCGATCCAGGCGATATCGTTTTGGATTGCTTCGCAGGCTGTGCGTCGTCTGGTGTAGCGGCCGAGATGCTTGGTCGACGTTGGATTGCGTGTGACATGAACCCACGCGCGTGGACGGTGTTCAAGCGTCAGTTCGGTAAGGAAGATTTGGTGTTACTCAGATGTAACGACGAGACCATCGATCAGCAAGTGATTGGCACAGAACCTGTAGTCACTGTTTTCGGGCCGTCGGAGTTACCCGAAGCGACCTCGCCCAAAAGCGATATTCGACCTCCTGTCTTCACTCCCCCCGAACGCAAGTTCAAAGTCCCGGCAAGTGTCATCCCAGAGAGGGAGATGCTGGAGATGTTGTTGGAGTTGTCGAATTACGAGGCTTGGTGTTGCGGTTTTGCGAACCGCAAGCCTGACGGCAAGGTCATTCGGACGACGCGCAACTTCCACCTTGACCATATCGACCCGATCAGCAGGAAGGGAACTAGCAATGAGATAGTCAATCGTGCGCCATTGTGCCCTCATCACAACATCCGCAAGGGTAATCGCCGCATAGGTTTAGCGGAGTACCGAGATGAGATAGCTCACGCTCAAGAAATGGCGGTAAACACCATCGGCGACCTCATCGACCTCGATGAAGCGCGGCACAAGGCAAACCAGATCTTTCTCCGCGAACATATCTCGCGGACGAATCCTCTTCGGATTTAGGAGTACCGATGAACGACAAGGAACCAATCAAGCGCGAGCGTGGACGACCGCGCAAGTACCCGTGGGCAGAGAAGATAGACGCAACGCCTGAGGAGATCGCCGAGAAGGTGCTACAGGTCAAGCCTCCGAAGCGCTGGAAGTACTTGGAGCAAGCCAAGCGTGCTAGCGATTGAACTCAATTTGGGTAAACAGGTATATAATTCCCTTTCGATGACATCACACTTTCCCAACTCATGGAAGCTGTAGCCAAACGGGAGCAATGATGACCTCTGCGAAGTTCGAAGAAATGTTGGTTGGTGTTGAGCCGCAGGCTATCGCCGGGTACGCGGTCGCCCATGGCTGGTCCAAGACTGTCAGTCTTGGTGAGTTCGCCGACCTTTACGAAAGCGAAACCCAACCCAACATAATCGTCCCAAACACCCCCTCTGTTGCTGACTATGAGCTAATCCTAAGGCAGCTCATCGAAGCATTTTCACATGCGGAAGGTGTTGACGTAGCGCGGGTACTCGACGCTTTGGTGTTGTACCGCTGGGACGTTGTCAGATATAGGGCGAGAGGCAACGAGCAAAGGTTCGTTGAATACGCAGACGGCCGGAAGTTGGTCGATGGAGTTCACTCGATAATGACGGCGACCGCGTGTTCGTTGATTGAGGAGTCTGGTTTTTACACAGACGCACACAAGAAGCAGGCCAGTCGCATGCTCCAAGGGATGAAGCTTGATCAATCCGAATATGGTAGTTACGTGATCAAGTTGTTGATGCCAGTTGACCAAGCCAGATTGTTCGACGATTCCCTAGTCGGAAACATCCACTTACCTGAGGGCAGGAGGATAACCAGAAGGCTAGAAAGCGCATTGTCCTCAATCCGAACCGCGGTCAAACATGGCAGGTCGGAAGGCTTCATCGAGGGTATACAAGCGGGAGTAAGCGCCGACCTTTGCAATGCTCTGGCTAAGGCGATCGAACCTTACGACGTCGTCGACATCCGAATGGACTGGGCAGGTGAATTTCGTGGGTCTGATGCGCGCGAAGTTTTCTCGTTTACGAACGATGCGAGCACCAGCTTGTCCAAGGCGGCGCAAGTCTTGAAAGAAGAAACGGCCAACCTGCGGGCCGTTGATCGCTACCTCGGATACGTCCGGCAACTCAATCGTCCAAAGCACTCCTTAACTGGATCTGGTACTGTTATCCTAGAGACGTACGTAGATGGCAAACGGTCCTCTATCAAATGCGAGATTTCTGGCACCGACTACGAACTGGCCGTGCTGGCGCACCGAGATAAGGTCAACGTCTTGATGCGTGGCAGGCTTCGTGGTAAGGGCAATCAACGAATTCTTGAAGACTGCACGATCGAAACTGTGTCTGGATTGGAAAGCTCAGGCGCGATATCGGCCGTTGCGCCCACGCTCATCGACTGATACTTGAGTTGCGCCTAATCGGGGTAGCTGTCCGACGGTGCTCGGACCAACTAGATTAAGCGGAGTGTCATTCGGGACGCGACGAGTTACGCGCCCGTCGCCAGAATCTTGTCCAGAGAGTAAAGATCAATGTTCCTAGCGTGCCACTCTTCCTTGATTGCCAAAGGGACCCCGTGTAGGTCGACGATTTTGTAACTTTCCGGTACGAAGGAGCCCTCGGTTGTATCGGAATCCGAGCGACTCATCTCAATCCCGATTGCGATGTGGTACCCGTCCACCGTCACCGTTTCATGTATCGATCTCGAGAGGTACAAACTCCGGAAAGTATCCTCCTTCTTCCCCCTTCCGAATGTCTTGCACTCCACGAACGCTTGAGTGCCGGCACTCGTTGCGATCGAAAAATCAGGATACCCTTGGCGCTTGTTCGGGTGAACTTTGCCGAACCAGAAATCAGATGAGAACGCGTCTCCGACGCGTTTCTTCGCTTCCGCTCCCGCCTGGTTAGGGGTCTCGGCACAGATGGGACGATCCCTCATCGCTTCCATGGCGTTTTGAGCCACAACCTGCAACCTGTCCAGCAGTTCCCGCGCGTCGCCCTTCAAACGGTCAGCAGGTAAGACGGTCGTTCCAGTGAACTTCCGGACCAACTCTTCAAACGGTAACTTGTCTCGTTGCGCCATCATCCTTCCTATGTTACCACAACCCTGTTCGTGTTCGTGCCGCGGGTGTTGTTGCCTACGCCCCATAGGTTGGATGTCTTGGTGAAGTGTTGCAGGTTGATCATCACTTTTTCGGGGTTTAGCGGTAGGTTATTGGTGGCGCGGATTACCTCTTCTTCTAGGTTTAGGGTTGCGTTGCGGACTTCGCCTACCTCGAAGGCTATGCGGCCGCCGGGTCTTAGCACGCGTGCTAGCTCGGCGAAGGTGTCTTGTAGCCAGTTGCGCCACGAGGTTGGATTGGCGTGGGAGTCGATCTGTACTGCGTCGGTGTCAATGTCTGCGAACCAGCTTCTGAGCCAGTTGTCGCCCTTGTAATCGACGATGTCTAGGAACGGCGGAGAGGTCACTACCAGGTCGATCGAGTCGTCGGGTACATAGTGCAATTCATGGGATTGGCTTACTGCTAGGTTTGGCGGGTTCGCATCGGCCGGTGGGTTGCCGGACCGCAGAAGTGAGCGGGATTTGCGGACGATGATGGCTGGGATGTCTTTCGGCTCGGGTGTCTGGTTGTTGCGCTCGTTAATGATGCGCTGGCGTTCAATGGTGACGGCCTGGTTCGGCGGCATTGTGCGGACGGAAAAGAAGCCTGATGAGTGTCCGGAGAGGCGGTTGATGCAGACCATTCGGATCCAGTCGTCTGTGTTGTCGAAAATGCCGTCGCTTGTGCGGTCTGCGAACCATAGCTTGTAGGCGATCAGCTGTTGCAGGACGGTTGGATGGTAGAAGGTCAACAGCGGCTCGTCGTCGGTCGGAATATCAGCCGTGCGTGGCATGTCGTCTAGTCGGGCTTGGATATCTGCTAGGTTGGGTGGGTTGAAGCGTGGTCGGGCTAGCATGAGGCATAGCGGGTTAGCATCGCTGCCGTGTCCAACGCGACCCATCAGGTGGGCTTGTAGCGGCGTTGTGCCGCGTCCCATGAAGGGGTCCAGGACGCTGTCGCCGGGTTTTGTGTAGCGTTGTATGAAGTACTCGGGCAGTTGTGACTTGAAACATGCCCGATAGCTGATTTCGTGCAGGCTGTGTCCCTGCCTCTGGCGCGATGTCCAGAACTCACCTACCTCTACGGGAATGCCGAGGTCAGCATGGTCAGTCGTGCGTTCAGGTTTGATGTGCGTGTTGGTCATCGTCTGCGTGGTTGCCAGTTGCAACATGCTATATGTTGGGTGTTCGCGTATTATAGAGTCGCTATGGACGTTGAGTTTCAACCTGTAACCGTTGATACTTGGTGCGACCTTGAGGCGTTGTTTGAGCGTCGTGGTGGTCCGCGTCACTGCTACTGCATGGTGAATCGTGAGATGGAGCCTCGGTATGCGCGCGCCGACTCACCGGCGAAGAGGGCTGGATTACGCGATTATGTTGAGCGTGGCGTGCCTGTAGGTATCTTGGCTTACGTCGACGGTGTAGCGGTTGGTTGGTGCTCGGTTGCGCCTCTGACTTCACATATACGGCTACGGACGCGGGACTGCGAGGTGCAAGACGTGCCAGGAGACGTTGTGTGGTCGATTTCGTGCTTCTACATCCTGACTGATGTTCGTCGATCTGGTCTGGTTAAGCGATTGGTTGCGGCAGCGATTGAGTATGGGATCGCCCACGGTGCGACGGTGATCGAGGCTTATCCTGTGCTCCCAGACTCGCCCAGTTGGCGTTACATGGGGTTTGTGCCGACGTTTGAGGGCTTGGGATTCCGTCATGTAGGTATGTCGGGCAAGCGTCGGCATGTAATGCAGCTACGGGTTTAGACAGCGCGCCATCGATGCTACGCTGTGCGGGTGCGGCATAATGGCACCTGGTGAGGGCGGTCCATTAGAGAGCAGTCACGCGGCATCAGATCCAGTTAACGACTTAGCAGCACTCGGAGGTGACCGACCGTTTGTTGTCTGTCGACCTGTGGCCCGAGCGGATGGATTAATGACCGCTGGGGTTCGCGTCAGTGTTAGTTCAGCGTGAAAGTTGGATCAATGTCCGAGACATCATTGCCGGCTTCGGTTAGTAGCAGGCGAATCGCTTGCTCGGTCTCTGCGTACCGCCCTTCGCCGAAGTGGCGGAATCTGAGGTTCCCGTTGGGATCGATCATGTACTTGGCAGGCCAGTATCGGTTGTTGAAGCTACGCCACGTTGAGTAATCATTGTCTTGGACGATCAACCATTGCAGGTCGTTCTCAGTGGCGGCGTTTCTAACCTTTTCGATGTCCTTCTCAAACTCAAACTCTGGCGTATGTACACCTAGGATTGTGAGTCCGCGGTCTGTGTATTGTGCGTGCCATGCCCGTAGCGCGTGCCAGGTGTTCTGGCAGTTGTATCAGGTGTAGGTCCAGAAATCGACTAGGACGACTCGGCCGGCCTCTCTAAGTGCTACGATCGTGGTCGGCTCGCCGTTGAGCCACTCCTGCGTATTACGTAGCTCGTATGTTCGCTGCGGTCCAATCTGCGGCAATAGCTCCGACGCCGTTGCGGCCGTAATTACGGTTGGTTCGGGAGTCCGTGTAGATGTTGGAGATGTGGTGTTCATTGGCGTTGGCGTGGCTGTTGGCGGTGCGTCAGTTGGAGTCGCAGGTTCAGTGCTATCACATCCTGCGGCGGCAACGGTCAGAACAGTTGCCAATGCTACTAGCGGAATGATGATCAAAGGTTTGCGCATGGCTTTAGGGCTGACGGCAGAATCGCGTTGTCGATTAGTCGGGGATTGTTGTTTGCACATGTTAACAGCTGGTAGCGGTTACCCTTAAGCACTCAGTGTCGCGAGATACCGAGTTCAAGGAGTGATAACTATGTCAAGGATACCAAGTGCAACGGAGCCAATCGTAGTTGCGCCCACGCTTACGCCGTTCAAGGATGACGGCGATCAGACAGTAGACTTTGATGCCCTGGCGCGCAACGTTGAGCGGTGGCTTGAGACACCGCTATCTGGCTTTGTGGCGGTCACTGCGAACGGGGAGGAGACTATGCTCAGCGAGTCGGAGCGTGTCGATACAGTTCGCACGATATCGGAGTCTCATGCCGGACGCAAGTTTGTGATTGCGGGCATTGACGAGCGTTCGACTCGTGAGACGTTGCGTTTGGCGGATTTGTATGCTGATGCGGGAGCGGACTTTCTGCGCCTGCGTATCCCGCGCGGGATGCCGCCGGATGCTCTGGTGACTTACTACGACTCTGTCACGAGGCGTTGCCCGTTGCCGGTGGTGATCATCCACCAAACGTTCGCATATGGTGGCGACCCTGCTGCTCCGCCAGAGGTGATTGCCGCGCTGTGTGGATTGGATAATGTGTTTGGTTACATCACCGACCACTCGATTCTGTTCGAGCAGCAGGTTATCCCGCGGATTCCGTCGGGTGTGAGGAAGTGGATTTGCAGCGGTGCTTTATTGGCGTTCGGCACGATGATCGGTTGCGATGGTGCATGCATGTTGCTGGGCAACATTGCGCCTGGGCTCTGCATGGACATCGTGTCGGCCGGGTTCAAGGGCGACTGTGCGCGTGCGGTAGAGTTGCAACGGGTGGCATCAATGCTGAATCCCGTGGTGATGTCGAGCCTTGGAGCACCGAAGGTTGCAATGTCGATGCTGGGTTATGAGTACGGGGACCCGAGGTTGCCGACTGCGCCGCCGACGGCCGAGGCGCGGGATGCGATCGCGGATGTTCTGACGCGAGCGGGTCTGTTGTGAGTGAGCGTGGGCCCGCGGTCTTACATACCGCGGGCCAGGAGAACGCCCCCGGTATCCTCGGACTGGGGTTAGCACTGCACGTATGGTGTCTCTAGTGTTTCGGTGATTTCGTTTATGTGTAGTCCGACCGTTTTGCCAGGTCCTCTGTTTCCGAGGACCATCCCGATGACTTGCATCTCTGTGTTCAGTACGACTCCACCGCTGGTTCCGTTGTCTGCCTCTGCGTCGAAGAAGATCAGAGATGTGCCATCGGATTTGTTTGAGAAGTAGGGCGCGCGCGTAATGATTCCGCTCGTGACATATGGTTCAACAGGGTCGCCGTCTATGAACTCGTAACCCATCATCAATATTCTGTCTCCGACATTGATTCTCACGTTGGATGATGCGAGGTTCCAGAGCGGTAGCCTGATTCGACTTTCGGTTGCCAGCACTGCCAGGTCGTCGTTTGGAGAGACTGATCGCCATTCAAAGGTTAGTCCGCGGTGCCCTTCTCGTGAGCTGACGATTCGGGTCGTTTTCTGGATGGGTACGTCGTGTCCTTGGATTCGTTCGGTGTATCCTGCTGCCACGTGCAAGGCGGTTATGAGACAGACTTCACCCCTTGAGTTGCTCGCTGCCCATGCAGTTCCTTGTCGGTTTCGGTGTTGCGGTTCGTATATGGTTTCGATGGCGACGATGCCGTTCTTGATCCACTCATCGACGCCGGCGAATGGGGCGGCTTGAGGAAACGATATTCTGCTCGTGGGAGTTGCGGTAGGTAGTGGTGTCGGGAAGCGAATGGACACTGGCGTGGCTGTAGGAGCAGGTGTGGCTGTCGGTAACGGCGTTGGGTAGCGGAAGACAACTGGCGTGGCTGTAGGTGCGGGAGTTGAAGTTGGCAGTGGCGGCGGTATTGCGATCGGCGTGGCAGTCGGCAACGCGGTTGGTATCGCAGGCGGTGTTGCGGTTGGCAACGGAGTCGGGAACTCTATGCTTACCGGAGTGGCCGTTGGTAGCGGCGACGGTATTACGACCGGTGTAGCCGTAGGTGCTGGTGTAGCGGTCGGTATTGGCTCCTGTGTTGGGTGAGTGTGTTCGGTGTTGCACGCGGCCAGTGCGATGGTGGTCGCGATTAGGATCGTGATTAGTGTAGTCGTTAGTCTGAGCATTGGTTGTCGTCCTTTGTTCGGTCAATTGGTGATCGTTTTGTTGGATTGAGTTGTGGGTTGTAAATTTGGGCACCTCCTTTCGCGTGCCATTTAGTTCTGGTGGACGTTCCTGGGATTTACCCAGTGTGTCGCTTCCGTGCGCGATTTAGAACCGACCGGTTTGTGTTTAGCGGTTTAGAAAGCCCGCGTCGATCAGCAGCTGGCGAATAACCTTGAAGTGCGTCGAGATCGTGGTGGGTCCTGTTGAGACGCTGGTATCCTTAGCTTCGGTTGACGGATAGCCCTTGGTTATCAGTCCAATCGCTTCCATGTCGGCGTTGACGATTAACCCACCGCTCTCACCGCTCATGCTCGCAATAGCGGTATGTATGACTTCCGCATCATCGGACCATGCCACTATGCCATCCAAGACGAACGGCTCGACGCGACTGGGGTCGCCGGCCTTCAGTATGAGATTGCGCGTCGTGATCTGGCGCACCTCCATGTTCGCATTCACCGACGTGCGTGCATCGGCGATGTCCCACTTTTCCACTTGAGCCAATATATCCAGATTGGCAACACTCAACAGAGCCAAGTCGTGCTCCGTGTCCTCCGCCTCAACGGTGAAGGCGTTGCAACATCCAAAATAAGGATCATGCGGCCAGAACACCTCCCCTTCTCGAAATCGCGCACCATCCAAGCAACTTATCACATGCCTTGCCGTCAACAGCATGCGGCCATCCCATTTGTCCGTTTTCACATGCCACGCGGTACCGTATTTCGTACCGGCCAGCTCTGGGCAGGGCACAGCGATACGCGCCGCCGGCAGCAGGTCCATATCATCAAGCCATCCGAAGCTGTCGGCTTCATCTATCGGCTCAAGGTTCAACGCGAACGGCGTGGCGGTAGGTAGCGGTGTTGGAAACTCTATGCTTGTTGGAGTTGACGTGGGCGCAGGAGTTGGCGTGGGCAGTGGCGTTGGATATCGGAACGCCAACGGCGTGGCAGTAGGTAAAGGTGTCGGGAACTCTATCGACAACGGAGTCGACGTTGGCGCAGGCGTAGCGGTCGGAAGTGGCGATGGGAACACGAACGGCGTGGCAGTAGGTAAGGGTGTCGGGAACTCTATGGACACTGGAGTTGACATTGGTAGCGGTGACGCGATGGCAACTGGCGTTGCCGTAGGTGCTGGTGTGGTGGTAGGCACCGGGACTGGAGTCGGGTGAGTGTGTTCGGTATCGACTGTGCATGATGCCAGTGCGACGGTGGTTGCCGTTAGTATTGCGGCGAGGCAGGTTGGTATCTTGGACATGGGCATTAGTGTTGTTCTGGTTGTTTTGTCGGCGGTTGATTTGTTGGTGCCTGGATAGGCGGATCTGGTGTTGGATGTCATGAGCTGAGGTAGCCCCTAAGCTCAGACCGGTCGTTTATGCATCTCGATCAGATTTGCAACCTTTCGGGATGTCGTATTTCTTCAATCGCCTGTGTTGCAAGGCTGATGAATCCAGTGCCCGACTCATCGTTCAGGTTGTAAGGTGGTGGTGTCTGTTTCTTGCAGAAGTCGATGTATTGTTCGAACTTCACTCTAAGTTCGTCAATGTCCTGTCTGCCAACGCACCAGAGTGCGGAAAGGCCATTGATCATTCCTTCAGAGACTCTGGCCGCCAACTCTGGATCTGTCTCAGGAAGAATGACTTCAACGAAGTAACTCAAAGAAATAAATGGTTCGGAGCTTAGGCTTACGGCATAGAGCGCGTTTGTTGCTTGCTCCGATTCAGTTGATTCCTTCTGAGTCAAGTCTTCCCGTACGATCCATTTGTTGCATACGCCGCAATGGAAGTTTTCTTCATCATTGGATTCCCAGAGGTTCGCGAAGTTTTGATGCACTTCATCGGAGCATGGTTCGGGAAAATCATATTGACAACGGCCGCATAACGTCGCGCCTGCACCGAGCACTTTCACGTATTGGCATCGCTCACATCTGACTGAAACGCGTTCGGCGATGTAGCCTTGTGAGGCATCAGCGATAAGTGTATTCAACCACGACTCCATCGATTCAATGTTTAGTTGGTCTACGACAAACTGCGCTGGCGAGACTTTGTTGTAGAAAGCAGCACGCTTGATTATCTCCATCTGGAAGATTGGCAGTTCGATGGTCAATTGGTCTGTGTGTTGCATAGGTGTGTTTCCTAACGTGTCAGTGCTGAGTTGTCGGGTGTCTCATCGGGGCGGTGCCACGCCGGTCGTAGGGCTGTCGTAGGCTCTCTTGCTCGTTCATCGGAGTACGGACCCCGGGTTAGACGCGATAACCGCATTCCTCTTCCTCACAGTCGTGGAAGACCCACCGCCTAATCCACCGCATCGCTGCGTACACGTCAAGCTGTGTGTTGAACATGGAGTCGTATAGGTCCCTCTCTCCGATTTTGACCTCGCACACGGACTGGAACTCTAAGTTGTGGCCGAAGCATAGATCAAACCAAACCTCTCTACCGTTCTTATCGGTGGTCGCGATGGCGTACCATGACGGTTCCGCGCAGTGTCGGTAGTAGCACCGGCCGCGGTCAACATGATCCTGTTTGGTTGTGCGAACCTTGAAGTCATCGTCTTCCTCAACAGCGGCAAACCATGCAACCATCCAGATGAAGAGAATGAGTATTCCTGGCAGTAGCCATGCGATCATTGGCCAGTGCATCAATGGGAGGAATGCAATTGTGGCTACGGCAAGGGGTGCGGATATGATGAGCGTGGCTCCGTGGAAGGTATTCCGCGCACCGCGTGGGCGATGACCGTCGAGGAAGAGCCCTATCGCAACAAGCTCCGCTGCGAACAAGGCATGGATGGCCCCGCCGATAACCCAATGCGACCAGTAAACGCCGTTAAAGGGAGCGATCAACAGGCAGAAGAGGGCACCGAATACAGCGAAGATGATGCTGTAATTGGTTGCGAACTTTGCGAACTCCATCATGCACCCCCTTGAGTTGCGTGTGCTGGCTGACGGACGGCAGCTGGGGCTGCCGTTGCGTCTTGGATGCTGAAGTCCTTTCCGGGGAGCGGGATCTGGACTGGGCGACCGTAGCACTCGCTGTGTGGGCTCCGCCGGTGTGTTGTACCGGCGGTGCCTGATGGTGTGTGGTTGTCGTTGTTGTTCGTCATAGGCGTTACCTCCTCGTTCGTTGTTTTAGCGCGGTCGCTGTCGGTCGTTGCCGTGTGTTACCGCATCGTTACTAACTACATAGTAACGATATTTATGTCGTTAGTCAAGCGCGATTTAGAGAATCTCTAAAGATTCTTTTCGCCTAGTGATTCGTAGTTAGTTGAAGGGGGAATGTGCGCGCGGAGTCGGCACGAGGATGAGCCGGGCGGCGGATGTTGCGCGCGATCAGGGCGCGAATGCGGGGGTCAGTCTGGGTCTCTTGTCCGGCGAGACCCGACGCTCTGTGTGCCGGGATGATCTTCAGTGAGGGCGTAGAAGCCGCGTCGGTGTGGTCTGATGAAGCGTCTCTGCGGGTCTTCGTTCATCATGCGTATCAGAGTGTCATGTCTGGACTTCGCGTGTTGCGGCAGGTTTCCACCTTGTTTGCTAACGGCGTCTGCGAGTTCGGAGTAGTGCATGTCCATCCCGCTACGTTGCCTTAGGATATCTTCGGCGATGTTGAGGATGCCTTCGGTGCGTTGGTCTGGTTGCGCCGGCGTGGCGGACTGGCTGCGGACTAGTGCGGCATCGGGTTGTTGCTCGAATTCCTCTGTCTCTAACGGGTCTTCGCCTAGCAGTTCCTGTATCTTTCTGATAGAGGCGCGAAGGGAAGTGAGGTCGGAGTTGAGCTTGTCGCGCTGGGCTTCCATGCCGACTCGCTGATTTTGTAGCGATTCGAGTTGGTCGCGCAACTGGTCTTCGATGTTTGGGTCAAGCCATTGCTGCATGGCGACCTGTCCGCCGTTTGCCAACTTTACGGTCCTACGAGTTAAGGTTGCGGTTTAGCTAGCGATTATAACGTAGTCGGTAACGTTGGGATAACGGACGCGGTTCGCTGTCGTTAGTTATGGCGCGATAGAGTGATATTTGAGTTGTTAGTTGAGTCGTGTACGACTAGTTATGACCGGTCGTTGTCAGTCGTTAGCGTAATCGCGCGTTGAAGGTTGAAGGACGCGACGATGTGGTGCGCGCGTAGCGCTCCATCTTCCTTACTCGGCGTGGTGCGGGAGCAGTTCTTTGGCGCAGCGGTCTATGTCTGGCATGACGCCGTCTTCGCGTAAGGCATCTCTTATGGCGGTGCGCATTCTGGCGGTGCCTCCTAAGAGTGGGACCTGTGCGGCGACTGTCTCGGCGCGTTCACCTAGCAGTGCGATCTCGGAGTGGAGGTCGTCGGCTGGATCATAGGCCGGGATCGGGACGGCTCGTAACGGGTGTTTGTCGTAGTGTCTGTCTGTGTTTCGCGTCTCTCGGAATGCGCCTTGAAGACAGTTGGCACCGATAACGGCGGTAACATATTGCGCTTCGGCAGTCGTCGCGAAGTTGATGTAGTAGAGGGCGTTATCGACGATGATATGCCCTGGCACGGTTGCGCCAAAGAAGTGATTGCCGCTCTTCGGGTAAACGACCCTAATCGGTGGCCGCGATTCCAACTGGGACGTAAGCTTGCCAAGATGATTGACCATGTCGAACATGGTGGCCGGCCCGTTTGGGCTCCGCTTGGATTCGTAAAGTTGCTCAACACGTGCCCAGTGCCTGCTGAAGAAAGGCAGTCTTCCCAAGTGAGTTTCAAGTTCACCGGAGATGAACGCTGATGGTGGGGGTAATGCTACTGCCGCGTTGTGTAGGATTCGGAATGGCGCGATGTTCTCTGGGAATACGATGTTGAGTACGCATTCGGTCTCGATCGTGGAATCGCTAAGCTGAACTCCTTTCCAAGTTCCCTTTTTCGATGGCAGGGTGGAGAATCGGGTTTTGTCTCTGCCTCCTTCTCTGACAGAATCATGGTCAACTCTGACGAGTCCCTTTGGGAACATGTTCGCTCCGTTGCGGACGCTGTCAAGATAATCGCTGGCTTGAGCTTCGGTCCGGGCGGTTAGTTGTCGGGCAATTCTCGGTTTGATGTCATTCCAATGCGTTGTGAGGGAGATTCCGTCGGCGGACCAGACCTCCGATGTGTTAGGAAGCGCGGAGGGGGAATCGTCTACCGTTTTCGCGCGTCCGAAGATAACGCAGGCATCAGACTGTGGGAATGGGCGGCTGACTATGCCTCTAAGGTCCCAGGGTGGTTGTCCGAGGTCGATCGACCATTCTTCGCTGGCATCAGAAGTCGTGCTCCTCCAATGTCCGCGTCGGAATTCGGACCATGCGTCCGCCTGTAGTGCTGACCATGGCAGGACGTAGCCCACGCTCCAATCGGTGTCCTTGGCGGCGTAGTCTCTGGTCACCTTGGCTACAAAGAGGGCGGCTAGGTTATTCTGCGTCGCGAGGTTTGCGCCGCCTTTCCAAACTCCTAGCTCGATCGATTGTGCCCGGTGCCTTGCTTGTCGGTCGGGGGACATGTCCTTCCTGGTGATCCAAGGCGGGTTGCCCAGGATCCGGTCGAATCCCCTCATGTGCAAGCGGTTCGCCTGGGCGACGTTGGTTATGTACCACTGCCAGACATCGTTGCGTCCTTGCACGGCCAGATCCCGCATGGACTCTGCCAACTCAAGAGTGCTGTCAATTGTTTCAGCTGAGAAATTCAGCGCAGCGAGTCGTGCCCTCAGCATCGCTGAGTTGCCTCGGAATGCGAATATGTCTGCTATGACTCGTGCGAAGTCGGGATGTTGCACGATGTCGGACGGCACGACCACATCGAGGGTCGGGTAGTCTCCTATGCTCGGGACGTTTATCAGTATGCCCCCGACCGACATCAAGCGCATGCCAGTGTCCTCAACCCATCTGAGCGAGTCCGCGAGATAGACGTTTACCGCCGCCATGCCGGACGATGGTGTCTCTGGGAGCGCGGAGAGCATAGTTGACTTCGCCAGCTCGACGGCTACGGGGTGTATGTCGAATGCGTGCATCAGCCTGCAGATCATGTCGGCCTGCTCGACTCGGTCATCGGTTAACCGCTCTGCGAATGGGATCAGCCGGCGTACCGCGGCGCGCAGGAAGGTCCCGGAACCGCACGACGGCTCCAACAAGCCGCAGCCTCGGAGGTCGTCGCTCGGGTCTGCCGCCCGTCGGATCGAGGTCTCGCACCAGTCGTCATCCAGCAACTCTTCGCACATGGCCTCAGCGAGCCAATCCGGGGTGTAGTACTCCCCGAAGTCGTGTCTCACATCAGTTGGGATGAAGTCGTGGTATATGCCTTTGAGTATGTCGGAGTTCGCAAGCCGCCAGTTGTAACGCTCCAGCTCTCTGGAGACCCTCGCGGACAGCGGGCTGGTGGTGACGGGCTGGTCGGCTTCGCCGCCGGCAGTTTCAACGGCGAGTGGTGTGTTGATCCAGGACGAGAACGATGCTCCGTTATGTTCAACAGGGAACGAACCGGGCCGTAACACGTCCCTCGCAACAGTCCGCGCTATCTCAACCAGCACCGAATGCGTCGCGAAGAGTCTGAGGTCGCCCTCCGTCTCACCCGGAGTCAGCACGAACGCGCCGCGCATCAGGTCACGCCACAGGTTGCGCTTGGTCTCAAGGTCCGGCTGGCCCAGCATCTGGCTGGCACGCTGGTACGCGGCATCTGGCAAGTCCGACAGGAGCTGCTGCAGGTCGTCCGGCGGCGGGGGACGCGATGCCAGCGTGTTGGTGATGTCGTTGAAGAGGTCATTGACCACGGTCGCCCGGTCGATCCCAGACCGGGCCGCGCTGTCGAGGCTCGCCTGGGTGAGGTCCTTGGTCCACACCAGCTCCGGGGCATCGCCGCCTACTGTGACCGCCCATCTGTGCCACGTCGTCCCGTTCGTCGTGTAGCCGTCGAAGACGCTGGACTCGGACCTGATGCCGTGGTACCGCTCGTTCACGTAGTCCTGCAGCTGGCTCGCCGCGTACAGTCGGCGGGAGCTGGCATCGCGCCGCGCCCAGGAGGGAGCCGGTCCCAGGTGGTCCGCGCTCACCTTCGCCTCGATGATGACGTTGCCTACCAGGATGTCTATGATGCCGGTGGACGTCTGCACCTCCTGCCGGGCGGTCTGGTCGTCGGCAAGCGACTCGATCAGGTTCGCAACCCTGCGCTTGATGTCGTCCTCGGTGCTGTCGATCCGCGCGGCGGTCTCCAGCAGCTCGTGGAGCCTGCGTTCCGGGTCTGTGCGGTGGGAGGTCATGGGGGATGCTACGTCGTTAGGTCCATGCGTGACTGGTCCTTCGGCGCAGGTTTCGGGTTGATCGAGGCGATTACCGCTTCTATCCGTGCGCCCTCCAGTTCCGACATCCGCGCCTTCTTGATCAGCCGGGAACCAGAGACTATGACATTGGCCTTCGCTTCGTTCGCGCGGCATGCGCGGCCATAGTCGTCGGGATTCAAGACGGCGGAGATGGTGATGTCTTTCGCGTAAAATGCCGCCTTGATGGTGACAGTGCGTGGTGAATTTGCAGGTTCGGGATGTTTTAGTACTTCAACATAGCCAGTGATGTTGACGTTGTGATGCACCTCGACGATGTCGTCTGGTCGCAGGTTTTCGGCGACTCTCCTTAGCATCTGTACGTCGTTAGCACTGTTGAAGGTAGCGGTCCCCGTCGGTGGTCGAGGTGCCGTTCGCGCCCAGGTCAAACCGATTTCGACTCGCTCAAACGGTTCGACCATGTCAGCCAAACCGCTACACCACGCAGCACTCAGGCCCGTGTGAGAACCTATGTCAGTCGCTTTTCTAGCCCTAGCATCCGCTAGCTGGATGGTCGCATTGAGTGCATTGTCTAGCCGTTCGGATATGTGTCTATGGGGGGGGGAAAGCGTTTGGTCTTTGGATATACGAGGTACTGGAGGAGTAGTGATGGCCACCGCGTAGCTACCGACCTCCGTTTGTCCCAACCTGAATCCTTCCAGTAGCTGCTCAATCCCTCGTTTCTTCAGACCGGCCGATTTCTTCACATCTCTGGCTAGAGTCTTCAACATGCCCCAGGAGTTTTCGATGAGTAGCTTGCCGTTTTCTAGATCTATCGATCCGTCTTTGGTGTCGTTACTGATCGCTCGTATTCGAATTGTATCTCGGTCGAATCGCTTGATTTCGTCGTACAGCGCTCTCTGGTCGATGTCGGATAGGTCGGCGAGTGCCCGGATTGCCTGGTCGGCGAGGCTAGGATAGTCGCGTGCGTTGACGTTGCTCGGAAGCACGATCATCTCGCCACGTCCGCTCACATAGACATACGAATCTTCGCCGTACGGCGCGCCGCGTGACCAGCCGTGAAACTCGACATAGCGGGCCAGGTCACTCGGTGCGAGCATAGGTTGAGAGGTTGTAGTTAGCATGAGATGTGTTATGCCTCATCAATCAACGGCCGGCTTGCCATCGCGCTTGTGCGTCTCGTATCCGTTTTGCTGAGGTGTCCATCAGTTTACGAATAGATCCGATGTCAAAGAGGTTAGCTTTCGGGATGTGCACTGTCCGTGAGTCCCCGTCAATATCCTCACACGAGATCCAGTAGGCGCAACGTTGCAGGATCAACCGTTCGGCGTTGTTTGTTAGCCATTCTTCGTGTTTGGATGGCCGCGGGCTTTCTCTAGTAATTCGCTAAGTTCATCGTCTTTGATTCTGTAAGCGAACGAGTCGCCGCGCATGAGACCGTCTTGGTAGGTCGCCTTCAGTTGTAGGCGAACCGATGCCTGTGTCCCGCTAACGGTGCCGGCCACGGTCATGTCAACTTTGTCAACATCAGGTATTGTCGGTCCGATAGAGTACCCTGCCATAGCGCAGATTCCAGTTACGTAAATCTGCGACATGGTCTCTTGGATGTCGCTAAGGGAACGGCGCGCATCACTAGAGTTGCCCTTGTGGTAAGGAGGCGGGAGTTGTTTGCCAGAGTTCATGTCCCTCGCTGAGTCTAGACCAGTCGTCCCGACAACGTGAGTGCTGTGGCGAAACCTGGACTCGGCTTCTCCGCCCGATGCCCGCTTACCTTGCATCCCGCATTGTTTGGCGGCGGGCTTGGGTTCTTGCGGGTAGGCTGTATATGTCTATGAAGCCTGTTGCTGCTTGGTGGTCGAACTCGTCTTCGGTGCTGTATGTGGCCAGTTCAAAGTCGTATAGTGAATAGTCAGACCGGCGGCCGACTACGTTCGCGTTGCCTTTGAATAGGCTCATTCTGACTTCGCCGGTTGCGTAGCGCATTGTTGAGTTAACGAATGCGTCTAGGTTCTCACGTAGTGCGGTGTACCAGCGGCCGTCGTATACGAGGTCTGCGTATACCTGTGCGAGTTGGGACTTGATACGCTGCTGGTCGCGCGACAGGACGGCTGTTTCCAGTGCTTTGATGGCTTTGTAGAGGATTATGGCGGCTGGAGTTTCGTATACCTCACGAGACTTTATGCCGACGAGCCGGTTCTCTAGGTGGTCTACTCTTCCGACACCGTGGGCACCTGCTACGGCGTTCAGGGCTTCGATCAGTTCGACTAGGTCTGTTGGTTGCCCGTTTATCGATACCGGTGTACCCTGATCGAAGCCGATCGTCACTTCTTCGTGAGCGTCTGGTGTGTCTTCAGGAGCGCGAGTCCACGAGAATGCGTCTTCGGGAGGCTGTTGCCAGGTGTCTTCTAGGTCTTCGCCTTCGACGGCGAGTCCCCACATGTTTCGGTCGATGGAGTATACGCGCTGGTCGTCGCCGACTTCGCGCAGTTCGAGTCCGGCGCGTGTTGCGAACTCCTTCTCTTCGTCGCGTGTCATCTCCCACTCTCTTGCGGGTGCGATGATTCGCAACGGTGTACCGTGGGCAGATAGTGTCTTTATTCCGGCATCAAATCGTACTTGGTCATTTCCTTTTCCGGTGCATCCGTGGGCTACTGCGACTGCGCCGACTTCCCTTGCGGCTTCAACGAGCTTCTTCGCCATCAGTGGCCGGCCGAAGGCGGTCGACAAGGCGTACACGTCTTCGTACATTGCGCCGGCTTTTAGTCCTGGCACGATGAAGTCTCTTGCGAACTCTTCCTTTACGTCCCATACGAGGGATTGGACAGCACCGGCAGAGGCGGCGCGTTCTCGTACACCTTCTAGTTCGGGTCCGCCGCCTATGTCGACGGTCAGGGTTACTACATCTAGGTCGTATTGCTCACGGATCCAGACGATGGAGATTGTTGAATCCATACCGCCGCTGTATGCCAGTACGCACTTGTCTCTGGGCATGGGTTGTGTCCTTCGTGGTTGGTTGTGGTCGTCTATCCGATGATGTCTGCCATTGCATCGCCGATGTATGCGGGTGACTCGACGACTGTTGCACCGGCTTGCTCTAGAGCTTTGTTCTTCTCGGATGCTTGTGCGGCGATGCCGGTGACGATTGCGCCAGCATGTCCCATGCGTTTGCCCGGCGGTGCGGTTTGGCCGGCGATAGTTGCAACTACGGGTTTTCGAACGTTGGACTTTATGAACTGTGCAGCTTGCTGTTCACGGGTTCCGCCGATTTCACCGATCAGGACTATGGCTTCAGTCTCCGAGTCTTGTTGCATCTCTGCTAGGACGTCGGTGAATGATGTGCCGTGTATCGGGTCGCCGCCGATGCCGACGCAAGTTGACTGTCCGAGGTTCTTTGAGCCTAGTTGTGCGACCGCTTCGTAGGTTAGGGTTCCTGATCGCGAGACGACGCCTACGTTTCCTTCGGTTACGAACCCTCCTGGTATGATTCCAATCTTGTTGCGTGAGCGTGGGTGGATCATTCCGGGGCAGTTTGGTCCAAGGAGTCTTGACTTGGAGTTGCGCATGTACGCCTTGACTTTCATCATGTCCTGCACGGGGACTCCTTCGGAGATGCATACGATGAGGCTTAGACCTGCATCTGCCTGTTCGAGAATGGCATCCATGGCGAATGGTGCGGGTACGAATATGAGTCCGACATTGGCGTTGGTTGCATCGACGGCTTGTTGCACGGAGTCGAAGTATGGAGCGATGTCCATGAATTTGGTGCCCGCGCGGTTTGGATGAACGGCGGCGACCATGTTGGTACCGTATTCGACGACTCGTTCGGTTTGGAACGATCCGTCGCGTCCGAGTCCTTGTACTAGGAGTCTGGTGTCGTCTGGCAGTATTACGGGCATCTATTCTGCGCCTACGTTTCCATGTCTGCGAGTTTTTCTCGGAGTATCTGAGCGGCACCGGCTAAGTCGGGTGCGGGAGTGACATCCAGGTCCGATTCTCGTAGGAGCTTTGCGCCTGCATCGGCGTTTGTCCCACGCATTGCGGCGACGATTGGCGTGTTCACTCCGAGCTGCTTTGCGGCGTTGATGATCCCTTGGGCGACCACGTCTGATCGCGCGATACCGGCGAACAGGTTGACGAGAATTATCTGGACGTCTGGGTCTGATACGACGATCTTGAAGGCTTGCTCGATTCGGTTCTGGTCGGCGGAACCGCCGATGTCGAGGAAGTTGGCTGGTTCTGCGCCTGCCCACTTTGTGATGTCCATAGTTGCCATTGCCAGTCCTGCGCCGTTTACCATGCATCCGACGCGACCACCTTCAAGCTTCACGTAAGCGAGTCCAAACTCTGAGGCGGTGCGTTCCTGGGGGTTCATCTGGTTTGGGTCTCGGAGTTTGGCGAGTTGTGGATGTCGGAATAGCGCGTCGTCTTCGATGGCGACTTTTGCGTCTAGTGCCAAGAGGTCACCCTGCTCAGTGGTCACCAGGGGGTTTATTTCGACGAGTGAGCAGTCTTTCTCTGTGAATAGTCGGTAAGCGTTGGAGACGAGTGCTGATCCGGATCGGATCAGGTTGGGTGGCAGTCCTAGGGCGAGTGCTATATCGCGTGCTTTGTAGGGAAGCAGTCCGATTAGCGGGTCTCCTGACGTTCTGATGAGCGCGTCGGGGTTTTCTTCTGCGACTTGCTCAATCTCAATGCCGCCTTCTCGTGTTGCGATTACGACGGGCGCGCCTATGTCGCCGTCAACGACGACGGAGAGGTAGAACTCGTGTTGGATGTCAGCGGCGGGAGTGACGAGTACCTTATCGACGGGGACTCCAGCAGGTCCTGTCTGGTGCGTGACGATTGTCGATCCGAGCATGTCGCAGGCGTGTTGACGCGCATCTTTGGGTGAGTGAGCAATCTTCACGCCACCGGCTTTCCCTCTGCCACCGGCGTGCACCTGGGCTTTTATGACTACTGGCGGTCCCAGTTCTTTGGCGGCGGCTTCGGCTTCCTCGGGCGTGACCGCGACATTACCTGGCAGGACAGGTATTCCGTATTGTGCGAAGAGTGCCTTCGCTTGGTATTCGTGGATGTCCATGTTTGGGAGTGGCTTGGGTTTCGCAACGGAGCCTTGAGCTGTGACTCTTGGCTGGTTACTGATTCTAGCAGTTTAGGTTATGTGGTTATGAAACGACTGCTAGACTCTTGGGCGTGATGTTCAGGTTGACCTACAGGATTGCGATTTCGTTGGTGGTTGCGTTCGGTTTCGTTTGCGTAGGGCTTGTTTGGTTTGCAGAACGGGCAGATGCGGTGTCATGTGAGCACGATCCGGCCTCGTCATTCGGAGACGGTTCGTACAGTACGGGTTGCGATCTTGTTGAAGGCGTTTACGTTGCGGAGGAAGTAGAGGATGTTTGCCGTGTCGTAGTAACTGAGTCTGACGGTACAACTCGTGTCTTGGCTTGGGTTGGTCGTGCTGTTCTTGAGATTGACCGGGGTTCGGCTTGGTCGGGTGTGTCTGGGATGTCAAGCATAGAATCGGATGGATGCGGGATGTGGCATAGGCGCACCCAGGCGATCGGTCCGGGTTTCGGAGAGTTCAGGAGCGGTGCGTATGAGGTTGGGAGAGACATTGAACCGGGAGTGTATGAATCGTCTGCGTCTTCGGAGCGTTGTTTCTGGTTCTATGTTCGTGACTGGAGCTACCGCGACCCGAGTGCCACGGAGGTTGTCGTTTGGCTGGTCGGTCGTCCGGTGGTTGAGATACCTGATGATGCTGTTGGTTTCTATTCTGCACGATGCGGTACCTGGAGCCCGCGTCCTGCGGGCGTGCCGGTAGCGCCTGCTTCCGTCTTCGCGGACGGGTCTTATGTCACAGGGGTTGACATTGCGCCTGGTCGGTACGTGTCTGAAGGTGCAGGAACGGGCATTGAGTGCGTCTGGCATCGGACTAGCCCGGTCGCGTCGGGCGCGGAAGGATTAGGCATCGGCGGGCATCGGTCAACGGGCAGGCAGGTTGTTGAGATTTCGGAAGCTGATATCGGATTTTACTCGGACGGTTGCGGCGAGTGGAGTCTGTTCTCAGAGGAGAGTGACTCCGTGCCGCGTTGGTCGGAGTTCGGCGATGGCACATACATTGTGGACGCGGATATCGCGGCAGAGACTTACGTTGCGGATGCCGTCGTTGGTCGGCATTGCGAGTGGGAGGTGCTATCAGGATTCGGAGGTTCGGGCTCGGACGTATCTCGTTCTGGTGTCGGAGTCTTGCGCGGGATCGTGAAGATTGAGGCGGATGATACGGGATTCCGATCGTCTGGATGCGGTCTGTGGCGTGCTTTGGACAGTGAGCGAACGGGGGAGCCGTTGCACACGTTTCCAGACGGTGAGTACGTGGTTGGTGTTCATATTGAGCCTGGTCTATACGTAAGCAATGGTGCGCCGGTTGGTCGTTGCTTCTGGCGGCGTTTCTCTGGTTTCACCTGGGATGATAGCGAGGTGCTGGGCTTGCGTAACCAAGTAGGGAGGGTTGTTGTGCGGATTCCAGAAAGTGATGCGGGGTTTGAGTCGTTAGGTTGTGGCACTTGGCGTCGCGTAACTGACCTCGCAATTGGAGGAGTGCCGTCGACGTGGTTTGGTTCTGGATCTTGGATGGTTGGTTCGGAGGTTCGTCCTGGTTTGTATTCGTCACGGCTGGGAGTAGACGACATCTGTTTCTGGGGCAGATATTCGGATTTCACGGGTTCGGCGGAGGATTTGCTTGCGGCTGGCGTGGCGCAACACAACGCGTTGGTGTTGGTAGATGCCGGCGATGTTGGGGTTTACTCAGACGGTTGCGGTATTTGGGTGTTGGCGTCTGCGCTACCGGAGCGTGTGGCGGTTGACTCATTCGGAGACGGCGTTTACCTCGTGGGGTCGGAGGTGTTACCCGGGACTTATGTGTCGGATAGTCGGCTTGACGAGCCGTGTGTCTGGTCTCGTCTGTCGGGATTTCGTGGGACGGAGATTGAACGGATAGCGACGATCAGTTCAGATGGCGTGGGTATAGTAACGATCTTGGAGTCGGATGCGGGATTCCGTTCTTGGGGATGCGACCATTGGCGTGTTTTGGAGCCGTTGGGTGACGAGGATACGGGGGATATGGCGACGAGTTCGTTCGGGGATGGGATGCATCTAGTAGGGCGTGATATTGCGCCTGGGGTGTACCGAGCGGCGGAGCATGTATCGACGCGTTGCAGATGGGTACGCCTGTCGGACTGGAGCTGGACGGTGGGCGTTGTTGCGGAACGCGAGCAACGCGAGCGGGCGGTTGCAGAGATCGCGGTTACAGATGCGGGATTCTTCTCGGAGGGTTGCGGTGAGTGGGTGCTGGTTGATGGGTCAGCGGCTGATGACGGTGCAGTGCCTGCGACAGGGTTCGGCGACGGGTCTCACCGCGTCGGCGTGGATATCAGCGCTGGTCTGTATCGATCTAATCAGCAGTTCGAGGTCGGCGATTGTCGTTGGGCGCGGCTTTCTGGCTTCGGCGGGACTCAGTCGGGCATCATTACCAGCGGTGGCTCGGCAGATGGCGACTGGTATGTTGAGGTCAAGGGGGATGATGCGGGATTTGAGTCTAGCGGTTGCGGTGCGTGGAGTCTGGTTGATGACACTGATGCGGAAGTAGCGCTGAGTTTGGCGGCGGAGTTCTGGGATGGTGCTTATCGCGTCGGTCAAGACATCGCCGCGGGTGTATATGTGTCGGACATTGGGACGGCGCGATATCGTGATGGTGAGTTTGTGCCTGCTTGCCGCTGGAGTCGCGTGTCTGGTTTCGGTCACGGTGACCGAGACGAGATTGAGGCACAATCAGGTTGGGGTGAGCAGCGAGTGGATGTGATGGCAGGCGATGCGGGGTTCGTGTCAACGGGGTGTGGTGTATGGCGGCTCGTGGGTGCTGGGAGTTAGGGGAGGGGTTGGTTTGCAAATGTGAGTACGAACGCGGAGGGAGACAACGCGGTCACGCCCATGGCGAAACATGCTGCTTCGTATTGGTCGTCTCTGACGACGATAGCGACTTTCTGGTTACCTAATGCCTCATCGTTGAACGCCACGGCGGAGCATAATCCTTCCATGTCGGCGGCTGAATTTTGGACAGAAGGAAGATGGTTGGTGCGCTCTGAAACCGATCGATACCTTAGCGCCGCGTCCGGGGGATCTGTAGGTTGTGTAAGTTTCCTATTGTCTCTGACCCATTCCGCGATCACATCTGACCTTGTCAACACCTCTTCGGCTACTGCTGGTGTGACCCATATGAGCTGATTTCGTGCGAGCTGAGTTAACTTCCCTGGTTGCATCCTGCGTCTTCCAGTCGGCGGGTCGTTTGGCCGTTTCGCGCCGAGCATTTCGATCAAGGCCGAGGCATCCAAAATGAACTTCCAGCTCTGGGAATCCGTCATCAAGAGACGATCTCCCAAAGGTCATCGAGTTTGAGGTTTGAGGGGAAGTAATCAAGGATTTCGCCCTCGCCTACGAGGTTGGTGTCGAGCGCGCTCTCAAGCAGGGCCACTGCCTTGTTGCCGAGGTATCCGTGAAACAGCTCGGACATTGACCGCCGCGGCCTCGTAGCACCGGCCTTGGCCGAGAACATGGGTTTTTCGAACCCGGTGCGGCTATAACCGCTTGATTCAACTATTCCCAACTCCTGCAGTCGGATGCCTAGCATCTGTGAGCTAACCTTAAAGGTTTGCTTCAAGACTGTTCGAGTAGCCCGCGGGGAAGACTTGAGTGACTGTCTGAACTCCAAACTGCTTGCGATTTCTCGAACCCACTCCTCTGGCACCAGTGTCTCCGCGGCGATTCTGTTCATACGCGCTTCAGTTTGGTTGTTTTCTATCCGCGTGTCACACAGATAACCTCCGGAGTGTCTGTGTGATAGGTGTGCGAGCTCGTGGATGAGGGTAAAGATACGGGCAGGGGACCGGTCCTGAGTGCTCAAGGCGATGGCAGGTGGTCCACCAGTGTCCCACCGCGCCGCGCCGCGCAACACATCGAGGTCAAAGGGCAAAGTGAATACGAAGACACCACATCGGCTCACCCGTTCGGTCCACTCTGCGATGGCATGTCTCTCGTCCTGCCACGATGCCTGAACCTCAGTCGTAACCCCCAATGTAGTCCTGAAATCGCTCGCGATCTGCTTTGTTGACTTGCCAGTTGCAATAGGCACGCGAGTCGTTTCGGATTCGCCGAACCTTGCTTGCAGTTCGGTCACCAGTTCATAAAAATTGGTGAATTGGTGAATGTGCCTCCGGTCCGCGTAACTTAGATCGCGCGGTTTGCCGCCCGGCGGAGCGCGAAAGTCCTTGAGCGGCTCTTCAGGTGGCTCATTCTTAAACAGAGCGGCAAACGGGAACATCGTCGCTTTAGTGAACGCGTATGACTCACCCCAAGTCATGCCTCTACTACCGCTTTCCCACAACTCAATATCAGTCTGCGTTATCGTACTTTGCTCCATTCGCCTAAGGTATGGGTTGACCTTGCTCACCAGCTCTTCGCGGGTAAGTGAGACGCGCTCGCGGGCGAACAAAGCGGCACTGGGAACGATGTCTAGATGACCTGAGAACACATCAGTGTCGGATCGATACTGCGAAGCAGGATGCTGTAGTCAGACAAACGTGGCATAACCACCCGTCGCCTAGCTCACCTCCGCCAGGGCGGCGGACAGGATGGTTACTGCTGCGTCTATCTCTTCGGTGGTTGCGTTTAGTGGCGGCATGAAGCGGATGGTGTTCGGGCGTACTGCGTTTAGGAGTAGTCCGTTTGGTAGGCACTCGCCTACTACGTTGGCTGATATGTCGCTCTTGAACTCAACTGCTATCAGCATGCCCATTCCGCGCACTTGGTTTATCTGAGGGTGTTCTTCCTTCAAGGCGTTGAGTTTGCCCATTAGGTATTCGCCGTTCCTCATGGCTTGCCCAGCGCCATCTTCCTCTTGAAGTGCCATTGCACCGGCGGCACCGGCGGCCGTTGTCAGTGCGTTTCCGCCGAAAGTTGAGCCGTGGTCGCCCGGTTCAAGTACGGAGCAAACCTCCTTGCAGGCGAATGCGCCTAGTGGTGCACCCGCGCCCAGTGCTTTGCCCAGTGTCATGACATCTGGCTCTACGCCGTCGAATCTCTGGTATCCGAAGGTTGTTCCTAGCCTTCCCATTCCAGTCTGGACTTCATCAAGCATGAACAGGATGTTGCGTTCCTGACAGAAGTCTTGGACGCGTTTGAGGTAATCGTCGTCGGGGATGTTCACACCACCTTCGCCCTGCACGGGTTCTAGCAGTACTGCACATGTTCTGCCTTCTTCGTATGCCGCTTCGATGGCATCAAAGTCGTTGTAGGGGACATTGACGAATCCTGGCATTAGAGGAGTCCAGTTGTCTTGGTAGTGTGGCTGACCGGTTGCGGCCATCATGGCCTGTGTTCGACCGTGGAACGAGTCGAGAGCGGTGATGATCTCGTACGCGCCGTTGAGGTTCTTTCGCCCCCACTTTCTTGCGAGTTTCGCAGCTCCTTCATTGGCTTCTGCGCCAGAGTTGCAGAAGAAGACTCTGTCAATATGTGAGTTTTCGACGATGAACTGCGCGAGTGGTAGTTGCGGCGTTGTGTAGAAGAGGTTGGACATCTGCATGATCGCGCCGGCTTGGTCGCTGATTGCCTTGGTGACCTTTGGGTGCGAGTGCCCCATGTTGAGTACTGCCCAGCCGGCAGTGAAGTCTAAGTATGACTTTCCTTCGGTGTCGAAGACCCTTGAGCCTTCGCCACGGACCAAGACGGGAGGCATGCGCCTCACTACCTGCATGTAGTACTGGGCTTCGAGGTCTTTGTAGTGCTGTGCGGTATGCATTTGATGTGTCCGATCTTCGCTGATTGGCGTATGGTGTCGATATGCACTCAATATATCGCACGCGTTCTGTATCGCTCGCTCGGTGCCGTCGCGTTCAGTGTTTGTGCTACGGTCGCTGGTAGGAATCTGGTCGGTCGCCGCGTCTGTCACGCGGGATTTCGATTAGCACTAAGCGTGCGAGCATCATTGCGCCGATGAGTGCGAGCCCGAATATGACATTCCAGCCGGGTCCGGTCAAAAGGGCGATAGCTAGAGCGAGAGCTGCGAGTCCGGCGGCGGCACGCGGACCGGAACGGAATATCGCGAGTAGTGCGATGCCGGCTCCTACGGTAGCTATTGCCCACATTCCCTGGAGAGCCATTACTCCGCCAACTCCCGCCGCTAGTCCTGCGCCGCCGCGAAATCTGAGAAAGACCGGGAACCATACACCGATGACGGTTGCGGCTGCTACTATCGGTAGCATGTAATCTGGTGTGCCTATCCAGCGTGCGATGTATACGGGTGCGATGCCTTTGGCGATGTCGAGCAAGAAGACAGTGGCACCTTGCCACCTGCCAACTTCGCGGAATACGTTAGAGGCTCCGGGGTTGCCAGTGCCGACTGCGAATATGTCGATGCCTTGAGCGCGGGTGAGTATGACTGCGACTGGGATGGATCCGATGATGTATGCGAGAGTCAGGGATGCGGCTAGGGGTATGTAGGGGTTCATGAATGCGTTAGTGAGCTTTGGATTTGGTTGACCCGAGTTGACGCAGTGTCAATGTAGTCTTGCACCAGCTCATATCCGATGTATGTCCTTCCGGTTTCAGTGGCTGCGATTGCGGTTGCACCTGAGCCCATGAACGGGTCTAGGATGACCTCGTCGGAAAACGTATAGAGGTTGATGAGTCTGCGTGGTAGTTCTACGGGAAATGGTGCGGGATGATTTGCGCGCTTTGCGGACATGGCGGGGAACGTCCAGACGCTTTTTGTGAGTTCTAGGAACTCGTCTCGCGAGATTGTTGGTTTGCGGTCGTCGGTCTTTCGTCTGCCGAAGGGTGGTTTCTGGAAGACGAGGATGTACTCATGAGTGTCTCGCAGAGTTGGGTTAGCGGGGGACATCCAGCTGCCCCATGCTGTTGATTGCCCGCTCATTCCTTTGTCCCATATGATCTCTCCGCGCATAAGGAATCCGATTTCAGATGCGGCTTCGATGATGTAAGCGTGCAGAGGGATGTACGGTTTTCTGCCAATGTTTGCGATGTTGACACATGCGCGACCGCCGGAGACCAGCACCCTGTACGTCTCAGCGAGCACTGATGCGATGAGGGCCATGTGGTCGGCAACCGAGAGTTCGACGTCGTATTGCTTTCCGACGTTGTATGGCGGTGACGTGACCATCAGGTGGACGGCGCGGTCTGGGATTGCGCTCATATCCTCGCTGGAGGCTCTGATTATGGTGTTCGCGATATCTGGAGGCAGTTGGTTTTCTGGCTCGAGTCGTGCGTCAATCTCGCCGTTGTGCCATAGAGGTGTCAGTTTGCGTTCGTAGTATGTGGTTGCGTCGTGATTGACGCGCTGGCTCGTTCCGAACGCGCTTGTTTTGGTTCCGCGTGGGCTCACTGGTCGATTTAGCGGGGTGGTCTGCTCATCCCGGGAGACTTCCTGTGCAACGTAGTATGGTCTCTTGGACTTGCAGCTCGTGGTCTAGCGTGCGTAGCGGAGGTGCGCCGTCTTCGATAGTGGCGACGAATGCGGCGAAGGTGTCAACGTAGCGTGGACGGTCTTCAAGCGGGATGATGTTGATGCCCGCGTTGTAGTCCTCTACGGGGCTTGTGGTGCACAGTCGGAGTTTGTCGGCGGGTTCGAACGGTTCCATGATCGCGGAAGCCTCGGTTCCGTACACATCGAATCTGCGTGCCATCGGGCGCGGTTCCATCGCGGCGATGTCAACGGTTGCGATTGCGTTCGGGTATTCGAGCACAGCTAGAGTGTTGTCGCTGAAGTTGCGGGTTTGTGAAGTTGCGTTCTGCAGGAAAGATGTGACACGTTGCGGTCTGCCTAGGAGCCATACGATCTGGTCGAGCATGTGTCCGCCGAGGTCGTAGAGCACGCCGCCTCTGTGGTATGCGAGCCCTTGTCGGTCCGTGAACTGTCCGCCGTCTGACCTTTCTGGCAACCATGTGGACATGTGAGCGCGTATCTGGAAGACATGTCCGAGTAGTCCGGAGTGTGTCCAGTTTGCGATGCGTTCGAAGCCGTCGTGCTTGCGGAACATGTATCCGAGCGTTACTTGTAGATTCTGTGCGCGTGCTGATTCGATGACGCGGAGGAATCGGTAGTAGTCGTCACCAGCGGGTTTGTCGTAGAAGCAGTGTTTTCCGGCGTTAACAATTGCTTCGGTGTGTGCGAGACTCTCTCGGTTTGCGCCTTCCGATGCGACGGCGGTTATGGAGTCGTCTTCTAGGATGTCGTTGAAGTTGTCGATCCAGTCGACGCCTTGCCACGGTTCGGATTCCATGCACCATCGCTGTCGTTGAGGGTCGGGTTCATGGCACCCGACGACTTCAACATCAGGGTTATCCTGCATGACTTTGAGCACGCCTAGCGCGTGTCCATGTTTGGTGCCTATCTGTGCGACTCGCATTCGTGTTGGTCCGCGTGTTGGTGTGGGATCAGCCGCCTAACATGTTACTTGCTTCGGCAGTCTAACAGGATGGTGCTGATTTAGCGTTCTGGATGAATCGGCGGACCTTATCCAAGTCTTTGATGCCGTCGGTTTCAACACCAGTTGATACGTCAACACCCCAGGGCTTGAGTCGCTCAATGGCAGATGCCACGTTGTCGGGCGCTAATCCGCCGGCGAGCAGTACGTTATCGGCGTGCGCTATGCCCTCCGCGAGTTGCCAGTTGAATCGTTTCCCCGATCCTCCGGGAGCGTCGGTATCGTACGTGTCGAGGATGACGTGTTGGCCGGCGGTTAGGTGCGGGTTGACGGTGGAGGCTAGTTGCGCGGCATTCGTGTCTGGTTTTACTCTTACCTGTCGGAAGATTGGTTTCCAGATTGCGCGTGTGTATGCTTCGTCCTCATCGCCGCATAGTTGTATGTAGTCTAGGTCAACCTGCTGTGCGACTCTGTTGACCCACTTGGCATCTTGGTTTCGGAACAGCCCGACCGTCTTCGCGACGTCGTCTCTAGCTCTGGTTTTCCGGTGGTCTCTAGTTCGTATTCGGTATCCTCGCACGATCTCCTGGCCTTGAAATGGAGTTAGTTGTCGGCGGACACCTTCGACGAAGACGAATCCGAGGAAGTCTGCGCCGGCACGAGCGGCAGTGAGTGCGGTGTCGCTGTCTCGTAGTCCGCAGATCTTGACGCGTGGCGTGTAGTTGTTGTCATACGATGGCATTGGACATCTGTCTCACTAGTTGGCTGGGATCATTACCTGCGCGCATCAGTGACTCGCCGACGAGCACTGCATCTGCGCCTTCGTCTGCCATTTTTCGCACATCGTCGGCCGTCTTCATTCCTGATTCTGCAACTTTGATGGTGTCATCGGGGATCCGTCGTGCAAGTCTTGGGAATACGTCTAGGGAAGTCTCCAGCGTGTTGAGGTTGCGGTTGTTTATGCCGACGACCTTAGGCTCAGCAGCGGTCAAAGCAGTGTCAAGTTCTCGCGCATCAAAAACTTCTACTAGCGGTTCCATGCCTAGTCCAGTGGCGATTGAGTATAGGTCAGCATACTGCGCGCGGTCCAGGATAGCGATAATCAGGAGGACTGTGCTTGCACCGGCGGCTCGTGCTTCGAATATTTGGTACTCGTCTGACACGAAGTCTTTCTGCAGTACAGGAACGTTGCGTGCGTGTGCTACGTCGGCGGCGTTAATGAGGTCGGCGGTGCTCCCTTTGAAGTAATCGTATTCGGTGAGTACGGATACCGCGGCGGCACCGGCATCGCAGTAGACCTGGGCGCGTTGTGCGGGATCGAGGTCCGGATCAAGTGTTCCGCCGGAAGGTGATGCACGTTTCATCTCTGCGATAACTGATACTCTGTCGCGGGAGCGTATTGCGGCTGGGAAGTCGATCGGTGGTGCGGCTTCGTCTGCAAGCTGGAGCATGTGTGCTTGCGGTGCGGTATGCTTTGCGCGTGCGATTCGCTTGCGTTTGGCGGCGACGATGCGCTGGAGTATGGAGTGGGGTGGCATTTTCGGTGCGTGGTCGTACGTTGGTTCAGGTGTAGTGACACATAAGAAAGCGAACTATGGTGTGAGCGTTCGGACGGTTGGATGTCAGCCTGTAGTCGATAGAATAGTCTAGGTGTCGAATTCGTTGCCATCGTGTTGCACTTAACTATGCCACCAGTCCATTATCACTCAGGGCAGTTTCCGCCTTCGGATCTGGATTGGGCGCGGCTCGCGCCGCTGCTGGGTCCCGCGAATGGTGCGATCGCGCGGTACGACGCTGTGCTGGCATCAGTACAGGATCCAGATCTACTGTTGGGTCCTCTTCTTACCCATGAGGCGGTGATGTCGAATCGGATCGAAGGTTCAGAAGCTACCCTAGGGGAAGTCCTGGAGTATGAAGCTCGTGGCGAGCCGGATCCAGGTTCGTCCGAAAAGTCGGCTGAACATCAGGAGGTGTTGAATTATCGTCGTGCGTTGCTCGCGGCTGAGGGTTGGCTGAAGGACCTCCCGTTGTCGTTGCGCCTGCTCAGAAACGCTCATGAGGTGCTATTACAGGGAGTCCGTGGGGAGCGAAAGGAACCTGGAGAATTTCGTCGCATTCAGAATCAGATTTCGGCTCCGGGTCAGCCTATAGAAGAGGCTCGCTATGTCCCTCCACCGCCAAGTCGTGTGATGGCATTGATGGGCGACCTTGAACAGTTCATGTACGAGGCTGAGATTGATGTACTTGTGCAGCTGGCAGTGATACACGCTGAGTTCGAAGCCGTGCATCCGTTCCTTGATGGCAATGGTCGACTTGGTCGTCTGATCGTGCCGCTGTTCCTTTACGACAAGAAAGTGTTAACGCGTCCGAGTTTCTACATTAGCGGCTACTTGGAAGCGCATTTTGAAGAGTATGTTGAGCGCCTGTTGTCAGTCTCTCGCGACGGTGATTGGATGGGTTGGTGTGTGTTCTTTCTTCGCGCGGTAAGGGCTCAGGCGGAAGAGAGCGAGTCTAGAGCCAAACAGATTCTTGGCTTGTATGAGTATCGCAAGGATTGGGTACCAGAGGTAAGCCGTTCCCCATATGGGGTTCGTGCGATCGATTGGCTGTTCTCGCATCCGGTGTTCTCGGCCTCTGGGTTCATCAAGAGGTCCGGCATACCCAGGAGGTCTGCGGAGAGGTTACTTCAGATGCTATCGTCCGAAGGCCTCCTGGAACAGTTGATACCTGGCAGTGGCCCCCGGTCGGCGGTCTACGCATACTTTGAGCTACTTGAAGTTGCCGAAGGCAAGACAATTGAGTTAGGGCAACAGGGGCGCTAGTGCGACGTTTTGGGATTCAACTGTCACACTGGGCACGCCAACGTTGCAAAATGTCGCACTATACCACGCGTGCCATCGTCTATTATCAGGGCACCGTTCAAGCCAGTTACGGCTGGCTTCAGGAGTTTGTGTGTTATGCATGACACACCGGCAATCGAGGTTCGGGAACGCTATGCAAGTCGCAGACTCTGCGCTGAAGCCTCGTGGGTAATGCAGCTCGCAGTTTCACTAGTGCGACACTTTAGGCGATAACTGTCGCACAAGACATACTAATGTGGCTAAAGTGTCGCACTAATCCGGGCGTGCAATCGCCTGCTGTCAGGAACCCGACTAAGGGTTGCCATCAAAGTTGAGTTTGTTGGTGACAGATTCTGCGAACTGAGTCAAACGAACGGGTTTGTGTGACTTACATGACACACAAGAGGCGGGTCAGTACGCGCTTGGGATGCGGCAATTTCGGTACGGCTAACCAAAGGACATCCCTGCTCGCTGTTCGATAGTGCGACAGTTCGGGCGATAAGTGTCGCAATAGGCAGGTTAATGTGGCTAAAGTGTCGCACTAAGTAGGGCGTGCTATCACCTATCGTCGTGGTAGCGTCGATGCTAGCTGCGACTGGAGCCGCGGCGGTTTGTGTGACAGATTCGGCGAACTGTGGCACACGAACGGGTTTGTGTGACATACATGACACACAAAGGGTGAGGTCGGTGGCGAGTGAGCGATGGACTCCGCTCTGCGAGACGATTCTGACTGCCGTAGGCACTTAGCTAGTGCGACACTTCGGGGTTAAACTGTCGCACTAGGCTTGCTAGTGTGGCTAAAGTGTCGCACTAGGTTCGGACTCGCAACTGGCAGCTTATCCCAGCTTGCTGCTCAGCGTTGCTAGTTGGTTTAGCTTTTGGGCGGCGGCACCGGAGTCTATGCTGTCCTTTGCCATGATTGTGGCATCGTTGAAGCTGTGGGACTTTCCTGCCGCCAGCAGTGCAGTTGCGGCGTTTATTGCGACCATGTTGTAGCGCGAAGTCTCTGGTCCGGGCGGAGCGTTGTGTTCTCCCCCCTTGCCCGTTAGGACGGTGCGGATGATGTCTGCGCTCTCTGCTACGGAGCTGGCTACTAGGTGTGTGCGGTCGCCTTCTGGCAGTCCGAAATCTGCTGGTCTGGTGCGTCGTCGCTTTATCCTGTCTGGGGTTACTTGGAACATCAAGGTGTGGTCCTGTATGTCGACTTCGTCGGCGCCAGATTCCGCGTTTACTATCAGAGCGTACTTGGTCCCGAGCAGTTGTAGAGCGGTTGCGATTTTCTCGGCGGTTATTCGGTCTGGGACGCCGACTACTTGTCGGGTTGCGCCGGCGGGATTGGTCAGCGGTCCGAGTATGTTGAAGACTGTGCGGATCCCGATCTGTGGGCGTAGGGGTCCGGCGAACTTCATGGCGGGATGAAAGGTCTGGGCGAACATGAAACCGATGCCGACTTCGTTGATGCACTGTGCGACATGCTGTTCGCCAAGGCTGATGTTGATACCCAGAGCTTCCAGCACATCTGCACTGCCTGAGCTGCCAGTCATGGCGCGGTTGCCGTGCTTTGCGACCGTCACTCCTGCACCAGCTACTACGAACGCGGCGGCGGTTGATATGTTGAACCACCCTTTATCGTCACCGCCTGTTCCGCAGGTGTCTACGACCTCGCCGTCAGTTTCAACATGCAATGAGACCTGTCGCATGACGGATGCCATTCCCGCTATCTCTGCTGGAGTCTCGCCTTTGATGCGTAGCGCGGTTACGAATGCTCCGAACTGGGCTGGCGTGGCATCGCCGGACATGATCTGGGACATTACGGCGGCGGCATCCTGTTGGTTGAGGTCGTTGCCGTCGACGAGTGTCTGGATGCCCTGTTGGATGTTCATGGGGTTATGGTTCCTGCTATTACGCGGGTTTGAGTCGTCTGGTACATGGTAAATCTCTGTGATTCGGTGTTGCGGTGGTGGCGGATTTATAGCAGCATATAGGCCGTCGATGCGGCCCGCCTGCGAGATGGTTGCCGGCGGTCCGAGGCTTGATTCCAGTTGGAGGGGTTGATATGTCTGATGGTCGAGAGTGCGTTGTTGGACTGCGTGACTGCCCAGTTAGTCACGGAGAGTTGCAGTCAGTCGTGTCATCGTGGCGCGCTGGCGGTTGTGAGGATGATTGGTGGCAGGAGGCGGTTGGCGAGGATGGCACGGTGTATGACGTCAATATCTTCGACGCGAGTGTCCATGGCCGCGGTCCAGATGTTGGTATGGCGTGGTGTGTGTATCGGACAGTTGAGTTGGATGGAGGCTTGCGGGAGACGGATGTCTTTAATGTGATAGCGCGTGGGACGGTAGAGTCGTTGGATGCGTGATGGCGCGTCGCGTCGCCAGTCAGGTAGCCCTATCGCATAGCTATGTTTTGGGCGTGCCAGTCGATGGCATCGATGTTTGGTTGTAGTCGGCGGTCGCTTGGGATTCGTAGTCGTTGACCATCAAAGGATCGTAGCCATTCGTTGCGTCTGTCGTTTTGGACTTCGTTGGAAACTCTGACGCGTAGGTTGTCTTCGTTTGCGATCCACAGCATTCCCAAGTCGAACGCCCAGTGGATGGAACGGTTTAGTGCTAGTCCGTTGTCTATTGTGTCGCGTCCGCCGGCGGAGACGGGGATGATGTGCGCGGCTTGCACCTCGTATTGTGGCGATTTCTGCTCGGGTTCGTGTACGAGTCCGATACCTGAGATACCGCATCTGTTTTCGTATGAGCCAATAACGGCGGCACGGAAGTTATCGTTTCGGACTGCGACTTTGCGCGGTGCGTAGTTGCGCTGGCTGACGCGTTGGAGCATGTCGGCGATACTGATTAGGTCTAGCGTGGTGGTCTCCGGGTCGGCGAGATTGGGCTGGACGATATGATTGCCGAACTCGGCGCGAATGTCTGTGATGTCGTCGATTGCATCGGCGGCTTGGATCAGAGGGTCGAATTGGTCGGGGAGCATTGCTAGCAGTGTTTGTTCTGACAACTCGGTTAGGTTGAACTCGCTTGGAAGGTTCTGGACAAACTTGCAGTAGTGTCGGAGTCCTCCTTCGCTGCGTGTGATGGGATTGGACTGGTCGTTGCTCTCGTCGTAGAAGAGCATTCTTGCGACTCTCATCGCCGCCGGGCTTGTCCTGAGGCGTTCTCTGGCGCAGATTGATTCAACGACATCGCCGGGCTCGTGCAGGGGTTGGTTCAAGACCACGTCGGATTCGCTATGTGGTGAACCACGATATGCGCGGAATACCAAGTAAGGATCACGCAATAGGTGTCTGTGGTTTCTGACTCCGCCACTCGGCCGCACGATGTAACGGCCGAAGTCATTCTTGACATCGTAGCTGCTGTCCGGGCGTGCCATGCAGACTTCGTTGAAGTAGAAGAGGGTCAGCCATTCCCACATGCCGGGGATGTCTACGTCGTGACTAATTCCGGCGGCTTGGAATCGTGAGTCTATGTATTGTGCGAATTGGCGGCGGTTTGCAAATCGTCGTTGTGCTACCTCTACGTCGCCGAGCGGGAATGGTTGGCTGTGACGAGGGTCGTGTAGCAGGTCGGTGCTTGTTTCAGGTGCAGGTGTCAGCAATGCGGGATCTCGCATTGCTTGTAAGTTGGCGGCGAACTCTCGGATGCCGCTCTCGGTTAGGCATCTCAGGGTTGGCACCGCGCTACTCCATCTCTAGGAAGTTTGCCAGCAGGTCTTTTCCGGGCTTGGTAAAGATCGACTCGGGATGGAACTGGATGCCTTCAACTGGGAGTTGACTGTGTCGGATGCCCATGATTACACCTGACTCTGCGGCTCGTGCTGTGACATCGAAGTTGGATGGTACGGCGTCGGGTTGCACTGCTAGCGAGTGGTAGCGGACGGCTTCGAAGGGGTTTGGCAGTCCGACGAATACGCCTTTGCCGTCGTGTTGAATGTTGGATGTCTTGCCATGCAACAGCTCGCCGGCGTGTGCGACGGTTCCATCAAACGCTTCTGCCATACATTGCATTCCGAGGCAGACACCTAGCACTGGGGTCTTTCGAGCGAAGTGTTTGATTGCGTCTATGGAGATGCCAGCGTTGCGTGGGTGGGACGGTCCGGGCGAGACTACGACCTTGTCAGGTTGCATGTCGTCAAGCTGCTGGACCGTCGCCTTGTCGTTGCGGATGACTCGGATGTCATCCTCGCCCAGTTCTGAGAGGTACTGGTACAGGTTGTATGTGAAGCTGTCGTAGTTGTCGATTAGCAGTAGCATTTCGAATATCTGTGCCTTTGTATGGATTATTTTGTCAGCTCAAGTTAGTTCGTTGGGCGTTCGGGTCGGCGTTTATTGTTGCTGTTCAGCGTGTTCAATGGCGTGGTGTAAAGCACCCATCTTGTGCAGCGTCTCTTCGTACTCGGTCTGTGGGTTCGAATCGGCGACGATACCGCCGCCCGCTTGTAGGTATGCGACACCGTCTCGGAGCATCATCGTACGAAGAGAGATCGCGGTATCCATGTTTCCGGAGTATGCCCAGTATCCGACCGCGCCGGAGTATGGACCGCGCTTGTTTGGTTCGTGTTCGGCGATGAGTTCCATGGCGCGTATCTTGGGTGCGCCGGATACAGTGCCCGCTGGGAATCCGGCGCGTAGTGCGTCGTATATGTCGTGTTCGGGTGCGAGTTCGCCTTCGACATGAGAGACGATGTGCATGATGTGTGAGTAGCGTTCTATTTCCATCTGTTGAGTGACCCTTACTGTGCCGGGTTGAGCGATGCGTCCGATGTCGTTTCTTCCTAGGTCTAGGAGCATCACATGTTCTGCTACCTCCTTTTCGTCGGCGAGCAGCTCGCGTTCCAGGTCGATGTCCTCCTCGGCAGTCATACCTCTGGGTCGCGATCCTGCGATCGGGTGTACTGCGACCTTACGGTCCAGGACTTGGACCATGAGCTCCGGTGATGCGCCGATGATTTGGAATCTGTCGAGGTCTAGGAAGAACATGTAGGGGGAAGGGTTGATGCTCCTTAGGGAACAGTAGAGGTCGAATGGTTTGGCGTGAGTTCGTCGTTCCAGCCTCTGAGAGACGACTACTTGGATGATTTCGCCGTCGTAGATGGCTTGCTTGCAGTCATTGACCATGGTGACGTAGTCTTCCTTGGTCATGTTTGGGTAGTAGTTCCGTGAGTAGTCTTCGGGGTTTGCACCTTGCGGCATGTGTGTCGCGGAGCCGATGTGGCTGTAATCGATGGCGTCTCCCAGGTCGCGTCCGCCGCCTGTTGTCGGCTCATACACATCTGGGATGGATGCTGGCGGCAGGGGTTGTTGGATGCGGTCTATGAGTTCGTCGATGCGCTTGATCGCCGATTGGTAAGAGTCTTCGAGGTTGGTGCTTTCGTTGATGGTTGCGTGCGCTACTACGGATATGGCGTTGGACTCGTTATCGAAGATGCACATCGATTCGGTGATCATGAAGATGGCTTCTGGGACGTACAATCCCGATGGTTCGTCGGAGATGTGCGGTACTCTGGGCTCGAAGTATCTGATGGCATCGTATGCGATGTATCCGACAGCGCCGCCGTCGAAACCTGGCAGTCCGTCAATCTTGGCGTGTCGGATTGGTTTGAGTCTGTCTGCGAGTGCGTGCATTGGTTCGGTTTCGCCGTGCGCGGTGCCTTTGCCAGTTTGGATGACTTCGCTAGGTTCAGTTCCGATGAAGGAGTATCTCGAGTTGTGGTTATCGACCTCTGCCGATTCGAGCAGAAATCCGTAGCTACCGCGTCGCACTTTGGCGAAGGTGGTGACGGGCGTGTCGTTGCCAGCCGGAATCGTCTTGTAGACAGGGATGAGGTTGTGGTCGGCGGCCAGGGATTTGAAGCGCTGGAAGCTCGGGTTGTAATCGTTGGAGTTGGTCATGTGTTGGAGGCCTCAGGGCGTGTGTGCTTAGAGTGTCTGTGGTGTTGATGTGGTATCCCGTGTGCGAGGGAGCGGGAGTTCATTGCCATGATTCTGCGTAATTGCTTATGCTCATTGCATCGCGAACGCGCTGCATGGTTTCGTCTGCGACAGCTTGTCCCCTTTGCCTGCCTTCGCGCAGTACATCGGCGACGTATGGCTTATCGGCTTGGAATCTGGCTCTGCGTTCGCGGATGGGGTCAAGGAAGTCATTGATGGCTTTAGCTAGTGCACGCTTTACTTCAACATCACCGATTTTGCCTTTTCGGTAGCGTTGCTTGAAGTCGTCAACCTGGTCTATGTCAGGGTTGAAAGCATCGTGGTACTGGAACACCGGGTTGCCTTCCACTCGTCCGGGTATGTCGGCACGGATGCGATTCGGGTCTGTGAACATCGATCGCACCTTCTGCTCTACATCCTTTTGCGAGTCAGAGAGCATTATTGCGTTGCCCTTTGACTTGCTCATCTTTGCATTGCCGTCCGTCCCGACCAGTCTGCCAACATCGCCGATTAGTGATGCCGGTTCTGGGAATACAGGTGCGAACATGCGGTTGAACTTCCTTGCGACCTCTCTGGTCATCTCGATGTGCGGTGCTTGGTCTTCGCCGACTGGTACGAGGTGCGCTCTTGGCAGTAGGATGTCCGCAACTTGGCTCATCGGGTAGTTGTAGAAGCCGACAGTGCGTCTCTCAACAGGCAGGTCATCAATCTCGGACTTCAGCGTTGGGTTCCGTTCGAGCATTCCCAGCGGAGTGACGAATGACAGGAGCATGGTGAGTTCGGCGTGTGCGGGTACGTAGCTCTGGACAACGAAGGCGGCGCGTTCGGGGTTGAGGCCGACGGCGAGCCAATCGAGTGTCACGTCTTGGACGGACTGCTGAATCAGGTCGATGTCGTGGAAGTGGTCGCCGAGTGCTTGGTAGTCGGCGATCAGGAAGTAGCACTCGTACTGGTCTTGGAGTTGTAGCCAGTTCTTGAGCGCGCCTACGTAGTGTCCTAGGTGCAGGGCGCCGGTGGGACGGATGCCGGTTAGGATGCGCGGTTTGGCACCTGGTGCAACGTCGTAGAGTTTGTTTGCAGGATCAGTGCAATCGTTGGATGGCTGGTTATTCATTATTGGTTTCGCTCGTCGATTTGTTTGACCTCTGTCAGATCAGTTGTCCAGTAGGACAGGGACGAGTCTGCCGATGCTCGGCGGTTCCCGCGGTGCCACCCTGCTTCGTCCCTGTGTTCGAGACGCTGCTTGAGTTGAGGGGCTTCGTTAACGGTGCCCATTCCGTAACTGCATACATGCGCCAGGATGTATCCGGCGTTTCCTCAGGTCGGCTCACGGGCCCATTCGACGCACTGTTGCCATTGCCGTTCCCTTTCAGCGTGTCGGGCACGGCTCTCTGTTGTTCGGCAGTTAGTGACGGTACGTCTACTTGTCCCGGTCGTAGCCTTTGCGTAGATTTAAGTGTATATCACCAACCACAAGCGATTAGTCGGGCAGGCGTATGGCCTTGAGGAAGCCGTCTGCCGTGGCGACGAAGATGAGGCTACCGTGTACGACGGGTTTAGCAGTGCATCTCCAACATTCGTTGTCCCATAGCTGCATCTGGAATTTCTCCCTGCCGTTCTGAGCGGTGTAGCCGTACAGGATGCCTTCGCGGTCAATCCAGTACACCATGTCGTCGTGGATGATCGGTCCAGCAACGACTTCTTTGTTCTGCTCGGTGCTTTCCTTCCACTCGGCGCTCATGCGTGCGAACTTTTCTTCCTCGGCTTCGTTCCTGGGGCGCAGTCTGCGTCTGTTGTCGGTGTCGATAGCAACGATGGTTCCGCCTTCCTCAGCGAAGATGATGAGGTTGTCTTCAACGGCGATGTCTCCTTTTATCTTTTTTCGCCCTTCGTATACCCAGCTGATGAGTCCGCTCGGGGTGGGCCACAGGTAGAGTTGGTTTGCATGGTTTCCGAAGACAAGTCCGTCTTTATGCTCAACGATCTCCGTGGAGATTTCCTCATCGTCGCAGTCAGTGCCGTCGGGGATCGGGTTCATTGCACAGCCTTGCTCGTTTTGGTATGGTTGGTTGCGCGGCTCCAAGTTTCGCGCGCCGTCTCTCCCGTTTTCCGCCCTCAGGACATAGACGTATCCGTTCTCGTTTCCGATATGGAAACGCTGATCGGTAACAACGCCAGCGTGTGCAAACTCGCCGTCGATCCGGTCCTCCCTGTCCCTGAAATCGGGATAGACCCATTCCAACCTGTCATCGCCGTGCTCCCAGGCGAAGACATATCCGCGCGCTGAGCCTGCGATGACAAGGTCTTCGTAGATTGTTGGCTTGGACAGGAAGTCTTCAGCACGGTTTTCTTCGTCTTCCCAGTGCCACGCCTCGGTTCCGTCGTCGGTATTTACGGCGAAAAATCCGTTGTTGTCTGTCCCGAAGAAGATAGTCTCGCCGTCTTCTGCGATAGCGATTCCGCTCTTTATGCCTGCATTGGCGTTAAACCGCCAGAGTTGCTCTCCTGTCGCGGCTACGAAAGCGTACACGTATTCGTCCGGGGATCCGACGTATACGATGCCATCATGGTACGTAAGGTCGCCTTGAACATTGTTGGATACCCACCTGCCGCTTGGGCTGAGCAGTACGGGTCTCTCGACGATGTCTGCTTCCCAGACCACGAACGGGTCCAGGACGGCCGTCGGTGCGGGTGTAGGAGTCTGAGTAGGCGTGGGCGATTGTGTTGGCGTGGGAGTCTGGGTGGGCGTAGCCGTGGGCGTTGGTGTCTGGGTCGGCGTGGGTGTTAGTGTGGGCGTTGGTGTCGGGGTTGGTATGGGAGTTGGCGTTGGTACCGGGGTAGGAGTCAGCGTCGGGGACGGTATGGGAGTTGGCGTGGGAGTCTGAGTCGGAGTTGGCGACGGTGTAGGAGTCGGCGTTGGTGTGAGCGTCGGAGTAGGGGTGGGTGTGAATGTGGGCGTAGGCGTGGAGGTTGGCGTCTCTGTCGGAGTTGGCGTGAGCGTGGGAGTCAGGGTTGGTGTCTCGGTTGGAGTTGGCGTTAGTGTAGGCGCGGGAGGCGGTGTTGCGGTCGGTGCGATAATGGCGGTTGGCGCCACGCTGGTTGCGGTGCCCAGGTCTTCGGTGGGCGTGCATGCGATGAGCGCGGCGATTCCTCCGCTGGCGATTGCGACAGCGGCGGCGTAGAGTGCGGCTCCCATGCGGGTGTCTATGCGGGATGAAAGTTGGCCAGACATCAGTTAGGTTCAGCGTACAGGAACGGTACGTTGGATTTCTATATTGTGCGTTGCATTCGTTTACGATGTACAGGGTGAGTTTGGACGCGTGTTGTGCTGTGCTCCGCCGCGAGTTAGCGCGCGTTCGTTTAGTTTCATCGGGTATATTGTGCGAAGGCGGTTTCAGAATGTTCTCGCCGTGCTGTAACAGGAGGGATTCGAGCGATGACACGAGTTGGTTTCTTGATGAAGATCAAGCCAGAGTACATGGAGGAGTATGTGACGCACCATGCGGAAGTGTGGCCGGAGATGCTATCGGCGTTGCGTAAGCATGGCTGGCGCAACTACAGCATCTTCGCGCGCGAGGATGGCTTGCTGTTCGCGTATGTTGAGGTTCCGGAGAGTTTCGAGGTTGCGCTGGCAGGTATGTCGGAGGAGGAGGTTAACGGTCGCTGGCAGGAGTTCATGTCTCCGTACTTCGAGATACCGGACGGTTCGCATCCGGATCAGAACATGGTCGTGCTCAGGGAGGTGTTCCATACGGATTAGCTTTGGCGATTGCGCCGATACGACTCGGTGCTACGCTAACACCCACCAGACGACTCACCAGACGCGATGCGTCCGGCCGTGCTAGCCGCGTCGTGTCGCGAGACAGGAGCAACAAGCGATGACTCTACCGCCATTCATTGACACGCATCATCACCTATGGGACCTCGAGACCAATCCTTACCCTTGGCTCACCGATCCGATAGACCACTTCGTAGGGGATTACTCGATCTTCAGGCGTACGTACTTGATATCGCACCTGCACGCCGATGCTGAGGGTTTGCCGCTGGTCAAGTCGGTGCATGTGCAGGCGGAGTGGGACCATGAGCAGGATCCAGTAGGGGAGACTGCCTGGTTGCAATCGGTGGCAGATTCTTCGGGATCGCGCGGGATGCCGCATGGGATCATCGGTTACACGGATTTGAGTCGGCCCGGTGCGGCGGATGAGATAGCGCGTCATGCTGAGTACGCGAACTGGCGCGGTATTAGGCACATGCTGAACTGGGCCGAGGACCCGAAGTGGCAGTTCACGGACCGCTCTGACCTGATGGATGACGCGCAGTGGCGTGCGGGATACAGGGCGTTGGCGGACCATGGCGGATCGTTTGACTTGCAGGTTTGGCCGTGGCAGTTGGAGTCAGCAGCAAGACTGGCGCGGGATAAACCAGAGGTGCCGGTTGTGCTGGATCACACGGGGATGCCGCGAGACTGGGATGATGCGGGTGTCAAGGTGTGGCGCGAAGGGATGGCGGCGCTGGCGGCCGCGCCAAACACATCGGTGAAGATATCTGCGCTAGGGATGTTCGCGAAGGAGTTCGGCAAGGATGCGATCCGCCAATTCGTGCTGGACACGATAGACATCTTCGGCGTAGACAGGTGCATGTTCGCGTCCAACTATCCGGTAGACATGCTGTTCAGCAGCTACGCTGACATCTGGAATGCGTACGACGAGATCACATCGGAGGCGGGCATGACAGACTCGGAGCGCGAGCGGCTGTTCCAGACGAATGCGGAGCGGATATATCGGGTATGAGGGGGAAGAAGTGGAAGGCATTAGCCTGAACCCAAAAGTCGTTAATCAGCTCTTAGACAAGGCTGTTGCTACAGCAGCGCGCGAGTTGCTACCTTGCGATGGCGAGTTGGATCTGGACGTTGCACATGTGGTCGTTAACCAGCTTGAGCAATTGAGAGCGCGCACGGCTAGTTTCCATCATCCAGTTATTCCCGTGCTTTACAGCACGTGGTTTCAACTGGGGCACGTCAACCTCGGATTGGTCATCGCCGAGCGAATGGTCCGTCGATGGAGAGTGCTTTGCTCCGGCGAGGATGAGATGAGAGTTCTAGACATCGGCAGCGGCACACTGGCATTACCAATCGCTTTCGATATCCTGCGGCTCACTGGCAAATTGGACATTAACGTTCGGATTCTGGTCATTGAACCTAGTAGAGAGATGGAGTACTGCGGGCGCAGGGTTCGACACCTCCTCAGAAACGAGGTTCCCTGGTTTCGATCTCTTTGCGACACGACCGCGTCCTTTGGAACGCACATCAACGTTCGTAAGAACGGGCCGTGTTTCTTCGCCTCAATACACTCGATGTATCCTGACATTGAGAAAACATTCAATGCATACTTTTCGCAGTTGCAACCAGTCTACGGAATAGCGACGGTCAACGCGACGGAAAGGACTGCCCTTGAGAAGCTGGAGAACAAAAGTCTGCCCGAATACGACTCTGAGGCTGTAAACATCGAGCGCAGTACCCTTGGCGGTAGGATGCCACTGACCTTGCGCTATCGTAGGGACCTATGGGAATGCGTCAATTCTGTGAATTCGGCGCTCGGTGGGCAAGTTGAAGGGTTGATGACTAACGTCAATATCCCCGATTGGCCTGATGGGACCCTAGTAGTAAAAGAGTATTCCCTCAAACCAGAGAAAGATGGCAAGGATTTCCCGTGGTGATACGCCTCTGTCCAACTTCGCCACCGTTGTACGCGTTCCTGTCAATTGGGCGTAACCTTACGGCATGACCCTCTCGTTGCAAGAGCCGCGTGCGCTACGTCCTTCCGAGCTGCCCGTTTGGGACATCCCTGCTTGGGTCGGGGATACGGCAGTTTCGTCCGTTGAGACTCGGTCTGTGCTTACTCGTGCGTCGGGTTTCATGGGCGAGTATGACTACACGCTTAATCCGTATTCTGGATGCTCTTTTGGTTGCACATACTGCTATGCTGCGTTTTTCTCGCGGGATGTTGGTCTGCGTGATAGCTGGGGCGACTGGGCGCATGTCAAGGGCAACTTGGCGGCTGAGCTGCATCGTCGGTTGTCGCGGAAGCCAGAGCTGGTTGACGAGCAGCTCATATACATGAGCAGCGTCACGGATCCTTATCAGCCGATTGAGCGTCAGGTTGGGTTGACGCGTCGGGTTCTGGAAGTGTTTGCGGGATGCGTCGCGCCAGAGGATGCGAGTCATGAGGTTGGTGTACCGCAGGGTGCGCTGGTGCTTGCTGAGTCGTCGCCGTTGTATGGCGTGGATGCGCCGCGTCCGAAGTTGGTGGTGCAGACACGTAGTCCTGACGTTGTGCGTGATATTGATCTGTTCCGCCAGATCGAGGCTAACGGCGGGCGTGTGCAGGTGAACATGACTGTGACATCCGACCTAGCGAATGATGAGGATGTTCGTCGTGCGTTTGAGCCTGGTTGCCCGGGCAATCGTGCGCGTCTAGCGGCGATCGCGAAAGTTCAAGCGGCGGGAGTGCAGTCTTGCATCACGATGACTCCGTTGCTGCTAGTGGACGATGTTGATCTGTTCGCGGATGATCTTCTTGCGACGGGAGTTACGCGTTACATCATCCAGCCGTTCCACTTCAGTCGTGGCAAGTTCGTGGCGCAGACTCGGCGCGATGCGTTTGAGCTGATGGCGGAGCGACTAGGATGTGAGGGCGATGATTTCGTCGATGAGTACCTGCTACGCTACGGCGCGGTGCGGGATGGTCTCGAGGTACGTCTGGTGGACGAGGCAGGATGCACGCTGTCGGAAGGCAAGTCTGGATTTGCGCCGCCGTTCTAGCGTGGCGACTGTGCTCGCTTGACCGGGCAGGGTAGAGTGTTGGCGGCGCGCTGGTATGGCCTCAAAGCGGCGGTACGCGCTGGTTGATTTAGAAGTGTATGGCCTCGTTCGTTGCGGCGGCGGCGGCTTCCTTCACTACCTCTGACATAGTCGGGTGTGCGTGCGTCATTCTGTGTAGTTCTTCGTGCGTGCCTTCCAACATTCGCAACATCCCGACTTCTGCGATTAGTTCGGTGGCATCTCGTCCGATGATGTGTGCGCCAACTACTTCGCCGGTCTCATCGTCTACGATCACCTTTGCGAATCCGCTAGGGTCTCCAAGAGCGACTGATTTCCCGGCGGCCTGGAAAGGTACTTTGCCTACGCTGTAGTCGATTCCTTGCGCCTTGGCTTCTGTCTCGGTGATTCCAATGGATGCGATTTGCGGGTTGCAGTACGTGCATCTTGGCATCGCAGAGTAGTCGGTGATGGGTTCGGGTCCATGGCCTGCGACGTGTTCGGCGGCGACTACGCCTTGGTCAAATGCAACATGTGCGAGCGGGAGTTTACCGTTTACATCTCCGACTGCATAGACGCCGTGGACGTTGGTTCGCATTAGCCCGTCGACTTGGATGTACCCTGTCGCGTCGGTGGCGATGCCTACGTCTTCGAGTCCTAAGTCGTCGGAGTTGGGTTGGACTCCTACGCCCAGTAGCACCTTGTCGCATGCGAGGGTTTCATCGTCGCCGTCGGTGCCCATGGAGTATGTCAGCGAGAGGGTGCCGTCATCTTGCGTGTTGACAGATTTGACGGTTGCGCCTGCTTTGACATCGATGCCTGCTTGGTGAACTGGGATGCGAGTTCTTTGGAGATGTCTTCATCTTCTTTCGGGACGATGCGCGGCAGGAGTTCAAACAGGGTCACGTCCACACCGTATGCGTTGAAGTAGTATGCGAATTCGCAACCGATGGCGGATGCGCCGACGATGGCCATTGCGTTGGGCTTGTCGCGCAGGTCTAGGGCTTCGCGCGATGTGATAATCGTCGTGCCATTGATTTCGAGCCCGGGTAGCGACCTTGCTCTTGCGCCGGTTGCGATGACGATGTTCTGCGCTGTCAGGCGGGTGCCGTCATCGACTTCAACGATGGATGACGACTTGAGTTTGGCAGTACCTTGGACAAGGTGTATCTTGTTCTTTCGGATCAGGTATGCGATGCCACGAGTGAGCGTCTGTGAGACCTTGCGTGAACGGTCTACGGCTTTGGACATATCGAATCGGATGCTGTCAAACGAGATTCCCCATTCGTCGGCATGTTGCAGTTCGTTGACTAGTTCTGCGTTCTTTAGCAGTGCCTTTGATGGAATGCAACCCCAGTTTAGACACACGCCACCGAGTCCGCCGATGCCTGAGCCGTCGTCTTTTTCGACGATTGCGACGCTGAGACCGAGTTGTGCTCCTCTGATGGCAGCGTGATAACCACCCGGGCCTGCGCCGATCACTACTAGGTCAAAGATGTTGGAAGAGGCGGTATCGGTCATTTGCTATTGGTTGTGCTAGGTGTTGAGGTTGGTTGCGGCACCATTGAGGAATTGCCGCCTAGCCGATTCTATCGCGTGGGTATTGCGTCATTGTTGACGGCGGCTCGTCAGCTAGGATCATCGTCATTATCGACGCGAGTTACGTTGTAGAGGCCGCGCAGTGTTGTTGCGATACCTGCGCCGGCGACTGCGAAGACTGTTGTGCCGATCGCGAATGTGACTAGGTATGGCAACCAGTGGCCGGGGCAGTCGGGCAGTGTTGAGCATACCCACCAGCTCGCGGCGGAGTAACCTGCGAAGATGATCGCTCCGAGCGCAGCGCCGATGCTGGTGCCGATTATCAATGCCTTCTTCATAGCGTATTGATTCTAGGTTCAATTAGGATTGATAAGCGTTGCGAACGGGAATTACGCCCGGCGGATATAGTGGATAACTGACATGGCTGGATCATCAACTACAGACACTTCCGAGCTTCAGCGTTCTGCGCGGGAGCATCTCTTCGTCGGGATGCAGAATCATGCCCAGCTGGCGGAGGATGGCGGTCCGGTGATCATGGATCGTGCAGAGGGTATCTACTTCTACGACACGGATGGCACCCGTTACATCGACGGGATCTCGGGGATGTACTTCCGTAACATCGGTTATGGTCGCGAGGAGGTAGCGCGTGCGGTTTACGAGCAGCTCATTTCGGTCGCGATGAATGTCTATTCGGGAGTTACGCCATCCGCAGTTCGTCTTGCGGAGCGTCTGGCACATCTCACACCTGGAGACTTGTCGCGCACTTTCTTCTGTCAGGGTGGTTCTGAGGCGAACGAGTCGGCGTTGAAGCTTGCGCAGGCTTACCACGTTCGGATGGGAGCCCGAGGGCGTTACAAGGTGATATCGCGTCGTGGTTCGTATCATGGTGCGACCTATGGGACGATGTGGCTGGGCGACCATCCTGGATTTCCGCGTACGGATTACCAGCCGAAGCCGGCGCATGTTGTGCATGTTGCAGCTCCATACTTCTATCGGTGCGAGTTCGGGTCTAGCAGTGAAGAGGAGTGTGCGGTTAAGTCTGCCGGTGCGATAGAGTCTGCGATCTTGGCAGAGGGTCCGGACTCTGTGTCGGCGTTCATAGGTGAGCCGGTGTCGCAACCGTTGGGTGGTGTTGTTCCACATGCCAGCTACTGGCCGATGGTTCGGGAGATATGCGACAGGTATGGTGTGTTGTTGATATTTGATGAGGTGATCACGGGATTTGGTCGACTTGGCGAGTGGTTCGGTGCGACGCACTTCGGAGTTGTGCCGGACATCATGTCTTTCGCGAAGGGCGTAACTAGCGGTTACTTCCCGATGGGTGGTGTCATCACCGATGCGACGATATCGGGAGCGTTCGCCGGGGGTGCGGATAAGACTTGGAGTCACATGTACACATACTCGACACATCCTGGCGGAGTAGCGGCGGCGTTGGCCAACTTGGAAATCATTGAGCGCGAGCGTTTGGTGCAGAATGCCCGTGCGCGCGGCGAGCAGCTGCGGGAGCGTCTTGCGGAGATGAAGTTGCAGCACGCGCTGGTTGGCGATGTGCGCGGTATGGGATTGATACAGGGAATAGAGCTGGTCAAGGATCGCTCGACCAAGGAGCGTTTCGTTGCGAGTGCAGGGGTGAATGCGTTGCTGACCGCGGCATTGAAGCGGCGCGGTGTTTGGATTCGTGTTCCTGCGTTCATCCTTCCGCTGTCTCCTCCGCTCACGATCACGGCGGATGAGCTGGATCATCTTTGCGACATGGTTGACGAGTCGCTTGGCGAGGTGTCGTCCGCGATAGGTATGGGTTAGGCGGGCGAGGTCAGCTGGGCTTGCGTGCGACAAGTATCATGCGGCGGGTATCTACGCTGTAGTCTTCGCCGTTGAATCCGCCGGCGACGCTCGTGAGCTGGAGGTTGGCGGTTGCGAGCATCTTGTCCATCTCAGTCAGTGTGTATAGGCGCATGTGTAGCTCTGACGGTGTACTTCGTGAACCGTCTGGGCCGACCTCTGTGAAGGTGAGGTGGTTGATGCTGGCTCGTAGGTCGAGATTGCGGTGTTCAAGGATGATGGTGCCGTCGTCTTTGATTTGCCACTCGAACGGCTCGTTGTATCTGATGACCCACTCCCTGTTCAGCAAGTCCAACATCATCTGACCGCCCGGCTTTAGCGCGTTGGCGATTTGGTGTAGGACGGCTTGGTCGTCGGCTTCGGATTCGAGGTAGCCGAATGACGAGAACATGTTTATGGCGGCATCGAACTTTCCGTTGAGTGTTTGCGGTAGTTTTCGCATATCGGCTTGTATGAAGTCCGGGGGAGTGGCCATGTGTTGCGACGTTTCGCGAGCAATGGCAAGCATTTCCTCGCTAAGGTCCACGCCGGTGACATTGATGCCGGTGCTTGCTAGGGCGATTGAGTGTCGTCCCTGTCCGCAACAGAGATCAAGGACGCAGTGTCCAGGTTTGAGGGATAGGGTGCGGATTGCGAACTGCGTTTCGTGATCAGTGCGTTCGGCACCAAGCGTTCGTCCGTAGAACTGCAAGTAGTCGCGCTTGAAGAATCTTGCGTACCATGCTTCGTGCGGGTCGGTGTCGGATGTTGGAGCTTGACTCACGGTATGTGTGCCTTGTAGGTAGTCAGGTCAGGGACGCCCGCGTCGTCATACGCTTCGTGTCTTTCACGGCACTTGTTGCATGCGCCGCAGTGTTGAGCCGAGTTCGCGTCGACACTGGCGGGGTTTGCACAGGTGAGGGTTAGGTGCAACGGGAATCGTGTACCGAACTTGGTTAGGATGTCTGGCTTGTGGAAGTTGGATAGCGGAGCTGAGACGGTTAGCGGGTGGTCCAACCCTGTTGCATTTGACTTGGCGATCAGTTCGCGGAACTCAGGGGTTGCATCAGGGAATGGGTTACCGGCCAGCGTTCCGATTTGGATTTGGTGGATGTTGTTCAAGCTGCACCATATGGCGGCTAGAGAGATGAGCACGATGTTGCGTCCAGGTATGTACACAGTTTCGTCGGGTGCGTCGTACTCTGGGATTTCGTCGTTTGACATCGTCCAGTGTTGTGCGCCCAGCAGTGGTTTGGCCGGCAACTCAAGTATGGTCAGCGGCATCAGGTTTGGGGATGCTATGGCTTGTAGGAATCGATCGAGAGCGGCTTGTTCCGCGGCCTCCCATATCATGCCGGTCTTGACGTAGATGGGATGTGCGATATCTCGTTGCGCGGTATCGGCGAGCATGGCGCAGCTGTCCATGCCCCCGCTGGTTAGGACTGCGACACCTGGCATTTCAGTCGTCGCTGTCGCGTTGGTCAGGCCGATATGTTGCGTAGGAGTTGGGAGTCTCCCAGAGTCGCAGTTCTACGATAGGCAGTTTGTTGGAATTGAGCGTGTCGCAGATATGCGCGGCGATGTTTTCAGCGGTTGGGTTCTTGTCGATGACGTAGTGCGGTTCGCCGAGTTCTGTGAGTACCTGGACGAGTTGGTCGTCCTTGTGCAGTATGAGTCTGTGGTCCAGGTTTGCGTCGATCCAAGATTTGGCGATATCGCGTATGTCTGCGAAGTCGATGACCATCCCGCGCTCGTCGGGTTCGTCGGCTTCGATGTCGATTTCGACGCGCCCGTTGTGTCCGTGCAGATGTCTACACTCGCCGTCGTAGTTTACGAGTCTGTGCCCGTAGCAGAAGTCGATGCTACGGGTAACGCGGTATCGTGGCAAGGCGGAGTGGTGGCTCTACGGCCAGTGCGTTGATCGCGGAAGTTGTTGCGCCAGTAGGTGCGGCGGTCGCTAGCGCGCGTTACTGCTCTTTGCCCGAGAGGTCTCGCCAATAGATATCGTCCGTCCAGTCCTGCATCGATCTCGCGTGAGCCGATGCGGCATATGCCAAGTTCCGTAGCACACGCGGTGAGTCGGATAAGACGATGAAGGCGTTGTCATCCAAGTCGGCCTCCTGGACTTCCTCACGCAGCCGGTGATACTCATTCAAGGCATTGTTTAACCTGTCACGCGTGAACCCAAACCGATGTTCCGAAACTGTCATGCTGTTTCTCCATGTCGCTAAGTTTTTTGGGGGTTGAGGGAATGGAGTAATTATACACAACACCGTTGGGTTTGGGTCGCGCAGCTGAGAGTTGATTCCTGTGAGTTGGCCGGGTTCGCTTGTCATATGCCCCTTATGTGTCTGCCAGAATCGATTCTTATGAGTTCGCCGGTTATGGACGACGATGCTAGGAGTGTTGCGATCATGTTGGCGATGTCGTCGGCGGATGACTCTTGGCGTAACGGCGACTTGGATTGGATAGCGGCGTCCCATGCTCGTTGTGAGATTTCGGGAGGTCGCATGGTTGGACCGGGTGCGATGCAGTTGACTCGGATGCCGAGTGGCGCGACTTCTGCTGCTAACCCGCGTGTCATGAAGTGTATGGCGGCTTTGGATGTCAAGTATGGCAGGTAATCAGTGTAGGGAGTCTGCTCTGCCGCCCAGTCGCCGAAGTAGATGATGTGCCCGCGCACTGGCCCAGCGTTGGCGGCCATGGCGCGTGCAGCGTGGATGCCTAGCAGGTAGGAGCCCTTGGCGGCGTCCATGGCGCGGTCCCAGCTGGTTGCGTCTAGGGTGTCAAAGGGTGCGCGTGGGTAGTCGGATGCCAGATTGATCACAGCGTCGATTCTGCCTAGGCAATCGACCGTCGCGTTGATGGCGGACTTCACATCGTGTTCGTTGGAGATATCGGCTTGGATGGTCAGGATTGTTGCGTCATCAGGTGGCGTGAAGTCGTTTTCGTTTACTGGTGTGCGGCGGTATGCGATAGCGATGTTGAAGCCGGCTTGAAACAGTCGGTTTGCGACCGTAACGCCGATGCGCTTAGCACCAACAATGAGTGCGGCTTTTCGGGGAGTGGGTGGCATGGGGGCGGTCAGTGAAATAGTTGAGGCACTACGGGTTGGTTGTCATTGTTCAACCTGCGCTCATCGTTGGGACTGAGAACTAGTTAGGTAGGTTCTTGTAAGCATACAGGAGACCCAATCTACATGTTGAAGCAGTCCATGGTCTACCGTGTGCGGAATGCCGGATGCGCTAACGTGATCTCAGATCATCTGCATCCCACGTTATCAGAGGTTCGTTGGTCCGGTTCCCTTCGTTCCTGTGACGGTTGGCTCCATGCACCACTGGGTTCGCAGGATCGCGAACTGATCAACGGCGCGCTCGTCAAGCATCAGCACCTCGGTCAATAGTCGGCTGTCTAGCTCTTTACGGACTGGGTCGCGGTATGCTTCGTTTGCCGGGAGCATGGACTTTACGCATAGGTCATCAAAGATTTTGACAGCGGCCGCGAGTTGGTCGGGGTCCAGCTGCATCAGGTCGAGTGTGGCGATGTTAGGGACCGCTGTCACCGTCGTGCTACCGCGTCCGGTCTGTGTTCGGTTGCTTTCGATCCAATAACCCATCATTCCGAGTGTTCCGTTTAACCACGCGCATGTCGCCTTCTCGTGTTCCTCAGATTCCATCTGGATGTTTGGCCAGGCTCGTCCGCCGCCGCTGACCGTATCAGTTATCGCCGCCGAGATTGAGTTGGCATTGAACTGGAAATCTCTGTTGAGATGCAAGCGGCTAGCGCGCTCCCACAACTTGATTGCCTCCTGGCGCTTCTCCGTTCGCACGCGACCGGCACTATCTGGGACTGTGAGCATACGGTCCTGCGTCCTTGGGCCTCGAGTGCTCTCGTGGTGCCATAGAAACGCGAATTCCGTTCCTGGCGTTGCTTCACTTTCGATAGTGAACACGTTTAAGAACGATCTGTCCGACGGACCGACAGAACCCATCATTCCCAAGCGCGTGATGGGGATGGCGATGGGTTCTGAACTTTGCGGTAGGTGTAGTCGACCTTCCAACATCTGAGATGTGGTTCTGTACAGGTCGATTGATGCAAGTCTGACGGCGGTCCATTTTCGCAAAGGTTGGATGGGCTCCACGGAGACGAAACCGATCACATCATCTCCGACTCTGAGTTGAGCGGAATCACCTGGAGTGTCGATCGCTTTCACCGCCAACTTGATCGCGCGGACGATTTCTTGAGCCGCCAACTTGGTCTCAGGTCGACTGCGTAAGTTGACGAAATGCGCCTTGCACGTCGGGTCCTCGTCGTTCATGAGACGTCTGGCGATAACGATCACTTCTGGCAGATGCGTGTCTGCCGAGAAAGCAGAGTCAAATGTGGTAGGTTGCGCGATCGAAACTACAACGATGTCGCCGTATGAGTTAGCGAGCATTGTGCGCAACTTCTGCCAACTGCGCGCCACCTTGCCGTCGTAGCTGCCGCCCACCATGGAAGACACCGGCAAGATCAACGCGATATGGCCGCCGGGCTGGACCATGTTGTCTGCGATTGCCGCGAATTGACTTCCTAGTCCAGCGTATCCATCGCCGCAAGTTCCTCGGCTCAGCTGCCTAACTCGCTCCTCCATTGCATCCTGTTCTTCAACCGAAGTGCCGAAGGCTGCGAAGGCTGGGTTCTTGGTGTCTACATGGTCTGCCGCGTGGTTGGTCGGAGTCGTAAAGGGCGGGTTCATGATGACGAGGCTCTGGCTCAACGGCGGCATGTCCACCTCCACCGTCCCTCGGCGGCCGGCTGGACCCATCGCCATCTGTTCGCTCAGCGGCAGGATGGACTGCATCGTGGAAGTCTTGGTGTCAAGCAACTCCAGCGAACCGATTTCAACGACTGGTGTGCCGCTTGCGTCCCGCTCAAAGATGGTGTTACCTTCGTCGTCGTGCAACGTATCTCCGTTGTCGTCGCGGGCGAGCACCCCGCCAAATGGATACAGAATGTTGCGCGTGCTCTCGTAGTGAGCACGCGGTGACACCGAGGAAAGTAGTGACGATGTCATGTGGACCGCTGCCGGCATGATGTCGCAGGCGGTCAGCGACTTCTCCATCATGTGGGAGTGTAGAGCATCTGGATTGCCGCCGTGCAGTTGATGGAGTTCGCGGACCCTGAGGTATGCCTCTAGCAACAGCCCACCGGTTCCGCAAGCGTAATCAGCGATGCGGTAGTTCCGGGCCGTCTCCGGGTCTTTCCAGTCCAAGTCATCTGGTATTGCGAGATGTGCGGCGAGAACTGCGCTTTCTGGGCGCGTGTAGTAGGTGGCAAGCGTCTGTCGATCGCTGATGAGACGCTGGAAGACCGTGCCGGCGACATCGTTGTGGCGTATCGCACTCACGATCGCGCCGGCCGTTTCAAACATCAGCGGCATTGCATCCCATGCGACAAGGGGCGGGATGACGAGCAGCAACCGGCGGGCGATGTGGAAGATCGGCCAATAGTTGATGGCGAGTATCTCATCCCATTCATACAAGACATCGTGCCTCATCAACCGATCGATTTTGTTGGCAGCTCTGACCTCCTCCAGGTCGCGGATTCCATCATGTCCTGCGAGGATCTGGTGATATGCCATTGCGTTGATGATGATCGCCGCTGCCATCCTGGCGGTCTGCATGGCTGCCCGGCGGTCTGATTCGTACTGGCGCAGTTGCTTGGGGTCGTCGGGCGGCTTGCTCGGTAGCGCTGGCCAGGGCTGTCGCAACATCTCGCCTATCCGCGGTCCGGATGTCAAGTCTTGGACACGGTTGAGGATCAACGCGCCGGCGTCTTGAACACCTTGGTCCAAAGCCGTGGCGGCCGACTGGATGACCTCTTCCGGTTCCGCGGCAGGACGGATGAACTGAACGAGGTTGCGGACATCGCCGGTGATGAACCCGCCAGATGGGAATCGGGTTTGTTCGTGTTGGTCGCCCTGATATACCGCGTACTCCAAGGTTTCACCTTCCCACAGCATCCGTTCGGCGGCATCCGAATCGGCGCACTCCCTCAGCGCGCGAGGGGAGCGCAACGCGATGACTACGTTCACTGTCCCAGTGATCCCGACCAAATCAGCATCGACTTCGCGTCCGATGCTCTTCAAGCAGTCATCGGCCAACGTTGCTGCCGGCTCGTACTCGTTCTCTATCGCTATGGGCGGCGCGTGAGGCCTGGTGATCAGGATGTCCGGCTTAGTGGCCGGACCACGAAGTGCGCCTCTCAGCTCCTCGCGTACAGACCATCCGTTCACCGCGGTGAGTGTGCGGATTATCCTCGCTAGTCGGTTGTTTAGTTGTGGCTCTTCAAGCGTCAAGTCTTCTGCCCCAGCTGGTACTACGCGTAATCCAGGTCATGCTCGTCCAGTCTCTCATTCATGATACGAGTTCGCGGGACAACACAAACGTTTGTGTGGCGATAGACTCATCGCGTAGTGGACAGGATTCGAACCTGCAATCACCATTGATCGGGCGACGAGTGTCAAGCCTCTCAGGTCGTCAGCAACGGATACGTGGCGTTCAGCGCGCGGGTGTGGATCAGCTCCAACTCGCGACGGGAGTCTGGCATAGGTAGTCCAGGGTTGGTTCCTACATCTTACGTTGGTCTGATTGAGATTGTGTACCGATAGTGAAACGTGTTTGGCGGAGGGGACAGGATTCGAACCTGCGGTCACCGTGAGGTGACACTGGTTTTCAAGACCAGCGCATTAAACCGCTCTGCCACCCCTCCGCGATGCGGTTTGGGATCCGCTTCTCACTTGATTCTAGATTCTACCGCAGTGGTGCACGGTTCATTTCTGGCAGGTCTGGCAGTAGATGGTTGTGCGACCTACGATTCGTGTGCGCGTCAAGGATTCGTTGCAGTTGGGACAGCTGCCCCGGCCGCGTCTCTGTAGTAGAAAGCGGGCATCGTGTGCGTCGACTACGTATGGGCTGCCGTCTGGTGCGGGATGGTCGATTATGTAGCGCGTTGCGTGCTGGAAGACATCGCAGATGGCCGAGTGCAGTGTGTGCAGTCTTTGTGTGCTGATATTTGACGCGCGGCGTGTCGGTGTGATTCTGGCTTTGTGCAACGCCTCATCTGCGTAGATGTTACCGATGCCCGCCACTAACTTCTGGTCTAACAGTGCAGGTTTGATCAATTGTCGGCGTTGGCGGACCATTGCTGCGAAGTCAGGTGGGGAGATGTTGGACAGTTCGGGTCCCAGGTTATCGGTGGGCGCGGAGTCGTTATGGGCTGCAATCCACGCTTTCGCCCATCTGCGAGGGTCGTTTAACAGGATGCGGCTGCCGTCTTGAAGTTTGATCATTGCTCTGACGTGGCGCAGGTGAGCTAGTTGGTTTGGTGTTCGCAGGTGTAGTGAGCCGGTCATGACCATGTGCATGATCAATCGGAATTCGCGCGCGTCGGGCTTCTCCAGCCCGATGATGATGTATTTACCGCGTCGGTCGATACGGGTGATAGTAGACCCGCATATGTCGTTACTGATCGGGTTGGGCTGCACGACCCCGACATCTGCGTTGAAGGCTTGGAGTCTGGCGCCGATGACGTTGTTTGATGTGAGGTAGTGTCGAATAGCTTCGACTTCTGGGAGTTCGGGCACTTTCGGGTATCGCGCGTTGCGGATGGTCTTGTTTGTTGGATTGGCCGCGTTGATTAGCTACGGCCCGTTGATGCTCAAGCCTGCCTCCTGCGTGTCCAGCAGGTGTCCTGGGCCGACCAAGATCATGATTGCGATGCCATCGGAGTCTGCGATTGCGAATGTAGAGAGTCCTTCGGTGATGTCGGTGCTGGTCCCGCTTGCGATGCGAACGAACTCGGTCCGGTCGTCTATCGTGGCGCGGAGTGGTCCTTGCTCGGTTTCGATGTGAAGTCTCGCGTCTTCGATTTTGGTAACTCTTCCTTGCGCTGGGATACCTTCAGCATCGTCGATGAGCTGATTGAGTCCGTTGGTAGGTTGAGTATCGTCTGTTGCGGATTGCAGGTTTGCGCCTTGTCTGGCTGCGAATCTGGCTCCGGGTGCGCGTCCAGTTTGGCGTTGTCCTGGTGCAGCACCTTGGATGACAGCGGGAGTTAAGACGCGCCCTCCTGGCGGCGCGGCGAGTCCGGTGCCGCGCAGTAGTCTTCCGAGCGGTGACCTACGGCCAAACGCCAGTGCGCCAGCGGAATCGGTGCCGTCTGCACCAAGCGACGCTTCATCGATGTCTGCGACTGTGACTGTACGCGCTCTGATGATGCCATCATCGCCGCGAAGTGCGATGACATCTACTTCGTCGTTGATTTCCATATCGCCAAGTGTGCTTTCAGACGCGACCAGGATTTGCGATTGTTCGTTGATGACTATCGTCGCTGTAGGCGGCGTAACGCCCTGCTCGTCAGGGGCGGGTTGGATCTCAACCGAATCGCCATGTACGGCGTGTATTAATCCGGCGGTTGGGCTTGCGCCTAGGTCGAGTGGTCCGCCCTGTGCGAATGCCTCATTGAGCAGTGTGTTCAGGCGTTCCAAGTCAGCGTCAGTAGCAGTGCCTCTTCGGACTTTCTGTATGAGTTCTGCGACTTCTGGGTTCTGTGCGACTACATCCTCAATGATTGTTCCTTCAATGCCTCCGCCGCCTTCGAAGAGCGCGGCATCGTCTTGCAGTTGGTTTTCTGGGATGGACTCGGTGGTTGCGACCTCGTCAGCGGATGCGAAGATTTCACCGCCGGTCGGTGTAGGCAGATCTGATATGTTGGCGCGTGTGATTCCATCCGTGTTGGAGCCGCACGAAACGGTCGCGAGCGATAATGCCAACAACGCAGCTATGAATGTCACGACGCACGCTCGGCCACTCGTTATTCGGCGACTGGGCGAGTGGTTCGTCGGTGCGCTGGTCATGGGGCTGGACATTCTCATACGTTCCGAGACAGTCGCGGGTGTACGAGCTGAGGGATTGAACAGGGGACGGTATCTATTGACTCACGGGAGAATCGGTGTCAGCCATTGGAATCGGTCTGCTTCGTCTAGGTTTATCAATTCTGCGGGTCCGATGGCTATGGTTATGGCGTTGCCGTCGTCAGCGATGGTTGCAACCGCGCCCATGCCAGTTGAGATGTCCTGCAAGGTGCCTTGTGTGGCTCTTGCGGTGATTGATTGATCGTCGATGGTGATTCGGAGAGGTCCCTGTCTGGCTTCAACGTGAACAGTCTGCCCTTCTACTTTGGTTACTCTTCCGGATGCTGGTATTCCAGCTACGCTTGCGCCGATTACGGGTGCTGAGCCTCTCATTTCGGTGCGGATTTCTACGATTTCGATGATGGTCGTATCGCCTTCGGTTGTTATGGTGCGTGAGCCGCCGTTGCCTCTTCCGCCGAAGGTGCTGAAGGGTGATCGTCCGAATCCGGGCGGGCGGGAAGCTGGACCGGCAGATACAGCGAATTGGCTGTCTTCGTCAACATCTAGGATGCTGATGGTGCGTGCTCTGATGCGTCCTTCTTCGTTTCGCTCGGCGGTGGCGGATATCTCTTCGCCCGTTTTTATGTCCGACGGTTGCAGCTTGCGGACGAGTAGTACTTGGGTCTCGTCGGAGAGTGTGACGTTCGTTGGTTCGGGTTGGTCTGTGGTAGGTGTTGCGTCGTCGTCGGGGTCAGGGAATGCGACAATGACGGCCGTGTTGCCGCTGAACTCGGTGATGGTGCCGGCCACGGTTTGACTTGCGGATGTTCCGAATCCGAATGCGTCATCGCCGCCATCGGCGATGATCTCGGAGAATCTTTGGTAGTCAGCATCGGTTGCGGTGCCGGATTCGATTTTCTCAAAGAGTTGAGCGAGTTCGGGGTTGGCGGCAATTTCGTCGGTGCTGATGAAGTCGTCGGAATCGTCAACAAACGGACCGTCGTCAAACGCGTCGGACGGTTCTGCGTTCCCGTTCTCGTCTTCCAGGGGGTAGAAGTATCCCCTGGTTGGAGTTGGCAGAGTGTCGTGATCGGCGCGCTTGATCTGAGTGGTGCTGTTTAGGCATGCGGTGGCGGCCGCGAAGGCCAGGGTCGTCAGCAAGATCGCGATGGCTCGGATGGAGGCGCGAGGGATGTTGGATGCGTTGTTAGACATTGTTGCCGCCGGTGTTTGAGTTGTGCGGCATCACTCGTGCCTTAGGGCTTCGATTGGGTTCAGTCCTGATGCGCGTGCGGCGGGGTAAATTCCGAAGAAGAGTCCGACACCTGCTGATACCCCGAGGGCGAGCATCACAATGCTAGGCGAGACGACGGCGCGGAGTCCATCTTCACCGCCGAGCTGGAGGCTTTGCAGGAGTGTTGAGAGTCCGACCCCCATTGCTACGCCGACGAGTCCGCCGCCGACGGTTAGCATTACGGCTTCTGTGACGAATTGTGCGAGTATGTCTCTGCGCTTGGCGCCCATCGCCTGTCGGATCCCTATCTCTCTAGTTCGTTCGGTGACTGCGACGAGCATTATGTTCATGATTCCGATGCCGCCGACGAGTAGAGAGATACCGGCGATGGAACCGAGGAAGAGCGAGATGGCACGTGATACGTTTCCGATGGCATCTAGCAGCTGCTGTTGGTTGAAAATGCCGAAGTCGTCGGCCTCGTCTCGGAGTCTGCGTGATGCGCGTAGAGTTGCCTTGACTTCCTGTTCTGCCTGGTTGACATCGGCATCGTCTTTGGCTTTGACCATGATCTGGCTCAGTGTGATTTCGCCGGATATGGCTCGTTCGCGCTGTAGGCGATAGTGAACGGTGGTGTATGGGACGAAAGCCTGCTCGTCTAGGGAACCGAAGCCGCCGCCGCCGGACCTCGCTATAGTGCCTATAACTGTGTATACGTTTCCGCGCAGGCGTACCTGCGAGCCGATGGGGCTTCTGTTGCCGAAGAGGTCCTTGGCCACCGTGTCGCCGAGTACTACGACTTCGGAACGGTTGTCCACGTGCGGTGCGGCGATGAAAACGCCCGCGGCAACGTTCAGGTTGCGCGTGGACAGGAAATCAGGCGTGGTGCCAATTATGTTTGTCTGTCTGGATTTTCGTTCGTAGTCGATGCGCGCGAAGGACTGCTTTTCAGGGACTACGCTGTCGATGGATGGTGCGAACTGCGGGTCTCTGAGTGCCTGTACGTCTTTGAGTGTCAGTTCTTGGTTGGAATTCGGCCACACGAAGAGCAGGTTTGATCCGAGGTCTCCGATCTGTTCGGTTATCTGAACGGACACGCCTCTACCTATGGCGAGGAGTACGACGACGGAGCTGATACCGAGTACGATGCCCAGCAGTGCAAGGGCGGACCGCAGTCGATTTGCGCCGAGTGAGTGTGCGGAAGCTCGCAGTATGTCAAGAGGGTGCATGGCGGTATACGGCTCATGTGGTCTGCTGTGATGGTGTGCGTCGGAATATCGGCCACTGCCTCCACCAGCGTCGGCGTGGTTTGTCAGCTGCGTCGGCGTTAAGGTCTTCGGTTTCTGTCTCCGGCATCTCTTCGCGCTCGGCGACGGGTATCTGGGCTCTGTCGGATGCGATTTCGCCGTCGTGCATTGAGATGACTCTCTTCGCAATTGCCGCGACATCGGGTTCGTGGGTCACGACGATGACGGTGATGCCTCGTTCGGTGTTTAACTGCTCAATGACATCTAGGATTTCTCTGGTGCTTTTGGAGTCGAGGTTACCGGTAGGCTCATCTGCGATCAGTATGGAGGGTTCTTTGACGAGTGCTCTTGCGATACCGACCCTCTGTTGCTGGCCGCCGGATAGCTCTGTTGGTTTGTGGTGCATTCGGTCGGCGAGTCCGACGATTTCGAGTGCGTTCTCTGCGCGTTTTCGTCGGTTGCGCCAACTTCCGTACATCATTGGCAGTTCGACGTTTGCGATAGCGGACATCCTTGGGAGCAGGCTGTAAGTCTGGAATACGAACCCTACCTTACGGCTACGTATGTCTGCGAGTTTGTTGGAAGACAGCTCACCTACGTTCTCACCGTCGAGGAAGTATGTTCCATTGGTTGGGACGTCGAGGCATCCGATCATGTTCACGAGCGTTGACTTTCCAGACCCTGATGCTCCAGTGATGGCGATGAACTCGCCCTCATTAACAGAAAGCGAGACATCTTTGACGGCGTGGACCTGTACCGCGCCCATCTCGTAGGTCTTTGACACGGTGTCAAGTTGGATGACCGTGTCTTGTGCTTCGTCGTGGGCGTTTTCGAGGTGTGATTTATTTTCGTGTGCCATTAGAAGCCGAAGTCCGGAGTTTGGCTGCCGCCTACGACGGTCATTAGTATGTCGTCGCCTTCGTTTACGCCGCTGATGAGTTCGGTCCAGAAGTCGTCGCTAACACCTAACACGACGGGTTTGAGTTCGTAAGTGACGGGGTCGGTACTTGTCTGGACTAGGAGTTGAGGTTCCTGTTGAGTTCCGAAGATTGCGCCGACGGGCACTAGGAGTACGTTTTGAATATCGCGAATTACAACCTGTCCCCTTGCGCTTAGTCCCTCCGGTAGAGTTGTGCCTGGCGGTGCTTGTATTCCGATTGTCACCGGGTATGAGACGCTACCGACATCCTGTTCAAAGTCCGCGCCGAAGACGGTTCCGCTAGTAGTGCTGCCGAATGCCGCGATGTCTGTGATCGTTCCGACGATTGTCTGTCCCGCGAGTGCGTCGGTTTCGACTTCGGCTTGGTCTCCGACTTGTAAGAACAGCACGTCAACTTCGTCCACGGATCCGCGCATTTCGACGGATGCAGGGTCTGCGATGACTACAGCGTCCTGGTCCTCGGCTACGTCTTCGTTGTCTTTGACGTGTACTTCGCCAACGATACCGCTTAGAGTTGCGACGAGTTCGCCTTGTGCATCTGGGATCTGAGCGTCGTCAAATGCGCGTTGTGCGGTTGCGAGTTCGGCGCGCTTGAGTTCAATATCTGCGAGCGTTGGAGATTGCAGGTCTGAGAGATCCTTGCGCGCCTTCGCTAGGTCAAGCTGTTTGGCCTCAATGTCGAGACGCATTGCTTTCTTGTCGGAAGTATTCGGGTCTGCGACGCGTCGCTCCTCGGTCTCAGCCTCTGCTAAGTCCTTGAGGGCATCGGCGTGATTATCCTCCGCTTTGGTTAGGCTCTCGCGTGCGGTTTCGACAGCGTCTCTGGCCTTGTGGACTTGATCACGTGCATCAGTAACTTGATCATGTGCATCAGTAAGCTGGCGTTCTGCCTTTTTCACATCCTCTTGCGCTAGGTCCCGGCGGGTTACTAGGTCTGCCCGTTCCTGATCTCGTTCTGCGCTCGGCATCAGGTCGTTCAGGCTTTTCTGCGCTGTTTCAATGGCCTGCTCAGCGTCGGTGATGGATCTGTCTGCGTCTTCTCTGGTGCGTGCGGCTTCAGTCTCAGCGGTATCTAGTGCTTCTTTGAGTGGCAGTAGCTTGTCCCAGGCATCGTTGAACTCTTTGCGGATGCAAAGTCTAGAGGTGGTTTGCGGGTAAGGTCCGCAGTCGACGATTACGGCGGGAGCGTTGAATCTTAGCCAGACGGCGACTAGTTGCTCGTTGTATGGGGTGTCCGGGTCGTCTTTTGGAAGTGGTCTGTCAATCTCTTCGGTGGGTACGTCGGTAGCCAGTTGCTTTGCGACGCGTCCGAAGAGTGATTCAAGGTGTATGTTGAGTTTGGTCAGCAGTGTCTCTGGTGCAGCGACTTCGTGGTCTTTGAGGTCGATACCGAGCCACCGCAACCAGACGGCGTTGTATTCGTCGTATGCATCGGTATAGGCTCTGGTGGCAGTGCGTATCGATGCATCCACTTTGGCGAGTGTGTCAGTTCTCGCGTCTCGCGCGAGTTCGAGGTCGCGGTTCGCGCGGTTCAACGCCTCTTGCGCTTTGTTGATGTCAGTCTGTGTGATGGCAGTGTCGTGATCGGTGATTGCTTTCTCTGCCGTTCGTAGTGCGAGCTGCGCGTTCGTGATAGCGTTCTGCGCGTCCGGGATGGCCTGTTGAGCATCCTCTACGGCATCTTCGGCGGTTTTGACGGCATCTTCGGCGGTCGTGATGGCATCTTCGGCGGTCGTGATGGCATCGGAAGCATCGTCTACTGCATCCAGGGCGGTTTCGACATCCTTGCGTGCTTTCTTCTGGGCAGTGCCATCCGGGTCCAGGGCATCATCCAGTGCTTCCTCGGCCGTTGCTAGGGCGTGTTGGGCGTTCTTTATCTTGAAGTTGGCATCGTCGACGGTTTCGGCGGGCGGTTGCAGGAGTTCGTCAAGGGCTTTCTGTGCGTTCTGCAGGTTGACATCTGCTTCTCTGTAGGCCTTGTTGGCCTCGATCAGTGCGGCTTCGTCCATCGTCAGTAGCACGTCGCCGGCCTGGACTCGGTCTCCGACTTCGACTTTGACTTCCTTTACCTTTCCGGAGAACGGGATTCCGATTGTCTCGCGAGTTGCGTATCGTAGGCTTCCGTTTATGGAGACGGCGTTCGATAGGTTGCCTCGTCGCACGGAGATGATCTGCACCTCTTGCGTGGCATCGATCCCGAACTGCGTCAGGTCGGATGCGGCGGACTGGTTGCCGAGTAATCTTGTGTAGCCGTAGTATCCTGCCACCGCGATGACGATGGCCACGACGGCTGTGATGACGGTTACTCGTATGCGTCTTCTTCTCATTCCGGGTTCCCTTGGATCTGTGCAGGGTTACTCACCATCGCCGCTGCCTCCTGTTCTCTATCATCATCTTCGTCTTCCAACACATTCATGGGGCCGGTCAAGTGTTCGGCTTGTGTTGATTGATACACTAGGATAACCTAACCGTTAGTTGTTGCATCCGCGGCCTTTATGAACTGGTTCTGGCCGCGGAGTGGTTGAGTCTTGGCGCGAAGCCGGGCTTGATAACTTGTTTACGATGTTGCAACTGAAAGGATAAGAAATCGTCAAAGCTGGTGCCATGATGTCTAAACCTGCGAGTGAATATGACATACGCCTTGGAGATGGGCTTGTAGCGTCGGACTCCAAGCATTGGGGTCGCTACCTTTTGATCACGACTCCGAGTGCGTACGCGGCGCTTTCGCCGCAGCTGGATCATGAGCCCGCGGGCATCGGGTACAACGAGTGGCTGGATCGCGGTCATTTGATCGAGGTTTCGGACTCTCTGCCCGATGACGTTGATCTAGTAGTCGGCGGTGGTGCTGGGCGTGCGTTGGACCATGCGAAGTTGGTTGCGCATCGAAAGTCTGTGCCGCTGGTGCAGGTTCCGACGGCGGTTTCGACGGGCGCGATCATCCATAGTTTCGTTGCGGACTGGGACGGTCGGCAGATAATCGGTCAGCTTGCGGTCGTCGATTGCGAGTATGTGTTGGTTGATTACGGCGTGGTGTTGCAGGCACCGGAGCGGCTGAACACGGCTGGCATAGGAGATGTGTTGTGCGGTTACGCCGGGATCGCGGAGTGGCGGCGCGGCGCGCGCTTGGGCACGTCGGACCCTGTTGACGAGGAGCGTGTAGGCAAGGCAATGGGGTTGTTCCAGAAGATCATCTCGGACTTTCCGCCGACCCTGGGACCCAGCGGCGAGCTGACTCCAGCGAGCATCGATGTGATCATGTGGGCGGTGCAGCAACGGGATGATCATGTTGTCCGTGACGCTAATGCTCCGGGAGCGGACCATGCTTACTGCTTCGCGATAGAGATTGCGAACGATCAGTACTGGATCCATGGTGAGACATGCGCGCTTGGGGCGATGATCATTGCGATTCGGACGGGCGAGTCTCCGGAGACGTTAGCGGGTTGGTTGGATTCGTGCAAGGTTCGTTGGCGGCCTAGTGATTTGGATATCACGCGAGAGCAGTTTGACAAGTCGCTTACAGCCTGGCCGAGCTGGCTGGGGGACGGTACCGATGACAAGCCTGTGTCGAAATCTATCGTTGTGCAGGACCCGATATCGGCGGAAGAATCGGACCGCGTCTGGGGTCTGTTGAATTCGATGTGAGCACTGGTCCGCGGTCGTCTTGGTTCACGACGTTTGGCGGCTGGAGACTCGGTTTCACACTGCGAGGGGACGAATCACCGTGTGGGCATTGACGATAGCCGGCGGTAAGGGAGAGAGGCTGCGCCCGTTGACAGATCGTGTGTGCAAGCCGATGGTTGAAGTGGCGGGATTGCCATTGCTTGCGCGCCAAGTGGAATGGTTGCGTAAGAACGGCGTTCAGGATGTCGTGTTTCTGACGGGTTACCGTGGCGAGCAGGTGTCGGATTACTTCGGCGATGGCTCTGGTCACGGCATCCGCGCGCACTACTCGCAGGAGGACACGCCGCTAGGTAGGGGCGGCTGTGTGAAGCTTGGCATGGGGCTATTGCCGCCGGGCGTACGTGAGTTCGTTGTAGTTAACGGCGATATTCTTACCGATCAGTCGTTGGACCCTTTGTTGGCGTTACGGCGGGATCATGATGCTACGGTTGCTGTGATGCTGACTCCGTATATCAGCGAGTATGGCGTAGTTACGACGACCGATTCGGGTCGGGTTACGGAGTTTTCGGAGAAGTGTAGGTTGCCGTATTGGGTGAATGGTGGTGTGTATGTTTTCCACCGTCGGATACGCGATGAACTTCCGGATGTTGGCGACCACGAGACGGAGACGCTTCCCGGGCTGGTCGCTTCGGGCGAGGTGATGGCGTTGCGGTCCGATGCGGGTTGGGTATCGTTAGACAGCCTGAAGGACCTGCGAGCGGCAGAGGCGATGGTGGGAGCGCGAGGGTGAGCGGGATAGGCGGTGGGGCGAGCTACGGCCGGAGTCTGCGGCGGTGAAACAACACGCCGGCTGGAAATACATCATGGCGGCGAGGTGCAAGTCGTGGTAACCGCAGATCGCAAGGAAACATACCCGCAGATCGCAAGGTTAAGCATCGCAAACCGCAAAACAGAGGGGTCGCACGGCGCATGGCCAAGTTGCAAACACCGCCAAATTTGATAACCGCAGATCGCAAGGAAACATACCCGCAGATCGCAAGGAAACGAGTGCGCCGATCCAAAACTGGGCGCGGTGATGGGACGGTTGGGAGCGGTAAAGTGTGCGTGGTTGCGCCCATCGTTAGGGGGCAGAATAGCACTCCAATTCGTGCCACGCTGGGTCAATTTCAACATCGGGCAAGTCGGGGTCAGCGTTGCGTTGCAGGGCGAACTCGTACATGATGCAGTTGTGTCTGTGCGTTGCCAGCACCGTGTCGTCGGTCCGAACCGTCACGGATATGATCGTGAACCACATGGCGATGAAGGCGAAGGAAAGTCCCAGCATGGTCAGTGCGTCGTCCCAGCGGTTACGCTTGAAGTGAATTATGAACCTGACGAGAGCAACGAGGGCGAGTCCCACGAAGCCTAGGCCAGGAATCAACACATCAATCAACAAGGATGGAGTGAACATCGAGGCATCTAATGGTTCGTGGATAAGGTCAGTGCGGTGGAGGTGCGAAGGGCGCGTAAGAGACCTGCGTGTTCTGATTGACGCGACCGTGATTGCGTATCCGTCCGGTTAGTTGATAACTTGCTGCGCCAAACTGCCTTTCTGCAACCGCGCGTTACTCATTGAACCGCCAGCTGCTGTTGGAGCGCATGATGCGTAGGTGGGTTAGCAACGGTTCTTCTGGCAGGCCGAGCGCGGAGATGTAGAGCTTGTCGATCTGCGCGATGAGGTCCGGTCTGCCGGTGTGGAAGTCTACGTTCTTAAATGATCTCCCGCTGAAGCGATTCTCTACCTTGCACTCTGGTATCGCGTCAATCAGCTGCTGTCCCAGACGGATAGATTCGTCAGGTTCGGCGATCCAGGCGTCCGGGATGCAGAACCCTAGGAAGTCGGATTGCTTTACATCAAACCCGTCGCCATACACTTGCCACCATGCAAATCCAATATGGGAGTTGGCTGCCGCCATCGCCAACCTGAAATCGAATGAATCATTAACTCTTAAGGGAGTCTCACGCCGGCCTTCGATCTTGCCGACTGGCGCGATGCTCAAATAACGATAAGCCGTGCGTGGTATCGTCAATGATTGGCTAGATCCGTTCTTCGAGCCTAGCATGTCGTTGGTCTGGTCGGCGATCGCATCGATCAGTCCGGCGATTGCGTCCGTTGGAATCCTTGGCCACTGATCGCCGTGATGCTGCCCTCCGTTCTCTTGTCTGACCCTTTCCTGCCAATACTCGGGTCTGGCCGCTAGGCATGCTTCTCTCTCAGACGAACTCCATTTCATCAGTCCGGTGGTTCCTAAGCGCGGCTTTTCTGCATCACCAATCGTGGCAGTTATGATGGTCGCCCGCTGTCGGTTCTCTGGGCTACTCACCATCTGGCTGGATGCAAAGACTGTGTCCGGTCGGTTGTCGTAATGCCGTGTGTCAATACGCGAGCACCTTGACTCATAGATGCGTCGCAGCGTCCGTTGTCTGTCTCCGAACGCCACAGAATGCGGCATGATCATCGTTACGACCCCGTTGTCGCGTGCTAAGGAAAGCCCGACTTCGCAGAACAGCGAGTAGAGGTTGTTGACGTTTGTGGTGCGATAACCTTTCTCATCCTTGAGTTTCGCGACCTCTGCGTCGCGGACCTCTTTAGTTGATCCCTGGAACAACCGTTCGTAAGGCGGATTACCGATCACCACATCGAAGCCATCCCGGTCCTCGTCATAGAACAAGAGTCGGGGGTCAACGGCGGCTGGCATCTCGTTTGATGAGAGCAGACCCGCCTGCGCCAACGCGAGTAGGTCCGGGCTGGCAATCCCGCCCTTGTTTCGCAGTACGGAGCTTAGCTCATCCCGAACTTCCGCGTCCTGCGTGAGTATCCGCATCTTGGTTTCCTCTGCGTGAGCGTCAAACCACGTTGAGCGTAGCGCAGCTAGTTCGGACAGTACGGAGCGCACTTTGGTATCGGCACCGTCCAGTTGATTCGGAGCGAATGGCGACCAAACCGGATCAGGAGTCGTCGCCAAAGTATCGGCGCAGATGACCCTGGCTTCCAGGTTCGGTAACGGCAGATGGTCTACGGGCGTGCCTTCAATGTAGTCCGGATTGAATCGCAGCAACGACGTGCGTTCCGATTGGATCGCGATGAACAGCCGTAGCTTGGTGATCTGGACTGCGAGTGGATGGATGTCTTGTCCGAACAGCTGATGTCCGATTATCTGTTCAACGCGTAAGTCACCGCCTAGCTTGGCAACGGCGACCTTCAATGCGACCAGGACACTGAAAAGGAATGCGCCAGAACCCACCGCGGGATCGAAAACTTTCAGCGAACTTATCCTCTCTCGCAACTGGGTAGCATCTGAGACAGAGATCTCAGGGATTTCGTGATTCTCGGGATCAAAGAGCGCGTGCAGACGGCGTGGAGTCAAACTGTCAGCATGCCTGCGTGTAGCGGCACTCAGCGCGTCCTTTACCATCTCATCAGCCACGTCTGGCGGCGTGTAGTACGTGCCACCCGGCATTGTCTTCAAGTGCTCGTGGCCGACATCAGTTGGCGCGATCAATCGCTCAAACAGGTTGCTGAGCAGTTCTGGGTCCAGAGTCTGCTCTTTGATGCCCGGGCGGTTTTCGTCCAAAGTCCAGTGGTAGCGGGCGAGGATGGTATAGATGCCCGGTTCTTTTGCGTCCGACGACCAGTAGTCATCGCCGTTCATTGACAACATGCCTTCCCAAGCGGCGTTGCGCATGAAGAGCGAGCCGTTTAGATATGGCACTACGCTTAAGGCATTCTCAATGGCATCGTTTTCGTGTGGTTCGCGTTTCCCTCGCTCGACATTGAGTCGCTCGTGGAAGAGGAACGTCAACATCTTGTCGTGGTATTGATCTAGATTGCCCAACGCGTCCTCGACGAAGGCTGCGTCGAACGGTGAAGAGGGCAGTTGGTGCGACTCTTTGAGTATCCAGGTGAACATCAACCTGATCAGATGTTGCAGCACTGCTTGTCGGTAAGCCTTAGGCTTGCCTATCTGGTGTCTTTCTACCCACGCTGCGACTTCACGATAGAACCGCTGTTGCAGCTCGCTGACCGCCAGCGGTTCCGTCAGCTTGTCTGCCAAGATGCCGTCTTCCGGGGCGTTCCTGATGATCTCCAATATCGCAGCGACGGCCTTTCGCGCAGATGGCAACGGCAGTTGCAGCTCGAACTGAGGAGTCATGCTGACCTGTCCGTTGACTATCACCGCCAGCCTGGCCTGCAACTGTGCATCACTTCCGCCCAGGGGCCGCGCGTAGGCGATGACGATCGCCGCCCTTCCTGGTGAAATTCCTTCAAAGACGCGCGCTGTCAACGCCACATCATTTCTTGCCAGATTGCCTCTGGTGAAGTGAACAGCAGCGACTGGAATGTGAACTGGGTGATCAAAGGTGCTTTGGTGAATATCGGCTTCAGGGGTTTTTTGCACGGGTCCGTAGGTGTAGGCATACCAGAACCAATCTTTATCGTGGAGGTCCTTGGTTTTGCCTTGAAGATTCGCTTTGACGGCGATGTCGTCATAGGTCGCCAGCGAGGTAACACCGAGAAACTTCTCTAACACTGTCGTCGGGTTGATGCTCTCCAGGAAAGAGCTGAAGAACACATCCGCCGGGTTCGCCTTGATCGGCTTGAGGCGGTGGTATCCAGCATCAATGAGACTCTGACGAGAAATGAGGGCGACCAGGACATGCACATCGCGCACCGATTCGTCCAGCATGCTGTCCAGCAATCGGCTGTGCATGTGCCCGATCCGGCGCAAGTTTAGGTCCGCTACGAGTTGGTTGTCTGTTTCTGACACTCTCTTGTAGACGCGCCATCTGAAGCCGTCTGTCAAGATGCCGATGGAGTTCAAGTCGCTCGCGGGGTGCTGGAGGAGGTAACGCTGTATCTGGCGAGTTGGCGAGTCGGTCCGGCCCTGAATCGCGGCCGCATCGAAATCAGTGCCCAGCGGTTTAACTTCAACGAACACCGCGACTGGCATTTGCACGGTCGTCACTATATCGACGAATAGGCATTCGTCGGGTCGGTTTCCAGATCCGCTGTCTTCTGCCTTGCGGTATCGGGCTTCGTATCCGAGCGCGTTGAGGACCGGGTATATCAGAAGCGACCTGGTATCGGCTTCATTGAGTTTGAACGCACGCCAATCTGCGTCCTCGTAGCCCTGGCGCAACGCCGCTATGACTCTGTTGGCAGTCTCTGAACGGTGTGCGGTGTCGGTCATGCTCGGGCGAGTCGGTCGTCGTTCGGATCACGCTGACTCTAATTATCTGCTTTCTCTGGATTAAGGCAATCCCGCCATGGCAGAATGGCCGAGCCATATGCTGAACCTACCGAGCGGCCTCCACGAGATTGCCGCGCTGAACTGGGTGGTTGTCGATGTCGGCTGTAGCTAACACTTCAGCAGTGAGTTTGTCTTGAAATGCTGCGACCTTGCCGATGACACGCTCAAGCGGAAGCTCCAGCTCCTCGGCCAGGACTAGGAGGACCGCTTTCACCTGTGTCGGATAGTAAATCGAATCTTTATCGGTTGACACGCATACCCATCTCCCTGAGATCGACTGGTAGTACCAACCGTAAGAGTCGCATGGGCCAATGTCCCAACCGCAGTTCAACAGGAAGAGCCGCAACATGGAGGGTCCGAACCGCTTAAGTCTGTTGTGGTCGGGTTGTTTCTGCATCATCAGCTCCTATCGTGATTCGTTGTCAAGGCTTTATCGTTCCCCATAAGTCGCGGACTATCCGGTACCCCCACCGTAAATCAGGTAGCGCAACCAGCCCTTACCTGAAGAACAGCCTTAGCATGTCGTGTTTGGCTACCATGCCGATTGGTTTGCCGTCTTGTAGCACGGGGACGTGGAATCCGCCTGACCTTGCCATCTGCTCGGCGACTTCGTCTATGCCCGCGTCCGGTGAGACGGTCGGCACTGTAGTGTCCATAACCTCGGAGCACACGGTTGACTTGATTTGCTCAATGGCATCATCGTAGCCCATGTTGCCTTCGGTTCCGATTACAACACCCATTAGTTGGCTGACCATGCCACGTAGGAACGGGTATACGGACTGTGTAGGCAGGAATGCGGTTTCGGTGATGATGCCTTGGTAGATGCCTTCATCGTCGACGAGGATTATGGACCCTACGCTCTTCTCGACCATTTCCTCTGCGACATCGGCGACGGTGCAGTTGGCTTTGAGTGTTACGGCGGGGGATGCCATGAGTTCGCCAGCGGTGCGTGGCCGGTCATGTTGTTCTGATGTGGGGGTCATGTTGCGCCGCGGTGCGTTTGTGTCGATGGTGCAGATGGTTCGTCGTGAATGTGTGGGTTTCAGGCCGGCGTAGCAGAGGCCTCTAGGTGTCTAGAAACGATCATGGTGGCGATTTCCAGTTTGGTCTCGGAGGTGTTTACCACGATGTCGTAGATGTCGGGGTCTTCGGGGTCTGCGCTGTGAGCGTTTAGGTAGTATGTTCGCTGTGCGTCTTCGCGTTGCTGTAGCAGTCGCGCGGCATCGGTTGCCGTGCTGATGCCTTCTCGATGCATGAGTCGGACTACCCTGTCGTCCCAGTTTGCGAAGAGTCCGACCTTTGTGGTTTGCGGAGTGTCTTCAATGGCGACGGCTCCGGCCCTGTGAACCAGTACGGCATCGCCGCGCATTGTGACTTCGTCGAGCGTCCAGAGTTGGTCGGCATTTGCGGAGGCTCTGGGTCCGTTGAGGTCCCATGTGAGAGGCAGGTAGATATCGGCGGCTGACTGCAGCAGCGGATCGTCGCCGGCGGCACCGATTGCGAAGTATGACGACGCGCGCTCGACCCATCGCCATACTCGGTCGTACACGTTAGCATCGCGCTCAACGAACATCGGCCGTGGTTCCGAGTCGCTGGAACCTTCCGCGTTGGGTAGGACGATTTGGTCGAAGAACTGCAACTTGAATAGGTTTGCGACCTTTCGTCCAACCTCAAGCGCGCCTGAACCGATGTGTCCGTCAAAGGTCACGAGTCGGCTCTCGGCTGGTGCGATGTATGTATCGTTGGTGGTCATGTCGTCCGTATGATCGCGCGTGAGGTTGCGAATCCGCGTGAGTGCGCGCGTGCGCATATGTTAACGGTTGCATGGCGGATTTGCAACTTGCATGTTGCGAGTCCAACATCCCGAGTTCATTTATACCCGGCCGCGGTTCCCGTTGCGGCCGGGTTAAGCGTTTATCTCAATCGAGTGTCCGGATGCGTTGTCGTCGCGGATGATGCCCAATATCGCGTCAGTGACCTTGTGCAAAGGCACTAACGGTTGCGAGGTGGCGGCCGCGGGGGCGTGAGCGTTAGGTGGCAAGACTCTGCCGAGTCGCAGCTCGTTGACGCGTATGTTGGGTTTGCCGGCTTGCGCCATGGCGGTGGTTAGTGCGGATAGCGCGCCTACTGTCACCCCGTAAGCCCACCTCGATCTGTAGACTAGTCGGCGGTCGTTCATGTTGATTACGCAACCTTCAGAGCCTGCCGCGGCCAGTTCCTGCATCATGCGCTGTGTCAGGATGAACGGCGCGCGCAAGTTTACGGCGCAGGCGGCATCCCAAGATGTCGTCGTTGCTTGTGCGAATGTCTCGCGCTTGTAGTGAGACGCGTTGTTGATGAGTATGTTTGGCAGCGCACCAGTCTGTTGGGTTGCGGATTCCCACAGGCTGATCACATCTTCCGCATTTGCCAGATCTGCTTGGATTACGTATGCCTTTGTGCCGCGTTTTCTGCATGACTCGGCGGTGGCATCGGCGGCTGTTCGTGACGTATTGCAGTGGATGATGACATCTGCGCCTGCGTCTGCCAACGCAATTGCGATAGCGCGTCCGATGCGTTGCCCGGCACCTGTTACGAGCGCGATTGCGCCCTTGGTCTGCATGGCGTGGTGTTGGTCGAGTGTGTTAGGTCCAACGAGTCGCAGACCGTGTGTGGGACATGAACTCGTCTCTAGTAGCGTGTTGATCGCGGAAGGCTCCGAGCAGTGCGCTGGTGATCATGTTGGAGTTCTGTTTGCGTACACCTCGCATCATCGTGCACATGTGTGCCGCCTCCACCACGACTCCTACGCCGCGCGGTTCAATGAGTTCGTCTAGAAACTGAGCGATTTGCTGCGTCATGCGCTCTTGAACTTGCAGTCTGCGTGCGAACATCTCAACGATGCGCGGTATCTTTGAGAGTCCGATGACCTTAGTGCTTGGCAGGTAGCCAACATGCGCGTGTCCGTAGAACGGCAGGAGGTGATGTTCGCATAGGCTGTAGAACTCGATGGATCTGACGACGACCATTTCGTCGTACTCAACATCGAACAAGGCACCGTTCAGCAGGGCTTCCGGGTCTACTGAGTATCCGCTGAGTAGTTCGTCGTACATCTCAGCGACTCTTATCGGCGTTCGCTCGGTGCCCTGTCTGTCGATGTCTTCGGAGCCGATGGCGTCGAGCATTGATCGTATGCTGTCGGCGATTCGTGACTTCGTTTCGGCATCGAGCATTAGTCCGGCGTTGAAGTTGATACCAGATTCGGCTTCTGCACCGTGCTGATGCGTTGGCGAGCCTTCTTTTTCGCTAGACAGTGTCATAAGGTTATCCTAACCGAGTCTAGCACTAGTGCGTTTTGCAAGCGGTCATGCGAAGGGTTGTAAAGGTCGGTGGCTGGTGTTGGTGTAGACTTACTCGCGCAGTGTTGCCGATGCCTGTTGTATGTTATTCGGCGGCTGGAAATTTATGCGATGCCACCAGTGGAGCAGATGCGATGCGGATAACGGATATTGAGACCTTCGTAGTGGATGCGGGTTGGCGGCCGTGGCAGTTCTGTGCAGTGCGGACAGATTCTGGACTTACGGGATATGGGGAGATGTCGGATGGTCGCAATCCTTACGGCATCGTTGGTACGATAGAGGATTTCAAGCCGATCCTTGTTGGTCAGGATCCCTGCGCTGTTGAGGCGCGATATTGGGACATGTATCGCATGGCGCGCCAGTCTCCCGGCGGCATCGCTGCGAAGGCGATAGCGGGTGTTGAGCTTGCGTTGTGGGACATCAAGGGCAAGTCGCTGGGTGTTCCGGTGCATAGTCTGTTCGGCGGGCCGGTCCGCGATCGTCAGCAGGTGTACTGGTCGCACTGCGGCTCTTCGCGTTCTCGGAACCACGAGCTGATCGGGACACCGCCGATGGATTCGTTCGATGCTGTGAAGGACTTGGGACAGGAGGTTAGGGATCGCGGCTTCAGGGCGTTGAAGACGAACATCATCTTTTTCGATGGCGACGACTTGGGCTACGGCTTTGGCTTCGGAGGCGGTCGCGGCACGCCCGATCAGACGATCACACCGGCGTTGCTACGGCATGTTGAAGCGTACATCGGGACGTTCAAGGAGGCTGTGGGCGACGACGTTGAGATCGCGTTGGATTTGAACTTCAATGTGAAGCCACAGGCGGCGGTTCAGATTTGTCGTGTGTTGGAGCAGTTCAACATGATGTGGGTAGAGATCGACATGTATGAGCCGGACGGATTGCGCGAGGTTAAGGACGGGACGAGCTGCCCGATCACATCGGGTGAGAATCTGATAACGATTCGCGATTACCGCCCGTATTTCGATACACGTGCGATGGACATTGTGATGATTGACATTCCTTGGCAGGGGTTTGCTCGTTCGCGCGATGTTGCGATGCTGGCGGAGTCGCATGAGCTTAACGTTGCGCCGCATAACTACTACTCACACTTGGCGACGATGCATGCGCTGAACCTGTGCGCGTCAGTTCCAAATGTGAGGATTCAGGAGATCGACATCGACGATGTTCCTTGGAAGGACGACCTCGCAGGCGGTCCGTTGAAGTTCCATGATGGCGGCATCTTGGATGTGCCGACGAAGCCGGGCTGGGGCGTTGACCTAGACGAGGATGTTGCGCGCGCACATGTGTGGCAACCGGGACGCGGTCCGGGTTATCGTTAGCACCTGCGCGGGTTCGCGGTATCGCGGCCGTGCAGCTGCGCTAGGTCAAAACGCGGGTTCCGTTTCGGCACCGAAGCGAGCTGTCTCACGCATCCTGGCAGTGTCTCTGTCGTAGACCACGATGCCGTCCCGATCGATATGTCGCTTAAGCGATTCGGCTTTGATTCGTTCGTAGGCTTGCACTTCGCAGATCTGTGGGATTGGCAGGTCTTCTAGGTCAAGCCCAATCCGCGCGACAGCGCGTCCGTCTTGCATCCCGTGAGTCACTAGGTCAATGTCCGATCGCTCGGTTGCGTCACCGATTGCACGCGATCCGAAGAGCGTGACCTTCTGCAAGTCCGGGTATTGAGTGAAGACCTCACGCATCATTGCGAGCGTCTTGTCGGCTATCATCGGCGATCTCATTGGCCAAGGGTATCCAGTGCGAACTGGTTACGGAATTTCTCCAATGCGAACCTGTAGGAGCTTCGAATGTTGTCTTCGGCTCCTTCGAAATCCTCCAAGTCGTATCTGTGAGACATCTTGTTGCGGTCTTCCAGCATGTTAATCCAAGACTGTCCGTCGTCGATCAAACCCGCTCTGAATGCTTCGCGTATCACTTGACGAGGAGTAGCAACGACACTGATACCATCGTCGCGCAAGCGGTCGTTTAGCGTCTTCCACGCAAGCTCAAACGTGATTTCGAACATCTGAATCAAACCGGCCCTTTCAAAGAGGTTGGGCTCGTCCTTGTCCAAAACCTCTGTGAGCAGGCTGAAGGCACGTTCGAAGCTCTCAAATCTGTATTTCCAACGAGGTTCGTGTCGCATGGTTTCGCTCATCTAGCTCCATTATGCAACAGATACAGCGAACATTGAACACGGTGCGGACTACTAGGTAAGCTCCGCTATCTCACGCTCCGTCAGCCCGGACTCTCGCAACACATCGGCGGTGTCTGCGCCTAGTGCTGGGGACGACTTGGGCTCGGGCATTCCGTCGGTGAAGTTCAGCACCGGCCCGGATGTTCGATAGCGGTGTCCTGTGTGGTGTTCGTAGTCACGCAGATATCCGTTCGCTGCTGCCTGCTCGTCAAAGACAACCTCTTCGGAGAACCGGATCGGGTCGCATGGCACATCGGCAGCGCGCAGTTCATCGAACCACTCTTGCGTCGTCTTGGTCTCAAAGATTGCTTCCAGCTTTGCGATCATCTCGATGGCAAGCCAGTCTGCGTCGGGTCCGCTGTCGTCGTAGTTCGGGTCTGTAACTCGCGGGTCGTCTAGGCCTAGGTGTGCTAGCAACCTAGCGCGCGCGCGTAGGTCCAGAGTTCCTAGACACATGCCGCCGTCTTTGGTCTTGTATGCGCGGTAGTAGCAGCGATAGACGTTTGGTCGGACGACATCTTGGTAGTGCTGCTGCATCTCTGCGTATCCGATGCCCGACGCCAGCAGCTCGGGATATAGGTTGTTGTACCAGTCCATTGACGGTGTCGGCATGTCGTACATGTGCGTGAGTCTTAGGCACTGCATTGCTATAGCGTTAGCCATGAGGCTTGTCTCGACCTTTTGTCCGTTCCCGCCGTTTCCCCTGCCGATGATTCCTGCGAGTACACCGAGCGCAGCCGCGTATCCTGACGAGAGGTCGATGTATGAGGATGACCACACGACTTCGGGTTGTCCTCCGGTGGTGACTTTTCCTTCTGATGTGACCGCGCCGGTGAAGCCCTGCATTATCAGGTCGAATCCAGGCATGTCGGCGCGCGGACCCTTGCGTCCGTACGCAGTGATGTCGACGTATACCAGTGCCGGATTTATTCGGGAGAGTGAATCGTAGTCGATCCCCAGTTCGACGGCGGTGTCAGGTCGGTTGTTGGAGATGGCGGCGTCGGCGTTCATCACGATTTTGCGAAGGGCAGATTTGCCTCGCTCGTCTTTGAGGTTTAGCTCTATGCTTCGCACACCTCTGTTGAGTGGCATGAAGACTCTGCTCTCGGTCGGTTGGAATGGTTGCGCGTGTCGCCATGGCTCGCCCCCCGGAGGTTCGACCTTGATGACGTCGGCACCCATGTCGGCGAGTAGCTGCCCTGCCCATGGTCCGGCGACGAAGTTGCCGAACTCGAGCACACGGATGCCTTGCAGCGGTCCGCGGGCGTTAGAAGGTGTGTCTGAGTTGAGTTTAGGATCCATGATGCCAATGCAATATACCACTTAATGCGTGGCCCCGTGTTGTCTGTCTTGGTGTCTGGGTGTTGCAACCGCATCTGGCATTGTGCTACGGCTTGCGTTGCGCGGTTGCTTTGATTCTGTCGATATTGTGCGGTTGTCTGCATAACATGGTACGGCGCGGGATTCAAAGAGCTGATAGAATAGTAAGCTGATTGAAAAGGATAGGATTGCAATACGCGCACACACGTGGCGCGCCCGCGTGCGCGAGGGAGTGATGTCTCTAGGGCATGTTGCGCATCGCGTCCGGGCTCCCGCCGTTCTGCGTTTGTGGTTCCTGTTTCAGATTGTCCTGCGCCGTAGTTGCGTTCGGTAAGGAAGCTTATGACGACACAGCAAGTTGAAATCTCCAGCGTTGGTCGCGCGAACGGTCATGCTGGTTCGGAGGATTACACCGCTGACGATATCACGGTGATGGAGGGTTTGGAGGCGGTCAGACGGCGCCCTGGTATGTACATCGGGACGACTGGTCCCGAAGGTGTGTTTCACCTAGTTCGAGAGATCGTCGACAACTCTGTTGACGAGGCGATGGCAGGTTTCGCAACGCGGGTAGAGATCACGCTACACGCCGACGGTTCAGTGACGGTTGTTGACGATGGACGTGGTATTCCGGTAGACACGCATGACAAGACTGGGAAATCTGCGCTTGAGACGGTGATGACGACGCTTCATGCGGGCGGCAAGTTCGGCGGGAAGGGTTACCAGGTGTCAGGTGGATTGCATGGCGTAGGTGCGTCAGTTGTGAATGCGCTGTCTGCCTGGACGGTCGTAGAGGTTCGGCGCGAGGGGAAGGTGCACACGCAACGATTTGAGCGCGGGGAGTCCGTCTCAGAGATGTCGACTCGGCCGCAGGGTTCGGATGACATCGCCGGTGACGGCACGAAGGTATCTTGGATGCCCGACCATGACATTTTTCCTGAGGTTGACTATGACTGGGATGCTGTCTCTGGCCGTTTGCGTGAGATGGCATACCTCAATCAGGGTCTGTCGATTCGTGTGCGTAGCGATTGGCATGCCGACTCGCTCTGGCCGCACAACGACCTGACGTTCCGTTTTGATGGCGGCGTTCGCAGTTTCGTTCGCACCTTCAATCGCCGCCGTGGTGCGGTGCATGACAATGTCGTGTACGCGAGCGGCGAGATTGACGATGTTGCGGTTGAGGTGGCGTTCCAGTACAACCAGTCATTCGTTGAGAACTGCCTATCGTTTGCGAACGTGATACGAACTGGCGACGGCGGCACACACGTGACGGGTTACCGCTCGGCACTAACTCGCGTGCTGAACGACTATGCCAAGAAGAACAGCCTGCTGAACAGTGGCAAGGATGGCGTGTCGGTGCTGTCGGGCGAGGATGTCCGCGAGGGCTTGATGTCGGTTATCAGCGTGAAGGTTAAGGATCCGCAATTCGAGGGTCAAACCAAGGGTAGGCTAGGCAATCCCGAAGTGAGAGGTGCAGTTGAGCAGATCGTTGGCACTTTCCTGTCGGAGTTCTTGGAGGACCATCCTGACGATGCCCGTTTGATCATTGACAAGGCATCAACAGCGGCTCGGGCGCGTGAGGCGGCGAAGAAGGCGCGAGACCTGATAATCCGCAAGAATGCGATGGAGGGCGGCGCATTGCCGGGTAAGCTGGCGGACTGTTCGGAGAAGGACCCGTCGCGTTCGGAGCTGTACATCGTCGAGGGTGAATCGGCAGGCGGTTCTGCCAAGCAGGGTCGTGACCGTCAGTTCCAGGCCATACTCCCATTGCGCGGCAAGATACTCAATGTCGAGAAGGCGCGGCCTGACAGGATGTTCGGTCACGAGGAGATTGCGGCGTTGATCACGGCGATCGGAGCAGGCATGGGTGAGGATTTCGATGCCGAGAAGCTTCGATACCACCGCATCATCATCATGACGGATGCTGATGTTGACGGGGCGCATATCAGGACGTTGTTGCTGACGTTCTTCTTCCGCAACATGCCGCACCTCATAGATGGCGGCTTCCTATACATAGCACAGCCGCCGCTGTACCGTGCGACGAAGGGCAGACGTAGTAGCTGGCTCTACGCTGATGCAGAATTGGATGCTTGGATGGCGGACCGAGCGTTCAACGGCATCTCTATCGTGGCAAACGAAGACAGCGAGACTGTGGTGAAGGGGAAGAGGCTTGGCCCGATGATCACGACGTTGCGTGAGTTCCGCGATGCTTTCAACATCGCGAAGGTGCTTGGCGTGCCGGACTCGGTCTTCTTCAAGTTGCTCTCGGAGCCCGAGTATCAGGCTCTGACATGGCAAGATGATGTTGCGCCGCCGCAAGTATCTGAGTCTGATAACAACGGACATGCCGGCGGAGAGCTTGAGGGAGAGGAATCTGAGACCGACGACATTGAATTCGAGTCCAAGGCGGAGTTCCCATCGGATCAGGGCATGATGTTCACAATGCAGGCTGGCGACGCACCAGTTGAGACACCAGACGAAGATCTGGAAACGGACGATGTTCAGATCGATGGTTACACGGTTGAGGAAGAGGTTTACAACCATCCGGCGTTGAGGCGTTCACGCGCGCTGTACGAGAGTGTTGACCAATTGGTGCACGCAGACGACGGATTCAAGTTGCTCCGCGGTGATGACGAACTCGCTTCAGAGGTGAGCTGGGAAGACTTGCCGGAGGTTCTGGAGTCACACGCAGACAGTTCTGGCATCAATGTGCAACGATACAAAGGGCTCGGAGAGATGAACCCAGACCAGCTGTGGGACACAACGATGAACCCTGGCGCGCGCGTGATGTTGAAGGTAAGCACAGATGATGCCATGGCAGCTGACGACATTTTCCGCACACTCATGGGCGAAGAGGTCGGACCACGTCGCGATTTCATTCGTGCCAACGCGCTTGAGGTCCGTAACCTAGACGTTTAGCAAGCAGGCACGGTTAGCTCCGTGCAGTGCTCAGGGTCCGGTACGCGCTATGTCGGATCATTGGTGACTGTGCTGTAGGGGTACATGAAGTCCACAGTCTCTTGGACCTTATGCCTCTAATCCAGTAACAGTGATGATGTCAACAGTGTCGGGAAGTAGCACTGTGTGACCGCTATCCCGATTGGGCCGCCGAGTCAGCGGGCGCGACTTAATGTCAGGTTAGTGTCGGTAAGCTGTCAACAAGTTCATCGGGTTGATGTGGAAGTCGTCCGGCAACCGGAAGTTGACATCTTGTTGACACTTAGTTGACCACTTGCCGACAAGTTGTTGACATCTGATATGATAGTACGTGTCTGACTACGATGTGAGGGGAATGAAGCCTAGGGATAGATCGAGCTTGAAGCTTGGATTTCCCGAGAAACCCCTTGATGACATCATAGATAAGTGGTATCAGAGGTTAGAAGAGGTCGGATGATTGATTTTCAACAGCCATGGGCGGTGCTCATCCGCCGCCCTCCAGTCAGGCAGGATGAGACATCATGACTACGCCACGCGAAGGTACGCTACCTGACCATATCCGCCGAGAATGCGAACTGCAGGGTATAGACGTAATGAGTTGGAAGGCGGTTCACCTGGACCAAGAATCTCCAGATTACGTGGCCCTGTTTCATCTGATGGGTGTTACCGAATTGCTGTGCGAATCCAAAGACAGCCTCACGACTTGTGACATCGTCTTGTCCAACCCCAGTGCTATACCACTTGAACGCCCCGCGAATGTCAAGCTACAGCCATCGATTTGGATGCCTAGCATAGACCCGTCTATCAGGTCGAGGTTTGTTTCTCTGATTGAGACTTGGGAGCAAGCGAGGGAGCGTATGCGTCTTCAACTCCAGCGCATGGCGTTCGGCCACGCTCTATCAAGGTTCTATGCAGCGATGCCGAACCCAGAGGGACCAGGCATCAAATGGAGTCGCGACCTCACAAAGCGGTGGCTTGATGCAAATGAGCACATAGTCCCTCTCTACGATAGATTCAAGGACATCAGGAACCCTCAGGAGGCACACCGAGGGAAGAATGAGGATGTGGGAGGGCAGGTGAGCAGCTATCACGTTCTAACGAAGCGGTACGAGCTCTTCAGGATTGTCAATACTTCGCACGACCCTGGTTTGCATTTTGACCCGACGGCCGATGACGTAGTAGCGTTCCGCCGTCTCATCTCAAACGCCCTTGCGCTTCGTCCATGTGGAACACGACACAGCGTCAACACGAACGTCGTATCAAGGAACATGAGAGGGTGAAGGGGGCTGTAAGGGTATTCATCGTGGGACACGAGCAGATTCACCGTGGTGGTGACGTTCGCGGGCTTGAATGTTGGTCCTATATTCACATACAAGGATGGAACACAATTTGCGCTCGCCGCAATGCGTACTCCCAAGGGTGAGGATGATGCCGGGATAAAGAACCTCAATGACGTTAAACTTATCCTACGAGAGGTTACTACGTACCTGATTGAGATATGATGTGACGATGCCGAGGGATTGATCGTGCTTGAATCTTGGGCTTCCCGACACGCCCCTTGACAACATCATCGATGGCGGAGATTACTGGTTAACAGAGAGCATAAGATGAACGGCATTCCAACATTATGGGCGGTGCTCACCCACCGCTAGCCAGCTAGGAACGGATGAGCTACCATGGTGACGAACCAACCTACAACCTTTATTCCTCTGACCGACAACCAGCTACTCGCCGGTACAGACGCGTTCGGAAAACCAACCGAAGATGTTCAAGATACCTTGCGAGCACTGAGACGAACCTACTCGTGGCGCGACCGCTTTCTACGTCCGGGCTTCGTTCTAGACGAAGCAACCGAAATTCTAGAAGACATCGGCGCACTCGGTTCACACCCCCGGAATCCAGTCAATATGGCGCGATTACAGGCGCGCAGACTCCCAGACTTCGATGGGGAGGCCAGCAACGCAGTAAAGGTTTGGGCGACGCGGGAGGTGTCCCAACGCCGGCGTTGGATCGGTACCCTCAAACTTTGGAAATGGGCGATCACTGTGATCGCACCATTTCCAGCCTTCGTCGGTGCCAACCTACTTGTGCATTGGATCACGAGCATCTGATAGGTCGGGTGAGCGACACCTTGCAACAGTGCTCATTCAACTCTTCCCAGTTGATGTGAGATAAGACATCATGGCTAATCGGACCTTCATACGAAATGTCGTTATAGGTGCTGTAGTTGGGGCGCTGGTTGAGTACGCTTTGGAACGATGGTTTGCACCTTGGCCACCGATACTTCAATCGGTTTCGACATGGGCGGTATCTGGGATTGCCAGCCAACCAGACTGGGTATGGACGGCCATTGGGGTCTGTGTTGGGCTTGGCGTTTTCTCTCTGTTTTTAGTCGGTATGTGTTGGGCGTCGAATCGTGCTGGTCCGGAAACGAAGTCTGTGCAGACTCCCTCGTCTAATCTGGTTGGCATCACAAGACCAATTGTCTGTCTGAATGGGACTCTTCTAGATGGATGTGTTGCATTCAATCGAACTGGCGAGCCCTATGAGTTTGATAACCCATACATGATGGCAGAGTTGTTCGAGGCGGTCGTTGAAGTGGACTCACCTGCAGTGCAACTCTTGAAGCGTCTAATACCGCCGCGAGATTCACATGGCATCCGTAGGGTTGAACCGACACTGCATTGCGATGTGAGGGATAGCACCGGACAGATCGGCTACATCTTCGATGGTGCCTGCTTGGACTTTAGAGGTTATCAAAGCGCACACATTGGCTTCTTGTTTGCGTTTGGTAGAGAACGAGTTGTCTAAATACGGGATATCCTTGGCGACATCATAGGCATCTGCTATAATAAGTTACATGACACAACGCATAACCGACATCACGATGAATCCAGAAACCAACAGGACCCGTGAAGGCATCACCTTTCTGCAAGTCGCTCAGATGTTCGCTACCGAGGCAAAGGCTGAGGAGTGGTTCATCGAGAAGCGTTGGGGCGGGCGGGCGAACATCTCGTGCCCGAAGTGTGGCGAGCGATCGGTGTGCGAGATCAAGAGCCGCGATCCCATGCCGTTCCAATGCACCAAGCCGGAGTGCCGCAAGTGCTTCAGCGTCAAGACGGGTTCCATCATGCAATCGTCCAAGCTGCCGCTAACGCGCTGGGCCATAGCATACTACCTGATAACCACTAACCTCAAGGGAATCTCGTCCTGCGAGCTCGCACGGGAACTCGGCATCACCCAGAAATCCGCCTGGCACATGCTTCACCGCATCCGGCAGTCATGGGATGACAACTCATAAAATCACGCAAGCTGGCGTTGGCTAGCGGCTCCGCTATGGTGAAATGATTGCGCCGACGCAGACGCTCCAACCGACCACGATCACCGATTAGTAGCGAGGACCTCTACCCGTAATGGCGACGCACACAGTCAGCTCTCCGGACTCACGGGCGCGTGAAAACCCGAATCTCAACGTCAAGAACCGCACCCTCTTCCACGGCGACAACCTCAAGTTCCTGCAGGGAATCAACACGGGATGCATAGATCTGATCTATGCCGACCCTCCATTCAACAAGAACAGGGATTTCTACTCGGACCCTGAGAGCTTGGCAGGTGGTGGTGGCTTTGAGGACAGGTGGCGCTGGGATGAGGATGTACATGATGACTGGGTAGAGAGCATAAGGAACGACCGACCCGGCGTTCATGCAGTGATCGAGGCAGCGAAGGTTGCCGCAGGCATGGGCATGGCGGCGTTCCTGTGTTGGCTCGGTGTGCGCCTCATGGAATGCCACCGTGTGCTGAGCCCAGAAGGTACGATGTATCTACACATAGACGACACAGCCCACGCTTGGGTCAAATGCATCATGGATGATGTGTTCGGTAGTCGGAATTTCAGGAACGAGGTAGTGTGGAAGCGAGCGACATCGAAAAAGGCTGACTCCGGCACTTATGGACGCGTCCACGACACGTTGCTCTTCTACACCAAGTCCGATGTTTTCACCTGGAACCAAGTCCACCTGGATTACGACGAAACCTACATCGCGACGCACTATCGCCACGATGACGGCGATGGCCGAGGGGTATATCGAGTTAGCGACATGACTCAGTCTGGATGGACTCGGGGCGAGTCGGGCATGACTTGGCGCGGAGTTTCGATGGAGGAGCGAGGTAAGCATTGGATAACGCCGACTGGAAAAGGCTTGGGCGATTGGATCGTCGCCAATGTCATCCCGAACTTCCGAGAGATTGAAGGCACACTAGCCCGACTTGACGCGTTGGACGAACATGGGTTGGTCTATTGGCCACCAAATGGCGGTATGCCGGGATTGAAGAGGTACTACGCGGCCATGAAGCACACAGGACCGGCCGTGACCGATCTATTCGATGACATTCCCCCGATACAAGACAAATCGCCGGAGTCAGTCGGCTACCCGACCCAGAAACCGTTGAGGCTACTGAGGCGCATAATCGAATCAAGCTCTAACCTAGAGGACACAGTGCTGGACCCGTTTTGCGGATGCGCCACCGCTCCGATAGCGGCAGAGCATCTTGGTCGGCGGTGGATCGGAATGGACATCTGGGACAAGGCGCATGACACAGTGCTAAATCGCCTGGCGGCGGAGGGTTTAGCGGTGCCGGACGGGGAATACAAAGGACAGGCTGACCTCATACCGTTCGGAGAGGTGGTGCGAACTACAGACGTTCCCATCCGGACAGATGACATGAAGGTGGCCGTCGCCGACTTCGAGCTAGAGCGTCAGGTGCCTCTTGAGAGATGGGAGAAACTAAAGACCCGTGAGATGCGAGGCATTTTAGCCTCGGCGCAGGCAGGGGCGCAGGAGATGGTGGTGTGTGCGGGTTGCGGCCGTCAACTGGAGCCGGAGTTCATGGAGCTTGACCACAACCACCCGAAGAGCCTGGGCGGTGAGAACGTCATCACTAATCGGATGTTGCTATGCAGACCCTGCAACGGATACAAGGGCAACAAAGACACGGTGGCGGGTTTGTGGTCAACCAACAAACAGTCGGGCTGGATGAAAGACGGAAGCCTTGCTGAGATCATCTATCATGGCGCGGTGCGCGAGACGCAGAATGTGAAGAAACGGTTGCGTGGCACATCCTAGAACCGTAACGTTTTATCGATGCATGGTCTCCTTTAAGCATTCAACGTCTTTCAAGTGAGAATGCAATGCGAGTCAAGCACACCCGCTCCGACATGCCCAAGCCCATACTTGACGCGCCCATGGATGAAGTCCTGCGCGTCACGCTCAACTCTCCGCCGCCGAAGGAGTGGCGTTACCTCAAGAAACGCCAAGCGGCGATAGCCAAGCGCAAGGCGGGGAGGTAGATGGGCTTAGGTTGGAGCATGACACAGTATTACAGGAAGGCATCATGAGCGAAGAGATAGGAAGCTATGAGTTCGTTGATAAGTCCACCGGCGCACGAATACCCGTAACGACCAAGGAACTCGGCAACAACATCCAGTTTCGTCTGCAGGTAGTAGTCAGTATGCTAGACAATGTCACAGCAGCGCGGAACATGTTAAACCTATGCGACCAGTTTCAGGTAGTGTTGAACGTCCCCGGCGGAGATACTGACCTGGCGAATTGCCTTACCAATGTTGCGTTAGAGTGTACGGCCCTGATGTGGTTCTGTGCCGGCATGGACGATAGCAACAAGGACCCGACGACACAGCAGTTTGTCAGGGAGTGGAAGTCCCAACTCAGCAAGCATGACCGGCAGCGGTTCAAGGGCTTCATTAATCGACGTAACCAGATTTATGCACATCGAGGCCGCTTGGGAAGAGGACAACGCTTACGTGATGTCAAAGTTGAGTTGGATTACCTAGATGGTGACTTAGACGCACCGATGGTAGGGTTCAATATCGGTGAGTCAACCGATGCAGTGCGAGAGTTTTTCAAGCGAATGTCGGAACCTCAACGAATGGACTTGGAACGCCTGATGCGTGAAGCGGCGAACTGGTTGGAATCCAAGTATGAGCACGAGAGTAACCAAGTAACCCGGGATGTGATTGACAAGCCGAACGCCGACCTAGTCACAATCAAAGGTGGCATAGAGGACGGTCGGAAATGGTTGGATTGGACTGGGGCTGATTCGTCAATCCGAACTTGACTGAACCTGCCTTACCACTCACCCGAGTCATGGTTCGCACATGCAAGCACCGTTCCTGCATCCCGCCTCGCTCACATCATAGCTTGGCATGTAGCATCCTCAGCTAGATAGCAGGTTGCATGCGTTCAATCAAACCACTGCGCGATGGTTTTTCGGTCAACCTCTATCTTCCCGCCTTGGGGTATCTTCAGGATGTTGAAGGTGTCTATGCCCATCTGGTTGATGCGCTGGGCTTTGGGTTCTTGGCGGTGTAGGACGCACATCACGCAACTGACATCGGCACCGTGGTCTCGCGTGGCATTGATCGTGGTGATGATGGAGCCACCTGTTGAGATGGTGTCGTCGTAGATAGCTGCGTTGTCTCCGGCTTGTAGGTGTCCCTCGATCTGTTTGCCCATGCCGTGTGTCTTTGCCTCTGATCGGACGAAGAATCCGCGCATATCTGTCTGGTGATTGTGTGCTGCCAGCATCATGCTTCCGACTATTGGAACTGCACCGACCGCCGGCCCGCCGAAGACGTGGATGTTTCGCCTGATCAGGACCTTGAGCATTATGTTGGTGATGATGTTGACGCTTTCGGGGTCTGTTGAGAGCAGCCTTCCATCGAAGTAGAAGTTGGACTTTGCGCCGGATGTTAGCGTGAAGTCGCCGAATCGCAACGCGTTAACTTCCTCAGCGCGTTGCATCAGGCGCTCAGCTTGGCCGATTACTTCGTCGGTACGCACCAGTAGAGTTCCTCCGAGATGATGTATCGGTGTACGGGGTTTGCGACCATCGTTGCCGCGGCGTGGTACTTGCCGTCCGAGTACGCGCGCCGCACACTGGTCGCGTCGATGTCTATGTTGGGACCTGTAAGGAGAGTTGCGTTGTCTGGCATGTCGTCGCGGCTTGGTGTTGGTTGGCCTGGCCGGTGAATGACTACCAGTCTGCACTGTCGGAGTAGTTCATCGATGCGGTGCCACTTGTGAAGTGATGTGAGGCTGTCGCTGCCGATGGCTAGGCTGAAGTTTGTTGCGCGACCGTGGATTTGTCGCAGGTCGCTGATGGTGTCGATTGAGTATGTGTTGCCTTTGCGACGTACGTCTGCGTCTGATACCTCGATCTGGTGTTCGTTGGCGGTTGCGAGTTCGCACATGGTTAGTCTTGCGAGTGGTCGGGCGGCCGGTCTCTGTTGCCTCAACCATGGTCTACTCGCCGGGACGATGAGGACTCTGTCTGGGTTGAGTTTGTCTCTGAGGTAGCGCGCAACGGCGAGGTGTCCTATGTGGAACGGGTCGAAGGTGCCGCCGTATACGACGATGTGTCGCGGTACTACGGCCATGAGAACTCCCAATCTCCTGCTCTGATGGGGTCTCCGCGCTTTGCCCCTAGTCTGGTTAGGGCGCGAGCGATATTCATTTGCACCAGTCGTTGGTGGTACTGGACCTGTGTGCTCCAGTCATCTAGGTTGGATCCGTTGGCAAGGCGTACGGCGCGTTTGTGTAGGATACGGAATGCGCCATCCGTGAGCTTGATCGCAGGACGTTCGGCACCGCGCGGCTGGATCACTGGCAGATCGTCGCGATCTAGCATCGGCCTCGTCCGCTCTAGCAGCTGCGCGAGCGTTGCTTTGGTCGTGTCTTCCGGTTCGCCAGGTGTGTCGGGCGTTTTTCTTGCGTCTTGTAGGCTGTACGCCGTTGCCGCGATTAGTTCGTCTAGGCCTGCGCGAGTGGCTGCTGATATGAAGTAGATGGGGGGGGCATGCCCGATCGCTGTGCGGGCTTCGGCTTCAATCTCGTGTCGCAGAACTTCGACCTCCTCGGTATCGGCTTTGTTTATGACGAGCATCTGTGGTTTCTGTGCGAGTTCCGGGTCGAACTGTGCGAGTTCGGAGTTTATCTGCCGTATGTTGGAAGTGATGTTGGGTGCTGATCCGTCAACGAGGTGCAAGAGCAGGCGTGTGCGTTGAATGTGCTTGAGGAAAGTGTGTCCGAGCCCTGACCCCGTAGCGGCACCTTCGATGAGTCCGGGAATGTCGACTGCTGCGAATGCATCGAATCCATGCTGGACCATGCCGATGACGGGTGCGATAGTGGTGAATGGGTAGTCTGCGATCTTTGGTTGCGCGGCTGATATCGCGGTTAGCAGGCTTGATTTCCCGGCGTTTGGTAGTCCGATGATGCCTACATCGGCGAGGAGTTTTAGGTTTAGTCGGAGTGTCTTGACTTGCCCTTTCTCGCCGGCTTCTGCGAGTCTCGGCTCTTGGTTTACGGCGGTGACAAAGGCTGAGTTGCCGATGCCGCCGCGGCCGCCTCGTGCGACGGTCATGCGCTGTCCGTTGACGACGAGGTCGCCGAGGAATACTTGGCGCTCTGCGTCGCCTTCGTTGGCAGATTCCCAGACTTCCGTGCCGACTGGTACGGAGACGTCGGTGTCGTCGCCCTTGGCGCCGTGTCGCCTGTTCTGCTCGCCGTTGTTGCCGTGTTGTGCGTTGAAGTGTCTGCGCCAGCGGAACTTCAGCAACGTGTTGAGGGAATCGTCGGCGACTAGGGTAACGGATCCTCCGTTGCCGCCATTGCCGCCGGACGGTCCGCCCATTGGTCGCATGGCTTCCCTTAGGAAGGCGACTATGCCGTTTCCGCCGTCTCCAGCGCGAACTTCAATGCGGGCTTCGTCGATCATGATTAATCGGGATTCTAGCAGGGTGTTGGCGGAGGTCGGGCACGGCGCGAATGTTAGGCGTTATGCTGAAGCTATGGCTTCGGACTGCTTGACGATACTCGACTTGGAGGTTGCCTGCGTTATTGGCGTGGATGGTTGGGAGCGGCGTTTGCGCCAGAAGTTGCTTGTTGATGTATCGCTGAACGGTGACCTCTCTAGGGCTGGCGTGTCTGACGATCTCGAGGCGACGGTTGACTATCGCCGGCTTTGCGGGAAGATCGTTGACGAGATGTCGGGGACGCGGTACCGGTTGGTTGAGGCGTTTGCGGAACATGTGGCGTGCCTATGCCTTGATGCACATGATTTGGTTGAGTCTGTGACAGTTCGAGTGCGTAAGCCTGGCGCGTTGTCGGGTTTCGGGAGTGCCAATGTTGCGATTGAGGTCACGCGTCGCAAATGGCGGGATTGATGGTTGGAAGAAGGTTTGAAGTCGAGTCTGTAGAATCCGCAACGCGGGCTGTATCCGCGTCTTTGACGTTTGCATCATTTGAGGTTGTCGCACTATGAAGCTACTTTTGGTTGGCGGTTCTGGCCATGTTGGATCGTTCATCACGCCTTACTTGCGCGAGTCGCATGACCTTCGGGTCCTGGATGTGTCAGAGCCACGGCATGATGGCGTGGAGTTCGTTCCCGGCTCGGTCCTGGATTCTGATGCGATTGCGCGTGCGCTGGACGGTGTTGATGCGTTCATCTGGTTGGTGATGAAGAGTCCGCAGGGTGGTTCGGTGACGGATCAGAATGAGACCGTGATCCGTGAGAATTACGATGTGAACTGCAAGGGTTTGCATCTGTTCCTTTGGACTGCTCAGGGTCTTGGTGTTTGCAAGGGTGTCTACACCAGCACGATGAGCGTGCATTTCCGCAAGCGCGAGTGGTATGCGTCGGAGGATGATGTGCCGCTTGATACGCCTAGCGCATACGGTCTGTCGAAGGGATTCGGTGAGCTGATTTGCAGGTATTTCGCGCGTCACTTCGACATGAACCTCGCGGCGTTGCGAATCACTGGTCCGCGCACTCGCGAGCAGTGGGTTACGGAGCGGTCGGCGGCTCCAATCGTTCATGCAGACGGCACGCCGCCGTTGCACTTCACGGACGAGGAGGATCTAGCGAATGCGTATCTAGCGGCGGTGGAGTATGTGCAGAAGGGCCACGGTTGGTTTGAGCCGTTCTTCATAGCCGGTGACTACGAAGAGCGGGAGCACAATCTGTCTAAGGCAAAGCGCGAGCTGGGTTGGCAACCGATGACTCACACGAAGGTTGCAATACCGGGTAGCTAGGGCGTTGTAGATGCGCGCGGTAGCGTCCGGGTTAGTACGGACATCTGGCTAGGGCGTTTGATGTGTTGCGTGGTCGTATGTATCGGTCCGGAGATTGTTGTTGACGTTTTCTGATTCTGTGCGCGAAGCGATTGAGGCACCGCTTCTGTTCTACCCGCAACCGCAGTTGCGTGGCACGCCGGGTCATCTGGGTCTGGACTACGAAGATGTGTGGCTGACCGCGGAGGATGGCGTTAGGACGCATGCCTGGTTCATTCGCGGTGCTGACGTGCCTATGGCATCGGATGCTGGTGGTGCTGACGCTGATGGACCGACGCGTTTGCGGGTGCTGATGTTTCACGGCAATGGTGGCAACATCAGTGTGCGGCTTGATCAGTATCGGACGATGGTTGACCGTTGGGCAACCGTTGACTTGTTTGCGGTTGAGTATCGCGGATACGGTCTGAGTGAAGGTTCGCCTAGCGAGGCTGGTTTCGCGCGGGATGCGGTCGCAGCTTGGGAATGGTTGTCAGGTCGTAATTCGGCGGATCGTGTTGACGCGGTGACAGTAATTTTCGGTCGTAGCATGGGCGGAGCTGTTGCGGCGTTGCTGGGATCGAAGGTCAGTGCGGACGCGATGATTCTTGAGTGCGCGCCGTCGTCGATTCCGTATCTGGCGGCGCATTACGAGCCTTGGCGCAGCTTGCATCTGGGCGGTTTCATACTGAATCGGTTCGACACTGAGTCTTACGTGCGCGATGTGCGTAGCCCGCTGTTGGTGATGCATTCGGAGCTTGACGAGATCGTTCCGTTGAGTTGTAGCGATCGGATCATGTCGTCGGCTAACGACCCGAAGCGGTTCCAGCTACTGCCAGGCGCGCCGCACAACGGTGCGGACCTGTATGCGACAGAGATTTACTACGCTGCGATTGAGGGGTTTCTGCGTGAGTTCACGGCTTGGAGCTGACGGTGACTAGGGATGTTGAGCCGTGTTGCCGGGTGTTACTTGGCGTTGGGCTTGCCCGACCTGAGTAGCTCGTATAGGTCAGGAATGATGGCTCTTATGGCCCTTCCTCTGTGGCTGATGGAGTCTTTTTCGTGCTCTGCTAGTTCGGCGGTGGTGCGCGTCTCGCCGACTGGGATGAAGACGGGGTCGTATCCGAAGCCGTTATTCCCGCGTGGGCTTCGGGTGATGCTGCCTTCGACGGTGCCTTCGGCGGTGAGCATGTCGGTACTGTTTCCCGCAACGCATACGGCGCAGACGAATCGAGCATCACGGTCTGCATCTGGGATGTTGTGCATGTTCTTCAGGAGCAGGTTGGTGCGGTCTTTGTCGTCGAGTCCGGGTCCGCCGTATCTTGCGGAATGGACACCCGGAGCTCCTTGCAGTGCGTCTACAACGAGCCCGGAGTCGTCAGCGATGGCGATCATCTGTAGTTTGTCGGCGTAGTATCGTGCCTTGATGGTGGCGTTTTCGATGAATGTTGCGCCGTTTTCCTCCGGTGGCTCAATGTATGCTAGCGTGTCTAACCCGACGATGTTGATGCCAAGTTCGGCGGTGATAATGTGTAGCATCCTTCGCATCTCGGCGATTTTGCCCTTGTTCTGTGTAGCGATGAGTATTGAGAGTGCCATGTTATCGTGCTGTGAGCTAGGTGTTGGTACCATAGATGTTGCGTTGAAACTTGTCAGCTGAAGTTTGAGGAGCTGACATTGTTGTTAGTCAAGTGATATGCTTTAACATGATTTCGTTGCGTCGGCATCGTATACGTTTTTTTCACAGGTCAACCGATGAGTTGGATATCGTACACACACCAGCAGTGTAGATGACATCAGGCTCCCACAACTTGAAAGCCGCAACATGCATTTGAGGCTCGGCCGGTTGATCAGGTCGCATCCGTCGCGCGCAGTCGTCGCGCTCTCGGTCTTGGCGATTGCGCTGGTGTTAGCGGCGTGTTCGCCGGAGCATCCGCAATCGACGTTCGCCGGCGACGGTCCGGTGGCCCGTGATCAGGCTGACCTGTTCAACCTGATCTTCTGGATAGCGGTCGTCGTCTTCGTGGTCGTTGAAGGTCTGATCATCTATGCGGTGTGGCGTTATCGCCAACGGGACGACTCGATACCGAAGCAGGTTCACGGCAACACGAAGCTGGAGATTGCGTGGACGATCATTCCGAGCATCGTGATCGCGGTGATCGCAGTTCCGACGATTGTGGGTATCTGGGAGCAACAGCGTGGTGCGCCGACGGACATGGGAGAGGTGCTGGAGGTTGATGCGATAGGTCATCGCTGGTGGTTCGAGTTCCGCTATCCCGCGCAGGAGGTGGTGACTGCGAATGAGCTGCATATACCAGCTGGTCGTCCGATCAATGTGAGCTTGTACTCCCAGGATGTGATCCACAGTTTCTGGATCCCGCGTCTGGCGGGTAAGGTCGACATGGTTCCGCTGAACACCAACCTTGTGTGGTTCATAGCGGACGAGCCGGGAGTGTATGACGGTCAATGTGCGGAGTTTTGCGGCATTGCCCATGCACACATGCGTTTCCGCGTGATCGCCCATGCCGAGGAGGATTTCCAGAACTGGTTGGCTGGGATGCGGACTCCATCAGTAGCGGCGGCGGAAGGTGGTCCGACGGAGGGTCAGGCGTTGTTCGCGCGTCACTGCAGTACATGCCACTCAACCGCAACGTACCGCAAGGACGCGTATGCTCTTGAGATTCAGCAGCAGGATTCGCGTTGGGATACGTGGTTGGCGGACATTGAGAACTCGAGGATCGTCTCTGCGCCGAACCTCACGCATTTCGGGGAACGGCTGACGATAGGCTCTGGTGTGAAGGAGCTGAACCGCGACAATCTGATCAAGTGGATTCGGGACCCGTCGTTGATCAAGATTGGGACATCAATGCAGGCTCATGCCGCCGTCTATCAGGAGACATCTGACAACACTGCTGCGTTGACGGATGCTGAGGTTGCGAATATCGCAGACTACCTGCTAGGGTTAGTGCCCGGCGACATATCGGAGTTGGTGCCGGAGGAGATCACGGGTGCTACACCAGAGGAGCGCGGTGAGCAGCTTTTCGTCTCGATAGGATGCAACGCTTGTCACTCGCTTGACCCGGAAGTGACGATAGTCGGTCCTAGCATGGCAGGGATAGCAGACCGTGCTACTGGTCGGACTGCGCTGTCGGCGGATGACTACTTGCGGGAGTCGATCAACGATCCTGGGGCGTTCATTGTGCCGGATTTCACGAATGCGATGGTTGTTCCGAAGATACCTGCTGACCAGGTTGATGATTTGATCGCTTACATCAAGACGCTTGAGTGAACATGACTTGCCTAGCTCACGACAGATCGAGTGCCATGGTTGATGGATCGTGGTGCGAGGTTAGAATCTAGAAACGCCGTAACCGGTAGCTGAACTGTAGACATGCATGCATCTCCACCAGCATCTGCGCCTCCTCCGATATCGCTGAGGTTCCCGCGCTTCATACCCCGTCCGAAGTCGGATACGGGTATCTGGAGCTGGATCGGGACGGTTGACCACAAGCGCATCGGGACGCTGTACGCCGTCACGTCGTTCCTGTGGTTCATCGTCGGCGGAATCGAGGCGTTGCTTATTCGCACGCAGCTATCTCGCTCTGAACTTGCGATCATCGATCCCGAGCTGTACAACCAGCTCTTCACGATGCATGGGACGACGATGGTGTTCCTAGTTGTGATGCCACTCTCGGCGGCATTCTTCAACTGGCTGATCCCGTTGCAGATAGGTGCTCGCGATGTTGCGTTCCCGCGCTTGAATGCACTTAGCTTCTGGATCTTCCTGTTTGGCTCCTTGCTACTGAACTTCTCTTGGGTCGTGGGCGATGCTCCGAATGGTGGCTGGTTCGGTTATGCGCCTAACTCTCACTTGGCTTATAACCCGACGGACGGCATGACGTACTGGGTGCTGGGGCTTAACGTGCTTGGGATCGCGTCGATCGCGGCTGGGTTGAACTTCATCGTGACGATCCTGAACATGCGAGCGCCGGGGATGACCTTGACGAAGCTGCCGGTGTTCACCTGGATGACGTTCATCACGTCGATCTTGATTGTGTTGGCGTTGCCTGTGCTGACGGTAGCACTGATTCAGTTGCAGGTCGACCGCATCTACCTCACGAACTTCTTCAATCCTGTTGCAGGGGGCGATCCGGTACTCTGGCAGCATATGTTCTGGCTCTTTGGTCACCCTGAGGTGTACATCCTGATCCTGCCGGCGATGGGCATAGTGTCTGAGATACTTCCTGTCTTCTCGCGCAAGCCGGTATTCGGCTACTCGTTCTTGGTGTTCGCGGGTGTTGCGATCGGTTTCATGGGATGGTTCGTCTGGAGCCACCACATGTTCACCGTCGGTCTAGGACCGGCCGCCAACTCGGCGTTTGCGATCTCTACGATGGCGATTGCGATACCCACGGGCATCAAGATTTTCAACTGGATAGCAACGATGTGGGGCGGTTCGGTGCGCTTGTCTACGGCGATGCTGTTCGCGATATCGTTCATTGCGATGTTCACAATCGGCGGATTGTCAGGAGTTATGCATGCGGCGGTACCGTCCGACGCGCAGCAGCAGGACACGTACTTCGTTGTCGCGCACTTCCACTACGTTCTATTCGGTGGTGCAATCATGGCGATCTTCGGCGGCATCTACTTCTGGTGGCCGAAGGCGACGGGTTGGTTGCTGAATGAGCGTTGGGGCAAGTGGAACTGGGCGCTGATGCTGATTGGGTTCAACTTGCAGTTTGCGCCGCAGCACTGGCTGGGACTTGACGGGATGCCACGCCGCATCTACACGTATGCCGAGAATATGGGTTGGGAGAACACGAACATGTATGCGACGGCGGGCGGTTTCATGATGGCGCTCGGAGTCCTGCTGTTCATAATCAATGTCTTCGTGAGCGCGCGCCAGCGTCGTGTTGCGGGTGATGATCCTTGGGATGGCAGGACGCTTGAGTGGTCGATCTCATCGCCGCCGCCGCACTACAACTTCGCGCAGATACCGACGGTAGAGCATCGGGATGACTTCTGGTTCAAGAAGCATCCGGAGCTCATCGCGGAGTACTACGAGCATGACGGGCATCACGATGAGAAGTCGGTGCCATCGGGAGCTCAGGTAGATGATGACGAGGCCGACGACGATGCGACGGCAGTAGTCGCGGCGGAGAGTCATCACGCGGCAACTGGCGGTTATGGGAGCAGTGGGCATAACGATCATGATGATCACGGCCACGGCATCCACTTGCCGGATATGTCATACTACCCGTTCATCCTTGCGCTTGGCATCACGATCTTGGCGGCATTGATGATCGTTGTTCAAGGTTGGCGTTTCCTTCCGACGATTGCGTTGCTATCGCCAGGCATCATCGTGTTGCTTTGGGGCCTGCTCGGCTGGGCCTTTGAGCCAGTCAATGACCCCGAACCTGATACATCGCTGGCGCATCATTGATTGGTGATCCCACTTCCTGTTCCTGATTTGCAAGAGTAAAGCGCGTTGGCGACGGCAGAGATAGCACAAGACATCAAGACGGATCACGGCGAGGTGATCAACGTCTCAACGGGGATGTCGAACAAGAAGCTCCTGATGTGGACGTTCTTGGGATCGGATGTGATGTTCTTCGGGGCGTTCATCGCGACGTTCCTGGTGTATCGCAACCGCTCGATGGTCGGTCCGTACCCGGCGGACATCTTGGACATACCGATCACGTCTGTGTCGACGTTCGTGTTACTGATGAGTTCGCTTGCGATGGTGCTTGCGCTGTCTTATGTACAGCAGGACCGCAAGGCGCTTGGCACGTTCTGGATCTTCGCTGTGGTGTTTCTTGGTGCGATCTTCATGGGATTCCAGTTCTACGAGTTCCGGTTGTTTGCGATGGAGGGTCTAACGCCACGGACGAACCTGTTCGGCACGACTTTCTTCATCCTCACCGGACTGCACGGCGCACACGTAACGATCGGCATCTTCTGGCTGATCTTCCTCGGGTATGCACACATCAAGGGCGCACTGAGGTCGGACAATGCGATTGACTTGGAGATAGCCGGCCTGTACTGGCACTTCGTAGACATCGTCTGGATCGTCATCTTCACGGTCATCTACCTGATATCAGCGCGTGATTCCGTGCCACCCGGCGGCGTGCCATGGGTGCATTGACGCTGACGGCTTTGAAGTGATTGGCGGCGTTTGACATGTCTAAGTTCTGGTCCAACATACTCTTTCACGACGGTCAAGGCTGGTGGGACCTGCCGAAGACGCAGTGGCAAGAGCCCAGCCCTGCGATGGAAGGCCCTTGCGGCGACGGCGGCACGACGATACACCGCTTCTGGAGCTGGCTGTCCGCGGCAGGTATGCACCACGGGACACCGCTGTTCTACACGGTCATCGGGGTCATTCTTGCGGTTATCACGATCGTTGAGGTTTGGGCGTTCACGATTGAGCAGCTGGGTTCGATGCTGATACCAGTGATGCTGATATTAGCGTTGGCGAAGTTCGTGCTGGTGGTGGCGTTCTTCATGCACTTGCGATTTGACAGGAAGTATTACGCCTGGGTGTTCGCATCCTGCATGGTGCTGGGTGCCGCAGTATTCGCGATCGCGTTGGCGTTGACGACGTTCCACGGCGCGTAACCTAACGCGTCTGCGTTTGCCAGGGAGTCCGGCCGATGGTAGAGCCGGTCACATCAATCTGGGATTGGCTTACGCTCTGGCGTTTCACCGGGCCGCAGTTCATCGTCGTTGCGTTCGTCGCAGTGGTGTACCTGATCGGCCTGTTGCGCTTGCAGTTCCGTTCGTCGTGGCGTGCGGTGCCGTTGCGGGAGATGGTGTACGGCATCACCGGGTTCGTGGTGCTGATGTTTGCGTTGTCTGGACCACCGGAGGCGTTGGCGGATGATATGTTCTTCCTGCACATGATGCAGCACATCCTGGTGGCGATGGTTGCGTCCGTGTTGCTGCTGGCGGCGCGTCCGATGTCGGCGTACTTATGGGCAATGCCGGAGACGGTGCGACTGGGTATGGTTCCTGCGCTGTCGAGTCAAGGATGGTTGCGTGCGGTGAATGCCGCGCTAACGAGTCCGAGGGTCGCATTGCCGCTGTTCGTGCTAAACCTTTGGTTGTGGCACATCCCGGAGGCTTACGAGTTGGCAATCCGCAACGAGTTGGTGCACACGCTGATGCATTTGTCGATGCTGGTGACCGCGGTGCTGTTCTGGTGGCCGATCATTGGCCCGCCGCCGGTGGGTTCAAGTCTGTCGCATCCGCAACGGATCGTGTATCTGATCCTAGTCGTTACGCCGACGGCGGTGTTGGCGGCGATAATCACGTTGTCTAATACAGTGCTGTATCCGCACTACATCAACACTCCGCATCACTTCACGCTGTCGCCGGCTGAGGACCAGCGCATTGGAGGGTTACTGATGTGGATACCCGGCAATCTGGTGTATCTAGCGACGTTGACGACTCTGTTCCTGCGGTGGTTCGGTGCTGAGGACCGTAGGAGCCGCCGTGGATACCGTGTGCCGCGAGGTCATGCGGCGGCGACTCGTCGTCGTCGCGAGGAGCTGGATCGTCGTGGTAAGTCTGGTGATTAGCAACGGTTGCGGTTAACCTTATACGTAGGTTCGGGCGGTTAGCTCAGGGGTCCAGAGCGCTTGCCTTACAAGCAAGAAGTCGGAGGTTCGAATCCTCCACCGCCCACCAAGTCAAGTTTCGCCGTTTCGATGTGATATGCCGCCAACTCAGGATTTGTTCAACGCTACGAATCGGGGCGTTTACATATCAGACAACCTTGACTTCCTGCGGACGTTGAATGATGAATGCGTCGATTTGGTTTGCATCGATCCGCCGTTTGCGAAGAACGACACGTTCCGCGCGAACATGCTCAAACCGCCGCTGACCGACGATGAGGGGGCCAACGAGCGAAGGTTACTGAGTAGTTGGGGAATTAGGAGCGAGCGGCAAGCGGAACACGCGGGGATAGCATGGCCGGCAGCTCGTTCTGGTGGTTACAAGGACATCTGGTCCTGGGAGTCCGACATCCATGAAGACTGGCTCAGGAGTTTGGATGCGAGTTACCGTGGCATCAGCTTGGCCATTGAAGAAGCCCAAGAGGTGGACGGTGATAGTGTTGCGGCCTACTTGTGTTACATGGCGGTCAGGATCATTGAGCTTCACCGCGTGCTTAAGTCAACTGGCAGCATCTACTTGCACTGCGACAACACAGCGAACGTTTACCTGCGCCTTCTCATGTCAAGCGTGTTCGGAGCGGACAACTTCCGGACTCACATTTTCTGGCGGCGTTCACCTGGCAGAAGTGGTGGCAGGAGGTGGGGGAACACGCACGATACGATTCTGCACTACACGAAGTCGGACGAATACGTCTGGAATGATACGTTCGTTAAGTCCGATGATCCTGGGCCGACGACAGTTCCTCTAACGGCGGCAGGCACCAGACGGGGGGAGTCGGGAACGGAATGGAAGGGGTATGACCCGACGCTTATCGGTAGACACTGGGCAGTTCCGCGAACGGGTAGCCTCGCCGACTGGATCGAGTCCAACCTGCATCCGGGATTCAAGTCGATAGAGAGTTCACACGCGCGGCTTGAAGTGCTTGAGGGTGCAGGTCTGATCCGCTGGTCTGAGTCTGGTACCCCCGCGATAGTACGACCGGCAGAGGCGGATGTTGGCACTAAGGTGAATGACGTTTGGACAGACATCAAGCTCCTTTCACCGACCGCTAGGGAGCGCACAGGTTACCCGACGCAGAAGCCGATTGCGCTGGCAGAGCGGATGATCGCAGCGAGCTCTAATCCTGGCGATGTCGTGTTGGATTGCTTTGCCGGTTGTGCATCTGCCGGAGTCGCAGCAGAGCGTTTAGGAAGACGCTGGTTGGCCTGCGACCTGAATATCAGGGCATGGACGGTGTTCAAGCGTCAGTTCAATAAGCCGCATCTAGCTTTGTTGCGATGTAATGACTTGACGACTGACCAGCAGGTTCTGGGCAACGAGCCGGTCGTGACGGTTCATGGACCGAATGACTTACCAGCTAGGACTACTGAGGTCAGTGAAGCTGAGCCTCGGAGTTGGAAGCCGAAGGTTCGGAAGTTCAAGGTGCCGTCCAGTATTATTCCCGAACAAGAGATGTTGACGAAGCTGCTGGAGCTCTCCGACTACCAGGCATGGTGTTGCGGTTACGCGAACCGAATGCCGGATGGGACCATCGTCCGGACGACTCGGAACTTCCATCTTGACCATATTGATCCCAAGAGCAAGCAGGGCAGCAACGAAATTCCGAATCGTGCGCCGCTGTGTCCGTATCACAACACTCGGAAGGGTAATCGCCGCATTCATCTGGCGGATTATCGTGAGGAGATAGCGCACGCGGGCGAGATGATGGTGTGCACGGTGCACGACCTGATCGACCTGTCGTACGCATACAAGGAGGCTTTAGAGATGTACGCTAGGGCATACGGACGCCGATACCCTGGATCGTGATCGTAGCGCGAGTCTGTGGCTAGTCTCCAGGTAACGGTTGCATTAGCGAGGCTGAATGGCGATGCGTATGCGGAAAGCCGATGATGCGCGAGGCAGGTTGCAGCTAACTGGCGCGGCCATGTTAGCGATGATGTGCTGCATCGTTACTGCTTGTAGCGATGATGGCGTTGTAGTAGAGGACGTTGCGACATCAACAACGGAGTCTGTCTCTACGCAACTGGCGACGAGTCCGGCAGTGGTCTCGCCAGTTGCGGTCGACGGGCGCGAGGTTGGCAGCGGCGAGAAGGGGACGCTAGTTCACAGTTTCACTTCGTTCCTGATACCGGACCCGATTATCGATTCGCCGTTCAACGGTTTCTTATTCGGCGAGGTTTACTCTGGCTTGTTCCGTTTCGGTGAGGGAGTTGACGGGATTGTCGAGCCGGATTTAGCTGTCGGGTACCAGTTGAGCGACGACGGGTTGGTGTACACCTTCAACATTAGGCCGGGTGCGAAGTTCAGCGATGGCACGCTGGTTACTTCAGGCGATGTGAAATGGAGTTGGGAAAGGGCATTGCTTCCCGCGAACGGTGCAGTGCGCGCAGCTAACGTGCTGGGTGGTATCAGGGGTGCGGCGGGTATGCTGTCGGGGGATGAGACTTCACTCTCCGGGGTTGAGATAGTCGACGAATCGACTCTTCAGGTGAGCCTTGTTCGTCGGCAGGTGTATTTCTTGGACCTGTTGGCTGACCCGTTGGCGAGTGTGCTGAGCGAGGCGAACGTTAACAGCTGGGGCACTGATGGTTGGTCTGACTTTGTGGACTACGGTGCCGACTTGGAGTTTGACGAGTTGCCCGTTGGCACCGGTCCATTCCGGATTGAGTCGTTCATGTGGGATGAAGGCGCGAGGTTGGTGCCGAACGAGCACCACTGGGGAGGCGCACCAGAGATCGATTTTCTGGAGTACGAGAATCTCTATGTCTCTGACGCATCAGGTGCACCGAGACAACCGAGCGTCTCGGAGTTTGACTTCTTTCCTGCAGACCGTCAAATGGCCGAGTCTGTTACAAGCGGGAACGCAGGGATTTGGGACGGCGAGTCGTTGGATATCTTTGGTGCCTTTGTTAACAAAATCGCGCCGCGGGTGTCGTTCTTGGCGTTCAACACCGCCTTGCCACCGTACGACGATGTTGATTTCCGCCGTGCTTTGACGGGGTCAACGACTCTGACCCCCGCTGAGCCTTGGTTGTGGCTCGAGTTTCCGTCAGAACCGGCCGAGGGATTACTGCCGCCCGGATTTACAGGTAATGGAGGGGACGTATCGTCCTTCCTGTCCGACGTAGAAAGCCGTTCCAGTCGCACCGGCCGAGACGGATCCGAACCTTTAAGATTCGTGAGCCGTGGCGATGATGTACTACCTGAATGGTTTATGGAATACACATCGGGTTGGATGTCGGAGCTAGGTGTTGATGTTGACTTTCTAGACATCGGGGATGTGCCGTTTGGGACGTTTGACGCGAAGTTGCTTGATGGCACTTTGGAGATGCGATTCGTGACTGTCAATCCACGATATCCTGACCCGCATGCGATTCTAGGGATGATTCCCGGGCTCTTCGGGGCGAATGCGGAGTCGGCGGAGACGCGTGAGCTGGCAGCAATGTTAGACGATGCTTCGATGGAGCAGGACCGTGCGGCACGGATAGGGAAGTACCAGGAGATCGAGCGGCATGTGTTGGATCGTGCGCTCGTGATACCTGTCTTCTGGGACGACGGGACTGTGTATGAGTTGGTCAAGCCTTACATCCGCGGGTACAAGCGACCAGCCTATCACGGTTCGCGCTACGCTGATGTCACTGTTGACACGACTCACCCTGACTATCCTCAGGACCGACTCACACGATAGCCCTCCTCGCCGCTAGTTTGGCGCGAGTGGGATGGTTTCGGGCGTGGTTTCCGTTGGCATCCGTGCGTTTGTTACGATTGGCGCATTGACTAACTTGACGGTTTGAGTAGCGGAGGCATGGACGGATGCATAGATACGACCCTGACCATAGAAACGATACGGAGCGAGGCGGTGCCGGTGCCAAAGCTGAAGTTGATGCCGAGGTGTTGGAACGCGCGCGCAAAGCCGCTCGCTCAAAGGTCGCCTTCTACGAGCATGCCGCTGCTTGGGTCGTCGTGAGCGCGTTCCTTTTCGTCCTTGACCTGTTTGAGGGTTCTGGTTGGTGGTTTTTCTGGCCGGTGCTTGGCTGGGGTATTGCGGTCGCGTTCCATGCGAGTTCGGTCTACTTGGGTGATGGTTTCCAGCAACGTCTGGAGGATCGGGAGGTGGAGCGTATGACTCGTCGTCGTATGGATTAGGCTGACTTCATATGTGAGTTGAAGACAGGTTTGGACAGAGATGCGCGACTACATGCACTCTGTGGTTGAGCGTCGTCGTAGCGTCGCGGTGTTTGAGGGTTTGGGCATCTACCGTGACGCGATGCGAATGTTTATCCGCGACAACATCACTACGGAGATTGGCACGGACCTTGATGAGCAGATCTTCTCAGCTCTGCCGCCGCCGCATCGCGAGGAGTTGGCCATTGCGCTGGACAGTTCACCAGGACTAGCGGTCGTCTACGCGATCGACACGAAACACTTCCCGAGATTGGTGCAACGGTATTGGTATGCGTTCGGCAGGCACTTCGACAACGACCGCGAATACCTCCATCGGATGAAGAGGTTGAACGACATCCGCAATAGGGTGTGTCATCCAGAGATGCGTGATGTCTCATCGCGTTGCGCTCAGGTGTGCTTTAGGGATGTGAAGTTGATAGTTAAGCGGACAGGCCCAGATGAAGCGTGTGAGATGGTTGAAGCCATTGAGGATAGGTTGTTCGGAATGCCCAAGGAGGTCGAAGGCTTGGTTCCGTCAGATACAGAGTTCAACAGGGTGTTCAAGAAGGTTTGGTCCGATGTCGGTGAGGTCTCGGAGATAGTTGAAGGCTTGGTTGATGACCATTCGAACGGTCACGATGGCGCGAGGTTCGCTATGCTCCGCCGAGCCGGTGGGAAGCTGGCAGACGGTTCGCGGATGATCGGAGATGTGCTGACCCGCGTACGCAAGCGGTGAGGCCGAGCACCTCGGCCGCTTGATTCACCTACTCAGGCTGTCTGCTAAGACTTCTGACAGCCAGCGTGCTGGTCGGCCGGTCGCGTCTTCGATCTGCTGTTTGCAGGATACTCCCGTTACTGCGAACTCTGTTTGGTGGTCGGCGGCTCTCAGGGCCGGGAAAAGCCTGTCTTCGCCGACGGCTTGGGATATGTCGTAGTGTTCCTTTGCGAATCCGAAGGAGCCTGCCATTCCGCAACATCCCGCGTCGATCAGGGATGCGTCTAGGTTTGGCGGTAGGTTTAGCGCTTTGATTGCGTCTTGGGTTCCTGCTAGTGCGCGTTCGTGACAGTGGACGTGTAGGAGGGCGTTGCGAGGGTTGGAGTTCCATTCAGGTTGTTGGCCGTTGTCGTTGGCGCACTGTGTTAGGACCCCTTCCAGCATTACGGTGGCATCCGCTACGGAGCGGGCATCCGGGTCGCCGGGCAGTAGGTCAGGGTATTCGTCCTTCAGTGTGAAGACGCAGCTGCTTTCGCACCCGACGATCGGCGTTCCTGCCTTGGCGTACGGTATCAGAGCTTGGATGTTGTGCCGCGCGTTGCGGGTGGCGCGTTCCAACATACCGGCCGATACCATTGGTCGGCCGCAACAGACTCGTGCTGGCAGTATGACGTTGAACCCGAATGCTTCAAGTAGCTCAACGGCTGCGATGCCGACTTCGGGGTGGTTGAAGTTCATGAATGTGTCGTGGAAGAGGACGATGTCGCCTCTGCTACCCGTAGTGCTAGGGGTGCGCTTGCCAAACTGGGCTTCAAAGGTTCGCGCGACCACCTTAGGGAGTTTGCGTCGGCGGTCGACCTTTGTCAGTTTCTCGGCGAGCCATCGGCTTGCGGGATTGCGCATGGCGAAGTTTGCTATGCCAGCCTGTGGACCTGCCGCTAGGGCGCTTAGCGCGTGGATGTTTGCTACCAGCCGTGAGCGTAGCGGGATGCCGTGTTCGGCGTTGTAGAGGTTCAGGAACTCGTACTTGATCTTTGCCATGTCGACGTTTGACGGGCATTCTGATTTGCACGACTTGCATTCGAGGCACAGGTCAAGGACATCGTGCATGCGCTGCGATGTGAGTTGGTTGATGGGTATTGCGCTGGAGATTGCGGCGCGGAGGGCGTTCGCACGTCCGCGCGTGGAGTGTTCTTCTTCCCGAGTTGCCATGTATGACGGGCACATAGCGCCGGCGTTGAGTTTGCGGCATGCACCCACGCCGTTGCACCGCTCGATCGCGCCTGCGAATCCACCATCGGCGTTCCAGTTGAGTCGGGTAGGCACGTGTTCTGTCCGGTATTCGGTACCGTAGCGTAGGTTGTGACGCATGTCGGGCGTGTCGAAGACTTTGCCGGGGTTCATGATTCCGCCGGGGTCGAAGAGTTGCTTGACATCTCTGAACTTGCCAACGAGTTCGGAACCGAACATCTTCTCTGCCCATGCGCCGCGAACGATTCCATCGCCGTGTTCGCCGCTGAGGGAGCCTCCGAACTCTAGTACGAGATCGGAGACCTCGTCTGCGATAGCGAACATGGTATCGATGCCATCTGATTGCTTCAGATTTACGAGTGGTCGGATGTGCAGGCATCCGACGCTGGCGTGTCCGTAGTAACCGGCTTCGGTTCCGTGTCGTCTCACGATTTCGTCGAATCGTTCGACATATTCGGGTAGTTTCTCTGGCGACACGGCGGTGTCTTCCACGAATGGCAGCGGTTTGGCATCGCCTTCGACATTCATCATCAGCCCGAGTCCGGCTTCTCTCATGGCCCATACGCGCTGCTGTGCAACCGGGTCGTGCAAGAGGTTGGTGGCGTATGCGGCGGTGTGTTTGTCGGCCGTGGCCCGGACTTGTTGGAGCTTGGATGCGGTCTCGGACGGTTCGCTTCCGTTGACTTCAACTACTAGGATGTCGGAGGGGTTACCTTCAAGGAAGTCGAGCCCTCTCGCGAAGCCTAGGGAGCGTCTAGCCTGCGTGATGATTATTTCGCCGATGTGCTCAATGGCGGCGGGTTTGAGGTCCAGCAGGGCGACGGTTGCTTCCATGGCGTCGCGAAGTGTGTTGAAGTGTAGCACCGCCAATCCTCGCTCGGTTGGGATGGGCCATAGCTTGAGTTTGGCTTGTGTGACGGCTGCGAGTGTGCCTTCTGAGCCGACCATCACTTGGGTCAGATCAAGGGCGGCGTCCGAGTCGGTAGTTGGTTGATCGAGTCTGTCAAGGTTGTATCCGCCGACTCTACGGAGTATCTTTGGGAATCTTGCATCGACCTCCGGAGCTGCGTCGGCTGCGATTGTTGGGATGCCGCGGTAGATGTCGCCTTCTAGTCCTGACCTCTGTATTCGTTGCTCTAGTTCAGATCCTGATACGGGTGAGAATTCGGTTTGTGAGCCGTCGGATAGGACTACATCCATGGCTAGCACTTGGTCGACGGTTTTTCCGTATACGATTGAGTGTGCGCCGCACGAGTTGTTGCCCATTGCGCCGCCGATGTTTGCGCGTGACTTGGTGCTAGGGTCTGGTGTGAAGTAGAGTCCGGTGTGTTTGACCTGTCTGTTGAGTTCGTCGATTGTTATTCCTGGTTGAGTGACGACCCATTCTTCCTCGCGGCTAACCTCCTGGACGTTGTTCATGTATTTTGAGAAGTCGATGACGACTCCGTTGTTGACGGTCTGTCCTGACAGGCTTGTTCCGCCGCCTCTAGGGAGTATGCTGATGCCGAGTCGTCTACATGTGGAGATGGCGGCGGCGACGTCGTCGGCATGTCGCGGGATGACGACACCGGCGGGCACCATGCGGTAGATGGAGGCGTCGGTTGAGTAGAGCTGTCTAGAGTAGTCGTCGAATCTGACTTCGCCGTTGACGACGTGCTCTAGTTCGCGCGCGATGTCTTGGTGTGCGCCATCATCGTTTCCGCTTATTGCGGATGCCGATGTAGAGCGGTGCATTGGGTCCGCGTTCCTATGCGGTTTCTTCTGTGCGCGGTGTTCCGCCGTGGCCGTGCGGGTCGTCGTCGGATGCTGGAGCGATGATGGATGCGACGACGCTGATGACTAGGATTGCTACGACGACACCGAGAGAGACGAAGACGGTGAAGAGGTGCGCTTCCGCGATACCGATGTCGTGTAGCCAGTCTTCAAATATCCCGCCAAGCGGGGATGTCTCGAAGATCATCTTCAGACCGATGAACCCGAGTATCGCTGCGAGACCGTAAGAGAGGAACCGGAAGTAGGCGACGAGTCCCTCAATCAGGAAGAACAACGGCCTCATGCCTAAGACCGCCATGGCGTTGGAAGACCAGATGACGAAGTTGTCGCGGCTTATGGCGAATACGGTTGGAATGGAGTCAACGGCGAATACGATGTCGGTGGACGCTAGCACAAGCACGACCAGCAGGAACGGCGTTGCGTATCTGACGCCGTTCTGGACGGTGAAGAACTTGTCGCGGTCGTACTGATCGGTCACGGGCATGAATCGCTTGAAGACCCTGAGGACGATGTTCTTGGATGGGTCAACTTCGCTGTCGCCGCTGGTGGCGAGTTTGTAAGCGGAGTAGATGAGTACCGCGCCGAGTATGTACAGGAACCACTCGAATCGCTGGATTAGTTCAACACCTGCGAAGATGAAGAGTCCCCGTGTTACTAGCGCGAGGACGATGCCCCACATGAGAGCCTTGGATCGGAACTGTTCCGGTAGCCCGAAGTAGCCGAAGATGATTAGGAATGCGAATAGGTTGTCGATGCTCAAGGCGCGTTCGGCGACATAAGCGGTGATGTACTCAATGCCGTGTGATTCGCGTTCAACGAGGGTCGAGCCATCCGCGACGAAGACCCATACGCCGACTGCGACCGCGACGAGCGTCCAGATGATCGTCATGATGGTCGCTTCGCGCATGCTGACGGTGTGCTCTTTACCCGCGAGGACAACCAAGTCGATCACGAGCATGATAGCAACGACGACGGTGAATATCGCGAGAGCGCCGACGCTGTTAAGGTCAAGCAGGGTTGTCGTTAGGTCCATGGAGCGTTATCTTTCTGACTTCGAGGGCCGTTACTTCAACCCGCCAGTCGCGGATGTCGGGCGATGGGGGCTCGCCTTGGATTGCATGGGCTTAGTGCCGTGGCTCATTGCGGTTCGGTTGAGGCTGTACACCGACGGTTGCCGAACTCGCGTGCGATACAGGTCAAGAGATTGAGGTTATCTTGTATTTCTGATCGCCGTTGGGGGTCTTCACCGTTACCGCGTCGCCGCTTTTCCTGCCCAACAGCGCACTTCCAACCGGTGATATGTCTGAGATCTTGTTAACCAGAGGGTTCGCTTCGTTAGCCGAAACGATCTGATAGTCCATGGGCTTCTGACTGTCCGCTTTGAGGATAGTGACGAAAGAACCGATCTGCACTTCCTCGCTGGCTTGTCGCACGGATTCGTCGATGATCTGAGCTGACTTGAGAGTTGACTCGATTCGTCTTATCTGGGCTTGGACCATTCCTTGGTCTTCGCGAGCGGCTTCAAGCGGTGCGTTTTCTCTGACATCTCCGCTGGCGGCTGCTTTTTGAATTTCGCCGGCGAGTCTGATTGTCTCTTTGTGTAGGAACTTGAGTTGCTGCTGCATCTCGTCGTGTCCCTGCTGAGTGATTTGGACTTCGGTTTGCCTGCGTCGTGGAGCGGTGGGGCGCTGTCCAGTGTTGGCACGCGGACGCACCCTGATGTGTGATGCTAAGCCGTCGTTGGTGTAGCCGCGCTTCCTGAGGAAGTTCAGGAAACCCTTGATGTGCAGAGCTTGCGCCTTCTTGTCCTCGGATGCGTTTGACCGGTACGTCTCGGAGAATCGTGCGACTTCCGATGCGATGACTTGGTTAACGCGTTGGTCTTCGCCGAGCCATCGGACGAATCTCTGTACTTCTGGAAATGCTTTGGGCTTGTCGTCGTCCTTAACTTCGCCGGGTTCTCTGAAGTACTCGTTGAAGGCGATGCCGATGGTCATGGTTTCGGGATCGGGTTGCTCGTCGGCTATTGTCGTTTCGGTTTCGGTGGTCATACTATCGCCTTTCGCGCGTCGGAACTCAGCCGGAACGACAATGCTTGGTGCAGATGTCGCTGTCCCGTAGGAATCGATTCTATGCCAATCGCGCCGCGTACGCAAATCGCGCGCCAGTGAGCGCCAGCTAGGTTGATGTCTCGAAGTGCCGGGCCAGTTCGTCGCGCTCGAAGGTCCTGATGGGTGTGAGAGCGCCATCGTCATGCAGGATCAGTACGGCGGGGTTCGTTGAGTCTGCTGGGCTATGCCCTTTGCCGATGACCTCAGCTTTGATGCCCGCGTCGTGCAACATTTCGAGAGCGTTGGGTGCGCGTTCGGGAGCGACGGCGGCGAGCATTGCTCCTGACGATATCAGCCCCCACGGGTCGATGTTCATGGTGTTGCATATCGTGGTGGTTTCGGGTAGGACATTGACGTTTTGCGGTCGTATGTGTATGTCTATGTTTGCGGCTGTTGCCATTTCGGTGGTGGCTGTTGCGACACCGCCTTCTGTCACGTCGTGCATTGCGTGGACGCCGCCTGATGCCATTAGCAGCTGCGCGTCGGCAAGGACAGATATGCCAGGTGTCTTGAGTAGGTTTGCGGCGCGTCTGATCGTTTCGGAGTCGATACCGCACTCTGCGAGTTGATCCGTAGCTTCGCGTGCAAGAATGGCGGTTCCTTCAATGGCGATTCCTTTAGTGAGGATTATGCTGTCGCCGGGTTGAGCTCCGGCGGTTGAGACTGTTTCGCCGGTAATCGCTTCGCCCAGCATGAAGCCGCATATCACGGGTTGAGTGACGGCCGGTGTGACCTCGGTGTGCCCGCCGGCGAGCGTCACGTTTATTTCGCTCGCGGCAGATTTGAGTTGTTGGAATATCGTGCTGACTTGCGCGGCGGTTGAGTGCAACGGCATCAGCAGTGTTGCTAGGAACCACTTAGGTGTGCCGCCTGTGGCTGCGATGTCGTTTGCGTTGATGTTTACGGCGTACCAGCCGATGTCGTCAGTTGCGAAGGTGATCGGGTCGGACTTGGCGATGAGTGTGTTTGGTCCGAAGTCAATGTGGGCTGCGTCTTCACCGACGCCTGGTCCGACCAGCAGGCGCGGGTCTTTGCGTTCGACGTTGATGTCACGCAGGAGTTCGGCGAGTATGGAGTTCGGCAGCTTGCCGGCTTTGAGTGTTGTCAAGTTGGGGCTGCCTTGCGCGGATTGTTGATAGTCGCGGTTGGTTATTCGTCGGTGTCTGCTGGCAGTTGCGGTAGCGGTTGCGCGGAGAGGATTGGAGCGATCAGGTCCAGTATGGTGCGCGGCATGTGTCCTTGGGTTCCGTACCACTCTGGTTGGTCGCCGTGGATGCGGTACCAGTCGTCTTCGCAGAAGAAATCGATGGTGTGCGTTACGTCGTCGGATCGGAACTCCATCCTGTAAACCGTGTCGCAGAATTCGGTGATACCGATTGTCATGTCGGCATCCAGTGCATTGGTCCACGCGTCGAGGTCGGTTCCTTCAACGATGCTTACGGCCTCGTATTCGTTATCTGCATTGATTCTTGAGAACACGACCGATGCGGCGTTTCCAAGCTCGAATGCCTGCGTTGGATTGATCAGCTGCGGCATTGGCGTGGCTGTGGGAGCGGGTGTCGCAATTGTCTGCTCTTCCGCTTCGTCGAGTTCAGGTACCTCCGGGAAGGGTTGGTCTGCGAGTATTGGCGCGATCAGCTTGAGGATTGTCGGTGGCATTGCGCCTTGAGTTCCGTCCCACTCCGTCTGTTGCCCGCCAATGCGGAACCAGTCGCTCTCACAGAAGAAGTCGATTACCTGAGAGCCCGATGGAGTCGCGAATTCGAGTCTGTAAGCGGTATCGCACTTTTCGTTGTTTCCGATAGGTAGTTCGGCATCCAATGCGGCTGTCCATTCTGCGATTGCGTTTGAGTCGGCGATAGCCCTGATTTCCTCATATCCGCCTTCGCCGTCTGTTCGCGAGAACACGATGGACCGCGCCGCGTGTAGTCCGAAGGTTAGCGTGGGGTTAAGGGTCTGTGTCTGTATGTCCGGGGCATCTGTGCAATCAACAATAACCTCGTCATCGTCGTACTCCGCAACATGGAAGACATAGTCATTTCCATCGGCGGTGACGTTGAAGACGTATCCCTCGACTTGGACGGCCGGCACGTTTCCATCTTGAGGTCCGCACCCAAGCGAGAGGTCCGGCCAGGTCATTGGGGCGATATTCGTGAACTCTGCGGTTCGTGGGTCCAGGCCTAGGTCGAAGATGAAGGTGTATACAGTGAGTTCGGAACTAGCTGGTGGTTGCGGAGTTGGAGTCACTGTAGGGACGGGTGTGTGCGTTGCGTCGGGTTGGCTTGTGGCCGTGGCTGATCGTGTGCTCGGTCGGGTTACCGTGGCTACTTGAGCAGCTATCGTAGCGGTAGCGGACGGGGTCGCGGTTGGCCTTTGAGTGGGAGCCGGTGCTGGCGTGCGAGTTGGCGATGGTGTGACGTTCACGAGTGCTGGAGTGATGGACGGCGGTGGCACATCAAGCGCGTCCTGCGTAGCTTGGCATGCGATCGCGGTCGTTGCGATGGTTGCGACGAGGGCGCAGAGCGCGATCGTCGCGAGTCTGGAGTTCATACTTGGCGTTGCCTTTCGATGGAAGAAGGTCAGGTTTGAGGCGCGACTGCGGGTGCTGGTACGCGCGGGAGAGGTCGCTACTTATCCAAGTTAACCGATATGTTCGTCGGTTCGCGTGAATTCGGGCGCGAAGAGTCGGCGACCTTCATCCTGCTGTGATTGTTTGTTTGACATCGGTGATCGTATTTATTACTATTTCGGTAATGATTTGTCTGTGCGGCAATTCAAGCTAACCGATCTGGTTGAAAAGAGGGAGTCTAGATGACAACAATCAAGTCGCTTTGGAGTTCAGACGACGGCGGTCTGGCGGCGGTCGCTCGCCGCGGAGTACTGGTCGCTTTTGTGTTGGTTGCGGCGATAGGGTCGGTGGCTTGTGCCACAGCGACGGGTGAGTCGTCGTCGGGTTCTACGCTTACCGTCTATTCGGGTCGTAGTTCCTCGCTGGTCGATCCTATCCTGCAGGAGTTTTCGACTCTGACGGGAATTCCGATTGAGGTTCGTTACGGTAGCACGGGTGAGATGGCTGGTACTCTGCTGGAGGAGGGGGATAACTCGCCGGCGGATGTATTCTTCGCGCAGGATCCCGGTGGTCTTGGAGTGGTGAAGCCCCTGTTCGCTGACTTGCCGAGTTCGATTGTCGATGCCTCGCCGGAGTGGGCTCGTGATCCTGATGGCAAGTGGGTTGGGATATCTGGCCGTGCGCGGGTCATCGTGTACAACACTGATGCCATCTCGCCGTCGGATCTTCCCGACTCGATCGAGGGTTTCACGGATTCGCGGTGGCGCGGCAGGATAGGTTTTCCGCCGACTAACGCTTCGTTCCAAGTTATGGTGACTGCGATGCGTGAGTCTTGGGGTGAATCTCGGACTCGGGCATGGTTGGAGGGAGTGATGGCGAACGATCCGAAGTTCTATGCGAAGAACACACCTACGGTGGCGGCCGCGGCGGCTGGCGAGATAGATGCTGGGTTTGTGAATCACTACTACCTGCATCGATTTCTCGCGGAGGAGGGTGATGGTTTCGGCGCGCGTAACTACTACACTCCTGCCAACGATCCAGGGTCATTGGTGATGGCTGCTGGAGCTGGTATTCTGGAGTCGTCGGATTCTCGGGATGAGGCGGAGCGTTTGTTAACCTTCCTTCTGGGTTTGACGGCACAGCAGTATTTCGCGAACCAGACGCATGAGTTCCCATTGAATCCATCGGTTTCGGCGGCGGCCGCGTTGCCGGACTTGGAAGAGATTGGCGGCAGGTTCTCGATCAACCTAGGCACATTGAGCGATATTGAAGGCACTCAGTCGTTACTCAGGGAAGTTGGCGCGTTGCCTTAGTCCGGTGGCGAGTTCGTCTAGCGTTGGAATGAGAGCCAAGTGACATTTGTGCTGGCAAGCGTGGTTTCGCGGACATGGTCGTGAGAGTTTGCGTTAATAGCAATAGGGTGGTCTGATCGTCTGTCCTCTGTTGTTCGCAGGTCGGCCGCTGCTGATCAGTTGCGGCGATTGTTTGGCGGCGCGCCGTTGGGAGTTGCGCTTACGGCTACGCTGGTAGTCGTGGCTGCGACGTTGCCCTTGGTGTATCTATTCGTGCGCGGGCTTGGCGGGGGAGAGCAGATGTGGGAATGGATATCGCGAGCGTCGGCGTTGATGGTGCTGTTCCGCACTGTGGTTACGATTGCGGTTGTGACTATCGTGTCGCTGTTGGTGGCCGTCCCTTGTGCGTGGCTGACAGCGCGGACAGACATACCGTTTCGTCGTGTGCTATCGGTTGGATTGGCGTTGCCGTTGGTTGTGCCGAGCTTGGTTATGGCGACGACATTGATCGAGGCGTTCGGTCCGCGCGGTGCATTGCAACGGATGTTGGAGCCGCTCGGTGTAGACGAGTTGCCGGATATCTACGGGCTTGAGGGTGCGACGTTGGTGCTAGTGCTGATGAGTTATCCGTATATCTACCTGTCTGTGCGTGGTGCTTTGTCGGGTCTCGACCCTGAGCTGCGTGAAGCGTGTCGGGCGATGGGTTACGGAGCTGTGGCAACATTCCGTCGTGTTACTTTGCCGCTGCTGGGGCCGTCGATCGGTTCAGGTGCAATCTTGGCGTCTCTGTACACGCTTTCGGACTATGGTGGGGTTGCGCTGATGCGTCATGACACGTTGACGGTGTCGATCATGACGAACTATCAGACGGCGGTGGACCGGACGGCCGGAGCTGCGATGTCCATGGTGCTAGTGATTTTCGTGGTGGTGCTCTTGGGAGTTGAATGGATTTGGCGTAGGCCTGGAGCGCGGTTTGACGATGCTGGTCCGGGTTCGGGTCGCGTGGCCCAGGTCGCCGGCCTAGGGATGTGGCGATGGCCAGCGTTCCTTTTTGCGCTGATACCCGTAGTTGTGGGTCTTTTGGTTCCAGTTGCAGTCTTACTTAATTGGTTAGTGCGCGGTCTTGCGCGTGGTCAAGATGTCATATCGGTTTGGGAGTCGGCGTTCAACTCATTGCAGGCAGGAGTGCTGGCATCGGTTGCGACGGTGGTGGCTGCGTTCCCGTTGGCGTTTCTCACGGTGCGTTATCGTAGCCGTTTCAGCGGCTTGATAGAGCGTGCGACTTATGTTGGGTTTGGTTTGCCTGGTGTTGTGGTTGCGTTGTCGTTGGTGTTCTTCGCGGTGAACTTCGCTTTGTTCGTGTACCAGTCGATCTGGCTGTTAGTGTTCGCCTACGTCGTTCTATTCCTACCTGTGGCAGTAGGAACGATGCGATCTGGTTTGTTGCAGGTTTCGCCGCGTTTGGAGGAGGCATCGCGCTCTTTGGGATTGCGGCAATGGCAGACGGTTCTGCGGGTTACCGTCCCCATACTGGCACCTAGCATTCTTGCCGGGTCTGCGATGGTGTTCCTGTTGACGATGAAGGAGCTTCCTGCGACGTTGATTCTCGGTCCGACGGGATTTGACACGCTGGCTACATCGATATGGTCGGCGGCATCGGAGGCTTTCTTCACTCGGACGGCGTTGTCGTCGCTTATACTGGTAATCGTTGCGGGATTGCCGACGGCCTGGCTGATGTTGCGCGAACGTTCCTTGTCAGGTCGTGGTCCTGGCTGATTCCGCAGTCCGTTGGATTAGAGGGAATCGCGATTTGAGGATCTTCAGGTCTCGGCGACGCGTCCGGAATTCGCCTGACCACAGCACGTTGCCGCATGGCGACGCGACTGGCGTGATTCACCTTGAGGGTGTGGAGACGCGATACGAACCTGACGAGCCGCGAGTTTTGTCGGGTTTCAATCTGTTGGTACAACAGGGAGAAGCCGTTGCATTGCTTGGTCCGAGTGGCGTAGGGAAGACGACGGCATTGAGGACGATAGCAGGATTTGAGCAGGTGTTAGGTGGTTATGTAAGGATCGGCGGTAGGTTGGTTGCATCACCGTTTATCCACGTTCCGCCAGAGGAGCGGAACTTAGGGCTTGTATTCCAGTCGTATGCTCTGTTCCCCCACTTGACAGTAGAGGAGAACATCAGCTTTGGCATCCGCGGTAAATCGGAGTCTGTGAAACCTGGCCAGGTGGGTGAGGTGATGGAGATGTGCGGTTTGACGGAGTTGCGGTCTCGAGCGGTGCAGGAGTTGTCAGGCGGTCAGCAGCAGCGCGTGGCGATTGCGAGGGCGATTGCGCCTGACAATGTGGCCATATTGATGGATGAGCCTTTCTCTAACCTTGATCCGGGTCTGGTCAACCGGTTGCGTCGTGAGGTTAGGCGCATCATCCAAGAGTCGAATATGACGGCGATCTTGGTCACTCACGATCGAGAGACGGCGTTCTTGACATCGGACCGCATAGCGGTGATGCATGAAGGTAAGGTTGCACAGGTAGGCACGGCGGAGGAGATCTACGCCCGACCGAAGACTCAACATGTGGCGAGGACGATAGGCCATGGTGCCTTCATACGCGGCAACTGGCGGGCTGGTCTTGTGTTCACTGAGGCGGGTAGTTTTCCTGCTACATCTGCGAATGGGGTTGCGCCGCGCGATGGTGAAGAGGTGCTGGCACTGATGCGCGCGTCAGAGCTGCGCCTTCGTGCACACGATACGCCGGGGGCATCTGAGGATGGATACTTTCCTAGTCTTGCGTCCGCGGTACCTTGTGGTGAGGATTGCCGATGTGCTGCACGCATCGCTTCGCGCGAGTTTCATGGTGATTTCACGAACTTCGAGGTGATGCTGCCGTCGGGCGCAAGGCTGAGGGTTAGGCGCAGGAGTCACGTCTCGAGCCCGCCGGACGGTTCGGCAGTGACGATAGAGACTGTGCCGGGTGCGTCGGTGATCGTATATCCGACGGACTAGAGTCGGTTCGCCACCGATGCGCACGGTACGGCCTTGCGTTTCCTATAATCAGCACTGTCGGCGTTGCGGATTTCGCGCGCCGGAGATATCGGTATCAACAGGAGGTAAAACATGCCCAAAGGTGGGAGCGGAAAAGGCGGGGGCGGTAACTGGCCCAGCACAACTGGGAATCCGTCAGGTGGCGGTCGCGGTAATGCGCCGTCAGGTGGCGGGAAGAAGTAGCCTTCAGCTTACCGGGCTGGTCCGGCTTAACGGCGAGGGTCAGCCCGGTCCCGCGCCTGTGTTTCACGGCACGCATCACATATCAGGTCGGCCGTGCCGTGGGCATATTGGATATCAGGTTCGCATAGTGCGGTGCGTTTCTTTGCGGGTGCGTCATTGATGGATCGAGCATGAGACCCCCTGTCAATACCCTGTACTACGGCGACTGCCTGGAGGTGATGTCGGAGTGGGATGATGACGTTGCAGACTTGATCTACCTCGATCCGCCGTTCAACTCGAACGCCCGGTACAACATACTCTTTGGTCAAGGTAACGGCGGCAAGCGTCGTGGGGAGCGTCGTGCCCAGATGATGGCGTTTGACGACACTTGGCACTGGGATGCGGCGGCAGTAGAGCGTTACATGCTGATCGAACGTTCGCAGACGCATCCTGCGCGCGAAGCATTAGCAGGGTTTCGCGCGTTGCTTGGTGACGGCGGTATGTTGGCGTATCTCGTCTACATGGCTGACCGCCTAATCACACTACGGCGCGTTTTGAAACCGCATGGGACGATTTACTTACATTGCGACACAACGGCGGGTGCCTATCTGAAGTTGCTGATGGACAATGTTTTCGGCGCTGACAATTTGGTCAACGAGATTGTTTGGAACTATGGGACACCTTCTGGCGGCAGGGTCTCTGGACGTAGACTCGTGAAGGCACACGATACGTTGTATGTGTACGCACGCCGCTACTCTCGCCACGTATTCCACCGTCAATACACACCCTACGACGACGATTACATCGAGTCATGGTTCCGGCACACCGATGAGGATGGTCGTCGCTACCAGACTCGCTCGCGTGACGGGACGGTGATCAGGCAATATCTGGAGGATAGTCCTGGGGTTCCGCTGTCAACGGTCTGGACAGATATCAAGCAGCTGTATGCCCAGCGAGGATGGTTTCCGAATACGCGTGCGAATCAGGAGTATCTTGGATACCCGACGCAGAAGCCTTTGAATCTGCTTGAGCGTGTCATCCAGATGTCTTCGAACGAGGGCGATGTCGTGCTGGACCCGTTCTGCGGTTGCGGTACGACGGTTGCGGCTGCTGACAACCTGAATCGCAGGTGGATGGGCATCGACATCTCTCCGTTCGCGATCGAGCTCATCCGGACCCGCAGGTTTCAGGGCAGCGAGGTCAACGTGTCGGGCGTGCCGTTCGACATGGAGGCGGCTCGGTTGATGGCCACGGACAGGCCGTTTGACTTCGAGAAGTGGGCGGTGACGCGAGTTCCAGGGCTCGTGCCGAACGCCAGGCAGACGGGCGATGCGGGGATAGATGGTAGAGGTCTCACGTTGGACAGGTCGAGCGGAGCGGGTAGTAGCGAGGTATTGGCGCAGGTCAAGGGCGGGCGCTTCAGCTTGTCGCAGCTGCGCGACTTCCTGCACGTCGTTGAGCGCGAGGGAGCTGCGCTGGGGCTGTTCATCACATTGGACCCGGTAACCAGTCGCGCGGCTCGCGCGGAGGCTGCGGGTGCAGGGGCGGTTATGTTCGGCACATCGACCTATCCGCAGGTGCAGCTATGGTCGGTCGCGGAATGGTTCGCAGGCGAGCGTCCTGACCTGCCCGCGCTCGCGGACCCATACACCGGCAAGCCGATGGTCGGTTCGCTCGGCGTGAAGATGTGAGAGTCGGACCACGCGCTTAGTGTCTGCGCAGATGCACGGTTGGGCAGTATGCGCTAGGCGTTGAACTTCTCGAAGATGACGCAAATGGTCAACAGGTTGCGGTTTGAGTAGGACGTTTGGTTCGCATAGAATTCGCGGGAAGCGTCCGCGTGTACTCTTAGATGCGTCGTTGAAGGATCGAACATGAGGCCCCCTGTCAATACCCTGTACTACGGCGACTGCCTGGAGGTGATGTCGGAGTGGGATGATGATGTTGCGGACTTGATCTATCTCGACCCGCCGTTCAACTCAAACGCTCGGTACAACATCCTCTTCGGCCAAGGCAACGGCGGCAAACGACGGGGCGAGCGTCGTGCCCAGATGATGGCGTTTGATGATACCTGGCACTGGGATGCGGCGGCGGTTGAGCGGTTCTTGCAAATCGAGCGGGCTCGGGAGAATCCGACTCGGACCTTGTTGATAGGTTTGAGGTCGGTATTGGGTGAGACAGGGATGCTGGCATACCTAACCTACATGTCGGGTCGGTTGCTCGAGTTGCGTCGCGTGCTGAAACCAACTGGCACGATCTACCTGCACTGCGACCCTACGGCGGGTCATTACTTGAAGATATTGATGGACAATATCTTCGGTGGCGAGAACTTCCTCAGTGAGATCGTGTGGAACTACGGCACGCCGTCGGGAGGCAGGGTAGCAGGTCGCAGGCCTGTCAGGGCGCATGACACGCTGTTGATGTATGCCTACAAGGCGCAGGACCACACATTTAATAACCTGTACACCGAATACACCGACGAGTACATAGAGACTTGGTTTCGTCACGTAGACGACGACGGTCGGCGTTACCGGACACGTAGCAGGGGCGGCACTGTGATCAAGCAGTATCTTGACGAGAGCCCTGGGGTTCCGATGTCAAATGTCTGGTCGGATATCCGCCAGCTGTACGCGCAGCGTGGCTGGTTCCCTAACACTCGCGCTCGCCAGGAGGACCTGGGTTACCCGACACAGAAGCCTTTGAATCTTCTTGAGCGCGTCATCCAGATGTCGTCGAACGAGGGCGATGTCGTGCTGGATCCGTTCTGCGGATGTGGGACGACGGTTGCGGCTGCCGACAACTTGAATCGCAGGTGGATGGGGATCGACATCTCGCCGTTCGCGATCGAGCTCATCCGGACCCGCAGGTTTCAGGGTAGCGATGTCAACGTTTCGGGAGTGCCGTTCGACATGGAAGCGGCGAGGTTGATGGCCGAAGACAGGCCGTTTGACTTTGAGAAGTGGGTGGTGACGCGAGTGCCCGGTCTCGTGCCGAATGCCAGGCAGGTCGGCGATCGTGGGATTGACGGTCGAGGTCTCACGTTGGACAGGTCAAGTGACGCAGGCCGTGACGAGGTATTGGCGCAGGTCAAGGGCGGACGCTTCAGCTTGTCGCAGCTGCGCGACTTCCTGCACGTCGTTGCGCGCGAGGGAGCTGCGCTGGGGCTGTTCATCACGTTGGACCCGGTAACCAGTCGCGCGGCTCGCGCAGAGGCTGCGGGTGCAGGGTCGGTTATGTTCGGCACATCGACCTATCCTAAGGTGCAGCTCTGGTCAGTGTCGCAGTGGTTCGCAGGCGAGCGTCCTGACCTGCCCGCACTCGCGGACCCTTACACCGGCAAGCCGATGGTCGGTTCTCTTGGCATCAAGATGTAACGGTTAGCCACGGTCTCGGCGCCGGGTCTGCGGCTTCGGGCAAGGTCCGAGTTGTCGGTTGATTGAGATGCGCTACGCGTTGAACTTTTCGAAGACTACGCAGGCGTTTTGTCCGCCGAAGCCGAAGCTGTTGCTTATGGCAACGTTTACTTCTAGGTCGCGCGCTACGTTCGGGATGTAGTCCAGGTCGCAATCTGGGTCTGGGTCGTCCAAGTTGATGGTTGGGTGGACGATGTCTTCCTGTATCGACTTGACGCATGCGACAGCTTCTAGCGCGCCACTTGCACCCAGCCCATGTCCGACCATTGACTTGGTGCTACTGATTGGTGTTGTGTAGGCATGTTCACCGAGTGCGCGTTTTATTGCGACGGTCTCGGCTTTGTCGTTCAACGGTGTGGAGGTGCCGTGTGCGTTGATGTAGTCGACTTCGTCGACGTTGCGTTGGGCGTCGTCCAGTGCCAGACGCATTGCCAAAGCTGCGCCTTCGCCGTTTTCGTGCGGCTGGACCAGGTGGTATCCGTCAGATGACACGCCCCATCCTGTCACTTCGGCGTAAATCTGTGCGCCTCTGGCGGTGGCATGTTCGAGGGTTTCCAGTATGAAAACCGCTGCACCTTCTGACGGGACGAATCCATCCCTGTTGATGTCAAAGGGTCTGCTCGCTTCGTGCGGTTCACACTCCCTCGTTGTCAGTGCTTGAATGCTACAGAAACCGCCCATGCCGAGTTCGCAGATACCGGATTCTGCTCCGCCGGTGATGATGACATCCGCTGCACCTCGCCTGATGACTTCGACAGCTTCCCCGATTGCCTGGGTGCTTGCTGCGCATGCTGTGACGCATGTGTTTGTGTATCCGAGTGCGCCGAACATTCTGCTGACGTTTGCGGTGCACATGTTGACGAGCATCACGGGGACGTAGAACGGGGAGATTCGCATGGTGCCGCGCTTGAACTTGATTTCGGCTTGTTGGTCTGTTTCCGGCATTCCGCCTGCGCCGCACCCTAGCAACGTGCCGACTCGTTCCGGTGTCTCGTTGTCCATGTCCAATCCAGCATCTGCGATCGCATCGCTAGCGGCGTGTACTGCTAGCTGCGAGAAGCGCCCCATGCGTCTGGCTTCGCGTCGGTCCATGAGTCCGTTGGCTGTTGGGTCGAAGTCTTGGACTTCGCCGGAGACCTTGCAAGGGAAGGGTGTCGGGTCGATGATTGACATGCGTCGCACACCAGAGACACCTTCCTTTAGGTTGTGCCAGAACTCATCTGGCGACTTGCCGAGGCATGTCATTGCACCGATACCGGTGATTACGGCTCTGCGATTGTCGTCGAAACGGCTCATAGGTAATCGTTGTTGGATGTTGTGGGTTCGGTAGTTGCGGATTCGTGTCGCAACTAGGATTTAGTTTACCAACTTTGATTCTGGGTTGGTTTCGTACGGTTGCATGTAGCCGCTTTGTATTTCATCGTACAGCTCTGGGATGATGCCGAGGATGTGTTCTCTTGCCTCCGCGGCGATGAATAGTGAGCCCGTTGTGATGATGAGGCCTGCGTTTGGGTCGTTGGCGAACCGCTTGGCGTGTTGCATGGCGGCATCAACGCTGTCGGTTAGGCAGGTTGCGCCGAGTCCTGCGCCGTTGAGGGAGGCTTGCACTTGTGCCGCAGGCAGGGATTTGGGATGTCTGGATGTTGTTGCGATTGTCCATGCGGGTTGGATTTGTCGTAACTCACGGGCTACGGCCGCGGTGTCGTGTCCCGCGGTTGCGCCTATGACTAGGCATACTTTGCGGTGTTTGAGATCTGGATGTGTGCTGATGGTGCTGACGAGTGCTCGTGCGGATGCGTCGTTGTGTGCGCCGTCTAGCATGACAGGCACTCCGTTTGGTAATGTCAAGAGCTCCGTGCGGCATGGCCATTGCGTAGCGGAGAGCCCGCGTTCGATTTTGTCGGTTGACAGGGCGAGTCCCGACTTCGCTAAGACCTGTAAAGTGGCCACAGCGGTGCTTGCGTTTTCTACTTGATGCGGTCCGAGAAGCCGTAGATCGGGGATGATGTGCCCGAAATCCGAGAGTACGCCTGCTTTACCACGGCAGAGATTGTCGATTCCTTCCTCTTCCGGTGCGTGTATTGGGGCCTCGCGCTTAGCATCATGCAGGTCGGAACGCATCTGTTTCGCTCTGTGTTTAATGACCGCGGCAGCCTCGTCAAGCTGTCTTGCCATCACTACTGGGATGCCGCGTTTGATGATGCCCGCCTTTTCTGTTGCTATCTCTCTGACCGTGGTTCCCAATATGGGAACGTGGTCTAGGCTGATGGGTGTGATTACCGAGACAACCGGTTGCACTAGATTGGTCGCATCCAGCCTTCCGCCGAGTCCCACTTCTATCACCGCGATATCGACATTGGCGCAGTCCCTGAAGTAGACGGCGGCCATGGCGGTCAGCATCTCGAATACGCTCACGGTTCCGATGTCGCCTTGGGCTGAGATTTCGTCGACGTATTGCCATAGCTGCTCGACTAACAATGCGAAGTCCGACTCGCTGATCGGCTCGCGGTCCACGGCGATTCTCTCGGTGAATCGGTGCAGGTGTGGCGATGTGTAGTGTCCGGTGCGGTATCCGTTCTCAGTTAGCGCTGAGGCGATGAATGCCGATGTGCTGCCTTTGCCTTTGGAACCTGCGACATGCACGACCGGTATGGCAAGGTGAGGGTTGCCTAGCAGTGCCATCAGTCGTTCGACGCGCTTCAGGTGCCAATCAGGAGGTTGATTGGCGCGCGACTTCCGCTCGAAGTCTGCAAGAGTGAGCAGTCGGGCGATAGATGCGTCGTAGTGCGTATCGGACGAGTTGGTTGCCATTGACACGATGGTATTAGCGTAGCGTCATTCCGTTCCGGTGCTCGCGGCAGAGAAGGTGGACGCGTCTGACACGGACCAGGGTGCGTTCGTGAGAGATGTTGTTATGTTGCGAGTATCATGATTTGGAGTGGTGTTGCTCATCGTTGGCGCTACGCATTGCTTCGTGAATATGGATACTCGTTCAATCGCTACAGACGCTCTTTCGGACCACGGTGCGGATTACTGCGAAGTCCGGATCGAGTCTACCGACTCGACGCGCATCACGTTTCGCGGCAAGGAGCTTGAAGACCTGAACCGTACCAGCGCGCGCGGCGGTGCAGTGAGGGCTTGTGTGAATGGTGCTTGGGGGTTTGCCAGTTTTAACGATGTCGCATTGGTCGGCGCGCGGGTTACAGAGGCTGTGCAGATGGCGCGTAGCTTGTCGGCGCGTCGTGGGTCAGAAGGCACGCGCCTGGCAGAGGTTGAGCCGCATGTAGACGTGGTTCCGGCGCATATCGTGAAGGACCCGCGCAAGGTGAGTTTGGAGGCCAAGATCGGCCTTGCGAGCCACTACAACGACCTGATCTGGTCGCAGCCCGGCATCAGCAGCTCCGACATCATCTATGGCGACAACTCACGGCGTGTTGCATTCTGCAACTCAGAGGGCACGTATGTTGAGCAGGAAGTGGTGCATGTGATCAGCAGGGTGTCAGCGCAGGCACGGGACGGCGGCGATGTGCAACAAGCGGGATTCAGCATCGGTTCGCTTGGGGATTACGGTGTGTTCGAGGGCTTGGATGGCGATGTCAAAGATGCCGCGCAGCGTGCCGTCGGATTGCTGACCGCGGACCCGTTGCAGGGCGGTCAGCGCACGGTGATACTCGACCCTATCCTTGCGGGAGTGTTTGTGCATGAGGCGTTTGGGCATCTGTCTGAGGCTGACAATGTCTATGAGAATGACAAGTTGCGCGAGTTGATGTACATGGGGCGGCGTTTTGGCGGCTCGCACTTGAACTTCACGGATGGCGGTGCACTGCCCGGGATGCGCGGCAGCTACAAGTATGACGATGAGGGTACGCCTTCAACCGTTACGCCATTGGTACGCGAAGGCGAGTTGGTCGGTAGGCTGCACTCGCGCGAAACGGCGGCCGCGACGGGCGAGTCTCCTACTGGCAACGCGCGTGCGATCAGTCACCTCTTCCCGCCTATCGTCCGCATGACGAACACCTTCATAGAGAATGGCGACGCTGAGTTTGACGACTTACTCGAGGGCGTGGATGATGGCGTGTACGTCAAGAACTGGTATGGCGGCATGACGCAGCATGAGATGTTCACGTTCTCGTCCGGCGAGGCCTACATGATCCGGAACGGCGAGGTACAGGAGGCGGTTAAGCCGGTGATGCTGTCAGGCAACCTGTTTGAGACGCTGGAGAATACCGATGCTATTGCGAACGATCGTGAGGTGAACCAAGGCGGCGGTTGCGGCAAGGGCGGCCAGATGCCGTTACCAGTAGCGAACGGCAGCCCGCACATCAGGATCAGGAACTGTCTTATCTCCGGGGCTTAACGGCTTTTGCACACATTGCGACTTGTAACACGGACTGACAAGCTAGGCGGTAAAAGGTTGGTACACGCGGACGACATCTCAGGTCGGCTGTTGCGGTCGGCGACTTCGATTGGGAAGTCTGCTGAGGTCTTCTCGGTGGAGTCGGATAGTCGGACTGTTCAGTTTGAAGCGAATCAGGCTAAGAATGTCTCGACACGTCAGTCGTCTGGACATGCCTTGCGTTTGATCAGCCGTGATGGTCGAGTTGGTTTCGCATCGACTACTGACGGTTCGCGTGTCGAAGAGCTTGTAGATCGCGCTTCGGACGCGGCCGAGTACGGTGCCGAGGCCCTGTTCGAGTTGCCGGGCCAGTCATCGTATCCGTCTGTAGAGTCATCGGACGCGCGGGTATCGGATATCGCGGCTGACGAGATGCTGCAGGTCGGCGGTGATATCGTTGCGCGGGTGTTGGCGGAGTTCCCCGAAGCGTTGTGCGATGTGCATGTAACCACAGTGCGTCATGAGCAGCGGATCGCCAACTCCGCGGGCGCGAGCATCGAGTCACTCGGCACCCAGCACGGCGTGTCAGTTGGCGCGGAGATCATCAGCGGAACGGACATGCTCAGTGTTTGGGACGGTATCAGCTCGGGTGCTAAGTTGCTTGCAGCCGACGTTGATGCGGTAGTTGAGCGGTTATTGGCGAACTTGCGCAACTCGCAACGAATCGTGTCTGCACCGGTCGGCAACGACATTCCCGTTGTGTTCACTCCGCCCGGGTTCGCAGGCTCGTTGTTGCCACCTCTACTGTCAGGTTTCAGCGGTACCAATGTCGCGACTGGTTCGTCTCCGTTGATTGATCGTTGGGGAGAGAAGGCATTTGACGACCGGGTGACGCTTTACGACGACCCGTTGCGTTCATTCACATCTGGCACGCGTGGCACGGATGATGAGGGCATTCCTGCTCGACGGGTCGATTTCATCACGGACGGTGTTATCGGTTCACCGTTCCTGGACCTGCAGACTGCCGCGAAGTGTGACATGGAGTCAAACGGATGCGGATTGCGTGGGCTGAGCACGACTCCGTCTCCTGCCACATCGTTTGTGAGCATGATGCCCGGCGATACCGCACCTGATGCCATGATCGGAGATGTAGAGCGAGGCATCGTGGTGCAGCAGTTGCTGGGAGCAGGTCAAGGCAATCAGCTCGGCGGCGAGTTCCGCGCGAACCTGAGTCTTGGCTTCCTGATCGAGTCGGGCGAGATAGCAGGGCGGGTTAAGGACACGATGATATCCGGCAACGTCTACGAGGTGTTGAATCGAGTCGATGCGATATCGTCGGAGACCCAATTGGTCTGGGGCAGTCGCGAGCTGCCGACGCTTCGTTGCACGGGTGTTGAAGTAGCGGCGGCTACCGGATGACGAAACGATGTCGGATGCCGTCAATGAGTTCCTTGAGTCTGTAGACGTAGCAGACGGCGCGGTGCCGTCTGACGACGCGTTGCGTGGGCTGTCGGGATTGAGCCGCGTCGACGCTACGGAGTTGCTCGCCACCTGGGATGAATGGCCAGTTGGCATTGTCAGAGACACGGTGCGACGGCCTGGCGAGATGGCAGCTGCGGACGGTGGTGTTGAGTTTGACGATCTGTTCTCGCTGTGCCTGACCAATGATGATGCTGAGATTCGAGAGTGTGCGGTCGTCGCTCTGACAGGCAACGGTGACTCGCGTCTGGTGGCGGCTTTCTCGGGACTGTTGCGAAACGATCCGGCGGAAGCAGTGCGTGAGAAATCGGTCCTTGCTCTAGGGGCATACGCCGACTTCGCAGAAGCCGGCCGTTTGAGCCCGCACAGGTTGCGGCGAGTGCGCGCGACGCTTGAGGACGCGACAGATGACGCTTCGCTTCGTGTAGCAGGCGCGGCACTGATCGCATATGCTGCATTGCCCGACGATTCTCCGACCGAGCAGATAGAGTCTTGGTGCGACCGTTTTGGCGAGGATGCCGTTCCGATGTCGTTCGCGTTTGCGGCGATGGGAAGTTCCAGTGAGCGTCATTGGTTCCCAGATGTCGTTCAAGCACTCGATCACCCGTCGGCGCTTGTCAGGGTATCGGCGACCGTGGCGTTCGGCCAGCTGGCGAATGCGGACGATGACCTCGGATATCTGGAGGTTCAGCTAGACGATGATTCCCTAGAGGTGCAGATGGCAGCGGTGACGGCGTTGGGGATGATCGGCACGAGCGATGCGCGGGAGATGCTGGCAGGAGCGATAGAGGATACGCCAGAGCCATCGGTGCGAGAAGCGGCAGAGTCTGCGCTACGCCGGTTGAAAGACGAAGACGAGCTGCGGCAAGCAATAACCCCAGAGATGGAAGAGTCGGGATTATACGGCGGCGGTGGCACTGCCGTGATGCGCGGCAGAGACATAGGCAGATACGACGCCCCAACGGAAGAGGGCTGGGGGATGGTGTCTGGAGGCGATGCTGAGGAGGATGGCGACGGTGGTGCGGGCCAAAGCGACGAGGATGAGGACATAGGAGAGGATCTGGAGGACTGGTACGAGTCGGAGGAGTTCTGGCGCGGAATGGGATGAGAAGCACCCGCGGTTTCGCCACGGTTCGGGATGTTTAACTGAGGTCGTATGTTGAACGCCGGCTTGGATCGACCAATCATGACAACGTCCAACGACATACACAACGAGGCGATGGATTACGCCGAGTACGCCTTAAGCGCGAAGCGGCGAGGAGATACAGTTGAAGCGGCTCAACTCTTCGCGAAGTCGTTGGAACTCGAACGCCAGGCGATAGACCTGCTCACCGAGCAGGTAGAGCCTGAATACTCCATCCTGCACCGGAGTGCGGCCACGCTTGCCCTGGATTGTGGCGAGTTCAGATTAGCGGAGCAGATCGCCTCAAAGGCACTCGCGGGAGATCCGCCTGAGCACGTGGTGTGGCAGCTTCGTTCCGTAATGGAGCAGGTCACCCAGCACGACCACCTCCGCTTGAACGGCTTAGCGTTAGCCGAAGACGAGTTGCAGATGAGCCTCGCCGGAAGCATGATCGGGCCCGGACTGGCGTCCCTTGACGACTTTATTCCCAGGGCAGACGGCATGCGGAAACTGATGCGACGGGTGTCGCAGCACCGCAACGGGCAAGCGCACACCGAGAACGGGTCCGCGGACGTACACCGACTTCCTGCTCCCGATGTACTCATCTCGCCGTTACGGGCGGGTAGCGTCGCCGTCACATTGAAGATCGGCAGTCCAGTTGAGCCCGAGTTTCCAGAGGTCATCGGGAGCACAGCACTGGTTGACGAAACCTTGGATGTGATTGAGTTGATCGCAAGCTCGGACTCAGCCGGGCTCGCATCAAAGTGCCCTGACGAGGCCTACAGACGCAATTTCGTCCAGCTAGTTCGCAACATCGCACCTGACGGAGACAGAGTCACGCAAGTGGGTTTCACCGCCGTGTCGTCAGGCAAGGAACGCACCCTACCGCTGACGACTACCAGGGCGGAGTTAAGCAGGCACAGCCGCACGGCCGCCCCTGATGCACGCGAAGAGGCGATAACTGGACGGCTGTTGGCAGCAGACGGCACGAGTCAGCGCAATCAGTCAATCCAGGTAGTCCAACCAGACGGCACAAAGCGCAGAATCAAGGTGCCCGCAGGCATGATGGACGACATAGTGCGCCCGCTCTGGAACGAAGAGGTGACGGCACTGTGCACGGTGCGCGGTAAGACGGCGACGCTGGTGGAGGTCGAGGGGATTTAGAGGTGCGTCGAACGCGCGCCTGGCATGAATCTGGTGGGTTCGGGCGCAGGATGTGGTCACGCGGGATGTTCGCCACCTACCTATCTGTAAAAGCAAGGTTGTACGATAATGCGGGAACATGGATCGATTAATTGTGTCTACTTTCAACGACAAACATAACGAGGCGATGGACCTGACGTACTACGCCTTGAAAGCACGGCGACGCGGCGATGTTGATGTTGCACATGACCTGTTCGTCAAGGCTCTGAAGCTGGAGCAAGATGCCTTGGACGTAATGGGCGATGTTGGCGAGCCGATATACTCCACGACGTATCGCAGCGCGGCTACTTTAGCGTTGGACTGCAACGATTTTCGCCTCGCAGAGAAGCTGGCATCGAAGGCTCTAGCAGGTGACCCTCCCTCATACTTGGTTTGGCAGTTACGAGAGGTCATTGAGCGGGCAAAGTTCGGTACCCATCTAGACTTGGTAGGTGTCGAGCTTGGCCCCGAAGAGGTCCAATTGAGCGTTGCGGGAGGTGCCGTAGGGTACGGCGAAGTGCTGTACGATGATTTCATGCCGAGAGTTGACGGGACCAGGAAGCTGATTAACCGTGTCTGGGACTATGAAGCCGGACGAGGGCACGCCGAACAAAACGGTTCGCCAGAGGTAAGCCACGCCGGCTTGCCGTTGGTCATGTCGATCCCGCGCGAAGGCAGTATGGCGGTTACGCTGAAGATCGGAATGCCGAGACAACCAGCACTACCGGAAGTGTTGGGAACCGCTGATGTCATAGCCAAATCGTTGGATGTCATTGAGACAGTTGCCAGTTCGGACGATGAAGAGCTGGCAACCGCCTATCCCGATGAGACGTACAGAAGGAACTTCGTGCAATTGGTGAAGCTGATCGCGCCAGACGGTGATCGCGTGACACAAGTGGGTTTCACGACTGTCCGCTTGGGCGCAGAACGCAAGTTGCCGCTAACGACGACCAAGTCAGAGTTGAACAGGTACAGCCGGCCGACCAGTCCAGAGGCACGAGAAGAAACGATAACCGGCCGTCTACTGTTCGCCGATGGCACACGCCAGCGCAGTCAATCGATCAAGGTGCTCCAAGCCGACGGCAAACCACCGCGCACGATCAAGGTACCGGCGGGCATGATGGATGACATAGTGCGCCCGCTGTGGAACGAAGAGGTAACAGCACTGTGCACGGTAAAGGGGAAGACAACAACGCTGGTGGAGGTCGAGGGGGTTTAGGGCGTGTCGGATGAGTTCTGGCGCGGGACGCGGTGACGGAGGAGGTTTCGCCACTTGCCTGTCTGTAAATGCAAGGCTGTGCGATAATGCGCGAACATTGATTGATCAATCCTGACTTCATTCAACTACATACATAACGAGGCGACTGGGAGTAAATCGGCATGCCCTACGAGGAAGAGCAGCTCAACGGCCGGATAGCGAGCCGCATCCGTCATCTAACCGCGGATCTCGGCTGGGATGTAAGAGAAGAGGCCCGGGGTATGCTATTGGAGGAGAGGCTCAAGAAGCCCGACATCGTGTTAACTCGTGCGGACGCTCCCCCAGTCGTTATCGAGAACGAGTACACACCGGGTGTGACACTCGAGCAGGACTGCCTGAGTCGACTAGGATACACGTTGGAGACAGATGACGGCGGACGCGGCGGCACGGTCTCCGTGGTGTTCGCCCTGCGGTCGCCCGAAGCCTTGCGGGAATGTCGGCATGGCGATGAAGCGGATGCGAAATTGCAGGAAGGCGAGGAGTTGGAGTTCGCCGTATATCGAGGCCGGCCGGACGACTACAGCAGATTCCCCCGCGACGGCTTCCTGCGCGGGGACATGGTTGACCTCGTCAACTTCGTGAAACCCGCGTCGATACCCGAAGACATCGTCAACCAAGCTGCCGATGTGTTGACGAGAGGTTCCAACGCGGCTGCGGCCATCCTAATAAGGTATTCGGCCACGCGCTACAACTTCGGCGCGAAGCTAGGCGAGAAGTTGCGTCAGCCTTGGCCGGACCCGTACGATGTGGTCAATGGAAAGCAGGCCAAAGCAGACGCAGAGGCCAGGATGCAGACGGCCAAGATGTGCGCGACGATGTTGATTAACGCCTTCGCTTACCAGCAGAGCCTGTCCGGCCATCATGCAGACATCGTTGACATGGAGACTGCACGCACGAGCAGGGGCGTGCACGAACTGACCAAGACGATCGTGATCCAAGAGTGGGAGAAGATTCTCAAGGTAAATTACTGGCCGATATTTCACATCGCGTTGGAACTTCTGCTTGAGCTACCGATTGACGCGGTGGCGGAGATGTTGCCAGGGATGCTTAAGACAGCGGACGGCATACAAGCGGCGATGCGCCAGAACGATATCGCAGGCATAGTCTTCCAGAGGTTGATCGCGGACAGAAAAACTTTGAAGACCTACTACACGCGTCCCGAGAGCGCGGTGTTAGTGGCCCATTTAGGAGTGCATGATGACAAGGACTGGTCCGATCCGGATATTGTGAAGGATTACCGGATCGCGGACTATGCTTGTGGCACAGGTGGGTTGGTGTTGGCGGCGTATCAGCGTGTGCGGGATTTGCATCGGGCGCATGGCGGGTCGCCAGATGGGTTGCACTCGCACATGATGGAGGAATCCTTGACAGCCTGCGACATCATGCCGGCGGCGGTGCACCTGTCGTCGTCACTACTGTCCTCTGTTGCTCCGAGTGAGACTTATCGGGGGACTAGGAATATCCTTTACCCTTTCGGAGGAGTTCGTGATTCGAACGGTGAGCTGGAGCGTGATTGCAATGGGGGTCCGGTGGTGCGTCTCGGTGCGTTGGACCTGTTGGACCTGCGTTCGACGAAACAGCAGGTAGTGTTGCCCCTGGATGAACGGATGGCCTTAGGTTCTAACGGTCGGCGCCTCCCGGCCGAGGTCGAGATGGCACCAGCTAGCCAGGACCTCGTGATTATGAACCCGCCATTCAAAAGGCAATCGCAACACCAGGATTCCGTGTTCTCGTCTTTCGGCACAACGGACGAAGAGCAGAAGGCAATGAAGAAACGCGAGAAGTATCTCAGCAAGAACACCATCGGGGGCGTGTCAACCGGTCTTGGTAGCCACTTCTCGGTTATCGCGGACAACATGGTGAAGCCCGGCGGCCGCGTTGCACTGATACTGCCGCTAACCTCGATGATTGGCGGTAGCCACGCCAACGGCAGGTCGCTCGGTTGGCAGAAACTACGCGATCTGCTGATTGGAAATTACACGGACATCATCGTACTGTCGCTGGCAAGCCACGAATCAACGACCGCTTCGTTTTCTGCTGATACCAATATAGGCGAGGTGGTCATCATCGCCAGGAGATTGCGCGAGGATGAGTCGGCGGTGGAGTCCGCCCATTTCGTGAATCTGAAAGCGAGGCCGGCCACTAGCCTGGCGGCGCAAGAGACGGCCCGTGTCGTACGCTCGTTAGTGAGATCAACCACTGAAATAGGTAAGAGCGCGCCTATAATGATCGGGTCGGATAACCTGGGCTTCGTGTCATTGGAGAGTATCAGCCCACATCGTAAATGGTCGGCTGTCCGGGTCGCAGACCACGGAGTCTACCGACGCGTGAAGCTGTTATCCGATGGCGAGTTGCTTCTGCCAAGGGATTACCTCGCGAAGCCTATTCCTGTTACACGTCTAGGTGCCATCGGCGAGGCCGGAATAAACTGGGCAGCGATTGGTCAGACCTTTGACACGACAAAGGCACCTCATGCACAGTCGGAGTATCCGTTTCTTTGGAGTCTTGATTTCCGACAACAAGACAGAATGCAGGTTGAGCCGGACGCGTCGGGCGAGCCGCACCCTGGGCGAGAAGCTAAGGCCGTGCAGCTATGGTCGTCGTGCGCAAGTAAATTACATATCACCCGCTTTATGCGTTTCAACTCAAATGCTAACGCCGCCGCGTTCACCGAACGTCTCAGTGGCGGAGGTCAGGCTTGGCCAAGCCTGAAGATGGAGTCAGAGGAATATGAGCGAGCAACCTGCGCGTGGTTCAGCTCAACACTTGGCGTGATGTGCTACTGGATTGAGAGCAATCGCACGCAATTGGCGCGTGGTGGTACCAGCGTCACTGGCATCCCGAACATTGCCACATTGGACCTTCGGCGCCTGTCGCCGGACCAACTCGCGGCGGCAGTCGCCGTATTCGATGACCTCTGCCGTGAGAGGATGCTGCCAGCTAACGAGGCTTACAGGGACCCCGTGCGACACGAGATAGACAAGCGATTCTTGGTGACAGTCCTCGGCTTGGGCGAAGAGGCAGTTGACCAGTTCGCGATACTTCGCAACCAGTGGTGCGCTGAGCCCACTGTCACCGGCACCAAAAGGACGGGCATCCAATTCAACACATGACCTATAAGATGCGAAGTGCATCGAGACTGATGCCTTGACTCATTGCGTTGCCCCAGTCTATCCAGTTATGATACTCTCGTCATCGCCCGAAGCGACGACCTTGCAAGTGACGACACGAATCCTCTAGTAGTAGTGGACTGTTTCGTGGGACTAGAGTTGAACTGATCACTCTCATTCAAGTTGAACCGCTGCTCGTCTGCGGTGTAACATTGCTTGCCGAGACCAACGCCGTACTGCGTTGACGGGTACTAACCTCTCAACATGCCTAAAGCCCTGCCCCTAATAAACCTGAGCGACTTAGGTGCAGTGTCGTTCCCTGGATTGACGAAGGCTCAGGGCAACAACCTTGCCGAGGCCGCTGCCTTCTGTTTGCACCTATTGGGACATGTTCAAGGGGTGCAACTCAGGGTAACTGATGGTGCGAAAGTGTCCTATCAAATCACTTGGACAAACCTCCCTAACAATGTCGCGGCCGCAAGGAACGACCACCAAGAAGCGACTGAGGAAGGAGCCGCGGGCTTGGCCATTCTCTTGGCTCAACGGCATCTGGGATACGATGTCACCCTGAGGTCACGCAAGGGGACAGGATACGATTACCGGATGCGTAAGTTAGGAGCGCAAGGCGAGGAGGTAACAGCCAGATTCGAAGTTTCAGGGACCCTCGACCCGCCCCCGAGTGAAGTTAATCGTCGCATGAACCGAAAGATCAAACAGGTCAAAGCGCACGAGCAACCATGGGATGACTCGCCCGCATTCGTAATGGTGATTGAATTCAAGACACCAATGGCTAGGATCGTCGAATCATGACTTCTTGGGTCGAAAGCCACAACAACGCGATGGGTTTCTCAGACGATGCCATGCGAGCGAAACGGCGCGGACACCATGATGATGCCCGCGAGTTGTTTGAGAAGGCACTTTCTTCCGAGCGTGAGGCCTTGAAACTGATGGAGGGGGTCGTGGATGAGCCGATATATTCCACGATGTACCGTAGTGCGGCCACCCTGGCATTAGACTGCGAACGTTACCGACTCGCCGAGCAACTGGCTTACACGGCTCTGGCGGGCGACCCGCCTGGGTACTTAGTTTCGGAACTGAAAGACGTAGCTGACCAAGCGAGGCTCTACACTGACCCTTCGCGTGATGGGAATGAGTTAAGAGAAGACGAAATAAACGTCGCCATATCGGGCGAGGTGGTTAAGCCCGGTCTGGCACCGTGGTCCGATTTCGTACCTAGGTTGATTGGCGTTCGTAGCTTGCTCAGCCGTATATGGGACTTCGTAGACGAACATGAACACAGCGATTTGAGCGGTGCCCGGCCCGACGGAGCCTCGATCATGATCGGCACGCTTGAGCCAGGAAGCATAGCAGTGAAGATGAGGATTGGTGAACCTGGCCAGGAGAGGCTGCCCGGTATCGGTGGGTCGGGCGAAGTGATAAAGAAGACCTTACAAACCATCAAAGCAGTCAACGAGTCCGACGATTCCGAGCTTACCAGCTTGATTCCAATCGAAGCTTACAGACGCAAGTTCATCAATCTCGTTAAAGACATTGCTCCAGATGGGAGACGAGTTTCACAGGTTAGATTCGCAGGAGTCGTTGATGGCAAGGAGGTTCAAGTTCCCTTGAGGCGTACTAAGGCGAGTTTCAATGTGCGAACTCGCACAACGCCAGAAGCTCGACATAAAACCATCGTTGGTCGTTTGCGATACGCGGACGGTTTCCGCAAGCTTGGTGATCAGATCAAGATAATTGACAAAAATGGCGAAGCTTGTCAAGTCGTAGTTCGGTCAGGGGAGATTGATGGAATCGTAGACCAGTGGTGGGATAAGTGGGTTGAGGCAAAGTGTATCCAAGAGGGCGAGACTCTGACATTGGAGTCAATCGATAAGGCTGACATCCCTCCAATCACCACGGATGAGATGGGTTGCTAATACGCCAGGGTCGGCACGAACACCGCATCCGCGCCGTGCCTGCAGACGGGTCAAGGTGCCGTCCCCAAGTCCCGCGTCGAAATCGCCGCATCCCTGCTCGGCGCGGGCAATCTCGACGGATGACCTAGCGCGGCCGTAACGCCCCGTATAGGCGTGAACGACACGAGGTTCGCGGCCTCACCCGCGAGCCACCCCTAAATCAACCGACCCTCCTGCGCTGTCTTCCCCGAGAAGCTGACCTGCGTGCCATCCGTTGCGAACCCGGGACTGCCCGCCCTGCGACGCACCTCGATCACGCCGGCTTCTTCCATTGGGGCTAGAGCTCTTGACCTCAGGTGTCCGCTGTGGAAGAGCGTCGCATCGGACATGACGAAGTCCTCTATTTCGGCCACGGGGATCCAGCCCTTCCCGTGGAACCTGTCTGCTAGCTGCCTCTGGAGCATGTCGTAGTCGATGATCTGCTCTCCGAATGCGATCTGGTTCTGGTTGCCGCCGACGAATCGGTAATCTCCGTTGGGAGCTGCCCTCCACATCGCCTTTTTCATCTCGTCCGAGCCCTTTGTTGACTTCGTCGCGTAGATGATGACGTAGTAGTTCTGTCGGTCTTCTTTGTCGACTGCGAAGTGCAGTAGTTGTGTCGCTCCGGCCGCCCTGAGTCCGGACTTGTAGAGGTCAACGAAAAAGGAGAACTTGGCGTCTCCGTCGACGATGTCTCTTCCCGCGCGCCACTCATCAGAGCCGAACAGGTCGGTAAACACCGATTCGTACTGCGGCGCAGTGGTGAATCGATTCACCGTGTCGTACATGAAAGTGAAGTAGATTTCCGCCTTCGGGTTCTGCAGGATGCGCTGGACGGTTGACATGGGCGTGTCACGTACACCGAACGGATCGATCATGACCAGGGCAGGTTCCAGGGCCTGTTGCTGGATGTCCAGCTGGTCGAGCACCTTTGTCATCCTGTCGTCGAAAGTGCCATGGTAGGTGTTGCAGGTCGCATTCGGAGGCAAGTGGTACTCCTCTCTAGCGAGGACAGACTTGAGATGCATGTACCGATCAAAGTCCGCTTCGATGAACTCGAATGCCATGCTACCCGTTGCACCTGCGAAGCGCGAGAAATTGAGGAATCTGGTCAACGCAATCAAGGGCGATCCCAGTTCCCATTCCTGATACTCCCCAGGTCCGGCGAATGCGTCAACATATAGGATGCGCTCGTTTGACCGTAGCATGATGGGTAACCACGCGTCCAAGTAGTGGCGTAACACCATGTGCTTGCCTTTCGTGTGAGGCTCTATCGGCCATACCGTCGTTTCAGGTGGCATATTGGTGCTCCTTTGGTTGCTCAAACCATGTCTCGCCGTCCAAGACGGCATCAGTACCGCTGCGCTTGCCTCTGCGGCCGCCTAGCTGCTTCAGGAAGAATGGCACGCCAGCGGATGTAGCGTCGTCGCGCAGCTTGCGTGCCCATTCGAGTTGCATCGGTCTGGCGCGCACGCCGCTCTCGCCGCCGGTGATGACCCACTGGAGCGCGCCTCTGTTCAACCATGGGCTCAGGTCGACCTCTTCCAGTAGCGGCTCGGCGGACACGAACCTGACCGCCGCCGGGATGCGCGATAGCACTTCGATCCGCGGTGCGTATTTCTGGCTCTCTACCGACGTCCCGATCCAGACGCGCTCTGGCCACTCATCGTCGTACTCGCTCCCGTACTGTTTCCACCAACCCACTGCGAGCCCTGGTCGTTTGGTCAACACCTGAAAGATGTGTCCGTGTTCACTTGACGCTTGCAACATGACCTTGAACACGTCGTTGATGAAGCTGAACGGGACAGACGGATGGAACAGATCCGACATGCTGTTGACGAAGACTCGGCGTTTGCGCTTCCATGTGAGCGGTGCGTGCAACCTGTCAGGAAACACCTGTACCACATCAGGTGCAGACTCGTAACCCGGCACACCCATGCCGTGCAGACGCGGGTATAAGGCGAACATGTAGCAGTTGTCGCAACCGGGCGATACCCGCGTGCAACCAGTGACCGGGTTCCAGGTCTCGTCTGTCCATTCGATAGTTGAAGGCATGGCGGTTTACATGATATATATGTTGTATAACATTGTCAAGTCGAGATGTAAAAAATGCAGGAGGAACTTGGGGACGTGCGTGAAGCTCACATAGCAGTTGGCATGATCATTCGGGCGGTTCACGAACCGCCCCTACGCCGTGGCGCATCCCAGGCGCGCGCGGTCGCAACTGGCGCGGAGCCATCGCATACACGCCCGCCGTCCGCGTTCATAGAATCCCATACACATACGCGCTCCGCACCACGACCGCCCACCTCCTCATGACCCAAACCAAGATATCCGCATCCCTCCTCGGCGCAGACTTCGGACACCTCGCAGACTCTGTGGCGGCCGTTGAGGCTGCCGGGATTGACGAGATACACTTCGACATGATGGACGGACGCTTTGTGCCTAACATCAGCTTCGGGGAGCCAGTGTTGGAGGCGGTGAATGGCATGACAGATTTGCCCATTGATGTTCACATGATGTTGCACAACCCTGACCTGCATGTTCCGCGGGTGGCGGACGCCGGCGCGGACATTATGACTGTGCATGTTGAGACTACTACGGACATCTCTTGGGTTGTTGATGTGATATCGCAGTGCGGCGTGCGACCTGCGGTTGCGTTCAGCCCTGACACACCAGTCTCCGAGGTGCGCCGTGTGGCAGATAGGGTGGACAGGATACTCGTGATGACGGTAGAGCCGGGCTTTGGCGGGCAGTCGTTCCTGCGGGAGACGCTTACCAAGCTGCCAGATGTGCTGGAGATATATGAGCAGCTGGGTTACGGGCCGCCGGAGCTGGCGGTTGACGGCGGCATCAATCCTGACACTATCGGCTTGGCGGCGGTTGCCGGTGCGACTACGTTCATCTCTGGGTCGGGTATCTTCAGCCATCCTGACGGCATCGCGGCGGGCTTGGCGGCTGAGCGAGCGGCAGTTGGGGGTTGACAGGGATAGGCAGGATGATGTCAGGATATAGGGGGATTATTGAGCGGCTTTCGGGGTGCTATGGTTTGTTTGAGCAGGTGCCTCGGTATGGCGCGTTGGATGAGCTGATCTTCACGGTGTTGACGCAGCACACATCGGATGTGAATGCCGAGCGGGCGTTCGATCGGTTGCGGCGGGAGATACCGTCTTGGCGGGCTGTCATGGTAGCGACCGATGCCGAGATTGCGGCGGCGATACATCATGGCGGGATGGCTAACCAGAAGTCAGTTCGCATCAAGGCGATACTGCGTGCCATTGACGCAGAACGCGGCGAGCTGAGTATCGACTTCCTGCGCGATTGGGAGTTGGAGGATGCACGTCGGTGGCTGATGGCATTGCCGGGGGTTGGTCCCAAGACTGCCGCCGTAGTGATGTCGTTTGCTCTTGGGATGCCTGCGTTTCCGGTCGATACGCATATCCATCGCGTGTCGCTGCGTCTGGGGCTCATTCCGCCGGGGACATCTGCGGACGATGCCCATGCGCTGATGGAATCGGCGACGGATGCCGGCGACAGGTTCCAGTTGCACATGCAGCTAATCACGCACGGTCGACAGGTATGCAAGGCGCGTCGTCCGCTGTGCGGCGAGTGTGTGCTCGCAGCGGATTGCCCATCATCCACAGTGCATGTTTGAGTTTATCGGTCGTCGGTCCACAGGTTGCCGAGTTCGATTAGTCTCTCACAGTTATCGGTAGCGTTTAGGATTAGCGCAGCACGGGTTGCCCGGTGCGCGTCGGCGAGTTTGTGAGCTCACGTTGGCAGAGATAGGAGTTGACACATGAAGGTCGTATCTGTAGAAGTGACAAAGATGAATTACCCGCGCATCAAGCCGGTTACGGTGCCGCGGGCCGGTGCATCGCGTGGCGAGACTAATCTGCAAGCCACACCCTTGCGGCGATACATCCGGAACGGAGTGTCAGGCGGTTCGTTGACCATGCCGCCCGGTAATCGTGACGTTGGATGCGTCGTCACGCTTGAGGATGGCACATGGGGCTTCGGTTTCACAGACCACGGACGGGTTACAGCGGCGATGATCGAGGATTTCCTTGCGCCGATGGTTGTAGGGCGCGATGTGTTTTCTACGGAGACTACCTATGACTTGATGGTGCGCGCATGTTCGGGCTTCGGCTCAAACTCGCTGGTCGCATATGCCATAGCCGCCGTGGACTTGGCGTTGTGGGATGCCAAGGGTAAGGTGTTGGATCGCCCAGTCTACGCGCTGTTGGGCGGTAGCACGGAGGCGTTGAAGCCGCTGTACTCGACTGGTAACGATACGGACTGGCAGGTTGAGCTGGGATTCCAGAACTTCAAGCGGTTCAGCCCTTACGGTCCGAGCGACGGGATCAAGGGCATCAATCGGCTTGAGGAAGAGATAGCGCAGACACGTGAGTTGGTTGGACCGGACGCGGAGCTGATGCTGGACTTCTGGATGGGGCTGGATGTGGAAACCGCGGTGCGGACCGCTGAACGGCTGCGTCCCTACAACCTTAAGTGGCTCGAGGACCTCTTCCTGCCGGAGACGCTTGATGAGTGGGATAGAGTGCGGGAGCGAGTGCCTTGGCAGACGCTCGCGACGGGCGAGCACTGGTATGGTATCTACCCGTTCTTCCACGCTGCTCGTGCAGGACTCGTTGACATCTTTCAACCGGACATCCTGTGGGTTGGCGGCATGACACCGTTGGTCAAGATATGCCACATCGCCGAGGGTGCTGGTCTGTCCGTGATACCGCATGGTAGCGGCGGGACGGCGTATGGACAGCACGCGTGCTACGGCTTATCGGCAGTGCCAATGATTGAGTGCAGTGGTCCTGTCATGACGGAGCGCGGTGTTCCGCTGCATGAGAAGGATCGTGTGCCGGGAACGGTTGCGCCAGAGCGCGGGAAGTTGCGTCCGACCGACAGCCCAGGCTTTGGGCTTGAGTTGAAGCGCGAGTGGTTCCCGCCGTTCTTCAGCTGATGCTGGCGAGCTGATAGGTCATCAAGCTCCCACAGCGGAGTTAGAAGCTCAGTATCTTCTCGTACGGCGCAGGGTCGCTCACTGGACCTACGGCGGCCATGGCTAGGTGTTTCGCGTCGATGATGTCGTTGGCAACGGCTTGCACATCGTCCAGCGTTACTGCATCGTAGCGCGCGATACGTTCCTGCAATGTCGCGATGTGATTGCGTTGCATCTCCTGCGTTCCCAGCGAGTTGGCGACCGACCTAGAGTCTTCCATCCCGAGCATCAGTCTTCCCTTAGCCAGCTCGCGCGCGTCGTTGAGCTCCTGCTCTTCAACGCCGTCGCGCATATTCGCGACCTCGTGGATGATGACTGCCAATGCTTCTTCCGCCAACGCCGGCTCCACAGCTGTATCGATATCTAGTACCCCGCAGTCTGACAGGGAGATCGCGGCGGAGCCGATGCTGTAAACGAGCCCGCGGTTCTCTCTCACCTCTTCGAAGAGCCTGCTGCTCATGCTGCCGCCTAGTATGACAGACATCAGTCGCAGGGCATGCCGTCGCGGGTCGCTTGCGTTGACACCGTGGAAGGCCATGGCAATGTGCAGCTGCTCCAAGTCGCGATGTTGCAATTTAATGGACGGTCCGCGCAGGGAGTCTTCGTAGGCGTACATGTCCCGCGGCTCGCCGGCGCGCAGTTCGCCCAGCACCGACGCGGCCTGTGCAACGATGTCATCGTGTTGCACATTGCCCGCAACGCATAGCACGATGTTGTCGCCGACATATTGCTGTTCGTGATACCGCACCATCTGGTCGCGCGTGATGGAGTTGACGGTCGCTTCGCTACCGGCTACATCGCGTCCAAGTGGTTGATCGGGCCAGATAGCGGTGTCCAGTAACATGGAAGTCGTAGCGGCAGGAGAGTCGTGCGCAGCATGGATCTCTTCTAGGACGACGTGCTTCTCCTGATTGATGTCGTGCGCTCGGAACAGGGGATGCTGGACGATGTCGGCGAGGACATTGATGCCAGATCGGTAATGCGGCAACGGCATCTTGCACCAGTAGCCGGTGAACTCGCGATCCGTGAAGGCGTTGAGCACACCGCCCACGGACTCAATCTCGCCGCTGATGTCGCGCGGTTTAGGCCGCGATGGTGTGCCCTTGAAGAGCATGTGCTCAAAGAGATGTGAGATGCCAGCCTGTTCGTCCGTTTCATATCTGCTACCTGCGCCAACCAGTAGCACCGACGAGACGGCGTTGGTATGCGCCATAGTCGAGGTGATGACGCGGATGCCGTTGGGGAGGACTGTGCGCTGATGGTCGCCCGCGATGACGGGGTCAGAGGCGTTGAGGATGTTGCTGGATGGCACAGGAAGCATGTATGCGGAAGCGATGGCGGCGGTCGGCGACAGACAACGAAGAATACCATTCTATCGGAAGGGGATTAACAGGGATGCGCAGGATAAGGACCCAGGATAGGAGGCGCGGTGTGGTCGCAGTTCGTTCCTAGTCTTGACCTGATGTAGGGGTTCTGGTTTCCGCTACCCATTCCTCGTAAGAGGGTTTCCGATATTCCTTACCAGTTGCGGCATCGATCACGATGTCCGGGAGTGTGCACCTACGTAACATGTCCCAGGTAATCGGGACATGTGCGTCGGTACTCTCAATGAGCTTCCGTGACACCCTGATGCCAAATGGAACCGGGGGCATTCCGAGGACAATCTGAACGCTATGGACCCGTTCGGAGAGATATCGGAATGCGCCTACGAAGTCTGTGTCGGCTGTTATGACGACAGCAGTATCGAATCGGTCTTGTGCCGCATCCAAGCACAGATGCGCGGCCAAGTTCGCATCGGTTTCCTTTTCTTCGAATTGCCTGCCTCCACCTCGCCGAACGAAGCGGCCTAGGATGTTCTCAACTTGTCCATGGATGCTGTTCGCGGTCGTTGCCGCAACCCACGACGCGGGCCTGAGTTTGCTACCCTCAACATCGCGAGGCCGAGCGGTGAAATGCTTGACATACGCTGTCTCACACCGCTCAGTCGTTCGCTCGGCGATCAGCTCGCCAAGGGCACGGAGGTCAGTCCAGAGTACGTCAATCCAACCGGCATCGTAGACTCTGTGGAACAGATTATTGCCATCAACAAAAATCGCCACGCGCTTGACATTCTGATTCGCGTCGTTTATCATGGGAATTACCAATCTTGGCGGCCTGCTCGTCAAGACACCGCCCATCCTCTGAGATGGGCGGTTTTCTTTTGCCTTGTGTTGATAGCCTACGCCATACGTGGCGTTCGCGTTGGCAATGTGTCATATGGCCGGGCGTGTCTCAAGAGGTTCATGGCAACGGAAACGCGTTTGCTTTGTGTCGCACGTTGATGTATCATTAAGGTATCGCTCTTGGCGGCCTGCTCGTCAAGACACCGCCCATTGTCAGAGGTGGGCGGTTTTCTTTTGCCTTGTGTTGATAGGTTACCCCTAGCGTGGCGTTTGGGTCGCGATGTGTCACACTGCTGGCAACGTGGTGGTGTCGCCGGTTGCGTCCTGCCAGATCCTGATGCGCGCTGCCATGTCGCGGACGCGGTCGCGATGCTCTGGCGCATCGTAGAGGTTGTTCAGCTCGTGCGGGTCGGTGTTCAGGTCGTACAGTTCGCAGCGGTCCGTGGCGCAGAGGTTCAGCTTCCATCTGTCCGGTGTGATCACAGTCCGCCACGGCATCGATGCCATGCGGTTAATCTCCGCCGTGCCTAGGTTGCGATCACCCATGCCGTTCCACTGGACGAATACATCGTTGGCGGACAGGTCGGTATGGCCATCGATGACCGGTGCTAGGCTCCGGCCTTGCAGCTCGGGAGCCGCATCGGTGCCAGTACCGCAGGTGTCTAGTAGTGTTGGGACCAGATCGACGAGCGATACTGAGCCTGCGATACGTTGTGTTGTGCGCTGGGTGTCGGGTCCCGCCCCCGGGATTCGCATCAGTAGCGGGACGCGTGATGCCTCTTCGTACATGGACCGCTTCTCCAACATGCCGTGATCGCCTGCCATCTCGCCGTGTTCGGATGTAAAGACGATGATGGTGTTGTCCCACTGCTCGGTCTCGCGGAGTGCGTCAAGCATCTTGCCGACTTGACGGTCTACGAGTGTGACGTTTGCGAAGTAATTTGCTCGCAGTCCGCGCCAACCGTCCGCTGAAGTCAGGTCGTGATAGTCGTCTATTCCCAGCGGATTCAGGTTGCCTGCCATGTAGTAGTCGGCGCGCAGTCGATTCAACAACGAGCTGTCGTCGGGACGGGTTAGGAAGGCCGGCCCTACTGATATGTCGGCAGGATCGTACAGGTCGTTCAGCGGTCCGGTGTACGGCGGGTGCGGCTCGAAGAACGACACGTAGAGCATGAATGGCATGTCACCGTGTTGCGATTGCGGATGATTACGGATGAAGTCCGCCGCCGTGTCGCCGAGGAAGTAAGCCTGCGTCTGCTCTTCGGTAAGCCCGGCGGTCGCAAACCAGTTCTCGTACGACCGATCCGGTCCGGGAGGTTCCACGCCGTGTTTCCGCAAGTGATCGTTGTAGTCGGCCTCTAGGAACCGGTACTCCTTCCGGGTCGCACGCGTGCGATGGAAGTCCTCTACGCTTACCCAGGTATCGAATCCGTGTTGCAACACCATGTCGTCGCCGAGATGCCACTTGCCGAAGTATCCGCAGTAGTAGTCATCGCCTATCAGCTCGGCGATAGTGGGCGTGTCTGCCGGTAGTGGTATGTTGTTGCGATGCAGTCCTACGGTGTGCGGATAAAGCCCAGTCATGATGCTCGCGCGGCTCGGTGTGCAAACAGGTTGCGTTACGTAAGCGTTCTCAAACACAAACCCGTGATCGGCAATCGTGTTGAGGTTCGGCGTCTCGATCCAATCGTTCCCGTAGCAGGCCATGGAGTCTTGACGTTGCTGGTCGGTCAAAACGAAGAGGATGTTCGGACGGCTCGTTGTGTTGGTCATGTCGCGCGCTCTATGTGATTAGTGTGTGGCGTCAGGTTCAGGCATTAGGATAGATTAGCGCGAACCAGAAAGGAGTCGTCAGCACATGCAGGAATCAGAGATCAACTTCGTTGAGCCAGGGACACAGCCGCGCCGAACGCGTGCGTCAAGGTCACGCGAGGAACGTCCATGGGGCAGCTATGAAGTCCTGACGCGCGGGCCAGGCTTTCAGGTGAAGCGGCTGACGGTGAAGCCAGAATCGCGCTTGTCATACCAGTGGCATCGACACCGCGCGGAGACATGGACAGTGGCACGCGGGATAGCGACGGTCACCCTGGACGGCGAGCAGCAGAACCTAGGCCCGTCGCAGTCGATACACGTACCACGCACGGTAAAGCACCGCATAGCGAATCCATCAAGCGTAGAGCCGCTAGAGATAATCGAAGTGCAAACAGGCGACTACCTAGGCGAGGACGACATAGTGCGCGAGGAGGATGACTACGGCCGCAGCGGGGGTTAGAGTTTGTCTCGTTGCGAATCGCCTAAAGCATGTCCCTGACCCTAAGCTCGTTTGCGGAATCGTGCGCGTCAACCAGGCATCAATCCTATTCCTGACCAATCCTAACTATCCTGCTAATCCTTGTGAATCGCAGGACCGCACAACGCGCCTATGTTATCGTAACTCCCACCATGCCCACCGCCATCACACCACCTCCTGCCTCCTCTCCTGCCGTTCGGCGTTCCATGCTTGGTAATCGGCGGGTTGACACTCAGCCGGAGGTGCTGTTGCGGCAACTGCTGCATCGGGCCGGACTTCGCTTTCGGAAGGATAGGCTGATTCCCTTGAAACCGCGTGGGGTCAGGGTTGATGTTGTGTTTCCTCGCCAGCGTGTGGCGGTTTTCATGGACGGCTGCTATTGGCATCGGTGCCCGGAGCATGGGACTATGCCTGCGACCAATCACGAGTATTGGCGTGCCAAGTTTGAGACGAACATGGCGCGTGATGCGCGGAACAACGCTGAGCTTGCGCGAGACGGTTGGCGCGTGATACGCATCTGGGAACATGAGGTTCTGGACATTGACTTGGCAGAACATGCCGTATCTCGGGTGCTGTCGGCGGTCCGTGAGGGCACCGGACAGAAACCACGGCCGCGACGGCCTCGTCCAGGGCATACACGGTCACGGTCGCGCCAACTCGTCGCACATGCTTGATTCGCTTGAGGGAGGTCGTTTGCGATGCAAGATGATGCCATTGTTGCAGTTTTGGAGTCGGCTTACACAGGGGCTATCTACGATGCGATGCGTGAGCTCGGGCTTGCGCCAGGGATCCTGCCCGATGACATCAAGCCCGTAGACGCGGACTCGCGATTGGCGGGACGTGTTTGGACTTGCGAAGGTGCGATCGCCGATGGGTTGACGGCGGACGACTCTTTGCTATCTTGGACTGGTATGTTGTCGGCGGCTGAACCTGGGTCGGTCGTCCTGTGTCAGCCTAACGACTCCACCATCGCACACATGGGCGAGCTATCTGCCGAAACGCTCAGTTTTCGCGGCGTAAGGGGTTACATCGTCGATGGCGGTAATCGCGATACAGACTTCATCGTGCGTCTCGGATTCCCAGTCTTCTGCCGCTACCTGACCCCGTCGGACGTGGTCGAGCGATGGCATGTTACGGCGATGGGCGAGCCTATCGTCATAGGCGGCGTTCAGATCAATACTGGCGACTACGTTGTGGCTGACAGGGATGGCGTTGTGATCATTCCATCGGCGCACGGGTCGGATGTTGCGGAGCGCGTGGACGAGGTGATGCACACGGAGAATGAGTTGCGCGCGATGATCCTGTCCGGGATGGACCCGCAGGCGGCGTACCTGAAATATCGGCGGTTCTAGATGGGTTTAACATGGATTGGCAGGATTTGCAGGTTGGGGGGTTGTGTCGCGCCCGTCTAATCTGCTCGCGTCAATTCTGATGCTAGCTCTGGGGCGCGGCGACTCGAGATGAAGTAGGTCACTGTCGTGCCGTCTTGATACTCGGACTCGAACTCTACGCCGTCCTTGATCCCGAACATGACCCATGCGCGGCGACTTGAAGGTGCGATAACGCTCCCTCTGCCGCCGTGGCGCACTAGGCTGTGCCGCGTCGTCGCAACCTGCGCCATCCCATCGGTATGCCAAGACCTACGCCTGCCAAACACGCCCATCGAAACCGTCAGCTGTTGACCTGCGACCGTGACCGTCATCAGCGTGGCTTCGAGCATCACATACACGATAACTGCCATCCCTAACCCGAACATCACGAAGAACAACGCCGCTGGACCTCCACTAAGCAGGGGGTCATCGCCGACGCTACGCAAGGCAACCACCGTTAAAGCAGCAGAATCGAGCCCTAGTAACAGCCCTAGCCCGCCAAACACCCATCCGGGGGCACGCAGGTACTCGGTGAACCCGCCAGGAGTGTCAGTGGAATCTTTCATCATGCGATCAGAATAGAGTCAAGGCAACACGAAAGAGTCTACACGCGCGCCAATATGAGAACGAATACATAGCCTCGGCGCAAGGGCGGTTCACGAACCGCCCCTACAGGAAACGTCGCATGTTGCACAGTAATAGGAGGTCCGTTGTTGGCGTAGGGGCGGTTACGAACCGTCCACGACCGCGATCCGCCACTGGAAACACGCGGTCTCAATGCGCGAACCCCGTCGTAACGCAACCGGCGACATGTCCAGAACGTGTAAACACCCTCGCCGTTACGGGCATAACGCGCAACACACCGTAGGGGCGGTTCGTGAACCGCCCACGACCGCGGTCCGACTGTGCAAAAACGCCGCCACCTATTCCGCCTTTACCGCGGCTCATGCGAGGTCGTGGGCGGTTCACGAACCGCCCCTACAGACCGTGTCGCATGTTGCGCCGTCAAACGCATTCCGTTATTGGCATCGGGATGGTTCACGAACCGACGTCCGGTTTGCGTTACATGTCGCGCTGTCATACGCACCGCATCGTTCCCGTAGGGGCGGTTCGTGAACCGCCCACGACCGCGATCAGCCTGGGCAAAATTGCCGCCACCTTAACGCTCACATACCGGTCGCGGCGCCATACGCGCTATACCTATACCAACCGCGTTACGCCGGGTTCGCGGCCGGTATGGCAAGCGCCGGCAACGGAAACGGCGGCCGTTGCTCTGCTTCAACGTCTGCCTGTTCTGCCGTGTTGAGCGGTCGGTAACGCTGGGCCGCGTCCAGCACCTTGGGCAGCAGCGCGATCTCGCCGCAGCTCGGTGCGGTGTGCATTGGCTGGGACAGCACCCACCACAGCGACTGGTCAATCTGCGCCTGCTCACGATGCGGGTCATACCACGTGTTGCAGTCCTTTGAGCCTGGACTCCAGCCACCGCGGGCAATCATCTTTATCGTCTGGATGCCAACGTTGCGCGAATGGCATTCGCGGATCAGCGCATCCGCATCGGCGCGATACTGCGGTTCCCTCGCGCTGGCAGGATTGAGCGGGAACATGACGGTATCGAAATCAAAGCGGCGCAATGCCTCTATGAAAGTGGATGGTGCCTCCGGACCATGCCCTGTAACGCCGAGCCAGTCTGTCAGACCCTGCTCGCGCATCTCGATGAGCGTCTGCAACGCGCCGTTGGGTGCCATGGCGGCATCGAGCTCGTCAAGCGTGCCGACAGAGTGCAGCTGGAACAGGTCGAAGCGGTCGATCTTCATGCGCGTGTTCATGATCGACTCAACATCTGCCCATGCCTCATCTCGCGTGCGCCTAGGCGTCTTGGAACCGATGAAAATGCCGTGCGCTTTAAGTTCTGGCACCCACGGCGCGATGCGCTCCATGGCATGTCCGTAGCCGGGCGCAATGTCAACATGGTTGACACCATGCGACAGGACGAGCTCCATGGCGGTATCGGCCTGCGCTTGGTCAATGTAGCCAAGCGCGAACGCGCCGAAGGTGACGACGGTGCTGTCGTGGCCGGTGCGACCTAGCGTGCGAGTGAGCATGGGATTAACAGGGATGCGCAGGATATGCAGGATAGGGGTGGGTGAAAGGTGTTAGTGTAACATAGCTCGTTCAACCGGTTGCCTCTCTGGCGTCACGTATCCGATTCAACTTTGAGGCGCGCCTCTTGCTTGACGCGGCGGGAGTACCACGCTTTCAAGTCCCCATAGTGCTGGGGCGCGGCGTCCGACATCAACTGTAGGAAGTTCGTTGAAGTCGCCTGAAGCGTTGACCGGTGCCTATCTGAGCCGGCTCTCTGTGAGATTGCGCTCAAATGAGAACCGCCGTTGGCGATGGATATGATAAGTTGCAAGTCTTCATTAGAAACTGTCACTCGATCGTGTTTGCCTACAAAAGACCAGTATGCACTATTCAATCCCTGGTCAATGGTACCTGGTGCCAATCGTGTTATGAATCCTTCAACGCACTTACGGAGTGATGTTTCAGGATTATTGATCCTTTCGCACCCGTTGGCCATTGACTGGACTTCATAAAAAGCGAGCATGTAGTCAGTCGCCAGCATATTCTTCAACGGGACCAATTTCGACGCTCGGCGTGAGTCTACGAACTGACAACGCATTTCATAGAAAATCGCGCTACCTTTGACGCGTTTGCTTCTTAATTCCATCCACAGACGTTCGAACATACCAAAGTGATGTGTCATGATAACAACTTTGCATGATTGGAGATCATGCGCTTCGTCTTTCATTCCAGTCCTCGTAACGATGTCTGCCACGGCTCGGTAGAGATTGTCCTCGTCAAAGCTAGTGATCGGATCGTCAAAGACTAGGGTGCCATTCCGTTTGTCAAAGGAGTCGTCCTCTAGTCGCTTCAAGAAGTACATCAACGCGAGCGCGGTTCGTTCCCCCTCGCTGAAGTCGGATGCGGACTCGCCATGCCGGGTCAGTTGGTATGACGGGTCTTCGTCGTTAAGCTCGAAGCCAATCTCATCGTGACCGAGAAAGCTCTGCACCATTCGGGTCAACTCGTCAGCGGCGATCAGTCTTGTGTCGGCCGATCGACGAAGTTCAACTAACTTGGTCGACGTTTCCGCGATTTGTTGGTCGTATGTTTCAATCTTCAGTTCCAAGTCTGTAATCTGGTCATCCAAACCCTTCCACTCCTCAAATCGGTTCGCAATCACGGCCAGCTCATATTCTTCGCAGTTCCGTCGTAGTTTGTTGATAGACTGGTTATGGTCGTCGACGACCTGATTGAGTTCGATGACGGCATCGGCATCCCAAACGGGCGGTTCTGTGCTGATGTCAAATTCCATGTTCGGTCGGTCTTTTTTGGATTTAAGTTGAGATTGAACGCTCTCGATGGCGGTCAAGGCAGATTCAATGTTAGACAACCAGCGCGCGCTGCGTTCCTGATAAGTATCTTGTAGGTCGATCCCCAAGTCGCCAACGGGAGGGAGAGAGACGGATGCGAGTGTCGATATCTTCAGTTCAAGTTCCTGGTCCATCGAGTCAATATCGCTGAGCAACCGTTTCAGGTTGTCGTTGAAATACGATTCGAGAGCGTTCGCTCTGTCTGGCGGCACATGTTGATGGCAGAAGGCGCACATGGCCTCGTCGCGAGAGTACTCTTGGCCCTTCAGAAGCCAGTCCCGTCGATCCGGATCGCCTTCAATTTCCGTGAGCGATGTCGTCTCGAGATTGGTGTGAAGGAGCACCGAAGCGCGCTTGTAGATATCCGAAACGCTCGGATCGTCGACATGTGGCAGGTCCAGCGGGTGGGGCGATTCCCGATGCAGGATGATCTCCTCGAGCTCTTCCAGTCGCACGGGGGACCTTTGGTGATGAACGTATCTGCCCTCATCAAGCATTGCACGGTACGTTTTCTCGGCATCTCGCCTGTCGTAATTCGGCCAGCGCGGGTTTGCGCCACTGTTTTTTGGAACAGTCCTTAACACTGTCCTTACCTTTTCGCCTGCCGACTGGAATCCTTCGCCTAGCGAATTCTTGAACCGGACCATCTGCTCGTCAGACGCTTGTCTGCTTGATTCCGAGCTGGATATCTGTCTAGTCAGGCGATCAATCTTGTCCCGTTGATCAACCACTGCGCGTCCCAGCACGATTGCACTTGGATCCCCATCAATGACATCATCTCGAAGGAAGTCAGCGTTGAAGACCCGGACATTGTCCTTGTACTCTCCTTGTGCAAAGTCTCCGCTACGTAGCGTCCGACCGTTGAGGGTGACCTCCGCTTCTCCGGGTCCACACCACTTCGCACGTTCAATGGATCTGAGCGCGTTGCTCAGTAGCGACTTGCCCGATGCGTTGGGTCCGTAGATGACGGTGATCGGACCGAACTTCGCTTCGAAGTCTACTAGGGTGCCACGGTTCTTGATGTGGATTTTCTCTAAGGTCATGGAAAGCCCTCCTGATCCTGAGTCTACAGGTAATGATGTCAAGCCGCAGGAAAGTGGCGAAAACCCGCGCACATATGATTCCTGGCGTCGTTGTGGGTGTCACACCTCTTCAAGATGCACAAGGTCAGAGCTGATGTCTCTGGGTGCTGAGTCCAAGCGGACTGTCAAACGCCAGACAAACTTCCTCCCCGCTCGGGAACTTTCTGGTGTGCTTGTGCGTCTGGGTGTTACATGGGCGGCGACTGGTCGCTCTGGACATTACTGGATACTTGGAGTTACTGACATGTTCCTTAAGGTTGTTGCAGCGTTTGCTCGGCGTGCCACGCGTCGTGTTGTGCTGGCTTGGATTGGCGGCGTGGCGATTCTTGCTGTGTGTTCGATTACGGCTTGGATGATCGCGCCCGGTTGGTTTATCCCGATGAGTGGTTACGGAATGACGGAGGAGTCGTTCGAGAGGGCGCGTCAGAGTAGCAAGACGCTGGAGTTTCCTGCGCCGTCGCGTCCCAGTTATAGCACACCGGAGGTAACGGTCGCGGCCCAGGTTGCAGTTGCGACTGCCCAACCTGCGCCTACTGCGGCGGCAATGACGGCGGTTACCGTGGAGGTTGAACGACAAGTGGAAGTCGCGCGGGAGGTTGTCGTGACTCGACAGGCCCAGACGCAGTACGCTACTGCGCCTACTGCTACCGTGCAGCAGGATTACGGCTACGGTCGTCGTGCTACACCTACGCCGGTTGCACACTGGCAGCCGCAACCGTCAGGCGGCGAGACACCGCACACTGTGACCTTCCAGGACTACGCTCGGTCACGGATGGTTCACACTCGGCAGGACGCCATATCGACGTTCAGCCTGGACACTGATCGCACTTCGTTCCAGCTGGCTTTGAACTGGACACGGAATGGGTACGAAGTCGATCCGGTCTCGGTGCGTGCAGAGGAGTGGATAAACGCCTTTGACTATGGGTATGACACGCCTTCGCATCCCGATCGCTTCAACATCGCTACGGATGTGTTCCCGCACCCCGTCCACGGTGCTCGGCACATGGCACGCATTGCGTTTCAGGCACCTGAAGCGACGCGCTCTGCTCCGCTGAACATCACGCTGGTGCTGGATGCTTCCGGATCGATGGACGAGGGAGATCGCGTTGAGATAGCACGCGCGGCGGCGGAATCCATCGTTGACAGCCTCGGTAACTCTGATCGGGTTTCGATAGTGCACTTCACAAACAATGTGTTGGTTGAATACACGGTTGATTCGCACCGACCTAGGAGCCGTAGTGTGCGATCGTCGATTGCGAACCTCGCGCCGCATGACAGCACGAACGTCCAAGCTGGATTGAACTTGGGCGTCAAGTTGGCGGACCGGATGCGTCTGGACAGGCCAGAGGCGTTGAACTACGTGATACTGATGTCGGACGGCGTCGCGAATGTCGATGCGACGAATCCCTTCGCTATTCTGGAATCGGCTCACGACGCTGATGCATGGAATCCGTTGCGGCTGATCACGCTCGGAGTTGGCATAGCGAACTACAACGATGTCCTGTTGGAGCAGCTGGCGCAACACGGGAATGGCTGGTACCGCTACTTGAGCACGGTTGACGATGGGCGATCCTTTGCCGCGCAAGGGCGTTGGCAGCAGCTAGCATCGCCGTTCGCCGACCAGACGCGGGCGCAGGTCAGATGGGACCCGGCTTACGTTCAGAGCTGGCGGCTGATCGGTTACGAGAATCGTGTGACATCTGACGAGTCGTTCACTCAGCCGCTGAAGAAGTTTGCAGAGATACCGTCTGGTACCGCGACGACGGCGTTCTACGAGTTGGTGTTGACTCCGGCGGGTCAACGTGATCTTGGATCGGCAGAGTTGGGTAGCGTGGAGCTGCGTTGGGTTACGCCGAGCGACCAGTCTTCCAACATTCAACATGCATCAATAGGCACCACTCCGAGCCGCGGTGCTGACGGTGCGCTGGAGTTCGGTGCGATCGTAGCGCTGGCATCCGATGCGTACAGCGGTTTGAGCGGCTACGAGTTGTCGCGGTCGGGCGTTCGCAACGAGCTGGAGATGCTTGAGCGTAGGTTGCACTCGTTACGCGGGGAATACGCACGGACGCAGGCGTACAAGGACTTCAAGTACGTGTTGGCGCACATCACAAGCAACGTCCCGTACGAGACGACATCGGGCTCAGGCTATTCGAGATGAATTAACATGCATGGGCAGGATATTGCAGGATAAGCTGGGAGTTCTGCCATGGTAACGAAATCGCTTGCTGCTGTTGTACATGAACAGGGTGCGCCGGTTGTAGTGCAACCCGTTGAGGTTGCTGGACCAGCTCGTGGCGAGGCGCTGGTGCGGATTGCCGCTACTGGAGTCTGCCACTCTGACCACAACATCTACTCTGGATACCGTCGCACCGATGGACTGCCCACGATACTCGGGCATGAAGGCGCGGGCGTGATAGAGCAGGTTGGCGATGGCGTGACGGGATTCGCACCCGGCGATCATGTAGTGTTTGCGATACGCCCGATGTGTGGCAGGTGCAAGTACTGTGCGACGGGCCGCTGGAACCTGTGCCAGCCGGTGCCTGCGTTGCCGGAGCGCGACCACTACTGGATCAACGGCGAGGTGGTGCATGGCGGTATCGCGACCTACTCGCAGTACGCGGTGGTCAACGAGATGAACTTGGTGGCGGTTGACCCGTCGGTTGACTTGACACGCGCTGCCTTGGTCGGATGCGCGGTGATCACCGGCGTTGGCGCGGTTGTGAATCGTGCCAAGGTGCCGGCGGGCGCAACCGTTGCCGTCTGGGGTTGTGGCGGCGTAGGCCTGAACGTGATACAGGGCGCGGCACTGGTCGGCGCGTCTCGCATCATCGCGGTTGATGTGAACGCCAGCAAGTTTCAGTACGCCGAGACGATGGGCGCGACCAATACCGTTGACGCGTCCAGAGTCGATGCGGTAGACGCGATAGTAGATATGACAGATGGCGGTGTTGACTATGCCTTTGAGGTGATCGGTCAGCCGGCGACTTTGCGCCAAGCGTTAGAGGCGACCTGCGACGGCGGCACTGCGGTGCTAGTGGGAGCTGCACCGGACGACGGCGAGGTGTCGATACCGATGCGCCATCTGTTCCTGGACCGTGCGCTAATCGGCTGCTCTGCTGGCACTGGTAGTCCGCGCCATGACTTCCAGTGGCTGCTGTCACTCTACCAGCAGGGCAGGCTGAAGCTGGACGAGTTGATAACGAAGGTACGCCCGTTGGCAGAGGTAAACGAGGCGTTCGCGGATATGGAGGTTGGAGCGGTGGCGCGGACTGTGCTGCTGCCGTGAGGGATTAACAGGGATAGGCAGGATATAGCAGGATGGGGGATGTTGGGCGCGGTGGTCGTGGGCGGTTCGCGAGCCGCTTCCTACGCGGGTGGTGTGTGTGCGTCTGCGTAGTATCTAGACCTTTCGCAGATTCCGCACATCACCATGACGCGTCCCTCTTCGCGAATTAGAAGCAACGTGTAGGTGTCGAATTGGCATTCCGGGCATTGAGTTAGGGTGTCGAACCCCTTTAGGATTTCGGATTCGACTTGGGATGGCGGTGCTAAGGTTGTGGTCGGCATTGGTATGGCTCCTCTGCCACTGCGGGCTTGGTGTTAACGGTCAAGTGTAACAGAATATGGCGAAGAGTTCGGCTCAACCCAAAAAACTTGATGACCTATTGACTGCCCGAGAACAGGTATTGAGGCTCGCATTGGAGGCTCTTTCGAGAATACGGCGTGAACACCCGAGATGGGTTGAGGCGAGGGTATGGCTTGATGGAGGCTACTTGTCGGCTGTGCTAAGGACGGTTGGGGGACGCGTGCGTTACCGCCGCCACGGTGCAGAAGCACTTGACCAGCTGAGGCAGGCATTGGAGCTGAAGGCCCGTGGGATGCCTCGCCCCGTTCGCGGATTCACGAATGTCGCTGAAGAGAGCGAACGCGTCAGTTCGGTGCTCTCGACGCGATTAGGAGACGGTGCTCCGACACCACGGCACCCGGAGCCCTCGAAGGGTTCGCCTTCAGTCTACTATCACTTACGCGGTCGCGGCGGTCAGAGGATCGTGGTTCGGGTTTCGGACCATCCTCCGAGACCGAATGTGGACGAGACGCTGATCGACATTTCGCCTACGGGTTACTCTGCCTTTAGCGGGTGGTTCTTGCGGCGGTTGGATGAACTTGGCGTTGGGATTAACAGGGATGTGCAGGATATGGCAGGATAGGGGGATGGGGTTGGGAGTGGGTCAGACGGACTAAGACCCGCCTCCTACGCGTGTGGCGTGTGTGCGTCTGCGAAGTTGCGCGCTCTTTCGCAGATTCCGCACAAAACCTTTATGCGTCCCTCTTCGCGATAGAGGAGTTGGGTGTAGTTACCGATTCGGCACTCTGGGCATTCGGTTAGGGACTCATGCCCCCTGAGGATATCGGTTTCCAACTGTGAAGGCGTTGCTTGGGTTGTAGTGGGCATTGGGTTTGGCTCCTTCGCCACTTCGAGCTAGGCGTTTCCAGTCAAGTGTAACAGAATGGAGGGAAGTGGCGAAATGTTCGGCTCGACCGAATCGATTCGATGTTCAGTTGACTGCTCAAGAACAAGCGCAGAGGCTCATGTTGGAGACTCTCTCGACAATACGGCGTGAACATCCTAACTGGGTTGAGGCGAGGGTGTGGCGTGACGAAGGTTACTTATCGGCGATGCTGATGTCGGTTGGCGGGCGAGCCCGTTTCCGAAGTCACGGGCCCGAAGTGCTCCGGCTCTTGAAACTGGCTCTGGAGTCAAAGTCCCGCGGGTTGCCGCGCTCTCGACGAGGCTTCACGAACGTTGCTGAACAGAGCGAACGGGTTAGGTCGATTCTCTCGGCGCGATTGGGCGATGTCAAGCCCGTTGAAAGGAACGCCGAGAAGATTCAAGGTTCACCTTCAGTCTACTATCACTTACGCGGGCGCGGCGGTCAGAGGGTTGTGGTTCGGGTTTCGGACCATCCGCCGGACAGACGCGCGGATGAGACGCTCATTGACATCTCGCCTACGGGTTATTCTGCCTTTAGCGGGTGGTTCTTGCGGCGGTTGGATGAACTTGGCGTTGGGATTAACAGGGATGTGCAGGATACGGCAGGATAGGGGTGGTGAAGTTCTGCGCGGCCGAGGGGCGCGAACGGCCTCTACGCGTTGGGGTTGCGTGCGTCGTCGAAATCTCGGGTTGAGCCGCATATCCCGCATTCGACCTTTATGCGTCCCTTTTCGCGGTAGATCGTCAATGTGAAGGTGCCCATGTCGCACTCAGGGCATCCAGTGAGTGCGTCCATGGCGTCCATGACACCTACTTCCAAGCGCGATATCGTTGTCGTCGTTTGCTGGGGCATGATTGCTACCTCCTCGTATGGGCACTGGTCCCGATGACTGTCATTGTACAGTGTCAGTGGGGAAACGCAGGAATCAGATGATTGAAAGTGATGACGACGGACGAACAGGTACAGAGGCTCATGTCAGAAGCATTAGCAAGCATAAGGCGCGACGATCCTCGTTGGATTGAGGATCGGCTCTGGCATGATTCCGAGCGTCTGATTTCGAAGCTGAGGGAGGTGGGAGGCGCGTCGCGATTTCGTCGGCACGGTGCTGCCGCGTTAGTGCAACTGGCGGAGGCATTGGAGCGGGTGGCGCGAAAGATGCCGCGATCGGCGCGCGGGTTCACGAGCGTTGCCGAGGAGCAATCCCAGGTTCAAAGTGTCCTTTCCGATCGGTTATCCATAGGCGGTTTCGAGACCTGGTACGCGCGGCGACTTACTGGTTCACCCTCAGTCTACTATCGCTTACGGGGGAGCGATGGTAAACGCATTGTAATCAGGGTTTCGGATCATGCCCCGAACTGGCACGCTAACGAGACGCTGATTGACATCTCGCCTACGGGTTACTCTGCCTTTAGCGGGTGGTTCTTGCGGCGGTTGGATGAACTTGGTGTTGGGATTAACAGGGATAGGCAGGATAGGGCATGATAGGGGTGGGTGTTGTGCCTACGGGCTGGTTCTTGGGTGCGGTATGGTTGGGTAGCCTGCTTGGCGGTGTTGGGTGAACTGGGTGTAGAAGTCTTGTAGCGATAGGTTGAAGGTCTGCTCGAAGGTTTGGTGCCATCCCCAGCCTTCAGGTCGCTCGGTGTAGATGTTCACTATGTTTTGGAAGCCTATGACGGAGCCGAGGAACTCTACTGCCAGCGCGCCAACATCGTAAGCACAGAGAAAAAGGTCGTATGTCTGAGTAGATTCCAGGTCTGAGAGTGGGACGTTGCAACGTTCAACGTCGGCGGCTTCTACAATGTAGCGGCGTCGCTCTGGCAGGGCTGTGCCGTGGTTGGACGTGACGATGTTTTCGATCAGCTTTGCCATGCCTTCTGTCCACCAGAGCGGCGCGCTCCAGTCTCCGTGGCCGGTCGTGTTGAATCCCGCTAGGTCGCGTTGGAACATGATGTGTGAGGTTTCGTGTGCGATTGTGGTGACGGTTTTGTCGTGTTGGACAGGTTCGCCGGGGTTGGAAGCTCTAGTGTAGTTATTATCGTTATCGGCGAATCCGCCAGTTGACCTGACAAAACCTAAATGAACATCAATCTCACCGGGTTCGACTGTGCCGTCGTCTTCCGCTAGGATTTGTGCTAAACCTAGATCGTCGTCTAGATATATCGTTATCGGATCGCCTGCAATAGGCCAACCGACTGAGATTGCGTAGTCGTAAAGCCATTGTAGCCCTAGTCTTGCGGCGCGTTCTTCGGACGCAGTTACTTCGTCGCCGATCATCCAAGTTATGAAGTCTGGCGATACTGGTTGTTGCTTGGGCGGATCGCCGCAATATGACAGTTTTGAGTAGATGATGTCGTTGTTCCTGATTGCACGCAGGTTAACCGGGATACATCCGGTGAAGTTGTTGTCGCTGATTCTGAATTGATCCAACTTGCTCAAATTTGTCGGCCAGTCTGATGTATCACCGCTCATACGATTGTTGGATATATCTAGGTATACCAAGTCAGGGGGCGTTGACAACTCTTGTGGTATGTTGCCCTCAAGCATGTTGCCGCCCAGGTATAGCCCGTAGAGTGACTGCATCATTGCGAGTTGCGATGGGATGTTGCCGGTAAGCTGATTGCCTTCAAGGCTCATGCTTCCCATCTGTGCCATGTTGCCGAGCTCTGATGGGATGCTACCGCTGAGTTCGTTGTACGACAGCAGCAGTTCCGACAGGCTCGTGAGATTGCCGAGTTGGGACGGGATGGCGCCGCTGAGTTGGTTAGATGAGAGATCGAGCATCTTGAGTCGCGTAAGGTTGCCGATTTCGCTTGGGATGTTGCCTGTGAGTTGGTTTGTAGAGAGCCAGAGTTGTTGCAGCTCAGTCAGTTGCCCGATGGCGGCAGGTAGTTGCCCCGACAGGTTGTTGTAGGTCAGGTCCAGGTGCGTCACGCTGCCATCTGCGTCGGTCGTAACGCCATGCCATGTGCCGATGGGAGCATCAGTGCGCCAGTTGGTGTTGTTGGTCCAGTTGGCACCGTCCGTGGCATCGTAGAGTGTGATAAGCGCAGCCTGCTCGGGCGGGTAGTTTGGCTCAGGTGTAGCAGTCGGGGTTGGTGTATGCGTTGCGGTGGGTGTCAGAGTTGGTGTGCTCGCGGGCGGCGGAGTCTGTGTTGCGGTCGCTGTTGGCGCGGGTGCTTGTGTTGGTGGAACGGTTGGTGTCGCATCAGGCGAAGGGGTTGGAACCGTGGTGGGTGTCAACGTTGGCGCGGTGATAGGAGTAGGTGCAGGTGTCGCCGTGTCGGCGGGATTGCCGGCCGAGGGAACGGCTGTCGCGGCTGGCGTTTGAGACGGCGTTGGTACTGCCGTCGGCGTGGCCTCCGGAATCGTGATGACGAACGGCGTTTCGGTGGGGTACGGTGTCGGACTCGGCGGGACGGTCGCCACGGTCGCTATCGTCGGGAGCGCGGTCTGCGTTGGGACGGTGGCAGCCGTGGGCTCTGGTGTGCTGGTGGTGCAGGCCACGATGGCGATGGCCGCTAAGAGGGCGGCGGTGGTTAGGGTTGCGATGGTTTGCATGTGTGGGATACCTGGTCCTGGTGGCAAGCTGTTCGTCGTCGGTGCTACTTCAACGTCCTGTTTCTGGCACGATAGGCGGGTTGAGTTCGGGGAAGCCCGCATCTCGGTGCTGGTCGTATAGCGCGTAGAAGTCTGGCACGCTGATTCCGTAGACATCTTCGAACGTCTCCTGCCAAGTCCGATCCAGTTGTTGCAGTGTGTAGAAGTCGACGATGTGTCGTTGCCCGACGATGGATGCCAGGAGTTCGATGGCGAGAGCGCCGCACAAGTACTCGCAAAAGCCGTCTTGTGCAAAAGGCAAGGGGATCTCGGTGACCGGCACTCCGTTAATAGTCCCTCCCCGATGGCCCATGACATCGGTTTCACCAGTCTGAAGCGAGATTATGAGATTCGTGAAGTATTCGGCCATTCCCTCGGAGAACCATTCCGGTGGGTGTACTGCGTAGCCACGGTTGTCGGCGTACAACCCGTAGAGGTTATGCTGGAATGCGGTATGTATGTTTTCGTGGATCAACCTTTCGGCTGCGATGAATAACGAATGACTGTTGAGGGGTTCGCCAACTTCTGTCGCTCTGCTGAAATTGGCGGGACCGCGGGCGAATCCACCGATTCCAGAAATGTACTCACGTTCCCTCTCCAGTTCGCCCTCATCGATTGTCCCATCCTCAATGGAGGCAGCGTATGCCAAATGTTCGAGCGTCATGTAGTGGACATGGACTTCTTCCTCTACGATTGGCCATCCAATGGATTCGGCGTACTCAAAGAGCCACTGCACGCCGAGTCTGGCGGCGCGTTCTTCGGACGGGCGGACGACATCCCCGACCTCCCACTTGATGAACTCTGGGGTGACTAGAGGTGGTTTTGGAGGTTCGTTGCAGTAGTAATGGGTGGAGTACACGAGGTCGGGATCATCGAAGTCACGCAAATTCTCTGGCAGGCAACCTGTAAAGTTGTTACCCGCGAAGCTAAAATTCGCGACGCCTGCCAGATCATCGGCGTATTTGGATATATCCCCCGTGAGTTGATTGAATTGCAGGAATAAAACTAGAAGGTCTCCGGCCCAACCGAGGAATTCGCCCGTCAACTGGTTGTCTGCGAGATAGAGGTATCTGAGGTGGATGAGGTTGGCATACTCAGGCGGGATCGCCCCGGACAGTTGATTGCGAGAGAGAGCTAATAACTCCAAACGGTCGAGTTGGCCGAGTTCCGGGATCAACGTGCCATTGAGATTGTTTGCCACCAGGTCAAGTCTGGTTACCTTGCCATCGGCATCGACCTCCACTCCGTGCCATGCTGCGAGCGGTTGGTCGGAGAGCCAGTCCTCGTTGTTGTTCCAGTCGTCCCCGTCGGTTGCGTTGTATAGCTTGACGAGGATGGACCTGTCGTCCGGGTCGGACGGATTGAATCCGCAGTAGAGAAGATTCAGCTTGTGGGAGTCGTTGTTCTCGACGAGTCGCAATCGGTCAGGAACGCAGCCTTCGAATCGGTTACCCGAGATATACATGTGTTCTAACTCCGCGAGTTGCCCGAGTTCCTCAGGTATCTTGCCTCTGAGACCGTTGCCAACCAAGCTAAGGAAGTATAGCTTGTTTAGGCTCCCAAACTCTCGTGGAATGGTGCCAGTGAGTCCATTGGAGAACAGGTTCAGCGAAGTTAACTCCTCCAGGCTGCCGAGTTCATCTGGTATGTTCCCTGTGAGGTCGTTGTACGGGAGGCCAAGACCCCTGAGGGTCTTCAAGTTCCCGATCTCTGGAGGGATGGTGCCGCTGATGTTGTTTCTGATTAGACTGATTTCGGTGACGTTACCTCGGTCATCGGTCGAGATGCCGTGCCACTCGCCCAGCGGTTGGTCAGAGAGCCATCCATCGTTGTTCGTCCAGTTGTCGCCGTCGGTTGCGGCGTAGAATGCCGCCAGGGCTGAGCGTTGGTCTTCGATGCTTGGCAGTGGTATGGGAGTCGCGGTCGGTGTCGTTGACGGTGTAGGTGTTGCCGTGGGTGCCGGGGTCGGGGTTTGCGTCGGAACTGGCGTTGATGTCGGAATAGGGGTGGGTGTCTGCGTCGGGACTGGTGTCGGGGCTAGTGTTGGTATCGGCGCCGGAGTGGCCGTTGGTGTTGGTATCGGTGTCGCGGTGCTGGATGGTGTCGCGGTAGCTGTTGCCGTAGGACTTGCTGTCGCAGTCGCGATGGGTATCCGCGTCGGCGCCGGCGTGCTTGTCGGCTTGGCCGTTGCGGTCGCGGTTGGCTCCGCAGTGGCCGTGGGCGCAGGTTGCAGCGTTGGTGCCGTTGTAGGCGTTGGCGCGCTGGTCGTGCACGCTACCACGACCGCGACTGTTGCGATCAGTGCCGCGCTGATGGAGGCCAGGGCGGTTTTTGGTGCGCCGCTGCTGGTGTTGGTTCGCTGTGCCACGGCTGTTGTTGCTACGCCGTCAGCTTCTGCTGGCCGTTACGGTGCTTTGGAAGCCTGTTCGGATGTGGCTGTTGTCGCAGTAGGGCTTCTTGTTGGACTGGCCGCAACGGCATAGGCGCACCTTGCCGTGTTGTCGGTACTGGTTGCCTGCGGCGTCTTGCAGGTTGAAGTTGCCGTTTACCTCAATGGCGTCGTTGTTCCAGATGGTTATTTGTGTCTTGGGCATGGAATTCACAGGGTTGGGCAGGATCGGCCAGGATAGGGGTGTGTTAGGTGGCTCTGCACTCGTCGTTGAAGCCTGCTGTGTTGTGTGAACCGTCGCAGAAGGGCTTTTCGTCGGACTCGCCGCATCGGCAAAGGTAGGCATCACCTTCCACGGCGAACTCGTTGCCGTTGGCGTCTGTCACGGTGAAGTCACCGCTGATCCAGTATGGTCCGTTGTCGGTCGGTGCGATGGTTGCGTCTGCCATGGTGTTGCCTCCGGGTGAGTGGTGCGGGTGTCGGATATTGGCATTGTATATGTTGATTCACAGTGATAGGCAGGATTTGCAGGATTGGGTTACTATGTAGATGTCTCTACGGGAGGGTTGACTTATGCAGATTACTGAGATCAAGACTTACCTTATGTCTGGCGGTGGCAGCCGCAACTGGTGCTTTGTGCGGGTGTATACGGATGCTGGCATCTACGGCGTTGGCGAGGGTTCGGGTTGGCCGCGAGTTGTTGAGACGGCGGTCAATGACTTGGCGCAGGTGCTGATCGGCGAGGATCCGATGGACATCGAGCGGTTGTGGCAGAAGATGCTAGTGGCACAGATGGGACATGGGATGACTGGCACGCCGGGATCGGGTGCGATGAATGCGATTGACATTGCGCTGTGGGACATCAAGGGCAAGGCACTTGACACGCCGGTCTGGAATCTGCTCGGTGGCAAGGTGCGCGACCGCATTCGCACATACGCGCATGCACACTCGCCGGAGCGTGCGGTTGAGCTGCGCGACCGGGGCATAACGGGCGTGAAGACGGGTGGGGTGTATCGCACTGCTGAGCTCGTGGAGTCGATACGCAATGCCGTTGGCGCTGAGATGGACATCATGGTTGACGCGCATGGCCCCCCTTGGTTCACGACTAAGGATGCGATCATCGTCGGCCAGTCGTTGGAGCCGTTTAACCTGCTGTTCTATGAGGATCCTGTCCCGCCGGAGAACACGAATGCGTTGCGGCGTGTGCAGGAGGCTGTCGACATACCGATAGCGGCGGGTGAGCGTCACTCGCACATCTGGGGCGTGCGCGAGATCATCGAGGACGAGCTAGTGGATGTAGTGCAGCCGGATTCGGGTCGTATCGGGGGCTTGACGCAGCTGAAGAAGGTGGCTGCGTTGGCAGAGGCGCACTACATCAACGTTGCGCCACACTCAGGCTCACTCGGTCCTGTAGCGGAGTATGCTGCTATCCATCTGCTGGCGGCGATACCGAATGCGCTGATACTTGAGCGTCTCGAGGACGACTCGCCGCAGCGTTACGAGGTTATCCTGCCGCACTTGCCGACGGTTGACGGCTATATCACGGTGCCGGACTCGCCAGGTCTGGGCGTTGATTTCGATGATGATGTAGTGGCGCGGCATCCGTCAACCGGTAACGTTGCGCGAGGTCCGGCGGCGGATGATGTTCATTACGAGCCGGGGACTTATGACGAGCATGTGTATTTCCAGGCGCGGTATCGCCGCGGGCGGGAGATTAACAGGGATAGGCAGGATTTGCAGGATAGGTGGGGTTAGCTTAGGTTTTGTAGGGCGGTTATTACTGTGTCGGCTGCTACTTGGTGGCGGTAGTTCCTGCCTATGTTGCGGTAGGCTAGGTTGCCGTCTTTGTCCACTATGAAGACTGATGCTGATGCCAGGCCGTCGCCGAACAGGTTGAAGACGTTGTATGCTTCCGGGACGGCGGAATCGCCGCTGGTGTAGAGTATCGGGAAGTTGATGTTGCCCTGTTGGATGATGTCGCTTGCGCCGGACAGGTCATCGGTGCTGATTGCAATGACTTCTGCGCCGGTCTGTGCGATCTCGTCGTAGTGTTGTTGCAGCTCCACGAGCTGGCGTCGGCAGAAGCTTCACCAGTGCGCGCGATAGAAGACCAGCACGACGGGCTGGGCATCGCGGAACTGTGCCAGCGATATCTCGGTGCCGGCGGGTGCATTGGCATTCGGCAGCTTGAAGAGGGATGCAGGCCTGGCAGGTGCCTCGCTGTCGGCTGGTTGCGCGCCGGCGGGTTCGGTCGACGGTGATCCGCACGCCAATGCGACGGTTGCCGACAAGGCGACCGCGACGGTCAGCAGCAGTGCGGTTCGTATGTGTGCGACGTTCAGGGTCATGGTTTGCACTCTAACATCGCTACGGCAGGTTATCTATTACGTCTCTACCTGAGACTCGGTCCGCTTTGTGCCGTCCGATATCTTGCCACACGATGCGCCCTCCGGTGTCAATGATGAATACCGCGGGCGTTGCCAGATTGTCGTTGAGTCGGTTGTAGACATCGTATGCCCTTGGTACTGCGCTGTCTTTATTGGTGTACAGTATCGGGAATGTGATGCCTCCGCTGGCGCGGGATACTAGGCTCTCTGCGCCTGCGAGGTTGTCCATGCTGATGGCAAGCACTTCTGCGCCACGTTGTGCGATCTCATCGTAGTGTCGATGCAGCTCAACTAGCTGCCCCCTGCAGTACGGTCACCAGAAAGCGCGATAGAAGACCAGCACGACGGACTTGTCGCCGCGGAAGTCGGAAAGCATAACATCGCTGCTGGCGTTCGCGGCAGGTAGCGTGAAGTCGGCGGCTTCCGGGCAGCTGGTGCAACTCGAGGCGGCTGGCTCCGTGGTTGGCGTAGGGGATGGAGTCGGCGTAGGTGTGGCAGTCGCGGTCGGTTGAGGAGTCGGGGTCGGCGGCACCGGTGTAGGTGTGGCCGTCGGCGGCACTGGAGTTGCAGTGGGCTCTGAGGTTGGAGTCGGTGGCTGTGGAGATGGCGTTGGTGTGCTGGTGGGAGCTGGAGTTGCGGTCGGTGTTTCCGCTGACGTTTGCTCGTCGGTCATGACAGGCTCGCGAACGGGTGGGCTGGTTGTCGGAACGGCAGTTGGCGAAGGCAAGGGCGTGGCAGTGGGAGTAGCTGTTGGTGTTGCCGGCACGGCCGTGGCGGTAGGTGTCGGTTCGAGTGTCGCAGTGGGCGCAGGCGTGACGGTGGGATTAGGCGAAGGTATTGCGGTAGGCGTAGGTGTGAAGGTCGGCACGGGTGTGTATGTGGGCTCTGGCGTCCAGGTAGGAGCTGGTGTCCAAGTGGGCGCGATGGTAGGCTCGGGGGATGGCGCAGGAACGGGAGTGCAGGCGGCCACGACGGCGGCCAGGGCGAATGCCGCGAGGAGCGAGGCAAGTGTGAGGCGTATGTGCTTTGATCGGGACATGGCAGGCAACGTGAGCTTTAGCGATGCTCAACGCCTAATACTCTATCGTAACTGTGGGATTGGCTGGGGGGTGCTTCTGCTTACGTGAGGAGACTGGAGTCGATGTCATCTGTGACATCGTTCAATTGCACCGATTACGTGAATCTCAGGGAGATACGTTAGATCCGAGTCGAAAGCCAGCTGGCTTCCGTCTGGGCTCCAAGTAGGGTTCATATCCCTGCTGCTTCTGCGACATGTTAGTCGATCAGCACCTGGTCTGTTGAAGTTGGCGACGAAGATTTCGTAGTTCGGGCGTACAGAGGAGTCCTCTACATCGGACACGAATGCAATGCGGTTGCCATCGGGTGACCAGGCCGGAGACTGTACGTATGCGGGTCCGACTCGCCCCGGGCGCTCCTCGTACAACACGGACGCGTCAAGTATTAAGGACTGGTCTGTGCCATCTGGGTTCATCACATAGATGTCCGCGCCATCGTCAGTGGTACGGATGAAAGCGACTTGACTCCCGTCGGGTGACCACGTTGGTTGGGAATGGGAGCCACTCCCATCAGTGGTCACAGTGGGGTTTGACCCGTCGGCATCTATGACGACGATTTTGTAACTCTGGTCGCGCCAGGAAGTGTACGCGATTCGGTTGCCGTCTGGGGACCACGTAGGATCGTGGTATGGAGCGTCTTCGCCTGTGATGCGTGTGAGCTCAGAGCCATCAGCGTTCATAACGTAGATGGTGTGCCTGCGACCGCTGGCTCTGCGCGACGACGAGAATGCGATTTTGCTCCCATCGGGCGACCACGCCGGGCCGTAATCATCGGATGACTCGTCGGTCAGTTGTTTCCGGCCGGAACCGTCGGCGTTCATGACGCAGATGTTGCTCGGAACAGAGTAGGTGTGTATAGGCCAGTTTCTGACTTCACGACTGTCGGCCGGAGGTGAGTATCTGGAGAAATGCCAGAATCCGATCCGATCTTCACGGAGGCACTCAAACGCTATTTTGTCTCCTCTAGGTGACCATGCTGGGTTCCTGTCGGTGCTGTCGTTGTGCGTAAGTCGGACCAACTTGCCGGAAACGACATCGCTGTCTGGGAATTCATTGGACTGCCCCCAAGTGCAGGTGGCGGCCAGGATGACGAAGAACAGGAGTGCGATGCCGAAGGCGACCGCGAGCAGGCAACTAGCGGCAATGGAGGAATACCATCGGCGGGTGGGAGTTGTGTGTGGTTGGGCTCGGTAGGCCAAGAGGAATCGAAGGTAGGCTTGGGTCATAGTGCGGGTGTACTGGCAGTTACGATTGCGGGTGTTAGTGCGATTGCCGCGGCCGTGGCTTGGGGTTGCGGTGGTGCTACAGATGGCGGTGCTGGCTACGGAACGCGCTCGAGGTCGATCACGTAGATTTCGTAGTCGCCGTCTCGGTTTGTTGCGAATGCTATCTTGGTGCCGTCTGGGGACCAGGAGGGTTGCTTGTCATGGCCTCTTTCGTAGTCGGTGACACGAGTTCGAGAACCGCTCCCTGCATCAACCACATAGATCTCATCATTCGGTGGACCTTCAAAGCCACATGCGAACGCAACGCGTGTTCCGTCAGGTGACCATGCTGGCTCAAATCGCTGAGGTTCGCTAGTGGCGGTGTGCTGGCATAGACCGCGGGCGCGGTGTTGGGCGATAGGGGTCTAGTGCGGCGTAAGGCACGGATGGCGCGATTGACGCGTATGGGCGAGGCTCTAGGACATCAGGCCTAGCTAGTAGTGGGGTTGGTTGGTGCTGGTATAATGCGTGTTGTTGGGATGCTATAGGTCGCTTCCGTGGGTGAAGCAGCTCATGGGTGTCAGTGTTGCCGCTAGAGTTGGTTAGATCCAAATCTTCTTCCCGTGATCGATGGTTCCACTGCCAGGTCCTCGCGAATCCTAGACACCTGCTCGTGATCCGCTCCCAATGCGTCACAGATCGATGCATCAATAGCCTTGCGTGTTTCGCAGGCACCGAGTTCGCGAAGTTGCTTCAACTCCAATGACGACAAGCTGTCGTAATCGGTCGACAACTTGTGAACTGCCGAAGCGTCGAGTACCCTGAAATCGGGCACGGTCAATCTTTGGAGGTTGTACATTGAGAATTGCGGATAGATCAGTGTCTTGTTGCTACGCGCGCCAATGAAGGCAAGGATGCCCAGGGTCGAGTTCAGATAAAGCGCGAGGCACTTCTCGAGGACATCAGACTCGATCCCTCCGATTGACGGTTTGCACGGCACCCATGCTGAACCAAGTGCGGCCTTGGCTAGTCTTACGCCGAGGGCGCGGGTAGTGACGAGGTTCAGTCTGGTCGGTAGCAACAACCTTCCTCTTCCTTGCCAGAGCCTCTCGGCCGCGGTTGATTTACCTGACTTGGCATAGATGTACGAATCTGTTTCGGCAGCTATCGTGCGGATATTGTCTGTCTTGTGGTCCCAAAGCGCCGTCATGCCTTGATCACTCGGCATCTCCGACTTGCTGAAGGTTATGCGGATATTCGCCGATCCCCAGTCGGAGAACTTGCCTAGCTCGGTGGACTTGATGACATCGCCGCTGACCAAAGCCGCGTAGCGTCCAGCAAGGAAGGGCGAGAGAAACTGTACCGCGCTCCAGTCACCCGAGGCAATCGATGCATAGGGCCATCGCACGACGGTGCCTAGCGACTTTTCCCGCACTGTGCCATCTTGGATCGCCCATGCTATTGCAATCGCGTCCGACGGTGCCTCGGGATTCAGACTCAGGTTCACGAACTGTGTTGGCGGTTTCTCTCGCGTCGAGTCTGGCCATCGTCGGCATACGATCAGCATTTCGCCGATCCCGGTATTCTCAGAGAAGTTGGGTCTATCCGGGTCGTGGGAGATGACACAAGTCTCGATGTGATACTCTCGTGCCAGGTGACGGCGTATGGCGAGGGAAGTGCCATGCGTCGCTGTTGCGAGCGGCAAGACTGCCGCGAACGTGCCACGGTCCGGCTTGGTTAGGAAGTTGGCCAACACGACAAACGAGTTCGCATTACTGGTAAGGTTCACCGGTTTGTTGGCCATGAGCTGTTTCTCACGCTCCTTGAGGGCATCCTTTACGTCCTTTTCGAACTGTTGATGCCGGAGATCGTGCTGGGTGTACGGCGGATTCATGATCACCAAGTCGGATGGATCAACTGATGCCAGTTCCTTACCGGACTCGACTTGCACGGCGCGTCCATTGCCATTTGGCCAAGGCAGGAGCTTAGGTTGCACATCTAAGAACTCCAATGATCCTAGGTATGCCTTGCCGTCTGACCTGTCAACGCCCAGGAAAGTCCGCCCGATCTTCATCCTGTGAAACTGCGTTGTTGGTGACAGCAGTCCTAAAGTAGTCGCCGCCATGTGAGTCGCCGTCAAGTTCACATCGAATCCCGTCAACACATCTTCGATTAACGCCCTTGCGACCTTTTGATCCAATGCTCCGTTGGTCTGATGCGGCATTAGGTCACGGATCCGTTCCGCGGCTGCCATCAGAAGTGTGCCAGTGCCGCAAGCCGGATCGGCGATTCGGAGTTTGGCGACTGCTTCTGGATCGTTCCAGTCACACATGTCCTCAGTTATCGCCAGCGTCGCGAGCAATGTTGCGGCGGCGGTGGTGGTGTAGAAGGAGCCATCATTCCTAGCCGTGTCCAGGACAGTGTGGAAGATGCGCCCGAGCAGGTCGTGGCGCAGACCTGCGATGTTCTGCACGACCGTTAGTGCTGCTCTGGCGGTAATGCGTAGAGCGTCCGACAGCTCTGGACTCGGCGGGCATGCGTTCAATGCGGCGCGTCCAGTGCGGAAAATGGGCGTGTAGTCAGATGCCAGGAAGAGGTGCCAGGCATCTAGAAAGGACCGGATCGGGTCATCTGCTTCGAGGCACTGATGCGCTGGACTCGGAGGCCACACATCGTCAAACGGAACACTGCCTAGTTTACGATTGTCAACTGTCGGCCGTATAGATTCGGCGTGTTCGTCCAGCCTTGAGTGAAACATCACAGCCGTGGCGACCACCAGCAGTGCTCGCTTCGCGGGGATGTCCCAGTCCTTACCTCGCTGGTTGCCCCGATTGGATGCCGGGAGTTGCATCTTGCGAGTGAGCTGTCGCTTTTGCGTTGATGTGAGTCTGGCGACGGCGGCATCAAGGCTTGAAGACAACGATCCGGCGACATAGTCGGGGTTGCCAAGTTGCGCGGGTGTCAGACGGATGACAGATGCTAGTTGCTCCAGAGTCCCCTGGCTCCAGTTCTCGAGTGCGCCGACCTTGTCCCTGACCGTCCACTCAAATTCTGCCGTTGGTAGCGTGACCTCGTTGCTCTCTTCCGGGTAACAGACTGCGATGGCGCAGTGGGCAACACCTTGATTTATCCGCCGGTCAGCATCATCGATCGCCATTCGCCGCTTGGCCGCCCCCTGACCGTGCTCGGCTTCCACGGCAACGATCGCCGGGCCGACCTTCGCTTCGATATCGATGCGTGCGGTTCGCCCGTAAGCCCGATTCGGAACATCACGCGTTGCCTCGGCCTTGACGGTCATCCCAGATTCACGCAGGAGACGTGCCATGTGCACGTTTAGAGTATGTTCATGTTCTCTGATCATGTGTGCAAACAAGGAAGCTAGGTCAGGTTAACGCCTCCTTCCAAGATATCACCTTCTCGCTAGAAACGCCTCGGAGATGTCACTCCCGGGGAACTGTACTGCCGGCTCGCCGGCCACCAGCTCTATCATCTGCCGCAATAACATCGCTCCCAACGAGCTCGCGTCAGACTCCATGGCGTCAGCAACCAGCATGTTGTTGACCTTCTGCAACCGGGCCGGGCTGTGGCGTTCGAATAGCGTCTTCATACACGGACAGGCGGGATCCTGAGGTCGTATGCAACCACGGATGCTCAGCTAGAACCAGCAACGATTCATCCGTGGCCATCGTTACTTGACACCTACCGCCAAGCTACACCGATTCCGTGCTTGCGTCAACCACTGGTGTCAGGGTGGATTCAATCTGACATCTCCGCCAGGGTTGCGCCTGCTGCTTCTAGGGCTTCGTCTATGTGCTCTTGGATTACCCAGCCCATGTGGCCGATGCGGAATATCTTGCCTGTTAGGGAGCCCTGGCCGCCGCCTAGCACTACGTTGTGGTCTGCTAGCACTTTGGCGTTGAACTTTGCGCCATCTATGTTTTCTGGTAGGCGGACTGCTGTTACTGTGTTGGACGCTACTTCCGGGTCTGGGACTAGCTGTAGTCCTAGTTTGGCGGCGCCTTGGCGGGTGTGTTCTGCTATGTCGTGATGTCGGGCGAATACTGCCTCTACGCCTTCATCTACCATTGACTGCAGGGCGACCTGTAGGGTGAACATGGCGGGTAGGCAGGGCGTGAACGGCGGTTGACCGATCTGTAGGTAGTCTTCGTACTGCTGGATGTCGAAGTAGTACTTCGGCGTTGTGGACTTGTGGTATGCGTTCCATGCGCGCTGGCTGAAGGAGACCATTGCGATGCCTGGCGGTGATACCCATGATTTCTGGGACGCTGTTGCGACTACGTCTATGCCCCAGGCATCGGTTGCGATAGGTATTCCGCCTGCGCTTGATACGGCATCAACGAGTATCAACGCGTCGGATTCGGCGTGTGTGACTTGGCATAGCTGCTCGAGTCTGTTTGCGACGCCGGTTGAGGACTCCGAGTGGGTTAAGAGGACGGCTTTCAGGTCTGGTATGTTGCGTATGGCGGTGCGGACGGCGTCAATGTCGGCAGCTTGGCCTAGTGGGAACTCGAGTCGTGTGACGTTTGCGCCCACGGCTTCTGCTATTTCTGCGAATCGGATGCCGAAGACTCCGATGATGATCGCTAGCACGTTGTCGCCCGGTGAGAGAGTGTTGAAGACTGCCGTTTCCATTGCGCCGGTGCCGGACGATGTGATGAAGTAGACATCGTTCTTGGTCATGAGCATTGTGCGTAGGTTTGCACCCATTTCCTCAAGCATTCGTGCGTATTCAGGACCGCGATGGTTGATCATCTGTCGGCCGGCGATTTCCAGCACTTCGTCAGGTAGCGGCACAGGTCCGGGGATGCGTAGGTTAGGTGCCGCGTTTGCTTGTTTGGTTGACACTGTTTTGGATGCCTCGTGTGAATGTCTACGGGTTGAGTGTGTTGCAGGTTGGTTTGTGCAACTTGAAGGATTCTAGATTGCGAGTGTTGCGTGTCTGCGTCGCGCGTCGGAGGTCGCGTGGCGGGACTGCCAAGGCAGACCGACGGCGCGCGGAATGAGTCTGGAGCTGCGCTGGTGGGTTACTGCACTCTTGCTAGACGTTGCTCGCGTCGTCCGCGGCGCAAGACGACCAGCCTGCCGTGTAGCAGGTCGTCTGATGTGATTGGTTGGTCCGCGGACTCAACGCGTGCTGAGTTCAGGTACATGCCGCCTTGGTTGACGGTGCGGCGGACGGCGCCGAGGGAATTTGCCAAGCCGGTTTGGACAGCCAACGACTCGAAGGTGATGTTAAGAGACTCGATGTCGACCCTGGATACAGGAGTTGATTCTGAGCCTTCGAAGACATCTAGGAGTTCGGGCTCTGACAGGTTGTTGAAGTTGCCTTTGAAGAAAGCGTCGGTAACCCTTGCCGCTTGTGCCAAGCCGCTATCGCCGTGGACGGTGCGTGTCAGCTCTCGTGCCAGACGCTTCTGCGCCGTTCGCTGCGCCGGACGAATTGCTACCTCATGCTCCAGCTCCGCTATCTCAGTCGGACCTAGGAATGTGTATACCTTCAAGTATCGGATGACATCTGCGTCTGCTGTGTTGAAGAAGAACTGGTATAGGCGGTATGGCGAGAATTGGTCTGGGTCTAGTGCTGGAGCTCCGCCGATGGACTTTCCGAGTTTGTCGCCGGCGGAGTCTGTGATGAGCGGGAATACGATGCCGTGTGCCAACGGGGAGCCGTCAGGGCGTGTGCCGTGGATACGTCTGATAAGGTCAGTACCGCCGACGATGTTGCCCCATTGGTCGCTGCCGCCGGATTGGAATGTGCAACCCTGTTGCGCGTAGAGCATCAGGAAGTCGTATGCTTGCAGTAGTTGGTATGAGAACTCGGTGTATGAGATGCCGTCTTCCCTTTCCATGCGTGAGCGGACGGATTCCTTGCCGATCATGGTGTTGACGGTGAAGTGCTTGCCGACATTGCGCAGGAAGTCGAGCAGGTTCGCAGTACGTAGCCAAGTGGAGTTTCGGATGATTTGCGCGGGGTTGGACTTCGCGCTGAAGTCTAGGAATCGCTCTAGTTGGGTGCGAATGGCATCGGCGTTTTCGCCGATCTGTTGTGCGCTCAGCAGGTTGCGTTCTTCTGAGCGTCCGCTCGGGTCGCCGATCATGCCAGTGCCGTCGCCGAGCACTGCGATGGGAGTGTGCCCGTAGTGTTGCATCCTGCCTAGTGCCAGGAGGGGTAGCAGGTGTCCGATGTGGAGTGTGTTGGCAGTGGGGTCAAATCCGTTGTAGCACTGGACAGTCTCGGACTTGAGCACTGTGACGGCTCCGGGTGTTGCATCGTACAGGGAGCCGCGCCATTTCAGCTCTTCGTGGATGTCGTTGAATGTGTTGGTCGTCGGATGCATCACAGTGCCTCGAGATTGTCGGGATTCGGTCAAGCGATTGGGTCGGGCTTACGGTATTGGGTAACGGGCTGGTACCGCGTTGCTTAGCAGGTCGGAGATCTGGTTGATGTCTTGTTTCAGCTGTGATTCCAGCTCGTCAACAGTTGGGAAGTTGACGTCTTGGCGTATGAACTCAACGAAGCTGACATTGATGGTCTGCCCATACAGCTCGCCGTAGAAAGAATCCAGTAGGTGTGTCTCGAATGCTGCACTGGCGCCGCCGAGTGTTGGGTTGTCGCCGATGTAAGTCGCGGCTGGCCAGACGCTCCCGTCAGCGATAGTGGTCCAGGATGCGTATATTCCTGGTGCTGGGATGACGATGTCTTTGGTCCATGCGATGTTTGCGGTTGGGATGCCTAGTTGTGTTGCCCTGCCTTGTCCCGGGACTACGGTTCCGCCGCGGTGGAATGGTCTGCCTAGCATGGTCTGGGCGGTCTTGACATCGCCGTGGCTGAGGGCTTGTCGGATAGTTGAGCTGGATATCGGAGTCTCAGCTTGGTGTGCTATCGGCACTGTAACGAAGCGTGTGTCAGCTCGAGTTAGCTCTGAGATTGGCATCTGGTCGTTGCCTATTTTCGCGCCCTCTCCCAACATCAGTGTGTCCATCGCAAAGATTTGGCGCAGTTGATTCACGAAGTTTGCCGCTGACATTGTGCGGATGTCGTCATCGAAGTCGATGGTGTACACATGCTGGATGCCTTGTGCGCGGATTAGTTCCACCCGCTCTGCCAAGTTGCATAGCAGCGGAGTGTGCAGACTGGGGTTGATTACGGAACGTGGCGGGATGGTGAATACTAGCGCGACGGGTTGCAGGTCGTTTTCTATAGCGTGTTGCGTGACGCTCTGGAGCAGAGTCTGGTGTCCGCGGTGGACACCGTCGAAAGTTCCGAGCGTCACGCAAGATCCGCGTCGGGAGCTGGGCGTGAGTTCGCCGTGTGCTTTGGCGATCTGTTGCGCCAGCTGCATCCTGTGGAGTGCGTAGGAACTGGTTAGGCATAAAGGCAGAGTCGCTAAGTCGCCCTGCTACGCGCCCAACGCATCGTAGGCCTCTTGCAGAAGCTCCTCGGTGGTTTGCCAGTCGACGCATGGGTCGGTGATCGAGACTCCGTATTGCAGTGCACCCTTATCGGCGGGGAATGACTGGTTTCCAGCGTTGAGATGCGATTCGAGCATCACGCCGACGATGCCGGTGTTGCCATCTACGCGTTGCTGCAGTACGTCCCTGAAGGCGATTGGTTGCTTTGTGTGGTCTTTGCCGCAGTTTGCGTGCGAGCAGTCGACCATCAGTCGTTCGGGTGCTCCCGATTTCTGCAGTAGGACCTGTGCGAATGCAATGGACTCGGCTGCGAAGTTTGGTCCGTCTGATCCGCCGCGCAGGACGATGTGGCAAGCTTCGTTGCCCTTGGTGCGTACTACAGCGGCGGCACCAGAGTCGTCGATTCCGAGGAATGAGTGTGGCACCTTTGCCGCGGTTACACCGTCGACCGCGAGCTGTATGCTTCCGCCGGTTCCGTTCTTGAACCCGACGGGCATTGAGAGCCCGGATGCCATCTGGCGATGTGTCTGGCTCTCAGCGGTACGGGCACCGATGGCACCCCAGGACACCAGGTCCGAAATGAACTGCGGCACGAACGGGTCGAGAAACTCCGTAGCGGTAGGCAGTCCGAGTTCTGTGACATTCAACAGGAATCGGCGTGCGAACCTTATGCCGGCCGGGATGTTGTACGTGTCATCCAGTGCTGGATCGTTCAACGCCCCCTTCCAGCCGGTGGTTGTCCGTGGCTTCTCGAAGTATGTCCTCATGACAATGAGCATTCGGTCTTGCATCTGACGGCGCAGTTCGACGAGCCGCTCGGCGTACTCGATGCCTGCTACCTCGTCGTGTATGGAGCACGGTCCGGCGATGACCATGAGTCGCGGGTCGTCGCCGTTGATGACGTTTGCGACCTCTTTCCTTGATCGGTCAACGAGATTGTGCACGTCATCGCTCGCGGGATACTCATCGAGTACGCGTAATGGTGGGACTAGCTGTTCGTAGCCCAGAATGTTTGTGTCTGTCACTTTGCTTACCATCTGTGTTGCTTTGGTGTTCATTGGTTTGTGTCTCCGCCCTGTTGTATAGGGGAGTGCCTCCGCTTGACTTAGTTACCTAAAGGATAAAAGAATCCTTAGGTTGGAATTCGGATGGGCGATTGCCATCCGAGACACCGCGCGGACGAATTTGCGGTCGTCCGTGAGGTTAGCCGCGGTGCCAGCTCGTATAGGTAGTGCCAGCGGCCCGTGCGAACGAGCGGTTACGCGCGGCTCCCTCCAATCTCAGTGCGAGACTTGGACGGTCGAGGATGTCGTTACACATGGCGTTACTACCGAGCGACGATGATGCTGGCATGGGGCCAGCGTTAACATTGCATTATAGCACAAACGGTTTCGCGTCGTGGGACGGGCTGCTGTCCAAGAGCACTGAGAAGCGTTGCACGTAGCAGTTCGCTATTGGGCGTCTGCGATGTCGCTTCGGAGTTTCACAGCTTCCCGTAGGTAAACATGCTTGATTTCGCGTTGCGTCTTGTTGGTGTTAAGGAAGATTAGCACTCGGATGCACTTTGGCATTGAGCCAGGGACATCGATCTCCACGGAGTTGAGCAGTGGCACGAATCGCCAGCCGAGTCTTTCGCGTGCGGCAGCTGCGGGGAACTCAGCTTGAATGTCGGATGTGACTGTGAAGTAGACAGCTGCGATGTCCTCGCTGTCGATGTCGTTGGCTTGGATCATGGCGCGCAAGAGCTCCTCGGTTGCGTCCATGACCTCGGCGCGAGTGTCGTCGGCCTGGTCAAGAGTGATGGCACCTCGGACACCGCGAGTGGCTGTTGCGTTTGCGTTGGGCATGGTTGTTGGTTCGGTCTGCGGGAGTGCTAGTGAGTATAAACGCCGCTGAGACGGTGGCATGTAGCAGTCTCGGTGCTCATTGTTTCAGGCTGGTGAGGAAGTCGGCGGCGATTTGCGGTGCGTGTTCGGGATCGCCATCTTCGATAGCGCGTATCAGTGCGCTGCCGACGACTGCACCGTCGGCGTATGACCCGATTTCGTCGACGTGTTGCTTGTTGGAGACACCGAAACCTACTGCCACTGGTAGGTCGGTCATTGACTTCACGGACTGGACTAGACGCTGGACATCATTAGAGACCTGTGCTCTTGCGCCTGTTACGCCGAGGACAGATACGCAGTAGACGAAACCTAACGCCTGTCGGCATGACAGTTCGAGCGCGGCATGCGTAGAGGTGAGTGCGACGAGTGGGACTAGTGCGAGGTTGTGCTTGTTGCAAGCGTCCAGTAGCGGTTTGGACTCAGCGGCCGGCAGGTCTGCGGCGATGATGCCATCAACGCCGGCTTCTGATGCACGTTGGCAAGCGGAGTCGAGTCCCATCGCGAGCAACGGGTTGTAGTAGCCCATCAGGACGAGTGGTGTTTCGATGCCGGTGGCACGCAGTGTTGCGACTTGGTCGAACACGTCGGAGGGTTTGATGTCGTTGTTGAGTGCGACTGCGCTCGAGCGTTGAATGACGGGACCCTCGGCGAGCGGGTCGCTGAACGGGACGCCGATCTCGATGACATCTGCGCCGGCATATACGAGTGATTTGACGATGTATTCTGTGCTGTCTCGTTCGGGGAATCCTGCCGTGACGAATGGCACGATGGCGGTCTCGCCGCGAGCGCGTGCGGCTTGGAATGCGTCGGTGATGCGATGTGGTCCGCGGTTCATAGCAAGTCCAATGTTACCTTGCGCGCGTTTACGGATGCGCGGTATCTTCCTGTGACGTAGGTCTAACTTACTCCAGACGGAGGGAACGGACCGGAAGGTAACGAGGTGAAATGGGATGTGTACACGGCCGTAGCCGTGGCAGAGGTAGATGAAGAATCCGAATGTAACTATGAGCCACAAGTGGTTCCTTACGTACGTGCCGGCGACTTGCTCCCCGGCGAGGGTCAAGAGTATGATCACGGATGCGAAAGTTACAATCCAGACAGGGGCGATCGGTCCACGCGGGATTACGCCCAAGCGCAGGACCAGCCACGCGATGACGGCGGTGATACTGGCCAAGGTCGCCAAGAAACCGGCGATGATGAAGTTTCCCTCGTAGGTGCTTAAGGCTAAATCGAGTTGATAAATCCTAATCCCGTCGATTATCAGTCTCGCAGTTGGGCCGGCGATCCAAAACGTAGCCGCGAATAGCACCGTGGCGAGGCTGACGAGGAAGCCCTCCTTAACTCCGCTGTCCAAGTCTGAGTGTTCGGAGGCGTCAGCGGTCGGTTGGACTTGGCCAGTGGTCATATGTTGCGGCCGATCAGACCTTGGTGTCGCGTGGATGCTAGTGCGATGATCGTGATTGCGCTGTGTAGCGCGTGGGATGCGAACGCTACGCCAATGTTACTTGCGGTCGCGAGTACGTGGCGACGGGAGCTTTCTGCGCCTTTCATCCAACATGCGGCGGATGTAGGTGACGGGACCGAGAGTTAAGAGGTGCCATGGAGGGTGTATGCGTAAACAGCGCAGGCATAGGTAGGCGACAAAAGCGAAGGCAACGAGCAGCCACAAAAGGTTACCGTAGTAAGTGTCCGCGGACGCACCGGCGAAATTCAGCGGGATGATTATGGCGAGTAGGGTAGTGATCCAGATAGGCATGATGAGTCCGCGTGGCACCTTGGCCAGCCGAAGGACCAGCCATGCGATGCCAACGATCATGAGCACCAGGACCGTTGACAAGACTGCTGAGATGAAGTTCGAACCGAAGTCGGGCTCGGGGCATTCGATGCACCCGGTGAACTGGAGTCGATAGTACGCTGTCCCGCCTGCGATCCAAAACGAGAGCGCGGACAAAGGTGCGACCACGCTGAACAGGATGAGTTCTTTCGAGCAGCAACCCAGGTCCGAGGGTTCGTCAGTCTGTTGGCCGAGGTCCTGGTTCAAGTGTCGTGGCCGGTCAGGCGACTGTGTCGGTGGTTGCTAGTGCGAAGACCGTGATTGCGTTCTGTAGCGCGTGGGATGCGAACGCTACGGCAATCTTACTTGCGGTTGCGTGTCCGGCGCGTTGGATGCTGACTTCGGCTGTAATGCAACACTAGGTATAGGTAGAAGATGCCGACTACCAGGAGGGTGACGGGTAGCCACAAGAAGCCGGTGAGGTAAAGACCAATAGCTGACTCGCCAGAGAAGGATAAGAAGGTGACCACCGAGGCGAATGTCAATATCCAGACGGGCAAGACGAACCAGCTTGGCATCTTGCCCAAGTGTAGTGTGAGCCATCCGATGCAAGCGAAGATGAGTGCCACGATCACGCCCATGGCGGCAAAGATGAAGCCCGCCCCTTCAAACATGCAATTGCAACCAATATGCCGAACCCCTTCCAAGATACTGGATGCTGTCAAACCTGCAATGACAAAAGTCAGCGCGAACAGCACGGCGACGATGCAGAGTCGACAGAACTCATTCATGTGGTGGTGTCCGGTTACGCGACCGTGTCGGTGGCGGCTAGTGCGATGATTGTGATTGCGTTGTGTAGCGCGTGGGTTGCTATTGCCAAGATCAGAGACTGGGTCTTGTGGTATACGAACGCGAATGCCAGGCCTAGGATGAATGTGACTGGCAGTATTCCGATGCCTACGTCTGGGGCGAGGATGTGTATGAGTGCGAAGACTGCTGATGTGATCAGTATGGCGGTGGTTGCGCCTAGTCTTGATGCTAGTCCGGGTAGGGCGAAGCCGCGGAATACGACCTCTTCGCCGATGGGTGCCAGGACGGCGACGGTGATGATGGTGAGTGGGAGTCCTGCCGATTCGAGTATGTCAGTTGCGTTGTCAGGGACTTTGATCCAGTCCGGGACATCTAGGCGTTCGACGCCTAGCGACCAGATGGTTACTGCCAAGTATGCGGCGGCGTATATTCCGATGGCGATTGCGTAGTGCGAGAGCTTGGATGGCAGTCGCAGTTTCAGCCCGTTGGCGGCTTGTGCGAAGCTGCCGCCGTGTTGGCGTGCGACGATGATGATCAAGTAGGCGCAGAGTCCGTAGATTGCTAGCGATGGTATGACGATGGTCGCGGCGGCGTACTCGAAGTCAGAGTTTGCGAGGAAAGGTGCGGCAGCGACGATTAGGTAAGTTGCGATCGCGATGGGAATGATGAGTCCGCGTGGCATGTTGCCGATCTTGAGCACCATCCATGCGATTATGGCGGCGACGGCTGCCGTCGCGGTGAGAGTGATGGTTGAGACGGCAGTGAAGAAGCTGACGGCGGTCGTCGTGATGCCGGAGAATGGCAGCACTTCGGTATCGCTCGCGATCTCTTCGTACGGTATCTGTGCTGGGAAGCTCGCGATGATGACGCCGCCTACGAGCAGGACGATTGCGATGGAACCGACGGCGACTTCCTTCACGCCCCATGCGGTTGCGATGGCCGCGTGAGTAGCGGATTCGCCGACGACTTCGGCGGCGGCGAGTTGGTTGAAACGGTCGTCCATGTCGGATTCAGGTTTTGGTCTGTTATGTGGGCACGCTATTCGAGGGGTTGTAAACGTGAAACGCCATCGAACGGACCGTCTGCCATCCTGACGACGTTCGTTCCTATCGGGGTCCGGGTCAAAGCCTACCCATAACAGCACCCAGCCGAAAGGAATTAGCAGGGTGGCCGCCAACACACCGCCAGCAACTAGAAGTGACTTAGCCCAACCTGATATCACAAGAACTTACCGCCTAGAGCTCATGTGAACAGGCATATATCCCCTCTATCTGTATGCGGAGCGCGTGCGTCGCTGAAGTCGGCGGTCGCGCTCACGCTGCCCATGTTACGTCGCCGCATAGGTCTTCCGGGCGTGCCGCTTGGTCCCAGTATGAGAAGTTGGCGGACTCTTCGATGGATGCTGCCATGTTCGTGCTGTCGCCGTGGCCGGGCAGTACTAACGCCTCGGTTGGGAGTGTGTGCAGTTGTGTGCGGATGCTCGTGAGCATTTGGTCTAGGGCTGCAGGGGAGTCGGAGCGTCCTGGTCCGCCTGGGAAGAGCGTGTCGCCGGTGAAGACGATTGGCGTTGCACCGGGCTTCTCGGCGGGTAGGAGGTAGCAGGTCGAGCCGGGAGTGTGTCCGGGTGTGAAGATGCAGCGTAGGTTTATGCCGCCGATGGAGAGCCTCGTGTCGTGGCCAACATCGAACAGGTCGTCGTAGCCGTGTTCGTCTCTTACCTTTGCCGCGTCATCTGCACCTATGCCCACGGGTGCCGGCCACTCTGCCGTTACGACATCGAAGCCTTGCAGGTGGTCCCAGTGGTTGTGCGTTATCAGGATCGCCGCGACCGATGTCTTTTGCGCCGCGGCGATGAGTTCGTGCGGTGCGTCTGGCGTGTCAATGATTATGCTGTTGTTGTTGTCTTTGTTGGTGATGAGGTAGGCGTTGTTTGCAAAGCCCGACACGAAGGCTTCTATGGACACGGTCTCGCCTTCGTGGATGTTGGCCATGGCGTAGGGTTTGTCGTGTGAGGAGTGGCCGTCGGACCGGCGCCCGAGCCCGTCGGGCCTACTTGAAGTATGCGATTACGGCATCGAGGTCTTCGAAAGTTGGCACGATGTGATCGGTTCCGCTGTCTCTGATGGACTTTGCGACTCTGCCGTGTGCGCCGTAGATGACGATCTTGCCGCCGGAGCGGACGATGCGCTGGGATGCCATCAGGATGACGCGCAGCCCGTGGCTGTCGATGTACTCAAGGTCTGTGAGGTCAAGTGCGACTCGTTGCGGCTTGTCTTGCGTCAGGTCGCTTAGGCCGGCGTCGAACGACTCTGCTTCGTCGCTGTTGCGTAGTCTGCCTGCTACCTCGACGACTTTCAGGTCGTTGCTTTCCATTTCTGCGTGTTGCGGATGTCCGTTTGCCATTCCGTTGCGGCGGCGCGCGGAGTCGACCTGGTGCTGCAACCTGTCGGTTGCGGTAGCGATCTGTGTGATGATGCCTAGTACCATGGCGTGAGTGTGTGGGTGCGTATGCGGTAGGTTTGCGTGGCGGTGATTGGTTGCGGCGTGCGTGGGCTGTGCCAGTTGGTAACGCGTCGCGCGCGTGAGTGCTGACGCGTGATTAGGTTAACACATGATTCAGATTCATGCGAATCTTGCGCGCCGAAGTGTTGAATCGGGCGCGTCTTGTTATTCTAAGCTGCGGGAGACGGGTCTACGGCGGATGTTCCGCGGATGTCGTCAGGGGCTGCTGCTTCTGGCTGTCCTGTGTCGCTGGTGTCTTCAGTTGGCTGGTCGTGAACGGTGTGCGGATCTTTGCCTTCCATGATGGCTTCGAACTGGTCAGCGTCGATCGTCTCGTTCTCTAGCAGGAAGGTGGCGACTGCGTCCAGTTTGTCGGCGTGCTCTACGAGTATCTTCTTCGCGGTTGCAACGCCTTCGCTCAGCAGGCGGTCGATCTCTTTGTCGATGACGGCTTCGGTCCGCAGGCTGTAGTCGCGCTCTTCGGATATCTCACGCCCGAGGAAGATGGCTTCTTGCCGTTTGCCGAATGACCTGTACGTCAGCTCGTCGCTCATGCCGTAACGCATGATCATCTCGCGTGCGATGCGTGTTGCCTGCTCAAAGTCGTTAGATGCGCCAGTGGTGATCTTGCCGAGCTTCACCTCTTCAGCGGCGCGTCCGCCCATTGCGCCGGCGATCATCGATAGCAGGTAAGGCTTTGTGAGGTATGACTTGTCTTCCTGCTCCCAGCGTGTGAATCCGCCGGCATGTCCGCGGGCGATGATCGATATCTTGCCGACGCGGTTACCTTCCGGCATGTAGTAGGGGACGATGGCGTGACCTGATTCGTGGTATGCGGTGAGTCGGCGTTCGTCTTCGGTGATGACCTTTGACTTGCGTGCCGGTCCGACGGAGACGCGGTCGATTGACTCGAGCAGTTCGTCGTGTCCGATCGACTTCTTGTTCTTGCGCGCTGCCAGTAGCGCGGCTTCGTTGATCAGGTTCGCCAGGTCGGCGCCTGAGAATCCGGGGGTCTGCTTGGCGACGCCGGACATGTCAACCGACTTCTCAATTGGCTTGCCTTTGGAGTGCACATCCAAGATAGCGGTTCTGCCGCGAATGTCGGGGTTATCGAGTGTGACGCGTCGGTCGAACCTGCCGGGACGCAGCAGTGCAGGGTCAAGAATGTCAGGTCGGTTGGTAGCGGCGACGACGATGACGGATGAGTTGGTGTCGAAGCCGTCCATTTCGACGAGTATCTGGTTCAGCGTCTGCTCGCGTTCGTCGTGTCCGCCGCCGAGTCCTGCGCCACGGTGTCTGCCGACGGCGTCTATCTCGTCGACGAAGATGATGCATGGTGCGTGTCGCTTTGCCTGTTGGAACAGATCGCGGACACGGGACGCGCCAACGCCTACGAACATCTCAACGAACTCTGAGCCGGAGATGGAGAAGAATGGCACGCCGGCCTCGCCTGCAACGGCGCGTGCGAGCAACGTCTTGCCGGTGCCTGGCGGTCCGACCAACAGCACGCCGCGTGGGATGCGTGCGCCGAGGGCTTGGAACCGCTCTGGGAACTTGAGGAACTCCACTATCTCTTCAAGCTCTTCCTTAGCCTCTGGCACGCCGGCAACATCGAAGAATGTCACGGTCGCCTTGGCACCTACGAACATGCGGGCGCGTGTTCTGCCGAAGTTCATCGTCTGGTTGTTCCCGCTCTGGGCCTGTCGGAGCATGAAGATGAGCAACCCGGCGAAGAGTATGAGTGGCAGGAATCCGAGCAGGGCCTGGAAGATGGTTGCAAGGCCTGACTGCCCGCGCACGTCAAGTGTGAAGCTGGTGAGCGGCGCGTCGGCATTTGCCAGTGCTTCGTAGACGCTGGTTGTTGACTCCTTGCGGCTGCTGAAGACCTCGGAGCCGTTCTCGATGCGCAAGACATCGCCGGTGACCGTTATCTTGATGGGCGATGCGACGTTTGCCTTCGCCATCTCGATGACTCGGTTGAACGGAATCTCGGCGGTGTCGCTGCCGCCTCTGAAGAGCAGGAGTATGAGCACGACGGCGCCGACGGCGATGACGACGTAGATGATGGTGTTGCGGAGTTGCATGTTCATAATGATATACGCTAGCGGCGAGGACTCGGATTAACAGGGATGGGCAGGATAGGGCAGGATGTTGGGGCTATGGGTGTTACGGGGTTAGAAGTTGGATGGCGTTTACTATGCCTTCGGCGTTGTTTAGGGCTACTGCTAGTAGTGCGAAGGTGCCGGTCAGCGCGATCACTCTGAGGAGCGGGAATCCAGAGGGCTGGTTGAGGTGTTCGGCATCTTTGGGGCTGACGTTGTCGCCTTCGTATTCGGTGGTGCGTTGGTGTGAGCCGCCGGGGTAGGTGGTGCTCTCAGAGATGTGGATTCTTCGCGACCGGTCGTCGGTCCTGTCGTTGCTAGGTCGCGTCTTCATGAGTTGTCGTCGTCCGTTGCGCTGTATGGCTCGTCTGTAACGGTGATATCGAACCGCTTCTCGTCAAGTACCCCTCTTACGACTGCATATACGATTTCGTCGATGTCCTTGATCTGGTCGTCGGTGTAAGCGAGTTTGGAGACGTGCTCGCCGTCCGCGTTCCAGAAGATTTGGTAGCGGCGGGCGGAAGGTGTCTGGGTTGTGTGCTGGTCTTGGGTTGTCATGGGTGCTATTCTATACAACTGGGGTTCACAGGGATAGGCAGGATAGGGCAGGATGTTGGGGGCTATGGGTGCGGGTTTCGTGTGATGTCGCGTATCTTAGCCGCTGGAATCCTGTCCGACCAGTGGTGTCGCAACTACTTTCTTCTGGTCGGGGTTGATTTCGTCGCAGACTGACTGCGCTGTCTTGATGGTGATATCGCGTATCTCCGCCGCTTGCTCTATGGTGTAGCGGTGCTTGGATCGGTACGGCTTGCCGGGTAGGATGCCGTGTATGACGATGTGTTCTGTGGTGGTCATGGTGCTGGTGGTCCTCGTCTGGGCTGGTTCGGCGTGACGGTTTCTATATGTTATGTTAATTTTCAACCATACGCAACGCGCGCGGGCGTGACCTGTGCTTCATGATGCGATGTTGGCTTACCGCATGTTGATGGGCGCGCTCCGCATCGATGGACTTCGTAGGGGCGGTTCGTGAACCGCCCGACGGTGCCTAGGCTCAGGTTAGCGGTTCTCGGCGATGTTGTACTCGGGCTCTAGGCGACGGATCAAGGCGGATTCTAGGAGCTTGGCTTCTTTGCCGTTTGTTGATGAGTGCGCTCCGCATCGATGGACTTCGTAGGGGCGGTTCGTGAACCGCCCGCCGGCGCCTATGCTCAGGTTAGCGGTTCTCGGCTATGTTGCACTCGGGCTCTAGGCGTTGGATCATGGCGGATTCTAGGAGCTTGGCTTCCTTGCCGTTCGTTGATGAGTGCGCTCCGCATCGATGGATTTCGTAGGGGCGGTTCGTGAACCGCCCGCCGGCGCCTAGGCTCAGGTTAGCGGTTCTCGGCTATGTTGCACTCGGGCGCTAGGCGTTGGATCATGGCGGATTCTAGGAGCTTGGCTTCCTTGCCGTTCTTGGTGTACTGGAAGCTGAAGGTGGCGAGGTCCTTGAAGTGGCGTAGGTCGCGGTGTAGCTGGTCGTTGTGGGCATCGCGCAGGTGTGCTACCAGGCGGTTGCGGATGTCTGTCGCTGACATGCCAACGTAGGCGCAACGGAACTCGTCAACGGCGAAGGTCGGTACCCAGATGGCGTAGATGCCGGGCATGTCAGCGGCGACATGTTCGCGGACGGTGCGCGTGTCGAGGGGCAGCCGGTTGCGCTTGAGGCGGTACTGGACCGCCCAAGCGTCGTTGATGTCGGCGGTGTGTTGATCGGATTCCACAACTGGACGGTGATGGAAGGGTTACTGATTGCTCATCTGGCGTTCGAATCGTGCCTGCTCACGAATATCGCGCCAAGCGTCGGCGATGTCGTTGTAGATTCGAGATTCAGAAGGTTGGAACCTTCTGTCGTAGTGGTCGAACATGATCCGCGCTAGACGTTCGACCTCGCTTGCCTTTGATCCCATCCCTCTGATTACTTGGGCCGCGCCGTTTACGCCCTTGCGGTCCTCACCCCGCTGGAAGTGGTATGCCACACGCATGAGACCTTCCCAAGAGGTAGTATCAGGGCTGAGGCGGTTTAACTCTTTCTTGGTAGTCTTGAATTCGTCGGTCGGCAATAGCCGTACCTTGCCTATCCGTGTTTCAAGAATGCCTTGTCCCTCGAGTCTGCCGATGGTTACGTTCTTAGCTTTTGCGAGGTCCTCCGCACTGCCGAAAGGTCCAGTGTTGAATCCGTGCTCCTTGAGCCAATCTATGCAGAAACGTGTAAGTTCGTCAAGTTCGCCCTGCTCGCTGAGGAAGTAGTCACCGATGACACGATTGATCTCGGTCAAGGCGTCCCGGACCGGGACAAGGTCGCCGGCGACAGTTTGGACGCTGGAATATTTGGTGTAGATTTCCATGCCTGGTCCGATGGCGGCCTGCGCTAGGTCAACAGGAGCGATATTTTCCTCACGGATCAACCGATCTAACTCGGTTGGCAATTTAGCTTCAAGCTCGGCGATGAATTGCGACCTGGTGGCAATAGAGGCATCAGATTCGCGGGGTCGCGTTACGACCACCACCGAAGATGCAAGCGTGCTTCCTGTCAATGCGTTGAGTCTAGCACCACCCTCAGTTCGAATCGGCCATGTGCCAACGATCCTGAATCCAGAATTGTTTACTGCTGACAGAAAGGTCTCCCATCCCGTTGAAGATATACCGTTCCTTGTCGTTTCCTTTTGCATATACGCATAGAAAATTGATGAAGGGAACTTATCCGAGCATGTTTCTCGGACGCGTTTGAGGACCTTGCTGATCAATAGCTCAAAGCGTTCACGTGGCTTCTCAAACATCGGTCCGGCGACGATCTCGTCTCCTTTTGGAGTCTGTCGGCCATAAAACAGCTCGGGATACGCGTCTTCAAGCGCGTCTTTGTGCCATATGTAGAAAAAATCCGATATATCCGCGTAGCCAATATTGTCGTAATATGGCGGGTCCGTTACGATCACAGGCCCGTTCGCGACATAATCCGAGTTTGCAGCGTCCGCCTGGAAAGCGATCCCAGGCGCACTGAGTATCGGGAGCCTCTCCACGACCTTGGCTATCCACTCCACATGCGACGACCAGTTTCGATTTAAATTGGAGAATGGATTCGATTCCGCGAAATCCCATACCATACCGATTGCTTGACGCGCAAAAGCACCAGCGACATTTTCGCCCGAATTCACCCACATTGACAACCGACTCCCGGCATGAGCTAATCGCCCGATCGCGAAGGCGAGATAGGTGCGGACGACTTTCGCGTAGTCCTCGCTTCCTCCATCGTCAACAATTTCTCTCGCTACTTGAGTCAGCACATCGTTGAAATTGCACAGCGCGTTGAGTTGGCGCTCGGTGAATAGCTGATGCCATTCGGTGATTCCATAACGGCGAGTACGTATGCTGATAGCCTTAAGCGGCAACGAACCAAGTGGTCGCCTAGGTGGGACGATGGACGTGGCCACGGACGCATGATCTGTTGTCGGAGACAAGAATTCGCGGCGTTTATTACCTTCTGCTACGATTGCGATGAGCTGTTGGCCCATATTGCCGGCCGATGCCTGTGTGCGAACATATTCGAGAGGCGCGGTCGACTCACAAGCTAAGCATCTGGCACCTTTCCTGTTGACAGTACTATCCACATTGTCAAGCGGTTTCGTGTTGATGATCTGAAAAGAGATGCTATCACGTCCCTCATTGACGACGGGTCGTATCCAGCGGGGCCGTGCCTTGTGCTTCGAGACCTGGAAGTTTCTGATCAGAGGCATGGCCACCTCACACGCTGGATTTGAACACGGAACGGTGTGAGCCCACAACCAAGCGACGACCGTTGCTTCGGTGTTGTCATCTAACGTAACTCTGGGGTAGAGGTGCCCGATGCGTTTGAAGGCTTCTTCTCTGACGCGGCGCCCGTAGTATCTGATATCGTTTGCAAGCCCGGCGTAACCCTGCCAAGCGTCGTTTGTCGAAGACTTTGACCCGTCCAGACGTCCGTATGCTTCATTGTTGACCGGTGTGCTTTCCTTGAAAGGCAACGGCAACTCAATCATGGATTTCGTGATCAGGACGGAGATGGGGTTAAGGTCGGAACCTACAGCATTCAATCCCAACCTTTGAGCTTCAAGTGGTATTGACCCACCTCCGCTGAAAGGATCGTAGACTGTCAGACCAGTATCCTTGTCAGTCAAGTATTTGAGAACCTCTGTTGGTTCCTTCGGCGGCGGTTCGCCCCTTCCGCGCGCCAGTGATCGCGCAACTTCGAATCGAGCTTCTTGAATCAGTCTCGCCCCGTCTGGAGTCCGTTCATCAACGTTTTCCCACTTTGAGATTTTGGAGAGTAGCGAATGCAACCGTTTTCGCTCTGCCCTTTGAGCATCCTCCGTAGGGAATTCGCATGGCCAGGCTCCTGGATCGTCCACCAAGCTGGCGAATATTACTGCTCGGCATGCAGGAAGAGGGCGCCGCGCCCACCAAGTGTGCAATGTGGACGGATGACCATGCCTGAGGAATTTGTCGCGGGTGGATTGGGAGCTGATGGCGTTCAGCGGCATAGAAACTTCAATGAGTTTTCGACGGTATGGCAGGTCAGCAGTCCTCATATTGAGCTCCTGAAGTTTACGTCTATCCCCAGTTGATCGCCGTTTTCACTGATGGTATTCGCGACTAGCCGATCGAATCCATCGGAGTTTTCGCCTTCGATAATGATGGTCACAGTGAGGTTGTCGCCTGACCTCTGAACAACCTTTACGATGTCGTCGCGTACCTGGTTGTAGTCACCGTCGACCGCCTCCTGGCCAGACCAAGTCTTAGAGGCACTGACCGAGGTCAACTTAGGCTCACTGTTGCTGGTAGACGCGTCTTCTGCAACCAAATCAATGTTGATGTTCCCCTTTTCGGACATCTCGATGTCGATTGTCTTTGACTTGCCGGACACGTCGCCCGATTTCTTATCTCTTTCGCGCACGGCGGGGCCTCTGACCAACAGCCTAGGTTTGTCAAAGACAGTTGAAGTCGCGTTTAGACCAACGTATCCGATGTCTTCCTCAAAGCCTTCCGCGACTTGGTAGTCCAGCTCCTTCACGACCAAGTGGATGGCAGTCTCGAGAACGCCACGGTGTACCAAGCGCGGCATGTAGACCTGTTCGGTTAAACGATTCCAAATCTCACTGATTTCAATGTGGTCGAGATCGTCTTTCCAGAAATGCTGCTTGAGCATAGCATCGAATTGACGGAACCCGATTTCCGGTACTAGTTCCTCCTTTTCCCGAAGGGTGGTTACTGCGTTACGGGCGATGTCACCGTCAGCTCGATTACGTACATTGATGGGATGCAACCGGAACTCGGCCTTTCGTGGATCGAGTTGGACGGGAGCGATTACCTCGCAATATCCGCTTACGAGTAGGTCTTCGAAGCTCTGTGTTGACTGTGTGACGTGTCGCCTGGCATCGTTGCGTTGCTCGCGGCTGAGAGCGCTGTTCGCGTTGGTGTTAGCGAGTTGCTCCCAGGCCATCACATTCGCAATCTCTCTCCTGAGTTCCATCACGGAGTCTCTTTTGGCGGCGAGGAACGTTACCATGTTCCTCCGAATTCTGGGGTTCTCGCCACACATTTGTAGCACTTCGAGGGCAAATGCCTCGGCGGTGTTAGCCTCGGAACGCCGCGATGGGAGATGGTGATCCGGGTGCAACACAACGAGCTTGACTTGATCGTCGTCTCGGACTTCGTATGTGTTCTCAGGGCATGAAACTATTGCAACGTCATCCACGATGCGCCGCGGGACCGCTTCGTGTATGAAAAGCCTGATCCGTGCGTCCCGATCTTCAAGCGGGATCCGCTCTACTGCATCCTGATGCACCTTAAGTAGGTTCGGAGATGCATGGATGAAGAATCTGTCATGCCGTGTGTGAAGATGGTAAAGGTCACGGGTTAAGCGGGATCTTGCTTCGTTGTAAACCGAGATTCCCTCGCCCGGTTGGGTTGTCCCCAGACGGATGTTGTCCTCGGTCAGGCCGGTTAAGTTGTGACCGGATTGAGAAGCTGGAACGCTCCCAAGCATGATGGTTCTGGCAACGCGTTTAGCCGCTCCGTCGCCGAATCGCCGAAACCTAGGGACCGCGTCGTCAACCGCTTCAGCTCTTGAGTTGACCCCGTCAATCTCTTTGACGGCCGGATCCCAGTTGCCGTTGAGCAGTTTGGTGAGCTCCTGACTCAAGTTGGCTTTGTCGAATCGCAGGTTGGCCGGCAGGATCAGCGGATCCTCAGAGCGTTCGTAAAATAGTCGTTTGATCACGATGGCGATTAGTCGAAGGACGCCGCGTGTACGTTGGAAGCTGTGAATCGCCGACCAGTCTTCGAATAGGCGATCGAAGATTTCCGGGTGTATCGGGTAGCACTTGGTGAGACGTTCCAGGTACGAGGGGTTGTAAGCGTGCTCAGGATATTCTTTCTTAGACCTTGTGTACATTGAGAAGAATGCATTGACCGTGCTGTACAACGCGTCTTCGTCAATGTTGGCATCGTCGAATAATCGTCTTCGTACAACCTCAAAGGCCTCGTGGGTTTCAAGCGGAGCGCTGATGCTCTCGACGCGACCGAGTACTCTTTCGATGTTGAGTTCTGCCTCTACACCGTCAGCCCCGCCCAACTCCTCGGCGGCTTCTGGCACGGTTACAACAACGACGACATTGCTTCTCCTGCCAGCTGACTCTGTTAACGCCTGTAAAAAGGTGTAGAACCTCGCGCTCTTATCTCTTGGTAGGTTGCGCGCATAGGCCACGAGCTCGTCAATTAGGATGACGCAAGGCCCAACTAGTCCGAATAGCTCATCTAGCTCCTTCCCGCCTGGAGAGGTCCATAGCTCAGATGCCTCTCGCACGGTCTCGAAACCGTCTATGCCTCCGAGCTTATCAGCCATGTAACCCCATAGAGTGTTGAGTCGGTCGCCTCTGTCAGACATCACTCTCTCCGTCGCGGTTCTGACAGTACCGCTCAGCACTACGACTTTCGCGTCAACAGAGGATGCGGGATTTACACCAGCATCATCGAAAACCTTTCTAAGCACTTCGCCCGTAGGGTCTGTCGGTTCCGATGCGAGGCCTGCCAGACTTGAGCCTGAGTTGATGAGATGATAGAGCGCGATAAGGCTGTGAGTCTTACCTCCCCCGAAGCCTGTCTTCATCTGGATGACTGGTTCACCGCCCGTCCCGTTGATTCGCTTAAGGGTGTTAACTAGCAGAGACTTGAGCCCTGGTGTGACGTATGATCGGTTGAAGAAGTCGATAGGGTTGGTGTATTCGTCGTACGCGGATTCAGCATCTGCGACGCGCTGAAGGTCCGCTGCGAACGTGTGGTTAGTGATTTCGCCTGAGAGTACGTCGCGGTGAGGTTCTATCACTTCGCGCCATGGCTTAAGTCCGTTTGACTTCGTTGAGGCTTTCGTGTCTGGTTCCTGGTCTTCGGTTCGTTGTTGGTCAGGTGTCTCTGGTATCGCGGGGGCCTTGTACAACTGTGATGCTATCTCATCGACCTGTTTCGCGGCAGCAACGGCTTTGATGTCACCTAGCACCCGTGCGATGTCGTCTAGTCGTCCGTAGACGTAACCCATCGAGATGTCGCTCTCGTCGGGGTGTGCGACTTGGTTTCGCCCTTCGGCGATCAGGAACATACGGTTGCGGATCTGCTGGTTGCCGCTCGTTGAGTGATAGAAGACGCCTTGCCAGTGGCGGCTGACTATGTGAGGGAAGTCTGATACATCTATGACGCTTTGCGCGCTCTTGCCTGCCGCTAGTTCGGATCGGCGGCGTTCGTAGGCGGCATCGCGGGTCGCTTCGAGCAGCATCTGCTCAACGGTTCTACCGTTGCCGCGCTTACCTAGTTCGCGCACGATGAACTCGCGGACGTGGTCGCGGTAGATGTCGATGCCTTGTTGTAGCTTGGCGCGGTTTGGTCTGTCTACGGCAGTGGTCATGTTGTGTTGGTTGGCGGTATGAGATACGGGTTAGTATACGCAGTTAGGATCGCCGATTGCGATAACAACCGCCGCGGATTGTTAACTTTTTCACTATGCGGTGCGTAAGAGTGGGATACATGCGCCGCTGTTGCGGCCGGGTTAACAGGGATGGGCAGGATGTTCAGGATAGGGGTGTGGGTCGGCGGCGCGGGAGTCTGCGGGTAGTTGGTCGTCGCGTCGGTTCACTTGGACTTGGACCTTTCGCGCAACGGTATGACTTCGTCACACTCTAAGGCCTGGCGTGCGGATTCGGTCACTAGACCGTCAATTTCTTCGGCTTGCTCCATTGTGTATTCAAGCTTGGTTCGCACCTTCTTGTTGCCGAGGCGTACGTTTAAGCGGAACTTGCGTTCTGCGTCTTGTGTTGTTGTCTGCATGGGTTGCCCTCCGATTTCCCACGTTGTGCGTTACATTGTACGTACGGTTGGCGCGGTGGGATTAAGAGGGATGTGCAGGATGTTGAGGATAGGGATAGGTGGGGCGAGGTCGTGGGCGGTTCGCGAACCGCCCCTACGGTTTGATGGCGTTTAGGATGTCTGCTATGGCTTGTGCTGCGAAGCGGATGCCTAGCATGACGATGGTGAAGGATGCGGCGCCTACGATCCATCGCATGTCGGACGGTCGGATGCCGCGAAACTTTACGCTTTGCATGCCGAGTTCGACCTGACCGCCGGCTTCGGCGGATCGGTCCGGTTCCTGCTGTTGATCGTTCACTCTTTCACCACTTTGAGCGGTTGCATTTCGATGTCTTCGTTGTATCCCGCGATGGATCGCGCTGACTCTGCAACGATGTCGCGGATTTCCTCAACCTGTTGCATGGTGTATGCGAACTTGGTTTGATACCTTCGCCCTGGTAGGTTGAGCGTCACGTAGTAGGTGCGCTCGGTGTCTTGTGTTGGTTGCATGTGCTGACCTCCTGGGTTGTCATTCTAACAGGGATGTGGCAGGATGTTTTGGGATAGGGGTGTGTGTTGGGTGGGGGCCTACTGGGTTATGTGGACTTTTATTGCTCCTGTGGATTTGTTGTAGGCTGTGGCGAAGGCTTGTGGGATTTGCTCTAGGTCGTAGCGGTGTTGGACTGCGTCTCTGTACGGGTATTTGTTTGAGGCTAGCAGGTCTATTGCTATTTCGTAGTCGTGGATGCCGTCTATTATTCCGTAGCAGTTTGACGATATTATCTTGATTTCACGGAGCATTGGGTCGAATAGGTCTACTGCCATTGGGACCTTTATTCCGCCTAGGTATACCATTGTGCCTTGGCATCTAGTGGATTTTATTGCTTCTGTGAATGTAGTTGTTTGCTCTCCGCCTACTGATTCTACTGCAATATCTGCACCGATGCCGTCTGTTGCTTCTAGTACGCGGTCTGTTAGTTCGCCCGGTTCGGCTCCTACTACTATGTCTGCGCCCATTTTTCGTGCCATTTCGGCCTGCTGGGGGTATTTCGCGCTTGCGATGATCTTGCGTGCGCCGAAGGCGTTTGCGGCTGCTATGGATGACAGGCCGATGGGTGCGGAGCCCACGACTGCGACGGTGTCGGCGGGTTTCATGTTGGCGTAGCGCAGGGCGTGTACGGAGACGGCCATGGGCTCTACCAGCGCGCCGTCGGTCCAGTCCAGGGAGTCCGGGAGTTTGAAGAGCCCGGTCGGTCGGCGCGTCATGTACTGTGCGAATCCGCCGCCGGAGTCTGTTGCGAAGTTAGTGCAGTGCCGGTACTGTCCGTAGTCGCAGTATCTGCATGACCCACATGCTCTGCCGCCGCATACGGTGTCTATGGCGACTCGGTCGCCTACTGCCAGGCTAGCTGTGTCGCCGGAGGGTAGCTCGACGATCTCGCCGGCGACTTCGTGTCCTGATGGTAGGTCTTGCGCTTCGGTGCGTCGGTTAGTCATGTGCAGGTCGGAGCCGCATATGCCAGTTTGTCGGACGCGGATGAGAGCTGCGCCGGGGAACATCTCTGGCATTGGTATGTCCTGCGTTGTGTAGTTGCCTGTTCCGTCGTCAAGTGCGCCGCGCATTGTGTTACCTCCAGTGGTGATTAACAGGGATTATCATGGCCTATCCCTGTTGGTTACCTATGTAGCTTTGTAGGATTTCTTGTGCTTCTTGCTCGCGTTCCAGTAGTGTCATGAGTCTAACGGGCATGGCGGTGTCGCCTAGGAATGGCACGTTGTCGGACTTGGCGAAGGCTGGGCATCCTTGGTTACGGAGCAGCTGGCACCAGGCTTCCGCGGTGGGTTGGTCGGGTGCAGTGGCGAATTGTATCCAGCGTTCACGCATTATTAACAGGGATGTTCAGGATATGGCAGGATAGTTGGTGACGGTTACGTTTTCTTTGCCTAGGATTTTGGTGAGCTCTTCTTGCAGGTCTGGGGTTGGGTCGACTGTGAACATTGGCATGGTCATTACTACGGTTTGCGTAGGGAGTCTGAGTTGCGCGGTTACTGGGGAGTTTCCGGTGTGGTTGCCTAGTGCTAGTAGAACCTGGTGCAGTCGTTGTCGTGTCTCGTCTTGGTTGGCAGCGGTGCTGTCGAACGTTAAGGTTACGCTTGGGTGTTCGCTGTCTGCCGGTTGGTGCGTTCCGTTTGTGCGTGCTGGGGGTGGAGTAGTGTCGCTCTGTGCTATGCCTAGCGGAGTGAAGGCTACGGCATCGGATATCTCCAGGTTGGTGTTGTTGTTGAATAACTTGGTTGCGGCCCTTACGTCGACATATACGCCGTCGTGCCATACACCTTCGGTGCGGTCGTAGACGTTGGACCAGACTACCGCATCGATGTCGCTGTCTAGCATCTGTAGTTTGACGGAGAGGAACAGGCTTCCATCGCGTGTGTGACGGCGGTCTACCTTCACGATTTTTCCGATGCACCTTACTTTGGAGCCTTCGGCTTGCAGTCTTTCGCTTCCTGCCCACACAATGGCGGATTCCTGCATTCGCAGGACGTGGGTTCGTATCTCTTCTTCCTTCGGGTCGGCGGTAATTGCGATACCGAATAGTTCGTCTTCCCATGCTCGGATTTGGCTGATCTCTAGCAGTAGGTTGTCGTTGGCGTCTCCGAGTTCGATGCCTAGACCCATCTCGTCGCTGCTGGTTTCGCCGAAGAGTCCGGTTTGGCCTGCGGACCTGGCTGAACCGATGGATCGCATGTGCGCTGCGATCTTGGACATGTTGTCGTTTAGCAGCGTGCGAGAAGCGAGCGAGTCGAATGCGCCGCTGAGAATGAGGGGTCGGAGGTTGGCCTCGGTGATGCTCGTCTCGGCGGCTCTGTTGCAGAAGTCGGAGATGGATGAGAACGGCGTGCCGCCGCGGGCGTCGCAGATCTGGTTTGCGACTGCTGTTCCCACGCCTTTGATCGCCTCTAATCCGTAGCGGATCACGCCTGTCGTCTTGCCGTTGGCGGGAGCGGTCTGGTGATCGATGGTGAAACCCGGCCCGGATGCGTTTATGTCGGGCGGTAGGACTCTGATGCCGTGGGCGGTAGCGGCGACTAGCGTGTTACGCATCCGGTGCGGTGTGTCGGAGAAGCCGTCTAGCATGGCAGCCCAGTAGTGCAGGGGATAGTGCGCCTTGAAGTAGGTGGTCCAGTAGGTGATGTATGCGTACGATACGGCGTGCGCCTTGTTGAATCCGTAGCCGGCGAACGGGAGTATGTATGTGAAGAGGTTGCGAGCTTCTGTTTCGGTGTGTCCTTTCTTCTGTGCGCCTTTGACGAATGCTTCTTCGGCTTCCTGCATTATCTCGGGAACCTTCTTGCCCATGGCTTTTCGCAGTATGTCGGCTTCGCCGAGCGTGTATCCTGCGAACTCGCGGGCTACCAGCATCACCTGGTCCTGGTAGACGATGACTCCGTAAGTCTCTTTGAGGATGTGTTCCAGGCTTGGGTGTGGGTAAGTTATGGGTGTGCGACCGTGTTTGGCGTTGATGAACTGATCGATGTGCTGCATTGGCCCAGGTCGGTAGAGTGCGATCATCGATGCGACATCTAGGACGCTGCCGGGCTTGAGCTCCTTGATGTATCGCGTCATTCCTGCGCCTTCTATCTGGAATGAGCCGAAGGTGTCGCCCTGTGCCATCATGTCGAACGTCATGGGGTCTTCCAGCGACACGTCGTATATGTCGATGGATCGGCCTGTGTCGTCTTCGATCATCTTCAGGCACTTGTCTAGGACGGTTAGGTTTTTGAGTCCTAGGAAGTCCCACTTGAGTAGACCGACCTGTTCGAGTGGGTTCATTGCGAACTGTGTTGATGGGACATCGAGCTCGCTAGTCTTGGAAGGTCGTTGGAGTGGTGCGCGAGTTACGAGAGGTTCGTCGGATATGACAACGCCGGCGGCGTGAGTTCCGACGTTTCGGATGCGTCCTTCTACTCCGATGGCGCGTTCCATGATCTCGGATGCGATGGGGTCGGTTTCGCACAGTTTCCGCATTTCGGCGGAGCGGGCATGAATGGTAGTGAGGTTCAGTTCTGGCGGTCCTGCGTCTTCGTCGTCTGGCTGCATCTGTGACTGTGCCATGTCGTTTGCGATTTTGACCAGGCGGTTGCAGGCGGTTTGGACAGCGCTGTTGTCGTGCTGTCCGTCTTCCATGACGCGAGCGGAGTCGCGGATGGCGGAGCGGGTGAGCATTGTTCCGAAGGTGCCGATCTGTGCAACCCGGTCGCTTCCGTACTTCTCCAGGCAGTAGCCGATCACTTCCTTGCGTCTGTCGTCTGCGAACTCCATGTCGATGTCTGGCATCTCGCGGCGTTCGACGTTTAGGAATCGCTCAAAGACGAGTCCGTATTCGAGTGGGTTGAAATCGATGACGTTTAGGCAGTAGAGAGCTAGGCTAGATGCGGCGGAGCCTCTGACGGTTGAGAGAATGCCGGCCTGTTTGACGAACTTGAAGATGTCCCACACGACTAGGAAGTAGTCGGCGAAGTCTGTGCTTTCGATGATGTGCAGTTCGTTGTCGAGTCGCTCCCTGACGGTGTCGGACAGGTCGCCGAATCGCTGGCGTGCGCCTTCGTAGCAGACGTGCCTCAGGTACTGCTCGGATGTCAAGCCTTCCGGGACTTCGATCTTCGGGAGCCTTACTCTGTCGGATCCGATTTCGATGTTGCATCGCTCGGCGATTTCCAGTGTGTTGACCAGTGCATCGGGGACTTCACCGAACATCTGGTACATCTCATCGGCGGACTTGACATAGTAAGAGTCGTCTTCCATGCGAAGTCTGTTGGGCTGTGCCAGCTTGGAGCTGGTGAGGATGCACATCAGTGTGTCTTGGTGCTTCGCGTCGTGCGGGTGGACGTAGTGGCAGTCGTTGGTTACGACGGTGGGAATGTCTAGTGTCTTGCTGAGTTCCAACACTGCGCGGTTTACGGCATCTTGCCCGGGCACGTGTTCGTGCTGCATTAGCTCCAGGTAGTAGCGGTCGCCGAAGATGTCTTTGTACCAGGATGCGGTCTGCTTAGCAGTTGCGAGGTCGTCTTCGTTGCGTAGGATTGCGCGTGCGAGCTCGCCAGAGAGGCAACCCGACAGGACGATGAGGCCTTCGTTGTGTGTTGCCAGCAGCTCACGGTCGACGCGCGGTCGGTAGTAGTAGCCCTCCATAAACGCCTTTGTGGAGAGTTCCATGAGGTTCTGGTAGCCCTTGTCGGACTCTGAGAGCATGGTCAAGTGCGGCTGTGAGCCGCCGCGTGCGCCTTCGTTTGGCGATCGGTCGAATCTTGAGCCGAAAGCGACGTAACCTTCCATGCCGATGATCGGCTTTACGCCGCGAGCTTTGGCTGCCTTGAAGAAGTCGATTGCGGCGTATAGGTTGCCGTGGTCTGTCAGCGCCATGGCGGGCTGGCCGAGGTCGGCGGCGCGCTGGACCATGTCGGAGACGTGTCCGTATCCGTCGAGTAGTGAGTACTCGGAGTGGTTGTGAAGGTGGACGAAGGAATTCACAGGGATATGGCAGGATTTATTCGATTGAGAATAGGAAGTTGTAGTTCGGTTGGCCGGCGTCTATTAGTTTTACTTCCACTCTGTTGTACTGTGTGGTGGCTTGGCGCAGGCGTTTGATGGCTTCTGATGCGCGGCGTTGGTCTTGGTCCGCGCCGGTGAAGATGTAGACAGATGCGCCGTGGTGCATGGTAGAGCATACGCCTTTTACTAGCAGGTCTACTTCGTCGTTGGAAGCGCCTACGGGTGTGCCGTCTACTCGGACCATGTACTCGCCCTGCTTGACCTCTACATCCCCGTACTGGGCATCGCGTTGGGACATGAACACATCGCCTACGTGCAGGTCGTTGAGCATGTCGGACATCTCTGCTACGTTGTCTTCGATGTCTGCGTCTGGGTCGAACGCACCGATGGCTGCTATGCCTGCCTGCATGGTTGTAGTTGGTATGACTTGTGCTGTCTTGTCGGTCAGCTCGGCGGCTTGTTGTGCGGCGCCGATGACGTTCTTGTTGTTCGGTAGCACGATGACGGTGTCTGACGGCACGGCATCGAGGCCGCTTAGGAGCTCTTCGACGCTTGGGTTGAGTGTGTCGCCGCCTTCGACGATGCTGACTGCGCCCGGTGCTACGCCGTGGAAGTATGCGACCATTCCGTCGCCCTGGACTACTGCGAGCACGCCGATCTCAATCGCGGCAGGTGTTGCGCTGGCTGCGTCGGCGTCGGAGAGTCTGTCCGCGGACCACTCGGCGGCTTGGACATCCATGTTGTTGATGTCGATGTTTGACAGTGCGCCGTGTCGGACTCCTGCAGTCAGGGCCTGACCGGGGTCTTCGGTGTGCAGGTGTACCTTGACCAGCGTGTCGTCGCCGGCGATAACGGGAGAGCTACCAATGCCGTCCATGTCGGCTCGTATCTGCTCCAAGTCCAGGTCTGAGCCTTCGACTGCGAATACGGTGCAGTATCCCCACTCTTCTTCCTCGATGGAATCGACGAAAGACTGGTCGATGGTTATGCCTGTCCTGCTGAAGTCGGTGTTTGCGGTGATGTTCGTTGCTGGGGGATCTAGGACGATCGTGACCTCGCCTTCGCCGTTTAGGTATCGGTACATGCTCTCAAACATCATGGCGAGTCCCCAACCGCCGGAGTCGATGACTCCCGCCTGCTTTAAGACTTCAAGGAGCTCTGGCGTGCGCTCTACGCTCTGCATGGCTTCGTCTGCCGCTCGCTCGACTACGAGTGCCAGGCTGTCGGTGTCGGGGAGTTCACTGGCGGCCTGCGTGGCGGCGGCCGCTGACTCACGGATGACGGTAAGCATGGTGCCTTCGCGCGGTTGCGGGACGGCTTTGTATGCCAGTTCGGTAGCGGCAGCTAGTGACTCTGCGAAATTGGAGCCGGTGATGGATGTTGCGTCTTGGAGGCCGACCCTCATGCCGCGGAACAGCTGTGCGAGAATGAGTCCGCTGTTGCCGCGAGCGCCTAGCAGTGCGGCGCGTGCCATGTTGTTGACTGTCTCGGCGAACGTCGAGGCAGGGTGTGCGTCCAGTTGCTCCTCGATGTTGCGGAGTGTCAGCAGCATGTTGGTGCCAGTGTCGCCGTCTGGGACTGGGAATACGTTGAGGGCGTTCAGGACGTTGCGGTTTGCCTCAATGACGGTGGTGGAAGCGCGGATGAGCCCTCGGAGTGTCTGCGTGGCATATGCATCGTCGTCTGCGAACCACGTTGTGTATCGTGTTGTGAAGTCTTTGGGCTGCATTCGTGTGTCTCTGCGTGGTTCCGTTGTTGCGTCTGCGTTTGCGTTAGCTAGCGCGTGACGGTTACAGAAAATGTTATCCTTGAAAGACGCGTGGCGTTGTAGTCATGCAGTTGATTCTGATTACGATTTCAAAGAAAATTCCGCCATGTCACTTTCACAGGAACAGATTCGTGCAGCGTTGAGGCTGGGTCCGCGACCGAAGCCGCAGTTCGGTCACAACCGCAGCCATGCGATGAACGCAACGAAGCGTCAGTTCAAGCCGAACTTGCAGTCGCGCAGGGTGCGGCTCGACGGCACCGAGCACAGGGTCAAGCTAACGGCGCGCGAGATCAGGACGCTGACGAAGCGCGGTACGGTGCTCCTTGCCCGCGATTAACAGGGATATGCAGGATAATCCTGCGGATCCTGCTTATCCCTGTTAGTGCTAGTATGCCTAGTAGTAGTGCCAGCAACACCCATGCGTAGCTGGGGGCGGTGCCGCCTGCTTCTGGTAGCTCGGAGTCTACTGATGGCGTGGGCGCTGGGGTTGGCACCGCGGCGCTGGCCGGTCCTGCTACTGTCACATCGGACGGCAGCAGACTCACGTTGCCGCACACGCTCAGGCCGTTGACATCGTCAGACACTATCGCGCTGGTCAGCGGTGATGCCACATCGCCTATGTGCCGCACCATGTTCACGCCCGTGAGGTTCTGGCGGAACATGTCCGGTAGCGGCACGCACACGCGCGCCGGCTGCGACATCTGGAAGCCCTCCAGCGGCTGGCCGGTGGAACGGTTCACCGCCGCAACGCGATACGTGTCGCCAGCCAGCACTGTCTGCACCCCCGACATGTATGCCGATGACGGTCCGAGCGAGTACATCCTGATACCGATGACTTCGCAGTCCGGCAATGCTCCCGCCGGAACCGTCAGGTAGATTCCCGAACCATCGCCACCGTCGAACCTACCGCCCTCAGCTGGCGTCACCGCTGCATACTGCGCGCCGTCAGCATCGGCGATCGTGTCAGCCACCTGTCCCGTCGTCGGGCAGGGCGCCACTGGCGTTGCCGCCACCGCCGCTCGCTGCACACTCACCGTGAATGTCGCAGCGCAATCGGTCGCCGAGCCGTCGCAACGCCACGACTGCACGAATGCTGCCGTGACTACATAACGCCCAGGCAGACTCGGCGCAGTGTATATCACTACGCGGTCGTCCGCTTCTCCATTGCCGTTCGTCGTAGAACCGCCGAACTCCGTGAACGTTCCAGCACCGTCGTCATCAGACCAGCTGATCGGAACGTTGCGCTCCTGGATCAAGTCGTCATCCCTGCCATCCTGTATATCCCACACTGAAAACTCTAGGCGGATGCGATCGCCTGCCGTTACCGACAGTGTGCGAACCGTCGGCGCAATGCGACTCACAATCGCTAGCTCTATGCGCTCATCACGCGTCGGAGTTGATGTCGCAGTCGGAGTCGGAGTGGGCGTAGGTGTAGGCGGCGGCTCCGTCATCAGCGCCGCAGGCCAGTAACCAACTCCTATCGCTGGCAGTACAGACTCCAAGTTGGCCTGGTCAGCCGCCGAGGCGCGCGCCAACGGCGTACCTACGCGAAGATCACGCAGACTCGTCAAGCTGCGATGCGCAAAGTGCCCAATGCTCAAGCCCGTCAAGCCCGTCCAGGGGTTGCCATCCAACCACAATTGACGCAACGAAGAAGCTCCCTGGAACACAGCATCCGGCACAGTCGCAATCTGGTTACCGCGCAGATTCAACACTCGGAGCTTCGTGAATGAGGCAAGCGCGCCGGCAGGAATCGATGGGATCTGGTTGTAGCTGAGGTCTAGCTCACGCAGGTTGGTCAGACCGCTCAGCGCACCCGTCGGCCAAGCCGTCAGGTAGTTGTACGGCAGCTTCAGCACACGCAGCTTTGTGTTCGCAGAGAACAGTCCAGACGGCAATGACAAGATCTTAGTAGTGTCCGCCGTCCCGCCTAGAGTCAGCGAGCGCAACCTTGTCATGCCGGCAAAGTCGTTCGCAGTGAAACCCGGAATCCGAACACTCGTGACAGACAGGGTCCTGATACCAGCCAAGTCATCCGTCGTGACATCCGCGCAGGTCTCCCGACTCGAGAGGTCTCTCACGATTTTCGTAACCAGCCACTGACTCCGCCCCTGGAGAGGACTGGTACCGCAAGTAGATGCCGCCGGGTTGGTGACCGTTCTTGGCGCACTCCGATTCGGGTACGGCGGCAATGGAATGGTACCCGTCTGCACATTGACACTGGCACCGAAACCGTTGGCAGGAACGATGTAGTTCGTGATCGCCGTATTCTCCGTCGCAGAGAAACCGTTTGAGCGGACACCCAATCCCTGGTTGGAAGCCGAGCCAAGACTCGTCAGCGGGGAGAACACCGACGGGCTGAAACCACCTGTAGTCGTGGAGAGCAGGTTGTCATCTAGACCCAAACCCACCAAACCCGTCAAGCCAGTGAAGGCATTCGATGGCAAATTCGCAAGCAGATTCGAATTCACAGTGAGGAACCCCAAGCTCCCCAAGCCCGTAAAGGCGTTCGCAGGCAGTGTCCTCAGCCTGTTATTACTGAGCCGAACTTCGAGTAAACCAGTGTGATTGCTGAAAGCCCCGGACGGAATGTCAGCGTCCGAGCCCGTACTACCATGCGTCAGAACGTTGTCGTTCAAATACAGGGTCCTCAGACTCGTGAATCCCGTGCGCGTGAGGAACCCCAAACCATCTGACTTCAGGAAGTTGTCTGCCAAGTTGAGACCGGTCATCGATGTGTTACCGTCAAACGTGTTAGCCGGCAACGATGTGATCGCGTTCCCATCTAACCGAACGGATAGAACGTTGGGCATCCCGCTCAGCGTGCCCGATCGCAACGTCGTCAGCTCGTTCCCATTAAGGAACACGTTAACCAAGGTGTCCTTAACATCGTCGAACGTGTCCGACGGAAGCGACGTAATCGCATTGTCTGACAGATTCACGGTGACGATCGAAACCGGCCCCAGGAAAGCATCGGACGGCAACGTCGTCAGCTCGTTGCCGCTCAAGTCCAAGACAATGCGCGCGTTGGCGCGGTCAATCCCGTCAAAATCCCCGCTCCGGATCTCTCTCAAACCCATGTTACTCAGATCAACACGGCCGCCAATCCGACGGAGGTTGAACTCAGTAGCATCCCTGCAGTGCGTAATAACAGCGTCTCCGGGGCCAGCAGCACTGTTCATGATCTCCACCAGCACGTCAACGACTTTCTCAGTCTTGCCATGCAAAAAGCCCTCCACTGGCGGATCGCCAGGGTTCGCACCCGGAGTAGTGCAGACAGCAGTCGGTTCACGCACTGCTGTCTGCGACCCGGCCTGCGCGCTAGCACGATCGCCAGGGAACTCAACAACCACGATCGCCGCCACTGCGACAGCGGCCAGCGCAGACACAACGCCGACTCGCAGGAACTGGACAATCAAAGGATGGCGTATGGTAGGCATTGCAGATGCGTCCTCAGGTCAAATGATCACTAGGGAATTAACAAGTATATACAGGATAGGGCAGGATAATCCTGCGTATTCTGCCTATCCCTGTTAATTCTGGGAGTGGGTCAGCGTACTAGCGTCGCTAGGAATGCTGTTGCCAGGCCTAGGTAGAGGACGATTCCGCATACGTCGGTGGCAGTGGTTACGAATACCGCTGATGCGGTTGCCGGGTCTACCTTGACGACCCGCAACACGGAAGGCACTATCACGCCCGCTAATGCAGCGACGGCTAGGTTCAGTACCATCGAGACTGTTACCAGGATGGTCAATGCGCCGTCTCGTTGCCAGAAGTAGACGATTGCGCCGAGTACTGCGCCAACGAAGAGCCCCTGCGCGATCCCGAGTATCAGCTCGTCGATCAACATGCGCGGTACGCTGAATGGTCGGTCGCCGAGAGCTAGCATCCTTACGATGATTGTGAGGGTCTGTGTTCCTGCGATGCCTGCTTGCCCCATCACGACGGGCAGGAAGACTGCCAGCACTGCTAGGGAGTCTAGGGTTGGTTCGAACCAACTGAGGGCGAAACCGGCGACTAGAACGGTGGCGAGGTTGAGCATTAGCCATGGGAGCCTGTTTCGCACGGATTCGGTGAACTTGCGCTGGGATGTGATTGGTCCAGTAACGCCGATGATTCGCAGCATGTCCTCAGTGGCTTCCTGCTCTGCTACGTTGACCAGGTCGCTCACTCCGATCACACCTTCCAGCTGGTTTGCAGCGTTTGTTACCGGCACCGACACTAGCTGGTAGCGTTCCATGACGCGTACCGCTTCTTCCTGGTCGTCGGTTGCGGAGACGGAGATTACATCGGGGTTCATGATGTCGGACATGGTCGAACCGGGGTTGGCGAAGACGATAGTAGACAGCTCCAGCCGTCCGACGAGTTGGTCTTGAGCATCGATGACGTAGAGCTGCCTGAGAGCTTCCGGCCTCGGTGCACCATCACGCAACACTCTTAGGGCGTGTCTTGCGGTCCAGTAGTTCCGTAGTGTGATGAAGTCTGGAGACATCAACCCGCCGGCATCTTCGTCTCTGTGGACTAGGAGTTCGCCGATGGCTTCGGAGTTCGACATATGGACGAGTGTGTGTCCCGCCTCGTTGAAATCGACGGTGTGCAGCATGTCTGCGGCGTCTTCCGGGTCTGCATGCTCTAGGACGCTGGCGCGTCGATCGAGGTTTATGGCTTTGAATACTGCTCCTGCATCGATGGAGTTGAGCATCCCGAGTGCGGCTGCGAGTGCGCGGTTGTCCAGCAGTTCGAGCGCCTCGGGCAGGAGCGATTCCGGCAGCTCTGCCAAAACTGCTGCCAAGTCTGCTGAGCGTAGCGGCGTTAATGCCGTCCGTGCCTCTTCGGCGTTACCGGCTTCTAGGTCATCCGCAACTCGCCCTACGAGTTCGCCGAGCTGGCTGACATCGAGGATGACGTTGGCTTCGGGGGAGTTCATGGCAAGGTGTTGAGAATGGCGTGCAATCGTTATGAGCTAAGCGGCGATTGCCGTATTAGAATCGTAATACTTTCGTTGGCGCGGAATATTGCGATGGCTGGATGCTACAGAATCAATCTTCTCAGCGGCATGCGTGTCTGTTGAGTTAATGCGAGGCTTGGAGGACTAGTTAACCATGTTGCTTGGTGTATCAGGATTCCTTCACGGCGACTGGACTGGCGTAACTGCGGGCAAGTTGCGCAATGTCACGGCGAACGGTTTCAAGACCGCCATGTTGACGGTAGCAGACGCGAGCCACGACAGTGAGCAGGATGTTGCGCGAGTCAAGGGGCTTTTTGCCGACCACGGCCTTGTGATGCCCATGACACGCGGTGGTTACGGCGGTGGACTCTGTAGCGATGACGATGCTGTGCGTGCTCGGGCGGTGCAGTTTCTGATCGATACAGTCAGATTGTCAGCGCGTCTGGGTTGCCCAACCAGCTACTTCCGGCCGGGGAGCCTCAACCCCAACGGTGCGTGGCTCCCGCACAAGGAGAACCGTTCTGATGCGACGCTAGAGAGATTGGTGGACAGCGCGAAGCGTGCTAGTGCGGTCGCTGACGCTGAGGGTGTGGCGCTGGCAGTGGAGGCGGGAGTGGTATCGCCGTTGTACAGCCCTAAGCGAGTGCGCGAGTTCTTTGATGCAGTGGCAATGCCGGCACTCAGGTTCAACATGGACCCCGTCAACCTGGTCGCATCGCTTGATGTCGCGTATGACACAACTTCGCTGATATCCGAGTGCATCGATCTCATGAGTGATGAGATTATCGGGTGCGATGCGAAGGACTTCAAGGTCGTTGATGCTCTGTTGCCGCACTTCGAGGAAGAGGTAATCGGCGCGCCAGATGCGTTGCTGGACAATGTCGCGTTGCTGAGGGGATTGCAACGAGTTGCGCCGGACATCCATGTCATGGTGGAGCACTATCCTGACCATCTGATACCCGCCGCTGGCGCGGGCATCCGCCGTGCCGCCGAGAGTGCCGGCATCGAGTGGGACTGAGCAGAGCTACTGAATTCCTGCAGGTCTGTTTCGATGTTCCTGACGCGACAATGCGAGCCCGGCTCCAGCGATCAACGAGTAGGAAGCGCGGCTTGATCGCGGGTTCTGTACCCGTCGACGGCCGAAAACATCATCAGCACCTTATGGAAGGGAGCAACAACCTATGCCAGTGAACTTAAGCGGCAAGCGGATCATCGTTACGGGCGGTTCGACCGGTATCGGTCGTGCCTCGGCGGATCGTGTAGCCCAACTTGGTGCGACGGTATCGATATTCGATACGAACAACGAGGCGGGTAAGGAAGCGGTCGATCAGATCAACAACGACGGCGGTATGGCGCGCTTCTGGAGCGTGGATGTTCGGGACGAGACGAATGTGTCCGGCAGTGTGACGGCAGCCAAGGGCTGGATGGGCGAGATAGATGTGTTGCTGCATTTCGCGGGGGTTCTGCAGGGAGCGAGCGTGCCGCTGGATGTTTTCACTGAGGAGACTTGGGACACGGTCCTTGATATCAACCTGCGCGGGACGTTCGTGATGGCGAAGTATGTTGTGGCTGAGATGATGAAGCGGCCGTGGCAGGATCGTGGAGTGATCATTCTGGCAGCGTCTGGCGCGGGAGTGAAGGGCGGCTCTTCCTCTTACGCGTATGGTGCTAGCAAAGGCGGAGTTCACGGTTTCACGATGGTCATGCAACAGTACCTCGGCGAGCATGGCATCCGCGTGAACGACATCGCCCCGGGTTCGGTCTCGACACCGTTGAAGATCGCGCAGATAGAGGAGTCTGCACGGATCGCAGGTCGTCCGCAAGATGCGCCGCCTGCGATTGAACAGTTGACTTCGCCTGCGGATGTGGCAGAGATCGTCGCATTCATGGCAAGCGATGAGGCCAAGCTGCTGAAGGGCACTGTCTTTACTGGCTGATATTGACGTTCGCCGCTTGTGTTGCGTAGCGAAGGCTAATCTGGGCATCCGTTGTCTGGACGTTCGATCCTTGACTTGACGGCATCACCTACTCACACGTCTGTTGCCCGTGCTTTCGCGCCGGGTAACGTGTCTGGCATCTTCAAGGTTATCGCCGATCCTGATCCTGCCAAGGCGCACTCGTTGGGCTGGGGTTTCACGGTGTCGGACGGTGTTGAGGTAACGGTCTCACGGCTTGAATCTGGGGCATCGGCGGTTTACTTCAACGGCGGTCGCATCGAGTTTCCGACGGTGATAGACGCGACGCGGCGGCTGACGGATGCACCGCTCGCGGTCGATATCCAGACTGAGTTGCCGCTGAGCAGCGGGTTTGGTCTCAGTGGTGCGTCCGCCTTCGCAGCATGTATGGCTACCAATGCACTTATGGGCAGCGCCATGTCAAAGTTTGAGCTGGCTTCAATCGCGCATGTTGCAGAGGTTGAGAATCTGACCGGTCTCGGAGATGTTTGTGCGCAACACATGGGGGGATGCTTGGTGAAAGTTACGGAGGGCAACCCGCTTGACGCTGTCCGCATTCCGTTGGCACCGCAACCGGTTTATTGGCGTTACTTCGGGCCGATCTCGACGAAGGAAGTGCTTGAAGACGATTCAAACCATAGTCGCATCAATGCAGCAGCAGATGCCGCGCTGGAGACGATTGCGAAGCTGATGCAGGGCGACCAGCGCGGGATGTTGAATCAGCTCATGGATGTTGCCCTAGGGTTCGCCACGAGTAGCGGGTTGCTACAGGATAGGCGCGTGAAGTCTGGGATCGCACAAGCGCGTGCCGCGGGAGGTGCGGCGACGATGATCATGCTGGGCAACGCTGTCGTCAGCACCGTTCCGTTCGACGGTTGCACCGAGGCGCGGCTGGACACTCTGGCAGGCAGGTTGATCGCCTGACGGATTGTCCCGCCAGAATGGGATCAGTGTGTTCGCAACACGGTGCTCACTGGCAGTTTGCGATCGCGTCAATTAGTTCGGAGTGGACCGCGCCCCATGCGACCACGAACATTGGTACCTCATCGTTGGACGACCAATCGATGTTGCCTCCTCTGCCGTCGGTCACTTTGATGCCTAGATTCGTGGCTGCTAACGCCCCGGCGGCGATGTGCATCGGCTCGATGCGATAGAAGACTACACCCGCCATGCGTCCTAGGCAGACCTGCATTAAGGGGTATGCAGCGGATGCGAAAGAGTTGGCCTGCCCAACCTTTGACAGCCACCTCAGCTTGCCGTGCGTCGCAAGTCTTTCCCAGACATCCTTCCCATCGATCTCAACGCCGATCGTCGCGTCGGCGAGACTGTGATGTGGATTGTTTGATGTAACCGGTCTGTCGTCTTGCGTTGGCTTAGAGTCTTGCACTGTGTCTATGGCATCACCCGAGACTGGAGTTGCGAACGACGAAGCGACCAGTGTTGGACCGATTCGTGCTGCGATGTTGATGCCCCAGTGGGTCATGCCGGTGCTGAATGGCACTGTGCCGCACAGGGGGTCAACCAGCCATTCGACTGGCGAGTCGGAGCTCAAGGTTGAGGGAGTCTCCTCGGAGATGATCTTGCCGCCTGCGTTGCACTCTCTCAAGGCGCATGCGATGGCATCATCAGAGGAGATATCTGCATCGGTAACGAGTGCTCCTGGTGACTTTTCCCACGAGGTCAGAGGTTGCCCTCGGTTTGCGAACCGTTGGAGCAACACATCCGAAGCACGTTTGCGCGCCTCGATTGCGGCGCGTAGCAGGTCGGAACTGTTCGGCAATTCGGGCAAAACGGTGTTCCCGTCAAGATAGCGGTAAGTGTAACTTCGGAGTTTCTGCGCGGTTGATGGCGGTCACGGTTATCACGCTACATTACACTTTTCATAAGGCGCGGCCGCCAATAACACCGCAGCACAGGATTTTTGACATGTTCCAGACTATAGGTCATACCTTTTCGTTGATGAAGATGAGTTGGGGTGTGCTGATGCAAGATCGGGAGTTGGTGGCCTTCCCTGTCATGTCGGCTGTCGGCCTGCTACTGCTAGGGTTTGCGGGATACGCGTCGGGAATCGTGGATCAGGACACCATGAACACTGTTGCGGGCTGGGGCACGATGTTCGGTTTCTTGGTGTTGGCGTATCTAATCACGGTGTTTTTCAATGCGGCACTGGTATCAGCAGCGTTGGAGCGTCTGCGCGGTGGCGACCCTACGATCGGTTCCGGCCTGTCGCATGCTGCCAAGCATATTCACCACATCTTCCTGTGGGCGCTTATATCTGCGACGGTGCAGACGATACTTCAGGCGTTGCGTGCGCGCGGCAACAACTTCATCACCGATCTCGTGACGCGTCTCATTGGCGGTGCGTGGGAGTTCTTCACGTTCTTCGTGGTGCCGGTTATGGTTGCTGAGGGTCACGGTCCGATCTCTGGCATCAAACGATCAGTGTCGATTGTCCGCCAGACGTGGGGTCGTCAGATCGCTGCCACGTTCGGTTTCTTCATCGTGTATCTGGTCGCGTTAATCGGTGCTGCGATACCTGCGATACTGCTTTTCATGGTGCTACCCGCGGCGGGCGTAATTGTCGGTGTTCTGCTGGTCGGGTTGGCGATCGCGGTCGTGCAGACACTTGAGGGCATCTTCAAGGCTGCATTGTACGACTACGCCACCGGTTCGGTGCCGGCGGGCTTTGATCTCAGAACGTTGGCGAATGCGTACGCGCCGAGTCCAGCTTGATTTACTTTGGCGTGGAGTTCATTTCGCGTTTAACGTCGCTGTGGATAGTGTCAAACCGTGGCGAATCGAGATTCGTATCTAACGCGGACCGGGATTCGATACCGATATCGCGACCGGTTGATCAGTTACATAAGGAGGTAACAACACCGATGCAAGCCGTCATTTCGTACATCGCACCGCGGAAGTCCAGCGCGTTGGCTCTGGTCGCTCTGCTCGTGGGTGCAGTGGTGCTTTCCGTTGTGTCAGCGCAGTTAGTGTTGGCGCATGAAGGGCGAGAGGTTGGAAGTTACGAGCTAGATGTTGGATTCATCAACGAACCGGCATACGAGGGGATGCTCAATGGCGTCTCGTTGACGGTAACGCGTGCGGTGTCATCGGAGGGTTCCGGCGATGCAAACGATGCCGACGGCGAGTCGATGCACGCAGGCGGAGACGGTGACGCGTCGGCCGGCGCAGGTGATGCTGACGACGATGCGGATGGCGCGGATGCTGACGCATTGGCGTTGGAGTTCGTTGCGGATGTTGAGGCACACGGCGCACACTTCCACTCGCCCACACTTAACCAGGGAACTACGTTCACGTTTGAGGTCACCGAGGACCTGCGCGGGCTGGACTTGCCGTACCACATCCATCCTGGAGACTTCGAGGGCCTGGTGTCCGTGAGCCCAGACGATGGTGATGGTAGCGAGTACACAGTCGACGTGACAGCGGATGGGTTGTCGCAGGAGATGGTCGATGTTGGAGTTGGCGATACGGTCGTCTGGTCAAACAACACCAACTTTGCGGCATCGGTGATGAGTGGACCTCTGTCTTCGATGACGGGCGAGTCGGGCGGCATGATGGCGATGGCGAAAGGGGAAGCCGGCGATGCGGTTACGGGATTGGCAGAGACGCTACAGGTTGATGTGTCCCACCTGGCAACGGGTGGCTTGGTAACGCTATCGTTCAGGGAGTCTGAAACGATCCCTGGCCGTTATGAGGCAACTTTCATACCCACCGCGATTGGCGAGTATGAGTTCCGCATACACGGCGATATTGAGGGCGAGTCGGTTGACGAGACATTCACGGCGGGTCCTGAGACGTTTGACACTGTTGAGTCGGCGGATGCGATTCAGTTCCCGAACTCGTTCCGTAGTGCGCGCCAGTTGGAGAATGCGGTCTACGGTGCGCAGGACGAGGCGGCTGTTGCAACCGATGAGGCGCGACGCGGCAGTAACTCTGCAAACATCGCGCTTGGTCTCGCCATAGTCGCCGCGTTGGCCGGCATTGCGGGCGCAGCTCTCGGAGGTTACGCGTTCTTGGTGACTCGCACCCGTAACGAGTCAACATAGGATGCTGGGTGTTGCGCGGCGAAGACAACGGATTGCGTCGGTGGGCGCTGCCACCAGAATCGGCGTAGGCCGGTGGATCACGGTATGCTCGCCTTCGTCCTAACAAATCTGCCACTAATGCACGGCCGAGTCGGTTACTGGGACGAGGTCGGTACCGTAATCGGCATCTTCTCTGTCGTGGCGTTACTTGGTTTCTTGGCGTGGTCAAGCGGCAACAAACGTCGCCGCGAGCAACTGTCCCGACGGCGCAAACGAACGCGCACTGAGGAGTCAGACTGACCGGTCGTCGCGGACCGTTCGCCGAGCGGCTGGGATTGTAAACTTCGCGCTGGTCGTCGCAGGCGTGCTAACAGGCATTGGGCGGCGGAGACCGAGTTTGCAGAATCACAGGTTGTTGTTAATCCGTTGCGGCATATCTCGCCCATCGTTATCGTAGTCGCGCTAGCCATTGCTGGTGCAGCCCTGTCGATTTGGGCGCCTGACGCGTCTGCACATGCCAACCAGCTGCGCGCCGTCCCTGCGCCGGATGATGAGCTTGATGTTGCGCCAGAGCGGGTGATCATCTGGTTCACGGAGCCTATCGAGCCGCGTTTCAGTACGATATCGGTGCTCAATTCCGCCGGCGAGGAGATGACGGCGGGGGATACTGTCTTCGATGCGACGGAGCCTCAGGCGATGTGGCGCGCCCTTGTTCCGTTGGAGCTCGGGACGTACACCGTCGTCTGGCGCAATGTGTCTACGATCGACGGGCATCGCGTCGTCGGTTCGTATCTGTTTTCTGTCGGCGAACCGCTCGGCGCCGGGACGGTTGTTGAGTCCGCTGATCAATCGCTACTGCAATCACCTACTGACCCATTCATTCGCTGGGTTGCATACGTTGCGATCGCTGCCATCGTGGGCGGGTTGATGTTCGAGATGTTCGTCGTTTCCAACCTGTTGGCAAGTCCGGCGAGCAACACGCAGTCAAGCGGGTTTGCTCGGCGTGCAAGCGTGTTGGCAACACGTGCCATGTTAGTGCTAGGTGTCGTGCTGGTGGGCGCGCAGTTGGCGCAGCTGGTGCAACAGGGGGCGATCATTCTGGACTGGAGCTCGTTAGGGTTCGCTTCGTTCATCGGCGGATTGCCTGAGGTCGCGACCGGGAGCACGTGGGGTACGAACTGGATGCTGAAGACATTGGCGGCGGCTGTTGGCGTGTGTCTCCTGCTGGTAGCGCATGTAGTGCGTAGTCGTCAAGTTGACGACGCGAGTGAAGATTCTGATGTGGCAAGCGTACTTGCGACCGATTCGATCTTTGGTGCGCTAGCGTTGGCGGCCGGGGTTGCCTACTTGGTGTTGGTCTCGCTTGCCAGCCATTCTGCCGCGGCACCTTTGGATGTGCGCTGGATCGCCATCGCGGGTGATGCGGTTCATATCGTAGGCGCGGCGATTTGGACTGGCGGGTTGGTTTACCTGTTTGCTGTTGCGTTTTCGTTGCGCGGGGCAGGTGATCGGCGGCAGTCGCTGCGTTTCATGGGTGCGGCAGCGCGACGTTTCACGCCGTTCGCGCTTGTGTCTGCCGCCGCGCTGTTCGCATCCGGTGCCCTCTCTGCGCTGATGCAGGTTGCCATCCCTGATGCACTGGCGACACCTTACGGATTGGTGCTGATGGCGAAGGTTGCGCTGACGGTTCCACTGGTCGGCATTGCAGGTTACAACATGGTCAAGGTTGCACGGCGGCTGGAGTCGGTTGATGTGCTGTCACGGACTGTGGCGGCAGAGGTTGGTATCGCGGTATTGGCGTTGCTCGCGGCGGGATGGTTGGCGAGCCTCGAACCTGCGCGACAGTACGCGGAGCGCAGTGGCATCGGGATCGCAGATGAGGTGGTGCGACGTGAGACTATAGATGGTGCGGATATCACGGTCAGACTGGAGCCTGGAACCGTAGGTGCGAACAGCTTGACCGTATCGATCACCGACGATTCTGGTGCGGCGTTCACGTCCGTGGAGCAGGTGCGCGCTCGGATTCGTTTTCTCGACGGGGAGTTCGGTGAGGCTTTCGAGCCGCTAACCCGCGCGGGTGATGGAATTTGGATGTCTGATGGAGTGCAGTTATCAGTTGGCGGCGCGTATCAGGTCGAGGTCAACGTCATCAGGACTGATGCCTTCGATTCAAGTGTGGCGTTTCGGTTCTCGGCTCGCTCCACGGTCGTTGCGACTGATCAAATCCGCGCGAGTTTCAACCAATCGTCGGCGATGCTGGGTATCGTCGTTGTAGTGATTGGGCTTGCGCTGGTGGCGACGCGGGCGGTGGGCAGTGTGAACGCTGGGGTTGTCGACCTGCGTCGGATAATCGGGAGGCCAGGTCTAGCTGGCTATACGGGCGCGCTAATGATGGTTGTAGGCGTGTTGGCGGCGGTTAACCCGTGGACCCTAGGATTAGGCGTTACAGCTGATAACCTGCGTAACCCCTGGCCGCCGACGCAGGAGTCGGTGGCATCTGGCAAGGCTCTCTATGCGGTTTCGTGTGCGTCGTGTCACGGTGACTCGGGTCGCGGCGACGGTGCAGCCGCGGCGGCGCTGGACCCGGCGCCGTCTGATCTCGCGGTGCACGTTCCGTTGCACACAGACGCCGAGATATACGATTTCATCGCGAATGGGATCGATGGTACGGCGATGGTAGCGCGTTCGGGCGAGTTAACTTCGGACGAGATATGGCACATCATCAATTACGCCAGGACCATCGCCGAGTGATGTGATTGGACAGGGCATTAACAGGGATAAGCAGGATAGGCCAGGTGCGGCCGTTAGACGATCTGCGGCTGCGTAACGGGGTTGAACTCGTAAGGTTTGCCTGTGACCATGGGCTCGCGCGCCAGCAGATGTCTGGCCTCGCGGCACAGCTCCTTATCAAAGTCCAAAGCCTCGCAAACCGCGTCATCAATCGCCAGCTGAACACGGCACTCATGCGCGTACGGAAACGACAGGCGCGGTACTCCCGCCAACTCATCAAACGCATCAGTGAGAGTAGCCATCTGCTCCGTACCAAGCTTGCCCACCGCGGGCATGGGTATCCGAAGAAGTTCATCGATAGAAAACGATGGGTAAGATGGCTTGAGATTCGTTCTAACGAGCAACATGCCGACCTTACCTGGCGTGCTGTTGAGAATCATTGCGATTGCCTTCTCTACATCCTCGGGAGCGTGGTTGCCGTTAATCACAGGAACCCCGCTCTGCCAAGCCGCACCAACTGAGGGAACGGTAGTCAGACACGCCACATTCTTGACCGATGTCAAGCTAAGGCGCGAGGGCAACTTCAGCCGATGGACCCGGTTGAGATATTTCAGCGCCCTCTTGTTGCCGGATTTCGGGTTGACATACTCGTCCGGCGGCACCAGCAACCGATCGCAATGTTGCACATTGTGGTCATAGAGCGCCGGTGTAGCGTGGGACTCCTTAGGGTTGCACTTCTTCATGTGCTCATGAACCCGGCGACCAATCGTCGTCACCTCCACCAGCTTGCCCAACGTCTTCTGCCACAGTTGCGTCGTAGCGAAATCATAGAGATCGTTGCTGGCAAACTGGAGCGCACTCCAGTCACCCTTCTCAATCCTGTCTCTCGGAATCGAGTCGACGAAGCCCCACTCTGGATTCGAACCCATATCGCTCACGATGCTGGCGACGCAAGCCGCCGCATCACTCGCAGTCTGGGGGTTAGTCGTCAATTTGACGACCGTCGTGGGACGGTCTTCGTCCTGCCGCTTGCGCTCAGCTACCAGCAACATCTCACCGATCGATGTGTTCCCCGAGTGGTAGATACGCCGAGGGTCGTACGAAACGATCAGATACTTGATGTGGAAGCGCTCGGCCAGGTCTTTGCGGATGCCCGCACCTGACTTGCCAGCCGCCCAGGCTGTCGGTCCGACCAACGCAAGGCGCCCGCCTTCCATTGCAAGACGCTTGTCAGCTAGTAGCACGAAACCACCGATGTTGCCGGTGTGCGAGATGCTCGTCCCTTGATATAACTCGTCTTCGCGGCGTGACAGCGCACTCTTGATGTCTTTCGGAAATTGATGATGTCGCTTGCTGTTCCTCGTGTAAGGCGGATTCATGATCGCCATCGTGAAAGTGGAAGTCTCGATCGGCGCAGGTGCCGCATCGATCCGCTGGCCGATCGTCGGACGGGGATTCAGACTCAGCTGGTTAATACCCTCTAGCATCTCCAGCGAGCCGAGCTTGCCATTGCCGTCTTTGTCGATCCCGAGTACCAAGCTGTAAAGATGCATCTCCATGAACGCCACCCGAGGAGCGATCATCCCCAGACCAGTCGCCGTCTGGAATATCGCCCTGTTGTTCACATCGAAGCCGTACAGCATCTGCTCCAGCAACCCGCGGGCGATATCATCCCGCCGGCCAGTCTTCTCGTGTTGCAAGATGTAGTTCGCGGCAGCTATCAGCAACGTCCCGGTCCCGCAAGCGAAATCCACAATGCGCAACGATGACACAGAGTCGTAGTCCTCCCAATCGACATCCGCATCATCGAACATCAGATTCACCAACATCGTGGCGGCCGGTATGGTTGTGTACATTGACCCGTCATTCTTCGCGCTCTTGAGCGACTGGCAGAACGTGATGCCTACCAGGTCATGATGTTGTCCGCCCGCGGTGCTCTGTATGTCTATCGCGGCCTCGGCCAATATCTGTAACGCGGTGTTCCGCGAAGGACCGACGGGCATCGCATCAACGATAGAGCAGCTCCATTCAAGGATTTGACGGTAGTCAACCGCTAGCCAACTCACCCAAGCCGACCTGAAGTTCTGCGCCACTTGTGCCGAATCTATGCACTGCTGCACCGTCATCGGCGGCCACTCGCCCTCGTACATCCGACCGTCGTCGCTCATCGCATCCGCAAGCGGGTCCACCTGATTCCTGATCGCGTCCAGCTTGACATGGAACATGATCGCAGTAAGGAGGTCCGTGAGCACGCCTTCCACCGTCGTTTGACGCGCGACCTCTCCTATGTTGGCCAACAAGGAAGCAGACTCTTCGGCAGATAGCTGCGCGGCTGCCTTCTTGATCGCCACCTCAGCCTTGGCAGCCAGCACATGCGGCGCACCCAGTTCATTCGGTGCCTGCCGCAGATACTCAGCAAACTCCCCGACCTTGATCCTGCGCCACTGCGTCGTGCCCGCCGATGGCATGAAGTCCGCCGTCCTGACACACGCCTGCACCTCGCCATCAATGAGGTCCCTGCGACTTCGCATTTCATCTGGATACACCAGCGCAATGGCTACCACACACACCCGACGCTTGAGCTTGGCATCCGCATCCGCTATCGCAGACGCACGCTTGGCGTTCGAGTATCCGTGCTCCGCTTCAATGGCAATGCTGTGCCCATCGATGAAGCACTGGATGTCGATCCGGCTACCATCAGGTTGCGGCTCTTCCTCGCGCACATCGATCCCTGCGTCCTCAAGCAGGTCGCAAAGTCGGGTATTCAGTGGCAGTTCGTTGGACATTGCCTTATCACTCTATATCAGAAAGGGGCGGAGTGCATTCGCCATCTAGATGTGCGCTAACTATCCTAAAAGCCAAGAGATGCTGTGCTCTCCAACGGGAATCCGCCCTAGCAATATTATAGTACATGACTGCCAAAGTTCAGTTTACACAATGGCGAAGATTCGCGATCCACCTCGTCGTTGTTGTGGTAACCTCGCGCGACATGGTCGCCGTGTGCAGGAGCTACCGCAGACTCGGATCTGGCACCGAATCCTGTCCTATCCTGCTTATCCCTGTGAATCCCGGTTGCGCCTCACGATACCGCATTCGGCTTGACTTCCGTCTCCCAGCGCAGCTTCGCCCAATCGTGGCGGTGCTTGAAGCCCCGCAACACCTCGTCGTGCAGCGAATCGGTCTGGATCAGCCCGTCCTCGAGCGCTCGGCGGATCGTCTGCTCTGGGGTGAGTCTGTCGGACTTGTTGCTGTTGCACACCGTGCATGCCAATGCGCGGTTCCAGCAGTCGTCGTTGGATCCGTCGCGTCTGTTCGGCTCGATGTGGTCTAGGTGCAGCTCCTGGCGATGTCCGCCCATGGTGCGGCCGCAGTACCAGCATCCGGTCCCCCATTCGTGCACGAACGCGTCCCATATCTGGTCGCTGGTCTCCTTGGGCTTCTGCCTGTACATAGGCTCAGACAGACGCACGCCGGTCATATGCCGCAGACGGCAGGCGCGCGACGCTAGGGAAGCTGGTTGGGGCCGCGCACTTTGATCGTCCTGTTGGCCGTGGCGAGCTGCGGTCGCAGCTTGACATCCGGCTCCCGATTGTCTTGTGGCACCACGCCCTCGGTTACGATCCCCAATTGGGGATGCTTGTGGAACTGCCTGCGAACTATGGTCCAGGCACGCGGCGAGATGTCGCAGGCGATCCAGCGTCGTCCGGTCAGTTGCGCGGCGACCGGGACATACGCGCAACCAGCGAAACAGTCTAGCACCAGGTCGCCCGGCTCGGTACTGGACAGGATGATACGTTCTGCGAGTGCCTGCGGTTTCTGCGTCGGGTAACCGGTGCGTTCATCGCCCGCCACAGGTTTGATGTCTGCCCACAGGTTCCCTATGGGCGTACCGCGGAAGTCATCCTCGTACATCCTTCGTTGTAGCCTGCCGTTTGGCAGTATCACGATGTTACCCTTCTGGTATTCTTCCTCCAACCTGGGCTTGGTCAACATCCAACCGCTCGGATGAGGATTTCGGTAGCCCTTCCACTCGTAGCACTGATTCGGACGTGCCTCCATACCCGGAGTGTTCCAGATGTGATTGCTGTCGTCGTAGTATCGGCGTCCTTGGTCGTCAACGAGATTGAACTTCTCCTCGGCTTCGTCTGGTGAGAGCGGCCGATACGGCTTGACTGGCGTGGCATCGGACTTCGCGTAAAAGAGCAACGTATCCGTTAAGTGCCCCCACTGCTTCGGCGCGTGTTGGAAACTGCCATGTACGGAAGTGTGCCGGAGCCAAGTTATTTCGTTGCGGAAATTACCCTCACCGAAGACCGCGTCCATCATCTGGCGAAGGTAGGCGTTGGCTTCATGGTCGCAGTGCAGGTAGACGCTACCTGTCGGCTTGAGCACGCGCCGGATCTCAAGCATCCGCTCAACCATGAACGCGATGTACGCGGCTATGCTGTCGCTGTGCGTGTGGCGCGTGGCATGGATCAGCCAGTACGCCCCTGGGCAGACGACTTTCAACTCGGCCATCCAATCCTCGTAGACGCGCGTCCGGAAGCTCCAGATGTCCGCGAACTTGGCCGTCCTGCCCTCCTGGTCCGGATACTCAACTCCCCTACCGTATGCCGTCTCAGCATCGTAAACGCCCCAAGATGCCATCATGTCGCGTTCAATCCGACACTCCTCCTGCGTCAACGGATCCTTCAGCTTGCCCTCGAACGTCTGCTTCTTCCCGAACGGCGGGTCGATGCACACCAGGTCGATGCTCTCGTCGTCGAGCGATTTCAGGAACGGCAGATTGTCGCAGATGAAGATCGTGCCGTCCAGCTCGTCCGCGTTGGTCATCGTGGACGCGTCGACCTCCTCGAGCGTCTGCTCTATGCTGTCAGTCTGGGTCATGCCTCTCACATGTTCGCCGAAGCTGTGCTACGTGCTCGCTCGCGTGCCTGCCATTCAAGCGGTTGCAGGTGTCGGAGCGTCATCGGCATGTACCAGTATCGCAGATTCTGTTCAATCGTGCACGGGGGCTGTCAGTATGGACGCGTTGGTGGTCTCTGCCAACACGGCATCGATATCCGACCTGTCACGATTCCTGATGTCTACTGCCGCTGTAGACTCCACCTTCACGCGGCAGCGCCGTCGTTAAACATCCTGTCGATCTCGGCATCGGAATAGCCCGCGTCTGCTAGAACCTCGCGTGTGTGTTGGCCTAGCTGTGGGGCGGCAGTGCGGATTGAACCGGGCGAACCGTACAGCTTAGCGGCCAATCCGATGTTTGGCACGGTGCCGGCGGCGGGATGTTCAAGGTCCACTCTCATCTCACGGGATGCGACGTGCGGATCGTCCCAAACCTGTTGCATGTCGTAGATGGGTCCACAAGGTACGCCTGCCTGGTTCAAGACCTCCATCCAGTGGTCTGTGGAATGCTGGGCGAAGGTCTGTTCCAAGTCGGACTCTAGCTGGGTTTGGTTCGTGAGTCTTCCTGCGTTGTCTGAGTATTGCGGTTGGTCCAACAGGTCAGCGCGTCCGATGGCTTGGCACAGTCGCTCCCAGTTCGACTGGTTCGGTGCGCCGAGGTTGATATAGCCGTCGCTTGTCCGCAGGGCCTGGTATGGCGCGGACAGGCGATGCGCGGAGCCTAGCGGGCCTGGTGTGTTGCCAGTAGCCCAGTAGCTGCTTGACTCCCAAACGGTGTACGCGATTGCAGCTTCGAGGATGCTGACCTCCAGGTATTGTCCTGCGCCGGTCTTGAGTCGGTTGATGTATGCGGTGAGTATCCCGTAAGCGGCATACAGACCGGCGTTAAGGTCAGCCATCGGGACGCCGACCTTTACGGGTGGCGAGTTTGGAATACCGGTGAAACTCATGACGCCGCTCATGCCTTGCGCTACGAGGTCAAACCCAGCGCGTTGTGAGTAAGGTCCAGTGCGACCAAATCCCGATATGGAGCAGTAGATCAACGCGGGATTGATCTTGGAGAGCGGGTTGTATCCGAGTCCAGCGCGATCCATTGCGCCGGCTCGGTAGTTCTCGATGAATACATCGGCATCGGACAGCAGGCGCTTTATTGCGGTGACACCGTCATCTGACTTGAGGTTCAACACGATGGATCGTTTATTGCGGTTCATCGCGAGGAATGCGGCCGATTCTCCGTTGATGAACGGCGGTCCCATGCGTCGTGTGTCGTCTCCGCCGGTGGGTTTCTCGACCTTTATCACATCGGCTCCCATGTCGGCGAGCAACATGGTGCAGTAGGGGCCGGCTAGTATCTGCGACGCGTCGATGACCTTGAGAGAATCGAGCGGCATGTTACCGCCGGCGATGGAAGGGTCAGGCAATTGCATCGTTATCAACCGATGGTTGGTGCGAAGGAGGCGGTTTTGGCGACGGTCGAAGTGGCAGCGGTGCCAAGTTGCATGCGTCGTGCTCGGTGAATGGCGTTGTTGACAGCGGGTTCAGCTGCCGCCGCCGGCTGCCATCTGGTAGACCTTGCCTTCGGTTTTGATGGCAGGAGCGTATACCATGCGCGCGTCGTGCATCTGCTTGATGTCCTCTGCGCCTACGTAACCCATGCCGACCCGCAATGCGCCAACTAGGTTGAGTGTGCCGTCCGACCGTGAGGATGGTCCGAACAGCAGCTCTTCCAGTCCGTATCTGACGCCTAGGTCGATTCGCGTTCCGCGCGGTAGCGATTCGTGCCAAGTTGCCATGCCCCAGTGCATTCCCTTGGCAGGTGCTTCGCGCGTCATTGCGAATGGGCTGCCGATCATCACCGAGTCTGCGCCGGCAGCGATTGACTTGCATACGTCGCCGCCTGTCCTGATGCCGCCATCTGTGACTATTGGCACGTATCTACCGGTGCGGTGGTAGAAGTCGTCCCTGGCGGCGGCACACTCCAAAGTGGCGGAGACTTGTGGGACGCCGATACCGAGTACTTCGCGGCTGGTGCAAGCTGACCCAGGTCCGACGCCGACGAGAATGCCATGCACGCCTTCTTCGAGCAATTCTGATGTGACGGTATAGCTGACAACGTTGCCAACCACGACGGGAATGGTGACCGATTCCACGAGTTGTGATAGCCGTAGGCCTACTGGGCTGTTCGCTGATCTGTGATTCTTGGTAACGACGGTTCCCTGAATGACGATCATGTCTGCGCCAGCTTCGGCAGCTAAAGGTGCGTTGCGCTTCGCGTTAGGCGGTACGAACGATACAGCTGCTTTTCCACCGGCGGCTTTGATCTCCTCGATGCGTTGTCCTATGAGTTCGGGGTTTATCGGTTGGTTGTAGAGCCTCTGCATCAGCTCGGTTGCATCGTTCTTTGGCGCGGCTGCTATCTCGGCGTAGATGGGTTCTGTATCAGCGTAACGCGTGTGCAGTCCGTCCATGTTCATGATCGCCAGTCCGCCGTATTCGCTCATCGTGGCGGCGAAGTCGACATCTACGACGCTGTCCATCGCTGCTGCTAGGAACGGGATTTCCATTTCGAGGCCGTCGAAGCGCGCGGTAGTATCTGGCATGTCCGGGCTGATGGTCACGTTCCCGGGCACGATTGCGACATCGTCGAAGCCGTAAGCTGGCTGGAGGGTCTTTAATCCATTCATATGCTGCAAGTTTCAGCGACTCCTACATGACGAGTGGGCTATGTCGGCTGCCACCGCGGTCGGTGTTGCGGCAACGGTACGTACGGCGGAAGCATGGCAAAGGCTGGTATTGTTGCGATAAGAAGTGCGATACTACGGATTCAGATTATTATCGCAGAGTTCGTGTGACTTTGCAAGTAACTCTAGCATGACGAAGTCGCCAAGGGGGCATATCGAATCTGGTCGCGAGTTGAGCTCGAAGGGCGGGATTGCAGTTGTGGCAGCAGGCAGACTTGGTTCGTCGCTAGCCCTTGCCCTTGTGAAAGCCGGGCGCAATGTGGTTGCCGTATCGAGCCGTCGCGTTGAGCATCGCCGCTGGCTTGCAAGCGCGTTCGGAAGTGCGAATGCGGCACGAGGTGGCGGCACGCGTTCAAGCACGGTGCGTGTGTGCGAGGATGCACAGGAAGCGGCAAGTCACGCGAAGGTGGTGTTCGTTACATCTAACGATGGGGCAATGGGCGATGTTGTCGATTCGTGTGAATTGGGCGTGGGGCAGTACGCCGCGCACTGCTCCGGGTTGCTGGCCGCTAATGTGCTGTCGGAAGCTGCGCCACATGCGACCGTGGGGGCGATCCATCCGTTGCAGACGTTTCCTACGCCGGACTCTGATCGTCTGTTGCACGGGATATCGTTTGGTATCGAGTCATCGGATGCCGCGTTTCGCGAGTGGTTGTGCGGTATCGCAATATCGTTCGGAGGGCGAGTGGTACATCTGACTGGCGATGCTGACCGCGCGGCATATCACGCGGCGGCAGTAATGGCGTGCGGTTTGCTGGCGGGTTGGACAGGGCTCGCCGCCGATATGTGGGGTGCTTTAGGGATATCGCGTGATGAGGCGCTGCGACATATGGCACCTATGATTGAGTCGACCGTGAGTGCGGTATCGCAACTAGGCATTCCCGAGGCGATGTCCGGTCCGTCCGTGCGTGGCGATATAGACACTGTTAGGGCGCATCTGGATGCTACTGGTCGGGCCGGACCTGATGTTGGGCGGGCTTATGCCGCGCTCGCGTTGGCGCAACTTCCGCTCGCCTCTGCGAAAGACAATTTGGACGCTGATGTCGTAAGAGAACTTACAGATATCCTGACTGACCACCTGCACTCGATATGAACGATCTGGACCTCTCATTCGAACTCGCGTCTGTGCGGACCTACCATCTGTCATTCGGTAAGGAGGCGAGCTACTGGCAAGATTACGGCACCACGCTGGAAGGTGGCGACGCTGACACGGGCAGTCCGCGATATGAATTCAAGGCCGGGTGGCAGACGGTCTACGCGACGGCGGTTGAGACGCCTCTGGTACAGGTAGAGCTCGCGGATGGTGCTGTTGGATGGGGAGAGTCAAACACTCCGATAGCGCCGGAGATTGTGTGCATGATGATCGATCGTGCAATCGCGCCGATGACTGTTGGCCACAAGTTCGCTAATCCGCAACATCTCTGGGACTTCGTATATGACACGCAACGTGGGCGCGGTGTCAACTCTGGGTATTGGATGGATGCGCTAGCTGCACTGGATATCGCGGTGTGGGATGCTGTGGGCAGGCGAAACGATGTTCCGGTCGCCAAATTGATCGGTGACGCACCGCGACGAGAGATTCCAGTCTACCAGTCGGGTCTGCGTCAGGCCTCAGTGGATGAGCGGGCGGATTTCGCGAACGAGTTGGTCGGCAACGGTGTACGGGGAGTCAAGACCTTCCCTACAGGCGGGGTTGACGAGATTCTCAAGGAACTCGACTCGTTGATGGAGAGGTGTCCGGGAGTTGAGCAGTGGATGGTTGACGCTCTTTGGATGTGCGACTTCGACTCAGCAGTTGAGCTCAAGCGTGAGCTAGGTACGCGCGGCGTGCGCTTCTTCGAGTGTCCTTTGCAACCCGAGCTTCTCGGAGAGCATCGCGACTTGGTTCGTATGGATGGAGCACCGATAGCGCTCGGTGAGCACTTCCGGACCTCTTATCAGCTGCGTGATTGGCTGACTGAGCCGCTTGGTATGGACATCTTCCAGCCCGACATCGGCAGGACGGGCATCAGTGACTATGTGCGCCAGCTTGATATGGCGTCCGCGGCCGGAGTTCCGACGACGCCGCACATGGGGAATGGTGTATCGGTCTTCCAAGCTGCAACTCTGCACTGCGCGGCGGTTGCGTCACCGTTGATGTTGCAGGAGTTTCAGAGCGGTCTCTCGACTCTGTTGCGAGATGCGACAAACTCAGCCTGGCGTTTGGAAGGCGGTGTGTTCGTGCTGCCGGAAGCTGCAGGCTTGGGCGTGACGGTGGATGAATCGGCGTTGGCGAGTTACGTCGTCCCAAAAGCTTGGTGATTCGGAGCGGAATACCCGTTGCGATTTACGGCGGATTTGTTGAGAATCGTTAAGTTGCAGGTGCGTGACGGGAAGGATCGACTACGTTGCGCTATGTGCGATCCGAGCACCGTGAATTGATCACCGACACACCACAGGACGCAGTTCGTCCCAATCCCGCATGGCCGACTGCCCGTGATGCGTGGACAGGAGCTGTCACGGTTCTTCGCCGTCGTGGCGTGGCGCAGCTGCTAGGATCCGAGGCCGTATTTGACATCGGCACGCTTTCGCACACCGCGGCGATGTCGTGGGTTGCGTATGAGTTGACCGGCTCGAGTTTCTGGGTAGGTGCGGTTGCAGGTGTGAGGGCGATTCCCATGCTGCTGCTCCCGCTCTTCGCCGGTGCAACAGCAGATCGATTCGACCGACGCAGGGTGATAGGTGCAGTGCGCCTGTTCCAGGCCGTGGTGATCGCGATCCAAGCGGTGATGATCGGCACGGACACGATGGACCCGTGGCACCAGCTCGTGTTCGCATTGCTTAGCGGTGGTGCTGTCGCCCTCTCTGGACCTGCGATATGGGCGTTTCTCGCGGACCTGGTACCGCCGACGCTGGTGCCGCGTGCGAATGCGATGCTCACGTTCGTGACTAACTCCGGGGAGATGATCGGGCCAATGATCGCCGGGTTGACCATAACGTCCTGGGGACCCGAGTGGGTATTCGGCCTCATCGCCGCTACCTACGCCGTAGGCGCGTATCTGATCATGAAGGTGCCTGCACCGCCTCTGTACCACGAGCGATTACGAGTTGCCGGCAGACAGTCCTACTGGCAGAGCGTTCTGCGTGGGGTTGCATTCGCTCGCCGCAAGGCACCGATACCGTGGCTGTTCGCAATGGTGGTTTCGACCAACATCTTCGGCGTGGCGGTATTTCCGCTTATTCCTGATTACGCCCAGAACGTATTCGGGGACTCGGGAATCGCGTTCGGTGTGATGTTTGGCACGTTCGGTCTCGGCATGTTGACGGGTAGCATGTTGCTGGCGATGGGTCTGATGCCTGACCGACTCTCGGTCGTCTTGCTTGTTGCGAGCGCGGTGTGGGATGTGTGCATGATAGCGTTTGGCTTCTCGCGCAGCTTCACTCTGAGTCTGATCATGCTCTACGCGATGGGTGTGTCGGCGATGTACTGGGTGAACGCTGCGCTGATACTGTTCCAGCGAGCGTCTCCGGGATCGATGCGCGCCCGCATCATGGCAATCTACACGACTGCGATGGGTCTTTTCCCGCTGGGATGGCTGTATGGCGGCGTGCTGGCTTCATGGGTAGGCAATGAACTCGCCCTTGTGCTGAGCGCTTTGGGCGGGACACCGCTCGTAATCATCGCGTTGATGGCATCAAGGGAGTTGCGGCGGTCGTAGCCCGCGATCGGCCATGGGGTACCGAGATTAAACGATAATAGGGGAATGACAGTTGTAGATTGTGTTCATTGTGTGTTTGGTATATTTACAACATCGCGGGTGTGCGTTACACCTGCGAGTTACTGACAACCGTCCATAGCAAGAGGATAGAGAAATAGCACGTAACTATCGGGTTAATCATCGCATCCGCTCACCTGAGGTCCGTTTGGTCCGAGATGGTAGCGGAGATGGCGCTGGCGTCGCCGATGTGATGTCCCGTCAAGCCGCGCTCAACTTGGCGAACGAGTCTGGGCTGGACCTCGTCGAGGTTGGTCCAAACCAGTCTCCGCCGGTTGTGCGAATAATGGATTATGGCAAGTTCAAGTTCGATCAGTCTAAGCGCGCCAAAGAGGCCCGCCGAGCATCCCGATCGACAGGCCAGCTGAAGAAGGTGCAACTGACGACGAAGATTGCTCCTAACGACATCGAGATGAAGACGAAGAAGGTGCTTGGGTTCCTGAAGGACGGGGCCAAGGTGCAGGTCTTCGTCAAGTTCCGCGGTCGTGAGCGAGCGCACCCCGAGCTAGGCATGGAGGTGTTGCGCAAGATTGCCTTCGGAGTCGCCGAATCGGCGCGGTTGGAGCAGAAGCCGAGGATGGAGGGGCGCAACCTGAGCATGCTGCTCGCGCCGAGGTCGAAGAGTGGCACGCCAAAGAGGGCCAACGACGCAGCGTCGGGGAACGGATCGGCGCGACGCGACGGTCTGCCTGCGGGACACGTCCGAGATGGCGCAGAAGAGGTAGCAACGACGGCTTGAGCCGGACCCGGTTGACAACAGATTCCGATTTCCGCGACATTAATGGCACTTGTATGTCTGGAAGCTAGCGTTGATGTTGCATAATGGAATACCATGCCGAAGATGAAGACACATAAGGGCGCGAAGAAACGCTTTCACTTGTCAGCCAACGGCGCGGTGTTGCGTACGAAAGGGCCGAAGAGTCACCTGCGTCGCCGGAAGCCTAAGAGGTTCAAGCGGTTGCTCGGTGCGAAAGTGGCACTGGACTCTGCTCGAGCGTCAAAGAAGGTGCGATACGCGCTGGGCGGGTCGTCAAGGCGATAGGCGATACTCTTATCGGCCTTGACGCAACGCCACTCGCGACGATCGATGTTGCTCCGAAGCCGATGCAAACCGTCGTTGCAGATCACGATTAACTAGGACGGAAACAGATGCCGAGAGTCAAGACTGGAACTACCCGCCGCCGCCGTCACAAGGCGGTATTGCGCGCGGCGAAGGGTCACCGTGCTGCCCGTAGCACCCGTTACCGTGTTGCGAAGGAATCGGTGCTCCACGCGATGGCGTATGCCACGAAGCATCGCAAGCTGAAGAAGCGTCAGGCGCGGTCGCTGGCAATCACAAGGATCAACGCCGCAATCCGCCAGCACGGTCTGTCTTACTCGCAGTTCATGCACGGCTTGACCAAAGCCGGTGTGTCGATTGATCGCAAGTCGCTGGCCGACTTGGCGGTCAGTGAGCCGACCGCATTCGCGAACGTAGCTGCGACAGCTCGCGCCGCGCTCTAGCAAGCACCGATCGGATTCCTTCCGACCGGGATGTCCTGCGAAGTGGGATTGTTCAACCTAGATGGCATCTACTGAATCGTTCACAAGCGACGACCACCGTCCGGGTGAAGTCGCAAAGCTGTTGGATTCGCTGAGCGCGGACAAAGTAACCGCGTCATTAACTGCGACTCTGGGATCGGCAGGACTAGCAGGTGCATTCATCGCGCTTGGCGGAATCTTCGCGACGATTATCGCCACTCATCCGGGTCTCGGGTTCGGTACCACTCGGCTGTTGGCAGGTGTCGGGTTCTCACTAGGGCTGATATTGGTCGTAGTGGCCGGAGCGGAGCTCTTCACGGGTAACAATCTGATGGTGATCAGCTTGGCGACCCGCCGCATAACGCCGCTGCAGCTACTGCGAAACTGGGGGATCGTGTATGTCGGCAATTTCCTCGGCGCGCTGATCATCGTCGGTCTGGCGTTCATGTCTCGCTGGTGGGAACAGGACACCATTGGCGCGACTGCATTGGCAACCGCACATCACAAAGTCAACCTGTCGTGGTGGGCGATCTTCTTCAGCGGCATTCTGGCAAACATCATGGTCTGCCTGGCGACTTGGATGGCATCTAGCGCGCGCACCGTGTTCGGCAAGGTTCTCGCTGTGGTATTCCCAGTTTCGGCTTTCGTGGCGGCGGGATTCGAGCACAGCGTTGCGAATATGTACTTCCTACCGATGGGACTCCTGCTCTCAACTTTCCCTGAAATCCTAGACACGGCAGGATTGACTGGCGATACATCTCGACTGACGATTCCCTGGGCCGGCCACAACCTGCTCTTCACGACGTTAGGCAACATCGTAGGCGGCGGTGGATTCGTAGGAATGACCTACTGGTTCACACACCTGCGGAGCGAGTCGTCAGACTGAGCGAGGCGCGGTGCAATCGGCCGCGCCTATCCGACAGGTGAGTGCTCCGGTCATCGAATCAACCGACGCGATGATGTTGACACAGTTCGTGCACGAACCGACCAAACCTGCGAAAATGGCCTTCGCAGATGATGCGATGGATTACGTCCGGCTCAACCGAGCGCACCGGCAATCCATCCACAGCGTCAGGGAGTTCATCAACAGCGTGGCACATAATATCGGCGCATAGACCCCGTGTGGCCGGCGTTGATCACGAACTGATGGTAGATAGCATGCCCTTCGAGGAAGCACAGCTCAACGGACGCATAGCCAGTCTGATCCGTCGTTTGACAGATGACCTCGGCTGGGATGTGCGCGAAGAGGCTCGGGGCGCGCTTAGGGAGGAGAGGCTCAGAAAGCCCGACATCGTCATACGCAGGAGCGACGGGCCCCCGGTAGTAATCGAGAACGAGTACACGCCGGGGACTACTCTTGAGCAGGACTGCCTCAGCAGACTCGGCTACACCATGGAACCAGATGGCGACTGGCTTGGCGGCGAGGTGTCAGTGGTGTTTGCCCTGCGGTCTCCAGAAGCATTGCGGGAATGCCGACACGGTGACGAAGCGGATGAGAAACTGCGAGAGGGCGCGGAGTTGGAGTTCGCCGTATACCGTGGCCGACCTGGTGATTACGACAGATTCCCGCGCGGGGGATTCCTGCGCGGCGACACCGTCGACCTCGTCAACTTCATAAAGCCAGCATCGATTCCCGAGGACATCGTCAACCAAGCCGCCGATGCGCTGACGCGAGGCACTAACGCGGCAGCCGCCATCCTGATGCGGTACTCGGCGACGCGGTACAACTTCGGCGCAAAGCTGGGCGAGCAACTGCATCAACCTTGGCCGGACCCGTACGACGCGGTCAACGGCAAACAGGCCAAAGCGGACGAGGATGCCAGGACACAGACGGCCAAGATGTGCGCGACGATGCTGATTAACGCCCTTGCCTACCAGCAGAACCTGTCCGGCCATCACTCAGAAATAGAAGACCTGCAAACCGTCCGCCGGCGTGACGGCGACCATGTGTTGAATAAGGGCGTCCTGCTGGACCAGTGGGAGAAAATACTCGATATCAACTACTGGCCGATATTCCATATTGCACAGGAGCTACTACTCGATCTACCGATGGACGCGGTGGCGGCTATGCTACCTGGCATGCTGGCAACGGCGGATCGGATGCAGCCGGCGATGCGTCAGAACGACATCGCTGGCATCGTCTTCCAGCGGTTGATAGCGGACAGGAAGACGCTGAAGACATACTACACCCGGCCCGAGAGCGCGGTATTCGTCGCACATCTGGGTGTGCATGATGACTTGGATTGGTCCGATCCAGGGGTCGTGAAGGATTATCGGATCGCTGACTATGCGTGTGGCACGGGAGGATTGGTGCTGGCGGCCTATCAGCGTGTGCGCGACCTGCATCGGTCGCATGGTGGATCGCCGGATAAGTTGCATTCGCACATGATGGAGGAGTCGTTGACAGCTTGCGACATCATGCCAGCGGCCGTCCACCTCTCATCGTCGTTGCTGTCCTCGGTTGCACCGGGTGAGGATTATCGCGGGACGCGGAATATCCTGTACCCGTTTGGTGGCGTTCGTAGCGCGGACGGTGAGCTGGAGCGTGACTGCAACGGCAATCCTGTAGTGCGCTTGGGAGCACTGGACCTCCTGGACCTGTGTTCAACGAAGCAGCAGGTCGTGTTGCCTCTGGACGAGCGGATGGCGCTGGGATCGAACGGTCGGCGGCGAGCGATGGAGGTCGAGATGGCGCCTGCGAGCCAGGACCTGGTCATCATGAACCCGCCGTTCACCCGACGAACCGGAGATGCCGATCGCTTCACTGCATTCGGGACATCTGTTGAAGAGCAACGTGCCATGAGCCAACGCGAAAGCGAACTCGGTGCCAACACTATCGCAGATTGGAACGCAGGGCTTGGTACGGCATTCGCCGCAATCGCAGACAACATGGTCAAGCCAGGCGGCCGTATCGCGATGATACTCCCCGTGTCAGCGGCAGTCGGCGGCAGCTTCGACGGCAGGCTTGCTCATAGCTGGCAGAAGTTTCGTGCGTTGCTCGCTGATTCGTACACGGACATTGTCGTCGTTTCAATATCCGCTGCTAGCACTCTGGGACATGCGTTCTCGGCGGACACACACATGGGTGAAGTCGTGGTAATCGCCAAGCAGCTACGGGAAGGCGAGAGGCCGAAGCAGACCGCTCACTTCGTCAACCTGTCCAACCGACCGGGTAACATCCTTGTAGCCCAGGAGACAGCCCGTGTTGTCCGCGCACTGGTATCGGACCTAAGTGAACCAGACATGCACGCGGACATCATGATCGGATCTGTGCGAGTGGGGTCCGTGACGGCAGAGACCCTGAACCGGCATGGTAAATGGTCCGCCGTGCGCGTCGCAAACGCCGACATGTATCGCCGCATCAAACGACTGACTCAAGGTCAACTCGATCTACCACATGACGTAGCACCGACTCCCGTACCAGTGACACGACTAGGGGACATCGGCACTGTCGGGCCACATAATCTCAGGTATCGAGAGACTTTCGATCTCTCTGATCAGAGTGCGCCCGACGATGAGTACCCGTTCCTCTGGAATCGTGACTTCCGAACGCAGTTCTCGATGTTGTTGCAGCCCGACAGGGCAGGGCGATTGGATGATGATGTACGGGAAACGGGCATCAGATATTGGGGGCAAGCCAGTAACCTGCACATCGGCCATGACATGCGGTTCAATGCAAGTCCGACCGTGGCAGCTTACACGACACGACCAACCGGCGGCGGGAGTGCGTGGCCAAGCTTGAAGATGCAGTCGTCCGACTACGAGCGCGCCACATGCGCGTGGTTCAATTCAACCCTCGGTTTGATGTGCTACTGGACCGCCAGCAACCGGACGCAGGGGGCGAGGGGGCGCACTACGGTAACAGCCATCGCGAATATAGCCACCCTGGATATGCGGCAACTGTCCGACACGCAACTCGCGGCGGCGGTCGCCATCTTCGACGACCTCTGCCGTGAGCGAATGCTACCTGCGAACGAGGCTTATCGGGATCCCGTGCGACACGAGATAGACAGGCGGTTCTTGGAGGATGTGCTCGGGTTAGGTGAGGAGTCAGTGGAGCAGTTGGCGATACTTCGCAACCAGTGGTGCGCCGAGCCGACAGTAACTGGAACCAAGAAGACGAGCATCCAGTTCAACACTTGAGCAACAAGTTGCTAAGCGCAACTCGTCCCCTGTGTTATCCCCTCCCTTAGGGATAACTCTGCCTGAATCCAAAGGACGTATCCGTTGGCGGAACCCAAACACTACTCGCACCAACGGGTAGTATTCCTTGGTCGATCGCAGGTTGCTCTTCACAATGCGTAGGTCCGGCGTGTGCGTCGCACGAAAATGTGATGGTCTCGCAGATGCGCCCGCCGTCTTCAATGAAGTCATCTGTTGCACTCCCAAAATGGGTGGCTTCGGCATCGCAAGCTTCCTCTTCGCCTTCGCCGACGAAGCTGCAATAGAATTTCATCCCCTCAAGCGACATGAACTGAAAATCAATCATTGCCATCGTTGCACCTCCTAAGCGCGTTAATGTCTACGTTTTGCACAGATATATGGTTGAACCTGCCCATACGGTCAGCGGACAGCCACTATCCGCCTCTCGCAGAAACCGTTGCACCAGAATCCGTCATGTGCAGGTCAAGGAACTTGACGATACGGTCCATGTACGACAGCGGGTCGCTCCGAAACGCCTTGATGTGTGCGACACCTTTGGGCAGCCAGAGCCGTTCGCTATCACCGCTGTCGATCTCGTGTTGCGGGATGCCCAATGCGCGGGCGATCATCCTTGCGTGTTGCACCGGCACCACTTCATCGGCGGTGCCGTGAATCAGCATGACTGGTACCTCCGAGTCGGCGAGAGCTTTCAGGGGTGAAACTTGCTGGACGCTGTAGCCGTATAGCAGCTTCAGAAACGCCGACATTCCGTGTCTTAGAAACCCTGCCATCGGGATGCGTGAATTGAGTTCGCGGTTGAGGAGCAGGTCAAAGCTTGCGAAGGTGCCCTCGCACACCACTGCGGCGGCCACATTCGGCGTAGTACATGCGAGTGCCGTTGCCACTGCGCCCAAGGAGAAGCCCAATACTGCGACCCGCGAACGGTCTGCACCCATTGCTACGAGGCAGTCCAACGCTCCTAGCACATCTAACCGTTCGCGCCAGCCAGCGGTGAAGTCATCATCTGCCGACATGCCGCAACCGCGCATGTCAAACATCAGGACGCCGAATCCCGCGTCGTGCAGTGCCCGCGCCAATCCGAGCATACCGACTTGAGGGTCGGTGCGGTTGGCACCGTCGCCGTGCACCAGAACGACCCACCTCCGCCCCCTCACCTCGCTCGGACCGGTTCCTGACGCTACGATCCAACCGTGCAACATCGGGACCGGTTCGGCGCCGTGTCGTCTGCTAGGGAAGGAAACCTCTCGGAACTCGAGTCCGACGGTTGCCGGGTCGTCGGATGCAATCGCACGGCGCGATCGCTTCGACATGGAGATAGCGAGCGCGGCTGAACCCCCGATGTAAGCTCCGGCGATAGCCCCTAGGATGGCAAATGGACGGTTCATGTCGAACCGATCGGTGGCAGGTCACCGGCAGTCGTGGCCGCATCGTAGATGATCAAGGCGAACAGCAGGAACAGGTACAGCAGCGAGTACTTGTACAGCCTTGCGGCCGACTTCCGCGTCTGGTCTACCATCGCGCGCACAGCGAAACCAATGAAGCCGATGCCAAGTAACACTGAGCCGATTAGATAGACAGCTCCCAGTCTGGTCGTGGCGAAGTAGAACATCGTCGTAAGTGCGAGCATCAGGACTGTGTAGAGAAGTATCTGCCACCTGGCGGCAGAGTCGCCCTGCACTACGGGTAGCATGGGTATTCCTGCGCGGGCGTAATCGTCACGGATCAGTATCGCCAACGCCCAGAAGTGCGGAGGCGTCCAGAAGAAGACGATTGCGAACAGGTAGAAGGCGTCCAGTTCAAGGGTACCGAGCACCGCTGCATATCCCACGAGTGGCGGGACGGCACCCGCTGCGCCTCCGACCACGATGTTGTGGACTGTGGTGCGCTTCAGAATAGCGGTGTAGAGCACGACGTACAGGGCTGAGCCTGCCAGCGCCAACGAGGCGGCGAGGATGTTGGTGCCGAAGTACAGCACTGCGAACGCGGCGATGTTCAACGCGATCCCGTAGATCAACGCCGAGCGTGGTGAGACTCTGCCTCCTGCGACGGGGCGTTTGCCGGTTCGGCTCATGGAGCGGTCCAGTTCCTCCTCGTACCACATGTTGAGTGCGCTGGCGCCGCCGGAAGCCAACGCGCCGCCTAGTAGCACCCATAGCGTGAGCAGGGCAGGTGGAATGTCCCTCGCAGCAAGGACGGCGCCACCGTAAGCCGTCACCAGCAGGAGCGACATGACGCGTGGCTTTGTTAGCGAGATGTAATCTCGCACGACGGGGCCGATGCGTCCGGTGAGATTGGCGGTTGACGTAGTCATGCCACTGCGTCGCTTCCCGCGCCTTCGCCGGTCCTGCTGTTCGTTGCATGATCAGATGCGTCAGGCGATGAGGTTGCCTCGCGCCTCTTTGGCATTAGCAATGCGAATAAGAGCGCTGCCATGACCGCCCACTGGAGCGTTGCCACTGTCAGGTGTGCGACTCTGGCCCACTGAGCGAATCCCGTCCAGGGGTTGGCGGCGCCTAGAAGTATCTGCGCTGCCACGATCGTCACTGCTAGTAGGCCTAGCGTCCTGATGTGCTCCGCGCCTTGTGGTGCTTTAGTCGGTTTCATGGATAAGTGTGCTGCCACCAGAGACGGCACCGCGGCGGCGAGTGCCAACACTCTGTGCGCCATGTGTATCCAAACGGCCTCGTATTGTGGGATCAACGGCCCACCGCAGAGCGGCCAGGAGGAGCAGATCGGTCCCGCGCCTTGCCACACAGCATAAGAGCCGGAGAGCAAAGCGACCAAGGTCAATCCTGCCGCCAGGGCGGACCATATGATCAATGCATTCGATACGTTGCCTTCTCGACTCATATTGCGGGTGTAGAACGTCGCTACGGTGGCGTGCACCAGCAACAGGGCAACGGTTTCTGCGAGCATTAGGTGCAAGGTACGCAGCGCGGGGCTGAGCTCGCTGAGCACTACAGCACCACCGATTGCGCCGGTTATCGTAATGCCTACGAGAGCGGCGGTCACCGTTGTTGGGACAGGTGCCTCGCGTCGATGCTTCACAAGCACGCGCAACGTGGCGCCGATCGCAGCCAATCCTACGATTACGCCTATCGTGCGGTGTGTGTACTCCATTAGCGCATGAAACTCAAACGGTGGTATGAGCCGCCCGTAGCAGAGCGGCCAGTCTGGGCAACCGTCACCTGAGCCGGTAACGCGTACAGCACCACCCATCGTTATCTGAACCAGCACTCCGATAAGGGATGCTACGAGGAATCCGATGAAGACCCTGTCGTTCCAGATTGGATTGCTCGCGCCGTTCATTCGTGAGGTCTCCGGGTCTGTGGACTAACCTGGCCGCGATACGGGACGCTTTCTGCTCGAGTGTCGCGGGCGTTTCAGGTCGCGCTCAGCAGCTTCGCTTACGGGGTCCGTTTCGCGCCGCGTCCGCCTTTGACCTAACCCGTTGCGACAGACGCAGGGGCGAACGGGCGGATCGCGATCAATGAGGCTGAGACGAGGATTCGATGGTCGTAGACACGGAACGGCCAGCATGTGACCAAGACTATCTGGGCATCGTTCGTGTCTGTCAGGCGCAGTTCGTCGCGATGCAACTGACGGGTGCCGGTGACGCGGTAGACGTACTCAGCGTCGTCGGTTTCAATGAATATATCGACCGGGTCGAACCGTATCAGTTCCGCTATCTTCGGCAAGTGTCGGAAAATGTCGCCCTCGTTGGAGATGAAGTTGTCAAGATGCCCGAAGTACCAACCGAGCCTGGCTTCACCCGGGTTGGCCGTGCTCGGGATGTGTCCGACGACTCGATTCGGAGTGCTCCACTGGCGTGTATCACCCAGATCACGTAACTCCAGCTCGTCAACTGTGGCATCTAGGTTTATCGCCGGTATACGCATTCGGCGGCCTTCTGTGTTACCAGCCCCTGTGAGCGTCGAGATGGAAGTGTCGGCCGGATCGACGGGGATGAAACCATCTGGCAGTTGCGGACCGCCGAATGGCAGGTTGCCAGCCCATTGCGGTTGCGACCAGTATCGGGGGTTTATGCTCCCGCCGGGATGCAGAGATGCGAACTGCTCCGGCGAGACGATCGCAGTTGCAACGTCAGATGGTCGCTCTGATGCAATGTCTTCGTCGGTCAATGCCTCAGCGCGAGCGATACGGGTGACTCCACCAGATGTCCTCGGTTCTGATTCGTCTGTCGCTCTTGCCGAAATCGGAACGACTTCTGGAGCGACTACAGAGTCTGGCCGCGGTGCGGTCTTGCCAGTCAGCAACACCTTCGTCTCCTGAGACAGCTCTAAATTGAATTGATCAGCATCTGATCCCGACCGCATGTAGAGCACGAGGTAGTAGGTCGACACTGCGATGAGTGCGACTCCAACAAAGGACGCGGCGATCCCGCCGATCCTGACAAGTCGTCCGAAGCGCGTCATTTCAGAGCCTCGGAGCTCATACGTTGCACCGGGTCGTCAAGCTGATGGAGACCTTCCGGCGTTGCAACGTTATCTTCCCCGTGGTCCCTCGAAGAGCGGCTCGTTAATGTGTACCTCACCGTTGCGAATCTTGATGTTGAACTCGCACTCTGGTGATGCTGTGCAGACCCAAGCCTTGTAGTGGACGGCTGCGCCGCCGCCGCCGAAGTCCGACAACGGCACTAACACACCGTTTTCACATGCCAAACATTCCGGCCATGCAGTGATCATTTCCAACTTCCTGTCCCTCCGCCGATGGCGCTATGTCGTTCCACACCCTCGCCTCGAGTGATTCGCGGTTGCGTTAACCGTTGACCACGCGAAGCTCAAGAGTTCATACAGAGTCTAACACGCGCTTACGCTCGCGCGCAAAGAGTTAATGCGTATTGTACAGTTCCGCGTCCAATATGCCATAGAATCATGATTGATGTGATTCTAGGGATTGAGACATCTTGCGATGAAACTGCCGCTGGCATAGTCGACGCCAACGGGCGCCTGCGCGCCAACGTCGTCGCGAGTCAGGCCGAGATACACTCCGAGTACGGCGGCATCGTGCCAGAGGTGGCATCGCGCCAGCACATAAGAGACATCGCCTCGGTGGTCGATACCGCGTTGCGAGATGCAGAATGCGGTTGGGACGACATCGACGTGGTCGCAGCGACTAACGGACCCGGTCTGGCCGGCTCGTTGCTCGTAGGGGTGAACTTCGCCAAGGGAGCCGCCGCCGCAAGCGGATTGCCATTCATCACCGTCAATCACCTGGTCGGCCATGTCATGGCCGCATTCATCGATTTGCGGGATGCAGCTAGTGATGGCGGACCATCGGCGCGCGTCGATGCACGGGACGATGTGCGCGCCAGCTCACGGTACATGGCATTGATCGTGTCGGGGGGGCATACCGAGCTTGTCGTTATGGAAGGCAGCTTGGATGCGGGCTTTGAGTTCCGCCTGATCGGTGAGACGCGGGATGATGCCGCTGGAGAGGCGTTCGACAAGGCCGCACGCACTCTAGGGTTAGGTTATCCTGGCGGTCCTGCCATTCAGGCGGCGGCAGAGGTAGCTGAGGATGGTCACGGTATCAGGTTGCCACGCGCTTGGCTCGGCGGCGGATCGGAGTTCTCGTTCAGCGGGTTGAAGACCGCGGTCATCGAGGTGGCTAGAGCTCATGGCATCGACGGATCTGACCCGGATGCTTGCGCTGAGAAACGGAGTTTGGTATCAGCGATTGCGCGTGAGTTCCAGGCTTCTGTCGTTGATGTGTTGGTGACGAAGACGATCAGCGCGGCGCTCGATCACGATTGCGAGGGGATAGTTCTGGTAGGCGGTGTGGCTGCCAATCGTCCGTTGCGGGAACGACTCATAGCCGACTCGCCGCTCCCAGTGCTGGTCCCGCCGATCACGCTGTGCACTGACAACGGCGCGATGATCGCGATGGCCGGGAGGCAGAAGCTTATCGGCGGTGTGAATTCGGAGTTCGATGCCGATGTGATCCCGTCACTGCGGATCGGATGAGATTTGCGGGTGTTACGAGTCGCTTGAGCGAGCCGCCGAGTCCCGAGATGCTTGGATGACCTTTCCTCCGAAGGTTTCCGCGTTATCGAGTTCATCGCTGGAGATTCTGGCATCGATCTTGTCGCCGTTGCGACCGACTACGCTGAATATCAGATGCAGCGGCGATACCAAGGTCGTGAAGAGCATGATTATCGTTGACAGCCCGACTAGTCCGGGGAATACGAGTCGGATCCATCCGCCGCCATCTAGTATCTGCCATATCGCGATGGTTGCGGCTACCCCTACAGCGGTCCAGATCCAACCGCGGATGCCTCGTTGCGTCCGGTCGATGCGCGCACCCGTCACCTCATCGATCGACATCGATGCCCACAGGGTTGGCGAATCTGAGTTGCCGTGCATGATGACTCGGCGGTCGGTCAGCATAATTTCGCCGTTGGTCGTCTCCAACCTCGCCAGATCTGTCTCCACCTGGTCTGTGCTGACTGGCGACTCCGGTCTATCAGGCGTTGCTTCAGCTACATCCTCAGCCTCAACATCGGTGTCTGTCGGCAAGTCGTCTGCTGACGTTTCGGTAGCCGCCGGATCGGCGTGAGCCGGCCAATCGGCTGGGCATGTGCAATACGGACGGCGTTGACTGGAATCCTCGTCAGTGATCGGTTCTGCTACATCTTGGGGCTCGTCGTCGGCATCTGTCAAAAAGTCGTCCGCTAATGTTTCAGGGTCCGCCAGATCGGAGTACGTGGGCCGATCGACTTGGCATGTGCAGTAAGTACTGTGTCGACTCGCCGTCTGCGAAGACGCGTCAACTGCTGTGGTTACGATGTCTTCGACTGATTCCGGCCGTTCGGAACAGGTGCAGAATCGGCCGATCTCCGACTGCGTGGACGCTTCACTCAACTTCATTGCCGGTTGCTGTCGTTGCTTGCTGATGCGGATGCTGTGGATTCAACGTCTTGACGACCGGCGCGTTGTGCTGGGAGTCAACTGCCCTAACTGACTCTATAACGGCGCGCCGAATCAGATATTGACGCACGATAGAGTGAGCGAGGCTTCCGACTTGCGATGCGTTAGGCGGCGAGTCAACGGCGTCGGGACAACGCGGAACGTTCTGTCGGAAGTGCAGGTTGCCGAGTGGGACGAGGGCGTAGCAACATCGACCTGTAGAGATGGATTGCGCCCTGCTGATTCCTTGCGCCACGGTCGGCGATGCTGCTGAACCCGCGTGATGCCAGGAAGTGCAGCGATTCGCGAAGCAGCGAGTTCGATCCCATGCTGGGATGCGACTCGTAGAGGGCGACTGCATGGGTGTATAACACCCTGTCTCCGCCGCGCTTTGCCCAAGCGGCGACGAACGGCAGCAGGACGTTTACCACGATCTCTCGAGCTCTGGCCTGCCCGACCCCGGATCCCGCTGGCGCGATGGCACGCCAGATGTCAGCGCAGGTCTTGGCTGACCGAACAGTTTCAAGTGCGTGCGTCAACGGACCTCCGCTCGCGTACCAAGCAGCCGCCAACACGGCAGCGGCCTTAACCCGGCGTTCAGGTCGGTTGGCTGGCATCCCGGATGCGTGGTTCCAATTGGGCACGCTTCCCGCTAGCAGTGGCGCAGATGCGAAGTTGGGCGCATCGCCGAATCCTGCGCCCCATCTAAGCAGCTGCTCGGCGACGTCTCCCGGGCTGGTCGCGTTACAGTCGTTCGCGATCATCTCGCGCTTCAGGTAGTGCCATGGGACGCGTCTTGCGAGTGTCCTGAATTGCCATCTGTTGCGCGAGTAACCGAGCGCCTCGAAGACCCCGAGCTGCACGGCCAGGTCGCCGCCGAAGGAATCGATCTCGGTGTTGAACATCGATATCTTCTCGGCGAGCCACTCATCGCCCGCTGTCCGTATCATCCTCGCCGATACGGTATCCCCGTTGCCATCAGACTCTTTAGCACTGCGCTCGCAAGCTGCGCTGGCCGCGTCGCGTCGATTCGCTGCGAGCCTCTGATGCAGTGTTGACAGCCCGATCTGTGGCACCGGTAGACCAGCGGCATTCATCACTTTGCCGCGTCCGTCGGTGGCGGACCAGACACCGTGTAGCTTCACGCCGCAATACTTGTCGTCCGTATCGTGTCCGTGTGCGTACCACTCGCGCGATCTGACATGTATCTCGACATCGCCGATGATCTCAGAGCCGTCGTCCCGCTCCACTACCGCCTGCCTGAAGTCCGGACCGTATGAACCGCCAGGCATCCCGGAGTAGAGTACGCGGTAGCGGGTCCCGTCAGCACCTGCGACGCGCGCCTTGGTGCCGTCCGCGAGCCGCCAAGCGTGGTGCAACATCGTCTCCGGCAGGCACATCCTACCAGCATCCCTTCCTTTTGTTCCCCCTCGCATCTTCCGAAGTATACTACGAACACCGCGCCTTGACCTGCCTATTGCAAACGGACGACAATATCACCATGCCAGCAATAACCGACGTACAGTTTCACCGCTTCTCGGCTCAGCATCACAACGCTGAGCGCAATTGGTTGCTGGTCCAACTCAACACGGACCAGCCGGGACTGTACGGCATAGGGGACGCGAGTCCCATGGAGGCCGACGAAGCAGTGATGATGCTGGTGCGGCACCTGGTTGATCGCTGGGTCATTGGACGCGACCCCGTTGAGTCCGAGGCTGTGTGGACAGACATGTATCACAACTCGCCGGGGAAACGCGGACGGCTCGCGATGACAGCCATCAGCGGCATCGACATCGCGCTCTGGGACCTCAAGGGTAAAGTGCTCGGCCGCCCAGTGCATCAGCTGCTCGGAGGTTCGCAGCGGCGCAAAATCCGCGTGTACGCGAACGGTTGGTACACCAACCCCGGCTCACCGCGACAGAATGCCGACGAAGCCCGCGCTGTGATCGACATGGGCTACACAGCACTCAAGTTTGATCCATTCGCGCAGACGAACTACTACAAGATATCGGAAGCCGAGCTGGCGATTGCCGAGGCCAGGGTCGCATCAGTGCGCGCTGTCGTTGGTCCGAACGTCGAGATCCTGCTGGAGGCACATGCCAAGTTTGACGTGATGAATGCGATCAAGATAGGTAAGCGCATGGAACCTTATCGCTGCTTGTTCTATGAGGAGCCCGTCTCTGAGGAGCGCATCGCCGAGTTGCGTGAGGTGCGCGATCGCGTCGACATACCGATAGCGACAGGCGAGCGTCTCTACTCAAAGTTCCCGTTCGCGGAAATCGTTGAGTCTCATGCGGCAGATGTGCTGCAACCAGATATCGCCAACGCTGGCGGATTGACCGAGCTGAAGAAGATCGCAGCCATAGCCGAGGCCAAACACATCACCATGGCACCGCACAACGTTTGCTCCCCAGTGGGTGCGATCGCCGAGATGCACCTCGACGCGTCTATTGTGAACTTCGAGATTCAGGAGTATCACGCCGAGTTCTACTCGCCCTGGTACTTCGATGTCTGCCCTGGCTTCCCGCGCCAATCAGATGGACACATCACACTGACGGACGCACCAGGACTAGGGATCGAACTGGATCTGGAAGCCATCGCGGCACATCCGCCACTGACCAAAACGACATCATCAGGACACTCCAACCGCCGCATTTGATGGATTAACAAGGATAGGCAGGATGCGCAGGATAAGGTTAAGACTCGGAGTGCATTCGTCAACCGCGCGTGTTAACCTGAATCCAAACCGCCTATCCTGCATATCCTGTACATCCCTGTTAAACACCTGAGGAGGGACACATGATTGAGAACACTATCCTTAAAGCCAATCGCGAGGGGCGACACGCCACGGTGTTCGCTCTGCCGTTTCCTAGCAGTCAGTTGATAGAGCTAGCAGCGCACATTGGATTTGATGCCATTTCCATTGACGGAGAGCACGGCGCTTACTCTGTAGAGGCGGTGGATGACATCTGCCGGCTCTCCAACGCGCTGGGCATGTCGGTGACGGCTCGGGTGCCAAACATCGCCGCCTATTGGGTCAACCTCTATCTCGACCGTGGCATCCAAGGCGTCACTGGCCCGCATGTCGAGACTGGTGCTGAGGCACAGGCTCTGGCGGACGCGTGCTTGTTCCCGGAGGCAGGATGGCGTTCATGGGGCGGTGGCCGAGGCACGGAGTTTGGAGATGCCGAGCGAATCGCCGAGTACGGCGGTCAGCGCGCATACATGAAGTGGGCGAACGACAACATGTTGGTCATGGCGCAGATCGAGTCGAAGAAGGCATGGGACAACCTCGACGACATCCTAGCTGTACCGGGCTTGACGGGAGTCGCCGGCGGTCCCAACGACTTCGCGGCATCAATGGGATTGGCAGGTCAACCGAACCATCCCGACAGGGTAGCAGCAACGGCCGACATAGAGGCGCGCGCCAAGGCGGCTGGAAAGTCCATAGGCGCGACGACGTTCGGTCTAGGCTTGCGTGAGCTGATGCTTGACACCGCTCGCGAGTGGGTGAAGGCGCACGGGAACAAGCCACTGGATTAGCCCGGCGGCCGACACCTAGGGCCGTTATTTCAGACCAGTATCTCGTTTAACCGCTGACGTGCCGTTGCACAGTACTCCGACGATATATCTACGCCCAGATATCGCCTACCGTGCTTCTTCGCGCTTACGGCAGTCGTGCCTGCGCCTACGAACGGGTCCAGGACTGTGGCACCTTGGAAGCTGAACAGCTTGATGACGCGGGTGGCAAGCTCTTCCGGAAACATGGCAGGATGCTTGTAGTCCGCCATGTTTCGCTCCGGGGCAATGCTCCACTTGGCATTGACCCATGACTTGAACTCTTCAGCATCGATGTCAGCATCCTCCGCCTTCCCTGACATCTTCAGAGTTGCCTTGCAGAACACCTCTATGAACTCCCATGTGTACTTCAGGTATGGGCTGCTCGGGCTCTTCCAACTGCCCCAGGCGGTGTACTTGCAGTTGTAGTTGTTTTTCTCCCAAAGTATCTCGCCCTTCCAGATCAGCTTGCGGCGCAGGAAGTGATTGCTGATGATGTGATGGCTCGGGATGTAGTCCGAAAAGAGCGGCTGCACATTCACCGCGATTCTGCCGCCTGGCTTCAGCACCCGGATGCACTGGTCGAAGATGGCGAAGAGCTCGGCGAAGTAGTCTTCCCATGCGTAATCGTCGGGCGACGCGCCGTACTCAAGCCCGAAGTTGTACGGCGGAGATGTGAACACTAAGTCGATGCAATTGTCCGGCAGCTGCGCCAGTACTTCCACGCTGTCGCCTTGGATGATGCGATTGGTGAACTCGTCGGGCAACGGATTCACATGCGCCGAAAATCCCGCATCGTTGGCGTAGTAGTGTCTGCCCCGCCTAAGCTCCTTGGCGGCACGGCCCTGCACCTTGCGCTCGCGGTTGTAACCCACGTAGTTGCGCTTGCCGCCGTACAGCCCGAAGCTGCGGACGGAGAGGATTGCACGCATCGACTCGGTGAGCGGGTCGTTGTGCAACCAGTTGCGTTCGGAGCCGCTCAGTATTTCGGCAACCGTCCGTTGCGCCTCCTCAACATCAAGCCGGTTTAGATAGACCGTGATACCAGAATCGCTTAGATCCAGGAAGATGTCATCCGGCGGGAAACGTCTGTTGAACTGCTCAACCAGATCTAGGTCGTCGCCGCGGCTTCCACCCGCGTATGGCACATCTAACGTCTTATACTCGGAGCGGTCAGCTAGCGGCATGGGAGTCGGAAACCCTCCAAGTTACACGGTTAGTGCGTTACGAACGTTCCGCGAAGATAACATGTCGGCCCTATCCTGTCAAGCTGTACGTTGTTTAACTCTTCCCGAACGGCAACCGACTTGTTCCTGAGACACTGACGGTTTGAGCGCGACCAGACATGCGAGCTAAATCCGCCAAGTCATTGCGACTCTTGAAGCGGTCATGGCCCGCGGGCAGAATCGCGTGGGTGTCTTGCATGACAACGATGGCAATAGCATTGTCGCTCGGTTGCGTCAATGACTCGCTCGAGCCGACCGAAACACCTCGCGCTCCTACCGTCGCCGCGGTCCCGGCCGCAACCTCTGATTCAACGACTGATGCAAAACAGCATGTCATGGTCGTCTACAACCGGTGCGCGGTTCCTGACCCTGCGATCGACGCGTCTTACGCCTCACGGGGCATAACATCACGCCCTCTCGTGACAGAGATTCACGCTGGGTTGACCTCGATCGATGAAGACGCGGCAAACGAAGTAGTGCCTGAACTCGCTGAGTCTTGGACCGTGCGCGACCGAGGACGAACCTATGAGTTCACATTGCGAAAGGGACTGAGATTCAGCGATGGTAGCGAACTGACTGCCGAAGATGTCAAGTGGTCCTGGGAGCGCTCCCTATCGCTCTCACAAACATGGACCAACGCTGCCCCTGTGTTTGAATCTGTCAGAGGTGCAAGCAGAGTCATCAATGGCGAAACGAACGAGCTGGCAGGATTGGAGGTCGTTGACGACGCGACCCTGATCGTGAGGCTGGATGAGCCAATGCCGTTGTTCCCGATGATGATTTCAGGACCCGCGGCATTCGTCCTCAAGCGAGAGAACGTGGAATCCTGGCCGGTCAAATGGACGAACAACAACCTGATAAACGGAGCTTCTCCTCCTATCGACTACGATTATCACGAGTTCGGCATCTCGGACTTCACTGAGCTCAACATGGTAGTAGGTGCCGGTCCGTTCAAGCTTTCAGAGTACAGTGCCGACGATGCGTTCGCAGATTGTGTCATCACGCGCAACGACCACTACTGGGGGCCACCGTCGCGACTGGCGGCGGTGGTGTTTGACCAGGACCCTGGCACCTCAACGGGAACCGCGTTCCAACCCGTTACGTGGTTCCGGAACACCGACGTAGATGTCCTACCCGTCGTCGACCAAGTCCAGGCAGAGGAACTCCAGAAGTCTAATCAGGCCAAGGCGGTGACGATCATGCCGCCACCGTACGCGTTCTTCCTCGCCTTCAACCCCGCAGTCTCTCCCATGGATGATGTCCACTTCCGACGTTCGTTGGTCCTCGCGGCCGATCTCACCGGCGAATTTCAAGGCGGGGCCGAACGGGAATACGCAATCGTGCCGCCCCGGTTAACAGGTACCATCCCGCGCGAGGAGGGCAAAACACCAGGCAACGAACGACCGAGAACCGAGCTCGGCAAATCCAAGTACGCAGACCGCACATCCGACATTGAAATCGTGATGTACACAGACGGTGGGCATAGTTTTGAATCTAGATTGGATTCGCTGTTCGATCGCTGGTCGGAAACACTGGGAGTCCGCGCCGACTTGAGACGTGTCGAAACGTTTGATGAGTATCAGTCCATGCGTGACGGCGCACGCGTCCCGATCCGGGCATTCGCGATTAAACCAATCTACCCCGACGCGTATGCGGTGCTGAGACTGTTCGACGGTGCCTTCGGGTCCGGAGGCGGTCCATCATCGAATGACGAAAACCTGCTCAATCTACTGACGAAATCAAAATCAGAACCTGACCCGAGAGTCAGACGCGATCTCTACGCCGAGTTGGAGGAGTACATCTTGAGTGAGGCGTTAGCCATCCCGCTCTTTGTGGACTGGCGCGACACGCAGGTAGTGCTGCAACCGTGGGTGCACGGCTACAACCCGAAACGCTTCGCCGGCTCGACATTCCACGATGTGTGGTTCGATGACACCGCGCCCGAACGGAGTCTTCCTTAATCCCTAGTGGAAATCAGCCGTATCCTACGCATCCTGCCTATCCGTGTTAATTCCTAAAGCCGCTAAGGCTTCGGCAGTCCCAGGTCCAGCTCCAACTCGCCACTTATGCTGTCGAACCACTCCAGCACCTCTCGGTGATACGGAATGCCATTTGTTGACCGTTCAACGCGCTCCTCGCTCTCAATCAGCCCCGGATACACGACACGCTCATGTCCCGGAGCAGGAGGCGTTGCAGCAAGACCGCCAAGGAACGCGTCCATATCGTCCTTAAACTTGTCCGGATCGGTGAATGCGTCCAAGCGGTAGGCCTGGAAGAAGTGCCCGCCGCCGTTCGTCACGAAGCCCGGGCCGTTGCCCGACAGTGTGCTGGTCATGATGTCAACGATGCATGCCAACGCGTAGCCCTTGTGGCTGCCATTCTCACGCGTTCCGCCGAACGGCAACATGTACCAGTGGCGACGCTCGCCACGGATATCTTCCTCTGGCACCGGCTCCTCTTCCATGATGGGCGAACCGTCTTCGCGCGCCAGCCATCCCGGCAGTATCGGGGCGTTCAAACGTTGCAGGATCCTGATCTTGTTACCCGCGACCTGCGTCGTTGCAGCATCGAAGATGAAGTAAGGTTGCGAATTCGCCGGTACCGCCCATGCGAGAGGGTTGGTGCCGAAACGCGGCTCGGCTCCGAACGTCGGGAGCATCGCGAACCCTCCGCCGCCAGTCATGCACACACCTATCATGTCGTGCTCAACTGCGCGCACTGCATGGTAGCCCGCCGCGCCGAGGTGGCCGGAGTTCGTCAGCGTTGCGGCCGCCATGCCATGTTCTCGCGCCTTTTCTATCACGACGTCCATGACGCGCGGAGCCTGGTGCAGCCCCAGTCCGCCATCGCCGTCGTAGGACGCGGTAACGTTCGTCTCACGGATCACGCGCATGTCAGGCCGCGGATTGATGTTCTGCGCTTGATAACCCTGCACGTACATCCGCAACATGTTGGAAACGCCGTGCGTGTCAACACCGTTAAGGTCGGCGTAGATCAACACGTCGGTGGCTAGATCGGCATCCTCGTCAGATAGGCCCATCTTGAGGAAAACGGTGCGAGTCGCCTCTCGCATCAATGAGGGCATTACCCTTACTGCGTCCGCCTCAGGTACGTGGAAATTTTGAAGCATCTCAGATGTCCGTTTCGTAGTAGTGTGCGTCAGATGGTGTTATCGATAACGGCGTAGTGCTTGATCTTGTGTCGGCACTTCGCGTGTTCGAGTCGGCATTATCCTATATCAGCTCCTCAGAGCGTGGCCTATCACACTTCTCGTGACGCGCTGACCAAGGGAATCGACCGACCGAGGATGTTTACGAGATTCCCGAATTAACGCGAAATGTGGGAAGATTCGCGCTTGAACAGTATAGGTTGCAGGTTACAATCTCAATTGGCGTTTCGCGTGGCCGAGGTTCGGAGGGCATCAAGCGCATCTCACGTTGGATTGTTGATCCGATTGGGCACGCGAATCGAACCGTTGGAGGAGGTGATGCCTAAGGAGGCGACGGCATCGAACCCCCTCCATTTGGCCTTACCCTAGAGTTTCCTCTCCAGTAGGGCCGGGTGCTGGCAGCTATATGGGTGCCGTTGCCGAGACGGCATCCGCTGCCAAGCGATATACGCCGCAGATCGCGCTGTTGTTACCGTTGTCTGTTCGCATGAGATGCTGTAGGACAGCGTTGTATCCTGTAACGCCTATGTCATATTCTAGCAACAATATAGCACACCCCTTGCTTGGCGTGGAATCACGATTTGCAATCTAAATACTTACATTCGCGCAACTCGCCTACCTGCGGGTGGATAAAGCCCTGCCACGGTTCAGATGCACACCGCTGGTGATGCCAGACATCGGGCGTGCCCGGCGGTCTCGGCGCGCCTGTCCGCCGTTCAGATGCCCTAATGCAACTTCGACCCGTGTCATCAGAATGCGGAGCGTGCTGATCAATCTCAGCCGGCGGTACTCTGGAATGTCAGTCCCCGCCAAACGCTCAAGACGGCCGGCGATGCGGAACGCCGCCTCCTGTAACACATCAAGGTCTGAACCTTCCTGCGGCTCAAGGTCTTCCAATGTGACGGGGCCGTCGAGCGGGTCGCTGACGGCCTGAAGGTCGTCCTGTGTTTCGTCGGGCTGTTCGCCGATCGCCTCGCGAACCAGTTCGCTTACGGTAACATCCGCGTCGGACTTCGCGCGCGACACTAGGTTCTCAACGTATACGGAGCTCAGACGCCCGTCGATGAACGGTTGCGCCATCTCGACTTGGCGTGGGTGTCCGTCAATATCGGCGATGCCGCGAGCTTCCTTGAACGTCAGGTCGCCGTTGTCGACGTGCTTTCGCAACTTCGGTGCAAGGGTCTTGAGCAGGCTCTCGTAATGGTGGATTGTCCCGGCGGTAATCCTTGTGCGCCGCGCGAGCTCCTGTTGTGAGATGCCGTACTTCTTCCGGAAGTTGATGAATGCCTTAGCCATCTTCATCGGCGGCAACAACGACGAGTAGTACTCATCACAAAGCTGCAACTCGTCGCGCTCTTCTAGAGACACGTTCTTGCGAACTTGACACTCAACTCGTTTCGAGCCGGTTCTCTCTGCGTCTTTCACGTTGCAGTATCCGCTCAGCAAGTAGAAGCTACCATCTTCCGCCAGTATCACTGGCATCCTGCCCGGTCGGCCACGCCGTGCCCAAGCACGTCTCTTAGTCCCATACGATGGGCGAGTCGGTAGCGGCTTAATCTTGTCTATCGCTATCTGCATCGGGAACGTCTGCCTCCTTGGTCACCGACTACTGTGCGAATCGAGTTCAGTGAACCCAATGTTGCAAAGCGAGAGTGGAATCTGTAAAGTGTTTGTCTAGATGATTCCATTAGGATTCCAAATTTACTGGGAATTGGAATCGGAATCTGTTAGAATCGTTTCTCATCGCACATCCAAGGTTGCCATGACTCTATCACCCACGCAGATTCCGCCGTACGTTTCACATCGAACGTTCACCACGTTTTTGGAATCGCTGAAGCCAGGCATCCCGGACCGGATCGACGGTTCCGTGTTCGATGCTAGCTTCTCTGGCACCAGCCGCAAGCAGATCACGAGCGCGCTCAAGTCGCTGAACCTGGTCGATGAGGAACTGCGTCCTACCAGTAGTCTTAAGGTGTTGGTGATGTCTACTGGCTCCGTGCGCAGGTCCGAATGGCGCAAGCTGCTTGAAGAGACCTATGAACCCGTGTTCATTTTGGACCTCCAGACAGCGACTCCGTTTCAGCTCCGGGAGGAGCTACGGAAGATCGTGCGTACCGATTCTATGTTAATCAAGTGTGAGTCTTTTTTCAAGCACGCGGCCGTGGATGCAGGTATCAAACTGTCACCGCACATTATGAGGCGCAAGCTGGTCCGCCGACGCAAGAGGCCAGAACCTCGCACGCCCAAGCCCGAAGCCCAGAGCGCGCCAGTCGCTGTTGAAGAGCCGCCGCCGGCACAGCCCGTGACCGTTGCAGCGGCACCTGCCCCTCCAACTGCATCACCCGCCGATGGTGTATGGCAGCTATTCCCGCAATTCGATCCGACCTGGTCAGACGAAGAGCGCGAGAAGTGGCTTACAAGTGTCGAGCGCATCACCAAGACGCTGACGAGCAGGGCAGAAACCCCTGGGCCTGAATTGACGCACACCAACACCAGCGGCGGTGCAAGTTGACGTTCCTAGCAAACATACTGGACTGGTTCACTCGCTCTCAACCGCCAGCCGATTGCAACACGTTCAACACGGTCATCGACGAACTGGAAAGTCAGCGCAATGCAGGCCTGCACAGCTTGGCAAGTGTAGCGGTAATGCGCAACGGCGAACTGCTCCTGGATTTGACGCACCCGGCTCGCGACTCTGATTCGCCGCGGCCGATGTTCAGGGCATTCTCGGCCGGCAAGCCCATGGCCGCAGCTGTTCTATGGCGGTTGCTGGACGCAGAACGGATATCACTCGGTGCGCCAGTGGCACGGTTCTGGCCCGAGTTCGCGCAGTGCGGCAAGTCTGGAATCACAGTGCGACACGTGCTTACGCATACGTCGGGGTTGGCGTTGGACACGACTCGGTCCGATGTTGACTGGACAGACTGGGGACGCGTGATCGATGCATTAGCCAGCATGGAACCGTACCACGAACCTGGTGCGCTGATGCAGTATCACGCCTTCACCTTTGGCTGGCTAGTGGCGGAGATTGCCGCGAGGGTAACGGGGATGCAGTTTGAGACGCTGTTCGACCGCGAAGTGAGGCAGCCGCTAGGTCTGCACGACACACACTACGTCATACCGCGTGAAGACGCGACCACGGTAGACCGAGTGGTAAGTGTCAAGACCGGCAGCGACTTCAATGACCCTGCACTACCGGCCAAGATGGACGGATTGCTGCTGCTCGAGGTATCGTTCCCGGCCGGTTCGTGCATCACAACCGCGACCGACATGGCGAAGTTCTACGACGCGCTCGTTGCCAACCGTCGCGCGGACGACTGGGATGAACAGGACCGTGACGAGACGCCCATCTCTGCGCCATCGCGGGCAGACGCGTGGCTGTCGGAGGAAACACGCCAGCTGGTGTACCAGACGCACGCGGACACCTTCGACCTGGACGAGTCGCGATTCGCCCGTTTCGGTCTGGGTGTGGCATTCGCCGACGGCCAACCCAACAGGATGGCAGCACCGCCCGGATCGTTCGCCTTCGGGCACGGCGGCCTGGGGACATGCGTGGCATGGGGTGACCCTGACCAGGAACTGAGCGTGGCAATCCTTACCGACACGGCGTTGCCGGAGTCGGTCAACAACAAGCGACACAACAGGGTATCCGCCGCGGTCAGGCGTGAGTTGGGTCTGCCTACAGGGGAGTTGGCAGAGTTGTGATGGGCGTAGATACCAACAGGCCACGGCGTTGTCGGGCATGGTAAATCTGAGGTGCCTAAATGGAGCCGGGATTCGCGAGTTTGAGCAGTATCTCATCCGCTCGAAGGACGACCCGGGTGAATCTCCGCCAGCTGGGATTCTGCGAGCCCCTGAGTACTCAGCCGAGTTCCCTCTAGGCGAGGTCATTGTGGAGGAGCGGTCGTTTGCGAATCGTCGGGAGTTTGCAACGTACTTGGATTCGCGGTTTGAGGACGCGGGAATCCTTGACGATGTCGATGTGGACGGTGTTTGGGAGTGGCTGTCATTGTTCTACATTGATGTGACATGTCCAGTTAAATCAGACGGTGCCAGACGGATTCTCAAACCAAACAGGTACATCCTGAAACCGTCATCGGACGTTGACCCGCGTCGGCATCTGTTGAGAAATGCTTATCGGTTGTATCGGCAAGTCGGCATGCATGACCCGCGCGCCGCGGACCTGCTTCTGCTACAGAGAGTTGACGACTACGCCAAGGTAGTGACACACCTCGGAGAACGCAAAACCATTAGAGACAGCCGCGGCGCGTTGTATGCAGCGCGAGAGCTGTTTTATGACGATAATAACGACACGACGAAACCCAATGTCAGCGACTCCGATATCGGAGTCCAAGCATTCGGTACCTTCTTAGTTAATCTGCCACCCGAATACGATTTAACCTCGTTATCTGCGTCTACGATCTTGGCGCTCCTACCTGAGAAGTTCAGCGCGTGGATCCCAGATTCCGGACGAAAACGTGAGGTCACTGAGCTGCGAACCATCCTTGAACGCGGGCGATTTCAACCTGATGATGCGCTGTCGGAGGACGACGCATCACGAAGCGCCGCGATGAACGAAACGCTAATGGAGTTAGAAGCCCGTAAGACCGCCACTGTGACAAGACCAGTGCGCGACGACATGTTCAGGATCGCAGTCTTGAAGGCGTATGACGCTAGGTGTGCGATTTCACGAATGGGACTAATGCTCGTGCCTCGTAGCGGTGGAGTGCGACACGAAGTCGAAGCCGCACATATCGTTCCAGTAGCCAGAGGCGGCAAAGACTATATCAGCAACGGTCTTGCACTCAACCGCACGTTGCACTGGGCGTTCGATAACGGGATGCTCTGGATTAACAATGACTACCAGATAGTGGTAACGAATAGTGCCATGCAGATTGACCGCAACAAGTGGTTAACGGAGTACCACGGAACCCGACTCGCGAAGCCAGCGGACTCGGGTTCTGTGCCCGACCCTGATGCTCTGCGTTGGCACGCCAGAAACGTCGCAGAAGCGTCTTGATCGCGCCAACCACCGACAAACGAACTGTTCAACCCGTTATTGACCCCATGCAACGCCGCCACGGACTCTGCCGGCGCGCCTTCTGCTATTTCGTGGCATTCGTCGTCCTCGCATACGCCGCCGCCATCGTCGCCATCCCGCCGGGGGATAGACTCCAGCAGTCTCCGGTGGCATTTGCATCATCAGGGTTCGCATTCGACCTGCTTGCATACGAACTTGGGAACTTCCCTGACAAGTGGATATACCGAGCCCTCTCCGCGCTACCTTGGGTCGACGACGGCCCAGAGGCACGACGCTCAGCACTTGATCAGTACGAGGAACTAGCGCGGCACCTCCGCGAGAATGCTGGCAAGCTGCGGGAAGCCACGGCGCAGAACGACCTAGCACGACGCGACGATTTACAAGGCGAACGTGAGCTGCTGCTGGATACCCGAAACGCCATCCGCGACACTGTTGAGGAGTACCTGGAAGCCGAACTGTCATTGACGCTCTCCAACTTCGGCTTCAGCACCTGGGGCGACTTCATGTGGCCGCCGGTGGATTTCAGGATCGACAACCCTCCCAGCATTCTCGTCACCTCGCCACGCAACATCATCGAGCGCAGGGAGAGCCGACTCATCGATACCGACTTGACGGAATCAGAGAAGCTCGGCATCGAGAATCATCTACTGACCCAAGCCAACCTGTCGGCCATAGTGCTGCGGACCGGCGGACTGGCGGCATTCCCGAACATCGTGCCGTCCGATTACGACTTGCTACCGCTGTTGGAGGTATCCGCGCACGAGTGGTTGCACGCCTACCTGCTCTTCCAACCGCTCGGACGAGCATACTGGGACAACGGCGACATGACTTCGCTGAATGAGACACTGGCGCAGATATTCGGCAAGGAAATCGGGCGCATCACTTACAACCGCATCAAGGACGCGGACATTGACACCATGGAGCCGCCGCCTAGTGTGACAGACACTGGTGAAGACGCACCGCCGGTTGACCCTGACCGCTTTGACTTCCGAGAGTTCATGTTTGAGACAAGGCAGAAGACCGACGAGATGCTGGCGGAAAATCAGATCGCAGAAGCCGAAGCATACATGGAGCAACGCAGACTCGTGCTCGTGGAACACGGCCATCACATTCGCAAGCTCAATCAGGCATACTTCGCGTTCCACGGGCTGTATGCAGCAGGGTTAGCATCCACTAGCCCGCTGGCCCGCCAGCTCTGGGAACTCAGACTGCAATCCGACCATATCGGCGACTTCGTCAAGACCCTGCAAACGATCTCAGACTACTCCCAGTTCCACGACCTGCTGGACGATTATGGCATCGAGCGCTGAGTCCCATCGTCGCGCCATAGCTGCTAGGTGCTAGACTTACCACGCATCAGCCGTTACACGCTGTACACGACACCAAGTTCTCACGAGGCGAACAGTCATGAAGATAACAGATGTCAAACCTTATCCCGTGTGGGTAGGACACCGAAACCAGATGCTGGTGAAGGTAGAAACCGACGAGGGCATCTACGGTTGGGGCGAATCGGGATTCTCCAGCCGCGAGCTAGCGGTATCGGGGATGGTCGACCACTTCCGCCAGTTCCTAGTCGGGCGCGATCCGATGCAACGCGGCAGGATTTGGCAGGAGATGTACCGGGGGCAATACTTCGAGGGCGGCAGGACCATCACAGGCGCAATATCAGCTATCGACATCGCACTGTACGACATCGTCGGCAAGAAACTGGGAGTGCCGGTATACGAGCTTCTGGGCGGCAAGCAACGCGACTGGGTGCCGACCTTCGCATCCGGCGGCGGCTCCACCCCTGAGGAAGTCGTAGATGTCGGGCAGCGGATCTGGGCAGACGGCTACAAGGCGATGCGGCTGAATCTGAGCACCATCGGCGAAGATGACGACCCAGACCTTTTCGAGCCGCGCGAGTCGATCGCACCGACAGCAGAGGCGTTGATAAAGGCGCGCGAGGCTCTCGGTCTGGAACCCGTAATCGGCATCGACTACCACCATCGGCTATCGGTTGCAGAATCAGCATCCTTCTGCCAGATGATGCCTACGCACACATTGGACTTCATCGAAGAGCCCATCCGAGACGAATCGCCAGAGGCGTACGAAGAGCTCCGCAAGCTGACCAACGTGCCGTTCGCGATTGGCGAGGAGTTCGCATCCAAGTGGCAATTCCTGCCATACATCGAGCGCGGATTGACCAACTACGCCAGGCTCGACATCTGCAACGTGGGAGGCTTCACCGAGGCGATGAAGGTAGCGGGTTGGGCAGAAGCGCACTACATCGACCTGATGCCACACAACCCGCTAGGCGCAATATGTGTCGCGGCGACATCCCACCTGGCAACCGCAATCGCGAACTTCTCATGGCTCGAGATACGCTCCTCGCCCGGCGAGCCGAACCGCAACGACTTCTACGACCGCGAGGTCTTCCCGGTCCAACCGGATATCGAAGCTGGCAGAGTAGTCCTGCTAGACCGACCCGGCCTCGGTGTAGAGGTAGACGAGGCGTCGCTGACAGAGCCGTTCCAGTACTGGGAGTCGCCACACCTGCACCGCCGCGACGGCTCGCACACCAACTGGTAGGGGTTGCTCTGATTAGGACTCGCGGAGGGCCACACAGCTTCGGCCAGTGTGTCCCCGCGGGCATCGCCCAGCAGAGAAGGCAGATGACGATATCGCCGGTCAAGTCGGACTACGGCTCGTTCAAAGACAGCCTAAAAGCCCCGATCCATCGTTGGTTCGCGTATCCTGCTGGATACTCGCACAAGCTCGTTGAGAGTGCCTTTAAACGGTACGGCGTTACGGGCGGCGACCTAGTTGCAGACCCGTTCCTCGGTACCGGTACGACTTCGGTAACTGCGAAGTTCAACGGCATCGATTCGGTAGGGTTTGAGCCGCATCCGTATGTATGCTCCGTTGCCCGAACGAAGCTCACAACCGACATGGACACGAGTGCCCTCTGGTCCGAAATGTGCGTCGTCGTTGACCGCGCCGCATCGGACGCGGCATCTAGATTGGACAGTTCAACTTACCCAGAATTGGTCTACAAATGCTTCACGATGCCGGTCCTAGACAAACTGACGGCGATCAAGGAGGCCATCAACGACATCGCAGATTCCAACACCTCGGACTTCCTCAACCTGGCACTAGCGAAGACACTCCGCCAAGTGACGACGGCAGGCGCAGGTTGGCCTTACATAGCACCGTCCAAGTATGCCAAGCGAGTCGTTCAACGCAACCCGATCACCGAGTTTGAACGTGCCGCCGAAGGGATGATCAATGACCTGCGTTACCTGCAAACACTCAACCCTCCCAGCAGTGAACATGCTGTAGTCAACGCGGGCGCAGCGGAGATGGAGGATTACATCGAACCTGAGTCGGTCGACCTGATTGTCACATCGCCGCCTTACTTGAACAACTACGACTACGCCGATCGAACACGTTTGGAGACCTATTTCTTCGGCATCTACAACAGCTGGTCGGACATCACTCACAACGTCAGGCGCAAGCTGATGGTGTCCGCGACGACTCAGATAACGACCGGACCGATGGCATACCTCACAAGCCTGCCCGAGATATCGGTTTACCTGCCAGAGACGTACGAGTACTTAGCCCCTAGGATCGGCCGACTAACGAGTAAACGCATGGAAAAACCGGGCCGCAAGACCTACGACATAATGGTTGCGGGATACTTTGAGGACATGCTCCCCATCATGCGGGCAAGTTTCCGCGTGTTGAAACCCGGTGGCAAGTGTGTCATGGTCATCGGCGACTCCGCGCCGTACGGTGTGCATGTTGAGACTGAGCACGTCGTTGGAATGATGGCACGTGAGGTAGGGTTTGCCGACTACGCCATCGAGGTAATCCGAGAACGCGGGACCAAGTGGCAGGGCAACACCCAAAGACACTCGGTACCGTTGAAAGAGTCAATCTTGACTCTCACGAAATGAACGGTTAGTACTGTGCCAGCCAATCCAGCCTCAGCACTCGGTGAAGCAGCTGGCAAGCTGTTTGAAAGCGCGGTCAACGGTGTACTTGAGAGCGTCGTTGGAACACACGGTTGTACCGTTCAGCCGCAGAGGTTGGTCAACGGAACTGGCAACTCTTACCAGATCGACGCGGTGATATCCGATAGTGAAGGCAGACCAGTTGTCATCGTGGACCCGAAGTACATACGATATACGAAGCATAACCGCGACAAGGCCAGTTGGCTCTGCACGGCACACTACAACCTGCGAAAGTCCCATCCGACATTGCGCAAGTCAGTAGCCGTGTTGGGAGGCCGATGGTCCTCACCCTCGATCGCTCTGATGCAGAGCTTCGGCGTCGAAACAATAACCGTGCCGTTCGAGCACTTCTGCGCGGCATTCGACCAGGTATCCATTCAGTTTGACTGGCACGAGTCAGACCGCGAAGTGCCCGCAGATTCGTTCGCGCTATTTCAGAAACTGTCAGAGCAACAGCTATCGGAAATCGCACAATTCTTGATCCGGCCTGTTGAAGAGCAGCTAGCAGAGTCGGTTGAAAGCGTATTGAGATTAGACACAGGGTTAGCACCGCACATGGTGTCCGGCGTGGAACTCCTCATCAAGACAGAGCTCAACGAGATGCTGCTCTTTCAAGAGCCGACCATCAACGCAGCAATCACCAGACTCCTCCGATTGATACCAGACGACATCGATGTCGCGAGTTTGACCCAGAACCGCAGATCGGCACAAGAATCATGATGCCAATGAAGAGAGCGTCAAGAACGCAGGCATGTCCTGCTAACCACCTCGTCGCACCATGATTGATGTCGCCATTATCGGTGCGGGGCGCATTGCGGACCTGCACGCTCCGGGATACATCGAGCACCCGGGCGCGCGCATCGCCGCGGTGGTTGATCGCGACGATCAGCTCTTGCGTCGCCGAGTCAACGAGTGGGAGGCGCGCGCTGGATACTCCAACTACCGCGAAATGCTGGATGACCAAAGGGTAGATGCGGTGGAGATACTCACACCGCACGCGTCTCATGCTCAGCTCATAATCGACTCGCTCGCCGCAGGGATGCATGTATCGGTGCAGAAACCCATGGCCGTCAGCCTCGCACAGTGCGATGCCATTGTGGAAGCCGCGGGCCAGTCGGATCGCATATTCCGCGTCTTCGAGAACTTCGCATACTACGAGCCGCTCGTGCGCGCCAAGCGGATGCTGGATGATGGCACCATCGGTGATCCCGTTGCGTTGCGGATCAAGACGCTCATGGGCGGCGCTCAGTACGGTTGGCATGTGCCAGACAGCACGAAGGCATGGCGATTCGATGATGCAGTCTCCGGCGGCGGCAGGATCGTCCTGGACTACGGCTGGCACATATTCGCCATGTCGCGCATCCTGCTAGGCGCACCATCGCAGGTGTTCGCACAGATCAAACATACCGACCTTGGCAACGGCGTGGTGATAGACTGCCCACTCTCCATGCAGTGGACATACGCCGACAACGATGCTTTCGCAGGGTGGCAGGCAAACTCATCGCGCGAAATGGTTGTCCCGTCGGATTACTACGCGGAAGACGAGTGGTTTGAGATAACAGGCACACGCGGCGTAATCTGGGTAAACCAATGCACCGGCAGGATGCTCGCAAACCTGCCACCGCTAGTCGTATACGCAGACGGCAGCTTCACCGAGTACACGACCGACGATATAGATGCTGACTGGGGAAACTCTTTCAAGCGCGGCGTTGCGGAGTTCGTCGAAGCAGTGGACGGCAACGCGTCAAGTACCGGGACAGAGCTGCCGATACTGGATGCAATCACAGCGCGGGAAGTCTACAGACACGCAATGGCAGCGCAACAGGCAGCGCGAGAGAATCGGCCGGTGACGCTGGATGAGGTGACGGAATAAAGGACGGGTCGTGGGCTGTTGCGAATTCACAGGGATAGACAGGATAGGGCAGGATAGTAGGGTGGGGATTACCCCCTGATCATCATCCTGTATATCCTGCCTATCCCTGTTAATCCCACCGCTCAACGCTCACCGCGGCCAGACTCTCCGCGCGCCCACGGGTCGTCGTCGTCATATTGCGCCGGCTCGGACTGGTCCTCCGACGCGCCCATGGTCGGCTCGCCAGAATACGCGGGGTCAGATGCCTGGCGAGTCGGGAACAGGCAGACCACGATCAGAGCCAACTGCCCTAGTCCGAAGAATGGGATCAGACCAACCAGCGCAATCCAGCCGGTCCCTGTGGCATCACGCACGCGTCTCACAACCAGCGGCACCCACGGAATCGCCAGCAACAACGATAGCACAACAACCAGCCCGATCGCGATAAACGCTACCTCGCGAGAATCCGCCACGCGCTCCAAGTAGACCAGAGCTACGGCAACCACAGCCACAAATGCGACCAGATTGATCAACGAGAACGGCCAGAACTCAACACGTTTCGCAATTCCCAGGTAATCCGCCGACTTCCTCCATACATTCCAGTAACCAACAGTAAGCCCGTCCAAATGAGCGGCATCGCGCGCCGGGCATGCCGCTATACCGAGTATCAGGTATGGGTTGACCAGCATCAGAAATACAAACCAACCGGAACCGGTGGCATCGCGGACACGACGCACCGTCAACGACACGGACGCGAGAAAGGCTGGTACTCCGTGCAGCAGCAGCAATGATGCTGCCAACGCCTCAGTCCATGTGTTCGTCTCGAATATCCACGCGCCAGACAAGAATCCATGTAGCGGAAACAGAATAATCCAATGGAGCGGCACGAACACCCAGTACTCCTGCCGCGTAGACACGCCACGGTAGTCGAACATCCTGCGCCACGCGCTTAGGTAGGCGTTGATGATGCCGGGTTGCGACGGTGTGGGTTCAGTCCCTGTGGGGTTGTATTGCATTGTTTGTCTCAGCGTTGTGTTGCGCTACTGGCCGTCGGTGCCGGGCCGTTGTCGTTGCCAAGGGTCATCTGCATCATACTGTGGATTCTCGGCGGCGGGGGATGTCCAGTTATCGCTAGGTTCCGATGGACTCAACTTTGAATCGTCGCGGGTTGGCGCGAGAAAAAGCACCAGCCCGATCATCCATCCAACCAATGGTATCAACCAAGTAAGCACCCACCAACCGCTCCCGGTCGCGTCGCGGACTCGGCGCACAGCGATAGGTAGCAGAGGAGTTGATATGACAACGCCAACGATCAGCATTACTTCCAGGGGTCCGATAGCACGGAAAGCGGTGTACGCCGCTGAGGGGAATCCTGTCACTGCGGCTAAGACGGTCAACCCGCCGACCACTCCGAGTAACACGAGAGCGTTGACCAAATTGAAGGACCAGAACTCCTTTCGAGTCGATCGGCCTAGCCAATCGGGAGTGTCACGCCAAACATCAACGTAGCCTCTATCTGAGCCGCTTATTTCTGCTTCGTGAAGCTTGCGCCCCGCCAATGTGCCTACAACCGATCCGACGAAAGGCGTGCAGGTCAACAGCAGGAGTAGCGCGAACCAACCATTACCCGTTACGTCTCTAATGCGACGAATCGCGACCGTGAGTGTCGGGACAGGTACTACCAGCATGAAGGCAAACAGCAACAATGCCAGATAGTTGATGTCTCCCGAATCCGGTTCTGGGATTGTCCACGAACTCACAACGAACAGCACCACAAAGACGGACAGGTTAACCAGCGTGAAAGACCAGAACTCGGTGCGGGATGCCACGCCGAAGAGATGGAACGCCCTGCGCCACGCCGCGAAATAGAACTCGTTCGGCCCCCTGTCTGGTGCCGGGGTTGCCATTCCGCCTTCAGCCTCGTCCGGCTCGTATCGCATCAATCACCACGCCCTATCAGCTACTTACGCCTACAACCGCCGCAGACCGCGCGCGATCGGACCGCCGCGTCATCCTACTGTTTCTTCGTCGGCATCAATGTCATCACTAGGACTACGATACCTCCGACAAAGGGCAACAGTCCTATCAGTATCCACAAACCCGTTCCGGTCGCATCCCTGACACGACGGATGGCCACGGTCAGCGCAGGGATGATCGTAAGTAGTGCGAACGCGATCCAGACGTACGCGACCACGTTGAGCTGCAACATGTCGTCTTGAGTTGGAGCAGTACTGAAAAACAAGATTGCGAGCAACAGGTGAATCGCGAGGTTGATAAGCGTGAACGTCCAGTACTCGGTCCGAGTTGCGTCTCCGAGGAAGTCGAAATACTTACGCCAAGCTTGGAAGTACATCAATCGGCTCCTTACTCAACCGTTGCGCCAGTTGTCTTGATCGTTTGCGCTTACGCCGGCACAGGCCCGTACTTGTTGTCCTCGGGGTCGCCGGGCATGGCGCACAAGAACAGCAGGACCACCGCTATGATGCCAGACAACGCCAGCAGAACGATCGATAGCACGAACTGAATGCCCAACACGCGGTCGAGGACAATGAACGCTGCCAGCGGTGCCCAGACCAGCAGCTGAAGGAACCCGCTATCGTGTCGGTCCTGCAACCGCCGTGCCCAGACGCATACCCAAGGCATAATCGTCAGCACCAGGAACATCGCGGTGATCGGTCCACCGCGCCACTCGCTCTGCTCCGGGAACAGCAACTCGTCGACAACGACCGCGATCGCCAACAAGATGAGCTGCACGATCGTGAAGCCCCAGAACTCGCGGCGTGCAGCCCGACCGTTGAACTGCGTGTATTTCTGAAGGACGCTGATGTATGGCATACGCGCATAGCTCCCTGGAATCAACCAGATACTACTAACTGCGCTTATAGTTTACCAACATCTGCCAGTGTCAAAGCAACATGTGCGAATACCAATCGCGCGCCAAGCCCGCGGGTCGCGCTGACCCGCGGGCCTGGAGTGAATGCCAAGGAGCATTTGCGGCGTGCGTCCTATTCTGGAGCCATGGCGGGCTCGCCGTACTTGTTTTCGCCCTCTTGGCTTGGCTGGATTGCGAAGATGAGGATGACGATCCAGCCGACGATTACGACCGGTGGGATATAGAGCAACAGCCACCAACCTGACCGACCGATGTCGTGCAATCGACGGGCACCTAAAGAGAGACCCGGCAATATCGTGGCAAGCCCCAAGATTGCCTGAACCGGACCGTTGTTGCTATCGTCGCCGAACAAATCCGGGAACAGCCACTGATCCAAAAACGCTGCGATTACTCCCACCGTCAAGACACCCACAAGAGTGTAGAGCCAATACTCCTTGCGACCAGCACGACCTGCGAACGCAACGTAGCGGGTCGTCAGCACTGTCCAGTACACAGCAGGACGGTCCGGAGACGTGCCGGGTTGCCCGTATTGGTTGTCGGACTCGTCACCAGGTTGAACGGCGAAGACGAAAACTATCAGTGCACCTACCAATGCAGGAACCAAGAAGACCAGCGCCAACGCAAAGAAGAAACCGGATGCGGTGTCATCGTCAAGGAACCCGAAGACCAAAGCCAACAGGCCGAATGTTGCCGCCAACGGCCAGAACACCATCAACAACTGATACCAACCACTACGGCCTGTGTCATGTAGACGCCGCGCACCAAGGGCTACAACTGGCACGAAAGTCGCCGCCACGTAAATCCCAAGAATCGGTCCGAACACAATCCGTTCCCAGTCAGGGAAGATCAACGCGTCGGCCACTGACGCGATCACCAACAAAATGAAGTGAACCAACCAGAACAGCCAGAACTCGCGCCGACCTGCACGACCGCCGAACTGGTCGTACTTCGTCCTCATTACTTGTAGAAACATCATGGCGTGCTACTTACTCCTTGCTACGCGCCGCGTGCGAAGGATGCGCCGTTCGCACTAAAGCGCGCGCAATACTAACACAGGAATCACGACGGCGCGCGGATTTTCACACAAGCACCCGCAGTCAGGCGATGGCGGCTTCGATGCGTCTTGGTCCGTTGTGCGTCAGTTAATCGGCTCACCGTATGCATTCGCCCCAGCCTGCCCAGCACGCACTGCGAAGCTAGTCAGCACCAGTAATCCCAGCACCGTGAGCATAAGCGTAATCAAGCCGATTGACTCTGCGAACCACGGCAATGTCACGGTGGCCGCTCGTGGCACATATACCAATGCCTGCCACCAACCGCTGCGGCCGACGTCATACAACCGTCTTGCGCCGACACCGAGGGCCGGGAGCAGCGACACGGCCACATAGACGGTCATCAGCGGCCATTGCTCAAGCGGCAGGTCTGGAAATACGCCGTTGTCGATGAGTCCAATCAGGAACCCGATGACGATGTGTCCAAGGTAAAACCACCAGAACTCAGCGTGGCTAGACCGACCCTCGAAGTCAAAGTAGCGAAAACGCCGATGTATGGCAAGTTCATCATGGGGCAATCCTAGCGGTGCGGATCGTTGCCAGCTGCAACGGTATCACAAGGGTCTGGATGCCAGACTAGCGATGCCGCTAGTTGCCGCTCGTAATGACCACGTGGCACTACCTGCACATCAAGCGCGATGCCCTCGTGCGCCGAGACTGCTGCGATGATCCCGAGCAGGTCGCCGGCACTAGGGTCTTCGTCACTGGAGAGCATGTGATCCAAATCGTCGCGCTGCTTTCCAATCTTCTGCGACAGCTCATCAAAACCGATCGTTGCATAGACGCAGTCATGGAGCAAAAACCGGCCAATCTTCGGCTCGCCGTTGAGCATGCTTCGCACCGCTCCTTTCAGCAGCTCATGCCCGAACTCCGGTTCGTCTTGCGCGCGTTCCCGCACCGTCTCTTTGAAATCTCTAGTCGGCACGGGCTGTTGCTCCTTTGTTGACAGCGAGTTAGGCCGTCACGAGTTGTTCGGCGCGGCTCCGTTGCGCCACCTGCACATCCAGCTCCATGTTCTCGTACTCCGCCAGCGCGGCTACGATCCCGAGCAGGTCATCCGCGCGGGGGTTGCCGCCGTCGGAGAGTATACGCTCCAGACTCTCTCGAGGCTTGCCGGTCTTCCGGGAGAGCTCATCAAACCCAACGCCGGGTTCGATGCAGTCGTACAGGGTTTCCCGTCCGATATCAACCTCGCCGTTCAACATGCAACTCACGGCCTCGCGCAACAATGCCTGCCTGAACTCTGGCTCGTCATGTGCGCGTTCCCGCACTGTCTCTCTGAAATCTCTTGTTAACGGCATGGGCTGTTGCTCCTTCGTAGGTTCTATTCTTCTAGCGGTTTCGCATGCTATCGGCATCGTCGCCCACGCGGCGACGGTACTCGCGCCAATACCTCTGTGCTCGGTCGATGTCCCTTTGTTGACCGGACTTGTCGCCACCGATAAGGAGGATGATCAGGTCTTTTCCATCCCTACCAAAGTAAATCCTATATCCGGGTCCCGCGTGCATCCTCAACTCGAACACACCATTACCTACGTGTTTGGTGCCTCGTATCCAACCCCTTCGCAGGCGCCTCAACGCCGACTGCACCTTAGTACCTTGGTCCAATGTCAGCTTCTTCAACCATCGCTGGAACGGGCTCCATCCTTGTTCCGTTATGTACTCCCTGATCTGATACATCGCACTCGCTCCCCCACATGCTACTAAAGGACTTGCAGCTAGCAACGCGTTGCCCGCGACCTTCGCGGCTTGCGCTCACACCCGCTCCGCCCGCCGCACGCGCCTGCCTATGCTCGGATGACTGTGCAGCAGCACCTCGAGTAGCGGATGCGGATCGCGCACCGCCAGGTTCACCTCGCCCAGCTTTTCCATCGCGCTGACGAACTTGCCTCGGTCGCCAGTGGTTTCCAGAGCGAAGTCGTCCGCCGCCGTCTCCCGACGACGCGAGTAGGTGTTGATCAGCGGAACGCTCGCCGCCGTGACAACGCCCAGCACAACCGACAGCAACGGCAAGTTAGCGATGTCATGTAGCGTCCCGTCCAGCCCGAACGCGCCGGACCAAGCGCGCAATGCAAGGTCCACTACGAACATCGATACCCAGATAAGCGCAACTTGGATTACGAACATGCGCGGTATGTCGCGATGCACCTGATGCCCCAGCTCATGTGCGATCACTACCTCCACCTCATCGTCATCGAATTCGTCTAGCAGCGTGTCAGAGATGATGATGCGCCGTGTGCGACCCCATCCTGCGAGTGCGGCGTTTGCCTTGACTGTCTGCTCACCCAACTTCCAGACATACGCGCCACGCACCGACGTGCCAACCCGTGCCGCCAGCGCGAGCAACCTGTCCCGCAACGCGCCTTCCGGCAACGGCTCAAACTTGTAGAAGATGGGCATCAATAAGACAGGGAATATGACGACCATGAGCAGCGAAACGATGCACAGCGCGAGCGCGGACCATGCCCACCAGTAAGGTCCGGAGTAGGCCAGCAGCGCGTACAGTCCTGCCACGAGCAACACCGTAAAGACAAGTCGCAATGCCAAGCCTTTGAGCCAGTCGATCGCCCAATCCCAAAGCGACTCCCGAGAGAGCCCGAAACGATGTTCCACGCGGAAACCAGACCACCAGCTGATCGGCAGTGTGAGCAGTGACATCAGCACCACGCCCAAGAGCGCGTAGACACTCGCGCCAAGCACCGCATCGCTACCAACGTAGTTGACGATAACATCGCGCACCGCTGCCGAGAGTCCGGTAATCAGTATGACAAGCGGCACCAACAAGTACGCGGCGAAGTCAATGCCAGTAGCAATCAGCTTGAGGCGCTCGTACTGCTTGGCAACGGCCGGATCGCGTTTGGCAACGACTGCCGCGTCAGGCGATGATTCCTCCTTAACCCTAGAGTCCATTCGACACCCTCTTGATACCAGCGGCAAATGGGTTCGCACCGCCGCGCGACGGATGCCTTACGTATTCACTTGCCACGCCGGCGATGTTCAATCCCCGTTCAGCACAACGCCCGACCGAGACGACCGCGTCAAACTCCCACATGTCAATTACCAGCTCAGTCCACCTCAAGCCGAAGCGCAGCTCAGGCACACGCGGCTTCCTGTTCGCTCCGACGCGGTGGGGCCAGAACGGAACGATGTTCCAGACAACCGGCAATGGCATTCCCTCGATCAAAGGCAACACGGCATGCCAAAACGATTTCGCCGTACGCTCCGTGCGCTTTGGTTCGCCGCCGCATACAAATGCAAACCCCTCGCCGCGTTGTACCGCGTGCAATCGCTCGAATCCCGCCGCGGTCAGAGTCTCGACAGACGCGAACGGCACACCGGTCGCAGCCGCGCCGTCACGGCCAGGTGCCTCGCCAACGAATAGCACCAGCGGACCGCGGTCGCGCGGCAACGTCAGCCATCGCCGCAGACGCGTCCTGCGCCAGCCAAGCGGGTCATGCACATCATCGTAGATGTTCACCAGCCCGTCACTAGGCATCGCAGCCGTACGGAGCGATTCGACGAACGCTGAGACTTTATGCTGGTTAACTGACACTTTAGGCATCCGCGGCGAGGAACAGGCATAGACTCTAGGTTATCCGCATTCAAGGAGCCAACGACATGAGCACCACGGCAACGGACGAAAAGCGACGACCACTCTCTCTTGAGATTACCGGCTACGGCAAGGTGCGTTCGGAGCAGCTCTACACGCTTGAAGAAGCCGCGGACATCATGCGGATGATGGTCGAAGTCGTTGACAAGCTCGCCGAATCCCCCAGAGATCCTAGGTTGTATTCACGCGGGCTGGGGATAACACCAAGATGAGCACGACAGAAAAGCGACGTCCCATGAACATCAACATCAACGGGTACGGCACGGTAAGCTCAACGGAGCGGTACACGCTGGAAGAGGCTGTGGACATCCAACGGATAGTCGTAGAGGTTGTTGAAATGGTAACGGACGGCCGTGAAGAGTTCCGAATTCGCCCTAGAGGAGTCAAGGTGGTCGAAAACGCTGGACGATAGCGGACCGCCGAGGCTTCATGTCGGATGACTGACAACGGCGTGCGAGACTCGGTTATTGGTGTTAGAGTACGGAGAATGAGGACACGTTCGGAATGGTTAACACAACGACAGACGAGGCGAGATACCCTCTAGCTCTTCAGATAAACGGTTACGGCACCGTGACTTCGCGGCGGCCGTACTCTCGAGAGGAGGTAGAAGACATCGTCCAGTTCGTGGTTGAAGTCGTTGACACGGTAGCGATATCACCCAACGATGTGCGCTTGATCCCCCGTGGAATAGAGGTAACAGAGACATGAACACGAGCGAAAAGCGACGACCCTTAAGTATCGAGGTCAATGGGCACGGGGTTGTCTCATCGTCAAAACACTACACTGTCGAAGAGGCCGCTGACATCCAACGGATGCTCGTGGAGGTCTTCAACAGCGTCGCAGACGGTCGCGAAGAATTGCGTGCATCCCCGGGCGTACTACAGGTAGTCAAAGATGCGGGAAGATAACCGAAATGAGGGCGAGGGACTTCGCGTAGGAGTTAATCTGCCAGGCGGGCATGGCCACCTCGCCGGCTCAAACCTCTCGCCCGAAACATCAAAGGCCGTCCTATCCCTCGTCCGAGACACAGGCCGTAGCAAGTGGTTCTGGATCGCACTACTCGCCGGACCTCCCATCACCGCCCTCGCAGCACGCGCGCCTGAGATAATCTGCGCGGCTAGAGGTCTGGAAGGTTGCGCTTAGCAACCGCCACCATCCTCACGCCGCCCTAACATCTGCCATCTCGCCGTCCAGCAGCGACACCAGCGCATCCTCGTTCACCTCTACCCCTAGGCCAGGCACACTCGGCACCGCCACGCGCCCTTCAGTCTGCGTGAAGAACGGATCGGTCAGCACCTCCCTTATCGGATGCGGTGTCTGGTCAAACTCCGTCAGCACCTCGTTCACATACGGCTCCGACACCGCCGCGTGCGGGAACAACGGAACCGTGGACAGAACATGCAGGATCGACGCGAAGCTGATGCCAGTACCCCAGAAGTGCGGCACGAACCTTATGTTGAAGGCCTCTGCCATCCCCGCAACAAACTTCAGCTCAGATGTACCGCCGACAGCACATATCTCCGGCTGCACGATGTCATACACCCTGTTGACCATCATCTGCGCGCCATCGCGCCTCGTCCGCATCGACTCGCCGCCGGAAGTAGGTATCGGCGATCGCTCCGTGACATAGAGGTTGTCTGCTAAGTTGCGCGAGCCGCACGCCTCCTCAAACCACGTCACGTCAGCATCGGCCATCATGTCCGCCATGCGCAACGCCGTCATCGGGTCGTATGCCTCATTCGCATCAACCATGATGCGCACATCATCGCCAACCGCGCGCCGTAGCGCGTGCACACGGTCTGCATCCTCGCGCATCGCCAGGCCGCCGATCTTCATCTTCATGCCATGGAACCCCGACTCGGCATATCCAACACCCTCTGCAAGGAACCGAGCCCAGGTCTTGTCGTCAAGGTCATCAGGTGTGTAGTACAGCCCAGTGGCATACACCTCAACGCTGTCCCGCATCCGACCGCCCAGCAGCTCCGACACTGGGACACCCTGCGCCCGCGCCAACAGGTCATGCAACGCCATGTCCAAGCCCGACAGCCAGCTAGTCGCCATGCCGGCATAACCGCCACCCTGATACACGTTGCCAACAGTGCGATTCCAGATCGCCCCACGCCGCACGGGGTCCTCACCGATGACAGACGCGGCGAGGTTGCGGTACATAGGCAGCGTCTCATGATTACCGCCAGTCTCGCCCCAGCCGTAAGTGCCATCATCAGCGGTAACCCGCACAACAGTCTGCTGCCGCCGATCAGTCCAACGCTGCGACCATCCAAACGGCTCATCCAACACCCCAACAAGCGGGAATATCTCAATGCGATCAATCTTCATGGTGGGAGTAAGTTCGGGTGGGCGCCTGGGTAATTGATGATAACCGGGATAACAGGTTCCGACTAATGCCCTTCCGCGGCCCAGCGTCTAACCTCCTGCGCGGCTGCTTCAAGCTCTGTCATTACCGTATGCTCATTGATGTTCAGCTGACGTAGCTGCCTGCGAATCTCGGGCTTCAGTTCATGTCGCACGGTGATCGTGGATTGAGCATACTGCGAGTTGCTAGCTTTACCGGTACTACAGCAACCCGATTTGTCAGCAACACATTTCACATTTTCTGGTTCAAATCTCTCATGTTTCGCTGACAACATCACCGCGCCCGACTGAGCGCGCAACCTCTGGAACGTACGCCGAGGTTCAACGATGACCACCCGGAAGAAATCAATCGCCTTGAATCTTATCTCGAAATACGGCTTTTCCCTTGCGATGAAGTGGTGCAAACGTTTGACCACGGGCCACTTTACCTCGTCTTCGTCGACGATCTCAGCCATCGGATTGCGTTTCAGCCTTTTCTTGCACAAATGCAACAGATCCCGTTGTTCGCAACGACGAAGCATCGCAAACGCCGCAAGCATACTCACCGTATCCGAATTCGCCGACTTGACCACAGTACCACAACAGTCGTTCACGACAAAGGAACGAACTCTTCCATTGCGGTGATCGCGTTTGCATCCATCTGATCCTTCTGTCGCGAAGTAAAGGGCGACCAGAGGGTCGCTAGTCACGTCTAGCAGGCGCGTCGGGAGTTTGTAATGCCGCGCCATCACTAATCGGTCAATCGGAGCAGGTCTGTCAGCGAACGCTTCAGGTTCCATCATTTCCATACGCTCAAGCATCTCAGCCTCTCGTTGTGGGAGGTACTTCTCGCGGAATAGGCCCGGTCTCAGCTCCCAATCGCAGCACTTCTCTCCACGGTAAAACACCTGAGCGTTGCGGTTGCTTTCCGATTCAAAAATCTTCTTGCGTAGCAGACGGATATATCCATCAACAGACTTGATCTTACCGAGTTGGTCGGTTCGTTTCACTTTCGTCATTGTCTGTAGCACCCCCTGTGGCTCGCATCGAAGCGGACACGCGTCCTTGACTCTACCATCCCGACCCACACTGACACGCGCGCCACGCGTATACCACAATTGTTCTAGACTTACTCGCGCCGCGCACTGCTTAGCGACTTGCGAGGCGGTGGACACAGCCTGCCGCCCGACCCTGTGGCAGTCGGGCGGCGACCAGAAGGAGTATGGAATGAGACAGCACCTCAAACCTGACTCCGGGTCGGTGAAGTTGGCGATACAGGTATTACGCCTGATCGTCAGCGTCATCCGGTTGCTCCGCGACTTCTAGTTGCGGAGCTCGTTGCTGTCGCTGGTGGTCCAGCCAGGACCATTAGGCGGCGGCAACGGCGGTTCTCAATATTGTAGCACGCTTCCGCGCGCTGTCAACATTAATGTTCACCGCATCTGATCAACAGCCTAGCCCAAGTTTCTGCTCGCGTCAACACGCGCTGTCACACACTTCGCCCGCGCAAGGCTCGTTGTTTATCGACCGTTGATGCCATCCCTCCGACATCGCGCCGTACTCGCCCATCACGCCAGGCAATGTCATCCCCAGTCGTTGCCGCCGCCTGTTCGGATGCCGTGCGGCGACAGCGCAGGACGAGGCATGTGCGTATCCTCCCACCCCCTACGTCAGCTGCCGCCAGTTGCTGTCTAGCCTTGCAAACCGCTCGTGTAGCACATCTACCATGCCAGAATGCACCTCCAGCGCAGCGGGAAGCGACGCTATGTTGGATGCCATGTGTGCGGGATTCTTGGTGCCCACTATCGCAACATGAATTTCCGGATGCGCGAACGTGAAGCCCATCGCGGTGATTATCGGGTCGTCGTCCTCGCAGCATACTTCGCCCTCCGCCTGCATCGCGACCGAGCGGCGGAAGTACTCGTCATCGTATGCGCGCACTGATCCCGATGCTCCTGCCTTCGCGCGACCCCATGCGCCTCCGCCGATGGGACGCTTCACTATCACGCCCATTCCTGCACGCTTCGCCGCATCCAACAGCCCTGATACATGGGCGCGTTGCTCGACCAGGTTGAACGATGTCTGCAACGTCTGGAACGCGCCTGATGCCACAGCCCAGTGTGCATCCTCGTTATCACCAGAGTAGCCGACGAATCGCGTCTTACCGGCATCCCGTGCGTCTTCCAGCGCCCGTGTGGCATCGCCACGCTCTAGCACATCGATGCCGCAAGAGTGCAGCTGCACCGTCTCAACATGATCGGTTCGCATCCGCCGCAGGCTGCGGTCTATCGAATCGCGCACCATCTCATATGTCCAGCCCTCGCCATCAAGACCGTCCCCGCGTGCGTGACCGGCCTTGGTCGCCAGGTGAAACTCATCGCGGCGGTGTGCTACTGTCTTGCCAATCAGCTCCTCCGAGATGCCGTAACAAGCGGCGGTGTCTAGGAAGTTGATACCCGCATCCAACGCGGAGTTAAGGACCGATCCGGCCTGGTCGACTTCCGACATACTCAGCTCGGAGCCGATCTCCGCCAGTCCTACACCTAGGCGAGTCACCTCAAGTCCTGTATCTCCGAACTTCACCTTATCCATCTGTCAAACCTCCAAGGGCTCTAATCAACCGAAATTGCAGCGCATCTTAACGCACTCGCCGCGTCAATCACATCAACCTATACGATGCGCTTCCGATAATCTTAACGCCAATACATCGCACAGGGCGGGCGCATCCCTAAACGGATCGTGCGTTGACCCATCCCGCTAGCTAGCATCTTTAACCCCAGCCTACATTGGAGATGCCGCCTACGCCTTCCGCAACTGCATCCGGCCACACCACCTTCGCCACATGCGCACCGACGAACCGCGTGCCATCGTTGACTAGGGCATCTCGCATTACGCACCTGTACATTTGCGCCGAGCTGAAGTCGGCATCTCGCGCGTCAGCACCCGCCAGGTTCGCGCGGTGCAACACCGCACGCGTCAGGTCGGCATCGCGCAGGTCTGCACGCCGCATCCAGCACTCCGACAGCTCTGTCCCGCGGAAGGAGCAGCCGCGCAGGTCAGCACCGTCCAGCACCGCACGGCTAAGATTGTAGCCGTCAAAGACTGTGCCACGCAGGTCGGCTCCAGCCAGCTGCAACCGCTCGGCAGGATGGGCATGCCGCCACTCGTCCACGGCGTACGCACCTTGGCGCACAATCTCTAGATGCTCGGGATTTCGCATATGCACCATCTTACGCACTTTCCCAGCTTCGAGTCTCGTATCTGGCGCGCGCAGGCTTTCGCACGGTGCAACTCGCTAAAGGCATCCGTATCCCGTCCCGCGGCACTGTGCGATTCTGTTGTGGCAATGTTTGCATTTATCGCATATCATTTATTCGTTACGATAGGCGCACAGCCTATCCCGCAGCAATGTATACCGATTGGAGTATCGCAACAATGGCAGACCTCGCTTCCGTCCGAGCAATGATGGACGCAAACAACGCCGATTGGCTCGACATCAGATTCGTCGATGTCCCAGGCACTTGGCAACATATGACGTTCCCAAAGCATGAAGTCAACGAATCCATGTTTGGGCATGGCGTCGGCTTTGACGGCTCTTCGATTCGTGCATTCCAGTCTATCGACGAGTCCGACATGCTACTCGTGCCAGACCCGGAGACAGCAGCTGTCGACCCCTTCATGCCAGCTACCATCTCGATCATCGCAGATGTGCGCGATCCGGTGACGATGGAAGACTACGCACGTTCCCCGCGCCACGTCGCAAAGGCAGCAGCAGATTACCTCAAGAAGACAGGCATCGGCGACAGGTCATACTGGGGACCAGAAGCCGAGTTCTTCATCTTCGACTCCGTTTCCTACGGACTCTCCGCCAACTCTTCGCACTACAAGGTCGATTCTGAAGAGGCGGTCTGGAACACCGGCAACGACTTCACACTCGACGGCGAGGGCTTCAACCTAGGGCACAAGATCCGCCACAAGCACGGTTACTTCCCAGTTCCGCCAACCGACACGCAGACCGCGATCCGAGGACGCGCTTGCGAGGCGATGGAGAACTTCGGCATCGTCGTTGAGAAGCACCACCACGAAGTCGCTACCGCAGGACAGGGCGAGATCAACTTCGTCTTCGGTCCGCTAGTCGAGACGGCAGACAAGGTGATGGCTTACAAGTACTGCGTCAAGAACGCAGCGCGTGAGTTCGGCAAGACCGCTACCTTCATGCCCAAGCCACTCTTTGAGGACAACGGCACCGGCATGCACACCCACCAGTCGATCTGGGACGGCGACACGCCAGTCTTCGCAGGCGACGGATATGCAGGCCTCTCCGACATCGCGATCGGTTACATCGGCGGACTGGTGCAACACGGCGCAGCGTTGATGGCAATCGTCGCACCGAGCAGCAACTCCTACAAGCGACTCGTGCCAGGCTACGAAGCACCGACGATCCTTGCGCTCTCCGCACGCAACCGCTCGGCAGCAGCCCGCATCGCGATGTACTTCGACAACCCCGCCGCAAAGCGAGTTGAGTTCCGACCTCCGGACCCGTCTTGCAACCCATACTTCGCATTCGCGGCGATGCTCATGGCAGGCATCGACGGCATCCAGTCCGGCGCATCGCCAGGCGAGCCGCTAGAGGGTGACCTCTACGAACTCGACCCCAAGACGCTCAACATGATCCCGGGAACGCTGGAGCAGGCACTCAACGCGCTAGAAGCAGACCACGAGTTCCTGACAAAGGGCGGCGTCTTCACCGAGGACCTGATCCAGGCATACATCGAGTACAAGCGCGAGACAGAGGTCGAAGCCGTAAGGTTGCGCCCGCACCCGTACGAGTACTTCCTCAGCTACGACGCTTAGGCGGAAACCAACAGGGATAGGCAGGATGAATCAGGATAGGGCGGGCTTTCGCATCCTGCCCTATCCTGTTTATCCCTGTGAATCCAAGTCCTCATGGCAGTTGAGCCTGCACTGCTGACATCCCCGCCGAGGCGTTTGGATGCCAAGTTCCTGCGCGATGCGCGTTCGCCGCTCAGGTATCCCGGCGGCAAGTCGCGCGCAGTGCGGACGATCTTTGAACTGATACCTCCGGACACCAGCATCGTGGTGTCGCCGTTCCTGGGCGGCGGGTCGGTCGAACTCGCTTGCGCCGCGGGCGGCATGTGGGTAAGGGCATCCGACCTGTTCGAGCCGCTGGTGACGTTCTGGCAGCAGCTGCTCAAGGATCCCGACGCGGTGGCCGATGAGGCGGCGAAGCTGCTACCCATGCCCCACGCTCAGTTCTACGAGCTGCAACGGGACTTCGACGGGATGTCGGACCCGGTCCAGCGCGCCGGCACGTTCTACGCCCTCAACCGCGCATCGTTCTCGGGAGTCACTCTCGCCGGAGGCATGTCGCCGGGACATCCCCGATTCACAGAGAGCTCGATTCAAAGGCTCCGGACGTTCCAGGCATCGAACCTCACCGTGGACCATCGCGACTTCACCGAGGCGATCTCAGACGCGCCCGACGACTGCGTGATGTACTGCGACCCGCCGTACATGATCGACAGCAACCTGTACGGTTTCCGCGGCGACATGCACGACGGCTTCGACCACCTGGCGCTGTCCAGGCTGCTGAAGGCACGTGGCAGCTGGGTGCTGTCGTACAACGACTGCCCTGCGGTGCGCGACCTGTACAGCGGCTACGAGATTCTCACGCCGAGCTGGACGTACGGGATGGCGAACGACAAACGCTCCCGCGAAGTGTTGATCGTGAACCTCGGTTAGCGGCCTTGGCGATCAGCCAGACAGCATCTGGGAAGTCGTTCGAGTACGCGCTGGCGAATGAGTTCGCGAACCGTCTGGGCATCACGGTGTCCGGAAGCGCCTGCCAGGCCGCCAAGAGATACTTCGACGGGCTTGACGACTCGCAACGTCAGGAAAGAGCAGACGCATCGAGCAAGGCGGTTGAGTTCATCCTCGGCAACGAGCCGCGTCTGAAACCGGGACTGGTGGAGAGGGTCGTCCTCCAGAGCGACCAAGCCGGAATCCCCGGCGACGTGAGAGACATAGTGCTTGAGACATCGCGAGGCGATCTCATCGGTATCTCAGCGAAGGTCAGGAGCACCGCTATCCGCAACTCCCGGCTCTCGCCGCGGATCGATTTCGCCCAGCGATGGCTCGGCGCCGAATGCTCCGATGCATACCGCCAGGAGACGGCGCAGGTCTGGGATTACCTGCAACCGTTGGAGGACCGAAAGACGCGTTGGAGTTGCATCGAGGACAAAGCGGACCGCGTATACATGCCGTTGCAGCGCGCCTTCATCCGCGAGGTCGAACGTCAGTTCGCCCAAGACGCTTCGGAGAAGGCGGCGACACTGATGCGGTACATGCTCGGAACCTATGACTACTACAAGGTCTACAAACACAATTCCACAATGTCCATCGAGTCGTTCAACATGGATGCGACTCTGTCTTGGGGTCGGCAAGTCCCCATGCCCACGGCTCTGGTTCGCATCGCGATGAGGCCGGGGAGCAAGACGACGTCCCTGATGGTGCTCGACCAGGGATGGCAGCTCTCGTTCCGGCTTCACAGCGCGGAGAGCCTGGTCAAACGCTCCCTCAAATTCGATGTGCAGGTGATAGGCCAGCCGCCACGGCTGACGCGTCACGAGATTCACTATCGCTAGGCGCACTCTCAGCGTGTATCTGAGCGCGACTTAACAGGGATAGGCAGGATGAATCAGGATAGGGCGGGCTTTCGCATCCTGCCCTATCCTGTTTATCCCTGTGAATGCACGCGATCGCGTGCATTGGCGCGTTGCACTTCGTTAACCTTATCGTTGGCATCATGCGCGCTAACCGCGCGCAACCAACTACGCGACCGCTACACCGACCCTGATTCACCACTTTGCGTATCGGATTCAAACCCGTCCTGCTGTGTGCGATACTCGTCGCCGTACTTGCCGCGTCCGCGTTAACCCTGTGGTCGCGGGCATCTCCCGCATCCGCGCAAACTCAAATCCCGGCAATCACGCCCACCGTCGCCGCAACTTCCGGCGTTGAGGGTTCCCTCACCGCTACTTGGTCATCTGTGTCAGCGGCAGCACTCGACAGAATCGAGTATGCCATCCGCCAAGGCACGCACACATCACTCCCTTCCGGTATCACTTGGACTGAGGTGACCGATACCAGCAACCCTATGGACGGTAGCGGTGACGAGACGAGCCAGGTGATCGGCGGCCTAAACACCGGCAACGCCTACACAGTGTGGGTACGCGGCGTCAAGGCAGGATTCACCGCTCCAGCACCGACGGCCGTGACCGCGACAACCAGCGGCCTTCCCACGCCCACTGGCATCGCGGTGACACCCCTAACGAGCGCCTTATCGATCCGCTGGGACGGACCAGCGTCACTCGGCGGTGCCACATACGTACAGTACCAGTGCGTAGTGCACGGCCGCCAACAATCCACTACATGGAGCGAACGCCGTGCCGGCCCCATCACTTCTGTTTTGGTCGGTGGACTATCGGAAAATACGAGTTACACATGCAGGGTGCGATATCGGACAGGCAGTTTGTATGCACAGGCTAGCGACAGGCTCTCGTCAACGGCCATCGTGGATGCGACGACCCTTGGTTACGTGCCGGCGACACTCACGGCAACTGCAGGCTCCGCCGCGGGGTCGATCGACTTGAATTGGACCATGCCAGCCAATCACCAACGTTTGCAGAATTTCGGTACCTTCGTCTATCGCTGGCACAAAGGCACCGCCGCTCCCGCCGACGGTAATTGGGACTCCGGGGCCGGATCGGCAGTTATTCCGTCAAATGCGTACGACTCAAACACTCGCGCGGGTGCGTTCACGATTACAGGACTTGATGCAGGTGACAGTTACCACATCCAATTACGAGCTAACTACACGGCAACTATTTCAAGACTGTCCGCCGCTACCGCCGCCGCCAAAGGCGTGAACCCTCCCTCTTCCTTATCCGCCGCCGCACGAACAGGATACCCAGGCCAGGCTACTCTGACATGGGTCAAGAACACCGCGCTGACAACCCAGGCCAGCTACCAGTACCGCTACGAGGAAGGTGGAAGCGCACCCGACAACGGAATGTGGGACCAAGACTGGACCGATGTACCCAGCAGCGACGGCAACACGACCACTCACACTGTAACTGGCTTGAAGGCAGGTACGCAGTACCAGTTCCAAGTCCGCGCCGTCCACTCCGGCAACGTCGGCAAATCCGACCCCGTCAGCCAGACCGCCACTACAACAGCAGTGCCAACCGTGGCGGCACCTACCACTTCCAACGTCGCCGGCGTATCGTTGACGCTCAACTGGACGAGACCCGCCGCGCTCAACTCCGCCTTCACCGCATACCAGTGGCAGTACAGATACCGCACCAAACCAGCAGACCCCGCAACCGCGTGGACAGCCAGCTGGACATCCGTTCCCGACTCCTCGGCCGATGCCGACACAGACGCACACAACGAATCTAGCGTCACAGTAACTGGACTTACTGGCCTCACCGAGTACGAGTTCCAAGTGCGAATCGATTTCACCGGCGATGTCGGAGAGACTGCCGCATCGTCCGCGGTCACGGTTACAACCCTTATCCCAAGCATCACCCCTTCAGTCACCGCGACATCGGGTAGCGACAACTCGCTCACTGCAACTTGGACAATACCCGCCGGGCTGTCAGTAGACGGATTCGAGTACGCATACCGGCAAGGCACTCACACTTCGCTCCCGGCAGGAATCTCATGGCAAGATGTGCCAGACTCCGGCTCCGACGGCCGCTCAAACGAGACTTCGCAAGCCATCACAGCCCTCGACTCCGGCACGACGTACACCGTCTGGGTGCGCGGCGAGAAGTCAGGCGCCACTTCTGCCGACCCCACAGCGGCAACGGCAAGCACAACCGGCCCGTGGCGGCCCACCGGACTTGGAGCAACGGCAAGTGGTACCAGCATCGCGCTCAACTGGGACGACAGACCGTCCGCCGGTGCCGCCGCACACTTTGAGTACAAGTGCGAGCCGACTGCAACCCCCACATCGGGCGGCTGGACAGCCATCGCCGCATCTACTTCCGCCGCAACGGCATCAAGCCTATCGATCGGCACCGCCTACACTTGTAGCTTGCGATCACGCACCGGGTCAGCAGGTTCATACGCATATTCATCACCCGTTACCACCGTTGCCGCCATGACCAAGGCGATAAACGCTCCTACTCTCACGGCAAGCGCAGGTACTGAGCTCAGATCCATCGCGCTCAGCTGGACAATGCCCGGAAGCTACGACGCGAGCCTCTCCGGCTTCCAGTACCGCTACGAGCAAGGATCAGCCGCGCCGTCAAACGGAATGTGGGACCAGGACTGGACAGACGTGCCAGACAGCGCCGAGGCAGAAGACTCTGACACAGACCGCCACGACGAAAGGGCATACACCATCACAGGACTAGTCGGCAATACCGCCTACTACATACAGCTACGCGCACAGTACGGCACCGAGACATCCGCCGTATCGTCAGACACTGCCACCGCCAAGGCCGTTGCAGCACCATCCGTGAACCCACAATCGATCGACCTGTCGCCAACGCCGCAAGTGCACCCAGGCGCCATAGCACTGTCCTGGTACGATGCCAACGTGGTGATCGGAACGAGAACCATCCCTGGACTGCAAGACCCCACCCCCGTCCCCGTTTACGGACCTCCCACCTACCGCACGGGTTACGAGTACCGCTACGAGAAGGGATCAGCGGCACCAGCAGACGGCAACTGGGACCAGGGCTGGACCAACGTGCCCGACATGGATGACCCTGCCGATGGACGCGGCGACGAAGATGCGATCACGCTGACCGGACTGGAGTTCAACACCGCCTACCACATACAGATACGCTCCGAGAACTCCGGAGACTACGGCTTGTCGGAGGCGGTGTCCGTAGACAGAACCTCCGGAGCATCGCCTCCAACACTGCCAACGCCGACATCACCTACACAAACTGCAAACTCGGTGACACTCCAGTGGGCAGATCTCAGCGGTGTGGTGCGGGAGTTCACCGAATACAACTGGCAGTACAGATACCGCGTGAAGCCAACCGCCGGTAATCCTGCATGGACCGCCACTTGGAACGACGTAGCAGACGGCGCGGATACCGGCGACAGCGCACACGACGAAAACAGAGTCAACGTTACCGGCCTCAGCCCCGCAACAGAGTACGAGTTCCAGGTCCGCATCAAGTCAGGTGCAGGCGCATCATCTGCATCCACATCCGTCACGGCAAAGACTGACCTTCCAAGCATCACGCCATCGCTCGCAGACGGAGCCAACGACAACTCGCTCGCGGTCAGTTGGACCATTCCCGCCGGACTAACGGCAGATGGATTCGAGTACACATACCGACAGGGCACACACGGCAACGACCCGGGATCCACTGCCACTTGGCATGATGTACCGGACTCAGCTTCAGACGGCCGCTCAAACGAGACTTCCACAACGATAACCGGCCTAGATTCCGGTACGACTTACACAGTCTGGTTGCGCGGCGAGAAGACAGGTTTTACCGCCGCCGGAACCGTCGCCGCAACGCGCACCACGAGCGGACCGTGGCGACCGACGGGCTTCACCGTGACACGCGCCGCAAGGTCGCTCACACTCGCCTGGGACACCAAACCCGCCGGCGCAGCGGCTGACCACTTCCAGTACAAATGCGCCACGTCAAACTTGGCTAGCGCGAGCTGGTCAACGACAGCTGATGGCACCGCAACATCAGTCGCCGTAACCACGCTGAGTGTCGGGACCAACTACTCATGCGTCATCCGATCACGCACTGGTGCAGCCGCGCCTTACTCTTACTCGTCGCCAGACCTGACTCCAAAGTCTGCCACCACTCTGGCATTCCTAGCACCAGAAGCACCGAACGCGTCGACCGGTGCCGCAAAGGGCGCGGTGAACCTGTCATGGCGTGTGCCCGCCGCCGCCAGCGCACAGCTCTCAGGGTTTGAGTACCGATACAAAGCTGCCTCCGATGCCGCTTACCCAACAACAGGAACAGGATCATGGGCGAGCGCAGGGAGCCAAACCGCCACCAGCTTGACAGTCTCCGGCCTAAACGGCAACAGCGCGTACCAGTTCCAGCTTCGGAGCGTATATGGCACCGCGGGCTACAGCGATGCTACCGCCACACTGCCAGCCACCTCCGGCGCAGTCGCAGCACCAACTTCCCTGACTGTCGCAGCACGCACTGGATACCCCGGCCAAGTAACACTCACATGGGTCAAGAACACCGGCGTGACCACCCAGAACGGATTCCAGTACCGCTACGAAGAGGCCAGCTCTGCACCAGCTCAAGAGTCGGGTTGGGACATCAGCTGGACAGACGTGCCCAGTAGCACCGGCGCAACGCTGACTTACACATTGACAGGTTTGAAGGCCGGCACGACATACTACTTCCAAGTGCGCTCCAAGAACACAGGCAACAACGGCGAGTCGAACCCAGCCAGCAATTCCGGCACCACGACAGCCGCACCAACCGTATCTGCTCCTTCAACTTCCAGCGTCACCGCAACGACCTTGACGCTCTCGTGGACGACACCCGCGGCATTGAACTCGGCCTTCACCGCGTACCAGTGGCAGTATCGCTACAAGACGACGGCATCCGGCGGAGACTTCACCACCGCAACTGGTGGCGCGCCATGGACCTCCGTCCCCGACTCTGGCAGTGACGGCGCGCACAACGAAACCAGCGTGTCAGTAGCCAGCCTCGATGGAACAACGGAGTACCAGTTCCAGGTACGCATCAACTTCACTGGTTCGGTTGGCGAGTCAGCGGCATCGACCGCCACCACCGTCAAGACACTCATCCCGAGCATCACGCCAACCGTCGCGACCGGCGCCAACGACAACTCGCTCGCGGTCAACTGGACAGCACCTTCCGGTGGAACACCCGACGGGTTCGAGTACGCATACCAGCAGGGAACACACTCATCGCTCCCTGCCGCCATCAGCTGGAGCGACGTGCCAGACTCCGGCACAGACGGACGCTCAAACGAAACAACGCAGACCATCGCCAGCCTCAACTCCGGCACGACCTACACCGTCTGGGTGCGCGCCGAGAAGTCAGGATTCACTACCGCCACGCCAGTCGCCGTAACGCAGACCACGAGCGGACCCTGGCGGCCAACAGGATTCATGGCAACCGCCGGCGGCACGGAGATCGCTCTCGACTGGAACGACCGGCCGTCCGCAACGGCCGCCACGGATTTCGAGTACAAGTGCGAGCCGACCGCCAGCCCGACGAACAGCGGCTGGACCGCCATCGCGGCATCTACATCCGCCGCGACAGTGTCCGGGCTATCCGTCAACACCGCGTACACATGCAGCGTGCGATCAAGAACCGGCTCCACTTCGCCGTACGAATACTCGTCGCCCGTCACAACCGTCGCCGCGACGACGCTAGCACATCTCGCACCGTCGCTATCTGCTTCGGCAGGGTCAGCAGTCGGTTCGCTGGACCTGAGCTGGTCAATGCCTTCCGGTTACCACGCGTCGCTATCCGCCTTCCAGTACCGATGGGAGGAAGGCTCCGCCGCTCCTAGCAACGGCGTGTGGGACTCCGGCGCAGGTTGGCAGACCATCGCACTCGCGAACTTCGATTCCAACACGCGCATGGGATCGAGCACCCTCACCACCGGCTTGGTCGGTAACACCAGCTACTACATACAGCTACGCGCACAGTACGGTTCCGATACATCCGCCGAATCTTCCGACACCGCAACCTCCGGCGCCGTCGCGGCACCGACCGGACCCACAGCTGCTGCCAGGACAGGATACCCCGGCCAACTCGCAGTGTCATGGAGCGATGTGACGAACGCAGACCGCAACGGTTACGAGTACCGCTACGACGAAGGAGCCGCGGCTCCCGCCGACAACATGTGGGACCAGGACTGGACAGCAGTTCCAAGCAGCACCGGCGCAACGACATCCTTCAACTTGACCGGACTAAAGGCCGGCACGCAACACTATATTCAAATACGGTCAACCCACGGCAACAACAAGGGCAATTCTGTTCCTGCATCGGTTACTGGCACCTCCACGGCCGCACCGACAGTATCTGCTCCTTCAACGGCAAGCGTCACCGCAACGACCTTGACGCTCTCATGGACCACACCCGCGGCATTAAACGCAGGCTTCACGGCATACGCGTGGCAGTACCGCTACAAGACGACGGCATCCGGCGGAGATTTCACCACCGCAACTGGTGGCGCGCCATGGACCTCCGTCCCGGACTCTGGCGGTGACGGCGCACACAACGAATCTAGCATCGCACTCACCGGACTCGCAGGAACGACGGAGTACCAGTTCCAGATTCGCATCAACTTCACAGGCTCCGTCGGCGAGTCGGCAGCATCGACCAGCACCACCGTCAAAACACTCATCCCAAGCATCACGCCTACCGTCATGGCAGGCGCCGACGACAACTCGCTCGCGGTCTCATGGTCATCCCCGTCCGGCGGCACACTCGACGGCCTGCAGTACGCACACCGCGCTGGAACACACACCAGCTTGCCAGCCGGCATCACATGGACGACAGTGACAGACACCGACAATCCACTCAACGGCAATGCGGACGAAACATCACAGACGATATCAAGCCTCAACTCCGGCACGACCTACACCGTATGGGTTCGCGGCATCAAGACCGGCTTCACAACTTCCGCACCGGTGCCTAAATCTGGTAGCACCAGCGGACCGTGGCGGCCGACCGGCCTGAGTGCAACGCCAGGCGGAAACAGCATCGCACTTGACTGGGACGACAGACCATCAGCAACCGTCGCCACGGATTTCGAGTACAAGTGCGAGCCGACCTCCAGCCCGACGAACGCCGGCTGGACCGCCATCGCGGCATCTACATCCGCCGCAACAGCCTCAAGCTTAACGGCAAACACCGCTTATACATGCAGCCTACGCGCAAGAACCGGTAACGTAGGGTCTTACGAATACTCGTCGCCCGTGACAACCGTCGCCGCGACGACGCTAGCACATCTGGCACCGACCCTCACAGCGTCGGCAGGATCAGCAGTCGGTTCCCTGGACCTTAGCTGGTCGATGCCGTCAGGTTACCACGCTTCGCTATCCGCCTTCCAGTACCGATGGGAGAAAGGCTCCGCCGCTCCTGGCGATGGTGACTGGGACTCCGGCGCCGGTTGGCAGACCATCGCACTCGCAAACTTCGCATCCAACACACGGATGGGTTCACTTACCCTGACCACCGGCTTGGTCGGTAACACCAGCTACTACATACAGCTACGCGCACAGTACGGCACAGATGTCTCCACCGAATCATCCGACACCGCAACCTCAGGCACCGTCGTTGCACCGACCGGACCCGCGGCAACCGCCAGGACAGGATACCCGGGCCAGATCGCAGTGTCATGGAGCGATGTCACGAACGCAGACCGCAACGGTTACGAGTACCGCTACGAAGAAGGGTCCGCGGCGCCCGCCGACAACATGTGGGACCAGGACTGGACAGCAGTCCCGAGCAGCACCGGCGCAACGACATCCTTCAACTTGACCGGACTAAAGGCCGGTACGCAGTACTACATCCAAATCCGGTCAACGCACGGCAACAACAAAGGCAACTCTGTCCCTGCGCCGGTTACTGGCACCTCCACAGCAGCACCGACCGTAGCAGCACCGGCAACATCCAGCGTCACAGCAACCTCGCTGACACTCTCCTGGACAACACCCGCGGCCCTAAACGCGGCATTCACCGCGTACCAGTGGCAGTACCGCTACAAGAAGACTGCATCTGGCGGCGACTTCACTACCGCAACAGGTGGCGCGCCTTGGACCTCCGTCCCCGACTCGTCCAGCGATGCCGACTCGGACGCGCACAACGAAACTAGCGTATCGGTAACCAGCCTCGACGGCACTACGGAGTACCAGTTCCAGGTACGAATCGACTTCACCGGCGCAGTCGGCGAGACCGCCGCATCCACCGCCACCACGATCAAGACGCTGATCCCAAGCATCACACCAACCGTCGCCGCGACAACTGGCTCCGACAATTCCCTAACCGTCACTTGGACAGCCCCATCCGGCGGTACCCCCGACGGATTCGAGTACGCATACCAGCAAGGCACACACTCTTCCCTTCCCGCCGGTATCAGCTGGAGCAACGTACCAGACTCCGGTACCGACGGCCGCTCCAACGAAACGCAACAGGTCATCGCCAACCTCAACTCCGGCACAACCTTCACAGTCTGGGTGCGCGCCGAGAAGTCAGGCTTCACATCGGCAGACCCCGCGGCGGTTACGCAAACGACAAGCGGACCGTGGCGGCCAACAGGATTCTCGGCAACCGCCGGCGGTACAGAGATCGCGTTGGACTGGAACGACCGACCGTCCGCAACGGTCGCCGAACATTTCGAGTACAAGTGCGAACCCACTGCCAGCCCTACTTCCGGCGGCTGGACAGCCATCGCCGCTACAACCTCCGCCGCAACGGTATCCGGCCTATCCGTAAACACCGCTTACACATGCACCGTGCGCTCGCGGACCGGCTCCACTACTCCTTACGAATACTCATCCCCCGACGTCACCGTCGCCGAGACGACCCTGGCGCACCTAGTGCCAACACTCACCGCAACGGCAGGAACAGACTTGCGCACGATCGCTCTAACCTGGACACTGGCCGGAGGCCACGATGCCACCCTCTCCGGCTTCCAGTACCGCTACGAGCAAGGATCAGCCGCTCCGTCAAACGGAATGTGGGACCAGGACTGGACCAACGTTCCCGACAACCCAGACGCTACGGCAGACCCCGACACAGACCGCCACGACGAGCGCGCCTACACCGTCACCGGACTCACGGGCAACACTGGCTACTACATCCAACTACGCGCACAGTACGGCACAGAGACGTCCGCCGTATCGTCTGACTCCGCCACCGCCAAGGCAGTTGCAGCGCCATCCGTGAACCCACAGTCGATCGACCTGTCGCCAACGCCGCAAGTGCACCCAGGAGCTGTAGCACTGTCCTGGTACGATGCCAACGTGGTGATCGGAACGAGAACCATCCCTGGACTGCAAGACCCCACCCCAGTCCCCGTTTACGGACCTCCCACCTACCGCACGGGTTACGAGTACCGCTACGAAAAAGGATCAGCCGCACCAGCAGACGGAATGTGGGACCAGGACTGGACCAACGTGCCAGACATGGACGACCCTGCCGACGGCCGCGGCGACGAGAACTCAATCACGCTGACCGGCCTGGAGTTCAACACCGCGTACCACATACAGATACGCTCCGAGAACTCCGGAAACTACGGCAACTCTGAGATCGCTTCTGTCAACAGAACGTCCGGTGCCACACCGTCAACCCTGCCAACCTTAACCGCACCGGCGCAAGCGGGCACTACGGTGACGTTGCGATGGGCAGATCTCAGCGGCGTGGTGCGCGAGTTCACCGAGTTCAACTGGCAGTACAGATACCGCGTCAAACCAACCGGCAACCCGGCATGGACCGCCACCTGGAACGATGTAGCAGACGGCTCCGACACCGGCGACAGCGCACACGACGAGAACGGCGTGGTCGTTACTGGACTATCGCCGGCCACGGAGTATGAGCTACAGATACGCATCAAGTCCGGCGCCGGCGCGTCTGCTGCATCCAACACCGTCACCGTCGAGACTGAGATACCAAGCATCACGCCGTCGCTTACAGACGGGGCAAACGACAACTCGCTCGGAGTCAGCTGGACCATACCAACCGGCTTGACAGCAGACGGATTCGAGTACGCATACCGCCAAGGCACCCACGGAAACGACCCGGGATCCCAAGCCACTTGGAATGACGTACCAGACTCCGGCACAGACGGCCGCTCAAACGAGACATCGGTCACCATATCCAGCCTAGATTCTGGCACAACCTACACCGTCTGGTTGCGCGCCGAGAAGTCAGGATTTACTTCGGCAAGCACAGTAGCCGCTACACGCACCACTACCGGACCATGGCGACCAACCGGATTCACCCTGACGCGCGGCTCAACATCGCTCACACTCTCTTGGGACACAAAGCCCGCCGGCGCGTCGGCGGACCACTTCCAGTACAAATGCGCCACCTCAAACCTCGCAAGCGCAAGCTGGTCTACAACCACCGACGGTACCGCAACATCAGCCATCGTAACCGGACTGAACACCGGCACAAACTACTCATGCATCATCCGCGCACGCACCGGAGCATCAGCGCCATACTCATACTCATCACCCGACCTGACTCCGATGTCCGCCACGACGCTCGCATTCCTGCCGCCGGTGGCTCCGTCCGCTACCACGGGTACCTCCGCCGGCACGGTAAACCTCTCTTGGAGCGCGCCAAGTGCCGCAAGCGCACAGCTATCAGGATTCGAGTACCAATACAAGAAGACGACCGATGCAAACTATCCAACCACAGGCGCTGGATCATGGGCAAGCGCAGGCGCAAAGACCGCCACAAGCTTCACCGTAACCGGACTCGACGGCAACCGTGATTACGACTTCCAGCTGCGTAGCGTCTTCGGCACTGCCGGCTACAGCACTGCGACGACAAAGGTCTCGGCAAAGTCCGGATCCGTCGCAGCTCCAGCATCCCTCGCCGTCGCAGCACGCACAGGATACCCAGGACAAGCCACACTGACATGGACCAAGAACACCGGCGTGTCAACACAGAGCAGCTTCCAGTACCGATATGAAGAGGGACTCACAGCGCCGGCAGATGCCAACTGGGACCAGAACTGGACCGACGTGCCCGGCAGCAACGGCAACACAACCACGTACCACGTCTCTGGACTGAAGGCCGGCACGTTCTACTACTTCCAGGTGCGGTCCAAGAACACCGGCAACAACAACGAATCTGATCCTGCCAGCAGGTCAGGACATGCAACGCCAACGCCCACCGTGGCTGCACCCACAACATCAAACGTCGCCGCAACATCACTCACGCTCTCGTGGACGAGACCCGCGGCGCTAAACGCAGCGGCCACCGCGTACCAGTGGCAGTACCGCTACAAGAAAACCGCATCCGGCAGCGACTTCACCACTGCAACAGGAGGCGCGCCATGGACAAGCGTCGCAGACTCTGGCAGCGATGGCGCACACAACGAAACCAGCGTGTCAGTTACCGGCCTCGATGGCACAACGGAGTACCAGTTCCAGGTACGGATAGACTTCACCGGAGATGTTGGCGAGTCGGCAGCATCGGCGGGTGCCACGGTCAAGACGCTGATCCCAAGCATCACGCCGACAGTCGCCGCAACATCCGGCAATAACAGATCCCTGACGGTCACGTGGACCGCACCGTCCGGCGGCACACCCGACGGATTCGAGTACGCATACCGCAAAGGCTCACACACTTCACTGCCATCGGGTATCACTTGGCGCGACGTACCCGACTCCGGCTCCGACGGCCGTTCAAACGAAACGCAGCAGGTCATCGCCAACCTCGACTCCGGCACGACCTACACCGTATGGATCCGCGGTGAGAAGACAGGTTTCACCTCGGCCGCTCCCGCGGCAGTTACGCAAACGACCAGCGGACCATGGCGGCCGACAGGCTTCACTGCAACACCGACGGGCAACACCATCGCGCTCGACTGGGCAGACCGCCCAACCGGCGGCGCGGCAGCACACTTCGAATACAAGTGCGAGCCAACTGCCAGCCCCACGTCGGGCGGTTGGACCGCAATCGCCGCAACGACATCAATGGCCACGGTCTCCAGCCTCACTGTCAACACCCCATACACCTGTAGCCTGCGAGCACGCACAGGGTCAGTCGGGTCATACGTCTACTCCGAACCTGTCGCCACCGTCCCGGCGCAGACCAAGGCGCACCTACCACCGATTCTCACGGCAACAGCTGGAACAGCAGTCAGCACCATCGCACTCAGCTGGACCATGACAACGGGATTCGACGCCACCGCACTCTCCGGCTTCCAGTACCGATACGAACAAGGATCGGCAGCGCCTAGCGACGGCATGTGGGACCGAGACTGGACCGATGTCCCAGACAGCACCGAGGCCGGAGACCCCGACACAGACCGCCACGACGAGCGCGCATTCACCATCACCGGACTCACGGGCAACATCGAATACTTCATCGAGTTGCGCGCACAGTACGGTACTGAGACTTCCGCGGCCGATGACGCGACCGAAACCGCCAAGGCTGTAGCAGCACCAACCGTCAACCCGAGGCCGCAAGACCCCACCCCGACAGTGCACCCCGGCGCAATTACGCTGGCATGGGGCGATACGAACATCGGAGGCAATCCGCCCAGCTACCGCATCGGCTACGAGTACCGCTACGAAAAGGGATCAGCCGCACCGACAGACGGCATGTGGGACCAGGACTGGACAGATGTCCCAGACTCGGATGACCCAGGGACCGGACGCGCCGATGAGACTACCATCACGCTGACCGGCTTGGAGTTCAACACCGCATACTACATACAGATGCGCTCCCAGAACAGCGGAATGCACGGTAAATCCGAAATCATCTCTGCAACCCGCACGACCGACCCAGAACCCTCAACGTTGCCAACGGCAAGCACGACATCACCGACATCAACTTCCGTGCAACTCAACTGGACAGCGCTGACAGGAGTCGTCACCGAGTTCACAGAGTACAACTGGCAATACAGATACCGCGTAAAGCCGACCGGAACGCCAGCATGGACCGCCACTTGGAACGACGTCGCAGACAGCAACGATGACGGCAACAGCGCACACGACGAGACGGGAGTTACGGTAACAGGGTTGACCGCAACAACGGAGTACGAGTTCCAAGTCAGAATCAAGTCAGGGGATGGCGTGTCTGGAGTCTCCAACACAGTGTCCGCCAAGACGCTAATCCCAAGCATCACGCCAACCGTCGCCGCCACGGCCGGCTCCGACAACTCACTAACCGTCACTTGGACAGCACCTTCCGGCGGTACACCCGACGGATTCGAGTACGCCTACCAGCAAGGAACACACTCTTCGTTGCCTGCCGGCATCAGCTGGAACGACGTCCCAGACTCCGGCACCGACGGCCGCTCCAACGAAACGCAGCAGATCATCGCCAACCGCAACTCCGGCACAACCTACACCGTCTGGGTGCGCGGCGAGAAAACAGGTTTCACTTCCACCACGCCAGTCGCAGTGACGCAAACGACTAGCGGACCATGGCGACCAACAGGATTCTCGGCATCGCCCGCGGGCACCAGCATCGCCCTAGACTGGGACGACCGGCCATCCGCCGGTGTCGCCGCACACTTCGAGTACAAGTGCGAGCCCACTGCCAGCCCGACAAACGGCGGCTGGACAGCCATCGCCGCTACAACCTCCGCCGCAACGGTGACCGGACTAACTGTCAACACCGCACACACATGCACCGTGCGCTCGCGGACCGGTGCCACTTCTCCTTACGCATACTCATCGCCCGACGTCACCGTCGCCGCGACGACATTGGCACACCTAGTGCCTTCCCTCTCTGCCTCAGCAGGAACAGCCGTCGGCTCGATAAACCTGAGCTGGACACTCGCATCTGGATACCACAGCACCCTATCCGCATTCCAGTACCGCTACGAGCAAGGCTCAGCAGCGCCCGGCGATAACAACTGGGACTCCGGTGCTGGCTGGCAAACGATAGCGATATCTGCCTTCACCCCCAGCACGCGGTCAGGCACGTATACGATCACCGGACTCACCGGCAACGTCGAGTACTACATCGAACTCCGCGCACAGTACGGTACCGAGACTTCCGCAACCGACAACGCGACCGAAACCGCCAAGGCGGTAGCAGCTCCAACATCCTTCACAGCGTCCGCCCGAGCTGCCTACCCGGGCCAGTTCGCCCTGTCTTGGACCGACGCATCGAACTCCAACCGCACAGGATACCAGTACCGATACGAAGAGGGCAGCTCCGCTCCGGCACAGGAGTCTGGATGGGACCAGAACTGGACCGCAGTCCCAAGCAGCACCGATGCCACCAGGACGTTCAACTTGACCGGACTCAAGGCTGGCACAGCCTACTACGTCCAGCTACGCGCTACACACAGCGGCAACCAGGGCAACTCCGAGGTGGCATCTGACACCGGCACCTCGACCGACGTCCCAACACTCACCGCTCCCACTACGCCAACCATTGGCACAACATCCGCAACACTGTCATGGACTCGCCCGTCCACTTCAGTGCTACACAGCGGGATCACAACATACAAGTGGCAATACCGATACAAGAAGACCGCTACCGGCAACGACTTCACAACTGCCACGGGAGGTGTGCCGTGGACAGATGTCGCAGACTCAAACGACCCCGGCACCAGCCTCCACGATGAGACGCAGATCGCCCTCACTAGCCTGACAGCAGCCACCGAGTACCAGTTCCAGGTACGGATTGCCTTCAACGATGCAAACTGGGGCGATACTACTCCCGTTTCGGTAACCAGTAAGACGCAGATACCGACTCCGAGCATCAGCGTCTCCGCAGGCACTGACCCTGGCTCTGTGTCCATCTCGATCTCCGCCTACGCAACCGGAGTCACCGTTGACAAGTTCCAAGTCCGACAAGTCAACTCAGCCGATGCCTGCGCCACAACGACCGTTACAGGTTGGACCACCCGGTCCGACATCGCCGGCAACGGTTCATCGGCGATTACTCACGCCATATCCGGTCTCGCGGCCAACTCGCGCTGGAAGTTCGAAGTGCAACCAGTCAAGACCGGATTCACCAGCGCAGGAACCGCATGTGATTCACTAATGCTATCCGCACTGCCGGTACCCACGTCTGGTAACACTCCAGGGTTCACCATCGCGAACGTCGCCAACACTCCAGGGTCCGTAAAACTCGACTGGACCGGGCCTACCTCAACCACGATCGACAACTTCGCATACCGCTACAAGATCACCCAAGGCGGTGCATACACCACTGCAACCGGCGGCGTGGACTGGACAGACGTACCCGACGGCACCGATATGGGTAGTCTAATGCGCGATGAGCGAACCTACACGTTGACCGGATTGAAGGAAGACACCGGCTACACCGTCCAGCTCAGAGTCGAGTACACACAACTCGGAGAGAGCAGCCCCGTATCTCAAACCGTCACAACCGTCGCAGTCGAACCTCCATCAAGCGTCTCTGCCACATCAAACGCCACTTCCATCACCGTGTCATGGACCGCTTCTACCAGCATAGGAGTCACCAGAGTCGACTCAAGACATCGCAAGACTGGTGCATCATGGTCGGCATGGACGACCAACGGGCCGGCCGTCGGCACCACTTCGCTCACCATCAGCAGCCTCGACGGCGCTAGCGAGTACGAGGTACAGGTGCGCGCCCACGTCTCAGACACCGTAGGAAACAGTGATGCCGCATCACAGACGCAGAAGACGCTGATACCACTGATTGCCAACCTCGCAGAAGACTCCGCAACCCAGAACCCTGGCTCTACTACGCTGGAGTGGGACGCGCTTGGCAGCAACGCACGCGTTGACAAGTTCCAGTACCGATACGAACGCGGCACTGCTGCACCCACCGACGGAAACTGGGACCAGAGCTGGACCGACGTGTCCGCCAACGGTTCCGCCGCTGTTTCACACGCCGTCGCAGGATTGGCTGCGAACTCCGATTACTACTTCCAAGTCCAGACCGTCAAGTCTGGATACACATCAACCAGTGCTAACTTGACGATCACTTCGGGCGCGCACATCACATTGGCAGGCGTCGGCGCAAGCGCAGGCACCGCACCTGGGTCTGTTGCCGTGAGCTGGACCAAACCGAGCCACTCCAACATCCAGGAGTACCGATACCGATTCAAGAAGGCATCCGATGCCGCATATCCAACCACCGGCACCGGCGCGTGGACAACCGTGTCAGGTGGCGCAACCCCGAGCTCGGTAACCGTCACAAACCTCGCAAACAACGTCTCACACAACTTCGAGGTATTGGCATACTACGGGTCAGTGACGGGCTCCTCAACAGCTGGTTCCGCAACCGCAACTTCCAAAACGCTACCCGCGCCATCTGGTTTCAATGCAACCCAAGGCACACTGCCCGGCTCCATCGCACTCACTTGGGACTCTATGGCTACCACGACCGAAGTCGACAAGTTCCAGTACCGATTCGAAGGCGGTTCTAGCGCACCAGCGGACAACGTTTGGGACCAGGACTGGACCGATGTGCCCAGTAGCACGCGTGCAACGGCGCAGTTCCAGATTACCGGACGCACCGCCGGCGACACTTTCTTCATCCAACTGCGCGCTGTAGGCACTGGCATCATCGGCACAAGCACCGCGGTCCAAGACACTTCTACCGCCACTACTGCACCCGCTCCGACCGGATTCGTTGCAAGCACAGGCTCAGCCGTAGGCGAAGTCGACCTCGCTTGGAATGCTGGCGCGGGCATTTCCTTCTACCAGTACCGATACAAGCGCACCAGCGATAGCAACTACCCAACCAGCGGCGCCGGAGCCTGGACCGCTGTGCCAGACCAAGACACACCGCCAGACGGTCGAGGCGACGAGACTGCATTCACCATCACCGGCCTAGTCCCTGGCGTTGAGTACCACTTCCAGATTCGTGCAAGCGTCACTAACGTCGGCTCCAGCGCAGCTACTACCGCCCAAGCAGTAACCGTCAAGTCTGTCCCAGCGCCCACCAACTTCAGCGCATCGGCAGGATCAGCACCGGGCACCATCTCAACGCGCTGGTCCGCGCTCCAGACATCTGCCCTGCGGTCGGGCGACAGCGTAGTCCAGTACGAGTACCGATACAAACTGCAAACCGACACACAATACGGCGCATGGACGGCGGTACCCGACGGTTCTGACTCCGGCAACCTCGTCTCGGACGAAACCTCAACCATTATCGCAAACCTATCCAACGGCAAGCAGTACGACATCCAATTGCGCGGCGCAATCGACGACAACGATGCCGATAGCAATGTCGACTACTACACCGACTCCGCCTCGCGAACAGGCATCACGGCCCGCATCGTGGCTGTCCCATCTGGCTTCCGAGCTGCTACCGCGTCATCGGCATCGGGTGCTATCGACCTATCTTGGACAGCACAAACCTCCGTCACCGCCGCAAGCGCACAGTATGAGTATCGATACAAGTTGCGGTCAGCATCATCATACGGCACATGGACAGCAGTGACAGACAGCGATTCCGACGGCAACACATGGGACGAAACGGAGACCACGGTCTCCAACTTGACCGCTGAGACGACCTACGACTTCCAGCTGCGATTCTTCGTCTCTAGTGCAGTAGGTGCGTCCGCCGAAGCCAGCGCAAGCGCGGACGCGTCACGAGTGCCAACCGCTATGAACTTCGCAGCAAACCCAGGAGGCGCTCCCGGATCCATAACGATTTCGTGGGCATCCGTCGACGGCGCTGCCAAATACGAATACCGTTGCAACCCCGCAGGTACTGGTTGCACAACCACATGGCAGGAAGTGCCAGACGGCTCAGACGCAGACAGCTCACAGGCAAACGAAACTGGATTCACCATTACCGGACTCACCGCGGGCACCAGCTACTCAGTTGAGCTACGCGCTTTCGTCACAGGAGTCGGTTACAGCGCAGCCGCAAGAGCCAGCTCACTCGCACAGACACAACCCGGTCCAGCTACTATCGCGTTCAACCAAGGCACCAACCCTGGCGAAATCACCATCACATGGACCGCACCAACACAAGGTGCCGTCGACCGATACGAGTTCCAGTACCGTATATCAGGAACGCAGTACACCGCATGGGAAAACGCAGGAACATCGCCCAAGACGATCACTGGCCTATTCGCAGGAAGCCGCTACGATGTACGCTTCCGAGTCGTCACACCAAGCGGCGGATTCAGCTTGCCGAATACAGGCACATTGAACACGAAACCCGTACCACCGCCGAGTGGTTTCACCGCCGAGATGGGCACCAACCCCGGCGATGTTGATCTGGATTGGACACTACCCACCGGCGCAACGATCCTCCGATTCGAGTTCCGACACCGCACCGGAACAGGCGCATGGTCGACATGGACCGCGATTCCAGACCAGGACGACCCACCCAACAATGACGCCGGCGACGAGACTGCCTACACAGTGACCGGCCTCTCTGGCGGCGCAAGCTACACCTTTGAACTGCGCGCCGTGATGCAGACCATCGGACATTCCGCAAGCGTCTCGGCAACGGTAAGCGCAACTCCGATATCGCCGCCAACAATGCTCACCGCCGCTACGGGAACATTCCCAGGCGATGTCGACATATCGTGGGCTGCGGCTCCATCCGGCACCGGATACCAATACCGCGCAAAGCCACAAACAGAGGCATGGAGCGATTCACACACTTGGACATCTATCCCGGCTACACCTACCTCCGCAACGATACCCGGGCTGGCACAAGGCATTGTGCATGATGTGCAACTGCGCGCCGTCGTCACAAACGTCGGATATTCTCCGCCAGTAGGAACAACCGCAACACCGCAAGCCACCGTGACCGGAACCGCCGCAGTGCCTACGGGATTCGCAATCTCAGCAGCACGCGTACCCGGAACGATAATCATCACACTACCCAGCGCAACCCAAGCCGTCACTTATCGCACCCAGCCCACTAACCCCGGCGCATGGTCACCATGGATCACATATCGACCCTCGGCATCGCAACGCGAGTATGAGATACCCGATCTCAAACCCGGCACCGAGTACAATGTCGAAGCCCACTTCTACCTCGGCCAGCAACAAGCCTTCACCACGGCGTTGCGTGCAACAGTGCGAACGGCACAGCTAACTGCCCCTGCCAACTTCACCGTGCAGTCAGTGTCCGGTGTCATGCTCCTGTCATGGGATGCCCCTAGCGATGATGTCTCGATACAGGGATACGAGTACAGGACGCGTCAGAGCGGCAGCTCGACATGGTCGGATTGGGTAGCGATCGGCCATGGCGGCTCCGGTGATGCGCGCCGACAACGCCATGTGCCAGGACTGTTGGCAGGTGTATCTCACGACTTCGAGCTGCGAGTGCGGACCGAGTCCGGACCCGGACCGGCAGCCTCCGCAACGGCCAGCGCGATGCTGCGAATACCGCGAGTCAACCGCATCCAACCCGTATTACCAGAAGTCGCCATACGCACAGACACCTCCGTCGTGCTACAGGTCGACATCTTCGGCACGCAGGGCAGGCGCAGCGACGGAGCCGACGAGCTGGTCATATCCTGGTACACCACCGGCGGCAGCCTCTCCCAACGCACAACTACTGGCAACCGAGTCGTATACCACGCTCCCAGCCAGCAGGGCTACTACACTGTAACCGCAACGGCAGGACCAGTAGGCATATGCAGGTCGCATCATGTCGCGGTTACCGGACCAGACCCGTGCGAAGCGAAGTTCAGAATCCAAGTAGCCGCACCACCGCACCTGCCCGGTTTCTCCGATGTACCCGAAAACCCGCCGGGCGTCATCCCGGCGACGGTCACCGGCGACGACTCGCACGTCTACACTACGATCACGCCGGAGCGCGGCGGTACAGCGTCTGCCGCCGGCGCATCGGTCAGGGCACAACCCGCGGCAGTTCGCAGCGGCGAGTACATCGCAGTTCGCATGACAGAGGGAATCCCCGTCGGAGGCATCGGAATGGATGACACAGACGCGGCGGCAAACGCACACGACGCATACATCGGATACCGCACGCACACATTGGCAGGGAAGCTGTACAGCGTCACAGCAGTCGACTCCGATGGCGCACCGCTCTCGGAGTACGAGTTCGTGCTCCCCGCCATAGTATGCGTGCCGCTCCCATCAAACCTGGAGCATTACACAGGCCGCATCGTAGTAGTCAGCGTGCAACAGGACAACCCAGACGCCGGCATAACAGTCCTAGGCTCGCGCACATTCAGCTCCAGCGCTTCTGGCACCCAAGTCTGCGCCAGCCTAAGAGAGCTGCCAGTAACAGTAGCCGCCGCCAAACGCGGCAATGACGACTCCCTACTACCACCAGCCCCCACCGAAGCAGAGCTCCCAGACGCCGGCGCCACAGCCCCCAGCGGCATCGCGCTACTGCTCATGTTGCTGACAGGGCTGGTGATATTAACAGGGATGTACAGGATGCGCAGGATAACCAGGGATTAACACCCCCTATCTTGCATATCCTGCATATCCCTGTGAATCCCCGCTTCGCGGCGGAACTTTCATGCCGCGACCATCGTCTGTTAGTCACAGAGCTCCCGCGGCCAACGCCGGCCATGGACGACGCAGCTATCATGATGCTAGAATCGCATACCGACGCCGGAAGACAGCAAGCACTCGGCGAGCGCCGAAACCTCACGTACAGGCCAAATCAAGCCCAGCTCAACCCGCGTTACACGTCATGACTCGCATCCATCAACCCATAGTAGCCACCGCCATCATCGCCATCGCGGCACTGACCCTGTCCGCTACATTCACCGCGGCATGCACACCTGAACCCACGCTCACTACCATCGCACCGACGCAGACTCCGACCCCGACCGCGACTCCAGAACCGACATACACACCCACGCCAGAACCAAGCTGGACGCCAGTGGTCGTAGTACGCCTGGCAACTCCAACCATCGTTGACCCCACGCCTGAAAACACTGCAGTGTCCACTCCTACAACTACCGCCACGCCAACAAGCACGAGCACCATCCCAACGCCTACAACCACTGCTACGCCAACGAACACGCCAACGCCAACGCAGACCGCTACGCCTGAAATCAACGCCACGCCAACACCTACTACTACCGCCACGCCGACGAACACACCAACAAGTATTAACGTCGCGCCGACGCAGACGCAGACCGCTACTCCAGCGAACAACGCCATGCCTACACCCACTACTACCGCTACACCAACCTATACGCCAACAAGCACCAGCATCATCCCAACGCTAACGCAGACCGCTACACCGTCAACGACTCCAAGACCTCGCGACCTAGGACCATTGATCGCTCTCTACAACGCTACAGGAGGCGACAACTGGAGCGACAACGACAACTGGCTCAGCGACAGACCTTTGAACGAGTGGCACGGCGTTACAACTAACACCGATGGGAGGGTCACGGAGATTGATCTCGGCTTCAACTGGCTCCTCGGACAGATACCCGCCGCGCTGTCACGACTACAGAGTATCCAACGTCTCAGTCTAAGAGGGGGTCAACTCTCAGGCACGATACCACCGGAAATCGGGCTATTGACCAACTTGATACACCTTGACTTGCAAGGAAACGACATCAACGGAACAATACCCGAAGAAATAGCGAGTTTGCCGAATCTCCAGTTCCTCGACCTAAGTTACAATAATCTCAGCGGCGAGATACACTTGAGTTTTGTTCGTAACGAGACTCTCACCCACTTAGATCTCAGTAATAACCAGCTCACGGGCGGGATCCCTCGAGAATTCGCGAGACGTTCCCAACTAAGGGTGATCGACCTGAGTCACAACCAACTCTCATTTGAGATCCCTTATGAGATCGAACGACTGCGCCGCCTACAAGAGCTCAGGTTGGGCCATAACTTACTAACCGACGAGATTCCTCCCGGCATGGGTAAAATGCTAATGCTCGAAACGATAGAACTCCATCACAACCGCTTGACCGGCGAGATTCCCACCGAATTATCGAACTTATGGAGGTTACGCACGCTATACCTTGAAGGCAATCAACTATCCGGAGCCATCCCATCACAACTCGAGGAACTGGATCGTCTTCGGTGGCTCGGAATCATTGACAATGATTTCTCCGGTTGCATACCTCGAAAGCTGTTAGATGTAGGAAATCATGATTTCGAGTTCGCCAACATCACCGTCTGTGGCGAACCACCAAGAACTGAACCAAACACGCCGCCGTACATCAAATGGGACTTTGGAGAAAACGTCACACCTTCCCAACGACTCGCCACGAGGCTCGGCGTAATCTGGACGACGACGTTTATTGAATCGATAGGTTGGCCGATACCGGACCGCACAATCACCGTGTACGTTGACGACGACGAAGGGATTATGCGAGAACTTTCCAACTGGGTCGGCGAATGCGGATTCAGTTGTGTCAAGTCAATTATCCCTTGGACGTCGTATACCACAGCTCTACCCGGCGCAACGTTTAACTCCACATTTGGCGGTTTCCACGCTCACCCTGACCTCGAAGCGGAAATCGCCGCCATTGAACTAACGCACGCAATCCAGCTAGGCTTGCTCGAATACTATGCACAGCCAGGAGCGATTCACGGACCCATGTGGTGGATCGGAGGACTGGCAACACTGTTTCAGGAACTCGCTTTCTCTGACGCGAGAGGAGTGCCAATCGACGAGACTCGTCGCAGGCTTTCACCAAACCCCGATGACCACTGGACTCCGCTATCGGCTCTGGAGGAAGTTGAGAAAGACCTTCGCCAAGTTAGGGGACCCATGGCAGCCATTGACTTCCTAGCGTCTCAAGTCGGACTTCGCAAACTCGCCGACTACTATACCGAACGCCCGCCAGGAGCGGACTGGCGGCAATCATTCCAACACGCCTTCAACATCAGCGTCCAAGACTTCTACTCACGGTTTGAGGAACACCGTCGGAACGGATTCCCGTTGCGAGACCTGCCCATCGTAGGCAGTACTGACTGGCCCGATCACTAACCACTCGGGCGATTGATTCCGATCCAGAGTACACTAGCTCTTGCCACCAGCCATCACCCGTTAGAACCATGATCGCACGTAACTCACATTCGATAGGAAGAATCTTCACCGTCACGGCCATAGCGGCGACCTGCGCGTTCGCAGTTGTCACTGCTTGCACGCCCACCACCACACCTACGCACACTATCGCACCAACCTGGTCTCCCGCTCCGACGTGGACACCTTCACCCGAGCCAAGCTGGACACCCGTGGTCGTAGTCCACATAGCAACGCCAACCGTCGTTCCGACGCCGACGGTGGACCCCTCTCCCCCTCAAACGAACACCACGACAGCAACTCCCTCAAAGACTCCAACACGAACTATAACGCCGACGCGTACGAACACCGGCACGACAACCTGGACTCCAACAGCAATGGATACCGTCGCAACGGATACCGAAACCACTAATCTGGCTCCGACTCGCACATCCACATCTACGCCAACCGCGACACCTTCGGCGACGCCCACACAAACCACTACCCCCAGGCCAACCCGAACACCAACCCCCACCCCAACGCATCTTCCTGCTGACGCACCTCGCGATATGGCTCCGCTAATCGCACTCTACAACGCAACCGACGGACCATACTGGAAGAACAACGAAAACTGGCTATCCGACAAACCGTTGAACGAATGGTACGGAATCACCACCGACACCGAAGGGCGGGTCTCTGAGATCGACCTCGAACTAAACTGGCTCCTTGGACAGATTCCGGCAGAGTTGGCACAACTCCAAAACCTCCAACGTCTCAATCTCAGGTTGGGCAATCTGTCAGGAACGATACCACCCGAAATCGGACTGTTGACTAACTTGACGCACTTGAACCTAGGTGGAAACAAGCTGATGGGGCGTATCCCTAAAGAACTCGGACTGTTGCCAAACATTATCGATCTCAACTTGAACGGTAATCGACTCATCGGGGAGATACCGCCTAGCCTAACCAGCAGTCAGTCACTGACACACCTCGATATCAGCAGCAACCAAATATCAGGTAGCATCCCCAGAGAGTTCGTAGCACATCCCCGATTCGAAGTATTTGACTTGAGCGATAACCAACTCACTGGAAAGATACCGCGTGAGATCGAACAGTTGAAAAACTTAGTCGATCTCAGATTGAGTAATAACCAACTCAGCGGCGAGATACCTACGGGTATCGGAAAGTTGCTCAGATTGGAAATTATTGAGTTGCAACATAACCGTTTGACTGGAGAGATCCCAAGCGAAATTTCAAATCTGACAGAGCTTCATACTTTGTATCTCGACGACAACAAACTGACTGGGGCCGTACCGCAATCGCTGGCTTCACTCCGTAGCATAGGGTGGTTAGGGATCGTTGACAACAACTTTACAGGATGTGTCCCGCGCATGTTGCGCGAGGTCACGTCCAGCAACGTCGAATATGCCAACATCCCGATCTGCGGAGGACCGCCACGCCCAAGCCTCGCCATGCCAGACTTCATTGAAATGGCGTTCGGCGATAGCGCGACCCCGTCCCAGAAATTCGCATCAAGATTGGGAGCACGATGGCTCGCAGACTTCATCGAAAAGATCGGCTGGCCAAAACCCGAGAACTTGATTACCGTCTACGTTGACGATTTGGACGGTCTAGCACGCGCATGGTCAGACAGGCTCGGTGGTTGCGATTTGCAGTGTGCTAGGGAGGACTTGCGATGGATAGGCGGCACCGCCCTGCGCGGCGCTACGTTCAACGGCCTCTTCGGACTTTCTCCCTTTGCCCTAGACGGGCAAGTTGATGTCGTCGCGCACGAAATCGTTCACGCTATCCAGTACGACTTACTGGATAGACAACAATTGCCTGAACAACACAGGGATCCCGAGTGGTGGATTGAAGGAACTGCGACCTTAATTCAGTACCTCGCCGTCGCGGAGGGGAGAGGCCAGCCGGTCAACGAAGCCCGCCAAAGTATTGCCAATACAGCGGAAGGCAACTACGTACCGCTGTCAACTCTCGATGAGGAGCGAGGAGCATGCGCCCATCACTGCGGCGCCGCTGCAATCGACCTGCTAGCACAACAGGTCGGACTCCGCAAGCTGGCAGACTTCTACACCGAACGACAAACCGGCGGAACCTGGCAACAGACCTTTGAGCAAGTCTTCAACATCAGCGTCCCAGACTTCTACGAGCTCTTCAACCAACACCACCGCAACGGATACCCCCTGCGCCCATTGCCCACAGAAGGCAGCACCCAGTGGCCGTAGCATGATAACGCCCGACCAATGACAAACGCCAACGCTCAATAGGGAACGCGTTACACTAGCGATTGTCGGACACCAACGCAACTCCCCATGACATCGCGTCGCAGAAGACCCATTGCCAAGATCGCGGTGATGTCAACCGTCGCGCTCGCGCTCGCGTGTCTAGCAGCCCGCCTTTCCTCATGCTTCTCGGTACGCCACACTCCGATCCCGGAACGCGCTGTTGAAGTAGGCAGGCTTGTCCGGCTTACGCGAACCGCCGACGGGAATGCGAACCCGCTTATGTGAAGGCACCAGCAGACCTGTCCCTCCTCAGCACATTAACAGGGATGCGCAGGATACACAGGATAACCAGGAAATAGCGCCCCCAATATCCTGCCCTATCCTGTACATCCCTGTGAATCATCTCTCACGAGATTAACGGAACTTTCGCGCCACGACCGTCGTCTGACTCTCAGCCGACACCCAGCACATCGTCGGCCATGAACGACATCGCTATCAAGCTGCAAGGACCACCCATTGACTCCGAAATCTAAGAGACACCCGAGCCGAGCCCGGAAATCGGTGCGCGCGACATCCGCTGTTAACGCCAGGTCTGCGGTCATGCGCTGCGCGCGCCTGACAGCCATCGCGCTCGCGTGCGTGTGTCTAGCATCTGTCCTCACCGCCTGCTTCTCGGTGCGCTCCCTGGACCCCGACGTAGCCGCTGGCAGATTGATACAACTTACTCATTCCGACAATTCGGAGAAGAACCCAAAATGGTCGACCCGCGGGGACAAGGTCGCGTTTGAGTGCCCCGAAGACGGTTGGATCTGGGACTTGGCGGAGCGCGAACTACGCGTTCAGGGCGACGGTCTTGCGGTCAGGAACTGGCCGATATCCGTCTCCCGACCCCGCGGCAACATCTGCGTTGTGAATGCCGATGGCTCAGGCATGATCCAACTGACCGACGATCAAGGCGACGACTCTGACCTGGCGTGGTCGCCCGACGGCAGCGAGTTAGCGTTCACATCCTTCCGACACGGTATGCGCGACATCTTCGTTATCAACGCCGACGGTACTAGACTCAGGCGAATCACCAACGACTCGTTTGTTGAGGCAGAGCCAACTTGGTCGCCCGACGGCAGCGAGTTGGCGTTCACATCGTTCCGAGACGGTCAGCGCGACATCTTTGTCATCTACGACGATGGCACAGGACGCAGGCAGATCACCAACGACGAACTCAAGGAGGTAGAGCTAACGTGGTCGCCTGACGGCAGCAAGCTCGCCTTCCGAGCGTACCTCAACGTTCGCGCGAGCGGGAACCCTGCCCACATCTACACCGTCAACATCGATGGATCAAACCTCACGCAAATTACCGACGAAACCAGCTCCTATTCCGAACCGACATGGTCTCCTGATGGCAGCCGCATCGCGTTCATATCTGGCGGAGAGAGCATCTGGGGGCTCTCAGTAATGAACTCCGACGGCAGGGAGCGGGCTATGCTGTACCCGTCAATCCTAAACGTCCAATACGGGGCTTGGTCAAGCGTGGAATCGCCGGCCTGGTCGCCAGATGGCAAGACTATCGCGTTCGCAGCCAAACCGTGGAACGGCGGGCTGCTACCTGACCTGGAACTGTACATGATCAATGTTGACGGCTCGGGACTCACACGACTAACCTATCGAGCCGGCGACGATTCAAACCCAACCTGGAGTCCCGACGGAAGCAAGTTGGCGTTCGAATCACACCTACCCAGGAAGCGCAAGTCCTACCATACCCCTGACATATACGTCATGGTCGATTTCGCACCCAAACAGCTACCTCTGACCGATATCGCCAACTCCGACCTCGTCCCTGTGTGGTCGCCAGATGGCACACGCATCGCATACGTCTCCGCACGCATACCATGGGCCTCCATTCTTGTCGAAGACTTCGACATATACGTCAGGAATGCTGACGGCTCCGGGACGAGGCAACTCACCGCAAACGATAGTCGAGACTCCCGACCTGCATGGTCACCCGACGGTGGACGTATCGCATACGTGTCCGATTACGACGGTGACGAAGACCTCTATGTCATCGATACCGACGGCAACGGTATCGAGCGTCTTACCGACAATGACCATCCCGACTCCCGACCCAAGTGGTCGCCTGACGGAAATCAGATCGCGTACGTGTCGCTACACAATGGACGGCATACAGACATATTCGTCATGAACACAGATGGGTCAGACATCGTCCAGCTCACCGCCTACGGCGATTCCGAGACCAGCCACTACTACGGCGCTCCATCGTGGTCACCAGACGGGAGCCGCATCGCCTTTGTCTCTGCCGTGCACGGCAGTTTCAAGAGGCATGTCATGAACTCCGACGGCACAAAAGTGGTTACTGCCGACGTAGAAAACTGTCTGAGCTACGACGCAGCCGTGTGGTCACCGGACAGCACAATGGTCGCGTTTGAGTGCAATGATTCTCACATCCACCTGTTTAACCCAGTGGACGGGACGGTGACCTCCCTTGAAGCCTGCGACACGCACGGCCGCCCCGTGCTGTCGCCATCATGGTCGCCGGACGGTTCTCACATGGCCTATACGTGTCCATACGCGCATTCAGATACGCGTGTCCGCAAGACGAACCTAGGCGATGGCATCGAAACTCGCTACACCACGGAAGGATGCAGTCCGCGCTTTTCTTCGTGGTCACCGGACGAGAGCAAAATAGCGACCTTGTCGTTCAGTGGCAGTGACCGCGTCTTCAACCTGTGCGTGGCGGAGCCCGTACTTGCCCCGCAGGCTCCGTAGCACCCTTGCACCTGACCAACACTGCCACTTCACAACAGACGCATTACAATATCGGCAGTCGCGTACTAGGACAACATCCCATGGCATCACTCAACGCAAGCCCCATTGCCAGGGCCACCGCGCTCGCGGCCGTCGCGGCCACCTTCGCGCTCGCAACAGTCGCAGCGTGCACGCCCAGTCTTGCACCTTCCCTGACACCCGAGCCACCTGACACCCGTACCGTTGCGGTCACCGCGACTCCGACAAACTCGCCTACCCCTAGGCCTTCCGCCACACCTACCCCGCATCTCATCGAAACGGTTTCCAGTGCCTGGGAGTCGCCAACGCCTGGACCGTCGCCGACTCCGATCCCGGACAGCGATGTGGATGCTGGCAAAATGCTCCGGCTGACGCGGACTTACGACTCGGAGCGGAACCCAGCATACTCGCCCTCTGGCGACAAAATCGTGTTCGAGTGTTACGACGACGGGTGGCTCTGGAACCAGCCACGTTCCATGCACCACATCCCTGGCAACATTGGAAAGGTCAGAAACTGGCCGATAAGCAGTTACGACTTCATTAGCAACATCTGCGTCATGAATGCTGACGGCTCCGGCCGCGCCCAGCTGACCGACGCGCAAGGCGACGATGTCGACCCCGCGTGGTCGCCAGACGGGAATGGAATAATCTTCTCGTCGTGTCGGGAAGGCGGCTGTGACATCTATGTTATGAATGCCGACGGTTCCGGACTCAGGCGGGTCACCGACTCCGAATACCAAGAGGAACATCCAACTTGGTCGCCCGACGGGAGCAAGATCGCGTTCGCGACTTGGCGCGATGGGAATTCCGACATCTACGTCATCAATGCCGACGGTTCAAACCTCACGCGAATCACTTCAAGTCGTGGGGAAATCCAAGTTTCTTATCGCGAACCTGCGTGGTCTCCTGACGGGGATCTAATCGCGTTCGCAGCCAGCTGGCCCGCCACTGGCCGACGCTACTCCTACTCAGGCATTTTCGTTGTTAATCCTGATGGGACGGAAGAAACCCAGCTATACGGGAGATATGGGGACGCAGGATCACCCGCTTGGTCTTCAGACAGCACAACTATCGTATTCGCGGCAGACGTACAACGCTATTCGTCGTCTGATGGCGAGGAAATTCATGTTGTTAACGTTGACGGGTCTGGCCTTAAACGTCTTACTTATCGCCGAGGGTATGATCTGTCGCCCACTTGGGGTCCGGACGGTTCCAAGTTGGCCTTCGTGTCGGCGATACAGGGGAACCCGGAGATTTACGCATTAGTTGATTTCCAAACCCATCTCGAGCGGCTTACCGATAACAACTTCGCTGACACCGCTCCCGCTTGGTCCCCGGATGGCACACGCATCGCATTCGCCTCCGATCGCGGCGGCGGCGATGAGATCTACGTCATGAGCGCCGATGGCTCTGGAGTCGTGCAGCTTACCGACGATGTCCATGCGAGCAATTATGGACCTGCATGGTCCCCCGACGGGAGCCGGATCGCCTATCAGTCCGATGATCGCGGGACAGCCGGGGGGCATTACAACATTTTCGTTATCAATGAAGACGGGTCCGAAAACATCAGGCTCACCTCTTACGATGTAATCGCCATCTATCGACTCAACGGGGCTCTATCCTGGTCACCGGATGGCACACGCATCGCCTTTGTCTCGGACCTCGGCGGACAGTACCAAGTCTACGTCATTAACTCCGATGGAACAGATCAGGTTAGGCTCAATGTTGAGGATTGTCGGAGCTCTGCCGTTGCCGAGGGTTTTGAGCCCCATTGGACACATGACGACACAGGGATAGAGTGGTCACCTGATGGCGCAAGTCTCGCGCTTTCATGCCAAGATTCCAACTTACGTCTCATTGACCCTTCCGGCGAGACAATAACTGAGTTCTACGCCTGCGCCGACCCAATTTCGGCTCCCGAGTGGTCGCCAGACAAAACACGCATCGCGTTTGCCTGTCCCTACATAGAGTCAGCGGGACAAAATGACATTTTCGTCATCGACATAAGCGATGACAACGCAACCCGATTCACGATTAGAGACGGTCACTACCCCCGGCCAGGGTGGTCTCCGCATGCAACCCCTTTGTTCACAGCAGAACGCGATGATGTGCAACCAGCATGGTCACCAGACGGAACCAAGATTGCCTTCGCGTCAAACCGAGACGGCGACTACGAAATCTACGTTCTAGACCTTGAGCGCGCACCGTAGGCAACACGGCACATACAACCTCATCACGAACACCAACGCTCAAGAGTGAACGTTTAACATACGCGAAACGACCGCACACCATAGCAAATCCCAATGATCTCGGCCGCAAGAGGTCCGTAGCAGAGGCGCGCCGGGAACTCGGGTACTAACAGGGATATGCAGGATAGGGAGGTGTTTACCCCTCTTTATCCTGCTTTATCCTGCCTATCCCTGTGAATGCTGCTGCTACGTGTCTTCGCTGGATCTTTCCTGTTGCTGTGCGTGGCAGGTTGTCTGCTATGTGTATGGTGTCTGGCACTTTGAAGTCTGCTAGCGTGTCGGCGCAGTGTGCGCGTAGCGATTCGGAGTCCGCATCGGCGCTTAGGACTACCGCGGCGTGGACACACTCACCGTACTTAGCGTCCTGGGCGGCGAATGTTACTGCTTCTGCAACGGCAGGGTGTGACAGCAACGCAGCGTCAACTTCCAGCGGCGATATCTTCTCGCCGCCGCGATTGATCAGCTCCTTGAGCCTGCCGGTCAGTGTCAGATAGCCGTCGCTGTTGATGAAACCCTGATCGCCCGTCCTGAACCAACCGTCCACGAACGACTCGTTGTTCGCCTCGTCGTTGTTGTGGTAACCCCACATGACCTGCTCTCCGCGTATCACCACCTCGCCGGGCACATCTGTCTCTGCGAACTGCCCGGAATCCGTGTCGCTCATGACGGCAACGTCCAACCCGGTCGGCAAGCCAACTGTCCCTGGATACCTGTCACCTGGCGGCATCGGGCTGCTGGACATCTGATGCGCCGCTTCTGTCATGCCATACGCCTCCAACACCGGTGCTCCGAACCGAGACTCAAGGTTATCGAACACGGCGGGAGCGAGCGCGGCGGAACACGACCTGATGAACCTGAAAGACTTGCGCGGCGCACCGTCATCATCAGCGCGAGCCAGCAGTATCTGGTGGATCGTTGGCACTGCTGAGTACCAGGTAGCGTCATACTCGCGCTGTTGGTCCCAGAACGAGCTTGCCGAGAAACGCGATGGCATCACGACAGTGCCGCCGGTGTAGAGCGTTGAGAAGACCGCGCCTATCAGGCCGTGCACGTGGAACATAGGCATCACGATGAGCGAAGTGTCGTCGGGTGAGAGCTCGTAGTGGCCTGCGATGTTGGCAGTGGAGCGCATCAGGTTGACGTGGCGCAACGGCACACCCTTGGGCCGGCTCGTAGTGCCGGACGTATGCAGGAACAGCGCAACATCGCCCTCCGCCGCTGTGGCAGGGTCAGCGATGGTAATCAACTGCACACCTCGCTCTGATAGCACGACGGTGGGAACACCGTCGCTGCCGGCCTCCAGCCGAGCATCGATCACCCTCGCGCCTACGGTTTCAGCCGCTTCACGACTCGCGTGGTCACCCTCAGGCGCGATCACGAATCGGGCATCCGAGTCGCGCATGTAGAACTCGAACTCCTGCGCGGTGTATGCGGGATTGAGTGGTGCGGCTACGCCACCTGCTCGGGTTACCGCCATGAAACTTGCCAGGAACGCCAAACCGTTAGGCAGTACTACTGACCCGACATCTCCGGCGCGCAAACCCGCACCGGCGAGTAACCCTGCGAGGCGGTTAACCTCCGTGTCCAGCTCACCGTAGCTCCACGCTCCGACTCCCGGCTCAGCCGCCGCGGTGTCGCTTGGGGACGCAGGTTGCATCAGATGGTTCAAAGTGTCAGATGTCTTTGTCATTGGTATTAACAGGGATTTACAGGATTGGTCAGGATAGATGTTGCAGAGGCGCCGCGCTCTATGCGGGGTGCTCTATCGCTAGGATTCTATGTAGGCCTGCGTAATCGCGGACGATTTCAATCTCAGCGTTTGGCAGCGCGCGCGTCGCGCGATCTCGGCATTCGTCCGCGGACTCGCTATCAATCTCTATCAGTGCCAGGGACTTGCCAGTTTCGCGTATCAGCCGTGGAAGCCTTTCGATCAGCGGACCGAGCACTCCCATACCGTCCGGTCCGCCGTCCAGAGCCAGGCGCGGCTCCCACTGACTCACCTCCGGCTCTAGGTCGTTGTCAAGCCGACTCGTCGGAATGTAAGGCGGATTGGCAACGACTATGTCAAACCTGCCTAGCGCATGACCAACGCTCTCGCTGGTCATGTCGGCGTTGCGAAAGTCGATGCGGCAAGCAACATCATACCGTTCAGCATTGGACTGTGCCACCGTCAGCGCATTATCAGAGATGTCGCACGCTATCACCTCGCATCGGTCTAGCTCCTGCGCGAGCGTGACCGCCAACGCGCCGCTTCCGGTGCCTAAGTCGCAGATGCGAGGGTTCACCAATCCGTTGTCGGAAGCGAACTCTAATGCCAATCCCACGAGCATCTCCGTCTCAGGTCTCGGAGACATCACGCAGGTGTTCACCCGAAATGAACGACCATAAAACTCCGTTTCACCGAAGATGTAGTCTATCGGTTCGCGTTCAATGCGGCGGGACACGAGCTGGAAGTAATCCCGGATGTCAACATCATCAACTAAACGGTCAGGGTTGCCGATCACTTGCTCCGCTGTCAAACCGGTCGCATACTCAAGCAACATCCGAGATTCGATCACCGCATCCTGATACGGGATTTCAGCATCTAGCAGGAGCCCGCGGCACTTCAACAGCGCACTCGATATTGCCATACCGCCGCCCGCGGACATGCCGCACCCGCTCGCTAAGCCGCCAACGCGGCCAGCTTAGACGCAGCTTCCGCCTGCATCAGCGAATTAACCAACTCGTCTATCTCGCCGTCTAGGACGCGCGACAGGTTATGGCTCGTGTAGTTGATGCGATGGTCTGTCACGCGGGACTGCGGGAAGTTGTAGGTGCGGATCTTCTCAGACCTGTCGCCCGAACCTACCTGCGCTTTACGATTCGCCGCTTGCGCCTCCCGCTGCTTCCGCAGCTCCATGTCCCACAGCCTGGCACGCAGGATGCCCATCGCCTGGATCTTGTTCTGCAGCTGCGACCGCTCATTCTGACACTGCACCACTATACCCGAAGGCTCATGGGTGATGCGTACCGCTGTCGCGACCTTGTTCACGTTCTGGCCGCCGTGACCTCCAGCATGGAATATGTCGACCTTCAGGTCGTTGTCGTTGATCTCGACATCTATGTCCTCAGCCTTTGGCAGCACAGCTACAGTCGCCGCGGAAGTGTGTATTCTCCCCTGCGACTCTGTTGTTGGCACCCGTTGCACCCGATGCACACCGCTCTCATGCTTCAGCTTCGAGTATGCAGACTCGCCCGCGACCTCAAACACGACCTCCTTGATGCCGCCGATTCCAGTCTCGTTGACATTCACGATCGTAGTATTCCAACCGTTTCGCTCTGCGTACCGCAGGAACATGCGATACAGCTCCGCCGCGAACAGTGCCGCCTCCTCACCGCCTGTGCCAGCGCGCACCTCTAGGACCGCATCAGCATCCGCTGTTTCGTCCGGCGGCATCAGTGCCAGGTTAACCTGGGATTCAAGGTCGGGTAAGGCGTTTAGCTGCTCCTCCAACACCGAGTTCGCCCACTCCAACGTCTCGGGATCCGACTCCTCGGCGATTATCTGCCGCGCGTCTTCAATCTCCGAGTGGACGGTGCTCCACTGCTCACCGAGCTTGACCAGACTGGTCAACCGAGCGTACTCACGCCCAAGCTTCCGCATCTGCACATGATCAGACACCACCTCTGGCTTCGACAGCTCCAGCTCCAGCTCCGCATGACGCTTCGATGCCTCTGACAGTCCAGCAGCGATACGCGCACGCATCCCTTTAGCATCCATAGCGCTCAACTGGATGCCCTGACCGCAACCGCTATCGCCGCTGCATCCAGCGACACATCGAACTGGTCTACGTCACTCAGCAACGGTTTCAGCTGCGCGATGCCACGCTCCAACTCGCGATCGCCGATGATGAGCGCGTGCTTGGCACCGGTCTGATTCGCATACCGCATCTTCGCACGCATTGACCTGTCCGCTGGTGCAGCCGACACTGACAGACCTGCCAGACGCAACTCTGCCGCCAGACCATGCGCCCGCTTAGCACTTGCATCGCCGAGCGCAACCGTCACGACGTCCACTCCTGCCGCTTCGTCAGGTTGCAACCGCTGACTGTCTATCTCTCGGATGATGCGTTCGAAACCGGACCCGAAGCCTACGCCAGGTGTCGGGTCGCCGCCGATCGTCTCAATCAACGGGTCGTACCTGCCGCCGCCGAACAGCGACGATTGACTGCTAACATCCTGTGGCTGAAACTCGAACACTGTGCGGTTGTAGTAGTCAAGCCCGCGCACCAGCGCATGGTCCAATGCGTATCGAAAGTCTGGATACGCGGCGCGCAAGCCGTCTAGCAGCTCCAGCAGCAACTCCCAGTGCTCCTGCGCGTCGCGCGACAGGTAATCCAAGCTCTTGGGCGCATCCACACCGAGTTCCCGCGTTGCTGGTTCCTTGGAATCCAGCAGGCGCAACGGATTACGGCCTAGTCGTTCACGGTCCACTTGCGGCAAGTCAGACTCGTAGCGCGAGAAGTAATCCCGAAGTGCAACGCCGTAATTCGCACGACCAGGGCCGTCCCCGAGCGAGTTGAGCCGCACGGTGACATCCTTGATCCCCAAGCGCGTTATATAACTCCAGCCGAGCTCTATGACCTCAGCGTCTATGTACGGCGACGCATCGCCAATCGCCTCGCATCCGAACTGGTGATGCTGACGGTACCTGCCAGACTGCGGCCGCTCGTAGCGAAACATCGGCGCAATGTAGTACAAGCGCACCGGTTGCGGCCCGTTGTGCATCCCATGCTCAATGTAGGCACGACACACCGGCGCAGTACCCTCAGGGCGCAACGTTAAATCATTGCCGCCAAGGTCCTGAAAGCTGTACATCTCCTTGAGGACGATGTCAGTATCGTTGCCAACGCCACGGCGGAAAAGATTCGTCGCCTCAAACATGGGCGTATCGATGCGCTGATACCCGAACTGCACCGCCGTCTCTTCCGCAACCCGGCGGACATGGTCCCACGCCGCCTGTTGATCTGGAAGGATATCGGTAACGCCGCTAATGGCCTGTATCTCTACTTTTTCGGACATGCCCTAGATTCTATCCTGCGTGCCCTGCTTATCGCTGTTAAACTAGCGAGTATCGGGGCATGGCGCAGTCTGGTAGCGCACTTGACTGGGGGTCAAGAGGTCACAGGTTCAAATCCTGTTGCCCCGACCACAACAGACAGCAGGTTGCGTGCCGATGTCGCACTATCATCCGCCGTAGTGGTGCTGTCCTCCCAACACATACTCGTACGCAGACAGCGCAGCCACCGCGCCTTGGGATGCGGCAGTAACCGTCTGCTTAAGCGAAGTCCCGTCTGTAAGGTCGCCAGCAGCGTAGACTCCCGCAACGTTAGTGCGTTGCCCGCGATCCACATGCACTTCGTTCGTATCCGAGTTCAGTTCCAACCCTAGCTGCTCTGGTATCTCCAGGCGTGGATCCGCACCGGCTTCCACAAACAGGCCGTCCAGCGCAATCTCATCCTTGCCGTCATCGTCGTCGCGCGACCTGTTCAGCGGCTGGTTCTGGTCCGGATGTACGTACACCTCTTCCGAGTCATCCATCGGCCGCGATAAACGCACGCCGCGCAGGCCTGCTAGGTTGTCGCCCTGCAACTCCGCAACCTCGGTGTTCAGCAACACCCTCACATTCGCCAGCTGCGACAACACCCGCAGCTGTATCGGCTCCGGCCGCCAGAGACGATCGCCGCGATACAGCAGGTACACATACTCGGCATACCGCGCCAGCAGTATCGCACCTTCCACGGCCGCATTACCGCCGCCTACGACTGCAACAGCCTCCCGGTCGCGATAGAGCGGCGCGTCGCAAGTTGAGCAGTATGAGATACCCTTGCCGACCCAATCCGACTCGTGTTCCAACCCTAGAGTCCGCCGCTCGCGCCCGACGCATAGTATCACCGCGCCAGCATTGACTGTTTGCTCGTGGCCGTCTGACCCTACTGTGCAGGTAAACCGACCGTTGTCCCGTGCCACCGACTCCAGGTTCTGCGTGATTATCGGCACTTCTAGCGTGTCGACCTGCTCCTTGAACTTGAGCATCAGGTCGAATCCGTCAATCTCCGGTGCGCCCGGATAGTTCTCGATCAGCCCGCCGATAGCAGTCTCGCCTCCGAACGACTCCGCCGCGACCACAGTATCCAGCTGATACCGCGCCGCATACAGAGCCGCCGAGAACGCCGCCGCGCCCTGGCCTGCTATTAATACATCTGCCTGAGTGTGTTCTGCCATGTTGGTTAAAGCCCCTGTTAGTTGGTTGCCTTTCATATAGAGTCTAAACAGGACCGCACCGCATTGGCGGTCCCGCTTAACGATTAACGGCGAGTCACAACGCGGAACGGTAGAAGTCCATGTCCATGTCAAGCGAATTCAGAGAGGTCCCAGGCGGAGTCACTGCCGCGAAGGGTTTCAAGGCAGGCGGAGTCTTCGCGGGAATCAAGACACCTGGCGAGGACAAGTATGACCTAGGCATCCTGGCATCCGATACACGATGCACAGTTGCCGGCACCTTCACCCGCAATAGCGTCGTCTCACCGTCGGTTACGCTCTGCAAGGAAGTCGTGGCATCTGGCTCCGCGCGCGCCGTTGTCGCCAACAGCGGTTGCGCCAACACCTCCGTCGGCGCGCAGGGGTTGATTGACGCGCGCGAAACCGCATCGCTTGCCGCGAGCCATCTAGACATTGACTCCGAGGACGTGCTTGTAGCATCCACCGGCGTCATCGGCGAGGAACTGCCGATGGGACTGATACGCCGTCACATCCCGACTATAGAGCTGAGCGGCGATGGCGGAACCGAGTTCGCAAAGTCGATCATGACGACCGACACGCATCATAAAGAGTACGCGGTGCAGTTCGATGTGGGCGGCCGGACGGTAACCGTAGGAGGTTGCGCCAAGGGAGCAGGAATGATACACCCGGACATGGCAACTATGCTGGCGTTCATAACCACCGATGCCGATGTGCACCAGGCGGTACTGCAATCATCTATCTCCAACGCTGTCAAACGCACATTCAACCAAATCGATGTGGACGGCGACCAAAGCACCAACGACACCGTCGCACTCTTGGCAAACGGCGCATCAGGTGCACGAACATTGACGACCGACGACCCTACGTACACCAAACGACTGGATGGCACACAATTTCAGACCGCCGTTGAGCAAGTATGCCGCAATCTTGCCATGTCGCTAGCACGCGATGGCGAAGGCGCACAGCACTTAATCACCGCCGCGGTCAAGGGCGCACACTCCGACGAAGACGCGAGACAAGCAGCACGCTCCATCGTCTCTTCCATGCTCGTCAAGACTGCTGTCTATGGTCGCGACCCGAACTGGGGCCGGATCATGATGGCAGTAGGCGCGACCGGCATCCGGCTAGACGAGTCGAAAATAGCGATCTATATCAACGACATACACATCGTAGACGAAGGCAAGGCGATCGCGTTCAACACGCAATCCGTCGTCTCCGCACTCGGTGACGCGGATGTCAACATAACCGTAGACCTACAAGTAGGCGCAGGAAGTGGCACGGCGTGGGGAAGCGACCTGACCGAAGAGTACGTAGTCTTCAACTCGGCGTACACCACTTAGCAAGCACCCGCGCACCGGTCGCGATAGACCTGCCAATGTCAATACGACGCGCACCGCAACGGTAGCGTGTCCAACTACCGATTCCTAGCCCTCTGCCAACACAATGCTCCTGTTATGAGCACCGACAATCCAATCGTCGTGAAGATCGGCGGCTCCACGCTAGGCGACCACGACTCAACAATCCCAGACCTGGTCCAGCTATGGCGCGACGGCGAACAACCCGTAGTAGTCCACGGCGGCGGTAAGTTCATAACCGAGTGGGCTGCCAAACAGGGCGTACCGCCGAAGTTCGTGCGCGGGCTGAGAGTAACAGACCGCGAGACGCTGGACATCGCCATAGCAGTCCTCTCTGGCCTAGTAAACGCCCGCCTAGTAGCAGAGCTAACAGCCGCCGGCGCACCTGCCACTGGTATATCCGGAGTCTCCGCCGGACTATTTTCGGCAACGATCGCCAACCCTGAGCTAGGTTACGTTGGCGATGTAATCGCAACCAACCCCGAACCTGTGCGTGCCGCGCTAGCACACAACCTCCTGCCCGTAGTAGCACCGGCAGCCCTGAATGTTGATGCCCAAACAGTAGACGATCAGATACTGAACATAAACGCCGACACCGCCGCGGGGCACCTGGCAAAGGCACTTGCAGCCCGCTGCCTGATATTCCAAACCGACGTAGCAGGAGTCATGGACCACCGCGGTCGGGTGATAAGGCGCATGACGGCAAGGCAAGCAGCAGACCTGATAGAGAGCGGCGTAGCAGGCGGCGGAATGATACCAAAGCTAGAAGCATGTCTGACCGCGCTAGAGTCAGTCCCGCACACAACAATCACAGATGCCAGAACCAAAGGCGCCCTATTGCACTGGCAGACGCAAACAACAGGCACAAGAATAGGCTAAACAACCATCCTGCGAAATCCTGCCGATCCCTGTTAATCCCTACCGTAAATCCCACCCGGGCAATTCCGCCGCTTGACGAATCCAGACGTCGAGCTCGGCCTCGTCAAGCTTGCCCTCATAGATGTCAATCCACCGCGCCTCCGGATCCTTACCTGAGCCTGGCGGCAGCGGCGCCAGCGACGAACCCTTGAAGAACGTAACCTTCACATAACGCGTGAAGACGTGATAGCTGAGGAACCATCCCTGCCCTGACACGCCATAGAAGGGCGAGTTCCAGCGCACACACCGCTGCACACCAGGCACAGTCCGCTCAATCAGCGCGTCCAGCCGCCGCCCAAGCTCAGACTTCCAGCCAGGCATAGCGGCGATGTATGCCTGCACAGGCGCATCCCCGTCAGCCTTAGGTATCTGCGGGTTCCCGCCGGAGAGGAGACGGGGCTTTGGAGGTGGGTTGGTGGGAGGCATGGGATGATTTCATGGAGTGATAGATTCGATCAAGGTTTGCAGTGTTTATCATACTCAAATCGGTACCGACCTCGCGGGCCGTCGACGATTTACTTGTCAAACGAATAAAGAGGGTAATGATGATTTCGGAGGCTTTTGCGATAGAGATGGAGGGCGAGGCAAGAAGATTGGCACGGATGATGGAGTCTGCGAAGCGAGGAGCGTGGAATGCCGAAGGCAACGTCAAGCCGTGGTACAACCCGCGCTGGATGTTTAATCGTGGTGCCGAACGAATCTTCTTGGGGATCAACCCGGGAGGCGACCCAGGAAATCCAGACGGCACCGCAGAAATCCACATGTGCGCTGATCCTGATAGCCACTGCGAAGACGGGGCGTACAACAGTTGGTTGTGCGAGTACTGGGGAGCAGAAACCCGTTCAGGAGCGCGGAAACCAAACCCGCATCAAGCTGCCGTCTGGTTGGCGTTTAAGGCCTTGTTCGGTGCAACAGAATGGGAGGATGTGCTGAAGCGCACGCCGACATTCAATGTCTGCCCGTTAAGGACCCTCGGCATCCGGAACATTCCCCGGAACGTTTGGGAGTCCAGCAAAACGTGGTGCAAAAAGGTGATTCACGAACTTCAGCCAGAGATGATCATATGCAACGGCAACGGTCGGAACTCGAAGTCGCCGTGGTCTGTCATAGAGGAATCTGGAATGCGCGTGTTGCAGGACATCCCGCTGACCGATGACGGGATCAAGCTCAAACGCGGCGTCTATACCTACAATGGAGTCTGTTCAGATGTAATCGGAATGCCATCGCTCTCCAGGTTCGCTAGCACCAAGCTGTATGTGGAGCTCAGCAAGTTAAACTGGCCGACTTGAGATTCAAATGGGATGTGCAACTCGCGAAAGTCCGCGAACGAAGGTTTCCTACCCCCGCCGCCGTGTAGCGCGCGTCACGCGCTTGAACTCCGACTGCGGGATGTGCTTGCTCGGCGGCTCCGGAGTCTCCCACGGCCAGTAACTGCGTAGCAGTTTGGAGTAGCGGCGGCGGAACTGCTTGTCGGTCATCGTGCCTTTGCGCAGGTTGCACGGGACGCACAGCGCCTGGTAGTTGCCAACCTCATTCTTGCCGCCAAGTGATACCGGGATCTTGTGATCGATGTGCCAATCTCCCCGCCGCAGATAGACAGCGCAGTACATGCACTTACCGCTCTGCGCCTTCCAAACAGCTGACCTAACGCGCGCCGCAACGATGTCGTGCTTGGCGAACGGGTTGACCACCCTGCCCATGCCAGACCTGTAGTACGCATCCCTGCCCTCGTCCTTGGCGATATCAAGGGCGCGCCTGCCGACATGCTTGAGCATGGCCTTGGCAGGCGCGAGGTATGTGTTGCGCTTACGCATGGGTGCAACACCAAGCCGCAACCGTGGTTACTCTTCCGACAGGTCGTCGATGTCGTCCTCGTCAACTTCGTCACGGTCGTCTGAGGCATCGCTCAGGTCAATCGACCACCGCTGCTTCGCCCAGCTGATGATACGCTCACGGCGTTCGACTATCGTCTCCGGTGTCCAGTCTTCGTAGTGGACCAAGTCGTTTTCTTGGAAGAATGGAGAGCTGATGAAGCGTCGTTCCTGTCCTTTAGTTCCCTTCTTTTCAGGGAACGGACGGTTGCTTAGTGACTCGTTGTACCTGGACAGCGTGAGGTTTCCGATATCATGCACGTATCGCTTGTGGTCCCCTTTGGAAAACCTGCTGTTCCAGTAGGGGACGTTTTCGATTGACTGCGGCAGGATGTGTTCAATCGTTTGCCCCAGGTCTCTTCGGTCTAAGTCTTCCCAGGTGATCTTCGGGTTAACCATTCGCCCTCCTGCGAGATGGGCTTCATATTCGTACAGCATGTACTTGAGCCCGCGCCAGCCGTACCAGCTTGCGTCTTCGATCCTTTGGTCAAACAGTCGGTTGAACTCATTGTCACCGCACCTCCACGCGAGTTCGTCCTTAATCGAACTTATCGCATTGCCGAAGCTGCATTGACCCGTCCTGAGTTCGTGTGCCTTGCGGTAGAGCCTGGCCCTGCCTGCGTTTGAATTCGACTGTTTCAACCTCCATACCCGGAATGCGTAAGCTTCGCACAACTTCAGCGTTTCTAGGTACTTGTCAACATCTTGCGGATGCCTGAGGCGCACGGCGATCAATAGCGGCAACATAGATGCCGGCATCCCCAAACGGGCCAGTTTTGAACTCCATTCAACGACCTCGGCAAGTTGACGCGGCGTGGCATGCAAGGAAGCGAATGCCCCTGGCATTGACGGTTTGTTGGCCTCGCAGAACGGTATGCTCGATTGCTCCAAGTCGGTGATGTAGTTCGACAAGTCTTCGATCAGCTGGTTTATTGCGGACCCACTGCGCCTGACATCAAACCGCTTTTTCACGCTATCGATGCGTTTCCAACTTCCGGGTCTTGGTTCGTATCTGGTTACCCAATGAGCACGGAGGAGTCGATCTTCGTCTTGGCTCCGCTCCATGTTCGCACCCATCAGCCTTGTGAGGATCTTCGACCAGGCCTCGTTCACTTGGTCGGCGAGGCTCTTGCCAACACCCAGTGACGCGCCCGCGTAGAGCAGATAGTTCTTGACCTTTTCAAGCTCTGTGAGCGGTTTGCCTCGATCATTCATCACCTCGAATATGATGCCTACTTCGGCTTCACTGTCAACTTCGTAGAGCGAAAAACGCAAACGATTCGTGACCTTTCTAAGCAGTTCCCTTAACCATTGGTCGGCGCGCTCACCCTCAAGATTCGACACTTCGTTCCGTACGTACGCCTCGATTTGCTCTCTGGCGTTCTTCAGACGGGTTTCAGATGAGATCGTTGGTGTACCGAGACCGGGCTCGTCGGTCAAGACATTCGCTTGGAAGAACGTGTTTGTCCCGCCGTTCAAGGTCAACCTGTATATCGATTGGCCGTACTCATCGCGCGTCTTCACGAATGTCTTCGCAATCCCAGTTGAAAGAATCGCTCCCGAATCGCCTCGTTCCGATAGCACTCTTTGAAGGCAGTCAAGCAAGATGACAGCGGTCGTCAAACGTTGCTGCCCGTCTACCACGTCGGTCGGAGAGAGGGGCGCACCCTCCTCGTCCATAAGGTCCTCGGTCTGCGAGTCGTTGTGAATGACCACAGTCCCCGTGTAATGAACCCGATCCCCGCTCAGATACTTCAGGTCGTCCAAGAAGTCCCTGATGTTTGATTCCTCCCAAGAGTAGCCGCGTTGGTAGTCGGGCACTCGGAACAAACGGCCATTGAACAGAGAGCGGAGTGAGTGGGTGTTGTCGAGGTTTGGCATAGTGATACGATGATAACCGATTAATGCAGTCGAAGCGTTACGGAAGCGGTATAGTGTACGGTATGTACCATCGAATCGTTGAAACCGCATCTTCCAAACCCGAATTCTACGCGACATGCCCTTCACACACGATCAAGAGCTTGAGGCCGCCAAGATCGGCCGTCAGTTCAAGGACCGTTTCGCGTCCCGGAATCCCGGTCATGCGATCGGTGACGACGCGCGCATCTGGAACAACCCGCGCTGGATGTTCGATAACCCGATTCGGGGTAAGCCTGTGCTCGTTGGCGTTCACATCGGTGGTACTCCTGCCGTTGTGGGTTCAGCATTCGAAGGGCCAGACGAGAATTGGCATCGTTGCGAAAGAATGCTGTCGTCACCGGACGCTCCTTGTAATGAATGGGTCTGCGGAAGCTGGGATGAAAAAGGCACAAAGGCGCAGCAGAAGATGCTGTGCGTGTTTGATTCGCTCTTCGGTCCCGATCGAGCCTGCGAGGTGCTGTTGGCAACGCCTAGCTTTGACGCATGCCCTGTCCGGGTGACAGAAGAACGTCAAATCCCGCGAGAAATGTGGAAGCGTGGCAAGTCGTGGTTCTACTTAGTCCTTGAACACCTGCAACCGTCACTGATCATTTGCAACCGGAACTTCGAGCCTCGTAACGGCAAGTCGGCTTGGGGCGCGTTGCTTGATAACCAGCGTTACGACATCCGCCTTAAGTGCCGTACTCTAATTCGCTGGCCTGGATATCTGAAGTCGGCCGAAATCACCGCCGGCACGCTCAGCGGAACCCAGGTCATCGGGGTACCACAATTGACACGCTGGGGTACTGACGAGCTCTGGACAGAGCTCAGAAAACTTGGCACCAAGTTGGGACTTCGATAACTCATGGCGTATCGAACCGACTTCGCTGGCAAGAATCGTCCTAGTCTGCCCGCCCATCCCCCGAACCATTGGTGGGCGATGGAGGATTCGAACCTCCGACCTCGTCGATGTCAACGACGCGCTCTAACCAACTGAGCTAACCGCCCACGAGCGTTGCAATGCATCTTGTGCGGCCGAAGGATAAGTTGGCTCCAGACCACTAAACGTCTGACGTAACGGCATGGAAGGTGTCCTAACAATCTGGGGTTACCTTCCGCCGATGCGTTGGCCTGTCGCTGCGAAGGCGTGTACACTGTTGCGTACCGATCGCCGCCCATCTCACCGATCTGAACACCGCGCCACATGCCTTTCACACACCACAAAGAGCTAGAGGCCGCCCAGATCGGCCGCAAGTTCGAAGACCGTTTCGCTTCCCGGAATCCCGGTCATGCGATCGGTAACGACGCGCGCATAAGGTGTTGCAGGCATTCAACTCGTTAGGAGATATCAATACTTACTGTAGGATTGCAAAGTGAAGCCCAATAGGTTTGTGCGAACACGTATTGGACTGCTACGGACAACGACCGCGCCGTGGCACTCAAGGCAAGAGTTAAAGGAGCAGCGGTTGACTAAGGAGGGAACGCATATGTCACCCCGCAACTCAAGGACGATAAAGGTACAAGGTACAGTTGCACCGAAGACAGTGGTAGCAGAGACGATGCCTGATCGAAAAGGAGGCGTTCCGCCGAAAACATCGAGTCCCACGGCCAACCCCGCACCGCCGAAATCGGACTGAGATTCGCGTTATGAACAAGGCGGACCAGGGAAGAGACTACATCCCTCACCTATCCTTCGATCTAGACTTTGATCGGGATAGGAGGCGACTCACTCTCACTTGCGGTTGTAGGGATTTCCAAGCGAGTCGCCAACCTCGTGATTCGGGTATCTTTTGGGCGTATCGAGAACACATCCGAGAAGCACACCCTCAGCATGACCCTAATGGGATATCCCTGGCACCCGATGACTTGCCAGCCATATTTGAAGCAGTGTATGATGAGTTCGCAGATGCCGAAAAACGACTGGAGAAGCAGATATCAGACGCTTCGAGCCTGTCAAGATGGGTATTGGGCATATCGGTGGCCACATCTGCCGTATCGTTGACCGTGTCTGGTATCGTGATTGCAGTGTTACTCGGCACCGACTGACATCCCGTGAAATGTGGACCAGAGCACCCGATCAAACTTCCTAGGGCCACCAAGCACACTTATTGTCGCGTTGGGTTGACCATGTCCCCCGAACCTTTGGTGGGCGATGGAGGATTCGAACCTCCGACCTCGTCGATGTCAACGACGCGCTCTAACCAACTGAGCTAACCGCCCTCAAGCGTTGCGTGTTCTGCACACCGTCCCGACGCGGGCCCGGCCGTTGCCTCAGCCTGGGCTGGCGCGCTTGGCGGGATTTGAACCCACGACCTCAGCCTTCGCAGGGCTGCGCTCTATCCCCTGAGCTACAAGCGCACATTGTGGTCCGCTACGGGTGCGTTGCACACACGCACACCTTCTAGGTTAACACTTGCTCGACCTGCGTGCCACGATGCTTGTTGGTGCCGAGGGTGGGATTCGAACCCACACGTCCGCGAGGACACTACGCCCTGAACGTAGCGCGTCTACCGTTTCGCCACCTCGGCGTAACATCGTGGCCGGGCCAACGCCCGTGCTCACCTAATGCCTATGATAGCAGATGATGGTAGCGCATGCCCTACGATCTTAGGACAGGGCATAGGACTGCGTGTGAATCCCGCCGGTCTGGCATTTCGCTCCGGGAAGACTTGCTCACCCCTCAACACCCAGCGCGTCCAGCGCGTCGCGGTGGATTATCCCCTCTATCTCTTCCTCTGGGATGCCCGGCAGCTGATGCTCACTCGCGAAGCGGTTTAGGTTGCGCAGGTGGTCTATGTTGTCTTGCGGGCGGGTTACTGGCCAGTCGGACGCGAACAGTATCTTCTGCGTTGCGCCCCATTCGTGGAACTTTCGCATTGCCTCCCAGAATGAGTATGGGCGATAGAACTGCGCTGACACGTCTGCCCACACGTTGGGATGCTTGCGGACTACGGAGAGGCAGTCGACCTGCCACGGGTGCGCCAGGTGTGCCAGCACCATCGTCAGGCGCGGGAACGCCAGTGCGACCTTCTCGGTTACCAGCGGGTGCGCGTACGTCAGCGGCGCCTCTTGCATCGGCGATGTTCCCTGATGGAAGATGATCGGGATGCCATCAGCTTCCAGTCGGGCGTACAGCCGAAATGCTTCCGGCGATGTCGGGTCGAAGTCCTGATAGTTCGGCCCGAGCTTGATTCCTTTGCAACCCAGATCGCCGACGCAGCGGTCGTACTCGTCCTGCCAGTTCGGATCAAGCGGGTGCAGCGACATGAAGGGTATGACCTTGCCGTTCGACTTTGATGCTGTGATGGATGCGATGTCGTTGTGGTTCAGGTTGTCGTCCCAGCCGCCGGTGCGTAGCACCCGCTCGTTAGGCCGCCACGGCCGCGGTGCGATGCCGAAGATGAAAGTCTTGTCAACCGGCGACATATCCCGCAGGTAGTCGTCGATGCTGTTGGTGAGCTGCACAGTCTCACCAGAGCGCATAGTGCTCTCGGTCAGCATCTCGTCCGGCGGCACCGTGTCGGGATGGCTAGGCAGGTGTGTATGTACATCAACGATCATGATTGCGGCTCCTGTATATAGTGCGTCGGCACGCGGTACGCGCAAGGTAACATCATACGAAGGCTAGCATAGATGTTGCAGGGCAGTCAGTGCCATCCCGCATCTCTTCACTAAACACAGCACAAGGGCGTACGACATGGATCCATTTCTACTGCTTTCGTTAGTGCCGGTCGCGCTGGCCGTGGCCGCGATCATGTTGGTACTGCTGCTGTTCAGGGCAAACACCGGGGCATTGCGGCAGTCCGACGCAGATCGCGCCGCCAAGTCGCAGGAGCTGGAGCACCTGAAGGCGCAGTTGGAGCGCGCGGCGGAAGACTCCCAGGCGGCGCAGGAGCTGCGGGTGGAACTGGCAGGATTGAATCAGAGTTTAGCTGACAAAGAAGCCCTGTTGAAGCGCGCTGATGATTCCAATCACGAGCTTGAGACGCGACGCAACGCGTTGCAGGAGCAGGTGCAGAGGCTGACGGCAAGCGAGTCGGGTTTGCTCGAACAGCTGAAAGGCGCGAACGAGTCGCTGGCAGCCGCCACGAAACGCAACGGCGAGCTGGAATCAGAGCTGGAACACCAGCGTCAACGCGCCGAGGAAATCAGCATCAGAGAAGGCGGGTTGCGGAAACAGCTGGATGCGGTGAGGGAGCAGCTGGTTGAGCGGGATGACTTCGTGAAACAGGCGAAGGAGTCGTTCAAGGTGCTCTCAACGCAGACGTTGGAGCAGCAGCAGAAGTCTTTCATGCAGACGGCGGATGCCAACCTGAAGGAGCGCGAGGCGGCGGTGAAGAAGCTGGTGGACCCGTTGCGCGACCAGATCGAGCGATTCGGTCAGCAACGCTCAAGAAGTGAAGGCGAGCTGGGGCAGCAGATCAAGGTTCTGGCGACCGAGACTACAGGATTGGCGTCGGCATTGCGACGGCCTGAGGTGCGCGGCCAATGGGGCGAGGTGCAGCTGGAGCGGGTGCTCGAGCTGTCTGGGCTACGCGAGGGTTTCGACTACACGACGCAGGATTCCTTCACGACCGCCGATGGCAGGCAACGCACAGATGTCATCGTGCGAATGCCTAACGATAGGACAGTCGTCTTGGACTCAAAGGTCTCGCTCTCTGCGCTGATGGATGCCTCGGCGGCGACCGATGCCGACCAGAAGTCTGCACACTTCGACAGACACGTTGAGCAGGTCAAGTCCCATGTCCAATCCCTGTCTAACAAGCGGTACTGGGAGCATCTGCCGAACACGCCCAATGTTGTAGTGATGGTGTTGCCAGAGTTCGCATTCCTTGCCGCTTTGGAACGCGAGCCGGACTTGACGGAGTGGGCATTGAGCAAGGATGTGATCTTGGTGACTCCGCCGGCGGTGCTGGCACTGTTGCGAGCGGTTGAGCTGAACTGGCAGCAGGTGAGAGTAGCGGAAACGGCAGAGCAGATAACGCAGCTGGGCAGGCAGCTGCACGCTGATATCGCGCGATACTCAGAGAACTTCGCACAGGTGGGCCGAGGACTACGCTCTGCCGTGAACGGCTACAACACAAGCGTGGCAACATTCCAGTCAAGCGTAGTGCGTCGCTCTGACAAGTTCCAAGAGCTCGGACTAGCCCTGGTCGGCGAGATCAACGAACTGCCAGAGGTAACGACCAACGTCCGCGAGTTTGAAGCACTACCGGTACCAGATGACAATAGCGAGACGTACGGCCAGACGAGCAATGACGGCCATGCCGCCACCACAGACGACCACGAGCCCCGCCCCGCGCTAATCTAGCCGCGAGCGCGCACCCTAAGCCCAATGCCGCCTGTCTACTACGTTCATCAGCGGCTCGCCCTTGGCGAACCTTCGCGCGTTCTCTAGGATCACCTCGAAACGCCGGCTTGGGATGTCCTCCGCATCCTTGACCGCTATGTGTGGTGTTAGCAGCACGTTTGGGAGCTGCCACAGCTTGTGGTCTGGCGGCAACGGCTCTATCTCGTAGACATCCAAGCCGCAGCCTGCTATCTCGCCCGACTCTATCGCGTCTGCTAGGTCGTCTATCTTGCACACTTTGCCCCTGCCTATGTTGATGAAGTATGCCGTTGGCGGCATCAGCGCGAACCTGGCGGCGTTGAAGGTGCCTTCTGACTCCGGAGTATGCGGTGCTGTGTTGATTACGAAGTCCGCACGGGGTAGGTGCGCGTCCAGCTCCGATGGCAGATATACCGCCGCGGTCGTGTCAGCGCGGTCTGGCATCGGGTCTATGCCTATCACTTCCATCCCGAAGTGCTGACACAGGCGCGCTGTCTCAGAGCCTATGCCTCCCACGCCGTTTATCAGCGCGGTTGCATCTGGCAGGTTGACGTACTGTGACTTGCGCGCATCTTTGTCCCATTGTGCGTTTCGCTGGGCTTCGACATACCACGGCAAGCCGCGCGAGAGTGCCAGCACGAACATCATGATGTGATGGCTGATGTGGTCGGAGTAGATGCCGCGCGGATTGCAGATCGTCACGGGATGCGCCAGCAGCTCTGGGTAGTAGTAGCCGTAGAAGGGTCCAGCATCGGGATTCTGCAACCATCGCAGACGCTTCGCGGCCGGTAGCGCATCCGGCGGGATCCACCCGAACGCGGCATCGGCATCTGCCAGCTCTGCCTTTGCATCAGCATCACTAGCCGGCGACACCACCTCGTACTCCGGCATCGTGTCTGCGAGTCTGGTAGCGAACCACGACTTCAACTCGTCCTGTGGCGGCATGAATACGAACTTTGGCATTGTCACAAACTCCTTACTGTCGCGCGCACGATCCATGACCAACGCGTTTGGCAGTAGTCAGGCGTGCGTGCGCGTGGGTAACTGATCAGTTCGGCTCCACGGACGTTACCTGCCCGCCTAGGTTGCGGAACATCTGCACCGTCGGGTCATCAACATCCTGCACCGCTGGCGACTCGTCCGCGCTGGTAGCCGCCGCGCCGTTCGTGGGCTCAGCCTCCGTGGGTGTAGTATCAGCAGTTTGCGCTTGACTACTCGCCTGTGCCGTAGCGTCCGCCGGCGATGTTGCACTCGGTGGCGATGACGATGACGTTGACGCAGACCCTGTCGTGGCACTCGCACCCGCGCTCGCACCGCCGCCGTCTGTCTCGCCTTGCGACAGCACATTACCCAGCTTGGGCTGAACGTTCGGTCCGTAGATGGCAGAGAACGCCTGCTTCAACACACCGCGCTTCGTCACATCGCTGAACAGCACCCGCAGGTCAGTCGCGGTGCTGTTGTACTTGGGACGCAACATCAACACGTTGTCGACCGGTCCGTGCGGCTGTACAGATGCCAGTACGCGGGTGATCGACTGCGACCCTGACTTATCGAGCTCTTCAAGCAGCCTCTCCCACTGCGCGTCCGAGCCTGCTGCTGCCGGCGCCGCTGGCGTTGCCGCTGGCGGTGCAGTAGCAGCGCGTGAAGACGGTGGAGGCGCGGACACACCCGCGGGCGCTGCCCTACCTCGCGCTGGCGCACCGCTTGCCGCCGTGGCAGCTGGTGCAGCTTGCGTGACTGGAGCCGGCGGCGCGACTGCCTGCAACACCGCCACCTCTAGCGCAAGCGGCGAGGAAGTGTCTGCAAACCTGCTCTGCTGTGCCAACGAAGATATCGCATGCATGATGCCGTACGGGTCCGCCTCCGCCGTCGCTTCCGCAATCGCCGCTGCTGTCTCGATCTCTCCCGTCATCGATGACACGCCGTGTTTGTGCAACAACGCTTTCCGCAGTATCTCAACAACGCCGTCGCGCAATCCTTTCAGCTCCCCGCCTTTCGCCGACTCGTTTTCCACAGTCTCCAGCGCCGCCTTAGCGTCCTGTTTCAATATCGCAGTTGCCAGCTCTGCCGCCGCCGTTGCGTCCCCTATGCCCAGGAGCTCGCGCGCCTGGTCCACGGTGATAGCCGATCCCGCGCCGCCGAATGAGACTGAGAGCTGCTCCAGCAGATTCTCAGCATCTCGCAAGCTGCCCCACGCCACTGATGCGATCAGGTTCAGCGTCTCATCGTCCGCTGATATATCCTCCGCTCCGCAGATGAGCTGCAACCTCTCTATCACATCCTGATTCGTGAGGCGGCGGAAATCGAAACGCTGACACCGGCTGATGATCGTCGCCGGCACCCTGTGTATATCCGTTGTTGCCAGCACCATCACAACTTGCGGCGGAGGTTCTTCCAGCGTCTTGAGCAGCGCATTGAACGCCGCATCCGTCAGCATGTGCACCTCGTCGATGATGTAGACCTTGAAGCTGCCCAACGCAGGACGCAGCAACACCCGGTCACGCAACGCGCGGATGTCGTCTATGCCACGGTTAGATGCGGCATCTATCTCAACTAGGTCGATGTATGAACCCTCATCTATGGCGATAGATGCCGGTGCATCAGGTATGGGGTCCCCCGTGTCATCGACCTCGGAGTTCAACGCCTTCGCCAAGATGCGCGCCGTCGATGTCTTGCCGACACCGCGCGGTCCGGTAAACATGTAGGCGTGCGCAACGCGATCTGTCATCACGGCGCGGCGCAAAGTGTCGGTGATGTGCTGTTGACCGACTACATCCCGAAACTTGGCAGGACGCCACTTCCTGTAAAACACTGTGCTCATGGTGTGCGATTCAATGATACGGCGCGATCGTGCCATATACCAGTAAACGCCGGAAGGTCAGCCAGAATCGCCATCAGCGCCGAACAGCTGCGCCAATGCCACATCAGTCTTGCCAAACATCACCCGCTCTTCATCTGGCGTGGCATGATCATACCCCAGCAGATGCAAAGTGCCATGTATCGCTAACATCGCCAGCTCGTAGGTCGTGGTCACACCGTGCTCCCGAGCCTGACAAGCCGCCCGCGGCACCGAAACAGCAATATCCCCCAGAAAACCCGCATCCTGCATATCCTGCATATCCCTGTGATGACCGTCCGTTGCTGGAAACGCCAACACGTCCGTAGCGTGATCCTCGCCCGCGAACCTGCGATTCAACCGACGCAACGTCCCGTCACCAGTAAGCATCACGTTCACTGACGCATGTTCGGGCACCTGTTCCCGTTCCAGGATGCACATGATGGCATCCACAACGAGCTGTGTGTCCACTGAACGCGTCTCCGGCACCGCGTGATCAACATCCACCTCGATCCAGTAGCGGCCAGTTGCCGGCACGTCGTGGGTCAAACCCGCAACCCTCGCGCTGCTTGGTTGGCAGACTCACGCAACCGACGCAACGCACTCAACAGCGGCGCAAAATCCGCATCGTCGTCCGCCAAGTCTGATGCCGCGGCGGCCGCGGCGGCTATACCTGCCGCAACCTCCGGTACCGACACCATGTTCGACTCGGCATAGGTGCGCGACTCCAGCAGATTGCGCGATATCAGGTCGCTGATCCTGTCTGCGACCGCGAAGTCCGACACACGAATCGCATCATGCGCCAAGGTCTCCGCCAACTCCAAGGTCGCGTCAAGTTCTGCAACCAGACTCTTCATGCCCAGACGACTCACTCGGTCGGTCGGTCGCTTAGTCAATCAGTCAATCGATCACTCGAACCACTCCGAGTCGAACGCCAGCGACATCGGCGACCACCAGTCATCGGCACCAGCCTCTGGCACCTTCTGCTGATACTCCGACATCAGGTCGTTCCACTCAAGCGCCCGCGGCGACAGCTCGGTGTAACCCTGAAAATCACGCACCGGATCGAAGTCATCCCGCGCCGTGCAGTACATGAAGAGATGGTTCCCCGAGCGGAATATCTCCATGCGGACAATGCCGATCTGCTTAAGCGATGCAATCACCTCCGGCCAGACCTCTCGGTGATACCGCTCATACTCAGCAATCACCGCCGGGTCATCCTTCAAATCAATAACCTGTGCAAACGTCTTCATAGCAAGCCTCCAGTCACAGCAGTCTACCAGACACCTATCCTGTACAATCCTGCCGCAAACTAACAAGGATAGACAGGATAAGGCAGGATAGTGCAATCCCTGTCCTTATCCTGTATCATTCTGCATATCCCTGTTAATCCGCACCAGCGAACGGAGGACACCATGGCTCAAGCAACGCAGGAATACCCAGACCTCACCTTTGAAGACATCAGCGACGAATACTCCAAGTTTGAGGCGCGCATCTCGCGCTCAAACGTGAAGGGTGTTAAGCATCTCAAGCTGGTCGTCGATCGGCCTTTCCGCTCCGGCGACGAGCTCAGCGCTTGGTTGCACGCGAACGTCAGCAGACTCCGTTCGGACATCAACAACAAAGACCTGTTCTCAGTCGATGAAGGCTCCGCTAGCTACGAGCCGCAATCCCAACCATAGGTTTGCCACTATCCTGTATCATCTTGCATATCCCTGTGAATCCATGAACTAACACGGATAGACAGGATAGGGCAGGATAGTGCTGATTATCCTGTACAATCCTGTGTATCCCTGTTAATCCCGCAAAGGAGCATGCCCATGGCACAGGAAACACACGCGCCTCCAGAATCCCCGCACAACGGCAACTTTGAGGAGGTCTCAAGGTTCGCAGTTCACTTTTCTGACACCCCTGAACCGGGTCTAAGACACGTAAAGGTAGATGTCGAACGCACCTTCCGCACCTCTGAAGAGCTCAGCCTATGGTTGCAGGCATGCGTCCTACGACTCGCCTTGGATGCTAAATCCGAAGGGAATTAGCATGGAATTCACCTTCGGCATCGACACAGTGATCGCAGGCGTCTCTGGGGTGGTCGCTGGCGCGTTGCCATCCTTGCTGAGAGCCGTGTGGAGAGAGTGCGTTCGAAGACGCAAACAGAAATTCAGACTCGACATGATGCGAATCGACAAACACACAGAGATGGTACTTCGAGGAATGGAGATGGGCTACACCGTGACTTCAACCAGCTCATCCGACACGTACAAACCGCGAACTAACAAGGATAGACAGGATAAGGCAGGATAGGGCTGATTATCCTGTATCATCTTGCGTATCCCTGTGAATCCACACCAGCGAACGGAGGACGCGATGGCACAAGCTACCGACACGCACCCAGACCTCACCTTTGAAGACATCAGCGACGAATACTCCAAGTTCAAGGCGGACGTCTGGCCGACAAACATCGAAGGAGTCAACCTACTCAAGCTCGACATCGAGCGTCCCTTCCGCGACACCGACGAGCTCAGCACGTGGTTGCACGCATACGTCGCCAAACTTGGAACCGACCTCAAGAACAAGATCGTCGACCAAGATGATTGAGCTAGATGCCGCTATCGGAGCCCTGATCGGAGTCATAACCGGCGCAACGCCGTTCATTGTGTCCGCATTCTGGAGAGAGTGCCGAGAAAGACGAATCGAGAGGGACAGGCGGTCCGCGCGCCAACACAGGGAACGAATGCTGGAACTAAGCCTGAACAATCAGCGTGAAACGATAAAGCTCGGAATCGAAAGGCAGTACTCGGTCGATGTCCACAAAGACTCCATCGCCCTCCAAGCCCCCCACACCGAGACCCAGACACCATCAGATAACACATCCAACTAGTGACCAGTGCACCCTATCCTGTATCATCCTGCATATCCCTGTTAATCCCGCAAACTAACAAGGATAGACAGGATAAGGCAGGATGCAATCCGGCGACCCCCGCGATCACCGCATCCAACTCTGGCATCCTACTGGACCGACGACTTGGACAACTCTGACGCTAGCTTCTTGACGCACGCGTTCAACCAGGTTTGCAGCTCTTGAGTGCTGGAGAAAACACGACGTGCATCAATCTCCAAGTAGTTCAATCCCTCTACTTCCGTAGGTGAGACCAGCACGTGGAACTGAGTCTCCACATCCGAGGAGGCCTCATGACCGGCCTGCGGACGGCGTTCGCCAGCTGTCGCGGTTTTCATCTCTTGCAATCCCCAATCATCCAAGATCGATACCAGACATTCTATATGTTAACCCAGCCAAACCGCGACCAATAACAAGGATAGACAGGATAGGGCAGGATAGGGGGTATCATGGCTTATCCTGCATATCCCTGTTAATCCCCTCGTATATTAGTTGACATTCGCGGTGGGCGCGCGTATTATGTATCATGATTGTCTGTCAGGCACGCGCGCCTGGCAGCTTAACGCGCATCATAAGGAAGCAGACATGGAACGCCTCGCGCACGTGACCACGCAACCCAGACACACACGCAACATAACGCGATTACGACACTTCGCAACTGCAACCGCGGCCATCGCAATACTCGCAGCCGCTGTGCTCGCAACTAACCTGCGCGACGCACCTCTCGCTTCCGCACACCCACACGACGACCAGTACGACCTCTGCACGCGTACACCAGCCGTTACAACCGCCATCCTGACAGAGCTGCGTGCTTGGGGTACCGCACAGAGCGACACGCGCTACGATGAGACCCAGACCGGGCGCTCCGATAACTACACAGGCTTCGGATGCGCGACAGGGCAGACGGGCGTTATCTCCGCCACCGACCTTCGCGCACACACCGATTGGAATAGCGACGCAGATAAGTTGCAGCTCGGGTCGAGCCTAACGTCCGTAAAGCCAGGAGACTTCGCCGGACTCAACTTGACTTACCTCACATTCTGGTGGGCCAACATCACTGAGATCCCCGCCCGGGTTTTCGAGGGACTTGAACTGGAAGACTTGCAGTTCAGGGACTTACAGTCTCTTGAGAGCATACATCCCGACGCGTTCGCCGGTCTGAACATTGCCGCAAACCGATTCGTGCTCAACATCACCGGAGACCACAAACTCACCGCCGAATCCATCCCGCCGAAAGTTTTCGACCCCATTGGCGACCAGGGATTCGAAGACGCCACCAAAAACCTCCAGTTCATGACACTCTACGGACCGAAGCTCAGCCACATAAACACTCGATGGTTCGCAAGCTTCGCCAAGACTGGCACGCTCGGTTGGGAGGGATTTGCCCTCAGACCGGATTCATGGGACAACGGTGACCGCAGGGGCGGATGGGGAATCATCGACACCTACTACTACGACGACGGCGACGGCCGTTACACCGATGGCACAGAGACCATTCTAGGCGAAGTGAGCATCGCCAGCTCAACGACCGCCAAAGCAACGCTCGGCGCCGCGATCTCCGCCGAGATCAAACGCTACGCCGGCAAAAAAAAGGCCGGAACCACGTTCACGATAGGCGCAGCCTCGGGTAATACCGGCGTCCTGGCAAATGAGACAAGGATTAGGAACTTCGGATGGAATGATGGATCGCCTGGCGACGGCGAATCCCCTCTGCAAGTAGACAGAACCCACTGGGGTAGCGTAGACATATGCGCACGCACCCCCGCAGTCCGCGATGCGATCCTCGCAGAACTGCGCGCCGAGCAGCCCGCCATCTACGGATCAGTCTCCGGCAGCACCATCACCGACGGCACATACGGCGCATTTGGTTGCAGCTCGGGCAGAACCGCAGTCGTCACGAAGACAAACCTGACAGCACACACAAACTGGGGCATCACAAACGACAGACTGAATCTCAGCTCGAAGAGCATCACATCCCTCCAGTTCCACGACTTCAGATACCTTGACGTTGGAGAGATAGACCTCGGCAGCAACCCCATCGAGAAGTTGCCGGACCGTGCCTTCGCTGGTCTGACCCCGAGCAGGTTGCAGTTCTGGGGTGCGGGATTGCGCGAGTTCGGCAGCAACGTCCTGCACGGCATCAACAACGCAGGCACCATCCCCGGTAGCGGAGTCGTTCTGGGACTTTCGAGGAACAAACTCACGGATGTTGGTATCGCACACGATGCCTTCGACCACTGGACGAACCTCACGTTCATAGGGCTTGACGGCAACCTGATCGGACGAGTCAACACGCGCTGGTTCGAGCGACTCGTGAATCTCGGTAACGGCGCAAGTTGGTTCGGACTCCATTTCGATGCAGGCACCAGGACCAGCCAGAACGTCTTGCTGCAAAACCCCACAGTCGCGCACTTCTACAACTTAACCGGTGGTTACAACGACACCGGCGCAACCGAGAAGACCGACTACGACCCGAATGTGACGGCGAATCAGACCGCCCTCAAGACGGCCATTGAAGGCAAGATCGCAGCATACGCCACCGCGACCAGCGGTGTCACCGACACCTCCGACCTTGATAGCGGCAAGTTCCGCGCTCCCACAGGGCTCGGCGTTGATCCATGCGACCGCAATACTGCTGTCTGGAAGGATCTGATGCGCCAGTTCAACTTCATCAGAGACGACGTCGCCGAGGCGCAGGGACCTTGGCGCCCCTGGCACGTAACCCAACAGAGGCTCGGTGTGGGCGACGTACGCCATGATCGGTATGCCAACATCACCAAGTCGCAGTGCGTCGTGTTGCCCGCGCAGTTCGTCACGGCAGCGACTGGCGTTGCCATTGCCGACCAGACATCGCCGAGCTCAACGACAGACGTGCTGGCGATAAGGAACGACCTGTCCAACGGACAGCATATTAACAACTTCCGACTGGATGGCTCAGACCTCTCAACCTTGACCGCTGCCGACCTGGCGAACCTCCACGCTGTTGAGAAGCTGTGGATGAATGGGTCGAACGTCGAGAATCTCGGCGCAACGGTGTTCGCGCATATGCCGAAGCTGACGCACCTGAACCTGGCGGGCAACAAGATCGACACTGCGGACCTCAGTGGTACCTCGAACTTCCTGTCGCCGCTTGACAACCTGGTGCAACTGAACCTCACCGACAACCTGCTGACCCGCTTCAATGCGAGCTGGCTCACCAGCGTTTCCCGATCCTCGCTACGCGAGCTGTACATCGGCGGCAACCCCATCGTGAAGACAGACCTCTCAGGCCTGGACGTCACACACCTGACCATTGACCGGACTTCCATCGTAGAGCTTGATCCTGCGGTCAGCGCCATGAGCAACCTGCGAACTTTCTGGTGGTGGGGCATCCGCGCGTTGCCGCTTGATGGTGCCTCCAGCTTCGTAGACGGCCTGCCGTCTGGGCTGACACTCTCCGTTCCGGATTACAGCTTCGGTAACCCTGGCGACCTTGAAGGTGCGGACCTCGATGCTGCCACTGTTGAGCTGTCGCTTGCACACAACACCAAGCTGGCGAGCATCAACACGGCAGGCCGCGGGAGCCAAGTCACGTACATGCAGCTTGCAGATCCGTGTCGACCGACCATTGGCGATGCTGGCGGTGCCACTGCATGGGCGGGCACCTATGGCGGCCTGTGTCTCACTCCCGCGCAGAAAGACGCTTGGATATCCAGCATCGACGACTTCGATGGTGCACAGCACTTCATCATCAAGAACGGCAACCTCAGCGACGAGCAGATGGCAACACTGCTAGGCAAGCTTGCGGCGCAGACGACGCAGACGACAGTCGGCGGAATCCAGTTCAACGGCAACCCTGCCGCATTCGGGACTGGTTTCACAGACTCTGCCCTGGATGCCTTCAAGAAACTTGGCAAGCTATGGCTGTTGAGGCTGCGAAACCACGACCTGACCTATGCTCAGGCGAACACGATCCTGCGAAACTACCAGTCCGCCGCCAGCAGAACGTCTTGGACATACACCCTCTACGGCGATAGTGTCAACGCCAGAAACGGACTCACGATCCTGGACCTGTCATACAACTCGAAGCTCTTCAAGACACCGGACTCGTCCAATCCGCCGATGATGGTCGATGTTGATCCGGAAAACCTGCACAACTTCCTGACTGGTGTTTTGTCAACCAACGAAGGCGCACGGTTGAATATCAACTTGCGGGCGACGGGTCTGAACTTCGACCAGCTGCGTGCCATCGTCTGGAGCATCGAGACCGGAAGCCTGCCGAACAACCTCTGGACGATATCGACGCTTGACCTGTCGGACAACCCGAACCTTTGGCACCGCCGCAACCAATCCGGCGTCTATGCGGACGTGCCTGCCGCCGAGGTTGAGGCGCTGCTAGCGCGATTGGCAGGTGTCAAGAACCTATCCGTCGGCGGTACCGGACTCGTAACCCAGACGATGCTGGAAGCGGTCTTTAACGGATTGAACACCGCGCCGAACGCTGACAAGGCAGTAGACCCACGCGACACGACGACACTAGAGCGGCTCAGCCTGTTCTCGCTCACGGGCACCAACCTGAGCGGGATAACCGCCGCCCAACTCAACACCGAGTTCGACAAGTTCGCAACGCGGAACGATCTGCAAACTCCGCAGCTTGCAACGCTCGGACTCGGTAACACCAGAATCACGTACGCACAGCTCGAACAGATAACCAATGCACTCGATGAGGCAGACCTGCTCGACGGTGTCACGACACTGAATCTCGCAGGAAACAGCGGCATATACACAGACACAAGCTGTAGAGACGGCAGTGCAACCAACCCGCTGGCGGCACTGCTGGCGAGGTACACGAACCTGCGATACCTGAACGTGTCGGACTCCGGCCTGACCTTCACCCACTTCAAGTGTGTGACCGAGGCACTCGAGCCTGCCAACGCCATCTTCCTAAACGCTCGCGACAACACCGGACTATTCACCGATCAAACCAAGGAAGCTGTGGCAGAGGTGCTATCGCCGTTCGTCAACACGCGTACGAACCTGCAGAATACAGGGCTTACCGCTTCGCAGGCGTCCGCCATCGCTACCAAACGCGCCGAAGGACAATCCGAAGAAGACCAACGATTGATCGAGCGCCAGTTCGCCGCTCAGAACCCGTCTGGCCTCTCCGCCGGTCTGACTCCGTTGCCGTCCGCGTCTGAGATAGATGTGCAATCTGGCAGGGGCAGTTTGCGGGTAGAGTTCACGCACGACCCGAAGGACAGCGACGGCAACGCGTTCACCGTGCTGCGGTACGAGTACCGCTACAGGGTGCGCCCGAGCGATACCACTACCGCATGGGGCAACACAGGCACTGAAGCATGGCGCACGGCATCGCTCGACCTCCGCACTTCCGGACCTAATGTGAAGCTCCGTTTCGACATCTTCGGCCTGACACCCGAGACCGTCTACCAGATACAGCTACGCGCGACATCCGTTGCACGGCCGAACATGGTGACGCTGACTGGCGGAACCACCGTCAACCTTCCGGAGATCAACAGCATCAAGCCGACGATCACCGAAGTCAACATGCGCGCCGGTGACACTGTCAGACTCGAAGTGAACATCTACGGTCTCGCCGACATACTCGACAACACACTCTACGGCAAGACTGACAGCAAGCTCTACTTCACCTGGAGCGACAACCCATCCGGCGGCTCCTTCGCAACACCGAACGACCAGCGCAGGGTCATCTACACTGCTCCCGCGTTGCCCGGCACTTACAGAGTGATGGCGGAGGCCGGTCCAGATGGCATCTGCACCGATCACCATGATACGGACTTCGGCATCACCGATGCAGACCGTGAGTCCTGCCAGGCGACCTTCACGGTGCGGGTGACGCGTTCGCTGTCGCCGACCGAGCCGCAAGCAGAGCCCGTCAACCCGGCAGGACCGATCCCGACGAAGCTGTCCGACAGCGATGATGCCGAATACGATGTGTTCACGCCGGTAGCAGGCGGAATGTTCAGCGGCGATGGCATCACCGTGTCAGCGGCGAAGGGCGCAGTCCCGGACCGAACGCTGGTCGGCGTACGCGCAGCAGTATCAGCCGAGCAGGCACCTGCACCCACGCCGGGTGCCAGGATGTCTATCTCCGGCGACCTCTACGACATTCTGGGCGTATCGGCGAACGGCACAGCAGTCTCCGGCTTCAAGCTGGATGAGCCGCTGTCAGCATGTCTGCCGTTGCCGACTGCCTTCCGCTCCAACATCTCCGATGTGGTAATCGTAGAGCGCAAGACGGACGGTAGCTACGGCATCCTGAGCAGCAAGTTGCGACAAACAGCCGGCGGCCTCAACGTATGCGGCGGCGTGTCATCGCTGCCTGCGACGATCGGTGTCGCCAAGCTAGGTGTTGTCCCAGAGCCGCCTGCTACGCCGACTCCGGAAGGCACCGTGCCGCCCGAAACCGGTGGCGCGGCACCCAGCGGCGTGCTGGTCGTGCTGGTGCTGCTAGTCGGCTTGGCAGTACTCACAGGGATAGGCAGGATACGCAGGATAGTTGAATGACGCCCTTGAAGCACTGCGCGCCGCCGGCAACGCCGCTGAGCTGGAAGGGTGGCGCATCCGGTATCTGGGTCGCCGTGGTGAGCTGACGCAACGACTGCGCGCCGTCGCCGAGCTGCCTGTGGCCCAACGCAGGGAGGTCGGCGCGGCGCTCAACCAGCTCAAGGCGACGCTGACGGCTGAGTTCGAGAGCGCGCGCCGCTCGATGGCTCACGCATCGGCGCACGCTGGCACCCGCGAATCACTTGACGTAACGCTACCTGGGCGACGCTCCAGGATCGGTGGCTTGCATCCGTCAGAGATGATGATGCGCGAGATACTGCAAGCGTTCAACGAGATGGGGTTCGCCACCGTTGAAGGTCCGCTAGTAGAGCTTGAGCGTTACAACTTCGACATGCTGAACATACCCGCTGACCATCCGGCGCGCGACCTGCAAGACACGCTCTGGGTCAATCGCAACGCGCCGCAACCGAGCCTGTTACGCACGCAGACATCGCCCATGCAGGTTCGCACTATGGAGGCACAGACTCCGCCCGTTCGCATCGTCTCGCCCGGCTTGTGCTTCCGACAGGAGGCAACAGATGCCACGCACGAGTGGCAGTTCCACCAGATCGAAGGGTTGGCAGTGGACGTGGGCATCACGATGTCCGACCTCAAAGGCACGCTCTACGAGTTTGCCCGCCGTGTCTTCGGCAGCACACGCAAGATACGATTCCGCTGCGACTACTTCCCGTTCGTAGAGCCAGGCGTAGACGTCTCCGTTGACTGGGACGGAAGCTGGGTTGAGATCATGGGAGCTGGCATGGTACATCCCAAGGTGCTGGAAGGTGTGGGATACGACACCTCACTCTATACAGGATTCGCGTTCGGCATGGGTCCAGAGCGTATCGCCATGCTGAAGTACAACATCGAAGACATCCGTCACTTCTTCAACAACGACCTGCGCTTCCTAACGCAGTTCTAGCCCGATACGACACACCACACGACCACTCGCAATGCGCCTACCGCTCTCATGGCTCAGCCAATACGTCGATGTTGATATCGACGCGGACGATCTCGCGCATCGTCTCACCATGGCCGGCAACGAAGTCGACGCTGTCGAACGCCAGGGGCACATCGACAACGTAGTAGTCGGCGAGGTGCTGAATGTTGCACCGCATCCCAACGCCGACAAGCTGCGCGTCGTAACCGTCAACGATGGCGAATCCGAGCATGAAGTAGTGTGCGGCGCGCCAAACGTAGCCGCGGGACAGCGCATAGCGTTCGCGACCATCGGTGCAGAGCTATATGACCCCTACAGCGACGAACCCGATACAAAGCGCAAGCTGCGACGGTCCAAGATTCGCGGTGTCGAGTCTCGCGGCATGGTCTGCTCCGAGCGCGAGCTGGGACTGGGCCCGGACCACGACGGCATCATCGTCCTGGACACCGATGCACCGCTAGGCACACCCATCGGCGATGTCATCGGCGAGACCGTCCTGGACCTGGAACTCACACCGAACCGCCCTGACTGCCTAGGCATCGTCGGACTAGCCCGCGATGTTGCTGCACTGACGGGCAAGACGTTGCGTCTGCCGGATGCCAACTATCCAGAATCCGCTGTACAGGTTACCGACCGCGCACGCGTCACGATCGCCGATCCTGACCTGTGTCCGCGCTATGTCGGCGCAGTCATCGAAGGCGTCACCGTCGGCGAGTCTCCAACGTGGCTGAAGGAACGCCTGGCATCAATCGGCGAGCGACCCATCAACAACGTTGTGGATGCCACTAACTTCGTGATGTTCGAGCTCGGGCAACCGCTGCACGCCTTTGATTACGACCAGGTCGCTGATCACCACGTCATTGTCCGCCGCGCAAGGCACGGCGAGACTCTCGTGACGCTGGACGGCGTAAACAGAAAACTCGACTCCGAGTCGCTGCTCATCGCCGACCCGCAGTCCGGTATCGGCCTGGCGGGAGTCATCGGCGGTAAGCACTCGGAGATAACGGCTGCCACACAGAACATCCTGCTAGAGGCTGCCAACTTCAACCCGCAAAACAACCGACGCACTGCTGCAATCCTAGGCACAAAGACTGAAGCATCGTTGCGTTTCGAGAAGGGACTGCGTGCTGAGCTAGCAGCAGTTGCGATACGGCGTTGCGTGAAGATCATCACCGCAACCGCCGGCGGAACCTCATGCAAGGGCCTCATCGACGAGTTCCCAGGACGGGGCGACGAGCAGACACACGTCGAACTGCCGCGCGAACACATTACCCGCGTCATGGGCATCAAGTACGAAGATGCACACATCGAATCCATCCTCACATCGCTCGGGTTCGAACTCGCGCCAACGGCGGACGGTTGGCGCGTTGCGATACCCTACTGGCGCTCTGACATCACGATCCCAGAAGACCTGATAGAAGAGGTGGCACGCATAGGAGGCTACGACACGCTAGAGTCAACGAACCTATCTGGGAGAATACCGCCGAGCAACGACCAGCAGGCCGGCGCATTCCGCCGACGAGTCGCCGATGCAATGGCCGCCATGGGCGCGAACCAGATCGTCTCATACGTCGCAACATCTGCCGAACGCGCTACATTAGGCGGCGTAGACCCGACATTGCCTAACCCGTTGACGATCGAGAATCCCGTGTCTTCAAACCACGCCGTCTTGCGCACGACCCTGCGCGCCGCGGTTATCGAAGCGGCAGCACGCAACACACGGACTTGGCGTGGTCCAGTCGCCTTATTTGAGGCCGGCAAGGTATTCCTGGCGGTCGAGGATGAGCCGCTACCAGACGAGGTGACCATGCTCGTAGCAGTCCTAACCGGGCCGCGCTCAGCCATGAATTGGCACTCCGACAACGCTAGCTTCGACTTCTATGACGCTAAGGGCTTGGCGGAAGAGCTGCTGGACGCGCTGGGCATCGAGGCAGATTGGTCCAGTGCAGAAGCGCCCGGATTCCAGTCCGGCGCGTGCGCACGGATACAGACACGCGCCCGTCGTCCAGAGCTGCTGGGACACTGCGGACAGATCGATACCGTTTCATGGACGCAAGCCGATGCCAGCACCGAGGCGGGGTACATGTTGGAGCTGAACCTGGACGTACTAGAGCGGGTCGTGGGCGGCATGTCCAAGGGCGACTCGTACCGTCCTTACTTCCGTTACCCGGAAGCCCACCGCGACATCGCACTCGTCTTGGACACCCAGACACCTGCTGGCGCGGCAGTGCAGCTGTGCAGGCAGAACAAACTCGTCAAGTCAGCTACCGTGTTCGATGTGCACACCGGCGGCGCAATGCCGGAAGGCAAGAAATCTGTTGCGATAAGCATCGTATTCCAAGCCGAATCTGGTACCCTGACCGCCAAGCAGGTCGACAGGGCAACATCGCAGCTTGTGTCGCGTCTGGAACGCGAGCTCAGCGCAACACTACGCCAATAGCACCAGAGCAACACAACATGAACACGCGGCGCCAACACCAACACCACCGCCATCATCGACACGAAGACCGGCCGCATCGACACCACTACGACGCGGAGATGCTGAGCGTAGAAGAGGCGCGCGACCGCATTCTCGGCCACTTCTCGCAACTCGGTTCCGCGAATGTCCCCCTGCTAGATGCGATCGGACTGACACTCGCCACCGACCTGGTCGCGACCATCGACGTACCGCCGCACGACAACTCCGCGATGGATGGATACGCACTCCGCTACGCCGATATCACGCAAGCGAGTGAAACCAACGCAGTGCTGCTGCCAGTGAACGCAACCGTTGCCGCTGGCGATGCACCCGGCGCAACGGTGCAACCGGGAACGGCTGCGCGCATCATGACCGGCGCGCCCATACCGCAAGGCGCAGATGCGGTAGTGCCGTTCGAAGACACTGACGAGTTGGAGCGCACCAACAGCCCTGACACGATTGGCATCAAGCTGGCAGCCCAACACGGCGATAACATACGCCCTGCCGGCGAAGACATCCAGACAGGCGAAGTGGTGCTACCTGCACTCGCAGAACTCACGCCCAGCGCGATAGGTGTTGCGGCATCTCTGGGGTTGACGACAGCACCTGCGATACGCCGACCGGTCGTTGCCATAATCTCAACCGGCGACGAGCTCATCGAGCCCGGCCAACCCGCACAGCACGGCAAGATATACAACTCAAACGCCTACGCAATCGCCGCGCTCACAAAGTCGTTCGGTGCAACACCGGACATTGTAGGCATCGCTCGGGACACGGTGGAATCACTGGTTGATCTGCTACAGCGCGCCATGCGGTCTGCCGACATGATCGTCACGTCTGCTGGTGTCTCAAAGGGCGATTATGATGTAGTCAAGGATGTGCTAGCGCAACACGGCGAGATCGCGCTGTGGTCAGTCCGTATGCGACCCGCGAAACCCCTGGCATTCGGAACGCTGAACGCTGCGGACGGTCGCAAGGTCCCGCATCTGGGACTTCCCGGCAATCCCGTCAGCGCTGCCGTGGCGTTTGAGCAGTTCGGACTGCCCGCCATCCACAAGATGATGGGCAAGGCGGAGACACCCAGACCCACAGTGCTGGCAACGCTAGATGATCCCGTCTACAACCATGACGGCAGGAGGGTGTATGCCCGCGTCCATGTCTACCTGACCCGCCACGGCGAGCTCCGCGCGACATCGGCAGGGAACCAGAGCTCGGGCGCGATGACTAGCATGGCACGCGCAAACGGTTTGGCAATCTGCCCGCACGATGTCGCTTCCATACCCGCCGGCGACAAAGTCCAAGTCCAGATGCTAGGTTGGCACAGCGACGAACTGCTGGCGGCAGTCTTAAACGCTGTCCACTGACACACCTGACGTAACGCCAATATCAACACGAGGAGCAACGGAGTTTTGCCGCAATCCAAACCTAACCGCGGGGTGTTCTCAATCCCAGTCACTCCCTTCAACGAAGACGGCAGCGTTGACTACGAGTCGTTGCGCCGATGTGTGGCATACTGCGTCGAGGCGGGCGCACATGGCATCGTCATGCCAGTCAATGCCAGCGAAGGTCCTAGGCTGACAGATGAAGAGCGCGATGAGGTGTTGCGCGTCGGGGCGCAGACCGTGGATGGCGCAGTGCCATTCGTCGCAGGTGTCAGCGGCGTATCACTGGAACACTGCTTGGCAAGGGCAAGGGTCGCACGCGATGCAAACGCCGACTCCATTATCGCGATGCCCGTGAACGGCATGGGCGGCGTGCAGGAGACATACGACCTGTATGCCGCACTCGCTGATGCAACAGGGCTGGCGGTCTGGATACAGAACAACAAGCCGCCAACCGGCCCGACGATACCAACGCCAACCATAATTCAGATGATCAACGAAATCCCCGGTGTCTCGCTCCTGAAGGAAGAGAGCCTGTTACCCGGCAATGTCATGACAGCAGTATTCGAGGCGTGCGGCGACAGGGTCGAGTCGATCATGGGAGGCATGGGCGGCCGCTTTCTGCTGGAGGAGTACCGCCGTGGCGGTGCTGGCACTATGCCTGCTGGGCACATAACGGAGGCGCATGTCGCAGCTTGGAACGCCCTGGAAGCGGGAGGCGTAGACGATCAAGGTCAGCAGGTCGTAACCGCCGAGGCACGCGCGCTATTCAACAGACTACTGCCCGCGCTGAACTTTGAGTTCTTCTTCGGAATGACAGCCTACAAGCAGACATTCTGGCGGCGCGGCATCATCAGGACTCCAGTCACTCGCAGCCCAGGCACCAAGCCGTTCGACAAGTACGACGCCGAGGAGCTAGATACTATACTGGCAGACCTAGACGACCTGCTGATCGACTACAAGGCATAAGCGCGCATTCACAGGGATAGACAGGATTGGGCGGGATAGGGTGCGATGACACGTGCAGGATTGGGGGCCGCCTATCACTTTGCATCATGCGTATCCTGCGTATCCTTGTTGGTCATTCCGCCTGCTGATCGACTACAAGGCATAAGCGCGCATTCACAGGGATAGACAGGATAGGGCAGGATAGGGTGTGATGACACGTGCAGGATTGGGGCCCTATCACTTTGCATCATGCGTATCCTGCGTATCCTTGTTGGTCATTCCGCTATGATCAGCAGCTCGTGCGACTGCTTGACATGATGCGCTGTTCCACGCGCCACGCGGTTTATGCCGATGCGTGTCTCGCCCTGTCCCATCGTGTACTGCCATCCCACCTCTACGATGCGACAGTCCGCGTACCATCGGCGCACTGTCTCGCAGTCGTTGTATGACAGCACAAATCCTCCGCGGTGGGCATACAACATATCCCGTAGGCGTGCGTGATCAAAGCCTCTGTGGTGCACTGGAAAGTTGCGCTGCGGGTAGATGCCGCGAAACATGCGGCTGTCGCCATCTAGATAGTACGGCGGGTCGCAGTAGAGAAAATCCGTCTGGTGATCGGCGAGTGTTGACTCGAACGAGCCGGTTGCGACCGTGATGTTCGGCGCGCTGAAATCGCGCACCTTGTCGACGAGCCGAGTGAAGCGGCGGCGATCATTGTAGATGCTTGACATCCAGCCTAGGAATCCGGGTCCGTAACTGAGATTGTGGTTGAACCAGTAGTGCGCCGCCAGCTCAAGCGCGTCTGTGATCCGCTCGTCGCCCTTCCAATGCGCCTTGAGACGCGCCTTCACTTCGGCATAGGTTGGCTTGTCCGGAGTCCATTGCGACAGCCGATCTGCCAACGGGACAGGTTGGCGCAGCTGCACCTGCCAGTAGTTCGTAAGAATATCGAACACATCGTAACCGCGCACTGGCACGCCAAGCTCCCTGGCGCACGCGATCTCAACGGAGCCGCCGCCGAAGAACGGCGATACAATGCCGTCCAAGCCGTCTGGCAGATGCTCGATCACATGCCCGACCGCGAGGCTCTTCCCGCCTGCATAACGTAGTGGTAAGCCGTCGTACCTGCGGTACTTATGGCGCCCCTTGCCACGCAAGCGTCGCAGTAACGCAGCGCGGGGAGTCAAGGCGGGTTCGAGCAGGCTGACCTCGGGATTTTTCGTTAGCTGCACAGTGGAAACTCAAGCGAAGTTCAGGGTCAGCCCAAGTGAGGAGTATCTAACGTTAACGAATACAAGCGCGCTACACCGACAACCGTTGGAGCTGCCGCCGTCCTTCAACGATCTGGGTCACTACTCGCCGCATCGTCACCGCCTTCTCAACGCGATCAAGCGTTACCAAGTCCGGAATTTCTGCTGCATCGATCACTGCATTTGCAAGGTCGTCAGGGTGCAGTGTCGGATAAGACTTGCCCCATCTCGAGATCGATGTAAGCAGGGCGTTCAACGGACCTTTTAGCAACAGAAAGAGCAGGCACGAGGCATCTTCAATTACGCCGTTGCAGGATTCCAACAAGCTGCCGCCGGGCTCCAGCACGAAGAAATCGGTCGTGTAGTAGGTGCCATCTCTCCCGCCGATGATGGCGAACTTCTTGAGGTATGGGCGCGTTTTCGGGACTAGCACACACCAGCGATCGAGCGTCATTGCCTTGCGTTGTTGCACCTTGCGCCGAATGCGGTCTTCCTGCTTACGCAGCTCGGGGTCAACCTCAGGTGCGCTTGGATCGACCGTTCGCGGCGCCGTCAACCCTAGTCTGTCGACATCACCGATCTCGCAGTAGCGGTACATGACTTCGGGTTCTGAGTCGACTCGCTGGCCCTGTCCCACGGTGAAGACATGGCAGATTGGCAACGGCTCAGAGGCCGCGCTCTGGTGCAAAGCATGGTCGGCATCCAGGCGAATGTTCGGCTCGGTGCGTAGGTTTGTCGTCTCGATGCGCTTCAGGACCATATTCGTGCTTCCTTCAACGCCGGCAGGATGTGATCGAGATCGTTTCGCAGGTCTGTAATCTCGGACTTCGCAGTACGCCGATATCCCAAGTAACCTACCTGTGCGAACAGAATCGTCCCGTTGGCGTGCAGGTTTTGCACCGCATCCATTTGATATGACCGTGCGAGTTCATCGTATGTTTTCTTCTGCGCGAACAGGAGCGAAGTCTTGGTCATTGTGTGCGGGTAGAACGCATCGGACGGGAGTGACACTATTGCCTTGATCCAGAAGTGCTTGATCAAGAAATCCCGACCAGGTGTCGAACTTCTGGAGTCCAATAGGCTGTTAGGTACGACAGCACCGAGCCTGCCGCCGGGACTCAAGAACTGGAACCACCGCTCCAAGAATATCTCTTCGCTGTTGCTGGTCCGCTTCGCAACCGTGAAAGTGGCGAGATGTGCGTCCTGCTGTTCGTCGGTGAAATCTACTGCGAACGGCGGATTCGTGATGATCGCGTCAAAGGAATCGACGACAGACTGCGGATAAGGCGGCACAGTGCGAGCTCGCGAGATGGCAATGTGCGGATAGTGGGATAGCGGCAGTAAACCATCGCCATTTTCCGGGCCAGAGAAGATCGATGATGAACCGTCGCCGTGGACAAACATGTTGACTTGCGCTGTCAATCCCAGGTCGGAGTTGATCTCCATGCCAAAACAAGATTCCCTGGCCCAATCATTACGGCGCGGACCGCCGATGACGTTTGCCAACACACTTTGCGTTGCAGGACTGTGGCTGCCGGACCGCGTCTTTGAATAGTCCTTGAGGTGTGCATGAATACAGTCCATCGCGCGTATCAGGAACGTGCCAGCACCGGCAGACGGGTCAAGGATTTTCGGTGGGAGATTGCCGCGAGCCGCTCGCGCAACAGACCATTCGCCCAGATCGAGGGCTTGAACGACGAACTCCGCGATGTTGGCGTGAGTGAAGAACTGCCCCTTTGACTGTTTGAAACCTGCCCTCATGATGTACTCGAAGAAAGAGCCGAGCATGTCCTGTCCTGACGATGAGTTGGCTAGGTCGGTGAAGTGGTACCGCTCTAGTCGCTCGATGGCATACCTGATCTGGGCATCTGTTCCCTTTCCCGGCACACGAACATCCACAGCGGCTGCCTCCGCTGCGGAGTAACCAAGACGCTCCACCAATGCCTCACGATACAGCTTGGTGATACGAGAGAGCGCAACGCCAACAGGTTCACCGTCCAGCACCTGAAACCTGTACCGTTGCCCAGGTGCGGTCAAGGTTTCGTCGTAAGCCTTAGCGAAAATCAACCGCGTAATGAGATTGAAGACCTCAGAGTCAGTCTCACTCCCGCCGCCCCAGAGTACATTGTGCAGGTTGCGCTGAAGGTGCGCCAGCTCCGTGACACCGACCTCGCGCCTGAGATCCTTAACCGCGCTACCGTTAACGTACGGCTCCTTCCGCGGCTTCCCGTAGTTCGCCGGGATCGTGTCGGACTGTACAGGCTGAGCTGCCCTGGACCACTCAACGTGCGTGGACCACTCAACAGAATCGACTAACTCAAGCTCAACGGGGGTTGCACCTTGGCGATCCGGGCGCCAAGTGCCGTACGCAAGGCAAGACGGGCGTGGGTCAATGAAGCCAACCAGACCGAATAGCTGTTCCTCCCACGCGGCTTCTTTCTCCGCGTACCAGGCCTCCGGGGTCTTGAGCTCAATCACGCAGTACGGCGCAGGGTGTTTGGAAGTAAGGCGGGAAATCACGATATCCGCATACTTGTCACGCTGTCCCCTTCCAACACGTGCCCTAACTCGATGCTCGATCGACACAGACTCCGGACGATAACCCAAGTCATGCACGATGTGGGTTATATAAAGGGCGCGGACCAACTCCTCAGGATGGTCCTTAACCGGGTCCCTGTCAGTACGGATAGACGGGCCATAGACGGGCAAGTCATCTCGCAACCCAACGACGCAGTCATCGGCCTCTCCGATACGCCGCCGCAACATCTCCAACAATGCCTCACTGCCGTTCCCTAACTGCGTCATCAACGGTCCTTTCATCATCGTGGCGCAGTGGCAACATCGGTCAGTCAGGCACCATTTCACCGACCCAACGCCGATTGTATTCGGCTCAACAGTTGAAAATCATGGGCACAACTTACTAACAAACCCGAATCTTTTGCAGCGGCACCATGCAATCGTTGAGTTCAACTGATGGCGCGTGTTCAAATGGGGCTCCGAGCATCACGCCGCCATTCTCGCGCCTGACACCGCGTCGGCCACGGCTGGTGTGGCGCCATCCAAGCTGAGCTGGCGCGTCGGAGGTGTCACGTCAACATGCCTATCGCCGTCCAGACGCGTCCGCTCCGCTTCAATCAGCGACTCAACGCCCGGCCAGCTCGATGCTCCCATCTCAAGAAGCGCAGTCGCCCAGGGTCCGTCGTGCTCGCTCGGGACGTAAACGGGCGTTGCCGACAAACCTTGCCTGCGTCGTGCTAGCTCTTCGGTCGCGCCTGTCCAGGTACCGCCCTTTCCTACCTCGGCGGCGGCAATCAAGGAGTGTTGTGCGAGCGCGAATATCAGCTTGTTGCGTGCCATGGCGTTACCGACTGTGAAACGCGCATCCGGATCGTACGGCGTGCAGAGCACAAGGTTGCCATCCCCGATGAATTGGCGGCTCTCGGCAGACCGTGCATGTTTGGCAAGGCTCTCCACGAGGACGCCGACCGCAACGCCGCCGGCCGTCAACGCCCCGTTCATGCCTGCCCTGTCGATCCCTCTGGCACCGCCGGACACGATGACCTTGCCGTGTTCCGCCGCGGATGCGCCAACCTCCGACGCGAAGTCAAGGTCAACTTCCGCCGCGTTGCGCGATCCCTGTATCGCAAGCCAGCCTCGCTCCAACAACTCAATGTCGCCGTAACCGAACAACAGCGGCGGCGCGCTGCCACCCAGCCGATCAACAAAAGGGCGAGGATATGCCGCGTCGTACCGGCTGATGATCCAGATGCCAGCACGCAACCAAGCCTCAACGGCCGTTCCCATCGCAAACCCTCGCCGCAACAGCGCGCGCAAGCGTGCACCAAACTCCGGCCGGAACTCACCATCCGCCACAAGACGGTCAATGACATCATCGCCACGCCGAGACTGCAACACCGCGATAGTCTCACCGATGCCCTGCATAGCAGCATCCACCCGCGACAGCTCGCGCACAGTCAGCCGCCGTGCATCCGCAGACGATCCGCCGCCGGCAATCAGCGGCGATGCCAACAACACTGTGGCGCGCGTGGAATCTGTGATGGTGGTGGTCAAGAGTATGCTCAGGACTTAGTCGCGCTTGCCAATGCTATAGGGATTATGGAACCGCTACCGCATTGCATCAAACGATATCCTGCAACTGTAAGCGTCCATCTGGAATCGACGATATCGTCAACCAGAAATACCGCGCCGCCGCGCACCGCATCTGGAGCAACGGTCAAGCTGTCCCAGGCGTTCCGGGCTTGGTGTGTGCTGTTTTGCATTCCCGTCACACCACATCCCCATCCCGGTCACTTGCACCACCGTGCCTTTGCCGCCGCGCCGCGGACATCATCAGCCATACGGGTATGACCACTATGACTGCGCCTAGGAATACGACTATCGGCCAGGTGCCGAAGCCGAAGAGGTGCCCTAGCAGGTCGCGCATCCACTGCACCAGTGTCGGGTCGACGGTCTCGGAGTGATGCAGTAGCACCGTTAGCATGACACATGCCCAGCGCAGACGAATCAGCGCGGTATCGTTCGCCCGCCGCTAATCTGCCGCTTGCCCTGCGGCTACTGCTGGCTCCTGGCGGATGTAGCGCACCGAGTACTTAACTTCCTTGATCGTCATTATCACCAGTCCTGCTGCCAGCAGGAACACCGCACCGGCGGCGAAGGGTATGTCGTAGCTGCCCCAACGGTCGAATGCCAGTCCAAATAGCAGCACTGCAGCACCGCCTCCCATCTGATGTGCGAAGTTGATCAATCCGCCCAGAGTCCCGACGTTCCGCACGCCGTAGACATCCGCGGTCAGTCCCGTCGTCAGTGGCACCGTTGCCAGCCACGATGCGCCGCCGATCACAGCGAATGCCCACATCGCCGCGGCACCGGGTAGCAAGAGCGGCATCGTGAACGCCACGCCGCGCACTAGGTAGACACCCGCTAGCAGGTAGTGGCGCTGCATCTTGTCCGATAGGTAACCGATGAAGATTACACCGATGGCGTTGATGCCCATTAGGATGCCGAATGCTATCGCCGCATCTGGTGCGGACACCTCCTCGCTTACCGCCCAGCGCACGAAGTGGACCGCGATGGTTGCCGTCGTGATGCCGCACACGAAGTATCCGAATGAGAGCTGCCACATCGGCCAGGAGCGGTAAGAATCGATCCAGCGGTCAACGGATAGCGGTCCGCCGCGCATTAACGCCTCTGCGCGCCGTCTTTGGTCCGCCGATGCGCGCAGACCAGTGGCACGTTTGTCGCCGTCTGGCAGTTCTCCCATGTCGGATGGCTTGTTGCGGATTATGAATACCGCCACGGGCACTCCCAACACAAGCACTATCACGCCGGAGACTATCCACGCCACGCGCCAGTTGGTTGCAACCATCAGCTCCGACAGAAACGGAATCATGATCAATCCGCCAAGCGAGCCGCCGGCAGCTACGATGGACATCGCCATCCCGCGGTTGCGCTGGAACCAACGAGAGATGATCGCGCCGGTCGTCCCCGGTGCAACGCCGCCGGAGAAGAAAGAGATGACGAATCCGAACACCACCGTCAACATAATGACACTGTTGATGGCCGACAGTGCGAAGTATGAGAGCCCCATCACTGCGAGGCTCACGATGACGACGATTCGGCCGCCTAGCACGTCGACGAGCTTGCCGAGGAATGGCTGCGAGAATCCGTTCAGGATCCAACCGACGGCCGCAGCGGCAGATATCGCGCCGGTCGTAACCTGCCACTCGCGCTCCCAAGTCTCGACGAAGACTCCGAAGCCTTGGCGCGTGCCCAGCACGATGAACATGCCGAAGAACATCGCACCCACGACGTACCAGCCGTAGAAAGTGCCGCCGCGATTCGAGCCGCGTCCGAGTATGCTGCCAAGTCTCATAGATGTGTCCCCGCTTCCAGTGCTCTGTCAACCATGCAAGTCTATCCGCGATGCGGTAACAGCGGGTTCGCAAGCGCAGGAATAATATCGAACTGGTCGGTGCAAGGCCGTGGCAATCGGCAACAATGGGAAGGAAGCGCAGGGTGACTCTGTTAGCGAAAGTCAAAGCCCATGTAGCACAGTCTCACGCTTACAGTTAGAATCGCACTTCATGATCACTTACATTCGCACGCATAAGTTGCTCGTCGCTGGCATCGTCGTTGTTTTGGCGGTGCCGCTGTTGGCGTTGGCTTGGTGGCTCGGCTCACCGCTCTTCATTGACGACGCGGTCGATGAGCAGTTCCCGCTGGCCGCTATGGCGGAGGTGCCAGACACGATGTCCATGGCCGACGCCGAGGCCACCATGGTCGCGGCAGACGCGAAACCCGATCTGGCCATGGACGAAGTCATGGTTGACGCGATGGGCACGTTGCTTGCGCCGGAGGCTCTGCGGTCTGGGCAGTTCCGCGATGCCGATTCGTTTCACACCGGCACCGGTACGGCGACGATCTGGGATCTGGGCAATGATGAGCGGGCGCTGCGCTTCGAAGAGTTCCGCGTGCGAAACGGTCCCGACCTGCGCGTGTTCCTCGCGGTGCATCCCGACCCGATGGGCCGAAGCGATGTGCTAGATGGCGGATACGTTGAGATTGACGCGCTTAAGGGCAACGTAGGTAACCAGAACTACGACATCCCGCCGGATGTTGACTTGGAGATGTACAACAGCGTGGTCATCTTCTGCTGGCCGTTCCGAGTGGTGTTTTCTGTCGCGCCGTTAAGCTAATGAGTTAGCGCAACCAATGCGTTGAGGGACACAGGTCAAATGAACAGCAGCAAGGTACTTACAACAGATGTGATCGTAGTGGGACTCGGCGCGCACGGTAGCGCGGCGGCGGCATCTCTGTCGCGGCGCGGGCTCAAAGTCTTCGGATTCGATGCACACGTTCGGCCGCACACCGTCGGTTCCAGCCACGGCGAGTCGCGCATCATTCGCGAGGTATACGCCGAGCATCCCGACTACGTGCCGTTGATACAGCAGTCTTACACAATCTGGAAACGTCTAGAGAGCGAGTCCCGTGGGCCCGTCAAGCTGATGCACAAGACCGGTGGCATATCAATCGGACGGCCGCAGGCGAGGTCGATCATCGGTATCCAGAAATCCGCTCAAGTGCACAATCTCGAGCTGGAGATACTGGACCCGGACGAGATCCATCGGCGCTGGCCGCAACTCTGCCCACGCGATGAGATGATCGGTGCATACGACGACAATGCTGGCGTGCTCTTTCCGGAGGCGTGTGTGCAGGCGCAGCTGGATGATGCCCTTAAGCACGGTGCTTTGTTGCGATTCGGGGATGCAGTGTATCGTTGGCACCCCGACGGCGATGGAGTCAAGGTCTACACCGATGATCTCGTGTTCTCCGCCGCCAAGCTCGTGTTCGCCGCCGGAGCCTGGAACGGCGCATTAGTGTCCAAACTGAACCTGCCATTGAAGATCGAGCGCCAAGTGCTATTCTGGTTTGATCCCGCATCCTCGCCGGAGCTGTTTAAGCCTGCCCGGTTCCCTAATGCGTCTTGGGAGTGGTCGCCCGGCAAGGCTCTGTACTGCCAAGCCGACTTCGGCAGGGGCGTCAAGACAGCATTCCACCACAACGGCGAGATGCTGGACGATGTTGACGACCTTGACCGCGAGGTTCGTGCATCCGACGAGCGCGACCTGAGGGATGCCATATCCGACATCATGCCTCAGCTGGGCGGTAGGACCAGACGCTCAATCGTCTGCATGTACACCAACACGCCAGATATGCACTTCTTGATCGATCGACATCCCGGGCATCCCAATGTCATCATCTCAAGTGCCTGCTCCGGACACGGCTTCAAGTTCTCACCCGCCGTCGGTGAGACCATTGCCGACCTGGCGACTGGGACACAGCCCGCGTACGATATATCTTTGTTTGGGATCGATAGACTCCTTAACGCAGACTCACAGACGCAGTGTCCAGACGACTAACACAGCTGCAACGACTCATAATAGGGCGACAGAACATGCTAATCACCGCACTTCGCACGCACATCAGGTTCGCGACCTTCTCGGTCGCGGCGGTATCGCTTGCCGCGTTGGTGGCATGTGGCGGAGGTGATACCGAAGAGGTAGCGGTCACGGATGTCGACTGGGGCTACACCGGCGCGGGTGCGCCTGCGAACTGGGCAAACATCTCGCCAGACAACGCAACCTGCACCGACGGGATGATGCAGTCGCCAATCGATATCACCGGCTACCAGATGGGCGATGCTCCTCCGCTGTCATTCTCATTCAGGCGCGGTGTAACGGAGATCTCCAACGACGGCAAGATGTTGGAAGCCGAGTACGCCCCGCGCAACAGGCTCGGATTTGCAGAGCGCACCTATGAGCTAGCCAGCGCGCGTTGGCACTCGCCTGCAGAGCACAGATTCGACGGTGAAGAGCTGCCTGCCGAACTGCACCTGGTACATGAGCAAACCTTCGGCGACCTGGCGGTAGTCAGCTTCCTGTATCGCATTGGCGAGCCGGACCCGACCTTGGAGGCATTCTTGGCTGCCGCTCCCGCGGTCGGCGAAACTGCCAGCGGCGAGGGAGACGCGTTCCCCGACCTGAACGCGAGGATATTCCAACCCGCGGACCTGGGCTACTACAAGTATCAGGGATCGCTGACAATGCCGCCGTGTAGCGAGCCGGTTGACTGGTTCGTGATGCACGAGATTGGCACAGTCTCGCAAGACCAAGTTGACAGGTTGCAAGCCCTTGTAGGCGGCATCGCCAACAACCGGCCGATCCAACCTCTCAACGGTCGCGAGATCAACTTCTCCGGACCGCGCGTCCAGTAACGACATCCAGAAATGCATGACGCGCCCTGGAGTTACTCCGGCAATACCGGACCCGAGTACTGGGGTAGGCTGTCGCCCGACTACGACACCTGCGAGATCGGCGTGCATCAATCCCCGGTCGACATAACGGACTACGAGACCGCCGACATCGCCCATCTGCGCTTCGACTACAGCCACGAGCCGGAGCTGGTCAAGAACGATGGGCACCTAGTAGAGCTCGTCTTCCCTGGCGGCGACCGGCTGGAGTTCGGCGAACACAGCTGCCTGCTGGTGTCAGCGCACTTCCACTGCCCAAGCGAACACACCATTGATGGCACACAGTTCGCCGCCGAGCTGCACCTGCCACATGTCGAGTCCCGCGGCGACCTTGATGTAGTAGGATTCATGTACACGCACGGCGAACCTGATCCGTTCCTGGACGCACTGCTAGCGGTCGCACCAAGCATAGGAGGGCGAGTCGATGCCGACCAATCGGATTTCGCCGGACTCAACGCGGCAAACCTGTTACCAGACGATCTCGGATACTACACCTACATGGGTTCGCTCACGACTCCGCCGTGCTCTGAACCGGTTGACTGGATTGTGATGCACGAGACGCGCACTGTGTCAGCGGACCAGGTGGCAAGGTTGGCGCGATTGACGGGAGACGGCAACACAAACAGGCCGGTACAACCCAACGAAGGCGTCAAAATCCAATACTCCGGACCACGGACATGACTTCCTCTCACACATCTCGCGTCGTAATTGTGGGTGGCGGCATCATTGGATGCGCCACGGCTTACTACCTGTCGCGTACCGGTTCGTGCGAAATCGTCATGATCGAATCTGACCATGTCGCCGCGGGCGCGAGCGGATACTCCGCCGGTATCTTAACCCCCTATTCCGGCTCCAACGACCCCGACCTGCTGGCACTCTCACCCGCCGCGCTTGCACTACATGCCGAACTCGCAGAGACCCTACCTGCCACAACAGGTATTGACCACGGTTACGACGTGCGTCCGTTCCTGCGCTGTGCGTTCGGAGACGATGGCGAGCGCGAAGCCAAGTCCTTCATGCAGGCGCGCATAGCAGAAGGGCATGCGGCGGACTGGCTGTCTGGCGACGAGGCGCGCGCACTGTGCGACTGGATCAGCGATGACATGATCGGCGCGTGTGTTACCGAGATCGAGCCGACAGTCGACTCACGCCTATTGACGCAATCCATGTTCGTTGCCGCAAGCAACGCGACTTCGCTTGAGTTCATCAACGACGAGTTCACAGGTATAACGTTGTTAGCCAAAGGGGCAGTAGGTTCGATTTCCTTGGATGATCAGTCTCAGATTGAGGCTGATGCCTACGTGTTCGCGTTAGGCCCGTGGTCCTCGGATGTCAGCAACATGCTCCGATTCGGCTACCCAGTGGTGCCACAGAAGGGCCAACTGCTACACATCGACATTGGCGACGCGTCATCTGATCATTTGCGGCCGCCAGTCGCGATGCAGAACATGGACGATGGCGGTGTGGTACTCCCGAGGCGATTGTCCAGCACGGTATTAGGCGCGACGCGTGAAGACACAGGGTATGATCGCGCACCGTCCGACTTTGCCTACGAATACATCATCCCACGCGTCCAACGCCTATGCCCGCGCATCGATGCCTCGCATGTTTCGTGTCAAACCGCATGTCTGCGTCCCATGCCGGCTGACGGCAAGCCTTATGTCGGGCGGGCACACAACCAAGACAACGCATTCTTTGCCGCAGGGCACTGGTCTGAAGGCATACACTACGGACCACTCACCGGGAAGTGGCTCGCAGACACCATAACAACGGGCAGTTCAGATATAGATTTCTCCGCCATCGGCACCGACAGACTTCCAAACTTTGGGTGAGTCAATTTGCGGAATCGCGTGTAACCTAACCCATAGCGAAACTGATACTACACCTTAAGGTTGTGCGTCATGATACCCACGCTAGAACAGCTGCAAGACGATCCATACGCCGCGCTGGGAGTCCGCAAGTTCATCAACGCCACGTGCCATCACACCATAATGGGCGGCACGCTGATCCCGCCGTCAGCAATGGCGGCAATGCAGGTGGCGGCAGAGGACTATGTGGACATCATGGACCTGCAACGCGCCTGTGGCAGCATCATCGCAGACCTCACACACGCCGACGATGGATACATAGTGTCAGGGTGCGCGGCAGCGCTCATGGTATCTGCCGCCGCCATCATCACTGGCACAGATAAGGCGCTGATGGAGCAGCTGCCTTATGTCCAAGGCGGGCAGGTGCCGTGCGTCGCCAAACGGTTCGCACGCGTGCAAAACGATGCCGGGGTAACCTACGTCAATCACGGATACGCCATGGCCGTCAAGACTGCCGGCGTGAAGTTCGTGGAGATCGGCCAACCCGACGAACCGGATGCGGGAGTCAAGGTCGTAGACGCCGCGCAGTATGAGCAGGCGTTCAAAGACAACCCAGATGCCAAGATGGTCTACTGGGTCGGATACGCACCCGACGGCGACATCGCACTAGAGGATGTGTTTGACATTGCCCATGCTTACGGTGCGAGGGTGATACTGGACGCATCCAATGCACTACCGCCGCGGGAGAATCTGCACCGGTTCATCGACCTGGGCGCCGATGTCGTCTGTTTCTCTGGCGGTAAGGGGATACAGGGCCCGCAAGGCTCTGGCATCATCGCCGGCAGCCAGGACATCATCGACTCAATCTCAATGCAGGCCGCACCTAGCCACGGCATCGGACGAGTCGCCAAGGTCGGCAAGGAAGACATCGTCGGGCAGATCACATCGCTCATCTGGTGGGCAGCGCAAGACGATGAGGAGCGGCTGACGGAGCATCATCGCAAATCGGCAGTTCTGCACAATCAAGTCAAGCAGCTGCCGAACGTAGCGAACTCCTACATCCAGTTCCCAGATGAAGACAATCGGCCGATGCCGAACATTCACGTCACCGTGCCTGCCGAGTCAGGACTGGATGCCGCATCGGTATTAGCAGACCTGCGGGACGGCGACCCGCCAATCGCGGCAGTGGGACATCCCCGGGATCCGTACACAATCAGGTTCGACGTACGACTCTTGGAGGAAGACGAGATTCAGACGATAGCGAATCGCCTGCAAGAAATCCTTGGCTGACAGCAGGCAGTCGGACAATTGAGCCCAGCGCGTAGTCCGCGCGCGTCAGGCCCGGACTACGCGGAATCCCATGTTGCCAGTGCTCGAGTCTGGCGTGGATGCAGTGCGTGCGCCTACTCTGTAGCGGTTGCAATACGACTCGTGGCATAAGTACGACCCGCCGCGGATAACCTTGGCATCGCCACGCCGTGGTCCCTTCGGGTTGACACGCGTCGCGCGTCTATCGTTGCGGTGGAAACTCGTCGACCACCAGTCTGCACACCACTCCCAAACGTTACCTGCGACATCGTACAGCCCGAAACCGTTCGGAGCGTAAGTCCCAACTGGCGATGTGCCATGGAATCCATCGGCGCGAGTGTTATCGTCAGGGAAGTTGCCTTGCCAGATGTTGCACATATGCTCACCGTCCGGCTCCAGGGCGTCACCCCAAGCGTATCTAGCCTGATCCAAGCCGCCGCGCGCCGCATACTCCCACTCCGCCTCGGTCGGAAGGCGTACGGCTGCCCATTTGCAGTAAGCAACTGCGTCACGCCAGCTCACGTGCGTGACCGGATGCGAACTCCGGCCGTTGACCAAGGAGTCCGGACCGTCAGGACAAAGCCATGTCGTTCCATGCACCTGCCACCACCATTCAGAACCCTTAACCGCCTGCCGGACAGATGCCTTAGTGGCATCGGAGACGAAGTGGTGGAACACAAACGACCAACCAAACCGCTCCGCGTCAGTAACGTAACCTGTCGCTGATACGAACTCGTCAAACTGCGCGATCGTGACAGGATGGCGCGACAGCTCAAACGCGTCAACCGCAACTTCCCGTATCGGCCCCTCCGCGTCGCCGGGAAATCGCGTGTCGGAGGTACCCATCCTGAAGCTGCCAGCGGGTATCTGGGCGAAGTCTATCCTAGCGGGGACCGCGCGGCCGGAGTCACCGTTGGAACGATCAGCTCCTGCGTGTGGACCCTGTTGCGCCGCCGGTGATGCACCAGACGCGACATCCGCCCGCAACGGCGAGCAGCAACCTGCACTCTGTCCCTGAGTGGACATGCGAATGATTGTAGTCGCAGAGTACGGACTCACACCGCGCGGCGCGGAACTGCCCAGCATCCGATGCGTCAACTAAACTACGATTGCGTAGCGACGGGCTACTGACGAGCGATCCCACACGAACACGGGAGGTAGTAGATGGATACGAAAGCCGCGATATTCCGAGAGACTGGCGTGCCTGTCCCGATCGAGCAGGTGCAGATGGACGCGCCTAAGGCCGGCGAGGTGGCGATACGCATGGCAGGCGCGGGCGTGTGCCACAGCGATTACCACACCGTGGACGGACATAAGGCCGCCGCCGCGACTCCGATGATACTCGGACACGAAGGCGCGGGCATCGTCTCAGATGTCGGCGATGGCGTGCAAGACATCACACCCGGCGACAATGTCATACTCTCGCTAGATGCGCTCTGCGGCAAGTGTCGCAACTGCATATCCGGGCATCCATCCCTCTGCGAGACTAACTTCACTTACGGCGCCACGATGCCAGACGGTACCACTCGCTTCTCGCAGAACGGTCAGCAGGTCTACCACCGCACTCCCACCTTTACGGAGCACACCATCGCGCCTGCCGACAAGTGCGTTATCGTCCCGCCAGATACCGACCTCACGCGTGCTTGCCTAATCAGTTGCGGTGTCATTACAGGTGTTGGCGCAGTTGTGAACCGTGCTAACGTGCCGACAGGAGCGTCAATGGCAGTGTTTGGATGCGGCGGCGTAGGGCTTAGCGTAGTGCAAGGCGGCGCGCTGGCATCGGCAGGAAAGATCATCGCCGTGGACACCGTCGAACGCAAGCTGGAGATGGCATCCGACATGGGCGCGACACACTTGGTAAACGCCGCGAAGGAAGACTCAGTCAAGCGCATCCAAGAGATAACCGCCGGCGGTGCCGATTACGCCTTCGAGGTAGTGGGACAGCCCGCAATCGCCAAACAGGCGTTCGAGTCGACGCGTCCGCTGGGGACTATGGTGCTAGTCGGCGTAGTTCCGACAGATGCTGAGATCAGCGTGGACGGTTGGGAGCTGTTACGCGGCAGGTCGATACTGGGCAACTGGCATGGCGATGGAAATCCGCGCAAGGACTTCCTCTGGATGCTAGACCTATACGCCCAGGGCAAGCTCAAGCTAGACGAGATGATCACGAAGTTCAGACCGCTAGACGAGCTGAACGAGGCGTTCGCCGACATGAACGCAGGGGTAACAGCGCGCACGGTGCTGACGTTCGATTAACGAACGGTGTCCGCCCGCGGGTGATCGGCCGGTGCGAACAAATGCCGTTAACGATTGGCAATCGTTTCGCGCAACAGTCCCGACAGACCAATCACCGGGCCACGCGTCTCACACCACACCCGATGCACGTGCTTGCGGCCTGTCTTATCTACGGATGCCGCTGCCTTACAGTCCCTGTCTTCGAGCAACCTCACGGGCGAATATCATGTTCGCCTTGTGCCTAGCCTCGTTCAGGTCTTGCAGGTCGCCGAACTTGTCGACCATTAATTCCTTCGCATCCGCTATCTTCACGCGATACTCCGCCAAGCCAATTCGTTCGTTACCCTTCTTGATGTTGTGGTAAGGGCACAACGGAGCACGATTGACGATGTCGTTGGAGGTGCCTTCCTTGCTTTTTGGATCTATGTGGTCAAGGTGAAAGTTCCTGGTGGTCCGGATGATCTCACCGTTAGGCTTGCGATTCGCAAAGCCGCAACACCAAGCTTGGTAACCGGAAATCTCCAGCAGTTCGCGTAACATGTCGGCCTCCGGGATCACGCTCGCCGGCACCTTGAACCTGAGCTTTGGGAGTTCAAAGGCCTCGGGCTGAATGTCGCTAATCGGCGTAACCCGTTCTGGCAATTCATCCGGACCGTGGACCGTGACCACTGGCTCACTGCCCATGACCTGTTGACCCGTAGTTGCATCATGGCACTTCAGCCTGACTAGCTGTGGCTTGCTGAATTGACGCTTGAAGACAGTCCAAGCCCGTGGGTTGATGTCGCAGGCAATCCAACGTCTATTCAATCTCTCGGCGGCTAGGGCGGTATAGGCGCAACCGGCGAAGCAGTCCAACACAACATCGCCCTCGTTTGACGATGCCTGAATTATCCGCTCGGCGAGCTTTACCGGCTTCTGAGTTCCATACCCAGTTATTTCGTGGCGATAGCGATAGGTCTGCTGGATATCTGTCCAGACCGAAGGTGGTATCTTGCCTCCTGCGCGAAGCTTGATCTCGGTGCCTTCCATGACGGTAGACGCGTTCGCGGCGTACCTGACTCGATTCTTGCTACTCTCCGCGTAATCAACCCGAACGGCATCTGCGTTGAATGTCCAAGCTTCGCTTGATTTCGTATATCGATAAATCGTGTCGTGTTTTCGCGGGAAGTCCCTCCGAGCCGCCGACGGACTGGCAGGATACGCCCATACGATTTCGTTCCGGAAGTTGCCTATACCGAAAATGCTGTCCAGCAGTTGCCTTAGGTAACCGTTGGCGGTGTGGTCGCAATGCAAGTAGAGCGACCCCTCGGGCTTCAACACGCGATGTAACTCAATGAGCCTTATGGCCATGTAGCACAGATAGGCGGCGACGCTGTCGCTGTGGACGTGCCGCGTCGTATCGATCAACTTCGCGATGCCTGCATAGCCATCCTCTATGCTGTTGAGCCACTCCTCATGGATATCGTTTGCCCAAGACCATATGTCCCGGAAACCGGCCTTGACGACATCAGGATGAGCGATCCCCTTGGCATCTGCCGTCTTTGCATCGTAAACCTTCCACGACTCCAAGAGCCTCCGTTCGTTCAACCTTTCGGCCTCGGTTAGCGGCGGCTTCAACTCATCGTCGCTCTTGATGAAGGTATCGTTCTTCGCGAAGGGCGGGTCAATATTCACTAAGTCAATGCATTCGTCGTTCAACCCCCGCAGGAATGGCAGGTTATCTGCGATGTAAACGCCTCTGTTGACGGCATTGAACTGGTCCACGCTTCCATTCGCTCGCGAATCTGAAGTCATGATGTCATTCTAACTTTATTGGATAACGCATCTTGGGTTGACGCTCTCGCTTCATCCCGATCGACGTAGTGAACCTGAGCCCAGCACACCGACGGCCCTTACATAATCTGTGCCATCTGATCATCGGTGTCCTCGGATCGCGGATTACGCGTGACCGTGAAATCCGATATCTAACGAGCCAGCTGCTTCCCGCCAATAGAGCCTCCCTGTTGATTCTCCCGAAAAGACTCTATGCCGTTGGTGTAAACCAAGCCGTTGACGTAATCCTTGATACCTTGCTCAATTATCTCATGCTGGCACCTGACATGTTCGCATGTCATTTCCTGGTCCGCAACACCATTGTGTCAGGTTCTGTCCGATCGCGTACGCAACCTGTCAGTATTGGTGCATCGGAGGCACGAAGACGCAACCCCAGCGCTACTCACACCAGCACGCGGTGCTGGTGCTTGACCAGCTTGCCGCTTTGTATGACGGTTGACGCCTGATCCAGGTCGCGGATGTTCACGCCTGGATTGCCCTCGAACGCTGCCAGGTCTGCGACCATGCCGCGTGCCAGTGTGCCAACCTCATTGTCAATTTCCAACGCTTCGGCCGTGTCGCACGTTGCCATCCGTAGCGCCTCCCAGTTGCTGAAGCCTAGCAGCTCGACCACTGCCCAGGCGTTTGCCGCCGAGCGGTCGTGAGTGCCGTGCGCCATGCCCATATCGAGTCCTGATGTGAAACGCACACCTGCATCATGCATCCGCCGGAGAGCATCCAGATGCTCTGACTCCGGGACGACAGTGCCAGACACCGACCAGTGCGGCTTTCGCGCCTCGGCGGTTCCCGCTTCCACCGCCTCTAACCCGAGCATCATATGACCGATCGTCGGGTCTACCCACTGCCCTTGGTCTGCCATGCGCGCAACCACATCTGCGTCGTAATCCAGCCCCAGATTCGGGTCACGGTGGTACCACCGCGCATGTATCAGATGCGGAACCTGAGCCTCGACGCAATTCCGCACGCCGTCTGCTGACAGAGTGTGTGCTGCCACTGTGATTCCCGATCGCGCCGCTTCCTCCACAGCAACTCGCAGCGTCGTAGCGGGGTACTGTGTCTTGCGCGGATTCGCAGTGGGCGTGAACATCCCGCCAGTTGCCATTACCTTTATCGCGTCCGCGCCTAGTCTCACCTGTGTGCGTACCGCCTTTGCCACTTCGTCGGCAGTGTCAGCCTCCGTGCCGAAGAACCAGCAGTGTCCGGCGGTGATCGTTATCGGCGTTCCGGCGACTAGCAGTCTGGGTCCCGGTATCGCGCCTTCGTTTATCGCGCGCTGGATGTCAAACGCCACCTCGTTGCGCGAGCCGATGTCTCTGACGGTGGTCGTCCCTGCCAGCAACGCCTTTCGCATGTTGGTCACGGCGCGCATCTTGAGCCGTCCTACATCATGCATCTCAGCCAGTGTCAGGTCCTGCGCGTCCACCGTTGCGCTGCAATGCATGTGGCAGTGTGCATCAACCAAGCCAGGCATCAACGACACGTCGCCCAAGTGCAACACAGCGCCGTCGATCGCGTCGGCATCGGGCAGCTGGACTGTTGGCACGACATCCGTGATGCGGCCGCCATCAATTCGGACGGCGTGGTCCGTCAACCATCCCGTCATGTCGGCGTTTGCAACGCGATCAGCGGTGACGAAACTTGGAGTACTCTGTTGCACGGCAATCTTCCCCGTCGTAGTGACATCTGTAACGCTTTGCAAAGTTTACCTGTTGTGAAGCGTCATGTGTTGAAAAGCGATAATCATCAATTAAGCGACGACCATCGAATGCTTGAGCAGATGAACGGGCACACCGAAAGCTTCGAGCGCAGTTACGAACTAGCATGTCGTTCGTTGTTAGACTTCTATCGCCGAGCTCTGTTCGCCGTGCCGGTCCGTCCCGTCCAAACTTGTAACACCACACCGCTGTAAGTCCCAGTGCAAGCACCCGCAAATGCAGTCGAATCGCCGGACGGTGGAATCGCGTATTCTTGCACATCACGCGAATTCACCGTTGCAGTTGAGATCGAGACCTCGCGCGGACTGGCGATGGAAGAGCCTGCACAACGCGCCGTTGAGCTAGCGCGTAACGTGGCAGCGAGCGATATTGCTCACACAGTCTGCTTTACCGACAACCCTGGCGGCAATCCGCATATCACGCCGGAGACTCTTGGCGCGGAACTCCTGCAACACGGCGGCGCGGATGTGGTCGTCAACCTGTCTTGCAAGGACTACAACCGCAACGGCATCGAGTCTAGGCTGTGGTCGCTCGCCAGCAACGGCTTCCAAAACGTGCTAGCTCTGTCGGGGGACTATCCAGTTGACGGATTCGCCGGCGATGCGCTGCCGGTGTTCGACACAGACTCTGTTGGTATGTTGGAGATGATCCGCCGCATGAACGCTGGGATGTCTGTCACATTGCCGGGGAGGCGCGCATCTGAATCCGTGCTGTCTGCGACCCGTTTCTGTCCCGGTGCAGCGGTCAACCCGTTCAAGCTGCATGAGGGGGAGTATCTGACGCAGCTGTACAAGATGGACATGAAAGTACGGACCGGTGCGAAGTGGCTGGTGTCTCAGATCGGTTACGACGCGCGCAAGCATCACGAGTTGATCCGTTACCTGCGCGCCCAACATGGACACGACGTGCCGCCGTTGTTGGGTTCGATATTCGTGCTGTCCGCCCCTGCCGCTAGGTTCTTCGGCCGCTGGGGGATACCGGGTGTCGCCGTTAACTCAGACCTAGTCGATCTTGCCAACCGTCATGCCAAGTCGCCCGACCGTGGCCGCGCGTTCTTTGACGAATTCGCCGCGAAGCAGGTGGCGATACTGCGAGGTTGCGGTTACAGCGGTGTTTACCTCTCGGGCAGACTCAACTTCAACCGAATAGCGCGGATCATCACCCTTGCCGACTCGTTCGGCGCCAACGATTGGCTTGACTTCGCGTCAGAGATCAACTTTGCCCAAGCCAACGAGTTCTATCTCTACGAACCGGGCGAGCAACGGGGCACCGCATCCGATCAAATCAATCGCGAGTACGCGGAACGTCGCGCGAAGGGTGCATCCACTATGAAGCGCGCGTTTTACCCGAACCTCGCCTACCGCATCGGCAGGTTCGGCAAGCACTTCATCTTTGATCACCGCGCCAAAGGGTTTGGAGCCGGCAGCGCGCTGTATCGCCAGATCGAGAAGAGCAAGCTTGCAACTAAGGTCGCACACGGCGCGGAGCAGCTGATGAAAGTGCCGCTCTACGGTTGCAAAGACTGCGGCGACTGCTCACTGCCGGAGATCGGAGAGCTGTGTCCCGAGTCGCAATGCGTCAAGAATCAGCGCAACGGACCGTGCGGCGGTACCAGGGCAGGCAAGTGCGAGATCGGCGACAAGGACTGCATCTACCTTCGGGCATACAACCGCCTGACGCTGTACGGAGAGCAGGACGACATACTCCAGCATCCTGTAGTGTTGACCGACTCGCGCCTGAAGGGCACCTCGTCATGGGCGAACACGTTCGCGAAGCGGGACCACTACGGACGCAATGCTGATGACGACGCGTCGCAAGGGGACCAACAGGGTTGACGCAAACGAGGTAGAGGTAACACTTTGAATCTGTTGTAATCCCTGCGCCGAATCGTATTGACCTGCGGGCATCAATAATTGAAAATGACTATAGGGCGCGGTTCCATCCTTCCGCGCCTCCCCATCTCCGGTACTCGCTACACACTCACTCATGGCAGACGCTACGGCTTCGATTCACGACCTGCCAACGTTCACAGTAATCGGCGAGAACATCCACTGCACCCGCGTCGTCAAGCGCGGCGGAGTCCGCGGACACATCTTTGACGATGGCACCGAGGCGGTAAAGTACAGGCGCGACGGTGTCACCCAGTTTGTTCGCGTGCCGGAGCATTTCACTAACACGCAACCGTGGGAGCAGGGCAACCTAAAGCACTTCATGATCGCCATCTGGTGCGGTAACCACGGCGATAGCGAGCAGGCCGCAGAGGGGCAGGCATACATCGACTATGAGATCGAGCGCCAGACTCGCGCGGGCGCACACTATCTCGACCTGAACGTCGACGAGATTTCGCATCGCCTACATGAGCAAGTGGATGCGATGCGCTGGCTCGTGGGACACTTCCAGTCGGTGTCGACGTTGCCGCCGTGCATAGATTCATCCAACACCGACATCATCCGGGCTGGGCTTGAGGCGTACGACGGTAGCATCGGACGCCCGATGGTCAACTCCGTGGCGTTGGAGCGACTTGATGCGTTGGACCTCGTCGTTGCACACGATGCAAAGTGCATCGTATCTGCCGCATCAGAGTCCGGAATGCCCGAGAACGCCCAGCAGCGCATTGACAACGCGAGCAAAGTGGTAGAAGCGGCAACCGCCAAGGGCGTGGCAATGGACGATCTGTACATCGATCCGCTCTTCTTTCCTGTATCTGTCGACCCGGCTTACGGTCCGCACGCGTTCGAGGCGATTGCCGGCTTGCGCGAACGGTTCGGTGATGCGATACACATAACCGGCGGCATGTCAAACGTCTCGTTCGGCCTGCCAAAACGCGCGCTACTGAACATCGTGTTCGTGAAGCTGGCGATAGAGGCCGGTGCAGACTCCGGCATTGTGGACCCCGTACATGTGAGGGTCGATCGATTGATGAACGTCGATATGGAAAGCCGCGCGGTGCAGGCCGCGGTTGAACTGCTGCAAGGTCGCGACGAGTACGCGATGAACTACATCACGGCATATCGAGCTGGCGAATTGAACTGAGCGAGCGGTACCGTGAAGTGCAGCCGACATGCCAGACAACACTTGGTGATCGACGCGACGCTGAGGAAGCGTGAAGCGCGGTCGATGTTGCTCTAGCACAAGCATGGACGCTCAGATGCAGACGCGGTCACTCAGCCACGCAAGCGCCATCGCGCCATCCAGTTCGCCCGTGAGCCTTCGACTCCTCACGTTGCCGTTCCGGTTCGTTTTCCGCAATGTGATGGAGTTCGTCGACATCAACGGCCTGTATCTCGCCGCCGCCATCGCATACTACAGCTTCATGTCGATCTTCCCGCTCTCCTTGGTCCTGATCTGGGCATCCAGACAGTTCATCGGGATAGAACGTTTCGATCAACACCTGATCGATGGCATAGAGTCGCTGGTGCCGGTGTTGACCTCAACGGAAGCCACTTCATTCATCGAGGACTTCATCTTGCACGCGATTGCCACTAACAACGCATTCACGCTGTTCTCACTGGTCGGACTCGTATTCGGCGCGCTCGGAGTGTTCGGCGCCATAAGGAAGAGCATGAACGAGATTTGGGGCGTCGAACGATATCGCCCGCTCATTCACCAACGCTTCGTTGACCTGATGCTGATGATCACTGGTAGCTGCGTGCTCTTCCTGTCGCTGATGCTCGCACTGCTATTCACCTTCATCGAGCAGATCATGGCGTTCATGTTTCCAGAAGCAGCCCAGATCAATCCCGTCCTGGCGACCGTTATCCGTTGGATTGCACCGTTGACGCTGACATGGCTGGCGATAACGGTGGTCTACTCCTGGCTGCCTAACGTCGATGTGCGTCTCACAGAGGTCGCGTTTGTATCTGCCCTCACGACGTTGGCGTTTGAGCTGGTCAAGGCCGGCTTCATCTTCTACCTGCAAAGTGTTGCGCCGTCCATGGTGTCGCTGTACGGAAGCATGTCAACGATGATGCTCTTCTTCCTTTTCATCTACGCGCAATCGATCGTGTTGCTCGTAGGCGCGATGTTTGCGGTGAAACGCACCCGCCGCAAGCGGAAAGAGGCACTGGCAACAGCATACGTAGACTCATCAGTAGAGACTCGTGTCGGCGTTGACTGTGAAAGCTGGGTTTCGATATCCTTGAAAGGCGCGAAGCAGGCGCAGGCGGGCGTTGTGACGCTTTAGTTGAGATGCAACTTACTTCCAGAGAGATACAGACGCCGGCGACTGACACCAGAGTCGGCGAACAGGCTCCGCAATTCGCGGATGCGTCATCTGTTTTCCGCTACGCCTTCAAGCAGGCAGTCTGGGGCGTGATGTTCGTCGTCAGGAATGTCAACGACTTCCTGAGCATCAATGGGCACTACCTGGCGGCGGCGATCGCGTTCTACGGCTTCATGTCGATATTCCCGCTCTCCATCGCGCTGCTGTGGCTCTCTAGGCGTTTCATCGGCATCGAGAACTTCGAGCAGAGACTGGTAGACGGCATCTTGGCACAGATACCGGTCTTGAACGCCAGCGAAGGCGTGTCCTTCGTGGAGAACTTCATCAACGAGGTAGTAACGACTAACAATCCTGCTCTCACTGGTTTCGCAGGGCTTGGCCTGTTCGTCGCCGGTATGGGCGTGTTCGGCTCTATACGCAAGAGCGTCAACATCATCTGGGGAATCGCCCGACCGCGCCCGTTCCTCATCGAGCGCGTCATGGACATGGCGTTGATGCTCGGAGCGTCGAGCCTGCTCTTCCTATCTCTGCTGATCACCGCAGTGCTGGCGTTCATCGAGCAGCTCACCGGCTTCTTCTTCCCGAACGCACAACCCTTCAATCCAGCCTTCGTCACGCTTGTAGGTTGGGTCGCACCGCCATTGATGACCTTCATCGTCTTCGTCATCGTCTACTGGTGGTTGCCGAACACCAAGACGCGTGTGACAGAGGTAACAGGGATCGCGTTGCTAGCGGCGGCGGCATTTGAGATTACCAAGCTGCTCTTCATCTTCTACCTGAACCGTGCTGGATCGTCGCTGTCGTCGCTCTACGGCTCCATCAGCACAATCATGCTCTTCTTCTTCTTCGTCTACGTCGAGGCTATCGTCTTGCTCGCAGGCGCGATGCTTTCTGCCAAGTGGTCGAACTTCATGCGAGTTCGCAGTCAGAAGAAGCAGATTGCAGCACTCGCGGAGAGCCTGGTACGCATCGACAGACAGCGTTCGTTACGATTCGCGCCGCAACAGTCTGACGCCAACCAACAGAGCTAGCGCAGGGCGGGGTTTGCTACCCCTGCCACTTAGCAGATCAAGGTCGGAACTTCGCCAACTCGTCAGCGTAGGTGAAGACCGCTGGCAACCCGCCGGTGTGCACAAACACCACGTCCGCATCTGGCGGAACGTTGGACTCGCGGATATCGTCTATCAGTGCCGCCATAACGGTGCCGGTGTAGTTCGGGTCCAGCACCAGTGCATCTGTGCGCGCGCAGAGGTGCATCGCCTCTGCTACCTCATGCGTCATGATGCCGTAACCCTCGCCTACGAACTGATCAAGCACCCGCATATCAGACTCGATGAACGAAACTGGCAGTTCCAGCAGGTCGCGTATATCGCCGCTGTGCTGGAAGATGTAGTCATCCAGCGGCATGTCGTAGTTGACGGTGACACCGGTGAACTTCCAGTCAAGTCCGAGGTTCTTGGCGGCGAGCATCAGGCCGCACAACGACCTACCCGCAACGGCGTAGACATGCACATTCGATAACCCAAGCTCCTCGATCTGCGCCATCAGCTCCAATCCCGCACGCACATATCCAACCATGCCCACAATGCGCGGGAACAGATGCTCCTGCAACAGATACACCTTGCATCCCTCTTCTTCTTCCAGCTGGAGCTTGAGGTCCGCCGCGTACTGTTGCGCAGTCTCGGACTGAAACTGGTCTAGCAGGTGCAGCTCTGTGCCTAGCAGCTTGTCGATCAGCAGGTTGCCCTGCACCTTCCGATGCGCCGCGTTCTTCAACACCAGCACATAGCGCAGTCCCACCTTGTTCGCAGCCGCCGCTGTCAGACGCGCGTTGTTCGAGTGGTAATCCATGATGTTGATCAAAGTGTCGTAGCCGCCATCAACGATGTGCGGCATCTCGAACTCATAATGGCGCACCTTGTTGCCACCCATCCCGAGCCCAGTAAGGTCTTCCCGCTTGACGAATATGCGAGGTGCACTATCGCCACCAAGTTCAGACCGCAGTCGCGTCAGCTCCTCCAGAGGAGTAGGCGTGTGTGCAAGCTCAATACGCGGTAGAGCGTCCAGCTTGGCTTGCAGTTCATGCGGTGTAAGGTGCTGAGTGGGCATAGGTTCCGTCACATCTGGTTTCCATTGCGAAGTTCACGGGTAACAAGCATACCGTCAATCGCGCGAAATCTCGCAATGTTAACGAACACGATAGCCAATGCGTGTAAACTTCAAAGGCGCGCCACACCCGCGGAACCCAAGCCGATGTCCATCCCACGCAACGCAAGACCAGAGCGAAACGCTACCGCCACGGCAGGGCACCCAGCGGTGGCATCCACGCGCACGGTATCGCAGTTCGCAGAGCGCATTTCCGCACTAGAACATATGTTTACCCCCCCCCCCCCCCCCGTTTTTCATAAATTTGTTCGTGAAATAGCGGCACCGAGTCGGATCGCCGACTATTCCGGACCGCAATCGCTCGCGGCGGGGTTTGAGTTACCCGCATCCACGGCTCCACACACACATCGCGACTTCGTCCCTGCGCTGTCGATGCGCGTGAACAGAACCTCATACTCCGCGGGAAACGGCGGATTGCACGATGCTGATACCTACAAGAGAGGCGGTTTCTGATCATGCACAGACGTGAAGGAGCGAAGTTCCCATGGGGTAAGGCTCTAGGTTGGTTGATTCCGATTGCCCTAGTCATCGTCGTGCCCATCGCTTGCTCAAATGCCGTTGACGAAGGCGAGAGCAGAAACCGCGCAATGAGCACGGTAATCGTGACTAGCGAATCTGCAATCCAAACCGAGGTCGCAACAAGAGTAGTGCCATTGATGGTGATTGACGGAACAGCCGTCGCCGTTGTACCCCCAACAGAATCGGCTAGTGATTGCAATGAAGACTTCGTAGGACTCGACTCAAGCGTTGAGGACGCGATAGCTAGAGGTTACGAGATTAATTTCGCCGTCATCGAGGAGTCCGCATCCCCAGAGGAATTCATCAGTAAACGACCTGACGCGCTTCGCGAAGTCGCCCAAGTCTGGAGGGATGTTGCGGTAAACAGAGGTGCTGAGCCAGCACGCCTGCTAGGTGTGATCGCCGATACTTGGGAGCAGGGCGCGGCAATCGACATAAATGACGCGGCGGCGCAGGTACGCAACTCGCGGTCCCTCGCGGATGCTTACAGCAACCTCGCCGACAAGTTTGAGGAATGCGAGTCGACCAAGAGCTTCGCCTCAGTCCTGCGCGATGAGGCTCTGATACTGCGCCAACTGGCTAACGAAGCCAATTAGTCGCGACGACAGAAGCCGTGAGAAAGGTAGAACGACTATGTGGAAGGTAGTAATTCTTGGAACGCTCGCCAGCATTCTGTTCGTGGGATGCCAGCCGTCAGAGCCACCGACTGCTACGATCGCCGCGGACACACCACAACCAGCTGCGACAGCGACCGCTACATCGACGGCTGTGCCTACACCCACGTCTACGCCAGTTCCAACCGCGACGCCGAGCCCGGAACCGACGCTTTCGCCAACTCCAGCTGGGAACGCAACAACCGAATGCAACGAGGATTTCGTGGGGCTTAGCGGTCCCGTCGAAGATGCTATCGACAAATCCGATGAACTGATACTGGGACTAACGTTTGTTCAGGCTGTTTCCTCGCCCGACCAAAAGAAGCAACTGTCTGACGCTGGTAGCGAGCTGGCCTCTATGTGGAACAACATCGCGCTAGATCTGGGGACACAGCCAAAGCAGGTGCTGGGGCGTGTCGCTGAGTCGTGGCGATCGCTCGCGAAGACCCCCTTAACCGAAGCCGAAGCGATGTCGGATGCTTACGCGTCAATCGCTGATGCATTGGAAGTACTGGCGGTTGAGTTCGAAAAGTGCGACGCGACTAGGGATTTCGCGAACGATGTACGGGCAAAAGCAGCCAGTTCGCAGATAATGGCAGACTTCGTTGGAAGGGGTCCGTAAGTTGTACCTAGTCGCACATAGGCAACCGGGATTAATCGCGCGTCGAGCCGACGCTAAGATGCGTCGGGCGAGACCAATCCGACTCTTGCGACAGGGTTGGATTGAATTAAGTGGTCGCCTATGCACTGGACAGAGGGTGCCCGACATGAAAACGTATCTAACAGCCTGCCTAATCGCACTCATCGCCGCCGTCGCGTGCACCACTGAAGTGCCGGTGACGGTTGAGGTAGAAAAGCCAGTCACCCGAGTGGTACCGGAAACCGTGCAGGTAGAAGTAACCCGCGAAGTCGACGTGACACGGGAGGTTGAGGTGACTAGAGAAGTTGAAGTGACCCGGCAAGTGGAAGTCACACGGGAAGTTCAGGTCACCCGTCAGGTTTCCGTTACGCGAACCGTTGAGGTCAGTCGTCCGCCGATGCCCCGAAACCTTTGCGCCGACTATCCTCACATCCTCCTGCTCGGAGAACTCCAACGGGACTACTTCGTCTCCGTCGCTGATCAAGCTTTCAAGAGTCTCATCGAGGAACAACTTCAGGACGCTCGCAGTCACCAATACCAGATATGCGGATCACAAAGCCAAGCTTCGGCGACCAAGTACGAGATGCAGACCTGGGAAGGTTTGGGGATTTGCTCCGAAACCCTGACGGTCGCGCAATACGTGCTGAGCGGTCCGGTCGAGTACGAAGACTTGAGTTCCGCCGTTCAAGACACAGTCTGGAATCTTCTGGTTGGATATGACGACTACTGCGACAACTCTTACCTTGAGTCGGTCGGGCTGGAGTAGGGTTTCGGCCCGGCAGGTGCATACAACCCGATTCAACGTTGACCTGACCGCGTTTGACCACGCGTAAACGACATCAGGCACCATGAATACGTACTTGACAGCCAGCCTAATCGCACTCATCGCCGCCGTGGCGTGCACCACCGAAGTGCCGGTGACGGTTGAGGTTGAAAAGCCAGTCACCAGAGTGGTACCAGAAACCGTGCGGGTAGAAGTCACCCGCGAGGTTGATGTGACACGGGAGGTTGAGGTAACACGGCAGGTCAACGTCACCAGAGAAGTGCCAGTCACTCGTGTCGTCGTCGAGACGGTGCAAGTTCCGGTGACTCGCACAGTCCAGGTGGTGCGGGAGGTTGAGGTCACTCGGGAGGTGGTGATTACACGTGTAGAGCCGGCGGGTCCGGCGTCACTTACTCCGACCAAACCTCGGCAGTTATGCGCGGACTACCCCTTCATCATCGAACTGGGCGAGCTCCAATTAGATCTGTACGAAGCGCAAGCAACAGTGGCTGAGCGAGTAGGGTCTGATACCCGCGCGGTTGCCAAAGCTGCCGTTGATTGGTTCACCGACCGCCTAGCGACAACGCGATTGAATCGATTCCAAGTGTGTGGTGTTCAACCAGAGCTATATGGATTCGAACACCGGGAAATGCAGACATTTGAAGGCAACGCCGTCTGCTCGAACACGTTAGACCTAGTTCATGATGTTTATGCTCTCAATCCCGATTGGGACAACGCACCAGAAGATATCAGCGATGCCTGGTACGACAATCTGGACGGCTATGTCAATTATTGCGACAACGACTTCCTAGAGTAGCCATCGCCACAACCGATAACACGAAGCCACTTTTTCGCGTATAGTTGCATACGGAACATCACACCCGTCAGTAAGGAGCCATCACCACGTTGAGAATCATCATGCAACTCGTTGGGCTCGGCATCGGGCTCGCCTCTGCCGCCGGGACGGCCTACACTGGTTACGAAACCGTGAACGCATCGCCCGCCGCTAACTTTGACCAGAGCTTGGGTCAGGTAGTGAATCAGGTCGACCGGATGGGGACGAGCCTTAGCGACGCGGGCACTTACGTGGAGGAAGAGATAACCGAGGTGGATGTGAAGTACATCACCGACATTGTCCCGCTGATCGACCAGTGGAAGCCGCGCTACAGCTCCGCCATCGCTGCGTACAACCGCTTCGCCGCCAGCATCGAGTCGGCGACTGATCTGGCTGATGCCTATTTCGATGCACAGTCTGAGCTGACTGAGCGTTACAACAGCCCTGCAAGACGCGAGCAAGCCCGGGCACAAGACCAAGCGGAGTTCGAACGCTTCGTTGAGTGGCGTTACAGCGCAGATCAGAAGCTGCAATTGGCAACTGCGATAATGCGACGCATGGAAGACATGGACATCGACCTGGAGAAGTCGCGCCTATCGTCGGAGCTCTCAAGCGAGTTCTCACAGTTCTCAAGCATTCCCGATGAGATTTTGCAGCTCAGCAGTGAACTTGCAGGATTCCAGATCGCATCCCGAAACGTCCGGGAGGCAATAGATGCGGAGTTCCTAGCACAATGACAACCGTAGAAGCTCACTCACCTTCCAAAGCGGTCCAGACCGCCACATTCGCAGTCCGCCTGCTGACCTTCTTTTTGGCGTTGGGGATGTTCGGCGCGTTCCTACTGCCGTGGATCCAGCTGGACGGCCACGATGCACCGTCATCAGGTGCACAACTAGTCACCACCATTCTCTCGCCAGAGTTCGCATACCTGACAGCAGTGTCGCAGTACCAGGCGTGGATCGTCGTTGGCTGCCCGTTCGTAATCTTCGTAGCCATCGCCATCGTGGCGATGAAGAAGTATCAGCGCGAGCCGTCGCCGGTAGCAGAGTGCATCATATTGGCACTGGCAACGGTAGTGGCATCCGTCCCGGTGGCGTTGACCGCCCCGAACGCCGAAATGTTCTATCCCGGCCTGTTCGCTCTGGTGGCAATCGCAGCGATCCTGTTGGCGCAAGACCTGCTGGCATTCATACGAGACCGCGCCAAGCTGGAGCACCGTGCGCCGGGCATAGACAACCTGCTAGGCGTAATCTCAGCCAGCGGCAAATACGAACACAACTGGTAAACGGGAACTCACACGGATAGGCAGGATAGGCCAGGATAGGGGTTGTTAAACCCTGCGTATCCTGTATCATCCTGCATATCCGTGTTAGTTTGTTGAGTAGGCGCGGGCACAGCGACGGTGGCGGTGCTGACCTACTTGGAGACAGGAGCGATCAAAGTGTCGATCTACATCGCAGATTTCCTACGCGAGGCACACGAAAGGCGCGTGAATCGCAAGATCAGAGAGGCGGCCGAGGCCGCGGCTGCAGAGGCAACAGAGAAGAGTAATGCAGAATTCTGGAGGTGGTGGAACCGCCGGCAGAACTCTCTTGCAAGAGGCATAGAGTTCAATGAGGAACCGCCAATCCCCAAGGAGCCTGAACCCGAAGAGGAGCTAGATGAGGAAATAGATGTGTCCGAGCTAACGGAAAGGGAGCGCCGCATGTTTTTGGCTGGCTTGCGGCAGGGGATCCGCGACAGACGCGCCATGCAGTTCGAACGGAAACTGTTGGAGCAGGCGCGAAACGGCAACGGGCAGGGAACTCACAAGGATAAACAGGATAGGACAGGATAGGGTGGGATGTTAGTTTATCCTGCGTATCCCTGTTAATACACTGGTAGGTGAAATGAAGCTGATAATCTTCTTGGCAATCGTAGCGGCCGTCGGCGGTGTAGGCTACTGGTACATCACCAACAACCCCGATGTCGTGGAGTCGGTTCGGGAGAGTCTCAGTCAGGACCCAACGGTAAGTTCGTCCGGTACCAGTAGCGACCAAGCCAGCGGTTCCCAGTCCGAAACACGCGCGGCGACCGCGCCTGCCGCAGTTCCAACGGTGGCACCGAGCTCATCGCGCGACATAAGGTTCGTCTATGACGGTCGCCATTCGGCCGGTGTATCTTCCCAATCGGTCGCACTGATGCGCGAGGATATGCTCGACATGATCAACGCGCAACGCAGTCGTGCAGGCGCGTCGCCAGTGACGCTGGGCAGCAACCGGTCAGCGCAGGCTCACGCAGAGTACATGCGCGACAACTGCATCGTGAGCCACACCGGTGCCGGAGGTAGCAGCAAGCGCGACCGATGGGTCAGCGCAGGAGGAAACGCAAACGTGACACTCGGCGAAAATGTAAACGGATACCGCGACTGCTCATTCACGATCCCCAGTTCCAGAACGCTGTATCACTACGTTGACAAGCTCATGGATTCGCTAATGGACAGCTCCGGCCACCGCGAGATCTTGCTGACCAATTCCTACGACGAAGTCCACCTAGGCTTCGCAATCAGCCCGAACGGCATGTGGGTAACGCAGCTCTTCGCAAACCGGCGGTGATCAACACGGATGTACAGGATAGAGCAGGATAGGGGTCTTACTCCCTTATATCATCCTGTGTATCCTGCCCATCCCTGTTAATACCACCAGCCCTGACAGCTGTGTCGCAGTACCAGGCGTGGATCGTCGTTGGCTGCCCGTTCGTAATCTTCGTAGCGATCGCCGTCGTGGCAATGAAGAAGTATCAGCGCGAGCCGTCGCCGGTAGCAGAATGCATCATATTGGCACTGGCAGCGGTAGTGGCATCCGTCCCGGTGGCGTTGACCGCCCCGCTAGGCGTGATCTCAGCCAGCGGCAAATACGAACGCAACTGGTGAACGGGAACTAACAGGGATGTGCAGGATGCTACAGGATAATCCTGCGTATTCTGCGCATCCCTGTTAGTATGAGCGCGCCTGTCAGCAACATCAGCAGTAGCGCGACGTAGCCTGGCGTCGTGGCGCCGGTGTCTGGGGTGTCTGCTGGGGTGGTTGGGGTTGTCTGGGTTGGGGCTGGGACTAGGCCTAGGCGGGCTACTGCTACTGTGGCTGGGAGCTGGGTCAGGGTGCCGCATACGGTCAGGTCGCCGGCGTTGGAGCGGATCTTTGTGCTGAGGATGCTCAGGTCGCCGGTGGACTTGCGCTGGACTACCACTACGTTGGAGAGGTCCGCGCGGAACTCCTGCGGGAACGGCAGGCATGCCGTGGCAGGCTCGTTCAGCGTGTAGGACGGTATGGGCGGCTCGCCGTTGTCTGCTATGGCGTTTATGTCGTAGTAGCTGCCTGCCAGCGACATGGTCGCGCCTGGGATCGGGTCCGGTGTCTCGATGTCTGATGTCGTTGCGCCTATGCCTACTACCGTGCGGTCCGGGATTGCGCCAGCGGGTGCGGTCACGGTGATGTCGTCGCCGGTGAAGGTGCCGCCCTTCGTCGGCGTGAAGACTGTGTATGTGCCGCCCTTGTCGTCCGTCATAGACGTCGGGATTGCGCCCGTCGGGTCTACAGGGTCGGGTCGCGGTGCTGGGACCGCCGGGATGCCTGAGACTCGTATCGTGAACGTCGCGGTGCACTGCGCGCGCTCTGCGTCGGTTATCTCTGCTGCGCCTTCGTGGTGGCTGGTGCATACGCCGTCGGGTTGCGCCTCGGCGGTTACGATGTATCTGCCTGGCGAGCTCGGGGCTGTGTATGTCACGCGGCGCTCATTGGCCGGGGCGGCGAAGGTTCCGCCGGCGCTGCCTGCGCTGCCGTCAGCTAGCTTGTCCTCCCAGCGGAACACCAGCTTGGAGCCGGGCTTGCTCGGGATGCTGTTGTCCAGCACCTCCTGGCCGTCGTAGATGTCCACTGTCAGCGCGATCGTGTCGCCGACGCGGACGCTCACCTCGCGCACTGTCGGGCGTATGGAGTGCACCTCCGCTATGCGTAGTCTTGCGCTGCCGGCGGAGCTGGCTACCGGGCTGGGGCCGGCGCCGGTCTGCATCCGCAGCTCGAAGTCGTGCGAGATGCCGGACTCCAGGCCGGTCACCCACTTGCGCTGGGTGGAGCCTCGGTCGCCCTCGTGGTCGACGCGGACCCAGTCCGACCATGTCGCAGTGCCGGTCGGCTTTGTGCGGTACTCGTAGTAGTCCGGCGTGTACAGCGCCGGGCTGGACCACTGCAGCAGTATCACGCCGGACGACTCTGAAGCCTCGAAGTCCTCGGCCGCCACCAGCGGTGCCGCTTGCGCCTCTGCCGTCAGCGGCAGCGTGAAGCCGGTCGCCATGCCGGTGTAGGCGCGTACCTGGATCTCGTACTCGACGCCTGGGATCAGGTCTGGTATCAAATACTGGGTGGCACCCGCCTGCGGCGTCACCTTGAACCATCTTGACCACTGGCCAGGGTTGACGGTGCGGTGTCTGTATATGAACGGGTCTGTGCCGCCGGGCAGCTCGATGGCGATGCGGCCTGGGATTGCCGCCGCGTCCACGGCGTATGCGGCATGTATGGCTGGCACGTTGGGCCGCTGGTCCATGAAGGTCGCGCCGCGTGCTGATGCAGATTGCGATGCCGCGTTTGACCTGCCGACATTCGTTATCGCGGCGCGCACCTCGACGGTGTATGCCGCGCCCTCGTCCAGCAGGGTGATCGTCGTGCTGGTCATCGTAGCGGCTACGCTGGTCCAGCCCTCCGCCGCCGGCCACGGGTCGGCGGATAGCGAGGATAGCCTGTATCGGTACTCGTAGCTGGTGGCGCCGGTTACCGCCATCCATGAGATGTCGATCTCGCCTGGGAATACTCCCGTTGTGGCGGTGAAGGAAGCCGGCGTTGGTACAGGTGTCGGTGTGCCGATGGTAGATACGGCCGCGGATGCGCCTACGGTCTGCATCACCGCACGCACCTCGAATGTGCGCGACATGCCGGCAAGCAGCCCTGTGTAGGTGTACGGGCTCGCCGTGGCCGATGTCCAGGACGACCATGCGCCGGTCGTCCCTAGTCTGTGTCGCAGCTCGTAGCGCAGGATGGTTACGCCGGCAGGTGCGGTCCAGCTGAGGTTCACCTCGCCGGGGTTGCCGCCGCCGCTGGCGCTGAATGCGGTTGGCGGTGGGACTGGCCTGGCAGTCTGCGTTCCGCGTTGCGGCAGGCTGTAGCCTATGGCACTCGAGGCGTAGACGCGGAACTGCACGTGGTAGCTCACGCCCGCTTGCAGGCCGCTGATCGTGACCGTGGTTTCGTCGTCCTGCGACGTTCCCAGGTCATTGCCGTCCAGCACCTCGGCCCAGGAGCCGGTGCCAGTCGACGGGTATGTAGACGCGGTCTCCAGCTTGTAGCGGTACTCGTAGTGCTCAACCGGCGCATTCATCGCCGGCGCAGTCCAGTCTATCTTGATGTCGCCCGGGTTCGGCCCGTGGCCGAACGTCAGCGTGGCAGGCCCGGGAGTAGTCTGCGCTTGCGCGCGCACTGCTGTGGTCGGTTGCGACTCGCCGATGCCTGTTACCAGCGCCCTGACCTGCACGTTGTACCACTCGCCACCGCTCAGGTTCTGTATCGTCTGCGATGTCGCAGCCGTTGTCGTCGCCCAGGAACCCGTGCCGGTCTGCGGGTATGACCCCACAGACTCGAGCTTGTAGCGGTACTGGTAGCTCGTCGCACCGACCACCGCCGTCCAAGTGACGTCTATCTCGCCCGCGCCTGAGCCCGTGGTGGCGTCCAACCCGGTCGGGACCGGCACGCTGGACGCGGCGGCGGACGCCGTTGCGGCGTCGGACGCGCCTATGGCGGTGGACATGAAGAGTCGCAGCTGGATGCTGTACCGCTGATCCGCGCTGAGCCCGGTGATCGTGAACTTCTGCTCGTTGTGTGCATCCGTGTCTGCATCGCCGCCGGTGCCGGTGCTGTCCGGGACGTCTGCCCATGCCACTCCGGTCCATGGCCCAGTTGCAGATGCCAGCCTGGAGCGTACCTGGAACTTGGCAGTGCTCACCGTGACGGCACTCTGCGCGTTCCATTCCAGGTCTATCGCGCCGGCCGTGGTCGTTGAGGTGCGCGCTCTCAAGTTGGTAGGCACGGCGATACTTGAAGCGGTGCCGACGTCCGCGGTAGCGGCGGAGCTGCCCAGCGTGCTCGAGTGGTAGAAGCGCACCTCGATGTTGTAATCCTCGCCGTTCGTCAGGTCCGTCAGCGTGTGACCAGTGGTGGAGTGCGTGCTGCTCGGGACGTCTGCCCAGCCTCCGCCGGCTGGCCAGCTCGCGTCTGTGAGCTTGCGTCGGAACTCATACTTCTCGGTGCCGGCGGTGAACGCCGACTGCTGGTTCCACTGAAGCACGATGGAGCCCGGCACGGTCGTTGACGCCGTTGCGCGCAGGTTGGCTGGTCTTGCCAGCCCGGAGTATATGCTGGACGCGGCCGTCGCCGGATCGCTGTGGTACTCGGCCGTCGTGGCAGTGCCCTCTGTGCCATCGGCGATCGCGCCGCGCAGCTGCACGTCGTACTGCGTGCCAGAGGTCAGGCCGGTGATCGTGTACGACGCGGTGTTCGCCGCCGGGATGTTGACCCAGCCCAGAGGCGCGGTCGTGGGCCAGGATGCGGACGGCAGCTTCGTGCGGTACTGGTACTGCACGACAGTGTCGCCGGTCGGCAGTCCGGAGGTTATGGCGTTCCATGTGAGGTCGATCTCGCCGGGGTTGTCGCCGATCGTGCCTGCGAGGCTTCCGGGCGCCGCCAGCTCCTGCGCCGTCTGCGTTGCGGTGACGGGCAGGCTGTTGCCCACGGCGGTCACGGCGATCAGCTGGACGTCGTAGCTGACTCCCGCCCAGAGGCTGGCGACGGTGAACGACGTCCCTGTGCCGGCGGATGCCCAGTTCGAGTACGCTGATCCTGCCTGCGTCGCGCGCTTGTATCGGTAGTCGTAGCGCGTCGGGCTGCCCTGCATCGGTGCCAGCCATGACAGTGCCAGCTCCCCGGCGTTTGTGCCTTGCGCCGCGGCGAAGTTGCGCGGTCCGGGCTGAGACTGCGCCTGCGCCGTCCTGGTCGGGGTCGGCTGGCTGCTGCTGCCGGAGACCACGGCGCGCAGCTGTACGTGGTAGCTCTCGGCGTTCGTCAGGCCGGTGATGGTGTAGGACGTGCCGGAGCCCGCGGATGCCCAGTCGCCGGTCTCGCCGGCGGCCGGGAAGTTCGCGACGCTCGCCAGCTTGTAGCGGTACTGGTAGCTGGCGTCGGTAACGGCTGCCCATGTGAGATTGATGGATCCGGGAGCGGAGCCGGAGCTTGCCGCGAAGGTGCCCGGGATTGGCACATTGGACGCGCTCGCCGTCTGCGTTGCGGCGGCGGCGGATGCGCCGATCGCATCGGACCAGTGGAAGCGCAGCTGCACGTGGTACGATGTGCCGGCGTTCAGGCCGGTGAAGGTGAGCGAGTTCTCGTTGTACGCGTTGGAGTCGGCGTCCGAGCCGTCGCCGATGTCGGTCCAGCCGTACGGGGCGGTCCCTGGCCAGCCGACTGTCGGACCACCGGTGGAGGTGAGCTTGCGCCTGTACTGGTACTTCGCCTCGCTGCTGGTGCCAAGCGTCTGCGCCGTCCATGTCAGGCTGATCGCACCGGCCGTAGCCGTGGCGGTCGACGCGGTGAAGCCGGTCGGGACCGGCACGGCGGTGGGTGTGCCCTGGAACTCTGCGGCGGCGGACTCGCCGATGGCGGCAGATGGCACGAAGCGCAGCTCTATGTCGTGCAGCTGTCTGTTCATCAGTCCCGTGAGCAGGTGTGAGAACGTGTTGCGGTTGCTGCCGGAGATGTCCGCCCAGCCGTACGGTCTCGCGGCAGGCCACGACCCGCTCGCAAGCTTGGAGCGTATCTGATACTTCGCGTCTGTGAACGTCGAGCCGAAGGTCGTCTGCGCTACCCAGGTGATCGAAATCTCGCCCGGGTTCGTGCCGCCGGTTGTCTGCGGGTCGTCCGGGACTGCCAGCCCGGAGAGCGTGTTCGTGTCCGATGCTGACGCGCTGTGGTACTCCGGTGTAGTTGCCGTGCCCTCGTCGTTGTCGTGTATCGCGGCGCGCAGCTGCACGTCGTAGGCGGTGTATGCCGTCAGACCGGATATCGTGTAACCCGTCTCATCTGCCTGGCCGTCGGCAGGGTCGTCCTGGTCCGGCACCTGCGCCCATGCGCCTGCGCCAGTGGTCGGGTACGAGGTTGCGGTGTTGAGCTTGTAGCGGTACTCGTAGCGCACCACCGCGTCGCGTACCGCCGGTGTGCCGGGAGTCGCCGGCAGGCCAGCCGGGGCGAGCACCGTCCATGTCAGGTCTATCTCGCCGGGGTCGCTACCGCGCGTTGCGGAGAAGCCCGTCGGGGCGGCGACTACCTGTGCGGTCGCCGTGGCGGTGGAGCCGGTGCCCGGCTCGCTGTTGTTGGAGGCGGACTGCGCGCGTATCTGGAGCGTGTAACCCACGCCTGCCCAGAGGCTGGCCACGGTGTACGCGGTCTCGTTGGCGCGGCCGTCGGTGCCGGAGTCCGGGACGTTGTCCCATGTGCTGTATGCCGAGTCGTCTTGCGTTGTGCGCTTGTGTCGGTACTGGAAGCCCGTGTGCGTGCTGCCAGCAGGCGCAGTCCAGCCGAGGACTATCTCGCCCGGGTTCGTGCCGGTTGCGGCGGTCAAGCCTGTCGGCGGCGATTGCGGCTGTGCCTTGGCGGCGGCTGTGGCAACAGGTCCGAAGGTGTTTGCGGCGGTGTGTGCGCGCAGCTCGAAGTCGTAGTCCTCGCCGCCGGTGAGCCCGGTCACCGTGTAGGACGTCTCGTCGTACAGGTGTGCGTTCGTGTCGCTGCTGTCCGGGACATCCATCCATGATCCGGCACCGGAAGTGGCGTAAGTGTTTACGGAGTCGAGCTTGTATCGGTACTGGAACTTTGTGATGCCGGACATGGCATCCCATGAGAGGTCCACGGTATCCGTGACAGATCCCGATGTTGCGCTGAAATTCGGCGGGGCGGGTATGGCTGACGCAGTTGCAGTGGTGGCGACCGCGGCAGATGTGCCGACGGCTGTGGTCCAGAAGAACCGCAACTCTATGTCGTACAGCGTGCCGGCCGTCAGGCTGGACAGCGTGAGACCCGACTCGTCGTACGTGTGACCATCCGCGTCGCTGCCGTCTCCGATGTCGGTCCAGCCCATGGTGCTGGTGCTCGGCCATGAAGCGCCGTTTTCTTTGATGCGGTACTGATGCTTGGAATTGCTGTTCGTGGAGTCCGTCTGCTCGTCCCACTTCAGGTCGATGGCGTTTACCGTCGTAGTGGCAGTTGCTGCGGTGAAGTTCGTCGGTGTTGGCACGATGGCGGCGCGTGCCCCTACCTTCTCGAGGTATTGATTAGGCGTCCATGCCGTGCCGTCGTAGAAGTTGACGTTGAATTCGTACTCCACGCCGGCCTCGAGCTCCGTCCAGACGTAGCTCGTCTCATCGTGCGAGTCTGTTCCTGCATCTCCCTGATCGAGGAACGACCTCCATCCGCCGTCGCCGGTTAGTTGGAAGGTGGCTGCTGATTTCAGCTTGTGACGCGTTGAGAACTGGGCTTGGGCGGCCTGGTTCGCCGTCTGCAGGTCCCATGACAAGACTACCGAGCCGGGTGTGGTGCCGGTAGTGGCTCGCAACCCGCGTGGATGGTAGCCCGCGAGGATGTTGGTCACCTCTATGGCGGGTCCGCCGGCATCGCCGATCTCGAGTCGCAGCTGGAAGTCGTACGGCCGTCGTGCGTCGAGTCCGGTCACGGCGTATCCGGTTTCGTCGTGGGTGTGTGTTCCTGCATCTCCGCCGCTGGCAGCGGGGCTGTCCGGGACGTCGGTCCATGCTGTAGGCCACGTGTTATCGCTAGTCGGCTTGCTACGCACCTGGAACTTCACATCAGAACCCTGGTGCGCCGTCTGCTGGTTCCAGCTGAGGTCAACCCGGCGCGTGACCAGGCTGGTGGTCGCCGACAGCCCGGACTGTGCTGGCACGGGTGCCGGGGTTGCCTGCACCTCGGCGGCGGCGGATGTCAGCGAGCTGTTGGGCAGGAAGCGCAGCTCGATGTCGTACTGCTGGGTGTCGAGACCGGTGAGAGTGTGCGATGATGACGCGCGGTTGCTTCCGGTGATGTCTGCCCATCCGAACGGCGTGGTAGCCGGCCACTCCGCTGATGTCGCCTTGTAGCGTATCTGGTACTTCGCGGCGGTGAATGCGGCGCCGAACGTCGTCTGCGCCGTCCAGCTCAGGTTCAGGTCGCCCGGGTTGGTGCCGGCCACCGCGGTAAAGCCGGCCGGACTGGCGATGCCGGAGCGGATGCCCGTGGCGGATGCCGCGGCGCTGTGGTACTCGGCGGTCGTGGCGGTGCCCTCGGTGCCGTCGGCGATGGCGGCGCGCAGCTCGATGTCGTACAGTGCGTACGCGTTCGGGACAGTGGCGGTGTAAGACGCCGCATTCGCCGCCGGGATGTCTGTCCACTCGCCCCATGTGGCACTGGACGCGGGCTTTGCGCGGTACTGGTAGTGCGCGATAGAGTCGCCGGACGGCAGCGTGGCGGATGCGGGAGCGGTCCAAGTGAGGTCGATGGCGCCTGGCGCTCCCCCCTCTCGCGCCGGTCAATACCGTCGGCGCGGCTACCGGTGTGGGCGTTGCCGTCGCAGTCGTGGCTGAGTTCGGCACGCTGCGAGTCGTGCCGGCCTCTGTGCTGATCTGCACGTCGTGGCTGACCCCAGCCCAGAGGCTCGTGATGGTGTATGCACGCTCGTCGGCGCGGCCATTCGAGCCGGAGTCTGGGACGGCCGCCCAGGTCGTGTATGCCGACTCGGGCTGGTCTGATCGCTTGTGTCGGTACTGGAACCCTGCGACGGTTGTGCCAGCGGCGGGCGTTCCCCAAGTCAGGTCGAGCTCGCCTGGGTTGGAACCCACTGCGACGGCGAAGTTGGTCGGCACGGAGTGCCGTTGCGCCTTGGCCGAGTCGGATGCAGGCGTGCTGGGTGTGGCACTGACCAGGGCCTGTACCTGGAAGTCGTAGTCCGTTCCCGGTGTCAGCCCGGTTATCGTCTGCGCCGTCTCGTCGCCGGTGTTGGAGTTGCTGTTCGAGTCGGTCACGTTGGTCCATGACCCGTAGCTCGCGGCGCCGGTGGCCCTGTACCGGTACTGCAAGCTGTCGATGCCCTGCATCGCGTCCCATGTCAGCACCGCCGCGCCGGAGGTTGCACCTGCCTCGGCGCGGAAGCTCGGCGGCGACGGCACAGACGCCGAGACCGCCATTGCGCTGGCGGCTTCCGATTCGCCGTGCGTGCTGTTCCAGTGGAAGCGCAGCTCGATGTCGTACGACACGCCCTGCTGGAGACCCGAGATGGTGGCCGATGACTCGTCGTACGCGTGACTGCCGTCGTCGCCGCCGTCGCCGATGTCCTGCCATGTGACGCCCGTCCAGTCCGTCGCCGACGAGAGCCTCGTGCGGTACTGGAACTTGGACATGCCATCCGTGGATGCCGTCTGCTGGTCCCATGAGAGGTCGAGCGCACCTGCTGCTGTGGTGGATGGCACGACGCGGAGGTTGGTTGGCGCCTGTACGAACCCGGCGCGGATCCCGGTCAGCATCGGGAGGAAGTTCTGGTCGGGCCAGTCGTGTTCGCTGTTGCGGTTGAACATCATCCTGACGTCGTACAGCTCGCCGGCGGTCAGCCCGGTGAGCTGGTGCGAGCTCGCCGTCTCGTCGGCGATGTTGATCCATGATTGCCACGCACTGGCCGATGAGAGTCTGGGGGAGATGTGGAAGCGGCGCCATGCCTCGGAGTATACCGTCTGCTGCGTCCAAGTGACGTCGATGGTTCCGGGTGTGTCGCCGGTGGTTGCCCTCATGCCTTGCGGATGGAATCCCGCCTTGACATCGTCGACCTGCGCGACGGTGCCTCCGGTTGACCCGACCACTATTCGCACCTGTACGTCGTGTGGTCGTCCTACGACCAGCCCTGAGACAGTGTGTGCGATTTCGTCGTGTGTGAACGAGCCGGGGTCTGCGCCGTCGCTGACATCCTGCCAAGTGATCCATGTGCCGCCAGTTGACCATGTCACGCGCACCTGTAGCTTCGCATTGCTCGCGGCGCTGTACCGCTGCTGGTCCCAGGTCACGTTGATCTGCCCGAGTGTGGTGCTGGGTGTGGCGGTGAGCCCGGTTGGCGCGGGTATGGCGGCGGCGAAAGCCGAGGTTGGGATGGCGTCCTGCCATCCGATCGTGGAGTTCCAGAAGAAACCCACCTCTATGTCGTACTCCTCGTTTGATGCCAGCAGTCCGGTGATGGTGTACGTCGTCTCATCGTGCGTCTGCCCGTCAGAGTCGCTGTCTGCGACGGCGGTCCATGTCACGCCGGTCCATGCGGCGGTTGACTTCAGCTTCCAGCGCACGCGGAACCGCGTCTGCGACGTCGTGGCAACTACCTGCTGGTTCCAAGTGACCGCGATCGTGCCCGGCGCAGTCCCGGGAACCGCCCTCAGCGATGCTGGGACTTCCAGCGCAGTCGCAGTGTCGGTGCTGCGATTCGTGAAGTAGTCGAGATCCGAGTCGGCATCAGTGCCGTCAATGCCGCCGACCAGCTGAATGTCGTAGGTGCCATCCCGTTTCAAGCCCGTGAGAGTATACCCCGTTTCGTCGGTGAGCGATGTTCCAGTGTCAGAGCCATCTGGCACCTGCCTCCAAGCACCGTAGACGGGGGTCCGACTGTAGCTTCAATCGGTAGTAGAACGCGATGATGGTGTGATTGGAAGGCAGCTGCGCCGCGTCGAATGCGGTCCAGCTGAGGTCGATTGCGCCTAAAGCGGTTGTGCTGGTGGTGGCATCGAAACCTGCTACCCAGTTAGCTTGCGAAGTGGTTGCGGTGCCATCGATGGGCGCGCTCGGCGGTCGGGCCGTTCTGAGCACCCGCAGCTGCACCAAATGATCCAGGCCGGAGTCCGGGGCTGGCATCGTGAACGTCTTTGCGCCCGCGGCCGGCGTTATGGGTGCCGTCTGCCAGGAGGTCCAGGGGTCGACAGTCGACGGTCTCCAACGCATCTGATATGCGATGAGGTTTGAGTTTGAGCTGGCGAAGTGACTGAACTCGACGGATATGGAGCCTCGAGTGCCGCTGGTGCTGAGTCCCGGTGCTCCGGCTGCGGTGTCGGTTGAGGTGTGCGGCGGCGTCCAGTGCGGCTGGACCTGGCACGCCGGGGCGGTGCCGCCGAGGTAGTCCCCGCGTCCGGGACCGAACGTCTGCGTGCTGAGGCAGGTCGTGCCGCCGCTCTGGTAACCAGTAGTGGCACCGCCGGAGTTGTACCAGTAATCCGTGCCGGTCAGGCTGAGGGTTGTCGGCGTCGTGCCGCCGGCAGCGGTTGTGATGGCGGTGGTTATGGCTGTCCGGAGAGTGTCGCCGGCGGTGGAACCGGCGTATGAGGCGGAGCTTTCAGTGACGCCGGTGAAGCGTTTGAATGTGTAGTAGTGCTCGGTGATCGTGTTGCCTGAGAGGTGGAGTCCGAGGGCGTGCGTGTACGGCGGGTTAGTCGCTGCCTTCCTGCCGAGGTTTACGAGCTTCTCAAACCAGCGGGTGTTGACTCGGGTGAGCGCGTTGTCGGATAGGTCCAGCCCGTTGAGGTGTGTCAGTGTGTCGAAGATTCGCCCTGGCAGTCCGGTGTCTGTGAGTGAGTTGCCGTTTAGTAGCAGCGTGTTGCCGCCGATGTCGGAGACGGTCGCGACCCCTGCGAAGACATCGGGGTGCAAGGAGGTCAGCTTGTTGTTTGAGAGGTCTAGATATCGCAGGGGGATGCCTTGGAAGATCCGCGGCGGCATGGTCTCGAGGTCGTTTCCTCCCAGATCGAAGTGGGCGGCGTTCGTCAGGTACTCAAAGTCGTCCCTGTCCAGCGTGGCGATTTTCTCAGCAGGTGGGAATGTTCTATCTGGCCTGACGTTGAAGGTGTGGTCGGGGCTGGTTACGACGAGGTCTGTCAGGTTTGTGATCGAGACGTCCCGCGTGTCGGTCGATGCCGTGCACGGTGTCAATGCGGTCACTGCTGCAGGCGTGGTGGTGATGCCGCTGCGTCTGACGTCGTCCTGCAGGTGTCGGATGATCTCGTTTGCGACGGCGAGATTACGTGTGCATAGGTTTACGGTGTCTGTTCCTGACTTGCTTCGGTCGAGCGCCCTGGTCCAGTCATGCCCCCAGAGTTTCAGCACCGGCAGGTTTGTTTCGTCGCCGAAGTACCACGCATCCGTGCGCGGGGCACTCGATGCGAGTGCTGTCCAGCTGCCGTCGAGGGGGTAGTCGTCCCAGGATGAGAACGGATTGTTTGTAGCGGGGTTGTTGTAGTCAACTACGGCGGTCATCTGTGCGTTCGTTGCCCTGATTCCGCCGTCATCGCCGCCGTCGCCTGCGATGCTGTCGCTGTCGGCGGTAGTGTCGCCCACGCAGTTGAAGATTCTGCCGTTTCCGTCTGCGTGGTTCTGTCGCTGTCCGGTTACGATCCCCGTGCGGGAGTCGTTGGAACGGTTTACGCCTGAGAAGTAGCTGTTGAGACAAACTGAGATGTTGCTGCCGCGCTGGTGTTCCAGCACCGCAACTAAACCTCCGATGGTGGTTTCTCCGAATGATCCGACGTTTACGTTGTTGGCGTATGAGTGCGCCACTACCGATCCGCCGTCTGCAGCGTTCGTCGCCGCTCTGCCCCCGAAAGCGCCTTGGTTAGAACCCTGAAAGTCGCCGCCCTCGACGTAAACGCCGATCAGCTCCCCCTCCAACCTGCTGACAAAGGCACCTTTATGGGCGGTGTTGGCGTTAGTAGCTCTTGGGTTTATGGCACCGAGTCCCTCAATGGAACCCGAATAGCCCAAATACTCAACGGCCGCGGCGCTGTTTCTGCCCCCGAAGTTCGGGTGGAGCAATCGGAAGCCGTTACCGACTATCTTGGCCTCGTATCTGTTGTCTGCGTTCTCGATAATCGGGCTGGAGATTGAGGCTAGGTTGATGTCCCTGATCAGTTCGTATCCGAGGCATGACGCCTGGTCCGCGGTCATGGCATCGCCGTCGTGATCTCTCGCCGGACATCCCGCGGCGGTCATGGCGTTGGGGAATGCGGTGGTCCAAGCCGTTGCGGTGTTCGCCACGATGCCGTTGCCGTCGAGGTCGTGGGAGATTGCGAGCCACTTGGCGGAGGAGTCGACCTCGATCAGCCCGTCGTTGTCGAGGTCGTAGTCGACGGATTGCGTTGACTGCGCGCGAGAGAGCTGTGCGTCTCCTGCGACGAAGACGCCGAAGAGCATGGCCGCAGCAGTACTAATTAGTACTAGTTTGCGTAAAATGGGGGGGGCACGGCGATGTCATTATCATTCACAGGGATACCCAGGATATGGCAGGATAGCTATGTTATCAGCATTATACACAGTTTATCTTGTTTATCCTGCCTATCCGTGTGAATTTGTTGCCTGCAGGTGTCGTGAGATTACGTCTGTTGCGCCTACGACTGCCAGGGATTCCGCTAGTCGTCTGTCATCTGTCGCGAACGGGCATCGCAGTGCCACGGCGGAGCTTGCGATGAAGAGGTCTTGCAAGGAGAGTTGCTGGTGTCGGAATGCGATTCGCAGCTGTACGGATGCTGAAATTAGCGCGTCGGACGCGTATCTGATCTCGTACTTTCGCAAGTCGGTGAGGATTTCTGCTCTGCGCCTTGGTCCGAGGTCTGCGTCTGCGATACCCCACAACACTTCGTGGACGGTGAAGAATGATATGACCAGTCGTTTGCCGGCGAGTCTTGAGTAATAGAAATCGCGTCGTGGGGACGGTCCTCTGATTGCGAGTATGCTGACGACGTTTGTGTCGACTAATGCGATGTCCTGACGTATCATAGTCCGCTGCCTTCGTAGTCTGGGCCGCGGACGGAGCGCATGAACTCGTCGACGTCAAAATCGAACGACAGCGTCCCGTGCGTTTCGGGGTTGAAGAGGTAGTGTTCGCGCACGCTCTCGAAGTCATCGTCGTCGTAAGGGAACCACTGCTTCTGTAACACCTTGACCTCGGTCAGGTCTACGAACTCCGTCACTGGTACGCCGTTGGAGCCCGCATCGGTGTCGTGCTGTCCGTTCTGGGATGCGTCTGCCTCAGTGTTTGTTGCAGCGCATGTGCCCGTCAGCTTCACTGGGATGTTGGCTACCAGTTTCAGCCAGCCGTCCTGGTCTGGAGTGAAGCGGACGGTGGTCACCTGGTCCTGCTCGTCGTAAAGCTGTGCCGTGCGCGTGATCCAGTTGACCTCGCGGAAGGTGCCAGTGAGGTGTACTTCGGTGTGCATGTGCATGTACCTCCTGGATGGGATTAACAGGGATATCCAGGACATGGCAGGATAGCTATGTCATCAACATTATACACAGTTTATCTTGTTTATCCTGCTTATTCGTGTGAATTTCTGTCAAGGCTCCGTGCGGCAGATTGTGCAGATAGCTGCTCTATCACCTCTTGCAGCAGCTTCGCGCCCAGGTTGCCGCCCGCGCGTGTCCGCACTGACACCGTGCCAGACTCTGCCTCACGGTCTCCGGCTACCAGCATGTAGTTGACCTTCTGCAGCTGGGCATCGCGTATCTTGGCGTTCATGCGCTCGCTGGCGTCGTTCACCGTCGCACGCAGCCCATGGTCAGACAGCTGCGCTGCCACTGTTGCCGCATACTCATTGTGCCGGTCTGCAATCGGTATCACGACGGCTTGTGTCGGTGCGAGCCATAGCGGTAGGTTACCCGCCAGGTGCTCGATCAGCACGCCCATGAAACGCTCCAGCGAACCCAGCATGGCGCGGTGGATCATTACCGGTCTGTCCCGCGCGCCGTCGGCATTGACATACTCCAGGTCGAACCGCTCTGGCTGGTTGAAATCGATCTGCACAGTACCGAGCTGCCACTCCCTGCCCAGAGCATCCGGCACGAAGATATCGATCTTCGGCCCGTAGAACGCGCCCTCGCCGGGTGCCAGCTCGAAGTGGTCGCCGCGCGATTCCAACACCGACTGCAAAGCCGACTCTGCCCTGTCCCATGCCGCATCGGAACCGACGCGCTTGTCGGGACGCAACGACAACACGTAGCGTTGGGCGTCGAAGCCGAACACATCGTAGCTCTCGGACAACATGTTGATGAAGCCGTTCACCTCGTCTGCCACCTGATCAGGAGTGCAGAAGATGTGCGCGTCGTCCTGCGAGAAGGAACGCACGCGAGTCAAACCCTGCGTGACTCCCGACAGCTCGTAACGATGCAGCCTGCCGAAATCCGCATATCTGATCGGCAGATCGCGGTAAGAGTGCAACGACTGGCGATACATCACGGCGTGCGACGGGCAGTTCATCGGCTTGATGCCATACTCCTGCTCATCGATCTGGAGCATGTACATGCTGTCGATGTAGTTGTCGTAATGCCCGGAGGTCTTGAACAGGTCGGTCTTGAACATCTGCGGCGTGATGACCTCGTCGTAACCGTAGCGGCCGTAGAGCTCCCTGACATACTCGACGAGCGCGTTGTAGACGAATGCGCCTTTGGGCAGGAAGAACGGATTGGATGGCGCAACAGGATCGAAGAAGTAGAGGCCCATGCGCGAACCGAGGCGGCGATGGTCTCGCCGCTCTGCCTCTTCACGCCGCTTGAGGTAATCGCGCATAGCCTCGCGAGACTCCCAAGCCGTGCCGTAGATGCGCTGCAACATGGGGTTCGCTTCACTGCCACGCCAGTATGCCCCGGCGGTAGAGAGCAGTTTGAATGCCCTGATCTCGCCCGTGGACTCGACGTGCCCTCCGCGGCAGAGGTCCTCAAACCCGCCGTCAGAGTGGCTACAGAACGTCACACGCTCGCCGTCAGGGATGCCGTCGAGAATCTCCAGCTTGTATGGGTTGTCCGCCACTAGTGCGCGCGCCGCGTCGCGCTCAACCTCACGCTCAACGAACGCGGTGTTGGCACGTATGGAGGCGCGCATCTCGTCCTCGATCTCGGCAAGGTCGTCAGGAGTGAACGGCTGCGGCACATCGAAGTCGTAGTAGAAGCCATCCCGTATGGGCGGTCCGATCGTCAGCTTGGCGTCGGGGATGCGCTTGAGCACGGCTTCGGCAAGCACATGTGCGGCAGAGTGCCGAATAGCGTTGCGCCGCGTCTCTTGCTCGGCGGGAGACAGGTCGCGGAAGCGGGTGCGCTTAGACGACCGCTCTTGGGAATGCGATTGCTCGCTAGTTTGCGGTGAAGGTGGTGAATGTGATGGTGCTGGTGCTGGCATGCTGTAGCCTCAAGGAGTGTAAGAATGCAGAGCCGCGCGCAGATGCGTCACGGCAAGCTGTAAAGGTCAGGCGCGGCAGGCAGGCGTTGCGGCCAGCTACCGCGCCATCGCCGTAGCGGTCCGGCGCCACGGCGGGTCGCACTCCAGCGGAGGTGGCACGGGTATGGGTATGGGGACGCGGTGGGGCATGGGGTGTGTGAGTGTTGTTGACTATGTTAGCAGACTGTTGTAGAATGAGGCATCACATACTTTGACAACTTACCGTCCGCTAGATTCTTCCGATGCTCACTACTGACAACGCCCCGGTCCAAACCGATCAACCAGATGAAGACCCGTTCGAGGCGGAAGAGGGGTTGGAAGAAGAGCGCGAGCCAACAGAACGCGCGACGGATGAGATTGAAGCGCCGTTTGACCCTGACTCGATCCGGATCCGGAACTACAGCTTGCCGGTCAGCACAATGCTTGATCGGATCCACGAAGGTGACGCTGACCTTCAGCCATCGTTCCAACGCAGGTTGGGGATCTGGACGCACGGGAAAAAGAGCCGTTTGGTTGAATCGCTACTTCTGCGGATTCCGATCCCTGTCTTCTACGCCGCCGCGGACGAGCTTGACAGATGGTCGGTGGTTGACGGCATTCAACGACTTTCAACGCTCGACGGCTACGTCAAAAATGAGTACCCGCTACGCGGCTTAGAGTACCTGCAAGCCTACGAAGGGAAGCTCTTCGATGAGCTACCTCGCCACTTTCAGCGACGCATCTTGGAAACCCAGCTCGTCGTTAACGTTATAGAGCGAGGTACTCCTGAGGAGGTCATGTTCAACATCTTTCTCAGGATTAACACGGGTGGGACGCCGCTGAGCGCACAGGAAATCCGACATGCAGTCAATCCCGGTCCAGCACGCGGATTCCTGAAAGACGTAGCGGAGTCTGATGAGTTTTTGGTAGCAACGAATGGGTCTGTGAACCAACGTCGTATGGCCGACAGGGAATTGGTGCTCAGATTCATGGCATTCTTCGCGGCGGGAGTCGGCCACTACAGGACCGGAAACATGGATGCCTTCCTTGGACATGCGATGAGACGGTTGAACGGTGCGGACGAATCAGAACGCGAGGATTTGAAGCATTTCTTCTTCAAGGCGATGCGCGCGTCTCGCCAACTGTTTGGAGATGAAGCGTTTCGCAAACCGAAGAGGGAGGGAGGCAATCGAAGACCGATTAATCGAGCGCTCTTTGAGACTTGGAGTTTCCATCTCGCGTTGTGTACTCCTAAAGAAATGGAGCTACTTGTCGGTCGGGAATCGGAACTGAGGTCGGGATTCTACGACCTATGCCAGGATCGAGAGTTTGACGCATCAATCTCGTGGGCAACTGGTTCAGTGGATCGCGTTCGGAAGCGGTTCAAGGCTATCGACGAACTAATCGCGGGGTTCATTGCATGCTGAGCCAAGTTGAGTTATGGCACTTCAAGTGTTTTGAAAATCTGGTACTGGATTGTGCACAGCTAAATCTACTGTGTGGACTCAACGGTACTGGCAAGAGTAGCGTAATCCAATCGCTGTTGCTATTGCGTCAGTCGGTTGAATCACGATCTTTGGCCCGAGGCAGGCTGGACCTAGTCGGTGAAAGGGTTGACCTTGGTACTGGTACCGACGTAATTCATGATGGTGATGTCGTCCCTTATGTACGCTTTCATCTGCACAGTACCGAAAGCGATTTCGAGTGGGAACTCGAATTTGAACATTCCACACCTGAAGTCGGCGTTTCCGCTAGCCATGACGGATTGTTTGCAACACTCCCAGGATCAGAAATCACAGACTTCCTACCCGATGGATGGGATGAAATTCAACCATTCACCGGCCGGTTGGTTTATGTTTCGGCGGATCGGATCGGCCCGCGTTCCTCACATCCCCAATCGATGAACCGGGCTCTGACTGGCGATTTTGGACGCACTGGAGAGTTCGCCCTGAACTATTTACATATGCGGCAACGCGATTCATGGTCCGGAACAGATCCACGGTGCGTGAACGGCCGCGATCAATTACTCATTGACGTAGTAGACCTTTGGTCACAGGAAATCAGCCCAGGTGCCCACCTAGACATGCGGAATGTCGAAGCAGCTGGTTTAATCATCCCTGGCTTCAGCTTCGACCAACCGGGCGACGTACCTACTCGCCCATACCGCGCCACCAACGTAGGCTTCGGCCTGTCTTACACCCTTCCCGTCATACTTGCATTCCTATCCGAGCCCGGGACGCTCTGCCTAATAGAAAACCCCGAAGCACACCTTCATCCGCGCGGGCAGACGAAGCTGGGCGAGCTTGCAGCACGTGCGGCATCAGCGGGTGTGCAGATATTCGTAGAGACGCACAGCGACCACTTCATGGACGGTGTGCGCATCGCGGTCCGCGACGGTCTGATCAAGCCGGACGACGTGACGTTCAACTACTTCCAGCGTGAAGGGAACACTGCGACGGTCACCTCACCGAAGATTGACAAGGACGGCAGGCTGTCGGAGTGGCCGGAGGGGTTCTTTGATCAGGCTGATGAGAATCTTGCGCGTCTCTTGGCTCCGAAGGACTTGAGATAGTATGCGAGAATGGGTCCTTAACCACTCCAGCGTCACTCCTGCCGATCGGCACGATGCGATTGCGTGGCTGAAAGAGCTAACAGGCGCAATGACCCAACTCTATCTGGCCAAGGTTGCAGGACATTCTCTTAGGTCATTCGTACTGTTTGGCGACTTGGAATGTTCCGACGGTAGCTCGGTCCCGGACCCCCGCCATTGCATTCTTTGGCGCACGCATGTTTGAAGAGGCACGTTGGTGGCAACGCATCCAAACCAAATACCCGGCCGATATCGGGCTACACGAAGATATTAAGGACAGATTGCGTACGTGCGAGGCCACCGGGTGCCAGCCAATTACAATGTCGCCGATTGATGGCGCGCCGTTGTTACTTTGTGCGTTCATTGATGGGGTAGCCTTGAGCTTTCCTTCAGACCAGCTTTGGCGACGCGACGAGTTAACTGTCCATTACGACGAGTTGGATGATGACGGCCGTATTCAACAACGGTCGGATCGTGTTGACAATCTCGGCGATGCATCTCATGTCCCATCCATACTCAAACGTCACTTGGACGAAGTGAGGGATGTGAGCTCGTTTACGGAACTTTGGCAACACCGAAACAACGCGTATCCAGATCTGCTATTCGGACAAGACTTTGGTGCGTATCTGAAACGGATCAATGGCGGTCTGTTGAGAAAAGTGGTGAGGACACTAGGAGTACTAAACGATTGCAGTAACCGTTGGAAGAGAATGGAAAGTGCTCTGCCACCGGACCCGTGGTCCAGCATTGTCCGTTCAGAGAGCGCGAGTGTCGAAGACGACCCATCGTTGCGCGAAGAACGCAGATTCAAGACTCATGATGGCAATAGCGAACTTTTCATGCTACACACGAACATTACCAAAGGCGACCGTCTTCACCTCCGCATCGTCGCCTCAGAGCGCCTAGTCGAAATCGGACATATTGGTCCGCACTTGCCGACCAAGAAGTACTAAGCTGCCACCACATCGCCGCTAGCCCTCCGACCAAACCTGCCTCCGGACAGGCGACCCAACGCGCCTTCCGCTGCTCCGTGCGCCTGTCCCATACCCCGCATCACTCCGCCTACCGTTCCTGCTGCATTACCCACGAGCGCGCCAACACATGTCCCGCTATGCCTCCAGCTGTCCGCGCCACATACTATGCATGGTGCGCTACTGTCGGCACACGGGCCGATGTATATCGTGAGACTCCAGATGGTCGTCAAGATGCCGCCATCAACCTGTCTGGGAGTCGTCGGAAATCACCGTCCAGCAGTGATTTCAATACCAGTCCATGCTGATAGGTGAAGTAAGGCGGGAACGCTTCGCCTGCGAGCTTCCTGACCAGGTACTTCCTTCCGCTTTCAATCGCGTGTGACCAATCAAAGGCTCGGGGGATCGTCTGAAGGTCAGCACACTCCAACGGGCTCAAGACTCGGTGCTCCCAGGGGTGTATCTTGAAATCGCTCCCGACATGGCTGGTGTTCGTCGTGATCGTGTATGCCGGACGGTCGGACTTCATCCTGCGATAGCTCGACTTGAATCCCTTGACCAGTGAGGGTATGCCATCACGCAATACGAATGGTCGGTTGCTCATTACGCCGCCGCAGTCTGGACACTCGACCGTACCGACCTCAACACCGGTTACACCGCAATTCGGGCAGCGGTCATTCTCGTACGCGCTCCGGCCGCTGTGCGGCGGAATCTCGCTTATCTGGAGATACCGAGCCTCTCCGTAAACCGGCACGTAGTGCAGTGGATGGTCACCAGTAGCCGTCTGTTTGCTTTGCGAGTCCAACTGCTGATGGTCGAGAGATCGGAGATACTCTTCAATGCTTACCCACGGTTGGAGGCCGCCAGTCGGGTGCTCCGCATGTGTCGGACTGGGCCACGGCAACAATCCTTGCTCTAGCAACACCCGCAAGCTCGGTTCATCGCGGCGCACCGCGACCATGAGGCCTCGCCGACGTATCTGCGGCACACCGTAATCAGCGACATTCACGACACCCTTGAACCAGTGGTAATCCGGGAGTCCGTCGCGAAGAAGGTCCATCACCAAGCGTCTGCGTCCTTCGCGGCGGACTGTCAGAGTGAGTATCTGTCGCACGTTCTCGCAGACGATCATACGCGGACGCAACGCCTTAGCGTAGGCGATGACTTCTAGTATCAAGCCGTTCTTTTCGTCTAACGCGTCGGCTTTCGGGGTAGCCCGCTTACCCCGGCTGGGGTTCGAGCTGCTCATACCCTGGCACGGGGGAGTGGCGATCAGTACATCGGTCCGGTCCCCGCTGGGGTCCCGCAGGTCCGCCACATCGGCCAAGCAATCGCGAACATCGGCGACGAACCAAGCTGAGTCTGGGAAGTTGACCTGCCCGGCAGCAGCGCGATCGGGATCGATCTCGACTTGGGCGAGTACCTTGAACCCGGATCGTGCGTAGCCGAGGTCAGCGACGCCTGCGCCTGAGAAGATAGATACGGACGTTGAGCATCGGCCGACGAGACGACGCGTTTCCGAGCGACTAACGAACGCCAATAGTTGTCGAAACGCTTCACCCGTTCTTACCACGGCTGAACACCCTGAGCTAGAGGTCACATATCAACGGATAGACGTTCACCCTGACTTCTTGGCCGTTGATGCCGCATCGGAGACCGCAAGCCAACCAGTATGCAGGCGTTTCGTGGTTTCGATCAGCGCGCTCCATGTGCTGAATTTAAGCGACACTACTTCTGATGTCTCCAAGCTTGCACGGAGCCTGTCAGCTTTCTTGGTGTACCGATCGGCGATCATCAGTCCGGTAACCCTTGGCCTTTGGGTGCCGAGTCGATAATGGTCGTCAACAGCGAGAACGTAGTCATGAAACTTATTGAGATGGCGTTCGTTAGCGGCGTATGGCTCGCCGCTCGATGATCTCGATCGTTTGATCTCGACAACCATTACTTCGTCGACCCCTGCCGGCGGTTTTGGCTGAAGCGCGAACAAGAAATCCAAACGCGAGCCAGACTCGTCGATGTCCGGCTCCCACTGGAAATTAATCTCGCGGAGATCCACTTCATCCCCTAGTAAACTCAACCTCGGATCAATCAACCAGGGAAAGTCCTTAATGATACCGTGAATTTCTGGGACTTCTTTGGCACCTGAATTAACGGCCTTTTCAAGTCGTTCGATGGTCTTAAGACGTGCTTGGACGACTGTGAATGTCCGGCGAGCGTCGATCAACGAGAATTCACGTACTAAGTTCCAGAAGCGAGGTTGGAACTGGTTTGCCTCCTCACTCACTTTCTGAATCAATTCACGAACGGCCTTGTCTTTGTGGCTGTTAATGACCTCAACCATGAAAGCTCGAATATCAGCGGGGTCGGGATCACCGATTTTGGCGGCATTTTTGGCGATGTTCATGAGAATCCGTCGCTCGGTCGGTGTAAAATCCTCTAGTAGTTCTGATACTTCTCGATCTTTAGGCAGGTCATCAACCTCTTGTCGGCGCGCTTTGACGCGCTGAGCCAACGCCCATTCTATTCGATTGCTCCCCCATTCGAGCAGTCCACTGACACGTTCGTCCTCCAACTGGAGCTGGTCGCGATTCGTCTGCACAAGGTCGTCTTCGACGTCAACCCCCGTGTCCAACCAATCAGCAACTACCTCACCGACGAGGTACTCTTGTCCTAGTTGCCCTAGAACTCCGCCCGAACGACCGAACATGAACGGACGCTGTAGCATCTTGCCCCGGGCTATCACCGAAACGCCACGTAGGTCTTCATGCTCTAGTGGCTTGGGTGTAAATCCGATCCACCAGCGCACGGTCTTGTCTGGCGCAATCTCTTCAATCCCCCAACCGAACTCGTCAACCGTCACGCCATCCGTCGCCGGATCTTGGTCCTTAGGATACCTAAATTCAAGGTCCATATCGAAGCGTTCCAGAGCCTCCCCGTTGATGTGGACTGTCATTTCGTGTCGATCAATCGCGAATCTCCTAGACATTGACCTGATGAATCGTGTCTGTGACATTGCCCGCTTGACGCGCAGATTTAGTAATCGGATCAAGGTTCCGCTGTCTAGTTGGTTATCATACGGGTCCGTTAGCGGTTTATCGACGGGAAGTTCCTCTACCTCACAGTCCTCGCCGGGGTCTGATTCTCGGATTTTGTTGTAATCCAGTTCGAACAACGTTGGTTCGGCCGATTTTACCAAAGTTAGGCATCGCAGTCTCTCTGCTGTGCCGAATGCAGCTAGCTTACCGATGCCCTTTCTTCCGTGCAACGCGCGACCGCCTTGCGTCTTTTCACCGTCGATCGCTCTTCTTTTCCTGCCGACTTGTAAGTAGCGTTCCTGGGCTTGGGAACGTGTCATCCCGTGGCCGTCGTCCAAGACAGTAATCTCGCTCTCCGGAGACCACCTCTCCCCCAACGGTATGGTTACCCATACGTTCTTGGCATCGGCATCCCACGCATTGGAGACCAACTCAGCGACCGTAGCCGTCGCGGAAGGATAGAGTTGTGCTCCCAACTGTTCGACTAACGCACCTACGAATCGCAACTTCAGCGGCTCTTGGACCATCGATTCCCCCTTTGTTGGTCTAGGTCAACTTACCTGATATCATGTCGTAAGTATACCTGCTTAGGACGAGATGTCGCGGATTTCGCAGTCCATGTTCCTCACGCCTCTGCGGCCCTCCGCCTAAACCGCGGCATCGCGCCGGAAACCCGACCCAACGCACCTTCCGCTACTCCGTGCGCCTGTCCCATACCCCGCATCACTCCGCCTACCGTTCCTGCCACATTGCCCACGCGGCCTGGCACCTGTCCCGCCGCGGTTCCCACGCGCCGCGCAGATACTCGTCCAGCATGTCCCGCTATGCCGCCAGCTGTCCGCGCCACCTGTCCCGACACCCTGCCCGCGTCGTGTGCCATCCGCGTTGCATGGTGCGCTATCGTAGGTGCGTGTGCAGATGCTGATGCGTCGCGCGCCATTAGTGCTGCGTGTCCCGCTACGCCACCGGCTTGCGATGCCAACCCGCCCATGCCGGCCTGCAGCCTACGCGCCTGCTCGGTCGCGCCTTCCAGATGGCGCGCCAGCCTGCCCGCGTGGTGCGCCAAGTGCGATAGCGATTCGCGCAACGATTGCGCCAGACGCACATATCGCCGCTCGCCGTCCGCATGCTCCAGCAGCCACTTCACTGCGAAATATCCTGCGACGACCAGCACGACTCCGCCTACGATAAGGATGGCAGCTTTCGGCGATAGGGCGAGGACGACGATCGAGGCGGCCGAGCGTTTGGCTTGCGCGAGGATCGCAATGATGTCGCTCCACTTGATTCGGCTGATTGCGTCCACCGCAAAATTGAAGGCTCCCGCTGACAAGTCGCCGAGCACGGTCCCCCGGAGCGCTTCAACGGTGACGAACTCGATGTCATCGCCTTTGGCCAAGTTGCAGCTACAACATAAGGCTCGTAAGTTCACACCCCAATTCTGTCCGCCCTTGGATCTCGGGAAGATGTGATCAATGTGAGTGTTTTCAAGAGTCAGCTCAATCCCACACTTCGGACACTTGCCGCCAGCCTCTTCAATCCAAGCGCGCGTTTGTTCCTGCGTCCAAACGGGAATCGGAGCCGGTTTGATGATGCCGAAGTGAGTAGCGGGCCAATAGCCCAGGCCCATGACTACGTCGGCCCCGACGAGCGTCAGGATCTGAGGGGTGTCTGGAATCGAGGCTTCGGCCATGCTAAGGTCCTCCGCGTGCTCGGTATGCTATGGAATGGCGTTGGCGTGATTATAGCGTAGGGGCGATCCAGCGTACACTGGGAGCGACCCTGGACCAGCGGGGCACCTGATGGGAGGAGGTCAACATCTGACATGACAACGAGTTTCGCACGAAGGATGGAGAGGAAGGCGCATGATATCGCCGAGTTGATGGAATCCGTGAAGAGCGCGTCAGACGCTAGATTATCGGGCGTTGCATGAAAGTCGTTGCTCTTGTTGATTAGTCTTCGCGCGTGACGGTCTTGTTGTCGGCGTGTCTGGCCAACAATCCCCGACCGACAACGTACGGTACCGGTATCACTGCGTACACCGAAGCGAAGGCCGATGCAACGGGGGTGTAAGTCAACTTGGCCGACTCGCGGTCTCCATCGCTGATGCGTGGAAGCGTGTCGGGTTAGTGTCATGTAAACACCATGGTGCGACTGGCATCGTCTTGATCCCATCTCGTCAGTTTCCTATGAAACTCTTAGAGTGCCGGTTGGTCATAGCGTTTATCCACTTGGGACTCGTACTCGCTAATGTCAATGTCCTGCTTGACGAGGTCAAGCACCTGGAGTTGCCGCGATACTTCGTGGGGCATATCAAACCTGTCAGATGTGTCTTGGTCAATCGCAACGAAATACACACCTACCGCCGTTACGAACTTCCAGAACGGAGCCATCATTCGCGGTGGCCAATTCGTTTCTGCGTGTGAGTAGTGTGTGGCGATCCATTCCTGGTTACCATCTAGCAACCACTCGAACATATGATCGATCGCATCAAATCCTTCCTCCCGGACCTTCAGGCACTGCGCTAGGATGGGCATCCCATATGCGTATGACTTAATTTCATCGTGCCGGTTTTCTAGTTGCTTATAAAACCACTTCAAGTTGTGCGCGCCTTCCGAGCGGCGGGTCGGTGCTTCGGCTGGGTGCGTGCCAGGATGTTCGATGTGCCACAGCGTCTTCAAGGATGTCTCTAGACATGATGTTGCAATGACATCTGACATCCAGAAGTTGCCGACTTCGTTCCACTCACGCTCGCGGTCGTCAAAACATACTGCGCCGACTGGTATGCGTACTGTAAGCACTTCATCCATCTTCGCATGCATGACGGTGTCGCACATCCTGGCTAACGCATCAATCTGATATCGTAGGTTGTACAAGCTGCACCTATCGCACCATTCTTTCGGGGCACGAAGGTCCCTTTCGCGCACGCACGGGCATTTCGATAGTGGCAGCGTCTGGTAGTGCGTCTCCAGCACACCCATTGTCGACCCGGTACTGTACGCATCATCATCAATCCCATGTCTAAAGCCGTACGCGCACCACTTCTCGTCTCTGCGTATATTGTCGATGCGCCACCACGTTTTAACGAATGTCTTACAACGGTCTACCGTGTCTTGGTCATTGTTTCGAACCAGGATTGGTTCAAGGGCAGACTTCAGCCGATACAGTCGCTGGTGATTAAAGAATCCCGCTACCGATAGCATCCATTCGTTAAACCAATCCTGGTCAATGAGCCTGTGACCGCCGTCCGTGTCGCCTTGACTGTAGGTAATAGTCATCTTGCATCTCCTATGTGCAACCTGTGCGCGTGGACGCAACCTGATGGCTTCCATTCCCTTGCGGAAGACACTGATCCGCTACCACTACCGACCGGGCTTGAACATCCAGCCTTCCTGCCTGTTCTTTTGACGCAGGCCCTTTAGTGTGAGCGTGTCGGACTTGACGCGGTTGCATGGCCCGCATAGCAGTAGGCGGTTGCTTATGTGGTTGATGCCGCCGCTGGAACGGGGTGTGTTGTGGTCCAGTTCCAGATACCGTGCGTCGTCGAATATGCGGTCGCAGCCTTCGCACATCATGCCGTTCTCTTCCATGAGGATCGCACGCATCTCCGCGCGTGTCTGGCGTGGTCCGGGCGGTTCCTTGCGTCGCTTGGACTTCAGTTTCAGCACTGGTGCGGCTACTTCGGCATCGTCGCTTCTGACTGGTGCGGCGGTTGAGTAGTGCACATCGCCTAGTGATATGAGTTTGTCGCTCTTGCCTTCAATCGCCAGCCCTTCGAACTGTAGTCTGTCAAGGACCATCTGATGCGCGGCGTCCCAAATGTCGATGCCAATCCACTGGCGGCCGAGTCTCTCGGCGACGACGGGTATCGTGGCGCATCCTGCGAATGGGTCCAACACGAAGTCGCGGGGGTTGCTGGACGCTTTGATGATACGGTCGTAGAGTGCTAACGGCTTCTGAGTGGGGTAACCAGTGCGCTCTTTCGCCCACGGCATAACGCCGTTCAAGACGACTACGTCGTCAGGGATTTTCCCCAATTCGTAGTCGCGGCTTGACCCATCAGCTCGCCGTTGTCCCTTGTCCCATTTGTGTGGTTGGCGCACCTCGTCGACGTTAAACGTCCAAGAGTTTGATTTGGAGTAATACAACAACGTGTCGTGTTTTCGTGCCCAACGCCTTTTCGACGCGCCGCCGCCGCTGTAATACCACACCAATTCGTTCTGGAAGTTCTCGCGACCAAAGATGCCGTCCATCAATGCCTTAACCCAAGCGTGCGCGGTGTGGTCTATGTGCAGATAGATGCTGCCGTCATCCTTCAGCACTCGGTGCATCTCCAAAAGTCGCACTCCGAGCCAGCACAGGAAGGCTGCCATGTCCTCGCCAGATGCTACCTCGGCGGCGTTGATGACGCTCCAAACTGCAGGCCAGTCGTCCTGTATCGCGTCGATCCACTCTGGATGCGTGTCGCGCTCCCACGCCCAACGGTCTGTGAACCGTGCGCCTTTAGCGATGCTGTCGGGTGTCGCGTGGAAGTCCCTGGCCTTGTTGAACGGCGGGTCTGTGGCTATCAGGTGCACCGTCCCGCTGTTCATGCCGCGCAGGAACGTCAGGTTGTCACCGTGGAACAGCGTTCGGTTGCGGAAGTTGATATGTGTCATGTTCGCCTCTTTCTATGCCTGCGAGCGCGTTGCTTCTTCCGATCCTTTCGCGGTGATGCCATCTGATATATCGTATATGGGAGTACAAACGCCGTGACAGCCGCCTGATACAAGCTCAGCACGAACCACGCATACACCAATCGCCGATCTAGCTCTTGGTCCGCGAACGGCAGTTGAGCTGTTATGGCAACGGCGACGATTACGGCTACGGATGCCAGCAAGGCCAATAACACTATTCTTCGGGGTTCGATCTTTGTTGCCTCCGTCTCTATATGAGTGCACTTGGCATGTTCATGTCGTTTCCCACTCTGCGCGCATTTTCACGCGCTCATCCAGCCCTCCTGCCTGTTCTTTTGGCGCAGGCCCTTCAGTGTGAGCGTGTCGGACTTGACGCGGTTACATGGTCCGCATAGCAGTAGGCGGTTGCTTATGTGGTTGATGCCGCCGCTGGAACGGGGTGTGTTGTGGTCCAGTTCCAGATACCGTGCGTCGTCGAATATGCGGTCGCAGCCTTCGCACATCATGCCATTCTCTTCCATGAGGATCGCACGCATCTCCGCGCGTGTCTGGCGTGGTCCGGGCGGTTCCTTGCGTCGCTTGGACTTCAGTTTCAGCACTGGTGCGGCTACTTCGGCATCGTCGCTTCTGACTGGTGCGGCGGTTGAGTAGTGCACATCGCCTAGTGATATGAGTTTGTCGCTCTTGCCTTCAATCGCCAGCCCTTCGAACTGTAGTCTGTCAAGGACCATCTGATGCGCGGCGTCCCAAATGTCGATGCCAATCCACTGGCGGCCGAGTCTCTCGGCGACGACGGGTATCGTGGCGCATCCTGCGAATGGGTCCAACACGAAGTCGCGGGGGTTGCTGGACGCTTTGATGATGCGGTCGTAGAGTGCTAACGGCTTCTGGGTAGGGTAGCCGGTGCTTTCTTTGTTGGCCTTGTTCTTCTTTACGACCGGCATGGGCCATACATCTTCGGGGATCTTTCCTTTACTCGCCGATTCGCCGCCGATGTAAGACTTACCGCCAATAACGCGCGGGGATTGGTAGCGTTTCACCGAGGCAGCCTTTAACGGCACGCGTATCGCGTCGTCATTGAATATCCAGTTCTCAGATTTGGAGTACCACAGAATAGTGTCGTGTTTGCGCGGGAAGTAACGATTTGACCGGCCAGGTGCATCGTCGTAGAACCATACCACTTCGTTCCTGAAGTTCTCGCGCCCGAAGATGCCGTCCATTAGCGCCTTGACGTACGCATGCGCGGTGTGGTCGATGTGCAGGTAGATGCTGCCGTCGTCCCTCAGCACTCGGTGCATCTCCAAGAGGCGCACACCGAGCCAGCACAGGAAGGCTGCCATGTCCTCGCCGGATGCGACCTCGGCGGCGTTGATGACGCTCCATACTGCCGGCCAGTCGTCCTGTATCGCGTCGATCCATTCCGGATGCGTGTCGCGCTCCCATGCCCAACGGTCTGTGAACCGTGCGCCTTTAGCTATGCTGTCCGGAGTCGCGTGGAAGTCCCTGGCCTTGTTGAACGGCGGGTCTGTCGCTATCAGGTGCACTGTCCCGCTGTTCATGCCGCGCAGGAACGTCAGGTTATCACCGTGGAACAGCGTTCGGTTGCGGAAGTTGATGTGCGCCATGCGCGTTGCCTCTTAAGTCATTGTACAGGCGTTAGATATGTTGCCAATCCTGCCCCACCGGGGGTATCACTGGGATCGATGTCAAAGATGCGTCCATCCCTTATCGATTTGTCGGTAAACAGGTATACATGCCCTTTGTGCTAGTATCGCAGGTTGACACGCATAGCGTCAATCCTAACTGATCAGCTTGCACAACGCGTCCCTGCCCGCCCTCGTTCCCATGACCACCTTCGCACACCTTGCAGAGTTGCGCGCACTGTCCATCGGCGACGTCATGCGTCGCGCGCGGCCGCAGCTCGCGCATCTATACGCCGACGGGCGCAACGCGGTGCCATGGTTTAGCGCGCCTTGCATGTTTGAGGGTCCGGCAGAGCGTGTGTTCCTTGCTACTAATCCTGGCGGCGACCCGGAGAACTACCGTTGGCGGCTGCGTCCTCGGGACTACGACTGTGAGCGGGATGGCTGTGTGGATGGACCGCGCAATCGGTGGCTGGACGAGGAGTGGGGGAAGCCTGCGGGGCAGGCGCATAATCAGATTGCGGTTAAGCGGGCGTTTGATGCGCTGTATGGCGATGGGCTTGGTGCACAGGTGCTGCGCGACACGCCTTGTTTTGAGGTGTGTCCATTGCGGACGCACAAGGCCGGCGACATACCTGGTGCGGTCTGGGATGCCAGCGTCGTCTGGTGCCAGGAGGTGCTGGAACAGCTGCGACCCAAGACGATCATCAGCAACGGGAACCGTGAGTGGACGCATTCTGCTTGGGCGGCGGTTCAGCGGATGTTCCAGTTTGAGCGAATGGGCGAGCGGCGGCTCTTCGGCAGCGCGTCGCTGAAGTGGGGGCGTGTAACCGGCGGACCGCTTGACGGCGCAGTCTTGATCGGGATGCCGCACCTTAGCCGCATGAGAGGTCGGCCGCTCTACAACGCCTTGCGCGATCTCAGCGCCGAGCTCGGGATCGCGTAGGTGCGACCAGGGTTCGCACCGTACATGCGTTTATCAACATGGATGCGAGCAGGATTCGCATCGCGCGCGCGTACGGGTCTGCATACTCCCCTGGTGTTGTGCTACTGCCTTTGCTGGTCGTCGCTGGGTGGCGGATCCGGTTGCTGACTGTCGTCTGCTCGGCGGATGCGTGTTAGCGCGCCTGTTACAGAGCGTTGCATTGAGCGGCGGCTCCACCAACGCTGGTCGTTCTCTATCGCCGCGCGGTCTGCTCGCCACTCCATGAGCCAGCGGTCTAGTGAAGATTCCCGCTTTGGCAGTATCTCCTGCACCGGAACGCCGATTATCGGGCATTCCACAGCGCGCCTGATGTTGTCGATGCGTGAAGCCAGCACGCGCTTCGTGACGCCGCGCTTCATGCGAGAGCCTAGGATGATCCACGGACTCGACACTGCCGCCGACGCTTCAACGATGGCATCAGCGATCTGCTGATGTGATTTGACGATGTCAATCGGGATGTGCACCTCTTCGACCTTTGAGCGGATCGATTCCATGAGCTCGGTGCGCTCTCTGGAGCTGGACTCGTCATTGTCGCTGCCGTCGACGATTCGCACTCGTGCGTTCGCCAGCTGTGCCACTGAGAGCGCGAAAGGCATCGCAGCCAGCATGGCAGACTCGTCGCGCATTGGTAGCAGCACCACCTCTGGCGCGTAGCCGCGATAATCGCGGTGGCCGTGGTAATCACCGCTGTGCATCAGGACCGGAACCGTAGCGGTCATTAGCAGGTCTTCGGACATCTTGCGTGCGACGAAGCGTTGCCAACCGACCTGCGGGCGTGCCTGCATCACGATTAGCGAGTTGTCGGTTGTCTGTGCTTTGTAAGAGAGGATGTGCGCAGGACTGCCGGCGGCGACGTCAGTGGTGATGTCCACATTGAGATGGTCCAAGCGCATTCTGATTTCGTCTAGGTAGCTGTGCGCCATCATCTTGCCATACTCGTAGAGCGCACCGTTCTGCAAGAGCGGGTCATCGTCAGCATGCTCTGGCACACGGCGGGTAGTCACATTGGATGCTGATAGCTGTGCGCGTTGGCGCCACTCGCCGCGGTTCACCAACGGCGGCAAGTCCGCTAGCGAGAAGAACAGGTTGAGCTTGGCATTGAACCAATCGGAGAACAGCAGGCTCAGCGCAACGGCTTGCTCATGCCACTCTGTACCGTCCAGTGGCACGAACAGGTTGTCTATCAATGCCGACGATGGCGCGAAGTGTCCGTTATCTGAGTTCACAGGTCAGCTGGGCATTTGGGATGGCGTGTGCACCGAGCGAGCCGTGCGCGCAGGCCCGCCTTAGGCATCATGGTATCAGGATGATAAAGTGCTTCGCACTGTGTAGGTGCGCGGATTGGGCGACTCTAGCGCAGTGGCAGCAGCGGCAGATTGAGGGAATATGGCAGGTCAGGATGCGCCCAGCAGGGAGTTCAGCGAGTCAACCAGCTCTGGTTCAGGTGCGAAGTTCTCAAACCTGCCGGTGATCACGCCATCGCCGTCCATCACGAATGTCCACTCCTGCGAGACGAGTCCCCACTCATCCAGCAGCGGCGTTAGTCTTGCGCGCGACAGGTCGCCCTGTATCTCCTGCGGGTTCTCAAACAGGTCGACGTGTATGTAATCCGCTTGTGCGCCGAACTGCTCGCTCAGGTTGGACAGCACCTCGACCTGCGGTCCGCACACGGCATTGGTGCAGAATGCAGGGCTTGCGAACACTACCACGGTAGGTTTTCCGTTGGATATCGCTTCTGGTATAGCGGTTTCATACAGCAGCGGGTTGTGCATCGTACCGGTCGTGAGCTCCGCAATGTCGTCCACGTCTGCCAGTGTGCGATTCGGAACGCTGGGCGGCACCTGCCCGATATCGACCGACTCGGTCTTGTCCGCCACTGGCATGATGACCTCTACGAACTCAATGTCGCCGGACGCCCGTGGCAGTCGCGCTTCGACACCCCATGTTCCCGCTTCTGTGAAGTTGATCGTAGAGACATGGATGCCGCGCCCGCCGTACGGGAACGGCTGGAAGCTGGAGGTCACCGTCTCTGTAGGCTCTGATCTCGGACCCGGATTGTCAACCGTGCCGTCATATCGATAGGCGGTAAGCTTCACGAACGGCAGCGGCACGACACCGCTGTTGTCTGTGATTACCACGGCGAATCTGCGTGCACCTGGCGCCAGGTCGGGCGTGGCCAATATGATGTCCAGCTCTTCGCTCTGCGTGTTCACTCTCCAGTGCGCCTCAGGTTCTGCGAGCGGGTCCGTTGCCGCCGCCGCTGTTGTTGATTCCTCGGCATCTTCTTCTACCGCCGGCACGACAGTGGGCGTAGTGCTGGTCGCAACGGTTGTCTCACCGCAGGCAACGGCAGCCCAGGCGACCGCCAGCACAAATGTCGCGGCGATTGTCGCTTGCCAGTTCAACTAGAAGCCGCCGTCGTATATGCCGAAGGTGAAGGCGAAGATGGCGAAGTTGTCAGAGTTGCTGGATAGCTTCAGGATGTGCTGCCCGAACTCCGGCACCTCCAAGATGCGGTACATCTTGCCCTCTGTAACATCAAAGTACGACCGACCTGCGACATCGTGCTTGATGTCATCGCCGAACTGGTCGGCGGTCAGCGGCGCGTCATCTAGCTCGACGTATACGCGGAACGATTCCTGTTCGGGCGGATCGATCACTACGTTTGCGCTCCTGCCGATGAATCGCAGGGCGATGTAGTCTTCCAGGTCGGCGGTTTCGCGTGCGTGAACGATCGCCTCGGCTTCGTTGCGCCACAGACCGTTCAGCACGAACTTCTGCGGCGGATACACACCCTCGTCGACGTACTCGACCGTGGCATCAGGCTCGTTGTAGTACTCGGATTGATGTGCGTATGCGCCGAATACGCTGTAGTTGCGCTGGTAGCCGCCATATAGCTCGCGTGTTACCTCGTACGCCGTCTGGTCGCGCTGGACGTTCTCAACCTCGCCGATCGGTATCGCACTGACATCCTTGCCTGCCGCCTCTAGCACCTTGCGGATCTCAAGCTCCGTCTCGCGATAGGCACCCTCGCCAAAGTGAGAGTATGCCACCTCGTTGTCGATGCCAATCAGATACTTCGCCGGCCAGTAGCGGTTATTGAAGGCGTTCCAAGTCCGCATATCGTTGTCGAGGGCGACCGGCCAAGAGACTCCTTCCTCGTCAACGGCGCGCTCAACGTTCGCCAGCACCTTCTCAAACTCGAACTCCGGCGCGTGGACTCCGAGTATCACCAACCCGACATCTGCATATTTGGCATGCCACTCCTTCAGGAACGGCAATGTGCGGAGGCAATTCACGCACGTGTAGGTCCAGAAGTCGATCAGGACGACATTGCCCTGACTGGTCTCATTTGCGATCGTCGTTGGCACGGTGTTCAGCCACGCATCGATACCCACTAGGTCGGCGTCATCCCTGCGCGGCAGGTCTTCAAATGCAACTGGCGGCGCGGCGGTTGCCTCTGGCGCGGCGTCGGTGGCGGGTTGTGTCGCCGTCGGTGGCACTGGCGTAGCGGTAGGCTCAGGTGTCGAGTCTCCGCATGCCAAAGCCAGCCACACCGCACTGGCAGCCACTGCGAAAATCGCTAATATTATCTTGCGCATCCTGTACATCCTTGTTAGTATAAGTGCGCTAGTGCTACGTCTCCGCCTCGATCGGGACATCCGGATCGTTACCCCACTCGCGCCATGAAGCGTCGTAGTTCCTAACGTCTGGCGCGCCTACGAGCTTGGCGACCCAGTACGCGTGCGCCGCACGGATACCGCCTTGGCAGTAGGTGATGATGGGACGAGTCTTGTCGATGCCGTGTGCTTCGAGGAGCTGGTTGATCTCATCTGCTGTCTTCAGCGTCGGAATGTCGCCGCCGGTGTGAAAGTTCACCCACTCCAGGTGGGTTGCCCCCGGGATCCGACCGCCACGTTTGCCGCCGCGCTTGTTGGAGCCGTCCCATTCGCCGTCTGTTCTCACATCCATCAGGCAAGTGTCAGGATCGTCAATCGCGGCTAGCACATCGGACTGGTTGGCGATCATCGATCTGTCCGGATCCTGAGGTGTGAAGTCCGTTGCGCCACGTGGCGCGAAAGGCTCTGCGTTCGATGCCCTGCCGTCCGCAACCCACTTCTGATAGCCGCCATCCAGCATCTTTACATCGCGGTGCCCGTAGTAGTGCAACGCCCACATCAATCGCAACGCATACAGCCCGCCCTGGCGGTCATATGCGACAACAATGGTGTCATCGCCAACGCCGAGAGCCTGCATCGTCTCTGCAAATTGCGCCGGGCCCTGTATGTGCGTGCGGTCGGCGAGCGATGTCTTGTAGTAGTTGTCAAGCGGGTTGGATGCACCAGGGATGTGTCCAGCGGCGTATACCTCTGGCGCATCGGTATCTACGACCTGTATGTGCGGCGCGTCGATGTGCGCGTCGAGCCAGTCGGTCGTCACGAGTATCGACGCGTCAGCGTAACCTCTTTGATCAGGTGCGGGCATTAACAGGGATATGCAGGATCCTGTTTATCCTGCTTATCCTTGTTAATAATATCACGCCTAGTGCAAGCATTAGCAGAGCAATCGCGTAGCCCGGCGTAGTAGCACCAGTGTCCGGAGCATCCGCCGGCGTGGATGGAGTCGTAGGCGCGGGGGCGGGGACTAGGCCTAGGCGGGCTACTGCTATGGTGGCTGGGAGCTGGGTCAGGGTGCCGCAGACGGTTAGGTCGCCGGAGAGGGAGCGGATCTTTGTGCTGAGGATGCTCAGGTCGCCGGCGGACTTGCGCTGGACTAGCACCACGTTGGACAGGTCTGCGCGGAACTCCTGCGGGAAGGGGAGGCATGCCGTGGCAGGCTCGTTCAGCGTGTAGGACGGTATGGGCGGCTCGCCGTTGTCTGCTATGGCGTTTATGTCGTAGTAGCTGCCTGCCAGCGACATCGTGGCGCCTGGGACCGGGGCCGGTGTCGGGATGTCCGAGGCGGTTGCGCCTATGCCTACTACCGTGCGGTCCGGGATCGCGCCTGCGGGTGCGGTTACCGTGATGTCGGTGCCCGTGAATGTGCCGCCCTTGGTCGGCGTGAAGACCGTGTACTCGCCGCCCTTGTCGTCCGTCATGGACGTCGGGATTGCGCCCGTCGGGTCTACCGGGTCGGGTCGCGGTGCTGGCACTGCCGGGATGCCTGAGACGCGGATCGTGAACGTTGCGGTGCACTGGGCGCGCTCTGCGTCGGTTATCTCTGCCGCGCCTTCGTGGTGGCTGGTGCATACGCCGTCGGGTTGCGCCTCGGCGGTTACGATGTATCTGCCTGGCGAGCTGGGCGCTGTGTACGTCACGCGCCGCTCATTGTTCGGTGTCGCGAATGTGCCGCCGGCGCTGCCTGCGCTGCCGTCAGCGAGCTTGTCCTCCCAGCGGAACACCAGCTTGGATCCCGCCTTGTTCGGGATGCTGTTGTCCAGCACCTCCTGGCCGTCGTAGATGTCCACTGTGAGCGCGATCGTGTCGCCGACGCGGACGCTCACCTCGCGGACGGTCGGGCGGATGGAGTGCACCTCTGCTATGCGTAACCTCGCGCTGCCGGCGGAGCTGGCTACCGGGCTTGGTCCGGCGCCGGTCTGCATCCGCAGCTCGAAGTCGTGCGAGATGCCCGACTCCAGGCCGGTGACCCACCTGCGCTGCGTCGAGCCGCGGTCTCCCTCGTGGTCGACGCGGACCCATTCCGACCACGTCTGCGTGCCGGTTGGGCGCGTGCGGTACTCGTAGTAGTCAGGTGTGTACAGCGCCGGGCTGGACCACTGCAGCAGTATCACGCCGGACGACTCGCCCGCTGTGAAGTCCTCGGCTGCCACCAGCGGTGCCGCTTGCGCCTCTGCCGTCAGCGCGGTTGTGAAGCCGGTCGCCATGCCGGTGTATGCGCGCACCTGTATCTCGTACTCGACGCCTGGTGTCAGATCAGGTATCAGGAACTGGTTCTGGCTCGCCTGCGGCGTCACCTTGAACCATCTTGACCACTGGCCAGGGTTGACGGTGCGGTGTCTGTAGATGAACGGATCGGTTCCGCCGGGCAGCTCGATGGCGATGCGTCCTGGTATGGCTGCCGCGTCCACGGCGTATGCGGCATGTATGGCCGGCACGTTCGGCCGCTGGTCCATGAACGTTGCGCCGCGTGCCGATGCCGTGCCTCTTGCCACCATGGTGGACTTGCCTACGTTGGTTATCGCGGCGCGCAGCTCGATGGTGTAAGCCACGCCTTCGTCGAGCAACGTGATCGTCGTGCTGGTCATCGTAGCGGCTACGCTGGTCCAGTCCTCATTTGCAGGCCACGGATCGGCGGATAGCGAGGATAGCCTGTATCGGTACTCGTAGCTGGTGGCACCGTTGACCGTCATCCATGAGATGTCCACCTCGCCCGGGAATACTCCCGTCGTGGCGGAGAAGGATGCCGGCGTCGGTACCGGCGTGGGAATGCCAGTGGTTGACACAGCCGCCGATGCGCCTACTGTCTGCATCACCGCGCGCACCTCGAATGTGCGGGACATGCCGGCAAGCAGGCCGGTGTAGGTGTAGGTCGTCGCCATGCCGGCTGAGGTCCATGACGACCATGCGCCGGACCACGCGCCAGTCATGCCCAGGCGATGTCGCAGCTCGTAGCGCAGGATCGTCACGCCCGCGGGTGCGGTCCATTGTAGGTCCACCTCGCCCGGGTTACCCCCGCCGCCAGCCATGAAGCCGGTTGGCGGTGGGACCGGTCTTGCCGTCTGCGTTCCGCGTTGCGGCAGGCTGTAGCCTATCGCGCTCGAGGCGTAGACGCGGAACTCCACATGGTAGCTCTTGCCCGCTTGCAGGCCGCTGATCGTGACCGTGGTTTCGTCGGCCTGTCCGTCGGCAGGGACGTCCTGGTCCGGTACCTCTGCCCAGGAGCCGGTGCCAGTCGACGGATAGGTCAGCGCACTCTCCAGCTTGTAGCGGTACTCGTAGTGCTCAACCGGCGCATTCATCGCCGGCGCAGTCCAGTCGATCTTGATATCGCCCGGGTTCGGCCCGTGGCCGAACGTCAGCGTGGCAGGCCCGGGAGTCGTCTGCGCTTGCGCTCGCACTGCTGTGGTCGGTTGCGACTCGCCGATGCCCGTTACCAGCGCCCTGACCTGCATGTTGTACCACTCGCCACCGCTCAGGTTCTGTATCGTCTGCGATGTCGCAGCCGTTGTCGTCGCCCAGGAACCCGTGCCGGTGGTCGGGTATGACCCCACGGACTCCAGCTTGTAGCGGTACTGGTAGCTGGTCGCTCCGATCACCGCCGTCCAAGTGACGTCTATCTCGCCGGCACCAGAGCCGGTAGTTGCGTCCAATCCGGTCGGGACCGGGACGCTGGACGCGGTCGCGGATGCCGTTGCGGCGTCGGACGCGCCTATGGCGGTGGACATGAAGAGTCGCAGCTCTATGTCGTACTGCTGGTCAGCCGTGAGGCCGGTCAGCGTGTGGCGCGTCTCATCGTGCTGGTCCGTGTCGGGGTCGTCCGCCGATGTGTCATCCGGGACTGGGTCCCACATTGACCATGCCCCTGGCGGCGTCGTGCGCTGTCTGGTCCGCACCTGGAACAGGGCGGTGCTGACGGTGACGGCGGTCTGCGCGTTCCATCTCAGGTCTATCGCGCCGGCAGTGGTTGTGGATGTCGCGGCGGTCAGGCCGGTCGGGACTGCGATGCTTGACGCTGTGCCTACGACCGCGGTCGCGGCGGACGAGCCGAGCGTGCTCGAGTGGTAGAAGCGCACCTCGATGTTGTAATCCTCGCCGTTCATCAGGTCCGTCAGCGTGTGACCAGTGGTGGAGTGCGTGCTGCTCGGGACGTCGGTCCACGCCGTCCAGTCCCCCGGCGGCGATGCGATTCTCGTGCGGTACTGGTACTTCTCGGTGCCGGCGGTGAACGCGGACTGCTGGTTCCACGCCAGCACGATGGAGCCCGGCACGGTCGTTGACGCTGTTGCGCGCAGGTTGGCTGGTCTTGCCAGCCCGGAGTAGATGCTGGCCGCGGCCGTCGCCGGATCGCTGTGGTACTCCGCCGTCGTGGCAGTGCCCTCTGTGCCATCGGCGACCGCGGCGCGCAGCTGCACGTCGTACTGCGTGCCAGATGTCAGGCCGGTGATCGTGTGCGACGTCGTGCTCGCCGCCGGGATGTTGACCCAGCCCAGAGGCGCGGTGGTCGGCCAGGATGCGGACGGCAGCTTCGTGCGGTACTGGTACTGCACGACAGTGTCGCCGGTCGGCAGTCCGGAGGTGATGGCGTTCCATGTGATGTCTATCTCGCCCGGGTTGTCGCCGATCGTGCCTGCGAGGCTTCCGGGTGCCGCCAGCTCCTGCGCCGTCTGCGTGGCAGTCACGGGCAGGCTGTTGCCCACGGCGGTCACGGCGATCAGCTGGACGTCGTAGCTGACTCCCGCCCAGAGGCTGGCGACGGTGAACGATGTCCCTGTGCCGGCGGATGCCCAGTTCGAGTATGCGGATGTCGCCTGCGTCGCGCGCTTGTATCGGTAGTCGTAGCGCGTCGGGCTGCCCTGCATCGGTGCCAGCCATGACAGTGCCAGCTCGCCGGCGTTGGTGCCCTGCGCCGCGGCGAAGTTGCGCGGTCCGGGCTGCGACTGCGCCTGCGCCGTCCTGGTCGGGGTCGGCTGGCTGCTGCTGCCGGAGACCACAGCGCGCAGCTGCACATGATAGCTCGCCGCGTTCGTCAGGCCCGTGATGGTGTAGCTCGTGCCAGAGCCCGCGGATGCCCAGTCGCCGGTCTCGCCGGCGGCCGGGAAGTTCGCGACGCTCGCCAGCTTGTAGCGGTACTGGTAGCTGGCGTCGGTAACGGCTGCCCATGTGAGATTGATGGATCCGGGAGCGGAGCCGGAGCTTGCCGCGAAGGTGCCCGGGATTGGCACATTGGACGCGCTCGCCGTCTGCGTTGCGGCGGCGGCGATGCGCCGATGGCATCGGACCAGTGGAAGCGGCAGCTGCACGTGGTACGATGTGCCGGCGTTCAGGCCGGTGAAGGTGAGCGAGTTCTCGTTGTACGCGTTGGAGTCGGCGTCCGAGCCGTCGCCGATGTCGGTCCAGCCGTACGGGGCGGTCCCTGGCCAGCCGACTGTCGGACCACCGGTGGAGGTGAGCTTGCGCCTGTACTGGTACTTCGCCTCGCTGCTGGTGCCAAGCGTCTGCGCCGTCCATGTCAGGCTGATCGCACCGGCCGTAGCCGTG